>CAWBHB010000001.1:0-2607490 GCA_963788625.1 uncultured Gemmatimonadales bacterium | reverse complement strand
AACCCATCCCTGACTTCGCTCACCAGCCGGAACATGCCCAACGTCTCGCCGGCTCCTGCCGGGACTTTATGATCGGAACTCAGCGGCTTCCCCAGCTCGGCCAGGAGCCACGTTTTCCATTCCTTCGACGCGACAGGAGGCGGCTCTCCGGTTTCTCCGGTCGAGGCCCGCCACAGGACGGAAAGTGTGTCGTGGAGCCGAGCCGAATTCTCCCGGAGATCGAGCCGCACGGTACTGAACCGGAAAGCCTCCACCTCGCGGAGCACCGGCCGCACAAAGGCATTTGCCAGGTGCGAAGACTGCGAGTCCTTCAGCGCACCCATCATGACCCGCAGATCCGCGATCAGCTCGTCGGCGGTGGCGTATCCCTCGGAGCAGCGGGAGGTGTCTCCCGATTCGGCGTGACGCATCGCGCCTTCCAGCCGAGCCATCATGCACGCCAGGTACTGCCGGAAGATTTCTCCCGGGTTCCGGACCACGATCTCCTTGCCGTGCGGAACACTCGCGAGTGCCTTATCCAGCGCCGTGCGGAAGGCGGCCGGCACCTCCACCGCGCGCTCGGTGATGCTCAGCGCCTTTACCAGCTCCCCCAGGCGGGCGTGATAGCGCTGCAGGCTGGCGCGACGGTTCTCCGCCAGGGTGCGGCGGGTGACATCGTTGGTAACGAAAGGATTCCCGTCCCGGTCGCCGCCGATCCAGGAACCGAACTGAAGGAAGGGAGGCATCTCGAAGCGCTCGCCTGGAAAGACCATCTGAAGTGAGCGGTCGAGCTTCTCGTGCACCTCTCCGGTGGCTTCGAACAGCGTCTCGTTGAAGAAGTGGAGTCCCCAGTAGACCTCCTGCGGAACGGTCGGCTTCTCCAGCCGGAGTTCTCCCGTCATCCAGAGCAGCTCGATGTCGTTGCGAAGCTGGTCGATCAGCGCGGTGCGTTCCCGCGGGGTCCAGCGGGGAGACTCCAGATCCACCAGCCGGCGATAGATCCGGCGATGCTTTTCCAGAACGGTGACTCGCTTGGCCTCGGTGGGGTGAGCGGTGATCACCGGCCGCACTCGAAGACCGGCGATCAGCTTGCGGATCCGGTCCGCGTTGCCGCCGGCCCTCGCCCCGTCGGTCATCACCTGGGCAAAGGTCCCTCGGACCTGGTCCATGCCCCGTTCGGTTTCGGTCTGCCGTCGACGTCGCATGCCCGCGTTCTGCTCCGCGACACTGAGCAGCTGGAACCAGATTCCCTGCGCTCGCAGGCCGCGCTCGATCTCCTCCGGCGTTGCCGAGGGGCTCGGCGCCTCACCTACAAGGATGGGAACCACCTCGGGCTGACGGGTCCCCACCACGTCGAGGAGCAGGCGGAAGAGAAGCTCCGCCACCTCCGTGGCGTAGGCGGCTGCGCTGGCGGCGAGTGGGTCAGCTGAAGCGGGGAGGGCTTCGGCGGGAAACGGGGCGGTGTGCTCCTGGGTCACACGACGCGATCACGAACGGGCTGGCCCGCGAAAAACAGTTTGAGGTTTTCCAGCGCGCGCATGCCCATGGCGATGCGGGTCTCGGTCGTGGCGCTGCCCAGATGGGGAAGCAGAGCCACGTTTTCCATCGAGAGCAGCTCGGGCGCCATGGCAGGCTCGCGTTCATACACGTCGAGCCCGGCGCCGGCGATCGTCCCCGACTTGAGTGCGGTGATCAGCGCAGCCTCGTCCACCACATCGCCCCGAGCGGTGTTGATCAGGAAGGCCCCTCGCTTCATCAGCTTGAGCCGGTCGGCATTGATGAGATGGCGGGTCTCCGGTGTGGCCGGGCAATGCAGGGAGACGAAGTCGGCCTCACCCAGCACCGCGTCGATGCTGTCCCGGCCTTCGGCACCCAGTGCCTTCGCCTCTTCAGGTTTCGGCGGATACGGGTCGTGGTAGATGACCCGCATGCCGAATCCATGATGGGCCCGCTTCGCGACCGCCTTTGCGATGCGGCCCATCCCAATCAGACCAAGGGTCTTTCCGCTCACCTTGGTGCCCAGCATGTCGGTCGGGCGCCATCCGGTCCAGGATTTGGAGCGGACGTGACGCTCACCCTCTCCGGCTCTCCGGGCGATCATCAGCAAGCAGCGTGGTCGCGATGTCGGCGGTGTCGTCGGTGAGGACGTCGGGCGTATTGGTGACGGTCAGGCCCCGCGTCTTTGCCGCAGCGATGTCGATGTTGTTAAAGCCCACACCGAAGTTCGCAATGATCCTGGTCTTGAGCGGATCCGCCGCGAGAACCTCGGCGGTCAGCTTGTCGGTGACGGTAGGCAGGATGCCGTCGGCGGTTCGCAGCACATCCTGAAGCCCCGCGGCGTCGAGCGGGCGATCGTCACGATTGAGCTGTCACGTCGAACAGCCGGGTCAGCTCCTCCTCTACCGGAGCCGGAATCTTCCGGGTGACGACAACGCGGGGCTTGCCGCTCATCGGGTCAGGACCGCGCGACGAGACGGGCGCTTCGCCAGGCCTCGGCCACGGCCTTCCCCAAATCGGCGGGACTGGGCGCCACGGACAATCCGAGCGACCGCATGATCTCGGCCTTCTCCGCGGCGGTGTCGCCGAAGGCGGAGATGATGGCACCGGCGTGCCCCATGCGCCGTCCCTTCGGCGCGGTGAGACCGGCAACGTATCCGATGACCGGCTTGGACATGTTTTCCTTGACCCAGAGCGCGGCTTCCGCCTCCTGGGGACCGCCGATCTCGCCGATCATCATCACCGCTTCGGTTTCCGGATCTTCCTCGAAACGCGCGAGGATATCGAGGAAGGAAGAACCGTTCACCGGGTCACCCCCGATGCCGACACTGGTGGAGACCCCGATGTCGAGGTCCTTCATCTGGGAAGCTGCCTCATAGCCCAGGGTGCCCGAGCGGGTGACCAGCCCGACCTTCCCCGCCATGTAGATGTGTCCCGGCATGATGCCGAGCATGGACTTGCCGGGGCTGATGATCCCGGCGCAGTTGGGACCGACCAGCATGGTCCGCTTTTCCTTGGGATACCGGCGCAGGTACCGCTTCACCATCATCATGTCCTGGCGCGGGAATACCGTCGGTGATACAGCAGACCAGCCTGATGCCCGCATCCGCCGCTTCCATGATCGCATCGGCAGAGAAGGCGGCCGGGACGAAGATGATGCTGGCATCGGGGTAGACCGCGTCCACCGCTTCCTTCGTGGTGTTGAACACCGGCAGGCCGATGTGAGTCTGGCCGCCTTTGCCCGGCGTCACCCCACCGACCACCTTCGCCCCGTACTCGATCATCTTCTGGGCGTGGAAGGTCGCCTTGTCGCCGGTGAAGCCCTGGACCAGGATGCGGGTGATTTCATTGATTAGGATTGCCATGGCCTCTGGTCCTCAAGTAAAAAGCGTGAGAAGTGAGACGTGAGAAGTGAGAGGGAACGCGGCCGGATCGCATCCGTGTCCTTCTCACTTCTCACTTCTTACTTCTCACGCTTTTGTTTTTGTTCTCTTCCACGCCGCCACGACCTTGTTCGCCGCGTCCTCCAGACTGTCGGCCTGGATCAGCGGAAGCTTCGATTCATCCAGGATCCGCCGGCCCTCCTCGACGTTGGTTCCCGCCAGCCGCACGACCAGCGGCACCTCGACTCCGACTTCCTTCACCGCCTGCACCACACCCTTCGCCACCCAGTCACACCGGTTGATGCCGGCGAAGATGTTGACCAGCATCGCCCCGACCTTGCGGTCCTGCAGCACCAGCTTGAAGGCCATGGCCACCCGCTCCGGTGAGGCGCCGCCGCCCACGTCGAGGAAGTTGGCCGGCTGGCCGCCGGCGTGCTTGATCATGTCCATCGTCGCCATGGCGAGACCGGCTCCGTTGATGATGCAGCCGATTTCGCCGTCGAGCGCCACGTAGTTGAGTCCGTACTCGGCGGCCTGGGCCTCGCGCGGATCCTCCTCGGCGTGGTCCCGCAGCTCGCTCACCTGGGGCCGCCGGAACAGCGCGTTGTCGTCGAATCCCATTTTGGCATCGAGTGCCAGGAGCCGGCCGTCCTTGGTGACCACCAGCGGATTGATCTCCACCATGGTGGCGTCGAGATCGCGGAACGCACGGTGACAGCCCAGCAGCATGTTGACCATGCGATTCACCTGCGCCGGATCGAGCCCCAGTCCGTAGGCGATCTCTCGAGCCTGGAACGCCTGCATGCCCACCGCGGGCTCCATGATCTGGCGCAGGATCGTCTCGGGCTCGCTCTTCGCGATCTCTTCGATCTCCATGCCGCCGTGCGGGTGGGCCACCAGCATGATCCGTTCGGTCTTCCGGTCGAGCACGAAGCCGATATAAAGCTCCCGCTCGATCGGCACCGCCGCTTCGACGTAGAGCCGGTGGACGACCTTCCCCTCGGGCCCGCGTCTGGTGAGTGACCAGGCGGGTGCCCAGCAGGGCGTTGGCCGCCTTTCCGCACCTCGTCCTCGGTGGTGCAGAGCTTGATGCCACCGGCCTTGCCCCGGGCGCCGGAATGGATCTGCGCCTTCACCGCCCAGCGGGCGCCGCCGATCTCCGCCGCGCGATAGACCGCCTGCTCCGCGCTGTACGCGACGCCGCCGGGCGGGATCGCGACGCCGAAGTTGGCGAGGAGTTCCTTGGCTTGGTACTCGTGTATGTCCACTGTCGACTCCTTTGATGCCGTCAGCCTGTCAGCCATCAGCCGTCAGCGTGAGCTGCCTAGCCGTATGACTTCGGCTGACGGCTAACGGCTGACGGCTCATGTCTTCGTTCCCCGATCGCCTTAGCCATGTCGACAATGACACGACGCCATCCGCGCGCTCGCCGCGTCGATCATCTTGCCGTCGAGCTGGGCGGCGCCCTTCCCGTTCCGGGCCGCCTCATCCAGCGCGGCGAGAATGCGCTGGGCCCGATCGACTTCTGCGGGAGGCGGGGTGAAGACCTGATTGGCCAGCGCGATCTGTGAGGGATGAATCGCCCACTTGCCTTCGATGCCGAGTGCCGCGCCACGGCGGGCCGCCGCGAGATAGCCGTCGGGGTCCTTGAAATCGCCGAAGGGACCATCGATCGGACGGAGCCCGTAGGCCCGGCAGGCCACGATCATCCTGGTGAGCGAGGCATGCCACTGATCGCCGGGATAGTCGGGATTGAGCCCGCCGATCGAGACGGTGCGGGCCCGCATGCTCGCCGCGTAGTCCGCCACCCCGAAGTGCATCGCCTCGAGCCGCTGCGAGCTCTGCGCGATTGCCTCGACATTCGCCATGCCGAGCGAGGTTTCGATCAGGACATCGATGCCGATGCGGTGGCCGATCCCCTTAGCGGTTTCGATCTGGGTGAGCAGCGCGTCGACCAGGTAGACGTCGGACGGCACGCCCACCTTGGGAATCAGGATGGTGTCGAGCCGATGGCCCGCCTGTTCCACGACGTCCACCACGTCGCGGTACATGTAGTGGGTGTCGATGCCGTTGATGCGAACGCAGATGGTCTTGCCGCGTTCGCGCCAATCGTACTCCTGCAGGCCTTTGATGACGTGGAGTCGCGCGCCGCAACCTTGTCGGCGGGCGCCACGGCGTCCTCGAGATCGAGGAAGACGTAATCCGCCTCGCTCTCGAGCGCCTTGGCGAACATGGCCGGATTGGAGCCCGGCACCGCCAGCTCGCTGCGCTGCAGGCGGGCCCGGGCCGGCTCGTAACGCGTGTGGCTCATGCGCCTACGCGCGCGCGAGTCGCCCTGGTCTCAGCCGGTCTTGGCCGCGTCCGGGACTGCCGCCGGCCTGTTTCGTCGGCAGGGCGTGGCGGTGCTGCGCCAGTACTCCTCGGCGGCCGCGAGACCGCTTCCCGGTGTCACCTGGATGCCTACATCACGCATCGCCATCTCCGCTCCGGCGATGCCGCTGATCAGCATCAGTTCGTTGAGATCTCCCAGATGGCCGATGCGGAAGAGCTTTCCGGCCACTTTGTTGAGACCAGCACCAAGCGCCAGGCTGTACCGCCGATAGGCCACATCGATCACATCGGCGCCGTTGAAGCCGGGCGGGACCAGAATCGCCGACACCGTATCCGAGTACCACTTGGGCGCCTTGGCACAGAGCGAGAGTCCCCACGCCTTGACCGCGGCGCGAGTCCCTTCGGCCAGGCGGTGATGCCGGGCGAAGACATTCTCCAGCCCTTCTTCCGCCAGGATCCGCGAGCGATTCCCGGAGGCCATACAGCATCGGCAACGCCGGCGTATAGGGGAAATACCCGGTAGACGTTGGCCTTGATCATGTCGCCCAGGTCGAAGAACACCCGGGGCAGCTTCGCCTGCTCCCGTCCGGGCGAGCGCCTTCTGACTGGCGCAGATGATTCCGAGTCCGGCCGGCAGCATCAGTCCCTTCTGGGATCCGCAGACCGCCATGTCCACTCCCCACTCGTCCATCCGGAAGTCGAGCGAGGCGATCGAGCTCACACCGTCCACGAAGAGCAGCGCGGGATGTCCGGCCGCGTCGATTGCCTTACGCACCGCGGCGATATCGCTGGTGACGCCGGTCGCGGTCTCGTTGTGGACCACGGCGACGGCCTGGATGGCGTGCGCCTTGTCGGCGCTCAGGATCTGCTGAATCTGCTCCGGCGGAGCGCCCTCGCCCCACTCGACGTCGACCGCCTGCACGTCGAGTCCCAGCCGCTGCATCATGTCGATCCAGAGATGGCTGAACTGGCCGTAGCGGAACGAGAGAACCTTGTCGCCGGGCGAGAGAGTATTGCTGAGCGCCGCTTCCCAGCCGCCGGTTCCGCTGGCGGGGAAGATGAACGGCTGCCCGTCTTTGGTCTTGAAGATCTTGCGCGAGCTCGGCGAAGAGGCCGAGCGGCAGCTCCGGGAAAGCTCGAGGAGCGGTGATCCTCCATCGCGACGTGCATCGCGCGCAGGATCCGGTCGGGCGTATTGGTAGGACCGGGAACGAAAAGATGGTTGCGACCAGGCATGACGCTTCCTCAGCGCTGGAGACAAGACGAGAGCGAGAGCTCCGGGCTCTCGCGCGAATTACTGTCCGCGGCCATACTTCGGCCGCCAACACCCTCGACGTCGGAGCACCATGGCCGTACTCGCAACGCGCGAACAACGCACGGCGCTGCTGGGGGACCTCTATTGGGCAGCCGTCACCGCGGCTGCACCGGGTCCCGCCCTGAGTACGGCGCTGGCCTCCCATCCGTCGGAGCCCAAGCGTCGGGTACACCTTCTTGCACTCGGCAAGGCGGCCTACCCGATGGCCGTCGCTGCCGTAGCCGCGCTCAGAGAGCGTGACCTGACACTCGCCGGAGGCCTGCTGGTCACTCCGGAGCCGACACCTTCACCTGATCCCCGGCTCGGTGTCGCAGTGGGCGATCATCCCGAGCCGGGCCCTGGCTCATTCCGAGCGGCCGAGCTGCTCCAGGCAGCGGTTGCTCGGGTTGAGCGCGACGACGAAGTCTGGGTCCTGCTTTCCGGCGGCGCCACCAGTCTGCTTGCAGCACCAGTCCCGCCACTCACCAACCCAGAACCTGACGGAACTCTACCGAATACTGCTCGGCTCTGGGCTCGACATAACCGCGATGAATCGCGTCCGCAAGCGTTTCTCGCGGTGGGGCGGTGGTCGTCTTGCGGCGGCGCTCGCCCCGGCACGCGTGAAAAATTTCACAATCTCGGACGTCATCGGGGACGATCTGGCTGCTATTGGATCCGGTCCATGCGTGCCCGATACGTCCACCGCCGCGGAAGTGCGAGCGCTCCTGACCTCCGCCGGCCTGTGGGAGAGAATCCCCGAACCTTGCCGCCAGTTCCTTCAGGCGGTGGAGCGGGGAGAGACTCCGGAGACCCCCAAGCCTGAACATCCCGCCTTCAAGACGACGCAGGCCGTTCTCGTTGCCAGCAACCGGCTGGCGCTGGAGGCGGCCTGCGATAAAGCGCGAACCCTGGGACTCGCGGCCCACCTGATCGATGCCGCGTTGGCGGGAGAAGCAGCCAGTGCGGGCGCGCGAGTCGCGGCTTACCTGCTTAACCATGATGGCGAAAACCGGCCGGGAGCGCAAGACAGGGGCCTGTATAAAGATACAGTATGCGTCTGGGGCGGAGAGACCACCGTGACCCTCGGCCCTGCCCCGGGTCGTGGTGGCAGGGCGCAGGAAGTCGCGCTAGCGGCCGCGAGTGAACTGGCGAGAGAGGGCGGACAGGGCGGACAGGGCGGACAAGACGAAGGCGGCGAACAGGGCGGACGGGGCGGACGGCGAGAGGTGACGTTGCTTGTTGCTGGGACTGATGGCCGAGATGGTCCCACCGATGCGGCCGGGGCGATCGTGGACCAGGACACCTGGGCTGCCATCCGCGCCGCGGGGCGGGATCCGGCGCAAGACCTCGCGACCCACAGCGCCTACGACGCCCTCGTCTCTGCGGGTGCCTTATTCAAGACCGGGATGACGGGGACGAATGTGATGGACGTGGTGATCGGATTGGTGAGAATTTCAGATTGAAGATCTTAGATTTCAGATTGCCGCGTCCTTGATCTGCTTTCAAATCTTCAGATCTGCAATCTTCAATCTGATATTCCTGCAATCTTCAATCTGAAATCTTCAATCTTCAATTGCCTACGGTCGGCCATCCTCTTCTGGTCGAAAATCCGCCCCCAGAATCACCGTCACGTCCACCCTTCGCAGCGTGTCGGTTTCCATTTCCACCGTACCGACGCCGAGTGCTTCGCGTACGCGCTCGGCAGCTCCGCGCGCGCCGCGTCGGGCGACGACACGGGTCGAATCGGTCGTCTTGTCGGAGTTGCCGAAGAACACCACATCCAGTCCCTGCCGGCGCAGCTTTCGGGTCCCCAGCCGGGCGAGTCCCTGCTGGCCGGTGCCATTCAGGACTTCGACCAGGATACGATCATCGGCCGAGGGAATCGCGAAGGCGTGGCCCGCCACACGGTCCTGATGGGGACGAACGAGGGCCGCGAGGGTGATGACGCCGAGTACTCCGGCGACGATCAGGATGCGGCGCGTGAGAACAGACTGTTCCAAAAGCGCACCGTCGGATCGGGGAGAGGCCAGCCCGACTGCACCAGGCGAGAGACCCGGGCGCGGGCCACCTCGCGGAGGACTCCGGTTGGATCGCGGGGGAATCGAGCGGCGAGCTCGGCCCGGCCGCTCTGATCGAAGGTCCGGCCCGGCTCCAGAAAGTCGGCGCAGTACAGGGCGCGGCCTACCATGTCCCACTCCGCGAGACCCATGCTGTGGTAGCGGACCGCATCGAGCACACCGCGGTCGGTCTCGCCATCGGCCTTGGCCCGCGCGGCGCTGGCCGGACCATGCCGGATCGAGGGTGGCCCGGGCCACGTCGGCGCCCAGCGCTCCAGTTCCTCGGCCGGCGCATCGCGCAGCGCATCGTGCAACCACACGGCACGAAGCCAGCGATTCCGCTCCGAATCCGGCACACCCATCTCCTCGGCCCATTCAAGCACCAGTCGGGCGACGCGCTCGATGTGGGCCACGCGTTCCGGTGAGGCGTTGGCCCAGGGCGGAGTGGTAGGCCGCAATCCTGCCGGCGTCTGGCGAACTGGGCGGACCTCGTCGCTCAAGGAAACTCCACGCCGAGAATGAGGTTATCGAGAAGCCGCGTAGTACCGACGCGGGCCGCCACAGCGACAATGGTGCCGGCCGAAGCGCGTGCGGTCGGCGCGAGACGTTCATCAACGATGGCAATATAGTCCACGCTGACCGACGGATGCAGTCGGAATACGTCTCGCATCGTCGCTTCGATCCGCGCAGCATCCTGCTCCCCCGCGCGCCAGGCCCGATCGGCAGCCCTGAGTGCCGAGCTGAGCGCCAGGGCCTCGCGACGCTGCGGCGGATCCAGATAGGCGTTCCGGCTGCTCAACGCGAGACCGTCTGTCTCTCGGGTTGTCGGCGCCACAATCAGCTCGAGGGGCCAATCCAGGTCGCGGGCCATCTGGCGAATCAGGACCGCCTGCTGGATGTCCTTCTGCCCGAATACCGCGACATCCGGCTGCACGATATGGAACAGTTTCGCCACGACCGTGAGCACGCCCGCGAAATGTCCCGGCCGCACGGCTCCTTCCCAATGCTCAGCCGAGGTGCCGGGAACGACACGGGTCTCCGCCCCGGGCGGGTACATCACGTCCACCGTCGGTACGAAGAGCGCATGCACTCCGCGTTGTTCGGCGAGCGCCCTGTCGCGATCGAGGTCGCGCGGGTAACGGCCGTAGTCCTCGTGCGGACCGAATTGCAGCGGGTTGACGAAGATGCTCATCACCACGCTCTGGGCATGACGACGGGCGTGATCTACCAGGGAGAGGTGCCCCTCGTGAAGGGCGCCCATGGTCGGCACCAGGCCGATGCGCTTTCCTGCCCCTCGCTCCCGGGCGAACCAAGAGCGCAGTGCGGGGATGTCGGAGAATTCGGGAATGGGCATCGGCGTAGGCCGTCAGCCATCAGCCGTCAGACGTCAACCATCAGCACGAGGTCGCGAGGGCTGACGGCTGACGGCTGACGTGCTGACGGCTAATCAAAGCTGTGTTCCTTCCCCGGATACCGCCCCGCCCGCACGTCTTCGGCGTAGGCCGTCGCCGCCTGGCGAATAGCGGAGGTGAGGTCGGCGTACTTCTTGAGGAACTTGGGTGAGAACTCCTGATTGAGGCCGAGCATGTCGGGGAGCACCAGAACCTGGCCATCACACGAGGCACCGGCCCCGATGCCAATCGTAGGAATCTGCACCGCGGCACTGATCCGGCCCGCCAGCTCGGCAGGGATCAACTCGAGCACCATCGAGCAGGCTCCGGCCTCGGCCAGCGTCTTGGCGTCCTCCAGGAGTCGGTTGCCGGTATCGGCTTCCCTCCCCTGAACCCGGTAGCCCCCGAGTGCGTTGACCGATTGTGGGGTGAGGCCGAGGTGCCCCATGACTGGAATGCCCACTTGAACCAGGGCGCGGATGGTCTCGGCCATGTGGCGGCCGCCTTCCAGCTTCACGCCATGAGCCCCGCTTTCCTGAAGCACCCGGCCAGCGTTGCGCAGCGCCTCCGCGATCGAGACCTGATAGGTCAGGAACGGCAGGTCCACGAACACCAGCGCGCGGTGCGCGCCCCGGCGTACCGCCGCGGCGTGATAAATCATCTGATCCAGCGTCGCGCTCAACGTCGTGCCGTGACCAGCGACCACCTGATTGACCGAGTCCCCAACCAGCAGCAGGTCGACGATCGGGTCGAGCACTCTCGCCGTGAGCGCGTCGTAACAGGTGAGAACGACGATCTTCCGCCCCTCGCGCTTGGCATCGAGCAGGTCGCGGATGGTGAGGGGGCGGGTTTGGGCGTCGGGCATGCGGTCGATGGTCGATGGTCGGTGGTCAATGGTCGGTGAGTCAGTAGTCCGTGGTCGGTGGTTAACGACTATCGACCACTGACCATCGACTATCGACTATCCACCGTTACTCGTTCTCCACCTTCTTGGGCGCCAACTCGTCCAGCTCGTCGAGCTCCCGCTGCCACCAGTCGCGATTGGGCAGCTCCGGGTGAGGAATGCGCAGATCCGGATCCCGAAGGCGGCGGGTGCCGTAGCGCACGATATCGAGGTCCAAGGTTCGCGGACCCCAGCGCTCGTCACGCACCCGCCCATTCTCCTCCTCAATCTTGTGCAGCAGCTTGAGGAACCGGCCGGGATCCAGCCCGGTCTCTACCAATATCATCTGATTGAGGAATTTTCCCTGCTGGACCGGGCCGATCGGCTCCGTCTCCTCGACTTTGGACTCGGCCAGCACGGTAGTGAGGGGCAACTTGGCCAGGGCCTCGCGAGCCTTCGCCAGGTAGGCGGCGCGATCGCCCAGATTGCTGCCGAGGGCGACGTAGACCCGTTCGCGCAGGTTCATAGGTCGTGCGAGAAGTGCCGGGCGATGGCCTCGAGATGCTCGGAGACCGTGGACAGTTCTCGAATGGCCCGCTCGAGGTCAGCGTGGCTGCGCGAAGTCTCCGAGGCGCGGCGCGCGGCGCTATTGGCTTGTTCGAGGGTACTGGCCGAAACCGACACCACACCCGCCATCTGATCCCGTAACCGGCTGACGCCCAGCTCCTGCCGGCCCGCCGTGTCGGCGATCCGACGGGCGTGGGCGCCCGCGTCGTGGGTCGCGCCGACGATATCCTCGAGCGCCTTCACCGCGTTGGCCGACAGGTGCTCCACGCCGCGGACGGTCGCCTGACCCCGATCCATCTCCTCGGAAATCTGGGCCACCTGACCCAGGATCGCCGCGACGAGTCCTCCGGCTTCACGCGACGCTTCGCCGCTCTGTGCCGCAAGCTGCCGTACTTCTTCCGCGACTACGGCGAAGCCCTTGCCCTGTTGTCCGGCTCGCGCCGCTTCGATCGCCGCGTTCAGTGCGATGAGATTGGTCAAGTCGGCTATTTCCCGGATGGTAGCAATGAAACCGATCAGACGATTCGTCACCTGATACAGCTCACCAACCTGGCCGGCCGTGACCGACACGAAGCTGTGCAGCTGAACCAACCGTTGAATGGCATCCTGAATCGATTCCCGGTTGCGCGTGGCCACGCCGGCGGCAAGGTCGCAAACGGTGACGGCGGCACCCCCATGTTCTGCCACTTCGCGGGCTTGACTGGAGAGGCTCTCGGTGGCCTCGAGACCCCGGGCCACCAGCTGTTCCTGCTCGGCCACTCCGCCTCGGATCTGCTGGGCCGCGGCCGCCGTAGCCGCGGCGGCACCCCGCAGCGATTCGGCGGTCGTGGCCAAGGCGCGAATTTGGGCGCCCAGACCATCGATCGTTTCCACCAGCGGGCGGCGCAGGTCGGCGATGTGCATCGCGGTCGCCAGCTGAGCCGCGAAAGTGGAGGCGGCCGCGAGTTCCTTCTTGCCGTAGGTGCGGGTCTTGTGGTGGTCTACTTCGAAGGTCCCGATGGTTTCGCTCCCGAAGCGCAGCGGCAGCAACATCATGCTCACCGCGGCGGCAGCTGGGTGCCATGATCCGCTCGTCGCGCCGCGAGTCCATCACCACGACCGGCTCCCCGGTACGAATCGCGATGGCGCGCAGCGCGGCGCTGTCGAATGGAGGATCTCCCCTTCCCTCCCAGCCCAGCACCCCGCGATAGACCAGCACCGGCTGGTCCTCCCGCAGGCGGTAGATCCGGAAGTCGCCCCAGTCGAGCACCCGGTTGGCCAGCTTTTCGAGTTGAGTGAACGCGTCGCCCAGCGTCAGGTTGCTGGTGATGATCCGCTCCCGCAACGCGATCTTGTTGAGCTCCTCGGCGGCGATTGCCTCTTCCAGAATCCGCTTGGTGAGGAGCCCGAGCACGGACAATACGGCGAGAACGGCGATCCACCCTTCCGGCGGCAGGGCCATGATGGCGCCACCCGAAACCACCGCGGCGATCAGGGTGAGCAGGTACGCGAGGATCTCGTACCGCAGGATCATCAGGCCTTCGTGGGCCTCGAGCTTGCCGCGGACCAGCAGGGTGAAGTAGAAGAGTGCGCGGGTGAAGAAGAAGTACATCCCCGCCAGCGTCACCGCAGAGGGGAGGTACTCGAGGCTGACGCCGCTGGGCCCCGTGAAGTGGAAGACAAAGGCGTAGGCGCCGTATGCCGCGACGAAGCCGATGACCTCGCGGCCGGCGTTGATCCATGCTGCCATCAGCATCTTGCGCAGCAGGAAAGCATCGCAGGTGAAAATTCCGACGCCCAGCGCGAACGCCACCGGCGCCGGACCCACGGTGACCGCGCCCACCAGCACGACCACGCCAACCTGGGTGAGGTAGGAGAACTTGGAGAGTGGGATCTGCCCCCGGCGCAGCGCGATGATCGCGCCCAACATGAAGAGCGTGATCCAGGGCTGATCCATCCATCGGCGGTCGCTCGCCAGCACCGCGACGAGCAAGGCCGACCCGCCCCAGGCCAGAATGCGAACGTAGGTGTTGAGCGCCCCGCGGGCGTTGTATGTCATGGCGACCTGACCCGGTCTGCGGCGTCGAGGGCGGCGCGGAGAGCGGCGAGCAGCCTTCCCGCGGCGGCCGGCCCTTCCTGCCCCAAGGTCTTCACCAGCTCGCTACCCACCACCACCCCGTCGGCCAGGCCGGCCACGCGGGCCGCCTGGTCCGGGGTCGAGATCCCGAATCCCACGGCGAGCGGGAGCGGCGTGGCCTGACGAATCCGGGTCACGTAGGTCTCGAGGCCGCTCCACAATTCGCTGCTGGCACCGGTGACACCGAGTCGTGCCACCAGATACAGAAAGCCCTCGGCGCCGGCCACGGCTTGCTTCAATCGCGGTCCGGTCGTGGTCGGCGCGATCAGCCGGATCAGATCCAGCGGGCTTTGCGCCACGGCCTGCTCGACCGCCGGATCGGTCCCGGCGGGCAGATCGGTGAGCAGGAGTCCGGCGATCCCCAATTCCGCCGCATCTCGCAGGAACCGGTTGACCCCGTAGCGCCAGACCGGATTGAGATAGCTGAAGATCACGACCGGCTTGGTCAGTCGCGCCGCCTCGACCAGCTCGAGCGTGCGGGTAAGGGTCATCCCCTGCTGCAACGCTTCGAACGTCGAACGCTGGATGGTCGGACCATCCGCCAGCGGATCGCTGAACGGGACCCCGACCTCGAGGATGTCGCTCTGCTCGTCGGCCCGGCGCAGGGCATCGAGGCTCGCTTCGTAGCGAGGGATGGCCGGCCGTGAGATAGGGAATCAGGGCGGTGCGGCCCCGGCGACGCAGGTCGCTCCACGCGGCGGACAGCGCGGACTCAGACGAAGTAGTCGCCGACAACGATGCCGTACCGATCGGGATTGGTGACCTTCACGATCGAGCGAAGGAACGCGCCACCGGAATCCTTGTCCGCAAGATTCTCCGAGCGACCCGGGGCCGGTACTCCGGCGCCATCCTGGTCGATCACGATCCTGACGAGGGGCCGGTTGAGCTGTCCGCCGTCCGGATTGACCGCCGAGACCACCGCCACCTCGAGAGTGTCGAGGATGACGCAGGTGCCGACCGGATAGATGCCGATCAGGTTGATGAGCGCCTTGACCAGGATCGGGTCGTAGCCGCGGCGGGGGTTCTCCCACATTTCGCGCAGCACCTGGTCGGGCTGAATCGGTACGGTCTGATAGCTCCGCCGTGTCGTCGCCGCGTCGTAGCCGTCAGCCACGGCGACGATGCGGGAGTAGATCCCCTGCTCCCGCGGCCGCAAGGCCTTGGGATAGCCGGTCAGGTCGGTCTTCATGTGGTGCTCATGGGCGACCACGATCTGCCGATATGGAATCTCGCCGTAGGCCCGCATGTTGAACAGCGTGAGCACGCCCAGCCACGGATGGGTCTGCATCAGACGCCATTCTTCGTCGCTGAGCCCGCCGCTCTTGTTCAGGACCTCGACCGGAATCCGGGCCTTCCCCACATCGTGCAGCAGCGCCCCCATACCGAGATCGTACAACTGGAGGCGCTGCAAGCCGAGTTTCTTGCCGATCGCGACGGCGAGGATGCACACGTTCACCGAATGGGTGAAGGTGTACTCGTCGTAGTCCCGCAGCGTGGTCAGTCCGATCAGCGAGGTTTCGTTGTTGAGCACCTGGTCCACGATGGCCTGCACCGCCCGCTTCACCCGTGCGACCGAAGTGGTCCGCCCCATCCGGACACTGTTGATCAGGTCCTTGGTAACCGCGACCCCGAGCGAATAGGTCCGCTTCGCCGCTTCCTTGGCCTTCTCTTCCTCGGCGAGCAGCTCGTCGGTCTCTATCGTCGGTTCGACGTCGATCCGGGTGATTTCCGCGCGACTCAGCTTCTCCCGCAGCTCGAAGATCTTCTCCGGATCCCGCTCTTTGGGGATGACCGAGAGCAGGACGCCGAGGAAGATCTGCCAGTCCCTGCGGTCGGCACCGGGCAAGACCTTGAGTACTCCGAGGTCCACCGCCCGGAAGATGGCCAGCAGATGGCTGAAGGAGGCGTAGTTGTCGAGCTCGAGTCGGAGCCGGGTGCCGTTGACGAAGATGAAATCGCCGGAGAGCCGGACTTCGATCTCGCCCTGGGGCTCCAGCAAGCCGTTGGAGGCGATCAGCAGGTCGTCGAGGGACTTCTGTGCCGTAGCGTTCTCGATCGGATAGAGCTTGAGGCTCCGGATCGCGGCATACATCGCGAGCAGCAGGCCGCGACCGGCGTGCCGCAGGAAGGCGTCGGCCGCCACCTCGGCGGAATGGGAGGCAGCGTCGGCCTCGCGGATCACGCCGGATTCTCCCGCAGGGCTCGACTCACCGCATTCCGGACCACCAGGTCCTTGTCATTGGCGGAACGCTGCAGCAGGTCGCGTGACTCCGGAGTGCGGATCTTCCCGATGGCGATCGCGGCACAGGCCCGGACCTCGGGGGATTCCTTGCGCTTGAAGAGAGCGCCAGGGCTCATCAGCCCGGACAGCGTCTCCAGCGCGCCATCCCGCGCGATCAGGGCGTAAGCCTCGAAGAACCGCATCCGCTCGGTGAGATCGATCTCCCGCTGCAACTTGCCCTGGACGACCGGCTCGATCCGGCGCAGCGCTCCCTTGTAGCCCCGCTTCCCCATCTCCTGAACCGCCGCCAGCCGCACCTCGCGATCGGTATCATCGATTCCGCGGTCGACATGCCCCAGCGCACCCGGGCTCCCGACGGCGGCAAGCGCCTGTACCGCGGCGAGCCGAAGGGTGGGATCGGCGTGTCCCAGGGTCTCACCCAGGCCGGGCACGGCGGCCTGGAGCTGGAGCCGTCCGCACAGGGCGATGACGGCCGGGAGCGCCTCGGATTCTCCTTGCCGCAAGAGCCGCAGCACCTCGTTGGGACTGGTCTCCGCAAGGCGCTCCGCCGCCGATTCCAGCAGGGCGCGCACCTTGGGAGACGCCAGCCGGGGCAACCAGATCAGCACCGTCTCGAGTGCGGCCGGCCGCAGCTCGCGCACCAGCTCGCTCAGGTCCTCCTCACGCGGATGCGAAGTCGCTTCGTCGATCGATTGGAGAATCTGGGCCAGGACGCTCGGTTCGCTGAGCCGTCCCACGAAGGCGTCGAGCCGTTCCCGCTGATCCGCTTTGAGCGCCTGGTTCCGCCCGACGATGAGCCGGGTCTCCTTCAGCACCGATGCGACGGTCTTGAAGTCGGCGGCGCTGAGGATGTGGGGAAGGTACGCCTCGAGGGTGGAGAGCACGTCTCCCCGGGCCCAGTCTTCCTCCCGCTGCTCGAAAATGTCGAACAGGATCGCCACGACGTTGGCGCGCAGGTCCTGCTGGTATTCCTTGGTGATGGCGTTGTTGATCCCGCGGACCTCCGCTTCGTCGAGCCAGTACAGCGTGGAGTCGAATTCCTCGAGGTCTACGATGGCGCTCTTGGGCGGCGCTTCCTCGGCGACCTTGCCCTTGGTCTCCTCCGGTGACGGAGGTGGTGCGTCGGCACCTGCGCCACCCTGCCGCTCACTGGGTCCCAGCCCGCTGGCGTCTCCGGCGAACTCGGCGAAGTGATACTGCACCAGCTGGAATTCGTGGGCCCAAAGGAGGGTAAGGAGATCGTCGCCGGCGTCGTTGGCGAGGGCGCGCGCCTGCTGCACGATCTCGAGGAACTTGATGATTTCGTCGTCCTCGACTCCCGGGAAGAGGGTGAGCACCCGCATCCCGTCCTTGAACAGAAAGAAGGCGAAACTCTCGTTCTTGGTCGGCTGGTGATAGACGACGTGCTCATCCCAGATGATATCGGTCTCGACAATGGTGAGCACCAGCTTGTCGAGGCCCGAGGCCCAGACCGGCTGGAACGCGGTGCGCACATTCTGGATCGCGCGGTGGTACATCGGGTTGTTGGGGAGGTACATCTGGAAGGCCCGGAATCCCTTTACCACGTTCCGGAGCAACTCCTCCACCTGCGCGTGCGGCAGTTCCACCGCGACCGGAAGTCCCTGGGTCACACTGGTGTCCCAAGAAGTCGTGCCACGTGGGCCACGTCTTTATCTCCTCTTCCGCTCAGGCAAATCAGGACCGACGCTTCCTCCGGCCAGCGGCCGGCGTGACGGAATACCCAGGCAAAGGCGTGGGCAGCTTCCAGCGCGGGGATGATCCCTTCAGTTCTGCAGACTGTCTGAAATGCATCCAGGGCCTCGTCGTCGGTGGCGGACTCGTAGCGCACCCGCCCGCTGTCTTTGAGCCAGCTGTGTTCCGGACCGACTCCGGGATAGTCCAGCCCGGCGGAAATCGAGTGGGCCGGGAGCACCTGGCCATCTTCATCCTGCAGCAGATAGCTCAGGCATCCATGCAGGACGCCCGGCTGCCCGGCAGAGAGAGTGGCACTGTGGTGTCCGGTCCGAATTCCCTTCCCTCCGGCTTCGACTCCCACCAGCTCGACCTCCGGGTCATCCACGAAGCCGGTGAAGAGGCCGATTGCATTGGATCCTCCCCCTACGCAAGCCACGGCGGCGGCCGGAAGCCGGCCATACCGCTGCATCATCTGGCTCCGGGCCTCGCGACCGATGACTGACTGGAAATCCCGGACCAATCGGGGAAATGGATCGGGACCGACCACTGAACCGATGATGTAGTGAGTGGTCGGGACGTTGGTTACCCAGTCCCTCAGCGCCTCGTTGGTTGCGTCCTTGAGGGTCCGGGTTCCGGACTCGACCGGCACGACCCGGGCGCCCAGCAACTGCATGCGGTAGACGTTGAGGGCCTGGCGGGCCATGTCTTCCGCGCCCATGTAGACCACGCACTCGAGGCCGAAGCGGGCGCAAACCGTTGCGGTCGCCACGCCATGCTGGCCTGCCCCGGTCTCGGCGATGATGCGGCGCTTTCCCATGCGCCGAGCCAGAAGGGCCTGCCCGATCGTGTTGTTGATCTTGTGGGCGCCGGTGTGGTTCAAATCCTCTCGCTTGAGGACGATTCGGCACCCCACGCGCTCGCTCAGCCGCGGCGCCTCGGTGAGCATGGAGGGACGCCCGGCGTATTCCCGCAGCAACATCTCGAGCTCGGTCCAGAATGCGGGATCGGCCTGAGCCTCGTCATAGAGCGCCGCCAACTCGTCCAGCGCGGCGACCAGAGTTTCGGGAACGTAGCGTCCACCGTAGGGTCCGAAACGGCCGCCTACGGCGCGCTCGCGTGGCAAGGTAACGCCCACCCCGCTTCCTCCATGAACTGGGCCACCTGCTGATGATCCTTAACCGGGGAAATCTGGTGGACTCCCGACGCTACGTCCATTACCTGCCGTGCCGAGGCAGCCCAGCCAGACGAGCGGCAAGATGAGAGGGGTCAGGCGCCGCAGAGAGAGCGGTGCCAACCAGCACCGCGTCGGCACCAGACTCCGCAGCCCGTCGGGCGTCTTCCTCCGACGTCATCCCGCTCTCCGCAACCGCGAGAATGTCCGGTGGTATGCGGCGAAACAGGGTCCAGGCCGCCCGGGTGTCCACGGCAAAAGTGTCGAGGTTCCGGCTGTTGACCCCGACGATGCGGGCCCCATTCTCCAGCGCCACGTCGAGCTCCCTGGCGTCGTGCACTTCCACTAGAGCCTCGAGCCCCCATTCCCGTGCCGCCCCCGCCAACTCGGCCAGCCGCCCCGGAGACAGCGCCCGCACTATTAATAGAATAGCCGAAGCCCCCACCCCCCGAGCCTCCGCGATCTGCAGTTCATCAAGGATGAAATCCTTCCGAAGCACCGGGACCGATACGCTCCGGGCGACTGCTTGCAGGTCCTCCAGCGAGCCACCGAAATAGGGTCCGTCGGTGAGTACTGAAATTGCTGCTGCACCAGCCCGGGTGTACGCCTCCGCGTGGGAGACGGGATCCAAGGACGGGGCGATCTCCCCACTCGAGGGTGAACGGCGTTTGACCTCCGCGATGAGCGCGAGGCGAGCCAGGTCCCGGTTCCCCAGAAAGTTTGGAGGAAGCGGACTCTCCCTGGCTTTCGCTTCGATCTCCGCCTTCCGCTTCCGGAGTGCCGGAATGGTCGCGCGGGTGGTCTCCAGGATGCCGGAGAGAGTGGGCATCTTGCTCTTCGGTCGGTGTTCGGGTAGGTTAGAGGTGATTCGGACTCTGTTCGGTAACCCCACCCGGGAGGCTGGATGCCGCTCACCAGGCGTCAGAGCGAGATCCTCAAGTATCTACAGGAGCATATCCGCGACAGGGGGTATGCGCCAAGCTTCGAGGAAATCGCCGAGCAGTTCGGGTTCCAATCGCTGGCTACGGTGCATGAACACCTGACCAATCTCGAGCGGAAGGGATACATCCACCGCACCCACAACGAGAGTCGCGCCATAGAAGTGCTGCCCCCCAAGGGCCAGTCGGGTGCGACGGAGATTCCTCTCCTCGGTAAGGTCGCCGCCGGTACTCCAATCGAATCCATCATGACGCAGGAGACCATCGCGGTCCCCGACAGCCTGCTGCCCCGCCGCGGCCCCAACTACGCGCTCAAGGTCCAGGGCGAATCCATGATCGACGAGCACATCATGGATGGAGACTTCGTGGTGGTGCACGGGAAGGATGCCGCCGAGAGCGGAGAGATGGTGATCGCCCTGGTGAACGGCTCCGAGGCCACCGTGAAGCGCTTCTACCGTGAAGCGGGCGGGTGGATTCGTCTGCAGCCTGCCAATCCCACCATGCAGCCGATGCGCTTCCAGGAGCGGGATGTGTTGATTCAGGGTGTGGTGGTGGGGGTGATTCGGAAGTACTAGGGCGGACGGCATAGGCAGCAGTCGGACGGTTAGACGGTTAGACGGTTAGTGCCGCGTTCGCGGCGGCCGCTGTCGCGGCGAATCGGTTGGTGCATGACTGGCAAGACCGTCATCTTGAGGTGTGTCCGCCAAACGTTCTTCCTACGAACATTTGCTGGCGTGGAAGGCATCGTACCGCCTCCTCTTGGATCTCTATGGCGTCACACAGAGATGGCCTCGTCATGAGTTGTATGGCCTGACCTCTCAAGTGCGTCGCGCAGGCTACTCAGCGAGCGCCAACATCGCAGAAGGAGCTGCCAAGAAGGGTCCTCGGGAATTTCGTCGGTTTCTCGACATTAGCGTGGGGTCGCTCGCCGAGCTCAGCGTCGGTCTTCGACTGGCCAAAGACACAGGAATCTTGAGCAGCGAGGACTACGAGAGATTGCGAGGTAAGCTCCGTGATGCCGGGCGATTGACGAGTGCGTTGGCTCGGTCGATGCGCCGAGCTGCTGCCACGACAAGCTCTCGCCGCGGCGCATCGCAGCCTTGACCGTCTAACCGTCTGACCGTCCTGCTTTCCCCCGCAACCGCTCCAACACCACCCCCGCCCGCCCCTCTGCCAGAACTCGTTCCGCCAGTTTGACCCCCTCCCCATAGCTCTCGACCACGCCAGCCACATACAGCCCCGCCGCCGCATTCAGTACCACCGCTCGCCTCCCACCTTCATCGTCAGCCCCGAGCCGCCGAGCCGCCGAGCCGCGGAGCCGCGTCGAACCCCCGCCGAGCAGCGATTCAATCCTCCTCGCATTCTCGCTCGGATCCGACCCCGCCAAGTCCTCGAGGCGATCCCATGCCTGATCGTGATCCGCAGGCTCGAGCTGCCAGGTCGTCACCGCGCCGTCACGCACTTCCCAAATTTGAGTGGCCCCGACCGGACTGATCTCGTCCATTCCCAGCTCGCCGTGAACTACCATGGCGTGATCTGCACCCAGCCGGGCCAGCGCCTGCGCGATTCGGCACGCGCGCGACGAGTCGGCGACCCCAACGACCTGACGAGTGACACCGGCGGGATTGGCCAGCGGGCCGACCAGGTTCATGACGGTGGCCACGCCCAGTTCCTTACGGACAGGTCCGACGTGACGCATGGCGGGGTGGAAATTTGGTGCGAACAGGAAGGCGATCCCCACCTCATCCAGCAGTGAGCCCACCTGGGTCGGTGGAATGGTGATGTCCACACCGAGCGCCTCGATTACGTCGGCGCTGCCGCACTTCGAGGTGTAGCTGCGGTTGCCGTGCTTGGCGACCCGGACCCCGGCGGCAGCCACCACGAACGCGGCGGCGGTCGAGATGTTGAAGGTGCCCACCTTCCCGCCGCCGGTGCCGCAGGTGTCCACCACCGGTGAACCGGCCGACGGACTGATGGTGATCATGGCCTCGCGCAGAGCCTGAGCCGCCCCGGCAATCTCCTCTGCGGTCTCGCCCTTGGCGCGGAGACCCAGCAGCAGTGCCTTGATCTGGTCGGCGCTCGCCCCGCCTCGCATGATGACGCCGAAAGCAGCTCCGGCTTGACCCGCGGTGAGGTTCTGGCCCTGTTCGAGGGCCGTCAGTGCGGTCTCGAGTGGCAGGGCGGATTGGTCGGTAGAGGTCATCACATAAGGTAAGCAAACCGGTCCGGGCCCGACTATATTTCGGGTCTCATGACCCGCACCTATCTGGCCCTCCTGCACTATGATGGCCGGGACTTCGTGGGGTGGCAGCGCCAGCCTTCCGGGCGCTCGGTCCAGGCGGAGTTCGAGGGGGTCATGGAGCGGTTGTGCGGCCGCCGGATCGCGGCCCACGCCGCCGGACGTACCGACGCCGGGGTCCATGCCCTCGGCATCGGGGTGAGTTTCTCCGCACCACCGAAATGGACCGCGGACGCGCTGCGCCGGGCGCTCAACGCCCTGCTGCCCCGCGACTGTTGGGTCGAGACGGTGTTGCCAATGAAGCCAGGATTCCACGCCCGCAAGAGCGCCTCCGGGCGCCGCTACCGGTATGACGTCGGAACGGACGACGCCGCCTTTTCGCCGTTTCGCCGTCCGTATGAGTGGCCGCTGGGTCGCGCGCTCGATCTGGCAATGATGCGCCGGGCGGCGGACCTGCTGCAGGGTCAGCACAGCTTCGAGGCCTTCGCCGCCCGGTCTGGGCCGAAGCCACATTATCGCTGCCGGGTCGTCACGGCCCGCTGGGAGCCCCGGGATGGCGACCGGGGCTTCCGCTTTCACATCGCCGCCGACCGCTTCCTGCACCACATGGTACGCTTCCTCGTCGGGACCATGGTAGACATCGGACTGGGCCGTCGCCCGGTGGACGACATCGTGACGCTTCTCGCGAGCCACGACAACCGGCTCACCAGCCCGCCAGCTCCACCTCAAGGCCTGTACTTCGTCGCCGCCGAGTATCCCGCCGTCTGCTACGCCGAGCCGCTGGAGGCGAGCGCATGAGGTGGTCGGTCCTTGCGGCGCTCGTCGCCATGGGTTGCGGCCGTCCAGAGGCTGAGGCCCGGGCCGAGCGGCTCTCCACGGTCGCGCTGGCGCGGGTCCAGGAGCGGACCTCCCGACCGGCCAGCACCGCGATCGACGCATCGCGTCGCACGGCGATCGTCGAGGCGGCGCAGCGGGTGTCGTCCAGCGTCGTCTCCATCACTGTAGACAGCAAGCGCCGGGCGGCGCCACAGACCCCGTGGGATTTCTTCTTCCTGCCACCGGGCCAGGAGCAGACGGTCCAGAGCTTCGGCACCGGATTCGTCATTCGCTCCGATGGGACCATTCTCACCAATCAGCACGTCGTGGCGGGCGGACTGAAGATCCTCGTGACCCTGCCGGACGGCAGCGACGTGCCGGCCAAGTTGCTGGGCGAGGATCCGCTCACCGACATCGCGGTCATCAAGGTGGACCGCCGCGGCCTGCAGGTGGCGACGCCGGGCAACAGCACCGATCTGATGATCGGCGAATGGGTGGTGGCGCTGGGCAATCCCTTTGCGTACCTGCTGGGGAACGCCGAGCCAACGGTCACCGCCGGGGTGGTGAGCGCCACCGGCCGCAACATTCTGCCGAGCCAGGATCAGGCGGGGCTCTACCTCGACATGATTCAGACCGACGCCTCGATCAACCCCGGGAACTCCGGCGGCCCGCTCGCCAACGCGCTGGGCGAGGTGGTCGGGGTCAATTCGTCGATCTTTTCCCAGAGCGGCGGCTCGATCGGGCTGGGATTCGCGATTCCCATCGAGCGCGCGCTGCGGGTCGCGGACGAAATCGTGAAGAATGGCGACGTGCGACGGGCCTGGGTGGGGCTCGACGTTGCCGGTGCCGAGTCGTTGCGCGAGTGGAAGACGCAGGGCGGCGTGCTGGTGACGACCGTGGCTCCCGGCGGACCGGCGAGCAAGGCCGGCATCCATCCCAAGGATATCCTGACTCAGGCCAACGGCCGCACGCTGCGGAACTACCTCGATTGGGAGGCGGTGAAGCTGGATCTCCACGTGGGCGACATGGTGAAGGTCACCTTCCGGCAGGGCACCAAGACCACGACGGCGACGATCACCACCGGAGATCTCCCCACCGTGGCCGCCGAGAAGGTGACCGTCCTCAAGGATCTCCAGCTGGTCACCCTCACTCCCCAGATCCAGGCCGAACAGGGAGTCCAGAGCGAGCGGGGCGCCCTGATCTTCCGCATCGCCGAGAGCCTGGCCCAGTCGACCGGGCTCCGTCGCGGCGATGTGATCGTGGCGATGAACCGTCGCTACATCCGTTCGGCGGACGACGTGAATGACGTGATCGAGAACCTCCGGCCCCGCCAGCCGGTGCGGCTCTACTTCGAGCGCGATCAGCAGATCCTCTACACCGACCTGGTGTTCCAATGACCGAGGATCGCTACCGCTCGCCGCTCGGAGCCCGCTACGCCTCACCCGCGATGCAGCGGCTCTGGGGCGACCGCTATCGCATCGGGCTGTGGCGCAGGGCTTGGCTGGCACTCGCCGAAAGCGAGCGGGAGCTGGGCATTGCGATCCCCGACGAGGCGCTGGCCCAGATGCGGGCCCACCTCGATGACGCGGACCTGGCCGCCGCCGCCGCATACGAGAAGCGCTTCCGGCATGACGTCATGGCGCATGTGCACCAGTTCGGCGACCAGGCGCCGGCCGCGAAAGCGTTCCTTCACCTCGGCGCCACCAGCGCGTACGTCACCGATAACGCCGATGTCCTGGTGATCCGAGACAGCCTGCGTCTGGTGCTGGGACGGCTGATCGCCGTCCTCGATGCCTACGAACGGTTCGCGCGAGCCCATGCCGCCCTGCCCTGCCTCGCGTATACCCACTTCCAGCCGGCGCAGCTCACCACGGTCGGCAAGCGGGCCACGCTGTGGATGCAGGACCTGGGACTCGACGTCGAGGACGTGGCCTATCGGCTCGAGACCATCAGGCTGCGCGGGTGCAAGGGAACCACGGGCACCCAGGCTTCCTTCCTGGAGTTGTTCAAGGGAGACCACGCCAAGGTGCGTGAGCTGGAGCGCCGGATCGCCGAGAAGCTGGGGATCCCCCGGGTCTTCCCGGTGACGGGACAGACCTACTCCCGAAAGGCCGACGCCGCGGTGCTCGACATCCTCTCCGGTGTCAGCCAGTCCTGCGCCAAGATGGCGACCGATTTGCGGCTGCTGCAGCACGAAGGCGAGCTGCTCGAACCGTTCGAGAGCGAGCAGATCGGCTCGAGTGCCATGGCGTACAAGCGGAATCCGATGCGGGCCGAACGGATCTGCGGGCTCGCCCGCTTCGTGATCTCGCTGGCCGCCAATACCGCGCACACGGCGGCGACCCAGTGGCTGGAGCGCACGCTGGACGACAGCGCCAACCGTCGCCTCACGCTTCCAGAGGCGTTCCTCGCCACCGACGCGATCCTGGTGCTCGCCACTAACATCGCCGCAGGCCTCGAGGTACGGCCGGAGGCGATTCGCCAACACGTCGATGAGCAGATGCCCTTCATGGCCACCGAGCGCTGGCTGATGCTCGGCGTCGAGGCGGGTGGGGACCGGCAGGCGCTGCACGAAGTGATTCGGACCAACAGCCTCGCCGCCGCGGAACGGGTGAGCAAGGGCGGTCCTAATGATCTGCTCGAGCGTCTTGCCCGGGATCACACCTTCGCGCGGGTACCATCGCGGACCCTTAAGGCGGAGCTGGACCCCACGCTCTACACCGGTCGAGCGGAACAGCAGGTGGGAGAATTCCTGGCAGAGTACCTGAAGCCCCTGCTCGACCGGGTTCGGCCGATGGCGGCGAAGGCGGTGGAGGCGGAGGTGGTGGTGTGAGACGGGAGACGGGAGACGGGAGAAGGGAGAAGGGAGATTGGAGGCGGGGAACGGTGAACGGTGAACGGTGAACGGGACTGAGGTGAACGGTGAACGGGGATGGGAGTAGGTAATGGCTGTCTTGACTGAAAGCCGACTGCCGCTGCCCTTGCTCCGCAAGGGCAAGGTGCGTGAGGTCTACGAGGTGGATGCCGAGCACCTGTTGCTGGTTGCCAGCGACCGGGTCAGCGCGTTTGACATCGTGATGGCCGAGGCGATTCCGCGGAAGGGCGCGGTGCTCACTCAGCTCAGTGCATTCTGGTTCGAGCGGCTCGCCGGAGTGACCGCATCGCACTACGTGACGGCGAATACCGATCGGATCCTGGAGCGGGTTCCCAGTCTCGAAGGTGTCAGGGATCAGGTGTCAGGGAGGGCAATGCTGGTCCTCCGCACCGACCCGGTGCCCTTCGAGTGCGTGGTGCGAGGCTACATCTCCGGGTCGGCGTGGAACGAGTACCGTGATCATGGGACCCTGGCGGGTGAGCCGCTGCCGCCCGGATTGGAGCAGAGCAGTCGGCTGGAACCTCCGATCTTCTCGCCGGCCACCAAGGCGGAATCGGGTCATGATATCAACGTGACCTTCGACACCGTGGCCGGAGAACTGGGCCGTGAGACCGCGACCCGGCTGCGGGACCTGAGTTTCGAGGTGTACCGCGCTGGAGCGACTCACGCCTCCGAGCGGGGGATCATCATTGCCGATACCAAATTCGAATTCGGCTTCGACAAACGAGGCGCGCTGCGCCTGATCGACGAGGTGATGACGCCCGATTCGTCCCGCTTCTGGCCGGCGGACCAGTACCAGTCCGGCCGTCCGCAGCCCAGCTTCGACAAGCAGCCGCTGCGGGACTATCTCGCGGCGCTGCGTACCAGGGGTGAGTGGAATGGCGAGGCGCCACCGCCACGCTTGCCGAGTGAGGTCGTCACGGCAACCAGCGTGCGCTACCTGGAGGCGTATCATCGCATCACCGGTCGTGATTTGCCGGAGGAGGCGTGATCAAGGTTGCGGTTGCTCCGGAAGGTCGGCCATTCATCGCGGGTGCCTGGTTCCTGGCCGCTTTCCTGGCCTTGTTCGCACCATGGTGGGTGACGGGGCTCTGGGTGGTAGTCGCGATCTGGGTAGTCGCGTTCTTCCGGGATCCGGTCCGCAACGGACCGCGGGGCGACAACCTGGTGATCGCGCCGGCGGACGGCACGATCGTCAGCATCGTGCCGCTGGACGAACCCGACTTCGTGGCGGAGCGCACCACTCGGGTATCGATCTTCATGAACGTGTTTGACGTGCACGTGAATCGATACCCGACCAACGGCACCGTCCGATATCGCCACTACGTGAAGGGCGAGTTCGGTCATGCCGGTGCCGAAAAGGCGAGCCTGGAGAACGAGCAGAGCGCGGTGGGAATCGAAACCCCGCGGGGGAAACTGCTGGTTCGGCAGATAGCCGGGCTGGTCGCGAGGCGGATCGTGACCGATCACGAGGTGGGAACGGTAGTGCATCAGGGAGACCGAATGGGAATCATCCGGTTCGGTTCCCGGGTGGATATCTTTATACCGGTGGCCGCGCGGATTCTGGTCCAGACCGGACAGAAGACCCGGGCCGGTTTGAGCAAGGTGGCCGAATGGGATTGATGCCCTCACGCGGTGGGTTGCGACGCCCCGACACCCGAAAGGTGGTTGTCGTGGTGCCGAGCGCGCTTACCCTGGGCAATCTCTTCTTCGGATTCTGGGCCATGGTCTCCGCCTACAACAAGAACTTCGTGTGGGCGGCCTGGTTCGTGATGTTCTCCGGCGTGCTCGACATGCTGGATGGGCGGGTCGCCCGGCTCTCCAAGACCGGTACCCGCTTCGGGGCCGAGCTGGATTCCCTGGTGGATGTAATCTCCTTCGGCGTCGCACCCGCCATGATCATGTACTTCCTGGAGTTCAGCGAAGGAGGAAGGTTCGGCTGGATTCTCTGCTATCTGTACGTGGTGGCGGTGGCTGTCCGGCTGGCCCGGTACAACGTCTCCCACGCCACCGACAAACCGGGGTGGTTCACCGGGATGCCCTCGCCTTCGGCGGGAATGACGCTCGCGGTCTATTACCCGTTCAGCCAGACGCCGTGGTACCAGGCGTCGCTGGCCTATCTCAATCTTCAGCGGCAGGGTCTCGCCATCCTGATGGTGCTGCTCTCGCTGCTGATGGTCAGCAACATCAAGTATCCCCGCTTCCCCGCCATCGGATTCCGGACCATCAAGGGAATCCTTGGTCTGCTGCTTCACGTGGTGATCCTGGTCATGAGTCTCTGGGTGCCGTCCCACTTCCTCTTCCCGCTGGGACTCACCTACCTGACCTTCGGTGTTGGGCGCGCCGTCCTGTTCGGCTTCCTCGATCGGGGAGACTGGCATCCGGCCGTGGTGGAGTCCGAATCCGACTTGTCGCGTGGTCCGCGGCTCACCGCTCCGCGTCGCGCAGGGGAAGAGCGAACGCCAAGAGGAGACGATACATGACGACGTTCCGCCTGCACGTGAGAGTGGTTCCCCGCGCCGGCCTGCTGGATCCCCAGGGCCAGGCCGTGGAGCACGCGCTCTCCGCCCTGGGCTTCGAGGAAGCATCCAACGTCCGGATCGGGAAAGCGATCGAGCTCGAGGTAAAGGCGGCGAATGCGGCGGACGCCAAGGCCCGAGCCCGGGTGATGTGCGACAAACTGCTCGCCAACCCGGTTACCGAGGACTATCTGGTGGAGGTCGAGGCCTGATGCGCCGAGTCGCGGTGGTACAGTTCCCTGGCAGCAACTGCGACGCCGACACGTTCCGGTCGGCAGCAGCCGCGGGTGCGGAGCCCTACTACGTCTGGCACCGCGAAACCGACCTGCAGGGCGCCGACGTGGTGATGCTCCCCGGCGGCTTCAGCTATGGCGACTACCTTCGCTCGGGCGCCATTGCCCGATTCAGCCCCATCATGGCGGCGGTGCAGCGCTTCGCGCGGGAAGGCGGCCCGGTCCTGGGCATCTGCAACGGGTTCCAGATTCTTTGCGAGGCGGGTCTACTCCCCGGTGCGTTGATGCGAAACAGCCGGCTCAGCTTTATCTCCCGCCCGGTGTGGCTCAGGGTGGAGCAGACCAACACCGCGTTCACCAATCAGTACTCGGTGGGCCAGGTGCTGAAGATGCCCGTGGCCCATGGAGACGGCCGCTTCGTGGCCGATAGAGAAACCCTTCACCGGCTCGAGGCCGAAGGGCGCGTTATCGTGCGCTACGTGAACCGGGACGGCGGCGCCCCAATGGAAGAGATCAACGGTTCGCTGAATCAGATCGCCGGTATCGTGAACGACGAAGGGAATGTGGCGGGCCTGATGCCGCACCCCGACCGCGCGTCAGATCCCGCGATCGGCAACACCGACGGGCTGGGGTTCTTCACGTCGGCGGTGGCGGAAGTGGGAGCGAAGGTGAGTGGTGGTGAACGGTGAATGGTGAACGGTGAACGGGAGACGGGAGACGGGAGACGGGAGACGGGAGATGAGGCACTGCGAACGTCCCGCACAAGTACCTCATCCCGAGCCGAGCGAGGGACCTGAGGTGGCCAAGGGAGTACGTAGGATGCGAGACTCAAGACTCAAGACCTGAGACCCACGACGACCCGAGGAGATCAGCCATGCGCATCACGCTCTCGGCCGGGATGAGGTTCGTTGCCTTCCCGCGCTGGTGCTCGGGCTTGATCGCCCTGGCTGCCCCGCCTTCCCTGTCCGCCCAGTCGATCAAGCCGGGACAGTCCGAGGCCGATGTCCGCGCCGCATGGGGCGAGCCGCTGACCGTAAGGAAGATCGGGGACTACAGCTACATGTTCTACACCAATGGGTGTCTCAAGACCTGCGGCACCTATGATGTGGTGATCCTGGAGAAGGACCAGGTCGTGGATGCCATCGTGCGAGCCCAGGGCCGGACCTACGAGGGTGTCTCCTCTTCGCCCCCGGACCGGAAGCCGGAGCCGACGAATGTGGCGCCCACGGCGCCGTGAAACCGGCAGCCGTCAGCCGTCAGAAACAAGGACCCGCTGATGGCTGATGGCTGATGGCTCCTAAACCTGAGCTAACCATTATCGATTGAGCCTATGTCCGACAAGACTAAGCCCAGCAAGAACGAGGACGAATATTTCGTCAAGCTCGACGCCGAGCGGTTGCAGCGGCGGCGGCAACAGGAGGAGGCGCGCGCCCGGGATGAGGAGCGTCGCTTGCACCACATGCGGTGCCCGAAGTGCGGAGGGCATCTCAAGACCCGCACCCTCCACGGCATCGAGATCGAGACCTGCGAGGACTGCAAGGGCTCCTGGTTCGACTACGGTGAAGTGCGGGCGATCCTTGCCCACTACGACAAGGGCCTCGTCTTCCGGATCATGGATGACGTGATGGGCGCGTTCGGAAAGAAGCCCAGCCCCAAGGACACCTACTGACTCGTCACCCAGACCCGCTCACCATGGCCGACGCCGGCGTAGCCTCCAGGTCCGCTCCCGCCCATCCCTTCCCCGGCGAACGTCCGGTTACGCCGGAGGTCGTGCGCGAGCACAACCTGAATGAGCTGGAGTACGGCCGCATCCTCGAGATGCTGGGCCGCACCCCGACCCTCACGGAGTTGGGGATCTTCTCGGCGCTCTGGTCGGAGCATTGCTCGTACAAACACTCCAAGCCGATTCTCCGCACCTTCCCGACCACCGGCCCACTGGTGGTTCAGGGACCGGGCGAGAACGCCGGAGTGCTGCGGCTCCCCCAGGGCTGGGCCGTCGCCTTCAAGATCGAGTCGCACAACCACCCCTCGGCGGTGGAGCCCTACCAGGGCGCGGCCACCGGAGTAGGCGGCATTCTCCGCGACGTGTTCACCATGGGCGCGCGTCCGGTGGCGGTGCTCAACAGCCTCCGCTTCGGGCCGCTCGACTCGGCACGGAACCGCTATCTCTTCGCCGGAGTGGTGAAGGGCGTGGGCGACTACGGGAACTGCGTCGGCGTGCCGACCCTGGGCGGCGAGGTGGATTTCGCCCCGGGGTACAGCGGCAATCCGCTGGTCAATGCGATGTGCGTGGGACTATTAAAGGAGAAGGACCTGATCCGGGCCAAGGCGGAAGGCGTCGGCAACATTCTCATCGCCGTCGGCTCGCCGCACCGGTCGGGACGGGATTCACGGCGCGAGTTTCGCCTCGGAGGACCTGTCGGAGAAGAGCGAGGCTCGGCGCCCCCAGGTCCAGGTGGGCGACCCGTTCACCGAGAAGCTGCTGCTCGAGGCGACTCTCGAGCTGATCGAGAAGAACCTGATCGTCGCCATCCAGGACATGGGCGCCGCCGGCCTGACCAGCTCATCCGCCGAGATGGCGGCACGGGGCGGCGTCGGGGTCGAAGTGGAGACCGACAAGGTCCCGGTTCGCGAAAAGGGCATGACCCCCTACGAGATCATGCTCAGCGAGTCCCAGGAGCGGATGTTGGTCGTGGCGGAGCCCAGCCGGCTCAAGGAGGTGCAGGCGGTCTGCGCCAAATGGGAGCTGGAAGCGGCGGTGGTGGGTCGGGTGACCGACGACGGCATGTTCCGGATCAGGCACAACGGAATCGTGGTCGCTGAGATTCCCGGTCAGCGCCTTGTGGACGACTGCCCGATCTACGAGTCGGAAGCGAAGGAATCCCCTTCCCTGCCGAGCCGCCGAGCCGCCGAGCCGCCGAGCCGCCCAAAGGCGGATCTCCACGAGTCCCTCCCCATCCTCCTCGACAGCCCGAGCATCGCGAGCAAGCGCTGGGTGTTCGAGCAATACGATTCCACGGTGCAGGCTTCCACACTCTTAGGCCCCGGCAGCGACGCCGGCGTGCTGCGGGTGGACGAGACCGACTTCGGACTCGCCGTCACGGTGGACTGCAACTCCCGGTTACTCGCGCTCGACCCCTACGAGGGGGGCAAGGCCGCGGTCGCCGAGTCGGCCCGCAACATCGCCTGCACCGGCGCGGTACCGCTTGGCGTCACCGACTGCCTCAACTTCGGGAACCCGGAGAAGCCGGAAGTCTTCTACCAGTTCAAGGAGGCCTGCCGCGGGATTGCCGACGCCTGCCGGGCCTTCGAGACCCCGGTAACCGGCGGGAATGTCTCCTTCTATAATGAAAGCCCCACGGGGGCGGTGGACCCGACCCCGACGATCGGGATGGTGGGCTTGCTCGAAAAGTTAGACTTCAAGGTGGGCAGCCACTTCCAGCAGGCCGGAGACCGGATCTTCCTCCTCGGCAAGACGGCGGGGCGGCTCGGCGGATCGGCCTACTGGGTTGAGCTGCATGACTTTGTGGGAGGCGAGCCCGCCCCGGTGGATCTGGACGCCGAGCGGCGCGCTCCAGCATTTCCTGGCCGCGGCGGCCCGGAAGAAGCTGCTCCGCTCGGCGCATGATTGTTCGACCGGCGGGCTTGCGGTAACCCTGGCCGAGGCCGCGATCGGCGGGCCTTACGCGGCGAGCGGGCTTGGGGCTGCGGTGGACTTGCAAATATTCTCGGCGAACGTGGCGGACATGGCGGACGGGGCGGACGACACTCCGCAAGCAGCGACCGTCCTGACCGCCCTGACCGCCCCGACCGACGCTGGCCTCTTATACGGCGAAGACCACGGCCGCGTCGTCATCTCCTGCGATCCAGCCAGGGAGGGCGCGATCCGGATGCTGGCGGAGGAGCACAAGATTCCGTTGCACCCGGCGGGCTTCGTCGGAGAAACGAACGGCGAGCTGGCGATCACGACGAGCCAGGCCACGTATCGCTGGCCCATCGCTGCGCTGCGGGAGACCTACATGACGGCGATCCCGCGGCGGATGGGGCACGAGGTGCGGTGGAAGATGTCGGGATGACAGTAGGAGTAGTCGATGGTCGACGTAGTCGATGAGTCGATGGTCAAGAGAGATGGTCGGTTGCAGTCGACGAATAGTGGTCGTCCATTGACCATTGACCATCGACAAGCTCAACCGAGCGAGGTCTGACCCGTAAACATGTGCGGCATCTTCGGAGTCTCCGGGGTACCTGACGCGGCGCGGCTCACGTATATGGGGCTGTACGCCCTGCAGCATCGTGGCCAGGAGAGTGCCGGCATCGTCGCCATCGACGAGCACGGCCGAGCCCGTGCGCACCGCGGGATGGGGTTGGTCTCGGAGAACTTCACCGATTCCTCTCTCCAGCGCTGCCTGGGCGATGTCGCCGTCGGGCACACCCGGTACTCCACCGCGGGAAGCTCGGTGCTGGCCAACGCCCAGCCGCTGCTCATCGACTACCGGGGCGGCCCGCTCACCATCGCGCACAACGGCAACCTGACCAACGCGCCGGAGCTGCGGCGGGAGCTGGCGGACCAGGGCGCCATCTTCACCACGACGACGGACACCGAGGTCCTGCTGCATCTCATCGCCCGCTCGAAGAAGCGCACGCCGGAGGAACAGATCCGCGAGGCGCTGGAACAGGCGGAAGGTGCCTACACCCTGCTGATGAGCGTGGGTCGCACGATCTACGCGGTAATCGATTCGCGCGGCTTCCGTCCCGCGGTGCTGGGCCGGCTCGGTGGCGGTGTGGTCATCGCCTCGGAGACCTGTGCGCTGGACCTGGTGGGCGCCCAGATGGTCTGCGAGATGGAGCCCGGCCAATTCCTCAAGATCGAAGAAGGACAGATCACCGAACTGCCGCGGCTCCGGCCCCGGCCGATCAGCCGCTGCGTGTTCGAGCTGGTCTACTTCGCCCGGCCCGACTCGCGGGTGTTCGGCGAGTCGGTGGACCGGGTGCGACGCGAGCTGGGACGGGAGCTGGCGCAGGAACATCCGACTCCCGGGCGCTGAGGTGGTCTTCAGCGTTCCGGACAGCGCCAACGCGATGGCGCTCGGATTCGCCGAGGTCTCCGGCATCAAGCTGGAGAACGGATTGATCCGCAACCACTACGTGGGCCGGACCTTCATCAATCCGACCCAGGCGTTGCGGGTTGCCAAGGTGAAGATCAAGTTCAACCCGGTGCGTGACGTGATCGAGGGCCGCTCCGTGGTGATGGTGGACGACAGCCTGGTCCGCGGCACCACCAGCAAGGGGCTGGTGCAGATGATCCGCGCCGCAGGCGCCCGCGAGGTGCACCTGCGGCTCGCGTCGCCGCCGATCACCGGGCCCTGCCACTACGGGATCGACACGCCGACCCGCGAGGAGCTGATCGGCGCGACCCACTCCATCGAGGAGATCCGGGACTACCTCGGCGTCGATACCCTGGGCTACCTGTCGCTCGAGGGCATGCTGCGCGCCGCCGGACCGCGGAACGAGTTCTGCGATGCCTGCTTCTCGGGCCACTACCCCACTCCGATCTCCGAAGAGCTGGTCCAGGTGCAGACACGCCGCCCCTTCTATCGTGACGACCGCATGAGCGGAACCTACTCCCAGCCGGTAGTCTATTTCTTCGGGCAGGGCCGCGCCGACGGCACCGCCGCCATGAAGGACGTGCTGGGAGGGAAAGGTGCCGGTCTCGCCGAGATGACCAACCTCGGCATTCCGGTTCCGCCCGGGTTCACCATCGCCGCATCGCTCTGCATCACCTATCTCGAGACCCGTCAGTTCCCGCCCTGGCTTCGCTCCCAGGTCGAGACCAGTCTCCAGCGGCTCGAAGCGGCAACCAACCGGCACTTCGGCGGCAGCAGAGCGTCCGCTGCTGCGTCTCGGTACGCTCGGGCGCCGCGGTCTCGATGCCCGGGATGATGGAGACCATCCTGAACCTCGGCCTCAACGACGCGACGGTCGAGGGACTGCGCCAGGAGAGCAAGCAACCCGCACTTCGCCTACGACTCCTACCGTCGCTTCGTGCAGATGTACGCGACGGTGGTGTTCGATCTGCCCAAGGCGCCCTTCGAGCACCTGCTCGAGGCCCGGAAGAAGCAGCACAAGGCGGTGCGCGACATCGACCTCCCCGCCGAGGAAATCCTCGCGCTGGTGCAGGAGATGAAGAAGCACGTCGAGAAGGAAACCGGGCGGCCCTTCCCCGACGATCCGATGGAGCAGCTCTGGGGCGCGATCGCCGCGGTCTTCGAGAGCTGGAACACCCGGCGCGCGATCGACTACCGGAAGCTGCACGACATTCCCGACAGCATGGGAACCGCGGTGAACGTGGTGACCATGGTCTTCGGAAACATCGGGCGAGGACTCAGGGACCGGAGTCGCGTTCACCCGGGACCCCTCGACCGGCGAGAGGCTGCTCTACGGCGAGTACCTGCTCAACGCCCAGGGCGAGGACGTCGTCTCCGGCACCCGGGACGTGGAGCCGATCGCCCGCCTCAAGGACGCGATGCCCCAGGCCTACGCCGAACTGGACCGGCTGGCGCGGATCCTGGAGCGTCACTTCCGCGATGTGCAGGACATGGAGTTCACCATCGAGCGCGGCAAGCTGCTACATGCTGCAGACCCGCCGGGCGCAGCGTTCCGGTCAGGCCGCGGTCCGCATCGCCTGCGAGATGGTGGACGAGGGTGCCATCAGCGAGGACGAGGCCGTCGCGCGGATCCCGCCCAACGATCTCAACCAGCTGCTCCATCCCGCCATCGACCCCAAGGCCCATCTCGACCTGCTCACCACCGGACTTCCCGCCTCACCCGGCGCCGCCTCGGGCACCGCGGTCTTCGACGCCGATCTCGCGGAGCAACTGGGCCGGAAGGGCGAGTCGGTAATCCTGGTGCGCCGGGAGACGAGTCCCGAAGACTTCCACGGCATGGTCGCCGCGAAGGCGATCCTCACGGCGCGGGGCGGCATGACGAGTCACGCGGCCGTGGTGGCACGCGGCATCGGGAAGCCCTGCGTCGCGAGCGCCGCAGAAGCTCGAGGTCAACGAGCAGGAGCTGCAGTTCTCGGTGAATGGCCGCACGGTGAAGCAAGGCGAGTGGATCACGATTGACGGCGGCAGCGGACGGGTGTACGCCGGTCAAGCGAATCTGGTCTCTCCCGAGCTGTCGGGGAACTTCACCCGGCTCATGCAGTGGGCCGACAAGGTCCGCCACCTCCGGGTCCGGGTGAACGCCGACACCCCGGCCGACGCGCATCGGGGCCGTGACTTCGGCGCCGAGGGCATCGGGCTCTGTCGCACCGAGCACATGTTCTTCGAAGGAGACCGGCTGATCGCGATGCGGGAGATGATCCTGGCCCAGGACGGCGAGGGTCGCAAGAAGGCGCTGGCCAAGCTGCTGCCGATGCAGCGGGGAGACTTCGAGGCCATCTTCCGCGCGATGGAGGGCTATCCGGTCTGCATCCGGCTGCTCGATCCGCCGCTCCACGAGTTCCTCCCCAAGGAGAAGCACGAGATCGAAGCGTTGGCCAAGGCCCTGGGCCGCAAACCGGAAGAGGTCGCCGCGAGCGTGCTCGCACTGCAGGAGACCAACCCGATGCTGGGACTCCGCGGCTGCCGGCTGGGCATCATCTATCCCGAGATCAGCATGATGCAGGCCCGCGCCATCTTCGAGGCGGCTTGTGCCGTGGCGTCCCGCAAGGGCCGAGTGATGCCCGAGGTGATGATCCCGCTCACCGCCAACGTGGTCGAGTTCCGCAAGCAGGCGCTCATCGTGCGGGAAGTCGCGGAGCAGGTCTTCCGGGAGAAGCAGCTCACCGTTCCCTATCTGCTCGGCACCATGATCGAGCTGCCCCGCGCCGCCCTCACCGCCGACGAGATCGCGCGCGAGGCGCAGTTCTTCTCCTTCGGCACCAACGACCTCACCCAGACCACCTGGGGTCTCTCCCGCGACGACGCCGGCCGGTTCCTGCCCTACTACCTGGAGCACAACATCCTCGAGGATGATCCGTTCCAGGTGCTGGACATCGGTGGAGTCGGCAAGCTGATCCAGATGGCCTGCGAGCTGGGGCGGAAGACCCGGCAGGATCTCAAGCTCGGCATCTGCGGCGAGCATGGCGGAGAGCCCCGATCGGTGGCCTTCTTCGATGCCCTCGGCATGAACTACGTCAGCTGTTCTCCTTACCGGGTCCCCATCGCCCGGCTGGCCGCGGCGCAGTCCTCGCTGGCGGAACGGGGGACGATGGATCGGACGAGAGCTACTGTCTAGTTCCGAGTTCCGAGTTCCGAGTGTCAAGTTGGTTGAGCTCCGAGCATGGCATTGGCTGTGGGTCGGAGAAGGATCACGAGGACTGAAGTCTGAGTGCTGATGGGTACCGAGTCGAACACTCGGAACTCGGAACTGGGAACTCGGAACTCGGAACTCGGAACTTCTCCCTCATCACTCCCCATGACCACCTCGCTGGCTGCGGCGGCCGACGCCAATCTCGCGACCCACTTCACCTGGGTTCAGCAGCAGACGGCCGGCATGCGGGTACGCCGGTCGGAATCGCTGGTCCTGACCGACAGCGGCCTCCCCTGTGACACATTCAATGCCGTCTGCCACGCTCGACTGGAGCGGGATTCGGCTGCCGCTGCGATTCGCGACGCACTCGACTGGTTTGCCGAGCGGTCGCACCCCTTTTCCTGGTGGGTCGGGCCGGGCGATCAGCCCGGTGACCTGGGGGAGCGGCTGGAGAAGGCCGGGTTGGAGCCGACGGAGTCGGAGCTGGCCATGGTCCTCGAGCTGGAGGCCCCACCCGGCATAGATCTCGCACCGAATGGACTCTCGATCCGCAGGGTGAGCAGTGCCGAGGAGCTTGGGGAGTACGCCAGGATCAACGCCGCCAACTGGACCCCGCCCGATGAGCTGGTGGTAGAGTTCTATGCCCGCGGCGCACCGGTCCTGCTGCACCGGCGAGTCCCCTGTGGCTCTACCTGGGATACCTGGATGGTGTTCCGGTCGCGACGGCGGAGCTGACGGTGGGTGGCGGTGTGGTCGGGCTGTATGGCATCTCGACCTTGGCCGCGTACCGCCGGCGGGGCTATGGTTCGGCGCTGACCGCTCGACCCCTGCGCGACGCCTGGGAGGCGGACCAACGAGTCGCCATCCTGCAGGCAGCGCCCGATGGCGTCGGAGTCTATCGCCGGCTCGGCTTCCAGCAATTCGGCACGATCAGCGAGTACAAGCCGCCAGGAATGTGATCGCGGGTTCGGCTGCGACATGGAGGGACTCATGACGGACAGCGGCGGACTTTCGCGTATCGGCCAGATCGCCATGCGGACCCAGGACCTGGATCGCGCGATCCGGTTCTACCGCGACACCCTCGGCCTCAAGTTCCTCTTCACCGCCCCGCCCCAGCTGGCGTTCTTCGACTGCAACGGCGTCCGGCTCCTGCTTGATGTACCGCTCGACAAGGAATTCGATCATCCCGGTTCGATTCTGTATTTCGCGGTGGACGACATCAAGGAGATGCATCGTCTGCTGGTTGCGCGCGGCGTCACCTTTCGGAAGGAGCCGCACCTCATCGCGCGGCTGGCCGATCGCGAAGTGTGGATGGCGTTCTTCGACGACAGCGAAGGCAACACCCTGGCCCTTATGGCGGAGCCGCGAATCTGACCATGCCGGTTCTCGACTGGTCCAATCCCCTGCTGATCGCCGGTCTGGCTTGTCTCGCCCTGGGCCTGCTCGGCCTGGCGGTGTGGAACTGGCGCAGCGACCCATCCGTCCGGGCGCTGCTCGGCAGCTTTGCCACCAAGCAGGCGACCGCCGTTTTCTACCTGCGCGGCCTGTTCGTTCCCAACAACGAACTGTTCTCCCGGGCTCCGGAGGATCCCCGGAATCCGGCGTCCGGAGTCACCGTCCTCAAGTGGGCGAAGATTCCCGAACTCCACACCGTCTCCGATGTGCGCGCGGTCGCCGATCTGCTGCAGCTGGTGCTGGTGACGAATAGCCGGATCAGCTTCTCCTTGCTGTCGGGAGAGCCCGGTCGCCAGGCCTGGAGCGAAGACGCGATCGCGATCGGGCCGCACTACAAGTCACTGCAGATGCTCGACGCCTGCGAGCCCAAGCTGGTGGCCGTGCGCCAGCAGCCGGCCGCCTTCAAGAGTCTCCTTGCGCCCGAGTTGTTCGAAGCCAAGGAGGGGGTCGACTTCGGTCTGATCTACAAGGGACGCCATCCCGCAAGCGGACGGAGCTGCTGGGTCGTGATGGGGCTGAGCGACCTGGGAACCACGGCGGCCGCCCATTTCCTTCACGTGCAGGCCAAGTCGCTGGGTCGGTTGATCGGCGGCCGATCCTTCGCTGCGATCATTTCGGTGGACACCGCGAAGGGATGGGAAGGTACCGTTCTCAAGTCGCTCCAGCCTAAGCCCTCGTGGTGGCGGCGTTTGCTGTATAAGGAGCGGTGGAAGAAGCTAACGACCGCGCCGTGGGGGACATGACAGCGGCCGCCAGCCGTCAGCCGTTAGCCGTCAGCCGTCAGCCGTCAGCTGTCAGCTGTTAGCTGTTAGCTGTTAGCCGTTAGCCGTTGAAGGGCATAGTTCACCGATGGCAACTAGATTGAACTGACGGCCGTGTGAAAACGCCGACGGCTGACGGCTGCCGGCCGCAAGAGGGGCAACGATGGTCCAGTGTCTCGCCTGCCACGAACCGATTGCCAAGAGCACCGCGGTGATTCGGGGCGGCCTTATGGGCGCCGCGTACACCGAGGCGTATTTTCGTTGTCCCTCCTGTGGTCAGTACACCCTCGCTGTCTATCGGGACGTCGGCGGTGGCCAGGACGAGGTGTCGTACAGCGGACCGCTCAAGCCGGAGCAGGCCGAGCCCACGCTGGCGATCATTGCCCAGTGTCCGGATCAGCTCAATCGCAACTGTTTATGTGATGCGCACCGGCGGTTCTTCGCGGCGTGGCTGGACGATATCTGGGAGGGGGCGGGCTGAGAAGCGGGAGACGGGGAATGGGAACGAGGGGTTGTTGAACCAATAGGTCGATGCGCACCGTCAGTTCTTCATGAAGCTCCACGAGATCCCCGGTTATGCGGTAGCCGACTGGCATAGGGAGCGCGAGGCAGAGGCGCGCGGGCAGCGGCTTACCTGTCCCAACTGCGGTCACGACGCGTGCTATCACCCGGTCGGAATACCCCCAGCTACCGGCGCACAGCGAAAGTACCGGGCCTGCAAAGTCTGCGGTTGCTGGCAGGAGGCTGACGGGACGTCGGCGTACCGCTGCCTGATGACCGTCCACACTTGCATGGGTCACCTCCCCCAGGGCGTACGTTGTCCCCATTGTGGAACCTGGGGTCCTCGGCACTGGCATGCCGGCTGCTGGCGGGTCCTCCCGAGCAAGGAGCTGGGTGTTACTAAATGCCCGACTTGTGAGGTGGTTCTGACCTCCAGCCATGTCGTCCCCTGGCCGGTCGAGCCAGACTGAGCCTGACCCGCTTATTCCTCTTGTTGGGGAGTCCGGCGGACCGGCGGTGAGGCTGTGGGCGGGGTGAGGTTATTTAAGTGCTTCCTCGCTGGTTCATATTGTCCTAGGGCTCTCGGCTAAATCGGCACAAAAGCTGGTCGTGGCCGGTGGTTATCGTGGTGGCTCTGGCGGTCTCTTTGCGGTGTCATATTCTGCATCGGGGGATGGATCGGGGATTGTGGAGGGGTACGCATGCAAGTGAAGTATTAGTTAGCCGGCTGCGATCAATTCCACCGGGATCCCATGCGGCGAAACATTGCTGAGACCGCAGTCCTTGGCTCTCTTGTGGCGCGAATCGGTCGCGCCGCGCCTGACTGTTCCCGCTGCTGGGGGACAATGAGTATTCATCAAATGCTCGTCCATATTGGCGACGCAACCGCAGCGGCACTTGGCCAGCGCCCTTTCTCGGCGACCCCACGTCCTGGACCCAGGGGCCTCGTTCGGTTCATCGCGCTGTACTTGCTGCCGCGCACGCCCCGCGGCATCAAATCAGGCGCCGAGCCGGCCGCAAACGTTGTCGACGCGGCGGCGTTCGCACATGACCGCGACCGAGCGATCGCTCTCCTTCGTCAACTGGCAACGCCGGGACAGAGCCTAGTCGACGCCCATCCGGCTTTTGGTCGCATGGCCCGGGGCGACTGGATGCGCTACGCCTACCTGCACACAGACCATCACCTGCGGCAGTTTGGGCTTTGACGCAGCCGCCTAACCAGCGCTTGCACCTGTCGGGCGCTGGTTTCCAAGGAAGCCCTCTAATTGTTGACTCGTACACTCGTCGCCCGCAGGTGAAGCGCGGGCGTTATGCCGCTGCTCTCCAGCACATTGATCGGAACACCATGAGTACCCAGAACGTCTGGTTCGTCACAGGTGCCGCCCGCGGCATGGGTGTCGACATCGTGATGGCGGCGCTCGCCAGAGGCCACGCCGTCGTCGCGAGCGGCCGCAACCCCGATGCCGTCTGTAAATCCGTCGGAGAAGCGGATGACCTGATGGTCGTCAAGCTCGACATCACACGGCAAGCGGACGCGAAGGCCGCGGTGGCCGCCACCATTGAGCGCTTCGGCCGTATCGACGTCCTCGTCAACAACGCCGGTAACTTCTACGCAGGGTTCTTTGAGGAGCTGCCCACGGAGGACTTCAGGGCCCAGGTCGAAACCAACCTGTTCGGCCCGATGAACGTCACCCGAGCCGTGCTGCCCGTCATGCGGGCCCAGCGCCGCGGGCTCGTGGTAACGATGTCGTCGACGGCGGGTGTGGCCGGAGTCGCGTTCGCCTCGGCCTACGCGGCGGCGAAATTCGGGGTCGAAGGCTGGATGGAGTCGCTGACCCCCGAGATTGCGCCGTTCGGTATCCGCACCATGCTCGTCGAGCCCGGCTTCTTCCGCACCGAGTTGCTCACCGAGGAGTCAACCAAGTACCCGGAGCCCTCGATCGAAGACTATGCGGAGAAGTCGAGACAGAACGTTACGGGATGGAAGCGGATGAGCGGCTTGCAGGGAGGCGACCCCGCGAAGCTCGCCAAGGCGCTCGTGCAGCTTGCGAGCCAACCAGAGCCCCCGCTGCGCTGGCCTGCCGGCGCCGACGCCGTCGCCACCTTCGAACAGAAGGCCCGTGAGTTGCTTGCCCAAGCCAACGCCCACCGCGAGTTGTCCTCGTCTCTCGGGTACGACGCGGCGAAGTGAATGCAGCGCGGTGTGAATTCAACCTCGAACTGCACCACGTCGGCATTTCACTCATAGCATTCCTCCGGGGTCCGGTAGCGATGCCGCTTGCGCGGTCGCTGATTGAGCTGCTGGGCAATGGCCGTGCAGTCCGCTTGGGTGAGCCCCTTGAGGTCGCGGCCTTGGGCAGGTACTGGCGGACGAGGCCGTTGGTGTTTTCGCAGGTGCCGCGCGCCCAGGCCTGGTACGGCGGCGCGAAGTAGAAGTGGGACCGGGTGGCCTGCTCAATCGGTTCGTACTGGTGGAACTCGGTGCCGTTATCGGCGGTGATCGTCCACACCCGGCGGCGCTGCGCCTGCAGCAGCTGGATGGCCCGGCGCCGGATCGCCGCCGCGGTGCGAGTGGCCAGCTTGCCGAGCAGGAGCAGCCCCGTCTTCCGCTCGACCAGGCTGAGGACGCAGGCCTTGGTGCCGGCGCCGGCCATGGTATCGATCTCCCAATCGCCGATCCGTTGGCGGGCGTCGACGATGGCGGGGCGGTCCGCCAAGGGACGTTTGCCGGCCAGGCGGCCCCGGCGTTCGTAGCTCCCGTAGCGTTTGCGCTTGAGTTTCGGGGCGCAGCGCAGGAACCGCCAGAGGTCCCCGCCCCGCCGGTAATTGAGCCAGATGAAGCGGTAGATGGTCTCGTGACTGATGGAGAGCCGCCCCTGCGCGCGGAACGTGCCCGCGATCTGTTCGGGACTCCAGTACTCGCTGAGTCGGGTCATGATCAGGATCCAGTCGGCCACGGAGAAGCGCCAGCGGCGATGGCTGAGGTGCCGACGGTTCTGCGCCTGACGCTGGGCCAGCACGGGTCGGTACGCTCCGTCACGGGGGGAGCGGTTCCGCCACACTTCCCGGCTCACGGTGCTGCGGTGGCGGCCCAGCTCCTTGGCAATGGCCGCGAGCGAGCGGCCGGCGCGCCGCCCCAGGGCAATGGCGTACCTTTCGGCGGGGGTCATCTGGCGGTACCACATGATAGGCTTCGGTCTCTTGGAGGAGATTGGAAGTCTACCTGCGCGCCAGGTGGCCTCTTCGACCCGTCGGCGTGTTGCACTAACAATGTGAATCCGCGCGGCATAACTACGACATGAAGCTGTCAGGGCGCGGCCATCGGGTTGAGAACGGGACCCACGACCATCCCTGCTCAGGCTAGCTTGCCGAGGGCGCCGCGGCCCTGCAGCTTATGCGGGGTCGTTATGCCGCCCCGGCCAACGCCGGTTTGCCAGGCCTCGAGCTGTACAGCAAGGTCGGGATTCCCAACCCGCGGGTGCTGCAGATCGCGACCTGGGGCGCCGCGACGGTCACGAAGCGCACCGACCGTCGCGGCGCGATTCGGCTGGGGTATCTCGCGGACTTACTGCTCGTGGATGGGGATCCGGTGGCTGACATGAGCAACATCGAGCACGCCGATCTCGTGATGAAGAATGGCGTCATCTACGATCCCGCGGCGATTTACCGCACGATCGGTGTGCTATCGTGGCGAGAGGGGCGACAGGCGGTGCCGTGAGATTCGTTTTGGCCATAGCTTATCGCCCATGAGCATCGACCGCCCCGCAGTGGCCGACGCCCTCGCGGGCCGATACCGCATCGAGGGGGAGCTGGGGCGCGGCGGCATGGCGACCGTCTATCTCGCGCATGACCTGAAGCACGACCGGCCGGTCGCCCTCAAGGTGCTGCGACCGGAGATCGCCGCCACGCTCGGCGCCGATCGATTCCTGCGTGAGATCGCGATCACCGCCCGCCTCGATCATCCCCACATCCTCACGCTGATCGACTCGGGCGTGGCGGGCGGATTTCTGTTCTACGTCGTCCCCTATGTCCGCGGCGAGTCGCTGCGGCAGAAGCTGGACCGCGAGCAGCAGCTCCCGCTCGACGTCGCGCTGGACATCACGCAGCAGGTCGCGAGTGCGCTCGATTATGCCCATCGCCATGGGGTGATTCACCGCGACGTAAAGCCTGAAAACATTCTCCTGCACGAGGGCGAGCCGATGGTGGCGGATTTCGGCATCGCGCTCGCGGTGGCGCATGGTGCGGCCGACCGGCTGACGGAGACGGGACTCTCCCTCGGCACGCCGGAGTATATGAGCCCGGAGCAGGCGAGCGGTGAGCGCGAGCTCGACGCGCGCAGCGACGTCTACTCGCTCGGCGCCGTGCTCTACGAGATGCTCGCGGGTGAACCGCCGCACACCGGCCCGACGGCACGCGCCATCATCGCCAAGGTGCTCACCGCGCCGCCGACCGATGTCGACGTTGTCCGCGGCGGGGTGCCCGAGCAGGTGAGTGCGGCGCTCTCCCGGGCACTGCGCAAGGCGCCCGCAGACCGCTTTGCCACGGCGGCGGAGTTTGCTGCGGCGCTGTCACGCAAATCCGAGCGGAAGCCGGCGCGTCGCCGCCGCGCACTCGCCGCGGTCGTCGCCGCGCTCGGCGTGCTCGCCGCGGTGTGGGGGTCGCAGAAACTGGGACCCGCTGCACGTCCGCTCGTGATCATGATGGACTCGCCGCATCCGGAGCGGGTGTACGACGAGGAAACGATTCGCGCGAGCGGCACCAACGCGGACGTGATCAGCGACATCCTCGCCGACCTGCCGATCGTGCGGCAGAAGGAGACGGGAGGGCCGGGGTGGCATCGCTACGACGAGCTGCTGGCTTTCCGGCCCGCTCTGGTCATCATGCACTACTCCACATTTCGCTCGTCCGACTCGACCGACGCGCGGCCCGGTCTCAAGACGTTCCTCACGTACTTCGCGGACCGGCCCACCCGGTTTCTGATCTATACGCGGGCCCACGCATCGGAGGTCAAAGGGATCGTGGATTCCATGATGGTCGATGTGGAGGCGCAGCATCCGGGGCTGCTCGCGCGCATCGAATACTTCGGGACGCCGGATCACGGTGGTGGGCCGCACTGGCGCGATCCGGTGACGGCGGGTGAGCTCAAGCTCGTGGTGAAGCGGATCCTGAGCCTCCGCTAGGACGGTCTCCTGGCTACCATGAGTTCTCAATGAAAGCGCGGGCGCGGAGTAGGAGACAGGGGTTATAACCGCTCTCGGCGAGGTGAAGCGGCGCCTAGATAAGCAGCAAGTCACCGTTAGGCGGCGGACGCGTCTGGAAGTCACCCGTTCCAGCGGCATAACATGTGGATGAACCCGACAACCGCCTGCGGCGGTTGCAGGCTATCCACGGCGCGTTAGGCAGCAAGGGGATCCAATGCCACGTTGGCTCAGGCTACTCGCCAGCTTCCAGTTCATTGGAGGCGTTGCCGCCCTCGCTGGAGCCTTCCTCCCCAAGGACTCTGCCCCCGGCAGCGTCAATTTCACTGTTATTCTGTTCCCGCTGTTCGCCGGTGCGGTGGCCGCAGTCGCAGGTGTCTTGTTGGTCCTCCGTGAACCGTTCGGTATCAAACTCTCGTTTCTGGTCCAGCTGGCTCAAGTACTGTCCTTTACTGCCGGTTGGCGCTACCTGTTCCTAGCCGGGCCACGGATTACGTGGTTAATCAACAGCTCGGGCACGGGCGTGGTATTCGGCTTCGGTGGTATGGGCATCGCCACGACCTCTCCCAGTGATGGAGCTCTGAACGCTATCGGTGTCAATGTGGACGCCCAGTTGGGTTTCTTTGGGGCTCCTCTGGCCTCAGCAACTTGGGCAGTGGGACTCAACCTGGTGGCCGCCTACTTCGCACTGCGCTTGTGGCCCGAGGTACGCCGGTTGGGGTCCCAGAGGTCATATGGAACCTAGAGTTGTGGACACGTTTACTCGTCGCCCCAGCGCCAGGGACCGACGGCCTACGCCTTCACATTTCAGCAACGTTTTGCGCCGCCCGATTCGGCAACAGACCCCGCAGATTCGCTTCCCGATGAATGCCCTGCCACCTAACCCGCGCTCGTTATGCTGCAGCAACTCCTCAATGGGGGGTGCGCGGCGTCTGTGGGTCGCTCACGTCCTCACGCCCGGGCTTGGGCAGGGCTGAGCGGTCGAGAGAGGGATTGAGCTGGCGTATCAGCAAAGCCTGAGTGTCCGCCAGTTCCGAGAGCTTGGCCCCGATGTAATCGCTGGTCTGCTCGAGACTCGCCAGCCGGTCATCGAGCCGGCCAGGATCGGGAAGGGCCTGTTCAAGGCGTTGTAGCTTCCGCCAGGTCCGCCACCACGCGATCGCGAACCCAATGGTGCCAATGGCCCCGACTTTGGCTGCTGCGAAGAGAAGACCAAGTGCGAATCCACTGAGTTGGGGATCCACAGGGAGCTCCCATAGAGGACATTGGAAGATAGCCCGGTCTGCGGGATCGCGAGCACCGGCGGTGCGCAGGGCGGGGCGACCGGGCGGGTTTCGAGGCGGCGACCTCGTCGTCAACGCGATGTAGGAACCGGAGATGTCGATCCGGGCTCCGCTCGTTCGACTTACTAGTATGAGGCTGCTTTCGAGTCGCCTGGCGGCGGGTTCCCTCCTACCTTTCGGCATGTTCCGCCGCCGTAAGGGAGCCGTCCTCAACCCGATCACCGTGGGCGAGCGCTACACGCTCGACCGAGAGCTGGGCCGGGGCGGGATGGCGGTGGTGTATCTGGCGCGCGACCGCAAGCACGACCGCCCGGTCGCGATCAAGATCCTGCGCCCCGAGATCGTCAGCTGGCGAAATCGCCCAGCGCTTCCTGCGCGAGATCCAGATCCTCGCGCGTCTGCAGCACCCCCACATCCTCGCCCTGCTCGACTCCGGCGCCACCGATGAGGTTCCGCCCCGGCCGTTCTACGTGATGCCGTATGTGGACGGCGAGACCCTGCGCCAGCGGCTCACTCGCGAGGGTCCGCTCCCCGTCCCGGAGGCGATCCGCCTGGTGCGGGAGGCCGGCGAAGCGCTCCACTACGCCCACGGGGAAGGACTGATTCATCGCGACGTGAAGCCGGAGAACGTCCTGCTCTCGCAGGGCCACGCCCTGGTCGCGGACTTCGGCATCGCGCGTGCCGCGGGCATCGCGGGCGGAAACCAGCTGACCGAGCCCGGGCTGAGTATGGGGACCCCCGCCTACATGAGTCCCGAGCAGGCCAGCGGCGAACGCGAGGTCGACGCCCGGGCGGACCAGTACAGCCTCGCCTGCGTTCTCTACGAGCTGCTGGCGGGTGAGCCGCCCTTCACCGGGCCCAACATGTTCGCTGTGATATCGCGGCAGATGCGCGACCCGGTGCCTCCGCTGACAACGATTCGCCCCGGAGTGCCGATGTCGGTGCGACGGGCGGTCGAGCGCGCGCTATCCAAAGTTCCGGCGGACCGGTTCGCGACGGTGCTGGAGTTCCTGGCGGCCCTGGAGGCGGCGGAGTCTCCGGAGGCTCCCGCGGTCGCGCCGAAGAAGGCGATCGTGGTACTGCCGTTCGCCAATCTGAGCCCCGATCCCGACAACGCGTACTTCGCGGACGGCCTGATGGAGGAGGTGATCGCCGACCTCTCCCGGGTCCGGGCGCTTACCGTGATCTCCCGGACCTCGTCGCTCAAGCTCAAGGAGACCGGCTGGGACCTCCGGCGCATCGGGCGCGAGCTCAACGTCCGCTACGCGCTGGAGGGGAGCGTGCGCCGGGAGGGCTCCGCCCTTCGCATCACGGCCCAGCTGATCGACGTCGAGACCGATGTCCACCTCTGGGCCGAGAAATACGCAGGAACGGTGGACGACGTGTTCGATTTGCAGGAAAGGCTCTCGCGCCAGATCGTCGAGGCGCTGCAGATCACGCTATCGCAACCGGAGGATCGCGAGATCGCGGAGCGTCCGATCGCGAATCTCCGCGCGTTCGAGTACTACCAGCGCGCCCGGCAGGAGTACTACCGGTATACCGCCGAAGGAATGGCGGCGGCGCGAGCGCTGGCGGAACACGGGCTCGCCGTGGTGGGCCCTCACGAGGCGCTGTATGGGATGCTGGGCACGGTGTACGCGTGGTCGCCGGTGGTTCTCGCCGGCGACGAGGAGACCACCCTGCGGGAAGCGGAGGCCTGTGCCCGCCGAGCCTTCGAGCTGAACCCCAGCTCGGCGCAGGGTCTATCGATCATGGGTCAGGTTGCCTACCGCCGGGGCAACGCGGGGGAAGCCGTTCGGCTGCTGACCCAGGCCTGCGCCGCCGATCCCAACAATCCCGACGCGATGCACCAGCTGGGCGGGGCGTACCTGTTGGGCGGGCGGATCGGCCCCATGCGGGAGGTGCTGACCCGATTGGCCGAGCTGGACCCGCTGACGGCCAGCAATCACTGCCTGCTGGGATTGAGTTACCTGCTGGGCGGCGACGCCGCCGGGGCGCTGCCCTCGCACCGACGGGCGGTCGAGCTGGATCCGCGGAGCACGATCTGCCGGGTCTGCGACGCCATCGCGCTGGTGGCCGCGGGGCGCGAGGCCGAGGCGGCGAGCCAGTTCGAGTGGCTGGAACACCAGCCTTCGGACGATCACTTGGCGGCGGTTGCGGTGCGCTTCCGGCGCGGCCTGACCGGCGACCGGGAGGCGGTGCTCTCGCCGCCGAGCGCGGCGGAGCGCGCGATGGCGGAATCGGACGAGTACTGGTCGTACCTGATGGCCGGGGCCTACGCGCTGGTCGGGGAGGCGGAGCAGGCGCTGAGCTGGCTGGAGCATGCGGTCACGGTGCGCGGCTGGGTGGACTATGTGTACTTCACCCGACACGACCGTTTCCTCGAGCGCGTCCGCCCGACGCGGCACTTTCAGGAGCTGATGGCCTCGGCGCAGGAGCGGTACCAGCGCTTTACGGACGACGGCGTCCCTGGGCCGCAGCCGGCGCGTCAGGCTAACACCACTCGCCATCGCACCGTATGACCCAGAGGCGCCCCAAGCGCTAGCTTTCGGTGCGCGTTCTCCACTGCGACACCGGAGACCGAAGGATCACGGCAGGCTGATCCCCACCCATGCCTGCGGAGTCGTTCCCCGGGTGAAGGCGATCACGTCAGCCTTCCGGTCCCCCGTGACGTCTCCCACCGCGCAGGTCTGGCTCTTCGTGCAGAAGTAGTCGCTGGCTTTCGCCGTCGGCGTAAAGCCCGTGGCCGGCTGGCCGAACGTGCCGTTGGCGGTGGCGACATAGACGGCATTCGCTCCGTCCAACCCGTGGTTGAAGGCGATGACGTCATACTGGCCGTCGCCGTTGAAGTCCGCGGACTGACAGACCTCGCCCGTCCGGCAGAAGAACAGGCTCCACCTCTCCGGCGGACCGAAGCCGGTACCGGTCGACAGACCCACGGGGACGAGGGACAGGGGATGCAGGCGTGTCATGGTCGTAGTTCCTGGTTGAGATGCTTTGTGGGACCGCACCAGGAGTACGCGCAATCCGGTCCGGACCGAGCCACGCACGCCCGCCGACGGGTTCGCCGTGCAAGCACCTCCGGACAACTCCGCTCTCCGGCACAACTCCGCGAGACTCAGACTGCTGCTCATCTCATCACGACCCGAGCAGCACCGTATTGTAGGTGTCCGCCGGCGCGCCGTTCGGGGCGAAGCACAGCACGTCCGCGCTTGTGCTTCCCCAGCCAGTCACCTTGCACTGAGCGTTACCGGACCCGTAGGCAGTCACTTGTACCTTGCCCGCATTCAAGATCTTGGAGCCCATGTCCGGCCAGCCCACGATATGAAAGCCCGTCTCGATACGCTCGATAGAGGGGTTTTCTAGAGCCAGCTGCGAACGGTCCCGGAGGAGGGAGGAGGAGCAGTAGGATTATTCGGAGGATGGACACCGGGACTCCCTGGGCGCACGCTCTTGACGGGCTGAGGTGCGGCAGGGAGTATCCTCGGGACAGACCCTGATGCTAAGCGAGGAAGGGCGTATGGAATCGGAGGCGACACTGCATTGTCCGACCTGACCCCCATCGTCGCACCGGACGATTTTCCCGCGAGCAGGAAGAGTGTCTATCTCAACACCGCCTCTGTCTGCCTCATGTACAGCGGCGCGGAGCGGGCGGTGGTCGAATGGATGCACGATCTCGCGGAGAACGGGACGATCCATTTCGACGAGGCCGCTGAGGAGCGGGCGTTCGCGACGCTGCACGCGTCGGCCGCGCGCCTGTTCAGCTGCCGTCCCGAGGAGATCGCGGTCGGATCGAGCGCGACCGAGCTGCTGGCGTCCCTTGCCTGGGCCGTCGCGCCGACCGCCGGCAGCAACATCGTCAGCACCGCCCTCGAGTTTCCCAGCACGATCTACCCGTGGGCGCGCGTCGCGCGCCACACGGGAGCCGAAGTCAGACTCGCCGACATCAAGGCCGATAATCATCGGGCCGACGACCCGATCGGCCTGATCGATCGCCGGACCGCCGTCGTCTGCGTCTCCGATGTGATTTACAGCACCGGCCAGCGACTCGACGTGGCGGGGCTCGCTGAAGCCGCGCACCGGAACGGAGCCCTGCTCATAATCGACGCAACGCAGTCGGCCGGCGGGATCCCGATCGACGTCGGGGCGCTCGGGGTCGACGCGCTGATCACCGCATCCTACAAGTGGCTGTGCGGGCCCTTCGGCGTCGCCGTGATGTATCTCGCGCCCCATCTTCACGAACGCCTCGAGCCGGGGCTCGTCGGATTCCGATCCCATGAGCGGATGTGGGATCTGCGTGCCGATCGACTGAAGCTCCCCCCGAACGCCCACCGTTTCGAGTTCAGCACCATGGCCTACGGGTGCGCGCCCGGTCTTGCCAGCTCGATTGATTACCTGCTGCGGCTGGACGTCGGGCGGATCTTCTCCAGGAACAAGACGCTCGCCGATGTCCTTATCGAGGGGTTGCGGGAAAGGAACGCCGACATTCTGTCGCCCACGGACGACGGCGCCCGCTCCTCGATCGTCGCCACCCGGTTCGCCGACATGGACGTGCGGATCCTGGCCGAACGTCTCAACCAAGCCGGGATCGTCGTCTCGGCGCGCAGAGGCGTCCTGAGATTCTCCCCGCATCTTTACAATGACGCGGATGACATCGAGCAGGCACTCACGACGATGGATCGCTGGCTGACCTGAGGGCGTTGACGTGCGCCGACTCCCAGATGAGCGCGAGCCGAATCACAGGGCACGCCGCGCGCTTGCCAGACCCCACTCGCCCGTCGTATTCGTTCCCATCCCCGCGCACCCATCCACCACAACCCCGGCCGGTCGATGCTGAACTACATCTGGGCAGGCCTGATCATCTCGAGCCTCGTCTTCGCCATCGGCTACGATATCCGCGACCTCAGCGGGGACAAGTACCGGAACGGCCAGCCGCTCCCCGTGGAGCTCGCCTTCCCCGAAGGCTACGACCCGGCCGCCCGGCGCGTGCCGGTGGAGATCCGGATCGAGCCGGACCAGTACGCGAGCTTCTACCGGACCGAGCAAGCTCCGGCGCCGAGCTACCCTGGCTACCTGTTGCAGACGAAGGAGGGAACCCAGCTCCGCTTCGCAGCCGGGTCCAAGCTCCCCGAGCCGCTCGCCACGATCGGGAAGGTCTCGCGTTCGCGCGACGAGGAGCTGCAGGGCGTGCTGACGGGATTCACTCCCCCCGGCAGGGACTGCCGGCGTCGTGTTCGAGCCGGTCCGCTTCGTGAAGCTGAACGCCATCGCTTCCGCGGCAATCGACTTCGCGAAGACCGGGGCGGAGATCGCCCTCGGTCTGGTCGGAGTGCTGTCCCTGTTCCTCGGACTGCTCAAGATCGCCGAGGACTCGGGCATCGTCTTCGCCCTGGTGAAGCTGGTCCGGCCGATTCTGCGACCCTTGTTTCCCGAAGTCCCAGCCGACCATCCCGCGCTCGGGATGATCGCGCTCAACCTCACCGCCACCGTGTTCGGGCTGGGCAACGCCGCCACACCGTTCGGCATCAAGGCCATGGAGGAGTTGCAGAAGCTGAACCCCTCCGAGGACACCGCCACCAACTCGATGGTCATGCTCATGGCCATCAACACGGCCGGCATCCAGCTCGTCCCGCCGGTCCTGCTTCTGGCACTCATGGGCACCCAGATCAACACGCTCATCTTCCCGATCCTGATCACCTCGGTGCTGGGGCTCATCGTCGCCATCGTGGCAGCGAGGCTGCTCGGCAGGCTGCCGGGTTACCGCGCGTCCGATCCCAACCGGAAGGCCTGAGCCAGCATGGAAACCGCGCGCAACGCCATCAGCCTGCTCTCGTACTTCGTCCTTCCGCTCATCCTGGTCGGCTTTCCGCTCTACGGTCTCTACAAGCGGGTGCCGGTCTACGAGAGCTTCGTCGAGGGGGCCAAGGAGGGATTCCAGGTCGCTGTCCGCATCATCCCATACCTGGTCGCGATCCTCTTCGCCATCGCGATGTTCCGGGCCAGCGGCGCCATGGAAGCCCTGACCCGGGCGCTCGATCCGGTACTGGGTCTGATCGGCTTCCCGGCCGAGCTGCTGCCGATGGCCATCATTCGCTCGCTCTCGGGCTCCGGCTCGGCGGCGCTGGTGGTGGACATGATCAATCAGTACGGGGAGGACTCGATCTTCGTGAAGATGGCCTCCGTCATGTACGGGTCCAGCGAGACCACCTTCTACGTGATCGCGGTGTACTTCGGGGCGGTGAGTATCAGGAAGACACGCCACGCGGTGCCGGCGGGCCTCATCGCGGACGCGGCCGCGATGATCATCGCGGTGTGGACGGTACGGCTGCTGTTCCAGGGATGATGGATTCGGAGGCGACACGGCATTGTCCGACCTGACCCCCATCGTCGCACCGGACGATTTTCCCGCGAGCAGGAAGAGTGTCTATCTCAACACCGCCTCGGTCTGCCTCATGTACAGCGGCGCGGAGCGGGCGGTGGTCGAATGGATGCACGATCTCGCGGAGAACGGGACGATCCATTTCGACGAGGCCGCTGAGGAGCGGGCGTTCGCGACGCTGCACGCGTCGGCCGCGCGCCTGTTCAGCTGCCGTCCCGAGGAGATCGCGGTCGGATCGAGCGCCACCGAGCTGCTGGCGTCCCTTGCCTGGGCCGTCGCGCCGACCGCCGGCAGCAACATCGTCAGCACCGCCCTCGAGTTTCCCAGCACGATCTACCCGTGGGCGCGCGTCGCGCGCCACACGGGAGCCGAAGTCAGACTCGCCGACGTCAAGGCCGATAATCATCGGGCCGACGATCCGATCGGCCTCATCGATCGCCGGACCGCCGTCGTCTGCGTCTCCGATGTGATTTACAGCACCGGCCAGCGACTCGACGTGGCGGGGCTCGCTGAAGCCGCGCACCGGAACGGAGCCCTGCTCATAATCGACGCAACGCAGTCGGCCGGCGGGATCCCGATCGACGTCGGGGCGCTCGGGGTCGACGCGCTGATCACCGCATCCTACAAGTGGCTGTGCGGGCCCTTCGGCGTCGCCGTGATGTATCTCGCGCCCCATCTTCACGAACGCCTCGAGCCGGGGCTCGTCGGATTCCGATCCCATGAGCCGATGTGGGATCTGCGTGCCGATCGACTGAAGCTCCCCCCGAACGCCCACCGTTTCGAGTTCAGCACCATGGCCTACGGGTGCGCGCCCGGTCTTGCCAGCTCGATCGATTACCTGCTGCGGCTGGACGTCGGGCGGATCTTCTCCAGGAACAAGACGCTCGCCGATGTCCTTATCGAGGGGTTGCGGGAAAGGAACGCCGACATTCTGTCGCCCACGGACGACGGCGCCCGCTCCTCGATCGTCGCCACCCGGTTCGCCGACATGGACGTGCGGATCCTGGCCGAACGTCTCAACCAAGCCGGGATCGTCGTCTCGGCGCGCAGAGGCGTCCTGAGATTCTCCCCGCATCTTTACAATGACGCGGATGACATCGAGCAGGCACTCACCACGATTGATCGCTGCCTGACCTGAGGGCGTCGACGTGGGCCGACTCCCGAATGAGCGCAAGCCGAAGTGATCCCATGACTCACCACGTCGGTCTCTTCGTGGCGTACCTCGGTGCGCTGCTGGCATGGCTTGTCGTCCGTCGGTGGAGTGGGCAGCTCTGGCGCGACCTGCCGGACCCGGTGTTTGCGTCGCCTTGGCGCGAAGTGGGCTGGTCGATAGTGGCAGTGGCCGCCGTGATTGGGGTGGGGCTCCTATACTCGAAGGGCTGGCTCCTCCCCGGGACCAGCCGCCATCGTCCCGCCCTGGACGCGGTGAATCAGCTTCTCATCTATTCACCGGTCGCTCTACTGCTCGTCCTCCGACGCCAAGGGCTGGAGACCGCGTGGCTGCCGACCCGACGCGTCGTGTCGCGGGTGGGAATCGGCCTTGCTCTGGCATTCCTCGCGCTGCTTCTCTACGCCTCGGTCCGGACTGGGCTGCAGGCCTGGCCAGATCTGGTCGCTCACACGTATCAACCCCGGCACATATCGTACCTCGTGCAAGTCCTGCTCGAGGATGTCAGCATCGCGGTGCTGTTTGTGCGTTGTCGGGCAGCTCTCGGGCTTCTCCCGACTCTGCTTGTCGTAGCATCGCTCTTTGCTGCCGCTCATGTCCCGGGTCTCCTGGCGAGCGGCGCTGGGGTGAGAGACTTTGTCGCACTGTCGGGGGATGTTGGTGTCGGGGTGTTGGCGCTGGCCGTGCTGCAAAGATCGCAGGACGTCTGGTGGTTCTGGATGGTGCATTTTGCTTTGGATATGACACAGTTCTATCAGGTGCAAGCAGCAGCCTGACACCTGCCTGAAGCTGACGACAGCGCTCCCCCTCTGTCTTTGGAGCTCACTTCAAACCCACCATTCCCAATAGCCGAGAACAAGACCCAACGCACCAAAGCCAGCGTCGCCGACTTCCTCGCGGCGATCCCCGATCCCCACCGCCAACGCGACGCCAAAGCCCTGGCGGCCTTGATCCGAAAGGCCACCGGCGAGAGGCCCGCAATGTGGGGCTCGAGCATTGTCGGGTATGGGCAAATGACCTATGAAGGTCGCAGTGGACGGGTGGTCGATTGGTTTCCGGTCGGCTTTTCCCCGCGGAAGGCAGCCCTCGTCCTCTACCTCATGGGCGGCCTCAAGGCCAATGCGAACCTCCTCGCGGATCTGGGTCCGCACAAGGTGGGCGGGGGATGTCTCTATGTCCCTCGCCTCAAGGAGGTCGACACCAAGGTCCTGGCGCGCCTCATCACGCTGAGCCACAAAGGCAATCGCCAGGTAACCACGCGAGTGTCCGCGAAGGCGACCGCTAAGAAACGCGCTGACTAACCTGGGTTGGTCGCGGACAGGGTGGGTTCAGGCTCGATCTGTTGCGCGTCGTCCTGAGCGAGGCCTGGGCGTTGCGCCGCGGGGCAGCCTGACAGTGAATGTCGCCCCACCGTTGAGATTCTCGCCGGTGATGGTCCCGCCATGGGCGTCGACGATCCTCTGAGCGATCGTCAGGCCTATCCCGAGGCCATTCGATTTCGTCGTAACGAATGGTGTGAAAAGCGTTCCAATGACGTCCGCCGACAGGCCTGTTCCATTGTCCCCCACTGAGATCTCGACGTCCGCGGCCTTGACCGAAGTTCGTATCGTGAGAAGACGCCTTCCCGGCGGCGTCTCTGTCATAGCGTCCATGGCGTTCCGTACCAGGTTGACGATTACCTGCTCCAGGAGCACCAGATCGCCGTCGATGACGCAGGGAGTCGAGGACAGATCGAGGGTCGCCTCGATCTGCCGCGCCCGCAGGTCGTGGGCGACGAGGGCGAGGCTCTCATCGATCACGGAGTGGAGGTCGATCGGCTTTCGTGTCCAGTTGACGGCTGCGGAGCATGGTCCGGTGGCGTTCGATGATCTGCGTGGCGAGGACGGCTTCCGCCTGGATATCGGCCAGGATCTCCTCTGTCGTGTCGGGCACCGCGTGCTTGGCCGTGACCATCATCTGAAGCGCCTCGGCGTTGGCCGCAATCGCACTGAGCGGTTGCCCCAGCTCATGCCCAATCCCCGAAGTCAGCGCCGAGATCGTCTCGCGGCGGTTGGCATCGGCGGCGAGAGCCAAGTTGCGTCGGCTGTCGATCTCGGCCCGCTGCCGTGCGCGACGCTCGTACAGGAGTCGCGCGATCAGGAGCGATTGCAACAGCAGCGCGCCGATCGCGGCCAGAACTGTGCGCTTGTATTCACCCCACAGGCTCGGGCCCCGAAACTCCACGACGCTTCCAGTCGGCAATCGACTCTCGGGAATGTGCCAGCGCCGCAGCTCGCGCCAGTCGAACATTGTTTGACTCGCCGATTGTGGCGGTACTCTGAGGCTTTCAGCTGGCTCGCCGTTCAGGATGCGACCGGCCACGTCGCCCGTGCGGCGACCAAGGTCGTCAATGGACAGCATCGTTCCACCGACAATTCCATGGCCCAACAGTGCGTTTTGCGCTCCGAACAGAGGGGCATTCGCCGTGGCGTGAAGGGCGGAGAGCACCTGCTCGTCCCCGTACGTCCCGCCCTGCGCATCCGTGCCCAGGGTGATATAGACGATCGCTGAATGGGCTGGAAGGCTCGCGCAGCGGCGCAGGACATCCGGAAAGGACAACTCGTCGGACCAGATGAACGTCACCCGATCGCGAAATCGAGCGAACCCGGTCTCGAGCTCCTTTTGCCAGAACCGGCCGATGGGTCCTGACCCGGCCACCATGAAGACCTGCCTGGTCTCGGGGAGCACCTGCAGGATGTCGTCGATGAGCCGAGGAAAATCGTTGGCGACCGCCACCGCACTCTCGTTCTCGCCAAGCGGCGCGCCGCGGAACCATCGTTCATCCACGCCACCGAAAAGGAGCGGCGTCTCGGGGAAAAGCTGCCGCCGATGGCTGCGCGCGAATAGAGCCGCGGGGCCGCCGACCGTCACGATGAGGTCCGGGGGCGGCCGATCGGCGAACATGGATCGGATGTAGTCGACGACGGCTTGTTCGGGTGCGTCGACAAACCCCCTCGGGCCCACCACGACCTGAACGACGTTCAAGGGTCTCCCGACGGGCTGGTCGAGGCCCACCCGAAACTCGCCGGTGAAATGGTCGAGAACCAGGTTCCCGCGGTCGAACGTTTGCAGCACCAGGACCTGCTTGACCGGGGACTGAGCTTCGCTCGTCGCCGCTCCGATCACCAGCAAGGCTCCCAGCGACGCAGCCTGAAATCCACGATTAACACCGCGACGCGGACGCGTTCTGCCCGCCTGGCCCATGGCGTCTTGCGTTCTGGCGGAGTCTTGGATGCAGCTTAAGAGCGCGGAGTCGCTCATCTGGTTGGAGAACGTATCGCCGTGGTCGAACTTGGCAAGCAGCACCGCGTTGGAGTGTCGTGGGAGCGCACGCCGTTGTCGCAGCCGTCTTCGCCCTGCGAGCATCGCCGACTCCATGGCATGACGCTGAGCCATTGCTGCCGGTGTACGGGACATTGATCGACGCCGGATGCCTGGCGCTGCTCTGGCGGCTCACCCGCCGCGACGGCATCCGCCTGTTCGATCTTGTCGGCTTCGAGCGGTTATGACTTATCGCCTGTTGGCCGCGATACCAAACACGGTCTTCCAAACGCCTTTGTATCTGCGACTTCGCCGTTTGGTACCGCTCGCGATCGGGCACGCCCTGATGGAGGGTGCGAGTCTGCTGATCGGCGTGCTTCTTCCGGTGGTGAGGGCATGATGAAGCCGTCGCCACGACCTGTATGGCGACGAAAGGAAGCCATGCAGTTGCGGAATCGTACACTCGTCGCCCGCAAGCGAAGCGCAAGCGTTAGCCCGCCAACGGATCGACCCCGCCACAGTGTAATCAGGTTAGATTTAGCTGCTCAGCCATGCGTCAGTGTTGGGTGTGGCTGATTCCCCTACCTGAGTAGGTCCGATGACCACCGATGCGTCGCAGGTGTCCGACCTGAATCCGACAGACCCCTCGTCGACCCTTACCGACCGGGTCAGGGCTCACGTCGCGGAGGCCGGGCGGCTCCTCGACAATCGTGCGCCTGCGGCCAACGCCAAGCACAAGCATCTCCGGCCGACGCGCTCGACCAAACCCGCCGCTTTGCTCACGAACAGTTTGGAGGCTGAGCGCGAGGTCCGATCACTGCAAACGGTCTACCGCGAAATGCGGGCGGTGTACCGGAGCTATCGGCGACGGGCTGGAACGGCTGCGGTGCCCGAGCTCCGCTCCGCCGTCCACGCCTTCAAGCGCGGCCAGAGTCTGACCTCTCTCGTCCAGATCGCCTCCTTTCTGGATGACCGCAAGCTCTTGGGCTGGTGAGGACCGCTAGCTCCCTGGATCGAGTCCGCCAAGCGCGAGGACACAAAGGCCAGGCGTCTGCAGGAGGCGATTCGCCTCCTTCCTGCAGGCAAACCGCTGGGACTCAAGTAAAACAGCCGCGCCCGTGCGCCACATCACAAGGCCGGAACGCAGGCGGCCAGTAACATGCCTCCAGCCTCTGCTCGGATGTAGCGATGGACGACGATCTCAGCTCAATGTCTCGGGAAGCCCTCATTGTCGAGGTACGCAAGCTTCGGGACGGCATCCGCAAGCACCGCGACGGTAGCGGCCATGAACTCTGCTGGCATCACCCCGAGCTCTGGGGCCTCCTCCCGGAGCGGTCCGATCCCCTCCCGACCGTCCCAGACTGGCCCGTCTTCTTGCGTGGCTGCCTGCACTATCGACAGTCGCTGGACACCCAGCTCCCTCACGCCCTTCGGACCACCAAGGAGTACGACGTTACCTGACATCAGTACGGGGGGACAAACTACCGTGGCTTCATCATCAACGAAGACACAGCAATTCATATTGGGGCTTTGGGGCGTCAGATATCAGGTAAAGGATGTTCAGCGTGCGATCGCCTTCTATACTCAGACGCTTGGTTTCACTTTGGACATGCAGAACCTGCCAGCTTTCGGCCAAGTTTCAATTAGCGATCTCAAGCTGATCTTGAGTGGCCCGGGGGCGTCGGGCTCTCGGCCGATGCCCGACGGCCGCCAGCAAGAACCCGGCGGGTGGAACAGAGTGGTCCTCCAGGTGAAGGACTTGTCCGCACGTATTGCTGAACTCAGGAATCAGGGAGTGGGCTTTCGTAACGAGATGGAAGTCGGTCCTGGCGGCAAGCAGATTCAGGTGGAAGATCCGGACGGCAATCCCATTGAGTTGTTCGAGCCAGGGTCGCGATAAGCAAGGACCTATTGAGCCGCGGTACCGTCTCGTCGCCCGCAAGTGAAGCGCTGGCGTTAGCAGCAAAGGAGCCCATTTGGATCAAGCCACCGCCTACCCGCTCTACGAGAAGTTGGTTGCGGCGCATCCTCGCGCGGAGCTCAAGGGTGACACCGTGCCATATACGTCAGTCAACGGGCACCTGTTTAGCGCATTGCACAAGGATGGCAGGGTCGCGTTGCGCCTACCATCACCAGATCGGGAAGCGTTCCTTAAGAAGTACGAGACTTCTTAGGCCGCTCCCTATGGTGTGGTCCAGAGGGAATACGTGGTCGTACCGGACAAACTTCTGGCCAAGACCGCCGAGCTGACACCCTACTTCGCCACAAGCATGGCGTACGTCGGTTCGCTCAAGCCAAAGGCGACCAGAAAGAAGAAGGCAACCAAGAAGCGGCCGAGCTGACGAACGCGCCGGTCGCAGCTAACCCGGTTCGTTAGGGGCAACCCCGCCATCACGCAGTTACCCAATCTCTGATGCCAGGAGACAGCCTCATGAAGACGGCCGATCGTATACTCGGCTGGCTGCTGGTCCTCAGCGGCCTTCTCCACGCCTTTGGGTCCTGGACCGGCTACAAGGATTCCCCCGAGATCCTCCTGTGGGCCCTCAGTGGCTCGCTCGCGGCCCTGCTTGTGGCTGCCTTGAATCTCTTGCGAGCCAATCGCCCGACCGACCGCCCTCTAGCGCTCGTCGCCCTTGCCGGGGCCTTGGCCTGGACGGGAATCGCTCTCGGTTTCGGCGCGGTGATTGGGAGCCTTCTTGACCCTCGGGCCCTCATCCACGCCACTATCGCTGCCGCACTTGCAGCGATGAGTCTTCGGACCGTTCTGGGGACCAAGCCCACTTCGGCGCGTGTTGCCCCCTAACCGGCGTCGCTAGGCTGCGTCTCTTGGAGCCTCTGAGGCGTTTCCCGTCGACACTGGCTGCAGCGTCACGCTCGCTTGCGCGAGCACGCCTCGGCCTGCAGCTTATGCCAAATCGTTGTCGCGTCCGATTCAAGTAGACGCACCATGCTCCATTCGGAAAGCAATCAAGGCCGCCAAGCGTGACATAGGAGGAACTGGTGATGAAGAGCAAGTCCATGCGGACGATCGCTACCGTCACGGCACTGGTCAGTGCCTTGGGCAGCAGCGCCATGTCTGCCCAGGACAAATACTCCGTGAAGGTGCCGGGTGGGCTCGCGTTCTCCGAGTTCAAGGGATACGAAAACTGGCAGCTTCTCTCCGTCAGTCAGGACGGCGGCCTGCTTGCCGCGATCCTCGCCAATCCCACAATGATCGACGCCTACAAGGCCGGCATTCCCGGCAACGGCAAGCCGTTCCCCGACGGGGCAAGGATGGCGAAGATCCACTATAGCCCGAAAAAGCTGGAGACGTTCTCTGCAGCGACGGTGCCGGGCACGCTCCACGACGTGGACTTCATGGTAAAGGACAGCAAGAGGTTCTCGGACAGTGGCGGGTGGGGGTGGGCCGTGTTCAAGTATGACGCCTCACACGGTACCTTCACGCCCGGCACCACAGCCGACACGCCGCCGCAGGCGAACGACGCCAAGTGTGGATTCGCGTGTCATACGATCGTGAAGTCGAGAGACTACGTCTTCACCGATTACGGGCCGCGCTGAACGGGGAAGGATTGTCCTGACGGCTAAGGTCCACCCCGGACCCTCTGTCGGGCGCGCCGCGACGGCGTTCAAGTCCCCGAAGGCGTCGCTTCATACAACTGTTCAGAGCGACGGGAGCACCAAGACATGAACTCCACTGAGACCGCTTCACCACGCGCCAACCCAGAAGGAGCGAAAGGAAAGCTCGCTTCAATTAGTCCGTTCTTCATTGTGAAGGACCTGCAGGCTTCGATCTCCCACTACATCGAGCGCTTCGGCTTCCACCTGGACTTCCAAGGTCCACGCGACGACGTCTACTATGGCCATGTGAGCCGGGACGGGATCGGCATCATGCTCAAGACGATCCTTCCCGACGTGCTTCCATGTCCAAACCACACCCGGCACGAATGGGCTCGCTGGGATGCCTACATCTACACCACGGATCCCGACACGCTGTTCGACGAGTTCAATCAGCGGGGTGCATCGTTCGTGAAAGAGTTGTCGTTCATCGATGACGGCCTGTGGGGCTTCGAGGTCACCGATGCCGACGGGTATGTCCTTGCCTTTTTTCGGATCCGCAACGAGTAGGGGCTACCGGGACGCATCGCAAAGGAGAAAGTATGCATCGAGCAGACTCCGCATCCTTCGGCTGCCTGCGTCAGACCAGCGCAGGCCTTGCTGTTCTCACCGCTGCAACCATCGGTCCTCTCCGCGCTCAAGAGGCATCTTCCGCGTGCGGGCTCCTGCAGGTCGCGGAGCTGGAAACGGCCATAGGAGGAAAGGCGTCGACCAAGCCCTCCGGCTCCAAGCAGACAGTTCCCGGAATGACCTTGGACGAATGCTCCGTGGTGCTCTCCGGGCCAGGACTGGTCCACCCGGTCAGCATCCGCATCGTAACGAACCTCTCCATGGACGGTGCTCAGGCCATCACGATTCGCAACACCGGCGAAGCCAGGGAGGAGCAGTGGAAGGTGACGGGTGCCCGACTGGAGCAGGCCACGGTGGGCAGCGCGCTTTGTATCTTGGCTGGAAGGCCGAACGTGGCCTCCCATACGACCTGTAGCATTCCCCGTGGCGAAGGCTACGTCGAGGTGGACGTGATTGGCCCCGTCGACGGCCTCCCCTCAATGGAGACGGTCGGGGCGCTGGTGCAGAAGGCAATCACCCGACTCTGACGGCCGCGTGCTCACGCGTGTGCCCGCCGCCGATGCACAGGGTCATTGGGCGGCAGCTCACGAAGGATGCGAATGCCGATTTCCGCAGGACGCCTGGTCTTCATGGTCGGACTATTGGGCCTGCCGGCCAATGAGGTCCAGGCTCAATCCGCTCTCCCGGCAGTTGCCGCGCCCGACACAACGGTGTTGGCCGTCGTGAGAGCGTACTTCGCGGCGTACAACGTCCATGATGTGGACGGGGTCATCCGGCTGCTGAGCCCCGACTTTACCTGGTTCAGTCTGTCAGGCGACTCCCTCTCGGTCGAGGCACGTGGTGCAACGTCGGAGATAGAAAGCGCTACGGCACTGGGGCCCTGGGTCACAGTCCGCGAACGAGCACGATGGCAGGGCACGGCTGGCCCGCGCTCGCAGGCGGGGATCTCGGTGTACGAAGTGCGTGCAGGCTTATTACGACGCGTTTGGTACTACCCGGCAGTCAAGGACTGAGGACGGAAGGAGATGACCACCCTCAACACCTCGCGGCGTGCCGCCGCTGCCCGAGCCCTGCGCCTCGGCGGTGTCTTGCTGTGGGTCGCGGCCGCGATCCACTTTCTCGCTGTGCCACTCCTGCAACGAGCCGTTGCGGACCGACTGTCGGCTGAAGCCTACGCCTTCGTGTGGCCGCCCTTCGCGTTCAGTTTCATCCTCGATGGGGTCTTACTCCTGCCCTTGGGCTTTACCGCCTACTACTGCGCTGGTGGGGTCCTGCGGGGCGAGCGATGGGCCACCGTGCTCGGCCTCACCTGCTCAAGCGTTGTCCTCATACTCCCCGGTATTATCGTGCCGGTCATGGGGTTCAGCTACTTCTCCGCCCCGCCTTTCCTCATTGCCACCCTGGTGGTCGTGGTCGCAGGAGTCACCATGACTCTGCCTCTCCTCCGCCTGCTTCGAAATGCCGCGGTCTAGCCAGCGCTTGCACCTGTCGGGCGCTGTACCCTTAAAGGAACCCAGCTAGTCATGAACTCGACCACTCATCGCCCGCAGGTGAAGCGCGGGCGTTTGGCTGCCGGCTGGGCTCGACCTCCTCGCCTGACCTGAGACCTCTACTGCCCCTCATGCGCTACGTCATCGACCTGCTCGGGGTCGCCGTCTTCGCGATCAGCGGGGTCCTCGCGGCCGGGCGAAAGGGCCTGGATCTCTTCGGGGTGGCTGTCGTTGCCATCGTGACAGCCATTGGCGGCGGCACCCTCCGCGATCTCCTGTTGGATCGCCACCCCATCTTCTGGATCGCGGATCCCACGTATCTCTGGGTCATCGCTGGCGCGATTGCCCTGACCCTCGCCTATGTCCGATTCTGGCTGGCGTCGCGTCGAGCCCTGCTCATCGCGGATGCATTCGGCCTGGCCTTTTTTACCGTAAGCGGCGTGCAGATCACGTTGCTGACTGGTCACCCCGCCCTCATCGCGCTGGTCATGGGAACCATCACGGGCGTGGCCGGGGGCGTGCTTCGTGACATCCTGACCGGGGAGATCCCGCTCATCCTCCGCCCCGGCCGGCTCTATGCCACCGCGGCCATCGCGGGGGCCGCCGTGTACGTGACTCCTCGCTCAGACCGCCTTGCCCCCCGAAGCCGCCGCTCTCCTGGCGATGGGCGTCACGGCGAGTCTCCGCCTCAGTGCGATTGCTTACGGGCTCAGCCTGCCAGCGGTCGAAGTGCCGCCCGAGGAACCCCGGCCGCCCTCGCAGGTCTAGGGCGGGCACTCGTGTTCGATGCCGCGCCGCCCCGAGTACGTTCATCGCTAACGCGGTGATGATGGCGGCCATCGGACTGGTCGCGTGCTGGGGCATTGAGACTTCGCTCGACCTCGCCCTACGGAAGCACGCTCACGTTCGTGGAGGCTTCAAAGCGCCCGTCGTGAGTGAAGGCGGTGATGAAGACGCCGCTCCCAACGCCCATCGCGGTGACTCGGCCGTCAGCTGTCAACCGTTGCTACCCTGGGGTCACTGGATTCCCAGGTAATGGCCTGATCCGTCGCATCGAGCGGAGAGATCCTCGCCGCCACTTGCTTCGTTTCGCCAATCGCGACAAAGTGGATAACCTGGGGCGTCACAACCACACCCTGCACGGGGACCACGGTTGGTGACGGCAACGCTCCCTCAGGCTGGCTCGGGTTGTTGCACCCGGCCCCACCAAGAGCGAGTGCGCAGGTCAGACTCCCGATCAAGAGACGACGTCCGGTCATCGGTACCTTCCCAGGCGTTGGGTGAGCCCGCGAGCGGGCCGATGGCACTATCAGTCTTGCGCGCGCTGGCGGCACGGCCGATAGCTGAGTACGGTTTACTGCAACCACGACGGGGAGAATGGTACCGACCGTTGGTCGGTATGGCAGTCGGCCGCGGCGCGTTAGACGGTACGAAAAACGGCCATCAGGCTGTCAGACGGAGGACTACAGGCATAACCCGGGTGACGCCGCATCCAATCCACCTTCTTGGCCAACAGCAACGACCGTGTCTCTCTCCAGAGCGACCCCCGAACGCCTGAGCGCGTTCTCCGACGCGGTGTTTGCCGTCTTGATCACGGTGTTGGTCCTGGAACTCCGCCCGCCGGCGGTCCCCGCGTTCAAGGCGCTCCTCTCGCTTTGGCCCACCTGGCTGAGCTACGCCATGAGTTACGTCTTCATTGCCATTGTCTGGACCAATCACCATCATCTCCTGCGCTATGCGACGCAGATACGGCCTGCTTCCCTTCTCCACCGCGTGGATGGCCGTCAGCGAATTGGCGCCGCAGCCGGTTGCCTTTTATGCGGGAGTCTTCTTCCTCGTCAATGCGACCTACATCCTCCTGATTTGGGAGCTGGTGGACCCGTCTCCGGCGGATGCTGTCTCACGGACGGTGCGCAGGATCATGCGGATCCGGGCGATTGCGACCCTCTGCCTTTTCGCGCTGGCTGCTGTGGTGGCGCTCAAGTCTCCCCTGATCGGACTCGGACTCTGTTGCGGTTGCCTGCTCGGTTACCTCAGGCCCGAGGCACCAGGAACCGCGCCGGTCAAGCGCGAGCCTTAGGCAGCATGTCAGAGTGTATCCAACATTCGCTTTAGTGCTTCGGCCGGAGATTGTCATGCTCCTTCTCGCACTCACCACGGCAATCGCCGGTGTCTTCTTTGGCGCCGCCTTCTATGTTAGTCTCGTGGAACACCCCGCTCGGGTTGCCTCCGGGACGGCGGCGGCGGTCGCGGAGTTCCGGCCGAGTTACCGTCGCGGGGCAGTAATGCAAGGGGGCCTCTCCGCCATCGGCTGCGTGTTGGGCCTCGCTGCGGCGTGGCAGCTGCACGATTGGCATATCGGCATCAACGCGATGCTCCTGGGCCTGCCGGTTCCCGTGACATTGCTTTTCATCGCTCCGACAACCAGGCAACTCCTCGATCCGGAGCTCGACACGACCGGGCCGCATGCGGCGAGCCTGTTGAGCCGTTGGAACCGCCGGCACAGCATCCGCACGATACTTGGCGGCCTGGCGTTTCTGCTACTCCTGTACCGATTGGTCGTGCAGAGCGCTCGCTAAGCAGGTTTGTACCAGAAGCGCTGCGTTCTACTCAAAGAAACCAGCCAGGTGTCTGCGGCTGGCTCACATCGCCCGCTGGTGCAGCGCCGGCGTAAGGCCGGTGAAGGAGGTATTAAAATGACGAACCTGACCAAGCCGCGTCTCACTTCGCTCGCGCCACAGTTTCTGGTCGACGACCTTGAGCGCTCGATCGCGTACTACCGGAGGCTGGGGTTCAGTTTCGGCGAACCGTGGGGCGGATTCTACGCTATCGGCAGTCTGGATGGATTGGAATTGCATCTGAAGGAAGCGCCCAAGAATCCGGTCGAGCGCCAGTATCGGCGGGAAAACGAGCACCTCGATGCGTCGGCAGGAGTAGAGGGTATCGAGGCCTTCTATCGAGCAATGCGTCGCCAACGGAGCGAAGATCCTCAGGCCGCTGAAGGTGACGCCGTGGGGTACCAAGGATTTCTACATTGAAGACCCTGACGGCTACATCGTCTCTTTCGGTGGCACGGCGGCGGGCTAACTCAACGGAGGGACGACAATCGCGTGTTTGTCGTGGATGGGCCGGTCGCGTCGAGCGCCGGCATCACCGCGGGGATCGATCTGGCGTTGCACCTGGTCGCCGAGGAATGCGGTGAGGCGCTGCTGAGGAAACGCCTTGGCGAGGTCAGCTGACACTTGTTCGGCTTCATCGCCGCGCTCAGGACGCGAAGCAAGGCCTGATCAGGACCCGACAAATCGGGGATAGCCCATGCCCTCGGCCGCCGAAGACAAACGAGCTTTTCTTCGCGATCTCGTCAAGCTGCTGGGCATCCCCTTGGTGGCGATGATCGCCCTGCTGATGTCGTGGCGCCCGTGGGTGCCTCGTACCTACTCGGCACCCACGACCGACGAGGTGTTCACCATCGCTTCGGGGGTTTGGGACTGGACCGGGGCGGATAGTCTCTGCGTCGCCAATCCGCATACGATCAGCTTCTCTCCGGACCATTCCGTGATGTTCATCGCCCACCGGGTACCCTGGACGGATTCCACGGGGCAAGAGCATCGAGTGGCCGAATATGACATTCAGAGCCATAGCCCTTCAGAGATCAGAGGCTTGATCCGTGGCGAAACCCGGCTGACCGAGACCGGTGTGCCGGTGGTTTGGGACTTGATCCTGACCTCCCCCAACTCCTACGCGTGGCATCGTACCGACTGGCCGGCGAATGGCCGGACCAAGGAGGTGGCACGGTGCCCCGCCGGGACCGACTCCCTCGTGGCCCCACCTTGAGAACAGGTGCCGTCCAGCCAAGCGTGGGCGTAAGGTTGCACTGATGGAATCGCGATGAACGACCCGGATCTCTCGACTAAGCTCGCGGCAGCCACGAATTACGAAGAAGCCGTTGTCCCGGCGCTCACCCGCGAATGGACCCCTCGGCTTGTCGAGGCCGCGGGCATTCGTCGGGGCGATCGGGTCTTGGACGTCGCGTGCGGGACCGGCGTGCTGACGCGGGTCGTGGCTGAGGCCGTCGGGCCGGGTGGGACGGTCGCGGGACTGGACTGCGATCCGGGGATGCTCACGATCGCAGCTCGTGCGGCTCCCAGCATTGCCTGGCATCGCGGTGTTGCCGAACACTTGCCGTTTCATGACGCCGCGTTTGATGCCGTGGTCAGTCAGTTTGGCCTCATGTTCGTTCAGGACCGTTCTGTCGCCCTTCGCGAGATGTGGCGGGTGCTGCGGCCAGGCGGTCGAATGGCCGTGGCGGTCTGGGCCTCGCTGGATGAAACGCCCGCCTATGCGGCGGAGGTGGCGCTCGTGCAGCGGATGGCCGGTCCCGCGGCCGCCAACGTGCTGCGCTCCCCCTTCGTCCTGGGAGATCGCGCCCTGTTCGCCTCAACGTTTGCAGACGCCAGAATTCCCCTCACGTCGCTGACCACGGTTGCCGGAACGGGCCAGTTCCCCAGTATTCGCGCCATGCTCGACACCGACCTGAATGGTTGGCTCCCGCTCGTCGGAGTCCGCCTGGATCAGCAAGTCGTCGGAGCTATCATGGCAGAAGCCGAATCGGTGTTCCGATCCTATCTAACGGCGGACGGGACAGTCCGCTTCGCCTCACCGGCACACATTGCCGTCGCCACGCGAGATCGCACCTAGCCCTGCGCCCGGTGCCATCCCACCAGCGCTTGCAAGTGCCGGCGAGCTGGTTTGCCTCGCTTGCCTGTCCCTGGCTTGCGGTGGCTCGAGTACAGTCGTCGCCAGTTCCGTCGAGGTGGCCTCGCGGGCCTACGATCTCCCGTTCCTCGGTCCGGTTCCCGTGAGCGGCCCACGCCGCGAGCTGTGCTTCGACTTCGATTCCCCGGGCGAATCTCAGAAGGCCAGCCATATCCATGCGGTGCTCGTCGCGACCACCGGCCGACGGGACACGCTGAGCAACCCCGGCTTCGACCGCCGCGGGGAGACCCGCGGTCTGCCTCATTGCTCTCGAGCCCCCGGCCTCTGCCCTGGCCGAGCTCCCCGGAACCCAGTATCGGGCGGCTGAGCTTTGGTCAGACGTTCCCATCCACATTCGTACCGTGCGGTGGTAGAGCGGCCGCTAGACGCTGCCACGGCTGGACACCGCGCCGGTCCCTCGCATCTTACCTATCCACCCTGTCCTTCGAGGACGCCCATGAACAACGGCCTCTTCGTCCTGATTCCCATCATGTTCCTCGGCATTGGGGTCACGGGGATCATTGCTACGACCTTCCTCAAGATGCAGAAGCTTCGCGTGGAAGAGGCCAAACTCCGCTCGGGGGATTCGGGTGACTTGAACGACCTCGCGCGGAAGGTGTCGGACCTTCAGGACGAACTGGCCGACGTGCAGGAACGGCTGGACTTCGCCGAGCGGGTGTTGGCGCAGGTCAAGGAGCCGCCTGGCCTGCCCGCGGCGCCGCCGCGCCAGCAACTGCCCTGATGGTCCGGCTCGACGTACGACATCAGGCCTCAGTCTATCCCGCGGCGTTGCAGATCCGCCTCAGATATGAGGGCGACCAAAGATGCTTGACGCCCGCTACATCATCGGGGCAATCCTCGTCGGACTGGGCGCAACTCTCGTCATCGACCTTTGGGCATTGTTCTGAGACGTAGTTTCAGCATCCCTTCGCTGAACTACTGTTTCCTCGGCCGGTGGCTCCTTCACATGCCAGCGGGAACCATTGTCCATCGCAGTATTGCCACGGCGGAACAGCGGCCGCATGAGTGCACCTTGGGGTGGATCGCTCACTACTTCATTGGTACCGCCTTCGCCCTGATCTTCGTTTCTCTTCCGTCGGGGAGTTGGCTCGAGCGACCGACTCTCATGCCCGCCTTGGCCTTTGGCGTTGTAACCACGCTGGTGCCTTTCCTCATCATGCAGCCATCGTTCGGCTCGGCATTGCCGCTTCGAAGGCGCCCCATCCCAACCAGGCCCGGCTGAAGAGCCTGATTACCCATGCGGTGTTCGGAGTCGGACTTTACCTCTGGGCCCGTCTTCTGAGCCCCGTCCTGTTCCCTGCCTAGAGGCTCGCTGGCAGTGGCTCGGATATTCGCCCGCAGGGGAAGCGTATGCCCTAGGAGGAACACCAGTGAGATCCATGAACCCCATCGCACTCGTGGCAGCGCTCTTGTCGAGCGGTCTCGCTCTCGCCAGCTCGCGCGCCACCACCACGGCGCCACCATCGTGCCACGAGGTCTCCGACCAGCCGGCCGCGTACATAGGCAACAAGGTCACCCTCCTGGGCATTCAGCGCTTGGTCTCCACGACGGCGGTGGAGGGCAAGGCCGGGACGACGCTGGCGTATCGAGTCACGGGCGTCGTCCAAGAGGTCCTCGAGGTCCCCATGCCAGCCGGGCGATTCCAGGTCAAGAAGGTGATTCCGTACTTGACCGATGTCACACTCCGTGCGCCCTGATGGACTGGCTCGGTCGTCGGTTGTGGAGGGCCACCATCTCTCAACCAGTGGACGGGCCGCGACTCGTCGGGCGCAGGAAGAGCGAAGCCGCCGGATCCTCTCGGGACCCGGCGGCTGGTAGAGACCGACTCGGCCTGCTCAATGAACCGTGAAGGTCTTGGTGAGCTTGCCCGTCTTGCCGCCGTTGTCAGTCACGGTCAGGGTCCACGTAAGCGTCTTGGACTTCGAGAAGGTCTTGGTGAAGGTCGCGAGCGTTGAAACCGTCACGCCTTGAGCGTTGGTCCACTTGTAGGCGACGATGGTGCCATCCGGATCGTTTGACCCGCTGCCGTTGAAGGTGCAACTGTGCGCCGGCGCCGGCTGGCAGCTGACCGTCCACGCCGCGAGCGGTGCCCGGTTGGTCGGGGGCGTGATGCTCGGGATCACCCAGTTGGTCAGGACTCCCCGCGTACGATCGAAGCGCCGCGTCCCGAGCGTGGCATTTTCGACGAGGAACGCGATGGCCCCCACCCCGCAGAGGCCCTTGTTGGTCCAGGACACGACGCCGGAAGCGTTGGTGGTGCCAATGACGGGCTTGTTGGTCCAGTAGTCATCGAGGAACCGGCCGCTCACCTGCACATTTGCGAGCGGAGCTCCCGTCTCGCTGGTAAGCGTCGCCGTCGCCGTGGTGAGGTTGTACATCTTCCCGCCCTGGAAGCAGCTCTGCGGAAACGCCGGGTCCTGCACGAACTGTCCAGTCATCACCAGCGCGCTCGACACCACGCAGTTGGCAGCGCAGGCGGTCACCGGTGTCATTTTCATCAGCCGCTGACTGCGACCGATCATGACCTGGGTCAGGATCTGCCCGGCGTTGTTCATCGGGCCACCCATCCCCACAGTGACCCCCGGATACGCCAGGCGAGATCAGCGCGGCGAGAGGCTGGCCGACGCCGGAGGGACCGGCGGCGATCAACCCGGAGCTACCCGCGGTGAACGACACATCCTTCGCCAGGTTGATGGATCCCAGGCCCGCCCGGCTCAGGTGGCCGGTGGGGATACCGGAGAGTTGCTGCCAGACGCCGTTGGACAGGCGGAAGGGGTAGATCAGGCCCTGGGTGCCGGTGCCCAGGAAGTGGGCCTGGTCCCCGTTGTCGTTGATGATCCCGCGTCCGAAGCCGAAGAACCCAGTCGGCGGGGCCGGCAGCGGCACCACGCTGGCCGGATTACCCAACTGGTACCAGTGGCCGCCGGTGGTCACCACTTTGCCGCCCGGGCTCATGCCTCCGGGGACTTCATTGGGGAAACCCTGGGCCGCGAGGTCCACCATTCCGGTCCCCTGGGACCACATGAAGGGCACGGCGAACGTCGGGATCGCGCCGCCCTTGGTGGACCACCCGACCATCCGGCCCTGGTCGTCGAGACCATAGACATCGGCGCTCGTGGCACCGGGGAAGACGCCGAGATCCAGGGCGGTATAGCCGGCGCCGCTCGGAGTCCAGACCGCCGCGCGTGTGCTGCTGCCGATGAGCCCAACCTCGCCCCCGATCAGCCCCTGGTTGTTGATATAGAAGGGGAATTGGTAGCTGATGGAGAATCCCGGAACGAGGGGTAGCGGGATCCGGTTGCCGCCCTTCCAGACGGCGATCTCTTCCGGCGGCAAACAGAAGGGGCCGCAGCCGGTATCGGTATAGGACTTGCCCACCACGTCGCCGGCATCGTTGAGGTCAAAGCCGGTCGCCGCGGTGGCGATGAAGTCGAGGGCGTACATCGAAGCCACGGCGCTCGCCGCCGCGAGGGCCGCTGGCGGGGCGGCTTCCTTAGGTGGTTCGAGCGAGTTGTCACTGCAGCCCACGATCGCCAGGCTGGTGAGGATCGCCGCGGCGAGCCACCGTTCCGATCGGCTTTGCATCGTTCCCTCCTTGGATCGTCCCGATGGTGTTCCCCTGATTCGGGCGACCTGACTGTGTTCCCTAGTATCGAGCTGATGGACTGACGCGGTAGAATATTCTGGCAATTGTTGCCGTTCGCCGTGGTGCTGCATGACCCAACGCTATGCGCCGACGAATGAGACTTTGATGAACCCGGTGTGAATCGTCTGCGCGGGGATCGGCTCTGTCCAAGATGTGTGGTCGGGCGGCTCTAACAAATCGCTCGTAAGATGGACAAGACGATTGCAACGAAAAATGGCGCGGGAGGGAAGCCTGTCACGTCCTGAGGCAGCCGGGCTATCACAAGACGATGCACTGCGACTGCCAACCTTCCTCAGGTCTCGGCGGTGATCCGCAATGGACCGACTCATCACCCTGGTTCCAGTGATCCTCAGCCGGCGGCGATGCGGCCCGGAGGTCCTAGGGTGTGATGGTGATGGTCCCCACCATCGCGGCGTGGATCGAGCAGTGATACTTGTAGGTGCCACTGCCGGCGAAGGTGAACGTGAACTTGCTACCGGGTGCCAAGGCAGCCGAGTCGAATAGCCCGGTATCGGAGACCAGGTGGTGCGTCGTCCCGCTCATGCCCCCGTATCCGGAACTCACCCGGTCTCCATTAACCCAGACGACGGTAGCCGACGAGGCAAGGCTTTCGCTGAACGGATTAGGAGTGAACGCGGCACTCCCCCGTGTGCTGGCATTGGGCACGATCGACACGTCACCGCTGGGCAGGCTCGGCTCAGTGGAGTTGGCACCGCAAGCGAGGCCACCGAGCGAGGCGATGCACAGGACCAGTGGCAGGATATGGGATGGGCGCATAGGGCCTCCGTGTGTCACATTACGACGCCACCCAACCTGGGCGGCTAACTCATGGAGACGTCCAAGTAGTCCGGAATCTGACCGAAGAGGAAACTCCGACGCATACCATTCTCGATTCGACGGCGCGCCAGGCGCTGCTCACCAGGTTCCGTGGCCTTGACCCGGATACTACCCCCCACTGGGGGCGCATGACCGCGCGGCAGATGCTCGTCCATCTCAGCGACCAGATGCGCCACACGCTCGGCGACGCTCGCGCCGCTCCTCGCCCGGGCCCACTGCGCTGGCCACTGCTTCGGCATGTCGTGATGCTGTGGCTTCCCTGGCCGCGGGGACGGGCCAAAGGGCCTCCGGAGGCGTTTCTGACTCGGCCAACCACCTGGGCTGCCGACTTCACCATCTTTGAGGAGCTGGTCGATCGCTTCGTGCAACAGGAGCACCGGGCCGATTGGCCGGAACACCCCATCTTTGGGCCCATGACACGACGTACCTGGGGGCTGTTCTGTCATCGCCACTTTGACTATCACCTTCGGCAATTCGGCGCGTGACCTGGTCCTCATCAGGACGTGCTGCCCGGACCGGCGCATGCACCTGACGGCGGGGTTTGTCGTTCTCGCCATCATGCTGCCCGGTCTCGACCCAATCGAGTACCTTACCTCTACGTCACCTTCGCCACAGCCGCGAGATCGTCTATGGACCCCAACACGCTAGCCCCCCTCATCCCGGTCGTTGCGATTCTCGCCTTTGCCGGCATCAAGGTGGCCAGGATAGTGACACAGGCCCGGTCCAGTACCCAGGACCCCGAAACCGGGGCCCGGCTTGCCGCACTGGAGGAAGAGATGGCGGCGGTGCGCCGCCAGCTGGAGGAATCGCACGAACGGCTGGACTTCACCGAACGCCTATTGGCACAACAGCGCACTGATCGCCTGAATCCGCCACCTGGTAGTCGCTAGCGGAAGCCGCTGGTTGACGCGGAGGAATCGGGGGGAGGGTGGCGCAGCTGAGCCTCAAATGACAAGCGGCCGCGAGGTGAATTGCCTCGCGGCCGCTCTGGTACACCTCGGCGCTCCCGGTCAGGGGGTGTCGTCGTCCCCTTCCACCGGCTCCCAGGTCTCGTCGGGATTATAGCGCGTCATGGCCTTGAAGCGCTCAAGCGTCTGCTCGCCATAATCCCTCTGGTACACCACCCCGTCATGACTCACGATGAAGGTCTTGACCCCGGTGACCGCATAATCGGCGGGCGCGGCGACCAGGGCGAAGCCGCCGATCATGGCACCCTTCACGACGAAGTCCATCTGACCCATCGGCGCGGCCGGGCCCTGGCTCTTGAGAATCTTGAAGAAGTATCCGTGGTAGGGCTGGTTCCGACTGCTGTAGCCCTCGGCTATGGCCCGCGCGATTCCCTCGCCCACCGGCCCCCCCCAAGTGCTGTCCGGGTTCATCCAGGCCAACCCGTCGTGCTGCCCGGGGGTGCTGATGATCCGCTGGGCGTACTGGTTCAGGGTCGCGCCGTCATGCTTGGTGTATGCGTACTCCCGCTGGGCCTCGACGTACCCGTGGCACACCTGGATCGCGTCGAGTTCGTTCCTCCCGATGCGGCGGTAGAGGATCTCCTGCCGCCCTGCCTTGGTATCGAACCGCCACCGGCCGCTGATCTGAACGATCGGGATGGGAAGCGGCCAGTCATCCGGGCCTACGTTCACTATCGCGGTCCGCGTCTTGGCGTCCCGGATGACGTGAGTCTCCTCACGGGCCAGCGTGGCGAAGGCCGTGGCCTGGTTCCGGTCCATCACTGAATCTTCGGTGGCCACCAGATCGAGCCCGGCCGATCCGAGGATCTCGGTCAACGCCGGGATGTCGTATTGTTCGGCGGCCGCAATCAGGGCCCAGGCCGCTTCCTCCGGCGTGGCGAAGGTGATTTGCGGCTTCGCGGCAGGGGCTGCTCGCTTCGGGGCGGCTGGCGGAGTGGCTTGTGCGCCGGCCGAAGCCGGGGCCAGAAGCGCCGCAGCGAGGAGACCGAGGCAGCAGACGAGGCGTCGGATCGCTACCAGCCAATCGGTGCATTGCCATTGCGCTCATCTGCGCCGTCCCCCACCGCCACCCCGCGACCCCATGCTGGACGCACCGCGCGAACTGCTGCTCCGGGCACTGGCGCCGCTGTAGCCGCCGGAACCGCCGCCGAATCCGCCGGTATTCCTCGATCCACTGCTCTTCGACATGTCACGGCTGCCGACCTGATCACGGCCGGTTGCGCCTCCCGCTCCTCCGCCGGCACGATTGCTCGCGCTCGGGTTTCCCGCCCCTGCGCCGGCACGATTGCTCACACTCGGCCCCCCCGCACCCCCGCCGCGGTTGCTCGGCTGGGTGCCGGCGGACGGCCGCGACGAGCCACCGTATTTGCCGGCCGTCCCGCGATCACCGTAAGGCGCTCCACCACGATGCGACGGGTTATGTTGCCAGTTGTTGTTGTTGCCGCGCCCCCCGCTGTAGTGATTGACCTTGTTGAAATTGTTGTTGTTGTTGATGTAGACGTTGTTGCCCCCTCCCCAGCCTGCGTGGCAACAGGAGCCACCCCACATGGCCGCACCCATCATGACGCCGAAGCTGAAGGAGACGAACGCCGTGCCGGGGTAGTACGGAGGATAGTAGATCGGCGGATAGGGATAGACCGGCGGGCCATAGACCACCGTCGGGCTGTAGGACGGCACGTAGACGACCTCGGGGTCGGTCGACTCCACCACGATCACCGTCTTATTCTCGACGACCTGGGTGTCGACCTTCTGCTTCTCATTGGACTCCAGGGCACCGTTGGCCTTGGCCTTGGACCGCATGCGCTGCACCGCGTCCATCACGTCGCCCTGCTGGGCGAGGAAGGCGTTGCCCAGGTCCGTGGTCCACTGGATGTCGTCCGACAGCCGCTTCACCACCTCGGGCACCGCGGCCATCGACTGGATGCTCGGGTCCCACGGCTGCTTGGCCACCGAATCGGCCAGAGCCTTGTCCTTGAGGGTGGAGTGCTTGGCGAGCCACTGCTGCAGTGCGACGATCTCGAGCGGGTAGGTGGAGGCAACGAGGGTCTGAGCGAGCAAGTCGTCCGGGTACAGGGCGATCGGAGCCACCAGCGCGTCGAGCTGCTCGGGGGGAATCTTCGCGACGGCGGTGTCGGGCGCTTGGCCCTGGGCCGGCGGGACGCGGGCCTGGTTGGTGTCCTTCGCCGCGTTAGGCACCTTTGTCGTGTCCTGGGCCAGGACCGAGCGGGCACCGGGCAGCAGCACACCCAGACAGCAGAACGTCAGGAGCTGGCGCTGAACCGAACTCCACCGTTTGGATCGAAGGGTCATGGCACTCATCGCGATGCGATTCCCGGACCGGCCGGGGTTGATGGGAAGCTATCCATGGCCTGCGTCCCCCGCAACAGAGAAGCGATTAGGGGTGGGACGTGGGACGTGGGACGTGAGACGTGGGACGTGGGACGTGGGACGTGAGACGTGAGGAGTGAGGAGTAAGGGCGTGAGGAGTGAGAAGTAGGAAGCGCGCCCGTCGCCTGTCCCAGGACCCTCGACCGTGGACCTTCGACCTTGGACCTTAGACCTTAGACCTTAGACCTTAAACGGCATGAACGCCTTCGGTCGACGGATTAGAACTCGAAGGCCTCGCTCGCCTTTGGCTGCGTCGGTTTCATCCGGACCCGGGTGGGGACGCAGTTCGTGGACTCGGCCTTCCTGAGCCGGATCATCCGGATTTCCGGCTCGAGCCAGGGCCCCCTTTCCTGGCGTGGACCGATTACCTCAAGACGACGCACCCCTCGCCCATGACCTATCCTGGAGGATGCATCATGCTCGTCCCGGATCCCGCCCGGCACCAGGCTCAGATCGACGACATGCCGAACGCCTACAACTCACCGAACAAGGTGGTCGTCCATCTCGACTGGACCTAACGCCTACGCCGCAGCCGTAAGGGGCGGGGTGGCAACAACACCGGGTGGCGGAGGTCGGTTCGGCGCTATGCCACGGCGAGGACGCCAATGAGGATCAGGAGGCTGGTTATCGGCGCACTGTTCCTCATCATCGGTCTGCCTGTGGTCTTGAGCCTGGTAGTTCTGGTGTCTGTCTCCATTCTCGATCGGACCAACGGCTCAATGGTTTCTTCCGGCGCCACACGCGAGTACCTGCTCTATGTCCCCAAGAGCTACGATCGCACCAAGCCGACGCCGCTTGTCATCAGCCTGCACGGGGCAATGAACTGGCCTGCCTTTCAGATGAATCTCAGCAAATGGAATGAGGCGGCTGACGACAATGGATTTATCGTCGTGTACCCGGCAGGAACCGGCATGGGGCTGAAGACCTGGTTCATGGAAGGGGAGGGCACGCCGTCCACCATGCCTGATGTCCTATTCATCTCGGAGCTGATCGACACATTGGAGGCCGCGTACAACATCGACCCGGCGAGGATCTATGCGAATGGAGTCTCCAATGGCGGAGGCATGGCATTCGCGCTGTCCTGCACCTTGTCTCACAGGATCGCTGCCATCGGGGCCGTGGCGGCGGCGCAATCGCTGTCGTGGAGCTGGTGTGCAAACTCGACGCCGGTTCCCATGATCGCATTCCACGGGACCGCCGATCGCCTTGTGGCGTATAAGGGCGCTCCGGCTGGCTGGCTCAATCCCAGGCCGTTTCCAGACGTCGTGACATGGGTGGCGAATTGGGCTCGGAGAAATCGGTGCGCGGAGACACCCGTCGACTCCGCGATGGCGCCAGACGTGACCCGACGCGAATACACCACCTGCGCTGACCACGCGACGGTCGTACTCTATACCGTCGAGGGAGGGGGTCACACCTGGCCTGGAGGCAAGCCAATGCCGGCATGGCTTGTGGGACGCACCAGCACCGGCATCGACGCCACGAAGCAGATGTGGGATTTCTTTCGTGAGCACCACCTTCGTTAGCTCCAGTCCTTGGCCAAGACATTGGCCGGGCATCTCACAAGGAAGGCCCCATGCGTGGAACGCTGCGCGGTCACGCGGCGCCCAATCAGTCTGTGTTTGGTGAGGAAGTCCCACTCTTCGCAACGGAGCTTCACCTTCCGCGAGGCCGATACGGTTCCTTGGTGGGGGGTCCGTGGGATGTTGGGTTTCTGTTGGTCCGCTGGTATTTTCGATTGTTCATCTGGACGCGCTTTCTGTGGCAGGTATCACGCATCGAGCTGCGCTTGGTTCCCACGCATCCGGATCGCGTCGGCGGCCTGAGCCAGCCAGTCGTGAACTCGTACCACTCGTGGCCCGCAGGAGAAGCGCGGGCGTTGGGCTGCCCCCTACCGGAGGACCTACATGTCGCACCGCGTCCGAACCATTTCCACCGTTCTGCTCGCGCTCACGGCGGGATGCACCAGGGAGAAGCCGCTCGCAGAGGTGCAGGGATCCTGCGCCGATGTCTTCAAGGCGCAGGTGTGCACCTGGGCCAAGACCAAGGGAAATGCCCTGGTCGAGGCCGGGGCGGTGGTACCGCTGGCATATGTCGAGAATGCGCCGGCCGACCACCCGATGGCGTGGCCACCCGCCGCCGCCGCGGTGATCGACATGCCGGAACTGGTGAGCCAGCAGGGCGGCCTCACCCAACTCACTTTGTTCTGGGAACCCGGTGGACACCCGCCCGGTGCGTTCCTCACGCCGCATTTCGACTTTCATTTCTATACCATCTCCGCCGCCGACCGGGTAGCGATGGATTGCAGCGACTTGAGCAAGCCGGCCTCCCTCCCGGCCGCGTACGCCCTCCCCGACATCCCACTGCCCCCGGAGATGGCCAAGATGACGGGCGTGCCCGAGCTGATAGGCCTTTGCGTTCCCCAGATGGGGATGCACGCGATCCTCACGTCGGAGATCGAGCGCAAGGACACCTTCAATGGCAGCACGGTGATCGGCTACTATAAAGGAAAGCCGATCTTCATCGAGCCGATGATCTCCAAAGCGAGGTTGCTGAAGAAGGAGTCGTTCGACTTGGCGATCCCGGACATCCCGGGCATGACCGGCGCGCACCCGACCAAGTTCCATGCCGAGTACGACACCGCACAGCAGTCGTACCGGTTCACCTTCTCCGGGTTCACCCCGGCAACCTGAACGTTTACTCTCGGTCAGCTCGACCGCTGGACGGGCGTACCGGGATTCCCCTGCCTGGGTCAGGTTGACCCGAACCGCCAGGAGAAACCGGTGCGCTCGAAGGGGATACCAAAGAAGGACCTCATGACCACGGAAGCAGGCCCCGCCCGCACATCCGCCGCCTTCCTGCCTTCGCGGGGTAGAATCCACGTGATCGGTGCTGGCCCCGTGGGTCTCCTCCTGACCGCATTGCTTCAGTCCCTGGACGGATTCTCCGTCCACCTCTATGAGAAGCGCCCCGAGTACCGGCGGACCCGCATGGTCCGGCTCGCCTCCTACCTGGTGGCGGACTCTCTCGAGAGCTATCGGGCCGATCACATCGACGGCGAGAACGTGGAGGCGGTCTTCGATCCGGTGGAATTGGATGAGGGCCTGGCGTTCAGGCAGTCCATTCCCGCCGACCTGATGTCACTGCTTCGCGAGTGGGCCCAGGGCTTTGTTCCGCTCAACGCCATCGAGCGCGCTCTGAGCGGCCTGATCGACGGCCGCACCTCGCAAGCGGTGCAGCGCATTGCGGCCGCCATGACGCCGGAAGCCGCGGTGGCGCTGCTGCAGCCGGGAGATACCCTGATCGACTGCACCGGCTGCAAGTCGCTGCTTCGGGATCATCTCGTGCCCTCCTCCACGGCGGCTGACGGAGCCAACACCGTCAACATCCAGCTCGAATACGCGATCGTCGTCACGTTCCTGTACGGTCAACCGTATGACTGCAACGAGTGGTGCAAGTACTACAAGAACGTCGAGAACCTGCACTACAAATTCATCCCGGCGGTTCATCGCACCAGCTATGACAACCACCTCAGTCACGTAACCGGCATCGTCAACATCACCGCCGAGGACTACGCGGTCATGCCGGCACAATTCGACGGCCGCTGGCTGCGCGACCACTTTCCGACCGTCGCCGCCTCGATGGACCGGTTCATCGATAAGATCAAGCAGGAAACCCACGGGGAGTTGGTCGGCGACCTCGAGATTCTGCGAATACCGTTGAATTTGTACCGGGCTCGCAATGCAACCAGCCGGAAGTGGCGCAAGACCGGGCCCAGCGACCATCCATTCGCCAGCTCACCGCTGTTTCTGGTCGGCGATGCGGCCATCGGCTCTCCCTATTTTCAGTCGATCTCCCTGGGCTTCGAGTGTGCGATGTTCCTGGCTGGCCTCATCGCACAACGCGACCTGTCGCTGAGGGACATGCTGGATCGCTACGAGACCTACATGTACAAACAATGGCTTCGGGTCTACATGCGCAGCAAGACGATCAAGCACAACAAGGATCTGTTCGAGTGCCTCGATGACAAGTTTGCGATCCTGAGCCAGCTGCACATCTATTAGCGCGGCTGCCTGCTTCCATATGGCCTGCCAGGGCGCATCGGCGGCACAGACGCTGATCCCAGGCTAACGTCGTTCCCCTGGAAGCCACGCCGCCCGGGACACCATCATGACTAACGACGATCTTACTCCCACCCAGCGGGCAATGGTTGACCTCTGGGAGCAACACATGGCCGCCGAGTTCGAAACAAAAAGCATCGACGCGACGATGGCGACAATGACTCGGACGCCATTCGTCAACCATGTCCCCGTCATGACTGGGGGCGTCGGCTATGATGACGTGCGGCACTTCTACCTGACGCATTTCATCCCGTGTCAGGCGGCTGACACGGCAATCCGTCCGGTTGCTCGCACCGTTGGCAAGGATCGCATCGTCGAAGAACTCATATTCACGTTCACCCACACTAGGGCAATGCCCTGGATACTTCCCGGCGTGCCGCCTACAGGCAGGCGGGTCGAGGTCGCCATGGTCGTGGTCGTGCAGTTCGAAGACGGCAAGGTCGCCGGCGAGCGCATTTACTGGGATCAGGCTTGCGTCCTCGCACAGGTGGGATTGATCGATGCAGACAGGCTGCCCATCACGGCGAGCGAGGCTTCCCGCAAAGCGCTCGATCCGGGCCAGGAGCCATCCAACCGATTGATGGAGCGGGTGACATTGACATGAGCGCTCCAGCGACGCCCCAGCGAATCGCAGTGGAAATCGATGGGCAGGCGTGGACCCAGGTGAGCGACCTCAGCCATTCGGCCCCCGACGAGACCCACTTCACCGTCGTAGCGCGCCCAGATGGCAGCAGCCAGGTTGTCTTCGGCGATGGGCAACACGGGCGCGTCCCACCCCGAGGCTCGACGATCACGTATCAATTTGGCGAGCAAGACGGCGCTGGCGCCGTGTCCCTCAGCAGAACGAACGTCGAGCCGACGCCGGATACTCCCCTTTGGGTGGTGATTCGCCGGTCCACGGGGGCCCTGTCGTTTGGCGCTGGGGAGTGCGGGCCTGACGACAATGCAGGATCTACACTGAAATGGCGCCTCGTGGCAGCCGCGCTTGCCGCAGGCATTCTCGGGCTCGCGTGGTGGTGTTACGTACACTATGCCTAGGATGGCGGGAGCCTAACCCTGCAGGTTAGGCCGCGCCCGACGCTCCGAAGCCAGATAGACTTGATGCCCCTCCCCACAGCCGCCGGTCCATGAGCAGACGAGTGCGTTACCAGGTTGCGGTCAGTCTGGACGGCTTCATCGCCGGACCCAACGGCGAAGCGGACTGGATCGTGATGGATCCTTCGATAGACTTCGGGGCCCTGTTCGAGGAATTCGATACCGCGCTGATGGGGCGCAAGACATATGAGGTCATGATCGCTCAGGGTGGCTCCGGCGCCATGCCAGGCCTCGAGGTTGTGGTCTTCTCGCGGACCCTTCCCTCCTCCAGCCGGAAAGGCGTCCGGATCGCCAACGGCGATCCGCGGGCGGTGGTGTCGGCCCTGAAGACGAAGCCGGGACGCGATATCTGGCTCTTCGGTGGAGGCGCTCTTTTCCGCTCACTGCTCGATGCGCGGCTGGTCGACACCGTGGAAGTGGCCGTCGTTCCCGTGCTCCTGGGATCCGGCGTTCCGCTCCTGCCGCCGGGCGGTTCGACTAAACTGGTCCTGTCCGACCAGAAAACGCTCCCGACCAGCGGCATCGTGGTATTGTCGTATTCAGTGCCAGGAGGAACCGGCCCGGCGCCGCGGATTGGATACGTCAAGGCAGCAAAGTGGGGCCGCAGAAGAAGGCCTCCCGCGCCGCCAAGTCGGCGCCGACGAAGAAGACACTCGGCGCGAAATCGCGGAAGCGACGGGCTGACTAACATCGGCTTGGAGCCGACGACGGCCGGTGCGACGATGGGCCGCCGTGGCTGAAGCCACACCGTAGCCGTCAGGTGGAGATATCCCAGTGTACACCATCGATAGCCACGATCGCGTCCACGAGTTGCCCGACGCGCTGTTCCCGTCCTTGGGAGCACCGGGTCCACTCGTCCTGGCAGACGAGGACACCCTGGTGGTTACCTACACCGCCACGCCATCCGCGACCGGGCAGGCCGACGGCTCATCCCAAGCCTCGTCGGATGCGCTCGCCATCGTGGTGTTCCGGCAATGCTTCGCCAGTCACTTCGGGCCTCCGAATGACGAGACCTTCGCTTCCCACCCGCTCGCCGATCGCGGGCTCCGTCCCTATGGCGCATTTGAAGTACAGAGCTCCTCCTGGCTGCGTGACCTCGAGACCCGGAACCGGGGGCATCCGCGTCACGATCCACAACTGTTTCAGCAGCTGCGCCACTGGGTCTGGACCTTTCATGACTCGGTCCTGGAGTGTGCCGCCATGAACTACGCGGCACTTGAGGCACAGGGGCCCCCGGATGATCTGCTGCCGCAGATGCGCGCCCTGTTGCGTTCGACGTAGGGTTGGAATTTCCTAATTACCTCGATCCCTCCGGTTCTTTGCAGAGGGTCCGAAGATGATGAAGGTCGGCTCCGAAACGCCCCCGCTTCCCGCGGCGACGAACTCACGGACGAATGCGCCGGTCCTGCCGTCGTACTCCAGCACCGCGTTGCCCAGCTCGCTTGCGACGAAGAGGTTGCCCCTCGCGTCGAAGGCCATGCCCTCGGCCTCATTGAGGCCGCCGAGGCCGGCGGTTATGAAAACGCCTTTGAGGGCGCCAGTCCTGCCGTCGTAGCGCTTCACCTCGCTCGTCGCAGCGCTGCTGAGGAACAGGTCGCCGTTAGGCCCGAAGATCAGGCCGGTCGGGTCCTGGATCTTGCTCTTGTTCTTGGGGACGAACTTGTCGACGAACCGGTTGTTCGCCGGGTTGTAGCGAAGCACCTCGCCGGGTCCTTCTTCCGGAGTGCTGGCGACATAGAGCAGGCCATCCGATCCGAAGGTCAGCGCTTCCGGGTCGTCGAGACCCGCCTTGTTGGAAGGATCGACAACGGCCTTGAAGGCGCCGGTGCGGCCGTCGAAACGGAGGATCTGGTTGCCTTCGCCTTCGTCGGTGAGGCCCGAGCTGACGAAGAGGTCGTTGTCTGGTCCGCCGAAGACGATGCCGGCCGGATCCTTCAGGCCGTGGCCGACGGCGAAGACATCGATGAACTTTCCGGTCTTTCCGTCGTAACGAAGCACGGCATTGCTGCGGCTGCTGACGTACAGGTTGCCGTCGGGACCGAAGGTGATGCCCTCGGGTTCGATCAGGCCCCCGCCGCGGGCGAAGGTTCGCTGGAAGGCGCCGGACTTGCCGTTGTAGGCCAGGACGCTGTGGGTGTTGTCGCTGCTGACGTAGAGAGAAACGTCCCCAGCATCTCCGTCATTTTCCACCATGCCGGGGTTCGCCGCGTCGAGATGGCGGTCCGCGACTCTGAGCCCCTCCGGACGCGTCCCGACGGAAGTCGACGTGTCGTTGCACCCGACCGCGGGCAACAGCAAACCCAATACGCCCAGGGCGATGGAAAAGCGCATCGCATCCTCCTTTCTTCCATGGCGGGCCAACCTTGCCGCCCGGTTCCCGATGTGGATCTCTGCCTCCTGTGGAGAACTTCAGGACGGAGGCGGGGATTATGCCGATGACCTGCAATTGAAGGAACAAGCGGGCGGGAGGCTTTGTGACAAGGATCCCAGGCGACCCCTATTCAGCACCCAGCGCCTGGACAGGGTCCGCCCGCGTCGCCCGCCACGCTGGAATCAGACAAGCGGCTACGGACACGACGGCGAGGAGCACTGCTGTTCCGACGAAGACACGCGGCTCCTGCGGTGAAATCTCGTACAAGGACGACCGCAGCAGCCGGGTGACGGCCAGGGACAAGGCCACCCCGATCACCAGCCCTGCCAGTGGAAACGCCATACCCTCGCGCAGCACGTGCCACAGCACGCGACGCGGGGTCGCGCCGAGGGCGATGCGGATGCCAAACTCCCGGGTGCGGTTGGCCACCGCGTACGCGAGCACGGCGAAGATGCCGCTGGCCGCCAGCAATAGTGCCGCGAGGCCGAACCCGCTGAACAGGATCGCATCGAACCGGTTCCGCGCCCACGAGTCGTACACAATGTCGGTGAGCGGCTGCACGTCCTGCATTGCGAGCTCGGGATCCACCGTAGCGATCGCCTTCCGCACACCCGATACCACGGAGAGTGGATCCCCTGCGGTCCGCAGGAACACCATGCGCGAGGCATAGGTGAACTGGGCGTACGGCGTGTAGAAGCTGGCGAAATTGGGCCGCAGATCGAGGGGGGCGTACACCACGTCGCCGACGATACCGACGATCTCGGCGCTGGAGTCCGGGCTGCTGAAGCTGCTTCCGCCACCAAACCACACCCGTTTGCCCAGCGGATCCTCGTCAGGCCAGAAGCGGCGCGCGGCCGTCTCGCTGATCACCGCCACCTGCGGCGCCCCGGCGACGTCAGCCGCCGTGAACACTCGGCCGCGGCGTCACGGGAATGCCAAGCGTGACGAAGTGATCTGGTCCGATGTAGTGGCGCAGGACCGGAGGCGCTTGCCCGGGCCCCGGAAGCGCCCGGCCTTCTATGTAGAGGACGCTGCTCGCGGTCCCCGCGAGCGGGGCCCCGCCATCTACCGAGGCCGAGACGACCCCGGGCACCCTCGCCACTGCATCGAGCAGCCGTGAGACGAAAGCGGGCGCGGCGGCGGGCGGAATCCGAGCCTCGGAGGGGATCACCCAGAAGGTGAGCACGTTGGTGGGCTCCACGCCGATGGGCGCCTGGCGCATCCGTTGAAAGCTGTCGATGAGCAGCCCCGCCGAGACTACCAGCAGCATCGCGAACGCCGCCTCTATGCCGACGAGGATGCCACGCAGCGACGGCCGACGCAGCATCATCGCGCCGTCCGCAATGCCGCGCGACCCAGCCTTGATCCCGGCCGAGACGTCGAGGCGGAACGCACTCATCGCAGCCGGCACCGCGACCAGTAGCGCCGTCGTGAGTGTCAGGCCGATGCCGAACCCCAGCTCCGCGAGGCCGAACGCAGGGGCGTCGAAGGGCGCCAGGCTGCCGTAGAAGTTGCGCGGCGCCCACGCGTTGGTTGGAGGCGTGATGACTGAGCCTCCCCACGCCGCGAGCCCGATGCCTATGCCACCGCCCAGCAAGCCGAGCAGCAACCCTTCGCGGAGGATGTGGCCGAAGAGCCGAGGGCTGCTGCATCCCAGTGCCACGCGCACCGCCGACTCACGTCGCCTGGCCGCTGCCCGCCCGAGCAGCAGATTCGTCACATTGGCGCACGCCAGAAGGTGCAGCAGCGTCACGCCGCCCAGCAGAACGAAGAGTGAACGTCGCACCGTCCTGTCCACGCGGGCGTCATTGAGGGTTGCAGCGGTCGCTGTCACCCGCTCCTGAGGAAAGTCTGGATCGCTGGGCAACGCACGATTGATGCTGGCACCCAGGACGGCCAGCTCGCTCCGGGCGGCAGTAAGGGCGATGCCCGGCCGCAACCGACCGACCGCGCTGATGAAGTTCTGGTTCGTAGTGAGGTAATCGGGGTAGGTGATCTGGGGCGACATCGTCCTCGGAACCCAGACCTCGGCGCGGCCCGAGAGGCCGGCGAACTCGCGCGGCAGTACGCCGATGACGGTCAGGGGAACCCCATTGAGGCGGATGGTTCGTCCGATGATGGAGGGGTCCGCGGCCCAACGCCGGGTCCACAGATCGTGGCCGAGCACCACCACGGGCGTCGGGCGCGCAGGATCGTCCTCTGAATCGGTGAACAGGCGCCCCCGAGCCGCGGCGACGCGTAACAGTTGAAAGTAGGACGGGGAGACCCTCTCCCCGTGTATCAGCTCCGGATCCGCGTCCCCTGAGAGCGTGAGAGTCGCGGGCGAGTAACTGGCGACCTGCTCGAAGCTGCGCTGAGATTCTCGCAGCAGCTGGAATCGGGCGAACGACCAGCGCTCCTGCTGGGGCGGCTCACCCTCGGGGTTGCGCCGGAGGTACAGCATCGCAATACGGCCGGCGTCGGGGAACGGTGGCTGGCGCCAGAGCGCTGCATTGACGACACCGAAGGCGGTGCTCAGCGCCGCGACGCCAAGCGCGAGCGTCACGACCACGCCGATCGAGAGAGCGCGGGCGCGGGCGAGGGAGCGGAAGGTAGCTGCGAGCGGCATAGGCGGGCGTCTCAAGGTGCGAATCTGCCTTAGGATGCTTGTCGGGCGGCGAGCGTTTACCCGTCAGTGCGACCGGAGCGCTCGCTGGCTACCTTTGTGGCCACCGGGGACAGGGCTCCACCTCATTGTCGCCCGTATCAATAGGCGGACGCTCACTAGCACCAACTTGCTGCCTGTCGCTCCATGAGATCTCTCAGAACCAGTTGCCTCTTACTCGCCCTCGCGGCGCTCGCCGCCTGCGGCCCTCGCCCCGGGCCATCCGCTTCGGCCGCGGACTCTCTGGCCATCGACAGCCTGTACCAGACCTTCCGCGCTGCCTACGCCTCGCTGAACGATTCCCTGGTCACCTCCCTTTACCATCCAGAAGCCGTCTATGGCTCTGGCGGTGCCCCCGGCTTCACTGTCGGGCGTGATTCCATCGCGGCGGGGTTTCAGAGGTTCTTTCAGTCCGTGCGCGAGCAAGGCGCGACGCTGGAGTTGCGGTTTCGCTTCGTTCGCCGATTCCGCCACGACCGGATCGCCAGCGATGCCGGGTACTACTGGTTCCGCCGTCGCTGGCCGGACTCGCTCGCCCAGCCGAGTATCGGCAAGTTCGTGACCGTCATGACCCGGGATTCGATGAGTCGGTGGGGCTTTGCCACCGACACCTACTCCGACGCCACGCAGGCCGCCTTTGATGCCGCGCCACCGTTCGAGCCCTGAGGCACCAGCTACATGCCCCTAATCCCTCTGTTCACCAAGGCGGAGTTGAAGGCTGGCTTTGGTCTCATTCTTCCATCTGCCTCAGCCGCCGAGACGGCGGACGAGTGGTGGGATCAGTTCGCGGACGAAGTGGATGACCGCGGCTATTTTCTCTACGACCAGGACCCCCAATCCCCTGCCCTGCGTCCAGACAACGCCCTGGCCGATGGCTCGCGCTACCAGGCACCTGAGAAACGAGAGGCCCAAGAACGGCTCTTGTGGGGTGGCATGACCATCGCCGATCGGCGGGAACTTCTCCTCCGCTTTTCCAGCTTTCACTTCAGGCTCCTTGCTCTCCTCTCTCCCGACCTCTTCGAGCGGATGCGTCTCGCCGAGGACCTGTCCGTGGCGACCGCGGAAAGAGGCCGGGAGCAAATGAAGCGCATTGTTGCTGCGATTCGGGCTGGGCAGCGGTAGAACAACCTGATCGCACCACGAGGCCCTCGGTCACCACGATCGCACGACTTACCGGCGCCCTCTACCTGGCGACGTTGCCCTTCGGGGTCTTCGGCCTGATGTACGTCACATCCACTCCTCTGGTCGGTGCAGGTGCTGGCCGCAGCGTCGAGGCGGCAGGACGATTGCTGCGCTTCGGTGTCGCCAGCGCCGTGGTTGGCCAGGTCCTGTTCATCGTGGTTGTGCTGGGGCTTTCGAGCTCCTGGCACCGGTGAGCCGCCGCCTGGCCGTGGTCCTGGCTGTGCTCGCGCTGCTCAGCGTCCCGATGTGTCCGGAGTCACAGACGCCTACTGCTTCGCCCGAAGTCCGAAGGATGCAACCGCCACCAGCAGCAGATACATGGCCAGCCCGTACACACAAACGGGGTACCCCAGGATGGTTCCCGGGGCTCCAACCGCATTGCACCCACTGCTTCCGCGACTACACAGCTCTCGGTAGGTAAGCGTGCCGGAGAATGCGACTCCGACCAGGCTTATGACAAGCACTGCCAATAGCGAGCGTCTCATGATCCCACCTTCCGGGCAGGTGTCTCCACCTTACGTGCGCGGATCTGATCCCTTCATGAAGCGGAAATGAGCGGTGCCTTACCATCACCGGGGCGCCTTCGACGGCGGTCGCTCGCCGAGCCATCCCGCCCTGATCTGGCTCGGGTATCGCCTCAACGTCACTCAGCCGCAGACGTTCGGCAGCCTAACTACATGAAGGTCAGCCTCGGCTTCGACATGTCGGACGATTCCGCTCGTATCGGCGCCGCTGCGCGCGCGGAACGAGAGGAGAGCGCTTTCCTTGTGCGGCGTTCGCCATGAGATAGGTTGCCAAGACTCCCGCACGATCCCCGACCCAAGATTGGAGACCTTATGAACCGTCGTCTCGCAGTGGGCCTCGCCACCCTCATCCTTGCGTTACCACTCCCCGCCCTGGCGCAGGGCGACAAAGACCTTCGTGCCCAAATCACCAAGCTGTCTCAGGCCTGGCAGACGGCCTACAACGCGGGAGACGCGGCCGCTCTCGCAGCGCTCTACACGTCGGACGCCAAAGTGATGGCACCCGGAGCCGAACCAGTCTCCGGCACTGCGGCCATCAAGGCCTTCTTTACCGCCGACGTAGCCAATGGCGCGAAGAATACGCTCAAACTCGAAGACGTCGTCGCTTCCGGTGACGTCGCCATCGAGACCGGCGGCTGGGTGGCCCAGGACGCCAACGGCAAGCATCTGGACCACGGCGCGTACATGACCCTTTACAAGAAGGTGGACGGTGGCTGGAAGATCTACCGTGACACGTGGAACAGCAGCATGAAGATGAAGATGTAGGACCCCTGCCCGTGCGGCTCGGGGCGCCGTTTCCAGAAGTGCTGCATGAAGGCGGGCCGCGAGCCCGACGGGCGGTTCCTCGCCCGTCGGGTTTTTCGTGTTGGGAGCCGGCGAACCGCAAGGAACGTAGGATTGTGAACACTCAACCTTGTCGCCCCGCAGATGAGGCGCGGGCGCCAGGTGGGCATCGGGACATTGCCAGGGACACTCCTTGTCAAAGACCAAACCAACGATAATTGCCGAATAGGTAGATTGAGATGCGCGCAACCGTCATGTACCGAGCCGGAGATGTTCGGGTCGAGAATGTCCCTGATGCCCGACTCGTCGAGCCGAGCGATGCGGTCGTACGGGTGACTCACGCCTGCATCTGCGGCAGCGATCTCTGGCCGTACAACCTGATGGAGCCGGCCGGACGGGCTGCCGGCCCATGGGCCACGAGGCGATCGGTGTCGTCGAGGCAGTCGGAGCCGACGTCCGCACCGTAAAGGTCGGCGACGTCGTCGTGATGCCGTTCGCCTACTCCGACGGCACCTGCGTCTTCTGCCACGAGGGACTCCACACCTCGTGCCTCCACGGTGGATTCTTCGGCACGGCTCAGGTCGGTGGAGCCCAGGCCGAAGCGGTGCGCATCCCTCTGGCGGACGGGACGCTCTTCGTCCTGCCCGTCGGCAAAGACGACGCGCTGATGCCGTCGCTGCTCACGCTCTCGGACGTGATGGGGACGGGCCATCATGCGGCCCGTCGCCGCCAGGGTCGGTCGCGGCAAGGCGGCAGCGGTGGTCGGCGACGGCGCCGTCGGCCTGTGCGGTGTCATCGCCGTCCGACGTCTCGGCGCCGAGCAGATCATCATCCTGGGCCGCCATCCCGACCGGATCACGCTGGCGAGAGAATTCGGCGCCACGGACATCGTGAGCGAGCGCGGCGAGGAGGCAATCGCGCGAGTGCGCGAGCTGACCGGCGGCTTCGGTGTTCACTCCGTCCTCGAATGCGTCGGCACCGCTCAGGCCATGGGTCACCGCGATCAGCATCGCCCGTGCCGGGTGGTGCCGTGGGCCGCGTGGGTGTCCCCCACTACGAGGCGATCCCCGGCTGCGGAACCGGCATTCTTCAGCAACGTCACCGTCAGCGGCGGTCCCGCCCCGGTCCGCGCGTACATCGAGGAGCTGCTCCCGGACATCCTGGAGGGGAGGATCCAGCCCGGCCGCGTCTTCGACCGAGTCATCGGCCTCGACGAGGTTCCCGACGGCTACCGAGCGATGAACGAGCGGAAAGTCGATCAAGGTCATGGTGAAACCAACATGACTCGCACCGCGAACGCCCGGATCGCAGGTTTCACGTTCCTCGTCTACATCGCGGCTGGCATTGCCAGCCTGCTCCTCTTCGGCCGAGCGACCAGCGGAGGGGAGGTTGCAGCAAAGCTCGCGGGCATCGCTGCGCATACGACAGCTGTGAGGATCGTCGTGCTGCTCGGCCTGCTCCAATGCTTTTCGGCCCTGGTACTGGCGGTGACCCTATACGCCATCACGCGGGAGCAGGATGAGGACCTGGCAATGTTTGCTATGATCTGTCGCGTCGCCGAGGGTATCATCGGCGGCGTTTCCATACCCGGAACGCTGGCACTGCTCTGGCTGGCGACGTCCAACGGAACCGACGCACTGGCCGCAGATGCAGCACACACGCTCGCCGCTTACCTGCTGCGGGGAGACGTAGCTCTCACCGCGACCTTCTTCGCGGTGGGAAGCACCATCTTCGCCTACCTCCTCCTGCGCGGCCGGATGATCCCGGTCCCGCTGGCCTGGCTCGGCGTCGGCGCGTCGGCGTTACTCGTGGTTCTCCTCCCCCTGCAACTCGCGGGATTGGTCCACGGGCTGGTGACGTCGCTGATGTGGTTGCCGATGCTGGCGTTTGAAGTGCCCCTGGCACTGTGGCTACTCACCAGGGGTGTCGCCCCGCCGACCCGCACTCGCGCGGCATGATTCGATCCGCCTGGCAGGAGTTGCAGCTGACGGCGAGCCCAGTCCGCTTGGTGGTACGGAAAAGCTGAACGCGACTTTGCAGTCTGGTGCACTGGATCGCCCGCACCGTGACTGAACTCTCATTCCGTGGAGCGCTCTCGTGCTGATGCGCGCATGTACTGCCAGCGTACTCACCGCGGTTCTGCTTCTGGGAACGGCTCAGATCCTGCCAGGTCAGGCCCTCGGTGCTCGCCTTACCACCTGGCGCCCCACACTGGAGAGCGAGACTACGGTTCCCCTGGTTCCCGTTCCCCATGAGCTGACCGGTGCGGAGACGCATTCCCACACGATGACCGGGTTGCTGATCGGCGGCCTGGTTGGCGTGGCGCCCACCGGGCTCTTCCTGGCCGCATTTTGCAGCGACCCTGACACCCAATGTGGCGCAGACGAGGTGGGACGCGCGGTGGTAATCATAGCCGTCCCGCCAGCCTTGGTTGGGGCGCTGATTGGGTCACTGATCAAGACGAAGAGCTGAAGCGGCGCCTATGTCTCGCGGTGCTCAGTTCCGCCCAGTCCATATCGATCGAACCGGCGAGTTCACGCTGGACCTCCCCCTCGGCCACGCCTTTCCGCTGTTTTCGCCCGAGGGAGAGCGGGCCTGGATCCCGGGCTGGGATCCCGACTACCTGCATCCCGATCATCCATCCAACGCCGCCGGGACGCTGTTTCGCACCACGCACAACGGTGAAGAGACCCTCTGGCTCGTCCTCACTTACGGCTATACGGAGGCGATCGCGCGGTATTGCCGGATCACGCCCGGCTCACGCATCGGCACGGTGCAGGTCCACTGCCGGGAGGAGGGGCTGGGTCGCACCCGTGCGACAGTCAGCTATTCGCTCACCGGGCTCAGCACCGCAGGCAATGCAGTGCTCACCGCTCTGACCACGGAGAAGTACGCGGCGATGTTGCAGGACTGGCGGGCGATGATCACGGCGTCGCAGAAATCGCGACCAGGGTGATGCTCCCTGACCAGGGCTTGAGTCACAGCGCGACCCTGGTTGTGGCCTATGCGGTGGCGTGTGGCGGCTGGTGGCTGGTGAGCCGCCTCCTCCCATTGTGGCGTGCGCCCGTTCGTCCGACTTTCACCCATCCGTGGAGCGAAGCAGGACTCGCCCTGCTGGCAGTCTGCGGGGTCGTTGCTTTCGGGCAGCTCTGGGTCCTAGGGATTCGCCTTAGCGCACCCGGTTGCTGGTATCCGCTCGCCGAGTCGATCAACCAAATCATCATCTTCTCACCCATCGTGCTGCTTCCAGTAGTGCGGCGGCAGGGTTGGAGCAGTGCCTGGATTCAACCGGACCGGCTTTGGGCCCGCCTCGGCGTGGGTTTCGGGCTGGCTTGGTGTGTCCTGCTGGTCTATTCGCTCACGGAGACCGGCGCCCCTGGGTGGGACGTCACTGTTCGCGAGGTGTACCGGCCGGCGCACTTTCACCTGGCAGTACAGGTGCTGCTCGAGGACCTGGCCGTAGCCATTCTCTTCGTGCGATTCGCGGCCGCGCTTTCCCCTCTCCCTGCTATCGTTCTAGTCGCGGCGCTGTTCGCCGGAGGCCATGTGCCCACGCTGCTGGCCAAGGGGGCCTCATCGCGAGAGCTGCTCGAGCTCATTCGGGACTTCGGCCTGGGGATCCTCATGATTGGCACATTGTGGCGAGGGGCCGATATCGCCTGGTTCTGGCCGGTGCACTACGCGCTGGACATGACCCAGTTCCTCGGCAAGACCAGCTAACAGCCGCGTGCACTTGACGGTCCGTCCCGTCACGGGCTTCGCGCGCCCAATTGTCTCCCGCGATGATCAGCTGCGTTCACGCACCGCCCCGGCGGCCGAGATCTCGATACCATCGGAGGAGAAGAGGCTCGGCGAGGCCCCACTGGAAATAAAAAGAGCACCGTTCCAGGAGCGGCCGGGATTCCTCTCTCCGGGCCTGACGTGCGAGCGCAATCCCGAGCCCACAGTCGGGCGCCGCTGACTCGGGACTGGCCCCGGTGTTCCGGCGCGGACCTTCTCGAATGGCGCTGAAACGGTCTGCCGCTTCAGGCGCATCTCCCCGCCCCAGCGCGACCAGCCCCTGGACATAGAGGAGTTGGGCGCGGTAGGCGTGGTCGGCGGGCGTTCGCTCCAGGATGACCGGGGCCGCTGTTCCTACTGCGGCTTCGGCCTCAGCCTGGCGGCCAAGCCGAAGCAGCATCTTCGCACGGTGCAGGTTGAAGAACTCGATGCCCGCGGTTGGCGTCTTCTCCCGTGCAGAGGCCTCGCGGTAGAGCGAGTCTATAATGGCCAACCCCTCCGCTACACGTCCTTGCGCTGCGATCACCACGGCGCGATCGCGCTCGATACTCAGAAGCATGACGTGATTGGCGCCCAGATGGAGGCGCAGGCGGGCGAGGGCTTCGCGCAGGGCAGACTCGGCCTCGGCGAGACGCCCCTGGTTGGCCAGCAGGAGGGCCAGACGATGCGTGTCGTACCCGATCGCTTCCGACGCGGAGTCGTGTCCCAGATCTACGGCAAGCACGACACGGGCTAAAGATTCGGCCCGGCTCCATTCGCCGAGGGAGCTGAGTGTCGCGGAAATATTGTTGATCTCCGTTAGACGGTAGGGGTGATCCTCTGCCACTACCCGCTCGAGAATCCGGAGCGAGCCCTCGAAGGAGGCCAGGGCTTCCACCGGGCGACCACTGCTCAGGAACGCGTGGCCCTCGGCATCGAGCCCTTCAGCGATTGCGATAGAGTCGGTGCCCTGCACCAGGTGCTGCAGTTGAATAGCGCTGTCGAGCCGGGCCCGAGACACCCGCAGGTCCGTGGTCACGAGAGCGAGTTTGGCCAGAGCCAACGCGACCTGAGGGTCTCGCTCGCCAAGCGTTGCCCGGAGGCGGACCAGCGCGGTGTCGAGCATCGCCCGCCCCAACTCGCTCCCTTCGTGCTTGCTGACGGCCTGTGCCAGCTCGAAGTAGATCCGAGCCCCCAACGGGTCAGAAGGCCCGCGGGCGCTGTCGACATACGCCAGCGACTGGCGGAGCAGGAGGGCTGCGTGTTCGTGCCGGCCGCGTGCGGCCCAGACGTTGCCCAGTACCCGCCGCATCTGAGCCTGGCGCTCCGGTTCCTCCAACGAACCAATCCCCTTCTCCGCGCGATCGAGGAAGGCACCCACCCTGAGCGTATCACCGCCCGGCACGATCTCCGGATTTGACTGCTGGAAGAGGTCGGTCAACATGCCGACCAGATCCTCGGCCGCCAGGCGTTCCGCCTGCGCGCGGTCTCGAGCCTGGCCAACTCGATGGTTCTGCCAGATCAGGTTTGCGACGAACCCGACGAGGAGCACGAGCCCCGCCGCAGCGGCCAGGAGCCAGCCCCGGTTTCGGACCGCAAATTTCCCGGCCCGGTATCCGAAGGTGTCACGCTCCGCCCGCACTGGCAGGCCGGCGAGATACCGATCGAGATCGTCGGCAAACTCTCCTGCGGAGCCGTAGCGCCTCGCCGGTTCCTTGCGGAGCGCCATGAGGGTGATGCGGTCGAGGTCACCGCGCAGCGCTCGACGAGCCCGCGGGTCTGTCGTAACGGCGCTTGGAGCTGGCGGCTCAACCTCCAGAATCTCGTGCTCGAGTGAGGCCGGGCTTTGTCCTTTGCCCACGAAGGGGCGGCGTCCGGTGAGCAATTCGTAGAGCAGAATGCCGAGGGCGTACACATCGGTAGCCGTCGTCACCGGGTCGCGGCGCAACTGCTCCGGGGCGGCATGCTCCGGCGTCAGCACGCGAGTCTCTGGGCGCGTTGCGGCAGCGGTCACCTCGTCGTCTGCAGGATCGAGCAGTTTGGCGATCCCGAAATCCAGAAGGCGGGGTGAACCGTCCGGGAGGACGAAGATGTTCGAAGGCTTGAGGTCGCGGTGGACGATCAGCAGGCTGTGGGCGTATTGAACTACCCTCGCCACCCGGGACAGGAGCTGGAGCCGAGCCGCCCGCGGCAGCGCCTCCTTGGCGGCGTACTGAGTGAGGGGGAGTCCGTCAACGTACTGCAGCACGAGATAGGGTCGGCCATCGGGCGCGGTGCCACCGTCGAGGAGAGCCGCGATGTCGGGATGCACCAGGCGGGCGAGGACTTGTCGCTCGAGCCGGAAGCGGCGCACCGCCTCGGCGGTCTGATAGCCGGGCCGGAGCACCTTGATCGCGACCTTCTGCTGGTAAACGCCGTCCGCCCGCCCCGCCAAGTACACCTCCCCCATACCGCCTTCGGCGATCAGCCGTTCGATCTTGTAGGCGCCGAGGCGGTGGCCAGTCTCCAGCGGTTCGGGGACAGCGCGTTCCAGCAAGAGGCCGGTGCCGGCAGAATCCGCCGCCAGCATGGCCTCGACTTCCTGACGGAGGTCCGGATCATCGGCGCACGCCGTCTCGAGCATCGCCGCACGTTCGGCGGGCAGACACCCCAAGGCCTGGTGGAACACCGAGGCCACGCGGTTCCAGCGGGCGGCATCCATGTGAGTGGAGGTTGGTTGGAGTCTCCTGATTCTATGGCGTGGTTCCGGCCTTCCGGTGGACAATCCCTACGGGACCTCAAGAATCCGCTCGAGGTCCCGAGCAACTTCCTTTCGCAGCCAGGCCCGCGCTGCAATCCACTCTCTTTGCACGGTCTTGGAGGAAATCCCCAGCACTTCGGCGGTCTCTTCGAGAGATAGCCCCGCGAAGAAACGGTGCCGCACCACCTCGCATCCCCGCGGATTGATGGCCTCGAACCGTTCCAGGGCATCATCCAAGGCCAACAATTCGTCGGCTTCGCGCTCGGAGAGCAGGGCTTCCACCTCCTCCAGAGGAATTGCCACCTCTCCCCCGCCCCGCTTCTGCCGTTTCCTCGTGCGGGCGTAATCCACCAGGACTCGCCGCATCGTCACCGAGGCAATCGCGAAAAACCGGGCGCGGTCAACACCCTCTAGGCCCGGCTGCTGGGCGAGCCTGAGATAGGCCTCGTTGACGAGACCGGTGGTCTCGAGGGTGTGGCCGGTTCGTTCCCGGCGCAGGTGGGCGTGCGCGAGCGTCCGCAGCTCATGGTAGAGCCGGGTCACCCACTCATCGGCGGGAGAAGGAGCTGAGTTCGGTGGGTCCATGCTGACCGGTTCTCTCAGGTCTCATGTCGACGACCCGGCCAACTGTCCGGTCCGGGAGGAGAACGACGCCAGACCAGATAGGGGCAAGGCGTGTGGCCGGCCCTCGATTGGAGGACCCTCATGCGCCCCGTGCTCGCGATCCTCGGAGGAAGCCTGCTGTGGGGCCTGGCCTGGATGCCCATCCAGGGGCTCGCCGCCCAGGGGCTCACTCCGCTCGCCATCAGCCTGGCTAGCTACGGCCCGGCTGCGCTGGTGCTGCTTCCCGCTTCACTCGGACGCCGGCGTCTCTGGTGGGCCCGGCGACGAGTCCTCGGCGGGATCGCGGCGACAGGGGCCGCCGCGAACCTTTGTTTCGTTGCGGCCATGGCGACTGGGGAGGCCGGTCACCAGATCCTACTCTACTATCTCTCGACCGGTTGGGCCATCGTCGGAGGCCGGCTGTTCCTGCGCGAGTCGCTGGACTCGCGGCATTGGGCCAGCGTGTTGTTGGCTTTTGGCGGAGCGTGGACGGTGCTGCACGGCCCTGCACTCGGTGCGGTGCTGATCACCCCGGCCGAGCTGCTTGCCATTCTCGCCGGTGTGGCGCAGGCCAGCACGAACCTGCTCTTCCGACGGGCCGACGATGTACCGGTGGTCGACAAGAATGTAGCGATGTTCGGGGGAACGGCCGTCGTGGGCATCATTGTCTTCGCCTCCGGCCTGGCAAGGGTCCCTGAAGTTGGCGCCCCGACCTGGCTTGCCGCCGTGTTCTTTGGTCTCGCCTGGCTAACGGTCGCCGACGGACTGATCCAGTATGGAGTGAGCCACCTGCCCGCCACGCGGTCCGCCGTCCTGAACCTCTCGGAACTGCCCATCACCGTCTTGAGTGCGGCGTTGCTCGTCGGGGACCAGCTCTCGACCGCAGAGCTCGGTGGCGGCGCCATGATCGTGACCGCAGCGCTCAACGAACTCTTCCGCAGCACAACGGGCAGGGTTGTTGGCCCTGCCCGTCTCTCTTAGGCCAGTGCGGTGTTCACTTCATGCCGATGCCGTGGGGTCGTGCCGGCCCGGTCGGGAATGCGGTGTTGAAATCCAGCTGGAACCTTCGATCCTCCTGGAGCGACTCTTCCGTCACGTTGATCACCCGTACCTTGTGGTCGCCTTCGAAGTGCACCTTGCCGAAGTCGTCCTGGTTCAGGAAATAGTCAGTCACGACAAGGCGGCGGTCGTCGTGGGTAAGGTGGATGGAATGGGGTCCCGAGTTGATGCCGAAACTCACCACCGATACCTGACGGAAGTGATTCCGGTCGCTGATGTCGAGCATGCCGACCTGGCCCGCCTGGAATGAACCGAAGATGAGCCGCCGTCCGTTCCGTGGCATTGCGAGAAGCTGAGTCATGCCGCCGGCCACCGGCACCTCGACGTGGGGCTCGATCGACTCGCAGTCAAACGACTGCACGTAGCTGCCGTCGGTCGGATCCACCGTGTAGACCAGGCCGGTGAACATGTTGGCGGTAACAGCCCGCCCATGAGGGTCGCCCGGGATCAGCCTCACGTCCATGGTGCCGGCGTTGTCCGGAAGAAACACGGTGCGGGTTATCCGCCGTTCCGCGAGGTTCCAGAATCGGAGCGAGCTGCGCAGCTCGAGCGGCCCCTGCCACACATTGAGCGTGGTGACCGGATTGATGAAGTCGCTGGTCACCAGAAGGTTCTTCGCGAAGTCGGCGTCGATCCCGTGAGGGTTGAAGCCGCCATCGGCCGGCGAGGATGCCGGATATTCGCCCACGAGATTGAGGTGGCGATCGAATTCGACCACTCGTCCACCCGGTCCCCCGGTGGCCGATCCCATGTTGGTCACCAGAAAACCCCCGTTCGGGAGCGGCAGGAAGTCATCGGTGATGCTCGAATTGGGCGCTCGGGTCGAGAAGAGGAAGCGGGGACGTCGAGCGTTCGTAATGTCGAAGAAGAAGATGTCGTTTTGCCCCTTGAGCAGACTCAGCAGCCCGCCGCAGGCCAGGATTCGCTGATCCCGGGAGGTATGACAGTGATGCGGCTCGTTTCCGGTGTTACCTGGAGGTGGAACGGGGACCACGCGAAGCACCTTGCCGTAGCCTTCGGAGCGACGGTCGAAATCCACAACCGCCAGGAAGTCGGGCGACACGTGATCCTGGTCGCTGGCCCACACGTACAGTGTCTTGGCCTCGGCTTCGTGGAGGCCGTGGACATCGGCCGTGTCCGATCCAGAGACCAGTTCCCGCCCGCTCGTGATGGGCGCGGTCTGCTCGTCGGTGCAGGCCCCGAGGATGAAAGCTCCAGCCAGCGCCCAGCCGACTCGCCATTTCCTTTGCATGTTATCCTCCCGTGCATCGATGGTTCCCGGATTGCGATGGAACGCCTTAGCACCTCTCGTGGCGCCATCCCGGGTCGGGAGTGGACATGGTTGTCATGATTGGGCGACAAGATCACCAATGTTCGGGGACGTGACTCTCGCCCCGCCCGCGGATTGGACTCCTGAGCGGCGCCGAAAGTACGTGGACTGGAAGAGGAAGTGTCGTCCAGGGCTGGCGTGACCAATCCAGCCCTGGAGAGCGATGACGAAGAGTCTTACGAAGCGGCCAGCGTCATTTGTGAGCCAAAAGCTCGGTCACCGCCGCCTCCAGCTGCTGGTCACGGCCGCCAGTCATGATCTCCGGAGTGTTCCGAACCCGGATGTCCGGCTCCATCTGGTTGTTCTCCCCGAACTTGCCATCGGGCGTCCGCCAGCCGCCCATGGGGATTCCGAAGACCAGCGTCGGGTCAATCTGGTTCTCCCACCAGACGAAGGTTCCGGTGCCCGGAATCGGCATGCCAACGGTCTTTCCGATGTTCTTCAGCTTGTAGGCCAGCGGAAAGAGGTGGGCATCGGAATAGTTGCTTTCCCCGATCAGTACCACCGATGGCTTGGTCCACTTGTCGTAAGGCTCCGAGCCTACGTACTGCCCATGGGGGATGATGTCGAAGTAGACCTTCCCGCTCAGGAAATCGGAGAGCTGTTCGTGGATGTTCCCGCCACCGTTGAACCGGGTGTCCACGATAATCGCCTGCTTGCCCAGATTGCGGCCTAGCGCCTCCTCGAACACGGTGCGCATACTGGCATCGTTCATCGCCCGGACGTGGACGTACCCGATCTTCCCGCCTGACAATGAATCCACCTCCGCCCGGCGGTCTCGGACCCAGCGCCGGTAGAGCAACTCCCTTTCCTCGTCTCTCGAGATGGGCTTGACCGTTTCATCCCAGCGGGTCTTGGTGGCCGGATCAAGCACTGAAATGAGAGTGGGGCGGCCCACCTTACGATTGAAGTAGCGATAGTAGTCGCTGGTCGCATCCACCGGCTGGCCATCCACCTGCTCGATGATCACTCCCGGACGCACCTTCGACGCCGCCTTGTCCAGCGGACCGCCCCTGATCACCTCGGTCACCCGAATTCCCGCTCCGGTGTAGGTCGGATCGAAGAGCACCCCAAACGAGGCCGTCTGGTCCGCGATCGACATCGGAGGGGAATAGTATGCCCCGGTGTGCGAGGCGTTCACCTCGCCCAGCATCTCGCTCGCCATCTCGGCGAAATCGTAGTTGTTGGTGATGAACGGGAGAAACCGGCGGTAAGCCGTGTGGTAGTAGTCCCAGTCGACGCCCTGAAGATCGGCCACGTAGAATTTCTGCTTGAACTGGCGCCACATGTGCTCAAAGATGTAGCTCCGTTCATCCGCCGCCTTCAGGACCATCTCGCCGTTGGTCTTGAGCGGCTCCGCCTTGCCGTCTTCGGTAGTGATCTTCTGGGGTTTACCGTCGGCCAGGAGGAAGAGGAATTTGCCGTCCGGCGACAGCTCCATGGATGCATTGTCCGCGCCGAGCTTGACGAAGAGCTTGGTCTCCTTGGTCCTGAGCTCGGTGACCCACAAGTCGTTGCCCTTGTCGAACGTGGTGAGGAAGTAGAGCTTCTCGCCGTCCTTGGAGAGGAGCCAGTCGGCGGTGCGTGAGGTGTAGGTAGTGAGCCGCAGCTTGCGCTCGGTCAGGCCGTCCCAGTCGATCAACACATCGTGCTTCGCGGTATCAGCAGCGGCAGAGTCGGCAGCTGGCTTCTTGTCTTTCTTCGACGGTTTGGCCTTTTCTTCCGCCTCTTTCTTGTCTTTCTTTTCTTTCTCCTGCTTCTCCTCCTGCTCTTTGAGCAAAGCGAACTCCTCCTTGGTCAAGGTGAACCGGTCGTAGGCCGCCTTGGAGAAGAACATCGCGTACACGTCGCCGCTCACGATGTTGCCGCCCTGCTCCCGGGTTCCTTCCCGGTCCGATCCCCAGATCATGGCCTTGCCATCCAGGGTCCAGAGCGGGTGGTAGTTGTCGTAGCCGCTCAACGTCAGATCGCGAACCTCCTCCTTCCCGGTGGCCGATACCAGCCCGATCTCAGGAGTAAAGATCCGCTGTGGCAGGCCGTACTGGACCAGGAACCACTTCCCGTCCGGCGACCACTGGTAGTTCTGGTCCCCGTCAGCGTAGGAGTAGTTGGCCGAGGCGGGGAGGATGGTCCTGGCGGCCTTGGTAGCCAGGTCGATCACCTTGAGCGTCACCCGGTTCTCGAGATAGGCCACCTCCTTCCCGTCCGGTGAAAAGGCTGGTTGGAACTCCTCTGCACTGGTGGCGATCACCGGGGTTTCCTTGAGGACGGTAGAGGCGTAGAAGTACGGCTCATCCTTCCGGGCGATGGTGGTACTGAAAACATCCCAGCTGCTGTCGCGTTGCACGGCGTAGACCAGGGTCCGCCCGTCAGGACTGAACTTGACCGATCGCTCCTGCCCAGGGGTGTTGGTGATGCGCTTGGTGAGACCTCCATCGACGCTGCTCACGAAAATCTCGCCCCGGAAGACGTAGGCGAACTCCTTGCCGTTGGGCGACAAGGTGGCCTCGGAGAATTTGTCGTTGACCGGCACGATCCGATCGATCGGCGTTCGGCCGTCCTCCGCGATCCGAATTGCCACCCGTTGGGGCTCACCACCATGCTCCAAGGTGTAGATCTCCCCGTCGTAGCTGAAGCACATCCGGCCGCTGCGCGAGCGGGTCAGGAACCGAACTGGATGGCGGGTGAGGTGGGTGAGGGCCTGGCTCGGGGCGGGGGAGCGCAGGGAGCTCTGGTACACATTGAAGGATCCGCTCTGCTCGCTCAGGTAGAAGTAGTCGTTCCCGTTCTGGTCGAACACCGGGTTTCGATCCTCGCCGGCGAACGTGGTGAGCTGCTGATAGTGGTGCGAGGTCAGGTCATAGACCCAGATGTCCCGGGTGATAGCCGACGTGTGATGCTTCCGCCAGGGGCTCTCGTATCCCTTGATGTCATGGTAGATGATCTTGTCACCGACGGGGTTGACGGTGGCGTCGAGTGCGGGAACCGGGAGCAGCTGGATTACCCGGCCACCGGTTACCGGAACCGAGTAAAGCTGGGACATGAGACCGGCGGGGAACTGGACGTTGGCGGGAAGCGCCTGTCGGTTGGCCGAGAAGAGCACCGAGCGGTTGTCCGCGGTGAAGGTGCTGGGAACCTCCCCCGTGGAGTGGAAAGTGAGTCGGGTCGCCTCGCCACCCCCTGCCGGCATGACGAACACGTCGAAGTTGCCGTACCGGTCGGAAGCGAAGGCGATGCTCTTCCCATCGTGGCTCCACACCGGGGCAAACTCGTAGGACTCACCCAGCGTCAGCGGCATGGCCGTACCGCCGGCGGCCGGAACCGAGTAGATGTCTCCCCGGTAGCAGAACAGGATCGTCTGTCCATCGGGCGAGATCGCCGAGTAGCGGAGCCAGAGCGGCTGGGTCTGGGCCTGGCCCGACGAAATGAGGAGCGGGATCAGGAGCAGCGCTGCGGGGACGGACGACAGACGGCGCCAGAACGCGACCAGGCGTGGCATGACGACTCCAGGAACGAGGTGGGGAGGGATTCTACGTCCCGCGCGGCTAGCAGTTTCGCACCACGGCGATGAGCCCTGAACATTCGCGGCGCCCCCATCTGGCGCAACCATCCCCCGGACGATGGCCTGACGGCGATTGTGGGCTCGGCGTGCAGGGCCGGTCCTCAGGAGATAGGTTCAGCACGACATCGGAGGCTCGAACCTCCCGGGTGCCCGAAAAGTTTGTTATCACATCAGAGGAGACCACGCATGATCCGTGACCTCAGCCTCACTCGCCTGTCCGCCCGACTCGCGCTGCTGCTGGCCCTGGCAGTACCCGCCGCTGCCCAGCAGCTCGCCCCGGAGGAACGCGCCAGGATCGACAGCGCCGCGGTCGCGGTGCTGGCCGGCACCGGTGCGCCGAGTGCTTCGCTGGCCGTCGTGCGAGCAGGGGAGATCGTGTACGAGCAGGCTTATGGCGAAGGACGGATCGGGACACCGGCCAAGCCGGCAATGCGGTACGCCATCGGGTCGGTGAGCAAGCAGTTCACCGCCACGGCGATTCTTCTTTTGGCTGAAGAGGGCAAGCTATCCCTCGATGACAAGGTCGCGCGCTGGTTCCCCAACCTCACGCGCGCCAAGGAAGTGACGATCCGCCAGCTGCTCTCGATGACCTCGGGTTACCAGGACTTCTGGCCCCAGGACTACGTCTTCACGGCGATGCAGGGGCCGACGACGGCGGATGCCATCATGCAGCGCTGGGCGAGACAGGCCCTCGACTTCGAGCCCGGCACGACCTGGCAGTACAGCAATACCAACTACACCATCGCGGGCGCCATCGTGGAGCGGGTTGCCGGAATGTCGTTCATGGACTTCCTGAAGCAACGGATCTTCAACCGGCTGGGCATGAAGTCGGTCGCCGACTTCGATGCCGGTCCGCTGCAACAGACCGACGCCGGCGCCTACCTCCGCAATGGCATCGGACCGCTCAGGGAAGCGCCCAAAGAGGGACCCCGCTGGCTCTTCGCCGCCGGACAGCTCGCGATGACCGCCCACGACCTCGCGACCTGGGACCTGAGCGTGATCAATCAGACGATTCTCAAGCCGGCATCGTATCGGGCCCAGCAGACCACGACCCTACTCGTGAATGGAACCTCGACCGGCTACGGGTTGGGCATCAACGTGGGCATGGTGGGTGGACGACGGCGGCTGTCGCACGGTGGGGCGGTCTCCGGCTACACCACGACCAACGTGGTCTACCCCGATGACCGGGCGGGGATTGTCGTCTTCACCAACATCTACCCCGGAGGAGCCGGTGCTTCGGGGCAAATCGCCTCACGAGTGGCGAGCATCATCTTCGCATCATCCGACACTGCAGACGTCGCCGCGCGCGAAATGGCGCGCAAGGTGTACGACGGCCTGGCACAAGGCGGCATTGATCGAAGCCTGCTCACCTCCAACGCCAGCGCCTTCTTCACCGACCAGGCGCTGGCTGACTACGCGGCGAGCCTCGGTCCGCTGGGTGCGCCGACCGAGTTTACGGCGACCGGCAGTCAACTGCGGGGAGGCTTACGCATCCGGGGGTATCGGATCCGTGCCGGTAACGTGACGATGGACCTCACCATGATGACTCAACCGGACGGACGGATCGAGCAATACATCGTGGAGCGGGAGGGATAGCTGGGAAATAGCGGTCAACGTCATAACCGAGGACGAGAACTCGCATGGCAAAAGTGATTGTAGGTATGACCATGTCGTTGGATGGTTTCATTCAGGATCGGCGGGGCAGCGTGGGGGCGCTGTACCCGGACTTCGATGCGCTGCGCGACACCGAGCCGATGCGCGAGGCCATAATGAATACTGGCGCCGTGGTAATGGGGCGGAATGCATTTGCGATGGCCGAGGATCCGGATTCTTACGCCGGTACCTACGAGTTTCAGGTACCGCTCTTCGTGTTGACACACACGCCTCCAGCGCGACGACCCAGGGAGACGCACACGCTGACTTTCACCTTTGTCACGGACGGGATTGAAAGCGCGATCCACCAAGCGCAAGCAGTCGCGGCGCACAAGGATGTCACCGTTGTGGGTGGCGCCAGCACGGCGCAGCAATGTCTCCAAGCAGGACTAGCAGATGAGCTCGATATCGACATCATGCCCGTGCTCCTCGGCGGCGGCCTCCGGCTGTTTGGCGACACTCCATCCGAGCAGATTCGGCTGGAGCGGTTGAGCGTCCTGGAGCTGCCAACCGGCCGAACCCATCTGCGGTTTCGCATTGGGAAGTGACTGGGCTGCCATAGGCTTGCGCGGCTTCTCGGGAAGGCAGGATGATGGCTCGGTCCCGGAACCTGGGATTAACCCGTCCCGGCTGCATTGGCTGGTCGTCAGCACCCTGATTCCCGTCTTACTCCTCGCGGGAGGTGCTCCACCAGGAAAACCGTGATCCGGTTGTTCGTGGACCAGCCGTTCAGGATAATGTCAGGCATTTCGCGCCTTGATTTTCCCTTGACCGCCAGCCGATACCGTTCGCCCGTCATTCATCGGAGGACGATATGACACGGCGAAACTATGCAGTTGCACTTGCGGCTGGTATTGGGATTCTGGCGGCGGGATGCTCGGCTACCAACCCGACGGAACACAACGGCCGAGGATCCGGAGGAACTGGAGGGTCGTCTGGAACCGTGGCGATCCACGGGACGATCCGCTCTGCCTCCGATTCGACTCCTGTCCCCGGGGCAGTACTTCTGGTCTACCAGATTACCGATCCCGGCTCTCCCGACATCCAAGTCGCCACCGCCACGAGTGCTTCCGACGGCTCGTACCTGATCTCATACCAGGCGCATTGTGACAAGACGTACGGCCTGAGGGTGGAGTATCCCCACTACGCTGTGGCATGCTCGAAGTGTCCCATCTGGCCGCTCCCCGACCAGGCGTGCTCTCGTGGCGATTGGCCACTGACACTTTGGGTCGAATAGATAGTCCCCTAAACATTCGGGAGCTCTGGAAAACGGGCGGATCATGATCGAGTGGGATGAGCCGCCCGTTCTCCATTCACCGCAATATCTACAGCACGACCAACAGTGCTGTCAGAGCCGCCGCCCAGAACACTGACCTCAAATGAACCTTGCTGGCCTGCCGGCGAAGCTGAGTAACCTCCGCCGGATCGGCGATGGGTTCTGGCCCGGTATCCGAATCGCGCAGACCGCGCGCAGCCAGGCGTACTCAGGTTTTCTCACGAGCCTGGAAGTAGCCGAGCGCGGCGCCCCAGAGCGGGATGAAGAGGACGAGGCGCGAGAGTCGAGGCGCTCCGATACTGATGAGGACGATCGTGCCGACGGCAGCGACCCCGAGCGCAAGGAAGCCAATGCGAAGTCGATACTGTCGGCCGCGCGGGCCGATGTTAGCGAGCTGTGTGATTGTGGTATCTCCCGCTCATGTTGACCGGCCACCGATAAGTAACCAGCCCCTCTCAGGTACAGGCCAGCCACACCGCGAAGTCGGCCCCGAGGCCGAGCTTCACCGCCTGGTGGCGCGCCGCCTGACGGCCGTCCTTAACGACGCCGATCGGGCTTGATCGGCGCCGGCGCGTCCTGATACTTCTTGTACTTCCCGAGCATCCCACCGACGACGTAGACCAGCGGAATCACCACTCTTCGCAGCAGCGCCGGCATCTCGAGCATCGCGAACTCGGTTCGATAGCGCATCGTGAGGAATGCCGCGTCGAAGAGCGACGGGCGGCTGCCACCGTTCTCCTTCACCGAGGCGAAGAGCGAGCCGAGGAAGAACTCGATATTGTCGGGCGGGCTGCACCAGCCGCTGGTGCGCAGCTCGTCGGGGCCCGCATTCCACCACTTGTGCGGGGTACCGGCGGGCCAGACCACGAGTTCGCCGGGGCCAGCGACCTGCGGTGCCCCGCCCAGCACCTGATGGCCGAGTCGGCCGCTGACGACACGGATTGCCTCGTCCTGCAGGTAGTGCACATGCATCGGTGGGCCGGCACCCGGCCCGGCGATTCCCTCGGCTTCCAGGCGATCGCCGTCGGGTCCCTGAGTCAGGCCGGTGAAGGTGAGGCTTTCACCGTGTCCGTTGTCGATGGTGTACGGGTAGCTTCTCATCGACTCACGATTGCGGTGGGTTTGCGGGCGTACCCGATATACGAAACCGAAGTGTCGGGGCTTTGACCGAGATCCATCTCGCGGACGGCTGCCGCATAACTGAGGTGCCCGCGTTGGCGCTGGCGCAGAGCGCGGAGCATGCGGAGCGGATTCGCCCTGGGCTTGAGTCCGGTGAGCCCACAAGGCACGAGACCGTGGTCCTCCAGCGTTCGGCGCAGCTCGGCCGGGCGAATGAACATATGCCAATCGTGGAGCTGCGGTGGCAGCAAGGCAGTCCAGCGCCATTCCTGGAGCAGCTTGATCATGATCAGTCGACTCCGCAGGGTGCGATTGAGCGTGTCGTAAAGGTATGTACCCCCGGGTCTGAGCACCCGGGAGGTTTCTGCGATGACCCGTTGGAGGTCCGTCACGTGTTCCAACACATCGCAGCAATACACGATGTCGAAGCTTTCGTCGGCGAGGGGGAGGTCTTCTCCCGCCCCACCCAGGTATTCAATCGCGAGCCCCTGGCTGGCTGCATGCGTCCGCGCCGCGGCCAGCGACTCCTCGGCCGGGTCTACCCCTACCACCGCGCAGCCCAGGCGAGCGAACTCCTCCGCCAGCAGCCCCCCGCCACACCCGATATCCAAGGCACGGAGGCCTGCGGGGGCCAGACGCAGCTCCTCCATCAGCACGCGGCGCATATAGCCGAACCGGGCGGGATTGAGAGCGGCAAGCAGGTGCAGGACGCCGCCTTCTTTCCACCAACTATCGGCCATCCGCTCGTAAATGGTGTTGTCTACGGGCATGGGGAAGTTGTGCCCGCCTCCGCCGCCCGCTGCGACCATTGCCACAAGCCTGCGGTGACCTCGACCGGCAGCCGATGCCCCATGGCGCGAGCGGCCAGCACGATTTGTCCCCGATGGTGCCCCTCATGAGCGATGAAATAACCCAGCACGTGCCCCACATCCAGGGGCAGGTTGCGCCACGCGTATGCTTTGGTTGCCGGGATCGTCCCACCATGCAGGAAGCCGAGCTGAAGCAAGTGGCTGATCCCGCTGCCACTGCGCCGCAGCGCGGGCAGTAGTTGCCTCGCTCCCACCCGGTGCCGGTCGACGGATGGTGGAACGGGAAGCCCATGCGGCTCGCCCAGAGTCTTGATCCACATGCAGCGGGCGTTGTGGATGTGGCCGGCGATCATTCGAATCGTACGCCGGGGCGCCCCAGGTATGGTGGCCGACCACAGGCCGGGAGGCAGGTGCTCGAAGAGGAAGAGGGTGATCCGATTGTTGGTCCGCCAGGCGGCCAAGATGGCCTCGCGGAGATCGGGTGGGGATGACATCGGTCACCTCTGCCCCCAAGGGTGCTGACGCCTGACAAATAGGATTGAGCTGTGAATGGAATGTGCTTCGTTGTCTCTGTTTCGCACCAGAGGGCGGGTGAACGCCCTCCGGCAGATCACGGGTGGGTGTCCTCTTCCAACGACTTGCTGATTCGAAACACGTGCCCATCGGGGTGCCGAACGTGCATCTCGCGGACGTTCCAGGGATGGTCGGTGGGCGGCCAGGTGACGTCCAGTCCCTGATCCAGGCAGTGCCGGTAGACTTCGTCCACGTCATCCACCCAGACCGACATCCAGACACCCTTATCACCCGTCTCGTCGCCATCCGGGCCGAAGGTCTGGGCGTGCGGGCCACGCCCGCGTCCGCCCTGGGCGCCCTGGCACAGGAAGATTTCGCATTGCCCCGCGCACACGGCCCCGAACCTCGGCGGATCCCCCCAACTCCAGGCTTGCTTCCCAGCCGAGCTTCTTGAACCACTCGACACTCTGCTGGAAATCGGAAACGTTCAGAATCGGATTGAGGGCGCGGGGCTGCATACATCACCTCTCTGGCTGACCTGAGCACGAAGACAGCCTCTAATTTATGGGACGGTGGGGACGTGGCATGTGCAGAGTCCCGTGGTCCAACAACCTGACTCGCGCATGAAGCTGGCCGTCCTGTTGGCATCGAGTGCGCGACTCGGGATACGGCGGGCTGGCGCGAGCGTCCCGCGTCGGTCAGCTTATCCCATCCCGTCAGGTCGCAGCCGCTCCTCGACCCCAGAACCCCCATGAAGCACATGACACGCCTAACTCTGCAACTACTTACCCTGGCCATAGTGGGCGCCGGCAGCGCCCCAGCGCAAGGCACCCCCGCGACCCAGTCGTCCTCCGTACTCGCCGTCTGGGCCCTGGAGGACGCCTACTGGAAATACGTTCAGGCTGGCGATGTGCCCTCTTACATCACGCTCTGGCACGATCACTTCATGGGCTGGCCCTGTGTCACCGCCCACCCGGCGACCAAGGACTCCATCGGCAATTGGGTCCGAAGGATTCGCGATGGTCACATCCGGTTCACCTCGCACCTGACCCGAGAAGGCGCGGCGGATTTCGGCGATCTGGTGGTTGTCTATTACAGTACTCCCATGATTCGGGAATACCCGGACGGCCGGGTCGAAGGCCGGGATACCACCTGGAAGTTCACCCACACGTGGCGGCGGGAGAACGACACCTGGCAGATCATCGGCGGCATGTGCGGCCTACCAGCGAGTGGTGTCTTCTAGCGCCACCCGGCGCCGGCGGCGTCGGAGCAAACAGGTTGGTTGACATCCACATTCGGCGGCGCGCGGGCATATCACGAGCCTTGGGGGAAGCGACACCATTGTCGGGGGATGTACGGCCGAGCTGAATTCCTGATCCTGCTCGTGATGTTCAGCTGGCTTCTGCCGGCGGGTGAAACAGGCTACGGGATTGGTCGCCGCGAACGGCCCTTCAAGACGCCTTCAGAAGGCCCTTCACGGCGTTGCGCAACTCACCCTCGGTAAACGGCTCCCGCAGAATCGGAACGTTTCCCGGCAGCCCGCGCTCGATCGTAGGCGTCGACCATCCACTGTTTGCCAGGTAGAGTATCGGCAGCCTTGGCAGGTGTTGGCGCAACTCCCGAATCAGTTCTACTCCCGGGCGCCCGGATACGCGCGAATTGCTGATCAGGAGGTCACAGGTCTTCAGTCCGAGTACCAGGTGAGTGGCCGAGACACCATCATAAGCCATGAAGACCGCATGACCGTCCCCCAGGAGGATCTCGATCACGAAGTTCGTGACGGCGCGATCCTCGTCGGCGACGACGATGTACCGCCCCACGAACCCAAGCGGACGGCGACTCATTGTGGGACCTTGGACCCGGCGAAACGCCGGGAGTGACAGGCAGCGGAGGAAGGGGTCCCAGGCATAGCTTACGGGCCGGGTTCCTGGAGTTAGCACATGGTCCCATCAGTCGGTCAGATCCACCACGTCTATCGTCACACGTGCTCTACGCGCTCCTGCGGCTCGTATCCTTTCTTGATCTTCGAGCCTCCAACGCGTCCGCCGACGGCTCGTTCACCGCCAACCCGTTACGTCAGACACCATTCACGGCTTCGGGCGACGCAGCCCCCAGGTGATTGTCTCCGTTCCCGAAACTCCGTTGGCTGCATCCGTCTCCGGATGGTCATAGGAATCCTTCCCTTCCAGCGTCCCGTAGTCGGCCGCCCGCTGGTCGAGTAACTGAGACGAGCGGCGCGTCACCCCGCTTTGGCCGCTTGCCGGATGACTCCGGACACCAGACGCTTATGCCGTATTCCCCTGCGTTGTCGGTGTTCTCATGCTCCACGGCCAACATGCCCGCTCCCTCGAAGTCCCCAACCTCCGTTCCTTTGACCTGACAGCTCACTCGGCCGTCAGCCACCGTCGCCACGATCCGAAGCGATTGATTGAGATTGGAGCCCTTGAGCTCCGACGTCAGCGTGACGGTACCGGTGTAGTACTGGGCACAGTTGAAGGTGGACAGGCTGTCGGTCTTGCAGGATGACCAGCGGCCCGATACCTGGCCCAGGAGCGAGGGAGCCAGTATCAGCATAGCCACAAGAACCAGAAGACCACGACGCGACGTCAGCATAGGCGGCTGCCCTGAGAGGATGCGCCAATGTGTGGCGCGAGGACCGGCCGGGCAAGCTCAAGTCAGGCCTCTAGCCAGCGTTTGCACCTGCCGGGCTGGTTTCCAGGGAATTACAGTTCGTGAACTCAAGCAGCCGATGATCTGGTACACTGGACGCTTGATCGACAGCCTTATCTCGCCGTGGGCCTGCGACAGCAGCTCCGCCCCCTCCGGGCTCAGCGACTTCGACACGGGTGTTCCGAGTCGCGGCCGATCCCCTGATCTGGGCAGCACCCCGACCGCAACCGCTACCAGGAAGACGTCTTCCGCTCCTTTTTTGAAGAGGCGCTCGCCTCGCGGGTGCCTTGGTGGCCCTGGACCGGGCCGGGCCAGATCATCGGCTCGTCACGCTACCACGGCTACGGCCGGAGGAGAGCGTGGTGGAGATCGGCTGGTCATTCCTGGCCCGGGCGTATTGGGGCGGTCGGTACATGGCGAGATGAAACGGCTCATGCTGGAACATGCATTCCTATCAGTGGGCCGAGTGATCTTCGTGATCGGCACGGAGAATCGCCGTTCTCAGCGCGCCGTGGAGGAGATTGGAGCCGTCTGCGTCGGCAACACGCCGGATGCGCAAGGGCAGGAACGCGTCGTGTATGAGCTCACACCGGCGCTGTATGCAGGAGGGGCTGGAGGCTGACCCGGCGGTCAGGAAATCGATCGGCCTAGGCGTTGCCGTATGACCTGCAGCGAAGGAATCGCAGGCCACCGGAGCCCCTCCTGCAAAGGAAACACCTCAGCCCGAGAGTCTCCTCGCCAAGTGGACGACGGCCGTGCTTCCTGACTGACGCTCGCCTCTGCCGGCACTTGCGGATGGGTCGCACGGGCGCTGGCTCAGAAACCGGAGGTCCAAATCCCCCGGGCTACACCTCGGCGGAACCGGCACCGTGCACGACTTCGACTACTTTGCGGGCGCCTGGACCACGCACCAACGCCGGCTCAAACAGCGCGGAGTCGGCAGCAACGATTGGGAAGAGTTCCCTGCCACGTTGTGCATGTCCCTCTATCTCGACGGCATGGCCACCATGGACGAGCTCTACTTTCCCACGAAGGGCTGGGCCGGCCTCACGCTACGCACGTTTGACCTGGCAAAGCATCAGTGGTCCATCTACTGGGTAAGCAGTGCGAATGGGAAACTGGAGCCGCCGGTCGTTGGCGGCTTCGAGGGCAATCACGGAGCGTTTTACGGCGAGGATCAGGACGACGGCCGTCCAGTGAAGGTTCGCTACACCTGGGACGAGCGCGACCGGGATCACGCGCGTTGGGAGCAGGCGTTCTCGTACGACAACCGCACCTGGGAGACCAATTGGACCGCAGATTTTGTCCGTGCTGATCCGGCATGACCTGCTCGGGCGGCCGTCCCAAGCGCTCGCTGACCCGGGTTCGGGCAGGATCACGCGCAACATCGCCTGGCGCATGTCCAGGCCAACAACACGATGTACGTAAGCGGAGTATGGGACGACAACGCGTGGCCGGGTGAGGTCAACACAGCCTGGCTGCAGTACCTCATCTCCAAGCACCAGTTCAAGGGCGATGGTTCCTGCAGCGTCGCCTACAAGTCCGGCTCGACCCTCGAAAAAATTCAGGGGGATGCGAAGAGCTACCACGCTCAGATGCTGGCCCAGGGTATCAAGGTCATCGAGACCGGGTGGACGTTTGTTTCCGCCAAGGTCAGCCTGCCCTACTACTGCATGGGAGCAGTGATGGTGCGGAACGCGGGCCAGCAACAGGGCTACTTCTACATGACCAAGGTGCTGGGAATCCCGCCCAACACGCAGGCCCCGCTATACGCCTCATGGACCAAGCATGCCGAGGAGTTGCACCCCGGCCTCTACTGGGAGCCGCGGCCTGGTTGCAGCCTCCTCCCTGCCGAGCCGGCGAAGCAGCAGGCCACGTTCGACGAGTGGGTCAAGCAGTGGACCGACAAGAAGTACGAAATCGTTCGAGACGACTGGACCTACACCGGTCCGGTTGTCGCCACCGCGGCCGACTCGGCGACGGGCTACTACTGCCAGTTCCTCCAGGGCAAGCTCCTCTATATCACCGGCGTGAACCTGCTGGAAGAGCCGGAAGCAATCCTACGACTGGCCGGGCTACCGCGCAGCATGGTACAACTACGCCCGCAATACCCTCAAGATCGACCCCGGCGCCTTCCTCGGCGGTTGTGATACGGGGAGAATGCCGGTGGTGCAGCACGCCAGGGCCGCCCGCGTCGCGGATATAAAGGGCCAAGCAGGGGGCGAGGTCCACGAGGTAGACTGGAAATACACCAAGGGCCAGACGCCCGCTCCGGCACCTGCGGCCACCGCCGCTCCTGCAGCCACGCCGCTCCTGGCACGCGTCCCGCAGCCGCAGCGCCACGCCAGCCTACCGCTGCGCAGGCGGCTCCCACCGCTCAACCGGCGCCAGCAGCGACCGCCCCGCCCAAGCCACAGCAGTCCTATTACTGCCAATGGATCCGGCAGCCGGCAAACGGCCAAGGGACGATGACCTTCTACCTCACCGACGCGTTCGCCAGCGCTACCCCGCAGGCTACCATCACTCAGAAGTGGCAGCAGCATGTCACCGCCACCTACCACCCGGACGGCTCAGTACAGGCCTCGGCGCTTTGCAGCCGTGTCTCGCCGGATCCGGCGTCACAGAAGGCGCTGATCGGTGCCATCATCAACGGCGCCAAGGCGAGCAAGGCGCAGGTCGTCAGCGACAAGTGGAGCGACTGAGAACGGCCTGAAGAATAGAATAGTGCATGCGCAAACACGTCCTGCTCTACGGACTCCTCTGCGGCGTCCTCATCGCCGCGCTCAAGCTCGTCGAGTACCGCTGGCTCGTGGTAGAACACTCGCTCGAGATCTACGGCGGGCTGGTGGCCGCGGTCTTTGCCGGCCTGGGCATCTGGCTCGGCCTGAAGCTGACCCGGCCCAAGGAAACCGTGCTGGTCAAGGAGGTCATGGTACCGGCTCCCGCCAGCTTCGTGCGGGATGAGCGGAAGCTCGAGGCGCTCGGCATCACGCCCCGCGAGCTGGAGATCCTGGAGCTGATCGCCCAGGGGCTGAGCAACAAGGAGATCGCCGCCCGGGTGTTCGTCAGCGAGAATACGGTCAAGACCCATTCGAGTCGGGTGTTCGACAAGCTCGGTGCCCGGCGGCGGACCCAGGCCGTGCAGCTTGGAAAGTCGCTTCGGTTGATCCCGTGATGGGCTGTCGGGCCCTACTTTCGTATGATTTTCCCGCCTGTTTGACCAGGATCATCCCTTTGGGTGACGCGCCGGATGGAGCCGATCGCTAGAATGGCCGACCCCAACCTCACTGGAGCTGCCATGCGACGGATCGTCCTGACCTTCGGCCTCATTGCCGGCGCCATCCTCTCGGCGATGATGCTCCTGACCCTGCCCTTCCACGATCAGATCGGTTTCGACCGGAGCCTGATCATCGGCTATACCACGATGGTGCTCGCCTTTCTGATGATGTTCGTCGGGCGTCAAGACCTACCGGGATAACTGTGGCGGGCGGAACCGTGACCTTTGGCCGTGCGTTCACGGTGGGGCTGTTGATCATGCTGGTGGCCTGCATTTGCTACGTCGTCACCTGGGAATTCATCTACTACAAGTTTCGCTCCCGACTACCTCGACAAGTACGCCGCGTACACCGTGGAGAAGATGAAGCAGTCCGGCGCGAGCGCCGAACAGGTCGCTGCAAAGGCGCAGGAGATGGCGAAATTCAAGGAGATGTACCAGAATCCCCTGATCAATATCGCCTTCACCTTGCTCGAGCCGTTGCCGGTCGGCCTCCTGTTCACGCTGGTGGCGGCGGCGGTGCTGAGCCGGAAGCGACGGGCGCAGGAGGCAGTCGCCTAGTATGAGAATTCTGTCTTGAGGGCAGGCATCCACAGTTAATCACGAAGAACACGAAGGACACAAAGAGGTGTTTAATGCTCGAAACGGTCCCTCAACTTCGAAGGTTGGCGTAAGCGTCGTTATGGATGTCGAGCTGTTACTTGTCCCCTACGATACTGCCCGCCGGGGCTGGCGTTGCGGCGCCGGCCCCGAGCATCTCGTGGGGGCGGGCCTCATCGACCACCTGCACGCGAGTGGCCACCGCGTCGTCGGTACTCAGCTCATCGAGGATGATCCCGCCCAGTCCCCGGCGGAAATCCGGACCGCTTTCGAGCTCATGCGTCGCCTGGCCACCGCGGTTCGAAAAGCCCGCGCCGCCGGGCACTTTCCTCTGATTCTGAGCGGCAACTGCAACGTGGCCGCGGTCGGTGCCCTGAGCGGGCTCACTCCGGCTGCGCGATCGGTCTTCTGGTTCGATGCCCACGGGGAGTCCAACACTCCCGACACGACAGGCAGCGGCTTCCTGGACGGGATGGGACTGTCCATCAACCTGGGTTGGTGCTGGCGCGCCTTGGCCGCTTCGGTGCCGGGGTTCCAGCCTGTCCCGGTCGAAGCGACCTTTCTGCTTGGAGCGCGCGACCTGGATCCTCTCGAAGCGGCCTCGTTGTTCGACTCCCAGGTAAACCTGATCCCAGCTTCCCGATTGTCCGCCCTGTCCGACCTGCTCGCCGCTGCCGCACCTTCGGACAGACCCTCGGCTACCTCCACCTCGACCCGGACGTCTTTGACCCGGACTCGGTCGGCCATGGCAACGACCATCCGGCACCCGGTGGTCTGTCGGAAGCTCAACTCCGTAGCGCGATCGCCGAAATCCGGGGCCACGTGCCCCTGGGCGCGGCGACGATCGCCTCGTATGATCCCGAGGCCGACCAGACTCAGGCGGTGTGTCGGGCGCTGTTCGCGGCAGTCGATGCGCTCCTCGCACCGGGCGCCTGAGTCCTGCGTGATGCTGACGGGCCTTGCTTGTCCCTACCAATCCCGCACCATGCGGTAACCCGTGGGACCATCTCGAACTCCTTACCGGATGGCCGGCGCAGTGACGCTGGCCTGCCTGGGCATGTACATCCATAACGTAGCCGATCTCCCGAATCTCACTTTGGCAAGCCCCGAGAACCTCATCCCCGGGCTGGTATGGCTTCTGCTCCTGGGCCTTTGGTGGGCGATGCCGAGTCGCACGGCGCCACTTCATCTCTTGTCAGGCTGGGGGCTGCTCAACCTGGCGGGAGGATTCGCGACGGTGCTCCCATTAGCCGTTTGGCCCGTCAAACCGGAACAGTCCTTCCGTCACTATGCCGTTCATGTCTTTACGCTCTGACCCAACGGACATTGCTTGCTCTGGTTCGGAGGGAGCTGAGCGTGTTAAGAGGGCGCGAACACTGACCTACTCGCCGCGTCGTCTCGCGTCGCTTCTGGCCCTCCGCGCGGATGTCTGTCGCTAACCGTAAGGACCACCTATGAACGTCCTGACCCGCTGGCTTCCCGGCCTGCAGGCGCTCCGCAGTTATGAGCCGGCGTGGCTGCGACAGGATCTGACCGCCGGTCTGGTCCTGACCACGATGCTGGTTCCGGTCGGCATCGCCTACGCGGTGGCTTCGGGAGTCCCGGGGATCAACGGTCTTTACGCGACGATCGTCCCGCTGCTGGCCTATGCCCTCTTTGGGCCGAGCCGCATTCTGGTGCTGGGGCCGGATTCCTCTCTCGCACCTGTGATACTCGCGGTCGTGCTGCCGCTCTCCGGTGGCGATCCCGAGCGGGCCGTCGCCGTAGCGAGCATGATGGCCATCGTGTCGGGGGCGGTGTGCGTCTTGGTCGGAATGATGCGGCTTGGTTTCGTCACCGAACTTCTGTCCAAGCCGATCAGATACGGCTATATGAACGGCATTGCCTTCACGGTCCTGATCAACCAGCTCCCCAAGCTGTTCGGCTTTTCGATCGAGAGCATCGGGCCGCTGCGCGACATCAAACAGATCGCCGAAGCAATACTGAGCGGGAAGAGCAACTGGACCACACTCGCCGTGGGGGCGTGCACACTCGCAGCTATCCTGCTGCTCAAGCGCTTCAAGAGGCTTCCGGCCATCCTGATCGCGGTGGCGGGTGCGACGATCGTGGTCACTCTATTTCACCTCGACCAGACCGCGGGGGTCAAGGTACTGGGTCCCTTGCCGCAGGGGCTGCCGTCGTTCGCGTTGCCGATGCTCAGCCTCGCAGACCTCCGCCAGGTACTAGTCGGCGGCTGCGCGGTCGCCCTCGTGTCCTTCGCGGATACCAGTGTGCTCTCGCGGGTGTATGCCGCGAAGCTGCGGACCCCGGTCGATCCGAACCAGGAGATGATCGGTCTGGGTGCGGCCAACCTGCCGCGGGACTGTTTCAGGGGTTTCCGATCAGCAGCAGTTCCTCGCGCACTCCGGTCGCCGAGGCTTCAGGGGCGAAGACCCAGCTAACCGGCGTGGTCGGTGCTATCGCGGTGGCACTCCTGCTGGTCCTGGCGCCCACTCTGCTCAAGAACCTTCCCAACAGCGCTCTCGGCGCGGTGGTGATTGCGGCAGCCATCGGCCTGTTCGAGTTCCAGGACCTCGCCCGAATCTTCCGCATTCAGCGCTGGGAGTTCTGGCTTTCCATCGCCTGCTTTGTCGGGGTTGCCGTCCTGGGAGTGATTCCCGGCATCGGCCTCGCGATCGCCATCGCCGTCATCGAGTTCCTGTGGGACGGCTGGCGGCCGTACCACGCGGTGCTCGGGCGGGTCAACGGCCTGCGTGGTTACCATGACATCAAGTTCTATCCCGATGCCCGCCGTATCCCCGGCCTGGTGTTGTTCCGATGGGACGCTCCGCTTTTCTTCGCCAACGCCGAGCTGTTCCATCAGCGGTTGCTCGAGGCGGTAGCTCAATCACCGACGCCGGTGCGGCGCATCATCGTGGCCGCCGAGCCGGTGACCAGCATAGATGTCACCTCGGCAGACATGCTGGAGGAGCTCGATCAGCACCTTCGGACATCGGAGATCGAGCTGCGGTTTGCCGAAATGAAGAGCCCGGTGCAGGACAAGCTGAAGCGGTTCGAGCTGTTTGAGCGTTTCGGTGCGGCCAATTTCTATCCCACTCTGGGCGCCGCCATTGACGCGTACCTCGCTGAGCACTCGGTGGACTGGAAACCATGAGCGGCGGCGATGGCTGGCGCAGCGGCGCCGGGTTGGGTCGTCATGTATGTCCATAACTATGCCTTTCATGTCCTGTATGCTCTTGCCCAACTACCATTGCTTCCACTCGCGCGGAGAGAGCTGACCGATGGCTATCACGATGACTGACGATCTCGCTCCGCCTTCGCCCCTGCGGCTGCCCCTGTCCGTCGTGTTGGGGTTGGCAGCACCGCCACTCGGACTCGTGGCGTGGATCCTCCTGAGCGGAAGCCAGCGAGGCATCTATCTCCAGTCTCCCTGGGTCCGGGCCGGGGCCGCGATCTTCATCCTGGGTGCGATCCCGCTGATCGGCGTCATTGTCGCCACCTTTATCGGTCTCTGGCCAGACCCGAATCCCAACCCTGTCGGACTGGGATTTCTCTTCCTCGTAGCGGGCGTGTTGGGATGCCTCCTGGCTCTCATCGGTGTGATCCGCTGCGAGACATCCGCGTGAAGCGGGACGCGGCTTGATGTCTCGGGCTACGCCCTCCTCGGCAGGACCATGTACACCCGCGAGATGAAGCCGTATAGCTCACTCAGGTAGTTCCGCAGGAACTCCTCGACCGCCTCGTCGGTGACCTCGCCCTGGTCGGTGATCAGGCCCGGGGTGAACTGGATGTAGGCTTCCAGCGTGTTCATCAGCGGCGAGTTGCAGAAGCAGAGGATGCTGCGTAAATGCTGCTGCGCGACGGCGGTGCCGATCTTGCCGGGGGAAGCGCCGATCACGCCCGAAGGCTTTCGGGCGAACGAGTTCTTGCCATAGGGCCGGCTTCCCCAGTCGATCGCGTTCTTGAGACCGCCAGGAATCGAGCGATTGTACTCCGGAGTCACGAACAGCACCGCGTCCACCGCGGCGATCGCCTCCTTGAACTTTCTCGCGACCGGCGGGAAGTCCGCATCGTAGTCATAGCTGTAGAGCGGAAGGTCACCGAAGGGGATCTCGCGCAATTCGAGCTCGGGTGGCACCAGGCTCTCCAGAGACTTCGCGAGCTTGCGGTTAATTGACGCCTTGGCAAGGCTACCAACCAGGTAGCCTACAGTGTACTGGCTCATGCGTCCCTCCTCCGTACATTGTCTGATCGTTCACCGGCTGTCATTGGCCCCGATCGCTTGCTGTCCTGCGGACCGGTCGGTAGACAATACCGCGCCGGGGCCCCCTTCAACATTGGCTTTGACCGCATACGTCGTCACATCGACACGCCTCGAGCGTCGTCCCTGGGCTTGTCGATCTGGGCGGGGGCCGAACGACGCTTCATTGGCAGGCTCGGCCGTCGCCAGCGGTCACGCAGGCGGCAGGCGACTGACACACCCTTCACCCGTTCGCCCATGACGACCACTCAGCTGTCCGACCCTCGCGCCGAGGGTACCCGCTCCCTGCTCCGCCTCGGCATGCTCGCCGGGCCCCTCTATGTCCTCGTGGGGCTGGCGGAAGTCTTGTTTCGAAGCGGGTTTGACATCCGGCGCCACGCGCTCAGCCTGATGAGCAATGGCGAACTGGGCTGGATCCAGATTGCGAGCTTCGTCTGCTCCGGACTCCTGGTGATTCTCGGAGCCATCGGCCTCCGCCGCGCCCTCCATCCCAGTCGGGGAGCGACGGCGGGGCCTCTCCTTCTCGCCCTCTACGGCATCGGGCTGATTGGGGCGGGTATCTTTGTCGCCGATCCGATGGATGGGTTTCCTCCGGGTACGCCGCCCGGTCCACCCGTCTCCATGAGTTGGCATGGTCCACTGCATTTCATGGCGGGTGGGATCGGCTTCTTCGGGTTGATTGCGGCGACTTTGGTGTTTGCGTATCGGTTCTTCCGCCTGCGGGAATCGGGCTGGGGCGTTGCTTCACTGCTGACGGGTATCTTTTTCTTCGCTGCGTTCGCCGGTATTGCCTCGGGGACGAGACACCCGGCGATCAACCTGACCTTCACCGCCGCGGTGGTCGTGTCCTGGGCGTGGCTCACCGCCTTGTTCGCGAAGGTACGCTCCGAGATGTCGCGGCCCTGAACCCGCCATATTCACGGTATGACTTCTGGCGCCGTCACCCTTCACCCGGTTGAATCCTCGGATCAACGCGACGTCGCGCGTGAGTTGATAGCCGAGTACCTCCGTTGGGTGGGGGACATCGCCCGCTCACAGTACGGGCTCTCGTTCGACATCGACGCGATGGTTTCCTCAGACATCGACAACGAATCCAAGTTCTATCCTCCCAGTGGTCGGTTCTACCTGGTCAGGACCGATGAGGCCTACGTCGGAGTGGGATGCCTGAAGCGATTGGGGCCGGGCGTGGGAGAAATCCAGCGGATGTATGTGCGGCCTCATGTCAGGGGCAAAGGCGCCGGGCGACTTCTCGTCGAGCGACTCCTGGCCGACGCCCTCGAACTGGGATACACCAGGGTGCGGCTGGAAAGCCTGAAGGCGCTCACCGTCGCCCACACGCTTTATCGCTCGGTTGGTTTCGTGGACATTGCCCCCTACGACGACGACAGCATGAGGGATTATCAGGATCCAGCCACGCACGGCCGCTTCCTCGACAGCGTGGTGTTCATGGAGTACACATTTCCTGACACGGGGGCATTCCCGCCTCCAGCTTGACCAGCGTGTCTGCGCAGCTGGACGACCTGCAGAGTCGAGCGACCGAAAGACATTGGTCGTAGAATTGGCGATTGAGGTGGGGTTAGTTCCCTGTAATCAAACACAAAGACACAAAGGGCACGAAGGTTCACAAAGCTTTTTTGGGCTGTAACCAGAGATCTCTTTGTGTTCTTTGTGTCCTTTGTGACCTTCGTGTTGAAGAAGACGAATTCTTCGTGGTCTTGGAGGCGTCGGCCTCAGCCGAAGGTGAATGATGCGATTTCTTGAGCACTACTGGTGGGCCCTGGTTCTGATGTTCGTGGTCATGGTGGCGACGTGGAATCGCACCCGCCGCGGACCTCCCGCTTGATGCGTGCTTGACCCGCTCTCCCGGATTCCGGGGCAACAGCATAGACTGTCGCTACATCCTCAATCGCGCAGGCTGTTGCCCGGAGTTCGCCGATGGCAGAACCGATCCAGCTCTATCCGACGCCGGAGGTCCTGGTGACCTTCGACCCCAATCTCTGCATGCACATGGGCGAGTGCCTCCGCGGCGACCCCGCCGTCTTCGACCGTTCCCGCCCCGACTGGATCCATCCCGAGTCCGCCTCTGCGGAACGGGTAGCCGAGATCGTGTCCCGCTGCCCCAGCGGTGCCCTCCACGCCATCCGCCCAGGCCATCGCCCCGGACGTCCCCTTCCCTCCGCCGGCGTCACGCTCGCCGCGACCCCGAATGGACCGCTCGTGGTGAAGGGATCGGTTACCCTCGAACTCCCGACCGGGGTCGTAGAGAAGCGCAGTGGTGCCTTTACTCTCTGCCGCTGTGGCCAGACCGGGCACACCCCCTACTGCGACGGCAGTCATATTCGGACCGGGTTCCGTTCCCCTCGGTGATCGCTCTAATGGCCTTGCTGGCTCGGCATGAACACACGCGGGAGGCAGCATGCACGGACGCCACCTTCTCCGTAGTGCCCATATCTCAGGCTCTGTTCACTCGGAATCCTGACCGCCTGCTCTCGCGGAAGTGCGGCTCCCACGACCGAGCCCCCGAAGCCGGCACCAGCCGCGGAGGCGCAGGCCGCAGCACCCGATCCGTATCACCCGCCGCCCCGGGATACTGTTGAGGCCCCGCTCTACAAGGGGTGGCAGCAATACATGCTCCAATGCGCCCGCTGCCACGGGGAAGAGGGCCAGGGATCGAGCTTCGGGCCGAGTCTGCTCGTGGCGCTCAAGCCGGATGGCCACGTCCCGAGTCGAGAGGAGTTTCTGAGTATCCTTACCAAGGGACGCGAAGACAAGGGATGCCCTCGGCCGGCAAGATGGGGATTGATTCGGTCTACTTGGATGGATTGTACGACTATCTCAAAGGACGAAGCGATGGCCGTCTTCATGGTGGCCGTCCTGCTCGTCGAGAGAGCTAATGGCGGAGGAGAGTATTCGTGACTCTGGATGGCATCCCCTTCGGTATCACCGACTGGCAACGCATCAGCCCCACCGAGCGGCCCGGTGAAACCGGTGTTCGCACGCTCGCGGACTCAGCAGTTCGGACCGGTTCGGGTTCGGCTGGTCGAGTACTCAGCGGGTTATCGGGCCGATCACTGGTGCCAAAAGGGTCACATTCTCTTTTGCGTGGCCGGCGAGCTGGAGACTGAATTGGCTGATGGCCGGCAATTCCGTCTGTCGCCGGGGATGAGCTATCAGGTGGCGGACAACGCGGAGCCGCATCGGTCGCGCACGGCCACCGGCGCTACCCTGTTCATCGTTGACTGACCGACGCAAGGCCATGGAACGTCGCATCACCGGATTCCACCAGGACGCCGAGCAGCAGTGGGTCGCGACGCTGGACTGTGGGCACACCCAGCACCTGCGCCACGATCCGCCGTGGCAGGAACGAAGCTGGGTGCTCGATCCGGTGACCCGGTCCGAACATCTCAACACCGTTCTCGACTGCCGGTTGTGCGACGACGCACCGCTCGACCTACCTCACCCGTCGGCGTACCAGGACGCGAAACTCCAGGGACTGTGTGAGGACGGTGCCGCAGAGATCCGGGAGCGTCGGCGAGTCGCGTCCATCCTGAGCCCGCCGCGATCCGCAATGCATCTTCGCCTTGCCGGGCTCGCCTTCCTGATCGCTTGCCGCGGCAGCCTCCCTTCGACGGTTGCACCAGTGCTCTTCCTCGACGCTTCACCCGGGAAGACCGATCTCGTGGACTACGAGCCGGCGTGGTCGCCGTCAGGCACGCACCTCGTCTTCATCTCCAATAGGAATGGCCCGCTCAAGGTCTTCACCGCCAACGTGGATGGCAGCGAGCTGACCCAACTCACTCAGGGCCCCGAGGAAGACGACTCGCCGTCGTGGTCCCCGGATGGGAGACAGATCGCCTTCGTGTCGACCCGGGACGGGAATCCGGAGATCTATCGGATGAATGCAGATGGTTCCGCGCAAACCCGTCTGACCAATGATCAGGGCCTCGACATCCACCCCATCTGGGCGCCAGATGGGAAGTCCATCCTCTGGAACTCCACTCGACACGCCGTCAACTCAACCGAGCCCGAGACGTTCGAAGTCTTCGCGATGGATCTGGACGGCACGGTTCTAGAGCAGCTCACTCAGGGTGGCATCACCACCTACGCCTCCTGGTCTCCCGACGGCAACTCGCTGCTCTACCGCCGCCAAGTGAGCGACACCGACTCGGAGATCTTCACATCCCGGGCGAGGACCGGCGAGGTCAACCTGACGCGACGATCCGAGCTTCGATGGCTGGCCTTCATGGGCCGCCGATGGGCGACGGGTCATCTTCGCCCGTGAGAAGGGAGATGAAGCCTCGATCTATGTCGTCAAGGCGGACGGATCGGGCTTGACGCCGCTGGTGACGCTGCCGGGGCGCTGGACCAATCCCAGATGGTCGCCGACCGGCGATCGCATCGTGGTCAGCCGCCGATGGAACGGAGTCGTGCGGCTCTACCTCTTCCCGGCACCGCCAGCATGACGAGCCCCGACGAAGTCACCTCCCAACTCGCCCGGAGTCCCGCCTTGATCGCCGGACTGCTCGGCTCGGTGCCGCCTCAGGATTTGAAGCGGCGTCCCCGACCGGCAAAGTGGTCGGCCCATGAGCACGCGTGCCATCTCGCGGTCATGGAGCCCATGTGGGCGGACCGACTCGAGCTCATCCTGCGGGAGGACCACCCGACCATCGTGTCGTATGAACCCGACGAGGACGACCCCGACCGGCTGCTGAACATGGATCTAGGTACCGCGCTCGCCGACTTCGAACAGGGCCGGCAGAAGCTGGTCGGCCGGTTGCGCTCTCTCGCCGTCAACGACTGGCTGCGCCCAGCCACCCACACCGGCCATGCCCGCTATTCGGTGTTCCTGATGTGCCGGCACATCGCCCTGCACGATGCAGCTTCATGCCTATCGCATCGAGGAGAGCGCCCTGGGAAGCCACTGGCCGACGGAACGCTAGAGCCGAGCCGCCGAGCCTCAACGAAGGACCTGACTGCTTACCGCGGAAGACGCGGAAGACGCGGAACAACGCGGAAAATGTTTCAAGAGGTGGAACAACAAACCCTCCGCGTGATCAGCGTGCTCCGCGTGATCCGCGGTAAGCTTTTGGCGGGTCGATGCAGGCACGGGTGAAGGGCCTAACTGCGTGACGGACGACGCTGAAACAAGCGGAACACGCGGAAATGTTTCAAGAGGTGGAATAACCAAAACACTCTCCGCGGGATCAGCGTGCTCCGCGTGATCCGCGATCGGCTTTGGGGGTGTCGGTGGCACGAGCAAAGGACTTAACAGCTTACCGTGGAAGACGCTGACTAGGGCAGAAAGAGGACCAACAAAACAACTTCCGCGTGAATCAGGTGCTCCGCGTGATCCGCGGTAAGCTTTTGGGCGTGGTGGGGCACGGGGCGAAGGGCCCCCACGGGGAGTTCCCACCGTCGTTCCCTGACCGTCCCCCTGGTGCCTTGCACCGCCGGGGACCGGTTGGCATACTCGTTGGCATCGACGACAGATCCGCCCGTGACCCACCCAGTCGTCGCTGAAGGGAGCCCTCCTATGGCCATCGGTTCACCCGCCGGCACACCAGAACTCGACTCTGAAGCCCTCCGGAAGCTGGAAGCTTCGCTGCGCGGAGAGTTGATCCATCCCCGGCATCCGAGCTACGATGCCGCGCGAGTCGTCTACAATGCGATGGTGGACAAGCGACCGGCCGCCATTGTCCGCTGCAAAGAAGTCTCGGACGTGATCCGGGCCATCGATTTCGCTCGCAGCCACAATCTTCTCGTCGCGGTGCGCGGCGGCGGGCACAACGTCGCGGGCAAGGCGCTCTGCGACGACGGCCTCGTCATCGACCTCTCGGCGATGAAAGGAATCCAGGTGGATCCGACCGTGAGCCTTGCCCGGGCCGAAGGTGGCCTGACGTGGGGAGAGTTCGACCGGGAAACTCAGGCCTTCGGTCTCGCGACCACCGGCGGCTTCATCTCCACCACCGGCATTGCGGGACTGACCCTGGGAGGCGGCCTCGGATGGCTCATGCGGAAGTACGGGATCGCCTGCGACAACCTGCTATCGGTGCAGATCGTCACGGCTGATGGCGAGGTGAGGACCGCCAACGCCGCGGAGAACCCGGATCTCTTTTGGGGTGTGCGAGGCGGCGGCGGCAACTTCGGGGTGGTGACGTCGTTCGAGTACCAGCTCCATCCCGTCGGCCAGATGCTGGCCGGCGTCGTCTTCTTCCCGTTGCAACAGGCCGCCAGTGCCCTCCGGTTCTACCGGGATTTCATCGCCAACGCGCCCGATGAACTGATGGCCTACGCGGTCTTCCTGACCGCTCCAGACGGTAACCGGGTGTTCGCGATACCTGTCTGTTACGTTGGACCGCTGGAGGAGGCAGACAATGCGGTGCGACCATTAAGGGAGTTCGCGGGCCCGGCGGCGAATTCTCTCGCGCCGATGGCCTATACGCAGATCCAAAGCATGTTCGACGCCGGATTCCCTGCCGGTCGCCAGCACTACTGGAAGTCGAGCTTCCTGCGAGAGTTGAGCGACAAGGCGATCGACACCATGGTCGACCACTTCGGGAGGGTTCCATCGCCTTACACGGCGGTAGCGATTGAACCGTTTGGCGGGGCGGTGACGCGGGTTGGCGTGGAGGAGACCGCGTTCCCCCATCGGGTTGCTTCTTTCAGCCTCGTCCTGGTAGGCATGTGGATGGATCGGGCGGAAGCCGAAGCCAACATTCGCTGGGTCCGCGACTATTGGAACGCCATGCAGCCGTTCGCCACCGATGCGGTCTACGTCAATTATCTCGATACCGACGATTCGGCTCGAGTCCGCGCCGCCTACGGCCCTACCTTCCGGCGATTGCGGGAGCTGAAAGAAAAGTACGACCCGGATAACTTCTTCCGGGTGAATCAGAACATCGGACCGCGGTAGTCGAGCGGGAAACCTTCATGCCGGGGTCAACGGTCCACGGGCTCACCGCGTATCCGCTCGGGCGAACCATGTTCGACCTGGCTCCTCATCAGGCCAACTGTCCTAGAGTGCAACCATGCGGTTACGGCAGCGGTGAAAGCCGCCTGAGAGGAGCTTCACGTTCCCATTGCCCTGCGACGCTGACGCCTATCGCACACGCCTGCGCGCGACCAGCGTGCAGCTTGGGCGCGGGTGTTGGGCGGAGCCGGCGCCCATGGCGGTTGTGGTGGAGCGATCAGAAGGAAACGCGAGTAATGAATGGACCTGCAGCGCGCTACGAGCGGGTGGACCACGGACTGGTCGGTTATCGGACCAGCGAATGATCAGTGGTTCTGCAGCCCGACACAGCGTCGAAGCGGGAAGGAGCCGCAGAATGGCGCGCAACTGCGGGGGCACTTATTCTATTCGCTACTGCTCGACGCCTCGTTAGACGCCAGCACCCCATCCGGCCTCGCCAGCGACCCCGGACGCTCACCATGACGATCAAACACCTCACCGCGCTTGGGCTGTTGGCCCTTGGCCTCGGATGCGGGACCGCGGAGAGTCCCGGCAACCTCGGCGACAGCCAACTCGAGCGCACGGGTCTCGAAGGTGTGGCCCGCCTCGGGCCCATCCAACCCGTCTGCCGCGTGGACCAGCCCTGCGATGCGCCATTCAGCGCGAGGTTTGAGGTCCGCCAGGACGAGCGTCTGGTTGCCACCTTCCAGAGTGACTCGGCCGGCCGGTTCCGGACCTACTTGGCACCCGGCACGTACCTCGTGGCACCGAACGCGTCCGCTCCTCTGCTCAGCCCTCTGAGCCAGATCAGAGCAGTGACGGTCGGCGCTCACGGGCTGACCCACGTCGAGCTCGACTTCGACACCGGAATCCGCTAGAGCGGAATCCCCGGCTAGCAGCATTCCCACACCACCTACGACACAGGAGACCCTCATGATCCGTCGTCTCGCAATCGGCCTCACCGCGCTAGCCCTCGCCTTACCGCTTCCGGCGTTGGCCCAGGCCGGCGACCTTCGTGCCCAAATCACCAAGATTGACCAGGCCTGGCAGACCGCGTACAACGCGGGAGATGCCACCACCCTCTCGGCGCTTTATGCATCGGACGCCAAGCTGATGCCACCCGGAGCAGAAACGGCTTCCGGCACCGCGGCCATCAAGTCTTTTTTTACAGCAGATATCGCCAAGGGCGCTAAGAATACGCTGACCACCGGTGAGGTCGTGGGTTACGGGGACTTCGCCACTTCGACCGGCGGTTGGGTGGCCCAGGGTGCCGACGGCAAGCATCTCGACCACGGCACGTACATGACCCTCTTCAAGAAAGTGGACGGCGGCTGGAAGATCTACCGGGATACGTGGAACAGCAGCATGCACTAGAGCGACGGTGACGGCACGGGCGCCTGTGCTACTCCCAATGGCATAGGCGCATCCTATGCTGAACCGCGCGACTCGTGGTCCGTGGGCTGCCTCCGGAAAGGATGACACTTGACTGCGGTAAACCCAGAGCGCCGAACCAGCCTGGGAGGCGAGGACATCGAGAGTGTCCGCAGTGAACTCGCGGCCATCCGCGGTGAAATGGTCGCGGAGACGGCCCGGTCACAGTCGCTACTTGATCAGGTGCACCCCACCTACCAGGAGAGCGCCCGAAACCTCCTGCACTACCTCGCCCTCCGGCGTCGCGACATCCGCCCCTTGCAACGGCGACTGGCGGCGCTGGGACTCTCCTCCCTCGGGCGTGCAGAATCACATGTCCTGGCCACGGTCGACGCGGTCCTCGAAGTCCTGAACCGACTGACGGGCTGGTCCTCGGATTCGTCGGCACCCGAGACCAGGGTCATCGATTTCGCCACTGGAGAGCGGCTGCTGGCCGACCATACCGAAGCCCTGTTGGGACCCGCGACACCTGGCCGTGGGGTCCGCATCATGGTCACGATGCCGAGCGAGGCGGCAGACGATTACACCCTGGTGCACGATCTGCTGGAGCGGGGCATGGACTGTATGCGGATCAATTGTGCCCACGACGACGCCGCGGTGTGGGCCCGGATGATCGAGCACCTGAGGCGGGCCGAACAAGCGGTGGGACGATCGTGCCGGGTCGTGATGGACCTCGCCGGGCCGAAGCTGCGCACCGGGCCGCTCGAGCCGGGGCCGGAAGTTGTCCGGTTTCGCCCGGAGCGCGACGACTATGGGCGGGTCACCGCACCCGCGCGCATCTGGTTGACCCCAGAGGAGAGTCCACGCCAGCCGCCATCACCGGCCGACGCATGCCTCCCCGTGCCCGAGGCATGGCTGGCCCGGGTCCGCCCGGGGGAACGGGTGAGATTCAAAGACGCCCGGGACGCTCGCCGGACCCTGGTGATTGTCGACGTCACTGACGGCGGGTGCTGGGCCGAGGCGACCGGGACGGCTTACGTCGCCACCGGCACCGTCCTGCGGCACGACCGCGCGGTGGCAAAGGGCGATGAGCGCGACGCCCCCGTCGGGCGACGTCCCGCCGCGGGAGATCGCAGTCACCCTCCAGCAAGGGGATTCGCTCGTCCTGACCCGGGATCTCAAGCCGGGTAGACCAGCGATGCTGGATAGCGCGGGCCGGGTTCTGACGCCCGTGCTGATCGGCTGCACCATCCCCGATGTGTTCGATGACGTCCGGCCGGGGGAGTCGATCTGGTTCGACGATGGAAAGATCGGTGGCGTGGTCGAGAAGGTGGAGAGTCAGCTGGTCCTGGTCCGCATCACTCACACGCGCCTGGGCGGCGGCAGGCTGCGCGCCGACAAGGGCATCAACCTTCCCGAGAGTTCCCTCCGGCTGGGCGCCATGACTGCCAAGGACCTCGAAGACCTGTCGTTCGTGGTCCAGAACGCCGATGTGGTTGAGCTATCCTTTGCCAACACCAGCGATGATGTGGAACTGCTCCAGCAGCACTTGGCGCCTCGGGAAGTTCCTCCTGCCGTCGTCCTGAAAATCGAGACCCAGCGGGGCTTCAACAACTTGCCGGACATGCTGCTGACGGCCATGCGGTCGCCCTGCTGTGGTGTGATGATCGCGCGCGGTGACCTGGCCGTCGAGTGCGGCTTCGAGCGACTGGCGGAAGTCCAGGAAGAGATCCTCTGGATCTGCGAGGCGGCCCATGTTCCCGTGATCTGGGCCACGCAAGTTCTGGAAACCCTGGCCAAGGAAGGGATGCCGTCCCGTGCGGAGGTCACTGACGCGGCGATGGGGCACCGGGCCGAGTGCGTCATGCTCAACAAGGGACCCCATGCGCTCACCGCGGTGCGAGTTCTGGACGACATCCTGCGCCGGATGCAGGCACACCAGACCAAGAAGCGGGCGATGCTCCGGGAGTTGCAGTTGGCCCACATGCTGCCGACCGAATCCGACGGCTGACCTTATCACGGGCCGGCGACAGGCATGACCTGGTTCTTCGCCGTCCTTTTCCTGATCGCGATCCTCTCCGGCGCGACGGCCTCGGTGGTCGGGTTCGGCATTGGCAGCCTCCTCACCCCGCTCCTGGCCACCCGATTTGGAACCAGTCTCGCTGTGGCGGCGGTAACGGTGCCCCATGCGCTCGCGACTGCAGTACGCTGCTGGCGCCTGCGCGCGAACATCAACTTCCCAGTGCTGAGGCAATTCGGGTTGCTCAGCGCGGCGGGCGCGCTGGCCGGGGCACTGGTGTATACCCGCCTGGGCCCGACGACTTTGACCAAGATCCTGGGCGCCCTTTTGCTCCTCACGTCGATCGCGCAACTCACGGGATGGTCCTCGCGCTGGCAGCCACCCGGCCCGGTGGTGGCGCTGTTCGGTCTCCTCTCCGGATTCTTCGGTGGTGTCGCGGGCAATCAGGGGGGATTGCGTGCGGCGGCGCTGACCGCCTTCCGTCTGGAACCGACGAGCTTCGTGGCTACCGCTACCGCCACGGGACTGCTGGTCGATCTGGCTCGGACGCCGGTCTACCTTTGGAACACCGGTGGCAGGTTGCTCCCGCTCGCCCTTCCCATCGGGCTCGCAGCCATAGGCGTGCTCATCGGCACAATATTGGGGGAGCGAGTCCTGCTGGGCCTCTCGCCCGGAGCCTTCGGGCGAGTCGTCGGGGGGGCGATCGGTCTGCTCGGCCTGTGGCTTCTTTTCGGCGCCATCTGAGCGCGCGTGCAGCTGACAGAATCGCCGGCCCCGGTCGCTTAACCTCCATCGCCACGCTCGGGCTGGCGGTTGTGCCGCTGGCCTTCGAAAGGTCAAGTCGACCGGTCATGAGGCGCCGGCTTCAGGTAGCGCAGGAAGGGGGGAGCGACACGCAGAGCATTCTCGTACCTGAGGACCGCGAGCGGCTTCTCGCTCGCTTCCACAGTCTGCTGCCAGATGCCGAGCGTCGGTGGGGTCGCATGAGCGCCTCGCAGATGCTGGCCCACCTCAGCGACCAGCTGCGCCATACCCTGGGTGACGCCACAGCCGCACCGAAACGGGGCCCACTCCGCTGGCCCGTTGTCAAGCAGCTTGTCCTATATGTGCTCCCGTGGCCTCGGGGTCACGCACGGGGACCTCCGGAGGCGTTCGTGACGCGCCCCACGAACTGGGACACCGATATGGCGACCTTTCTGGAGTTGGTGCAGCGCTTCGTGGATTCGCCGGACCGGAGGGCATGGCCGGAGCATGCCTTCTTCGGTCCGATGAGCCGTAAGGCCTGGGGCCACTTCTGCCATCGTCACTTCGATTACCACTTGCGGCAGTTTGGCGCCTGACATCTGCTATCGCGCGACTTGATGCGATCGGAGTGGTTGCCATAGCCGAGCGACGGCATTCAGCCCGGCCATGAGGGCCGGCGCGTTGCGGTCCATGCCGCGGGGACCTAGGATATCCTGTGGCAGCTCTTTGAACTCGACGAGCAGGGCCCGGGAGTTTCCATGCCTCCTCTAGTCAGAGCCGCGGTGCTGTTCATGGTCGCGGCGCTCGTGTTCTATTCCATTGGCGTCTGGGGGACCTTCCTTAGCAGGCAGCTTCGCCCCTGGTATGTGGGGCTATTCTGGCTCGGTTTCCTCTCAGACACCGCCGGCACCGAACTCATGCGCCGGCTCGCTGGCAGCTTTCACTGGAGTCTTCACACGGCGAGCGGCGTTGTGGCCCTGCTGCTGATGTTCCTTCATGCCGTCTGGGCCACGATCGTGCTCCTCAACCGGACGGCGCGCCCGGCTGCTAACTTCCACCGGCTGAGCCTGACGGTCTGGGCGATCTGGTTGATTCCGTTCATTAGTGGAATGATTCTGAGCCGCCACCGGGGTCAATGAGCGGAGCTGCCTGGCGGCATCCCGCGTCGGGACCCCATTATCTTCCTCCATGAGTCAGAATCGACCCCAGTCTCGCCGCGAGGAGCTCGTCAATGTCGCAATCCACGGCTCCGGGCTCGCTGCCAGCCTCGTGGGGCTCCCGCCGCTGATCCGGCTCGCCAATGCCTATGGCGATGGTTGGCAGATCGTGGCCTGCACCGTGTTTGCCGCGAGCCTCGTGATCCTCTACGCCGCTTCAACCCTCTACCACTGGCTGCCGCCCTCGCCCGCCAAGCGGCGGTTGCGGGTCATCGATCACCTGGCGATCTACCTGCTGATTGCCGGGAGTTACACTCCGTTTACCCTCGGTGTCCTGCGCGGGACCTGGGGTTGGGCGCTCTTCGGCCTGGTCTGGGGCCTGGCCGCCGTCGGAATCCTCCACAAGACTTTCCTTGGCTTTCGCTTCCCACGGCTTTCCACGCTGATGTACCTGGGAATGGGCTGGCTTGCGGTCGTGGCCATCGGGCCACTGGCGCAGGCGCTGCCGACGGCCGGCCTCGTGCTGCTGTTCGCTGGTGGGATCTGCTATACAGTGGGAGTCGCCCTGTTCGTCCGGGACCACCTGCCCTACCGGCACGCCTTATGGCATGTCTGCGTGGTGGCCGGGAGTGCCTGCCACTACGCGGCGGTTTTGCAATACGCCACCGGCCCGCATCCGTGACGAAATCCTCACTCCGGGCTCACACTCCCGGCCCCACCTCGTGGATCCGCCCGCGATAGCGGGCGGCATCCTCCGGACGCTTCCAACTCTCATACAGCGCGACAAATCCCCGAATCACCTGCTGGGTATCCGGATGGGCATCCGGATATTGCCGTTCGAGAATGGCGAGTGCGCGGGTGAGCGCCGCTTCCGCCTCGGGGAAGCGCCGTTGCCGGGTCAGCAGGTCCGCGTAATCGGCCAGCGCCTTGGCGAGGAGTGCATGGTGAGAGCCCGACACCCGCTCCCGCATCGGGATGGCGAGGTTGAACACCGAGTCGGCCTCCCGGTAGGAACCCCGGTCGGTCAGGAGGACCGCGAAGCGCTCCAGCGCGTAGGCCAGGCCGTGGCTCTCCGGTCCGGTCGCCTGTTCCAGGATGGCGATTTCCTGGCGTCGCAACGACTCCGCTTCCGCCAGCCGGTCGTGCCCCCGGAGGAACTCCGCGAGTGACCCCATGGCTCCGGCCACGGAGGGATGGCCGGCGCCGTACCGATCCCGCTGCAACTCGACCAGCCCGCGGAGCAGGTCTTCCGCTTCTTTCGGCCGGCCCAGCGCGTCGGTGGCGTTGGCGAGTCCGCTGGTGGCGTGGGTGAGACGGTTCAGCCCGGCATCCGGCGATCCCCGGAAAATGCCGACCGCTTCGCGATAGAGTCGTTCTGCCTGGGCGTGGTCTTCCCGCACACCGTTGACGAAGTCCGCCAGGTACGTCTTCGCTTCCGCCGTCGTGATGGCGTCGGGCCCATCGGACCCCATGCGATCGGCCACCGCTTCCCGCAGAAAGGATTCCGCCTCGTCCTGCTTGCCTCGCCGCGAAAGAATCGTGGCGAGCTGGATCATGGTTTCGGTGCGCTGGGCATCGGGAGGCTTGGCACTCTGCTGAATCGCCAGCGCCCGTTTGTAGAGCGTCTCGCTCTCCTCCATGCGCGAGAGATACGGCATGAGGAAACCCAGGAGATACAACGTCTGGGCGACCGCAGGATCATTGGGTCCCAGGAGCGAGGTCTTCATCGTGAGGGCGACGCGATAGAGCGAATCGGCCTCACCATATCGGCCCAGTCGGCGATACAGTGTCCCCAGTCGTTCCAGATTCTCAGCCACTTCGATGTGCTCGGGCCCCAGTGCCGCCCGACGCTGCGCCAGCGCTCGCTGATAGAGCCGCTCCGCGTCCGGGTAACGAGCGAGGTTCTCGTACACCCGGCCGAGGGTCACCAGCAGGCGAGCCTGGATAACGGGTTGTCCCTCGAGCCGTTCCACTTCGGCCACGCCACGGCGCAACAGCTCGCGGGCGGCGACGGTGTCGCCGAAGGCGGCTTCGGGATCGCTGGCCTGGAAGAGTCCCATCAGGAACTCACTCACATCCTGCGACTGCCGGAGCGCGTCCTCGGCTCGGCTCCGGGCGGTGCTCGCCACCTTCGCCTGCCAGAGCGCCGCGCCCAGTCCACCAATCAGGAACACCAGGACTGCGGCCAAGGCGGCCACCGTCGTCTTATGACGGCGTACCAGCTTCGAGGTGCGATAGGTCCAGCTGTCCGGACGAGCCAGCACCGGCTGACCAAGCAGGTAAGCGGCGGATGTCGTCCGCGAGCTCGGCGACAGACCCGTAGCGGCGTTCGGGCTCCTTGGCCAACGCCTTGAGCACGATGACGTCAACGTCTCCCGCGAGCATGCGCCGCACCGCCCCAACGGGAGTGCCAAAGGCCGCAGTGTCTTTCACCACCGTGCTCGGCGCCCGCGGGACAACCTCGCAAACCACCCTCGTCAGCTCGGCGGGGTTCAAGCCATCCACCTGGTACGGCTTCACTCCGGTCACCAGTTCGTAGAGCACGACACCGAGAGCATAGACATCGGTGAGGATGGAGACTCTTCCGTGCTTCAACTGCTCCGGACCGGCATAGGCCGGGGTCAGCCATGGCGCCGTCTGGGTCGCGTCGCCTCCGTCGTCGTTCTCCAGCGCCTTGGCGAGACCGAAGTCGAGCAGCTTGGGACGACCGTCGGGCGTGACCCGAACATTGCCGGGCTTGAGGTCGCGGTGAACCACGAGCTGTTGATGGGCGTAGTGAACGGCGTCACAGATCTCGATGAAGAGCTCGAGCCGGGCGTGGAGGGGGAGGGCGTGATCGTCGCAGTACTGGAGCAGATCGGTACCTTCGACGAATTCCATCGCGTAGTACGGCTGGCCGCCCGGCGTGGATCCGCCGTCAATCAGCCGCGCGATGCCGGGATGTTCCAGCCGGGCGAGCAGGCGCCGTTCTTCGGCCAGTCGTTCCTGCAGTCGTGGGTCGGCGAACCCGGCACGAATCAGCTTGAGGGCGACGACCTGGGAGAATCCCTCGCCGGACCGCTCGGCGAGGAACACGATCCCCATGCCCCCTTCCCCGATCCGGCGGATCAATCGGTACGGCCCAATCCACTCCAGCGACGGGGCCAGTACCGGCGCCGCATCGTCGAGGCGGCCGACTGGTCCCGCGCCTTCGTGCGCCGCGAGCAAGGAAAGGACTTCGCCGCGGAGGTCGCTGTCGCCTTTGCAGGCCTCGGTCAGGAATGCGCTGCGGTCTGAGGGGAGGTGCTGCAGTGCCTGGTGAAACAGCTCCTGGACGGAGCTCCACCGGTCCACCGTCATGAGGGAACGGATCCTTCGGCCAGCTCACGATTGAGCCAGGCCCGGGCCGCGGTCCAGTCTCGCTTTACCGTGGCGGCAGAGGCGCCGACCACTTCGGCCGTCTGCTCCACATCCATGCCGGCGAAGAACCGGCATTCAACGATGCGGGCCTGCCGCGGGTTGAGCTGCGCCAGCCGAGCCAGCGCCTCGTCCAGCGCCACCAATACCTCGGGGCGTTCCGCTGCCGCCAGGATCACGTCGTCAATCGGCACCGGCTCCGCCGCGACTCCGCCCCGCTTCTCCGCCTTCTTCATCCGCGCGTAGCTGATCAGGATGCGCCGCATCACCTGGGCACAGGCGCCGAAGAAATGCGCCCGGCCTTCCCAGGAGATGCGATCGAGCTGGACCAGCTTGAGGTACGCCTCGTGGACCAGGGCGGTGGGACTGAGGGTGTGATCCGCCCGCTCGCGTCGAAGCTCTCGCTCGGCCAACCGGCGCAAGTGGTCGTACACCGCCGGCAACACGCGGTCGAGGGCATGGGAGTCGCCCGCGGAAAGCTCGATCAGTGCCTGGGTGACATCGGCGTTGGGAGTCATCGCTCGCGCGGGACGGGGCGGACACGGCGGACAAGGCGGACAGGGCGGACGGTCTCAAAGTCGAACCCCGGACCCGATGAGCCCTCACGCGGTCCTACTGCGCCTTCCATTGCGATAGGCCGAGAGTAGTCTCGGCCGGCCCATCCAGAGGAGGCAGGTCATGACACGGTGGCGACCCGATCCGACGTTTTACCCCTCGCCCAAGGAGGCGATCGAAGCGCCAGACGAACGGCTGGCATACGTCGCGTTGCTCAACCCGGCCGGCAAAGGCGAGCCGGACGGAATCGGCGTCGTGGACCTGAACCCCGACTCCAAGAGCTACGGGAATGTACTGCACAAAACGGAATTCCCCAACGCGGACAACGAGTTGCACCACTTTGGCTGGAACGCGTGCAGCTCCTGCCTCTGTCCCTACGCGCCCCACGCCCACGTCGAGCGGCGATACCTGATCGTACCGGGGACCGGCTCTTCCCGTATTCACATCCTGGACACCAAGGCCAACCCGGCGCGGCCCGAGCTGATCAAGGTGATCGAAGGCAGCGAGGTGCAGGCCAAGACCGGCTACGCGGCTCCGCACACGGTGCATTGCGGTCCCGACGGGATCTTCATGAACGCCCTGGGCGCTCCCGGTGGAGATGGCCCTGGTGGGATTTTCGTCATGGATCCCGAAACCTTCGAACTGAAGGGCCGGTGGGAAAAGGAACGGGGCAACCAGTTCCTCTCCTACGACTTCGGGTGGCACCTGGGTCAGGACACCCTGATCACCAGCGAGTGGGGCACCCCCAACATGGTCAAGGACGGGGTGAACCCCGAGCTGCTGCTCGGCGGCAAGTACGGCAACGCGCTCCACGTCTGGGACCTTCGCAAGCGGACTCACAAGCAGAAGCTGGAGTTGGGACCCAACTACCAGATGACCCTGGAGTTGCGGCCCGCGCATAATCCCACCCGGGCCTACGGATTCGTGGGAGTAGTGATGAACCTCGAGGACCTCTCTTCATCGATCTGGGTCTGGTACCTCGAGAAGAACAACGGCGCCTCGGGCCAGTGGAGGATCAAGAAGGTGATCGACATTCCGGCCGAGCCTGCTTCGCCGGATGATTTGCCGCCGCTGCTCAAGGGATTCAGCGCGGTGCCGCCCTTGGTCACCGACATCAACCTCTCGGTGGACGACAAGTTCCTGTACGTCTCGTGCTGGGGGACCGGGCAGTTCCTGCAATACGATGTGTCGAATCCGTTCCACCCGACGTTGACCGGTTCGGTCCGGCTGGGCGGGATCGTGGGGAGAAACAGTCACCCCGCTCAACCCGGGAAGCCGCTCAACGGCGGTCCCCAGATGGTCGAGCTCAGCCGGGACGGCAAGCGGGTCTACGTCACGAACAGCTTGTATACCCCCTGGGATGCGCAGTTCTACCCGGACGGGATCAATGGCTGGATGGCGAAGCTGGATGCCTCGCCTAGGGGAGGCATGGCGCTCGACAACCGGTTCTTCACCGAGTTCGAGAACCTGCGGCCGCACCAGGTGCGGCTCGAGGGCGGCGACGCTTCTTCCGATTCGTTCTGTTTCTCGTGAGGCGATCGTGATCGATTACCCGATGCTGGCGCTTGGCGCCTGGCACGGAGTGAACCCGGGGATGGGCTGGCTGTTTGCGGTCGCCCTCGGGATGCAACAGGGTCAACGGGCGCGCCGTGTGGCTCGCCCTTCCACCTCTCGCGCTGGGCCACGCGTTGGCAGTGGGGGCTGCGGTTTCGTCGGCGGCCTTCCTCGGTCTCCTGTTCGATCCCGCCACGCTCAAGTGGATCGTGGCGGTCACCCTCTTCTGTTTCGGGATCTATCGCCTGACCAAGGCACGGCATCCCCGATTCGGCGGCATGCAGGTGGGATTCAAGGATCTCACGGTTTGGTCGGCGCTGATGGCGTCGGCCCATGGTGCGGGACTCATGGTCGTGCCGTTCGTGGTTCAGGATCAGACCATGACGCACGCGGCGCACATGAGTCACGCGATGCTGGGGATGGGAGCGGTGCCCGCACTGCACGCGACGGCACTCCACACCCTTGGTTACCTGGTGGTGACCGGGCTGGTCGCGGTGCTGGTCCACCGCCGGCTGGGGCTGCGCCTGCTACGCACCCACTGGCTCAACCTCGACCTGGTCTGGGGAGGTGCCCTGATCCTCACGGCGCTGGTGACGCCGCTGATCTGAGGCAGATGGGCGGTTCTTTCCAATGACTTGCCCCGAGTCTATTCTTTGCTCACGGTACCCTTCCAAGAGGCCTCTATGCGTTCGCTTTCCTTTTCCGCTGTGCTGCTGATGGCCGCCACTCCTCTTTTCGCACAGTACGGCACAACCGCAAAGCCCACTGCCCTCTCCTGGGGCCCAGCCCCGGCCGTTTTCCCCAGCGGTGCCCAGATGGCCGTAGTGAGCGGCGACCCTGGCAAAGCTGCTCCCTTCGTCGTCGCGCTCAAGATGCCGGCCGGCTATCGGATCCCCCCGCATTTCCATCCCACTGAGGAAAACGTCGAGGTCAAGGAAGGCCTCTTCCTCTACGGCATGGGGGACACCCTCGATGTCGGCAAGACGACACCGATGAAGGTCGGAGACAAGGGGACCATTCCGGCCCAGATGCACCATTTCGCCACTGCCAAAGAGGCAACGGTTGTCTGGGTGAGCGCCATGGGGCCCTTCGCGATGACCTACGTGAATCCGAAGGACGATCCTCAGATGCAGGCGAACAAGCCATAATCTCAGCATTGATCCTCACGGCGTTGGTGACGCCGCTGATCTGAGGCGCGGGATCGTTACATTGCAGGACCGTGCCATCTGAAGACAGCCCCGTGGCCAGGGACCTGCCGCGGCTCAAGACAGCCCTGGCGGACCGGTACCGGCTCGAGCGCGAGCTGGGTGCCGGCGGCATGGCCACGGTATATCTCGCCACCGATCTCAAGCACGACCGCCTCGTAGCAGTCAAAGTCCTCAAGCCTGAAATTGCTTCGATCGTAGGAACCGATCGGTTCCTCCGCGAAATCCGCATCACCGCGAGGCTCACCCATCCACACATCCTTCCGCTCCTCGATTCCGGAGCGGCCGATGGGTTCTTGTACTACGTCACGCCCTACATCGAGGGCGAATCGCTGCGGGCACGGCTGGACCGTGAAAAGCAATTCCCCATCGAAGACGCACTCCAGGTCACCCGGGAGGTCGCGGGCGCCCTGGATTATGCCCACCGCAATGGGGTGATCCATCGCGATATCAAACCGGAGAACATTCTCCTCTCTCAAGGAAAAGCCATCGTCGCCGACTTCGGCATCGCGCGAGCGCTTTCCCTGTCAGATACTCCCCGTCTGACGGAGACCGGCCTCGCACTCGGCACCCCCTACTACATGAGTCCGGAGCAGGCGTCCGGCGACAAGGAGCTGGACGGCCGTTCCGACATCTACTCGCTGGGCTGCGTCCTGTATGAGTTGATCGTCGGGGAGCCGCCCCACACCGGTCCGACGGCGCAGGCGGTGCTGGCGCGGATCATGGTGGATCCGGTTCGCAGTATTCGCGCGGTGCGAGATGCAGTCCCCGAGTCTCTCGAGCGCACGATCCTTCGGGCGCTCGCCCGGGCCCCGGCGGATCGCTTTGCGACGGCAGGGGAATTTGGGGCCGCGTTGGCCCAACCCGCGGAGCCACCGCTCCGCAACGGGATTCCCCTGCCCTGGCGGATCGTCGCTGGGCTCGGCGTGCTGCTCCTGCTGGGCGTCGCGGTCGCTCGCCTAATGCCAGGCCGATCAACATCGAGCGTCGTGCCGTCCGCTTCGCACATCGCCGTACTCCCCTTCACTCCAAGCGGGCCCGACACGGCTCTCACCCGTCTGGGGCGCGACCTGGTCTTTACCCTGAGCGCCGAGCTGGATGGCCTCGGCGATATCCGGGTGGTGGATGCCCACACCGTGCTGGCGCAGACCGCGCGAGGTGACGTCTCCTCGCCGGCTGATGGCGCCGCACTGGCGCAGCGATTCGGCGCCGGCAGCCTGGTACGGGGGAGTTTGGTACGAGAAGGCGACCGGGTACGGGCCGACTTTGCGCTGCTTCCAGCGGATGGCCGATCCGAGCCGCTGGCGCGGGGTTCGGTCACCGGAGCGATCGATTCGGTCGCGGCCCTCACGGATTCTGCCGTCCACATCTTGCTCAAGCAGGTCTGGGTGGGGGGCGCCGCTCCAACGCCCAGTCTCGAGGGAGCGCTCAAGACCAAATCGGTCGCGGCACTCCGGGCGTTCCTGCAAGGAGAACAGCTGGCGGTCGACGATTTCTGGGATTCGGCGGCGACCTCGTACCACCGCGCTCGGGAGGCCGATCCGACTTTCTGGCTCGCGGGCGCGCGCGAACTGTACGCCAGGAACTGGACGCTTCGCGAGTCGCCCGATTCCCTCATCGCCGCGCTCCGACAGCATCGCCACGAACTGCCGGAGGCGGAACGGTTGAGCACCGATGCGATTGTGGCCTGGTCCGAGGATAGCCTCGCGCTGGGGCTGCTGCGTGGCGCAGGAGCTCACCCAACGCTACCCGAGCTCCTGGTTCGGCTGGCTGATCTACGGTGACATGTTGCTCCACAACGGACCGCTACTTGGCCATTCCCACGGCGAGGCCCTAGCCGCTTTCGAGCGAGCGCTGGAGCTCAATCCCAATCTCGTACCGGTCCACGAACACCTCATGATGCTGGCACTCCAGGCGCGCGACACGGCGCGAGCCGGGAGAGCCTTCGGCGAGCTGACTCGGCTTCATGCCGGTCCCGGCCTGACCGCCGACGGGTACGGCAACCGGATGCTGCAATTCCGCTTTCTCCTGGGAATCGCCCGAGGGGACAGCTCGCTCACCACGAGCCTGATCGACAGCATCGCCAGGGACGCTGAACCGGCCGCCGGGAATGACGGGACCTTCTACGATGCCTTCCTCTACGGCTTTCTCGATCAGCAAATTCGAGTGTGCGAGCGCGCTATCCAGGTTGGAGGTCTGACCAGAAAGGGCTGGCATCAGCGGCTTCTGGCCGTTTCCCTGGCCGGACGAGGCGCGTGGGATTCAGCGCTCGTCGTCATGGATGGGTTGGTCGGGAGCGGGGTCGATTCGAGCGCCTCACTCCGGGCGTACGGGATCGCGGTTGTCGGAGCCTGGCTCGGGGCACTCGACGCCGGTGAGGCGGGACGACGTCGCGCGAAGGCAGTCTCGCGGCTCTCCACTCCCTCGGAGCGAGCCGAGCTGGCCTGGCTCGATGGCATAGCGGCCGCCACTGCGGGAGATCGCCCAGCACTCGGCGCGGCACGTGCCGCCCTCGGTATGTCGGAAGATCGAGGGGCCAAGGCACTCGATCGCTCTCTGGCTGCATTCGATCAGGCTCTAGCGGGTAAGACCTCCAACGCAGGCGCAGCATTGGCTGCCCTCGAGTGGGAGGAGGCCGCGGCTTGGGGCCCTGACTTTGTGGACCATCCCTTCACCATCGCGGTTGATCGCATGGCCGCGGCCCGGTGGCTGGTGGACAGCCGAGATCTCGATCAAGCCGCGCGTTTGTTGGCCCTGGGAGATGGCGCCTATTTCATCCATCCCAGCGTGACGTACAGCACCATGGTCAGCGGGTTGATCGCCCGGGAGCGGGGTCGGATCGAGGAGCGGCTGGGGCATGCGGGCGCTGCCCGGGTGTTCTACCAGGAGTTCCTCCGCCGCTATGATCGGCCGACGCCGAGTCATCGTGGCATAGTGGAGGAGGCGAAGACCAAGGTCGCGGCGCTGGGGAGCTGAGCGTCAGCGCCGGGAGTAAAGGGAGGTTTGCGGAGGGGGGGCCAGGAGGTGGGGGCCCCGCCCCCCCCAGAGGGGAAGATCGCGGAGAGCTACATTGGAGCGGTAACCAGATCAGCGCGGGATGGCGCCGGATTCCGCCGCGCTTCTCACCAGTGGATTCACTGAACGATGGAATGCTGCGCAGGGCTGAGCAGCAATGCTGCGCAGGGACGAGAAAGTGCGGAGCCGCCCCCCACCCCAAGGGGGGAATATCGGATAATCGCTACGACGAGTGGTAACCCTTTGAGCGCGAGATCGAAGCGATGCCGCAACAGGCTGTGGCCAATAAGTGCGAGCCCGCCCCACACCCCAAGGGGGGAATATCGGGAATGTCGGAGTTGAGGCGGTAACCGCGACAACGCGCGGGGCAGCAGAAGTGTAAGTTAGGCCGACCACGTATGACGAGCAGTATACCGCAGCCAATAAATGGGAGAGCGAATGCTGGAAGCCATCCGTCGTTTCGTCAGTGAGCGGCTCATTGGTGCTGCGGAGCAGGACATTGGCACCCCCGTGCCAGCCTCGCCCAGCCGCGTGCAGCTGGCGGCCTGCGCACTTCTCCTCGAGCTGGCTCACGCCGATGGCGAATTCAGTCTCGAGGAGCAACAGCACATCGAGCGTACGCTGGTGCGCCATTTCGGCCTCGACGAGGCCGCGGGCGCGGAACTCCTGCGGTTGGCGGAGACAGAGCGGGCGCAATCATTGGATCACTTCCAGTTCACGCGCTTGATTGCCGGTCAGTACGATTTGGCGCAGAAGATGGTCCTGGCTGAGGTCATGTGGGGCGTCATTCTGGCCGATGGCCGTCTCAGTGATCACGAAACTCACCTGGTACGCAAGATGGCGAGCCTGATGCAACTGGAGCCCGCTTACCTCGCACAGGCGCGGCGCGCCGCCGCTGGCGAGGCCTAATCCGCCGTCGCCGGCTAACCCGCAAATGCAGCTGACCGGCCGACTGTGCGGTCGTCACTATCACTGAATGCAATAAGGAAACGTTACATTGTGCAGGCGCGGGCTTTACAGGACCTGCGGCTGATTTGCCATCCGTTAGCTGGCTTCACCATCGTGAGGACTCAGAGTGGAAGGTCGCGCCGCGTTACTGGCTAAGGTCGTCCGTTACGAGCTGCCACTCGAGGAGACCTTGCTCATGCTCTCGGCGTTTGGCTGGGATTCGGACGAGGAGCTGTACCAACTCTCTGGCAACGATGTGATATCACTTCTCGACCGATACTTGGAGGGTGCTTTGACGGCTGCCCAGGTTCAGCATTGGGCCGAGTTGCTTGAGATGCGGGACGACATTGGCTTCGAGGTCAAGCAAACCGATCTTCTCAAGCAGATCATCTTCCGTCTGGCTAACCCCGAAGAAAACAGTGCGATCACCCGAACCTTGGCCGTGGAGATTCAAGCACAGTTAATTGAGGAAGCCAGCTAACCAGCGCTGCACCTGCGGGCGCTGTATCCTCAAGAGAACCAGCCAGTTGTCTAACCAACGGCGTGACCCGCGGAGCACCCGTGACTGACGCGGAGCACTATCGGAAACTCGAGCACCTGTACACGGCAGCCCCCATTTCGCGGTGGTACGGCATCACCATCGCTATTGCCGATGGCCACGCCGAGGTGCGGTTACCGGTTCGTCCCGAGTTCTACCACGCCGCGAATGCGGTTCATGGCTCGGTGTACTTCCGGGCCCTCGACGACGCGGCATTCTTCGCGGCGAACTCCCGGGTGCGCGAGGTGCTGGTCCTGACCGTGTCATTCACGGTGCACTTCGCCCGGCCGGTCCTGAGTGGAGAGTTGCGGGCGGTGGGCCGGCTGGTGCACGCCAGCGGGCGACTGTTCATGGCCGAGTCGGAACTGCTCGACGACGCGGGAGAGCTGCTGGCCCGAGGCAGCGGCGTATTCACCCGGAGCGCGATCTCGCTGGATCCGAGCATCGGCTACGCGTGATGCGAGCGGCGATACTGAGTAACCCCTTACTGGCGAGAACCCGTGATCCGCTTTGACGCCAAGGCGCTCTATGTCGCCCTCGACGAACAACGTCGAGCCCGAGAGATGTCCTGGGAGCAAGTCGCCGCGGCGATCGGAGTCAGTGCGGCCACGATCACCCGGACCCGGATCGGCGGGCGCCTGGAAGTGGACGGCATGTTGGCCATGGTTTCCTGGCTGGGCGTCCCGGTCGAGACCTTTGCGCGGGAAGTGCCGGGGAGGGCTGTGGGGCGTTCGAGGGGTGAGGGGTAATGAAAGCCCTGCTCTTCGGCGCGACCGGCATGGTCGGCACCGGAGTCCTGCTCGAATGCCTGGCCGATGACCGGGTGACCGCAGTGATGGCGATCGGTCGCTCACCCTCGGGCCGTACCCATCCCAAGCTGACCGACGTGCTGCACCAGGACTTCCTGCACTTCGAGTCGCTCCAGCCGAACCTTCGCCGGATACGACGCGTGCTTCTTCTGCCTCGGCGTATCGTCGCTCGGGCTGGACGAAGCAACCTACACCCGCATCACCTACGACTACACGCTCGCCGCCGCTCGAGCCTGCCTGGCCGCCAATCCCGCCGGCACCTTCTGCTACATCTCCGGAGCCGGAACCGACTCGACCGAACGGGGCCGCTCGATGTGGGCCCGAGTCAAAGGCCGTACCGAAAACGATCTTCTCGCCCTCGGCTTCCGCCAGGCCTACATGCTCCGCCCCGGCTTCATCCAGCCGGTCAAAGGCGTTCGGTCCAAGACCGGATGGTATCAGGCCTTCTATACCGTCCTGACGCCGTCGTCTCCGGTGATTCGTGCGCTGTTTCCTGGGCTTGCTACGACGACGTCTGCCGTGGGGCGAGCGATGATCCGGCTGGGGCTTGAAGGCTACTCAAGACCCATCGTCACCACCCGGGATATCAACCGCTTGGCAGGCGAAACCTGATGTCCCGACTCTCGACCACTCCGTCTCCACCTTTAACAATCCAGGAGCTCTCCCCGCCCGAGGATTTTGCTCGCCGGTCGGAAAGCAGAACGGCACGGCAAGCACCTGGCTCGCCGTGCCGCCCGGGTTTGTATCGGGACGTCCTACAACGCGCTATTGCGCGTGGGACGAGAAGAAGGAGTCCGCGGCCTCCTTCAATTCTTCGGGGCTCATGTCCTTGACGTGCTGGGCGAGCCACCACTTGTGGCCGAAGGGATCCTCGAAACAGCCGCCGCGGTCTCCCCAGAACTGATCGGCCAGGGGCTGGAGCTCCTTTCCACCGGCCTTGATCGCCCGCTTCCAGGCCTCGTCCACATTCTCCTGGTAGATGAAGAAGCTGACCGGCGTGCCGCCATAGGACTGGGGGCCCTTGCCGCCCATCTCCGGCATCTCGTCGGCGAGCATGATGGGACAGTCGCCAATCCGGATTTCCGCGTGCATGATCTTTCCATCGGGACCCGGGAACCGCATCACTTCTTCGGCGCCCAGTGCGTTCTTGTAGAACTCAATAGCCTTCGCCGCACCGGCGACGAAGATGCTCGGGGTGACAGTGTGATAGCCCTTGGGGATGGCTGGGGTCTTCTGTGGCATGATCAATCTCCTGCGGATTAGAGGTGCATCGGCTCCTGCCGATAAAAGGGTGTCAGGCAATATTTGAAAGTCGCACCCAACAGGCAACCCTCGAACTGTCTCGAACCCAAGCACTCAACGTCACAATTCGTCACTGCGTGATGTGACGCTGCCCACTGAGTTATCACTCGCCTTCGGTCGAGTGGATTTCACCCACCTATCGGCACCTTCAAGAACCGAACAAGTTCTGTAACGAGCCCGTCACATAGGCCCCTGAACCGACCAATTACAGTAGCTCACGGGCCGAAGGCACAGGATCTTGTCCTACTCATGAGCCACTCGACCCAACCCGCGTGGGTTCCGCCCACCGATTCTCAGCTGCGTGGTAAAACCGTGGTGAGCTCGCTTTACAGATCGAGCGACCGATTCCATTCCGCGTCGTTCGTTACACAACACGGAGAAGCAGATTCACTAGTATTGGGTATGGCGACAGCTCGACCATACGCCGCTCTGTTTGCGACTGGCGTGCTCATCGGGCTCGGCGCGAGTGGTATCGCTTGCAGCGAGTCCGAAGGTCCGGCACCTACCGGTCCGGTGGACGGCATCTATGCCGCGGACAAGATCGTGCGCCAGCAGCAGACGCTCGACGACGATCTCGCCGATCAGGGCGCCCGGTTCAACCTCACGCTGCTCTCCGATAGTACCCTGACCGGCCGCGTCGAACTTCCCGCCAACATTCGCATCACCGGAGAATCGGACGCGGTGAATCAAGACCTGAGCGGAACCTGGTCGCTCCATGGAGACCAGGTCCGGCTCCACCTTGATGAGCCGGTGCTGGGCAACCAGCCGGTGTTCAGGGCGGTTACGAGGGACTGGCTGGCACGCTCATCTGTGCCGGACCCGATCAACGGGGCGCTATTCCTCAGTATTGCGCTGGTGCGGGTCGGGCCGTGAACCCTACTGTATCACGATGCGACCGATCATTCCAACTCGTTGGTGAGTCAGTGGATCAATGCGGCTGTGCCTGCTGCACCAATAGGGGAAACCATAGCCGTAAATCCGCAACGGTCCCAAGGAATACGGCGTGCGGTGTAAGCCGGTGATGGGGTCTCAAACGACGACCACACATCGTGCAGAGAACCCTGCCATACCCAAGTCACCGAGCCCCCTGAAGGGACAGTATCGACCGCCTCTTCTCCAAGCGCGCCTCCGCGGCCCGACTCATTTTGCGCGCTCACAAAGTAGTTATCACCCACGCGCATGGTAATGTCCTTCGGAGGCCCCAGTCCTTCCGCTGTGAAACTCGACAGGTGAGCCGCTCAGTCCAGACGCTCTGGCGCTGAGCGTGTTGGTTCCGACCCGGTTCCGAGTCTCCACCCGGCAACCGCCGCCATGCCGTTGCGGTCGGGTCGTATTCACCGGCCCATAGACCTGACCACCGCCCGAGGTCACTGCAAACGTGACCTCCACGCCGGCGACCGGGTTGCCATTGGCATCGGTCGCTCGCACTGCGGGATCTACCGTGACCTCGGTTCCCGTCCTCACCGACTGGTTGTCACCCCACACTTTATCCAACCCAACGGGTCCGCCTGGCGTCGGTCCCGCGCCGTCCCTGGCACAGGCGAGAATGAGGAACGCCGCAGGCAGAATCGCCATCACTATCACTCGCATTGCGAAATCCCCTTGTCCGCACGGCGATGCGCCTTCGGCGGAGGGCGTAAATGGGTTGGTGTGCAAGAACGACGGAGACGTGAGACGGACGACGAGGGCAAATTGCTCAGCGCGTGGCCGGCACCCTCACGGTGCCCGATCCGATCAACGGCGCCCTCTGGCTCAACCTGGCGCTGGTGCGACTGGGACCGTGAAGCCCCGAATCAATGCGGCTGTGATTCCTGCACCAGGCCTACGGTCGCCAGCGAGGATAGTTGTCAAGAGCCCCGTTGTTCGTGAGGTTGGTCTGCCCGCTCCCGTCCCTGTTCATCACGTAGATCTCCGCATTTCCATCGCGGCTGGACACAAACGCGATCTTCTGGCCGTCCGGCGACCACTGCGGGTCGTCGCTCGTTGCCTGCGGCATTCGTGAGGTAGGTCTGCGCGCTCCCGTCAGCGTTCATCACGTAGATCCCCTTGCTCCCGTCACGGTCAGACACGAAGGCAATCTTCTGACCGTCCGGCGACCACTGCGGGTTGCGATCGAGGGCCGCGTTGTTCGTCAGGTTGATCTGCCCGCTCCCGTCTGCGTTAATCAGGTAGATCTCATCATTCCCGTCACGCTCGGACACGAAGGTGATCTTTTGGCCGTCCGGCGACCAGTAAGGGACGTAGTCGGCCGCTGCGTTGTTCGTGAGCCTGAACGGCGTCCCTGCACTCCCGGGCGGCGCGTTCACCAGGTAAAGGTCGGCGTCCTCGCTCTCGGCAGACCTGAACAGGATCCTTCGGCCGTCCGGCGACCAGATCGGATCGAAGTTGGACGTCTGGGTCGGAGCGGGCTTGCTAACCGTCCGCCTGGCTACGTTCACCAGGGCCACGTGCCCGGTATCACCCCCGTAGATGTCGTCCGGCATCGTGATGGCGATCATCTGACCGTCCGGCGACCAGCTCATGAAAGGGAAAATGCAGCACTGGACGGCCACGTCGAGCCCTGTCTGAGTGCCGCCATCCGCATTCATGACGTAGATGTCGTACCCTGGGCCGTCCCCTTGGCGGTCGGACCGAAACGCGATCCTTTCGCCTTCGGGCGACCAGACCGGATTGAGGTCCCTCCCGGGGTTGTCGGTGAGCCTGATCTGCCCACTGCCGTCCGGGTTCATCCGGTAGATCTCCTCGTTCCCGTCGCGCTGGGAAACGAACGCCAACCCCGGGGGACTGAGCGACGGACTGACCGTGACGGTCGCTTTCGCGCTCGCCGCACCACTGGTGGCGGTGATCGTGACGCTGCCGGGGCTCACGCCCACGACCGTCGCAAGCGTCACCCACGGAATGGAGCCGATGGGTGAGGCCTGTGCCGTGGCTACCGCGGGGTCGCTGCTGGTCCAGGTGACCGACGGAGAGTTGATTGCCGTTCCCGCCGGATCCCGCACTATCGCGGCCAGGAAGATCGTGTGGAACACGACGATTGTGGTTCGGGTGGGCGTGAGAGTCACCGACGATCGGTCCGGCTGGGGGTCCGGGCCCGTCCTGTCACCGCAGCCGCCGCCCAGCACCGCCAGCAGCAAGGCCGCTGCGGCGTGCCGCATCTTCCGGTCAATCATTCTGTCACGGTTCATGGTGTCCCTCCCCTCAACAACCCGGGGACGGTTCGACCGATCTTGCCGCGGCGCCGAATCTGAATCTATCCTTTTTGTCGCACGCTGTCGCTCAAGCCTGCGGCCGCGATCAATCGTCGGTAGCGCGGGAGGAAACCGTCCCACGCTACCTCGGTTCGCCCTTGCTGCAGAGGAAGAAGCCACTCCTCCATGCTGGCCTCATACCCAAGGTAGAGGAGCAGCTGGCTCAGACCACTTCGTGCCGTGACCGGTCGGGCTCGAGTCTACCTCGGGGGTCTGGCTCCGCAACGCGCGTGCAGGCTTTCTCACCCGCGTCCTGTATTCTCTGCGCTGGCTTATTGTGGTGACCTTCGAGCCGGTGCTGGGCAATCAGCCGGTCTTCAGGGAGGTGGAGGAAGGTTTGGCCGGCACACTCATCGTCCCCGACCCGATCAACGGGGCGCTATTCCTGAGTATTGCGCTGGTGCGGGTCGGGCCTTGAAGACCAAGCCACTCAAGCGACCTCACGGGGGTAGTACCCTGATCCGGCCCAGCATTCCACGGTAGCCCCAATCGTAGTCGAACGTGCTGTGGTTGCTGCACCGGTAGTAATAAAGGCCGCTGGTGTTGAATTGGAGGGGGCCGAACGTGCTCGGGGCGCTAAGGTTGCCGCTCGAGGCGAACGGGAACGGATCTCCCCAATAGCCATTCAATGAGGTCACGTTATGCCTATGCCCTTCCCACACCCAGACCACTCGGCCGCCGGCGGGGATGGAATCAATGGGCCAATCACCGAAGTATCCGCTGGCGCCCTCTCCGTTCTGATCGCTCCGAAAGTAGCTGTCCCTCACCAGAACAATGATATCTGTCGGATTCAGGACTCCGGTCACATTGAAGCTGACGGGTAAGCCGATCAGCGCTGCTGCTGTTGCGCTGAGAGTATTCACTCCCGGTGTTGAGCCGATCGTCCATCCACCAACTGTAGCCACACCGGTGTAACCCGTGGTGGCCAGCGCCCCAACAACCTGGCCCTGACCCGCGGTTACTGTGAACGTGACTTGCACGCCGGCGACCGGGTTTCCGTACGTATCCGTGACACGAACGGCCGGGCGCACCGGCACCGCCCTTCCCGGTTTCACGACCTGACCGTCCCCTTGCCAGCTCGAGAGCGCCCTGGGCGGCCCAGCGGTACCGGTCGCCACGAAAAGGACTTGTCTCCCCGTGACGCCTGTCGCCGTGGCACGAAGCGAGTTCCGCCCGGCCGTGGTGCCGAGGATCCATTGGCCCACCGCTGCGCGGCCCTGCGCGTCAGTAGTCGGAGTGGTATCGCTCAGGCTGCCCCCACCGCTGTCGATCGAGAAGGTGACGACGACCCCCGGAGCTGGATTTCCAGACGGGTCGGTAACCTTCACCGCAGGACTGATGGGGAGCCCTTCGCCGACCGTTCCCGCTTGCCGGCTGCCAGCAGCAGCCGCGATCGTGTAACCGCCTCCTGACGGTCGAGGCCCCCCCGTATCGGCACAGGCAGCCAACGTCACCCCTACGGCTATGATGACGAGGGCCAACCGCACGTGAGCAGTGACCAGACGGGCGCCCATCGTTTCATCAGAGAAAGTGGCAGTGAACCGATGAAACTATTTCAAGCCCGACCGCAGCCGTACTGCCTTGGATGATGCGGATCGTTCCTGCAAAGCGCCAACCCGGGTGGAACTGGCAGGGAATCCACCCATGACCGTCATAGCTGAATTGGGCACGCAGAAAGTGATAGCCGTTCGGAACGCTGTCCAAACGAAAGATTGTGCGCGTGAAGTCGCGGACCTGGACGTCATGCTCATTGCCGTCCAGGATAAGCCGGACGGGCGTATACCCAAGGAAGCTGTAGATCTGGCTCGAAACCCCGACCATGATCGCTCCGGTCTGCGTCGGAGGAGTCTGAGAAAGGCAAGTCACCGCGATCCGAAGCGCGGGAGTTTGACCTTGGGCCAAGGTCAGAGCGAACGGCCCGGGATCGCTGAGCGAGCAATTCGGGTTCACGTCGGAAAGGGTGATCGTGTAGCGCCCTGCTGGCAACCGCCGGGTGATGGTATCGTTGGGCCCCACTCTCCACCGGGCGGACACGACCCCGGAAGCCGAAAGGGCGTAGCCGTCGGGATCGAGTGCGTCACCAGTCGTCGTGGTAGTAACCGTTACATCAGCAAAGCCCTGAGGATGTGGTGGGGCCGTAGAATCCTCACAGGCCACGAAAGCCGCCCAGAGGAAGCTGACCGCAGCTCGGCACCCGTTCCGGTAGATTCGCATAACGCCCCTCCGCTCTATTGCCTTCAGGATGGTGGAGCAGCGTTCGGCCAGCGTTCCTCCGGTATCCGCCCGGGGCGGGCCCGGCCGCTAGAACGGATGTCACTCAGGGCCGACCGGCCCAGCCTGCCGGGTCTGGAGTTGGCGCTCCGCGGAACCACGATTCAGTCCCTCCCTACCGGCGTCCACAGCGCAGCGTGGACCTCGCCGAGCGCGTTAACCCCAAAGCCCACGATCTGGTCGGAATCGTTGATGCCCCTGGGCACTCCCTCGCCCCCGGCAAGCATCGGCAGACGCCGGATGCCCTGCTGCGGAGTCCAGATGATAGGATGATGGATGCCGGCGAAGGTTCTGGCACTTGCCACGACGTGCAACTGGCCGTTGATCCCGCCAAACTCGAAGCCGAGATCTTGCTTCTCCAGCGTACCCAGGCTCCGCATGCCATCTTTCCGGGTCCACAGGAAGAATTCAGCGGTGCCCGCGGCCGTATTGCTGGTGCCGACGACCTCGCCTGTTGGACTGATGGCAAAAGCAAGACTGCCCGCACCGCCCAGCGTACCGAGATCCTCCATCCCGCGATCTATAGTCCAGAGGAAGGCGTGCGACTCACCGCTCGGAGTGTCGCTGAAGCCGACCACCTGACTCGCGTCGTTGATGCCTCGGGCTTCACTCCCTGGCCCTCCCAACGTGCCCAGGCTCCGCATGCCGTGTCCGGGACGCCAGAGAAAGGCGACGGTCTTGGCCTCAAGGGTCAAGCTGGTTCCCACCACTTCCCCTCGATTGTTGAGGCCCCAGCCGTTGCTGAAGTCGCCCCCCAATGTACCGAGGCTTTTCATCCCACCTGCCGCGGACCAGATGAAGGCTCGCACCGCGCCGGAGGGTAGCTCGCTTTCGCCGGCCACCTGTCCGTGGTCGTTGATGCCGCGAGCAATGCTGCTTCCTCCTCCCAACGTGCCAAGGTCCCGCATTCCCCGCTCTGCGCGCCAGAGAAACGCGTGAATTTCCCCTGACGGGGTCGACGCCTGGCCGACCACCGCGCCGCGACTGTTGATGGCGAGGGCGCCGCCGAAGTCGCCGCCCAAAGTTCCGAGATCCCTGACAGTGAACTGCGGCTTCACCGCAGTCGCCGAAGACGTGACCGGTTGCTCGGCCGGCCGGGTGGGATCGTTACAGGCGACCAAGGCGGCAAGGGCCGAGGCGCCGAGCAAAATCCGTTTCATAGGAGGACCTCCTGGTGTGGGGGCCCGATGCACTCGGCCCCGGCTCTGGGACACCTTGCTTGGTACAAGTGGTACGGGGATGTGAGACGGACGACGGTGGGGAATTGCTCAGCTAGAAAAGCGGTGCGGGAAGGGGGAGGGATGTGTGGACGAGGACATAATCACTCCCCGCGGCTCGGCAGGCCGTGGCTATGCCTCGGGGATCAACCTGCGCTCACGCGTCGCGACCCGCGATTTCAATCGCGATAATCATGGCCCCCAACTGGGTTTCCCCCAAACCCCCGATACGATCGGTACGAGGCGTCCGTCAGCCACCGAAACAATCCACAGCGTCATGAGGTACGTGTTGAATACGACGTAGCGGCCGTCCGGCGACCACGCCGGATCGCTCCCCTTTCTGGAACTCAGCTGCGTGAGATTGGTCCCATCTGGATCTATCAGGAAGACATAGCCATTCCTCCCAAACACAATCCGGGTTCCGTCGGGGGACCACGCAGGCTGCCAGTCGAAGTCCTGGTCGGTCGTCACTGGCGAGAGGTTCGTGCCGTCCGGGTTCACCAGAAAGATGTCATTGCCATAAGTGCTGCCACCGCTCGAGAAGGCGATTCTGCCATCAGGGGACCAGGCCGGAAACTCGGTGGGCTCACGCAGAGCGATGACGGGCACGCGGTTGGTCCCGTCCGCGTTCATGATGTAGAGACTGCGGTTGAATGGTGGCAGTGTATCCTCGCTCAGGAAGGCGATGTGCTGGCCATCGGGCGACCAGGTCGGTTGCTGGTCCCATACGCCTGCAGGGGAGAGGCGTAACAAGTTGCTCCCGTCCGTGTTGATTACGTAAATGAAACTTCTATCAGGGACCGCCTCATATCGTTCGAACACAATCCGATCACCACTGGGTGCCCAGACCGGGGCATTGTCGTAGTTGGAGTCGGGAACAGTAGTAGTGAGCTGTCGAAGATTCGTACCGTCAGCGTTCATGAGCTGGATGCCAGTCTCGTCGGCGAACGCAAGAGTGCCAGTGAACGGCAGCCTAGCCGTAGTGAATGCGGCGGTCACCGGTTCTGGCATCCCACTTCCGTCGGCGTCCTGGACATCACTCCCTACCGAGATGACGTACTCTGTCGCTGGCAGCAGGTAGTTTGCCGGGAGGATTGTCGCCGAGAGCCCATCAGGCGAGATCTCGACGGTACCATCGACCAGACTGTCGTTCTGCAAGATCACCAGGGAATTCGTGACTGTCTCGGCAATCACTGGCTCGCTGAAGACGACCCGCACCCGCGCGTCGATCGCCGCGTCCGCGATGCCTACCCCCGGCTCCGTTCGCACGACGGAGGGAGCCGCCGCCGCCGGAACTACCTGGGTAAATCCGATCGCCTGCGGGCCCCCGGTGTCTATCGCGAATGCCAGTAGGTCTCCGGGAAGGGCTGGTACGGGAACTGGGTCCAGCCCGCCTCCGACAGTGCCGGTCGTCAACAAGGCCGCGGTATGCCGGTTCTTGATGGTGACACGGCTTCCACTCGGGAAGCTGCCTGGTGGAAACGAGACATAGGCCACTGGCATATCGAGCGCCGCAGAATCTGAAATAATCGCCGACCGGCTGGCCAGCACCGGCTCCCTGGGAGAGGGAGCGGTCCCGCTCTCACACCCGCCGCCCAGAATCACTACAAGGAGTCCGGCTGCGACTTGCCGTGAACCCCGCTGGGTCATGGTATGAGGTTGCATGCTGGTATCCTCCTCAGTTCCCCGGACCGACCGGCACGGCGCCGCCGACGACAATGAATCCAGCCCACGCAAACGGATGCGACGTTGCCGGTGTCGCGAGAGCGGCGCGCTGTGCTGCGGCCAGCGCGTGCACCGGGTCGCCGCCCGTCGAGTATTCACCGTAGAATCGTTCCATGAATGCAGCGGTGGACCAGTCCTCCACCGACCACAGCGTCGCTACGACCCTTCTTGCCCCCGCCTGCAGGAACGCCCGGGTCAGTCCGACCCAATCATCCCCGGCCGGCACGTCCGCAAGCGACCCCGAACCGACGCCGGTCTGACACGCCGACAGAACGACCAGGTCGGCCGTCAGGCCCAGCCCGAAGATCTCGTGTACCTCGAGCCGGCCATCGTGTCCACCGCCGGAGGCGAGCTCGACATAGGAGAAAAGAGGGTTGTGCTTGTTCAGAATGCCGAAGGTCGCGAGATGCAGGACGCGGCCGCTCGGCGCCTGCCGACGAAACAGATCTTCCGTCGCCGCTTCACCCATGACCGCCAGTCCTGATGGGCCGGCACGCCGTACAATGGCTTCGACCTCTCGTCTCGAGCCAGGTAAGGCGTCCTCCAGAGGCGCAAAGGCGAGCAGCCGATTTGGAGCGTTGTTCCGCTTTGTTTCCAGTGCGAGCCACACCGACGCCGAGGGTGCTTCGAGAAGCTCATAGCGCTGAATCAGGAAACGATCCCGCCCGGCGTCCTCGATCAGCGCTGCGAACGGGAGATAGTGCAACTCCGCGTGAGGGACCAGCACGAGCCGCCGCTTCCCCTGGAGCAGCCCAGTAGCTTCGATGGGAGTGATGAGGTTCCGATGTAGCCGGCGGAGCGGCGCCCGCCATAGCGAATCAGCCCCCGGCCCCCGCATGGGTTCGAACACGCCGCGCACGAACTCGACCAGTTGCACCAGCTCACGACGGCCGACATCGAGGTCCAGCATGGTCAGGGTATCAGCTGTCACAACGAACACCATGGATCCCGAGTCGCCCACCAGGTACTCGATCAATGCCTGGTCCGGCCCGAGACGGCGCGCGATGTCCTGCCAAGTCGCTACATGGTTGGTGAGCATGGCGCCATGGCGGGGGGCGCGCTCGCGTATTTCCTCGAGAACCTCGGCGTAGGCCTGTTGCGCCTGAAGCAGCGCCTCGTGAGTCGCCGCTCCCCGATTCGCCGGATCCGGCCCCCGCAACGAGACGATCCGATCTTCGTTCTCGCCGACGCTGAGCTCGGCCATGCGTCGCCGCAGGTCCTGCTCGCGCTCCGCCAAATCAGCGGGGACCTCTGGCCCCGATGCGACACGGCCCAGCTCGAGCAACTCCAGCATCTCCCGCGCCCGCAGACTCTCGCTCAGCTCGAAGGCCGCGCCGGGCCGGTTCCGCCTCTGTTCGATGCGCGCCAGGTCGGTGTATACCGTCCATTTGTCTGCGAGGAATCCGGCTCGTCCCGGTGGTGATGCCATCGACGCCGTCGGGGCTTCCAGGTCGGAGAGCGCGTTGCGCAGCTCGCGAGCCGCCCGATCCAGGAGCCCTTGTGCCTTCCAGGCCCGCCCCAGTCCTGCATGGAGCTGCCACGCGACTGCCGGGGCGGGGCGATCGTTCAGGAGATCGAGGCCGGACTGATAGAGCGAGGCGGCAACGGCGGGCAGACCTGCGGAGGCCTCGAGGGTGGCCCGCTCGCCCAGAGCAGTAGCAGTCGCGACGGGGTCGCCGACGCGCCGGAGCTCGTTCCCGGCACGGGCCAGCTGGTGTCTCGCGAGGGCAGTGTCGCCCCGTTGCGCTGAGAGTTTCCCCAGCTGAATCCGGGTGAGTGCCGCCGAGCGCTGGAGCCCGGCAGTCTGCTGAGACTGCAAGGCGGATTGGAGTAACGCGCCGGCCGCGTCGAGATCGCCCCGGTCGAGAAGCAGTGAGGCCAGCCCCTGACGCGCCTCGGCCATTCCTGCAGGCGAGCGCGCCTCACGATACAGGCTCTCCGCACGGCGGTAGGAACGCTCGGCCGCCGCTGGATCGTTCAGCTCGATGGCGAGGTCCGCTCTTGCCAGGGACAAGCCTGCCCGTGCTTCGGCCGATGCCTTGGCCGAGTCGGCGAGCTGCTCCGCCTGCCGAAGTACATCAAGGGCACCTTGCAGATCGCCGGTTGCAGCGAGCGAACCGGCCAGCGCCCGCTGCACCTCGAGTCGCTCGGCCACCAGCCCCGTCTGCTCGTAGAGGCTCAGGGCCTTTCGTAGTGCAGCCTTAGCAGCTAGATAGTCGCCACGGCGCATTTCCAGGGTGCCGAGCCCGTCCAGTGCCGACGCGGCATCACTCCAAAGCTCCTGGTCCTGCCAAATGGCGAGGGCTTCTCGGTAGTAGGCCTCAGCTTCTCCGAATTCACCCGAGAGGGCGGCGAGCCCCGCCAAGTTCACCAGGTTGGTGGCGGCGATCTCGTCTCGCCCGTCGGCCCGATTGAGGGCAAGAGCGCTGTCGAGATGATGACGGGCGACCTTCAGATCACCGGTCTCCTGGGCCAGGAGGGCGAGGTTGTTGTAATCCGCTGCAATCCCGCGGCGGTCGCCGATCCGCTCGTGGAGGTCGAGCGCCCGGGTGTACCCGTGGTACGCCGCGGCCAGATCGCCCCGGTCCTGGCTCAGTCCTGCGAGCCCTACGATGGCGTTCGCCTGGACCCGCCAGTCGCCGGTCGCTGCCGCAAGCCTGGCGGCGCGCTTGAGTTGAGTTTCCGCGCTGTCGAGCCTGCCGAGGGCCAGGTGGGCGGCGCCGATGTTCCCCAGCAAGGCGGCCATGCCCACGGTATCGCTCATCGCCGATGCGCGGGTCAGGGCGCGGCGCCAGATTCTGAGTGAGGCCGCCGGTCCTTCCTTCCCGTATGCGGCACTCCCGGCCCGCCGGACGCTGTCCACCCAGAGCTTTTCCTCCCGTCGCGGCGGAGGCCACTCAGCGAATCGGGTCACCTGCCTCACAAGAAATGAGTCCTGCCACGCGACCGCATAGCCGCGCGCGAGCGACCGGGCGGCTATCATGGCCTCATCTCGCGCAGGCGGCGGTGCCCGCACCGATTCGCGCAGCGCGTCGGCGATGGCGTCACGGGTTAGCGTCGGTCGTTGCCGGATTGCGGCGATGAGCGCCGATTCGGGAAGGCTCAGCGCCGAGGTCCGGAGCGAGTCGGAACCCGAGGCCTGCAGTGCAAGCGCCGTGAGAAGAAGGAGCGCAGATCCGGTCATGGCCGCCAGCTCGGATGCTCCCCGGCGGTTACGCGACTCGTGGCGAATGGTACACCACTCAAGGGCGCTATCCTCAGCTCGTCGTCGCAAATGTGGCCCCCTTCGCACAGGTAGCGCCGGGTGAACACGACAGCGCTGCCGTCGGGGGACCATGAGGGCTCGGAGTCGTAACCGTCCCACTCGCTGGGTTCGGTGAGCTGTATCCGATTAGTCCCATCTGCGTCTCTCACAACGAGGACCCCCTCCTCGCTATAGACAATCCAGCTGCCATCAGGTGACCACGCCGGGTAGTGGTCTATCACCGGACTGTCCGCGAGGGCGAATGTATTGCCGGTGGCCGTTTCCATCACATAGATGTCGTCGTTGTAGTGGTAGGCCAGTTTACTGCCATCCGGCGACCAGGGGCCGACGTATGCCCCATCAGGCAGAGTGCCGATGTGTACCCGGTTGGTCCCATCCGCGTTCATGACGTAGACCTGCTGAACAACACTCTGAGGATCCTGCAGGAAATAGATCCGCTGACCGTCTGCCGACCACCCCGGAAACCCTTCGTTGGCCCCCGGAGGGGTGAGGCGCACGAGATTGGTTCCAACCGCGTCCACGACGTAGATGTGCCAGCTGACATCCAGAGTGTCCAAGGCCTCGAAGCCGATTTTTCGGCCGTCAGGAGACCACGCCAGATACCCGTCATGGATACCGGTGGTAGACACCTGCACCGGGTTAACGCCATCCGCGTTAACGACATGGATCTCGCCCGAGCGCCAGAACGCCAGCCTCTCCCCCGTGGGGGACCAGACCGGACCCTCATCACGATGAGCCGGCCCGTCGCGTGCGACGCCGCGCAGGAACGTGCCGTCCGTGTTGATGAGGTAAAGGTCGAAGGCTTCCGGGCATGAGAATGCCGAGCACTGACTGCCGGTGAACGCGAAGACATCGGAGGCCGTTCCTGGGCTTGCTCCAGCCTGAGCCGTCGTGAAGGAGGCCGTCACCGGTCCGTCCAACGGGCTCCCGTCGATATCCAGAATGCCGGAGCCAACCGAGATCGTGTACTCCGTCTCCGGCAGCAGTTCAGCCCTCGGCAGGAAGGTCGCCAGCAGCCCATCCGGCGAGACCGTGATATCACCGTCGATCTGGCTCCGTTGCTGCTCAATGACGAGAGTGGAATTCGTCACCGTCGCGGGATTCACCGGTTCGCTGAAGATGACCCGCAACTGAATATTGAGGGGAACATCCCGCCTACCGCTCTTTGGATCGGTCCGCACTACCGTCGGGCGCTTTGCGTCCGGCACCTCCTTGATGAATTCGAGTGCCTGTGCCCCGCCGGTGTCCACCGTGAACGCCAGGGTGTCTCCCGCGCTCGGCAGGAATCGCGACCGGATCCAACCCCCCGTCCTGGAGACCAGTCGTGAGCGATCCCGTCGTCCGCTGGTTCAGGATCGTGACCGTCCCTGAGAAACCAGAACTCGGAAAGGTTCCAGGTCGGAAGGAGACATAGGTGACTCCAGCTTGGAGAGACGTCCCCACTTTCGTTGGAGCAACTGGCGCCACGGGGGCATCGGGATCCGAGACGATCGCGGCGGGGGAGTTGGTTATCGGCGCTGGCTTTATCGGTGCGGTTGCATCCGTGCAGGTGGCAGCCAGCAGGACTAAGAGCAGCCCAGCTGCGCCTTGCAGGCGGGGCCCTTGGATTCCGGTGGCAGGCTGCATGATGTATCCCTCCATCAACCGTCCGGCTCAATCGGCACGGTGCTGCACGAACTCAGGATTCCCAACCTGGTGCCCAGCCCGAGGTCAGCGAGACTAGTCTGCTGTCCGGTCCCCGGATAATCCAGAGCCGGGCCCCACCGCAACCCGGCTCTGGCCAGCCCACGCCGGTGGATCATCATCTCGAATCGCCTCAGTCGAGCGGGACGGGCTGGTTCGGCTCCACGGCCTGGCTCAAAGTGTAGGCGGCCACTTTACGGCCCAGGTCCTGACCGATCTCGCAATCGAACCGGTAGTGAATGCCGCCGTACATCCGGGAAAGCCCGGCCTTCACGACCATCGTCTGGAGCCGGGCCGCATCACGGGGAAAGAAGTGCGCCAGCACGGCGGCGTACGATGCCGTGTTGCACGAGTGACCGCTGGTATACGAGGGGTGATTCGGCAGCCCGATCGGCAGGGTGATGGCCGGATCCGCCTGCGAGGGCCGAATGAGCCAATACGTAAACTTCGCGTCCCAGCAGGCAATGTTGGCGTCGAACGCCGCCATGTTGGCCAGCGCAAGGATCCGAGTAGCCGCGCGTTCGTTCAGACGATTGGCCTGAATCAGCCCCACGGCCTGCTGGTTCATGAATGCCGCTATGCGAGGGGCCCAAAGCGTTACCTGAGCCAACTGCTCGGGAGTCCGGTTGTCGGAGAGTCTTCGTATTTCCGCGAGCGCTTTCAGATATGCTTCCGAACCGAACACCGGTGGCGGCGCGGGACGGAACTGATCGGGTGAAGCAAGATTGAAAGCACGAGTCCCGTAGAGCGAAACGACGATCGGGGTCGGCGCAGCGGTCCAGAAGCCCGGTCCGACCGGTATCGTCGGCGGCGCAGAGACATTGAATTTGTCCGTTGCGGCGTAGGCGATGACATCCGCCCCGACCTGGCGTCCGATCGTCTTCCCCGGCGCAATATTCTCTTTCTCCTTGAACGGCGAATTGCGCGTCGAGTGCCGCCTCGAGGGACGCTGCATCTGCGGGGAAGAAACTGGTGAGCACCGCCACTGACGCACCTGCCACGGCGGCGGCGCGGAGGCTGGGTGCCCGCTCTCCCGCGCCTGCTCGGCCGCGATCACCGCGTTGTACTGCGCTACGGAGAGATAGGTGAGGATGCGGATCTGAGCGGCAGGTGACGCAACGAGACGGGTCGCAATGAGTTGCGTGGCGGTGTTGTTCCAGGCCACGCCGGACCCACCTTGAGCCGTTACGGCCGCCTCCGTTTGACTCGAAGGCCCGCTCGGCGAGCCCAGTCTGGTTGGATCATCACAGGCGGCAAGGCCAACCATAGCGCAAGCGCCGAGTAGTGTTGCCAGTCGATTCGTCATGGGTCCCTCCATTCTCTCTGGTCATTCGTAACCGCAGCTTGAGGGCGACTGAACCGATCTCACGGCGCCGCCCTGATGGAGAATTCGAACAGCCGAGAAGCCGACCACCGATTCCAACCAGTCCGCGCCTCGACCCTCCACAAGTAGGAGTGGCCCGACGTGAGCTGCAGTGAATCGGGAAGCGCAACCGCGGTGTCGCGGGTCTCGACTTCGTAGAGTGCCTGGCCATCGGCCTGGAACAGGGTCACTCGGTAAAGCTCAGCCCCAGCCACCGCACTCCAGCGAACTCGATCCGGGCGGCTCCCCGCGCCCACCGGCGAAATCGCTTCCGGTTGAGCAGTGGCCGTAATCGGCGGAGCACGGTGAGTAACCGGCGGCCTTCCATCGCCGACCTGGCGGGTCAGTATCGCGATAGCGAGGACCGCTGCCGCCGCGGCCGGAACTGCCAGCCGTGTCCATCGGCGTACCGATCCGCGTCCCTTCCCGGCAGCGGCGGCAACGGTCGGATCGTTCAGTGCGGATGCCAGCGAGGCGACGGCTCTTCGGCAATGCCCACAAGTCGCGAGGTGCTGTAGGCCCTTCTCCCGTGCGTCGCCATCCAGGGATCCATCTGCAAAGGCAGCGAGCAGATCCTCGTCCAGGCATTCTGGGGTGGCCTGTCCGATTGTCTCTCCCGAACGGAGCGTGGCGAACACCGCTTCGATCTTCCGAACCTCGGCGGCGCAGGTAGGACAGACACTCAGATGTTGGGCCAAGGCCTTCCCCTCCGGGCTGTCGGCGTGGTGCAAGGCGCGGAGGATTGCGGTCGGGTCGGGATGGGTCACGGATTCAACCTCTGCAGGTGGCTTGGGCCGGGTGGACCCAATCAGAATTGGAAAAGTGAGACGGACAGGGTGGGCGAATTGCTCAGCCGCCGGGTGGATTACAGGTCGCCGGGGCGTATTCCGGCTTTGGTCAGCCAGGCACGGAGGTCGGCCAAGGCCCGGTAGACGCGATTGTAGACCGCCTTTGCGTTGGGGAGTCCCAGGATCCGGGCAACCTGTTCGGCGGATACCTCTTGCAGGAGGTAGAGCTCGACCGCCAGTCGATCCTGCGGAGGGAGCTGCGCCAGAGCTTGCCGCAGTCGCTCCGAACGCTCGGCGACCTCGCCGGGTTGCGTGGGGTCTGGTTCAGTCAGTTGGACGGGCGGGCCGGGGCCGAGGTCGCGCAACAGGTGTTCCCTCCCCTTGCCGACCCCACGGTAGGTCTCCCGGAGTTGAGCATTGAACTCTCGGAATGTCAGTCCCGCACCCTCCCGAGTGTTGAGGAGTTCGTAGGTCTCGACGTGACTCCTCCCCTCGAGAAACACCAGCTCGAAGATGCGACGTTGCAGTGCGGGCAGCTTCTGGGCGAGACTCGATAGTCGCGGCCGGCCGTCACGGTGCCGAAACCAATCGACGACCAGGTGGCGGACCACCGCGACGAGCCAGGTGGAGAACTGCGCACGCGGAGCCGGATCCTCTCCCCGGACCCGTAGACGGCGCATCTGGTCCGCCTGCAGCCTTTCACAGACTTGGGCGAAGAGGTCCATTCCATCGTCGTGGTCCTGGGTATAATGCCGGATGGTGGCGAAGATCAGTCGGCGGTAGCGGGTGACAAACGCGTCCCACGCTGCCTCGGTTCGCCCTTGCTGCAGTGGAAGGAGCCAATCCTCCATGCCGACCTCATACCGATGGTAGAGGAGCAGGTGGCTCAGATCTCGTCATGACTGGTGATCGGGGTTAGTCTACGTCCTGGGCCTGCTTTCGCAAGCGACACCGGTCCACGGCTTTCTCCCGGCGGCCAGCCCGTTGAGACTTGCTCTCCTTATATGTAGCTGAGGACAACATGGATCTGACCCCAGTTCAAAGACGCATTCCCTTCGCGATTGCACTGGTCTTCTTCATTCTCTCCTGGGCGCGACCGGAGCACCGAGGAGTCTGGTTGAGCATCGGGTGTGCCTTTCTGGTTATCGGGCTGATTCGCAATATGAGGGCTCGCGAGTGAACGCCCGCAGTCCGCGGCGGATCAGCGCCTGAGGCCAGTCGTCATGCCCAAGGTCGCTGCCGGTCTCATTCTCTTCCGCCGCGGCTCCGAAGGCCCCGAGGTGTTGCTGGTGCACATGGGCGGGCCGTTCTGGGCTCGCAAGGACCTTGGCGCCTGGTCCATACCGAAGGGTGAGGTCGGCTCGGGAGAGCACCTGCTGGCCGCTGCGCGCCGGGAGTTTCACGAGGAGACCGGCATGGACCCGGTCGGTGCGCCATTCCCGCTGGGCCAGGTGAAGCAATCGGGTGGCAAGGTGGTCCATGCCTGGGCGCTCCAGGGGGACTTCGATCCGGCTTTCCTCAAGAGCAACATGTACTCCGTCGAATCGCCAAAGGGGTCGGGCCGGTTTCGGGATTATCCGGAAGTGGATCGGGCCGAGTGGTTCGACCTGGTGGAGGCGCGAAGGCGACTCATAGTCGCCCAGGTTCCCCTGCTCGACGTGCTGATGGCGGCGCCCCAGTTTCGTGCTGCGGTGGGATAAGGATCAGCCAAGCGTTAGTCGCCGCTTTCCTCGCGGGGTGGTTGAAGCTGACGAGCCGCCGGGTCATCCCACCGTGCCCCAGGGTGGCTTGAGGAACCTGGTACCGGCCTGCAGCTTATCCCGGGCCGCAACCGCAATCGCACGTCGCAGGACCGCTAGGCAATACCAGGAAGTCGTTTATCACCTGAAGGGAGGCAATCCATGCGTCCAGCTCAAGCGGTATCGGGTCGGGGTGGCAAGGGGATCCTCATCGCACTCGCGCTGGTCTGCGCCGTCGCCCTGCTTGCTGTCTTCCAGCGTCGCGCTCACGCTGCGGTTCTGACCGAGGACAAGCTCGCTGCCACGATCTTCTCTTTTGATGGCAAGGAGTTCGTTCGGGCCCAGACCAATCTGATGACAGAGGATGGAAAGTCGGCCGGCAAGACCAAGCTGGACCACGACAGCCCGGCGTACGCCGCCTTGCTTCAGAAGCACTCGTACACTGGAGACGCTACCGTGTTTGGCAAGAAGTACCAAGCCAACTATGCGCCACTCACCAACGCGGATGGGAAGTTGACGGGTGCGCTGTTTGTTGGGGTGCCGAAGTAGGTAACGCAGCCGCTAGACCTCTCGGGAGCCGGGCTCCCGAGAGGGGCAGTCCTGCCGTGCTACTTAGGCGGCGCCTTGCCCTTCTTGCCCAGGTAGATCCGGCCGGTGCCGGTGAGGGTCCGGCTGTGCACCGCCGCGCCCGAGCCCGACTGGCTGATGTCGGTCAGGCCGTGGGTGTAGCGGGCGGCGATGGAGAGAAACTGAAAGGCGATACTCGACGTCCACCGACAGCCCGAAGTCGAGTCCCGGGATCTGGTCCCCGATGTCGCGCTCCAGGATGTACTGCGTTCCCGCCGCCGTCTTCGACTCGTAGCGATCGTTGGCACCGGTGATCACTCCGAACGACGGTCCCGCCCCGATGCGAAATCCCATCGTCCCGCTTGGGCGCCCATTTGAGCAGCACCGGAAACTCGATCAGGTGCATGCTGCGGTTCATCGTCCCGCCCTGAGTCTGGCTGTCGATCGCCGGATCTCCCGTAGGCACCGGATCGAGCCCGTCGGCTCCGCGGCCGGCGAACGGGAGAAAGGCCCCGGTCAGGTGGAAATGCTCCGAGAACCGCCAATCGGCGAAGAGGCCGAAGACGGTCTTGGTGGTCCGCTCCGCCCCATCCATACCCTCCAGCGTCGCGAAGTTGATCCCGATCTCGAACCCCATATTGAAGGTCGGGGATGAAAGCTTCTCACCCAGGAGATAGCCGATCAGCACCTGCGCGTGCAGGGCTTCGGTCGGGATGAGGAGGAGAGCTGACGATGGCGAGGGCTCGACAATCATCAACGGCCCGGCGAACGATGGTCATGACCATCCGGCTCAGAGGTCGAGCCGGTAGACGGCGTTCAACAGCACGGACGTGCGCCCGATGAAGCCGACCTCGGCCCGGATGGTCCACCGCTTGTTCAAGTCGATGTTGCCTCCGACGAGCATGTTCCACGGGTCGGCCGGATCCTTCTTGAGCTGGTAGTTGATCGTCGTGTTGCCCGGCGTTGCCGTTGAGCAACGCATTCACCACCTGGTCCACGACCACCTTCTGGGCCGGCGTCAGGTTCATGTACCATGGCTGATTCTGCACATTCTCGAGCGCGGTGCGAATCTTGTCCACCGTCGCCGGCGGGATTGCCTCGCTCAATAAGAGGCTGCCATTGGTCTCGCTCCTGAACTTCTGATTCATCGTCCCGACCCAGAATGGACGCCCGCTTGGGACCGCCCAGCTTGAAGGTCCGGCCGAAGCGCGCCGAGAAGACCCGGCCGAAGACCGGCTCGTCCAGCTTCTCGAAATCGCTCCAGCTCCAGTTGATGTCGGCCGCGACGAAATTCCGCTTGAGCCCGAACGCACCGGTGAGCCCGAACCCGCCGTAGTTGCCGGGCTGGTCCACTTCACTGGTGAAGGACAATAGGAGTGGCCACCTCGACCGTGGTGTTGGCCTGGGCCCGCCCGCCGAAACCGTAGACATTGAGAAAAGGCAGAACCCACAGATCGGCGCGCAGGTTGGTCGAGTAGACGGTGGAAGTATTGGTCCCGAAACCGATGAAATCGATCGGTGCGATCGGGTTCGATCCCGTACTCAGGCCCAGGTCCGTGATCTCGATGCCCTGGTTCATGTAGAGCCCGATCACGTTGAGGCCGAGCGGCTTGGGAAGGTCAAAACCGCGCTCGATCGCCTTGCGGCCCCAGAGGGGGAAGATGTTGTGGTAATCCTTGAGGACGCTGTCCCGCTCGGCCTGGGTCAGCGCCAGGTCGGGGTTCTGCGCCGCAACCGGCCCGGGCAGGGCCAGGGTCAGAATGGCCAGGATTTTCCAGTGGCCACGAAACAGACTGGAATAGTTTTCGTGACCCAGGACAGGCAAGGTCAACTCACTCCGACGGGAATTCATTCAACACTCCATGAGGCCGCGGCGATACCTCGTCGTAACGTAGGGTCCTTGAATGAACCCTTCGTGAAGGTCGCCAGAAGGAGATTTACGGCTGGCTGAGTGGATTGATGACCAGGTTCATCGAGCGATGGCGGACGGAATCGACAATACCTAAAATCGGCGGATTTAGTTAGACCCCCGCGCTGGTCTACGAGGTTCGCCGTAAAAGGGGATGCCGCGATGGATTGACCGGACCTTGCCACGGCTATATTGAAATCCGACAAGCGCGTGGCGATCGCTGATTTCCGCGGGACGTTTCGGCCCACCCAGCGGACCGGCGCCGCTTCAACCTGAGGAGAGAACCTGGCACCGGAATCGGGTTGCCCAGCATGCTGAATCCCCTGCCGTCCCTGGCCGACCGCTATCGGATCGAGCGGGAGCTGGGACGTGGTGGCATGGCCAGGGTCTTTCTGGCCCACGACATCAAGCACGATCGCCCCGTAGCCCTGAAGGTCCTCCATCCCAACCTGGCCATCGTGCTGGGTCCCGAACGATTCCTCCGCGAGATCCGCCTCTGCGCCCGCCTGCATCATCCCCATATCCTGGCGGTGCATGATTCCGGCGAGGCCGACGGACAGCTCTGGTTCACCATGCCGTACGTCGAGGGTGAGACGCTCCGCAGCCGGTTGCAGCGGGAAAAGCAGCTCCCGCTGGAGGACGCCCTGCGCATCACCCGCGAAGTCGCCGATGCATTGGAGTACGCCCACCAGCACGGCGTGATCCACCGCGACATCAAGCCGGAGAACATCCTGCTCAGTGGATCGCACGCCCTCGTTGCGGACTTCGGGATTGCCAGGGCACTCACCGTCGAAACCGAAGAACGGCTGACCGAAACCGGCCTGAGCATTGGCACTCCGCAGTACATGAGTCCCGAGCAGGCCGTGGCCGAACGGGACCTCGATGCGCGCACCGACGTCTACTCGCTCGGCTGCGTGCTCTACGAGATGCTCACCGGTGAGCCGCCATATACCGGCCCGACACCCCAGGTCATCATCGCCAAGCGACTGACCGAGCCGGTTCCCCACCTCCGCACCGGGCGCGACGTGCCCCTGGCCCTCGAGCGCGTGGTCACCAGGGCGCTGGCGCGAGCACCGGCCGACCGCATTTCCACCGCGGCGGAATTCGCCGAGGCGCTGCAGCCGGAGCGCTTGAAGGATGAGGTCGTTGCCCAGGCGACGGTGGTTACTGCCCCGCCCGGTCGACGGATCGGACGCGCCGTCACCCTGGGTCTCGCGCTGCTGCTTCTGATTCTCGGCGGTGCTGCTATGGTCCGCTGGCTCAGAGGTCAAAGGGCTACGCCGCCCGCCTCCGCAGCCGTCTTGCCATTCGTGGACCTGAGTCCCGAGAAGGACCAGGAGTATTTCAGTGACGGACTCACCGAGGAGCTGATCACATCGCTGTCTCAGGTGCCGGGACTGCGGGTCGCGGCTCGAACATCCTCCTTTCAGTTCAAGGGACAGAACCCCGATGTGCACGAGGTAGGCCGGAAGCTCGATGTGGGAGCAGTGCTGGAGGGGAGTGTACGGAAGAGCGGCGACCGGCTTCGGGTCAGCACCCAACTCATCAGCGTGAAGGACGGGTATCAGTTGTGGTCCGAATCCTATGATCGTGAAGTAAAAGATGTTTTCGCGGTGCAGGAAGACGTCGCACGATCGATCGTTGCCGCTCTTCGAGTCCGCCTTGGTCCCGCACGTGATTCCGCCCTGGCGCTGCGACCAACCACCGACATCGAGGCGTATGATCTGTATCTCAAGGGCCGCTACGCCTGGAATCAGCGAACCGGCCCCGGCCTGCAACATGCCGTACAATACCTGGAACAGGCGGTGGCCCGGGATTCGAGCTTCGCCCGCGCCTGGGCCGCTCTCGCCGATGCCTACATCCTCGTCGTGCCCTACGCCGGTGGCTCGCCGGCTGAGACCTGGCAGAAAGCCCAAGTGGCCGCCCGCAAGGCCCTCTCACTCGACAGCGCCTCGGCAGAGGCGTACACCTCACTCGGGTATGGCAACACGATTTACGGCTGGGATTGGACGGCGGCGGAAGAAAATTTCAAACGGGCCATCGCCGCGGACCCCGACTATCCCACCGGCCACCAATGGTACGGCGACTTCCTGGCCGGCCGGGGCCGGCTGGGTCAAGCTCTGGCGGAGATAGGCCGTGCGCATGAGTTGGATCCTCTCTCTCGCCAGATCGGCGTCGAGTGGGGATGGGCGTCGTACCTGCTGCACCGGAGCGAGGAGGCGGAGGCGCACATCCGCCAGGTCTTGCAGCTCGATCCCAACTATGCCCAGGGATATCTCCGCCTCGGCCTGGTGCAGATCCAGCAGCGCCGCTATCCCGAAGCGATTACCACCCTTCAGCGTTCGATCAACCTGGGCGCTTTCTATCCCCACGCCGCCGCGGGACTCGCGTTTGCCTATGGCGTATCTGGTGACCGCGCGGCTGCAATGAGGATCATCGACGATCTGAAGCGGCGCTCGGAGAAGGAATTCATCCCACCGTTCGCAATCGCCGCGGGGTACGCCGGTTTGGGCGACGCGACTCACGGGCTTGAGTGGCTCAACCGGGGCATCGACGAAAAGGACATCTTCCTCCCGGAAAATTTCTTCGAGCCGATTCTGGATCCGCTGCGGAAAGACCCGAGGTTCGACCAGGTCCTGGCCCGGATGGACCTCGAGCGCACCCCACGCTAGGCAGCCGCTCATGCTCTGTATCCTCGCGATTGAAATCGCGACTCGGCAGGACGTCGCTCCGCGACGTGTGAGCGCTGGGATGATTTCCGTGGCGCAGCCACGGCCTGCCGAGCCGCGACTTGAGTCGCGAGGGAGAGGGCAGGCACTGAGGCCATGAGACTGCCCGATATTCTCCGGCACCTCGTGGCGATAGCCGTGCTGCCCTTTACCGCCACGGTGCTCATCCCGGTGTGGCTCGCCCGGCGTAACGGCCTTCTGCTGGCTCCGGGGCAGACTCCCCTCCAGGTCACTTTGCAGGCGGGCGGGCTCGGGCTCCTGGGTGTCGGGGTGGTGCTATTCCTGGCCAGCCTCTGGCGGTTCATCACCGAGGGTCGAGGGACATTGGCACCTTGGGATCCGCCGCGACAGCTCGTGGCGCAGGGGCCCTATCGTTACGTGCGCAACCCGATGATTTCGGGTGTGGTCCTGATCCTGTTCGGAGAGGCGCTGCTGCTCCTGTCCTGGCCTCACCTCACCTGGGCCCTGATGTTTTTCATCATTAACGCGATCTACATTCCGCTCGTCGAGGAGCCAGTCCTGGCCGAGCGATTCGGCGAGAGCTATCGGGAGTATTGCCGGCAGGTACCGCGGCTTTTGCCGCGCTTGCGACCGTGGGAGCCCAAACCCTGAGGAGACTTCGATGAAGCAAGCGCTGTGGGTGTCCTGTGCCTTCGGCCTGATCACGGTTGCCGGGTGCCAGGCGCGGGTGGATCGCGATGCGGCCGTCCGGACCTTGCTGGAACGTGATCGCGCTTGGTCGCGTGCCGCCGCCACGGGAAACGTGGATAGCATCCTTCCGTACTGGACCGAGGACGCCAGGGTCCTGCTGACGGACCAGCCTGCCTATGTGGGGACGGAGGCAATTCGGCAGATGGTCACCGCAAGCCTGGCCATCCCCGGATTCCAGATCTCATGGACGCCGGATAGCGCGGTTGTCTCTGCCAGCGGAGACTTGGGATATACCTACGGATCCAATCGCATCACCGTGCCGGACTCGGCAGGGCATCTCGGTACGATCGAGGGCCGCTACGTCGAAGTCTGGCGCAAGGGCGCGGACGGGCACTGGCGGTGCGTGATCGATATCAATAACCCGGGGCCGACGACGGGGAGCCCGACATCCTAGGCACGACAATGCCATTCAAGAGCAAGGCGCAGCGCCGCAAGTTCGCCGAGCTTCTGGTCAAAGGCGAGATCTCGCCTGAGACGTTCGAGGAATGGAACCGGGAGAGCGGGAAGGCCAAGCTGCCCGAGCGGGTTCGACCGAAATCTCGCCCGGCCGTGAAGCGCAAGGCGAAATCGAAACGCGCCAAGGCTGCGAAAAAGCGATCGAAGAGCCCAAAGCGCCGACCGTCAAACCGGGTAACCTGATTCCCATGCTGCGACTCGCTGCTACGTCCCTCCTCCTCGTGCTGGCCGCTCCGGCCCTTGCCCAGCTCGCCCCGGCCGTCGATCACCACCAGCACATCTTCAGCCCAGCCCTCGCACAACTACTCAACCCCGACAAGGCCTCGTCGCCCGGTTTCGGGGCGCGAGATCTGGTCCCCCTGCTGGACTCTGGGGGAATTCAGCGTGCGGTCCTCCTCTCCGCGGCATACATGTTCGGCAGTCCCAGTCGCGCCGTCGACGATGAGCACGCCAAGGGAAAGGCTGAAAACGACTGGAATGCGGACCAGGCTGCGCTCTTTCCCGGCCGGCTGGCGGCATTCTGCAGCTTCAACCCACTGAAACCGTACGCCCTCGATGAATTGGACCGCTGCTCCCGCGACCCGCGCCTCCGAGTCGGCCTCAAACTGCATTTCGGGAACTCCGATGTGCAGCTAGACGATTCGGCCCACGTCGCGCGACTCCAGCAGGTGTTCCGAAGTGCCAACGCACACCACATGGCGATCGTGGTTCATCTCCGGGCATCGATTTCCAGAAAGCGACCGTACGGAGCCGCCCAGGCGAAGGCGTTTCTCGAGAAGGTCCTGCCCTCAGCGCCGGACATTCCGATACAAATCGCGCACATGGCAGGCACCGGACCCGGATACGATGATCCACCGTCAGACAGTGCGATGGCCTTCCTCGCCGAGGCCGTAGCGACAGGCCAGCCGAACACCCGCAATCTCTGGTTTGACGTGACCACAGTCGCCGATACTGGCATCTCGACAGCGAACGCCGCGCTGTTGGTTCAGCGGATTCGCCGAGTCGGGGTGAATCGGATTCTCTATGGCTCGGATGCGGCGGTCGGAGGCAACCTGGCGCCGAGGGAGAGTTGGGCGGCCTTTCGAAAACTGCCGCTCACGGAGGAAGAGTTCACCACTATTGCGGGGAACGTGGCGCCGTGGCTGAAGTAAGGAGCACTGGATGAGAGCGCCAACGTGAGCACTCTCCTGTTGACCGACCGCGAGGTGCACGCCTTCCTCCCGATGGCCGAGTGCATCGAGGCCATGGAGGGCGCCTTCCGATCGCTTACCGCCGGGCGAAGCCTGGTGCCTCTGCGTACGGTGATCCGGCTTCCGGACAGCCCGAACGCCTTTGGCGCAATGCCTGCGGTCGTCGGCTCCGGAGCCAGTGCCCAGATTGCGGCCAAGATCATTACCGTGTTCCCGGGCAACGACTCGACACCGTTCGACTCCCACATCGGCGTCGTCCTCCTCTTCGGCGCCGAGCACGGCGAGCTGCTCGCGATCGCGGACGCGTCGTCGATCACCGCGATTCGCACCGCCGCCGTGTCGGGTCTCGCCACCAGACTGCTCGCCCGCCCGGATTCCCACCGGCTCGCCCTGCTCGGCACCGGCGGTCTCGCCATGCCACACCTGGACGCGGTGTCCTCGGTACGACCGATCAGTGAGGTTCGGGTCTGGAGTCGCTCGCCTGGACGGGCGCAGGAGTTCGCGACTCGCGCGGAGAAAGAGCGCGGACTCAGGGTCACGGTCGCCGGCTCCGTTCGGGAGGCCGTCACGTCGGCCGACGTGATCTGCACCATCACCGCCTCGCGCTCTCCGATCCTGGAGGGCGCCTGGATCGCTCCCGGAACCCATGTGAACGCCGTGGGTGCATCGCTTCCTATCGCACGCGAGCTCGACACCGAGGCGGTGCGCCGCTCCCGGCTCTTCGTGGATCTGCGGGAATCCGCGGTGAACGAGGCGGGAGACTTCCTGATCCCGAGGAACGAGGGCGCCATCACTGACCAGCACATACTGGGGGAGCTGGGCGAACTGCTTGCCGGGTTGATCATGGGGCGGCACGACCCCACCGAGATTACGCTGTTCAAGTCGCTGGGGCTCGCGGTGGAAGACGTGGCGGCAGTGCGCCATGTGTACGAGAAGGCGCTGGCTGCCGGCGCCGGCACCAGGGTCGCGCTCGGCGGCCTGCGCTCGACAGTCGGGTCCTGAAGCCTGACGTCGAACCTCCTCCGCCCTATTTCGCTATCCCCTTCTCCAGTATCATATCCGTAGGCATCCCGCGCTTTTTCCAAAGGCTTCGAATCCCGAGGGCGCCCATCTGCCACCGGCTGACCCTTGACCGATCATGAACTTCAATCTCGAACAGGCCACCGCGATTCTCGCGCGCACGCCGACCACGCTTGTCGCAATCCTCAGCGACTTGCCGGATGAATGGAGCCGGGCGATGGAAGGGCCGGATACCTTCAGCCCCTTCGATGTCGTCGGCCATCTGATCGATGGTGAGGAGACCGACTGGATACCCCGGGCAAGGATCATTCTGGCCCGGGGGCCGGAGCCGCGATTCGAGCCCTACGACCGATTTCGCCATCGAACCCGGAATGTCGGCCGCACCCTCGCGAGCCTGTTAGCCGAATTCGCCGAGCTCCGCGCCGCCAATCTCGATCTGCTCACCTCCTGGCAACTGACCCCCGCCAGCCTCGAGCTAACCGGACTGCACCCCAGCCTGGGGCGGGTCACGCTTCGCCAGCTCCTGGCAAGCTGGGTGGTCCATGACCTCGGCCACGTCGCGCAAATCGAACGAGTGATGGCGAAACAGTATCGCGACGAGGTTGGTCCGTGGGTTCCGTTCCTGCCGATCTTGACGGACCACGAGAAGCCGAGGTCGTAGCGACGGCTGACTGAAAACAGGGACGGTAGAACTCCCGAGGGAGGAGGGGAAAGGTGTCCAATGTCGTAGGCGTCCGCCGCATTCCAGTTCTTGAGTGGCTTCCCGCATACCAGAGGGAATGGCTGCGATTCGATTTGATCGCTGGCCTGATCACCGCAGCCGTCGTCATTCCGAAGGCGATGGCCTACGCCACCATCGCAGGGTTGCCGGTGCAAGTGGGACTCTACACGGCGCTGGTACCGATGGTGATCTACGTCGCTACTGGGTACCTCTCGGGTCCTCAGCGTGAGCACCACGACCACCATTGCCATCCTGACGGGAGCCGAACTCGCCCTGATCGCTCCGGACGGCGATCCCGCGACGTTGATCAGAATCACGGCTGCGCTCGCCCTCCTCGTGGGGGCGATGCTGCTGGTGGCCTGGGTTCTGCGGCTGGGGTTCGTTGCCAACTTCATCTCGGAACCGGTACTGGTCGGCTTCAAGGCGGGAATCGGGCTCGTGATTGTGCTCGACCAGGTCCCCAAGCTCCTCGGCATCCACTTCGCGAAGGGCAGCTTTCTCCACAACCTGCTCGCCATCACGCAGGCAGTCCCGGAAACCCAAATCCCGACACTCATCATCGGGGTCGCAACAATCGTCCTTCTGGTCGCGCTGGAACACTTTGTCCCTAAAGTGCCAGCACCGCTGGTCGTGATGGCGTTGGGAATCGCAGCGATGAGTTTGTTCGGGCTGGAGGCACGAGGAGTAGAGTCGGTGGGCCTCATTCCCCAGGGGCTTCCGTCGCTCATCAAGCCGGACCTTTCGCTGCTTGCCCAGTTGTGGCCTGGAGCTGCAGGCATCGCACTCATGAGCTTCACCGAGACCATCGCCGCGGCGCGCGCCTTTTCGGCAGTAGGTGAGCCTCAGCTCCGACCGAACCAGGAACTGCTCGCGACCGGGCTAGCCAATGCCGGCGGCGCCTTATTCGGCGCGATGCCTTCGGGTGGCGGCACTTCCCAGACCGCGATGAACCGCCTGTCGGGCGGCCGGACACAGATTTCGGCACTGGTTACCGCGGCGGTCTCCCTCCTCACGATGTTGCTGCTCGCGCCACTGATCGGGCTGATGCCCCAAGCGACCCTTGCCGCGGTCGTCATCTATTACTCGGTCGGACTGATCGATCCGGCAGCCTTTCGCCACATCCTGCACATCAGGCGCACCGAGTTCTTCTGGGCCCTCGCCGCGCTCGCCGGCGTCGTGCTGCTGGGGACCCTGAAGGGCATACTCGTGGCGATCGTCGTATCACTGGTGGCCCTGGCGTATCAGGTGGCGGATCCGCCGGTCCGCGTGCTGGGGCGGAAACGGGGCACCAATGTCTTCCGGCCGCTGTCGTCGGAAAACCCGGACGATGAAACCTTTCCGGGTCTCCTCATGCTCCGGCCGGAGGGTCGGGTCTTCTTCGCCAATGCCGAGCGCATTGGAGCCAAGCTGCGGCCGCTGCTGGACGGGGCAAGGCCCAAGGTCGTGGCGCTTGATTTGAGCGGCGTCCCGGATCTCGAGTACACCGCCCTCAAGATGCTCACCGAAGCCGAGAAGCGAGAGCGCGCTCGTGGCGTTTCCCTGTGGCTGATCGGGCTCAACCCCGAAGTCCTCGGCATGGTCCAGCGGTCTTCGCTCGGCAAGGTGCTGGGACCCGAGCGGATGCACTTCAGTCTGGAAGTGGCGGTCGAGAAATACCTGGCCTCCAGCCGTTAACTTTGGACTACACCGCAAGGCCGACCACAGACCCGCGGGCGCAGCGCGGAGGATGCATGCAACAGGATTCCGGATTAACCGCCGTCGCCCATGTGATCCAGCTTTCGGTGGCGCCGGTGTTTCTCCTCTCGGGCATTGGCGCCATGCTCGCGGTAATGACCAACCGGCTCAGCCGGGTTATTGATCGGGCCAGGTCTCTCGAAGCGAAGGCGCCAGCCGACCCGTCGGTGGCAGCAGCAATCCACGACGAGCTGAGCACGCTGTCGCGGCGGGCCACGAAGATCAGTCGGGCCATTACTCTGTGCACCATTACGGCGCTGCTCGTTTGTGGGGTGATCGTGACGCTATTTCTGGGGACCTTCTTCGGGTTCGATGCGTCGGTCCCGGCAGCGCTCCTGTTTGTGACAGCGATGCTTGCGTTCATGGCCGGTCTGCTGCTCTTTGTCAGAGAGGTGCTGCTCGCCACGGAGACCCTCAGGTTTGGCCGGCACCTGCCGCCGGATAGACCATGACCAGCCATGATCACCGGGGATTCCTGGCTGCGAACCGGCTCGGCCTGGTGATTGTCAGCCTTCTCGCCTGCACGACGCGGGAGACACCCATGGACGCCACCAAGCTCAAGGGGTTTGCGACCCGTTACACCGCCGCCTGGTGCAGCCAGAATCCGGCCAGTGTTGCGGCATTCTTTGGGGAACACGGGTCACTCACGATCAATGGCGGAACGCCGTCGGTCGGACGTGCGGCAATCACCGCTGCGGCCAAAGGCTTCATGACTGCCTTTCCGGATATGATCGTGACGATGGACGACGTCACCTGGAGTAAGGACAAGGCTACCTATCGCTGGACCCTGACGGGAACCAACACCGGCTCCGGCGGCACCGGCAAACCCGTCCGCATCAGCGGGTATGAGGAGTGGACATTCGGCGCCGAAGGCTTGATCGCCGAATCCCAAGGGCATTTTGACGAGGTCGAGTACCAACGCCAGCTGAAGATGGGCGTTTAGAATGCCCCTCACGCTGACCCCCGATATGCGAGCGGTGATCCGGACCGCCCACCTCTGCTTTGCGGCCACCGTCACGGCCGAGGGTCGCCCGAATCTTTCTCCCAAGGGCACCATTCGGGTCTGGGACGACACCACTCTGTTCTTTCTCGATATCGCATCTCCGGGGACCCGAGCCAACCTCGAGGCCAGGCCCTGGATGGAGCTCAATGTCGTGGATCAGCTCTCGCGCCGTGGCTATCGCTTCGCTGGTCCCGCTCTGCTCCATACTCAGGGCGCCGTTTACGATGACGCCTGCCGTCGGGTGTTTGGCGAGGAGGGAGCAAGGTACGCCGTGGCAGGAGTGGTCTTGCTCCAGGTTGGAACCGCCGCACCTGTGGTGTCGCCTGGATACCTTCACGTTCGCGACGAGGCCGCGATGCGGGCCACCTGGCGGGAACGTCGCGCAGCGCTGGATCGGGAGTTCGAAGCGTTTATCGAGCGTCAGGGTCCCTTCCCCAGGCCTTAGCCGCTTGCGACGCCGGCTGGAGAATGACGCGGTGAGTCGATCCTTCCGCACTTACGTACTCGAGCAACTCAAGCGAGTCCGACCCGACGTTCGCGACCGCAGCATGTTTGGCGGCGTGGGCATCTATGCCGGTGATCTCTTCTTCGCCCTTATCGCCGATGATATCCTTTACTTCAAGGTGGATGATTCCAACCGTCCGGCCTTTGAGGAACGGGGGCTGGGTCCCTTCATGCCCTACGGAACCACGGGCGAGGTCATGCAATACTACGAGGTCCCGGCCGACCTTCTGGAGGATCCCGAGGTGTTGAGCTCCTGGGCCGAGCAGGCGATCGAGGTCGCTCGTAACAAGCGCACCAGGAAGCGGCAGCGCTGATTGGAGGCTCTACCTCATGACAGCCAACACCACTACCAGCCCGAACGTGAAGCAGGCGGTTCCCTTCTTCATGGTCACCGACATCGACGCCTCGCTGCGCTTCTATGTTGACGGTCTCGGGGCCGTCATGACGAACCAGTGGATCCCCGAGGGCCGCATCGAGTGGTGCTGGCTTCAACTTGGCGGCGCCGCGCTGATGCTGCAGGAGTACCGGAAGGACGGACGACACGCCAGCGCTCCAGCTGGACCGCTGGGCCAGGGGGTTTCGGTCTGCTTCATGTGCGCCGATGCCATCGCGATCTACCACGAACTGATCTCTCGAGGCGTCGGCGCCAAACGCCCCTTCGTAGGGAACGGACTGTGGGTCACCTCGGTGCAGGACCCGGATGGGTACCGCCTGGACTTCGAGAGTCCAACCGATGTGCCGGAGGAGACCGTGTACCAGGGGTAGGAAGATGATCCTGAGCGCCGCGCGAACCACGCACGGCGCTCGTCGAGCCTTGATGCTACGCCGCCTGCTTCACCGCACACACCTGCGCCATCCGCGGCATGATCGCCACCACCGTCTCGTCCGTCGCGACACCCTCCATCGCGAGCAGCACATCTCGCAGCGCTTGGGGAGAAAGAAGCCCGGCCTCGACCAACGCAGGTCCAGCCTCCGCGACCGACAGCTCCAACAGGCGCTTCTCCTCGCCCCGGGCATACGCGGGTTGGTAGAAGGCGATATCAGGCGCGGCGAAGCCCGCCGCCTGGACCATCTGATAGAGCCGGCGACCCAGGGTGTAATCCACTTGACGCGTCGGACCCAGGGCCCCGAACAATTCCGCAAAGGCGCCCAGCGCTGATGGCGGCTCACTCCCCGCAGACGTCAGGTCCCCGTCTTCACAGACCAGGATGCCGCCCGGCCGCAGCAGGCGATGCATCTCCCGCCAGCGCGGCTTCCGGTTCCACCAAGTGCAGCAGCAGGTACCGGCAGTAAACCAGGTCGAACGAACCACTCGGCAGGCTGGTCGCGACCGCACTGGCTTCAACCCACGAGACATTCGTCAACTGGAGCTGTTGAGCGAGGCGGTGCGCCTCCCCCAGTTGTTCCCGACTGACGTCTACTCCGACAACCTGCCCCTTCACCCCGACCAGCTCTGCGAGGTCCACCGAAACCTGTCCGACTCCGCAGCCAATGTCGGCGACACGCATCCCCGGCTTGAGTCCCGCGAGTCCCAGGAAACGTCGAGTGCCGGGACCGTAGGCCCGATGCAGGATTCGCAGGCGATCCGCTCCGGCCTCGCCGGTGCCGAGCACATAGCGATCCACTTCCATTGCCACCTCATTCGCCAACATGACCACCTCCAACAGATGGACCCCGTAGACCGAGGGTCGTGAGTGCCCGCGCCCACAGCGCCGCGACGCAGAACCGTGACTGCAGCCCGGTTGGAGGGCTGCTAGATGACGGGAGAAGGATGGCGGTTTTGAGGTGGGGAGTGGATCGGTGCGGAAACCCATCCGGCTGTCAGCCTTCGTCCTACAAAGGGTCCTGGCGGCAAATGGAGCTGCCAAACTCGCGCCCTAACCGATAGTTTGGAGGCCCCGACAGCTTGAAATCACTCTATGCGACTTCGCGTCCCTCTCCTTGCTGTGCTGCTGGACGGCGCCTGTCACTCCAGCGCGGCCGCTCCCGCCGCGAAACCGGTCAGCGCCGCAAGCAGCTTTCTCTTCCTCTGGGCCGCCGACGCCGACAAGCAGGAGAGTGACTTCCTGGCGGTGATCGACGTCGATCCACGGAGCCCCACCTACGCGACCGTGGTGAGGACGGTTCCCGTCGGCGCCAAGGGCACTCGGCCCCATCACACCGAGTACCAGATGCCGGCGGATGGGATCCTCTGGGCGAACGGGTTCGACGCCGGCCAGACCTACCTGTTCAATCTGCGTGACCCGACCCACCCCGGGCTCCTCACGTCCTTCGGCGATGTCGGGCCGATGAGCCATCCCCACAGCTATTCGCGCCTCTCTAACGGGCACATCCTTGCCACGTTTCAGCAGGGGAGTGGCGGGACCGGCGGCCTGGTCGAGTTCGACTCCGCGGGCCATGTCGTCCGTACAGCGGACGCCGCGGCACCCACGATCGATTCGACCGTACGGCCTTACAGTCTGGCCGTCCTTCCAGCCCTTGACCGGGTGGTGACCACGGCCAGCGACATGCATCTCGCGGTGCGGAGCCGGGCGGTTCAGGTGTGGCGGCTCTCCGACCTCAGGTTGCTGCAAACGATCCTGCTGCCGCCGGGTCCTCGCGGTGACGAGAATTGGCTCACGGCCGAGCCGCGGGTATTGGCCGATGGTCGCACGGTGCTGGTGAACACCTTTACCTGCGGCCTGTATCGGATCGATGGTCTGGCGGGTGATTCGGCAACGGCGACGTGGGTGTATTCCACGCCGTGGACTGTAGACCGGGTTTTCTGTGCGGTGCCAGTGGTCGCTGGACATTTCTGGCTGCAACCGAGCGGACCGGAGCACGCAGTCGTGAGCCTCGACGTGTCTAACCCGGGCCATCTCCGCGAGGTGAGCCGACTCACCCTCGGCTCGAACGAAATCCCCCACTGGCTCGGCCTGGAGCCGAGTGGAGGCCGGGTGGTGATCACCGGGTATAAGGACTTGGAGTCGCGGGTGTTGCTGGCCCGCCTGAATCAGACGACGGGTGCTTTGAGCCTGGATACGACCTTCAAGTCGCCGGGAGCGGAGAACGCGGGACTGGACCTTGGTCTCGTGCAGTGGCCTCATGGGTCGAGCGGGCGCGCAATTCCGCACGGTGCTGTGTTCAGCAGGCCCTGAGCCGCGCGAATCACGAGGATAGAGGTGGCTGATGGCCAAGCGGGTGGATCTCTTCGACAGCACCTACAGCAACTTCACCGAAAAGGTGCTGGACGCGATCAGGAAAGAAACCTTCGGTGTAGACATCGGGCAGAACAGCTGGCTGACGGTTGACGAGTACCAGCGCTGGCTTCCCTGGCTCAACCTGACCGGAGACAATCACCTGCTCGAAGTCGCCAGCGGCTCCGGAGGGCCGGCCCGCTATGTGGCTCGCACGACCGGTTGTCGGGTCACTGGAATCGACGCGAATGAGAGCGGTGTGGCCACGGCGTCACAGCTCGCGGTCGAGGAGGGTGACAGCGACAGGGTCCACTTCGAGGTTGCCGACGCGACCGCTCCCCTGCCCTTCGCCGAAGGCTCCTTCGATGCTCTGCTCTGCATCGATTCCATGAATCACTTTCCCAATCGGCTCGCCGTGTTCCGGGAGTGGTGCCGGGTCCTCCGCCCCGGTGGCCGTGCGATTTTCACCGACCCGGTGTTGATCACCGGTCCGGTCACCAACGACGAGCTCGCCGGACGCAGCTCGATCGGTCTCTTTCTCTTCGTGCCGCCCGGGGTCAACGAGCGGTTCGTCCAGGAGGCTGGTTTCCGGCTGGTGCGACAGGAAGACGTCACCGCCAACGCCGCTCTCGTCTCCGGCCGCTGGCGTGACGCGCGACAGGTCCATCGCGACGACCTGGTGCAGATCGAGGGGGAAGAGCGCTTCGAGGGGCTGCAGAAATTCTTTGCCGCAGTACACCGGCTCACCAGCGAGCGGCGGCTCTCGCGGATTCTCTATCTGGTGGAAAAGCGCGGCGGGTGACCTGCCGCAAACTCGAGACCCCTTCACGCGCGACGTAGGACTGAACCATGCCCATTCGGGTGACGCCGCGTTCTCCACACTTACCTGGCCGATTCGACGGAGGACCTATGAAGACCAGTTCCATTGCCAGCCTGCTCCTGCCGGCAGTAGCGGCGGTCACTGCTTCACTAAGCGCTCAGGAGAAAACCATCCAGTGCTCGGCGTTGCCTCCTGCCGTACAGCAGGCGTTGCTTGCCCAGAAAGACAAGGCCCCGAAGGAGTGTACTTCGGAGCGTGATGACGGGCAGACCTACTACGAAGCTTCGTTCGTGATCGACGGCCATTCCAAGGACCTCTTATTCGATACTACGGGAGCGGTCGTGGAAACCGAAGAACAGGTGGACCTGGCCGCCCTGCCGGAGGGGGTGAAGGACAGCCTCGTCAAGAAGGCCTCGGGCGGTAAGATCACGAAGGTCGAGACCATAACCAAGAAGGGCACCTTGGTAGCATACGAGGCCCACGTAAGCCGAAACGGAAAGCAGTCGGAGATCCAGGTCGGCCCTGCCGGGGCAACCCTGGACCACGAGGAATGAGGGCGGGCAGAACCCCCTCACGGCCCGCCGTCGAGCCGGTACTCGAGGTCGTAGTTGTGGGTTTTGCCTTCGATGATGATCGCCATGGTGCCGGTGATCCCGGCCAGCTCGCCTGTCCCCGACTCCGGCACCACGCTGACGTCCATCTTGTAGTTAGCGCCTCGGCTCATCGTTCCCCGGTGCATTAACAGAAAAGTCCCCCGCTTCCCGTTGAGTGTGCCGGTCACCAGCTCCAAAGCAACGTAGGCTCCCGAGCCCTCCGCCACTCCCGCCTGAGCGCCGAGCATCTGGCCCTTGCTGCTGCCGTCGAGTTCGCCGTGGAACTGCTTGGCGAGAACGAGATGGCTGATTGGGCCTCCGGCACTGTCGGCAGTTGGGGTGGGCGTGACCTTGACGTCGAAGGATCCGCGAGCATGCATGCTGGTCTCTCCGGAGGTGACTCGACGGGCTTGCTGGCCGGCCAGGTCGCCGAGCGCCAACCCGGCGGCGACGCACCCGATCACGACCATAACCCTTCGCCTGGTTTGAGTTAACATACTGATCCCTTGAGTTCACGGTGTAGACCCATGATAGGGCCCGTTCTCCGCCGGGTCTTGCAGAAACGCGACGCGACATGACTCGCCGCAAGGCAGAACCCCCGCGGGGTGTCCTCATGACCGCCGTGGTCGAGCCTCGGGGCCTCCGGCACGAACGCTTTCATCCCTCGAGTGACCTGGACACGTGGGTCGAGCACTTCTGGGTGGTGGAATGGGACTTCGGCGATGGGGCTCCGCAGCGAGTGGAGACGCTACCTCACCCCAGCGTCCACATGATCTTTGAAGGCGGGAAGAGCAGGATCAGCGGTATCGCCCGGGCGAAGTTCACCCGGATGCTGGCAGGCAAAGGCGGCGTGTTCGCGGTCAAGTTCCGGCCCGGCGGGTTCCATCCCTTCGCCGGGTTTCCTATCTCCCGCCTATCGGACAAGACGGTGGAGCTGGCGGAGGTATTCGGTGCGGATGGTGAGAAGCTCGATCGCGCGGTGCTTGCGGAGGGCACAGACGACGGGCGCATTGCCGTAATCGAGACATTTCTCCGTAATCGCCGCCCTGCACCGGACGACAACGTGACGCGACTCTCGAAGATGGTCTACGCCGTGGCCCGCGAGCGGGGGATCCTCAAGGTGGAGGACCTGGTCCAGCGGTACGGCGTGAACAAGCGCACCCTCCAGCGGCTGTTCGCCAAGTACGTCGGAGTAACTCCCAAGTGGGTCATCCAGCGGTACCGGCTTCACGAGGCTGCGGAGCGCCTCGCGGCGGACAAAGAGGTTCGCCAGGCAGCGCTGGCACTGAGCCTCGGCTACACCGACCAGGCCCACTTCGTGAGGGATTTCAAGGCCACCGTCGGCACCTCGCCGGCCGCCTACGCTCGGGCGCGCGGGAGCTGACCCGCTACCTCTGCATCGTCGCGACCAGCTCCTTGCACCCCGAGCCCCAGCGAGAGACGGATCTGATCGCCTGGGTGAACGGGACGTCCAGCGGATGCACCCTTTCCCGATCGAGCACGTAGACCGCTCCGGCAAACGGCGTCGGGACAGAGGGGACGAAGCACGTGTAGCGACCATCATCGAATTCCTCGATGATGAATCCGGGAACCAGAGCGTCCTCGATCTCGATGAGCGCCGGCTTCCACTCGGTCTCATCACCCTTTCCCGCCAATCGCTGGGTCATACTTCTGATGACCGCGTACCCGGGGATGCGCTCGAAGAACGAACGCTCGAGCTTCTCTATGAGCGCGCGGCCAGACCGTGTGCGGGCGGCGGCACCGATGAAGAAACAGATCAGCAGGACCAGAAGGAGCGAGAGCAGGCGTTCCGCGGGCAGCCACTCGGGGAGTAATCCAGCGACTGGCTTGACCAGTCGCGCCAGAGAAGCCATCGCCTTGAGCATCAGCAGGATTGCCAGGTAGAGCGGGGCCACGATCAATAGGCCGGCGACCATCGAACCAGTGATAAAGTTGAGGAATCGTTTCATTGGGTCCTCCCCGAAGAAAACCGCGGACGCGAAGAGAGAACAGCAAAAGTAAGGATGGGACGATTGTCGGTGAGATGCACCATGGTGCAATGGTCCAGTCCGGTAACTAACAGCTAATAGCTAACAGCTTATGGCCTACTGCCTACGGCTACTAAATCCACCTCCTCACGCTCCTCATATACGCCACGTACGACTCCCCGAACTTGACAGTCAGATACCGCTCCTCCCGCTTGATGATCCCGTAGTGGGTGATGAGGAGTACCGGGATCAGGAACAGCAGCGGCCAGGCGGTGCCCACGGCGAGGGTGATGCCGAGGTAGAGGCCGACGAGCGCGAGGTACAGCGGATTGCGGGTAAAGCGGTAGGGCCCGACGCTCACGATCGCGAGAGTCGGCTCCCTCGGATTCACATTGGTTCCCCCGCGTTTGAGAGTCCTTTCTCCCCAAATCCCCAGCGCCGCCGCGGCAACTATAAGCCCGATCCCCACGATCCGCACTGGCCACCCGTGCGGCAGGTACCATGGTTTGAACCAGTGCAGGAGCAACGAAACGCCGAGCGTGCCGGTGTAGAGAAGCGGCGGGAAGACGAGGACGTTGGGGTGGTCGGTGGTGGTGGACATCGGGAGAATCTCAGATGGAAGATTTCCGATTGAAGATTTCAGATTGAAGATTGGGGGCTGAAGATTGCATTTGGACTTGGTGATCAGGAGTTAGCTCTTAAATATTAGCTGTTAGTTGCCGTTCCATCTGCAATCCGAAATCGTCAATCTTCAATTGCTCCCTAACGCCCCGCCTCCTCGCGCCGAAAGGTCGCTACCCCGGCACGAATGGTCGGGAATATCCGCTCCGGTCCGAGCTTGTCGGCCACGCCCGTAAGTTTCAGCATCGCTTCGAACCGACCCCTGGGCTTGGCAATGGCGAAGACAATTCCCTGCTCTTCGAGCTCGACTCGAAGCTCCTCCAGAGTTTCGCCGCCGGTAATGTCGAGGGCGGGTGTGGATTCGGCACTGAAGAGAAACCACCGGGGCTTGGGATTGGCTTGGCTTAGCACGGTCCGGACCCGCTCCTTGAAATGATCGGCATTGAAGAACACGATCGCGGCCTCGAAGCGAAACAAGAGAAGGCCGGGAATCGGAGTGCTGCCATCCTCACCAATCTGCCCGTAGACGCCCGACTGCTCGTCGATCTCACCCAGGACGGCGTCGCGCGGTCTCGAGGCGAGCGCAATTAGCCGGAGTAAGGTCAAGGCCACGGCGATCAACACCCCATGCAGCACGCCGACGGTCATGACGCCCAGCATCGCCACGATCGATAGCCAGAACTCGGCGGGGCTCACCCGCAGATACCAGCGGAGGGATGCTACGTCAAAGAGGCCGATCGCCGAGGAGATCAGGATCGCGGCGAGCGCAGCCTTGGGCAGCATGGCGAGCGGCCCGGTCAGAAACAACAGCACCAGCGCCATCGCCAGGGCCGCGACGACCGAGGTGAGTTGCGTCTTGCCGCCGGAGGTATCGGCCACCGCGGTCCGGGAGTCCGCCCCGCTCACCACGAAACCACGGCTCAACCCCGACGCGAGGTCGGAGAAGCCAAGGGCAATCATGTCCTGGTTCGCGTCGATTGGGTAGCCATTCTTGTTGGCGAAGCCCCGCGCGGTGGTCATCATGCTGCAGAAACTCACCAGCACGATGCCCGCGGCGCTCTCGAGCAGCGGCAGGAGTTCGTCCAGTTTGACCCTGGGCAAGGCGGGCATCGGGAAACCCGCCGGTACCTGGCCGACCACCGCGACACCGTTTGTCTCGAGCCCCATCGCGTACACCAGCGCGATCCCGAGCACCGCCCCGATCAACGGGCCAGGCACCCGGGGCCAGTAGTGTTTGAGGGTGCGCAGAAAAATGAAGAGACCGGCACCAACGGCAAAGGTGATGGGGTGAGTCTCTCCCAGGCGGGACGCGACGCCCGCGATGGTCCGGAAAAACCCTGCCTTGGGAACTTGAACACCCATCAGCGTGCCCAATTGTCCCACGATAATGCTGAGGGCGATGCCGTTCAGGTATCCGGTCAGTATGGGCCGCGACAGGAAGTCCGCGATTATCCCCAGGCCGGCGAGGCCTCCGGCGATACAGAGCAGTCCGGTCAGAAAGGTCAGCGTGATCGCTACATTCACGTACCGCGACGGGTCGGCCGCGACGAGCGGTGCCACCGTGGCCGCGACGATTGCGCAGGCGGCCGCATCGGGATTCACCACCAGTTGTCGCGACGAGCCAAACAGGGCGTAGGCGACCGCCGGCAGAATCGAAGCGTATATGCCGTTGACCGCCGGGAATCCTGCCAGCTCGGCGTAGGCGATGCCAATCGGCAGCGCGACCGCGGCCAGCGAGATGCCCGCAAGCACATCGCTCTGGAGCCATTCTTTCTGGTAGGTCCGGATGACGCGCAGACCGGGGAGCCAGCGTTCGAGGGGGAGATGGCAAGATGGATTTCAGATTGAGGATTTCAGATTGAGTGAATTGGGTTGGCGGTAAGCTGTTAGCTATTAGCTATGGCGCTTATAAAAGATCTGGCACCGGTTTGAGCACCACTGTGAGCAAGAGCTCAAAGAGGTCCTCGTGGCGATGGTTATAGCGAAACTGCATCTCGTACAGGGACAAGGGGAACCGGTGCGGGGCCACGCCCCGATGCCGAATCAACTTGCCTTTGGCATAGCTCCAAAACCCTTCCAGGCCATTGATGTGGACCCGCCCGCGGGTGAACCGCCGGCGATGGTCTACCCGCAGGTGGCGATAGCCACAGAAGGTGAGCGCATCGTACCCCTTGTACCGGTCGGTGTACACCAGGGCCCCCCGGCGGACCAGCTTCACGGTGGCCGCCAGGAGACTCTGGCGCGTCACATCCGGCAGGACGCTGACGGCCACCCGGCCGCCCCGTTCGAGAATCCCAAACACCGGGATCTTGGCCGGTGCCCCGCGCCCCCGCTTGCCGCCGCGGTGGCGCCACGATCGCCGCGGACCGAAGTACGACTCATCCAACTCGACTTCGCGGCGCAGCAGGCCGGGCTCTTCCTGGGCCACGATCGCCCGGCGAATCAGGGTGAACACCCGCAGGGCGGTCGGATAACTGACGCCCGTCTGCACCGCGGCCTGGCGGGCGGTCACCTCCAGCTCGAACAGCTTCAGCAGCCAGACCCAGCGGGTCGGGCGCACCCGCGATTGCCCCAGCCACCGGCCGGTGAACAGTCCGAAGGTGTAACGGCACCGTCGGCAGCGGTACCGCCCTTCCGCCAGCTGATAGGCGCGTCGCTGGCCACACGCGGGACCGTGGGGCAGCTGCCGCCCCGTCCCCAGCAGCCGGACTCGCAACCCGCGCCACGACGCGGCCTCACTACGAATCAGGCGCTCGAAGGCATCGGTCCGCATGACACCAGTCTACTCCTGGTGCCAGATCTTTTATAAGCGCCTTAGCTATTAGCGGTTAGTCGTTAATCTGCAATCTGAAATCTTCAATTTCCAATTGCTCAAAGCTAACAGCTAAGAGCTAACGGCTCACAGCTTAGGGCCTACGGCCTACGGCTTAAGGCATCTGCCTGAAGGCTGACGGCTGACGGCTGGTGGCTGACGGCTCGGGTCTCGTGACCCTCCCGTTGACGGAGGTTGCGTATCGTCGCTGAGGGGATATATCTCCAGACAGAACCTCAGTACCACGACTCGCAAGCTTGCCCCGCTGGCGCCCTCCCGCTCTGCCCGAGAGTCACCACGCAGGGAATTGCCCATGTAGGAAGGCCGCCAACTGCCTGCCGATCATGGAAGGGTGGAACTACATCGTGAGGCTCTATCGGCCGCGGGAGGAGGTCTTGAGTGGGAAGTGGAGTTCCCGGAAGCCCAGCCGGTCGGCTAATAGACTGGGAGGAGTAATGCGATGCGGGGCAACGCTTACCGCCGTGATCTACCTGACGGTAGCCAGGGCGGCGTCGGCCGATGCTCAAGGGGGTTCGCGGAAGGTCGACGTCGTTCCATCAGTTGACGGAGTCACCATCGCGTATGAGGTCGCCGGCCAGGGGACCCCTGCCCTGGTCTTTGTCCACGGCTGGTCCTGCGATCGGAGCTACTGGGCAGGACAGTTGGAAGCATTCTCCCGCGACTTCACGGTCGTCGCCCCTGACCTCGGCGGACACGGCGAATCGGGACTCGGGCGGAAGGAATGGACGATCAAGTCGTTCGGAGGCGACGTCGCGACCGTCGTCGAGAGGCTCGACCTCAAACAGGTGATTCTGATCGGCCACTCGATGGGAGGCGATGTGATCGCCGACGCGGCCCGGTTACTCCCGGGTCGAGTAAAGGGCCTCATTTGGGTGGACGTCTATAAGCAGCTCCAGACTGCGCGCACTCCGGAACAAGTCCAGGCCTTTGTGGACCACCTGCGACCCGACTTTGTCGACTCGACCCGTGCGCTGGTGCGAAGCCTCTTCCGGCCAGGAGCCGATACGGCCATGGTCGAGCGAGTAGCCCTCGACATGTCGTCCGCCCCTCCGGAGGTGGCACTCAGCGCCCTGGAGTCCTCATTCAATCACAGCCGCGAGATCACTCGGGACCTGCAGGAGCTCAAGCTGCCGCTAATCGCCATCAATCCCGACAGCCCGCCGACCGACGTCGCCTCCATGAAGCGTTATGGCATCGAGGTGATGCTGATGCCCGGAGTAGACCACTTCATGATGATGGAGGATGTCCCGCGCTTCAACGGACTTCTGCGGCAGGCGATCGACCGGATCATGGAGAAGCAACAGGAACCGCATTAGCCTCCGCCAGCATCACCACCCTTCGTATCCCGGCCTGACATGACCCTCCGGATCGTCCAACTCGGCAGCCCGAGACTCCGCGGCGAGGGCCTTCGCATTGGCACGGTCCGCCGCCCGCCCCGCGGGGTGCCGAAGAACCGGTACAGCCGGGACAACTGGTACGACGTATGGCTCCCCGAGCTGGCGCCGAGTGAGGCGGCAGCGAAGGCAGCGTTTGCCGCGACGACTCAATCCGAATGGAACCGGTTCGTCCGGCGGTACCGCGCCGAAATGGGTAAGCCTGACAAGGTGCGGCTCCTCAAGCTTCTGGCCGCCTTATCACAGGACGTGAACCTGTCGGTAGGCTGTTACTGCGAGGATGAGTCGCGTTGCCATCGATCGGTACTGCGGGAGCTGTTGAGGGAAAACGGGACCAAGTTGGGGTGACATGCCACAAAGGACACAAAGGTCTCCCTTCGTGTCCTTCATGATGAAACAGCCGTCAGCCACCAGTACTCCAACAACACACAGCTAACTGCCAACAGCTAAGAGCTAACAGCTACTACCCGACAGCTGATGGCTGACGGCTGGTTTGCTCCGACTCCTCACGCCACTTTCTCTACCGACAGCTTCGACTGCTTCGCCGCTTTGAGCGCCCCGCGAATCTTCTCGAGGTGATGGTAGCTGTGCCGGACCGCGTGATCCTCCAGGATGAACTGGGTGGTGAGCGGTGCATCGGCGTTGAGCGAAACCGGCGCCGCCTTGTCCAGCTGCTCATCGGTGAGCTGGCGGATCGCCTCCGCCGCCGCGGCGGCGTTGATCTCCAGGAAATGCAGGGCCTCCTCCTTGGTGACCTTGTCGAAATCCTTGGCGTGTTTCGCATTGATCTGGTGAACAGCATCCCAGGTGACTCCCAGGACCGGCTCACCCTTGGCGAGGGTCTGCGCCAACTGGATCTCCAGCGGATACATGTTGCCGACGTGGTGGACCACCACGCCGATCTTGCGGCCGTCCTTGGTCGGCGTCTGCCACTCCGCGTCCGTGAGGGTGCGGGAGAGGGTAGCGAGAGCGCGGGCTCCCTCCTCAAGGCGAACGGCCAGCGCTTCGGTGCGTTTGCTCATCGTGACCTCCAACTCCTGTGCGTGGTGGATTGCAATGTCGTCAGGCCACTCGGGCCTGAACGTCGAGATATTCTCCTACCACCGTCGTGGTGCCGTTGGTGGCAACGTTGTGTTCCTGGAACAGCCGGGTGAGTTCCTCCCGCAACCGGCTCGCGCCTTCGGGATCGGCCGCGCGCAGCGTAGCGACGGTAGGCCCGTAGCAGCTCGCGAACAGCTCGGTTACGGCCGCCGGCGGGAACGGGAAGCTGAGCTCGAGGGTTCTCTTGCTGCAGACCACCGATCGCACCCGGTCACCGAACCGGGCCCGGACCATCGCCTCCTTGCCCCATTCCAGGGGGCTCGGCACGCCGGGTGGCGGCGGCACGATCGCCGGTGTGCACCCGCAGCATCTGGCCGACGAATCCCTCATACGTCCAGTTCGCCATCGCGACCCGGCCATTCGGACGAGTCACCCGGAGGAGCTCCGCGGCGGCCCGCTCCGGGCGATAGGCGAACATCGCACCGAACATGGTCACGGTGGTGTCGAACTGGCCCTGGAGATACGGCAGCGATTCGGCATCGCCCACCTCGAAGGCGATGGCGACCCCAGTGGCCCGCGCCTCGAGCTGGGCCTCGGCGATCAGGTTGGGCGCGATGTCGATCCCGCTGACGCGCGCTCCGGCGAGGGCGGCAGGGATGGCGAGATTGCCGGTGCCGCACGCCACGTCGAGCACCGACTCCCCGGGGCGCAGTCCCAGCCGGGTGATGAACTCCCTGGCGCCGGGCGCGAAGCTTCGCGCGATCGGGAGGAAATCACCCGAGGTCCAGACCGACCGGGCCCGGGCCGTGAGGGGATCTTCCGACCAGGCGCGGACCTCTTTGCTGGTGCGGGAACTACCGGCGGGAGCACTCTCGTACGACATGCCACTCCTCCATCAATAGGTTTCGGCGCTGCCTCGTGTCGCGCGTGACCAATTGTGTCATGGAGGGGTGTTGCGGGAAATGACTGGAAATCCCGATTTCCTGCTCAGGAATACTGAGTGCGGTGTCAGACGTGGGCCTACAGGAGTTGGGAGTCGATGGTCGATGGTCGATGGTCAGTTTGTCTTAGACCTCATGACCATCGACTACCGACTATCGACCGCCAACTGCGCCAGCTGGGAGGGTGAAGACCTTCTAGCCTCCCGCCATGCACCAGGAGCGATCCCTGTCGCCCGCTTGAACGCCCGGCTGAACGCCGCCTCAGAGTCGTACCCCACCTCGGCGCCCACCGCGGCGATCTTGGCGCCGCTTTGCGCCAGGAGATTGGCGGCGACTTGCATCCGCCATTGGGTCAGGTACTGCATCGGCGGCTGGCCCACCAGCTCGGTGAACCGCTTGGCGACGTTGGTGCGGGACGAAGCAACTTGGCGAGCCAGCTCGTCGAGAGTCCAGGGATGGCCGGGATCGGCATGGAGCAGGCCCAACACCCGACCGACCACTTCATCCCTGAGCCCGGCGAGCCACCCCGTCTGTCCGGCGGACTGCTCCTCGAGGTAGCGGCGCAGCACCTCGATGAACATCAGTTCGGCCAGCCGGGTGAGCACGCTGTCGGCCCCGGCTCGGCGAAGCCGGGATTCCTCGGTAACCTGGCGCGTGAAGCTGCTGAGCCAGGCGCTCGACATCCCCCGCATATGCATCAGGTGCGGGAGTGCCGCGAGCAAGGGATTGAATGGACGGAGATCGCAGCCGAGGAAACCGCAGACAAACGCAGTCGTGGGTGGCCCGCCGTTGCCGAGGAGAACGGGCTCGAGATAGCGTGCGGTGACGATCGTGTGCACGTTCGGGCCACTCCGGAGGCCGCGCGCGCTCGACATGACATGCGCATCGCCATGGGGGAAGACGATCACGTCCCCGGGCACCAGCTCCACCGGTTCCTCACCGATCAGTGCCCCGTAACAGCAGCCTTCCGTCACGATGTGGTAGGAGATCAGATGCTCGGCGAACGGCATGATCCGAGGCGTCAGCTCCCGGGCGGCCACCGTCTCGACACTCCAGGGTGCCACGGCCTCGACCGCGTAGAAGAACGCGCCGTCCAGACGAACGACTCGGAGCAGATCGGAGAGGGGGTCCATGGGGCGGGAATGTATCGGGGAAACTGGTGGTGGGGAGTGGGGAGTGGGGAGTGGGGAGTGGGGAATAGGGAGTAGGGAGTAGGGAGTAGGGAGTAGGGCCGGCAGGAAGGCAGTGCCCCCCACTCCCCACCACCTACTCCCCACTCCCTACTCCCTGCCCTCGCTGCTACGAATCCTCTATGTCATCCAGCACCGCCTTTATATCCACCACCGGCGTCCCATCGATCGCCTCGATTGGGCCGATCCGCAGCCGGATGCCGGAGATCTCCCGAACCGTCACGCGATGGAGTCCCAGCGGGTTCGGCCGGTCGGGAGACCGGGTCGCGAACACTCCGGCGAGCGGAATCTCAGGGTCGCTGCGAGGATGAACCTGGAGGACTTCGCGATTGCTGCGGTGCAGCCAGGTGATGACGATGACCGCGTTGCCCGCGGCGACGCCCCGCAGCGCCGGCTCAAAGGCAGGATCCAGCTCGAGCCAGGCATCCGGCGCTCCCTCCGAGCCCTGCCTGGGCGCCTCATCCTTGGAGCGGAGCACCGATCGAATGCGGCCCACAACCTGGAGGTGATCTGGAAGGGTGTCCATGAGAAACCCGATTGGCGATTGAAGATTTCAGATTGCACATTGAACTGTATCCGATAGCTAACCGCCCATCAATTGGTGCTTACGGCCCACGGCTTACACCTTATAGCTTATGCCCCGTCAACCACCATGGTTCTGAGCCCCAACACAGACACCCGCCTCGGAGAAGCGGTGAGCCGCGGAGCCGCGGCTGCTCAGGACGGCTGCAGTGGCGTCCACACTCTTCCCCTTGCCCAGGAAGCCTTCGCGGCCCGTGCCGCGTTGGCCCGTGCCGCCGAGCGATCGCTCGAAGTCCAGTACTACATCTGGCACGGTGACACGACAGGCACCCTTCTGCTCGAAGAACTTTGGGATGCCGCCGAACGGGGGGTGCACGTGCGGCTCCTTCTCGACGATAACGGCATCGCAGGGATGGACTCGACAATCGCCGCGATGGACAGCCATCCCCTGATCGAGGTGCGGCTGTTCAATCCCTTCAAGGACCGCCGGTTCAAGCCCCTCGGCTACCTGACCGACTTCGGCCGCCTGAATCGGCGGATGCACAACAAGTCGTTCACTGCTGACTCCGAGGCCACCGTGGTGGGCGGGCGCAACGTGGGCGACGAGTACTTCGGGGCTGGTCAACGCATGGTGTTCGCCGATCTCGACGTCCTTGCCGTGGGCCCGGTTGCGAAAGAAGTGCAGGCGGCATTCAACAGCTACTGGAACCATGAGTCTGCACTTCCTGTGGAGGCGGTAGTAGGCAAGGCTGCACCCGACGAGGTCGCGGCACTGCGGGCCCGCTTCGACGCCGTGAGGCATTCCGCCGAGGCCAGCGGTTATGTCGAGGCCGTTAGAAATACCCCGCTCGTCGCGGCGTTGGTCGCCGAGGACTTGGCGTTCGAGTGGGTGCCGGTGCGCTTGCTGTGTGATCCGCCAGACAAGGTGAAAGGCCACGCGCCGGACCTCGATCTGGTGTATACGAAGCTGCGCGAGGCATTCGGCATTCCGCAACGCACCATCGACCTCATTTCCCCATACTTCGTCCCGGATAGGGAAACCACCAAGGCTTTTGCCCTCATCGCTCAAAAGGGGGTGGCGTTCCGGGTCATTACCAACTCATTGGCCGCGACCGACGTCGTCGCGGTTCACGCCGGATATGCCAAGCGCCGCCGGGGATTGCTGCGAGGTGGAGTCCGGCTCTTTGAACTCAAACCCGATGTAGATGACACCGGCCGGGCCGAGTACGATGCGCGCATCCGCTCCGGCCTCGGCAGTTCCTCGGCGAGCCTCCACGCAAAAACCTTCTCGATCGACTCTGCCCGGGTGTTCATCGGCTCGCTGAACCTCGATCCCCGTTCGCTTCGCCTGAACACCGAAATGGGACTCTTGATCGAGAGCGCCGCGCTGGCCCGGACAATCGCCCGCGCGATCGACAAGATGGTCGCCCACGGGGTGTATCACCTCGCGCTTGATGGTCACCGGCTCGAGTGGCTGGAGCCGACCGCAGAGGGAGGAATACGCTACCACAGGGAACCCAAAACCAGCTTCCTCAAGCGCCTGGCCGTCGGATTCATGGCCCTGCTGCCGATTGAGTGGCTGCTCTAGGGGCGGCCGCGAGGCTGGGATCTTCGTAGCGCCATGGCGACCCGACGCTGCTGAAGAACCAAAGCGATTCGAGGCACTCACCAACGTGGAGGTACCCATGGGGGTTAGCCAGCGTGTTGCGGTCCTGCTGCTCGTCGGCGGCATGATTATCGCTCGCTTGTCCGTTGCCGGGCAACAGACACCCCCGCGGGTCGCTCAGTTCCTGCGGCAGAGCGTCGGTCTCGACTCGACGCAGCTTTCCGAGGTTGAGAGTGGGAAGGCCGTGGTAAAGGTGCTGGACACCGAGGACAACCGCGATGTCGCCGTGTTCGGCATCATCGCCATCGGCCGCTCCCGCGCTGTCTATATCGCACGGGTGCAGGATGCCGCAAACTGGCTTCGCGCGCCGGACCGCAAACAGTTCGCCCTCTTCATGAATCCTCCGACGACGGCCGACGTCCAGGCCGTGACGATCGACAGCCAGGATGTCTCCGATCTCCAGAAGTGCAAGCCCAACGACTGCCACCTGAAGCTGCCGGCAACCGAAGTCCAGCGCATCCAACAGGAGATAGACTGGTCGGCCCCCGACCGGGGCGCTCAGGTGAACGCCTACGCCCGGCAGCGCATGTTAGAGTACGTCACGGTGTATGGGACTCGAGGGGACAGCGCGCTGGTCGTGTACGACGACCGGGGGACCAGCGTTCGAGCAAGCGACACCTTTGACCGACTGCTGGCCCAGTCACCGTATCTCTTCCAGTACAGCCCGGAGTTCCACAAGTATCTCACCGACTATCCCCACGCCACGCTCGAGGGCGTCAGCGACGTGCTGTTCTGGTCGAAGGACGCACTCCCCCATCTGAGACCGATCCTCAGCATCACGCACTTGTCGGTATACACCCCGCCCGATCCCGGCGGGATGACTCTGCTAGCTGCGAAACAGCTCTATGCCGATCACTACTTCGAAGGCGAGTTCGACCTCATGGCGGTGGTTGACCGCCCAACCCCGACGGGTCAAGGCACCTACTTGATCGCAATTCGCCGGTTCCGATTTGATAATCTTCCGAGCGGCGGCCTCCTCAACCTCAGGGGGAAAGCGGTGGGCGGGCTGCGGGACAGGATGCGGTCCGACCTGCAGCACGAGAAGGCAGCAACCGAGAAGGGAAATTAGTCTGAGGCCGACCGCTCATGTCTTCCTGGCGCTCTCGCATCCTGATGGTTCAGGCCTCCTACTACGTCCTCACCGGACTCTGGCCGCTGCTGCACTTTGCAAGCTTTGAGCGGTTGACCGGCCCCAAGACCGACGACTGGCTGGTGCGGATGGTGGCGCTGCTGGTCGTGTTGATCGGAGTCACGCTGGGAGTGGCGGTGCTGCGCAATGCCGTTTGGACGCTGGAGATCACCGTCCTCGCGGCCGGGGCTACCCTGGCCTTCTCAGCTATCGACACCTGGTATGCCTTCAACAGCCGCATCTCTCCGATTTATCTGGCAGACGCAGCCCTGGAGGCAGTTCTGCTGGCCGGCCTGGTGCTGACCCGACAACCGTGCCACGACGCCGAACAAGCCTGAACAGGAAGTCCTCGTCTGCAACAATTAATTCAGGGATCGGTCTCAGGTGACTCGCGGAATGTTGGCACTGTAGTACCTCGTCCCTCGTCAGCGATCCGCTCACGACCCAGGAGGGCACCATGAATGGAGTTCCAAAGACGTTGACCGACGTCCTGTCTCGAGGCTGGTGGCAACTGCTGCTCCGTGGCCTTGTCGCCATCGCGTTTGCCATCCTCACCTGGTTCCGTCCCGGCATCTCCCTCACAGCGCTGGTGTACCTCTTCGGCGCCTACGCGCTGGTGGACGGGGTCATTGCCGTGTGGACCGCCTTCGCCGGCCGGAAGATCTATGATAAGTGGTGGGTGCTGCTCCTGATCGGGCTGGTTGGCGTCGCCGTCGGGATCATGACCTTCAAGACTCCCGGTATCACCGCGCTCGCTCTGCTCTACTACATCGCCTTCTGGGCCATTTTTCGCGGGATTCTCGAGGTCTCGATTGCTATTCGGCTGCGCAAAGAGATCGAAGGCGAATGGCTGCTCATCCTGGGTGGGGTGGCGTCAGTCGCGTTCGGCGTACTCCTCCTGGCCCGACCGGGCGCCGGGGCGCTCGCGGTTATCGCCCTGATTGCGGCATATGCCTTGTTAATGGGAATTGTCCTGGTCCTCCTGGCATTCAAAGTGCGAAGCTTCGCCCAGCGGGTGGGGGCCGTCAGTCGTTAGCCGTCGGCCGTCAGCCTGGAGCATGCACCTCATCCCGAGCGAGGCGAGGGATCTAGTCTCCTTGCCCTAATGCAAGGGCAGGGATACCAGATCCCTCGTCGCTGCGCTTCTCGGGATGAGGTACTCTAACGGCTACCGGCTGACGGCTGACGGCTGACGGCTCAAGCATACGCCGGCACCCCAATCCCCCCGGACCCATCGGGAGGCGCGCCAAAGTACTCCAGGCTGCACCCCAGCTCCTCGCATACAAACCTCATCTCCTTTATCCACGAGTCGCACAACGCTGGGGTAACCACCGTGGAGGCGGTGATGGCCGCAACATTCCACTTGCCCTCCTTCGACAGGACGTCCACCTCGCTCCAACCCATGCCCTGATCCAGCAGGTACTCGCGCACCGTGTTGGCGACTGATTGGTCGGGCGCCCGATAGGCGGTCGTGAGCACGCACCCCGGGAAGTTCTCCGCTCCGCAGGGCTCGCACAGAGTACCCAGCAGCCGACGAACCTCGGACCAATGCCGTTCGTTCTCCCGTATTTGATTGACTTGGCGACGGTGGCGCTCCCAGGCCACCACCAGCATGCTCAGGACCCCAAGCAGGGTCACGCCGATGAGGAAGGAGATAGTCGGCCCAGGAATGGCCAGTCGCAGGGATGCGCGTTCTCCTTGTCGGACCCGCGAAACGGGGCGGAAGAGGAAGTTCCTCCCGCCCCATTCGTGTCCGGCGGAGCTGGCCCTGCCGACTGGACGTGGATAGCGTAGACAATGCCACCTTATGGAACGGTAGAAACACCGTCAAGTTGTCCATGAGGGCAGCTCCTTTCATGAAATCGCGCGCTCGACCTTGCCGGGCTCGCTGGAAGGAGAGACTTTCAGGCCCCATGGCCCGACAATCCCACGTGATCGAACGATTGACCCCGCCGGTCTCGGACGCCGACCTTCGAGACCTGGCTCAGCTCCTGGTCGACGCGGTGGACGCCGGAGCCGCGGTGAGTTTTCTGGCGCCGCTCACGGTTGAACAGGCCGAAGGCTGGTGGCGGAAGATCACCACTAGGGCCGACGCGAAGTCGGTCTTCCTCGTGGCACGCGATAGCGAGGGGATCGTCGGCACTGTGCAACTCCATCCCGCCTGGGCTCCAAACCAGCCCCATCGGGCCGATATCGCCAAGTTGGTGGTGCATCGCCGGAGCCGGCGCACCGGACTGGGCTCTCAGCTGATGCAGGCCATTGAGCTGGCGGCACGCCAAGCCGGATTCACACTGCTCACCCTCGACACCAAGCAAGGCGACGCGGCCGAGGAGCTTTATCGCCGTGGCGGATGGACCGAGGTGGGGGCGATTCCGGGGTTCGGGCTGGATCCAGATGCGACAACGCAGCATGCGACAGTCGTTTTCTACAAGGAACTGGGTGGGAGTCGGTAGTCGGTAGCCACGGGTCGACCACGAACACGCATGCGCACAGCCCTCTTCACCACTCTCGCCCTTGTCGCCTTCGCCGCGAATTCCCTGCTCTGTCGTCTCGCGCTGCGGAGCCAGGCCATTGATCCCGCGACCTTCTCCGCGGTCCGGCTTTCTGCTGGTGCGCTCATGCTCGGTCTCATCGTCCGCTGGCCGACCAATTCCCCTCCGGTATCCAGCGGCTCCACATGGACCTCGGCCGGTTTCCTTTTCCTTTATGCTGCACCGTTCTCCTTCGCCTATTTGCACCTGAGCGCGGGTACCGGCGCGCTCCTGCTTTTCGCCGCGGTCCAGGTGACCATGGTCCTGGCCGCCCTCACCCGCGGAGAGCGGCCCCGACCGATCCAGTGGGTGGGGTTGGCCGTCGCCCTCACGGGGTTGATCTACCTGGTGCTTCCCGGCCTCACCGCGCCGGACCCGCTCAGCGCGGCGCTCATGATCCTCGCCGGAATTGCCTGGGGCCTCTATTCCCTGCGCGGCCGAAGCACGACCGCACCCCTTGCCCAGACTGCGGGCAACTTCGCGCGGGCTGTCCCAATGGCGCTCGCGCTCTGCCTCGTCGCCTGGCCGGTGCCTCCGATCCAGTCGAGCGGGATCCTGTGGGCGGTGCTGTCGGGCGCCATCGCCTCGGGGATCGGCTACGCCCTCTGGTACGCTGCTCTTCGTCACCTCTCGGCGATGACGGCGGCCGTGGTGCAACTCGCCGTGCCGATTCTCGCGCGGTGCGGGAGGCGTGCTTCTGCTGCGGGAGCAGCTCACCGCCAGGCTCACGTTCGCCGCGATCCTGGTCCTGGGAGGCATTGCCATCGCCATCCTGGGCCGCGCTCCAGCCCGCTGAGTCGCCGAGGTGCGTTTCCCGTGAGCCAAAATCCCTAACAGCTGACGGCTGACGGCTGACGGCTGACGGCTGACGGCTGACGGCTGACGGCTTCTACAACGAGGAATAGTACCGTGACTGCATTGCAAGCCCTGTCGCTGCTCCCGTTCGTTCCCAGTGGCTCGCGCTATGAGGAGACGCGCCACCTCTTTGCTGAGCTCGGCTTCCAGGAACTGTGGGAGAACTCCGGCTACGCGGGGTTTCGCAACGGCGAGGCCCAGTTCATCCTGCAGCGCTTCGAGGAGAAGCTCCCGGATCTCGACGCGTGGTGGCAGGAGGTGTCGGCAAAGGAGCTGGACCGGAAGTATCCCGGCCTTCGGTTCTCCCCACCGACCGACTACCCGTGGGGAAGAGAGGTGAACTTCATCGACCTGGCTGGCGTGTGCTGGCACGTAGGACAGCCTGGCGGGTGACTGAGACATTCTCCAGGATTCGTCCGTCATGCCAGAGATGAAGACCTCCGCGGAGGAGCCCCGCATACTGCTGACCGGACTCGTCCTCGGTGAATCACCCCGCTGGCATGAAGGGCGGCTGTGGTTCTCCGACTGGGGCGCCCAGGCAATCATTGCCGTGGACCTCGAGGGCCGTAGCGAAGTCATCACCCCGGTCAAATCGTTCCCCTTCAGCATCGACTGGCTGCCCGATGGCCGTCTCCTCATCGTTTCGGCGAGCGACCGGACTCTTCTCCGCAGGGAGTCCGACGGATCACTACTGACCTACGCCGGCCTCAGGCGAATATGTGACCGGCCGTGGAACGAGATCGTCGTGGACGGAAGGGGGAACGCGTATCTCAACAGCATCGGCTTTGAAATGATGACTGGCGAGAAGCCAGTTCCGGGCGTCATCGCGCTGGTCACCCCTGACGGATCGTGCCGTCAAGTAGCGGATGGGGTCGTATTTCCCAATGGGATGGTCGTGACGCCGGACAACTCGACGCTGATTCTTGCCGAGTCCTATGGCAAGAGGCTCACCGCCTTCGACATCGCCCCCGATGGCAGCCTGTCGAATCGTCGAGTGTGGGCCGAGGTCGACGGAGCCCCAGACGGCATTTGCCTGGACGCGGACGGGGCGATCTGGTACGCCGACGTTCCCAACAAATGTTGCGTACGGGTCCGGAAAGGCGGAGAGGTGCTGCAGACAATCAGGCTGGACCGTGGTTGCTTCGCCTGCATGCTCGGCGGCACCGACCGGAAAACGCTGTTCATGATGACGGCCGAGTGGCATGGCCCCGCGTCGCTGGCGGAGAAGGCCAGAACCGGGCAGGTGCTCACCCTCGAAGCGCCGGCGCCGGGCGTCGGGTGGCCCTGAGGGACAGCATTGATGAGCACGCCAATCCAATACCGGGTGGCGACCATTGCCGATGTGCCCCAGATAGCATCGAGCCGACTGGCTGATACAGTGGCCGGGCCGGCCGATCCGCGCATCGCGGCCTATCTCGCGGGCCAGCACCATCCGCAAAAAGCGCTGTCTCCCCGGATCGCCTACATCGCGTTGGCCGGTTCTGGCGTTGTCGGCCACATCGCTGGGCATCTCACCCGCCGCTTCGATTGCGAGGGCGAGGTCCAGTACCTGTATGTCGTTCCCGATCTTCGCCGGGACGGAATCGCGAGCGCACTCTTGCTCGAGCTCGCGGCCTGGTTCATCCAGCAGAAGGCGTTCAGGGTGTGCGTCGATGTAAACCCCGACAGCCCCGCCGCCCGGCCCTTCTATCTGCATCACGGTGCGACGGCGCTTCGGCCGGGCTGGATGGTGTGGGGAGACCCTGCCCGTCTCGTTCCCCCTGGTGGATGGTGCGGTGGGGACGGCTAATATTGAGGAGAGGATCGTCGCCATCGAGTTGGTAGCCGACCCAGAGCGGCTGGGTCGCTTCGAACCTCGCGGTGCCTGGTGAATGACGCGCCACGCCTCGCTCCGGCCCTTGGTGCGGAATGTCCGATCTGAATCAGGCGCTGCTTGGCCTCCATGGCGCCGTGGCCGAGTTCGTCGCCGCCGCGGCAGTGGCCGCGCCGAGGTGGACCGTCCCCCGCGCACCCGGGAAATGGTCGCCCAGCCAGATCGTCGAGCACGTCGCCCGGATCATGGAGGAATCAGCCAACGTCGCCTCCGGCGCTCCATCGAAGTTCCCTACCGTCTCATCGCTGGTTCGTCCCATCGTCCGGTTCCTCTTCTTCAGACGCGTCCTGAGAAGGAATGCCTTTCTCCGGTTGAAGACGATTGAAGCCTTCGATCCTGCGAGCGGCTCACCAACGCCGGGTCAGGGTCGGGTGCGGGTGGAGCAAGCGCTCGCTCGGTTCGAAAAGGCGTGTCGGACCCAGAAATCCGCGGGGAAGGAGGTGGCGAGTACGATCTTCGGGGATGTGACGGTGGCGGACTTCGCGCGGTTCCAGGAGTTGCACGTTAGGCACCATCTCGAGCAGCTCGCCCGGGCGAGGTAGTAGCGTACCGGGGCAAGGTGAATCACAGAGGCACCGAGTTCGCAGAGGGCGCGGGATTGAAGATTGAAGATTGCAGACTTGGGTGCGCCCCGCCCTCAAATCCTCAATCTGCAATCTTCAATCTTCAATCTTCAATCGCACCGAACCCTCTGTGCCCTCTGTGTCTCTGTGTTTCAATTACCGGAAGCTCAAGACCAAGCCTACTTCATCTTCACCAGCGTCGCCAACAGCTCGGCCAGACGGTCCAGCGTCTCCTCGGCGCCGGCCACCATGCCGGAGTTGAGGGTCTCGTCCCGCGAGTGCTTCGAGGGGAAGTACATGGTTTCCACGAGCGTGGTCTTGCCGTCCTTCTCGTGGAAGACATCCTCCACCAGTCCGCCGGGATCCCGGAACCCGTCCACGTCATACATGAAGGTGTAGACCAGCCGTTCGGGCGGGACGATGTCGCGATACTCGCCCCGGAAGGGATGCTCCGATCCGTTGGCGTTGCGGGTCACGTAGCGCCAGACGCCGCCCGGGCGGAGATCCACCTCGCACACGGTCAAGGTCGAGCCCCGGTGGCCCCACCAGAGTTTCAAGTGCTCGGGTTTGACGAACGCTTCGAAGACCAGGCTCCGCGGCGCGTCGAACTCGCGGGTCAGGACGATCTCCTTGTCCGAAGGGAGCGTCACTTTCATGGTGGTAGTGTTTCCGGCAGTCATGGTCCCCGTTTCCTCTCTTTAAGGTCCTGAAGGTACTGGTCCAGACGTTCAAAGCTCTCGGACCGGAGCTGGGTAAAGCTGGTCACCCAGTCGTGAATCGGTTTGAGTCCATCGCCCTGCAAGGTGTAGAGCCGCTGCTGGCCCGCCTCCCGCACGTGGACCAGGCCAACCTCCTTCAAGACCCGAAGATGCTTCGAGGCCTGCGGCTGCCGGACCCGGAGCGAGCGCGCGAGGTCATTCACCGAGCGTTCCCCGCCCCTGAGCAGGTTGAGAATCTGGCGCCGCCGTGGTTCTGCGACGGCGTTGAAGACATCCGAGGTGGTTGCGGCTCGTGCCATGGATCAATTATATTCCCATATCGGAATATGTCAAGACTCGGCCACTCGGGCCAATGATTCCTCCGCGGAGACCTTACATGGGCACCCTCGTCGTGAACCTCAGCCTCACCCTCGATGGCGTGATCCAGGCGCCTGGACGACCTGACGAGGACACCCGGGGCGGATTCACCCATGGAGGATGGGCAATTCCCTACTTCGATGCGGTCATGGGGAAGGTCGCGGCAGAGGGAATGGCGAACAAAGCGGCACTGCTCTTCGGAAGACGGACCTACCAGGACTTCTACGCGGTCTGGCCCAACCGTGCGAACAACCCGTTTACCGAGGTGCTCAACAACTCCCGGAAGTACGTCGTCTCAACCACGCTCAACGATCCCCTGCCCTGGCAGAACTCCACCCTGCTCAAAGGCGACGCGGCCGTTACCGTTGCTCAACTGAAGAAGAAGGGTGACGATCTCGTGATCCTGGGAAGTACGGCGCTGGTCCAGTCCCTGATGGGTCACAACCTGATAGATGAATACGTGATCTCCATCCATCCGCTCGTGCTCGGCTCGGGACGTCGCCTCTTTCCTGACGGGAGCCCCTTCATGAAACTCAAGCTGATGGAGAGCAAGACGACGACAACGGGGGTAGTAATGGCGACCTATCGACCCGATCAGAGCGTAGCAGCCTAGAGGAGGTCGCGCGCAGCGGCGTAGCGCCACGGCAGTAGATTAGAGTCATGACCACCTGCATGCGGCTCTACCTCGCCCATCAATCGGATTTCTACGCTTTCAGCAAGGCGCCGCGCACGCTCGGAATCTGGCTCCACTCGCCGCACCCATCGCGCGAGGTATCGCTCCAGGACGCCTGGCAGGATCTCGATGCCCTGCTCGCCGGCGCCGCAGCCGCCCCGTCGCCTTTGCGCCCCGAGGCTGCGGACTGGACCTACCCTGCCGCCGCCGATCAGGGCGGACACGCCATATCGGCCGCCACCACCGAACGGCTGCTTCACTCGATCCAGAAGCTTGATCGGGATCAGGTCGCGGCCTATGTCGAGCGCCGCTGGACCGCCCAGACTCTCCCATCCGCCAATGTCGGCGAGCCCACTCCCGAAGAACTGAGCGCCGGGACAGAGACCCTCCTCGGCTACCTGACCCGCCTCCGCGAAGCGTGCGAGTTGGCAGTGAGCAAAGGCTACGGCATTTTCATGGCTCTCTGGGAAGAGCCTTCGACCAAGACCAGCTGACCAGCCCTCGTTCGCCATCAAGAAGAGAAATCGAATGCCGTCCGATCAACTGGAGCGCCTGAATTCCGCACTCGCCGGCCGCTACGCCATCGAGCGGGAACTGGCTCAGGGTGGCATGGCGACGGTCTATCTCGCGGATGACCTGCGCCATCATCGCAAGGTGGCGGTCAAGGTGCTGCGACCCGAGGTCGCGGCGGCACTGGGAGCCGCTCGCTTCACCCGGGAGATCGCGATCGCGGCTCGGCTCAACCATCCCCACATCCTGGCGTTGTACGACTCGGGTGCCGTCGGCGGGCATCTCTTCTATGTCATGCCTTACATCCGGGGCGAGTCGCTGCGCCAGAGACTGGAACGCGAGAAGCAGCTCGACATCGAGGACGCGCTCGCCATCACTCGGCAGGTGGCTTCGGCCCTGGATTACGCCCACGGCCAGCACCTGGTCCATCGGGACATCAAGCCGGAGAACATCCTGATATACGAGGGCGAGGCGATGGTCGCCGACTTCGGCATCGCCCTGGCGGCGAGCGGCGCGCCCGCCGATCGGCTGACCACCAATGGACTCGCGCTGGGGACCCCGCACTACATGAGTCCGGAGCAGGCGTCCGGGGAGCCCGGCCTGGACGCCCGGAGCGATGTCTATAGTCTCGCCTGCGTGCTCTACGAGCTGCTCACCGGTGAGCCGCCCTATACCGGGGCCACCGCCCATGTGGTAATCGCGAAGCGTTTCACCGATCCCATTCCGTCGGCCCGAAGGATTCGACCGGCGGTGCCCCTCGCCGTGGATCAGGCGCTCACCAAAGCTCTGTCCCGAGTCCCTGCCGATCGTTTCGCCAGTTGCGGCGCCTTCGTGGAGGCCTTGAGTCGCCCGACGGGGCGCGAAGCAAGAGCGGCTTCCGTTGCCGTGTTGCCGTTCCTCAACCTGAGTCCGGACCCGGTTAACGATTTCTTCGCCGACGGGATCACCGAGGACGTGATCGCGCAACTTTCCAAGATTCGTTCGCTGAAGGTCATCTCGCGGACCTCGGCGATGCGGTTCAAGAAGCGGGAGCAAAGCCTGCAGGAGATCGGGGCGACGCTGGGTGTGGCGACACTGCTCGATGGCAGCGTGCGGCGGGCCGGGGATCAGGTGCGGATCGTCGCTCAGCTCATCGATGCCGAAGCCGACCGGCACCTCTGGAGCGAGACCTACGACCGCCGGCTGACCGATATCTTCGCGATTCAGACCGACGTCGCTCTGCAAATTGCCTCTGCGCTCAAGGCCGAGCTGTCGCCGGAGGAGCGCACCCGGATTCGGCGCGAGCCCACGGACAACCTCCAGGCATATCAGCTCTATCTCCAGGGGCGCTACTGCTACACCCGCTACACCGAAGAGTGGATCCAGAAGGGCATCGAATACTTTCGCCAGGCCATCGCTGCCGACCCCGACTATGCGCTTGCCCACACCGGCATCGCGCTGGCCTTCGCCGAGCTTGCGGCGGGACAGGGTGGTGGTTCGCTGCGACCCGACCTGGCATACGAACAGGCCATGGCGTCGATCACCAGAGCCCTGGCCCTCGATGATGAGTTAGGCGAAGCGCATTCGGTGCTGGCCCTGCTCCGGTTCGTGCATGACTTCGACTGGGCCGGCGCTGAAGCGGAGTTCAAGCTGGCGCTCGAGTTGAGTCCCGGCGGCGCCGACATTCACGACCACTACGGGTGGATGTGTGCCGCGCTCGAGCGGTATGATGAGGCCCTCGAGCTGGTGCAGCGGGCGCAGGAGCTGGATCCCCTGACCCACCGGGCCGATGTCGCGTCCACCCTGCTTCGGGCGGGACGCAACGAAGAAGCGCTGCAGGCAGCCTTGCGGGCGGTCGAGTTCGAGCCGGACTATCCCAGAGGGCGTTCCACCCTGGGGTGGGCCTACATGAAGACCGGGAAGATCGACGAGGGCCTGACCAACCTGCAGCACGCCGTCAGGCTCAACCCCGGCAACACGCTATATCTCGCCCAGCTGGGGGAGGCCTATGGACTGGCTTTCAAGAGCGATGAGGCTCGCGACGTGCTGCGGCAGCTGGAACAGATGAGCCGGGAGAGATATGTCTCCCCCTACCATCTGGCGTACGTCTACACCGGGCTGGGAGAGGATGAGCGGGCGATGGACTTCCTGGAGCGAGCCTACACCGAGCGTGCGGGAAGCGTGTACGGCATCAAGGGGTCCTTCTTGTTCACCGGCCTCCGCTCGCACCCCAGGTTCAAGGCGCTGCTCGCCAGGATGAATCTGGCCTGAGGCGGATGCGCGCTTGAGCCCCATGCAAGCCATCGTGGTCCACGCCCTCGGTGACCCGAGTGTGCTGACTCTGCGTTCGCACCCGACTCCGGAGCCCGGCCCCGGCGAAGTCCTCGTTCGCATCGAAGCCGTCGGCGTCAATTTCACCGAAACCGAGAAACGGCGCGGCGTCTACAATCCACCGTCCCTTCCCTGGATTCCAGGCGATGAAGCCGCCGGGGTGGTCGAAGCGATCGGCCGAGGCGTTGACCGAGTGTGGCTGGGACGTCGAGTCGCCTTCTGGGCTCCACGTACCAGCGGGACCTACGCCCAGTATGCGGTGGCCCCGGCAAACGCGCTTTTCTCTCTGCTCGATCAGGTCGAGTTCCCCGTCGCCGCGGCGCTCCCGGCTCAGGGGCTCGCTGCATACGGACTGGCCAACGCCGCCACGGAGCTGACGCGAGGTCAGACCGCGCTGGTCCACGCGGCGGCAGGCGGGGTCGGAGCGCTGCTGGTTCAGCTGCTGCAGCGCCGTGGCGTGCAGGTCTTCGGCACCGCCTCCACGGTGGCCAAACAGGACATGATCCGACACCTTGGAGCCACCGCTCTCCCATACGGGCCTGATCTTCCCGAGCTGGTTCGGGCAGGCAACGGTGGTCGCGGGGTTGATGCCGTATTCGATTCCGTGGGTCGCGCGACGCAGGCCGACAGTCTCGCGGCATTGGCCCTCTATGGCCATCTCGTCTTCTTCGGCGAGTCCAGCGGCTCTCCGGCTCCGATCCATCCTGACGATCTGTATGGTCGCAACCTGCGGATCAGCAGCTTCTGGCTCGCGGCCGATCCTCCCGAGCGGTGGGACACCGCCCGCCGCGAGCTGCAGGAGTTAGTCGTGTCGGGCCAGCTCCGCGTGACGCTGGGGCACATTTTCCCTCTAGCCCAGGCCGCCGAGGCCCACCGCCAGCTCGAGCAACGGCAGACCCACGGCAAGTTGATCCTTCTCCCTGCGGCGTAGCACACATGATTCCCCCGAAGTAGGCTTCGTCGAGGTTGCTGTAGTGGGAGGCGGGAGACAGGTTATCGGTGAAACGGAGCTAATCACGCAGCCGAAGCGGAGGTCTGTCCCATGAAAGCGAAGACCACGGACGGGAAGGATCTCGACTTGAAGCAGGACCTGCTCGACGGTCTGAAGATGCGCATGCGAGGGCCGCTCCTGCTGCCGGGCGACGCAGGCTACGACGACTCCCGTACCGTCTGGAACGGGATGATCGACCGGCGGCCCGCCGCCGTCGCCCGTTGCCTTGGCACCGCCGACGTGATCGAATGCGTGAAGCTGACGGTGGCCAACGACCTGCTGCTCTGCATCAAGGGCGGCGGACACAACATCGCCGGCCTGGCTTGCGCCGAAGGCGGGCTGATGCTGGACCTGTCACTCATGCGGGGAGTGTGGGTCGATACCCGGAGAAAGATCGCCCACGCCCAGGGCGGCTGCCTTCTGGGCGACGTGGATCGGGAAACCCAGCTCCACGGCCTGGCCGCGGTGCTGGGCTTCGTCTCCCTGACTGGAGTAGCGGGTCTCACTCTGGGCGGCGGGTTCGGATATCTCACCCGGCGGTGGGGCTGGACCGCGGACAACGTGGTCGGCATCGACGTGGTGACCGCCGATGGCCGCCTGATGCGCGCCAGCAGCGACGAGAACCAAGACCTGTTCTGGGGACTCAGGGGCGGCGGCGGAAACTTTGGCGTCGTCACCGGTATCGACTACACCCTCTACCCCGTCGGTCCGGAGATCGTCGGAGGTATCGTAGCCTGGCCGGCGAGCGACGCCCCGAAAGTACTCGAGCTGTATCGCTCCCTCGTCGAGGACGCCCCACCCGAGCTGGCGCTGGTGGCACTCATGCGGCCGGCACCGGCGGCTCCGTGGCTCCCCAAGGAGTGGCATGGGAAGCCCATTGCGGCATTGCTCGCCTGTCACAGCGGAAAACCCGAGGACGGCGAGAAGGTAGTGGCACCGATCAAGGCCTTCGGGACTCCCATCGGCGATGTCCTGGTTCGACGCCCCTATGCCCAGCTACAGACCCTGCTCGACGCCGCCAATCCCAAGGGCCGGCGCTACTACTGGAAGAGTGAATACCTGCCCCGCATCGAACCGGCCTTATGCGACAAGGCGATTGAGCACGCCGCCGCCATCAAGTCCCCGCATTCGGCCGTCATCCTGTTTCAGATCAAGGGCGCGCTGAACCGGCTCAGCGATGAACATTCGCCGGTCGGCAACCGCGATGCCTGCTACGTGCTCAACCTGGCCGCTGCGTGGGAGAAGGCGGAGGAGGACGATACCCACATCGCATGGGCCCGCCTCGCGTGGAACGACATGAAGCGGTTTTCGACGGGGGGCAACTACATCAACTTCCTTACCGAGGACGAGGGCCCGGAACGGATCGAGGCCGCCCTGGGCAAGGCGCTCCGCCGGCTGGGCGAAGTCAAGACGAAGTGGGACGCGAAGAACGTCTTTCGTACCAACCGGAATATCAGGCCCTCGTGAGGGACTCTCGTATGCATCGCTATGCGCATTTTTCCGGAATCCTCTTCTCGATCATCGCGGCCGGCCAGCTCACTCGCGTCGTTCTGCGGTGGCCGGTTCAGGTCTCGAACTTTGCGGTGCCGCTCTGGGCCTCGGTTATTGCGTGCCTGGTGGCCGGGGCATTCGCGGTCTGGGCATTCCGCACTGCTAAGGGGACGGTCTAGGAACTTCCTTCGTCCTACGCTCGACGGCCTGACGGATGCTCCCACCTACTCTGGCTGCACGAGCCGAGGCGTTGGCGCAGGACTGGAATCTGACGGTCACCAGTACCGAGGAGACGCCAAGCTCGATCCTGGCTTTCGGGACTCGCGATGGTGTTCCAGTCGTCCTCAAGGTCTTCCGCAACCCTGAGGATAACCGGCGCTCCCACACCGTTCTCGACAAATTCGCGGGCCACGGCATGGTCCGTTCGCTCGACCATCGGGACGGGGCTGATCTGCTGGAGCGCCTGAGCCCCGGAACGCCGCTGGCGGATCTCGCCCTCGATGGACGCGACGCCGAAGCCACCGACATTCTCGCCGCCGTGATCCGGGAACTCTCCGACGTCGAGGCCGTGGCCACTGACATCACCACGGTGGAGGACTGGGGACGCGGATTCACCACGTATCTCGCCGGCGGTGACTCACAGCTGGATCGCGGATTGGTTCAACGAAGTTGGCACTGGTATACCAGACTTGCGGCATCGCAACGACGGCCGCGATTGCTCCATGGCGACCTTCACCACTACAACATTCTGCGCGATAACCGCAGGGGTTGGGTGGCCATCGATCCCAAAGGAGTCTTGGGCGAGATCGAGTATGAACTCGGTGCCGGCTTTCGCAACCCTGGTCAGCCCCCGGTTTACTACGCCGCGCGCGAGGTAGTCGAGCAGCGCCTCCGGATATTGTCCGCGAGGCTCGACATCGTCCCGGAGCGCGCGCTGGCGTGGGCCTACGCCCAGGCGGTGCTTTCGGCAATCTGGCTGGTGGAGGATGGCATCCCGGTGGGCCCCGATGCGCCGCCACTCCTGCTCGCGCGGACTATTGAGGAGCTGCTTCCGGCACAACCCTGATGTCTCCTTGCCTTTCCTTCCCTGTGGGAGCACCCGATGCAGGATCTGTCATCGAACGGTTCCGAAACTCCCATTGAGCTTCTAGTGATCCCGAGCGATGATTGGCGGGGCCCGATGGACAGGAACCGGCCTGATTGAGCCATGCGGAAGCTGACTGAGAAATTGCGCGCCCGTCTTTCCGTCCAGGGATATGCCTGCGAAGAGGCCCTGGTGGGCCGGATGGCGCCCTGGCTGCGCTGGACTCCGGCGCTCAGCGCGATCTGGATTGCTGCGGGAACCACCGCGAGAACCCCAAGTATTTTTTGGTCCTATTCGCTTTGCGCCGCGGCCGGTGCTGCGGGATGGCACCCTTTCGACGCGCTCTTTAACAAGGGGGTGAGACATGTCTTTGGCCTGCCCCGGCTCCCTTCCAATCCTCCGCCCCGCCGCTTTTCCATGGCACTGGCCGCAATCTGCAGCGGCGTCACTGGGCTGCTCTTCTATCAGGGCGTGGACAATGCCGGCCTCGTCGCGGGCGGCTTGATGACCGTGGCTGCGCTTACCGTCGCAACGACCCAGTTCTGTCTTGGTGCCTGGGTCTGGCAGCGGCTCGGCCTCACCGGTGGCGAGTGACCCGTCTAGTTGGCCAGGAAATCACAGAGGCACAGAGGGCGCGGGATTGAAGATTTATGATTTACGATTGAAGATTGCAGACTGGGTGCGCCACGCCCTCAAATCCTCAATCTGAAATCTTCAATCTTCAATCGCTCCGAACCCTCTGTGCCCTCTTTGCCTCTGTGATTCCCTGCTCAACCAATCGTGTCGGGTGGTGCTCGGTTAAGGCCCTAGTTTAAAAGCCCTCCCGAATCGAGTCCCACCGGGGCCGTTGCTTGTGCAAGCGAACTTCACGCTCCACTTTATGGCGGGTGATCCTCGGCAATCGGATTTAGCCTCACGGGAGCGCAGCAGCCAGGAGGGAGCGCCATGCATGCCGTCCGGCAGGATCAGCTTCCCTTCGTCGGTATGTCGCATCAGTTCATCGGAGCGGACAATGGCGACGTCGCCATCTCGGCCTACCTCGTCAACGCCCCACCCGGCCGCGGACCAAGGCTCCATCGTCATCCGTATGACAAGGTGGTCTTCGTGAGAGAGGGATGGGCTCGCTGGACCGTCAACGGAGTGGACCATGACGCGGGTCCGGGAGACATCCTCGTCGTCAAGGCCGGCGAGATCCACACCTTTGTCAACATCGGCGAGGTGCCCCTGATCCAGTGTGACATCCATCTGAGTCCGCGTTTCGTCCAGGAGAACCTGGACTAGCCATTCTCTCACCTCCTCCGGCGAGGGCTGCACCATGAAGGCCTATCTCCCGATCCCTGGCCCGCCATCGTCCTGGTGATCGCCGGGGGGATGAGCATCCAGGCCGGGCGGTTGCTGTTCTCGGGATTCAAATCCTGAGGGTCGAGACATTGCAGATTGAAGATTGCAGGTTGTGCTACCTCGCATCGGACGCAGTTGGCCAATCCTCAATCTGACATCTTCAATCTTCAATTCCGGAGGAACGGAGATGAGCCACAAGGCCCTGACTCCACTCGAGCCGGTTGCGGAGCGGGAACTGGCAACGTCCCGCGTCATCGCTGCTCCCCCCAAGAAGGTGTTCCGGGCGTTCAGCGACCCGGCCCGGCTCGCCCGGTGGTGGGGCCCCAACGGCTTCACCAACACGATCCAGGAGTTCAACCTGAGGCCGGGCGGGCACTGGCGCTTCGTCATGCATGGGCCTGACGGCACCGACTTTCCCAATGAGAGCATCTTTGGGGAGGTCGTGGCACCCGAACGTGTCGTCTTCCGGCACGTCTCGAGTCCCCAGTTCGAAATGACCATCACCTTCGAGGAGTACGAGGGGCAGACTCTGGTCGCCTGGTCCCAACTCTTCAACACTGTTGAGGAGTGCCGCCGGGTCGCCAAGTTCGCCGTGGCAGCGAACGAGCAGAATCTAGATCGGCTTGTGGCCGAGGTGGCGGGGCGGTGAAAGGCAGGGTCCTGGTGGCGCTCTTGCGTCGCCGAGTCTGAGCGCACTCACGGAGCCGTCGTCGGTGGTGCCGCGGCACCGCGGCCGGTTCACAATCTCAAGGGAAGCACACAATGATCTTCAATCTCGCCACATTCACCCTTCTCCACACGGTACTGAGCGTGGTTGGAATCCTGGCAGGACTGGTCGTGGTCGGTGGTCTCATGGCCGGAGTCCGTTACAACGGCTGGATCGCCACCTACCTGGCGACCACCATCCTGACCAACGCCACGGGGTTCGGCTTTCCCTTCGTCGTCCTCATGCCCTCGCATATCATCGGGGTGATCTCCCTGATCATCTTGCCTGTCGCCGTCGTGGCGCTCTACTTGAAACACCTCGCCGGCGGCTGGAGGACCACGTTCGTGGTTATCACGGTCACGGCACTCTACTTCAACGTCTTCGTTCTCGTGGTCCAGCTCTTCCGCAAAGTCCCCGCGATGATCGCTCTCGCCCCGACCCAGAAGGAACCACCCTTTCTGGTGACCCAGCTCCTCTTCCTCGCACTGTTCATCGTTCTGGGAAGAGCAGCGCTCCGAGGCTTCGGGCAGCATGAATCCTGAGTAGCCTCGGAGATCTAGATCCACCAAGGAGGAGAGGCACCTCCTCGAAACCTTGCGCGGACCGGCTGTGCTTCCCCAGCTTGGGGAGCGGCGCGACTGGCGCCGAGTACCCGAGCCCACAGGTTGCATGCCGATCACCTGGCGAATCAACCACCTGCGTCGAGTCGTTCTCGCAGCCGGCCATGGCACCCTGACCGATCAGGACGTGTTCATCTACCAGAAGACCGTCTGGTCCCGGAAGGACGTCGCCGGGTACGACGAGGTGATGGACATGACTCAGGTGGGGAAGATCGTTCCACCGTCGGCCGCGCGTATCCATCAGCTGGCCGAGGTCGCCGCGAAAATGGAATCCAGCAACTCGACCTCGAAATTCGCGATCATCGCGCCGAGTGACGAGGCCTACGGACTGGGCCGCATGTTTCAGGGATTCCGCGCCTACCAGGATGGAGGAGCCCGGAATGTCGAAGTCTTCAGGAGCCCGGAAGAGGCGATGGCATTCCTGGGTCTGGAAACCCTCACCATGGAGCAGGTGATGGTGGAGTCCGTGTAAACGCGAGCTGCCAAGCATGGGATCGACTACGATAGTCACAAGCAGTTGTAGGTTTGTCGAAAAGGGTGAACGGTGAACAGTGAACGGTGAACGGGAACAACGTAGAGGGAGAAACGTGAGGCTGTCATTCCGAGCGCAGCGAGGAATCCGTATGCCAGCCCGTATCGGAGTCCTCCCGTTCACCGTTCACTGTTCACCGTTCACCGCTTTTCCCTGACCCCTGACCCCTGACACCTCGTCGCAATGCACCCATCCATCACCCCGCTCGCCGCCATCCTCCGCCTCAACACCGAGCTCGTCCTCAACTGCATCGAGGACCTCGACGAGGAGCGGGGCCTGGAGCGCGGTGATCCTCCGGTCAACAGCATCACGTTTCTGGTTGCCCATCTGACCGAGACCCGCCACTTCCTGGCGCGACTCCATGGGGCAGCCCCTGGCCTCTCCATTCTCCCAAGCCTTCAGCAAGGCGCGCTCGCTGGATGAGGCGGGACCGCTTCCTTCCCTCGACCAGTTGCGCTCCCACTGGGAACGGATCTCGGCACACGTCGCGGTGCACATCGAGCGACTGGACACCGCCTCACTGGCCCGATCGTCCCAGCACCTACCCGGCACCGACGGCACGCTCCTCGGTGCCCTGGCTTTCCTCGCTCAGCATGAGAGCTACCATCTGGGACAGATCGGGATTCTCCGCCGCCAGCGCGGCTGCTCGCCAATGCAGTATCGTCTGAGACCTCGCGAGCCCGGCCGGGTCGGGGCCTGACGAGAATGCCGCTGAAAGCGTCGGTCTTCATTGGGACCAGTCTCGACGGGTTCATCGCCCGACCCGATGGGGCGCTGGACTTCTTGCCGGCGGGCGGAGGCGAGGAACATGGGTACGAAGCCTTCATGGCCTCGGTGGACGCGCTGGTCATCGGACGCAAGACCTACGAGACCGTCTTGGGCTTCGATGCCTGGGCCTATGGAGACAAACCGGTCTTCGTGTTGAGCAGCTGTGCCCTTGCTCCCGCGCCCAAGGGCGCGATAGTGGAGCGGATGTCGGGAGAGCCGAGTGAGATCGTGGCGGCGCTCGAGTCGCGGGGAATCCGCCACGTCTACGTCGATGGCGGCATCACGATCCAGCGGTTTCTGGCGGCGGGATTGATTCACCGGATCATCATCACTCGGGTTCCGGTGTTGATTGGAGAAGGCATCCCGCTCTTTGGCGCGCTGCCCCGCGACATACCGCTTCACCATGTTGTGACACGACAGTATCAGAGTGGACTGGTGCAGAGCGAGTATCTGGTCGGCGAGGCAACCTCAGGAACGACGGAGCTCGACCCGAGGACCATGTGAAGGCAACCAGCAAGCGGCCCAGTGCCGACCCCGAAACCCGGCTCAAGGGCTTCATCGCCAAGTTCGAGCCCGGGCACCAGAAGCTGATCCGGGCCATACGTAAGGCCCTCCGGAAACGGCTCCCCACCGCGCACGAGCTGGTCTACGACAACTACAATTTCTTCGTGATCGGCTATGGCCCGACCGAGCGGCCCTCGGATGCCATCCTCTCGCTGACCGGCGGCGCCAATGGAGTCGGCTTGTGCTTCATCCATGGCGCCCGTCTCCCCGACCCACGAAGGATCCTCCTCGGGTCCGGAAACCAGACCCGCTTCATTCGCGTAGACTCGGTGGATATCCTGGCCCGTCCCGCGGTGCAGGCGCTGCTCTGCCGCGGCAATCGCGAAGGCGAAGACGCCTTTGCACACCAAGGGCCGCGGTTCCCTGATCATCCGTTCGGTGTCAACCAAGCAGCGGCCCAGAAAGAAGACGGCGCCGCGTTGACTGCCGCGTCGCTCCCTGTCGCCTTGTCGCCTGTCGCCTTGTCGCCTGTCGCCGTTGACCCCGGCACCTGACACCCAAACCCATGCACCTTCGCCCGCTCCTCCTCGGACTCCTTGCCGCACCCCTCGCCGCCCAAGCACCCGGCAAATGGCCGCCGGACTCACTCATCAACACCAAGGTCATTCCCCACAATACGCCGGTCACGCAGGTAGTCGGCACCATGCGAAACTTCACCAACGCGCTGGGGGTGCGCTGCCATACCTGCCATGAGGGCGAGGAAGGCACCCCGCTGGAGAAGACCGATTTCGCGAGCGACAAGAAGCGGATGAAGCTGGTGGCGCGACAGATGATGCGGATGGTCGAGGAGATCAACCACCGGCTCGATACCATCCCGGAGCGGCCCGACTCCGCGGTCCAGGTCACCTGCCGCACCTGCCACCGCGGGGTCTCTCGACCCGCCCCGCTTTATCAGGTGCTGACCGAGGCCGCGAGCGCCAGCGGGGCGGATTCCAGCATTCGCGCCTATCAGGCACTGCGTCAGAGGTACTATGGGCGTGACGCCTACGACTTCGGCGAACAATCCCTCAACATCGCCGCCTTCAGAATGGGACAAGCCGGGAAGTTCGACGACGCCTTCGCCCTGCTCCGGCTCAACGAGAGCCTGTTCCCCGGCTCGTCCGGCATGGCGGTCTTCCAGGGCAACATCTATCTGATGAAAGGCGACACCTCCTCCGCCGCGAACGCGTTCCGGGAGGCCATCAAGCGGGATACAGCAAATGGCGAAGCGAAGAGGCGACTCGAGGATATTGGCGCTAAACCTTAACTTCGAGGAAGACGGCAAAGGTGTGGATAGGTGACGCAGACCCTACCGAACCGACCTTGACCCACCGACCATCAACGATCGGCCTCGCCCTCCTGGTAGCTACACCGCTGCTCGCCCAGGACTCGACGGGTCATGCCGACCCGGCGCTTCCTATCCCACCCCACCAAAGCTTTACCATCGACTCGAAGGTCCTCGCCGAGCGACGGCTGGTGAATGTCTACACCCCGGCGGGATACGAGTCGTCGCCCGGGGTCGCGTATCCCGTGCTCTACATGCTCGATGGCGGCCTGGAGGAGGACTTTCCCCATGTGGTGAACACGGTGGATTCCCTGATCAAGCTCAAGGTGATTCGGCCGGTCCTGGTGGTGGGGATCGAGAACACCGAGCGGCGCCGCGATCTTACCGGGCCGACCACGGTGGCAAAGGACAGTACGATCGCGCCCGCATGTCGGCGGGTCGGTGGCCTTTCGGCAGTTCGTTCGAGACGAGTTCATGCCGGAGGTGAAGTCCCGCTACCGCACTACCGAGGAGACCACGATCGTGGGGGAGTCGCTGGCCGGACTCTGGATCGTGGAGACTTTCCTGTTGGAACCCAAGCTGTTTCAGAAATACATCGCGTTGGACCCAAGCCTCTGGTGGAACAAGGGCGAGCTGGTGAACTCGGCTGACTCGAGGCTCAAGACCCTCAAGGGACTCAACCGGACTCTGTTCCTTTCCTCAGCCGTCGATGAGGATATCGTCGTCGGTACGGCGAAGCTGGCGGAAACGCTTACCAGGTCGAAGCCGGCTGATCTCACCTTCTACTACGAGCCCAGGCCGGACCTCACGCATATGACGATTTTTCGGGGGGTGGGGCCGGAGGCGTTTGCGAAAGTGCTCAAGTAGCTCAAGACCTTTTTCCGATCTGGAAGCGGCTGAATGCTCAACCTCGCAACCGCACTGCCCCTCGTCGATTCCGGTTCGCCCCGGTCAGGCAACCCTGAGCCGCGCTTGCAGATTCGCCCTCCAGAGAGTAGCTCTCATTATCCTCGTCGGTGAGCGTTCCCCGCCCCTGCTGCCTTCTCCCGTGCCTCATCCCGTCCGGGCCTTACAGACTTGAGGTGTCCGATGCTGTGTAATGATTGCAAGACTCAACAGGCCGTCGAGAGCGAAGGAGTTCCCTTCACCTTCGTCTTGATGAGCACCTCGTACGGGCATCTCTGTGTCGGCTGCGCGCGGGAGCGAATGGATCAGTTCGAGGTGTTCATGCAGCAGGATCTCGAGGGATCGAGCCACGGCTTGAGCGGGGCCCAACGGGACGCGGTGGTGCGCCAGTATCTCACTACCTCCGGCCTCCCCCAATGGCAGGCATTGCTGGGGCGTGAATAGAAGGGAACCATGACGCATACGGCAGCAGAACGCGGCGCCGAAACCAGAATTCTCTCGGCGGTCCCCACCTTTCTCGCCGAAGACGTCGAGTCCACGGCACGGTGGTATGTCGAAAACCTCGGCTTCACGCTCGCGGGCAATGTTCCGAAGAGTCCGCCTTACGTCTATGCCAGCATCATGAGGGACGGTGCCGAAATCATGCTGCTCAGTCTCGCCGACTACCGGAAGCCCGACCTCTCCGCGCTTCGTCCCGACGGACTGTGGGATGCCTATATCCGGATGCGGGGAGTAAACGCCTTGTACCAGGAGGTGAAGGGCGAGCCGTTCATCAAGATGAAGCTGAAGCAGCAGCCATACAGCGATTGGGAATTCGAGGTGTGCGACCCGAACGGGTATGTGATTGTCTTCGGTGGGGAGTACTGATCGCCAGGTCAATACCCCAGTGGTTCCTCAGACATCAAGCGTAAGGTGTGAGGAGTCAGGAGTGGCCGCGATTTACTCCTCACCCTGACTCCTCACTCCTCACTCCTCACTCCTCACTCCCAGACATGCCCCCGCGCCGAGCCGACGTCTTCTTCTACGGATTGTTCATGGATCAGGAGATCCTGCGGGACAAGGGCCTGACGCCGCAGAACCGTGAGATCGCCTCGGTCAGTGGCCTCGCCTTGAGAATCGGGCAACGCGCGGCGCTGGTGCCGGACGAGAAGGGGAAGGTCTATGGAGTCGTCATGTCGCTCACGCTGGATGAGCTCGAACGACTCTATTCCGATCCGACGGTCCAGGCCTATCGGCCGCAAGCCGTGCTGGCGCGTCTGGCGAGTGGCGGCCAGGTCGCCGCGCTCTGTTACAACCTCCGCGAACCTCCGCTCCCCAGCGAGCGCAACCCGGACTACGCCGCGAAGCTGCGTGCGGTCGCGGAGAAGGTTGGCCTGCCAGCGGAATACGTGGCAGCATTGAAATAGGGCGAACGGGGCGGACAGGACGGACAGGACGGAGAGGAAATGTCCGGCCGGTAGCAAGCTCGTTCGCTAACAAGTCCCGGCCCCCGGCCCCTCGGACTGCACCTTCTCTAGATCTCTGAACTAGCCAAGGCTTGTCACGTGTTGTCTTCACCGGCCTTTCCCGCTGATCCGGGGTTGAATGATGCTGAGTCTACTTCTCCTTGCCAGTCTCCCCCTCGGACCGCTGCCTCGAGCGGTTGGCTTGCGGCCACTGGAACCGCATCGCGTCACCATCCTGTACGACGCCTTCGGATCTGGGCGGGATCTCACTCGTGACTGGGGCTTTGCCGCGCTGGTCGAATACGGAGGCAAGCGCATCCTGTTCGACACCGGGAACAACGCCGACATCTTCGCTCACAACGTCAAGGCGCTGGGCGTCGATCTTCAACGGCTCGATTTCGTGGTCGTCTCCCACCGGCATGGAGACCATACCGCCGGGCTCAACTACCTCCTGCGGGTAAATCCGAAAGTCAGGATCTACGCGCCGAGGGAAGGATTCGGCGTCTTCGGTGCTGCCCTGCCTTCCACGTTCTATCGCACCGATTCCACTCTGCCCGATTCGATGCGGTACTTCGGCGGCTCCCCGCAGACTGAATTGAAGTTCGGCACCCCGTGGCCCGAGGCGCATTTCACCTGGATCGACAGCCTGACTGAAGTGGCGCCCGGTGTCGCGATCATCTCGACCGTGTCCAAGAACCCCGGCACGCTCGAGCTGCGTGAACTGTCGTTGGTCCTGCGGACTCCTCAGGGTCTGGTATTACTGGTTGGGTGCTCCCATCCCGGGATCGAAACCATCCTGGAGGCGAGCCGCGCCTGGGGGGACCACGTACACCTCATCTTCGGCGGACTGCACCTCGTGGTTACGCCGGATACCGCGATTACCCGCATTGCGACAGCGCTCCACGATCAGTGGCAGGTGGATCAGATCGCGCCGGGGCACTGCACCGGGGAGCCGGCCTTTGCGGAATTGAAGCGCCGGTTTGGAACCCATTACGTCTATGCCGGACTGGGAACGGTGACGGACCTCGACTGAGGCCGGCTCAGCGATTGGAGGCATACATGCCCGACAAGTATCCGGACGTCATCCCGATGATCGCCTACGCCGATGGAGTAGCTGCCCTGGAGTGGCTGGCCCGGGCGTTCGGGTTCGTGGAACGGGCCCGGATGGTCGGGGATGACGGGCGCCTCGCCCATGGGGAAATGGAGGCTGGAGATGGCGTGATCATGCTGGCCACCCCAAGTCCGGACTACGAGGGTCCGCGCCAGCATCGGCAGCACTGCGCGCGCGCCGAACAATGGTCCCGCGTCCCCTACATCATTGATGGCGCGCTGGTGTACGTGCCCGATGTAGACGCTCACTTCGCCCGGGCCAAGCGGGAAGGCGCGGTCATCCTGTCTGAGTTGGAACCCGGCCCGCCGGCGCGGCGCTATCGAGCCGAGGATCTGGAGGGACACCGCTGGATGTTCATGCAGCGCGAATAGCGTCCGCCTCGGTACCAGTTGGTGTATCTTGTAGCCATGGGTGCCATACTCGGCGCTTGGCTCTGACCAGATGAACTATCCCCTGCCTTTGAGGTTTCGCGATTGGGTTGCGGCCTTGCTCCTGGGCGCCGGCGTGGGACTGCCCCTTCTCGGAATCGGCTCCCGGATCGGCATGCGCTTCATCGCCCTCGAGAGCGGCCAGACTCCAGGCTTCTCCATCGGCGGCAGTCTGACCGTCGTGTTCCTGGCATGGTGGCCGGAGCAATCACTGGCCTGATCCTGGTTCGGAGTGCGCCGCGCGTTCCCCCACTGCGCGTGGGGCCAGGATCCTGATCTACTGGATCGCGATCGCTCACTCTCACCGTCGGCGGGTTAACCCCGCTGACCCTGATCCGACATCCTGGTATTCCTCCCGCTCACCCTGGTTTTCGCCGCTTGCCTGCAATGGGCCTGGGGCTACGGCTATCTGGCCCGCCGCCTCCGGAATTGGGAAGGCACGGCCGGCTCCCCCGCCACCTGAGCGTCAGTCTTCCGGGATTGGGCTAATTCTCTGCACCAAGCCCATTTGCGCAGTTGAAAACCGCCCCGCTTCGGGCGACGTTAAATAGTGTCTCCAACTTGGACCGTCAGGTGTTCAAAAGCACTGCAGCACGCTGGTTAGCCCTCGCCGGCTCGTCGTCACTGGCTCTCGCCCTGGTGGGCCTTGGGAAGCCTCGGATCGAGGTTGGTTCTGTCGCCCACGCGCCCGGTGGGACACCGGTCAGCGCGGATACCGCCGTCTTCGCCGGTGGTTGCTTCTGGGGAATCGAAGCGGTGTTCGAGCATGTGAAAGGGGTGAAGTCCGCCGTTTCAGGCTATGCCGGGGGATCCACCAAATCGCCAACCTATCACGAGGTGAGCGACGGGAACACCGGTCACGCCGAATCGGTGGAAGTGATCTACGATCCGTCGAAGGTCACCTACCAGCAGCTGCTCGAGGTGTTCTTCACCGTCGCGCACGATCCGACCCAGCTCAACCGGCAGGGACCAGACGTCGGCACCCAGTATCGCTCGGCGATCTTCTACCGCAACGAGGATCAGAAGCAGGCCGCCGAAGCCTACGTGGCCGAATTGGGCCGCACCAAGATGTATTCCAGGCCCATCGTGACGGCGATCGCGCCGCTCAACACCTTCTATCCCGCCGAGGATTACCATCAGGGATACATGGCGAAGCACCCCGATTCGCCGTACATCGTCTACAACGACGCACCGAAGGTGGAGCACCTGAAGCAGCAATTCCCCGCGCTGTATCGGAATAACTAACGGCGGTCGGGGGATTCCAATGTTGCTCTACCTGCTGGCGTTTGTGGGTGGTGTGCTGACGATCGTCAGCCCCTGCATCCTGCCGGTTCTACCCTTCGTCTTCTCCCGGGCCGATCAACCATTCCGGCGGAGTGGACTGCCGCTGCTCCTCGGAATGGCAGGGACCTTTGCCCTCGTGGCCGGTCTTGCGACCTACGCCGGTGGTTGGGTCGTGCGAGCCAACCAGGTCGGAAGAATCGTGGCGCTCGTCGTCTTCGCGCTGCTCGGCCTGGCGCTGCTCTTCCCTTCGCTGTCGCTCTGGCTGACTCAGCCGCTGGCTCGGCTCGGCGCGCGCATTCAAGGGCCCGGCGTCGAGACTGAGCCGCCGGGCATCGGCCGCTCGCTCCTGCTCGGGGTTTCCACCGGCCTGCTCTGGGCACCCTGCGCCGGACCGATCCTTGGATTGATCCTGACCGGCGCAGCCGTGCAGGGCCCCAACGCTCGCACCACCGGATTGCTGGTGGCCTTCTCGGCCGGAGCCGCGCTTTCGCTTGCATTGGCCCTGTTGGCCGGTGGCAAAGTCTTCGCGCTGATGAAGAAATCGCTTCAGCGCCGAGCAATGGATCCGGGGCGGATTGGGAGTGGCAGTGTTGATCGGCGTCGTGGCTATCGCCGCAGGGTGGGACACCGGAATCCTTCGCAAGCTCTCTCTGGCGAGCACCTCCGGAATCGAACAGAAGCTGGTTGATCGCCTGCAGCCGGTGACTGACGTCCAGGGTGCCGCTTCCCCTGCTGTCCCTCAGATGGTGGCACTTGGCCACTGAGGGGCCGATGCCGAGTCTCGATGGAGCGGTAGCCTGGCTCAATTCACCACCGCTCACCCGGGATCAGCTCAAGGGGAAAGTCGTCGTCATCGACTTCTGGACCTACTCCTGCATCAACTGCTTGCGGTCCATTCCCTATGTCGAGGCCTGGGCCGAGAAATACCGGGCGGATGGCCTGGTGGTGATCGGAGTACATACTCCCGAATTCGCCTTTGAGAAGGACACCGGCAATGTCGCCAAGGCGATCCGGGAGCTGAAGATCAGTTATCCCGTCGCGATCGATAACCAGTACAAGATCTGGAATGCCTTCCATAACCAGTACTGGCCGGCCCACTACTTCGTCGACGCCAAGGGAGAGATTCGCTATCACCACTTCGGCGAGGGAAGTTATGCCGAGTCCGAGGAAGTGATTCAGCAGCTGCTTCGGGAGCGCGACTCCGGGATGGTGGTGACCGGCCTGGTGGACGTGAAGGCTTCCGGATCTCAGGCGGCAGCCGATTTCGGAAATGTCCAGTCGCCCGAGACCTACCTCGGGTATCTCCGGCAGAAGAACTACGTTTCGCCCGAGGCGATCCTGAAGGATCAGCCCCAGTCGTACACCGCTCCCCGCACGGCTGACCGTCAATGAGTGGGCACTGGGCGGGAAGTGGAACGTCAGCCGTGAGCATGCGGCGCTGGTCGCCGCACCCGGCAAGGTGGTCTTCCGCTTTCACGCCCGGGACCTTCACCTCGTGCTCGGCCCCGCGCCGGACGGCAAGCCGGTGCGATTCCGAGTGCGGCTCGATGGGGCCGCACCGGGTGAGGATCATGGGATGGATACCGACCCGCAAGGCGACGGCACCGTCACCGAGTACCGGCTCTATCAGTTGATACGGCAGCCCGGCAAGGTCGAGGATCGCACCTTCGAGATCGAATTCCTCGATCCGGGAATTCAGGCATTCGCGTTTACTTTCGGATGATCTCCACGGCGGGAGGACTTGATGCGGACAGGCGGTGACGACGGCGACGCGGTGATGGGACGGCGGTCATTCCTGCTGCAGGCAGGGGTCGCGGTCTTCGCCATGGCGTGCCGGTCGGTCGAGAAGCGCGTTTCAATCGCGGGTGCGCAGGTACCCGGCCGGGACCCGACCGTGACCATCGTCGAGTTCAGCGACGACGGTAAACGGCTCAGGACCGTATCGGTGCCCCGGATGGTCAAGTCGGACGAGGAGTGGAAGCAGCAGCTCGCGCCCGCCTCGTTCGAGGTGACCCGCCATGCCGCAACCGAACGAGCCTTCAGCGGTGCCCTGCTCGAGGAGCACGGCAAAGGCGTCTTCCGCTGCATCTGTTGCGATACCGCCCTGTACGATTCCAGCACCAAGTTCGAATCCGGCACCGGTTGGCCCAGCTTCTGGGCTCCGATCGCGGATGAGAACATCATTGAATCCACCGACGACAGCCTCGGCATGGTCCGCACCGAAGTCTCCTGCCGTCGCTGCGAAGCTCACCTGGGCCATGTGTTCGATGATGGACCCAAGCCGACGGGACTGCGCTACTGCATGAATTCGGTGGCGCTGCGATTCGCCAAGGCTTCCTAGAGTTACTTCTCGCCATGGGTGTTTCGATGAGACCGGCGATCCAGCATTGCCTCATCCCGCTCCTGATTGCGGCCACCAACACCGCACTGGCCCAGGACACCACGCGCTACATCAGTCCTCCTTCACTTCCACCCACCAAAGGCTACAGCCAGGTGGTCGAAGTTCCCGCCGGAGCACGATTGGTCTACATCTCCGGACAGGTTCCGGTGGACAAGGATGGGAAGCTGGTCGGCGTAGGCGATTTCCGCCGCCAGGCTGAACAGGTCTTCGCCAATCTCGAAGTGGCCCTCAAGGAGGCGGGCGCCACCTTTGCCGATGTGGTGAAGCTCAACTTCTACGTCGTGGACATGACGAAGGCGCAGGACCTGCGCGAGGTGCGCGACCAGCACGTGAACCAGGCGGCGCTTCCGGCGAGCACCCTGGTTGAGGTGCGGAAGCTGTTCCGTAACGAGGTGCTCATCGAGGCCGAGGCGGTTGCGGCAGTGATCCGCCGGTAGTCGGTGGTCGACGATCGATGGTCGATGGCCAATGGTCGATGGTCAGAGAACAGGACTGATTCCTTCCGTCCCCTGACACCTGCCACCTGACACCTGGCTTCACTCCGAGCATTGACACTCTCCGGACCGCCTCCTACTCTCTCCCACCGAAGACCCGCATACCGCAGTCGCCCAACCCGCCCCTAACCAAGGGGACTCATGGCGCTAGGCCCAGGAGACCGGCTCGGCTCCTACGAGATCATCCAGCCGATCGGCGCGGGTGGTATGGGGGAGGTGCACCGGGCCCGGCATCTCAAGCTCCGGCGCGACGTGGCGATCAAGGTCCTGCCCGCGGAAGTTGCCACCAATCCGTGGCGCCGCTCCCGCTTCGAGCGCGAAGCCCGCACCGCCTCGGCGCTCAACCATCCCAACATCGTCACCATCTACGATATCGCCGAACACGAGGGAACCACCTTCATCGCCATGGAGCTGGTGGAGGGCCGCACCCTCAGAGACCTGGTAGCCGGGGGCGCCATCCCAATCGAGCAAGTGGTCGAGTGGGCCGAGCAGATCGCGGATGGACTGGCCAAGGCCCACGCCGCCGGCATCGTACACCGCGACATCAAGCCGGCGAACGTGATGGTCACCGCCGACGGTCAAGTCAAGATCCTTGACTTCGGACTCGCCAAATCGGTCCAGTCCGCGCCGACGGAGGGACCGCCGTCCACCGCGACGACCGAGACTCAGGAAGGGTTGATCGTCGGCACTCCGCACTACATGTCCCCTGAGCAGTGCGCGGGAGACAAGCTGGATCACCGCTCCGATCAGTTCGCCTTCGGCATCCTGCTCTACGAGATGATCGGCGGGAAGCCGCCGTTCGATGGCCCTTCGGCCCGGGCCATCCTCTCCGCGATCTTGACCGACTCTCCTCCGGCGCTCAAGCGGCTGAGACCCGATGTCCCGGTTGAGATCGAGCGGATCATCGCACGCTGCCTCGAGAAGGATCCCGAGAAGCGTTACCTCTCGACGACTGATCTCTCCGCCGAGCTCCATCTGTACGCGACTCGACGAAGCCGGGGTCCGGGCGGGAGTTTCGCCTGGCTGAAGCGGCCGGCCGTCGGGGCGGTAGTCGCTGCCGTCGTGCTGATCCTCGCCGCCGCTGGGTGGGTGTGGTCACGTCGCTCGGGTCAACGCTGGGCGGCGAAGGACGCGGCCACCGAGATCAATCGTCTCACGGAAACCGGCGACCTCTACCAGGCATACCGCATCGCGCTACGGGCGCGACGGTACCGTCCGAACGATCCACAACTGCAACGGCTGTTCGAGCGGATCACTGTGCCGGTGGGAGTGAACACCGACCCGCCTGGGGCGGAGGTGGCGGTCAAGGGCTACGCCACACCAGATGCCGCCTGGGAAACGGTAGGGGTCACACCGGTGACGCTACGGATTCCGTACGCCTTGATGCGGTGGAAGATCGCCAAGGCAGGGTACGAGCCCTTCGAGGGCGCGCCACTTTCCAGCGGTGCGGTTCAGGCACTCGCAATGGGTATTCACCTCGACTCCCTCGGCATGCAGCCGCCCGGGACGGTTCGCATTCCCGGTGGGATGTCGGCATTGCCTGGGCCGCACCCACCCGGGGAGCTGCCCGAGAAGGAGCTCGCCTCGTTCTTCATCGACCGCTACGAGGTCACCAACCGGCAGTACCGCGCGTTCGTCGAGGCCGGTGGCTACCAGAAAGAGGAATGGTGGCCCAAGCCGATTGAGCGCGATGGCAAGATCGTCTCATGGCGTGAGGCCATGAACCTGCTGGTGGATCCGACCGGCCGGCCGGCCCCGTCCACCTGGGAGGCCGGCCGCTTTCCCCCGGGACAAGACGACTATCCGGTGAGCGGGATCAGTTGGTACGAGGCCGCGGCCTATTGTGCATTCGCCGGGCGGAGCCTGCCCACGATCTATCACTGGTTTGCCGCCATCGGACAGGAACAGCTCTCGGACATCCTGCTCCACAGCAACATGGCCGGGACGGCTAAGGCGCCGGTAGGACAGTTCAAAGGACTTAGCGGATACGGCACTTACGATCAGGCGGGGAATGTGAAGGAATGGGTATGGAACGCCACGGGGAAGGAGCGCTACAGTCTGGGTGGGGCGTGGAATGAGCCGCCTTACCTGTTCGAGCATATGATCGCTCAGCACCCGTGGAGACGCGATCCGGCCAACGGAGTGCGTTGCGTCCTATACCAAACACCGCCGCCCGCAGCCCTCCTGGCGCCGGTCGATCCAGTGCGCGAGTACCGCGTAGCTCCTCCGTTCACCGACGCCGAGTTCGCCGTGGTGCGGGGATTGTATGCCTACGACCACACGCCGCTCGAGGCGGAGATCGATCGGGTGAACGACAGTCTGCCCGAGTACCGCCGCGAGACCGTCTCGTTCCGTACCGCTTATGGCACCGACCGGATGCAGGTGCATCTGATGATTCCGCGGGACGTCTCGCCTCCCTATCAGTCGGTGATCTGGTTCCCCGGCGACGACGTCTTCTTGTTGCAATCGAGCGAGGTTCTGTCCTCGACTTACATATTCGACTTCCTCCCCCGTGCCGGGCGGGTCGTGGTCAGTCCGGTGTACAAGGGCATGTACGAGAGATTCGAGCCGCCGGATCAGTCACCCAGCGGCTTCCGCGACCAGATGATCCGCTGGACCCAGGACCTCTCTCGCACCATCGATTACCTGTCGACTCGACCCGATTTCGACTCGACCAGGATCGCCTACTACGGTTTCAGCGCCGGGGCGGTCTACGCACCGGTCTTCACCGCGGTCGAACCGCGCTTCGCGGCGAGCGCTCTCGTGGGCGGCGGTCTCGTTCCGCTTCCCTTCCGACGCGAGGTGGACCCCACGGCTCTCGCACCACGGTCCTACACTCCGACGCTGATGCTCAACGGCCGCGACGACTTCCTCCTCCCCTACGAGAAGTCACAACAACCTTTCCTCTCATTGCTCGGCGCGCCGGCCGATCGGAAGAAGCTCGTGCGACTCGAAGGCGGCCACATTCCATCGAATCGGCTGGAGATCGTGCGAGAGGTCCTGGATTGGTTGGACAGGCAACTCGGGCCGGTGGGAGTCGGTGGTCAATAGTCGAGAGAAACGGGAAAGGGGACAGGGGAAAGGGGAAAGGGGAAAGGGAACTGGCGTCCTTGCCTTGGCACTTTCCCTTCCCCTTCCCCCTTTTCCCCGCTTCACCCATCAAGCCGCTTGCCAGTCTCCAGCAGCGTCTTGAGGTCGCTCAGTACCCAGCTCCAGCCACCGCCGGCACCCATCTTCTCCTGGTCTCCACCCACCACCAGCGCCAGCCTAGGCGCGCCTTTCAACTCGTGGGTCACGGTGAGCTTGGTGACTCCGCCGTTCCCTGCCTCGATCTCCCAGGTGAGGCGGGTGAATCCCTCCGCCACCATCTCTGGATCCATGAGCATGCGCCAGGTCTGAACCAGCTTGTGCGGCGGGTCGGCCTCGATGACTTCACCATCCACTGCCACCTCCGGTGCGCCTCCCTTGCGCATCTCCGCGCTCGCAAGGTGCCGGTACCTTCCGTGCGCTCGCAGGTCGTACTCGGCGCGCCCGCCGTAGCCGTACCGCTCGGTCCACTCGGGCCGGGTGAGCGCGTCCCAGATCGCTTGCGGGGTCGCCCTGATGTACACCCGGTACACCTGGGTGGTGACCGTGATCTCCGTCAATGTCGTCATGCCGTGCCCTCCAATTCATGCTTGAGGTCTGCGAGCGCCGAGATCCGGCGCTCCGTGAACTTGTCGATCCACCGGTCGTGGATCAGCCGGATCGGGACCGGATTCAAGAAGTGCAGTTTCTCCCGCCCCGAGCGGCGAGTGACCACGAGTCCGGCAGCTTCAAGCACGCGCAGATGCTTCATCACCCCGAAGCGGGTCATCTCCAGCGCGGACTCGAGCTCCGTGAGCGTGCGGCCATCACGCACGAAGAGCCGGTCGAGGAGAAATCGCCGGGTTGGATCAGCCAGCGCCTTGAACACCAGGTCGTCGTCGGTCACACCCGACAATATGTGACTAAATGGTCACCTGTCAAGACCCCGCGGTTCTGTTCTGGGCTCCTCTCAGACCGACAGTTCAAAAGGGAATCACAGAGGCACAGAGAGCACAGAGGGCGCCGGGTGTTCGACGGCGTCGTCTACAAGGGTCAAATATTTGATTGGGGGGGCGGAAGAAAGAGCCACCGTCGAGCTGGATCACATTTTCAACAACATCGCGCTGCATCACGATCACAGCCCAGCGAAATAGGATTTCAATGTGTATCGGAACCCTCTGTGCTCTCTGTGTCTCTGTGTTTCCTCCCCTGTAGAATGCCGTCGCCGGTCAGATCACGCTTGGGCCGGCTCCTCGATCAGCTGGTCGCTCAGCTCCGCAATGATGGAGAACATGTCGCGCGCCGCGCCAACCATGCGATCCGCCTGAGTGGCGTATCGAAGCCAGCCGCATTCATCCGTTCCCGGTACGCTTGCCAGATCGGACGCTGCTCCTGGCCGTAGGGATCGAGGTAGCTCGTGGCGGAAACCTTCATCCCGGGCGCGAGAGCCCGGGCGATGAACCGGTTCCCGTTCATGCTCCCTTCGAGCACATAGTTGTACCCGAGGAGACTGAACGGATCCTGCTGTTCGGTGTTCCGGATCGCGACCAAGCCCCGTTCGGTGGCCGGGAGCGGCGCGATCCCGTCAGGCTCACCACCCAGCGCGATCACATCGGCGCGCAGATTGGCGACGTGACGGCCCTCGTCCTGGACCACCTCCGCCAGAGCCAGAGATGAGACTCGCCGGCCACGATCTCGGTCCACAGCGCCGAGTGAAGCAGCAACATCTGACCCAGCCAGTTGCGATAGGTATCCACCGAGAGTCGCCCCCTACCATCTCCTTCTGGAGCTTCCGACGTTCCGCATCGCGGTGCTGCTCGGCGGTGGCCTCCTTCAGGAGGTCCATGATCCCACTGCTCTGATAGGTCATGTCGACGATTCCCGTTCGACGAGGATGATCCAACTTCGCTGCTCGCTACAGGGCGAGCCATGCGATCGCTAACCAGGCCAGGCCCTTGATCAGGAAGAACAGCGAGCTGAGCTGAAAGACACGCTTGAAAATCAGATGCGATCGCTTGACGCGCGGCTCCGTCAGGTCCGGCGCGGCGCGCGGCACAGAGGAATCTACCATGACTGCTCTACTGAGAATAGTTCTCAGATGAATCCTCCTCCGAGAATATTCACCACTTGGCCCAGGCGCAAGGGATCACGAGGCAAAATGTCGCGCCCACACCGCATTGACGACGCTTGAAATGGCCTCCTATCTCTCGCCGCAGCCGAGCGAGAGAGGTCCTCATGATCATCGGTGGACACTCCATCATCTACAGCACCCAGCCCGAGGCCGACCGCGCCTTTCTGCGCGACGTGCTTCGGCTCAGCAACGTCGATGTGGGTCAAGGTTGGCTGATCTTCGGATTGCCGCCCGCGGAGCTGGCGGTACATCCGTCAGAGAAGAACGACGTCCACGAGTTCTATTTCATGTGTGACGACGTCGACGGATTCGTCGCCGAGATGAGGGAAGTGGGGATCTCGTGCGATCCGGTGCAGGACCAGGGTTACGGACTGGTGACTCAGCTCACCTTGCCTGGGGGCGGGAGGCTCGGCGTCTACCAACCGCGTCACGCCCGGCCCAAGGTGATGTCGGCGGCTCGGAAGAAGACCGCGAGCCGAGGGACAACGCCGACCAAGACGCAGGGAGAAAGCAGCCGCGAAAAAGGTCGCGAAGGGGAGCGAAACAGAGGCCGGTAATCTGGGCGCCCCTGGCTTTGTAACGGCTTCGTTACACAGCAACTCTGGAAGGCCGCCCCGCCCCCATATCTTCAACTCCCCCCCGTGCGGTACAGCCGCTGCCCGGCCAGCTTGCAACCTCTGCCCTTCCTGGAGGCACTAATGCTCAGGGAAGCTCAGGTGAATCCGGCCTTCGCGGATCTGTATCCTCCCTCGATCCCGGCCGCTGGTATACCGCCGCTGCAATTGCTGGGCACGTCAAAGGCACCCGCATCATTCGGGAAGGTCCCGACGCACGATTCCCCGATCGGATACTGCCTGCCACCCACTTCCGTTTCCGCGGCGGTGGCCCGCGTCGCGGTAGTTGGGTCGGCTTGCGGAGTCGCCGCATTGATCGGTACCGTCCCGCCCGGTCACACCTCCGAATCGATCGCGCCAGCTGACGGCAGGGGGCCCACTCATGCCCCCTGACGCCGAGTCGCGGCTGGACCCAGTCGAGTCAACCTACGGATCCGATAAGCACGGCCTGGTATGCGCCTACCAGTTGCTGCCGGGCTCGCCTGCCGTCCCGCTCGACTCGGCCGGTCTCACGGCCTGGCTCGAGATCGCCGATGAACCGAGCACCGATTCGTTCGTCTGGCTGCACTTCTCCCTGTCCAACACGGCATCCGAGCGCTGGCTTCACCAGCACCTATCCCTCCCCGACGATTTCTTTCAATCGCTCTGGGAGGAATCCCGTTCCACCCGGTTGGAGCAGATTGGTGATCAGCTCGTGGGAGTGCTTCACGATGCGCGCTTCGACTTCACCTTCGACCCGGGGAGCGTAGCCACCGTCAACTTCTGCCTCGCGCCGCGCTTCCTGGTGACCGCGCGGCTCCGTCCCGTGCGCTCGGTGGATCGACTGCGCGGTGCGGTGAAGAATGGAGAGACCTTCCGTTCTCCGGCAGATCTTCTCGGCCAACTGCTCCGCTATCAGGCCGACGTCCTGGTCGACATCACCCGGGATGCGACCACCAGGATCGACGCCGTGGAGGACCAGCTGCTGGCCAATAAAATCGCGACGAGCCGCCGGGAACTGGGATCACTCCGGCGCACTCTCGTGCGGTTTCAACGATTGCTGGCACCGGAACCCGCGGCGCTCTTCAGGATCCTGAGCCGTTCTCCGGGGTGGGTTGACGCGGAGGATCTCCAGAATCTCCGCCAGGCCGCGGAAGAGTTCTCCACCGCCATCGCCGACTCCGGCAGCGTGGTGGAACGAGTGAAGCTGCTGCAGGAGGAGCTCGCCGCGCTCGTGGGAGAGCAGACCAGTCGCACCCTCTTCATCCTGACAGTGGTCACGGTCCTGGCCCTTCCCGTCAATCTCATCGCGGGATTGTTCGGCATGAACGTGGGCGGAGTTCCCTTCTCCGACCATCGCCATGGATTCTTCGTTGTGGTGGGAGTGCTGAGCGCGTTCACCCTGCTGGCGGGTTATCTGGCTTTGGGGCGGAAACGCTGGTGAAATGGTGGAATGAAGTGTCCGTTACCTGTTCGTGACGGAATCTGCCTACGCTCTCCTGATAACGATTACCCTCACCCTGAGACTTTATGGCAGAAGAAGAGAAAAAGGAGGAGCCAGTTCGTATTGTGCTCACTCCCGAACAGCGCGAAGTCGTTCGTCGGCTTTCCGGTCAACACGTCGAGGCGCTCGAGCTCGAGCCTGACCCTGAGCCCGCCCCGGCGACAGACCCCAACAAGAAGCCCGGGGGAGTGCTTCGATTTCGCTGGCGCCTGTCGGCGGCGACCGGCATTCCGCGGCAGGCCTGGCTTCCAGATGAAGAGGATCCGAAAGCCAAGCCCGATGGGTCTTAGTGCTAGGCCACCGGCATCATCGCGTACTTGATGACGTAGAAGTTCACGCCCTGCGGTGACGTAATGCCGGCCATGCGGCCAATCTCCGGGATATCCATCAGGGGCATGCAGATCTTCCCGCCAAGCTTCGTGGCGTTCCCCGCGACCTGATCCGCATCGTCCACGGTGAAGTACACTCCCCAGTGGGGCGGTGCTTTCATGTCGTCCGGGATCGGCATGAGCCCCGCCACCGGTGTGTTACCCAGCTTGAAGGTGGTATAGGTGAACCAGGGCATCGGCTTCTCCTCCGTGGTCCATCCGAACAGGCTGGTATAGAACTTCGTGGCGCGAGGCACATCGCTGGTCAGGGTCTCGAACCAGCTGGGAGCTCCGTGCAGGTGGGCGTCCACGTCGGTGCCCGGGCCCTTCTTCCCCTGCCAAATATCGAACTGAGCGCCATTGGGATCATGGCAGACCGCCATGCGCCCGTGATCCGCGATATCGAACGCCGGTTCCGCCTTGCCGCCGAGCGATCTGATCTTCTCGCCAGTTGCGTCGGCATTCTCGACTTTCACCATGACACCGATGAGCGGCGGCGTGCCCTTGGGCGTTTGGGGGCTGCTCAAGTCGAACAGTCCGCCGATATCGCTCCCTCCAACCTTGATCAGGTAACCCATTCCCGGCATCTCGACGTAGCTCCAGCCCAGCAACTTCTCGAAGAAGGCGCACGCCTCCGTCGGCTGCGGGGTCAGCATGTTGATCCAACAGAATTCGCCCGGATTGCGGATGCGTGTCGTCATTAGAACACCCTCTGTTTCATTGCGTTGGTTAGGATTGGCCTCATCGGCCCTTGGCGGTACGGCCGGCCTTCGCTGCAAGTTTCCGCCGGACAAGGGGACCGGTCAGCTCCCGCAGCGCCTCCTTTCCGGTCGACCTCGCCGCCGGTTCTTCGGATTCTGCCAGCCTCCGCGAGACTTTAATGGCGGCAGCGTTCAGCACCTGGTTACGCCGCCCCAGTACCCGAAGGCCCCAGCTTACGCCCTTCTTGACGAAATTGCGGTGATCGGTGGCACCGCGCTCGATCACCTTGAGTGATCGCAGGAACGGGTCGGTCTCCCGAGCGTTTGTCGTGCAGCGCGAGACTCGCGATCAGCGCGAACGCCGCTCGCTTCACGAACTCCTCGCGCCGCTTGCTCCACTGGTCCACCTTGCGCCAGGCGTGCGGCGTCTTGTCGAACAGGACGAAGCAGACCGTGTCGCAAATACCCCAGTTGTCAAAGTCCCGAGCCCAGCGATCCATCTGCGCCGCGCTGACCTGCCCCGGATCGTCTACATAGGACGATAGCATCCGGGCTTCGTACCAGCCGGTTCGCCAGAGCGCCTCGGCGAGATCATGATCCTTCCCGAGGCGCTTGGCAAGCTGCTGAATCATCCCCACCTTCACGCCATACGACTTGGGTGCGGTAATCCCGTAGCGAGTGAGCATCGCATCTCGATAGGTCTTGCTGCCATGACGCTCGAGCCACGCGAGGGACTCCCGCACCCGGTCGGCGGTGCTCACTTGAGGGTCCGGAGCAGCTTCTCGAGCCGGGCGAAGCTCGGATCCATCCCTTCCTTCATGCCGGTCTTGAGTGCTGCATCACGCGCATCCTTCGAGGGATAGCGAACCGTGAGCGTCGCCGTGGTGCGCCCGCCCGACTCGGTGAGCCGCAGGGTGTTGATCGTCTCCGGCCACTCGGGGCCCCACCGCTCGGTCGTGACCAGCAGTTCCGGCGGTTTCACTTCGCGAACCGTTCCACCCATCGCCATTTCGGTCCCATCGGCCTTGCGCCAGACGTATCGCCAGGAGCCGCCGGCCCGCAGGTCGATCTCGCACTCCGGCATGGTCCAGCCTTCCGGACCGAGCATCCACTGCTGGATGTGCTTGGGTTGAGTCCACGCATCGAAGACCAGGCGACGGGGCCCATCCAGGACCCGGGTAAACTCAACTTCCTGGTCATTCGGCGTCGCAAAGGCGGTCACGCCGGGTTTAGTTGCGGTCGTCATCGGACTTCTCCTGTGCCTTGAGATGTTGAAGATAGGTGTCGAGGCGCGCGTAACTCGCATCCCAGAAACGGCGGAACTCCCCGGCCCATTCCGCTACCTCTTTGAGCGGCGCAGCGTCCAGGGTGCGAGGGCGCCACTGGGCCTCCCGTCCCCGCTGGATGAGTCCCGCCCGCTCCAGCACCCGAAGGTGCTTGGAGACGGCAGGCCCGCTCATCTCGAACGGGGCCGCGAGCTCCTTCACGGTTGCCGCTCCGTCGGCAAGCCGCAGCAGGATGGCGCGGCGGGTCGGATCCGCGAGGGCCGAGAAGGTGGTGCTGAGATCGTCGGTGGCAGCTCGCATAGCCTTATGGGTCAATGTATATAACTTTATGGTTAGCTAACCCACTGGTTATATACCATAGAAACCGGGCGGCGTCAAGAGGCCTCTCGGCCGGAAGCCGAGTCACCATTCCATGATCCACATTATCTCGCGACTCCGCGCCGTCCTGGAGCACAACCTGTCTCGTCCAGCCAAGGCTCGTCTCCTGGCCGAAACGCTGCGCGAGGCGGGGAACTATCGCTGGGTAGGGCTCTACGATGTGGGAACGGCAGAGATTACCGCGATCGCATGGACCGGATCAGAGTCGCCCGCCTTCCCGAGCTTTCCGGCTTCTCAGGGTCTGAATGGTGCGGCCGCGGCGAGTGGCAAGCCGGTCATCGTTCAGGATGTATCCCAGGATCCCCGATGGCTTACTACCTTCGGCTCGACTCGAGCCGAAGCGATCTTCCCCGTGCTGGGCGTTGGGGGAGCAGTCGTAGGGACCATTGATGTGGAGAGCGACCGGATCGGCGCGTTCGGTCCCGAGGATGAGGCACTGCTGGCCGAAGCGGCGCGAGTGCTTCGGCCCTTCTGGACTCACCAACCGACTGGGGGATCAGTGTGAGGCAATCAGGATCTCGCCACCAAGCGATGACCGGCCTGTCCGCCTGGGCGATTCTCGCGGCGGTGCCCTCGCTGCTGCTCGGATGCCGTCACCCGGAGCCCTACGCCGGCTGGACCGATTCCTCTACCCATCGAGTCCAATTCGTCGCGGTCGCTCCCGGCGTGACCCTGGAAGTTCTCGACTGGGGTGGTGCCGGATCTCCACTGCTCTTTCTGTCTGGCTTGCAGGACGTGGCCCACGGCTTCGATGACTTCGCCCCGCGCTTCACCAATCACTATCACGTCCTTGCCATCACCCGTCGCGGCTATGGCGCATCCAGTCAGACGCCTTCGGGTTACGATCTGGCGACCAGGGTCGCCGATCTCCGCACGGTACTCGATTCCCTGCACCTGCCGCGGGTGGCGCTGGTGGGCCACTCGATTGCGGGGGACGAGCTCACAGCATTTGCCGCCGCGTTCCCGGACCGGGTAACACGCCTCGTGTACCTGGACGCCGCCTATGATCACTCCGGATATCGGCACTCTGATCCGCGAATACCCTCCCCTTCCACCGATGCTCCCGGCCGACTCGGCATCACCCGCTGCGGTGCAGTCATATATCCTGCGGACCTACGGCGCCCGGATCCCCGAGGCTCAGCTCCGGGCCATCGGCCGCTACGATAGTTCGGGTCGCCTGACCGCCAACGTGACGCCGGAATGGGTGGATTCTCTCATGCTCGCTGGCTGCGGCCACCCGGATTACGGCTCGGTCCGGACGCCCGGCGCTGGTGATCGACGCCGTGGTGGATTCGGCATCGCAGGCTTTCCCCACCTTCGCGGAGCTCGACTCCGTCACTCGCGAAGGGGCCGTTCGGTTTACCGGGGCTTTGCAACGATGGGCCGCGACCGAGCGCGAGAAGGTTCGGCGGGAGCTGGCGGGGGCGCAGATAGTGGAGCTGCACGGGGCGAATCACTACGTGTTCTATTCGCATCAGGCAGAGGTGACCGAGGCGATGCGGAAATTCCTCGCCGACGCCGGCCGGCAGTGACAACCGGTTGATCTACCGCGCGGAAGCAGTCCGTTTTCTGGCGCGTGGTCTCTTTCCTCCCCACCCGGCCGCGTATTCGGTCCGCAGCAGCTCCAGTAGACCCTGTGCAGCCTGACTCAGGAATCCTCCCCTCCGGGTGACCAGATAGACCGGCGCGGCGACGCCGAGCTGCCTGACCCCAATCGTGCTCAAGCTGCCTGCCGCGAGCTCCTCCGTGACACTGCTCTCCGTCATCAGAGCGAGCCCGAATCCGGCTTCGACCAGCCGCTTCTGCGCCGTCAGACTATCCACCGCGGTCCATTCCACTTCCCCCAAGCCTCGGGTGAGAAAGAGTCCGAAGACGTGGGATGCGGCTATCTCCCGCTGTCCAGGCAGGTCAGGGAAGGCGAGCCAGCGCTCGTCACGCAGCGCCTGGAGCGATGCAACTTCACGCCCGGCGAGCTGGTGCCGGCGGCCGCAGACAACCAGCAGCGGCTCGGCGCCGAGAGCCTCGCACTCCAGATCGGGTGACCGGTCCCGCTCGTAACGCAGGCCGATCGCGGCTTCTCCCCGGCGCACCAGGTCGCTCACTTCGGCGCTGCGTGCGGTCCGGAACGAGAGGTCCACCCGCGGGTGACTCCGGGTAAACCGTTGGAGCACGGCGGTCAGGTCGGTACCGGCCAGAGTACCGACGCTCGCCAAGGATACCGGTCCCACGGCATCGGCCCGCAAGGCCCGCACGGCTTCCGTCGCGTCCTGCACAGCCGCCAGTGCCCGTTCGGCATAGGGCAGGAGGACCCGGCCGGCCTGGCTCAGGACGATGCCCCCCGAGACTCGTTCGAAGAGCGGCGCGCCCAGCTCGTGTTCCAGCAGGCGGATCCGCCGGGAGATCGCCGGCTGGGTCCGGTTCAGCACCCGGGCGGCGCGGGAGAATCCCTGTTCCCGGTGCACCGCGACAAAGGTTTGGAGGGCGTCGGTGTCCATGGCGAACCATACATTTTTCTTATGGCTTTGTAAAGAACTACAACTTTGACGAATGGGATGCCGGGAGCTAATCTGCGCCAGGACCCTGAACCGAGGTGGCTCCATGGCAACCCAGCGGCAGAAAGCGGAAACCTTCAAGGCGTTGCACCAGTCCGGCGGCGGTTTTGTCATGCCGAACGCCTGGGATCCGGGCAGCGCCATCGTCCTGGCCCAGGAGGGCTTCCCCGCCCTGGGCACCACCAGCGCGGGCATCGCCTTTTCCCTCGGCAAGTGCGACTTCCAGGTTCCCGATCCTCGGCTCGGGCTCAACCGGGGCGCCATGTTCCAGTGCATCAGACCGATCGTGGATGCCGTCCCCTTGCCGGTGAACGGCGACCTGGAGAACGGTTACGGAGATCGGCCGGAGACCGTGGCGGAGACGGTACGGCTGGCGATCGAGGCGGGGCTGGCCGGCGGCAATATCGAGGATCACGATCCCCGATTGCATGACGGCCTCTACGAGGAGGGCCTCGCGGCAGAGCGGATCCGCGCCGCGCGAGAGACCATCGATGCGAGCGGAACATCGTTCGTCCTGAATGCCAAGATCGATGCCTATTCGCTGTCGCTTCCCGACAGCCTCAGGACCAGCATCCGGCGAGCCCAGCTCTTTCGCGACGCGGGCGCCGACTGTGTGTACCCCTGCGGGGTGGGCGACATGGAGTCGGTCCGGATCCTCGTCCGGGAGGCGGGAGCGCCGGTCAACATCGTCGTGGGGTGGGGTGGAGCTCGCTTCAACCTTGCCGAGCTGCTCGATGCGGGCGTTACCCGGATCAGCGTGGGCGGCAGTATCGCTCGTGCGGCCTTGGGGTTTGTCCGCACCGCCGCCCGCGAGTTGCGCGACCTGGGGACGATGGAATTCGCGGCGGAACAGATTGGGCAGGGAGAGCTGAACGAGATGTTTGCGAAGGCGCAGGACGAGAAGACGTGAAGACGTGGGACGTGAGGACGTGGGGACGTGGGGACGTGGGGACGTGGGACGATGGGTACCGGTTCCCCTGCCTTGCCGCGCCGAGGTTGGGCTTGCAGCTTGATTGAATGCCGGCCCCCCGCCCTGAGCCGATGGCATGAGCTCCTTCAGCGCCGTCCTGGTACGCACGCGCGGCCTGGGGGGCCTTGCGACAAGCTCAGCCTCCGGAATGGCGGTGCCTCTTGGCTGACAAAGTGCGGGGCCCGCTATCTCAGATTGCCGTCGGAGTCGTCGTCGCTGCTCTCGTCGGCGGGTCCTCCCCGTGGTGGTGGAATGAGCTGAAGGCGCGCTTTACCTCTCACTCATCGCAGCCACCCGAGCAACACGGTGCCCCTGCGAAGCCGTCACCCCAACCGACTGAAGAGTCTCCTCCGCCCGCCAAGCCCACGGCTCCCGCCGAGAATTACAGCCAGGCCGACTACGATGCGGTCCAGGCAATTTACGAAAAGCGTAAGACCGCACATTCCTGTGAGGATGTAAAACAGCTGGTCAGCAGGATCAGGGAATACTTCGGTAACCAGCACCTGGTGCCCGCCAAGTCGATCGAGACGGTCAGATATCCCGCGCCGGTTCCCAAACCGACCATTGCCGATCTTGCCAAGGACCGGGTCGCTCGCATCAGGGACGCTCGTCCTGCGTGCTTCCCGTGACCTGATGAGACGTGGGACGTGAGACGTGGGGGTAGTCAGGGTAGGATGGGCTTACGGCGCTCCGGTTCGTTTCGTCGCTTCGTTTTTGGTGCTCATCCTCCACTCTATCCCATCGCTTGTCGCCTGTCGCCCGTCGCCTGCTGCATCGAGAGAAATTCTCTTCCAGCGTCAGCCCCCTGGCGACACCGAAGACCTCTGGGCGATCAACTTCTCGACCGGAGAGACGCGTCGCCTTACCCATGGGCAACCGGGCTCCGCCAACAGTCTCGGCGCATGGGCCCCGCACGGACGTCGCATCGCCTTCATCCGCGAGTTCGAGGACCACGACGAACTGTATGTGATGGACTCTGTCGGTGCCCCGCCCCGCCGCCTTTTTCGTTCAGGGCCCTGCATTGATCAGTCTTTCCCGATTGGTCTCCCGACGGCCGCCGGCTCCTGGTGAGTGCGGGCCCGGAGATGAATCGCCGCGACGTCGTTCTGGTCGAGGTCGACGGCTCCGGCACCCTGGTTCTCCTCGCCGACTCGGCGAACCATCGCTGTCCGACGTGGGCACCCGACGGGAAACGATTCGTGGTGAGTGCCAACACGTCTCAGCAGTCCGCCCTTGTCGAAGTTTCCGTTGATGGGGAAACCACCAAAGTTCTCGTCGTGTCGGACTCCACCATTCTCGACTGTCCCCAGTGGTCTCCCGACGGCCGGTCAATCCTGTACACCGTCGTACACGGAGGGCTCGAGTACGTCCCGCGTCCCGGTCACGAGATCCTGGCCGACCTCCATATCCTCGATCTCGCGACCGGAGCCTCGCGGGCAATCACCTCGGGCCCCGGGATGAACAACTACGGCCGCTGGGCGAGAGACAGCCGCTGGATCGTATTCCAGAGCGATCGCCACGCCTCACCCTTCACCGACACCCTGGCTCTCGCCCATTTCCTGGATAGTCTCGACATCTACGTAATTCGGGAGGATGGCTCCGGGCTCCGGCGGATTACGACGAACACGTACTTCGACGCGCATCCGTCCTGGTAGCCGTGTAAGGTGGGACGTGGGACGTCGGACGTGGGGACGTGAGGACGTGTGAGGTGGTGGTTAACTTGGAAATGGCCGAAGGTTGTCATTCCGAGAGAGCCAAGCGGCCGAGGATCCCGCTTCCTACCGTCTGCCACAACCACACTAGATTTCTATCCAGTCCACAGCCTGCGGGTTCTCCATGTCACGCACTGAAACCACCGATCAGCCCATCGCCGGTCTCATCGATCCCATAGGAGAGCGACTCCTCCGCGCCCGAACCATCATCGTGAGTGGCGAGATCAACCAGAAGGTCGCCGCCGCCGTCTCCGCGCAAATCCTCGCCCTCGGCGCCGAATCGGATGCCCCGATCCGCATGTTCATCAATTCCCAGGGAGGGCATGTCGAGGCGGGAGACACCATCCACGATCTCATTCGCTTCGTGCGCGCTCCGGTCAACATGATCGGGACCGGCTGGGTCGCGAGCATTGCCGCCCTGATCTACGTCGCCGTAGCTCGCGAGCAGCGGTTCTGCCTGCCCAACACCCGGTTCCTCCTGCACCAGCCGGCGGGTGGCGCGGGTGGGAGTGCCAGCGACATCGACATCGAGGCGAAGGAGATTCTCCGTACCCGCGACCGCCTGAATCGCCTGTTCGCCAAGGCCACCGGCCAGCCATTGGAGCGGATCGAGGAGGATACCCACCGCAACTTCTGGCTGGATGCGGCCGGCGCGCAGCGCTACGGACTCGTGGGCCGAGTGATCGAGCGAGCCGACGACTCGTCCCAGCCGGTGCGGAAGGCGCCTAGACTCGGCCACGACCGGTCCGCCACGTGACGCTTCTCAAGACCGTGTTCTGGCAACGGTTGGACCTTCCGGGCTCGGAGGTGGCGCAACTCAGGGAGGAGCCTGACGCCTGGGTGGTCGAGGGACTCGTGCTGGTGGTCATCGATCGGGTGCCCTCCAGACTCGAGTACCGGGTGCAGTGCGACCGCTCGTGGCGCACCACTATCGCGACGGTCCAGGGCATGGTCGGCGAGCGGCTGGTATCCTGCGATATCCACTCCGACACTCAGGGGCACTGGTGGCTCAACGGAGTCCCGGTCCCGGCCGTGGATGGCGCGCTTGACGTGGACCTGGCCTTCACGCCCGCGACCAATCTCCTGCCTTTGCGGCGAAGTCCCATCGCCGAAGGCGAGACGATGGCGGTCCGCGCCGCCTGGCTCACCTTTCCTGCCTTCCGGCTGGGACCTCTCGATCAGTCCTATCAACGTTTGAGCGACCGGCGGTATCACTACAAGAGCAGCAGCTATGAGGCCGAGCTGCTGATTGACGAACTGGGACTGATGGAACGCTACGGCGAGGTCTGGATCGCGAAGGCGAACGCATGATTCGCATTCGACCGGCAACACCCGACGATGCCGCCCCGTGGCTCCGGATGCGGGACGCGCTCTGGCCCCATCACGAGGCGGGATCGCACGCCGGCGAGGTGGAGCAGTACTTCGCGGGGAAGCTGCGCATGCCGCTCGAGGTGCTGTTGGCCTTTGCCGAGACCGGCGACGCTGTCGGCTTCGCGGAGCTGTCGATCCGGAGCTACGCGGAGGATTGCGAGACCGACCGGGTAGCCTACCTGGAGGGCTGGTATGTCGAGCCCGGGTTCCGGCGCCAGGGTGTCGGACGGGCATTGATCGCGGCCGCCGAGGAGTGGGGAGTCAAGCAGGACTGTACCGAGTTTGGCTCCGACGCGGTGCTCGAAAATGAATTGAGTGCGGTGGCCCATCGGGCGCTTGGGTTCGAGGAGACGGTCCGGTTGCGGTGTTTCAAGAAAGTCTTGAAGAATCCGTAGTCAGTGATCGAAAGGAAAGAAGCGGGACAGGGAACGGGCAACGGGGAACCGGGAACGCAAAGGTGTCACATGGATCTTCAACGTCTACCGCTCGCCCTCACCGCCATCAATCTCGTCCTCCTTCTCGCGGCAATGAGCCAAGCGAGGTCGAGCTCTTCCTCCGCCAGTGATCAGGTGCTTCGGGGACGAATGCTTGAACTGGTGGACGAGAAAGGGCAGATTCGGTCAAGCATCAAGGTGGAATCCGACGGAGAAGTGGTGCTCCGGATGTTCGACAAGAACGGAACCATCCGGGTCAAGCTGGGCGCCAGCGAATCCGGTTCGGGCATGCTCCTGGCGGATGAAACGACGGAGCCCGGAGTCCACCTCATAGCGAGGAGAGTGGGAACCCCCAACCGTCTTACCACCCGAATCGGCTTGACCGGGGCGGATGGAAAGCAGCGCGTCATTGAGCCCTAGCAGGTCTATCAGGCTGATGCGGCTCGCTGGGGCCGGAATGCTCCTGCTCAGCTGCTTCGGGGTCGGATCCCTCGAGGCCCAGGCGATGGCTCCTTCGTTGCCGGTCTGGAGCATCGAACTGCCGGCCGAGCATGCAGCCCAGCCGCGGCCCTCCAGTTTTCATACCCTATCGCCGGGCGACACCGCCTCGGAGACCCATTCTCACACCTTCACCGGCCTCCTCATCGGCAGCGCCGTGGGGATCGCGGCAACGACCCTGTTTCTGGTCGCGTTCTGCGGGGATCCAGATACCGAATGTGGCGCAGACGAATATGGCCGGGCAATTGTGATCATAGCCGTCCCCGCCGCAGCCGCGGGGGCATTGATCGGGTCCCTGATTCACACGCGGGAGTGAGCTCTAGCGAGGCGGATTAGCTGGATGTAGCGCTGCTGCTCGCTTGGGGAGCGGCAGACCAATGGATCTTTGCGGCGTCCCCCCTATCGCCTCCCCCGCCAACCGATACCTTCACCCCTTCACTCATCAGGGAGCCGCAATGCCAACATATCTCTGGCAAGCATCGTATACGGTGGACGGCACGAAGGGTCTGCTCAAGGAGGGCGGCTCGAAGCGCCGTGCCGCCGTGCAGCAAGCAGTCGAAAAGGCCGGCGGGAAGCTGCACGCCTTCTACTATGCATTCGGTGAAGCCGACCTCTACGGGATCGCCGAGTTCCCCGATCATGCGACGGCCGCGGCGGTGAGCATGGCCGTGAATGTCGCCGGAACTGCCACCCTGCGTACCACGGTCCTCATGACCCCGGAGGAGATCGACGCGGCCGTAAAGAAGACCGTGAGCTACCGGCCGCCGGGCGCGTGAGAGGTAGTCGACCTTCGACTATCGACCATCGTCCTCCATCGGGTCGTGAGCTCCGGCTCCGGATCCTGGTGGAGGATCCTCCTCCCGCAGTGACCTTCGCGGTGCAGCTCGGCCGAGACCAACTCCTGCCGCCTGTCACGGTCACTCGGGATCGGCTGGTCCTCGAGTTCCTGGTGCGGGTGGAACCCGGCACGAGCGGTCCTCCACGGTTCCTGGGTCCAGCGACTCAGGGGCCACCAACCGGTCGGTTCGTGTACCTCAACTCGGGAAAGCGGGCGGGCCAGAAGGACACCGAGTGGGACCGCCGGGCCAAGATTCCTCTGGACGGAATCACCCGCACGCTGATTCGTACCCACCATGCGACACCGGGCTCTACGCTGGAAGTACGAGTTCCGGGCGTCGGCCGACGTGGTGCCGGCCCTATTTGCGGCGCCGTCCGACTCACCGATGGTGGATGGAAGGTCGTTACCTGAAGGACAACCCAACTCGAACCGGCCCCGAACGGATGTCCGCTGCTGCACCCACGCTCGCTGCTCTGCTCAAGCCCTACGCGAAGGAGGTGCAGGAACTGGCATACTCGACGCGTGAGCTGGTCCTGGGAATGCTCCCCGGCGCGATCGAGATTCCGGACGTCAAAGCGCGAGTGATCGGCTACGGATACGGGAAGGGCTATCGGGACATGATCTGCACCCTGATCCTGAGTCAGGGTGGCGTGAAACTGGGCCTGACGGGCGGTGCCTCGCTTCCGGATCCTCGAGGGCTGCTGGAAGGAAGCGGAAAGGTTCACCGCTATGTCGCTATCCAGAGCCCAGCGGATCTTCGTCAGGCGGGTGTAAAGCCGCTGATTCGCGCCGCAATCGCAGCCTGGAGGCGGCGCACCGAAGCTGGGCGCTGACGATTACTGGGGCTTGGCCGTTGCCGCCTCGATCACGGCCGCGACCTCCGGATGCATCCGCTTTCGCGCCACTTCGGCCGGCGTTTCCCCGGCACTGTTGGGCCAGGTCGGATCCGCCCCCGCCTTCAGCAGGGCTTCAGCAGCTTCAAGACTGCCGTTCTCGGCGGCATGATGGAGCGGAGTGAAGCCCGTGATGTTTGCGAGATTGACCGTGGCGCCGTTTGCCACGAGGAACCGTACCGCGTCGGCGCGATTATCCCATGCCGCCCAGTTGAGGGCTCTGCGGCCGTTAGGGTTTCGTCGCACGTCCAGCGAATCGATCCTGGCTCCAGCAGCGAGGGCCTGTTTCAGGGCTAGAGTATCTCCAGCCCGCGCGGCGTCCCAGAGCTGCTCCTGCGTCGTTCCGACGACGACGGCCTGAGCAGAGGCGGGCGACACGACAAGCCCGGGAGCGAGGAGCGCGAGAAGCATCCGAGTGGTCTTCAAGATTCGCATAGATGATCCGGTTGGGGATTCGGTATAGACATCCGAAGTGCGCCGAGGGTTGTGCGCCGCAACTTGCGGTCGCACCAGCTAGGCGGCACCTTAACCGGCCACCGTCAGACTCAACATCCAACCGAATCCAGAGCGCGTGCGTACGTTAGACATTTTCCCACTGCTCCTCGTCCTTGCGGGCTGTTCCCCCGAGAAAAGCTCCTCCCCTCGGCTTACGCCGGGTGAGTCGCATCTGGAGGTACCCGGGGGGACCATCTGGTACAAGGTGACCGGCAGTGGAACTGGCATGCCGGTGGTGCTGCTCCACGGTGGGCCCGGCTTCTCCAGTTTCTATCTAAAGCCGCTCGAAGCCCTGGCCGACGACCGGGTCGTCATCCGCTACGATCAGTTGGGAGGCGGGAAATCGAGTCCGACGACCGACACGACCCTGTTCACGATCCCGCATTTCGTGCAGGAGCTGGATTCGTTGCGCTCTCATCTTGGCATCCCCAAGTGGCATGTGCTGGGACATTCGTGGGGAACGATCCTGGCGTTCGAGTACTATCGGGCCCACCCCGATCGCGTTGCCTCTCTGGTTTTCGGCAGTCCCGTCTTCGACATCCCGGCCTACGAGAGGCGTGCTCGACAGCTCCTCACTACACTGCCCGACTCGCTGCAGCGTTCGGTGGCGCGAGCCGAGGCCGCGGGGAAATTCGACGCTCCCGATTACCAGAATGCCATCAATGCGTTCTATTCTCTGTACGTCTTTCGCCGTCCGGTTCCGGCCGATCTGGACAGCACCTTCGGCACCGCCAACCAGCAGATCTACAACTACATGCAGGGGCCAAGCGAGTTTACCATCACCGGTACGCTGAAGAGCTACGATGTCACCGGGTTGCTACCGCGGATCATGGTGCCGACGCTGCTTACGGTGGGAGAGTTTGACGAAGTTGGCCCCGAGTTGGTGAAAGGCTTTGCGGCGCGGATTCGCGGTGCCCGTTTCCAGGAATTGGCCGGCGCGGCGCACATCACGACCTGGGATGCGCCCGAGGCCATGATCAGCGCGGTTCGAGGCTTTCTCCGCTCTGCCGACTCGCTCGGGACGTAAGGGCACGGCTACATCAGCCGCACCCTGGTCTACGATCCCTTCCTCCTTAGACTGGCCGGCCGTCTCGAACCTCGACCAGATAGCAATGTCTAAAGCCGAAGAAGCGCTGCAGCGTCTGCGGGAGGGAAACCGCCGTTTCGTATCCGGGGCCGGCGGCAGCGACGCCCTCACCAGCCGAACCCGGCGACTCGAAGTGGCACCCGGACAGGAGCCATTCGCCGTCATCCTCGGCTGTTCCGACTCCCGGGTCCCGGCGGAGCTGGTCTTCGACCAAGGCCTGGGCGACCTTTTCGTGATCCGCATCGCGGGCAACATCGTCGCGCCCTCGCAGGTTGGCAGCGTCGAATTCGCGGTGGCCCGGTTCGGCATTCCCCTCGTGGTGGTCCTGGGTCACACGCAGTGCGGTGTGGTGTTGGCTACTCTGGAGGAGCTGACCCGGGCATCCACCAGCGAGTCCCGCAATGTGCGGTCGATCGTGGACCGGGTGAGGCCCTCGGTAGAGCCGCTGCTGAGCACCGCTCTGCGACACGATCGGGATGCGCTGGTACGGGAAGCGGTTCGGGCCAACGTGCGCGCCTCAGCCAATCAGCTGCGGCACGGCTCGGATGTGGTGGAGAATCTGGTAGAGCGGAAGGGACTCCGCGTCGTGGGCGCCGAGTACTGCCTGGACACCGGCGTGGTGGAGTTCTTCGAGGGGGTGTGACCGTGTTCCTGCGCTGGCTGCTGGCTTCGATTCATCTGCTGGCCTTCGGAATTGGCCTGGGCGCAATCTATGTCCGGGCCCGCTCGCTCCAGGCAGCTGCCAATCCTGCATGGGTTCGACGGGTCCTCCGAGCCGATACGTGGTGGGGCGTGGCGGCCCTCCTCTGGCTCGCGACCGGCCTTCCCCGCCTCTTCCTCGGCATGGAAAAACCGACCAGCTACTACCTCCACAACCACGTCTTCTGGCTCAAGATGACCCTGTTCCTGCTGATCTTCCTGCTGGAAATGGGCCCAATGATGACCTTCACCGGGTGGCGCAGGGCCTTACGCCGCGGTGCCACTCCGGACACCAGCACTGCCGCTCGCTGGGCCATGGTGAGCCGCATTCAGCTGGTGCTGCTCCTGGCGATTCTGTTCACCGCCACGGCGGTGGCCCGGGCGTTTGGGGCGTGAGGAGTTCAGCGGTCAGCCGTCAGCCATCAGCCGTCAGCCGTCAGCCATCAGCCATCAGCCGTTAGCTGTTAGCTGTTAGCTGTCAGCCGATCAGCTATCAGCTCAGCGACGGTCAATCGCTAACGGCTGACGGCTGACGGCTGACGGCTGCTTTCCCTACTCCGCCCTGAGTGTCGTCGCCGGATCCACCTGCGTCGCCCGCCAGGCCGGCACCGCGCAGGCCACCAGTCCGACGGCGGCCAGAAGCGCCATGGCGCCGAAGTAGGTCATCGGATCGAGATGGGAGACGCCGAACAACATCGCCACGATGACCTGACTGACGGCTGCCGCGCCCGCGAGGCCGACCAGGACGCCGAAGCCGGTCAGCGTCATGCCCTGCCCCACCACCAACCCCAGAATATTTCCCCGGGTCGCACCGAGTGCGGAGCGGACGCCGATTTCGCGGGTTCGCTCAGCGACACTGCCCGACAGCACTCCGTAGATCCCGGCGGCCGCGAGGATCACCGCCGCAATGGCGAAGGCCTCGAACAGCGTCAGCGCGAAGCGGCGTTCACCGGCTGAAGCCGCGACCACGTGATCCATCGTGGCGACTCGGACGATGGCCTGGCCGGGATCCACCGACCATACGGCTTGTTGTACCGCCGGCAGAACGGAGACAGGATCGCCGCGGCTCTTCACCACCAGGGAGATGGCCCGGTCGGTGAACCGCCACTGGTCTTCCGTAGTGTACACCGCATCGTTCCGGTCCAGGGCGAGCGAGACCTGCCTCACGTCACCAACCACGCCGACCACGGTGTAGGGCTTCTCGTCGCCGATGGTGAGACGCTGGCCGATGGGATCGATCCCCGGCAGCCGGTGCCTCGCCATGGATTCGCTGATCAGCGCGACCCGAGGTGATCCCTCCTTATCCCGCTCGTCGAGCATTCGGCCCTGCCGCAGCGGAATCCCCATGGTTCGGAGGTAATCAGCGCTCACCGAGTAGCGGTATGGACTCTGTTCCGCGCCCGTCAGCGGAACCGGATTCGGCTCAAAGAAGACGCCGTACTGTTCGATGTCTCCGCTCAAGGGCAATTGGCTGGTGAGTCCCGCGCCGATGACGCCTGGTACCTGACGAACCGCTTCGATGGCATTGGCGAGGAACTGCTTTGCGACGCTGTCGTCGTCGAACCGGTGCCCGCTGACCTGAATCTGCATAGTGAGGAGACCGGACGGATCGAATCCTGACTCGACCGCGAACAGTTGTCGGAGACTTCTCAGCAGGAGCCCGGAGCAGACCAGCAGCACAACCGCGAGGGTTACTTCGGCCACGACCAGCATGCTGCGGGTACGCTGGTGACCGCCGGCGGTGCGCCGAGAGCCGAAACGCAGGTTCTCCTGGGGATCACTGCGTGAAGCCTGCAGGGCGGGACTGATGCCCACAATCAAGCCGATCAGGGTGGTGATGGCGGCCCCGAAGACAAACACCGTTCCATCCACCCCGATCTCGCCGGCGCGCGGCAGCCCGGCGGGGCTGAGTGCCACCAATCCACGCACACCGACCACCGCGACGAACATTCCCGCAAGCCCACCCATCACGGCGAGCAGCAGGCTCTCCGTAAGCAGTTGGCGAATCAGGCGCTGCCGTCCGGCGCCGAGAGCCGCCCGGAGCGCGAACTCCCCGCTGCGCTGGACACCGCGGGCAAGCAGGAGGTTGGTCACGTTCACGCAGGCGATCGCCAGGACGAGCACCACTGCGCCGAGGATCATGAACAGGGCGGGTTTCACATCCCGGGTGAGGTCATCCTGGAGCGAGGCCACGATGAATCCGCTCTGCACCGCCGCCCACTCGGCCCGGGGGAATTCCAGCATCGGCGTCCTGGCGATCGTGTTCAACTCATCCGTCGCCTGCTGGATGCCGACTCCCGGGCGGAGGCGCCCCACCATGCGCAGGTGATGGCCCCACGCCCTTCCCTGCGTCAGGTCGTACTGCAGTGTGGACCAGAGCTCGGCTGACGGAGCCAGTGAGCTGGAGAATCCTTTCGGCATGATGCCGGCGACCAGATACGGATTGTCGCTCAGGGTGATGGTTCGGCCCACGATCGTGGGGTCCGCACCGAAGCGGCGGCGCCAGAGGCCGTCACTGAGAATCACGACCCGGGGACCGTCGCCCCGATCCTCGGCCTCGGCGAAATCCCGGCCCAGGGCGGGCCTCACGCCCAGCACCTTGAAATAGCTCGCGCTGACCCGCTGGCCGTCGATCATTTCCGGCTCGGCTCCGCCGGTCAGCGTTGGCTGCCATGATTTAACCGACGCCATGGCTTCGAACGAATGGCTCCGTTGCACCAGCTCGTTGTAAGTGCCGAAGGTGCCGTCGAGCCGGGAACCTCCCTCGCCGATGTCCCAGACCATGAGGATCCGCTCGGCATTCGGATATGGAAGCGGGTGGAAGATGATCCGGTTCACCGCGCTGAGGATCGCGGTCGTGGCACCAACACCGATTGCGAGGGTGAGCACCGTGACGGCGGTGAAGCCGGGGGAAGCGCGCAGCCGGCGCGCGGCATAGCGGAGGTCGGCCAGTAAGGTCTCGATCAGGTTCTCCCAGCCGTATCCCCGCACTTGTTCCTTCACGTGTAGCGACACTGCCCAGCTCCATCCGGGCGGCCCGAGTCGCTTCTTCCACGGAGAGGCCCGCCGCCCGGTGAGCGGCGACCGAGCGCTCGAAATAATCCTCGACCTCATCCGAAATGTCCTGATCGGCGGCGGGACGATTGACCAGAGCCCGCAGCCCATGGGTGAGCTGGCGCCAGAACGACATGGTTTATCCCTCTGCGTTGAGCAGCCGGGTCACGGCTGCTACCCGCCGGGTCCAGTCTGCCGTCTCCACGTCGAGCTGTTTCCGCCCCGCTCTGGTGAGGTTGTAGAACTTGGCGCGGCGAGAGTTCTCGGTCTGACGCCACTCGGAATCCAGCCACCCCGCCCGTTCGAGTCGCTGCAGCGCGGTGAGCAGCGAGCCCGGGTTCACCTTGAATGACCCGCGGGAGACCTGCTCGATGCGCCGGGCGATGCCGAAGCCGTGCATGGGCTGCAGGCTCAGGGTCTTCAGGATGAGCATGTCCAGGGTGCCCTGGATCACGTCGGTATTGGGTCGGTCCACGGAGGCTCCGGGTGAAACGTGGTACGTGGTACGTGGTACGTGGTACGTGGTACGTGGTACGTGGTACGTGGTACGTGGTACGTGTGGCTATTATAGGGCTCTCCTCTTGATTGTCAAGATGTGAGCGTCAAGATCACACCTTCCCGCCACCCCCCTCGCTGGCGTGTGACTCCACGGGTACCTAATTTGCCTGAGGATAAGCCGCTCAAATCTCCCATGATCCCGGGCTCCGAAGGCGCATTGTGACTAGTCTGCTGCCCATTCTTGCCCTGGGATTCTTCCTCGGGATGCGGCATGCCACCGATCCCGATCATGTGATCGCCGTGTCCACCATCGTGACCCGCTCCCGCAGCACCGGCAGCGCCGCGTTGATCGGCGCCGTGTGGGGCCTGGGTCATACCCTGACGATCATGGTGGTGGGTTCCGGGATCATTTTGTTCGGTTGGGTCATCCCAGCCCGGGTCGGGCTCTCCCTCGAGCTGTCGGTCGGGTTGATGCTGATCCTGCTGGGCATCATGAACCTGACCGGCCTCATGCAGTGGGTCTCCAAGGCGATCACGCCCGAGAATGGCCGGCCGGCTCAGCTTCACGCTCACGCCCACAGCCATGGCGATTACGTCCACAATCACATTCACGCGCACGACCCCGAGGTACATCCGCACGATCCGCAGCGGACGCCGCTGGGCTGGCTCGACCGTCAGCTCGGATCGGTCGGGATCTACCAGCTGCTCCGGCCGCTCATCGTCGGAGTCGTGCACGGACTGGCCGGCTCGGCGGCGGTCGCATTGCTGGTCCTCGCCACCATCAGGACCCCGAGCTGGTCGATTCTTTACCTGTTGGTATTCGGGCTCGGCACGATCGTGGGGATGATGCTCATCACGGTGGCGATCGCTCTACCGTTGGTGCGGACTCAGCAACGGTTCACCAATCTGCAGGGGGTGCTGCGGGTGTCTTCCGGTGTGCTGAGCCTCGCCTTCGGGCTCTTTCTCGCCTACCGGATCGGTATCGTGGAGGGGTTATTCGGCGCTCATCCCACCTGGACTCCAGAATGATCACCTCTGCGGTGTCGATTCCCCTCCCGGTCGAGGCAGAGCGGCCGCGAATTCCTGCATGGTGGAAAACCGATTGGCCGCGGCCTTGGCCAGGGCTCGGCTCACCGCTTGATCAATCTCCTGGGACACGGTGGAATTCAGCCGCCGCACCGACGGAACCGGCGCCAGCAATATCTTCCCAACCACCTCCTTCAGCGATGTACCGACGTACGGCGGACCGCCCGTGAGCATCTCGAAGAGGAGGCAGCCCAGGCCGTAGATGTCCGACCGCTGATCGATGTCCTTATCCTCCCGCAGCTGCTCCGGGCTCATGTAGAAGGTGGTTCCCACGATGACGCCGGTCGCGGTCAGCTTGCGGGAATCCGCGGCCCCGATGGCTCGTGCCAGCCCGAAGTCCGCCACCAGCGCGCGCCCATCGGCCAGGAGGATGTTCTCCGGCTTCACGTCGCGGTGCAGCACTCCGCGCGCGTGGGCGTATCCCAGGGCCTCGGCCACGTCCCGGGTGATTCTCAGCGCATCGTCGACTGAAAGCCGACGCTCCCGCTGCAGCCGTTCGAAGAGCGACTCGCCATCGATGTACGGCATGACATAGTACAGAAGGCCACGGGCATTGCCTGACTCGAGAAGCGGAACGATGAGCGGATGCTCCATCGACCGGGCCACCCTGATCTCGCGGAGAAACCGCTCGGCGCCCAACACAGTGGCCAGTTTGGGGTGCATCACCTTGATGGCGACGGCCTGCGGCTTCTGATGGTCCTGGGCCAGATAGACAGTCGCCATCCCACCCCGAGCCAGCTCCCGCTCCAGCGTGTAGCGCTCGCTGATGGCCTCGGCCAGCATGACCGGAACCGGAACCGAGAACCGTCCGCTCGACGAGCGTACGGAGCGCGCCGACGGAGAGGGATCGTCAGAGGTCGGCATGATGGGCGCTGATGGAGTGGCTGAGCCGCTCAGTCCTAGACATAGCCGTGGCGCAGCATGGTGGCTGCCGAATCATCCAGCCGGTCGGCCCAGCGCAACTGATCGAACAGTTGCAACAGGTCGTCTTCCGCCAGCCGCTGCCGTCGCACGTCCGGGATGTCGTAGACCATCTTCCCTCGATGCATGACCAGCACTCGGTCTCCCAATTGAACTGCCTGGGCCAGCGAGTGAGTGACCATCAGCGTCGTGAGTCCGCCGGCGGTGATGACCTCCTGGGTGAGTTTGACCACCAGCTCCGCGCTGCGAGGATCGAGCGCCGCGGTGTGTTCATCGAGCAGGAGCAGGGTCGGCTTCACCATGGTCGCCATCAGGACGGTCAGCGCCTGGCGCTGGCCACCCGAGAGTAATCCGATGGGGGTATCGAGCCGCTGCTCGAGTCCCATGCCCAGTCGCGCGACCTGCTCCTGGATGGCTCGCCTCCGCTCGACACCGAGGGCCGGACGCAACAAACGTCGGCCGCCGCGCCGCGCCGCCAGTGTCAGGTTTTCCGCCACGGTCAGATCGGCAGCGGTGCCGGTGAACGGGTTCTGGAATACCCGGCCGATCAGCTGGGCTCGCCGCTGCTCCGGCCAGTGCGTGACCTCCTGCCCATCCAGATAGATCCGGCCACGAGTCCGGGGCAGGCTTCCGGCGATGGCTCCCAACAGACTCGACTTCCCCGAACCGTTGGCACCCACCACCACGGCAAAGCTGCCCCGCGCCAGTTCAAGGTCCACTCGATCGAGCGCACGAACCTCATTCAGTGTGCCCGCATGGAAGAGGTGCGAGACGTCCTGCAGCCGAAGCGCGACCTCAGGCATGCTGACCGACGCCTTCCGCCTTCCGCGCCCGGGCGCGGCTCAACACCCCCGGCAGGATCAGCACCGCGAGAACGAAGATCGCGGTCACCAGCTTCAGGGCGTCCGGGTTGAGCCCGGCTCGCACTGCCGCTGCTACCACCAGACGGAACACCACCGCGCCGCCCACCGCGCCGGCGATCCACCGCGCCAACGGGCGCTTACCGAACAGCGTCTCCCCGACCATGAGGGTCGCCACCCCGGTGACGATGGCTCCGATCCCCATCTGAATGTTCGCGAAGCCTTCAATACTGGGCGAGCAGTCCGCCGGAGAGCGCGACGAGTCCGTTGGAGAGGCCGAGTCCCACCACCACCATCCGGTCCACGTCGATGCCCAGCGCCTTGGCCATCGGCGGATTGTTGCCGGCGGCGCGGAGCGCGAGTCCGAGATCGGTAGCGAGAAAGAGGGACAGGAGGATCGCGAGGGCCGCCGCCAGCACCGCCATCATGACCAGGCCGGACAGGCTGCCCCCGCTCACACTGGTTCCCAACAGGGTGACGCTTTCGGGAATACCCAGGAGCCGTTGGCCGATCCGTTCGGTCCGGGTGAACAGGCTCTCGGCGGAGGCAAGATTGACGTTGCCGCTGCCCATCACGAAGAGATTCACCGAATATAGGCCGGTGGTGGTCAGCACCCCGGCGAGCAGAGCGCTCACCCGGAACCGGGTATGAAGCGTGCCGGTGATCGCCCCTGCCCCGATTCCTCCGAAGATCCCCAGCATCGTCGCGGCCAGCGGATCGACCTGGCGGACCAGGAGCGCGGCGACGACGGCCGCGCCGAGCCCGAAGGAGCCGTCGGTGGTCAGATCGAGAACGTGGTAGATCCGGTAACTGATGAAGACGCCGAGGGCGAGCGGCGCGAGAATGAGCCCGATCGTCGCCGCTCCGATCAGCAGGTTCACAGCCGGGGCTCAGTTGAACTGGGTGATGGGTGCGATCCAGCCGACCCCGCGGAGCAGCGCGCTCTCCCCCACCGCGCCGTCGCCCCGGTCATCCCACACCAGGTGCAGGACGTCACGCAACTGATGGTTGGCGAAGAGTCCCCGCAGGAATGCCGTGAGCTCCACGGTGCGCTTGGGCAGCGGATGATAGGAAAACACCGCGGCGTGGAGGTGGCCGAAGAGATCTCCCGTCGCGGCCAGAGGACGGAGATGTTCGGCGAGCGGTCCCTCCGGCGACCGGGCCACCACCCCGGCGATGAGCGACGTGGTCACGGCGTGGGTCCGCTCCGGCGCGAACCACAACCAGTCGCGGACCGCGGGCACCTCGAACTGGAGCGGCGTCTCCCCCGGGCCGGCGAGCGTCGGAGTCGGGCACCGCAGAGTCCCACCGTTTCCCCCGCGACCACGAGACCGGCGGGCGCTCCGCCCGTGGCCTCGAGCGCGATGGCCGCGAGCTCGGACAGCGGGACCGCCTCGGCCTCCTGCCGGACGCTGAATCGCACCAGCTGAGAGAACCCGCCTTCGCACATCAGCCCCGAGGCGAGCACGGCCGCGGGGAGGACCGGCTTCCGCCGCCCACCAGGTAGTCCGCCATGCGGGCGCCGTCGCTGGGGAAATACGCCATGCAGCCGGCGACGGCGATCAGCTCGCCGATCCGGTCGCGGCAATCCGTCATAGCTCCCGCCGATCGCGCCGATGCCGAGTCCGAATGTGGAATCGGGAAACGAGACGGCCTGGCAGTGATCCGGGGCCGATGGGCCGCGGGTGAGCTGGGCGGGATCGCCGACGCAGGCGACAGGTGAGCGTGCCGGCGGCGTGCAGGAGGACAACTCGAAGTCGCCGTTGGCCGCGATATCGGCCCGGGTGTGCCAGTAGGAGCGGCGCATCTCCCCGCTGCGAGGCCCGCCTCGGCTGCCGGAACCGAGGTCGGGGTCCCACCCGGCGATCTCGAACACCTCGCGCACCGCCGGCGGGAGCGAGGTGAGCTGGACCTCCCCACGAAGGACGGCCAGCTCCTGCTGCCACCGGGTCAGGACCTTGGTCGCCTCGGAGCTGACGTAGGTCACGCCCGAGAAGTCGATACTCAGGGACCGGACTCCGTCCTGGAGCAGGTCCTCCAGCGTGTCCGAAAGATGTTCGGCCCATTCCCGGTCGAGGCGTCCCTCCAGCTGCAGGACTGCCGAGCCTCCGTCCCGGGCGGCTGTCGATCTTCATTGCGGCTGGGCACCTCCACCCACGACCGTGTCGGCCTGCTTCACGACGTCGGGAGGACACCGTGACGCCCATCTTCCCGGCGTCGGCCGGATTGACCGCGATCTTGGTGGTCACCAGCCGGTAGAACGGGATCGTCCCGGGGCTCTCACCCTTGAGGACCCGCGCGATCATCTTGCCCGCCACCACGCCACCTTCCTGGAAGTCCGGATAGAAGGAGGCGATGGCACCCTGCATCACCTCGAAGGGCGACGGGGAGAAGACCGGCACCTTGCACTCCTTCGCCACCTTGATGAGCGCGCCGAACGCCGGCATGGGCCGCGTTTCCGAACAGCTCGATCGCATCGACCTTCTGCCGCAGAGCGAACGGGTGACGTCTCCCACTTCACCCACGTTCCCCACGGGTGACGCGGTCACCTTCATCCCCGCCGCTTCGGCGGCCTTGGTCATCCGGTCCTTGAAGATGACCGACAGCTGTTCCTCCGGGCTGAAGAGGACGCCGAGCCGCTTCGCCTTGGGCAGGATGCGCTGGATCAGCTCCACCCGCTTGGTCTGCTCCGGATCGCCGAAGCCGGGGGAGTAGACGCCGGTGATGTTGGCGAGGTGGTTCGAGTCGCTGGTGCCCGCACCGGCGGCGAACGGATCGGAGAGGAGGTTGAAGACGATCGGCACCGACTTGGCGCGCTGCACCGCGGCCTGCAGGGTCGCGTCCTGCAGGGTCACGATGACCTTGGCCTTGGCGTCGACCGCGGCGTCGATCAGGCTCGGGAGCGTGGCGAGGTCGCCCTGGGCGCTGGAGATCTTGAGCTCGTAGTCCCGGCCCGCCTCCATGTCGGCTTCGAGGAGACCCACCCGGATCGCGTCCTCGCTCCACTCGCTGCCCATCCAGTCGGCGGCGCGAATCAGGGCGATGAGCGGCTTGCGAGCCTGAGTCGCCGGCGGCCGTTCCGCCCGCAGGCTTGGCATCCGGCTTTCCACCGCAACCGAGAGCAAGCGCGACCCAGGCCGTGAGGCCGGTGAGCCGGAGAGAGGTGGGCAAGAAGGGGAGTCCCCGATTGCGCGTCACGTTTGAACCTCCCTGGTCTGAGAACTCCCTTGCGGGATGATGATCGAGTGGATGTTGCTGCCCTGACATCGGGCGGGAGGCACCGGTCCGGTCAACCAAGTCCCAACTGCTCCACCAGCGCGCCATAGCGCGGGTCGGACCGGAGGGGATCAAGCCACGGCGCCACCTTCAGGAAGAGTAATCCGGGTTCGCGAAGCTCGTAGGCCCGATGCAACTGCTGGAACGCCCGATCCTTCATGTCGAGCGCCGTGAACAGGAGTGCCGAGAGCAGGGCCAACCGGTTCTCGCCCGCCAGCTTGGCCTCCAGCTCCCAGAGGATCCCGTTGGCCTCCTCCTTGTTCCCCGCCGGCCGCGCAGGCATAGGCCAGCATCAGCTTCTTCACGGTGCGGAGCCCGGGGCGCTCGAGCTCCCTTCGGATGTCGGCGATCGCGATCTCGTGCGCCCCCTTGGCGACGTATACCCACCAGAGCACCAGGCGTGCGCCGAGGAACTCGGGATCCATCGCCAGCGCCTTCTGCAGCTCCTCGATGGCCTGGTCGTAGCGGCGGGCGAAATAGAGCACCCAGCCGACCGCTCGGGTCACCGGGACGGACAGGGGGTCGAGCTGCTGGGCCCGTTTGATCTCCGCAGCGCTTCGTCGTGCCGGCCGAGCGCCGCCAGGTACTCGGCGTACCACTCGTGGGCCATGACGTAACTGGTCTTGAGCTCGAGCGCGCGCTTGAACTCCCGCTCGGCGCCGGACCAGTCCAGGTCTCCCAGCCACCGGGCGTACGCCAGCGAGGTGTGAGCCTCGGCCAGCGTGTCGTCCATTTCCAGCGCCTTCAAGGCCATGGCCTTGGCCTGCGCCAGGTACTCGACCGGCGGCTTGGAGCCGAACCCGATGCTGAGCAGCTCGTAGGCGTCGGCCAGACCGGCGTACGCGACCGCGTAGTCGGGATCCTTGCGCGATGGCCTCCTGGAAGTACTCGATCCCCTTCTGCACGTTCGCTTCGGACCACTTGTTGGCGTGAAACCGGCCCAGCAGGTACAGGTTGTAAGCGTCGGCGTCGCCGGTCGCCTTCTTCTCGACCCGCTGTTTCTCCTCCGGAGACAGGGTCACCGAGAGTGCTCCGGTGATCTGCTGCGCGACCTCGCTCTGCACTTCGAAGACGTCGGTCAGCTGACGGTCGAAGGTCTCGCCCCACAGATGCTTCTCGGTGCGGGGATCCACCAGGTGGACGACGATCCGGACCCGCGGCCCCGCCTTGCGCACGCTTCCCTCGAGGATCGATCCAACGCCGAGCTCTTCCGCGATCGTGGTGATCTTCTTGGTCGTCTTCTTGTACTGCATCGAGGACGTCCGGGAGATCACCTTGAGCGCGCTGATCTTGGAGAGCTGGGCGATGATGTCGTCGGTGATCCCGTCGCTGAAGTACTCGTTCTCGGGATCGGTGCTCATGTTCTCGAACGGCAGCACGGCGACCGACTTCGCGGTCCCGGCGACCTCCTGAGCAATGGCCTGGGCCGCACCCACCGCGATCGCGGTGGTGGCTGCGGTTCCAATCGCTTCGGCGAACTGGGTGGCCGAGGTGAAACGGTCGGCCGGCAGGTTGGCCATCGCCTTCCTGACCGCGGCATCCACCGCCTCGGGGACCAGCTCGCGGAACTGCGCGCGCCGAAGGGACCGGGGAGGTCAACCGGTTCGCGATGATGGCCGTGACGGTAGAGCCCCGGAACGGGCGGCTCGCCCGTCAGCATCTCGAACAGCACGCAGCCCAGGCTGTAGATGTCGCTCCGCCCGTCGAGGTACTCGCTTCCGTCGACCTGCTCCGGGCTCATGTAGGCCGGAGTGCCGATCACGTGCCCGGTGGAGGTCTGCGCGCCGCCGACGGCCCGGGCGATGCCGAAGTCCGCCACCAGCGCGTGCCCCGCATCCAGCAGGATGTTGGCCGGCTTGATGTCGCGGTGGACCACGTTGCAGCTGTGCGCGTAGCTCAGCGCGTCCGCCACCTCGCGAGCGATCTGGAGCGCCTCGGGCACCGGGAGCTGACGTTCCCGGAGCGAGACGCTGCGCGAAGCGTCTCGCCCTCGATGTAGGGCATGACGTAGTAGACCAGCCCGTCGGCCTGATCCGAGTCGTAGAGCGGCAGGATGTGAGGGTGGTGGAGTCGAGCGGCGATCTGGATCTCGCGCAGGAACCGCGCTGCTCCCACATCGGCGGCGAGGTCGGGGCGGAGCACCTTCACGGCGACCGCGCGCTCGTACTTGAGGTCGTGGGCCAGGAAGACCTTCGCCATCCCGCCCTGCCCCAGTTCCCGCTCGATCTTGTAGCGGGACGCGAGCGCCTCGCCCAGGCGTTCAAAGAGGCCAGGCATTATCCCGCTACCCCACTGGACGTAGGTCCGGCCAGCTTCGCAGTAGCCATAGGCGCTCCCTGCCAGCATTGCCTGCAGGTTTTCCCCCGATGCAGCGTGAATATACGGGTTAACGTGGGGGTCGCCAGATCATTTCCACCTCGGGGCGCGACTCGCTGTAATGCGAGCGTCAAATCGCAACTTCTTCGCGTTGACACCGGCTCGAGATCGGGAGATCGTGAGGGCAGGTGCCGAAATCACGACGGCCCCGGCCGAGAACGGAAAGGAGCGCGGAATGAGCGGAGTGCGGGTACTGGTCGGCACGCGCAAAGGCGCTTTTGTGCTGACCGCGAACGGAAAGCGAGCCCGCTGGGAAGTCAGCGGCCCCCACTTCGGTGGCTGGGAGATCTACCACTTCAAGGGCTCTCCGGCGGACCAAAACCGCCTCTACGTCTCGCAGACCAGTGGCTGGTTCGGGCAAGTCATTCAGCGATCCAACGACGGGGGGAAGACCTGGGATGCGGTGGGGAACAAGTTCGAGTACGAAGGCGTGGCCGGCACTCACCAGTGGTACGACGGGACGCCGCACCCATGGGAGTTCAAACGGGTGTGGCACCTCGAGCCGTCGCTCACGGACCCGGATACCGTCTACGCCGGCGTGGAAGACGCGGCATTCTTCCGTTCGACCGACGGGGGGCAGACCTGGCAGGAGCTTCCAGGTCTTCGACGGCATGGCTCGGGTCCTGGATGGCAGCCGGGCGCCGGAGGGCTATGCTTGCATACCATCCTCCTGGATCGCGCCAATCCCGGACGAATCTTCATCGCGATCTCCGCGGCGGGCGCATTCCGCAGCGACGACGGTGGCGAAAGCTGGCGTCCGATCAATCGCGGACTCCGCTCGGCCCAGCTCCCGGACCAGGACGCCGAGGTCGGCCACTGTGTCCACCGGATCGCGATGCACCCCTCCCGTCCCCAAGTCCTGTTCATGCAGAAACACTGGGACGTAATGCGCACCGACGATGGGGGCGAATCGTGGCGGGAAGTGAGCGGCAATCTGCCGACTGACTTCGGTTTCCCAATCGATGTGCACGCCCACGAACCGGAGACGATCTATGTAGTCCCCATCAAGAGCGACTCCGAGCACTACCCCCGGACGGGAAGCTCCGGGTCTACCGGAGCCGGACGGGCGGAGACGAGTGGGAGGCGCTGACCAGAGGATTACCGCAAAGCGACTGCTATGTGAACGTGTTGCGCGACGCCATGGCGGTGGATTCGCTTGATTCCTGCGGAGTCTACTTCGGAACCACCGGCGGTCAGGTCTACGCTTCGCCCGATGCGGGTAATACCTGGGCCGCGATCGTCCGAGATCTTCCGCCGGTGCTCTCGGTCGAGGTTCAGACGCTCAAATGATCCGCGTCGAGCTGCCGCAGCACCTGCGGACTCTGGCACGGGTGGAGGGCGAGGTAGCACTCCGAGTCCCCGAACCCGCCACTCAGCAGACGCTGCTCGACGCGCTCGAGACTTCGTATCCCATGCTGCGGGGAACCATTCGAGATCAGGTCACCCGGCAACGGCGGGCCTTCATTCGCTTCTTTGCCTGCCAGCAGGACCTCTCGCACGAGACTCCGGACACTCCGTTGCCGGAGGCAGTGGTGAAGGGAGACGAGCCCTTCCTCGTAGTCGGAGCGATGGCGGGCGGCTAGGTCTCGCCGCCAGCGGAACAGGACCGGACTCTTTCGAGCAGCAGCTCCCGCTCGCGGGCGTTCCGAGTGAGACTCGCTGCCCGCTCGAACTCTGAGCGGGCTTCCTTTAGCCGCCCCAGCTTCGCGAGGAGGTCGCCTCGAACGGTGGGCAGGTGGTGGTAATTCTTGAGGGAGGCCTCTTCGGACAGGGCCTCCACCAGCTCGAGTCCGGCTGCGGGCCCCTCCGCCATCCCAACTGCGACGGCCCGGTTCAGCTCGATCACTGGGGACGGCACCAACTGGGCGAGGGCACCATACAGCGATGCGATCCGCCGCCAGTCGGTGTCGGTCGCCTCTCGCGCCCGGGCATGGCATGCGGCGATTGCTGCCTGGAGCGCATACGGTCCGAGGCTTCCCCCCAGGGCCTCGACCCGTTCGAGAGCCGCCAGCCCCCGGTGAATCAGGAGCTGGTCCCACAGCGCCCGATTCTGGTCGAGCAGCAGGATCGGCTCGCCGCCGGGACCGGTCCGGGCGCGAAGGCGGGAGGCCTGGATTTCCATGAGCGCGACCAGACCGTGAATCTCGGGCTCTTCGGGAACCAGCTCCGCCAGGATCCGGCCCAACCTCAGGGCATCCTCGCACAGGGCGGGTCGGGTCCAATCCTCCCCCGCTGTGGCAGTGTAGCCCTCGTTGAAAATGAGATAGATGACCTCCAGCACGGAGGCCAATCGAGCGGCCCGTTCGGTTTCCCTGGGGACTTCGAAGGGAACCTTCGCCTCGGCGAGCGTGCGCTTCGCCCGAACGATCCGCTGCGCGATGGTCGACTCGGGAACCAGAAAGGCCCGGGCGATCTCTGGCGTGGTGAGTCCACCCAGCGAGGCGGAGTGTCAGGGCGACACGGGCCTCGGTCGAGAGCAGCGGATGGCAGGCCGTGAACATCAGGCGCAGCATATCGTCGCCGATGTCCTCATCGATCGCCGAATCGGGATCGGGGGCCGACCGTTCCAGTTGGTCCGCCACCTCGATGGTCAATTCGGGTTCCTTGCGATCGAGCCGGGTCCGGCGGCGGAACTGATCGATCGCGCGGCGCTTGGCGACGGCCATGAGCCAGGCTCCCGGGTTATCCGGGACCCCTGACTCCGGCCACTGCTCCAGGGCCGCCACCAGCGCGTCCTGCGCCAGGTCCTCCGCCAGGCCCACGTCCCGGACCATGCGGGCGATCCCCGCAATGATCCGGGCCGATTCGATCCTCCAGACCGCGTTGATGGTGCGATGGGTCTCGGTGGCCGTCATGGCCACCAATCACATCACCCACCACTTTCCATGCAAGCCTGATCAACCGGCGCGAATGGGCTAGGCTCCCTTTCGCTGCATTTCGGGAAGCCGGCTCGCGACCTTCTGCACATCGGGCGGGAAGTCCGACAGCTCCTGCACCTGCCGGACCTCGATCACCTCATTCTCGGAAGCCGGGCAGCGCGATGCCCACTGGATGGCCTCCTCCTTCGACCCGACCTGGATCATCCAGTAGCCGCCGAGCACCTCCTTCGCCTCGGCGAAGGGCCCATCGGTCACCTTGGGCTTTCCGCCGGGGAACGAGACGCGGGCGCCCATGGAGGGGGGATGCAGCCCGTCGAGAGCAAGCAGCACCCCGGCCTTCTGGAGGGACTCGTTGTATTTCATCATCCTGGCCACGGCGGCGGCGTCCGGAGAGGTTCCAGGCGTGGCCTTCTCGTAGCCCTTGGGGATCATCAGCATCATGAATCGCACGGGGTGCTCGCTTTCGGTTCAAGTCTACTCCGTCAGGCTCAGGCCTTCTGGGAGGCGATTTGCTCCCGCAGCCGCTGCTCCTGTTCTCTCAGCTCGGGAGTGAAACCGGCCCCCAGATCTTCCGCTTCGAAAATCGGCCGGATCTCCACCTCGGTCTCGCCCTCCATCGGGTTGGGGCAGCGCTTTACCCAGTCGATCGCTTCCTGAAGCGACGTCACCTTCCAAATCCAGAACCCCGCGATCAGCTCCTTCGTCTCCGCGAAGGGCCCGTCGATCACGGTGCGCTTGGTCCCGGAGAACCTCACTCTCGCTCCCTTGGAGCTGGGATGGAGACCTTCTCCCTCCAGCATGATGCCGGCCTTCACCAGCTCTTCGTTGAACTTGCCCATCTCGGTCAACAGCTCTTCATCCGGCAGGACGCCGGCTTCGCTATTCTTGTCGGCCTTGATCAGGACCATGACTCGCATTGTCGGTTCCTCTATGGTTTTTGTCGGGAGCCGGGTGGCCGGACTCGACCGGCTCATCCACTGCTCTACCATCACGTCGAACGAGGGGCCCGAAATCGACACGGCGGAAGCCACGCCGGATCGGACCGTCGCGGCTAAGTCCTTGCAATATCTAGCTCTCCGCGAGTCGGTGCGGTGACGCAGATCCTCGATGCGGATGAGCGAACCTGGCGTTCGGGGCATCCATACCGGGCCCTTCCAGGGCTTGTCCACTCGTTTACTTTCCGGCCTAGCGCGGTGGCCCTCGCCTCGCGCGAAACTCCAGGTAGGCCTCTGCGTTATATGGTCACGCCACAATCGATCCCCTCGCTGCGCCCATCGCAACCACCGGCACTGTCGCCCAGTCCAATGGGAGACTCATAGCATGACAAGTTCGAACGCGCGCAACGTACTGCCCTGGGCTTCCTGGCACGTCGCGGCCATGGCCTGCAGTCATGCGACGGGGTCACCGGACCCGCGGCACCTGCTCCCGCTCCCGCAGCCACCTCGGGAGCGCAGACCAGCGCTCCGACGGTCAAACCGATTTCCGACAGCGTCCGCCAGCGCTACACCGCGGCCGACGTGCACTTCATGACCGGGATGATCGGCCACCACGCCCAGGCCGTTCTCATGGCCGGATGGGCACCGACTCACGGCGCCAGCCCGTCGCTCACCGCGCTGTGTGAGCGGATCGTGGTTGGCCAGCGCGACGAGATCGCCTTCATGCAGCGCTGGCTCCGGGATCGGCAGCAGCCGGTTCCTGATGCCGATGCTTCGCACGACATGATGCCGGGCATGTCGCACACCATGATGATGCCGGGTATGCTGACCCCCGAGCAGCTGACGCAGCTGGACCAGTCGCAGGGAGTCGATTTCGACCGGAATTTCCTGACCTTCATGATTCAGCATCACCAGGGCGCGCTGACGATGGTGCAGCAGCTGTACAGCTTCACCCGGGGCCGCCCAGGATGACCAGGTCTTCAAGTTCACTTCCGACATGAACGCCGATCAGACCATCGAAATCGAGCGTATGACCAAGATGCTCGCGGCGCTCCCCCCGGGAGGGGCCAACCCGTGATGCCCCGTGCTTCACCCGTCGTGCTGCAGACCTACTCTCACTCTCACTGGAATCCCCCATGGTTCGTCTATCGAAGTCCCGGCGTCCGGGCGCTCGCCGGGTCGCGGCTCTGCTCTGCGCCGCGCTCACGCTCGCCCTGGCTACTCTCTCGGGGTGCGCCGGCTCCTCCTCGTCGGCATCGCAGCCGCCGGCATGTCGACGACAGCCCCGAAGCCTGATCCGCGAGTCGGCCTCAAGGCCGGTGAGACCGACGCCGGTACGGCGGCCTGGAATCTCAAGCTGGTCTCCAACACTCCGGCCTCGGAGCACTTCGCGGGCGTCACCAATTCCGATCTGACGTTCTACGCGGATTACGTCATTCAGGGCAACTACAACGGCTACCAGGTCTGGGACATCTCCAACCCGGCCAAGCCGACGCTCGAGACGGCGTTCCTCTGCCCCGCTTCGCAGAGCGACGTCTCGGTCTACAAGAACCTGCTGTTCGTCTCGGGTGAAGGTCTGGGCGGGCGGGTGGACTGCGGGACGCAGGGCGTGCAGGACACGGTGAGCACCGAGCGGTTGCGCGGCATTCGCATCTTCGACATCAGCGACATCGCCAATCCGAAGAACCTGGCCAACGTCCAGACCTGCCGCGGCTCGCACACCCACACCGTGGTGTCCGATCCGAACGACACGGACAACGTCTACATCTACGTCTCCGGCTCGGCCCCGGTGCGGTCTCCCAGCGAGCTGCCCGGCTGCATCTCGGCTCCGCCCGACTCCAATCCCGAACAGCGCCCTGTTCCGCATCGAGGTCATCAAGATTCCGCTGGCCTCGCCGCAGGACGCGAAGATCGTGAGCTCGCCGCGGATCTTCGATTCACTGGTGGCACCGGCCGCGCCACGGCGAGACCAAGGAAGATGTCGCCGCGGCGGCCAAGGCCGTGGCCGAGGCCAAGGCCAAGGGTGGCTACACGGCGATGGTCAACGGGCAGGAGATGGTGCTGCCGCTCGGATTCATCAACCCGATGCTGGACAGCGTGGTGAAGGCGCGCGGCGGCAGCGGCGCACCGACCGCCGCCGACAGCGCGGCGCTTCGCGAGGCCATCCCCGGCATCGTGGCCAAGATCGTCGGCCCGCCTCCGCCTCCGGGAGCTGTCCTCGTCCCGGGCCGACCCAGTGCCACGACATCACCGTCTACCCGACGATCGGACTGGCCGGCGGCGCCTGCGGCGGCTACGGCCTCCTGCTGGACATCCACGACGTGGCCAATCCCAAGCGGATCTTCGCGGTGTCCGACTCGAACTTCTCCTTCTGGCACTCGGCCACCTTCAACAACGACGGCACCAAGCTGCTGTTCTCCGATGAGTGGGGCGGCGGTGGCCAGCCGCGCTGCCGCGCGACCGACAAGTACGAGTGGGGCGCGGACGCAATCTTCACCGCTCAAGGACAACAAGATGACCTTCGGCAGCTACTACAAGATGCCGGCGGCCCAGACCCAGTTCGAGAATTGCGTCGCCCACAACGGGTCGCTGATTCCGATTCCGGGCCGCGACGTGATGGTGCAGGCCTGGTATCAGGGCGGGATCTCGGTCTTCGACTGGACCGATCCGGCGCATCCCAAGGAGATCGCGTATCTTCGACCGGGGTCCGATGGATTCGACCAAGATGGTAGGGGCCGGGTCCTGGTCGGCGTACTGGTACAACGGCGTACATCGTCAGCTCCGAGATCGCCCGCGGGCTGGACATTTACGAGCTGACGCCGAGCGGCCTCATCTCGCAGAATGAGATCGACGCGGCCAAGTCGGTCCGCCTGGACTATCTGAACGTGCAGGATCAGCCCAAGCTACACCTGGCCGCCGAGCTTCGTCGGTGACCCGGGCCTATCTCGACCAGCTCGAGCGCTCGAAGGGGCTCTCGGCTTCGAAGCTGTCTTCGATCAGAAGCCAGTTGGACCAGGCCGAGAAGCTGACCGGGCAGGCCCGGCAGGATGCCCTGACCAAACTCGCCACCCAGATCGACAACGACGTAGCGGGAGCGGCAGACCAGGCCAAGGTCCGCACGGTGGCTACGTCAATCCGCGATCTGGCCACCTCGCAGTCAGCATCGCAGTGATCCAGCTCATCCCCGGCAGGCGCCTCCAGCGCCTGCCGGACGATGGGCTTCTTGTTACGACTAGCCGCGGGCTCGCGCCCGCGGCATTTTTTCAGCCATGACCTCCGAATACTCCGACAAATCCCGCCTCGTCACTCTCGTGCTGGCCGGACTCCTCGGCCCCTTTGGTGCGCATCGGTTCTATACCGGCCGAACCCGGTCCGGCATTCTGATGGCGGCGACCGCTGGGCGGGTTGGGGATCTGGTATTTGTACGACCTGATCGTCGTGGCCGCCGGCGGGTTCTACGACGCCGAGGGTCGCCGGGTGGCAAGCTGGGAGATCGAGCCCGAAGAGCGGGCCAGCCTGTCCCAGGAGGTACTCCAGGAACTGGACGCCCTGCGCGCCGAAGTGGCCGAACTGACAGAGCGGGTGGACTTCACCGAGCGTCTCCTGGCAAACCCGGAGCGCAACGAGGTCCGGAACCGGGAGATTCGGCGTGAGTAGGCTTGTGATCGGGCATGCATTGCCCGTGCAGACGGTCATCGTCGTGCTTGCCGGCTGCAGGCGAAAACCAGGCTCAGCAGAGAAGCCGGCGGCCGATACGACGGCCGGCGTACGGCTCGCCAACCCGGCCTCGAAGAACTGCGTCGACAAGGGTGGAACCCTGGCGATCGAGGAAGATCCGACCGGTGGGCAGTTTGGCGTCTGCAACTTCCCCGAGAATCATCAATGCGAAGAGTGGGCCCTCCTTCGGGGTGAGTGCCCGGTCGGCGGGATTCGGGTGACGGGATTCGTGACCCCGGCATCGCGTTTCTGCGGGATTACCGGCGGCAAATATGCAACGACTGGCCAGCGCAACACCTCGACCGAGACCAGTAGCTGCCTCCTGCCCAATGGTGAGACCTGCGATGCGGACGCCTACTTCCGAAGGACCTGTCCCGCCCGAAAGTCAGAATCGGGGATGAGGCCGTCTTCAGACGACCCGCAAAGGAAGGTGGGGTAGGCTCCTTTTGGTTCTGGCAGGCGTCGAGTCCATGCGTCGCTTGATTGCGAGGGAGTGGGCTGCGAAAGGGCAGCCGCTAACGCCTGTTCGCAAGGCGCGGCGAGTGGTCCTTTGGGGTTGGGGTGTAGGACTGAGTTCATTGGCGTGCTTTGCAGTTGTCCTGCTGACTCACGGACCTCGTTGGCTGGTCTCCATGAGTGAGGCGGGGATGGTCGTTGGTGGAGTGCTCATTGCCCTGGGGTCCTTAGCCGAGGGATGGATGGGAGGTACGTGATCGCCCGTCCATGACATCGCCTTCACTCGGCCCGCTGCGGCAGCAAGGTGGCGGAGCAAGACCGAGTATCACCTCATTTACCGCGGAACACGCGGACTTCGCCGTCTGTTTTCATCGTTCCCAGCACTTCCGCGTGCTCCGTGTGTTCCGCGTCATCCGCGGTACGATTTTCAGACTGAAGCCCCCACTGAAGCTCAGCCAGGTCATCGGGGCTGCTTGCGGCACCGTGGAAGGGGTCCCCTCACAGACAATGCCGTCTATCTTGGCAGTGAAGCCTGAGCAACTACTGCCAAGCGACCATGATCCGCCCCGCCGAACCCGCCGATGCCGCAATCATCGCCGAGTTGCTCGACCAACTCGGGTATCCGACCACGCCGGCTGCTGTGCCAGAACGGCTTCGCCGCCTCCGCAGTGAAGGCCGCGGCGAGGTTTACGTATCGGTCGTGAACGGGCGGGTGGGGGACTGGTCTCGATCCAGGTGGGTCCCGGTCTGACTCGATCGGAAGACACCGCCTACGTGTCCACTCTGGTGGTAGCCGAAAGTGTGCGGGGCAAAGGTGTCGGACGAGAACTGCTGGAGATTGCCGAGGCGCACGCGCGGAAGCACGGCTGTCCTCGGATCGTGGTCGCGACCGCGAATCACCGGAACGGCGCCCACGCCTTCTATGAGCGGCTGGGGTGGGAGTGGACTGGGCGGCGCTACGCGAAGGTGCTGGGCCCGTGATAGGCCGTCGGCCATCAGCCGTCAGCCATCAGCCATCAGCCGTTAGCTGTTAGCTGTTAGCCGGGCGGCTTCGTGTTTAACACCCTGACCTGAAACAGAAGCAATGGGGCAAGCCACCCCGCTCTACCAACGCATCTACGGCGTGATCCGGCGTATCCCCAAGGGTCGGGTCTCGACGTACGGCACGGTGGCCAAACTGATAGGCTGTGGTGCTCGACAGGTTGGCTATGCGATGGCGGCGCTCCCGGATGCCACCGGAGTCCCCTGGCACCGGGTGGTGAACTTTCGAGGCGGCATCAGTATCCCCGGCGGGACCGGAATCACCCAGCGACTCAGGCTCGAGGCCGAAGGGGTGCGGTTTTCCCAGCGCGGCACCGTAGACCTGGCCCATCGTGGCTGGCCACCGTCGCCCGCCAGGTTGCCCGCGGCGGGTCGAGTGCGCTCACCGCGGAGATCACGACGTTGATGTCCCTGAAAACACTTCAGCCGGCCCGACCGAAGTCGGACCGGCTGAGGTTGCGACAACGCTACGGCCTTTAGCTCGCAGTGCCGACGCGGCTCACCTTCTCCGCGGCCGGGCCCTTCGGGCCCTGAACCACATCGAACTCCACCCGATCACCCTCGGCGAGGGACTTGAACCCCTCACCGGTGATGGCCGAATGATGCACGAAGCAGTCCTTCTGCCCGCCTTCCGGCGTGATGAAGCCGAAGCCCTTGGCATCGTTGAACCATTTGACCGTTCCCGTAGTACGCATGTCCTGCTCCTTGGTATTCGAGTCGGGGTCTCGCCCTTGTGGCGAGCCTCGACTGCAATCACTCGTGACAAACCCTCACGAGAGGGGGTGTTCCCGCAACGATGGGGGACTCCCCAGCCGCTGTGTGCGACCATCGCAAGCAAAAAGGGACCGCAGAAAGCCTGCGGCCCCTTACGTCTACTCGGAACTTGTCCGCGCAACTGGCGCATCGATCGCTGCTTAAAGCTAACCTGCCGGACGCCGGTTTGCAACCGACGACACCCCAGGAGGCACCGTCGCCGGCCGGTGCGGAGCCGCCCTCAGGTTATATTTGAGAGAGGCGCCTGATACCTCCCGGCGTTCCCCTTTCACCGGGCCATCCGTGCAGGGACCACTTATGACAACCACGATGCAGGAACAGAAGCGAAAGCGCGCGACCGCATTTCCCCCGGCCACGGGTGCCGCCCCCTCGTGCGGACTGCTCGACGTCCAGTGGGAGAGCTCGTTCGACCGTCTGTGCTTTGTGATTTCGGGACCCGACCTCGCGATCAAGAACAGCAACCGCTACGCCAAGTTGCTAGAGGCGCTCGTTTCCGGATCCGGATGTACCGAAGAAGAGATCCTGGCCCACGGCAACAAGGTCAGGGCCCTGCTGTTCTTCGCCCAGGATCGGCTGACCAAGGAAGGGCGTCTGCACGGGCTCAAGGGCTCGGAGAAGTACGTCTACCAGCTCGCTCCCGTGGCGCCGGCATTCTAGGGGCCCGACTTCCGTGCCCATGTCCTACAAGGGCTTTACGATTACCCCCCGGACCTTCCAGATCCGCGGTTCGGGGCGATGGACCCTCGACCTGTCCATCTGCGGACCAAAGGGATTGAGAGTATTCACGGGCGCCCTTACCTACGCGACGGAACAGGCCGCCATCACCGGCTGCTCCGATCTCGGGCGCCGTATTATCGACGGCAGGATCGAGGATTCTTCGGTCGAGGGCCTGCGCTGAGTACCTAGTAGCCCTTCCTTCGTAGCTCGACGATCGCCGCGTGGTAGTCGATACAGGAGGCGACCCGTGTCCTGGCTTGCGGCCTTCGGAACCGCCCTGGTACTCGCGCTCGCACCGGTCCTGCTGGGCACTCCGGGGTTCACGTTGTTCGGTGCGGGCTGCCTGGTACTTGGGTTTGTCGCGATCCGCGCCGACTCCTCGAAACGGAAGTTGCGGGTCGCGACGCTTTTCGGCGCCTTTGCACTCCTCTTTCTGCTTTACTATCTGCCCACCTTGATTCATGAGTTCTAGCGGCAGCCGAGTGGAGGCCCGGCTGAAGGAGCTGGGCCTGACGTTGCCTCCGCCCAAGCCACCGGTCGCCAACTACGTCGGGACCAAGCGATCGGGAGACCTGCTGTTCGTGTCGGGGCGAGTCAGTGCCCTGCGCGGTGAGGTCGGCAGCGAGATCGACACCGCGCAGGCGAAGGGCGCCGCACGAGATACCATGCTGGATCTCCTCGCGATCATCAAACAGGATATCGGCGATCTCGACCGCATCGCCTCGGTGGAGCGACTACATGGCTTCGTGCGCTCGGCGGCCACCTTTACCGCCCAGCCCGAAGTCATTGATGGCGCCTCAGACCTTCTGGTGCAACTTGTTGGCCCTGCGGGACGGCATGCCCGGACCGCGACCGGGGTCAACCAGCTTCCGTTCGGCGCCGCGGTCCAGCTGGATATGATCCTTCGACTCGACTGACTCGTCGCTTCGTGCCAGATCCGCATCCCTCGATCAAGCCCCCATGACACTCGAACACTTCGCTACCACACGGCTCAGGGCGGAACGGCTGTCTTCCGGCCACTTGCCGGACCTGCGAGTCATGGATCAGGATCCGGTGATGATGGCTCATCTGGGTGGGGTCAGGGACGAGGCGGCGACTGCCGCTTACCTGGAGCGCAACCTGGCGCATTGGGCCAGCTATGGATTCGGGCTCTGGATGCTGCGTGATGCTGCATCCGGTCTCATGGCTGGCCGGGCTTGTGTCCGGCATCTCCAAATCGGAGAGCGAGACGAGGTCGAGATCGGCTACGGGTTTCTGCCCTTCTTCTGGGGTCGGGGACTGGCGACCGAGGTCGCGCAGAAATGCATCACGATAGGTTTTGAGGACCTCCAGCTCCCCTCCCTCGTGGCACTGACCAGTCCGCAGAATCAGGGATCCCAGCACGTACTGGAGAAGGTCGGGATGACTTCGCGGGGGCTGGTGGATCACGCAGGGGTGGCCCACCTTCTCTATCGGATCCATCGCAAAGGAGTTCCCAGAGAGCAGGACCGGGGCTAATGACCGGCCAGCTGCTGGCCTTCTACAGTTGAGAGTGACTACAAGAGCTACCGCGGAACACGCTGAGCACGCGGAACACGCGGAGGATTGAGTGACGTTCTCCACGAGGTTCGACAGGCATCGGAAAGCAAGCGGCAAATGAAGTAATATTTCTCAGCGTGATCCACGTGCTCCGCGTCGTCCGCGGTAGGCAGTTCGGGAAGCTGAAGAACCGAGCGAGGGCCGAGCAAGCACCTTCGAAGTTGACTACAAGCGGTACCGCTGAGTACGCGGTGACGAGGAACGCGCGGAAAAAGGAAGTAGTACCGGGGCCGTGCCCCCGGTGAGGGCGTTAGGGGAATTACGTGGGTGACGCCGCGATAGAGAACAAGGTCGAAGCTCCGCGTCGTCCGCGGTAAGTAGTTCGTGAAACCTGAGTACCAAGGATGGAGTGGAGCCCCGAGTTCTGATGGGTGACGTCGGACTGTTCCCCACGCACACTCTCACCCGACGAGCGACGCAATGACCCACGAGGAACCGCTGGCCCAGCAATTGACCGCACTCGGTGCCCTGCTCAACGAGGTCGAAGCCCGTCTCGCCCGAGCGCCCGCGGCACCTGCGGGACTCGAGGACCTGAAGAACTCGGTCGACTCGTTGCGGACCAGCATGTGGGCCATCCTCGCCGCCGGCTATGGAGCCATCGCGCCGATGCGGGTAGAGCGGCTCAAGCTGCGGCGGGCGATCGAAAGCCTGCGCGGCGTCCAGGCCAGCCTCGCAAGCCAGGCCCGGCATCCTGAACATGCGGAGCTCCAATCCCTGGCCCGCGCCGTCGCCGATCAGATCGGACCGCCGCCCTGACACGAGCAACACGGAGGGCACCATGCCCAAACGTCTCCAGGTCTACGAGACCCCGGAAATCACGGTAACCTTCGATCCCAACCGGTGCATCCATTCCGGGGTCTGCGTCCGCGGACTGCCCGAAGTCTTCGACGTCACTCGCAAGCGGTGGGTAAGGCCGGAGCTGGCGTCGGCGCAACGTCGTCGCGGATCAGGTCGCCCGCTGTCCCTCCGGCGCGCTGCAGTTTCAATGGCCCCAAGACTCGGCTGGGCCCGGAAGCCCGACACCAGGTGGCGCGTAAGTCGGCCCCACGGGCGAAAACGTCCGGCACCAAGCCCAGCTTCTTCGCAGGCCCGGACCGGTTCAGGGCCTGGCTCTCCAGGCATCACGCCACCGCTCCCGGAGCTGCTGGTCGGTTTCTACAAGCGGGACTCGGGCAAACCCAGCATCACCTGGCCCGAGTCGGTAGACCAGGCGCTCTGTTTCGGATGGATCGATGGAGTTCGCAGACGGCTGGACGAGGTGAGCTACACGATCCGCTTTACGCCGCGTCGGACAGGAAGCAACTGGAGCGCGATCAATATCAGGCGAGTCGAAGCACTCCAGGCCGAGGGTTTGATGCACCCGGCAGGGCTCACAGCCTTCGCCAAACGCTCGGACGACAAGTCCCGCATCTATTCCTATGAGCAACGGCACACCGCCAAGCTCGACCCTGAACATCAGAAGAAGCTGGAAGGGAACCGGAAGGCCTGGGCTTTTTTTCAAGCTCAACCACCCGGGTACCAGCGGCTCATGACCTTCTGGGTGGTAAGCGCCAAGAAGGAGGAGACCCGGCTGAAACGGCTCCAAAGGCTTATTGACGAGTCGGCCAAAGGACGCAGACTATTGTGATGCCGTAAGTTGCCCGGCACCGTTCCCAGCCAGGAGGTCGCATGCCCAGCAGGCGCACGACACATCGCAGCTCATCCGGGAAGAAGCTCTACGCCGTCCGCGACGCCAAGGGCCGCTTCAAGGACATTCAAACCTACGAGCGGGCCCATCGGGCCGACCTGCGCCGCAAGAGCAAAGGCGAGAAGTAACTAGTGGGTCTTCTGGAATCGGCCCAGCCGCTTCCCCGGGTAGGTGAATTCCCCCGTAACGGGCGCTTCCTCGATCGCGTCCGCTAATTTGGTGTTGCTACCCAACTGACCCGAGCCTTCCGGGGGAGCCATGACGAGGGATCAGCTCGACCGGCTTTGGGCCGATCCCGCTAACTGGACCGCGTTGGTCTATCGCTGTCCCGAGGATCCTCGGATCTTCGTCCCTGAAGCGAAGGCCGTGGTTTGGCTGGACCGTCAACTTCGGCCATCCGCTCGGCTGGCTGGCGGTGATCGGTTGCGTCGTGGTCGCCGCCGGCCCAGCCATTTTCCTGGTCCTCACCGGGAACACTTCCGCCGATCCAGATCCTTGGGGTGACCGCGGTCGCCGTGAGCATCCTCGTACTCTTCTGCGCCTGGGACGCTACCCGCGATCGAACCTGACGTTTGCCCGGCCTTCTCCCGTCGCAAGGAGGTCTCATGGCTCCCTCGTCCAGTACCCGCCTGCTGAGTCGCGCGCTTACCGCGTTCGGAATCGTCTTCCTCGCCCTGCCGCTCCTCAACCGCATCTGGCCCAGCGGCTGGGCCTGGCAGCCGGAACAGCCGGCCTACCTTCACATGATCTTCAGCATCTACGCTACTCTTGGGGTGTTCCTTATTCTCGCCGCTCGGGATCCGGCACGGCACATGAGCCTCATCTGGTTCACCGTCTGGTCCAGCCTGGCGCACGGCACCGTGATGGCGATCCATTCCTTCTCCGATCCGGGTCAGATCGGCCATCTCTGGGGCGATGTTGCGGGGCTCTACGTGACAGCAATCGTTCTGACTTTGCTTGCCCGTGGCGTGAGCCGGGAACCGATGCCCGCCTGACCGCAAGGAGGAACTCTTGTACGAGCATCGAACTCATCGAGTAGCAAGCGCCCATCGCTTCGCACTCCGGCTGCTGCTGAACCTGCTGGTCGCCTGCCTCATCATCGGACTCTCCCTGCTCGGCGGGATCTGGGGATACGAGCACTTCGAGAGACTGCGGTTGCGCGAAGCCTTTCTCAACTCGGCCATGCTGCTGGGTGGGATGGGGCCGGTCAAGACCGATCTCAGTCCCGGCGGCGAAGTCTTCGCTGGGTTCTACGCCCTCTATTCCGGGCTGGTCTTCATCGTGACCGCCGGAGTGTTGCTCGCGCCGGTCGTGCATCGTCTGCTCCACACCATGCACTGCGACCTCGAGGACAGGCCGGGGTCCTAGTCTCGCGTCATTGCCGGGCAATCGGTTCCCGCGCACTTTTGGTTTCGGCCCGATTCGCCCGACGCCTGACAGGAGGTCGCAGTGGGGTTCATGGGTGGGATATTCCTCATCATCATGGCCGGTATTCTGGCCGACACCATCGTCAAGATCGTCAAGCATCGTGCGGGATCGCCGCAGTTGCGGGCCGAGCTGGAGGAGCTGCGGAGGCGAGCTGGATGATCAGGCGAACCGGTTGACCGACGCCCAGGCCGACCCTCGCGAGCCAGGATGCGCAGCTGCTGGAGATGCAGGAACGGCTCGACTTCACCGAACGGATTCTGACCCAGGGACGCGAGCGCCCGGGGCTGGGCGCCGGACCTTCGGAGGGCACATGACCAGATCGCTTCGCATGCTGGTGCCCCTCCTCCTCGCTACGGGGTGCCATCGCGCCGAATCCAGCGAGCAATGGGAAGTCTCGATTCGCGCCTACGGTCCGATCGAGTGGGGAATGACGCTCGCCGAGGCGGAGAAGGCCGGTGGGCGCCCGTTCGGAAAGTCCGATTCCCTGGAGAGTGGCTGTCACATGGTCCGGCTGGCTGGGGATAGCGGCAAGGGTCCGCTGTTCATGGTCAGCGACGGGCGTATTGCCCGAGTCGATGTAACCGAGCCCGGGATCCAGACCAACCACAAGGTCGCCGTGGGAGACGATGAGAAGCGGGTCCAGGACAGGTACGCCGAGCGAGTCACGGTCTCGCCCCACAAGTACACCGATGGCCACTACCTGACGGTCGGCCCCCGCACCGAGGCGGACAGTGGATTCGAACTCGTCTTCGAAACCGACAGCCAGCGGGTCACCCGGTACCGCGCCGGGAGACTTCCCGAAGTGGAGTACGTCGAGGGGTGCAGTTGAACAGCTTCAAACCCGACGGTTACACCAGCCTCTCCCCCTACCTCATGGTCACGGGGGCGCAGCGGGTCATCGACTTTCTCAAGCAGACCCTGGATGCGAAGGAGCTCCGCCGATTCGACATGCCTGATGGGACCATCGCCCACGTCGAGCTGCGGATCGACGACACCGTCGTGATGCTCGCGGAGGGTGGCGGGGCTTGGCCCCCCTTCCCCACGTGGCTGCATGTCTACGTTCCCGACGTGGATGCGACCTACAAACGAGCCCTCGCGGCCGGAGGAGTTGCGGTTCAGGCACCGGAGCAGAAACCAGGCGACCCCGATCGCCGGGGAGGGGTGAAGGACCCGAGCGGCAATACCTGGTGGTTTTCAACCCAAATGGGCTGATGCCTCGTTACGTGGCTTTCCTGCGGGCCATCAACGTCGGCGGCCACCACAAGGTGACCATGGACCAGCTCCGCAGGACGTTCGGGGCGGTGGGGTTCAAGGACGTTGAGACCTTCATCGCGAGCGGCAACGTGATCTTCAGCTCGCCCGCCAGAGACACCAGCTCGTTGGAGCGCAAGATCGAGCGGCGTCTCGAGGCCGATCTCGGATACGAGATAAAGACCTTCCTTCGCACCACCGCCGAGGTCTGTTCGATCGCCCGCTACGAGCCATTTGCGAAGGCCGAGTTGAAGGCTGCCTATGCTCTCAATGTGGGATTCCTGGCCGACCCGCTCGAAGCAGCGGGCGTCAAGGTGGTCCAGGGATTCCGGACTGAGATTGACGATTTTCACGTGAACGGACGGGAGATGTACTGGCTTTGCCGGAAGCGGCAGAGTGAATCCAGATTTTCCGGAGGCCTGGTGGAACGGGCCCTTAGGCTCCATTCGACGTGGCGGGGTCTGAACACTATCGCTCGCCTGGCGGCGAAGTATCCCGAGCATGCAGGTGCGTGAGATCTGGTCCGGCGGCCAAACCGGTGTTGACCGCGCCGCTCTGGATGTCGGGCGAGATCTGGGCATCGCCACCTGCGGCTGGATTCCGCGGGGACGGCTCGCGGAAGACGGCATCATTCCCGACCGCTATGCCGGACTCCGGGAGACCGAATCACCCGACTACGCCGAGCGCACCACGCGGAATGTCCGGGACACGACGCGACGTTGATTCTCTATCGTGAGCGGCTGACCGGTGGAACCGCGTTTACCAAACTCGAAGCGGTACGCCTCGGGCGGCCTCACCTGGTCATGGACCTCGCGGAACACCATCGCCTCGAAGCAATCACCACGATTCGCGAATGGTTGGGTAGCCTCTCGGGGTCGCGGCTCAACGTCGCAGGGCCGCGGGCCAGCACTGACCCCACGGCGTATGCTCTGGCGGAGGCACTGCTCCGGGAGCTGCTGGCGACCCGGCCCTGACCGGTCGGGATCAGAAGTATGGCTCAACGCGACGTGGTTCTCCGCTGGATCCAACAGGCAGCCCGGGTCATCGCTCGACTGCTGGGGTCCGGCAAGCCCGGAGACCTGGAGCTCGCCAGGATCGAAGTGGATTCAGCCGAGGAGGCGCTGCTCGGCTCTCTGGCCCGGTTGATTCCGACACTCGATGCCCGATCCGCAAGCGAGCTTCTCCACGATCCGGAGCGAATCCTGGGCTATGCCAGGTTGCTGACGTTGCGCGGCGCCTTGAGGCGAGCACAGGGTGAGGAAGACGCCGCTGCGCGGGACGACGCGCGGGGGCGCGAATTCCACGACTTGGCACTGGCCGCGCGACCCGACCTCGTGAACTATTGGGGAGACGATTCAGCCGATGCCGACGGAAAAGCCTCAGCTAACTCCAACCAGAAGCCGACCTCCGTCGCCGATGTTCCTCGCCCGTCTTCCGGAGTCGCGGCGCCGAGAGTTCGAGCGGGTGCTGCAGGTGATCCGCAAACACCTCCCGGCGGGATACGAAGAGACGGTCAACGCCAGCCCTGAACTCCAGGCTTCATCCCCGTGACCTCGAGCGCGTTTGTCCCTCAAAATCCCGAGTTCGCCCGGGTGGTGCAGGAGAGTTTCAGTCGTCAGGCCCTCATGCACACGCTCGGCGTGAGCATTGCCCATCTGGCTCCGGGCGAGGTCCACCTGAGTCTGCCCTACTCCCCACAGTTCGCCCAGCAGAACGGCTATCTCCACGCCGGGGTGGTCGCCAGCCTCGCGGATTCCGCCAATGGATATGCGGCATTCAGCCTGGCCCCTCCCGACACCGACGTGCTCGCGGTCGAGTTCAAGATCAATCTCATGGCACCGGCCAAGGCGCCGACCTTCCTCGCCTGTGGTCGGGTGCTGCGTCCCGGGCGTACGCTGACCGTGTGCCTGGCCGAAGTCCTGGCCATCGATGGTGCAGCCCGCATCCCGGTCGCGACCATGCTGTCCACGATCATCATTCGGCCGGTTCGGCCTGGAGAGCCGTGACGCTGGATTTCAGTCACCACTCCCGCGCCTTCTTAGCGCTCCTGGGCCCGAAGGGCAGCGTCGCCTGAAGCTGGCGGCCGAGCTGGACCGCCGTTCGAGGCCTCGTTCCCGCCAGCATCGCTGTAACTCCTTCTGCGACAGACACCTGTAGAAACTCGTCAGCTCCACCCTTGACGGGGTCCCCCCCAGGTCGTACCCTATCGCCGCCGCCCACCATGCCCGCCGGGCGGTCCACCCGATCCATTGTATGTGACCCTGTCTGGGAGGCCGTCATGGACATGCTCCTCGCGCTCGCCCTCAGCATTGGCGTTCTCATTGCGGGCTGGACCTATGTTGCGCTGGGCCCCGCCGCACTCCCCGTGTGGGCGGGCATTGTCGCCTGGGGAACGTTCTTCGCCGCCGGAGGGAAGACGGCGGGCCTGACGAAGACCATCGCGTCCAATTTGAGCGGCGTGTTCTGGGCATTTGTCGCACTCAAACTCGCCACCACCCTGGGTGGGGGGTTGCCGGTGCTGTCGGCGCTGGTCGGTGTAGTGGCCCTCGCCATGGTCCTCCAGTCGAAGATCGCCGCCCTCTCCTTCATCCCCGGCGCTTTCCTCGGCGCCGCAACGGCCGTCAGTGTCGTGGTGGGTGCGAGCGGCACCTGGGTCAACACGGTGATCGCGCTGGTCGCGGGTGCGGTGCTGGGTTTCCTCTCCGAGATGATCGCCGGCAAGATTGCCAAGCCGGCGGCATAAGGAGCAATCCACACAGAGCCCCCACGGCGTTGCCGTGGGGGCTTTTGTTTCCTGACAACTGGGGCGCTCGTTTACCTTTCGAATCCGCTGGGCCGTGCTGGACCGGCCTGCGATGGATTCCGTTTACACCGAAGCGCGGGTTATTCTCCGATGGCAAACCCCACCGCTCAACCCCAGACGGCCGCCCAGGGCTACATCGCCGGCCTGCTTCAGGCCCTCGGCACGCAGGCACCGCTCGAGGTCCTTCGAAGTACCCCATTGCGATTGCGGGATGTGATCCAGGACCTCTCCGAGGATCAGCTGCATCGTCGTGAAGCCGCAGGGCGCTGGTCGGTCGCCCACGTGCTGCAGCATCTGGCCGACTCCGAGCTGGTAGGCGCCTACCGCTTCCGCATGATCCTGGCCCACGACCGGCCCGACATCCAGGCCTACGATCAGGACCTCTGGGCCGAACAGCTGCACTATGATCTCGCTGAGCCATCCGAATCGCTGGTCGACTTTACCGCGATCCGCGCCGCCAACGTCCGGCTCTTCGAAAGAAGCACGCCGACCGAGCGGGAGCGTGTGGGCATCCATGCGGAACGGGGAGAGGAGAGTCTCGGGTTCCTGCAGCGGGTTTACGCCGGGCACGACATCGTCCACTTGCGGCAGCTCGCCCGGATCCGCCGTGCCATCGGGTCTCCCGGAGAAACCCGGTGACGAAGGGAACGGGAACCAGGTCCGCCGCGCTGGCCAAGGCGGAGAAGGCCCTGCGCGCCGCGGGCATGGCCTTCCCGGAAGTGACCGAGGATTTCCCCGCTATGGCCTTGCTCGCAGCGGCTGGGTGACCGCACGGTTCGAGCGCTCGGACAGGATTCCACTGGTACTGCTTCGCACCTGGATGGAAGAGAGCTATCAGGCGGTGGCCCCCAAGAAGCTGGCCGCGTTGCTTGGTGCGAAGCCGGGACGGCGGTAAGGCTTCTTCGTGACCAATCTCGCGATCGACCCGCGATGAGTCCGCGGCTGCTGCCTTCCCCCCTGCCGCGAGGCTGCTCGTGAAAATCACCATCGATGTCGATCGTCTCCTGAGTGAAGGCAAGATCACCGAGGCGGAGTGTGCCCGGCTCAAGGAGCTCGCGTCGGAGGAGACCGGCTCACAGGGACTCAATCTCCTGATCGGCTTCGGTGTGTTGGCCACAACCGGGGGAGCGCTGGCCCTGCTCCGCTCGGCGCCGGCCTCCATCATCCTTGGCGGTGTTCTCGAGGCGGCAGGAATTGCGCTGTTGGAGCGACATCAACGGGAATGGGGTATCCTGGGCTCGATTCTGCTGTTGGTTGGAGCCCTGACGGTTTCGGGGGGCATTCTGATCTACACCGATGGCCGGCTTGCGGGGTTCCTGGCGGTGACGGCGATTTGCGCCGTCGTGGGAGTCGTCGCGAGAAGCGGGATGCTGGTGGCCATGGCGGTGCTCGGATTGTCGGCGAGCCTCGGAGCCGCCACCAACTACCAGCATGCCAGTTACGAACTGGTGATCCGACAGCCTGCGCTGACGGTTGTGGGGTTCACTTTGCTCGCCCTGGCGACCTATCGCCTCGCCCTCAAATTGCCCCCGGACACCCAACGCCTCGCCGTGATCGCTTCGAGGACCTCGCTGGTCCTGGTGAATTTCGGCTTCTGGGTGGGATCTCTCTGGGGAGACTCCCTCTGGTTGCGCCCGCCGAGCTGGTCGCTCGGCAGTGGTGAGCTGATCCCCGACTGGGGGTTCGCCCTGGTCTGGGCGGTGGCGTTGATCGGGACCGGCATCTGGGCAGTTCGATACAATCGTCGCTGGGTGGTGAACTTGGTCGCCGTGTTCGGTGCGTTCCACTTCTACACTCAGTATTTCGAGCGCCTGGGGGCATCTCCCCTGACGCTGGTCCTGGGTGGTGTGATTGCCCTGGGCTTCGCGGTCGGCCTGGCCCGCTACAACCGCAGTGTTCTCATCGCGCCCGAGGTAGTCCCCTCATGAAGGCGACCGGTTCCATCACAGCCCCGGCAATTCTGGACGGGCTGCTCGCCCGTCTCGAGCGACTGCGCCCGGACACGCCGCGACAATGGGGAACCATGACCGCCGGCGAGATGGTCTGCCACATCGCGGACTGCAGCGCAAGCATCCTCGGCCGTCCGCGCAGCAGCACACCCGCCAAACACCGTCCCATTCTCAAGTGGCTGGCGCTTTACACGGCGTTGCCGTGGACCCGAGGCAGACCGACTCCGGCATCGGTGGATCCGCGTCGAGGTGGTACCCGCCCCGGAGACTTCGAGACAGACCTCAGACGAGCCGTGGAGGGACTACGGACCTTCGCGGCGGCGGGGGACGCGGCGTTTCCTTCCAGCCACGCCGTGTTCGGCGCCATGACCCCGCGCGATTGGCGTCACTGGGCCTGTCGACACACCGACTATCATCTGAAACAGTTCGGCCTGTGATACCGTAGCGCGCTTACCTTGAAAGGAGGAGAAGGTTGTGACTGATGATTCGCAACTAAAATTCCGCTCGTTCGCCCACGCGGCGCTTCGCATCGCGGCGGGACTCATCTATTTCACCCACGGTTCCGCCAAACTGTTCGGCTGGTTTGGAGGATTCGGACCCAACCACGGCACCGCCGACCTCTCGACTCGTTTCGGAGTGGCGGGAATCATCGAGACCGTGTGCGGATTGGGGTTGATTCTGGGACTCTTCACTCGCCCCCTGGCCTTCATCGCATCGGGAGAAATGGCGGTCGCCTACTTCTGGATCCACTGGGGCGGCAGCGGGGATATCTGGTGGTGGCAGAATGGCGGTGAGATGGTGATGCTCTTCTCATTCATCTGGCTGCTGATCGCGGCCTGGGGCCCCGGACCGGCCAGCGCCGACGAGTGGCTCGCCAAGCGAAAGCCCTGATCACCGCTCAACCACAATCACTGGCGGCCGGAGGAACCGTGGATTTCGACACCCAGGTAAAGCTCGTGATCTACTGGAGCACGGCCGAGCGGGGCCGGCCACCTGGAATCGAGGAGGTGGCAAACCTCGTAGGACAACCGACAGCTGACGTCCGTGAGTCCTACGGGAGGCTGGCCAGGAACCGTCTGCTGGTGTTGGAGCCCGACGGTGAGACCATTCGCATGGCACCGCCCTTTTCCGGGATACCAACCCAGCATCGGGTGACGGCGGGCGGAGTCAGCTACTACGCGAATTGCGCCTGGGATGCGCTCGGGATCCCGGCGGCGTTGAACCGGCCGGCGGAAGTGGTCTCCCGTTGCGAAGAGTCGAAGGAGGCGCTGCGTCTCACGGTCGGTCTCGACGGACCCGAGCCGTCAACCTGGCTGTTCCACTGCGCGGTGCCGGCCGCGAAATGGTGGCAGGATATCGTCTTCACCTGAAGCACCATGCTTTTCTTCCGGTCGGAAGAGCTTATCGACCAATGGTGTTCGAGCCGGGGGACCACACGCCGTCCTTCGGTCCGGATGGATCAGCTGTGGCAAATGGCGGTGACCTGGTATGCCACGCGGCTCAAGGCGGAATCCCGTCGACCCGCCGCGTCCGAGATGCGGAGCATTTTTGAGGGGTTGGGACTATATGGTGATTTCTGGGATCCGCAGGCGGACACGTTTAGATGAGGACGCGCGATGTCCCCGCGACTAAAGTCGCGGCTCGGCAGACCGTGGCTTCGCCACGGAGTCGTCCGACCGCACACGTCGCGGAGCGACGTCCTGCCGAGTCGCGATTTCAATCGCGTGGCGATGGGCCACACACTCCGTTGCTGGATGGCATGAGGCTGGTCGCGTCTCGCCCGTTCACCGTTCACCGTTCCCCGTTCCCCGTTCACCATTCGCCCCAATGCCGACCGACCGCCCCCTGACCCCCGCAAAGGCCATCCTCTTTGGGACCCTCGCCGTCGCCCTTCTCGACGGTCTGGATGCCGTGATCTTCTTCGGGCTCCGCGGGGTCAAGCCCATCCTGATCTTCCAGAGCATCGCCTCGGGACTGCTGGGCAAATCCGCCTTCCAGGGTGGCATCGGCACCGCGGGGCTGGGCCTGGTCCTCCATGTCTTCATCGCCTTCTCGGTGGTCACCACCTTTTACCTGGTGAGTCGGCGTTTCCCGGCATTGGCCCAACACCCGTTGGTTTACGGCCCGCTCTACGGTCTGCTGGTCTATCTCATCATGACCCAGATCGTGCTCCCGCTCTCGGCGGTCGCCCCGCAGCACCGTTCCCTTCCCGTCATCCTCAACGGCGTGTTGATCCATCTGGTCGGGGTCGGACCGCCCAGCGCACTGGCCGCTCGCGCCGCCAGTGCTCCAGCTTCATGAGCAACGCCAAGGGATCTCTCGCCTCAACCCGCACCGTCATGGAGCTGACGGATAGGGTTTTTCGCACGTTTGCCTCCCGGCGCGGGCCAGCGTACTTTGCCGGACCAGCGACTTGAAGGAGGTGAGAGATGAAACGCTGTGCGGTGCTGGGGTCCGGTGAAGTTGGCCAAAAGCTCAGCAAAGGCCTGAAGAAACACGGCTACGAGGTCCGGATCGGCAGCCGGACGCCCGCCAAACTCGGCGACTTCAGTAAGAGCACCGGCATCCCGGCCGGGACCTTCGAGGAAATCGCGTCCTGGGCCGACACGCTGGTACTGGCGGTGGCTGGCCCCGCCGCCCTGGATGCGCTGGGGCAAGCGGGACGCGCCAATCTCAAGGGCAAACTGGTGATGGATGCCACCAATCCCATCAGCAACGAACCGCCCCAGGATGGCGTGCTGCACTACTTCACCACCCCCACCTCATCGCTGATGGAGCAGCTCCAGGCGGCCTACCCCGACGCCCGTTTCGTGAAGGTGTTCAATAGTGTGGGCAGCGAGCTGATGGTCAATCCGGTTCTGAAGGGCGGAAAGCCGACGATGTTCTACTGCGGCAATGACGCCGCCGCCAAGGCCGAGGTGGCCCGGGTGCTCGACCAGTTCGGCTGGGAGGCGGAGGACATGGGAACCGCAGTCGGGGCCCGCGCCGTGGAGGCTCTAGCCCAGGTGTGGTGCGTACCTGGTTTCCTGCGGAACGATTGGAGTCATGCCTTCCGGGTGCTCAGGCCCTAGCATGCGAACCCCCAGGTCCTGATCGGCCCGCCCGACGGCATTCCGAATGCGTGGCGACGATCTCTACACCCTGCCGCCCGGCCTGCCGGTTCCGGTGGACGATGGGGCCTGCGACCATCTGCCCGGACTGCAAATTCCCCCAATCACCCTGATGGCAACCACCGGCGAGGACGTTCGGCTGGATCAGTCTCGCGCCCGATGGACCGTGGTCTTCGCCTACCCGAGGACCGGCGTTCCGGATCAGGAGTCTCCCCCCGGCTGGGATGCGATTCCCGGCGCGCGAGGCTGTACCCCGCAGGCCTGCGCGTACCGCGATCATTACACCGAGCTCACGTCGCTCGGCGCCGAGGTCTTCGGCCTCAGTACCCAGACGACCGACTATCAGCGGGAAATGAGCACCCGGCTTCACCTGCCCTATCCCGTCTTGAGCGACGCCTCGCTGGCCTTCACCCGCGCATTGCGGCTGCCCACCTTCGAGTATGGGGAATGGACCCTGCTCAAGCGCTTCACCCTGCTCCTGCGCGACGGGAAGATTGCCCGGGTCTTCTATCCGGTCTTCCCCTCCTCAGCCGACGCGGAGCAAGTGATCGCATGGCTGAGGGGACAGGCCGCGTGAGTCCATTCCAACCGGACGCCTTTGCGCGGGAGTGGGCCCAGGCGCCCGGCAAACCGTCCCTCCGGGCTTACTGGGAGCGCGCACTGTCGCCGATCTCCACGCTGGAGTTCACGGTCGTCGCCCGCCCTCCCTCCTCGGTCTGATCCACCTCACGGCCGGCCTCTCATGTCTCTCGGTTCACAGATCGTCTACCTGCTCCTCCTCGCCATACCGATCGCCTGCGTGGCCTGGACGGTGACCCATGAAGAGGTATTCCGGGAGCCCCGGGAATGGTGCGAGAGGAAAAGCACCAAGTGTCGCTACCTCTGGCAACGCAAATTCTTCTACCTGTTCACCTGCGAGTACTGTTTCAGCCACTACCTCACGATCGCGGTCCTCTTCGTCACCCGATTCACCATGTTGTACGAGGACTGGCGCGGCTACCTGATCGCCGGTTTCTCGCTGGTCTGGGTAGCAAACGTGTACATGAGCCTCTTCGGCCGGCTGCGGCTCGACATTCGTCATGAACGGGTGAATATCGAGGCCAAGGAAGCCGAGGTGGAAACCCAGACTGAGTAGCAGCCTGGTTCCCCCTGAAACGCATCATCGCTCTCGAGGTTTCCCATGGCCCGCCAAGTCGCCTCCGTCATCGGGGCGCTCTTCATCCTGTTCCCTTTCGCGGCCAGCCAGCTCGGCCGGATGCGCACCACTTCCCTCGCCTACCAGCTCCTCAACCTCGTGGGTGCGACGACGCTGACCGCGGTCGCGGTCCTGGAACGGCAATACGGCTTCGTTCTGCTCGAGGGGACCTGGGCGATCGTGAGTCTCATCGGCCTGGTTCGGGTGCGGAGCAGCGCCTAGCCGCTTGCTGCCAACCGTGCGCCGCGCCATGTTTGAAATCGAGGCTCGGAATTCACCCCCGCGGGAGGCGTGTATGTTCGGCCCCAAGGCACCCTTCTGTCAGAGTTGCGGGATGCCCCTCAGCAAGGATCCGGAGGGGGGCGGCACTGAGGCGAACGGGTCGCGCAGCGGCGAGTATTGCAGCAAGTGTTATCGGGCGGGGCAATTTACCGAACCGAACATCACCGCCTCTCAAATGGTCGCCAAGGTGGAGGGAAAGCTCAGGGAAATGCATTTCCCCGCTTTCCTGGCCCGGCGCTTCGCCCGGGATATTCCCTCCCTTCGCCGCTGGCAGCCTGGAGTAACGGCAGGCACATCGTAGTTCACTTTGGTTGGTGAAGTACCGTGATTCGAAAGCTCTCCTCAGAGCGGTACCGGCTCTATTCCCGGAGGAAGGATCCTCGAACCGGCCGGCGACGGAACCTCGGTACCTTCAAGACGAGAGCGGCGGCCGAGCGACACGAGCGCGCCGTGCTGTTTTTCAAGCGGCGGGGTTGAAGTGCTAGTTCGCGGTCTGCTCCTCCTGTTCGCCGTGACGACGCAGACCCTGGCGGCCCAGGGCTCCGACTCGTTGTTAACCGATAGTGTTCCGCTTGAAGGATCTTCCCCTGCCGGCCGGCTCAGTCACTTGTTCGATGGGGCGGAAGATCCTCAGCTCCTCACTGTGATCCTCGACACGGCCATCGTGCTCGGCGCCGAGTGGATGAGGCCGAGTAGCGCTTCCGGCATCCTCTGCATCGGATTCCTGGATTCGATCGGTCTGCACGACCCCCAACCCGAGCTGCTCGCGGGAGTGACCCCACCTCCGCAGGTAACTCTCCGACCAGCCACTGAATGTGCTTCGCGGGAGCCGCTCATTTCGATCGCCGGGCTGGGGATCGGAGAGGACCAGCAGACCGCCAAGGCATATTTCGGTCTCGCCTGCGGCGACCTCTGCGGCACCGACACCCAGTGGTTCGTCGAGCTGCGTCGGCGGGGTTCCCGCTGGGGCATCAGCCTGGTGCGCTGGTTCGGCACCAATTGACCTCTACCGGATGACCATGGTCGCCCGAATCGACGAACGGCTGCGGACCCTTCAGATCGAACTTCCTCAGCCCAGCAAGCCCGGCGCGAACTACGTCCCCTTCGTCCGTACCGGGAACCTGGTCTTTCTCACCGGCCAGTTGTCGCAATGGAACGGAGAGCGCCGTTTCATCGGGAAGCTGGGTCGGGACTTTGCGATACCGGAAGGGCAACAGGCGGCCCGGCTCTGCGCCCTCAACCTGATTGCCCAGCTTCGCGCGGCGCTCGAGGGCGACCTGGATCGCGTGGTGCGCTGCGTCAGGGTGGCTGGATTCGTCAATTCGGATCCGGGGTTTCTGGCCCATTCCCAGGTCATAAACGGGGCCTCCGAGCTGTTTGTCGAGATATTCGGAGAAGCCGGGCGTCACTCCCGCATGGCGGTAGGCGTGAGTGCGCTGCCTTATGATGTCGCCGTCGAAGTCGAGGCCGTGTTCGAGGTGCGCTAGCGATTAACCGATCCCTCACCCTTTCGCCGCCCGGATCTATGCTCCCACCCGATGCCTTGTCCCCCGAGTCTCTCACGTTCTGGATCCGCGTTGGAACCGCAGTCATCTGTGGCGGCGTGATCGGCATCGAACGCCAGTCGCGCGGCAAGGTGGCGGGGGTGCGCACCAGCATCCTGATCACTCTCGGCACCACCATGTTCGTGACGCTGGGCGCCTCGTTCGATCCCGAACGGTCCGATCCAGCTCGATTGCTCGGGCAGGTCGTGACTGGAATCGGCTTCCTCGGAGCGGGGGTCATCCTCGCCCGGGAAGGCAGGATTCTCGGGGTGACGACCGCGTCGGTCATCTGGGTGCTGGCGGGCCTGGGCTCCCTGATTGCCTTGGGACACCTCGGCGCGGCGGTGGCGCTCACCATCCTGACCCTGCTGATCCTGGTCGGAGTCGAAATGGGCGAGACGGCCTGGGAGCGGCGCCAGGGGCACCGGGTGTCCCGTGAGCTGGAAGGAATCGAGGTCGAATAGCGTGGCCCTGGACGGCACTACCCTGTCGACCGTCGGCAAGCTCGGAGTCCTTGCCGGATGGCTCGGCTTCGCCGCCGGCGTGTGGCTAAGGCGACGTGCGCCCGCCTCCAGCGAACGGGCTCGGGACCGGGCGTCTCTGGTGGGCATCCTGATCCAGGCCGCTGGATTCGGGATGGTGTGGGGAATTCGCCGACCTCACGGGACCCCAATCCTGCCCCTTTCTCCTGTGACCTGGGTGTTACTCACGGTCCTGGCCATCGCGTTAGCATTGGGGTCGGCGTGGCTCGGCGCCGAAGCGATTCGCACTCTGGGGAAGCAATGGAGTCTGCAGGCCCGCATTACGCAGGACCACGACTTGATCACGAGCGGCCCCTATCGCATCGTGCGGCATCCGATCTACACCGCAATGCTCGGTCTGCTGGTCGCGACCGGTCTCGTCTTCTCTCGACCGATCGGATTGGCCGCCGGGCTGCTGACTTTTGTCGCGGGGACCGCGCTTCGAGTCCGGGTTGAGGAAAGGCTCTTGCGGAGCACCTTCGGAGAAACCTATGACGCCTATGCCCGTCAGGTTCCCGCCGTGCTGCCGCGGTTTCGCGGGCGATTGTGATAACGCTGTAAGGTGGCCCTTATATGCCCTCGTAGCTCGCCTGAGGCGCAATCGCGAATTCGGTTGTATCTTGAAACCGTGGGAAATCAGGGGGCTGGTAACAAAACCTTAGACAAGCGGGGTCAGTGTTGCGACGAGGGGTGGCCCGAGTGAGACCTGATGCCAGGTACCTCGGCACGGGGTTGCTGCTTGAAGCTGGATCTTCAGGGCACGGGCTCCGCAGGACAGCTGCACCAGCGTTTGGATCTAGACCTCCAGATCTAGCCTGGTTTCCCACTCACACTTGTGCGTTCATCCGATCCCGGCATGAGCGTCTGCTCGTGTGCTGCGCCAAATCGCAGCGCCTCAAGTCAGTCGTCACAATGTTAGCCGACCCGGGATCCGGGTCTACCTATAATCCTCTCGATTGTCAGGAGGGAGCCGCTTGATGTCGGACGACCAACCAGTCGTTTGCGTGGTGGACGATGATACCGAGGTGCGCCGCGCATTGGAGCGCCTGTTGCGCTCGACCGGCTATGCCGCCTGGGCCTTCCCTTCCGCTCGAGCCTTCATCGAATCCGGTCGCGCTCAACACCCCGGCTGCCTGGTCCTGGATGTCCGGATGCCGGAGCTTTCGGGACTCGACCTGCAGCAGGCGTTGGATGAAGCGGGCTGCCATATGCCGATCATCTTCATCACCGGCTATGGTGATGTGCCAACCGCAGTGCGTGCGATTCGGCGCGGGGCGGTGGACATGCTCATCAAGCCGATCGACGAGCGCCAGCTCTTCGCGGCCGTAGGGCGGGCCTTGCAGATCGATCGCGCCGAACAGGCGATGCGCGCCGAGCAGGCGGAGCTGGGTCGCCGCTACGCCCGGCTCACGCCGCGGGAGCGGCAGGTGTTCGCGCTCGTCGTTGCCGGGTTGCTCAACAAGCAGGTTGCGGCACGACTGGGCACCAGCGAACGGACCGTCAAGGTCCACCGCGCCCGAGTCATGCGAAAGCTGGGGGTTGAATCGTTTGCCGAGCTGGTGCGTCTCGGCACTCAGCTGGGCATCGGGCCATCGCCGGTCGCGCGATTTCCCAGCCCGAGTTACAGCACCGCAGCAGGGCTTCCCAAAGGTCCAATGGCAGACATTCGCGCCGGGGAGTAATTCGTGGGTCCATTATGGACCGCGCCACCGGGCGCCTGCGGGCGAATCCCCTGATTGCAGTAGTGGACGACGACGAAGAAGTTCGGCGCGCTCTCGGCAGGCTCTTGCGCTCCGCCGGCTTCGCCGTTCTTCCCTTCGAAACCGCTGAACAATTCCTCGCCAACGATCCGGGAGACACCGATTGCCTCGTGGCAGACGTGTGCCTTCCCGGAATGAGCGGCACCGACCTGGAGGATCATCTCGCCCGCTCTGCCCCCCGCCTGCCGGTGGTGCTGATCACAGCGCTCGATGACGCCGGCACGACCGAACGGCTGAAGCGGTCCCGGGCTATCACCGTGCTGCAGAAGCCGTTTGCCGATCACGCGTTGTTCGCGGCCATCGAGCGCGGCCTGGCCTCGCGCCCTCGCACTTCCAACCCAAACGAACTACCCGAGAACTGAACTCGGTTTCTCCACACACCGGCTGAGTGTGAGCGCGGGGGACAGCGTGGACAAAGAAGCCCCGGCGGCGGACGCCGGGGCTACGTTCTTATCGCCATGCTCCAGCTCTGGCCTGAAGAACGCGGCCCTTTGCAGTAGGGGACCGCACCCCTACTGCAGCAGATGGAGTGACCGCGTCGGAAAAGCGACCGGATATGGCCAGACAGGGGCCCAAAACACCTTTCTGGGGAGCCAATCGAACTATTGCTCGGCTACGGGGCGATCGGCCTGGACTACACCACGGGTTCGGGGAACCGAAAAGTCGTGTATGATATCACCACATTCGGGCCGCAGCAGGGCATCGGTCTCACTCTGATCGGGCCACTCTTGCCTCTGGAGGTTACATGCCGAGATACCCCGCCGCTCTTTCGCTGGCCGCTGCTCTGCTGGGAGTCGCCGCCTGCGGAACGCCGCGCTTCAATCCGGACGACCCGGCCGTCGCGGCGCAGATCGATTCGCTGCTGACAACGGCGATGGACGGCGCCGCTCACGCGGACGCCGACAAGACGCTCTCGATCGCGGAGGGGCCCGGAGAGTTGACCATGATTACCGGTGACGTAATGCTCAGCGGCCTTGACTCGATGAAGACCCAATTCCGCAAGACCTATAGCGGCATCAAGAGCCAACAGCAAACCGTTACCCAGAAACGAGTGCGGCTCCTGACTCCTGACGTGGCCGTGCTCATGGCAGTAGGTGAGGGCACCTATACCGACAAGGCGGGCTGGACCTCGCCGCCCGTGGGGCTTGGCTTGACCGTCGTCTTTGTGCGGGAGCACGGGACATGGCAAGCGCAGCACGTTCACCAGTCGATCGCTTTTTGAACCGCACCACGCCGGCTCCAAAGCTCTCGTTGCTGTACTCGGACTGTGGGTCGCGCCAGGCACCTTGCTCGCGCAGCAGCCAACGGAAGACGACGCAACCAAGCTCGCCACGGCGACCCAGAAAAGCCCAAGTAATCTCCCCGCTGCGAGCCGCTAGCCGATCCGCCTCACCGGCGGAGGTCCCCAGCGACCGTCGAGGACCTCGGCACGGGGCAAGTAGAGCCGCATCGTTATTCCCAGCGTCCCCTTGGAGGGAGAAGGAAGCCAGTTCCCCTCCTTGTCCTTCCCCGGATTCTCGGACTGAATGTGCAGGTCGAGCGATCCGTCGCGATTGTATTTGAGCTCATCGCGGTCGCCGATTGCGAAGCGATTGAGTGGGTTGGCGACCTGGAATCCGTCCTTGTCGTACATGGTTATCGACCAGAAGGCTTCGACCGGCGGTAACTCCTTCCGGTCGAAGTGCAGCAGATACCGGTTGGCGCCATCGATCGGCCTTCCCTCGCTGTCCGCCAGCAGCAGCGGGTACACGGCGTCTTCGGGCAGGTTGGCACCGAGCCCTACCAGCGCGATAGTGGCCCGCTTGAGATAGTCAGTGCCATACACCCCCATCGTCGTGGTGTTGACCTGCCATCCGTTGACCAGGCGGCCCATAGTCGGGATCGAGGCGTACATCGCCCTGAGACCCCCGGCCGCTCCCTGCTCGAGCACCCGACGGACCGCAGGATCAGTCTGCTCCGCGTCGAAACACTTTCCGACGGCCAACCCGAGGCGTTTCATACGGGCCACGATCGGCTGGTCGGTGAAATGGGGCGGGTTGGTCTTCAGCAGCTCGGCCGCATAGGAGAAGAACTGCAGCGGCGGCATCTTGTTCACCTGCTCGAGTGGCGGGGTCACCATGTCCACCGTCGGATCAATGGTGCCGTTGGCCGGGTGGCGCTCTCGTCCCCATTGGGAAAGCGGCGTAATGATGTAGCCGTCCTGTATCTCTTTGACCGCGGCGTAGTCCTGCGGGCCGTTGGTCTGGGTCCGCCCGATCACCCAGACATGCGGCGTCGGGGCGTTGATCCGCTCCATGTCCCCCGGAAGCTGCCGAGTCCAGCCTGGCCCGACGATCGCCCAGTGACCGGGCGAAGTTCCGGTGGTGCGCTTGCCCGGCACCGCGAAGACGTCGGTCCACATGTCGAGGATCGGCAGGAGGTAGTACCGGCCCCTGGTGTCGGGCGCGGATATCACCATTGGTTCGCGGCTGACGTCGAGCCAGGCGGAGGAGTACAGCGTGTCGAAATTCGGCCGAACGACCTCCCGGAATTCCGCGGTGGGAAAGGCGCGGATGTGGGCAAAGGTGTTCATCGGACCGCGCCCGGGCATCCTCCCGGACTCGATGTTGGTGAGCTGCCGGCGCGTCAGGTCCATCGTGACCAGAGGATACAGGAAGATGTATGCCTCTTGAGCAATGGGGCCCAATTCGTCCGCCATGCTAACCTCGTGCGTACCGATGGTTGTTCAGGCCGTCGCGTCCCCCCGCGGCTGGAGCGGGCGCGAAGGCGCATCCGTGCGGTTCAATTCGCCCGCGCATACGCTCGCCCCGACGGGGTTTCCGGGCGCGGGGATGGAGCGAACCTTGAGTTGAAGGACGTGGGAAGACCGTTTGCAGCGGTGCACAAGTGACTGCGCGCCTCCGCTCTTCGGCCGATTCCAAGATATGCAACGGCTTCTCGATCGATGATTACCCTTTGGTCGTACCCTCCCCTTGGTAGCATTCCCTTGACCCGGGTTGCGTCAGACATAGACTCAACAGTCTATACCCCAGCATGGATCAAGTTCGTGACAGTTTCGAGCGCCCTCACCCCCTCCTCCGTCCCACTCGGGGATCCTCCGTTCCCCGATATGGTCTGGGTCCCGGGCGGGACTTTTCGCATGGGGTCTGAAGGTCACTACCCCGAGGAGCGTCCGGTCCATCGCGTTACAGTTGGGGGCTTCTGGATGGACCGCCACCCGACCACCAACGCGCGGTTCGAAAAATTCGTGGCGGCAACCGGGCACAGGACCTTCGCGGAAATCCCTCCCGATCCGGCGCAGTATCCCGGCGCCAAGCCGGAAATGCTCTATGCCGGCTCCCTCGTCTTCACCAAGCCCCCGGCCAAGGTGAACCTGGGCGATTTCACCAACTGGTGGCAGTTCATGAAGGCTGCCGACTGGCGCCATCCCTACGGGCCCGAGACCAGCATCCCCGGCCCGGATTACCCCGTGGTCCATGTGACCTTCGGTGACGCGGAAGCGTTCGCCGCCTGGGAAGGGAAGCAGCTCCCCACCGAAGCGGAGTGGGAATTCGCGGCGCGGGGCGGACTGGACGGCGCCGATTTCGCCTGGGGCGACGAATTCCTTCCGGGCGGGAAGTTCATGGCCAACACGTGGCAGGGTGAATTCCCCTGGCGCAACCTGGTGGAGGACGGCTACGAGAGCACCTCGCCGGTCGGGACATTCCCGGCGAACGGTTATGGCCTGCATGACATGATCGGGAACGTCTGGGAGTGGACTACCGACTGGTACGTGCCAAATCACCCCGGCGAGGCGGTCAAGGCCTGCTGCATTCCCCAGAACCCGAGGGGACCGCGGGAGGATGAGAGTTACGACCCCTGCCAGCCCAACATCCGCATCCCCCGCAAGGTGCTGAAGGGCGGCTCCCACCTCTGCGCCCCCAACTATTGTCGGCGCTACCGCCCTGCGGCGCGCTATCCGGAACCGGTAGACACGTCTACCTGTCACGTCGGCTTCCGGTGCATTGTCCGGGTGCCAGCTGAGGCGGACTGATCGCGCCTCATGACCGGCCCCGCGCCGGCGATGACAGGTTGTTCGAGGGTGGCCGCGGGTCAGGCTCCTGGAGGTTAGCGGTTAGCGGTTAGCGCAGTTCAATCTTCAATCCGAAATCCGCCTCATCCTGCCCTGCGGATTCGTCCGATCGTCATCGCCAGACGGCCAATTAGGTCGAGCGTAATCACCAGAGGGCCGTGCCGATCGGCATACAGCGAGAGGACGTAGCTCCAACCAATGGGATAGCCGCGCCGCGCGACCTTCGCCTTGTCGCCCAGGCGCTCCCAATGTGAGTGGATCAGCTCCATGCGAGTGCCACTGCCTTCCGGGGTAAAACGGACCTCGACTTCCTGGGCCGTTTCCGGGGCAGCGCCCGGATGCCAGGTGAACCTGGCCATCTGAGGAGGTTGCCAGGCGAGGACCCTCCCCCACTCGTGCTCGCTGCCGTCGCGATTCTTTTCGACCAGCCGGCCGCCCACCCGTGGTTCGAACTCGACGCCGACGGCGTTGTCCTCCCCCACCGAGTGAGTGCGCAGCGGCCACCAGGTCGCGATTTCCGCTGTGAAGCGACGAAAGGCCTGCTCCTGAGACCAGGGGACCAGCACCGTCCGGTGCAACGGTGGAATGGAGGGTTCGAGGGGCGTGATCATGGGAATCTCCGGTCAGTCTTCAGCCTTGGCATAGGCTGCGAGAATGTCGTCCCACATGGACTCCAGATAGCGACGCAACTCGAGCAGCCCGGTCGGGTCGGCTTGATAGTACCGGCGGGTGCCTTCCCGGCGCGGCGGCCCCACCAGGCGGGCGCGGGTCAGAGTACGGAGATGCTGGGAGGCCGCGGGCTGCGAGATCCGGGCGGCCCGCGCCAAGTCTCCGACCGTCTGCGGCCCCCGCCGGAGGCGCTCGAAGAGGGCACGGCGGGTGGGATCCGCCAGGGCGCTGAGAGCAGTATAATAAGCCATCACTTATATAAGTAGCAACTAATGGTCATCTCGTCAACCCAAGGTCCCGGTCAATCCCGACAGGGACGCAAGTACGACTGGCGCCTTTGCCGTCGAGGGAGAACATTCGAACCACGAACCTCGCGGGCCCTGAGGATCGTGCCCTCAGGACCGGCGAGGGAACCAGCGAACTCTACGGGGGCGGGACGTCGAGGGTAACGGTGGCGTTGGGCTGGACGGTCGTGGGATCGGTGCTGATGGCGTTGCCGCCAACGAGGGGAACTGCCTCGAAGCGAACCGTCCCTGCCCCGATCATGAGCGAGGGGCTGAGCGAGAAGCGGGTGGTCTGATTGTTGGGGGCGAGCCCAAGGCGAATCCGCTGGCCGGTACGAACCAGATAGATATCCATGTCGGCGGAGGAGCGGTTGACCACTTGCAGGCTCGGCTCCGAGGCCGGACTGGTACTCGGGGCTGACTTCTGGGAACCACCGGAAGCGCAGGCGGCCAGGGTAACGGCCAGCATAGCTGCGCGGGTAACTTTGTTGGTCAGGTACGGCATGACTCGGCTCCAGTCGATTTTGAAGACCCCTGAAATGTAGTCTGCCCGGCCCATACTTCACCCAACGCGGAGCATGCCCATGGTGGTTCTTCAGGCAATTCCCGCCGGCGACTTCGACGCCTATCAGTTGCTGCGCGCCAGAATTCGAGAGGCCAGAACCTGGTCCTGGGCCAATAAGAAGAAAAGCCGCCTCCGCCACGCCCAACGTCCCAAGGGAGGCTACATCGAGGTAGCCCGGGCCAATGGAGTCCTGATCGCCCACATCCATCCCAAGACCCAGAGCGACCTCTTCTATCTCGCCGAAAAGTTTACCGGCCGACTGCTGGCCTGGTTCGAAGGCCAGTTGCTCGCGGTCAACCTGCAGTTCGTGCCGGAACCTCCACCACGGAAGCGGCGGCGGCGGCGCTGATCGGCGGGCGCTGGCGCCGCACCGCTGACCGGGTCAGTTTCCGAGCGCGGCGCATTGCGCGCCGCTTCGATTCGGAGGCGTTATGGCCAAGTGTGACGTTTGCGGCAACGACTACCACCTCTCGTTCGACGTGGTCGCTGCCGGCCGCACCCATACATTCGACAGTTTCGAGTGCGCCATCCACATGCTGGCGCCGACCTGCCATCACTGCGGATGCCGGATCATCGGGCACGGCATCGAAGCCAAAGGCATCTTCTATTGCTGTGCCAGTTGTGCCCGCCATGAAGGAGTTACGGCCGTCGCGGACCACGCCTGAAGGAGCACCGCGGCTTGCTCCTCGCCTGCGGTGCCGGCGATCGAGACCGCCTCCGGCCGCCGTTACCAGCCGGTCAACCTCGCGGCGGGCTGCGCAATGATGGACTCAAGGTGAATGTCGTGATGAGAGATGCGCCCGATGTGGCCAGTCTCTGTCAGGCGGGGCCGATGGTAACACTGGATAGCAGCTCACCGCGGTAGGGCACCACCGCAACTCCCTCGGTTTTCGCAGTGCCTCACACAGGAGGTGATCCGATGACCTCGCAGAGCCTGATTCTCTTCCTCGTAATTGGGTGCCTTGCCGGATTTCTGGCCGGGAAGATCATGAAAGGTTCGGGATTCGGACTGATCGGCGACCTGGTGGTAGGTGTTGTTGGAGCCTTGGTCGGCGGGTGGGTGTTTAGTCTCCTCGGCATCGCCGCGGGAGGCATCATCGGCGCCCTGATTACCGCCCTGGTCGGCGCACTCTTGCTCCTGTATCTGGCACGGCTCCTCAAGAAGAGCTGAGGATCCGGCCAACACACCGGCCAATCCAGTGAGCCTCCTCGACCATTGGATGCCGGTTTACGACGTGAGCGCGAGGTACGAGACCACCGTTCGGGCCTCCCCCGAGACGGTATATCAGGCTCTGTGGCAAACCGACTTCCGGCGCGACCCGCTGATCCGCGCGCTGCTTACGCTGCGGGCACTTCCCGGCCTGGTGTTGCGGCCCCAGGCGACAAGGGCCCGGATGCGGAGCCGGAACGCGAGATCAGGCGTCGGATTACGCGGCGTTCTGCGGCCCGACGGCTTCATGCTGCTGGCCGAATCTCCCCCGGAGGAGTTGGTGCTGGGGGTGACCGGAAAGTTCTGGACGTTATCAGGCAGCCTGGTACCCAGCGCGGCTGCCACCTTTGGCGAACCTCCACCACCCGGCCTCGCGCGGGGAACCTGGAATTTCCGGGTGGAATCGCTTGGTGACTCGACTCGACTCAGCACCGAAACGCGGGTGCGCTGCGCGGACCCTGCGACTCGCCGGGCGTTTCGGCGCTACTGGCGCATCATCGGCGGGGCCAGTGGACTGATCCGCAAGGTGATCCTGCGGCAGGTCAAGCGGGCAGCCGAGGGAGGAGAGGCATGATTTGCCGCATCTGGCGGGGCTGGACCACACTCGCCAAGGCCGATGCTTACGAAGCGCTGCTCCGCAGCGAGATTTTCCACGGTATTGCGGAGCGGAAGCTGTCCGGGTATCACGGCATCCAGCTGCTAAGGCGTCCGGGAAACACTGAGGTCGAGTTCGTGACCCTCATGTGGTTCGATTCGATCGACGCAGTCCGCGGCTTTGCGGGAGAGGACTACGAGGTGGCGGTGGTGCCAGCCAAGGCCCGGGATCTCCTGCTCCGCTTCGACCAGCGCTCAGCCCACTACGAGGTCCGTGAACGGCGCGACGCCTGAACACTCGGCCCTGCGCCGAGTGTCGGTTTCGGGAATGGCCTTCGGCCTGGCCTACGGCGTCGTCGCGCGAGTCTTTTTCGAGCGCCAGGTAATGGCGAGTTGGCTCGCCACGATGACCTGGTCGTTTCTCACGCTTGTCCCGCTTGCCATGGGGTTCCTCACCGTCAGGGCCCACCCCAACCCGTCGCTACGCTATCGCCTGCTCGCTCCCTGGATCCCCATCACGCTGACGGTTCTGGTGTCGTGGGCGGTCGGCTGGGAGGGTGCGATCTGCATCGTCATGGCATTCCCAATTCTGCTGATCATGGGATCGTTCGGCGGGCTGCTGGGCGGATGGCGCCGATTGCGTCCCGCCGCTCCCGCAGGCGCCTTGATCCTCATCCCCTGGCTTCTGGCCCCGGTGGAGAGCCGCTGGCATCCTGGACCAACTGTCCGCGAAGTGGAGAGCGCCATCACCATCCACGCACCGGCCGAGGTGGTGTGGCGCAACGTCATCGAGGTGCCGGCCATCGAGCCGGCCGAGGTCGGCCCTGCGCTGTTCACCAGAATGGGCTTTCCGAGACCGATCAGTGCTACCCTGACCGGCGCCGGAGTCGGAGCCATCCGCCACGCGCGATTCGCCGGCGGCGTGCTGTTCGTCGAGACGGTTACTGACTGGGTCCCGGAGCACCGCCTGAGCTTCACCATCCGGGCCCAGACCGACTCGATTCCGCCGTCTACCCTGGACCGGCACGTCACGATCGGAGGGGAATACTTCGACGCGCTGAGCGGTACCTACCAGCTGGAACCGGTGCCGGACGGCATTCGCCTTGTCCTGAGGAGCACGCACCGGCTATCGACCCGCTTCAACTTGTACTCGGGCCTCTGGTCCGACGCCGTGATGCGCAGCATTCAGGGCAACATCCTGGAGGTTCTGGCGGCCCGGTGTGAAACCCAGGCCCGGGCCGGGACCGTGGCGCGGACCCGCCTGGTACGGCACATTAGAGGTGGAGGCTGATTCCGCAGGAGGACTGAATGAGACAATCGCTCCTCACCTATACGGCACCCGGCGCCGGACGCCGAGTCGCCCTGGGCACCTTCAGCACCACCTTCAAAGTCCTGAGCGAGGCGAGTCGAGGGGTGGTTGCCCTCGTCGAGCACACCCTGGGTCCGGGGCTGCTCGGCGCTCCGTTGCATCGCCACTCGCGGGAAGATGAGATCTCCTATGTCCTGGAAGGCACCCTGACCGTGCAGCAGGGCACCCGCACAGAGCAGGCTGGTCCCGGAGGCTGCATTCACAAACCCAAGGGAGTCTTCCACGCCTTCTGGAACTCGGGCAACGAACCGGTCCGGTTTCTCGAAGTGATTGCTCCCGGCGGATTCGAGCATTTCTTCGAGGAGCTCGCCGTGCTCGCCAGCCACCGGGAAACGCTCGACCTGGTCGCCCTCGCCGGCCTGGCCCGGGCCTACGGAGTCGAGTTCGACCTCGCCTCGGTGGATACCCTGCTGGCTCGCCACGGCCTCTCCCCCGGCTGATCGCGCCGCCTCCCCCGACCCGACCCTGTGCCAAACCGATCGGCATGCCGACGAGGCTGAGATCGCAGGATCGGGGAGCCCCGCTGCGGCGTCCGCTCTGGACCTGCCCGCGCTGTGGGCATCGCTTCGTCACCCGGAATCTGTGGCACTCCTGCGGGCGGGTGCCCCTGGCGCACCATTTCGTCGGAAAGGACGCTAGGGTGCGCGAGCTGTTCAACCATTTCCGCACGCTGATTCGTAGTTGCGGTCCGGTTACGATTTATGCTCAGAAGACGCGGATCGTATTTCAGGGTCGGGTCCGCTTCGCCGGTGCCGTGACCAGAAAGCACTGGCTCGAGGCTGGTCTCTGGCTCAAGCGCCGGACAACCCATCCTTCGCTTACCCGGGTCGAAGATTTCGGTCGCTTGGGCTACGGACTGCATTTCCGTTTCACCGAAGTGGAGCAAATGGACCAGGCCTTTGTTCTCCTCGCGCATGAGGCGTATGCGATCGGCCAGCAGCAGGAGAGATCGCGCCGGCCCTGAGCAGGCGGCAGAGTTGCAGTGCACCTGATCGTGCAGGTCTGACTCGTACCCGGAGCCCTCATGGGTCGTCTGTTCCGCCTTACCCTGTATGCGGGCCTTGTGGCCCTCCTGCTGCTCGGGGCCTCATGGGCTGTGGCGTATTTCAGGGTCGGCTCGATGCTTGGCGCACCGCCGCCCAAGATGGGGACCCAGAAGACGGTACTCGCCCTGGGCGGCGCCAAGCAGATCAAGGGTCATCCGCCGGCCTGGATTTTCAGTTTCGGACCGACGGTGATTCCGGGAGCGGAACGGGCCGTGATTTACGTGAGTCTCTACGGAAAGGTACTTCGTACCGATCCGCCTGATCTGGCGAAGCGGGTGGATCAGTTCCAGACCCATTGAGGCTTTGCCCGGTCTTTCCGTCATCATGCCCAGCATTGATCTCCTGCTCCGCACCATCGCTCCCCGAGCCGGCCGAGCGTGGCATGGGGGCGTCACTCCCGTCGGCGCGCTGCGAGGTGTGAGTGCCCGCCAGGCATTCTGGCGGCCCGCTCCGAAGATGCATTCGATCTGGGAACTCACCCTGCACATCGCCTACTGGAAGTACGCCGTGCGCCGTCACGTCGATCCCGCCACCCCAGCCGGCTTTCCTCGCGCACCTTCAAACTGGCCTGCCCCGCCGGATCGGCCGGAGCAGCGGGCATGGGTAGCCGATCGCCGGTTGCTCAAGGCCGAGCACGAAGCCTTCGGCCGGGCATTAGGGCGATTCCCTTCGGCGCGTTTGGAGCGCCGCCCACCTTCCGTGCGCAAATGGAGCTACGGCGATCTGATCGCCGGCGTGCTGGCCCACGACGCGTATCACACCGGTCAGATCCAGCTGCTCAAACGCCTCTGGAAGCGCCGTTAGAGGTGTCAGGTGCCAGGTGTAGAACCGCGACCAAATCCGATGGCCCTGACACCTGACCCCTGACCCCTAATGCGGCCCCTGACTCACATCTCACCTCCCCCGTCACCTTGCGGCCTGCCGTACCCGAGCCGAGTATAGAGAGACTTGCAAGGAGGTTGGTATGCCAACTGTCCGGGACATCCTGCTGCGCAAAGGCCGAGAGGTAATCTCTGTACCCTCGTCTACCACGGTGCAGGAGGCCGCGCACCTCATGAATCAGCGCAGTATCGGAGGGGTAGTCGTAATGGAAAGCGGGCGTCTGGCCGGGATCTTCACCGAGCGCGACATCATGCGCCGCGTCGTGGCGGAGGAGCGGGATCCGGCCAGCACCCAGGTCGGGGAGCTCATGACCCGTGTCGTCGTCACGTGTAGCCTGGATACCAGCATCGAGGAGTGTGGCAGTATCATGACCTCACGCCGCATCAGGCACCTGCCCGTTCTGGGACCCGACGGCCTGTGCGGCGTCATCACCAGCGGGGATGTGCTGGCGTTCCAGGTCGCGGAGCAACAGGCGACGATCCAACAGCTCAACAACTACGTGTTCGACGTGCGGTAGTGGAGATCCGCCTTGCCCAACCCTCGGAGGCCGGATCGGCGGTCGCCATCCTGAACGCCTGTGGTGTCGAGATGCGCGATCGGCACGGTGTGCCCGACTGGCTGTTGCCGAGCATACCCGGAACTCTTGCGGCGGACGCAACAGCAGCCCGCCTGTTCGTGGTGACCGAAGCGGGAGAGATCATCGGGACCTTCGCCCTCTGCGACAATCCCGACGACTACTACGCCCCGATTCAATGGGAGGAGCCGGCGGGATCCGCGGTGTACCTGCACCGGTTCGCGATCTCTCCCAAGGTACAGAGCAAGGGAATCGGGGCCCGCTGCCTGAGTTACATGGAGGACCTGGTAAAGCGGCGGGGACGACGGTGGCTTCGGCTGGATGCGACCCTGGCGGACCCTCGAGCCCGGGCGTTCTATGAGCGGTTAGGCTTCCAGGCGCGGGGCATCACCCACATCCCGGTGCCGCTTCCCGATCACCCCGCGGTTGAGGTGATGTGCTACGAGAAGCGGCTCGATCGGCTACTCAACGAGCAGCCAAAGTCCTAGTTCTTCGACTTTGCCTTGAGCGTCAGAGTCACGGCTGCGCCAGGTTTCGCACCCTCGCAGCGAATGTCGTACTCCCCATCGGCCCGCGGCGTAATCAGAAAAGACTGGGAGCCACTCGCGCTGGGCGGCCCCATCATGTCCTTTCGGATGTCCGGCTTCTGGGTTCCCGGGTCCCGCGGTTTGAAACTGAGCGCCACGCCCGTGGAATTGAGCTCCGCCAAATAGGTGACGCCGCCCTTCAGCTGGACGCGGACGAATTCGCCGGGATTCATGAAAGTGTAGCTGAACGCCTGCGCCGGCGCTTCCGGCCTGGCTGTAGCTGAGCTCGCGGAATCGGCCTTTGCCGAATCGGCCTGGGCCCATGCGGCGGCAGGCAGAAGAAGCGCGGCGAGCACGATTGTCGGGGTACGCATGCCCTTAGCGTATGTCGCCGACATCCTCCCGCGCAAGAGGCGAGATCACCTCCTCCTCCTCGACATTCCGGTCGTCCGCACCTACAATCCGCCATAACCCGCCCAGGAGCGGCATGATGGACCCAGACGGCTCACCCGGTCTGGCACAGATCGGACAAATCGCCCTCACTGCGCGTGACGTCCTCCGGGCCATCGCCTTTTACCGTGACGTGCTTGGCCTCAAGTTCCTGTTCCAGGCCGGCCAACTGGGGTTCCTCGAATGTGGCGGCGTGCGGCTGATGCTATCGGCACCGGAGCAACCGGCCTTCGCCCACCCCAGCTCGATCCTCTACTTCAAGGTGAATGACATCCGGGCCAGCCATCGGGCACTCCAACAGCGCGGGGTGCGATTCACCAGCGATCCCCACTCGGTGGCGAAACTCCCGGACCACGAGCTGTGGATGGCGTTCTTCCAGGACAGCGAAGACAACATCCTCGCCATCATGAGCGAGGTCCGGGGGTGACTGGTCGCGCCACCGTGATCCTCGCCGCACTGGTACTCGCCTTCCCTGCCTCAGGTGTGGCCCAGCACGGCAACGTGTCGCTCGGCGCCATCATCGGCTACTCCCGCGCCAATCTCTCCGGCAGCGACGCCGGAAATCTCACCAGTCGTGCCGCGACGCTGGCGGGCGCCTTTGTTCGCATCCCAGCGGCTACCTGGTTCGCGGTCGAACCAGAGCTTCTCTTCGCGCGTAAGGGCGGTCAGACCGCGGCGCTTCCTGGTCAGGTCGGCCAGCTCGATTTCGAATTCGTGTATCTCGAGACGCCGATACTGGCACGGTTCAGAGGACCCAAACTGGGCAAGTATGTCCGACCGTTTGCCTTCGGCGGCCCGGGGGCGGCGTTCCTGATCGGCTGTGACGTTCAGGTCATCGGCACCGCGGCCGGTCAGCGCGCCGCCTGCGACGCGTCGTCGGTGCCCAGCGTAGACGTTACCGCGGTCCTGGGGGGCGGGTTCGAGTTTGGGCTGGGAAACAGCGTGCTGGGAATCGAGGCCCGCTATTCCCTCGGACTTCGTCCCGTCACCGAACAGGACCTGGACATCCGGAACGCACTCTGGGGCATCCTGGCCGAGGTCCCGTTCTGATGATGCGACTCAGCCTACCTCTGGACCTGTCCCAACAGCCTGCTGGGTGCCTTGTGCGCCCTGCTGGCTCGCGGCACCGGGGGCCGAATGGCGGTCCACGATGGAGTGCTCGAGGCGTCGGGAGGGATCATCGGCACCCTTCTGCCTCGACTGCCGGGAGGACCCGATATCGTGGCCATCACCCTGGGTCACGTCGTGCTCGCGACCACCGACTCCGCGTTGGACAAGACTCGGACTCACGAGCGGATTCATGTCCGGCAGTACGAGCGCTGGGGACCGTTGTTCATTCCCGCCTACCTGGCTTCGAGCGCCGTTGCGCTGCTGCACGGCGGAGATCCTTATCGCGACAATCACTTTGAACGCGAGGCGTTCGACTCATGCCTGATACTTTTCGTCCGATGATTCTGGCGGCAGTAATCGTGCTGGTTCAGACCTCGGCTACCGACGCCCAATCCGCCCCGAGACTCGATCAGGTCTCCTGGCTCACCGGCTGCTGGGAAGCCTCCAATGGGCCACGCACCATCGAGGAGCGCTGGATGGCACCCCGAGGTGGAAGCATGATAGGCGTGGGCCGGACTGTCAGAGACAACGCGCTCCGGGACTACGAGCTGGTATTGCTCACCGAGAAGGACGGGCGCCTCGCTTATGAGGCCCATCCTGCGGGACAGGCGACCAACACCTTCCTCTCGAGCCTGGTGGCCGATACCGCGGTGATTTTCGAGGACCCCAAGCACGACTTTCCGCAACGGGTTGGCTACACCCGCCGGGGCACCGATTCGCTGGTGGCCTGGATTGATGGGGTCGCCTCGGGGGCCAGCCGCCGGGCGGAGTTCCCCTACCGTCGAGTCGCCTGCGACTGATGAGCACGATCGATCCGCTGCTCGGCGTCGGACTGGGGCTGGGATTAGCCGCAGCATGCGGGTTTCGGGTGTTCGTGCCCCTGCTCGCGATCAGCCTGGGTGCGCTCACCGGCCACATACCGCTGTCGTCGGGGTTCGCCTGGATCGGCACGGTGCCCGCCGCGATCGCCTTCGGAACGGCGACCGTGCTGGAGATCGCCGCTTACTACATCCCCTGGTTCGACCACCTGCTCGATACCGTCGCGACGCCCGCGGCGGTCGTGGCGGGCATGGTCGCCAGTGCATCGGTGATGGTCGACCTTCCGCCGGTGCTCAAGTGGGGTGTGGCACTGATCGGCGGTGGGGCAGCGGCGGGACTGCTGCAGGGTGCGACCGTTCTGCTCCGGCTCAAGTCGCTCGCCGCGACCGGGGGCGCCGCCAATGCGTTGGTGTCGACCGTAGAGCTGTTCGGTGCGACCGGCACCGTCATTCTCGCCATCGTGTTGCCGCTCGTGTGCCTGGCGCTCGCGATCGCCTTCTGCCTCTGGGCATTCCGGAACGCAGGCCACATCGTCTTCGGTCGGAAGGCGGCGGAGGCCGCAGCCTCGGATGGAGCTTGAAGAGCGCTGGCAGGGCGCCTGGTTCAACCTGGGCTCCAGCCGCCCCGAGCCCCGGGTACTGGCCGAGCTGCTGGGTCGCTACTCGGAGCCCCACCGAGCCTATCACAACGTCGAGCATCTGAAGGACTGCTTCCGGCGGTTCGACGAGGTGCTTGGCTTAGCCCAGCATCCGGCGGAGGTCCTCATCGCGCTCTGGTTTCACGATGCGATCTACGACCCTCGGGCCAGCGACAACGAGGAGGAGAGCGCGCGTTGGGCGAGGGATGTCGTGGTCGCATCGGGCGGGCCCCCCATTTCCGCGAGCAGGATCTACGACTCGATCCTCGCCACGAAACACGACTCGGATTCGATCCGGGGAGACGCTGCCCTGGTCGCAGACATCGACCTCACCATCCTCGGCTCTCTCCCCGACCGGTTTCAGATTTACGACCGGCAGATCCGGCAGGAGTATGCCTGGGTGCCGGAGCCGGATTTTCGGGAAGCCCGACTGCGGATCCTCGAAGGGTTCCTCGCCCGGCCGACGATCTACCTGACTGGCCCGTTCCGTCGGAAATACGAAGCTCAGGCCCGGGAGAACCTGGAGACGGCCGTAGCCGAGCTTCGCGAGAATCCTCTCTGAGCCCGCCTCATGCCGCCTGCCCTGACTCGAGTGCTGGAGACCGCCCTCTACTCGGATGACCTGGAGCGGGCACGGCAGTTCTACTCCGGAGTCCTTGGGCTCAAGGTCCTCGACCAGGGCAGCAGGCTCCTCTCGCTCGACGCCGGCCAGGGGACCGTGTTACTGCTCTTTGCTCGCGGGGCCACGGTGAGTGGTGCCGAAACACCTTCCGGATGGATTCCACCGCATGATGGTCAGGGGCCGATTCATGTGGCCTTTGCAATCGGGCGGGACGATCTCACGGCGTGGGAGGCAGCGCTCGCCGATCATGACATCGCGATCGAGAGCCGGGTGCGCTGGAGCCGAGGGGGAGAAAGCATTTACTTTCGCGACCCTGATGGTCACTCGGTGGAACTGGCGACCCCGGGTGTCTGGGCGACCTATTGACTGCTTGCAGGAGCCTCCGCCATGCCCCCCTCAAACACCGCCTTCCTCGGCCTCCGCACCGCCAAGTACTCCGCCCCCGACCTCGCCGAGGCGAAGGCGTGGTATTCCAAAGTGCTCGAAAGCACCCCGTATTTCGATGAACCGTTCTACGTCGGCTTCAATGTGGGCGGCTTCGAGCTGGGCATCACTCCGGAGGCCGACGCGGAACAGGAACGGCCCGAGGCGGGCATCGCGTACTGGGGCGTTACGGACGCCGATGCCGCGTATCGGAGACTGATCTCACTCGGTGCCACAGACTACGAACGGGTGCAGGATGTGGGGGGCGACATCAAGATCGGCGCGGTGCGGGACCCCTTCGGCAACATCCTCGGCGTAATCCAGAATCCCCACTTCAAGATCGAGTAGCTGCGGAATGACTCTCACGTTGACGTCCACGGCGTTCCTGAACCAGGGCAGTATTCCGGCCCACCACACCTGCGAAGGAAAGGACTCGAGTCCACCGCTCTCCTGGACCGGAGTTCCCAATACAGCAAAGAGCCTGGCGCTCATGGTGGACGATCCCGACGCCCCCGACCCGGCCGCGCCGAGAACTATCTGGACCCACTGGGTGCTGTACAATCTCCCCGCCAGGGACGGCGCGCTGCCTGAAGGGGCCAGGACCGCCGATCTCCCGAGCGGCACTCTGGAGGGGACGAACGACTGGAAGCGGTCCGGTTACGGTGGACCTTGTCCACCCATCGGCCGGCACCGCTACTATTTCCGACTCTTCGCCCTCGACATCGTTTTACCTGACCTCGGCCGGCCGACTCGGGCCAAACTCCTCGCCAGCATGCAAGGTCACCTCGTGGGAAGCATCGAGCTGATGGGGACGTATCAGAAGTCGGGTAGGCGTTAGGTGTTAGGTATTAGCAGTTAGCTATTAGCAGTTAGCTGTTAGCAATTACCTGTTAGCCTTGGCGATTAGCTCTTGGCTAACAGCTAACAGCTAACAGCTAACGGCTAACGGCTACCAGCCACCACCTCCCCTTGCCAAATCCTCCGGCGAGCCACTGATTATCGGCGCGGCTTCCCCTTTCCTGACCACCGAGGGCAACCATGCGTAACCTCGTCACCGAGTTCATCGGCACGTTCTTCCTCGTGTTTACCATCTGCCTCACCGTCACGGGTGAGGTTCCCATGGCCCCCCTCGCGATCGGTAGTTCGCTGATGATCATGGTGTATATGGGAGGCCATATTTCGGGGGGCCACTACAACCCGGCCGTGTCGCTCGCCCTGCTGCTCCGGGGCAAGATGCCGGGCAAGGACTTCGTCCCCTACGTCGTGGCCCAGGTTCTCGGTGCCATTGTCGCGGCCTATCTCTCCTCGGTGATCTTCGGTCGCACGATCCCCATCGCGCCCTCGGCCAATGCCTCCGTCGGGGCGGCCCTCCTGGTCGAGATTCTCTTCACCTTTGCCTTGGCGCTCGTGGTGCTCAACGTCGCCACCCATCCGGCGGTGAAGGGCAACTCCTTCTACGGCCTTGCCATCGGTTTCACGATCGTAGTTGCCGCATTCGCCGGGGGGGGCATTTCAGGCGGCGCATTCAATCCGGCCGTCGGCACCGGCATCACCCTGGTCCACGCACTGCTGGGCGGGGGTTCCTTCGCGAGCTGGTGGTTGTACCTGGTGGGGCCGCTGGTGGGGGGAGCCCTTGCAGCGGTGGTTTACAAGGTGCAGGAGGGAGTACCGAGTACCTAGTACCGAGCAGCCATCAGCCATCAGAAACCAGCTTTAAGCCAAAAGCCTTAAGCCATAAGCCTGAAGCCTAGGCTCTGAGCCACGAGCCGTCGTCAAATCAGAGTCAGCTGCCTAGGGCTTACGGCTTATGGCTTACGGCTTACGGCTTACGGCCCGCATCTGAAGGCTGACGGCTCCCAACCCGCGGCAGGCACATCACCATCACATTCCGCCCTGCCTGCTGGAGGTAGTCCAGCTTGCCGCCGTGGGCGGTGGCAATCCAGCGTACCACCGAGAGACCAATTCCCCGGCTCGAATCATCGTCGGCTCCGCGATGAAGCAGGTTCTCGGAAATCGGCGGACCGGCGCTCGTGACCCGCAGGCAGGCCGTGCTGTCGTGCTCGGTCACCGAGATATCGACCGGCTCGGTGGCCGTTCCGTGACGGCAGGCGTTTTCCACCAGCTCCAGCGCAGCTTCCCGCAAGAGGGACCCGTCTCCCAGGACCTCCACACTCGCCATTGGGCCCAGCGAGATCTTTCGTCCCAGCGCCTGGGCCCGCCCCCGCATGAGGTCCGCTGCTTCGATCGCGACGGCGTCCAGCTCCACGGCTTCGGGACGGGGCAGTGCTTCCCCCGCTTCCGCCCGGGCCAGCAGGAAGAGCTCATCCACTCGGCGGCTCATCTGCTGTGACGCCAGGTTCACCCGATCGAGCGCCGCACGATAGGCCTCCGCGACTGCGGGGGCGATCTATGGCCAGATCGCTCTCGCCCCGGATCAGGGTCAGAGGCGTTCGAAGCTGATGGGCCGCCTGGGTGAGAAACTTTCGAGTCTGACGCTGAGAGCCGGCCAGCCGGTCGAGGAGCGAATTGACTTGCTGGGCCAGGTGGTCCAGCTCATCGGGCGGCTCGGCGATCGGCAGCCGGCGATCGAGGGAACCGGGTTGAATGCTCTTCAACTCGGCTGACAGCGACTGGAAAGGCGCCAGCGCCCGCTCGGCAAGGAAGTATCCTGCTGGAAGGGAAATCACCAACACCATCGGAACGCTGAGAAGAAGTAGCCAGGCCAGAGTCTCCAACTGTGACTTCAGCTCAGCCGTCGGACTCACGGCCACCACGACGAAACCGGTATCCCTCGCCGCCGCCATACGGGCGCTTCCCTCGACCTTGAGAGGCAGCTGGAGAATCCGTTCTGCAGGAGGCAGCGAGTCCAGCGACGGCACGACGGCTAGCAGGGCCTTCGGCCCCCGCTTGGCAATCATGCTGCCGTCTGGGCGAAAGATGATCAGCGCCTCGTGCCCCGGCGGCCACTCTGAAAGCGCTTCCGTCGCGGCGGCGTCAAGGGAGACATCTTCTCTGTCCGACACCTCGCGGCGAACCGCCAGGCGCAGGCCGCGAGCGGCGGCCAGGACCTCGGTCCTGAGTTGGCGGTCGGCAACTCGACGGAGGGCGGTAAACAGGGCGAGGTCGAGTACCGCCAGGCCGAGGAGAATGGCCAGCGCAAACCAACCAGCCAACCGAAGCCTAAGCCGGCTACGAAACATCGGCTGATGGAGTATCCGTCAGGACGTAGCCCGAGCCGCGGACCGTGTGGATGAGAGGTGCGAGGCCTGGCGCATCGACTTTGCGGCGCAACCGGGCGATCAGAACCTCGACCACATTGCCAACCGGGTCGAAGTTGTCGTCCCAGACGTGTTCCAGGATGCGGGAGCGGCTCTGGACCCGGCGTGGATGCCGGAGCAGGTGCTCGAGCAAAGCGTATTCCCGGTGGGTGAGGCTGAGTACTCTGTCGCCACGGCGAGCCACCCGCTCCGCGGGGACCAGCTCCAGGTCGGCGAAACGCAGCTGGACATCGAGGGCCGGCTTGGGCCGCCGAGCCAGCGCGCGCAGGCGGGCGAGGAGCTCCTCGACCGCGAATGGCTTGGCCAGATAGTCATCGGCCCCGGCGTCGAGGCCGGTGACTCGATCGGCCAGAGCATCACGCGCGGTGAGAATGAGGATGGGGGTAGTCCCGCCCTTGTTTCGGAAAGTCCGGCAGACGGAAAAGCCGTCCTCTCCGGGAAGCCCGATATCCAGAATGACGAGATCGTATTCGTTGACCGCGAGCAAGGTGAGAGCTGCTGCTCCGGTCACGGCGAGGTCGGCGGCCCAAGCCGCTTCCTGAAGCACCCGGACCAGGAACTCGCCCAGGGCGGGATCATCCTCGACGACAAGGAGGCGCATGTAGAAAGTATACTAGATGGGTTGGATGACAGAGGTATGACGGTTATCCTACTGCCAGCCGCGGAACCGCCACCCGATCCCCGAGACACAGATGACGAAGCCCTTGGTCGGCATCGTGATGGGCAGCGATTCGGACTGGGATACCATGCAGCACGCTGCCATGCAGCTGGAGAGTTTCGGCGTCCCCCACGAGCGAAAAGTCGTCTCGGCCCATCGGACTCCCGATCTCCTCTACCGCTACGCCGAGGAGGCCGCAGGCCGGGGCCTCCAGTGCATCATAGCTGGAGCTGGCGGTGCCGCGCACCTGCCGGGCATGCTCGCTGCCAAGACCACCCTCCCGGTGCTGGGCGTGCCGGTCGCATCGAAGCATCTCAATGGGTTGGATTCGCTGCTCTCGATCGTGCAGATGCCAGGAGGAATTCCCGTGGCGACGTTTGCGATCGGCGAGGCGGGAGCCAAGAACGCCGGTCTCTTCGCCGTCGCCATCCTCGCCCGGCGGGATCCCGCCCTCGCGTCGCGGCTCGATCAGTTCCGCAGTTCCCAGACCGAAAAGGTGTTGGGTCTCAAGCTCCCGGAGCCGAAGTGATCTCACCTGGCGCCACCCTCGGACTGCTCGGGGGCGGTCAGCTGGGAAGGATGTTCACGGCTGCGGCTCGCAGAATGGGATATGAGGTGATCGTTCTCGATCCCGATCCTCTGAGTCCTGCCGGCACCCTCGCCAACCGGCACATCCAGACTGCTTATCAAGATCAGGAAGCCTTGCGCCAGCTGGGCGAAACGGCCGCCGCAGTCACCACCGAATTCGAAAACGTTCCCGCCACCAGTCTCGAGTACCTGCGGCGCTTCTGTCCGGTTCGTCCCGGCCCCGAGGCGGTCGCCCTGACGCAGGACCGGGTCACCGAAAAATCTTTCGCGCGGCAGCACGGCCTCGGCACGGCCGGATTTTACGCCATCACTACGGGGACCGATTTGGCACCCGCCTATGCCGCGGTAGGGGCCCCTGCCTTGCTCAAGACCAGCCGGCTGGGGTACGATGGCAGGGGACAGGCGCCGGTGAACAGCCTGGAGGAGCTCAGCAGAGGCTTCGCCGAATTCGGAAATCAGCCGTGCATTCTGGAGCGACGGGTGAAACTTGATACCGAGGTCTCCGTCGTGCTAGCTCGCGGTGAAGACGGTGCGACAGTCACATTTCCGGTCGCAGAAAACCATCACGTCGCAGGAATTCTGGAATCCAGTGTAGTCCCGGCCCGCATTGACACCGTCTTGAGCGACAAGGCTCGGGAGATGGCGGCGAGCCTGGCTCAAGCCATGGGATATGTGGGGACGATGGCAGTCGAGTTCTTCGTCAGCGACGGTGAGCTGCTGGTGAACGAGATGGCGCCCCGTCCGCACAACAGCGGCCACTACACGCTCGATGCCTGCGCCACCGATCAGTTCGAGCAGCAGGTCCGCGCCCTGTCCGGACTGCATCTGGGATCCCCCGCCCTGTTGTCGCCGGTTGCGATGGTCAATCTGCTGGGAGACTTGTGGTCGAACGGCGAACCGGGCTGGGATCGGGCCCTCGCGGATCCCCGGGTGAAGCTGCATCTCTACGGAAAGAAGGACCCGCGCCCGGGCCGCAAAATGGGGCATCTCACCGTGCTTGCGGCTTCGCCGGGAGAGGCCCTCGATGCAGCACGCGCGGCAAAGACCCGATTGATAGCAAATTGAATTTCACCGAATACTGCTTAACCCCATCACTGTTACCCAACCAGAGGATCACATGTCGTTTCCGACACTGACCGCCCTGACCGCCCTCACCACGCTGGCCGCTCCCGGGATTCCGGTCGTCCCGCTCGATCCCCCGCCGCTGGCCTGCATCACCATGAATACCGAGAAGCTTCCCTTGGCCACCAGGAAGAGCCCCCTCGATTCCCTCAGCTTCAAGGTGGGCTCCTCGGACGTTGAGGTGTGCTATGGCCGGCCGTCGCTGCGCGGCCGCCATATGCTGGGCGGTGACGATGTTCCCTATGGAAAGCTCTGGCGCACCGGCGCAAACGAGCCGACCATGATTCACACGACCGGCCCCCTGGTGGTGGCGGGTATCGCGGTCCCTGCCGGATCCTACTCACTGTACACCGTGCCAAACGCCGCCGAGTGGGAAGTGATCGTGAACAAGTCGATCACTCAGTGGGGCGAGGAGCACAACTACACCGAGGCGGTCAAGGCCCAGGAACTCGGCCGTGGAAAGGTGAAGCCGGAAACCCTCAAGACGCCGGTCGAGATGTTCACCATCACGTCGGAGCCCGGTGCGCTGGTGCTGGCTTGGGAGACGACGCAAGTGAGGATTCCGGTGACGGCTGGAAAGCAGTAAGGAGTGAGGAGTGAGGAGTGAGGAGTGAGGAGTGAGGAGTGAGGAGTGAGGAGTGAGGAGTAAGGAGTAAGGAGTGGTTGGCCAACCCACTCCTTACTCCTTACTCCTTACTCCTCACTCCTTACTCCTCACTCGAAACTGTATTCGACCTCAAACCGAAACCCCTCCTTGCTGGCCCGGTAGCTTCCTTTCCCCCTGATCCCCTTCAACTCTCCCGTACCTGAGCGATCGACGATCTGCAAGGTGGAGTTGGCGGTGCCCTTATCGAAGGTCCCGCTGTCCTGCATCACGAAGCTCCCCGATTTCCCTCCCAATGCGCCGTTGAACCGCACCAGGCCCACATACTGGGCCGAGGCCTTGTGCTGGTCCTGGGCGTCGAAATGGCTATAGAACATGAGGTACTCGACGGAGGCCTTGCCCTTGATCTCACCCTCGAGCGCGTAGTCGACCGAAGCGCGAGTCATTTTCATCTCGGAGGAGATATCGTCGTATGGCTTCTCCTCCCATTTTTTCACGGTATAGGTTGCTGAGGCTTTCATATGCGCTCCAAGGTGGCAGGTTCACGCACCATGGAAAGTAGCAAGACACAATAGCGGGAAAAGGGAACCGGGAACGTTGAGGAGATCCCTCGGTCGTTTCACTCCCTCGGGATGAGGTGGTAGTCCGGCTTCATCGGTTCACCCATTCCCTGTTCCCTGTTCCCCGTTCCCGCTTTTTCGCCCAAGGGCACCGACCCCAAGCAGCCCCGCCGGCAACAGCACCAGAGTGATCAGCGTCGACAGTGTCAGTCCGCCGATCACGGCGATGGCAAGCGGTTGCTGGAGCTCGGCCCCCGAGCCGATGCCGAAGGCGAGCGGGAGCAGACCCGCCAGGGTGCAAAGTGTCGTCATCAGGATGGGACGGAGCCGGAGGCGGCCGGCCTCGCGCATCGCCATCTCGGGCGTCGCCCCGGTGCGGCGGATTCGCTGGGCCGCATCGAGCAGGATGATCCCGTTCTTGACGATGAGCCCCACCAGCAGGATGAGTCCCATGAAGCTTGACACATTGAACGGCATTCCGGTAATCACCAGCGCCAGCAGCGCCCCGGTGAGTCCCAGAGAAGCGGCGAGAAGGATGGCGAACGGGCCGCGGAATTCTCCGAATTGCCCGACCATGACCAGCAGCACGATACCAATCGCGAGCACCAGGACGACCAGCAGCTGACGGAACGATTCGCGCTGCCCGGCATACTGGCCACCGTACTCGAGCGAGACGCCGGGAGGAAGGGCCAATCCGGCGAGCCTCTCCCGGATGCCCCGCATCACGTCGCCCAGGTTTGAGGTCTCCGGATCCACCGCACCGGTCACCAGGACCATCGGCCGAAGATTCTCCCGCCATAGCTCGCTCACATCCGAGCTGTCGGCCACCGCGCCAAGACTGCCGAGGGGCGCCCAGCCGTTCGGGCCGATGATGGGGAGGGTCCGCGCGACGGCGGGATTGAACCGGACGCTGTCGGCCACACGCACCCGAATCGGGACCAGCCGATCCGGTTCCCGCACCGCCCCCGCTTCCTCCCCGAACAGCGCGGCGCGCACCTGAGCCACCGCGTCGGCCGGCGTGAGGCCGAGCCGGCTCACCCGGATTGGATCGAGGTTCACCCGGACCGAGGGGATGTCACCGGTCACACCATCGAACAGGTCCTCCAGCCCCGGGACATCTTCGACTGCTGCGGCGACGCTGCGTCCCGCCCCTTCGGCCACTCGTACCTCAGGGTGAAAGAGCTTGATCTCGACCGGGTTCGGATCGCCGGTCAGGTCTCCCAGCAGGTCCTGCAGGATCTGGATGAACTCTACCCGCACCGCGGGGACCTCGGTTTCGATCCGGGTTCGCAACCGGTCGATCACCTGATAGACCGATGCCTTGCGCGCTCCGCGCGGGCGGAGTTGCACCGTCATATCGCCGGTGTTGGGCGCCGTGGCGAAGAACCCCAACTCGATACCGGTGCGCCGAGTGAACCGCTCGACGTCCGGGTCCTCCTTGAGGATGCCCTCGATGCGATGGAGCTGCCGATCGGTTTCAGCCAGCGAGCTGCCGGTCGGGGTCCAGTAATCGAGGATGAAGCCGCCCTCGTCCATCTGCGGCAGGAAACCGGTGCCCACGACATGCCAAAGCCCGAATGCAAGGATCACCAGCAGCCCGGCGCCGGCCAGAGCCAGACGAGGCCGCTGCAACACAGTACCGGCAGTGCGCAGGTACCAGTTCTCCAGGCGGGCGATGCGCGGTGTCTCTACTCTGGTCCGGGCGACATTGCCCGATCGGGCCTGACGTTCGACCCAATGCGTCGTCGAGGAGCGGAATGAGGAAGACGGCGAGCAGCAGCGAGAGAAGAACCGCGATGGTGAGCGCCAGACGCGAAGGATCGGAAGAACTGACCCACCACGCCCTCGAGCAGGGCCAGCGGTGCGAAGACCACCACGGTCGTGAGTGTCGAGCCGGCTACCGGCGCCAGGATTTCGTCCGTCGCCTGCTGGATCACCCGCGCGGGCGAATCTCCGACGGCCTGCGCCAGGCGGCGTTCGATGTTCTCGACCACCACCACCGCATCGTCAATGATGAGACCCACCGCCACGGCGAGACCGCCGAGGGACATGAGATTGAGCGAATCGCCGAAGAGATGGAGGCCGGCGAACGTCCCCAGGATGGTAAGCGGCAGGGTCAGCGCCGCCGCCGCAGTGACGACGGGCTGGTGGAGAAAGAGCAGCAGCACGATCACAGCAAGCACACCGCCCACCAGCATCGCGTCTCGCACATTCGCGATCGATGAGCGGACCAGTTGGCCCTGATTGTACACCGACTCGAGCTTCACCTTGGCTGGAAGGACCTGGCGCAGCGAGTCGACCATGGCCAGAACCGCCCCCTCCACCCGGAGAATGTTCCCGGCGGGCTGGCGGGACACGTTGATCAGCGCCGCCGGCTCTCCATTGCCGGTCGCGATCTCGAACTGGTCCGCCGCCCCGTAACGCACCGAGCCCAGGTCGGACACCCGCACCGGATAGTCCCCATCCCGTCGCACGACCAGACGCGCCGACCGCGTCGGCCGTCGCCGCGAGTCCGGAAACGATCACGCTGAGCTGGCGATACTCGCGGTCAACCCGCCCGGCCGCTTCGACCACGTTGGCACCGAGGATCCGGTCGGCTACTTCCCTGGCGCCGATATGGTGTGACACCAATCGCGCGGGATCGAGCACCACCGAGACCTCCCGGACCAGGCCTCCCTGAACTTCGACATTGCCGACGTCGGGGAGCCGAGCCAATCGGGGGCGAATGGTGTATTGCGCCAGGTCCCGGAGCAGCATCGGATCCGCCCCGGTCAGCTCGAATTGCATCATCGGGAAGATCGAAGGCGTGAGCCGCTCGGCGAAGATCTGAACTCCCGCGGGCAGTTCGGCCTGGAGCGTGGCGATGCGACCCTGCACCTGCTGCAGCGCAAACTGCATGTCGGCGCCGGGTCGGAAATCGAGACTCAGCTCCGTGGCACCGCGGACAGTACGGCTGCGGATCCGGCGAAGATCGATGACACCTGAGAGATCTTCCTCGAGCGGGCGGGTGACCGCCACAATCATGTCCCGCGGTTCGAACGTGCCTCCCCGGGCGATGATCGCGATGCGGGGGAAGATGGCTTCAGGGTAGGCACCGGCAGGCAAGGTCGCGAGGGAGTACAACCCGCCCAGGGCAAGGAGGGTAACCGCGAGATAGATCGCGGCCCGGTGCCGAGCCGCGAAGCCGGCCAGACTCATTGAGGCGCGGTGGGGACCACCCGCATCCCATCGGAGAGTCCGTACGCCCCCGTCGTGGCGACTCGATCGCCCGGCTGAAGATCGCCGGAAACCTCGGCCCGTCCGTTCTGTCGCACACCCACCGTGACGGGATGGGCGTGGGCCACGGAATCGGCACCGACCACAAAGACCGACATCACATCGCCGACCAGCACCAGTGCGGAGTCAGGGACGACCAGAACGCCACTCTTCTGGCCGAGATTGACGCGGGCGGTGGCACCCGCACCCGGAAGGAGGCCAGGCCCGGCGCGAGCGATGCGGATCACCACCGCGCCGGCGTTCGACGTGCTGTCCACCGCGGGCGCGGTCGCATGCACCCTGCCCTCCTGCGCCTCGGCGGAGCCCTCCGGCGTCACCCAGGCCGGTTGTCCGGTCTTGAGTCGCGCCAGCTGATCGGCCGTTGCCTGGGCCACGAAATCCAGCGAACCGCCCCGAATCACTTCGACAAGTTCCGCTCCCGCAGCTACCCGTTCACCGGGGTGCACCAACACCCGCTGAACCCCGCCATCCAGTGGGCTCCTTACTCGAGCCTGGTCCAGCAGCCGTTCCGCCGCCTCCGCCGCGGATCGCGCGTTGGTGGCCTGAGTCGCGGCTTCATCCACCTGCTTCCGGGACGTGATTCCCTTGGTGAAGAGATCCTGCTGCCGGGCGGCTTCCTGTTCCGCCGTCGCGGCTGTGGCAGCGAGCGACTTGGCATTCGCGGCGAGTTCCGGGGCCTCGAGTTCCACTAGGAGATCGCCCTGACGCACCCGTTCGCCGATCTGCACGGCGACGGTACGCACCAGTGCGTCAGCCGGGGCTGAGAGGAGCGCCGAGCCACCCGGAAGTGGCATCAGGCGCCCGGGGAGCGCGATGACCTGTGAGATCGTATCTCGGACTACCGCACCGATCCCCACCGGCACTCGCGGAGCCGGTTCGGCCTCGTCGCCGCCATTCTTCCCGCAGCCTGCGACGAGCGCCAGGATCGAGAGACCAAGCCGCCAGTTCATCGGGCTACCCCGGCCAGGCGATTCCATTCGGCCACCGCCTCCTGAAACGAGAGAAGCTCATCCACGGTACTGGCACTGATCTCCCGCTCGGCGCGGAGCGCCTCGATCACGGGCAGAATCCCGGTCTCGCCGGCCTGATAGGCGAGTGTAGCCTGTTGCCGCAATCTCCCGGCCGCAGGGAACAGCGAGTCGCGGGAGAGACGAGCCCGCTCCGCGGCTTCGGCCAGGCGCGTTTCGGCACTGGCCAGCGACGCCCTCGCAGCGAGACGCGCTTCCCGGGCACCGGCCGCAGCGATATCGGCCTCCGAGAGTGCGGCGGCGGAATTGCCACCTCCCTGATTCCAGAGTGGCAGCGGAAGAGAAACCCCGATCAGACCCAGAGTTTCTCCCGGGCTACCAGGATCGGACCATTCTGCTCCGGCTATGACACTCGGCAGCGGGATCCAGGCCCGTTTGGTCGCGCGAAGCCGCAGCGTGGCCGCGGTGGATTCCGCGGTCGCCCGCTGAATTCCGGGGATCTGCGCTTCACTCGGCGTCTGGAGAACGGCGGCCCCGTCGAGACCCTCGTCGAGTCTCCCGGCGGGGACCGGTACTCCAGTCAACTCGCTCAGCCCTATCGTTCGGCCGAATTCAGCTCCGGCAATGGTCTCGACCTCGCGCGCCCGGGAGAGGCTCAAGCGGACCCGCTGCGCTTCGAGCAGGGCGGCATCCGCTTCGAGGCGGGAAATGTCCCCACTCTTGAAGCGATTTTCCGCGATATCGGCAAGCGTATCCGCGGTCGCGACCTGCGCCTGCACCAGTGAGTGGAGCTGCCGGGCTGCTACCAGGCTGTAGAATGCCCGCCGCACCTCCGCCGCCAGATCGGCCTCGAGTTGCGCCGAGTCGGCGACAGCTCCTTCGATGGATGCGGTGGCCGCGTCTCGCGAAGGGCCGCGGGTCAGGAGCCAGTCGAACGACTGGTCGAAGGTGAGATGCTGGCGTGGGGGGTCCTCGGTGTATTCGTAGTTGCCGTTGGGATTGGGAATCGTCCCGGCCTGCCGGAAACCTGCCCGTGCTGCGGCGACGCGCGCCGTGGCAGTCATGACCTGGCCGCGGGCTGTCCGCGCCTGGCTCAAGGCCTCGGCGAGGGTGAGCGAATCAGGGAGTTGGGCCTGGATCAGAAGCGAGCCAGCCGCGAGGAAGGAAAACATCAGGCCTCACTTCCCCGGGCATGCGCAAATACGCCTCCAGGTACGGAGGCGATCGATCGGACGATGGCGGGGCCAGGTCCCTCTACGATGAGTAGGTACACGTATCATCGAATCTAGCGGATTCGATGACAGCGGGATGACGGGAGGGGGACAGTGACGAGTAGAAAGGACTGAGGACTGAGTGGAGGCCTTCTCCTTCCACTCAGTCCTCAGTCCTCTTCACTCGCCACTCGACACGGATAGAGTGGAGGCGGAGGGAATCGAACCCTCGTCCGAGTAAGCTTCCAGAACCACATCTACGTGCGTAGGCACTTCTTCTTGCCGTCGTCACGGGCCGGTGAAGCACCGACCTGCCCGCAATCTATCTCCTGAGATCTCACGCTCCGTGGTGGAGCACCACGGCGCGCCAGCCCGGCTTGTCGTCCAGCGGTCAGCGCCCCGGGCGGGCTCTGCTCACTGGTGGTGCGATAAGCGAGTCTAGCTCAGCTTATGCAGCCAGCGCCAATTCAGAGTTGGCAGTTGAATATTTCCAAGCGGTTTAACCAGGAACCTGGACCTGGGCACGCAGCAATTCCTTCATCAAACCCGTCGAAACCAGTCGCCCCCGGGTTATCACAAATCTAACCTGATCAACCGCTTAGGCCAATCCGGCCGGGTTGGGATCGATTCGTCGCGCCAGCTCCACGCGGTTGCGGCCTTCCTGCTTGGCCGCCATCAGCGCGGCGTCGGCCTGGGCCGGCAGATTGCCGATGCTACGAGAGGTATCCGGCACGGCTGCAACCCCGAATGATGCGCTGAGGGGCCACTGCCGGCCCTGCCAGTCCCACGGGGTGGTTCCCAGCTTGATCCTGATCCGGTCCGCGATGCGAGCTCCGTAAGCCAGCGTCGCGCCCGGCAGCCACACGGCGAATTCCTCACCGCCGATGCGGGCGGCGGCATCGGCGCCACGGATCTGATCGCTCAAGATACGCGAGAAATGAACCAGCGCCGCGTCGCCGGCGGGGTGGCCGAGGGCGTCATTGAGAGTCTTGAACTTGTCGAGATCGCAGTAGATGAGACTGGCCTGCTGCACACCCACTCGTCCCATGACCTCGTCCAGCGCGCGCCGGTTCTTGAGGCCGGTAAGCGGATCCGACATGGCGGTGGCGCCTTTGGCCTCCAGCTCGAGCGCCCGTACGATGCGGGGCCCCGCGTTCCGCATCGCCTCCTGTACCTCGGCGATGACCGGCCCGACCGGCGCCGAATCGTCTTCGGGCCAGAAGGCAACCGCGCCGACCACATCGCCCGACAGCTCTTCACCACTCCGAATCGGAAGAATCAAGGCCGGGGTGAAGCGAGAGCGACGATCGGGCACGATGCCACCCAGCGGATCCGCGATGGTCGAGAGCTGGCGGACCTCCCCCCGAGCCACCTGCTCGAGCGGACTCCCGGGAACCGCGGTGGTTTCCAGCAATCGGCGATCGGCCCGGCCTGAAACGCCCATCACCTTCACGGTCTCATGCGTCAAGACACCGACAATCACCTCGGCATCGAGGATTCGCTCCAGCTGATACGCCAGGCGGAGCGCGATGCTGCCGAGCGACTCGATGGGCCGCTCGCTCTCGGCCTCGATCCGCGCCAGAATCGGGCGCCGAGCCGCACCTTCCAGCAGATGCAGGAGATCTTCGCCCGCGAGATCCAGGCTCGGTTGCGGTGCGCCGGCGGGGAGCAGGATCCCTGCGACCACGCCTCCGGCCGAACCGAAGAGCAGGGTGCCCCCTTCGAGGCGTTCGGCCCCGCTGGTTCCCTGCTCCACCGCCTGCGCCAGCCGTTGCTCCGCCACGGCGATATGGGCCGGTGAAACCGCCTTCTCCGAAACCGATCGGTGCCACACCGTGGCCTCGCCGGGGCGCCCCCGCTCGGAGATCCACACCCCCTTGGCCCCGTGGGCCCGCCGCAACCAGTCGAGGCCCGGCTCGGGCAACAGCGAAGGATCGGCACCGGAACCTCCGATCCGCCCGCCCGATCGCTTGATGAATCGGAGAAGGAGTGCGGTCGCCGCCGCACCGCCTACGAACCAGCCCAGATTGCCACCGGATATCGCGAGCGACATCACAACCACCCCTTTCTCCGGAACCACACGAAGATCGCGAGGGCAATGAGGATCATGAGCCCCCAGACCAGGGGATAGCCCCAGGGCTGGGTAAGCTCCGGCATGTAGTTGAAGTTCATGCCGTAGATCCCTACTAGAAACGTGAGCGGCAGGAAGAATGCCGAGAAGATGGTGAGAACCCGCATCACCTCGTTGCCGCGGTGCGAGGCGAGGGAGAGCTGCATGTGGAGCAGGTTGTTCACGTCCTCGAGCAGCTCGTCGGCGTAGAAGTGCATGCTTTCGGCATTCTCCCGCAGATCCTGAAACAAGGTCGAACCGCGCTCCGCTCCGGCCGCAAGCCGTGTTGCAGTGGCGACCGTCTTCCAGAGCAGGCGCTTGGCCAGGGTCACCCGCCGCTTCAGCAGGTAGATCTCGCGGAGGACGAGGGTGGCCTTCTGGGTCCGGAACAGCCCGGCCTCGAACTTGTCCATCCGGTCTTCCGCTTCCTCCAGGGGCTTCTCGTAGGTCTCGATCGCCTCGTTCATGATATCGACCAGCAATTCCGGCATAGGCTGAGCGGGCGGGGTGGGAGCCGAGTACTTGGCCGACCATGCGGCCTGGAGCGTTTGGAGATACTCCTGCTCTTTTCGGTGAATGGTGATCAGGAACTCCGGGCCAAAGAAGATGGCCACCTTCCTGGTCAGCGCCTGGATGCTCACCGCTCCGGGACCCGCTTTCTCGTCGATGGCGCGGACGATGACGAAACTGGTGCCGTCGTAGCGCTCGAACTTCGGCAGATGCTCCGGATCCATACAGTCTGCCACGGCGGTCGGGTAGAGGCCGTAGCGTCGGACGATCTCCTCGAGGTCAGCCTTCGTGGGCTCGACCAGGTCCAGCCAGGAGAACTTGGGATTCTCGGTTGCGAAGACGGTGCGGAGCATGTCAGGCTTACGCCGGGCGCTTACTCAGGATGCGGCTCGCCGCCACCGCCGCGCCGAATCCATTGTCGATATTGACGACCGTGACGCCCGCCGCACAGGAATTGAGCATCGCCAGCAGCGCAGCCAGTCCCCCGAAGGAGGCGCCGTAGCCGACGCTGGTCGGCACCGCGATCACCGGGACCGACACCATACCGCCGACGACGCTGGGCAGGGCGCCTTCCATTCCGGCGACAACGATCACCGCATCGGCCTGGGCCAGGCGCCGGCTCTGGTTCAGGAGACGGTGAATGCCGGAGACACCAATGTCCGTCAGTCGTCCGACACAAAGCCCAAAGGCCGCCGCTGTCGCCGCGGCTTCTTCAGCAACCGGCAGATCGCTGGTTCCCGCGGAAACGATCAGCAGGTCGCCCGTTCCCGGCGAGGTTTCGGCCGTTGGCGCCGGGAGGAACACGGTCCGGCCCAGTGGATTCCACTGCAGCTCGGGGAAGCGCGCTTCCAGTGCCGCGGCCTGTTCCGGAGTTGCGCGGGTGCCGAGGAACCCGTCGCTCGCCGCTACCAGCCGCTCGGCGATGGTCACCACCTGCTCGACGGTTTTCCCCTCACAGAAAATGACTTCCGGGTGTCCCTGCCTCAGGCTTCGATGATGATCGAGCTGGGCGAAGGGAAGTTGCTCCGTGGGAAAATGCCGCAAGCGATCCAAAGCTGCGGCAGCATCCAGGCGCCCAGCGGCCACATCGCCCATTAGCCGCTCGAGCTGATCGCGGGTCACGCCACCTGGGCGATCGGGCCGAGGTATGACGCGAAGATCTCCTCGGCCTCGGCCATGGTTTCGACCTGGAAGAGCCGGGCGCGGAGATCGCTCGCACCGTGCAAGCCCTTGGTGTACCAGCCAAGGTGCTTCCGGAATTCGATGACGGTCTTGCGGCTGTCGCCCTGAAGCCGGATCGCGAGGCGGGCGTGCTGCAGCGCCACCCGGAACCGCTCGGCGGCATCGGGTGCGGGTGGGCGGGACTTTCCAGCCAGCAGAGCCTGGGCATCGCGGAAGAGCCAGGGATTTCCGAAGGCACCACGCCCGATCATGATCGCCCGCGCAGCCGGTGTGCTCCTGCATGCGGAGGACATCCTCGGCGTTCTGAATGTCCCCATTGCCGATCGACCGGAATGTCGAGTGCCTCGGTCACCCGCGCGATCTCATCCCAATCGGCCCGTCCGCCAAACATCTGGGTTCGGGTGCGGGCGTGCAGGGTGAAGGCGCGCGCGCCGGCGTCCTGCATCCGGAGCGCAATGCCGACCGGATCGCGCAGGTCGTCGTTCCAGCCGCTCCGGGTTTTCACCGTCACCGGCAGGTGAGTGGCCGCAACGCAGGCGCGGACGATCTGCTGAACCAGATCCAGATCGCGGAGACAGCCCGAACCGCCGTTGCGCTGCACCACCTTCTTCACCGGGCAGCCGAAATTGATATCCACGAATTCCGGCTTGTAGTGCTCGGTGATGAGGGCCGTGGCCTCCGCCATCGCCTGGGGATCGGCGCCATAAATCTGGATCCCGATCGGACGCTCGCACTCCTCGAAATCCGCCCCCTCCAGGGTGCGACGAATCCGGCGCCGGATGGCCTCCGAGCTCAAGAACTCGGACAGCACGACATCGGCACCCATTCCGCGACAGATCTGACGGAACGGCGCCTCCGACACTCCGGCCATGGGCGCCAGGAGCAGCGGAATCCGGTGTTCGGAGGGATAGGGGAACTGCTTCATGGTCAATAAGATACGACAAGAACCGGGAGGGGAAAAGTGAGGCGCGGAATGGAGTGCGAGACAGGCTCCCGGCCAGAGGCGGTTGGTTTGACAGTCCGCAGGAGGGCAATGTAGCTTGTTCGCCTCCATGCGCTTACGCGAATTCTTCACTCCGGAGAGCGTGCGGCTCGATCTGAGCGGCACCAGCCGGGGAGATATCCTGAACGAGTTGGTCGACCTGCTGAACCTCGATGAGCGCTCGGCGGCGACCCTCGTCAAGATCCTGTCCCGCCGCGAAGAACTGGGTTCCACCGGGGTCGGACGCGGGATTGCCATTCCTCATGGCCGCTCGCTGGTGGTAGACAACGTCCGTTTGGCCTATGGCCTTCACCGGGCCGGTGTCGCCTGGGATGCGATCGACGGCCTCCCGGTACACCACTTTTTCCTCATCGTCGCCCCGCCCATCGAAGTCAGCAACCAGTACCTGCCGATCCTGGGCAAGATCGCCCAGTTCGCCAAGGATCCCGATGTGCCGGAACGCCTGGCGCACCTGAAGACTGCCGAGGGGTTTTTTGAGATGTTGGAGGAGAAGGGAGTGTGAGGGATTGAAGATTGAAGATTTAAGATTTCAGATTTTTGTGGTCGAGAGAATCGTTGTTCAAATCTTCAATCTGAAATCTTCAATCTGAAATCTCCCTGGGTGGTTTCCGGTTATTCCCATTCAATGGTGGCCGGCGGCTTGGAGCTCACGTCATACACCACCCGATTCACTCCTTCCACTTCATTGGCGATGCGGCTCGAGATGCGGCTCAGCACCTCGGGCGGGAAGGAGAACCAGTCGGCCGTCATGCCATCGCGGCTAGTAACGGCGCGAAGGGCAACCACCTGATCGTAGCTGCGACCGTCACCCTGGACTCCAACGGAACGGATGGGCAGCAGCACCGCGAACGCCTGCCAGATCTCCTCGTAGAGACCCGCGGCACGGATTTCCTCGATGTAGATGTGATCGGCTCGCCGCAGAATCTCCAGGTTTGCTGGCGTGATCTCGCCGACCACCCGGATGGCGAGGCCCGGTCCGGGGAACGGATGGCGCCCGACCATTTCATCCGGCAGTCCCAGCTCTCGACCCACCTGACGGACCTCGTCCTTGAACAATTCGCGCAGCGGCTCGATCAGCTTGAAGGGAAGCTTCTCTGGTAGTCCGCCCACGTTGTGATGGGTCTTGATGGTGACCGAAGGGCCGCCCAGCGGCGACATGGACTCGATGACGTCGGGATACAGCGTTCCCTGCACCAAGTAGGAGACGCCGTTGCCGACCTTCCGCGCTTCGGTTTCGAAGACGTCGATGAAGCGGTGTCCGATCTTCTTGCGCTTGAGCTCGGGATCGGTGATACCGTCGAGGTCTGCGAGGAACTTGGCGCCGGCGTCTACTACCCGGAGATCGATCCCCAGGTGGCGACGGAAGGTGTGCTCGACCTGGTCCCGCTCATGCAGCCGAAGCAGGCCGTGGTCCACGAAGATGCAGGTGAGACGGTCGCCCACCGCGCGATGGACCAGCACGGCGGCCACCGAGGAATCCACCCCGCCTGACAAACCGCAAATCACCCGCTGATCCGGCTTCACCAGCTCGCGGATCCGGGCGATCTCCCCCTCGATGAAGTTGCCCGGCGTCCAGTCCGGAACGCAGCCGCAGACCTCGAAGAGGAAGTTGTGGAGGATCTCACTCCCTCGCGGGGTGTGCGCCACTTCGGGGTGGAACTGCACGCCGTAGAGCGGCTTCGTGGTATGCTCGAATCCCGCAACCGGCGCATTGGCGCTCGACGCGGTAACCCGGTAGCCCGGAGGAGCCGTATCCACGTGATCCCCGTGGCTCATCCAGACCGGGGTCTCCTCCCCATCGCCGAAACCATGGAACAGCTTCCCGCCCTTGATCTCGATCATCGCCCGGCCGTATTCCCGGCGGGCCGCCCGTTCAACCTTCCCCCCCGAGAGATGGGCCAGCAGCTGCATGCCGTAGCAGAGGCCGAGCACCGGCGTCCCCAGCTCGAGCAGGGCCGGCTCGGCGGTCGGGACGTTGTCGCCGTACACCGAATTCGGCCCACCCGAAAGAATGATCCCTTTGGGCTTCCACTGGCGGATCCATTCCACCGTGCGAGATGGCGGATGGATCTCGCAGTAGACCCGGGCCTCCCGCACCCTCCGCGCGATGAGCTGGGTGTACTGGGAACCGAAGTCGACGATGAGGATGCCGGCGTGGTGGGTCATTCTGGGTCCAGGGACAGTTCCGAGTTGCGAGTTCCGAGTTCCGAGTAGTTAGTACCGAGTACCGAGCACTGAATGCTACACGCCAGCTGGGCGTCACTGTGGGTAACAGAGGCGACTACCTCGATACCAGAATCCGGGACCCGATACTCGGAACTCGGAACTCGGAACTGGGAACTCGATACTATTCCCATTCCGGCTCCGCCCTCTCCCCCGCGAACAGCGTCTCGACCCGTTCCCGCTCTCGCACCACACCCCACCGTGCACCGTCCACCAGGACTTCGGCTGCCCGGGCGCGGGCATTGTAATTCGAGCTCATCACGAAGCCGTAGGCGCCCGCACCGAGCACCGCGAGACGTTCGCCCGCCTTGAGTCCCGGCAGCTCCCGATCGAGCGCGATGAAGTCACCGGTCTCGCAGACCGGACCCACCACGTCTACCTGACCGGTGGGACGACCCTGCGACTCGAGCTCAGCGATCTCATGGTAAGCCTGATAGTGGCTGGGCCGGACCAGGTCGTTCATCCCGGCATCTACCAGGACCAGCTCCTTGCCGCCGGAATGTTTGCGCGACAGCACCGTGGTCAGCAGCACGCCGGCACTCCCGACCAGAAAACGTCCCGGTTCGACCACGATGGTGAGCCCGGTATGCTCGGCCAACGGTTGGATTGCGTCGGCGAACCGCTGCGGCAGGAGTGGCGACTCATGGCGATAGCGAATGCCGAGTCCGCCGCCGATGTCGAGGTTCTTCAGGGTATCGATGCCGGCAGCGCGCACTCGACCCACTAGCTCGATGAGCCGCTCCAGGCCCAAGCGATATGGCTTGGGATCGAGGATCTGGCTTCCGATGTGCATCGCGATACTGTCGAGCCGCAGCCACTGCTGGGCGTGTACCTGCACCGCCAGGTCCACCACCTGGTCAACCGGCACGCCGAACTTGATGCCGCCCTGTCCAGTCGCGATGTAGGGATGGGTATCGGCGGTAACATCGGGATTCACCCGGATCCCGACCGTCACCTGTTTCCGGTGTGCGGTCGCGATGGCCCCCAGCTTCTGGAGCTCGTCGCTTGACTCGAGGTGGATGTGGCCGATCCCTTCGGCCACCGCCCCCTCGAGCTCCGCCACCGACTTTCCAACTCCACTGAATACGATGCGCTCCGCCGGGAAGCCGGCGGCCAGCGCCCGGCGCATTTCTCCCCCGGAGACGATGTCGGCGCCGGCGCCGAGATCCCGCAGCACTCGGAGAACCGCAAGATTGCTGTTCGCCTTGACCGCGAAGCAGACCCGATGGGGCAGCTTTACCAGCGCCTCGTCCAGCAGTTTGTACTGCCGCCGGATCACCGCGGCGTTGTACACGTAGGTCGGGGTCCCTACGCGCTCGGCAATTTCGCTGAGACGCGCGTCACCCAGAACCAGGGAGCCGCCCCGCCGTTCGAGCCCGGCATCGGCGAACAGGGCGGCGGTGTCGACCGGCGTAGTCTCAGCCCGGGCGCGGCTCCTCCGCTCCGGGTTCAGTACGCTTTCGCCCATACGGCCTCCGCTACCGCGGGACGATTGCACCACATGCACACGAGTCGGCGGAGTCGGAGAGCGAAACTCTTCGTCCGGCAGGCACCGGATGGTGGCTTTGGTTTGCTCTTTGATGTCGGCCTCACACGCGGTGTCGCCGCACCAGCCGCCGTAGGCGAAGCCCCCGTCCCGGGCCAGGAAGTCCAGAAACGCTTCCTTGTTATCGATGCCGCGAACGCTGTTCTGCTCCCGCCGAGTGCGTGCCGCGTCCAGCAGATCCTGCTGCATGGCGTCCATTTCGATCCGGAGAGAATGGGCCAGCCCGTTGGTGACAAAGGGCGTCTTCCTTCCACCGGTGCGCCGCGCCAGCATCACGTGGCCCGCCGCCACATCACGGGGACCGATCTCGAGCCGCAGCGGGACGCCACGCCCTTCCCACTCGTAGTACTTGGCGCCGGGCTTCATGCCGTCTCGCGCGTCGAGGTGCGCCCGGATACCGCCGGCCTTGAGCTCGCGATGCACCTGGTGGGCCGCGGCCAGCACCGTCGCCCGCTCTTCATCCGACTTGTAGATCGGCACGATGACCGCCTGGTACTGCGCCAGCCGGGGCGGCGTGATGATGCCGGCATCGTCGCCGTGGGTCATGACCAGAGCACCCACCAACCGGGTCGAGACTCCCCAGGAAGTGTTCCACACATACTCGAGGCCACCCTTGTCGTTCTGATAGGCGACTTCGAACGCCTTGGCGAAGTTCTGGCCCAGGTTGTGAGAGGTCCCGGCCTGCAGGGCCTTATTGTCCTGCATCAGCGCCTCGATGCAGTAGGTCCGCAGCGCACCGGCGAATCGCTCGCTGTCGGTCTTCCGACCGGTGAGCACCGGCATTGCCATCCACTCCTCCGCGAAACGGCGGTAGGTCTTGAGGATGGTGAGGGTGAACTCTTCGGCCTCCGCCTCGGACACGTGAGCCGTGTGTCCCTCCTGCCAGAGAAACTCGGCGGTACGGAGGAACAGCCGGGTGCGCATCTCCCACCGGACCACGTTACACCACTGGTTCATGAGGACCGGGAGATCGCGGTAACTCTGAATCCACTTGGCGTACATCGAGTAGATGATGGTCTCCGACGTCGGCCGGATGGCGAGGGGCTCGTCCAGCTCCTTCCCGCCACCATGCGTCACCACCGCAAGCTCGGGGGCGAACCCCTCCACATGCTCCGCTTCCTTGGAGAAGAAGCTCATGGGGATGAACAGCGGGAAATAGGCGTTCTGGACCCCATGTTCCTTGAACATGTCGTCCAGGGCACGCTGCATCTGCTCCCAGATGGCATAGCCGTTGGGACGGATGACCATGCACCCGCGCACCGGGCTGTAATCGGCCAGCTCGGCTCGCATGATGACTTCGTTGTACCAGGCGCTGAAGTCGGTGGCGCGGGGCGTTAGTGCCTTGTCGTCAGCCATTCGGTGAATTTCAGATTGAAGATTTCAGATTGAAGATTGACTTCAATCTCATGCGTTGAGACGTCGTTTGAGTTCTTTGACCACGGATGATGCTGCGACCGGTACCTGCTCCTTGGTCCGGAGATCCTTGATGACGACTTCCCCTTTTGCCCGGTCGTCCGGGCCGATGAGAACGGCGAACCGGGCTTCCCGGGCGTCGGCGAGTTTCAGCTGCTTCCCGACCGGTTGAAGGCTCAGCGCGTACTCGACGCGAATTCCGCCGTCGCGCAGCTCGTGGGTGAGTCGAAGCACGTGGGGAAGATCCTCCTCGGTGATCCCCGCGACCAGCGCGTCGATCGGTGCGGGCGACGCGGGGGCGAGTCCCCGATCCTTGAGCAGCTCGCCCAGGACCACATCCCCCATGCCGAAGCCCACGGCCGGGAGGTCTACCCCGCCGAGTGAGCTCAGCAGGTTGTCGTAGCGTCCACCACCACAGATGGCCCGCAGTTCCCGCTTCGCATCGAACAACTCGAACACCGTGCCGGTGTAGTACGCGATACCCCGCACGATGGTCAGGTCGAAGTCCAGGAACTCCTCCAGGCCCATGCTGCGCAGTGCGGCGATGGTCTGACCCAATGGGTTGCCCGCCGCGATCGCGCCCGCATAGGAGCTCTTCCCTCGCAGGAACTGCTGCCAGGTGCGCACTTCCCGGAGCGATTCCAGCTGATCGAGCGTGCCGGGGTCCATCCCCTGTGCGACGACCTGCCGGCGCTGTTCCGCGTAATCGCGGCGTGCCCAGCTTGTCGAGCGCCTGGTACGCCAGCGGTAGCTGCGCGGCGGGAACCTCGAGGTCCTGGAGCAGGGCATTGAGCACCCTGCGGTCCGACAGTCTCACCCGCACATCCTGCGGTCCCAGTCCGAAGGCCCGCATGATATCAATGGCCAGCGCGATGATTTCCGCATCACCCAGCGGACCCGGTTCTCCGATCAGGTCGCAATTGAGCTGGAAATGCTCGCGGAGCCGGCCGCGTTGCTGGCGTTCGTAGCGAAACAGCTGGGGGATCGAATACCAGCGGATCGGCTTGCGGAGCCCGTTGGCCCGCGCCGCTACAACTCGCGCCAGGGTCGGGGTCATCTCCGGACGCAGCGCGACCTCGCGTTCCCCTTTGTCTACAAAGTTGTAGAGCTGACCGACGATCTCGTCGCCGCTCTTCGCGGTGTACAACTCCAGCGGCTCCAGCGGTGGTCCATCCCACTCCTCAAAACCATAACGCGCCGCAACGGCGCGCCAGGTATTGAACAGGTGGGCCCGGAAGGCGAAGTCGGCTGGGTAAAAGTCCCGAAATCCCGGCAGGGCCTTGGGTTGCATAGGGGCGGGAATCTAAGGGGATGGGAGGAATGGCGGAATGGCGGAATGGCGGAATGGCGGAATGGCGGAATGGCGAAGCCATGAAAACGGATGCCGTTGATCTTTCCAAGCGACCCCGTCCACCCATTCGATCATTCCGCCATTCCGCCATTCTCCATTCTCGCCTACGGTTCCATCCCAATCGCCCCCATCACATCCCCAACCGTGTGGAATGATCCGGTCACGAGCACCGTTCCTGCCCCCTCCTGGATTTGCGCCAAGGCCTGTTCGAAATCGGCGACGAGGCTCCAGGCGGCCTTCGGGGGCGGGCGGGTGGGATCCTTGAGCCATCGCCTCAGCCACTCGATGTCCCATCGACGTCCCTGAGCCGTCGGAGCGATGGTAAGTATGCCGCGATCGATCACCGAGTCGAGACGCACCAGCATCTCCGGCCAGGCCTTGTCGCCGAGGATGGAGACGAGGGCATGGATCGGACGAGGCAATCCAGCATCCTCGACTGCGGCAACCAGCCCTCGCATCCCGTCGGGGTTGTGCGCGACGTCGAACAGCCATTTGCCTCGGCGATCGAACCTCCCCGGCACCCGAGCCCGGGCGAATCCGCGCTCGATGGCCGCCGCGATCGGGCCGATAGCGCGGCGGTAAAGCCATCAGGATGCCGTGGGCGACTGCGGCATTGCGCCGCTGATACGGGCCCCGGAGACCCAGCGGACCCTGCCACACGTAGTCCGGCGGCAGCACCCGAATGTCGGCCTGACCGTTGCTACTTGTCTCGGCCGCCTGCCGCAGGACCTCGACCAGCCGCGGCCTCGTCTCCCCGATGACAAACGGTACGCCCGGCTTCGCGATCCCGGCCTTCTCGGTCGCGATCTTTTCCAGCGTGTCGCCCAGGTATTTCATGTGGTCCCGCTCGATCTTGGTCACCGCACTGACCATCGGCAGCAGGACGTTGGTACTGTCGAGCCGGCCCCCGAGCCCCACTTCGACAACCACGATCTCGGCCCCCCGCGCGGCAAAGTCGGCAAAGGCGATCGCCGTCGTGGCCTCGAAGAAGGTGGCCTGCCGCTCGCGGATGATCCGTTCCAGATGCCCGGTCCACATGGCGACGGCCGCCTCCGAAATCGGCGACCCCGTCCACTTGAACGCGTTCCCGGAAGGAAACCAGATGGGGGGAGGTGTAGAGGCCGACCCGGAAGCCCATCTCGCGCAGGACCTCGGCCACAAGCGTGCTGACGCTTCCCTTCCCGTTGGTCCCGCCGATGTGCACCGAGAGGAAAACCCGGTGCGGATGACCCAGCGCGTGCAGCAGCGCGCGCGTGTTGTCCAGCCCGAACTTGATCGTCGTGGTGCGCGGGAAAAGAAATTCCAGCGCCTCGGCGTAGCTCGAGGGCGTGGCCCTGCCGGTTTTCGGCGGAGCAGACGGTGAGTAGGTTTGATGGCGAGTCATCAAACCGACCAATGTACCCGCCACCGGCTACCCGAACCATGGGCCGATACAGCTTCCTTCCCGACCCGTTTGTAGCCGAACTGCGGCGCATCCCTGGATTCCGGGAGCTGACCGAGGGCTACACCCTCTGCCCCGAATGCGAACGCTGCGAGCGGAGTGTGGTGTACCTCTCCCCCAGGGAGCGCGCCGCGGCGGTGGACAGCGGCCGAACGGTCTACGGAACCGGAGGTGGTTCCCGCCTCAACCGACAAGGCTGCCGCTGTCCGTTCTACCTCGGTCCCAGCCGCGGCTGCGCGGCATACGAGGATCGCCCCCTCATCTGCAATCTCTTCCCGCTCGACATCATCGAACGCGAAGAGGACGGCCAGTACTGGTGGGTGCTATTTGGGGCTTGCGAGGAGGTGGCCCGGGGCAAACTGCCGGGGACGAGTCGAAGAGGCGCGGGAATTGGCCAGAGAGATCGACCGGCGGATGCCCGACGATCTCAAGCAGGCCTTCATGGCGGATGCGGGGGCAGCCCTGTTCGAGCCGGTCTTCTACGAGCACCCGATTCACTACTTGGTTCCGCTGACTCGACACCTCAGCCGTCAGCCGTCAGCCAAGTCAGCGAAAAAGCCATGTGCCCGGGTTGAAATTCCAACCTCACGGCCCATGGCTTCCTGCTTGTGGCTGACGGCTGATGGCTGACGGCCTCTAAACCTACTCCACCGACTCCTCGTGCGGCCGCTGGCCCCGCATGTGCCGCAGCAGGCGAGCCGTGGTCTCCCGGAGTGACGCCCGCGGGATGACGTCGTCGATCTGCCCCTTCTCCAACAGGAACTCGGCGGTCTGGAATCCCTCGGGGAGGTCCTGCCCGATGGTCTGCTTGATCACCCGCTGACCGGCGAACCCTATCACCGCGCCAGGCTCCGCCAGAATGACGTCGCCCTGCATCGCGAATGAGGCGGAGACTCCACCCGTCGTGGGATTGGTAAGGATGCTGACGTAGGGGATCGACAACTGGTAGAGTTGGGCGATGGCGGCCGAGGTCTTCGCCATCTGCATGAGGGAGAAAACTCCCTCCTGCATACGGGCGCCGCCCGAGGTCGAGACCAGGACCATCGGGATCCGCTTCTCCGCCGAGCGCCTGGCCAGTCGCGTGATCTTTTCCCCGACCACCGAGCCCATCGAACCGCCCATGAAGGCGAAGTTCATCACACCGAGATTGAGAGGGACTCGATCGAGCCGGCCAGTTCCGGTATACATCGCGTCCGCGTGGCCGGCCTTCTTGTTGGCCGCCTTGAGCCGTTCGGCGTAATGCTCGAAGCCGAGCGGATCCTCCGAGCGAAGATCGCCATAGAGTTCCCGCCAACTTCCCTCGTCGGTCAGGAGCTCGATGTACTCCTCTGCCGTAAAGCGGCGATGGAAACCGCATTCCGGGCAGACATTGAGGGCACGCTCGAACTTTTCTCGGAGATCGATATGGCCGCAGGCGTCGCATTTTTCCCAGGCATCCGCCGGGATCTCCAGGCGTTCCCTGGTGGACTGCCGCGGCTTCCGCTCCTTCCTAAACCACGCCATGCGAGCCATGGACCTGTCGGGGGGTTAGGGGAGGCGTATTGAGGGCAGCATCCATATCCCCCTAATCTGGGTATGGCCTTCGGCTAGCGCTACCCCTTGCGTCTAACTCGTTGTCAGACATCACCATAGCCAGCTTGCCTGAGCATCCCAGGCGGCCCGAAGCACGAGCCCAAAGCTGATCGACGAGGCTAGGAGGAAGGACCCGCCGTAGGAGAAGAAAGGCAGCGGTATCCCGGTGATGGGCATCAGGTTGACCGTCATCCCCACATTCTCGAACACGTGGGTCCCGAACAGGCCGGTAACGCCGAAGACGACCAGGCTGGAGAAGGGATCCACCGCTCGCCGGGCGATTCGGAGTAGCACCAGGAAGAAAATCAGGAACAGGAGCAGAGCGGCCAGGACGCCGAGGAAACCCAGCTCCTCTCCCACCACCGAGAAGATGAAGTCGGTGTGCTGTGCGGGGAGGAAGGCCAGCCGTTTCTGGGGGCCTTCGAGGAAGCCATTCCCGAACCAGCCTCCCGAGCCGATCGCCACCTTGGACTGGATCGCGTGGTACCCTGCCTTCTGGGGATCGACCTCAGGATTGAGGAAGGTCAGGAGGCGATTCTGCTGGTAAGGCTCGAGTCGCCGCCAGATGGGAATCGCGACGAACCCCATCACCGCGTTGAGCATGGCCACTACCGCCGCCTCAGCGACGTACGGCCGCCACACCATCATCAGGGTGAGCAGGATCGCCATCCAGGTGACCCAGGTCCAGATGGTGAAGGCCAGGAGCAGGCTCACCACTGGGGAGGCCAGGAGGAAGAGCAGCGAGGGTTTGACCCCGGCCCAGTACAGCATTGCGAAGAGGATTCCGCCGAAGACCAGAGCGCTGCCGAGGTCAGGCTGCTTCAGCACCAGCAGAGCCGGGACTCCGGCGAGGAGACAGGGGGCTACCAGCTCACGAAGGCTGGAAGGCGCCTCGCGCTGGCCGGAGAGGTAGCGCGCCAGCATCAGCACGACCGCGATCTTGGCCAGCTCGGCGGGCTGTCCGACCGCATGCCCGCCGATGTAGATCCAGCTCTTGCTGCTCGCGGCGGTGCCGGCCCCGCGTCCGATGACCAGGGTGACCGCGAGAAGGCCCAGAGAGAAGATGTAGAGCGGCAGCGCAGCCCATTCGAGCAGCCGGGGAGACAAGCGGAACACCAGCGCCGCGAGAACCGCTCCCGCTCCGAGCCAGATCAGCTGGCGTTTCCAGGCTCCCTCCGGCGGCAACGACCGGCACATCGGTCTGTCCCGCCGAATACAGCATCAGGAGACCGAACAGCAGGAGCAGCGCGGTCACGATCAGAAGCGGACGGTCGGGGCCGAGGCTTCTCATTGGGGCGGCGGAGGGAGGACACGGGGCAAGCAGCAGTGAATCGGCGGGAGCCACGGGAGCCGGCCGCACCTCGACTTCGCGCGGAGCCGAATCATCGGGCGCGATCACCCGGATGATCGGCTTGGCGGTGCTATCGGGTCCCAGCAGGTAGCGGCTGATCGCTCGCACCACATATGGCGCGACCACGGTCCCGTGCTCGCCGAACTCGAAGATGGCGCCGACCACGATTTCCGGCTTCTCGGCCGGAGCGAACCCGATGAACCACCCGTGATCCTTGCCGTGGGGGTTCTGCGCCGTACCGGTCTTTCCTGCCACCTGGAGATCGGCCAACCGGCTTCGGGCGGCGGTGCCCCGCTCCACCACGGCGATCAGCGCGGTGCGCAGGCCCTCGAGCTGCGTCATCGCGTGAGTCCCAGATCGAACGTGGCCGCGGAATCGGGGTGCACCAGGTAAGGGGTCGCGGTCTTGCCGCGCGCCGGCGAGCGCGCCGTAGAACTTCAGCATGTTGATCAGCGTCTGGGTGTTCTCGCCCTGTCCGATGGAGAGATTGAGAATCACCGCATTGCTCCAGCCGCGCGGGCCGTAGGTCTTGTCGTAGTAGGCGGTGGAGCCGGGGTAGATCGGAGTCACCTCGTTGACGAGATCGATGCCGGTTCGGTCCCGGAACCCCATCTTCACCCCGTCTTCCAGCAGGGCGTGGAGCTGGAGCCGCAGTCCGAGCTGGTAGAAATACACGTCACAGCTCTGCGCGATGGCTCCGACCAGGTCCAGCGAGCCGTGACCGGTCCTGTTCCAGCACTTGAAATAGCGGTTGCCGTACTGCATGCCGCCACGACAGGGGACCGGCATGTGAGTGTGCAGGTCCACCAGACCCCGTTCGAGCGCCATTGCCGCGGTCGCGAGCTTGAAGGGAGATCCCGGCGGATAGCGGACCTGCAGCGCCCGGTTGAGCAGCGGCAGAGTGGGGTCGGTATTGAGACTGCGCCACTCCGACGACGAGATCCCGCCGACGAACGAATTGGGATCGTAACTCGGAGTCGAGTAGAGCGCCCGGATCTGGCCGTCGGGCGTCATCGCGATCATGGCGCCGCTGATTCCCGGCGGCCAGATACTGTCGATGAAGAGCTGGAGCGGCAGGTCGATCGTCGTGCGGAGCGACCGGCCGGCCACCGGAGGCAGCGGCGGCGCCGCGCCCTGCTCTCGCACCAGGCGGCCCCGGGCGTCCACTTCGATGTAGCGCACCCCGGGAATCCCCCGCAGCGTGTCGTCGTACTCCTGCTCCAGCCCCGAGCGGCCCACGACGGTACCCAGCCGGGCATTGGCGTAGCGGCTGTTGTCGAGATCGGCCTGGGTCACCTCGCCGACATAGCCCACCAGGTGGGAGACTGCTCTGGCGCTGGGATAGACCCGCCGGGGCTCGCGACTGGATCACCAGACCCGGGCAGCATCGCGCGGTGCTCTTCCAGCCGCGAGACCTGTTCCCGAGTGGCATTGCCCAGGACCAGGGCCGGCTGATAGCGGGCCACCAGGTAGCGGTCGAGCACGGTCTCCACCGCGTCCGAATCGAGCGGCACGATCTTGTTGAACCGATCCAGGACCTGGCGCATCGAATCGGTGGACGAGGCCAGCAAGCGCGACCGAATAACCCGGGCACCGTCTCCGCGATGATCTGACCCTGGCGATCGTAGATGGTGCCGCGGGCCGGCTGCAGCGGCACCGGCCTCAGCCGGTTGCTCTCGGCCCGGAGACGGAACCGGTCGTAGTCCAGTACCTGGGTGCGGAAGAAGGCCCCGACCAGCAGCAGGAACACGCCGATGATCACCAGGCGGGCGCCGGTGGCCCGTTCGTGAACCCGGAACGAATGGAATTCCTTCATTCCTCGAGCCTGATGTCGAGCCAGCGGCGGAACACGGAAAGGAAGATTGCGCCGCTGATCGCCGTGGTGAGCGACTGCACCGGAGACCAGACCAACAGTTGCCGCATCAGGCCGTCTCCCGGACCGCCGCTGGCCAGCAGCACGATCAGATTGCGCAACCAGGTGCCGGCGAAGAACACGGCGCCGTTCACCATCAGGTTATCGGCGAAAAATACTGCCCTGCCCCAGGCGGTGAGATAGCCCACCACGGTGTGGGCCAGGGCGCCGGCACCGAAGCGGGCCGGAGTGAGCGAGTCGCCCAGCACGCCGACGATGAATCCCATGACGGCCGCGGCACCCGGCCGGCTGCGGATCGAGAAGACCAGCAACGCCAGCAGGAGGAAATCGGGAGCCGACTCGGGATGGCCGAATCGCGGCCGCAAGCGTGAAGTGCAGCAGAAGCAGGAGGCCGAGCGCGAGCAGCAGCCGCCTGCGATCGGAGCGCAGGATGATCACGGGAGCGAGTCCGGATGAAACGCGGGAGCGACCGATTCCGGACCGGGTTTGCGCAAGATGAGAACGTGAGTCACTCGCTCCGGGTTCGCTGCCGGGCGAATGAGATAGACTCGTTCCCAGCCCGCGGCTTCTTCAGCGTGGCTGATCACGGTTCCCACCGGAAGCCCCGGGGGATACACGCCGCCAAGGCCGGAGGTGACTACCGCCGTTCCGGTCGGGACTGAGTCACGGTAAGCGACACCACGGAGCTGAAGCAGCATCTCGCTGCCCGAAATCTGCACCGATGGTGCCACGATGCCGAAGACGTCGCCGGGGACCGCGTAGGCACTGGCGCGGAACTCCGGATGGGCCCAGGTCATCGCGATGCTCTGGTCCTTCTCCACCGTCCGCACCACCCCGATCAGGCCTTCCGGGCGAGACCACGGGATCGAACGGGTGCACCCCGGCGGCCGAACCCAGCCGACAGGATCAGGGTCCGTCCATCGGTCGGCAGCGACTGGTGCAGGACCTCGGCCGCGACGTATGGCGTGGTGAGCCGCTGGCCCGAGATCCAGCAGCGCGCGGAGCCGGGCGTTCTCCTCTTCGAGCGCCGGCAGCGCCTGGACGACGATCGCGGCGGAGTCATGCGCGGCCCGGAGATCCTTCCACCACCGCGCGGCTGGTGCGGGATTCCTCGGCGCGCTTCTGCAGCCACAGGAAGGGAACCAGGATGGTCTGGCGGACGCGCGGTGGCGATGGCGTCGCCCACGGCGGGAGGCGCGGAGAGCGCTCCGACCGAAAGCCCGACACACACGAGGAGAAGGAGCGTATCGTGGCGGGAGAGCGAACGATCCGTCCCCGCCATGATCAGAGCGAAAGGACGCTGCGGTACTTTTCGAAGTCGTCGAGGATCCGGCCCGCCCCGCGAACCACACACGTCAGCGGATCCTCGTCGACATGGATCGGCAGCCCGGTCTCCTGCGCGAGCAGGATGTCCAGCCCGCGGATCAGCGCGCCGCCGCCGGTCATGATGATGCCACGGTCTACGATGTCGCTCGCGAGCTCGGGCGGCGTGATTTCGAGCGCGCGCCGCACCGCGTCCACGATCTGCTGAATCGGCTCCTGCACCGCTTCCCGGATCTCGCTGGAATGGACCCGCACCGTCTTGGGAATGCCCGAGACGAGGTCGCGTCCCTTCACTTCCATCTCCCGCTCCTCTCCCACCGGAGCGGCGGAGCCGATCTTGATCTTGATGGCTTCCGCGGTCGGCTCGCCGACCAGGAGGTTGTAGTTCTTCCGCATGAACTGCACGATGGCCTGATCCAGCTCATCGCCGCCCGACTCGGATCGACGTGTCGGAGACGATGCCGGAGAGCGCGATCACCGCGATCTCGGTGGTCCCGCCGCCGATGTCGATCACCATGTTGCCGGTCGGGGTCTCGACCGGCAGCCCCACGCCGATCGCGGCGGCCATCGGTTCGGCCACCATGTGCACCTGCTTGGCGCCCGCGGTCTCCGCCGAGTCGCGCACCGCGCGGCGCTCGACCTCGGTGATGCCGGACGGCACGCACACGATCACCTTGGGGCGCACTTTGAACACGTGTTTGTCGATGATCTGCTTCAGGAAGTAGCGCAACATCTTCTCGGTCACGTCGAAGTCGGCGATGACGCCGTCCTTCAGCGGACGAACCGCGACGATGTTGTCCGGAGTGCGGCCCAACATGCGCTTCGCTTCGAGACCGTATCCCTTCGGTCGTCCCGATGATTTTTCGATCGCGACCACCGATGGCTCGTTCAGGACGATGCCTTCGCCCTTCACGTACACCAGCGTATTCGCGGTGCCCAGATCGACCGCGATCTCGTTCGCGGGCAGAAAAGCGCCAAATTTTAGCTGAGAAAACTTCATTCTGGAGCCAGGGAAGACGGGTGGTGCGCGGTAAGGTAACGGGGGCTGTAAGATGGGACAAGACGGCAAGTTAGCCGGTTCCGACCCGGTCCGGGTCGGTGCGCTGGGTCACCAACCCGGCCGAGAATCAGCCAGCCAACCGTCCAGTTCCGGTACTGCCGAATCCACCCTCCCCGCGGGCCGAGGACGGCAGCTCTTCCACCTCCCGGAACGCCGCGTCCGCCACGCGCGGCGAAGACCAGCTGGGCGATCCGCATGCCCCGGGTCACCTGAAACGGCTCCCGGCTCAGGTTGACCAGCGCGATCATCAGCTCACCGCGATAGTCGCTGTCGATGGTGGCCGGAGTATTGGGCAAACTGATGCCGTGCTTGAGGGCCAACCCGGACCGGGGCCGCACCTGGCACTCGTAGCCAGCCGGAATCGCCAGCCGAAAGCCGGTGCGGAATAGCTTCCGTTCCAGGGGACCCAGCTCGCCATCGTCTGCACTGACGACGTCGTAGCCGGCAGCCCCTTCGGTAGCCCGGTTAGGGACGGGGAGGCCTTCGCCGTGGGGGAGACGGGTGAATTGGATGTTGATCATGGCGGTCAAGGCGGACAGGGCGGTCAGGTCGGACAGGCGGACAGGCGGCGAGGATCGGGGCGGTCGAGAACTGATGTCCGCCCTGCCCGCCCTGTCCGCCCCGCTCGCCGCTTAAAGCAACTGAATCCACCGGAACTCAGCGGCAACCCAAACGCCTCCGCCACTCCCGGATACACCACTTTCCCCTCCACCACGTTGAGGCCGAGTTTGAGGGACGGGTCGGCGGCGCAGGCCTTCTTCCAGCCCTGTTTCGCGAGCTTGAGCCCGTAGGGCAGCGTCGCGTTGGTCAGCGCCAGAGTGGAGGTACGAGGCACGCCGCCCGGCATGTTCGCCACGGCGTAGTGCAGGATGCCATCCACGAAGTAGGTCGGATTCTCGTGGGTCGTCGGCTTGATGGTTTCGACACAACCGCCCTGGTCCACCGCGACGTCCACGATCACCGAGCCCGGCTTCATCAGCTTGAGGTCGGCCCGCTTGACCAGGTGCGGGGCCTTGGCGCCCGGCAGCAGGACCGCTCCGACCACGAGATCGGCCCGGCGGATGGCATCCAGGATGTTGTGCCGGTTCGAGTACGCCGTATTCACATTGGCCGGCAGCACGTCGTCGAGATAGCGCAACCGGTCGAGCGAGATATCCAGAATCGTGACGTGGGCGCCGAGTCCCGCGGCCATCTTCGCGGCGTTGATGCCGACGACGCCACCACCGATGATGACGACTTCACCGGGAGCGACACCCGGCACTCCACCGAGCAGGATGCCGCTCCCGCCGAAGACCTTCTCGAGGTACTTGGCCCCCTCCTGCACCGCCATGCGTCCCGCGACTTCGGACATGGGCGTCAGCAGGGGAAGTTCGCCGCTCGGCAGCTGGACCGTCTCGTAGGCCACCGCGATGGCCCCCGACTTGACCACCGCCTTGGTCAGGGCTTCGTCCGCGGCGAAATGGAAGTAGGTGTAGATCACCTGGCCGGCGCGCATGCGGGGATACTCCACCGCGATCGGCTCCTTGACCTTGATGATCATCTCGGCCTTGGCCCAGACCTCATCGGCGGTGGGGAGGATCTTCGCCCCACCTCGACATAGGCCTCGTCGGGGAATCCGCTGCCGACTCCGGCCCCCTTTTCCACGTAGACCGTGTGTCCCTGTCCGACAAACGATTCAGCGCCGGCGGGCACCAGCGCAATCCGGTTCTCGTTGGTTTTGATTTCCTTGGGGACGCCGATGATCATGGCTCGCTCGGGTGGACGGTGTCGGGTTTGAACGGTGGAACGGTGGAACGGTAGTTAGTGAGAGGTGAGCGGTAAGCGGTGAGACGGGCGCTCACCCCGTTACCCACCGTTAGCCGTTCACTGCCTAGTTCGGTCCCAGCCTTACAACTGTCTGTCGATCCGGATCGAAATACTCAGCAGTGAGCGCCGCGACCTGGTCAACCGTGACCGCATCGATCTCCGCCAGCAGCGCTTCAAGGTTGCGATACGGCTCGCCGTGCAGGGTGATGCTGGCCAGCCGATTCATCCGGCTGAGCGGACTCTCGAGCGACAGCATCAACTGCCCCTTAAGCTGCTGCTTGCCGCTTGCCAGCTCGTCCGCCGGGAGTCCTTCATTCGCCAGCCGGCGATACTCGGCTCGAATCGCTTCCTCGGCCTGCTCGGCGGTCGCGGGTTGGGTACCGACGTACACTCCCGCTATTCCCGCGGTCTGGAAGAACTGCTGATAGGCGTAGACCCCGTAGGCCAGGCCCAGCTCTTCCCGGATCAACTGGAACAGCCGGCTCGACATCCCGCCCCCGAACACATTGGTCACGATCGAGAGAGCGAACCGGCGACGGTCCCGGTAAGGAAAGGTGTCCGCGCCGAAGACCAGGTGAGTCTGGTTTGAGTCTCGGGCGATGCTGAAGTCGCCGCCGCGCACCGCCGGCACGGACGCCACGGGTGGCAACGGCGGCTCGGCGGTCCCGCCGGCAAACCAGCCTTCGCGGTCCAGCAGCTCGAGCACCCGATCATGCTGAATACAGCCGGCCGCCGCAACCACGCAGTTGCCGCGATAGTACCCTGCCCGATGCAGGGCCTGGAGATCGCCGGCGCCCAACGCGCTGACCGTGTCGCGGGTGCCGAGGATCGAGTAGCCGTAGGGATGTTCGGGCCACAGCCGGTCGGAGAACAGCTCGAAGACGAGATCGTCCGGCGTGTCCTCGACGGTGGAGATCTCTTCCAGCACCACGTTCCGTTCCAGGTCGAGATCGCTCGCCCGGAGCAGGGGACGGTGCACCAGGTCGGTCAGGACGTCGACGGCCTCGGGAAGGTCCTGATCGAGGACGTGGGCCTGGTAGTGGGTGTGGTCGCGACTGGTATAGGCATCGAGGGAGCCGCCCCGGACTTCGAGCTCGAGCGCGAGCTCCCTGGCGTTCCGGCGTTCGGTCCCCTTGAAAACCATGTGCTCCAGCAGGTGGGATACGCCCATCTTGGCGCGCGGCTCGTGGGCGCTGGCCGACCTGACCCAAACGCCCACCGCGGCGGAACGGACCCCGGGCAGGACCTCGGTGAGGACCGTGAGACCGTTGGGTGCCCGGGTACTGTGGAGGCCGGTATCGAGCTGGACGGTTTCCACGCGGCTGCTACTCCTTCGTGAGCAGCGCCTTCCGCGACAGCCTCATTCGGCCCTTCTCGTCTACCTCCAGCAGCTTCACTTTGACGACGTCGCCCTTCTTGACCACGTCCTCGGTCTTCTCGGTGCGACCGTGCTGAAGCTCGCTGATGTGCAGCAGGCCCTCGACCCCCGGCATGATTTCAATGAATGCGCCGAACGCCGTCGTGCTCTTGACCGGGCCCTCGTAAACCTTCCCCACTTCCGGCTCTTCGACCATTGCGGCGATCATCTGGCGGGCCTTCTCCCCCGCCTCGCCACCGACGGCAGCGATGGTGACCAGCCCGGAATCCTCGATGCTGATCTTGGCACCGGTCTGATCCTGGATTCCACGAATGGTCTTGCCCTTGGGGCCGATGATGTCGCCGATCTTGTCCGGCTTCACCATCATGGTCAGGATGCGCGGTGCATACTTGGAGAGATCGGGCCGGGCGGAAGGCAGTGCCTTCGACATCTCCGACAGGATGTGCATCCTGCCCTTCCGGGCCTTCTCCAGCGCCTCTTCCATGATCTTGAGGTCGAGTCCCTCGATCTTGATGTCCATCTGAATCGAGGTGATACCCTGGGTGGTCCCGGCCACCTTGAAGTCCATGTCGCCGAGGTGATCCTCTGAGCCGAGAATGTCGGTGAGGATGGCGACCTTCTTCCCTTCCTTGATCAGACCCATCGCGACACCGGCGCAGGAAGCCTTGATCGGCACGCCTGCATCCATCAGCGCCAGGGTGCCACCGCAGACGGTCGCCATCGAGGACGAGCCGTTCGACTCGAGAATCTCCGAGACAACGCGCAGCGTGTAGGGGAACTTCTCGTAGTCCGGCAGCAGCGGCTGCAACGCCCGCTCGGCCAAGGCCCCATGCCCGATCTCGCGGCGGCTGGTCCCCCGGACCGGCTTCACCTCGCCGGTCGAGTAGGGCGGGAAGTTGTAGTGCAGCATGAACGACTTGGTCGCCTCACCCGCGTGATCGATGCTGTCGATCCGCTGCTCGTCGTCGGCGGTGCCGAGGGTGACGGCCACGAGAGCCTGGGTCTCGCCCCGCTGGAACAGGGCGGAACCATGGGTGCGGGGGAGGAAGCCGGTCTCGATCACGATGGGACGCACCGTGTCGGTGTCGCGACCGTCCACCCGCTCACCCTTGTCGAGTACCTGGGCCCGCATCACGCGATACTCGATGTCCTCGATCTGGCTCGCGATCTGGCGGGTCGCCTCGGGGAACTCGGCCGCGAGCGCTTGCAGCGTTTTCTGCTTGAGCGTCTCCGCATTGGCCGCCCGGGCGTGCTTGTCCTTGGCGTTGATGACCTTGGCCATCTCGGCTTCGGCCAGGTCGACCACGCGCTTGACCAGCGCCTCGTCGGGAGCGTCCTTGGTCCAGCTCAGCTTCTCCTTCGCGGCCTTGGAAATCACCTTCTGCTCGTTACCCAGCATTTCCTTGAGGCCCTTCTGGGCGACCTTGAGCGCCTCGAGCATCTCGGCCTCCGACACTTCGAGCGCGCCGCCTTCGACCATCACGATCGAATCAGCGCTGCCGCTGACCGTCACGTCCACGCTCGAAAACTCGAGCTGCTGGAAGGTCGGATTGAGAATCCAGTTGCCGTCTACCCGGCCCACCCGCACCGCGGCGAGCGGCCCGTTCCATGGCACCGGCGAGATGCTGAGCGCGACCGAGGCAGCGACGACGCCCAACACGTCGGCGTCGTTCTCCTGATCGGCGGAGAGCACGGTCACGAAGACCTGGACTTCGTTCTTGAAGCCCTCGGGGAACAGCGGGCGGATCGAACGGTCGATCACCCGGCTCGCGAGGATCTCCTTGTCCGACGGCCGCCCCTCACGCTTGAGGAACCCACCCGGGATCTTGCCCGCGGCGTAGGTCTTCTCGCGATACTCGACGGTGAGTGGGAAGAACGGGAGGGAGGAGCCGGTGGGAGCGACGGTGATGGCGGCGAGAACCGCGGTGTCACCGAACTGGAGGAAGGCCGACCCTGCGGCCTGCTTGGCGAGGCGCCCGGTTTCCAGAATGAGCGGGCGACCCGCAAACGTCGTTTCAATCCTGTGTACAGTCACAAACTCGATTCTTTCCAGGTGGGAAGCACCCAAATGCGTCGAGGGCGTCCCGACGTGCCGGTCGAGACGCCCCTGGCCCTTGATATCGCGTTAGTGTCGGAGACCCAATGCGTCGATCAGGGTCCGATACGTGGCGAGATCGTTCTGCTTGAGGTAGTTGAGGAGGCGACGGCGGGTCCCGACCATCTTGAGCAGACCCCGACGACCGTGGTGATCCTTGGGGTGCGTGCGGAAATGGTCGGTTAGTGAGTTGATCCGCTCGGTCAGGAGCGAGATCTGCACCTTGGCGGAACCGGTATCGCTGTCGTGGAGCCGCTGCTTGGCGATGATCGCCTGCTTGTCAAAGCCCATTCCTCGTGTATCCTCTTGCGGTGTCGCGAGGGCCTGCGTCGTGTACGCTATTCGTAAGTAGCACAACAAAATAACCCCTCGCCAACCTCACCGGCAACCCCGGCATGCAGACCGACCCACCGCCGCCCGGCACCTGGCTCGGCCGTTACCAACTCACAGAGCTCAAGGGCCAGGGCGGGTTTGCCTGGGTCTATCACGCCCAGCGTGATGACGGTAAGTCGTTTGCAATCAAGGTGTTAAAGCACCGCCATGGCTCGGACCCCGCCTTCGAGAGCCGGTTCAGACAGGAAGCTTCCCTCGCCGCGGGACTCCGGCATCCCAACATCGTCCACATCGAAGAAGTGGGGACCGCCGATGGGATGGTCTTCTTCGTGATGGACCACTACCCCGACGATCTCGCCGCCCGCAACCAGCGGGAACCAGTGCTCGCGGAGTCGGATGTGGTGCCGATCGCGATCGGGGTGGCCGGTGCGCTCGCCTTTGCGCACAGCCAGGAAGTCGTTCACCGCGATATCAAACCCGACAACATCCTCTTCGCGGAGGACGGCCGACCGGTGCTGACCGATTTCGGCGTGGCCCGCGCGGTGAGTGGCTATGTGGCGGCGACCGGATTCAACATGACGATCGGCACGCCGGCCTACATCTCGCCCGAGCAGGCGCAGGGTCGGCCGCTCGACGGACGATCCGACCTCTATTCCCTGGGGATCACGCTCTATCGGGCGACGACCGGCGACGTGCCCTTCAAGTCGAAGGATTGGTTCGAGCTGGCCCGTATGCACGTGGAGACGCCACCGGAGCCGCCCCGAGCGCGCCGGCCGGAAATCTCCAAGCGGTTCGAGCGCATCATTCTCAAGTTGCTCGCCAAACATCCGGACGATCGCTATCCCTCGGCCCAGGCGCTGCTCGATGATCTGAACGACATCGCGGCCAAGACGCGTCCAACCGGCGAGATCAAGGTGCCGAAGGAGTACCTGCGGGATTCCAAGGCTGCGGTGAGCGAACCGGAGCGGAAGTGGTGGAGGTGGTGGGGGGAGTAGGGAGTAGGGAGTGGGGTGTAGGGAGTAGGGAGACGGATCGTCTGACCTTCCTGACTCCCCTGTTCCCTACTCCCCACTCCCCACTCCCTACTCCCGAGCTTTGGGCGCAGCGAGTGCCGAAGCCGCCGGTGCAATCGCCTCGGTCACCGACTGATCCACCCGATACACCACGCCACCCGTGTCGGGCCGGAGCCAGAAGCCGGCCGCCGTCGAATCCAGTGCTACAGAGAGCAGCGGCATTCCGGCCGCGTTGGTGACGCGAACACTTCGCCAGGGCTTTGCCCGGCGCAGGGTGTCGGCGAGACCGGGGTTGGCGAAGCCCATCGCGCGGAGATCGCCAAAGGCCGAGGCGAAGCGCGCCGAGGCCGCGCTGTCGGGCACCCCTGTGCCTCCGGCCTTGAACTCCCAGGTACCGTGCCTGACCACGGTGAACTTCCCGGACGCCCGGGACACCGTGATCTCTCCGATGCTGTCAGCCGGCACTCGCGCGATCTGTTTGTCGCGCCACTCATCGGCCGCGCGGCCCGCCATCTCCGGCCATTTGGCGTGGGAGAGGTAGACTTCGGGCGATTCCAGACGGCGCACGTAGATCCCATCGAAGTCCGGCCCCCGGTTCCCGACCATCAGCGTCGCCATCGTCTTATCGCCGGCCAGCAACACGACTTTTCGTCCGGCGCTGTCCACGCCGAGGCGCTGGTGCAGCGGCTCGCTCTGGGCGGCGAGGTCGCTCCTGGCATTGGTGTCGGCCAGGGCCGTGAACCACTCGGTCAGCGCCGCGGGCGATGCAGTCCAGCCGTTCACCGTCCAGCCCGTAGCAGACTTGAGCAACACGACAGAATCGGCGCCCTTGCGGATCTCGATCCGATTGATGGACGTGCTGTCGAGCGGAGGAAGCGCCAGGCGCGGCGGACGATCCTGCCGCGATTTCTTGGCGACGGCGAGTGCCCCCCAGAGCGCGATCGCGCCGAGCAGCACCAGGGCGATTCGGAGCAGCTGTTTGGCACTCATGCGGCCTCCGAAGCGGGCGAGAGCTGGCGGTAGGGCTGCTGCGACTGTCGCCTGCGGCGCAGCAGGTGAATCGTGCCGCCGAGCATGATCAGCACCGGCAGAAGAATGACGTTGGCGTACTTCACGCCCTCGCGCACCGCCGCGCTGGAGTAGACCAGCGGTGGGGGCCTGCGGTCCCGGCTTCGGATGGCGATCAATGCTTCGTCCTGTGCCAGCCAGTCGATGGCGTTGAGAGTGAAGACGACATTCGGGGTGGCGCGTGAGGCATAGCGATCGGAGACGAAATCGGAGCTGCCGACTACCGCCACTCGCCCCTTGGGAGCGGTACTGTCCTTCGCGGACGGAGCGGAGGTCGCGGCGAGAATGCGGGTCTTGAGATCGACCGGCGGGAATTCCCTCGTCGGCGTGATATCCACTTCATCCTCCGCGATGCCCGCGGCATTGCTCGTCAGCAGAAGCGGCGTCACGGAGCCCTTCGCGCCAGTCGTGTCGATGCTGCTGGTCCAGGGCAGGAAGACCTCGCCCACGCCTTCTCCGATCACGCTGCCGGCGGTCGGCCGGGCACGAAGCCAGAGCGGATAGGGCTGCAGCACCTGTCCCATGTCGCTGGGCAAGGGGACGATCTGGTTGGCCGCGAGGTCGTACACCATGTCGGCGCGGATCTGCAGGCCGTAAGGCTTGAGCAATTCGTTCCACACCGGCGCCCGGGTCATGGCGCGGGGAACCTGGGGAGAGACCTCGGCACCGGGGGCAAGCACCAGGACACTGCCCTCCGCGATCGAGGAACGCACGGAGCCGGGCGAGGGTCGCAGCCGGCAAGGAGTCGGGAGAGCCGGTGAGAACCAGAGTCGAGAGGTCGGCCGCGGGCTGCGTGGTGTCGGCCAGAGAAACGCTCCGGACCTCGTAGCTCTTCTTGAGCTGGTCCTCCAGCACACCGTAGCCCGTCCCCTGCCGCTGATAATCCGGCTGGGCCACGATGCCGATGCCGGGCTTCTTGGCGCGAGTCAGGGCGCGAATCGAGGAGGCGAGCCGATACTCCAGATCATCGGTGTGCTGGATGAAGGGGATCTGCTCCACACCGTCGGCGTACTGCAGCGCGAGGCCGAAGTACCCCTCCTTCACCTGCAGCTCCGCCTTGCCCACCACATTGAACTGCACCGGCTGGACTCCCAGCGACTGGGCTTCGCTGCGAACGGCGGGATCTTCCGCGGGGTCGCGCTCGATGACGCGAATCTTCCCCTTGCCGGCAGAGCGGAGGTCGGAGAGGAGATCCTCCAGGTCCCGCTGCATCAGCGCCACTTCGGAAGGCAGCTCCCTGGATGCGAAGACTTTGATGGTGACGATGTCCTGCAGCCCGCCGGCGATTTCCCGGGTGGCCTTGTTGAGGGTGTATGCCCGTCCCGGAGTAAGATCGAGCCGCCCACCGATGTAGCTCCCCAGCAGGTTCACCACGATCAGCGTGCCGACCATCAGCAGTGCGCCAAGCTGAAGTCGTCCCCGGGCGCCGCTGGCGGGAGCCAGCTTGCGTCCCATGAGCGCGACGTAGGCCAGGACCAGGAAGACACCGGCCAGCGAGACGAAATAGACCGCGTCGCGCAGGTCAATGACGCCGCGGCCCATGTTGTCGAAATGAGAGAGCACACCCAACCGAGCCGCCACGGCGCCCAGCTGGGGCGGCAGACCCACGATGAGCGGATTCAGTCCGACGAGGATCAGGATGAAGCAGACGGCGAGGGCCGCGATGAAGGCAGTGATCTGGCTCCGGGTCAGGCAGGAGGCCCAGACCCCCACGCCCGCCATGCCGGCCGCGAGCAGCATCGACCCGACGTACTGGGCGACGATCGGCCCCCACTGCAGGTCGGCACCGGCCGCAAGAGCAAAGGGAATCGGCAGAGTGAAGAGCAGCGCCACCCAGAGGAAAAGGACCGTGCCGAGGTACTTCCCGAGCAGCAGTTCCAGCTCGGTGAGGGGCTGGGAGAGGATCACCTCGAGCAGGCCGGTTCTGGTGTCCTCGGCGAGACTCCGCATCGCCACGGCGGGCACGAAGAACAGATAGAGCCACGGCAGGAGATCCAGCATCGGCCGGAGCGATGCCGCGCTCGAGAGATAGGCCTGCCGGAAGAAAAGAAACGAATTGGCGACGATGAATACGACCAGCAGCACATAGCCGGTCGGCGTATCGAACATCGCCTTAAGCTCGCGCCGTGCTACCGTCCAGATCGCCTTCATACGGCCTCCCCGGTCGCGGTGAGCTGGCGGAAGAGATCTTCCAGGCTCCCGGCTTCCTGGTGAAGCTCGTACAGAGTCCAGCCCCGAGACGCGGCCAGCCGGAAGATCTCCGGCCGAACATCCTGCTCGGCACTAGCCGTCAGCACGACGCTGACGCGCCCCGCACTCTCGGCTTGCGGAGCGCATTCCTGCACTCCGGGTAATCCGGCGAGCCCTTCCGCTACTCCCTGCCCCGAGGCTTCGACCGAAATGCGCACCGCGCCGCCGGCCCGGGTCACCAGATCGGCGACGGGTCCGTCCGCCGCGATCTTGCCGCGATTGATGATGAGCAATCGGGAACAGGTGTATTGCACTTCGGAAAGGATGTGAGTGGAGAGCAGGACGGTGCGGTCCTGACCCAAGTCGTTGATCAGGCGCCGGATTTCCACCCGCTGATTGGGATCGAGCCCTTCGGTGGGCTCATCCAAAACCAGCAGATCGGGCTGCGGCAGGATCGCGGCGGCGAGACCGACCCGCTGCTTGTATCCCTTCGACAACTCACCGATCGGACGATAGAACACCTGATCGATTGCCGTCGATGCGACCGCCTGATCGGTGGCCCGCCGCCGTTCCGGGCCTTCGAGCTCCCGGAGCCTGGCGACGAACTCCAGGTACTCGGCCACCAGCATGTCGCCGTAGAGGGGATTGTTCTCCGGCAGGTATCCGACTCGACGCTTGGCCTCACGTCCCGCTTCGGCCAGCGGCTTACCGTCGAACGTGATGCGGCCCTGATCGGGCTCATAGTATTGGGTGATCATCCGCATCGTGGTGGACTTCCCCGCCCCGTTGGGGCCCAGGAATCCCACCACCTGACCCCGATCCACCGAGAAAGAGACCGAGTCGACTGCGGGGGTACCGTTGAAGCGCTTGGTGACTTGATCGAGTGCGAGAAGCGTCATGATGCGGAGTCGGCCGTTCCGGGTGAGGGACGAAATGTCGTCAGGGACAATCTGGCACGCCAGTCCGGGCGGAACCCCGCACGGGCCAACGCATTATCGGGTCCTCGGTGGTTCGAATCGCCCCGCCTTTGCAGCCGCTGTGCCACGACTACACGGTCTCAATGACCGGCTGGGTTGTACTCGCTCGACTGGGCGCGTTGACGGTGAGCTGAAGCTCACCCGCCAGGGCCGACAAGCCGTGCACCTCGGCGGAGATGGCACCGAGGGTGGTACTCTGCTCCTCGGCCAGTGCGGCAACCTGCTCGCTGGCTGCGGCGCTCTGCTGCGCGAAGGAGGCGACACCTTCGATTCCCTCGCTCACCAGATCCATCGAGCGTGATACGCCGCCGGCGGCCTCGTTGATCTCTTCGATCCGGCCTACCACCTGGGCGACCGTATCGGAGATGCGGCTGAATCCCTGATCGTTGCTGCGGGCGGCCTCGACGTCCGGCCTCGGTTTCCTTCTCCACCCGCTCGAGCATTTCCATCGCGGTCGCCATCTGCTCCCGGGTTTCGGCGATCAGCTTGCCGATCCCGTCCGAGGATTCCCTGGTCTCATGCGCCAGGGTCTTGATCTCCGCCGCCACGACCCTGAAGCCACGGCCGTGCACGCCTGCCCTTGCGGCTTCGATGGCCGCATTGAGGGCGAGCAGGTTGGTCTGGATCGCGACTTCCTTGCTGAACTCGACGATCTGATTGATCCGGTCGGCTTGCGCGCCGAGCGATCGGATGACGGTCGAGGCCTCGGCAACGGTTTGCCGCACGCCGTTCCCGACCGCCAGCGCCCGTGATGCCGCAACGTGTCCCTGCTGGGCCGCGGCGCGCGCACCGCGGGAATTCTCCACGGCGGCAGCGACTTTCTCCCCGATCGCTTCGATGTAACGGCGCACCGCGGTCACCTGCTCGTTCACCTCGGCCGCTTTCTGGCTCATCTCGGTGGATCCGCGGGAAACCTCACTGGCCGCATCGGAGACCTGGTGGGTAGCCTGTGCGGCGGCCGTCGCGGCCTGGTCCACTTCGTGGGCCGACTGATGCAGCCGACCGGTCGTCGCGAGAATCCCGTGGTGGAGAGACTGCAGCTGACTGGCCATCTCGTCGAAGGTGCGGGCCAGAACTCCGATTTCGTCCTGCTGGCTGATGCCGCTGCGGCAGGAGAGATCTCCGGCAGAAATCCGGGCGGCAGCGTGCTCGATGCCGCTGAGCGGGCGCAGCAGCCTTCGGGTGATGAGGTAGAGACCCACGATCGCGAGGAGCGCCGAGGCGAGTCCGATCGCGAGGAAGGTCCGGGCCAGGGCCCACGACGCGCTGTGGGCGGCCTGGGCAAAGGGCTCGAACCGCATGCCGCCATACAGAATTCCCACCACGCCGCGATCCGGACTCACGATCGGCTCGTACCGGGTCCAGCGATCCTGACCCGCCACCTGGGCTCTCCCGCCGTAGGCCATCCCCGAGCCAAACACGGCTCCCGCTCCGACCGAGCGACCAGTGACCGGACTGCGGGTCGGCATGATGGTGAGGTTGGCGCGACGCAACACACCCATGCTGTCGGCCCGGGTCACCGTCGTCACCAGGCGCAGGGCCCGCCCGTTCGGCGCATCGCCCACGGTAGAATCGGACGAGGGCAACGAACGGATACGCTGTGCAACCGTCAGCTCCATTCCGGTCAGGCTGTCCAGCTGCAGCAGCATGCGCTCGACATCGGGATTTCCCAGAATCGGCACCTCGCCCTTATAGAGGTGGGCGCTCAACCGTTCGCGGGTTCTCCAGGCGTCGACCCGACCGTTGCCGTTGAACAGCTCGACCAGGGGCTCCACCCCGGTGGCGTCCACCAGGCGCCAGGGTCCGGGAAATCGCTGGTCGAACATGGCGCGGGCCAGGGCGAGGTTCCCGTCCAGCTGGGCGCTGGCCTGTTGCAGCTGCAGCGACAGCACGCGTCGGTCCGCGGCCCGCCAGGCGAAGAAGCCTGTGAGCAGCAGTCCCGCAGCCACCACCGCGCTCGAGGCCGCGGCTACCTTGGCGGCGACGTTCCACCGATCCATAGCAGCGTCACCTCCCCGACTAGATGCCGATCAGTCGGCGAATGTCGTTTGAGAAGGCCAGGACCATCAGCGAGACGATGAGCACCAGACCGACAACAGTCAGCCGCTCCCGGAGCTTGAGGGAGGGTGGCCGACGCAGCACCACTTCGGCCAGGAGGAACAGGAACTGCCCGCCATCGAGCACGGGGATGGGGAGGAGGTTGAGCACGGCGAGGTTGACCGAGATCAGCGCCATGAAGGCGAGGAAGATGTCGAACCCCTGCCTGGCACTTTGGGCGGCGAGTTGGCCAATCAGAATCGGACCGCCGACTTCGCGGCTGGAAATGCGGGCCGAGAGTAGACCCTGGACCGTGCGCACGATCTGAGTAGACGCCGCGAGAGTGGCCCGGGTGCCGGCGCCCATCGCCTGAGCCAGGCTGTAGGGTTTGCGTTCCCAGTTGATCGCCTCCCGGAACGCGACACCGATCTTGCCGACCGGCTTGCCAGCTTCGGAGACGGGCTCGGGTGTGATGGTGAGCCCGACCTGGCCGCCGGCGCGCCCGACCCTGAATCGCAGCGGCGTGCCCGCGCTCTTGCGGATCATCGGAACCACGAGGTCCCGCGAGGCAACGGACGTATCGTTGAGCGCGAGAATCGTATCGCCTGGTTGCAGACCGCCCTTGGCGCCTGGCCGTCCGCTCTCCACCGTCTCGACCAGCGCAAGGTGGGCCGGCGCGATGGCGTTCAAGACCCGGGCCCGGTCCACCAGCGCGGCGGGGTGAATTCGAATCGGGAGGGAACGCCCGTCGGCCAGATGCACCACGACCGAGTCGCTCGAGGAGGAGGCGATCAGTTCCTGAACGTCGTTCCACGAATGGACTGGCGTCTCGTCGATCGCAACGATCGAATCTCCCGGGTGCATGCCCGCGAGCGCCTCGGCCCCCGGGGGGAGGCTGTCCACCGTAACCGCGCCGACGGTGGTGACCGGATCGATCTGCTCGCCGTTCTTGGCCGCCAGAAAGACGAAGGCCATCCACGCGAACAGCGTATTCATGGTGACGCCGGCCAGAATGACGACCATCCGTTTCCAGACCGGTTTCGCCTCGAACATCCGATCCGGCGGGATGTGGGCGTTCTCCGACGCACCTCCCTCGAGGGCGGAGCTGTCGGCGCCTTCCTCCGCGGTGGCCATCTTCACATAGCCGCCGAGCGGAAGCCAGGAGATCGAGTACTCGGTTTCCCCGATTTTCCGGGTGAGCCAGGGAATCGGTGACCCCAGGCCCAGCGAGAAGCGGTGCACGTAGATCCCGGCCCACTTGGCGGCGATGAAATGCCCGGCCTCGTGCACGAAGATCAGGACACCGAGGGTGACGACCAGTGGCCACAGGTACTGGAAGACGTTCACTTCAACACCTCGTTGGCGCGGACCCGCGACCATTGGTCCGCGGCCCGTACGGTATCGAGATCACCGGCCGGCACCGGCTGATGTTCATCGAGCACTCGCTCGATCGTATCGGAAATGCGTCCGAACGGCACCCGTCCCTCGAGAAACGCGGCTACCGCGGTTTCGTTCGCAGCATTGAAGACCGCCGGGGCGGTACCACCCGCACGTCCCGCCGACAATCCGGCGGTGTACGCCCGAAAGACATCGCTCCTCACCGGCTCGAAGGTGAGGACGCCGGCCTGGACCGGGTCGAACCGGCGGACGCCCTGATCGGGCAGCCGGGCCGGATAGGTCAGCGCGTAGAGGATCGGCAATTCCATCGAGGGGAATGCGATCTGCGCGATGACGCTCCCATCACAATACTCGACCAGTGCGTGGACGATGCTCTGGGGATGCACCACCACATCGAGCGTGTCGTAGCCCAGGCCGAAGAAATGATGGGCCTCGATCAATTCCAGCGCCTTGTTGGCCAGGGTGGCGCTGTCCACCGTGACCTTGTTCCCCATGCTCCAGGTCGGGTGATTGAGCGCCTCTTCCACAGTGGCCGCACGGATCCGTTCCGGCTCCCACTCGCGGAAGGGTCCACCCGAAGCGGTCAGGATCACCCGGGCGAGACCGGTCTCGCGCCCCTGGAGACACTGGAGTACCGCGCTGTGCTCCGAATCCACCGGGACCAGCTCGCCGCCGCCGGCACAGGCGGCCGCCCGTACCACGTCTCCCGCCATGACCAGCGTTTCCTTGTTGGCCAGGGCGACCCGTTTGCCTGCGCGCAGCGCCGCGAGGGTCGCGTCGAGTCCGGCAGAACCGACGACCGCGTTGAGCACGATGTCCACATCGGGATGAGTCGCGGCCTCGACCAGGGCCTCGGGTCCCGTCTTGCTGACGAGGGCCGAGTATGCCGGTTGCCATTGCGCCACCTGGCGACTCAACGCTGCTTCGTTGCTCCTCGCCGTCAGCGCTACCACCCGGAAGTGATCACGTTGCCGGCCGATCACCGCGAGCGCGCTCTTCCCGATCGACCCGGTGGAGCCAAGGATGGCGACTCCCCTCGTCTCCTGAAGCAGACCGTCGGCCGCAGACTGATGACGCATCAGATGAGCCCGACCAGGCGATAGAACGCCGCCGAGACCGGCAGCACGAAATACAATGAATCAAACCGATCGAGGACGCCCCCGTGTCCGGGAATGATCGCTGAGGAGTCCTTGAGCCCGACCTCGCGCTTGAACAGCGACTCCGCAAGATCGCCGATCTGCCCCACAATTCCGAGGACCAAGCCGAAGATCAGCCCTTGCATGATCGGGAGCGCGATGCCCAGCCGTTCCAGGATCAGGTGGTTGAGCAACGGAACCGTGGCCAGCGCAGCCACCACTCCGGCCACGCTCCCTGACCAGGTCTTACCCGGGCTGATGGAGGGCCAGAGCTTGGGGCCGCCGATGAGCTTGCCGGCGAACATCGCGGCAGTATCGCAGACCCAGGTGATGACCAGCGGAGTGAATACCAGCCATGCCCCGGCCCAGGAGCGCTCCGGTTCGGTGAGATGACGGATGGGCAGCAAGGTGGCGGGGAGGCCGGCGGTATACGCCACGGCGAACACCGTGATCGCAGTCGCGGCGAGAGGGCGGTCTGCCGGAGTGCGCCGGGCGAGCGCCAGGGTGAGGGTTGCCACGCAGCCAGAGCGCGGCCAGGAACCACGAATTCCCCAGCAGGAAGGCGACCCAACCACCAGGCGTGGTGATCGCCAGGTAGACCAAGATCGGAAGCGCTACGGCGGAGACGATACCCCAGCGGGAGAGCGGAGCGATTTGCTGCCGCAGTGCAAAATCAAATAATTCCCGGGAGCCGAGCGCACCCACGATGGCGAGGAGCCCGACGAGCGGCCATCCGCCAAGCCAGACCACACCGAGCGCCACCGGAATGGCGATGACGGCGAAGGTGATACGCTGGGCGAGATTGGAAGCCATGCGGACAGCAGCCGTCAGCCGATAGCCGTCAGCCGACAGCGGTCAGCCTTCGGCGGATTCACGCCAAAGCCGCCACTCTGACGGCCGATGGCTGACGGCTGACGGCTCAAACCGACACCTTGCCAAACCGCCGGTCCCGCCGCTGAAAGTCGAGAATCGCTTCGAACAAATGCCGGCGGGTAAAGTCGGGCCAAAGCACCGAGGTGACGTACAACTCGGCGTAGGCCAGCTGCCACAGCAGGAAATTGGAGATCCGCAGCTCGCCCGAGGTCCGGATCAGGAGGTCGGGATCGGGCCAGGGCGCGGTGTAGAGCCGCCGGCTCACCGCTTCTTCATCGATATCACCGGGCTGGATGTGGCCGGCGGCGACGTCCTCGGCGAGCAAGCGGGCTGCACGGGTGATTTCCGCGCGCGACCCGTACGAGATGCAGATGTTCAGCGCGAGCGCCTCTCCACTCGCGGTCTCGGCGGTGAGACGCTCGACCGCCTGCCGCGCCGACGGACTCAGCCGGGTCAGGTCGCCGAGGAAGCGGACCGCGACACCCTGGTCCCGCAGCTCCGCCATCTCCTTCGCGATGTATTCCTGGAGCAGTCCCATCAGCGCGTCGATTTCCGGCGCCGGGCGACTCCAGTTCTCCTGGCTGAACGCGAACAGGGTGAGCACTTCGACCCCGGCGGCGAGCGCCCCTTCCACCGCCTCCCGCACCGCTTTCATTCCCGCCTTGTGCCCCAGCGGACGCGGCAGGGCTCGCTTCCCCGCCCAGCGTCCATTGCCATCCATGATGATGGCGATGTGGGCCGGCACGGCGCCGTTCAGTTTCAACTGCGACAGCAGATCCTCGCCCATCGGCTCAGACTTCCATGATCTCCGCTTCCTTGGCGGAGATCAGCTGATCGATCTGCCGGATGTGATCGTCGGTGAGCTTCTGGATTTCCTTCTCGCCGCGGTTGCGCTCGTCCTCGGCGATCTTTTCCAGCTTCTTCACCTTGTTGTGCGCCTCGCCTCGCGCGTGGCGCACCGCGACCCGTCCTTCCTCGGCCAGCTTGTGAACCACCTTAACCAGATCCTTGCGCCGCTCTTCGTTGAGCGGCGGAATCGGGATCCGGATGAGCCCGCCCTGACTGGCGGGGTTCAGACCCAGATCGGATTCGCGGATCGCCTTCTCGATGGCCGGAGCGAGGGACTTGTCGAACGGCTGCACTGTGAGCAGCCGCGCCTCGGGAGCCGCCACCATGCCGACCTGATTGAGCGGGACTTCGCTGCCGTAGGCCTCCACCCGGACGATGTCGAGCAGCGACGTCGTCGCCTTCCCACTCCGAATTCCGGAGAATTCGCGGCGGGTATTCTCCACCGCCTTGTGCATCAGCTCGCGGGCGTGCTTGACCAGCTCGGGAATGGTGTTGGGTGTGCTCATTGGACGATCGTCCCCACCGGCTCGCCGCGCAGGACGCGGTCGAGATTGCCGGCCTGGTTCATGTTGAAGACGATGATCGGAAGCTTGTTAGTCTGGCAGAGACCGAAGGCGCTCCGGTCCATGACCTCGTAACCGTTCACCAGGGCATCCTGGAAGGTCAGCTCCGGAATGAGCCGCGCGGCGGGGTCCTTCTTGGGGTCCGCGGTAAACACCCCGTCCACATTGGTGCCCTTCAAGATGGCGTCCGCTTCGATTTCCAAAGCCCGGAGAACCGCGGCGGTATCGGTCGAGAAATAGGGGTTGCCGGTGCCACCTGCAAAGATAACGAGCCGCCCTTTTTCCATGTGGCGCAGCGCACGGCGGCGGATGTAGGGCTCGGCCAGCGATTCCATCCGGATCGCGGTCATCACCCGGGTCTGGACCCCTTTGCGCTCGAGGATGTCCTGCACCGCCAAGGCGTTGATCACCGTCGCCAGCATCCCCATATAATCGGCCGAGACCCGGTCCAGCCCCTGCCGGCTCGCGGTGGTGCCGCGCAGGATGTTGCCGCCGCCCACCACGAGACTCAGCTGGATGCCCTGAGCGTGCACGGTGATGAGCTCGTCGGCGAAGGACTCGACAACCTTGAAATCGAGTCCATAGCCTTTCTCGCCGGCGAGTGCCTCCCCGGACAGTTTGAGCAGTGCGCGGGCGTAGGCCCGGCGCATCAGCCTTCTCCCACCCGGAAGCGGGCGATGCTGCGAACGGTGACGGGCCCTCCCGCCTTTGCGGCAGTCTCTTTCACCAGCTCACTAACCGACTTCTTATCGTCCCGCACGAAGGGCTGGCCCATGAGGGTCCGCTCGGCCAGGAACTTCTTGACCTTGCCTTCGACGATCTTGCCGCGAATGTTCTCGGGCTTCCCCTCGGCAACGACCTGCTCCTCCGCGATACGCCGCTCCCGCTCCACCTGCTCGGCCGGCACATCGGCGTCGGTGATGCCCGCCGGATCGGCGAAGGCCACGTGCAGAGCGAGCTCCCGTGCCAGCTCGGCGAGCGCTTCGTGATGGGGCCCGTCAACCGCCACCAGGGCACCCGACTGGCCATTGTGATGCAGGTAGGCGCCGACCACTCCGTCCTTGGCCTGGACCCGGGCAACCCGCTTGAGACTCATCGCTTCGCCCGTCTTGCCCGACATCGCCTTCACCACCTCGGCCACAGTCTTGCCCTGAAAGGGCTGGGCGTCGATGGCGCTGCCCGGGCTCACGCCGAACGGCGCATGTGCCGCGGCGTGCTTGCCGAGCTCCTTGGCGAGTCCGATGAAGTCAGCGGTGCGGGCCACGAAGTCGGTCTCGCAGTTGAGCTCGATCATCGCCGCAGACTTCCCGTCCGGCGCGGGATCGATCACTACGAGGCCCTGCGAGGCCGTCCGCTCGGTCCGGGTCTCGGCCTTCGCGATTCCCTTCTTGCGCAGGATTTCGGCGGCCTTGTCCATGTCGCCCTGAGCTTCCTCCAGAGCCTTCTTGCAATCCATCATGCCGGCGCCGGTACGGGCGCGGAGCTGGGCTACATCCTTCGCTGAGATCGCCATCGTGCTCATGTCGTGCTTTCCAGATGTGATAGTGAAACCGCCGTCCTGGGCCCCGAGGGCCGGACGGCGGCGACTCGTATGCGGTCCAACACCGCCGGGATTACGCTTCCGCCTCGCCGGCCGGGCTGGGCGCCTGTTCCTCGTGCTTCAGGCGAGCCGCGATCGCCTCCGGCTTGGGCCGCCGCTTGCGACGGGGCCGACGCTTGCGCCGCTCGGCATCCACGTCGCCCTCGGTGCCGCCATCGGTGCTGTAGGTCTCGGCCTCGGCATCCTCGGCCGCTTCCCGGATCGGGCTCTGGGCCCGGGCTTCCTTGATGACCTCGCTCAGCGCGCCGGTGATCAGCGAGACCGCGCGGATCGCGTCGTCATTGCCCGGGATCGGAACCGTGATGACATCGGGGTCGGCGTTGGTGTCGACGATCGCGACCACCGGGATGCCAAGCTTGTTGGCCTCCTGCACCGCGATCTTTTCCTTCTTGGCATCCACCACGAAGAGCGCCCCGGGAAGCCGGCCCATCTGCTTGATGCCTTCCAGGTTGCGGCTCAGCTTCTCCCGCTCCCGCTCGAACAGGAGCTTTTCCTTCTTGGTGTAATTCTCGAACTCGCCATCCGCGGCGCCCTGCTCCAGCTCCCGCAGCCGGCGGAGCTGCTTCTTGATGGTCTGGAAGTTGGTGAGCATGCCGCCCAGCCAGCGCTCGGTCACATAGTACGAGGCGCAGGCCTGCGCTTCGGCCTGCACGATTCCCTTGAGCTGCTTCTTGGTGCAGACGAAGAGGACTCCCTCGCCCTTGAGCACCACGCTCTTCAGGAGCTCCTGGGCCTGGATGATCTGCCGGAGCGTCTTCTGGAGATCGATGATGTAGATGCCTGAGCGCTCGGCGAAGATGAAGCGCCGCATCTTGGGGTTCCACCGCCGGGTCTGATGCCCGAAGTGAACGCCCGCTTCGAGGAGGTCCTGCAACTGAGGCTGTGCCATGCGGATGATGCCGTCTTTCAATTGGGGTTAGTCGTCCGCCGCGTTCGTCTTCCCGCCTGACCCCGAAGGGCACCCGGGCGGAAATCCCGCGGCGTGGGTTTTTGGGGCGACCCTGGTGGTCGCCCGTGGTAGGGGCACGAGGATCGCCCGTGCCCCGACGTAAGGGCGACCACGAGGGTCGCCCCTACGAGATTCCTATCTCTTGCTGAACTGGAACCGCTTCCGGGCGCCAGCGCGGCCCGGCTTCTTCCGCTCGACCGCCCGGGGGTCCCGGGTCAGGAGTCCGGCGGTCCGGAGCTTCATGCGGTGCTGGCCGTCGGCCGACATCAACGCCCGCGCGATGCCGAGCCGCAGCGCGCCAGCCTGTCCCGACTGCCCGCCACCATTGACCAGCGCCCGTACGTCGAAGGCGCCGAGCGTGTCGGTCGCGGTGAAGGACTGCTGGATGTGCTGTACCAGGGAAGGACGGGGGAAGTAATCACCCAGGGTCCGTCCATTCACATCCCACTTGCCGGTGCCGGGGGTGAGGTACACCCGCGCGACACTCGTCTTGCGGCGACCCACCGCCTGCCAACGGAATTCAGGCGTGGCGGTCATGCATTCCTCTGCTCAGGCGTGACGGAATAGGCCGCGGGCTGCTGCGCCGCGTGCGGGTGACTCTCACCCGCGTATACCTTGAGCTTGCCCCGCAGCTTCTGGCGGGACAGCGAATTCTTGGGCAGCATGCCGAACACGGCGTGCTCGATCACTCGCTCGGGGCGGCCGCCCTCGATCAGCTTCTTGACCGGAGTGAAGCGCTCATGGCCCATGTAGCCGGTATGCCGGAAGTGGCGCTTCTGCTCGAGCTTGCGCCCGGTCAGCTTCACCTTCTCGGCGTTGATCACGACCACGAAATCGCCGCCGTCCATGTGCGGCGTGAAGGTCGGCTTGTGCTTGCCCCGAATGAGCTGCGCCACCCGAGACGCAAGGCGGCCGAGCGGCACGCCATCGGCGTCGACCAGATGCCACTGATGGGCGAGGTCCTTGGGCTTAGCGGAAAAGGTGTTCATCAATCCTGCTGTTGCGTGGGATGACCAAAAACCGCACAGACTTGAAACCTAGCCAGCAGTAAGGGTTTGGGTCAAGTGGCCGGAGCCGCAAATTCCACTAGGACCGCCCCTCTTTCAACCGCCTGACCGGGCTCGACTACGATCGATTGGACCACTCCGGACCCGTCGCCCGCAGCTCGTTTTCCATCTTCATCGCCTCCAGCGCCACGATCGGCTGACCCGCCACAACTGCCTGTCCCTGCTTGCACCTGGATGCGGAGCACCAGGCCGGGCATCGGGGCGCGAAGCTGACTGGCTCCGGTCGCCTTTGCGCGGTCACCGGTCAGACTCCGGATGTGCCGGGTCCGTTCGTCCAGCACCTCCATTACATGGCGCTCGCCCCGGAAGGCGACCGCCCATCCCCCGTCTGCCCGCTCCATCGCCAGGGTGTAGGACTCCGGACCCAGCAGGAGATGGCGGAGCGGGGTGCCGGGAATCGGGGAGAGGTGTGCCTCGAGGACCTTGCCCATCCACCTCAACCCGCTCGCCGTCCACCAGGACCTCGAGCGTCCGGCCTGCCCAGGGTCACGAAATACTTCATACCGACTCCAGCAGCGGCCACCGACTCGACGTGGGCGGTCTGGGGGAAGAGGTCGAAAGCGCGGAGGGCGGTAAGGCGGTACGACGAGGAGGCGGGAAGGGCGGTCGAGGCGGACGGGGCGGACGGGGCGGACGGGACCGGCGAGGTTGACCGAGCCAGCAAACGGGTCAGGTCCCGAGCCAGGGTGGCCGGATCGCAGGAGACGTAGACCACTCGTCGGGGACCGGCGGCTCCGAATCGCATCGACCACCCGTGCATCCATTCCAGTGCGGGGCGGATTGGTGATGACCATGTCGGGTCGCCGCAGACGTTCAACCAGGTGTTCGGCGCGACCCACGTGACGCTGTACCCGGTCCGCGGGTCCGCCCGTGCCGGCGTTCCGCGGCCGCTACCGCGCGCCCATCGAGCTCGACACTCTCGACGCTGGCGCCACCCGCCGTCAGCATCTCGCTCGTCTCACCGATTCCGGCATAGAGATCCCAGACGTGTTGCTGATCTGACGGTCGCCCAGCTGGTCCACCGCGAAGCGCCGAATCAGATCGCCAGTGACCGGGATGAACCTGCTCGAAGACGGTGGCGGGATAGGCCGTCGGCGCTCCGGCGACCACGCGAGGCGCACCGCCCTCCGGTGTCCACCAGATGGTCGCTGCCTGTCCCTGCGCCGTCAGCCGGTCGTGCAGAGTTTGAGCCTCGCTCCAGCTGCGTTGCCCCATGACTTGAACGATGAGGTGGCGTCCCCCATCCCGATCGAGCCGCAGCACCACATGCTTGGCCGGCAGTCGGCAGCAGGGCGCGATGGCGACGCACCTCCTGCCACAGGTCCATCAGCGCCGGCGCCGTGATGTGGCAGCAATCGAGATCAAACAACTCGCCCGGGCGATCGTAGCGATGAAGCCCGATCCGGCGGCCGCCGGCCGCGACCGCGAGGGTGAGCTTGGTGCGGTAGCCCCATTCGCGATCCGAAGGCTCGACCTCCGGGTCATCGAGCTCGAGGCGCCCGATCCGGCGCAGTGCATCGCCGACAATCGCCCGCTTCGCCGGCCAACTGCTGTTCGTCGCGAGGTGCTGCAGCTGGCAGCCGCCGCATTCGTCCTGCTCGTAGTGAGGACACCGTGGCTGGACTCGTCCCGGCCCCGGTTCTATCACTCGCAGCAGCCGAGCCCGGGCGAATCGTCCATGAAGCTGAAGATTGGTGAGCTCGACCGAGATCGCCCGGCGCAGTACGGGGCACGAACACCGTGCGCCCGTCGCTCAGCTTGCCCACCCCGTCGCCCCCCGCGGCGATCCTGGCGATGTCGACCGACTCTCGCGCCGACTCGACTGCGCTCACCGAAGGCCTTCCAGCCGTGCGATCCGGCGCCCAACCTCCGACCGTTGCTCGAGCCGTCAGCCGGGTATGGGCTTCCGCGACTGACGTGCTGCCTCTTCCGCCAACGCCGCCGCCACCGCGAGGGCGATCAGCTGGGCCGGCTCTTCGCTCGCGCTGCATGAGATCGGTCCGGCGGTCGAGGAACTGGCTGTCGATGTCGCCTGCCAGGAAGGCTGCGATCGCCCGAGCAGCCGCAGATGAAAGGACTGGTTGGTGGCGACGCCGACAACCACCAGCTCTTGAAGTGCCCGCCGCATCCGGTCGATCGCCTCCGACGCGGTCGGGGCCCCAGACGATGATCTTGCCGAGCAGGGAGTCGTAGAAGAGCGTGATATCGTTGCCGGTCTCGAACCCACCGTCCCAGCGCACTCCCGGGCCCGATGGGGGCCGCAGGTATTCGAGCCGTCCGGTCGAAGGCAGAAATCCGTTGGCCGGATCTTCGCTGGTGATGCGGCACTCGAACGCCCAGCCCCGGGGGGCGAGCCCGCCCTCCGGGAGCCGCATCGGGAGCCCCTGCGCGATTCGCAGTTGCTCCCGCACCAGATCCACGCCGTAGACCACCTCGGTCACCGGATGCTCGACCTGGATCCGGGTGTTCATCTCGAGGAAATAGAACGCGCCGTCCGGGCGCCAGCAGAAACTCACAGGTCCCCGCGCCACGATATTCCACCGCCTTCGCGGCGGCGACCGCCGCAGCACCCATCCGCTCTCGGAGCTGCGGCCGTCACTGCAACGGAGGGAGCCTCTTCGACCAGCTTCTGATGCCGCCGCTGCACCGAGCATTCCCGCTCGCCCAGATGCGCGGTGCGCTGGTGATCGGCCAGCACCTGGATTTCGATGTGGCGCGGCCGCTCCACGTATTTCTCGAGATAGACACTCGCATCGCCGAAGGCCTTGAGCGCCTCGGACGCGGCGGCATCGAGCGCCCTATCTAGTGCGTCCGGCTCGCGAACCACCCGCATCCCTCTCCCTCCCCCGCCGGCCGACGCCTTCACCAGAATGGGGAAACCGATCTTCTTGGCCGCCTTCCTGCGCGTCGGCAGCGTCACTCACCGGCACGGTCAGGCCGGGCACGATGGGAACCCCGGCCGCCGCCATCCTGCGCCTAGCCTCGGTCTTGTCCCCCATGGCGCGAATGGCATCGGCCGAAGGTCCGACGAAGATCAGTCCAGCCTCACTCACCGCCTGGGCAAAGGCCGGACGCTCGGCCAGAAATCCGTAGCCCGGATGGACCGCTTCAGAGCGGCTGGCCCGCGCGGCCTCGAGCAAGCGGTCGATTCGGAGATAGCTCTCGGATGGGAGTGGAGGGCCGATCGGGATGGCATGATCGGCCGCGCGAACGTGGGGGCTGAGCCGATCGGCGTCGGAAAACACCGCGACTGCCTCGAGTCCTTCCTCGTGGCAGGCGCGGATGATTCTCAGGGCGATTTCGCCCCGATTGGCGACCAGAACACGTTTCACGGAAACGAGAGGCAGCTCACCGACCGCAGGCGTCGCGCGGGCGGTCTCCGAGCTGGGTGAGGATACTGCTGCAGAGCAGTGGCGTTCCTGCGACCGGCGGCCTCGTACACCGCGCGGGTTTCCTGAGCCCAGGGACCCGCGCTGCCGCGCCCGGCGATCAGGAGTTCGGTCACTGCCAGACCGTCCGGGGCGAGCTCGCCAACCGGACCGGCCACCCGTACCAGGCGAATGGCCCTCCACGGTACGCCCAGAGCGACGCTCGAGTCGGCAGTCGGGGTGAGACAAAGCGGACGCCGCCGCGCCACCTCGGTGAGCATGCCCACGGCCGGAGCTTCCGGATCGATCCCGAGAGACTGGGCCATGCCGCGGCGATAGTTCGCATCGCCCGCGTACAGCTCAGGCAGGATCGGCACCACCGTTGTGCGGCGGCCGCTCCCGAGGACCGCATACCACACCCCGACCGCTTCCAGGTCCGAGCCGGTGACGATGACACCGTTCGTGGGACAGGAATTGACCAGGTTGATGCCCAGTTCCGATGACGTAGCCGGGGAGCGCGGGGAAGCCGGACACCGGGGCACTCGGCCCGGGTGGACTCCCAACCCGAATCCTCGATCTGGATGAGCGGAGCGACCCAGCTCGACCAGGGCGCGGAAGACGAGCGCGGAATCGGAGCCGAGGCGGACGGCCTGATCGAGAGCGGTGGCGGCGAAGTCGAGGTAGAGACCGCCCGGCGGATCGCCCATGTGGCCGCCCAGATGCCACGCCCGACTGTCCAGCCAATAGAAACGGCCGAGCTCGAACCAGGCTCGGCCGTCTTCGGGCGCGGTGGCGAGATAGTGACCGAGAAATTCGGTCGCCGCGCTGCGTTGTCCGCTTCGGTCCATCGCCACGGCGCGCGGGGCGGCGCTGGGATCTACCGGCGCCTGCGCGGCAAGCCCTGGTGCCCCGGCAAAGCCGGCCGCGACGAGGGCGGGAGCGAGTCGAGAAGCGTAGGCTGCTCATCAGGCACCTAAGCTATGGACCAGCCCAAGGTTGCGCTAGTGTCGAAGGGACGGTCAGCGGGCCAGGTGGAACCGCCCGGGATGAAACGGTCACAGCGGAATGTTCCCGTGCTTCTTCGCCGGGTTGCGATCCCGCTTGGTGGAAAGAATGCGCAGCGCATCGATAAGGCGCGGTCTGGTATCTCGGGGATCGATGACGTCGTCCACGAATCCGCGAGCGGCTGCAGAGTACGGATTGGCAAAAGTGGCGGTGTATTCGGCGATACGCCGCGCGGTTTCCGTTTCCTTGTCGGCCGCCTGATCGATCTCCTTCTTGAACAGAATCTCGACCGCGCCCTTGGGACCCATCACGGCGATCTCGGCGGTGGGCCACGCGAGGTTGATGTCGCCCCGGATGTGCTTGGAGCTCATCACGTCGTAGGCGCCGCCGTAGGCCTTGCGGGTGATCACCGTGAGCTTGGGGACGGTCGCCTCGCAGAAGGCATAGAGCAGCTTGGCGCCGTGCTTGATGATGCCGCCGTGCTCCTGCGCCACGCCGGGGAGAAAGCCGGGAACGTCCTCGAAGGTGACGAGCGGGATGTTGAAGCAGTCGCAGAAACGGATGAACCGGGCGCCTTTGAGCGAGGCGCTGATGTCGAGCACTCCGGCGAGCACCGCGGGCTGGTTGGCCACGATGCCCACCGGCTGCCCGGCCAGTCGCGCGAAGCCCACGATGAGATTCCCGGCGTATTCCGGCTGCACTTCGAAGAACGAGCGCCGATCCACCACGGCGCCGATCACCTCGTGCATGTCGTAGGGCTTGTTGGCGCTGTCGGGGATGATGTCGAGCAGCCGCTCCTCACGACGATCGACCGGATCGTCCGGCTCGGCGGCGAGCCTGTCCCGAGTGGGAGCGAGGAGCGGCTCGGCGGCTCGTCCAGGTTGTTACCGGGCAAATAGCCCATCAGCTCGCGCACCGCCGCCAGCGACTCGGGCTCGGTCGCGTGGACGAAATGGGCCACGCCGGAGACGCCGCCGTGCACGTCGGCGCCGCCCAGCTGTTCGAAGCTCACGTCCTCGTGGGTGACCGTCTTCACCACGTTGGGGCCGGTCACGAACATGTAGCTGACGCCGCGGACCATGAAGACGAAATCGGTGATGGCGGGGCTGTAGACGGCACCACCCGCGCAGGGCCCGAGGATGACCGAGATCTGGGGAATGACGCCGGAAGCGAGGGTGTTGCGGAGGAAGATGTCGGCGTAACCGCCCAGCGAGGCTACCCCCTCCTGGATGCGCGCCCCGCCCGAATCGTTGAGCCCGATGATGGGCGCGCCGTTTCGGATCGCGAGATCCATCACCTTGCAGATCTTCTCGGCGAAGGTCTCGGAAAGGGAGCCCCCGAAGACGGTAAAGTCCTGGGAGAAGACGTACACCACCCGGCCGTCGATCCGGCCGTAGCCGGTGACGACGCCGTCTCCCAGATACTTCTGTTGGTCGAGGCCGAAATCGGTGGCGCGGTGGGTGACGAAGCGGTCCAGCTCGACGAAGCTGCCGGGATCGAGCAGCAGGTCGAGCCGCTCCCGGGCGGAGAGCTTGCCCTTCTTGTGCTGCTGGGCGATGCGCTCCGGCCCGCCTCCCTGCTCGGACTGGGCCTGTTTGTGGTGCAGCAGATCGAGGAGTTCCCGCGGGGTCGGCATGGGGCGGGAATCTACGGGGACCGAAGCGCGGAGGCGAGTTGCGCTAGGGCGTGTAGACGATGCCCAAGCGGACGTTCGAGAAGTTGTACTTGATCCTCCCCGACGAGGCTGTTGGGTCTGCCGGAGGCCTGGCTCACGTCTACCCGAACCCCGTTGTACTGGTATCCCACCTCGAACCCTACGTTGGTCCACGGGAAGTACCGTATGGAACCACCGAAATCCGCGACATAGGCGTCGAAGCGATCGATGCCGATCCAGATGGCTCGCGCGTCAGCCTCGAAGTACCACGCGGCCCCACTGCGGAACCGGCCGAACAGGCCGATGGAGCCGATGGGTGCGGTCACGCTCCGCTCTCGGGAATACGTGGCGGTCGCGCCTCCGATTCCGGCTTCCGCTTCGATGCTGGTCTTAAAAAGAATGGCGCCCAGACCGAGGGCGGCACCCACCTGGGTACCCTCCTTGGCCACGAAGGCGTAGCGATAGTTCAGAAAGACATTATCGGCGTTGAAGACGGACTTGACGTGCAGCCCGGCGGTATAGGTCGTATCTGCAAACACGAGGTCCCGGCTGAGGGTATTGTCCCCTTTCCGCCGGGCCAGGAGGTAACCCAGTTCCAGCTCATGTCGGTGCCCTATCCGAAACCGCGCCGCGAGGCGGCCCTGAAACTTCTCTTTCGCAAGACCCAGGTCGTCCTCGACCTTGATGTTGCTTCCGTTGCCGTTGGCGTCTTCGATTCGCATTTCCGAGCCGAAAATCACGACGGCACCCGCGGCGGTGAACTGCCATTTGTCGTAGAGGTGATTGCGATCGTCCTGGGCGAGCAGACCTCTCGCCGCGGGTACACACGCCAGGATGGCGAGGGCTCCGAGAGCACGATTGGACAGAGTCATGGCGGACCCAGGGGCAAAAGTGCAGGAGACCGACGGGACCCCGGTAACTTGGGGAGCAACTAGTCAGCCCGCAAGCTAGCGGTGTCTGGCTCGTGATGAGGTGCACCAAAGGACTATTGGCCGTTCCCCTCCGGTTGGACTCTGTTTAGATCGAACCTCCCCCTTCTGGCGGCGTCATCCGACCGGCGTAATATCCGGACGGACTCCACGTCTGGCATGAGGCCCCCATGTCCAAATCGGCTGCCCCTCAGTTGGACAATTCCACCCGTCTCGCGGTGGACCGAACCCGGCTCGCCCATGAGCGCACGCTGATGGCCTGGGTCCGCACCGCAACCTCGCTCATCTCCTTCGGCTTCACGATCTACAAGTTCTTTCAATTCGAGCTGTCGAAGGAGGAGATCCACCGGGCCACGAGCCAGTTCGGTCCTCGGCGCTTCGGCATGGTCATGATCGTGATCGGCATCGTGTCGCTGGTCGCCGCCCAGGTCCAGGACTATTTCAGCCGCAAAGAACTCGCGAAACAGTATGGCCCGGGTCCGCTTCTCGGTCGCCGCGCTGGTGGCGGTGCTGGTCGGGGGGCTCGGGGTGCTGGCACTGCTGCTGGCCGCGTTCGAGATCTAGAACGCCTCGCCGGTGCCGAGGAAGATGCCGACCGACCCCTGAGCCCCGAACCCGTAGTCGATGGTGATGTTGCTGCGGGAATGCTTGTTCAGCTTGATCCGAAGCCCGAGGCCCCAGCCGACATCGGGCGTCTCCCAGCGATTGAGCTCCGGGTCCGTCGTGGAAGTGAGGTTCAAGAACGCCACGGCGCCCCAGAACCCATCGCGGGACAGGGTGATGCGGTACTCCGCCTCGGCGTAGAGCATGTCGCTGCTGCGAATGCGGCCCTGGGCGTACGCCCGACCGGTGCGGTTGTTGTAGTCCCAGCCGATGGCCGGAAGGTCGAGATAGGGCGGCTTTCCGAAGGTGAGCCAGGCCAGTCCCCAGAGGGCGAGCACGTTGCGTCCGCCGAATGGCATCGGATAGATCCGTCCTTCGGCCTCGATCGCCTGCCAGTTGTCGTCGCTCCCCAGCCAGGTGGGGAACATCCGCAGGCTGAGCCGGGCGTAGTGTCCCCGACTCGGGTTGATGGGATTGTCCCGGGTTTCACTGAGGAGATTGAGCGAAACACCGGAGGACAGCGTCTGGGTTACGGTCCGGCCTCCGTTGTAGTCGAGGAATGGCGTAGTCACGCCCGGATCGGCATTGTGATCCTCGATGTCGAAATAATCGTTCAGGTGATAGCCCAATCCCACCAGGACTCCCTCCGCCGTCTCCCGATACACGGTCTCGTAAAAGCGCAGCAGTTTGAAATCCATGGGCGATTCGAAAGATCCCGGCTTGGCCCGCCCCAGACCGTAGGTAGGCTGGTTGGTGTCGAGGTAGCGCCAGTCCCCCTCCAGTTTCCAGCGGTTGCCGGTGGTAAACACGTTGGAGCGGAGCAGGACGTTGAACTGCTTCTTCGTGGTGTAGTTGACCGAGGCCGAGATGACGGAGAGGTGAGTGTTGGTCGCCGGACCCAGTCGGGTCACCGCGTTACCTGAAATGCCAAGCAGGATTCCAACCGACGGGTTGGCGGAGATCGCCGGCAAGATTGTGAGGGCCACCTTGGGCCGTTTCGGCAGCCGAAGGGTGTCACCCAGCTTGGGCTTGCCCTTCAAGACCCGTGTGATGACATCCATCAGATCGCGCTGGGGGATCGTATCAGTGCTGTCCGCCGGCTGCTGCGCCACGAGCGCGCCGGACAGGAGTCCCATAAGAATCGACGAAAGGAGGAAGGCGCACCGGGGCGGCCGCATGAGAGAGAATAAGCCGTCCCGATCTCCCTTCAAGGTGTGAACCACGGATCTGTCACTACTGACAGTTTCCCTCCGCGCTGCCGACCGGTATGCTCTCCACGCTTCCATCATGGGACGGATGCCGCATGTCCCCGCCACGGGTACTGCTGGTTGACGACTTCCCGCCGCTACGCGACGCAGTGCGCCGCCTGCTCAGTCCTGAGTTCGCGGTGATTGGGGAAGCGTCGGATGGGGAGGAGGCGATAGAACTGGTCCGGCAGCTTCAACCTGATGTGGTCGTGCTCGACGTGGCCATGCCAGGTCAGGGCGGCTTGGCGACTGTGCGGAAGATCACCGCGTCAGGAGGCCTTAGCGCGGTAGTCATGCTGTCAGTCCTCGACGATCCTGCCCTAGTCCTCGACGCCTCCCACGCCGGTGCCAGGGGGTACGTACTCAAGTCGCGAGCTGGGACCGATCTCGCCCCCGCGATTCGTGCTGCCCTCGCCAATGGCTAGATGCGGCCAAGGCAGAGCTCGATTGGGGGGCGTTAGCCGAGGCCGCCTCAACGACCAATGGCACTAAAGGGCAGTTGAAGTGGTACAAACTGTCAGAATTGACAGTTTCCTAATTGCAGGAGTTCCGGTCTTATTGTGCTCGCGTATGCTGCTCAAATGAACAGGAAGGACCGACGCCGGGAGGTAATCCGATGACCCATTCGACTTTTACTACATGCCTTCTCGTGGGGGCCTTGGCGCTAACCGGTTGCAGTAAGCCGGAGCCCGAGCCGTCCCCCACTCCGCAGCCCGCGCCCGCACCCCAAGCGCCTACCGAGTCTAAAATGCAGGCGGGGATGGAGGCACCGGCGTCCCTCACCGACCAGCTGAGCAAGAACCTTGGTCTAACCCCGGCGCAGGCCAGCGCGGGAGTGGGGGCGGTTCTGGCCTACGCTCAGAACAAGCTGCCCGCCTCGGACTTCGACAGAGTGGCCAGCGGAGTCCCCGGTTCGCAGGACTACCTCCAGTCGGCCAAGGATGCCGGTGTGGTCAGCGCCGACGCCCCGATCCAGGATGCTGCCGGCGTCAACTCCGCCCTTGGCAAACTCGGAATCAGCCCTGAAGTCGCCAACCAATTCGTGCCGCAGGTCACTGACTACATCTCAACGGTCGCCGGCCCCGAAGTAGGCGGAATGGTCAAGGGTCTCTTCTAATAGCGGTCGCCGCACTTCCCGGAGTGGGAGTCTTTCGCCGTTCCCACTCCGGCCCCATTCTCCAGTCGAGCTGAAGGACCGCTTGGGTTTCACCAGGCGCACGGGTCCCTGCCGAGAGGGCAGGATAGTCGTGATGCGGCTCGACCAGCCGGGGGGCCATCGAGGAGGTTCTTAAGGAAATTGCGATTGGCGTGGCCTTGGCAATCGAGGCCGTGGCAGTTCTGGTGATTGGCTAAGGCGCGCTCGAGGCCACGGTCAAGCTGGCGGTTCGGCCCTTCCGGGATGCGGCAACCAGGGCACCGCGGAAGCAGATCTGGCTCGGCTTCGGCCTCTGGTTGCTGCTCGGCCTCGAGTTCGAGCTCGCCGCCGATGTGGTCCGCAGCGTCATCTCGCCCAGTTGGACCGAGATCGGCCAGCTGGGCGCCATCGCAGTGATCCGCACCTTCCTCAACTACTTCCTCGAGAAGGATCTGGAGAAGTACCAGGGCGATGCTCCCCGGGGGGAGGTTCCCGCCTCCACCTAGGCTCTTGGTCATCGCAGCCCAGTTACCTCATCTCGCCGGCTTTGCGGATTAGCCCAGTCGATCTAGGCCGATAGAGCGCATTCGTCCTTCCCCAAAAGGCAACTTGCGTCCCCCACCTGCCGCCCCTAAAACAGTTGGGCGGCTCACGTTATCCCACAATCTGGAAATCGCCTCCCCCGGAACGGCTTCCGAGGCGAGTCAGGGCGACCATCTCAGGTCTCTGCGCAGGAGCATGTCTCCGCACTGGCTGGGCCCCTCCCGTTTTCATTACCCGACTCCAGTAAATGCGCCGGGCGACGGCAGCGACTCGACAAGGCGTGGGACCAAGCCGTCGCCAAAGGCTGGACCGTGGTGAGCATGAAGGACGACTGGAAGACCATCTATCCACCCGCCGGCGCCGAGACGGCGACTGGTCCATGAAGCGGGGGACCGCGGCGGCTGAGCCCCTCGGCTCCTGGAATGACGGTGCGTCCAAGAGCGCAATTACCGACTTCGTGGCCCGAGTGACGAAGCGGGGCGGACCGGACTACGTCCCGGCCGACGCGCGGGTGGCGGTGTTCGATAACGACGGCACGCTCTGGTGCGAAAAGCCGATCCCGATAGAACTCGGCTTCATCCTGGAGCAGTTGGCCACGACAGCCCGGCAAGATCCGTCGCTGTCAGAACAACAGCCGTGGAAGGCGGCCAAGGACCGAGACTATGTCTGGCTGGGAGCCGTGGTGGACAAGCACTATCTCGGAGACGATTCGGACGTGAAGGTGCTCGATCGCGCGGAATCCTCAAGTCGTTCGCCGGGATGACGATGGAGACGTACCAGGAAGACGCCGGGAAATATCTCCACGACGGCAGCCATCCCACGCTGCACCGCCGGTTCATCGACTGCAGCTACCGGCCGATGATCGAGCTGCTCCGTTACCTCGAGGCCCATGGATTCAGCACGTTCATCGTCTCGGGCGGCGACCGCGACTTCATGCGGCTGATCACCAAGCAGATGTACGGCATCCCGAGCGAACGCGTCGTCGGCAGCTCCGCCGCGCTGTCCTACCAGGAGAACGACCGTTGCGGCACGCTGGTCTATCAGGCAGCACCCGACGTGTTCGACGACGGACCGGTCAAGCCGGTCCGGATCTGGAGCCGGATCGGCCGCCGCCCGATCCTCGCCTTCGGCAACTCGAACGGCGATCTCCAGATGCTGCAATTCGCCGGCGGAGATCGGCCGGCGATCCGGCTTCTGCTGCTGCATGACGACAAGGAGCGCGAGTTCGCCTATACCAGCGGCGCCGAGCGGGCGCTGCAGGAGGCGAGCGCCAAAGGATGGACCGTGGTGAGCATGCGAGACGACTGGAAGCGGGTGTTCGGCAGGGCGTCCGGACCTCAGCGGCGACTTAGCGGACCGAGGCCGGTCGGCGGTGGGCGCAGGGTAAGCGAATCAGAAGTTCACTTTACTTCACCTGAATAGGATCAGGAGTGCAAGCATGGCAAAGTCCGCAACGAAGAGCAGCGATGGCGGCGGCAGGAAGCCGAACATCCTCGTGATCTGGGGGGACGACATTGGACAGTCGAACCTGAGCTGCTATACCCACGGGCTGATGGGTTACAAGACTCCCAACATCGATCGCCTCGCCAGGGAAGGCATGCTGTTTACCGACTCCTACGGTGAGCAGTCGTGCACCGCCGGCCGCTCGTCGTTCATTACAGGGCAGAGTGTCTATCGCACCGGGTTGTCGAAGGTCGGGATCCCCGCCTCGCCGGTGGGTATGCCCGAGAACATCGTGACCATGGCGGCGCTACTCAAGAACCAGGGCTATGCCACCGCCCAGTTCGGCAAGAACCATCTGGGGGACCTGAACAAGCACCTGCCGACGGTGCACGGCTTCGACGAGTTCCTCGGCAATCTCTATCATCTCAATGCTGAGGAAGAGCCGGAAATGTACGACTATCCGCCCGAGAAGGACTTCCCGAACTTCCGCAAGAATTTCGGGCCGCGCGGGGTCATCCATTCCTGGGCGACCGAGAAGGACGACCCGACGGAGCAGCCCCGCTGGGGACGGGTCGGGAAGCAGAAAATCCAGGACACGGGCCCGCTCAACACCAAGCGGATGGAGACCTGCGACGACGAGTTCGTCGCCGCGGCCAAGGACTTCATCAAGCGCCAGAACAAGGCCGGGACGCCCTGGTTCGTGTGGCTGAACACGACCCATATGCACTGCTTCACCCACACCAAGAAGCGGAGCCTGGGGAAGGCGGGGCGCTGGCAGTCACCCTACCACGACACCATGATCGACCACGACAAGAATGTGGGTGAGGTGCTCGACTATCTCGACGACCTCGGCATCACGGACGACACCTTCGTGATGTACTCGACCGACAACGGCCCCCACATGAATACGTGGCCCGATGCCGGAACGACGCCGTTCCGCAGCGAGAAGAACACCAACTGGGAGGGTGCCTTCCGGGTACCTCTGTTGATCTGCTGGCCCGGCAAGGTCAAAGCAGGCTCGGTCGCCAACGGGATCGTGCAACATCACGACTGGCTGCCGACGTTCCTCGCGATGGCCGGCGATCCAGATATAGCGGCAAAGTTGAAGAAGGGTGGGTACAAGGCGAACGGCAGGACCTTCAAGAACCATATCGACGGGTTCAACATGCTGCCCTACATCACCGGCCAGGAGAAGGACAGCCCGCGACAGCTCTTCATGTACTTCAGCGACGACGGTGATGTGCTGGCCATGCGGTTCGACAATTGGAAGATCGTCTTCATGGAGCAGCGGTGCCAGGGCACGCTGCAGGTCTGGGCCGAGCCGTTCGTCTCGCTACGCCTGCCGAAGATCTTCAACTTGCGGACCGATCCCTACGAATTCGCCGACGTGACTTCGAATACCTACTACGACTGGATGATCCATCGCGCGTATCTGATCTTCGCCGCCCAGTCGGTCGCCGGGCAGTTCGTCGAAACGTTCAAGGACTTCCCTCCGGCCCAGCGCCCGGGAAGCTTCACGATCGACCAGGCGATGTCGAAGATGTCCGAGGCTGTAAGTGGAGCCGGTCACTAGGAAGCCAAGGGCCGGGCGGTGCCAGACCCGCCGCCCGGCGCTTTTTCAGATGGACGCCACCCGATGACCCCGGCCCTCCTCATCAAGCTCCTGATCGCCGGGAGCATGTTCCTGGTCGTCTTCGCCCTCGGGCTGAAGGTGACCCCGGGCAGCGTGCTGTACCTGTTCCGCCACGAGCGCCTGTTGCTGAAGTCGGTGCTCGCCATGAACATCATCATGCTGGCGCTGGTTATCGAAGTCGGGCTGAGCGTAAACCTGCCGGTCCCGATCAAGATCGCGCTCGGCACCCTTGCGGTGTCCCCGGTTCCGCCCATCCTGCCCTTCCAGCAGGAAAAGGCCGGAGGGTCAGCCGAGTATTCCATCGGTCTGCTCGCGACCAGCGCTTTGCTTTCCATCGTCATCGCCCCCTTCAGCATCCTGATCGTCGACCGGATCAAGCACGCGGAGTGGACGGTCTCCCCGATGCAAGTTGCCCAGACCGTGCTGGTGTCGGTGCTGGTTCCGCTCGTCTTTGGGTATGTCGTCCGCCTAAAGGCGCCCAATCTCGCGGCGAAAATCGCTGACCCCATCAACAAGTTCTCGATGGCGCCTCTGCTGCTCGCCTTCCTGCCCATCCTCTATCTCTCCCGGCACATGATCTGGGACCTGATGGGCCGGGGAGTCATCATCGCGCTGGTGCTGTTCACGGTCGTGGGGCTGACGGTTGGCCACCTGCTGGGTGGACCCGATCCGCACAACCGGAGAGTCCTCGCCCTCGCCACCGCGACCCGCCATCCGGGGGTAGCGATGGCCATCGCAGCACTTAACTTCCCCGATCAGCGAGCCGCCCAGATCGTGATCGTGTATCACCTGATCCTGGGCGCGATCGTTTCCTTCCCTTACGTGAAGTGGCAAGCCCGGGTCAATGCAGCAGGCCACGACACGGCCACCGCATGAGACCCTCCCATGTGGCCACCCTTCGAGATGAGGTGTTGTGGGAATCGTGAATCCAGCCGTGGCGGGAACGCTCTTCGCCGGGGCCCTCACCCTCGGCATCCTGGTCATGCTCGAGCTGGGCCGCCGGATCCGGCTGGTGCAACAGGCCCGGCATGGGGACGAGATGTGCCCAAAGGGCTGGGAGCCGTGGAGGGGGCAGTCTTCGGCCTCATGGGCCTGCTGCTGGCGTTCACCTTCTCCGGTGCCGCGACACGGTTCGATCTTCGGCGGCAGCAGATCATCGATGAAGCCAATAACATCGGCACCGCCTACCTCCGGCTCGACCTGCTTGCACCAGAGGCACGCACGGTGATCCAGGACCAGTTTCGTCAGTATCTCGATGCGAGGCTCGAGACCTACCGCGCCATCCCGGACACGGCCCGAGTGAACGCGGCGCTCGCCCGGACGGCCCAGCTGCAACAGGAGATCTGGACCCGCTCAATCACCGCCGCTCGCGAGGTCCCCGGTCCTCAGGCGTCGACGCTCCTCATGCCGGCCCTGAACGACATGTTCGATATCGCGGCGACCCGGATCGCGACGACACGGATGCACCCGCCGCTCGTCATTTACTTGATGCTTTTCATCCTGACCCTGATCTGTTCTTTTCTTGCCGGGTACGACATGGCGGCCGAGGCAACGCGCAGCTGGGTCCACATGCTGGGCTTCGCGTTGATCCTGGGCGTGGCGGTTTATGTGATCATAGACCTCGAATACCCCAGGCTGGGGCTGATCCGGGTGGATGCGTTCGACCAGCTGCTGGTGGACCTGCGGGCCCAGATGCGGTGACCGATGGACCCCGATGCTCAATTCCAGTGTAGGGGTATCATGAGGAGCACCTCGATGGGAGCAATGGCCGTGATCGCGAAGGGACCGCCCTCCGGCATCCTCGCTGCGGCATTCTTGCTCACAGTCCCGGTGCTTCGGACAGCGACTCTCATGGCCCAAGTCACCGATTTCACGATTCCCCCGAGTGGCATCCTGCCCAACTATGACCGGGTCACGATCGGGCAACGAGAGGGACTCGAGGGTGGGGCCTTCGTTGCCAGGACTGACGATGCCGGGGCCGGCTGGTACAACCCGGCGGGTCTGGCCCTCAGCGAAAAGAGCGGTCTCAACGCGAGCTCCAATGCCTACGAGCTCACGACGATCACCCTCGAGGGCATCGGGGAGGCCCAAGGCAGCACGCGGTTCAGTCCCAGCGGCACCTATTTCGGGGCGGTGCTTGGCGCGCCGGTCATCAAGTCGCCCAACATGCGGCTCGCCTTCTTCTACGCCAAGCCGGTCTCCTGGACCCCGGGCACGATCGATGGCGCCTTCTCGATCAGCTCGGGAGGCAACGACGAGCAGTTCACCTACACGTCGACCTCGAACTTCACCGACCATCATTCCCGGACTCGCGGCCGGCTTCCGGGTGGGGAAGGGGCTCCGCCTCGGGGCGAGCGCGGGCTGGGCATGACGAACCTGCATCAGGTCCAGTCGGTGGGAGACCAGCTGATTGCTCCGGGTGTCTCCTCTACCACGGCCACTCGCAGCGTCTCGACCGACGGCAGTGTCTATCAGGTACTGCTGACCGGCGGAGTCCAGTGGGACGCGGGGTCCCGTATCAAGGTCGGCGCGAACGATCACCAGCCCGGGGCTCCGGATCAGCGGAAGCAGCAAGCTGCTCTATTCGCAAATCGTCTTTTCCGGAGCCGGCTCCCGCGAGATCGGGTTCCGGGACGAGGACGCCAAACTGGATTACAAGATTCCGGTGGAGCTAATCGGCGGCATCGCCTTCCTGTTCGACCACTTCCAGGTCGAAGGTGACGTCCGCTATCACGGAAGCGCCAATACGTACACCCTGCTCTCCAGCAAGGTCCTGGCCCAGCTGGTCACCACCGACGCCAACGGTGTGCCGACCGTGTCCACCCTGTCGTTCGTGCCCGTTCAGGAAGAAGCCGAGCGACGGTCTTCAACGTCGCGATCGGCGGGCACTACCTGATCAGCAAAGCGCTTCCGGATCCACGGCGGGTTCTTCACCGACGCCTCACCGGTGGCCAGACTCCGACTCCAGCGATCTTCCGCACGGTGGATCTGGTAGGCGCCTCGGCCGGTGTCTCCTTCAGCTGGCAGCCACCTCTCCGGGTCCCTGGGCGTCGCCGGCTCCTGGGGCACGACCGACAATCGCGACCGTAGGTCCTTCGCTGGGCGGGATCCAGGGCAACACCAAGATCAAAGTCAGCACCTTTACCATGCTCTATGCGATTTCGTATGCGTTCTGACAACCGTTGTCATCGATAGGAGTTCTCATGCGCACCATTGCAGCAATTCTCGGGTTCGCCCTCGCTGCCACCCCGGCCCTTGCTCAGAATGACGCCCAGCTACAGGCGGCACGGGCTGAGCTGCAGGCCGAACGGACCAAGCTGGTCGCGGCCAACCTCCCGCTCACTGAGGAAGAGAGCGCCAAGTTTTGGCCGCTCTACAACGAATACCGCGCCGAGGCCACGAAGCTGGGCGACCGAAGCGTTGCGCTGATCAAGGACTACGCCGCCAACTACGAGACGATGACCGATGAGAAGGCCCGGGATCTGCTCAAGCAGCAGCTCACCCTCGATGAGGACCGGGTGAAGCTGCGCAAGTCGTACATGGGCAAGTTCGAGAAGGTGCTGCCGCCCAAGAAGGTTGCTCGCTACTACCAGATCGAGAACAAACTGGACGTGGCGACACAGTACGAAGCCGCGACCTCGATTCCCCTGTTGCAGTAGGCAGACCGTCGCCCCATGAAATCCCTCCAGCCTTGACCGGCGCGGCTGGAGGGGTACACTGAACGGAACCCCAGTCGGGAACGGACAATTCCCCGACCTGTCGTCTGGCGGACTGATGACTGACGTCTTCTTGAACCCCTCCCTCACAACGGCGGCTCTCCACGGCGAGTCGCCCCGGCAGGCGCGCGGCCGCGATCGGGTTCTCACCGACGGCGCCGCAGCGCTCAGCACGCTGGGAATCGGATTGGCATCCCTCGATCAGGACCTGCGGTACCTGGAAATCAACGACTGGCTCGCCAGCGCCCTGGGGCTTTCCGCCGCCGAGCATCGGGGCCGGCGGCTGCGGGACGTGGTGCCTGGACTGGCACGAGTCCTGGAGCCGGCGCTGTCCAGGGTCCTGACTACTGGAGTGCCCATACTCGATCTTCTGGTCCGGGACGAACCCAGCGCCGGACTCCAGGGCGCTCGCCACTGGCTGGTCCGCTGCTATCCGGTGCGCGACGGGGCGGAGGCCGTGACCGGCGTCAACTGCGTGATGGAAGAGATCACCGAACGGGTCCGGGCCCAGGAGGCACTCGCGGCGAGTGAAGCCGCCTTGCGCCAGAGCCACGCCCGTACCCGGAGTCTGGCGGGCCGGCTGATCACCGCGCAGGAAACCGAACGGACCCGGATTGCGCGCGAGCTGCACGACGACGTGAGCCAGCGCCTCGCGACCATCGCCATCGGTTTGAGCAGCCTGAAGCGGGGACTACCGGCGGGCAGTTCGGCGCTGGGGGACGAACTGCAGCAATACCAGGATTGGGCCGTGGAGCTGGCGGACGAGATCCGGAACCTGTCCCACGAACTGCATCCGGGTGTGCTGCGACACGCCGGACTCGCGGCCGCGTTGAACAGCATCTGTGGCGAAGTGGAGCGGAAGCGCGGCCCCGCGGTGAGATTCGAAGCGCCGGACCAGCTCGCGGAAGTGCCGCCCGAGGTGGCGCTGTGCCTCTATCGCGTCGCCCAGGAAACGCTGCACAACGCCGCGGTCCACGCCGGAGCCCGGCATGTCGTGGTGAGCCTGGTCCATCGCGATCCCGAGCTCGAGCTCTCGGTGCGGGATGACGGTTGCGGGTTCGATCCGGCGGCCGCCCGGCGCCGGGGAGGGCTCGGCCTCTTGAGTATCGACGAGCGAGTCCGTCTGGTTGGGGGCGTGGTCGAGCTGAGCTCCGCACCGGGATGCGGTACTACCGTCGTGGTCCGAGTACCGTTCGTGGCGCGGTCCGACCCATGAGCAAGACTGTATTGGAGCGATCCAAGGCGGCGCGGGCTCCGGCGAAGCGGCCCCGAGGGGCCAGGGGCCAGAACGCCCCGCTCCGGCTGCTCCTGGCGGACGACCATGTGATTCTGCTCGAGGCCTTACGCCGACTGCTGGAGCCGGATTTTACGGTCCTGGCCGGCGTCACCACTGGACCGGAGCTGGTCGAGGCCGCGATCCTGCTCAAGCCGGACGTGGTCGTGTCGGACATCTCGATGCCCGGCCTGAGCGGACTCAAGGCGGGGAGAGAGATTCTCGACCGGCTCCCCAAGACCCGGCTGGTCATCCTCAGCATGCACGACGATCCCGCGCTTCGGGAGGAAGCTTTTCGGCTCGGCGCATCGGCCTACGTGCTGAAGACCGCGGCCCCCGAACGGCTGGTAACCGCGGTTCGCGCCTCGCTCGAAGGAGGCCGCCGTCCCACAATGAGAGAACCCAGTGCCGCGCTCTCGCAGCGCGAGCGCGAAGTCCTCCGGCTCCTGGCTCAGGGACACACGATGAAGGAGGCGGCTACGCTGCTGGGGATCACGCCGCGGACTGTGGCGTTCCATAAGTACCGCATCATGCGGGCGATCTCGGTCCAGACCAGCGCGGGGCTCATGCGCTACGCCGTGGAGCAACGCCTGGTCGTAGGGTCGGCGACCGACACTATTCCCACCGCTCTTCGACGGCCAACCTTCTGGACGCAAAACGGCGGCAGAGCGAATGCCCTGCCGCCGCCTGACTCGACGCTACCGGTGTCGGTTACTCGTCCGCCGGGCTCTCGTCGATCACCGGCCGGACCGGCGGGATGATCGGCTCGTCGGGATATCCGATCACCGCCAGCACGATGCGGTGATGAATCGGATCCACCTCGAGGACCTTGAGGTCGACCGGCTGGCCCTCCTTCACCGCGTCGCCTGGATTCTCCAGGTTGGCCACGCCGAGCTGTGACATCGGGACGAAGCCCTCGATGTCGTTGCCCAGGTCCACCACCACACCCTTGTCCATCAGGCGGATGGCGCGGCCCCGCATCTCGGTCCCGATCGGGAAGGTCTCCCCGATCTTGAGCCAGGGATCTTCCTCAGCCTGCTTGAGGCCCAGCGAGATCCGCTTGTTGTCTCCATCGATGTTGAGAATGACGACGTTCACCGCGTCGCCCTTCTTCACCACCTCGGAAGGATGCTGGACCCGCTTGGTCCACGACATGTCGGAGATGTGGATCAGTCCGTCGATTCCCGGCTCGATCTCGACGAAGGCGCCGAAGCTGGTGAGGTTGCGAACCTTGCCGCTGATCCGGGTGCCGACCGGGTACTTGAGCGGCAGCACGGTCCAGGGATCCTGCTCGGTCTGCTTCATGCCGAGCGAGATCTTCTCCTCGCTCTCGTCCACCTTGAGCACCACGGCTTCGATGGTCTCCCCGATGCTCACGATCTTGGACGGATGACGCACGTTCCGGGTCCAGCTCATTTCGGAGATGTGCACCAGGCCCTCGATGCCGGGCTCCAGCTCGACGAACGCACCGTAATTGGTGATGGACACGACCTTGCCCTGTACCCGGGTGCCCACCGGATACTTGGCAGCGACGTTCTGCCAGGGATAGGCCTGGAGCTGCTTCATGCCCAGGCTGATCCGCTCCCGCTGCCAGTCGATGTCGAGGATCTTGACCTCGACTTCCTTGCCGATCTGGACCATCTCGGTCGGGTGGGAAACCCGCCCGTAGGACATATCGGTGATGTGCAGAAGGCCGTCGACACCACCCAGGTCGATGAAGGCGCCGAAGTCGGTGATGTTCTTCACGACACCCTTCCGCACCTGCCCCACCGCCAGCTCCTTCATCAGGTGCTCGCGCTTGTGGGCCCGCTCGTTCTCCAGGATCACCCGGCGGCTCACCACAATGTTCCGGCGCCGCTTGTTCAGTTTGATGATCTTGAACTCGTAGGAATGACCCAGCAGCTCGTCGATGTTCGGCACCCGGCGCAACGCAATCTGGCTGCCGGGGAGGAAGGCATCGACGCCCATCAGGTTCACCACCACACCGCCCTTGATCTTCTTGACCAGGGTGCCCTGCACCGGCTGGTCGGTCTCGTAGGCCTGGCGAATCTTCTCCCAGACCCGCATGAAATCGGCCTTCTTCTTCGAAAGGACGACCGCCCCTTCCTGGTCCTCGAGGTGTTCGAGGAAGACCTCGACCTCTTCACCGGGCTGGGGTGGTTCCTTGAATTCATCGAGTGGGACGGAGCCTTCGGACTTGAAGCCGACGTCGAGGATGACGGCGCTCTCAGTGACTCGAAGGACCTTCGACTTGACGATCTCTCCTTCGACGATCTGCGACATGGTGCCCTCGTACATCGAGAGCATCGTCTCGTATTCAGCGTCGGAGTAGTCTTCGTCGTAGAGATCGGCCCGAACTCTGAGGCCGGCGGGGGAGATGAACTGGTCGTTCGTGGCGGGGGAGGATTCGCGTTCGGTGGTCAGCAACAGAAAGCCCTCGTTCTAGGCCGCGCCGGGAGGGGCCGCGGGTTGAGGTGGATGTCCCAATTCCGGGCCGAAGTGCCCGGGCGGGAGAGCCTGCAAATGTATGGCGCTATCGCGACCTAGCGGTAGGGGGAGGGATCGCTGAGAAGTCCGGCATCGTCACCACCAGGCCATCCTCCGGGGTGGTCCGGTGGGACCCCGCCACCAGCTGCGTCGTGGTAGTGCACCAGCGAGAACTCGAATGGGTTGGATGGATCCGCATCCACGATCAGCAGATCGGTCGGCGTCATGGTCAGCCGCCCGAGCCGCACGGTTGCCCCGTGGTAATACATGTAGTTCGGCGCCGGATGATCGCTCCACCGAAGTAGGTCCCTGGGACCCAGCGAATCCGGCGGGCCGAAGAGCTGCACCAGCCGGTCCGGCTCCAGCTGGACCGCCCGGAGCCGTCCGGAGATTCGGGGCGGTGGCAGCATCCTCGAGGGGTCCAGCAGCAGGTCGTTCTTGTCGATTTCGAGTCCCTTCTCCTCCCTGAGGTGCACTGACTTCTCCAGGGTCAAGCCGAAGGTCTTCATCAATCCCTCGACACTAATCCCCAGCACCTTCACATCGGTCGGGATGCAGCCTGATCCGGCCGTCGTCATTGACCGAGACCCGGGCCCGAATGGTAAAGGAAATCGCCCCCAGCTTTCCGTGTTGTACTACTTCATCGTGGTCAATCTGGACGTGCACGTCCCGGATCGGGCGCGCCCTTGTAACCCAGGACGTAGCGGTTGAGCAGACGGCTCAGACTGAGCGTATCGATCGCAATGTCCGCCGAGTGGATCTTGATGGTGAACGAGGTGGGGTCATCGAACACCGGCAGCCGGGTTTTTTCCGGGATCAATTCCCCCTTGAGATAGCGCACCTCCAGCGCGATGTCGTCATCCACTCGATAAGCCACCCGCCGCATCTCGACTTTCACACGGGATCCGGAATCGGCCGGAGTGGAGTCCGCGCGGACGACCTCGGGCGGCGCCGGCTCGCTGCTCTGGAGCGCACTGTAGCATCAAGGCCGTGCTCAGGATTGTCGAACCGAGCAGGACCGCCAGGAGGAGGAGGCCCAGCGCAGCAGGGGCTGCAGGGCGGAAGGTCTCGGCATTGAGGGCCTCGAGCCGCCTTACTGGAGCCGGGCTCTCGCCCACTCGGCGATCTGCGCCACCTGCTGATCGAAGCTCAGGTCGGTGCCGTCCAGCGGGACCGCATCCTGGGCCATGCGAAGCGGCGCCACGGCGCGACTCGAGTCGGCCTTGTCCCGCGCTGCGAGGAGCGCCGTTTCCCGCTCGAGCGTCGCTGGATCCACCGACTGGCCTCGCTGGCTCAGGCGACGTTCGGCCCGGGTCCGGGGAGACGCGGTCAGGAACACCTTGAGATTGGCGTCGGGGAACACCACGGTTCCGATGTCTCTCCCATCCACGACCACCGGTTGTCCCGCCCGCGCCAGAGCCCGCAGCCGTCCATTCACCCATTCACGCACTTCGGGAATCGCCGAGACCTCGGAGACGTTCGCGGTGACGGCGGCGGACCGAATTGCCTCGTCGGCCGGTGCACCGTCCAGATACACCGCGAATCCCGCCCCATCGAACTGCAGCATGAGCCCCCGCTTCTCGGCGGCGAGGATCATCCGGTTGGCATCGAACGGCTTGCCGTTCGGCCCGTAGCCCTCGGTCAGCGCGACGAGGGTGATCCCGCGGTAGAGTGCGCCGGAGTCGAGGTGGGCAAAGCCCAGCGCTTCGGCAACCGCGCGAGCGGTGCTCGATTTGCCCGAGGCGGCGGGGCCGTCGATTGCGATGACGCGGGAGCTCACCTAACCCCCTGTCCCCACCTAACCCCCTGTCCCCCTTCCCTATTGGGAAGGGGGGACGGCGTCCTTAGTAGCTTGCGGTCGGTGGCCATGATCTCGTCGCTTTTCCCGTTCACCGTTCGCCGTTCACCGTTCACCTCCTGATCGACTTCAGCATCTCCCGAAATCCCGGGAAGCTCACCGCGGCACAGTCCAGATCATCAATCCGGACTCGGGCCCCGGGGATCGTGCCGAGGATCGCGAAGGCCATCGCGATGCGATGATCTCCGGCGGTGCGGACCCGACCGCGGGGCGGCTGGTCTCCGCCGGAGACGAAGATGTCGTCGCCCGAGATCTCGGCCTTCCCCCCCAGGGCACGGATGTTGGCGGCGATGAGATCCAGCCGGTCGCTCTCCTTGACCCGCAGCTCCGCGACTTCGCGAAAGATGGTCGTGCCTCGCGCCCGGGTCGCCAGAGCGGCGAGCAGCGGAATCTCGTCTATCAGCCCGGGGATCTCCTCGGCGGTTACTTCGGTCCCGATCAGCGGCGAGGGGCCGGCAACGAGGGCTCCCACCGGCTCGTCGAATTGCGGTCCGATGTCTTCCGCAGCGACTCGACCGCCCATCCGTTCCAGCACCCGGAGGAAACCGGTTCGCGTCGGGTTGAGACAGACTCGGGACACCCGCAACTCACCCGATTCTGCCAGCAGAGCAGCACCGACAGGGAAAGCGGCTGAAGATGGATCTCCCGGGATTTCCATTTCAAAGGGAGTCACTTCGCCACTCGGCTCGAACGTGAGCCAGCCGTCCCGCTCCTCGATCAGATACCCGAAGGCGCGGAGCAGCCGTTCGGTGTGATCTCGCGAACGTCCGGTGGGCTCGCGCAGTTCGACCCGAACTCGTCCAGCCAGTCCCGCGAATAGAAGGCAACTCTTGATCTGGGCACTCGACACCGGCAGCTGATGGCGGAGCGGGCGGAGCTTCGCCCCGGTCACCGTGAGCGGCAGGCCATCGCTGCGATGATTCGCCGAAATGGGCCCCCATCTCCGAGAGTGGCGCCGTCACCCGCCGCATCGGCCGACGACGGAGCGACGCGTCCCCGGTGAGCGTCGCGCGTCATCGGATGCGCCGCGAGCAGACCGAGCAGGAGACGGGTCGTCGTTCCCGAGTTGCCGCAATCGAGGGCGGCGGCAGGCCGGCGGAATTTCCCCCGTGCCCCGGACCCGGGTCCCTCGGCCCGGGACGAGCGGACTGATCTCGGCGCCGAGCTGCCGTAACACCCGAGCGGTGGAGCGCGCGTCGAGGGAGGTGAGTGCGCCCCGGATGAAGCTGGTCCCCTTGCGCCATCGCACCCAGCATGAGCGCCCGATGGGTCAGGCTCTTGTCACCCGGGACCTGAATCTCACCACCTACGCGCATCGTCCTATGGCCTCGTTGCCTGGTGGATTACGGACTTCCGGGAATCCCGTCGAGTCGCCCCGGCGGAACACGACACCGCGCTCGAGGAATTCCCGGATTCCGGCCCGGTTCTCCTCCGCGATGAGCTCGGCGAGCCGCAACAAATCCTCCCCCGCCTGGGCCAGGGCGGTCGTCACTTCCTTCCGGTTCAGCAGAAGGATCTCGGTCCACAGCTCCGCGTTGCTCGCCGCAAGGCGGGTCGTGTCCCGTACACCGGGCCCCCATGACGCTCCCGTGAGATCAGAGCTCTTCCCCAGGGTGTAAGCAAGGGACGGACGCCACCGCCTGCGGCAGATGGCTGGTCCAGGCCAGCTGGCGATCATGCGCCTCGGCCGAGATAAGGACCGGATGGGCCGCGAATACCGTCTCCCAGAAGTGCATGACCTGACGCGCGGCGTTCTCGCCCTCGGCGCCGGTCGCACAGACGTAGACGATCGCGTTCGCGGAAGGAGATCCGGTCGGGCCGCGCTCCAACCCGAGAGGTGGGTGCCGGCGAAGGGATGGCTCCCCGCGTACCGCGCCGCCAGGCCCAATGTCTCGGGCCCGCGCACATCAGCGGCAGCTTCACGCTGGCGACGTCGGTCAGCAGAGCCCGGGAGGGTAGCGACGGCGGAAGGCTTTGCAGCAACTGGAGAATTGCGTCCGGAGGTGCGGCCAGCACCACGAGGTCGGCGTCCTGCACCGCGCGCTCCGGCGGTATCGGCGATATCGGTGAGCGCCCCGGCTCGAAGCGCCTGAACCGCCTCTCCCCGTTCCGGTGAAAAACCGATGACCGATGGAATACCGCTGCGTCGAGCCTGCCACGCCACCGACCCGCCGATGGCGCCGAGACCCAGGACGGCGAGACGGTCAGGCCGCATTGCGCAGCCCAGCCTGTCGCCACGGAGAGCGACCTTGAACAATGGTTGCGAACACGATACCACAATTGTAGTTATACATCATTCCCTCCTCAATGAACGGGTGGACACGTGAGGACGGGGCGTGGGACGTGGGAGGTAGGAAGCGGATTGACTCACGACCCATGACCAGCGACCAGCGACCAGCGACTATCGACCACCGACCATCGACGGAGCTCAGTGGCGACAATACTGATTGTCGAGGACAGCCCCGACAACATGAAGCTGTTCCGGACCCTGCTCACCCTCCGGAAACATGAGGTCGTGCCCCTCACCAGTGGCGAGGGATTGCTGGAGGCCGTGGGACAGAACCGTCCCGCACTCGTCTTGATGGACATTCAACTGCCAGGCAAGGATGGTTACGCGTTGCTCAAGGAGATCTGCGCCAGTCCGAGCACAAGAGCCTGCGGGTCGTGGCGCTCACAGCCCACGCCATGAGCGGCGACCGGGAGAAGGCCATTCAAGCCGGATTCGACGGGTACATCACCAAGCCGATCGACATCCGGGCCTTTCCCGAGCAGGTGAGCCGCGCGCTCGACGGGCAGATGGTGACGACATGAGCTGCGCAGCCACCGAGGAAGAAGCCCGGAGCCGAACGAACCCTATGATCGGCGCGATCTGGTCAAGGCCTATCAGGACGTGGTGCAGGAAGCGCAGCAGAAACGTTCGCGGCGCAACGTTCCCGAGCAGACGCCGGCCCGCAAGATCGGTTTCTGGACCATCTCACTGGGCATCCTGCTGGCCTCCGCCGGTTCCCTCGCCCTGCACCCCGAGTGGTTCTTCCCCAAGGAGCGGGTGGAGACGCCGGAGATTCAGGACGCGAGCCTCCGACTCCTGATCTATCGTGAGATCATTCACGTCGAGCAGTTCCGGCGAGCCAATGGCCGGCTGCCGAACAGTCTCCAGGAGGCCGGTGGCGGCGGGAATCGGAGTCGAATACAGCATTGAAGGCGGCGGCTACCGGCTCAAGGCCCGCAATGGCGACGATTGAGCTGACCTACAATTCCAGCACCCCGGCCGGCGAGTTCGTCGGGGACAGCTACGAAAAAGTCCGCGGGAGGACCAGTTGATGGCCAATCGTCGGGGCTGGACGATGATCGAGCTGCTGGTGGTCATCGTCGTCATGGGAGTGCTGTCGTCACTCGCAGTCCTCAAGTACATCGACCTGACCCGGACCGCGATGACCTCGCGCATCGTGAGTGAGTTCGTGGCGGTCCGGCTGGCGGCTTACAACTACGAGGCCGACAACAACAACATGTGGCCGGCCGAGGTCGGGGCCGGCGTGGAGCCGCCGGAGCTGACGCCCTACCTCCCGGCCGGATTTCTGTTCAACAATCCGAGCTACACGCTCGACTGGGACAACCTGGGCACCGGCGGGCCCTACCAGATCGGGATCAGCATGACGACGACCGATGCCCGCCTGATGAACGCCATCGTGCAGACCCTGGGCTCCAAGGCGCCGTATTTCGTGGTGGGGAATACGCTGACGTATGTGCTGATTGATCCGAATGGGAATTACTAAGAAGGGAGTAGGGAGTAGGGTGTAGGAAGTAGGGTCTACCTGCGCTCCCTACTCCCTATTGCCTACTCCCTACTCCCTGGTCGGCCTCCCACCAATTTGCCCGACAGACCACCATGCCCCACCCCCTCCTCTCTGCCAGCACCCTCATGCTCACTGGCCTCCTCGCCTGCGCGGGTGCACCGCGAGACTCGGTCCGAGAGAGGCTCATGGCGGTGGACCGTGCCTTCGACAGCGTCGTAGCCGAGCGAGGAGTGGAGGGGTGGGTGTCGTTTTTCGCGGATTCCGGGATTCAGATGCCGGAAGGTTCCGGCCTCGTGGTGGGACACGACGCAATCCGGCAACACATGAGCGCCTTCTTCGGCGATACCAATCAGAAGCTGCGCTGGGAGCCCGACCGCGCCGATGCCTCAGGCGACGGCACCCTCGGGTACACCATCGGTCGCTGGACGCTGTGGGTGCGGGATTCGACTGGTGAACACGAGGCCTATCGCGGCAAGTATCTCACCGTATGGCGGCGTCAGGCGGATGGGAGCTGGAAGGCGGAGGCGGATGTGGGGAATACGGAACCGGCGAGGGCGATAGGGCGGACGGGGCGGCGCGGCCCGACCTAGACCGCTGTCCCCTTCCCGAGCGGGAAGGGGGAACCGCTCTTGAGCTCCGTGTCCAGCTTGATCGCCTTCCATCGAACGCCGCTGTGCAGTTCTCGTGAAGAGTGAAGCGCGGACATTGTGAGGACACGTCCCCCCTTCCCAATATCGAAGGGACAGGGGGTTCAGATCATCCCACCTCACGGCCACTTCGTCCCACCTCACCTTGTGATCCCTCGCAGTAACACCTAACGTCGCAGCCATGACGGCGACAGCGCAGTCCTTCACCCCTCCCCTGCTCCGCTGGAGCTGGGGAAGCGTCCTCATCATCACGGCGATCTGGACCGCGCTGGCGCTGCTCAGCGTGGGCGGCGCGGTCGTCACCTTCCAGCAGATCGGCCGGCCGATCGAATGGCGCTGGCTCACTCACCTCTCGGCTCGTCGACTGGTACACCTGCGCCATCTTCACTCCCCTCTTCATCTGGATGGCGCGCCGCTGGCCGATCGAGCGTAGTCGGATGGACCCGCACGGTGCCGCTCTGGGTCGCGGTCGTCTCGCTCTGCGTCATCCCCAAGTACGCCCTCTTCCTCGCCCTCATGCAGGCGCTGTTACCGCAGCAGTCTCACATGCCATCGCTGCGCGAGATGGTGAGTCAGAACTTCGTCATCGAGAGCATGGTCTTCTGGGCCCTGATCGGGGTGATACACGCCATGGTCTACTACTACCGCTATCGTGAGCGCGAAAAGGAGGCGGCCCTGCTCCAGGGCCAGCTCGCCGAGGCGCAGGCTCGAGGCGCTGGGGGCACAGCTGCATCCCCACTTCCTGTTCAATACCCTCCAGGGAATCTCGACCCTGCTGCACCGCGATCCCGACGCGGCCGACCGGATGCTGGCTCGGCTCAGCGATCTGCTGCGACGCACTCTGCGTCGAGCCGAGAGCCAGGAAGTGCCGCTGGGAGATGAGCTGGAGACGCTGGACCACTATGTCGCGATCCAGCAGGTCCGCTTTCAGGACCGGCTCACCGTGGAGAAGGAGATCGGACCGGGAGCCGCTGGAGGTCCTGGTGCCGCATTTCGTGCTCCAGCCGCTGGTCGAGAACGCCATCGAGCATGGTATCGCGCGTCGAGCGGGGGCCGGTCGGATCACGATCGCGGCCGCTCGCAACGGCGACCACCTCGAGCTGAGCGTGACCGATGACGGCTCTGGTCTCGACTCCGCCAATGACTTTCCGGTCGAAGGGATCGGACTGGGCAACACCCGTCGGCGCCTCGCGGCGCTCTATGGAGAACGAGCGTCGCTCACCCTCGGCCCGGCCCCGGGCGGTGGACTGCGGGTGGATCTGCTGGTGCCGCTCCAGCGACCGGGATGACTGCCATGCGCGCCGTAGTGGTGGACGACGAACCGCTGGCTCGGGAGCGGATCCGGACCCTTCTGGCCAGCGACGCTGGAGTAGAAGTGGTCGCCGAATGCGGGGATGGAGCCGCGGCGCTCGAGGCCGTGACTCTTCACGCTCCGGATCTTCTGTTCCTCGATGTCCAGATGCCCGAGATGGACGGGTTCGCCGTGCTGCAGTCGCTGTCTGCCGAGACTCTGCCCGCCATCGTGTTCGTCACCGCCTACGACGAATACGCCTTCAAGGCCTTCGCAGTGAACGCCGTGGACTACCTGCTGAAACCGCTGGAGCCGGAGCGCTTTCAGGCGGCGCTCCGACGGGTTCGCGAGCGACTGGATCGGAAAAGCGTGGATGCGAGCGAGCCGGAGCTTCGCGCGTCTACTGGCTCAGCTTCGGGCCGAGCGTCCGGTGCCGGTACGGATCGTGGTGCGGGAGGGCGAGCGGCTCTTCTTCGTGAGGGCCGAAGAAGTGGACTGGATCGATGCCGCGGGGAACTACGCCAAGCTGCACGCCCGCGGCAAGACGCACCTGGTGCGAGAAACCATGAAATCCCTGGAGGCTCGGCTCGACCCCGCCACCTTCGTCCGCATTCACCGTTCAGTGATCGTAAACGTCGATCGAATCGGATCCCTCGAGCCGTACTTTCACGGCGAGTACGTCGTGACCATGAAGGACGGCACCCGTTTCACCTCGAGTCGATCGCACAGCGACCGGCTGCGTTCGCTGCTGCGCTGAGGGCCGAGTCATCCCCAAGGCCAAGTCATCCCCTAAGAGGGCCCGATTGTCCCACCGGCGTTGTCACCGGTTCTTGAAGAGCCCATTGTCGCGCCGTCCGGACGCGATTGAAATCGCGGCTCGGCGGAGCGTCGCAGAGCGACGCGTGCACCAAGGCCCGGATCACCCATCTCGAGGTTTCGACTCGGAGAGTTGCAAATGAGACACATGCTTGGCCTGCTCAGCGCACTTCCCTTGCTCACGTCTCCACTCACCGCCCAGACCGCAGCGGACACGGCCGGCATCCGTGCCGCCGCGCTCGACTACGCCGAAGGCTGGTACGGGGCCGACGGCGACCGCATGGCGCGAGCACTCCACCCCGAGCTCGCCAAGCGGGTCCAGTTCAGCGACTCGACGGGAGCCACCTGGATCCGGACGCATGGGGGCGACCGAACTGATCCGCGGCGCCAAATCGGGCGGCGGCAAGGCCACCCCGGCAGACAAGCAGCGCAAGGACGTGAAGATCCTCGACGTCTTTCAGCAGGCCGCGAGTGTTCGGGTCGATATGTCGGGATGGATTGACTACCTGCATCTCGTGAAGTGGAACGGCCGGTGGGTGATTCTGAATGTGTTGTGGGAGGTGCGGGAGAAACCGTGACGAGCGGTAGGGCGGGAAGGCGGGATGGCGGTCAGGGCGGTCAGGGCGGACGATCGATGTTTTCGTCGCTTCAGCGACAGGAGCCGAGTCGCGGCTTCAGCCGCGGATGGGCGGACCGGCGGGCTAGCCCCGCGTGATAGCCGGCTCCCGATAATCCTCGCGCACCGGCTGGAACACGTCAAGCACCTGGCACGCGACGGGAGCGCGGGCCGAATGAGCGACGTGCGGTGGGATGAATAGCAGTTGCCCCGGTCCGAGGACATGCACGGTGCCGGCCACGGTGAGTTCCAGAGTGCCCGAGAGCACCAGGGTCCACTGCTCGTGCATATGGGAATGTTCGGGGAGGCTGGCACCCGGGTCGATGTCCACCCGCCCTTGGGTCACTCGGTCCGAGTGGACGTAACGGCCGTGGAAACCCGGGGCGATTTCCCGGGGCTGGAGGGTAGCGTAGTCAACGACGTGCATGGATTCTCCCGCCGATAGGATGGCTCGAATGCTCGGGGTGGGGATCGAACCCACATGAGGATTTCGCCTCTTGGGATTTTAAGTCCCATGCGTCTGCCAGTTTCGCCACCCGAGCGTGGGGGGAAAGGTAAGCCAATGGGTGGGGACGGTAAGGAGTAGGTTGTAGGGAATGGGTTGTAGGGAGTGGGTTGTGGGGAGTAGGGATGCGTCGCCAACATCCGAGTTCACATGATGTGTCCTTGACTCTTACGGACATGTCTTCTGGCAGACTACGGTTCCGCCATTCCGCCATTCCGCCATTCCGCCATTCCGCCATTCCGCCATTCCGCCATTCCGCCATCGCCAACTTCCGCCTTCCCGCCTTCCCGCCTTACCGCCTTACCGCTCCCTCGCTGCGCTCGGGACAGGCATTCCGCCATCCGCAGTTGCGAGGCTATCTTCCAGCCTCACCTGCCACACGCGTCCCAATGCCACCTACGACCCCCGTCGCCCAGTCTACTCTCCTGCCCCGGGGCTACACCGCCGCGGACACCGAGCTGCGACGCGCCTGGCTGGAGCAGAAGACCGGCGTGTTGCTGGATGAACTTCCCTCCGATCCTCCGGAACAGCTCAAGGGGATCATCGAGAATCACGTCGGCTACGTCGGCCTGCCGCTCGCGGTGGCCGGGCCGCTTGTAGTCCGCGGGAGCTACGCCGAGGGTACCTACTACGTGCCACTCTGCACGGTGGAAGGAACCCTGGCGCTCTCGATGACCCGCGGCGCCTATCTCACCTCGCTCTCGGGCGGCATTCTGACCCGCCACCTGAAGCAGGAGGTGTCGCGCAGCCCGGTCTTCATCTTCCCCGACGTGGACGCCTGCCAGCCATTCCTGGCCTGGATCGAGGCCGAGATCCCCGCGATCCGCCGGGCGGCCGAGTCGACCACCCGGCATGGGAAACTGATCCGGGTAGACAAGTATGTGGTGCACAACAGCGTCCTACTCGACTTTGTCTACAACACGGCGGACGCGGCCGGCCAGAACATGGTGACCCTCGCGAGCTCACGCCGCCTGCCACTACATCAGCGAGCACTATCGCGGCTCGACCTTCCGCTACCTGATCGAGTCCAACTTCAACGGGGATAAGAACCCGGCCGCCCGCACCCTGCTGCTGGGCCGGGGTCACCAGGTCATCGCGAGTGCGATGGTCTCGGCCAAGGCGCTCCGTCGCGTGGTTCGCACCACCGCACAGGCGTTCGTGGATGGGTGGACCCAGTGCACCCGCGCCTCTCAACTGGCCGGCGTCATGGGACTCAACATGCACGTCGCCAACGGGCTCGCCGCGATCTACCTCGCCACCGGGCAGGACGTGGCCTGTGTCGTCGAGAATTCTCTGGGTCTGGTGAACTACGAAGTGCAGAATGGCGGCGACTTGTACGCCACCCTCTCCATGCCCTCGATCTGCGTCGGGACGGTGGGCGGCGGCACCCGGCTCGCCGCCCAGCGCCGCAACCTGGAGCTGCTCGGTTGCACCGGCGACGGCTCCTCCAAGCGTCTCGCCGAGATCGTGTGCGCCGCAGTCCTCGCTCTCGAGCTGTCGCTCGGCGGCGCCATCGCCTCGAACGAGTTTGCCCTGGCCCACGGAAGTACGGGAGGTAGCACATGGCCTGGATGTTCCAGGCCTTCAGCCGGCTGGTGTTACGGCTCTACTGTCCGTTGCATGTCTTCGGGCAGGAACACCTCCCGGACCGGCCCTTCATCCTGTGCAGCAACCACGCGAGTCACATGGACGTGGTCGCCCTCATGCTGGCGAGCGGGCGGCCCGTTCAGCGAATTCGCCATGGTGGCGGCGCAGGACTATTTCTTCGGGAACCGGCTGCAATCGGCCGCTAACCTCCTGTTCAACCTGATTCCGCTCGAGCGGCGGGCGACCCAGCGCCAGCTGATGGCCCACATCGAGGCGTGTAAGCGGTTCCTGGACGGCGGGCGGCAGGCGCTGATCATTTTTCCTGAGGGGACCCGGACCCCCACCGGAGAGATGCAGGCCTTCAAGCGCGGCCCCGCTGTTGTATCGACCACCCTGGGGCTTCCGCTGGTGCCGGCCTACATCGACGGGACCTATCGCGCCTGGCGCAAGAACAACTGGTTCATGCGGCCCCGGCATATCCGGGTCCGCTTCGGCCAGCCGGTCGAACCGATGGCGACGAACGAGAGCGAGACGCCCTTCGCCACCTATCGCCGCATCACCGAAGAGCTGGAACGTCGAGTCCACGAACTGCGGGAGCGCACCAGACATGACCGCGGGTCCGACCCACATGAAATGGTGGGGCTGGGGAGACGAGCAGACGGAGTTTGACATCTCCGACAAGCCGGAGCTCTGGCCCTTCATCCGGGAATCCGTCGGGATCACCGGAGAGGCGGTACGCACGGCCCCGGTCCGATTCGAAGACATCGTGCTCCGCCCACCCAGGACCAATCCCGCATTCCGTGCCGCGCTCGATGCCACTCTCGGTGCCGAGCGACTGCTGCACCAGCAAGCGAGAGCGACTGGTTCATGCCTACGGCAAGAGCTTTCGCGACCTCTGGCGCATTCGCCGGGGGATCATCGATGCGGCGCCCGACGGGGTGATTTACCCCGAGACCGAAGCCGAGGTGGCAACGCTTGTTGCGGCCGCGGCGCCGACCACGACGTGGTGCTGATTCCGTTCGGCGCCGGGTCCAACATCGCCGGCTGTGTCGAGGCGGCTCACGACGAGAGCCGGATGGTCGTGGTGCTCGACCTCCGGCGGATGGACCAGGTGCTCGAGGTAGATCGCGAGTCCGGCACGGCGCGCATCCAGGCCGGCGTGATGGGCCCCCACATGGAGCAGCAGCTCAACGCGCAGGGCTTCACCCTCGGTCACTTCCCCGACTCGTTCCTGTTCTCGACCCTCGGCGGCTGGATCGCCACCCGTTCAGCCGGTATGCAGAGCGACCGCTACGGCAAGATCGAAGACATGGTCGTGGCCCTGCGCATGGTGACACCGGGCGGCACCATCGAGACGCGGGTGGTGCCCCGCTCGTCCAACGGGATCGACGTCAAGCATCTCTGCATCGGCAGCGAGGGCACGCTCGGCGTCATCACCGAAGCCACCATGCAGGTGCACCGGATTCCCGAGGTTCGCCTCCCCTACGGATATCTGTTCCCGGAGTTCGAGCAGGGCGTTCATGCGATACGGGCCTGCGTCGAGGCCGACTGCATGCCCGGTGGTGACCCGGCTCAACGACCCGGCCAAGACGGCGCTGTCGTTCGCCTACAAGACCGCGGCTCCGCCGCTCAAGGCGCTGCTCGGGAAGGTGGTGAAGAACTATCTGAAGCGGGTCAAGCGATTCGACCTCGGGTCGGTCGGCGCTGATGCTCAACGTGTTCGAGGGAGACCGCCAGACCTGTCCCGCGCATTCACCGCAGGGTGAGTGAGATCTATCGGCGCCACGGCGGCTTCGCGCTCGGCGCCGAACCGGGCCGGTCGTTCGAGCGGGGGAAGTACGACTTCCCCTATCTGCGTGACTGGGTGATGGACCGAAACATCATGGCCGACGTGAGTGAGACGGCGACAGTCTGGAGCAACCTGCTTGCCGCTCTATCACTCGCACCTTGAGCGCCGTCGAGACGGCCATCCGACGAACCGGCGTGCGAAGCCCTACGTGGGATGCCACGTGAGCCACGCCTATCGCACCGGAGCGAGCCTCTACTTCACCTTCGGCTGCCTGCAGCGATCCGAGTCTGGGACTGGAGCAGTACCTCTACATCAAGAAGGCGGCGGAGGACTCGCTTCCTCGCAGGGGGGGCGACCCTGTCGCACCACCATGCGGTGGGGACCGAGCACCTCCCATGGATCGCGGACGACATCAGTCCCGCCGGAGTCGCCGCGGTGCGAGCGCTCAAGGAGGGCCTCGATCCGCGCGGCGATCATGAATCCCGGAAAGATCCTGCCCTCGGAACGACCGCTCGAGGCCTGGGGACTCCCCGAGCCGGTGATCAGCGCGTTCGATCGCGGCGGGAGCTCCGCCTAGGTGCTTCGGGAGCAGGTGGCGGTCGTTACCGGCGCCTCGTCCGGCCTCGGACGGGAGCTGGCGATGGTGCTGGCGAGCCAGGGTGCGCGGCTGGTCCTGGCCGCGCGCAGCGTCGAGGGCCTGGAGGAGACAGCCAGGCTGCTCCGCAGGGCGACAAGGATGCGCTCATCGTCCCCGGCGACCTGACCGACCTCGGTTCACTGTCGAGCTCCTGATCCAGCGCGGCATTGATCGTTTCGGACGGATCGATCACCTCGTGCTCTGCGCCGGACTCGGCATGTGGGCCCGATTCGACGCAGTGACGGACCCGACGCTGTTCGAGCGGCTCATCGCGGTGAACTATCTCTCATCGGTCTATTGCACCCACGCCGCCCTGCCCCACCTGCGGCAAGGCCAAGGCCTCATCACGGTCGTCTCCTCGCTGCAGGGGCGGATCGGCGTGCCGCTCCACACCGGCTACGCCGGAGCCAAGCATGCTCTGCATGGCTTCTTCGATTCGCTCCGGATGGAGCTGGAACCCGGAAAGCCCGATATCCTGATGGTGCTGCCCCACTGGATCGGCGACACCGCGCTACGGCGCAGCGCCGTGGGACCAACCGGTGCCGCCATGGGAGACTCCGCTCGACGGCACGGATCTCAACCGCTTCCGGCAGCCGAGGCAGCGCGACTCATCGTGCAGGCGATCGAGCGGAGGAAGCGAGAGCTGATCCTGCCCCACTCGATGCGGGCGCTGCTGTGGCTCAATCGGGTGGCGCCGGGCCTGGCGGCGGCGCTGGTGAGGTGGAGGATGGGGCGGGAGGATACCTAACCCCCCTGTCCCCCTTACCTAACCCCCTGTCCCCCTTCCCTATTGGGAAGGGGGCACGCGTCTGACCAATCCACGACGACCCGTTCCCCGTTTGCCGTTCACCGTTCACCGTTCACCGCTGTTTCTACCTAACCCCCTGTCCCCCTTCCCTATTGGGAAGGGGGGAACGCGATTCCCAGGTCCTTTTCGGCAGCTGGCCCTTATCCGCGCGATAACTCGCGGGAGATTCGTCAGGATCGCTTCATTCTTCACCCGCAAGACCCGCAACTCGTGGCTCTTCAACACTCGATCACGTAAACGATCACCGGCGGTCCTGAATGCGTGGATCTCACCATCCACTTCAATCACCAGACGAGCGGAATGGCAATAAAAGTCCACGATGAAACCGTCTATGACTTGTTGGCGGCGGAAGTGAAGGCCATCGATCTGATTGCGACGCAAGGCCTTCCACAGCGTACGCTCAGCCGGTGTCATCTCGCGACGGAATTTCTTTGCCATCGTCAGTTTCATGGGATCCACTCTTTGCCACAGGACTATCGAATTCCTCCTACGCATGAATGCAAGATTCGAAACTTCGCTGACCCGCGGTAACCATTCCAACGTCTCCCCCATCCGATTTACGCTGCCGAAATCGGCTGAGGACGCTTCGCCCAAGGAAAGCTCACGACGCGTCCCCCCTTCCCAGTAGGAAAGGGGGACAGGGGGTTAGGTACGAGAACCTGGGATGTCCGGACTGAAAGAACGCGCGAACCGAAGAGAATGCTCACGACGCGTTCCCCCTTCCCAATAGGGAAGGGGGACAGGGGGTTAGGTACGAAGACTCGGGATTGGTCGGGATCTGAAAGAACACGCGAACTTAAGAAAGTGCTTACGACGCGTCCCCCCTTCCCAATCGGGAAGGGGGACAGGGGGTTAGGTAGAGGAACCTGGAATTCGTCGAGGCTCGAACGAGGTGGGCTAACCGAGAAGAACCTCACAACGCGTTCCCCCTTCCCAATCGGGAAGGGGACAGGGGGTTAGGTCACCCCCCCGCCCTCACCCCACCCATCGCCTTCGTCTGCCAGATCTCAGGGAACCGCCCAAATGCCTTCCGGAAATCGTCGCTCGTCTCGGCTACGATGCGTGCTTCGTGGCCCGCGGGCGCCAGCATGATGACGGCACCTCCCCATCCGGCGCCGGTGAGACGCGCGCCGGCCGCACCATGGGTTCGAGCCGATTCCACCAGGAGATCCGCCTCGGGACAACTGCATTGGTAGTTGTCGCGCAGCGACGCGTGCCCCTCGAACATCAGGCGGCCGAGGGTAGAGTTGTCGCCCTTCATGAGCGCCGTAGCGGCAGCACGGGTTCGCTGGGTTTCTCCCACCACGTGCCGAGCACGGAGCAACCACGGTGCGGGCAACAGCCGCTCGATCTGGGGCATCGCTTCCGGGGAGATAGCCGCCAGCGATGGAACGCGAAGCTCCTGGTCGGCCAGCAGACGAACGGCTTCTTCGCATTCCTTCCGCCGCTGGTTGTACTGGCCATCGGTCAGCCGTCGTTCGACACCGGTTTCGATCACGATGACTCGTCCGAGCAGCGGAACCCGTCTCACTTCGCCGGTCGCTGATTCGAAGAGCAGCGCGCTCTCCCGCGAGGCAAGCGCCGCGACCGTCTGGTCCATCCGGCCGCAGCGCACTCCGACCTCATCGTGCTCGGCCCGATAGGCGAGCTCGGCCAGAAGGGGCGGAGGAGCGCGGCGCCCCGCGACCATGGTGAGCACCTTGGCCAGGCTCACCGCCAGTGCCGCCGAGGATGAGAGCCCGGCACCGACGGGGATGGAGCTGGCGATCGCGATCCTGGCACCGGGCGGAGCGAGCCGTTCCCGCTGCAACACCCGAATGACTCCACGCAGGTAGTCCGTCCAACCGCCCGAGGGGGGGCCCGACGGATCGATGAGATGCGGCGTGCCATCCACCGCCGAGACCGCCTGCCAGGCTGAGGCGGGAGCCGCGGCCACGACGGTGCGCCGCTCGATGGCGAACGGCAGGGCTGGCCCGCCATTGTAGTCGGTATGTTCCCCGATCAGATTCACCCGCCCGGGTGCCGAGGCCAGGACGCTAGGTTGACTGGCAAAGACCCTCTGGAATAGCGAATTTGCGAGGGTCTTGGGCGCGTGAGAGCTCACCGACGATCAATCTCCCGGGAGGCTGCTTGAAGCATCTGGTGTGGCTGGTGGTGGGGGGAATCGCGCTCGGCGCCCAGCCCTCTCAGGCACAATTGGAACCGATCGGCGTACCGAAAGGGGTAGTACGGTTCACCCTCTCCGGTGACTGGACCAGCTACAACACTCGCTTTCTCAACGGCAACGAGCAGGACTACCTAGCCGACTTCTCCAGCCCTGCCCTGGGCAGCAGCTTCTGGCCGGATCTGATCACCGCCGACACCGCTATCGGCGCCATCATCGGCAATAGCGCATACCAGATCAATCTTGGCAAGCAGGAGGTCAACGGTGGAGTGACGGTGACCGCCGCAGGCCTGGGGTTCGCCGTCGGCGTGACTCGTGGACTGACCCTTTTCACCAACATTCCGATCGTCACCACTCGGGTACAGGCCCGCTTCAAACTCGACTCCACGAGCGCCAACGCCGGTTTCAACCCCGCCCATCCCACACTCGGGACGGGACCTGGTCAGGTAGCCGCACAACAGTTTTTCACTGACTTCGACCAGGCGCTTACCACCCTGCACGCCAACATTAGCAACGGCGTCTATGGGCCGCCGGGTTCGGCGCTGCGCAATCACGCCGACGCCGTAGAGCAGCAGGCCGCGTCACTTCGGTCCCATCTGGGTGCCGTGAGTATCGACCCGGTCACCGCCTCCCCATTCCTTCCGATCGATACGAGCACCGCCGGTGTCGCGGTGCTTACGAGCATCAGCGATCTGCAGGATACCCTGGCCAATCCCGCCGGCCTCAACGTGGCAGGCTTTACCTCCACCGTTCCGTTACCCACAGGCCGGCTGTCAGCCGATGACATCAACAGCTTCGTTTCCAATCCCCTCGGGCCGGTCCAGGGATTCCCCCTGCGGGAGACGCAGGTCTCGCAGGTGGGCGACGTGGAGCTGGGGGCCGCCTATACCCTGGTAGATCGTTGGGACCAGAAAGGGGATCTAGGTGGAATCCGCGCCGTGGCCCAGGCGTCCATCGTGCTACCCACCGGCAAAGCCGAGAATCCCGGCCAATTTTCTGGACATCGGCACCGGGAACAAGCGGTACGAATTTCATGGCGGTCTGACCGCCGATCTGGGTTACCGCCGTCTCGGCGCCCGGCTGCATTGGAAGCTATCAGCGTCGCTTCTCCAGCGACCGTGCTCTCCGGGTAACGCCGCCGGACCAGCCGATTCCCTTCTTCAACCGCTCCTCGAGAGTCACGCTCGATCCCGGCGATTTCTACTCACTGAGCGCCCAGCCGTTCTTCCGGCTAGCTCCGCAGCTCGCAATCACCGCCGGCGTCTCGTACTGGCATGAGAGCCGAAGGCTCGGCGAGCTATCTCGAGTCGAGCGATGTCATCGCCGGGGTGAGTGCCGGGCTGCTGGCCCAGGAATCTGCTCGCAGCGCCACCACATTCACCGCCGGCCTCACCTACGTCGGGCGCGCGGGCACAGGAGTGCCGCAACGGCAAGTGCGGCCTGCCGATCGATGCGACACTGACCTATGAACGAGTCTTGAGTGCGACGGGGGGTCGAGTTCCCGGAGCGGAGACGGTGAGAGGGGTGATTCGGTTTTATCGGAGGTTTTGGTAGAGTTCCGAGTACCGAGTCCGCGATACCCAGTACCGCGGTCGCTCCCTCGATTCAGCACGATTGTCCTGCACGGTACTCGAAACTCGGAACTCAGAACTCGGAACTACCCTCCTCCAGCAGTGCCGCCGCGTGCCTTCGAGCCGTATCCGCATCCGCGTCCCCCAACATTCTCGCCAGCTCAGTAATTCGGTCCTCCCCGTGGATCACTTCGACGTCGCTGGTGGCGATGCCCTGCGCGGGCTTGCTTGGAGACGACGAGGTGCCGGGTGGCGCGGGCCGCGATCTGCGGCAGGTGGGTGATCACCAGGACCTGGCGTCGCTCGGCGACCTGAGCCAGGGCACTTCCCACCTGTGCCCCGACCTCACCGCCGACCCCCTGATCCAGCTCGTCGAAGATGAGCGTCGGCACTGCGTCGTGCCGGGCCAGCACGACCTTGAGTGCAAGCATGAGACGGGACAACTCGCCGCCCGAGGCCGATCGCGCCAGTGGGCGCCACTCCATGCCCTCGTTGAGCCGCACCATGAAGACGACCGATTCCTGGCCCTGCGCCTGAATCGTTGAAAGCGGTCGCCAGTTCGAGCGAGAACTTCCCGCCCGGCAGCCCCAGCGAGGGCAACATGCGGTTTACCGCGCGGGAGAGCCGGCCCGAAGCGTCATTCCTCTTGGTGCTGAGCGCGCCGGCGGCATTCTTGAGCGTCGCCTCGAGTGCAGCACGGCGAGCCGCGATCCCGCGAAGGTCGGTCTCCGCAGTGTCGAGCAGTTCCAGCTCGGCGCCAGCCTGGCGCCGGGTCTCGAGTATCGCCTCGATCGTTGCCCCGTGCTTCTGCCGCAAACGAAAGAGCACGTCGCGCCGGCGTTCGATCTCCGCCAGCCGCGCGGGATCCTCCTGGACCGATTCGGCGTAGTCCGCGCGAGCCGCGCAAGTTCCGAGAGATTGGCGTAGGCGGTGTCCAGCAGTTCCCGCCACGGTGCTACCGAGGGATCCACCCGATCGAGTTGCCCCAGCAGCCGGTCGGCCTGGCCCAGAGCCGGGAGGACACCCGAGTCCTCATCATCCAGCAATCCCGACCCAGCTTTCGTGCCTGTTCCCCCAGCGTGCCCGCATGATTCAGCCGACGTGCTTCGGCGTCGAGACTCTCGTCTTCCCCGCTCTTGAGCCTCGCCCGATCGATCTCATCTACCACATGGCGCAGATAGTCGGCCCGGCGCAGTGCTTCGTCACGCCGCCCGATGAGCGCCGCTTCCTCGTTTGCCAGATGCGGTTGCCATGGCGTGGGCTTCGCTCAGCGCAGCCCGTTCGGTCATCGCGTCCGCGAACGCGTCCAGGATGTCGCGCTGGGCGTCGGCATGAAGCAGCGATTGGGTCTCGTGCTGGCCGTGAAGGTCTACCAGGAGGGCACCGATCCGGCCGAGCATGGCGACGGTGGTGGGACTGCCGTTGATCCAGGCGCGGGAGCGCCCGTCGCTGGAGACCTCGCGGCGAATGACCAGCCGGTCATCCTCCGCATCGAGCCCGGCAGCGTCGAGGCGGCGCCTGAGGGCCGGATCGGCAAGCTCGAATGCGCCCTCGACGATGGCGCGCCCGGCACCCGGGCCGCACCATGCCGCTGTCGGCCCGCTCCCCCAGAAGCAGCGCCATCGCGTCCACCAGCATGGACTTCCCCGCCCCGGTTTCACCGGTGAGGACGTTGAGACCGGAGCCGAGTTGGAGCACAACTTCGGAAATGGTGGCGAGGTCCCGAACCCTGAGTTCGGAAATCACCGGATGACTTCCCGTTCGGAGAGGTCTCCCCAGCCCAGCTTCTGCCGCATCCGGGAGAAGTAGCCTTCCTCCCCGATTCGGATCAACAATGCCGCGCTGGGTGCGCGGCGCACGTACACCCGATCTCCCAGGGCAAGCATGGTACCGACCTGACCGTCGTAGGAGAGAAGAATGTCATCCGTCCCCGGGAGCGAGCGGCTCGATACAGATGACCGAGTCGGCCGGCACGACGAGAGGGCGAACCGCGAGGGTATGAGCGCAGACCGGTGTGACAATCATGGCTTCGACGCCCGGTACCACGATGGGACCACCGGCACTAAGCGAGTAGGCGGTCGAGCCGGTTGGAGTCGCGACCACGATCCCGTCCGCACTGTAAGGACCGACGTTTTCACCGTCTACCGTGACCCGCACCCGGATGACCCGGGCGACGCCGCTCTTGTGGATCGCGACGTCGTTGAGCGCCATCTGCTCGCTCCGGACTCCGCCGCCGTCGCTGATGATCGAGGCGATGAGGGCCAGATGGCGCTCGAGGACATAGCGCCCCGACACCAGCGCATCGAGCGCGGCGATCAGACCGTCGCGGTCGGCGGTGGTGAGAAATCCGACCCGGCCGAAATTGACTCCCAGGATCGGAGCCTCGCGGCCATTGAGCAGACGCATGCCGCGGAGCAGGGTGCCGTCGCCGCCGAACGTGAGCAGTGCATCGACCGGGCGCTTCATCGAGCAGCGGGAGATTGCGGTCCCAGAGCGGCATGAGGCTGGGCTCGGTGACGAGCGAGATGCCGCGCGAGGGGGCTTCGCGCGACAGCTGCTGCAGCACCGCTCTTGAGGTCGGCGTATCTCGGGTTTCCGACCACTCCGACCTTCATCGGGCGGCGATGCTCTCCTCGCTGGACAGGGTGCGGATCCGGCGGGCGATGCCCTGCGGAGTGAGACCGAACGTTTCGAGCTGCTCGGCGCGCGGCGCCTGCTCGATCAGCTTGTCGGGAACACCGAGGGCGATGACCCGCACCTCCGGATAGGTCGTCTGCATGACCTCGGCGAGATAGGCGCCGAACCCATTCACCACCGTGCCCTCCTCGACCGTGACGAAGGTGCGGTATTCCTGGCTCAGCATGCCGAGGCATCCGGCGTCGAGCGGCTTGAGGAACCGGCAGTTGACGACGCCGCAGTCGAGGCCTTCCGCTGCCAGCGATTCCGCCGCGGCCAGTGCCGGTTGCACCATGGTGCCCACCGCGAGGATCGCGAGGTCCTTGCCGCGGCGCAGGATTTCCCAGGTCCCGTAAGGAACCGGCTCTACCTCGGCCACCGGCCGAGGCTCCGCTGGAGCCTTGTCCCGCGGATACCGGGTGCAGAAGGGACCGCCATCATGAGCCAGCGCAGTCTTGAGCAGCCCGGCCAGCTCATCGCCGTCCTTGGGCGCCGTCACGGTCATCCCCGGCACCGCCAGCATGTAGGCGATGTCGTACAGGCCCATGTGGGTCTGGCCGTCCTCGCCCACCAGGCCCGCCCGGTCCATGCAGAAGATCACCGGGAGGCGCTGCACCGCGATGTCGTGGATGATGTTGTCGTACGCCCGCTGCAGGAACGTGCTGTAGATCGCGACGATCGGCCGCACGCCCTGGGTCGCGAGCCCGCCCGCGAAGGTGACGGCGTGGCCTTCGGCGATCCCCACGTCGAAGAACCGGTCGGGCCACTTCTTCTGGAAAATGTTCGTTCCGGTACCGCTCGGCATCGCGGCGGTGATCGCCACGAGTTCCGGATGATCGGCTGCGAGAGCGGAAATCGCGTCCCCGAAAACCTGGGTCCAGGTCGGCGGGCCAGAGGCCTTCTTTCGCGCTTCACCGGTCACCGGATCGTACGCCGCGAGTCCGTGCCACTTCTCCCGATTCGATTCGGCGAAGGCGAAGCCCTTCCCCTTCTCGGTCAGCACGTGGACCACTCGAGGTCCCGACATTCCCTTCACGAAGCGCAGCGTGTCCGACAGCTTCTTGATGTCGTGGCCATCGATCGGGCCGAAGTAGCGGAAGCCCAGCTCCTCGAACAGCATCCCCTCGGAAAAGAGATTCTTGGCGCTCTCTTCGACATTCTTGGCGAAGTCCACCACCCCTTCGCCGAAGACGTGGCTCAGCCGGATGGTCAAACTGCTTGAGCCGCTCCCGGAACCGGTTGGTTACCGGGCTCGCCACGATGGCGCCGAGGGTCTTGCTGATGGCGCCGACGTTGGGAGAGATCGACATCCCGTTGTCGTTCAGGATCAGGATGATGTCCCGGTCGGAATGACCGGCGTTGTTCATCCCCTCGTAGCTCAGACCCGACGTCAGCGCGCCGTCGCCCACCACGGCGACGACCTTGTAGTTCTCACCCTTGAGGTCGCGGGCCGTCGCCATCCCCAATGCCGCCGACATGGCGGTCGCCGCGTGTCCCGCACCGAACTGGTCGTGCTCGCTCTCGTCCCGCTTGAGGAAGCCGGAGACCCCATCGGTCTGCCGCAGCGTGGGGAACCGATCGTTGCGGCCGGTGAGCAGCTTCCAGGCGTAGGCCTGATGGCCCACGTCCCACAGGATCTTGTCGCGGGGGGAATCGAACTCGTACAACAACGCGATCGCCAATTCCACGGTCCCCAGGCTGGCGCCGATGTGGCCGCCCGTCAGGGAGACGCACTCGATCAACCGGGTGCGAATCTCCTGGGCCAGCTCGGGCAGCTGCTCCCGGGGGATGGCTTTGAGGTCGGCGGGACTGTGGATGCCAGCGAGTAGGCTCATGGTTCCGGGCGACGGGGCGACAGGCGACAGGCGAACAGGGGGCTGGCGCCAGTACCGAGGCATACCCCCAAGCACAACCAAGACGCCAACGTCCCTTGTCGCCCCGTCGCCTACTGTCGCCTGCTTGATCACGACTCCCTCGTTACAATATACTCCGCCAACGCCTCCAAGGAGCCCGAGGCGAAACCCGCCCGCCGCAAGTGTTTGACTGCCCGGTTGGCCAGACTGCGGGCCTCTTCCCGCGCCCCGTCCACACCTAACAGGCCCACATAGGTGGACTTGGCGAGCGCGGCGTCGCGGCCTGCCGTCTTCCCCAGTTGAGCGCTGGTCGCCGTGGCATCGAGCACATCGTCGGCGACCTGGAATGCGAGCCCGATGTCCTGTCCGTAGGCGCTGAGCGCGGTGACCGCGGCCGGTGAGGCCTCGGCGGCGAGTGCGCCCATCACGCAGGCAGCGCGAATCAGCGCTCCAGTCTTGCCCTCGTGCACCGCGGTGAGCCCCTCGAGATCGAGGTCGGCACCTTCCGCCTCGAGGTCGAGCCACTGGCCGCCGACCATGCCGCGAATCCCGCTCGCCTCGAACAGCTCACGAGCCACCCGGCCGGCCGTTTCGGGAGGCAGGACCAAGTCCTGCGCCGCCTGGGCCAGTACCAGGGCCGCGACCGGCACCATGAGCAGCCCGACTCGTGTCGCAGTGGGAACGTCGAATGCCCGGTGGGTCGTCGGGCGCCCGCGCCGCAGGTCGTCGTCATCCATGCAGGGCAGGTCGTCGTGGACCAGCGAGTAGGTATGCACCGTCTCCACTGCGGCGGCCACCCCGGCGATGGCGGGTGAGGGACCACCGACCGACCGATAGGCTGCGAGCACCAGCGCGGCCCGGACTCGCTTGCCGGGCGTATTCATCGCGTAGGCCAGGGCCTCCCCGGTTCGACCCGGCACCATGCCCTTGATCCGCTCGGCCCAGGCCTGAAGCAGCTCGTCGGTTCGTTCGCGTGCCTCGGCGAGGATCACGCGAGCGGAGTCCTCCCGGCGCACCGCCTACTGCTCGCCGTCGAGATCGTCCATGCGCAACGCACCTCGCGCATCGGACACGACCTTGCGCACCCGCGCTTCGGCTCCCGACAACCGGGCCCTCGCGCTGCGCAGGCGTGCGACGCCCTCCTCGAAGAGCGCCAGCGCCTGGTCCAGGTCTCCATCATTGGACTCCAGCCGCCGCACGATTTCCTCGAGCCGGCGCAGGTCGTCGGCGAGGGTGGGAGCTGCTTCCGCGGGGCGATCCTGCTCGGCCATCAGTTCTCCTCCACTCGGGCCGGTACTTCTCCGTCAATGACGCGGAGCCGAAACGCCAGCGCCGGCGTGAACTCGGCGGTACGCCGGAGGACGCGACCATCCTCGCCCCGCGGCAGGGCAAATCCCCGTTCCAGGACTTTCAGCGGACTCAGGGCATCGAGCTGGGCGCCCAGCCGTTCTACCTGACGCTGCCGACGTTCCACCAATTGATTGGCGGCCGCCTGAAGCCGGTCGCCGGTCCGCTCCAACCGCTCCGCGGCGAGTCTAGTCCCCTGCCCACCGCATTGGCGAGCCGTACGGCAAGGCCATTGACCCGCTCGATCAGCTCGGCACAGTCGGGCACCGCCAGCTCCACGGCCGCCGAAGGTGTCGGGGCACGACAGTCGGCCACGAAATCGGTGAAGGACACATCGGTCTCATGCCCCACCGCGGATATCGTCGGGACCTTCACTTGCGCGAGCGCGCGGCAGACCTTTTCGCTGTTGAAGACGGCGAGGTCTTCCTTGCCGCCGCCACCCCGGGCCACGATACAGAGCGAGACTCCTTCGAGCCGGTTGACCAGCCTGAGGGCTCGCACCATCTCCAGCTCGGCTTCGGCGCCCTGGACCTTGGCGCCGATCACCCGGATTTCCAGCGAGCGCCAGCGCTTCCGGGCCACCGTCACGATGTCCCGCAACGCCGCGCCATCGAGACTGGTGATCACCGCAATGCAGGTCGGCCATGCCGGCAGCGGACGTTTCCGCGCCGGATCGAATAATCCATCCCGCTCGAGCGCGGCCCTGGTCTTCTGCAGCTCGAGGTGCTCGAGACCCAACCGGTCGGTGACCAGCAGCTCGGTGGCATTGAGCCGGAACTCGCCCCGATCCTCCCAGATGGTCGGCTTGGCGAAGACGAAGACCTGGGCGCCCACGGCGGGAGGCAACCCGACTCGCTGGGCGTCGCTCTTCCACATCACCCCGCGGATCTGACACTCGGCGTCCTTCAGCGTGAAGTACCAGTGGCCGCTCTGATAGATCTTGATCTCCGCGATCTCACCCCGAATCCAGACCATGCCCAGCCCGGCCTCGATGTAGCGCCGGGCCATGCGGGCGACCTGAGTGACAGTCCAGGGAGAGTCGGTGGTGAGGGGGGAGGTCATAGGGAATTTCAGATTGAAGATTTCAGATTTCAGATTTGTCGCTCGTTGAATGCCGCCTGCTTTCCAATCTTCAATCTTCAATTGCAGTTACAAAATCTTCAATCTGAAATCTTCAATCTTAAATTGCCTGCTTCACTGCCTGAATCGTATTTGCCAGCAGCATCGCGATCGTCATCGGGCCAACGCCGCCGGGCACCGGCGTAATGGCGGAGGCCACCTCGGCGACCGGGGCGTACTCGACGTCGCCGGTCAGCCGATAGCCCCGAGGCTTGCTGGCGTCGTCCACCCGGTTGATCCCGACGTCGATCACCACGGCGCCCGGCCGCACCATGTCGGCCTTCACAAACTCGGCCTTGCCGATCGCCGCGATCAGAATGTCGGCGCTGCGGGTGACGGCCGGCAGATCCCGGGTGCGGGAGTGGCAGATGGTGACGGTCGCGTTCCCGCCGGGTCCGTCCTGAATCAGCAGGTTCGCCATCGGGCGGCCGACGATGGTCGAACGGCCCAGCACCACGGCATGGGCCCCTTTGATCTCGATCCCGCTGCGGAGCAGCATCTGGATCACACCCCATGGCGTGCAGGGGCGCAGCGCGGTCGGGTCGCTGATCACCAGCTTCCCCACGTTCACCGGGTTGAAGCCATCTACGTCTTTGGCGGGATCGACCCGATTGAGTACCCGGCTGGAGTTGATCTGCTTGGGAAGCGGCAGCTGCACCAGGATGCCATGCACCGCGGGATCGGCGTTCAGCCGGTCGATCGCCGCGAGCAACTCGGTCTCGGTCGTCTCGACCGGCAGCTCCAGCTTGACCGAGTGCATTCCGGCCTCGAGGCAGGCCTTCTCCTTGCTCCCCACGTAGGCCTTGCTGGCGGGATTCTCTCCCACCAGCACCACCGCCAGGCCCGGCGTCACACCCTTCGCCTTGAGCCGGGCTACATCGGCGGCGACCTCCGCGCGGATCTCCTTTCCGATCGCGACTCCCATCGATGATGCGTGCGCTCACCGGGCGATACCTATCGCGCGAGTCTCCCGGATCACCACGACCTTGATCTGGCCGGGGTACTGCAGCTCGTTCTCGATCCGCTTGGCGATGGTCTCCGACAGCGCCGTGGCCGCGGCATCATCGATCTTCTCCGGGACCACGATGACCCGGATCTCCCGGCCGGCCTGGATCACGCTGGTCTTCTCCACTCCTTCGAACCCGGTGGCGATCTCCTCCAGCTTGGTGAGCCGCTTGACGTAGCTCTCGAACGCCTCGCGTCGGGCGCCGGGCCGCGAGCCGCTGATGGCATCGGCCGCCTGGACCAGAACCGATTCGGTGCTCTCGTGGGGCACGTCGTCGTGATGGGCCTGGATGCAGTTGATCACCGCGGCGGTCTCGCCGTATTTGCGCGCCACCTCGACACCCAGCTCCACATGGGTGCCTTCGCTCTCGTGGGTCAGCACCTTGCCCACGTCATGCAGCAGCGCTCCGCGCTTGGCCAGGGCGATGTCGAGCTTGAGCTCGGCGGCCATCATCCCGGCCAGCCAGGCGACTTCCTTCGAGTGTTCGAGGATGTTTTGCCCGTAGGAGGTGCGGTACTTCATCCGGCCTACCAGCTTGACCATCTCGGGATGCAGGCCGTGCACCCCGGCCTCGAAAGCCGCTTTCTCTCCAACCTCCTGAATTTCCCGCGCGATATCGTTCTGCGCCTTGGTGACCAGCTCCTCGATCCGGCCGGGATGAATGCGCCCGTCGGTGATGAGCGCTTCCAGCGAACGCCGCGCGATCTCCCGCCGGACCGGATCGAAGCAACTGACGATCACGGTGTCGGGCGTGTCGTCGATGATGACGTCCACCCCGGTCGCCTGCTCGAAGGCCCGGATGTTCCTGCCCTCGCGGCCGATGATCCGGCCTTTCATTTCGTCGCTGGGGAGCGCCACGGCGGAAACCGTACTCTCGGCGGTGTACTCCGCGGAGATTCGCTGGATCACCATGGCGAGGATGCGTCGGGCTTCCCGGTCGGCATTTCGCTTCGCCTGCTCCTTGATGTCGCGCGCCAGCGCCGCGGCCTGACCCCGCGCTTCGTCCTCCGCCTTCTGCAGCACCTCGCGTCGGGCCTCCTCGGCGCTCAGCCCCGCGATGCGCTCCAGCTTGGTTCGCTGCTCCTGGACCAGACGAGCGATCTCGGCTTCACTCTGGTCGGAGGCCATCTTCCCGCTGGGTGATGCTCGACTCGCGGCCGGCCAGGCCCCGCTCCTGGCGCTGCAGCTCCTCGAGCTTCCGTTCGACGGCCGCCTCGCGGTCTTCGGCCCGGCGCTCGAAGCGTTCCCACTCCTCCCGGCGCTTCTGGAACTCTTTCTCCAGGTCTTCCCGCAGCCGCAGCGTCTCCATCTTGCCCTCGAGCACGATGGCGGCCCGGGCCTCGCCGGCCTTGCGGCTGGCGTCGGCCACGAGCTGCTCGGCTTCGGTCCGGGCAGCCACGAGCGTGCGAGCCGCGCTCTTGCGCTGGGTTCGGCTGTAGATGAAGAACAAGACGAAGGCGACGACCGCTCCGGCGGCCACGCCCTCGAGAAGAGGCATCAAAAACGACGGCATGCGATCTATCTCCAGCAGCGCCCGTCAGGGGCCTGCCTTGGTGAAGGCCGGCGGACCGCGGTCCGCCGCAGACTCAACCGTTGAGGGAGTGCGGCCCGGTGGTCCGGCGGCCCCGTTTGGAGGGCGGGAGCAGCCGGGCCAGGTCCTCGGCCATCGCGTGCATCCGCGCGGCATGCTCCCGATCGCCGCGGCGTGCCTGAAACAGTTCGTCGGTGATGGCGAGGGCGGCGAGTATCGCCGCCTTGTGGGTCTCCACCATCGGCATCATGTCCCGGATCCGGCGCAGTGCAGCGTCCACGTACGCCGCTACCTCGCGGGTGTATTCCGGGGGCAGCTCGGAGCGGACCGTGTAGTCTTCGCCGCCGATCGTCACTCTGACCGCGTGTTTGGCGGTGGTCATGGTGTCAGCTCTCCGGCGTCCTGCTCCAGGAAAGCCAGCCGGTCGACCAGCATCCGCACCCGCTCCCCCGCTGCTTCTACCCGACGTCTCAGCGTCTGATTCTCGAGCTCGAGCTCGATCACTCGCTGCCGCGCCTGAATGAGCTCGGGGCCCACCAGCACCCCGCCGCTCGCCTTGAGTTCCTGCACATCGCTTTCCGCCTTGAGCGACCGGCGGCGCCAGGCCGCAAGCTCCTCCCCCACATGCTGGAGGAGTTCGGCCAGCTCGTTGAGGGGACGGGCGTCAGGACGTTCGTAGTTTTGCGCCAAGCTCGCTCTCCAGTGCCGTGACGGCCCGAGCTCACGGCCGTGTCCACTTCAGCGTCCCGCAGGGTCCGGTCCGCCGCACGAAACACCAGGTGAAAGGCCACGCTCCGCCCGCGTCCCGCGGCGGGGTTCTTATACTCGTCGAAGACTGCGGCCGATTCCAGCAGAGTCCCTGCCGAACTGCGAAGCACCTCGATCACCTGGGCGCTCGAGACACCGGCGGGTAACAGCAGAGCGATATCACGCTCGGCGGATTGGACCACCGGCAGCGGCTCGAACTGGCCCGTCTCCCGGAGCGATGGATCGATCGTGACTTCGAAGCCGAAGGGTGGAGCTGCCCAGGGAGGAACCTCGGTCCCCAACGGGCCAGCCCGGCCTACCCTCCCGCCTTCGGGGGCGACCGCAACCCACCCATCAGTATCAACTTGCACACGTCCACCGGGAACCGCCAGAGCGACGGCCGCCTCGAACAGCGCTTTGACGTCCCACAGGTCGTAGTCCGGGGTGGCGCCCGCCGAAGTCCAATGCGCAGGAGACCTCGCGCCCGAGACGACTCCGGCAACCCGCCGCTCCTCGTGGGGCCGCTCTCCCGGACCCCCAAGGCGAAAGACTGTCCCGATCTCGAACAGGCGAACGTCGCGGATGTGACGGCTCCAGTTGGTCTGGATGGACCGACGCAGACCAGGCGTCAGACTCCGCCGGAGGTAGGCGTCTTCGGTCGAGAGCGGGTTCTTGAGCGGCACGCTGAAGTCGTCTTCCTTCGGCCCGAAGGAGAGCGACTGGGTCTCGTACAGTCCCCAGCCAGCCAACCCCTGTCGAACTCGTGCCGCCGCGACCTCCACCGGATCCGGATCGAAGGATCCCACCCGGAAGGGGCGTAGCTCGGTCGGGAAAGTTGTCGTAGCCGTGGAGCCGGGCCACTTCCTCCACCAGATCGATCTCGGCCGCGAGGTCAGGACGCCAGCCCGGCACATCCACCGCCAACCGGTGGTCCTGCGGCTTGTTGAGCACGGTGCAGCCGATCGCGACCAGATACTTCTCGATATCGGCAACACCGAGCTCCACCCCCAGCACCTGCTTCACCCGCTCGGTCCGGAGGAAGAGTCGCGGTGGATTGGACGCCTCGGGCCATACATCCACCGGCTCCCCGGCAACCTTGCCGCCCGCCGTGGCCTGGATGATCTCGATGCAGCGCCGCAGGGCGTCTGCCCCACCCCAGCGATCGATCCCGCGCTCGAAGCGATGACTTGCCTCGGTCGAGAGATTCAGCGCCCGGCGCGTGCGTCGCACCCGGCGCGGGTCGAAGTAAGCGCACTCGAGGAACACATCGGTCGTGCTGTCTTTCACCTCCACGTGAGCGGCACCCATCACACCTGCGACACCGACGGCGCCGGCGGCATCCGCGATGACCGTCATGTCGGTGGTCAGGCTGCGCTCGACCCCATCCAGCGTGACCAGCTTCTCCCCTGACCAGGCCCGCCGGGCCACGACTTCCGGACCCTTCAGGTCCGCGAGATCGTAGGCGTGCATCGGCTGGTTCAGCTCGAACATCACGTAGTTGGTCGCATCAACCACGTTGTTGATGGGACGCACGCCAACCGCCGTGAGCCGGTCCGCCAGCCAGCGGGGCGAGGGCGCCACCTTTACCCCCCGCAAGACCGCGCCGAGAAACCGGGGACAGCCGGCGGGATCCTCGGTGCCGGTCGCGACGCCATCGACCTCACTCCGAAGAGTCGCCTCTCGCCGCGGAGCCCCGATCGGATCGGCGGGCGCTCCGGGGATGGTGGGGAGCCGGAACGGAGTGCCGAAGCTGTGGGCCAGTTCTCGCGCAATGCCCTTATGGCCCAGCAGATCAGGCCGACTGGGCGAGATGTCGAGCACCAGGCGGTCGTCGGCCAGCGGAATCGCCTCGAGCAGCGGAGTACCGGGCGCCGCGTCGGTGTCGAGCTCGAGAATGCCTTCGTGGTCCGTGCCGAGACCCAGCTCGCGGGCGGAGCACAGCATTCCCTCCGAGGTCTCGCCCCGGATCTTCCGCTTCTCCAGCTTGAGCCCGCCCGGCAGCGTAGTTCCCACCCGCGCGAAGGGATACTTCTTCCCCGCCGTAACGTTGGGAGCGCCACAAACCACATTGAGACGTTTGGGCGGATCCGGCGTTCACCACGCAGAGGCTCAGCCGGTCGGCATTGGGATGCTGGCGCACCGATTCCACCAGCCCGATGACCACCTGCTCCAGACCGGGATGCAACGGCTCCACCGCGTCCACCGCCGCGCCGAGCATGGTCAGCCGGCGCGCGAGATCATTCACCTCGAGCGGACGGCGCAGGAACTCTTCGAGCCAGCGACGGGAGACGTTCATGGACGGTCGATAGTCAATGGTCGATGGTCAATGGTCGATGGTCCAGGGTCGATCACAACGAAGCCGCGATACCTCGCAATAGACCATCGACCATCGACCATCGACCATTGACCGCCTAGTACTTGGCCAACTGTTCGAGAAACCGCATGTCGCCCTCGTAGAACAGCCGAATGTCGTGCACGCCGTAGCGGTTCATCGCGCTGCGGGCGGGGCCCATCCCGAAGGCGAAGCCGGTGTAGCGCTCCGGATCCACACCGCAGTTCTCCAGCACCATGGGATGGACCATTCCGGCGCCCATGATCTCCATCCAGCCGGTCCCCTTGCAGGCCGAGCATCCGACTGCCGCCACAGATCCGGCAGCTCACATCCATCTCGGCCGACGGTTCGGTGAAGGGGAAGAACGAGGGGCGGAACCGCACGGCGGTGTCGCTGCCGAAGAAGGCCTGAGCGAAGTGGCTCAGGGTCGCCTTCAAGTCCACGAAGGAGATTCCCTCGTCCACCACCAGTCCCTCGACTCTGGGCGAAGACCGGTGCGTGCGAGGCATCGAAGGGATCCTTGCGGAAACAGGTCCCCGGAATCACCACCCGAACCGGCGGCCGGTGGGCCATCAGGGTGCGGATCTGCACCGGTGAGGTGTGGGTCCGCAACAGGAAGCGCCCTTCCGAGGGTTTGCGACGATCGCTGCTCACCCGCCGCTCATGGGAGTCCGCCACACCGGATGTGCGATTGGCGCGGCGATCGCCCGACCGCCGGTCCGGGATGGCGAGAAAGAGCGTGTCGTGCATGTCCATCGCGGGATGATCCGGCGGGAAGTTGAGCGCGCCGAAGTTGTACCACTCGGTCTCGACTTCGGGTCCGGTGGCCCGCGCGAAGCCCAGGCCGTGGAAGATCTGGACGATCTCCTCGGTGACTCGGGTGACCGGATGCTCCGCCCCAATCCAGCGGCCGCGGCCGGGCATGGTGAGATCCACCCCTTCACGGGCGCGCGCCTGGGTTTCGACCTTGAGCGCCTGGCGCCGCTGGTCGAAGGCGGCCTCCAGGTCACGCTTGAGCGCGTTGGCGCCGGAGCCCAGCTGCGCCTTCTCGGCAGGGGCGAGGCTTGGGAGAGTCTTGAGGACGGCGGTGAGACTTCCCTGCTTGCGGCCGAGCAGCGCGATGTACAGCGCTTCGAGCTCCTCCGCGCCCAGCGTCGGGATGCGCGTCAACTCCTCGAGCGATCGGCTCGAGCACTGCGAGGCCCTTGTAGTCAGGCGCGTTGGCCATGGCGCAGGGACGTGGTGGATTGGGTCAAACGATACGGGGCCAGAGGCCAGCATCCTGACCCCTGGCCCCTGACCGCTGACACTTGCTCGATCTAGCTCGCCGCCTTGGCGACTTCGGTGATCTTGGCGAAGGCGTCGATGTCCTTCACCGCAAGATCGGCCAGCACCTTCCGGTTGATTTCGACGCCCGCCTTCTTGAGCGCCGCCATCAGGCCGCTGTAGTTGAAGCCGTGCATCCGGGCGGCGGCGTTGATCCGGGTGATCCACAGACGGCGGAACTCACCCTTCTTCTTGCGCCGATCGCGGTAGGCGTACTGCATGCCCCGCTCGACTGTCTCCTTGGCAGGCTTGTACAGCTTGCTCCGGGCGCCACGGGCGCCCTTAGCGGCCTGCATGATCTTCTTCTTGCGCGCGTGATGCGCGACGTTGCTCTTGACGCGAGGCATGGCGGAATCCTCCTACGCCTGCAGCAGGCGGTTCACGCGCGGGAAATCGGCCGAGCTCACGTAGTCGGCCTTCTTGAGCCGGTTCTTACGCTTCCGCGTCTTCTTCGTCAGGATGTGCGTGTGGTTGGCGTGGAAGCGCTTCAGCTTCCCCGTCCCGGTCCTGATGAAGCGCTTCATCGCGGCGCGCTTGGTCTTCTGTTTCGGCATTGTAGCTCCTATGTAGCGTCGATTCCCTAGTCAGACGGTTCGACGGTTAGACGGCCGGCAGATGCCTCAGCCGTCTAACCGTCTAACCGACTACTTCGGCGCCAGCACCATCACCATGTTGCGGCCCTCGAGCTTCGCCTCCTGCTCGATCTTGCCGATGTCGGCCAGGCTGGTGGCCACTCGGTCAATCACCGCCTTGCCAAACTCCAGATGCGCGATCTGCCGGCCGCGGAACATCATGGTCACCTTGACCTTGTTCCCCTCGGTCAGGAACTCCCGCGCATGCCGGGTCTTGAAATCGAAATCGTGATCGTCGATCCCGGGCCGATACTTCACTTCCTTGATCTGGATCACATGCTGTTTCTTCTTCGCCGCCCGTGCCGCCTTGGCCTCTTCGAACTTGTACTTCCCGTAGTCCATGATCTTGACCACGGGGGGCCGCGCCATCGGGGCCACCTCCACCAGATCCAGTCCGCGTTCCAGAGCAGCGGCGAGGGCCTCTTCGATCGGCAGGACCCCCAGTTGCTCGCCGGTGTTGGTGATGACCCGCACGGGACTGATGCGGATCATCCGGTTCACGCGGACGCGACGTTCACGCTCGTTTGTCGACAGGCCTCACACCTCTGGCAAAAAGAAACCGGACACCCAGGGCGAATTCGGGTGTCCGGGAACAGGAGACGGAACGGGGCAGCCCCGCCGTAATGCGCTGCTCATGGACCCGTTCGCTCCGCCGCGACCATCGCAGGGGCTGGGGGTGGAGAGCCCGAAGGCCCTCACTTGACGAGCAAACCTAGTGGGAACCCCCTGAGGGGTCAACGGTTGCGCCGTTTCCCCTTAGTGCTAGCCCTTGGGGCTCCGGACCACCTCTCCCAGCCCCACTCCCTTCCCATCCGGCACCGCCCGCCCCATGGCCACCGCGCTGTCGTGCTCGAAAATGAACAACCAGTCCCCTGCCAGGGCTTCCCGGAACAGGGTCCGCTTCGATTCCAGGGTCCGCAGGGGCTCCAGGTCGTATCCCATGATGTAGACCAGCGGCAGGTGGGCGCTGGTGGGGATCAGGTCCCCCAGGTAGATCGCGGTCTCCCCGCCGCTCGACAGGACGATGCTCTGATGCCAAGGCACATGGCCCGGCGTGAGCCTGGTCGAGATTCCGGGGAGCAGCTCCACGTCGCCCTCGATCAGCTTCCAACGTCCCGCTTGGGCGACCGGTTCGAAGTTGTGGGGAAGGTAGCTCGCGCGGGTCCGCTCGTTGGTGTGACGGGCGAATTCCAGTTCGTTCTTCTGGACGATGTAGGTGGCGTTGCGGAAGGCGAGCCGGACCGGCGGCGGCTCCGCGGCTGCGCGGCTCGGCGGCTCGGCAGAACTTCCTTCCGCCATTCCGCCATTCCGCCATTCTGCCTTGAGTGTGTTCCCCCCCGCATGATCAAAATGCAGATGGGTATTGATCACCCACCGGACAGCCTCCGGCCGGTGGCCCGCGGCGCGCAACGCGTCCTCCAGCTGGGTAGGGCCCGGGTCTCCCGCATTCTCGACCCCATAGATATCGATGAACTTGGAATCTTCCTTGTCGCCCAGAGCCGTATCGATCAGGACCAGGCCGTCCGGATGCTCTACGAGGAGACAGCGCATGGTGAGAGGGATCCGGTTCCGCTCATCGGCGGGAATCTTCTTGGACCAGAGCGGCTTGGGCACGACGCCGAACATGGCGCCGCCATCCAGACGCTGGCGACCACCCTCGAGCAGGTGGCAGCGGAACTTTCCCAGTTGGAATGAGTGGACAAGAGGCATGGGTGAATAGTACCTAGTACCGAGTACCGAGTACCGAGTACCGAGTACCGAGTGCGGCGGTTAGACGGTTAGACGGTTAATGCATCATGGGACCACCCGGCCTCCGCCGGCATGAAGCTGTTCGCGTCCGCGGAGCAACTAGCCGTCTAACCGTCTGACCGTCGCACTCGATACTACCTCCGCCGCCCCGACATCATCCCCTCGAGGTCCGAGAGGGTCCGGGCTCCTGCGTCGCGCGCAAGATCGAGCAGCCTTCCCAGCAATTCCCCGGTCGCCATCGCATCACCCGCTGCCCGGTGCCGTGCCGGATTGGTGAGGCCGAAGTAGTAGCTGAGGCTGTCGAGGCTGCGCGATTCGAGTTGCGGCAGGAGCCGTCGGGCCAGCCGGACGGTGCAGATGCGAGGCCCGTCGAGGGCCAAGTCGCTAGAGCGGCGGACCTCCGCCGAGACGAAAGCGCCAGTCGAAGCGGGCATTGTGGGCCACGAACACTCGTCCCGCGAGTGCAGCGAGCACCTGCTCCGCTACCTCCTCGAAGGGTGGCGCGTTCCGGACCATCGCCTGAGTGATGCCGGTGATTCCGGTAATCCACATCGGGATCGGGAAGCCGGGATTCACCAGCGACTCGAAGACCAGCTCCCGTCGAGCACCCTGGACCACGACGACCGCGATGTCGGTAATCCGATCCTGACCCGCGGCACGCACGCCCGTCGTCTCGACGTCCACCACCGCGAAGGCGCACTCCTCGAGAAGCGGAGAACCCTGCACCTCGGCGACCACCGCCCAACGGCCGTCGTTCAGCCGGTGGATCCGCGGGTCAGCGCCGAGCAGCGCCACGGCGAGACGTTCTGCCACCGCGAGCGGTGCATTCGGCAATCCCAGTACGTCGCGGGACAACCGATCCGCCCCGCACGGTTCCACCAGCAATAGGTCGAGTGCGCGTTCGACCAGGGTCCGGGCCGGATACGCCGTGAGGCCGTTCACGGTTCGGCGCGCCGGAGCGGCAGCGTCATGCAGCGGGGTCCACCCCCGCCCCGGACCAGCTCGTCGCCCTCGATGGTGACCACGGTCCGGTGCTTGGTGTCGAGCCAGTCGTCGAAGGCCACGAAATCGACGCTGGAAACGAGACGGAACCCGCGCCTTTCTCAGCTCATCCAGGGTCTCCTCGTTCCGCCGGTAGCTCACCACCACCCCGGGTCTGAGCGCCACCAGGTTGCAGCCCGACGTCCACTGTTCCCGCTCCTGGCTGATTCGGCGCGCGCCGCCCGCAAATATTGGTTGCAATGGCAGGCCGACCGCGCGCACCGCGGCGAAGAAATCGGGCATCTCGTGAACCGCCTCCTCCCCCTTGCGACGATGCAGCACCGCCCGCCGCTCCGGGCCGAGAAAGTAAGGCGGGTAGACCACGCAGAGTTCGTGATCCACCTGGGTGAACAGCATGTCGAGGTGGATCGCGGTCGGTTCCTTCGGCATTACCACCACGATGACGTCGGTGACCGCTGTGTTGGCGAAGACGAGCTCGCAGAGCTGATCCAGCGCCGCGGGCGAGGAGCGCTCGCTGAACCCCACGACCAGCAGGTCCGGCCGCAGCAGGTGCACATCGCCGCCCTCGAGCGTGTAGGTGTTGCGTTGCTCCTCGGACCCGTCGTACAGCAACCCGCCGTTCGCCAGCGCGGGATGAAACCGGAACAGCGTCGCGATCAGCAGTTCCTCGGTCCATCGCACCCGGTGCCGCATCGCCCCGACCACGGCATGCTTCCCGATGACCATCCCGATGTCCCGGGGGAAGAAGAGATTGGGAAGCGGCGGCAGGGTGAACCCGCCGCTGTTGAGCGCCCTGGCCAGCGGACCCGCCTCTTCCTGGTCCCCTTCGATCAGGAGCCGGACAATCTCCCGGGGCGGCAAGGAGGCAAGCCGCCGCGCCAGCGGCTCGGAAGGCACCACCGCCAGCGTCCTGGTCGTCAGAAACTCCCTCGCCTCCCCCTGCTCCAGCACCTCCGCGAGCAGATCGCTCACCTGGCAGACCTGGGCGAACCGCTGCAGCACCGACACGAAGCGCCGATGCTCCCGCTGGGCAATCTCCAGGGCGATGATGTCGTCATAGAGATAGTCCGCCCGATTGGTGGGAGTGACGGCCTTGAGTTCTTGCCCTGGGGTGTGGACCAGGACGGATTCCAGTCTGCCGATTTCGGAGGTGACGTGGAGGGACATGGCTCGGAAACCTACTCCTACAGGGCGACGTAGGTGACAGGTGATAGGGAGTACGGGCGATGGGCCAATCGGCCGTGCGTCGCCTGAGTTACCTTACGGCGTTCGAATGATGCCGAATCGACGAGGAATGAGTACCACGTCTTGATGAACCTCAGCTCCGGAATTCTGAAGATGCTTCGCAGCTATCAGGACCTGAAGGTGTGGGAAACGGGATGGTAGCTCACGGAGGTGGTCTATCGACTGTGTCGGAAACTACCGTCGGAGGAACGCGTACGGATCTTGCTCAACAGGTGAATGCGGGCGGCGGTCTCAATACCCGCTAACATCGCGGAAGGCTACGGGAGACGAACGCTTAGGCGACTACCTCAGGATTCATCTCGATCGCGAATGGACTCACTCACAGGAAGCTATGAGACCCTGATGCTGCTGACTGGCCGAGACATGCAGTCTAGCTGCGGGCCAAACGACAGGTCTGATAACGCGACTACTCAGCCACGGATGCCAGCTGGCGTCGAGGATGCTCGACGAGTTCTCGCCTAGCCGGCTGATCTAGCTCATCTGGACGAATGCAGCGCCTCGGCACCACGCGTCGCCTCCGTCGCCTGTCGCCTCTGCTCGCCTACCACCTACCGGTTCGTCAACGCATACGAAAGCGTCTCCAACTCCAGCGCCAGATTCACCGTCTTGAGCGCCACATCATCCGGTACGGAGAGCTGAGCCGGCGCGAAGTTGAGGATGGCCTTGACACCCAGGCCGACGAGGCGGTCGGTAATGCCCTGGGCGACGTCCACCGGGGTGACGAGCACCGCGATGTCCACCGGTTGGGCGCCGAGAACCTTCTCGAGCTCGGCCACGGCCTGGACCGTAAGGCCGTTCCACTGCTTGCCGATCTTGGCCGGGTCCACGTCGAAGATGGCGACGATATCGAACCCCCGTTGCTGGAAGCCGTGATACTGCACCAGGGCGCTTCCCATCTTCCCAGCCCCGATGACGGCGACACGATAGCGCCGGCCCAGGCCCAGGATCTCTCGCAGCCGGTGGAGAAGCTCGGGGACCGAGTATCCCAGCCCCCGCTTCCCAAACGATCCGAAGAAGGAGAGGTCTTTCCGGACCTGGGCGGAAGTCGTTCCGCCCCGGGCCGCGAGGGCCTCGGAGCTCACCGTCTCGATCCCCTGCTCCTCGAACTCCTCGAGAAAGCGCAGGTAGAGCGAGAGGCGGCGGATAGTCGAATCGGCGATCTTGCGCATGGTATTGTGAAATGTTTCACAAATCTAGCGCCACGTCCCTGCGTGGGCAACGAGCCGGTCCACACCACCGCTGGCAAGGGCACCTTCAAAAGGAAACGCAGAGACGCAGAGGGCACAGAGGACTCGGCGACCCACGAAGGTCCCGAAGCAACAAGGAGAGATTCTGCATGTGGCCAGTGGTAGAGGCTTCTGCGGGGCTGGCACCGGATAACGCAGTCCTCGATACCTCTGCGCTCTCTGCGTCTCTGCGTTTCGCTCTTGGGTCTACCGCAGATGCCGCATGAAGCGCGAGGAACTGTCCCGGCGTCAGCTCCTGCGGTCGCCTCTCCTTGCGCGATCCCGGCCTGATCGAGAAGGGCCGCGACCCGCTCAGCGGGGAGGCCAGTCAGCTCCCTGAGGCCTCGGATCAGCTGCTTCCGCCGGAAGCCGAACAGCCCTACCACGAAGCGCCGAAAGCTCGCGACCTGCTCGTCCGCCAGGGGCGGCGAATCGAAGGGTGTCAGTCGCACTACCGCGGAATCGACTGCCGGCCGTGGGTTAAAGGCTCCGGCCGGCACTGTAAAGAGACGCTCGACTCGCGCAACTGCCGCCACTCCAACCGTCAGCGCCCCATACTCAGCCCCGCCCGGCTTGGCCCCCAGCCGTTCCGCCACCTCTTTCTGCACCAGGAACACGATCCGCCTGGGCCGGGGGGGCGTGAGCGCCAGATCAATGAGAGGCGAGGTGATGTTGTAGGGGATGTTGCCCGCGACTGACGAAAGGACCGGCTCCGACCAGCGCATGCCAATCGGCCTTGAGCGCGTCGGCCTCTACCACCTCGACCGCCGGAAACCGGTGCCGCAGGGCAGGAACGAGATCCCGATCCTTCTCGATGCACACGAGCCGTTTCGCCCGCCTCGACAGCGCGTCGGTCAGCCCCCCAGGACCGGGACCGATCTCCAGCACGGTTTCATCCGGGGCCGGTGCGACCGCATCCGCGATGCGTGCCAGAATCCTGGGATCGGAGAGGAAGTGCTGGCCGAGGCGCTTCTTGGGCAACGTCATCGGGAGGCGGAGAAAGGGACACGGAAACTGCGTGAGAAGTGAGAAGTAAGAAGTGAGAAGGAAGAGCAGAGAGGCGGGCGCGGCAACGCCTTAATGCCTGCACCTCTCACCTTTTTGATAGTCCGATCTCCCTTCTCCCTTCTCCCTTCTCACTTCTTACTTCTCACGCTTTTCCCTCCGCGGCAGTCTAGATCCGGAGGACGAGAAGGGTACGATCGTCGGCCGGATAATCGGTGAAGGTATCGGCGAGCTCGAACACGGTGCGCACGATCTGGTCGGGCGACTCACCCCGCAGGCGTCCGAGCTCCGTCAGCAGCATCTCCTCGGTGAAGCCGCCTTCCTCGCCCCGGGTATCGATGAGGCCGTCGGTCCAGAGGCACAGAAGATCCTCGCCCGGGATCCACGGAACCTGGTTGCGCCTGATCGTATCCGCCGAAGCGAGACCCAGCGGTGGTGCTGTGGTCGGCAGCCGCTCCGGCGGGCCGTCACGCGGGAGCTTGAAGGCATGTTGATGCCCGGCGTTGGCGTAGGTCAACCGCCTGTTCCGGGGATCCAGCACCCCGTAGAAAACCGAGAGGAACATCTCGGTCGTTGCCAGGTCCGGCCCCAGGCTCTCGAGCAGCGCCGCGAGTGTTTCGTCCGGCGTGTTGGCGGCTCCGGCATGGATGCCGGCCGCCGACATGACCAGCGCCATGACCAGCGCCGCCGAGAAGCCGTGGGAGGAGACGTCGCCCAGCATGACACCGACCCGCCCATTGCCGAGCCGGTTGAAGGTGTAGAAGTCACCCCCAACCGAATCTACCGGACGGCAGATCGCGGCCACCTGGGCGTCGCCCTGCACCACGGCGGGCGACGGCAGCAGCTTGAGCTGAAGGTCGTGAGCCAGCTCGAGCTCGCGTCGCACCCGCTGCTGGCGGAGATCCTGCTGGACCAGCCGGCTGTTCTCGATGGCGGCGCCGATCTGGTTGGCAACCGCCGACACCAGTTTGAGATCGCTCGCCGTGAACGGCTCACCGCCGAGCCGGTTGGTGAGATTCATGACGCCGACGCAGCGGGATCCGAGCCCCGGCGCGGCATAGCAGATCGGTATGCTGAGAAAGGATTCGCCGCGGTAATCCCGCGTGGCGCGGTCCGCGGTAATGCGGAAGCGCCGGCTGGTTGGGATCGAAGCTGATGATGCGCCGTTGGCGGAAGACCTGTGCCGCGACCGAGTTGGGATCCTCCGGGTCCACCGGCGACGCCTCGTCGAGCGAGAAGCCGCGTGCTGCGACGGTGACCAGCCGCCCGGCCTCCTCGTCCCACACCATGATGGAGGCTCGCCGAGCTCCGACCACGTCGCTCACCTCGCGCACGATGGTCTGGGCCGCGTCCTTGAACTGCAGGGTATGGCCGAGGATTTCGCTGATGGCGTAGAGGAGATCGATCTCCTCGTAGCGGCCGGCCAGCTCGTTGGTGAGTTCGCCGGTCTCCCGCTCGGTATTGAAGATCACGCCGAGCAGGGAGGCGAGGTCGGGACCGAGGAGGGATGCGCGAGATTCGGGGACGCCAGCGACTTCGAGCCAGAATCCTTCGGCGGCGAGAATGGGCTGGAGCCAGACTCCACCGTCGTTGCTGGGGACCAACCCCGGTTCCCTGGGAAGGACCGGGCTCCAGCCGGGATCGCTCCCGGTGAATGGCCGCAGGCTACGACCGTCATAACGCCACAGACGGAGCCGGGCTCCGGTGAGCGTGCCCAGCGCGTCAGTCGCTGCCTCCAGCCCCGTTACTGGCGGCGGAGCGTCATGCAGATCGAGTTCCCCTGGGGGTTGAATACGACGTCGTCGACGAGGTTCTTGATGAGGAAGATGCCGCGACCATTGGGGCGGTCGAGCTCTTCGGGGTCCAGAGGGGCGCTGATGGTGGCGGGATCGAAGCCGGCGCCTTGATCGGTCACGTGGATCCGGATCTTGTCGGCGAACAGCTCGGCATGGATGTCGACCGACTTGGAGCGGTCCTCGCTGGTTTCCGGCGACGATGGCGTTGGCCAGCGCTTCAGCGATCGCGACCCGGAGATTGAACCGCAACCGGCGGGAAGACCAGGTGCCGCTGCAGCAATGCCGCAGAATGAGATCCACCACCTCTTCGATGCAACCCACATCGCTCGGCACCCGCAGGTTGACCTCGACCGTGGAGCCGCTGGGCCCGGGCAGGCGGCGGCGGCGAACACACAGGCGGAGCGCGGCGGTTGGTTCCATCGACGTCAATAGGACCCCAGTGCCTGTTCGGCGGTTTCGGCGATCGAGAAAAGGGTGTCCAGTTTGGTCAATTCGAACAGAGATCGCAAGTCTTCGTTGAGCCCGGACAGGCGAAGCTCCCCATTCTGTTCCCGGACCCGTTTGGAAATCGACACCAGGGCGCCCAGGCCCGACGAATCGATGTAACCGGTACGGGAAAAGTCAATTAGGAATTTTCGTTCACCCTGATCCAGGGCCTCCTGGACCGCCGCCTTCAGCTCCTGCCGGTTGCCCACGATCAGCTGTCCATCGACATGCACGATGTAGACGCCGCGATCCTTCGTCGCCGAAAAGCCCATCACACTCCTCCCCCGGGTTGAGAATGATCGCGCTGCAGGCTGATCATCGCGGCCACCTCGACAATATCATCCGGACTGGCCCCGCGCGAGAGGTCGCTCATGGGATGGGCCAGCCCCTGCAGGATCGGGCCCAGGGCCGTCGCTCCCGCGAGAGACTGAACCAGTTTGTATCCGATGTTTCCGGCATCGAGATCGGGGAACACCAGGATGTTGGCACGGCCGGCGATCGCCGAATCGGGCGCCTTTCGCCGCGCGATCTCGGGGACGAGTGCCGCGTCGCCCTGGAGCTCACCATCGCAGGCGATCTCGGGGGCACGCGCCCGGAACAGGGTCACGGCTTCTCGCACCCGGTCGATGCGAGGTCCCGCGGCACTGCCCCTCGTGCTGTAGGACAGGAACGCCACCCGAGGCTCGTCGCCCACCAGTCTGCGACGGTCGTTCGCGGCCGCCAGCGCGATGTCGGCGAGCTGCGCCGGAGACGGTTCCGGAATGACCGCGCAATCGGTGAAGGTCAGGACCCGCCCATCGGGCAGCGCCATGTAGAACGCCGAGCTCACCGTCCCGACACTGGGCGCCGGACCGATGGCCCAGAGTGCCGCGCGCAGCACATCCGCCGTCGTGTGAGTCGCGCCCGCCACGCAACCATCGGCGTGTCCCAGGGCCACCAGCGCCGCGGCGAAGCGCAGCGGATCACTCGCCAGATCAATGGCATGGATCGCGTCGTGCACCTGGTCCGGCCGCCGCTCCCGAAGGTGCTGCGCCACCTGGGGAACTCGCGGATCACGCGCGGGGTCGATACCGCCCGGCCCGATCAGGATCGGCTCGAGGATGCCCTCGGTCTTCAGCCGGCGTGCGGCGGCCTGTACCCGCGGGTCGGCGCCCTCGGGCAGCAGAATCCGGGCCCGTCGCGCCCGGGCGCGCTCCACCAGTTCCTGGCGGAAGCTCATCGGGCGAAACGCCGGCGGAGCGCGTCCGCTACGGTCGGGTGAACCAGGGCTCCCACATCTCCTCCGAAGCGCGCCACCTCTCGCACCAGGCTCGAGCTGACATAGGTAGTCTCGATACTCGGCACCAGGAACACCGTCTCCAGCGATGGATGCAGCTGGCGATTCATGAGCGCCATCTGAAACTCATACTCGAAATCGCTGACCGCCCGGAGTCCGCGCACGATCATGTGCGCCCCCACCTTGCGAGCGAAATCGGCCAGCAGGCCCTCGAAGGACTCGTAGCGGATCCGCGCCTCGTTGCCGGTCGCCGCGCGCAGCATGGTCAATCGCTCTTCCACACTGAACAGAGGCTGCTTGGCCGGATTGGTCGCAATAGCGACGATCACCTGGTCGGCGAGGGCCAGGCTACGGGAGATCAGATCGGTGTGGCCCCGGGTCGGTGGGTCGAACGAGCCCGGATAGACGGCGATACGTGTCATGGAGCGTAACAGAAAGTGAGAGCTGTCTCGCCATAACGCCGGGTTTCGTCGCCCGGGAGCGGCTCAGCGGCCTGGTGCTCTACGCCGAGAATGCGGGCGAAAGCGCTCCGGCGGAAGCCCTCCACCAGGCGGGCGGCCTGGCCGGTGGCGTAGGGCGGGTCGGCGAAGGCCACATCGTAGGTCCCCGGCGCCAGCCGCTCGGCATAGCGCAACGCGTCGCCCCGGTGGACGGTAACCTGCGCCGCAACGCCCAGGCGCTCGATGTTGGTCCGGAGTGCCGCGAGCGACGCCTGGCCCAGTTCCACGAAGTCGGCGCTGGCGGCGCCTCGAGAGAGCGCCTCGAGTCCCAAGGCACCGCTCCCGGCAAAAAGATCTACCACCCGCGCGCCCGGGAGCGAGTCCTGCAGGATGCTCATCCAGGCCTCGCGCACCCGGTCGGCAGTGGGGCGCACCCGAGGGTCCCGCGGCGAAAGAATTGTCCGCCCGCCATACACCCCTCCCACGATTCTCACGACTCTCCAGCGACCACTACCGGCGGTTCGGTGGCGACGGCGCCGGGATGCGGCGCCAGGGCCATGAGGCGCGCCTGGAGGCTTGTCTCTCCCATGTACGTGTGCTGCTCGAGCCGGAACGCCACATCCACCATCGGCTGAAGACCCGGAGCCTGCACCACCCAGGGAACCCGATCGGCCCATTGGAACCCGATGGCGGGAAGCCGGGCTGTGCTGTGGGCCAGCGTGCCTCTCAGGTGGCTTCCACCGACGCGACGGGCGCCGTTCAGGGACACTCCGCGCACCCCGAATACCGGCGCGGGATTCCCCATGCCGCAGGGCTCGAGGTGACGACAAAGCCGCTCGAGATCGGCGCTCACGTCGGTCAGATCGAGCACCAGGTCCACCCGCTGTTCCGGCCCCAGGTCCTCCGGAGCGAGCGACTCCCGGGCTACCGCGATGAAGCGCTCGCGGAACGCCTCCAGCCGGTCGCGCCGCAGGGTAACGCCGGCCGCCATGTGGTGACCGCCGAAGCGGTCCAGCAGGTCGCCACAGCGCTGCAGTGCCGCATGCAGGTCGAATCGGGAAATACTGCGGCCCGAGCCTTTGCCGATGTCGCCCTCGAAGGCCACGAGAAATGTGGGCCGCCCGTAGCGTTCCACCACCCGGGACGCGACGATGCCCACTACCCCAGGATGCCAGCCCTCGGCCGCGAGAACGAAGGCCGGAGTGTGTTCCGTGTCGACCTCGCGTTCCACCTGCGCGATGGCTTCCTCGAGAATGCGCTGATCGAGCGCCTGCCGTTGGACGTTGAGCCCTTCCAGCCGGTGGGCGAGGTTGTCCGCTTCCGCCTCATCGTCGGTGAGCAGGAGTCGCAGGCCGTCCTGCGCATCGCCCACTCGGCCGGCGGCGTTGAGCCGGGGACCAAGCACGAATCCCACCTGGCCTGATCGAATCTCTCTGCCTTCGAGCCCCGCTACTTTCACCAGGGCACGAACTCCGACCCAGCGCGACTCGGAGATGAGTTTGAGGCCGTGCCGGACCATGATGCGGTTTTCTCCGGTCAGCGGCACGATGTCGGCAATCGTGGCGAGGGCCACGAGATCCAGCAGGTGATACGGCAGGTTGACCGGCAATCCCAGCGCCGGAACCAGCGCCTGCACCAGCTTGAAGGCGACGCCGGTCCCACAGAGCTGCTTGAGATCGGAATGATCGTCGGGTCGCTGCGGATTGATGATGGCGACGGCCGCGGGAAGTTCCGGACCGGGCAGGTGATGGTCCGTGACGATGACGTCGATGCCGGCTTCCCTTGCCTGCTTCACCGCGTCTACCGCGGTAATGCCGCAGTCACAGGTGATGATGAGACCGGCGCCTGTCTCCCGTGCCTTGGCGACCCCGGCAGGACCGAGATCGTAACCGTCCCGCAGTCGGTGAGGAAGGAACGCCACCACCTCGGCGCCCGCTGCGCGCAGCGCCCGGGTGAGCATCGCGGTTCCGCATTGCCCGTCCACGTCATAATCGCCGTGCACCAGGATTCGAGTCCCGGAGCGGACAGCCGCGACGATTCGGGAAACCGCCTGATCCATCCCGGCCAGCGTGTGGGGATCCGCCAGCTCCTGGAGCGCGGGACGGAGGAACCGTCGGGCAGCGATCTCGCTATCGATGCCGCGCTGCACCAGGAGAGAGGCGAGCGGTAACGGCAGACGCAGCGAGTTCGCCAGCGTCAGCGCGCGCGCCGGGTCGGCGGTGCCCTCGATTATCCACCGGAGCGGTGGAGGCAGGGCTCGATCAGGCACCCTGGTCTTCCGCGTAGTAGAGGATGACACCGCAGCTCTCGCACCAGTCGATGAGCGCGCCGGAGCGAATCTGGCTGCGACGGTTGAGCGGCACGGTGGTGTAGCAGGCGCCACACGCCGCCCCGGCCAGCGGGACCACCACCCGCGCGACTCGGGCCGAGCGGAGTCGCTCGTATCGCTGGCGCAGGGCGCGCTCGACCTCGGCACCCGAGGCATCGCGCGCGGCTCGGGCCTGTTTCCCGCTCCGCCTGAGCCGCGGCCATTCTCTGGCTCAGCCCCTCACGTGCCTCGACCTGGCCCGCTCGCTGCTCGTCCAGCTTTTCTTCGGCTGCGCGCGAGGCGGCGTCCTGGGCGATCACGTTGTCTCCGGCCTGGGCCCAATCGTTTTCCTCTTTCGCCAACACCGAGCGAGCCAGGTCCATTTCCACCATCGCCGCCTGGATCTCCCGTTGGCCGTGCAACTGGTCGGTGCGGGCCTGCTGTCGCTCGACCAGTCGACGATAGTTTTCGATCTTGGTCTCCGACTCCTGGCGTTTCCGGAGCGCCTCGGCCGCTGAGCGGCGGCGGGATTCCAGGGTCCGCTCCGCCTCCGCCAGTTGCTTGATCCAACTGCTCAATCTCTCCCAGGATCCCGGCGAGCCGGGTATCCACCTCGAGCAGAGCAAGATCCTTCTCCTGCAAGTCCAGCAGTTTGACGAGATCAGGGTGCATCAAGGGGTTCCTTGGTCTGGGAAGGGGCTGGGGGTCTGGTCGTAGGACGTGAGACGTGAGACGTGAGAGGTAGAGCGGTTTCGTCCCCGGGCGGACTTCTGGGCTCGTTCCCAACGTTGATACTGAACATGCTGTTGGGGAAAGTTCTTTTTCAGATCGAGGTCCAGTGCCGTGCGCCTTGTGACCAGAGCGTCTCTCTCGGCGGAATCGGTCGCTGAATGAATCATTCGGCCCAAGCGATATAGCTCCCTAAAACGTGGTCTGACTTCGAGTCGAACGCAGATGCCATCGAAATTGGCGTCAAGTCTGTTCGAGTCGAGCTCGGGCGGTTGAGCGAGTAGGCGTACCCAAAGCGCACGGGCCTCCTCCGAAACGTCGTCTGATACCGAAGCGACCCCAACGGCGTTGATCGCGACCAAGCGGACAAATAGTTCGCGATACACCGGGTTCTCAATAAGCTCCGGCTTGACGAGTGCGCTTGCCCGCCGGCGGCAACTATCGCTATGGACCAGCAGGGCGACCAACTGCTCCTCGATTCTCGGCCTGCGGGGCAGGAGAGGGGGAGGGGGAGCGGGCTCCGGCGGGCTGCTGGGCGCTGCAAGGTGGGGCGCCGGCTGCGTATTGGCTTCCTGTTCGAGCACCCGCTTCTCGACGCCGGCCCGCTCGGCCACCAACGAGAGGTAGAGCTCCCGCATGATCGGATCCTTCGCGGCCCTGATGGTAGGCAGCAGGCGGTCCAGGGCATCCCGCCGGTGTTCGATGCCGGTAAACCATCCTCTCCGCTCGAGCAGCTGGATCTTTCGCTCCATCACGTCCATCGCATCCTTGAGCACGGCATTCAGCGCCGGGAGCCCGCCCTTCTTCACGAGGGTGTCAGGATCCTCCCCGGCAGGTAGCGTCGCCACTCGCACCCGCACCCCATGACGCAGTAGCTCGTCGCCCGCGCGGAATGTGGCGCGAAGCCCGGCGCTATCGCTGTCCAGGAGCAGGATGGCCTGGGGCGCAAAGCGATGGAGCAATGCCGCCTGGTCCGGTGTCAGCGCAGTGCCTAGCGGGGCCACCACGTGTTCGCAGCCAGCCAGGACCAGCCTCAGCACATCGAAGTACCCTTCGACCACCACGACGCTTTCCTCTTTGCGTATCGCCTGCCGCGCCTCGTGGAGGTTGTACAGCATCGCGCCCTTCTTGAAGATCGGTGTCTCGGGAGAGTTGAGGTACTTGGGTTCTCCCGGCCTCAGAAGGCGCCCTCCGAATCCCACAACCCGTCCGCGCAGGTCGTGGATCGGGAACAGCAACCGCCCGCGGAAGCGCGGCGCGACGGATCCGTCATCACGCTGGGCCAGGAGTCCGGCCTCCAGCAGCACCGTCTCCTTCAGACCCAACTGCGCCATCGCGGTCAGAAAAGCGTTCCCCCGCGGAGCGAAGCCCAGCTCGAACGGTCCAACCGTATCCAGATCGAGCCCGCGAGAGCCGAGGTAGGCGCGTGCCTCCTCCGCCTCGGGAGATTCTCGCAGCTGCCGGCCGAACCAATCGTGAGCGACGGAGGCCGCCGAGAACAACGGTTCCCGAGGATCCGGCCCACTCCTGCCGGTCTGTTCCGGGATGGCGATCCCCATCCGTCCGGCTACCTCACGCACCGCGGTCGGGATAGTCCATCCCGAAGCGTTTCATGAGGTAGGAGAAGACGTCTCCCGACTCCTTGCAGACAAAACAATAGAAGCGGCCCTTCTTGGGAATCACCGCAAAATTGCGATGAGTGCCGCCATGAAACGGGCAGGGACCCCGGTAATCGGACCCGGTGCGCTTGAGCTCGGTGGACTCGCCGATCAGGCCGACGATGTCCGCGCTCTCGCGGATTTGCTCGATGATCTCGTCGGGAATCACGATCAGCTCTCGAATTCCACGACGGTGACCCCGGTGCCGCCCTGATTGGCCGGTGCGAAGGCATGGCTCCGGACCCGCCGGTCGCGCGCCACCACTCTCTGTACCCGGTCCCTGACCACGCCGGTCCCCTTGCCATGGATGATCCGAAGGTAGGGATGTTCAGCCAGCACCGCTGCGTCGAGTGCCGAGAGGACCGATTGCTCGGCTTCCTCACCGGTGAGACCGCGGAGGTCGACTTCAAATGGCCGGCTCGCTGCGCTCGGCGGCGGCGGCACGGGCGGGAGCGGCGGAGCGGTCCCGGCAGCGAGGGAGCGGATCCGCGGCTCGGCGGTTCGGGAGCAAGGAGACCGCTTCGCGGTCGGCACGACCAGCTTGACTGCACCGAGCCGACTGAACCACTGCCTTCCCGTCGTCTCGTCGCTCCTGATCATGCCGTGCCACCGTCCCGCTTCCAGCCGCACTCGAGTCCCCGGTTCCAAGTTTCCGACTTTCTCTGCGCCGTGCCGCCCGCAGCCGCCGAGCCGCCAAGCCGCGCGAGTCTCTCCCGCCTCCATCCGCGCCGCCTCTTCAACCAGCCGGCGAGCCTCGCGCGCAGCGCCCTCGTCTCCTGCTTCGCGGGCCTTGGCGATCGCCTCCTCGACTCGTTGCCGAGCCTCGAGGAGGAGGCTGCGAGACTGCTCTCTCGCGGCACGCTCGGCTTCCTTCTCCTTGCGCTTGAGCTCCGCCTCGCGGACTCCCTGGGTCGTGGCCTGAGACTCGAGCCGCACCCGAAGCGACTCGGCTTCAGCTTCCCGTGCCTCGAGATCCGCTTCGCGCCGTGCCTGCTCCCGTTGCCGTTCCTCGACCGACGCCAAAAGGGCGTCCAGGTTTCGCTCGGCATCGGGAATCTGCTGCTCCGCTTCGGTCAGTACCGCTTCAGGAAGCCCCAGGCGTCGCGCGATCGCGAGTCCATAGGAACGACCGGGCACGCCCTTCTGGAAGTGATAGGAAGGCTGCAGCGTCGCCGAATCGAATTGTAGCGAGGCGTTGACCACCCCAGGCGCACGGGAGGCCAGCTCTTTCAGAGCGCCGAGGTGGGTGGTCGCGAGCGTGATCGTTCCGCGCCGTGTCAGCGACAGCAGCACCGCGCCCGCCAGAGCCGCGCCTTCGGCCGGATCGGTCCCGCTGCCGATTTCATCCAGCAGAACCAGCGTCCCATCATCGGCGAGGTCCAGGATCCTTCTCAGCACCGCGACATGGGCGCTGAAGGTTGAGAGGCTCGCGGCAATCGATTGCCGATCTCCGATGTCGGCGAAGATGCGGCGAAACACCGGCAATCGGCTGCCCGGACCCACCGGTGGAATGATTCCGCTCTGCGCCAGGGCGCAGCACAAGTCCGACCGCCTTGAGCAAGACGGATTTGCCGCCGGTGTTCGGCCCGCTGATCAGGACGGTGCGCTGGTCCGGGTTCGAGCTCGAGATCGAAGGGAACTACGCGGCTCGGCGGCTCGGCGGCTGCCGCGTCCGCCGGTCCGCCGGTCCGCCGGTCCGCCTCGGTTCCTGAACGGCAGCCGCGAGCAGCAGCGGATGGCGCCCGTTGACGATGGTGAGCCCCGCGGGGGCAGGAGCGACCGCGGGAGCCTCGCCTTCGACCGCCGCGGCGTAGCGCGCCCGAGCGACCAGATCGTCCACCGCCACACACATCGAGTGGATCTCAGCGATGCTGTCACGCTCCGGGCGGACCAGCTCGGTGAGATCGCGATAGACCTGCAACTCTTCGCGCTCCGCGCGCAGTTCCGCCTCGCGCAGCTCGTTGCCCAATCCGATGACCGCCGATGGCTCGATGAAGAGCGTGGCGCCGCTGGCCGATTCTCCGTGGACGATGCCATCGGGCCGGCCTCTCAGCTCCCGGGCGACCGGAATCACATAGCGGCCGTCGCGCAGCGTGACGGCCCCTTCCCCGCCCAGGTGGCGGAGCATTGCATCGAGTTTCTGGACCAGCCGCTCGCGCGCGGCGCGGATTTCCCGGCGTGCCGCGGCAAGAGAAGGACTGGCCGAATCCAGCAACTGGCCGTCATCGTCGAAGGCGAGCGTCAGCCGCCGTTCCAGCGATTTGTCCGGCAGTGGACGCTCGTAGAGGGCGGTCCGAGGGGCGTCGGGCGCCACGCGCTTGAGCTCGGCGACGACCAGGCGAGCGGCGACCAGCGTCCGCCTGATCCCGAGCAGCTGCGACCCCTCGAGCACGCTGCCCGCCACCCGCAGTCGGGACAGCGCGGAATCGATTTCCGGCACCGGCTCGGCCGTTATCCCGTGGTTCTCCCGTGCCAGACGCGCCGATTCGGCCACCGTTTGCAGCTCACCCGCAATCCAGGCCACATCGTCGCTGGGCCGGCGCGCGAGCACCGCCTCGCGACCCAGCGGGCCGGCGGCATAGGCCGCGACCCGCTCCAGGACCGCGGCAAGCTCGAGCGCCTCGAATCCATCGTCGTCCGCCAATGCGAACGGGGTGCCGGCGTCCGCGGACACCAGCACCCCGTGCGGGGAAGCCATGTGATCCTGCTCCGTCATCCCGCCTTCAACTCCTCGCGGGCGATGCCATTGAGCTCCTTGCCATCCACCCGTCCCTTGAATTGCGGCATGACCGCCTGCATGACCTTTCCGATGTCGGTTGCTCCAGCCGCGATCGCCGCTCGTACCGCCGCGCGCACTTCCGCGGGGTCCACAGCCGGAGGGAGAAACTGCTCCAGCATCCTGATCTCCGCCGTTTCCTTCTCCGCCAAGTCCAATCGCTTCGCCGTGGTGAATTGCTCGACCGACTCCTTCCGAGTCTTGACCCCTTTGCGGAGAATGTCCACCACTTCAGTGTCGTTAGCCGACCGGCCCAGCTCCAGCTCCTTGTTCTTGATCGCGGCGAGCGTGGTGCCGAGGACCAGGGTCAGGTCCTTCTCCCCAGCCTTGCGGGCTGAGTTCATTCTGGCCTGAAGAGAATCTCGGAGGCTAGGCGGTGTCGACACGGGGATACGGGCGGCGGTCTTTCCGCTGAGCGGAAGCCTGTTTTCTCTTCTTCTTCTCGCTGGGCTTTTCGTAGTGGCGGTGTTTCCGGAGGTCGGTCAGAATCCCCGCCTTCTCGCACTTCTTCTTGAATCGCTTGAGTGCCCGCTCGAAGTCTTCGTCATCATGAATGACGATTTCCGACATGCGCCAACTCACCTCTCGGAGCCATAAGGGTTGAGGCGGCGAAACTTAGAGGATGACTTCCGGGGCGACAAGCGCACGAAGGAGTACTCACCCCGGGGGCCAGGTCATCTTGCGGCCGCCGAGCAGATGGAAATGCAGGTGAAAGACCGACTGCCCTCCATCCGGCCCGGTATTGCTCACCAGCCGGTAACCCTGCGCATCGAGTCCCAGTTCGCTGGCGACTTCCGACGCGAACGAGAGCAGCTTGCCCAGCAACGCCGAGATCCGGGCCCTTGGCATCGCGCACCGCGCCGAGATGCTTGGTGGGGATCACCAGCACGTGAGTCGGTGCCTGGGGCTGGAGATCGTAGAACGCCACGGCATCCGGAGTGCGGCGGACGATCCGCGCGGGGATCTCTCCCGTGGCGATCTTGCAGAAGATGCAATCAGCCATGTTCACCTCCCCGACGAGCCTGCCACACTGCGGCCAGCGCAACCAGTCCGGCCGTCTCGAAACGCATGGTGTAGGGACCGAGTGACACGAGACGGAATCCGGCGCGCCGGAATTCCTTAGACTCCGACTCGGTGAAGCCACCCTCAGGGCCGATGGCTACGGTCACCGCCTCCGCAGGGTCCAACTCGAGGCAGCGATTCGCCTTCGGCGATCCGCCAACCAGGCTGCGCCCGTTCTGGGCTGGGCGAGGAAATCCTGCAGGCTCCGTGGCTCCTGCAGCGAGAGGACCCAGGCGCTGCCGCACTGCTTCATCGCTTCGCGCGCCCGGCGACGCAGTCCCTTCGAGATGGCGTTCCCGAATGCGGGAGGCGACGGCCACGGCGCGCTCCACCTCGAGCGGTACCATCTCGGTCGCGCCCAGCTCGACCGCTTTCTCGATCAGGAGGCCGAACCGGTCCCGATCGCCTGCGCCGACCGCGAGAGTGAGAGGAGCAGGGTGCTCGATCCGGGTCACCGACGCAACGACGGCCTGGATTCCTGCTGGCCGCATCTCGAGCAGCGCTTCCCCGACAGCTCCGGAGCCATCGACCAGTCTCACTCGCAGGCCCGCTTGCCCCCGCCGCACCTTCAGGTGGTGCGCCTCCGCATCGTCCAGCTCGATCGTGGCGCCGGTCTGCAGGCTTCCCGGCGCGGCGAACAGGGTAATCACGGACGGCGCGCGGCCACCGCCCACCAGGTCTCGTCCACCACTTCATCAACCATGACGAAACCCGCCTCCAGCAGCGGACGGCGGAACTCATCCGCCTCGCTCAGCTCCATGCCGGAGAAAATGGCGATTCCGCCAGAGCGGATTGCATCATGGACCTCGGGCAAGAGCGCCGCGTTGATGAGTCGCAGAATATTCGAGACGATCACATCGGCAGGGGCGAGCAGCGGGGTGATCTGCGCGGCGTCTCCCTCGAGGAAGGTGACCTGCCCAGCCAGGCCGTTGCGGGCGGCATTCGCAGCGGCGACCTCGAGGGCGTCTTCATCGACCTCGACACCCGACGGCACAGCCGGCGCCCATCTTCTTGGCCGCGATGGTCAGGATTCCGCTACCGGTCCCCAGATCGAGCACGGTATCGCCCGGACGGACAAAACGTTCGAGCAACAGCAGGGCGGCGCGAGTCGAGCCGTGTTCTCCGCTACCGAACGCCATCTCCGGATCGATGACGATCACCAGCTCGCCGGGTCTGGGTTCGGCCCGCAGCCAGGAAGGAACGAGGTTGAACCTGCCGACCCGTCTCGCGGTGAGGCCGCTGCGCCAGGCGGTGGTCCAGTCCACCTCCGGCTCCTCGCGGTGGGCCATGGGGATGTCCGAACCGTGCGCGGCAGCGAGATCCCTCTCGAGTGCATCGGCCGAGGCCAGATCGAGCGCGAAGGAAACCAGGGTGCCGTCCGCCCGCTCCTCGACCGCTTGCCCCGTCCGGTCCACCAACCAGGCGGCAACGGCGTCCCGCCGGTCGGGCGCGGCATGAACCTCGATCGAGTACCAGGTCACGCGCCCAGCGCTTCCTTGAGCTTGCTCCACCAGCCTCCTTGCCGTTTTGGAGGGTCGCCCTCGACCCGGGCCAGCTGCTGGAACAGTTGAGCCTGCTCCTCGGTCAGCGACTCCGGGGTCCAGACATTGGTTCGAATCAACACATCGCCGTTGCCACCCTGCCCCAGCCGAGGCAATCCCTTGCCCCTGAGGCGCAGCACAGTGCCCCCCTGCGTCCCGGAGGGAACGCTGACCTGCTCGTTTCCATAGGGAGTGGGCACCGTGATCGACATTCCCAACGCCGCCTGCGAAAAGGAGAGCGGCAGGTCCATGATCAGATTGTCTCCGTCACGCTACCCAGCGTTCGTCCGGCTTCACCTCGATCATGACCAGCAGGTCTCCGCTGGGACCGTTGCGCGGGCCCGCAGCTCCCTGCCCCCGCAGCGTCAGATAGTTCTGCTCGGAGACGCCCGCGGGGATCTCGACCTGCACCGTCTTGTCTTCCCTGACCCGACCCTCACCGCGGCACACTTCGCAGGGCGTCGTGACGATTCGCCCTTCGCCGGCGCAGGTGGGACAGGGAGACACCGACACGAACTGCCCGAACATGCTGCGGGCAGCCCGCCGGACCTCGCCGCTTCCCCCGCAAGTCGTGCAGGTTACCGACCCGGTGCCCCTGAGCGCGCCGGAGCCTTCGCAGGCGGAGCAGCGCACCAGGGTCTTGAGCTTGACGTTCCGCTTGGCGCCGGTGGCCACCTCGGTCAGCGAGAGCTTCACCGTCACCCGGATGTCCTGGCCGCGCCGAGCGTCGGCCTTGGCCTGCGCCCCGCCGCCGAAGAACGAGTCGAAGCCGCCGAAGTCCCGCATGAAGATGTTGAGCGCTTCGCTCAGATCGACGTGGTGGAACCCGCCGAAGCCGGCCGCCCCACCCAGCCCGGCTTTGCCGTAGCGGTCGTACATCGCCCGCTTCTGGGGATCCCGCAGCACCTCGTAGGCCTCGGTGATCTCCTTGAAGCGTGCCTCGGCGACCGGGTCGGGATTCCGATCCGGATGGAGCTCGAGCGCGAGCTTCCGATAGGCCTTCTTGATCTCGCTCTCGGACGCGTTGCGCGCGTCACGCCGAGCATTTCGTAGTACTCGCTCACTCCATCAATCCTTCCACCAGTCGGCTGGTGTGATCCACCAGCCCGATGATCTTGTCATACGGCATCCGGGTTGGTCCGATGACGCCGATGACGCCGCTCAAGTCCCCCGTCCGATAGGCCGATGTCACCAGGGTGAACCCGGCCGAATCGAGGGTCGGTGTTTTCTCCACCGATGGTGATGGTGAGTCCTCTCGTCCGACGGACTTCAAGCGCCCGGTGCAGACGATCTCGGCGTTCGGTCAGGTCGAGCAGCTCGCGCATCCGGTCGTTGGAGGCGAACTCGGGCTGCTCCGCCAGCATCTGGGCGCTTCCCAGCATGACCGCCTCAGTCGTCGGAGCCGAGTCCAAACAGCTCCTCCGCTTCGGCGATGAAAATGTTCAGCAGCTCGCCGCCCTCCGCTCGAGTGTTCGACGTCCCGGAGGCGATCTCCCAGAGATACGCGGATGTCCTTGAGGGTGAGGCCGGCGAGCCGCTCGTTCAGGATCTGGGCCACCCGCTGCACGCTGTCCGAGGCAATGGTTCCCGGCACCTGGACGAAAATGGTCCGCACCGTGCCGCTTCGCAGGTTGAGCACCAGCAGCAACCGATCGGTCGCCACCTGCGCCAGGTCCAGCCGTTCGAGCACCACCTGATCGAAGGTGGGACCCACCGCGACTCCCAGCTCCTGGGTCAGCACGCCGAGCACCTGGGCCGCGCGGCGAAGAATCTCTTCCACCGCCGTGCGAGTCGAAGGCATCTCCGACTTGATGAGATCCCGCTCTTCCCGGCTGGGGGGAGAGAGCCGCATCAGGTTGTCCACGTACCAGCGGTAGGCCAGATCGGTGGGAATCCGGCCGGCCGAGGTGTGCGGATGGTAGAGGTAGCCCTTCTCCTCCAGCTCGCTCATCGTGTTGCGAACGGTCGCGGAGGAGACTCCCAGCCCGCTGCGCTGCACTACGGCCTGGCTGGCCGCGGGCTCGGCGGTCTGGATGAAGGTCTGGATGACCGCCTCGAGCACCCTGGCCTGGCGGTCATTCAGAGAGTCATGCGAAGGCATGACAATAATTTAATCTGTTCTCAGGCAATCTCAGCTACCAATGCATCGAGCCGCAGCCAGCCCTCCGGTGTGAGCCGGAGCCGGCCGGCATTTCGCTCCACCCAGCCCGCCTCAATCCACCCATCCTGGTGCTGGGCAGGCACTTTGGACTCGGGCAAACCATCGGACGTGCGCAGTCCGAGATACAGCTCCTCCAGCCGAAGAGCAGCGTCCGCCAGCAACTCGCGTCCCTCGATCACCGATTGCCCGTTCTCCAGGGCCGTGTCATACGCCGCCCATTCCCGAAGATTCCAGCGGCGTTCGTTGCCCAGTCCGCTGTGGGCCGACGGACCGAGTCCCACATACGGGGCTCTCCGCCAGTAGGCCGAGTTATGAGCCGCGCGGTATCCGGGGCGGGCGTAGTTGGACACCTCGTAATGGTCGAATCCTGAATCCGAGAGAAGCGTATGCGCCGCGAGAAACTGCTCGACGAATCCCGACTCCGGCGCTGGCCGGGTTTCCCCTCGTTCGATCCAGTGCATCAGAGGGCGTATGAGACTCGACGGTCAGACCGTAGAGCGAGAGGTGGTCGGGGGCCAGAGCCAGTGCGGCCGCGAGGTCGGCCTCCCAACTCCGCCCCAGCTCCGCCGGAAGACCGAAGATGAGGTCCAGGGAAATGTTCTCGAACCCCGCCTTGCGGAGAGCGGCGACCGCCGCCGGCACCTGCTCCCGGGTGTGAGTCCGATGCATCCAGCGCAGTACCAGCGGCTCGAAGGACTGCACCCCGAGCGAAACCCGGTTCACTCCCGCGGCCACGCCAGGAGGCGGCCCGTTTGGCATCCACGTCGTCCGGGTTGGCCTCGAGGGTGACTTCCGCGCCCGCGACGATGCCGCGTGACCGGTTCACCGTCTCGAGCAGTTTCCCAATGAGCTCCGGCTCGAGGAGCGAGGGGGTACCGCCGCCGAAATAGACCGTATCCAGAGTCGGCGAGTCGTTCCAGGCGGGGTGCTCCTGCCAGGTGCCCCACTCCTCCAGAACCCGTTGGACGAACCGGGCGGCAGGCACGCTGCGTCTCACCGCGATCGCGAAATCGCAGTAGCTGCAGCGTCGGGCGCAGAAGGGGACGTGGATGTAGAGGTGCATGGGTGAAGGGTAAGGTGGGAGACGGGAGAGGGAGACGGGAGACGGGAGACTCGCCCTCGCAAACAGCCCGCCCGACCACTTCTCTACCTGACCCGCCAGCTCCTGCGGCATGTAGGAGCAATGTTACATTACGTCACCGCGCCGGCCGCCGCCCCCGATAGCCGGCAAGCCGGGCTCCCCCTTCCTCCCGATCCCGTGAAACAGCTCCTGATCGCACTGCTGTGCGTCGCCTGCGTAAACTCTCAGGTCTCGAGGAAACCCAATGTTCTCGTCATCATCGCAGACGACATGGGGTATGCCGATATCGGGGTCAATGGAAGCAAGGACATCCCGACCCCCCACATCGACTCCCTCGCCTTGAACGGCATCCGCTGCACTTCGGGCTACGTCAGCGCCCCCATGTGCAGCCCCACTCGCTCAGGCCTCCTTACCGGCCGGTACCAGCAACGCTACGGACACGAGTTTAATCCCGACCAGGAGCCAGGAGAGGGTCACGCAGCAGAGGGCCTCCCCGCCTCAGAGACCACGTTCCCCGAGCGGATGAAGGCCGCTGGATATGTCACGGGGATGATCGGGAAATGGCACCTGGGCACCGGCGCTGACATGGTCCCGCTGGAGCGAGGGTTCGACGAGTTCTTCGGCTTCCTGGGCGGCCAGCACGCCTACTTCTCGCCCAAGGTGGGATCCGACTGGAATGCCCTTCGCAGGGGTGACAAGCCTGTCGCGGAGGCGGAGTACCTCACCCAAGCGTTCGGGCGAGAAGCGTCTGCTTTCGTGGCTCGTCACCGAGACAGGCCCTGGTTCCTGTGCCTCGCCTTCAATGCCGACCACCCGCCGCTGCAAGCGTCCCCAGAAAAGCTCCAGCAGTTTGAGGATATACCCGATTCAGGACGGCGAACCTACGCGGCGATGCAGGCTTCCATGGACGACGCCATCGGCGAGGTCATGGCGAGGCTGCGACTGACCGGCCAGGAGGAACGTACCCTGATTTTCTTCCTCAGCGACAACGGAGGATGGCCCAAGGTTGCAGACAATGGGATCCTTCGGGGCGGCAAGACCACCATGTGGGAAGGCGGAATCCGGGTGCCAATTCTGGTGCAGTGGAAGGGTCACCTCCCGGCCGGGAAGACGTACGACCAGCCGGTCATTCAACTCGACATACTGCCCACCGCGTTGGCGGCGGCCGGTGTCTCGGTCAGACCGGAGTGGAAACTCGACGGGGTGAACCTGCTTCCCTTTCTGAATGGAGAAGACACGAGCGCGCCGCACGACGCCCTTTACTGGCGCTTGGGCAGAGGGTGGGCTGTAAGGCAGGGAGGCTGGAAGCTTGTGAGTATGCAGGGTCGCTCTCAGCCGCCTAGGGCCGCGGTGACCGCAAACAACGCCCCGCCGCGCTGGTTATTCAACCTGACAACCGATCCATCCGAGTCCACCGACCTGGCCTCGAAGTTCCCTCACAAGGTGCAGGAACTGGCCACGCTCTGGGAGGAGTGGAGCGTAACCCTGGCACCCCCGGCCTGGCCCGGAAAGGCCGAAACTCTCGCGACACCGTCCGACGCCGACAGCACTTCGCACCATGAGAACGAGATCGAATAAGATCCGCCGCTTATCGCCTTCCGGTAGCGATCCGGAAGACCCATCCTGGTTCCTGCTCTACCCGACCCGCCACCTCCAGGGTGAACAAGGCCGACAGGGCTTCGGGAACGGGAACCTGTGCCTTGGCGGCGAGCTCGTCGACTAGAGCAGGTGTAGTCCCCATCGCCCCGAGCATCCGCTGCTCAGTTTCGGTCAGAGTCGGATCCGTCGTGTCCGCCTCGTCCGCCCCCTCGCTTCCGCTCGGGGCAAGCTTGCCCGCCCTGTCCGCCTCGACCGGCTCGTCCGCCTCCGGATACAACCCCAACAGGTCCGCCGCCTCCAGAATCGGTATCGCCCCGTCACGGATCAGGCGGTTGGTACCGACGGAAGTGTGGCTGGTGATGTTTCCCGGAACCGCCATGACATCCCGTCCCTGGTCCAGCGCGGCGTCAGCCGTGATAAGGGCACCAGAGCCGACTGCCGCCTCGACCACGACCGTCGCCCGCGCCAGCGCGCTGATCAATCGGTTTCGTCGGGGGAAGGTGTGGACGCTGGGCCGCTCGCCCGGCGGGAAATTCGGTGATCAGCAATCCCTGGGCGGCTACCCGCTCGTAAAGCGCGCGGTTGGCCGCGGGATAGACGACACCCAGCCCATTGCCCAGGACGCCGATGGTGCCACCGCCCGCATCCAGTGCCGCCAGGTGGCCCACCGCATCGAGGCCCCTCGCCATCCCGCTGACGACCACAATGCCCCGCCGCGCCGCCGCCGTCGCGAGGGTGCGGCAAACCTCGGCACCGTAGAGCGAGTGGTCTCGGCTGCCCACGATCGCGACCGCGGGACGATCGAGCAGCCCGACAGCCCCCAAGAGAAACAGCACCGGCGGCGGCTCGCCGATGGTGCGGAGCAACGCGGGATATTCCACATCCTGCGGGGTCATGCACCCGGGCGCCCATCTCCTCGGCCTGGCGTAGCAGACGGTACCCTTCCTCGACCCGCGCCTCGCGGACCGCGGTCGCCGCGGCACGGGAAAACCCGGGCAACCCGCACAAAAACGCGAACGGCGCCGAATGGGCGCCGAGTGCAGTGCTGCAGGCTTGAAGCAGAGTGGCGAGACGGTGGGGTCCGATGCCCGGTGTCATCGCGATGGCCAGGTACATGGCCCGTTCGTCGTCTAGGTCTCCCATTCCTCCTCCACTCCGAATTCACCCGACGCATCGCCTTCCACGGCCTCCTCTCCGCGCACCTCGCTCACCGCCTTCCACAAATACTCCTTCAATTCCTCGAGGCCGGTTCCCGCGGCGGAAGAAACGGCGATCACACCGCGGGCATCGTCCAGCTCAAGCGCCGGCAACGGATCTCCGGCAGGCAGCAGGTCCCGCTTGGACAGCACGACGACATGAGGCTTTTGATAAAGGGCATCACTGTAGAGGCGGATCTCTTTGCGAAGCCCCTCATAGACGGCCTGAGGATCTAGAGCGTCGAGCGGAACCAGGAAGGCGAGCAGTCGGGTGCGCTCGACGTGCTGCAGAAAGCGAAGGCCGAGCCCCTTCCCCTGGTGCGCGCCCTCGATGATGCCGGGAATGTCCGCGACGACGAAGGTGCGGTGCCCGCTCAAGCCCGACCACGCCGAGGTTGGGGGCGAGTGTGGTGAACGGATAGTCGGCGATCTTGGGCCGAGCGGCGGAGATCACCGAGAGCAGGGTGCTCTTGCCGGCATTCGGCTCTCCCACCAGCCCCACGTCGGCGATCAGCTTGAGGGTGAGCTCGATTTCCCGTGCTTCGCCTTCTTCGCCCGGCTCCCATTCCCGAGGCGACTGATGGGTCGCGGTGGCGAAGCGCGCATTACCTCGACCGCCTCGTCCTCCTTTGGCGACCAGCACCTCGTCGCCCGACGCCAGGACTTCGCCTATCGTTTCGCCGGTGCTCACATCCTTGAGCACGGTTCCGGGCGGGACCGGCAGGTACACGTCCTCGGACGAGGCGCCGGTCTGATTCTTCCCCTTCCCGTGCCCGGCGCGTTCCGCTTTCCAGTCGGTGCGGTAGCGGTAGTCCAGCAGGGTGGCGAGGTTCGCCGTCGGCCCGCACGTAAACCGACCCGCCCCGTCCTCCATCGCCGCCGTCGGGCCCGCCCTTGGGCCGGTACTTGAACCGGGCGAAGGAGCACGCGCCGCTGCCACCGGTCCCGGCGGTGACTTTGACGATGGCGTGGTCGATGAACATGGAGTCGAGAGTCGTCAGTCTAGAGTCGATGAGTCGAGAGGACGTGAGGACGTGAGGACGTGGGACGTAGGACGTGATGAAAGCGAGACTGACCCTAGACTCCAGACTCAGACTCTAGACTCCAGACCCTAGACCATCGACCATCGACTATCGACTCGCTCCTCCACCCACGCCTCCTTCACCCCATTCCACAGCTCCTTCACCTTTTTCCACTGATCGTAGGACAAGAGCGGATTGACCACGGACAGGACGCCATCCACCTGCTCGAAGCTGCCGCCGGCGTGGAGCGCTCCGCGCAGGTGCGAGTGGAGCTGACGGGGCGCTTCGAGGACGGCCATCTGGGCCACGGTGCACAGTTCCCGCCGCAGCAGGTCCAATCCGGGACGCGCCATCGTCCGGCCGTAGCCTTCGGTCACCATCCAGAGATCCATCGCCGGGTGCAGCTCCTTGATGTTCTCCCGGAGCTTCCGGTAGTTGTCGCCGTAGATCCGGGCGCAGGTCTCCTCACCCCGCTGGGTCCATTCCGGCACGCATCTGGTAATCGGCGTCGGGATCCATCGGCGGCGCGGGAACCCGTCCCACCTTCCGCCACACCCCGAAGGCGATCAGGGTCCGCGGATAGCCGACCATCAGCACCGACTGGAGCAGCAACTCCTCCACCCAGGGCACCGGCACCTGTGCCGTCTTGAGCGGTGCCGCGCGTTCCCGCAGCTCGGGCTCGTAGCCCTGGGCGATCGCGGCGGCGAAGCGCACCAGGTGCAGGGTGGGCTGATCGAGATTGTCTTGCTTCGCCATCAGGATAGGCTCCTGCCGGGCGGAGATCCAACCCGGCTCCCGCAGCTAGTGCCCTGGAAAATGCAGCTCCCCAGCCGCCCGGGTCTACCGGTCACCACACCCCGGGTATTTCGTGTGACCAGTTCGGCGTGTCGCGCGACAGCCTCCGGCGGGCGTGGCCAGATCGAGCTTCAACGGGATGCGTGGCCTCGAGTTGTCTCAGCACGCCCGAGCAGCGCCACCGATGACGACCGCATGTCTCCGTCTTCCACCTTGAGCGCGATACCCAGGCCACCCGGGATCGACGCCGGCGCAGTAGATGCCGTCGGCCCCGATCTTGGCGACCAGGCGTCCGGCACCGGCGGTCATGATGTCGGTGCAGGGGCGCCCGCTACCCGCCACCAGGTCGGGATGGCGCACCATCGCCGTCCTGAGTCGCACCGCCGCCGTTTCCTTGCTCGAAGCAAACCGGGCATAGGCCAGGGCCATCGCCTCGAGCGGCAAGGCCGAAGCATACAGTGGTACATCCGTCCACCGCTTGCAGCAATTGTTCCGAAGGGACGCCGGTCCAGCGGGTGACTTCCTGGAGGATCCGCTCCTGTACCGGATGGCCCTGCGTCTGGTACCCCGCGATGGGCCAGTCGTGGTGCAGCGCCAGGGCCAGCATGCCGGCATGCTTCCCCGAGCAGTTGCTCCAGCAGGGCGACATCGTAATCCCGTGCCGCACCACCGCCTCCGCGATGGCCGGGCCCAAAGGCGGATGGGGACCGCAGGCCAGGGCGCTCTCGGTGAGTCCGATCTGCCTGCAGCATCGCCCTCGGCCAACTCGCGATGGACCGGCTCGCTGGAATGGGAGGCGCAGGCCAGGGCGAGCGCCCGTTCGTCGAACTGCCAGCGGTCCGCCGCCCCATCGCTCACCAGGGGAATGGCCTGGAACGGCTTGGCGGCGGAGCGCCAGAATGTCACCAGGGAGGGATCGCCGGCCGAGGCCACCAGCCGGCCTTTCGCATCCACCACGGCCGCGGAAACCCGATGGATGGACTCGACCACGCCGCCGCGGGTGGATTCGATCCGGAAGTCCATGGGCGGGAAGATAAAGCGGGAGACGGTGAACGGTGAACGGGGAACGGGAACGGGGAACGGGGAACGGAGAACGGGAAGAGCGGAATGTGGAGACACCTCATCCCGAGGAGCGTGCCCGAGCATCGCGAGGCAGCGACGAAGGACCTAATCTCCTCACCTTGGCGCTAAGGTTTGCATAGCAGGTCCCTCGCTTCGCTCGGGATGAGGTAATCCTCAGCTTCAGCTCCTCCCCATTCACCGTTCACCGTTCCCCGTTCACCGTTCGCCGTTCACCCGCTCCCCGTCTCCCGTCTCCCGTCTCCCGTCTTCCCTCTCCCGCCTCCCGCCTTACCTTCCGCCCATGCCTCGCCCAATCCTGACCGCCGCGGTCGCGCTCGCGATCTGCGGTTCGCACGCGGCTGCCCAGGCTTCGCCCTACATCCCGCTGGATGACCCCCGTCTCCCGGCCCTCGAGCATCTGATCGCGCTGGGCGACATCGAGGACCCGTCACCCATGGTGCGCCCATTCCGGCGGATCGATGCGGTGCGCGCCCTCGCCCACGCCGATTCGGCGGGCACCGCCCGCGATTCCGGCCTGGTCCGGGAACTCTTGAGCGCCTTTGCCGACCCGGGCGACAAGGCGCGCTGGCAAGTGGAGCCGCGCGCCGGGGGTCAGGCCTACAGCGATGCGCGCCGGGACCTCGTCCACCCGGCAGGCCCCGACGGAGTCCAGCCCTACGTCGAGTTGGGATTGACCGGCATCTTCGGCAACGTGGGCCTGGTGAGCCGGCCGGCCATCGAGACCCGATTGCCCGATGACCCGGACTGGCCGGGACGCAAAGATCTGGATGTTACCGGGCGGATGGTCGAGGCCTATCTCACCGCGCAGTTCCGCTGGTTCAGCGCGTTCTATGGGCAGATGGATCAGCAGTGGGGGCCTCAGGGCGTGTACGGCCTGCCGCTCAGCGCCTTCGGATATGGCCGGCCCACGCTGGCAATCGAAGTCGGGAATCGACAGGTGAAGCTGCTGGCCCAGGCCTCGCAGCTGCGCGACGAGTCCGACACCCTGAACCAGGTCGTCAAGCGCTACTACTTCGCGCACCGCCTCTCGGCGCAGCTTACCCGGCGCTTCAACCTGGCCCTGTGGGGAACGACGGTGCTCTCGGGAGTCGACCGGTCCTTCGATGCCCGGTTCCGCAATCCCGTCACCCTGCTGCTGCTCGCCAACCAGTACGGCCTCGGGGACGACGGCAACGTGATTGTCGGGCTCGACCTGCAGTGGCGGTTCCTGCAGCGCACGACACTCGCCGTGCAGCTCGCGATCGACGACATCCAGTACAAGGACCGGAGCGGGCCCGACCGCACTCCCGATCGCTACGCCTTTACCGTTTCCGCCTTTGGACCGCTGTTTCGGAGCGTGGCCTGGCGGGCGCTCTATACCCAGGCGTCGAGTCTCGCGTTCCGGTCCTCGGATCCTTTCGAGAATTTCACCGATGCGGGAATCGGCATCGGCCGCAATTTCGCCGATGATGACCAGCTTTCGTTCTTTACCACCGCACCCGTCACCAGGCACTGGTTGGTGACCCCGGAGCTGACTCTGTCACGCCAGGGCGAAGGCAGCCTCGACGATCCCTTCCCTCCCTCCGGAACCGCGCGCGGGAACACGCCGACCCTGTTCATCGGGACCGTGGAGAAGACCTGGCGCGCCGCCGTCGGGGTGAGCGGAGATCAAGGTCCGTTCCGCCTCACCGCGAGCGCCGGCTATCACCACGTGACCAACGCCGGCAACCAGTCGGGCAAGACGGACGACCGCTTCGTGGGACGCCTCGGCGTCACCCTCGGCTTCTCGACCGGTGGGGCGCTGCATGACTGAGCGCGAGCTGGTCGCCGCAATCCGCGGAGTCCGGGTGCTGGTCGTGGGAGACGCGATGCTCGACCGCCACCTGATGGGAGAGGCGGAGCGACTCTCTCCCGAGGCGCCGGTTCCGGTGGTTCGCATCGCGGAACGGCGGGTAACCCCGGGTGGGGCGGCCAATGTCGCGGCGAATGTCACCGCGGCGGGCGGGACCTGCGCCCTGGTGGGCGTGGTCGGGGAAGATGCGGCGGGAGCCGAGTTGCGGGCAGCGGTGGCGGGAGCGCGGGTCCGGGATCTCATGCTCACGGTGCGCGATCGGCCGACCACCAACAAGACCCGGGTGGTGGCGCGCAACCAGCAGGTGGTGAGGATCGACGAGGAGCGAGAGGACGAAGTATCGGCGGAAGATCGCGCCCAGTTGGCGGCCGCGGCCTCGGATGCGTTGGTCGAGGCCCAGGTCCTGGTCTTCCAGGACTACGACAAAGGCGTGTGTAGCACGCCGCTCATCAAGCTACTGATCGGCGCGGCGAAGCAGCGCGGCGTTCCGATCGTGGTGGATCCCAAGTTCCGCCACTTCTTCGACTATGCCGGGGCGACCGTGTTCAAGCCCAACCGGCGCGAATTGATGGCGGCGGTGGGTTCGGGGGTGGATCTGCGGCGGGGAGAGGCGCTGGCGGCGGTCCGCCGGCGAGTCGGCGCCGAGGAACTGCTGATCACTCTGGGCAGCGACGGCATGATTCTGGTCGCCGGAGAGGGGCGGCTGACGCGAATCCATGCCCGGGCGCGGGAGGTCTTCGATATCTCAGGCGCGGGAGACACGGCCACGGCGTGGGTGGCGATGGGACTCGCGGCCGGGGCGTCCACCCTGGATGCGGCGCGTCTGGCGGCAGTGGCGGCCGGGGTAACTGTAGGAAAGCGCGGCGTCGCGGCGGTGACGGCGGGCGAGGTGCTTGCCGCCCTCGCGACATCCGGTTAGAGTTTCGGCCCCTTGGCCCGGGCGATTAGCTCAGCTGGTTAGAGCGCGCGCCTCACATGCGCGAGGTCGGGGGTTCAAGTCCCTCATCGCCCATTGACGCAAGTGAAAGCCCCGCCGTCGATTGAGACGCGCGGGGCTTTGATCATCGAGCAGTTTGGTTTCCCGTTGTGTCAGAATTTGTGTCAGCGCCGCGAGATTCCAGGCGAACCGAGGGACATGGAACGTGAGTCGGCGGTAGCTAGTGACGGTCTGGTGGCCCGTGTCACCGGAGACTACGCGCGAAAGAAGCTCGCGTTCATCCAGTTCTTCTGCCCGCCCGCGATCGACGCCACTGAGAAGAAACGGCGGCGAGTCTACGTGGACCTCTTTGCCGGCCCCGGAATCAATCTCATTCGCAGATCGGGAGAGGAAGTCGAGTCGGGCGCGCTTACGGCCCTCAGGAGCACGGGTAAGCGACGCCGAGACCTCTCCTTCACGGACGCCCACCTCGTCAATCTTGATCTTCAGGACCACAAGGCACTCCGGCAGCGGGTGGACAAGCTCGTTGCCGCGGGCCAGTGCGTAGTGCCGTCGAGTTGTATTCGCCACGAGCATGGCGACGCCAACTCGCTCGTTCAGCGCCTGTTGGCGAACTGTCACCAGGAGGACTACCTCCTTGTCTTCGCCGACATAGAAGCGCCCCGCCAACTGCCCTGGGCAACGGTTGAGGCTCTCGGAAGCATGGGACACAAAAGCGTCGATCTCTACCTTTTGTTCCCACTTGAGATGGGACTCAACCGGCTAACGAGCTACAAGGAAATGTCGCAGAGGAACGCAGATATCATCACTGCATTTTTCGGCGACCAGTCTTGGAGACCTATCCTCGACCAACGAATCACCGAGGCACAAGGGCCTGAATGCAAGAGGCGCCTGGAGGCGCTCTACCTGCAGAAACTGGGCGCCCTTTGGGAGAAGGCCGAGAAGGTTATGGATGTTCAGCTGTCTGGAAGGCAGGGACTTTACCGGATGCTGTTCGCAACCAACCATGCCGCTGGAGCGAAGATCGCAGAGTGGGCCAAGAGGCAGGCCGACGGGACCGACCAGCTCGGGGTTCAAGTTCTAAGGCGCCGTTCGAGCGTAGGCAGTTTCGACAGGGTACTCGTTCCACTCTTCACCGTCTAGCAAACGGCCTCCCGCCTTCGGCGTGTATCCGCCCCACTGCTTCCAGAAGAAGGCTACGTCCTCAGCCTGACAGAGATCCCGAAGGCCACGCGCCCACGCGGGGTCACAGGGCCGCGCACCGGTTCCGCTTTCTCCACCGCCGATTACCCAGTCAATCCCGCTGAGGTTCAGGGCCTCGACCGGACCCAAGAGCGGCTCCGCGCTGATGAACTTCACCGCGGCCGGCGTGTCCCGCAGTGCGTCGACCCTCCTGGCAACGGCCATGTCCTCCACGCTGACACCGAGCCATACGTTGTCTGGCCATGGCAGCTCGCGCGCCAACCGTGCAGCACGTTCGGGACGCTTTGTGAGAACCTGGAATTGATGCCAGTTGGCGCGGACCATGACGTCGAACACGGCGCGAATCATGTCCAGGGTAAAATGAGCGTGGAACACGTCCGACATGCTGTTCACGAAAATGCGCATCGGGCGGCGCCAGCTCAGCGGATCGTTGAGTCGATCGGGCCAGAACCGCGGAGCGAAGGGATCCGCACGGCCCTCTGGAGTGTCCTTCACGGGCAACTGGCGGAGATAGACTGCGCGGGTGCGGCGCTCTGCCACCACCGCCGCATAACAGTGGTCGCACCCGCGCGAGATCTTCGTGCAGCCGGTCATGGGATTCCAGACGGCCTGTGTCCACTCGATACCGGTCTTAGTGCCCATGGAGAAACCCTTGGATTTGCGAGTGGGAGGATTCCTGAAGATCGGGCAGCGGCCGTCATCTCACAAGTTCAATAATCGCCCCCGTCGATTGAGACGCGCGGGGCTTTGATTTTCTCGGTCTCCCAACCACGTGATGGGGTAATGGAATCACCCGAGCTCACCCCCGCACGAGATCGCGCAGGAGGGCGGTCAGAACGCTGGGAAGGCGCTCCGCCCGGGAGAGCACGGCGAAGCCCCGGTCGAAGATCCGGGGCGCGTACCGGGGGGCGTCCCGGTCCACCGTGAGGCAGAAGACGTGGACAGCCTGGAGCCGGGCCTCGGCGACTGCCATGCGGGTGTCTTCAATGCCGTAGCGTCCCTCGTACTCGTCCACATCGTTCGGCCGCCCGTCGGAGAGGAGCAGCAGCAACCGATGCCGCACCGGCTGGCGCACAAGCCCCGCGGTGACATGCCGGAGCGCTGCACCGACGCGGGTGTAACCATCCGGCTCGAGGCCTGCGATCCGGCGGTGCACGTCTCCACCTCCAGCGGCCTCGTCGAAGCGCTTGAGCACCCGGACGGTGACCCGGGAAGGCCCTGAGCTTGCGAAGGCCAGCACCGCGTGCGGATCGCCCAGTGAGGCGAGCGCTTCGCCGACGATGAGCAACGCCTCCTTCTCCACGTCGATGATCCGCCGGTCGCCGGCGACCCACCCATCGGTGGATGCACTCGCGTCGACCAACAAGGCGATCGCCGCGTCACGTCGCACGGGCCGGGTGTCGACATAGAATCGGTCATCGGCAACGCCCCCGCCACGGCGATCGGCGTGAGCCGCGACCAGTGCATCCACGTCCAGATCGGTACCCTCCCGCTGGCGCCGAAGGGGCGTGCGCCGTGGACGGAGGCGCTCGAAGTCCCGGCGGACGGTGCGGATAATGGACGAATGCCGGCGCAGCGTGGCGTCCACCCACACGTTGCTCCCCGCCTCGGCCACTCGCTCCCGGACAACCGCGGCGCGATCCCGATAAGCTCCCGCCCGCCAGTCCCACTCCGGATAGGCCAGGCCGCGCGGCGCGGCTCCGATCGGGCGCCCCGGTGCGCGGGGGATCGGGTCGACTCCCGCCAGTACCTCGGACACCGCCGCCGGCGTCCGGACCAGGCGCGCCTCGGGCAATTCCGACAGTGCATCCGCGAGTTCTCCGGCGTCCGCCTGCTGATCCCGATCGGCGGGGCGCTGAAGCCCGGCCGGGTCTTCGGCCTTCTCCTGCAGATCATCCGCCCGCACCATCCAGGTACCGGGCTCGGAATCGTCCTCATCCTCGGAGGCCTCTCGGATACGTGGGCGTCTTGGAAGGGTTCGGCTCCGGCCGGGCGGAGAGAAGTTTTCCTCGGTTTCACCTGGCGCGGCCGTCGCAGGGGCCTCGAACGCGTCGTTCATCGCACCCCAAAGCGGGACCGGCGTTACGCCCCGATAGGGACCGCCCAAGCCCGCCAGCGTCAGCCGGTGTGCCTGAGCCCATTGGTGCGAGGTCTCCGAGGTTTCTGCGACGACGAACGGCGCCGGCGGCAGTGCTGGATCCGCGGCAAGCAGTCCCCGCACCAGGGTCTCGACCGCGATGTCCTGATGGGAGGGCTGGCGAACGACCGCCCTGGTGTCCGCAGCTTCCCGGCGGGCCTCACTCAGAGCCGCAGCAAGCCGAGGGAACATGCGCACCAGCGTTGCGTCGATCGCGGCAGCTTCGGCGAGCAGGTAGAGATCCCGAAGCAGCGCATCCCCGCCGGGAAGGGCGGCCCTCGTGCCACGGTGGGCACGCGCCGCTTGCTCCAGTGCCAGAAGCCGGTATCGGTCCGCGATCTGCCCCGGCGGGAGAGAATCGAGACGCCCGGGGAGTCTGATTCGCACGCCGTCCGTCGAAGCCAGGGCGTGCGGACTGTACAAATGGGATGTGCGGTGACGGGCCAGGCGTGCGAGGAAACTCGGCGGTGGTGGTGGTTCCGCGGTGCCGATTTCCGGAGCCTCGGGGAAGACCGCGGCGACGAAGAGCTCCAGGCGCCGTCTCAGGTCCTGCAATCCGGGTCGTTGTTCCGCGACCCGCGCCACCCGTCGGGCCCATAGCTCGCGTGCCAGCCGCGTGGCATGCAGGGCAGCTTCGGCGATGACGTCTTCGGGCTCCGCCACCGGATCAGAAACTCGCGGTGATCAGGTCGTCGATGGCAGCGAGCAGATCGGGGTCATCAGTGAGCGGCGCCAGGAGGGCAACCCGGCAAGACTCGGTCGGGGCGATGCCACCGCTGATGAGCCGGGCCGTCGCCACGAGGAGCCGACTGCTGGGCACCTCGGCCAGCCCCCGGTCCCGGAGCCGCCGAATCCGGCCCGCCAGCTCCACCAACGCTCCGGCGGTCGCGTCATCCACGCCCCCTTCGTGCATGACCACCCGGCGCTCGAGCTCGGCGGGAGGGAAATCGAATTCGAGGGCCACAAACCGCTGCCGGGTGCTCGGCTTGAGATCCTTGAGCACGTGCTGGTAACCGGGATTGTAGGAAACGACCAGCTGAAACCCCGGCGCAGCCTCGACCAGCTCGCCGGTCTTTTCGATCGGCAGCATTCGGCGATCGTCGGTAAGTGGGTGAATCACGACGATCACATCCTGGCGGGCCTCTACCACCTCGTCGAGGTAGCAGATCGCCCCCAGTCGCGCCGCGCGCGCGAGGGGACCATCCTGCCACTCGGTTTCGCCGCCCCGGATCAGCCAGCGGCCGGTGAGGTCGCTGGCCGAGAGATCGTCGTGGCAGGCCACCGTCACGAGCGGCCGTTTGAGGCGCCAGGCCATGTGCTCCACGAATCGGGTCTTGCCGCATCCCGTGGGCCCCTTGAGCATGACCGCCAGCCGCCTCCGGTGGCACTCCCCGAAGACCGCAATCTCGTTTCCAACCGGGAGGTAAAAAGGCTCCCCCCCGTCCGGATGGCGGAGCCCATCCGGGAGCGTGCGCGAGAGCGTCGCTAGTCGCTGCGGTTGCATGGTCTCAACCCTGTGACTCAGTCGCGACGGCGGGCCAGGCCGCAGGTGACCCGCGACGCCGGGGCGCCAGGAAGAAGAAGTCGTAGAGGAAAAGCCCGACACCGAGGGTGAACAACAACCCGGTGCCGAGCACCATGAGAAAATGCACCTGAATCTTGTGCTGGGTCTCGAGGTACCCGAGGCCCATGATGCGCTCCAGGTAGGTCTGTCCGATCCCCGCGGCGGCGAACGCCATCGTCATCCCGAACATCCCGCCCATCTGCAACCAAAACGCCCAGATTCCAGTCGGCGACTCTCCCGCCTCCTGGTCGTGACCGAACAGCCCGGGCGCCGCGTAGGTAATCATCGCCAGCACGATCATCACATACGCTCCGAAGAAGGCCATGTGCCCGTGCATCGCGGTGATCATGGTGCCGTGGGTCCACTTGTTCACCGAAGGCCAGGTGTGGGCCAGTCCCAGAATCCCGGCTCCCAGGGCGGAGAACACGGCGCTTCCGATGGTCCAGTGAAGTGCAAGACGGTTGGGGTGAGCGAGCCCGGAGCGCCGAATGGCCATGTAGGCATAGATCGCCATCCCCAGGAAGGCCAACGGTTCGAGCGCGCTGAAGACCCCGCCGATGGCCTGCCAGTAACTCGGCACTCCGATCCAGAAGTAGTGGTGCGCCGTGCCGAGGATCCCGGCGATGAAGGTGAGCCCGACGATCACGTAGAGCCATTTCTCCATCACCTCCCGGTCCGCTCCGGAGAGTCGGATCAGCAGGTAGGCCAGGAGGCGCGCCCTGCACCATCTCCCATACCCCCTCCACCCAGAGGTGCACCGTCCACCATCGGTAGTAGATGCTGACGGTGTAGTTGTCGAAGGTGAAGAGCGCGGGAAGGTACAGGATGGCCGTCAGCGTGAGTCCCGCGAGCAGCACTCCCAGCGTGGTGGTGAACCGTTTCACCTTCCAGATGGTCATGCCGATGTTGTACAGGAACATCAGCATCACGACCACGATGGCGAGCTTCACCGGCATCGGCTGCTCCAGCAGCTTGTTCCCCTCGGTCCACCGGAACAGGTAGCCCACCACGGCGGTAACCCCTGCCGTGGTCCACAGGCCGAGCTGCCAATAGGCCAGGCGCGGCGAATGGAGTTCGCTCCGCGATTCCTCCGGCACCAGCCAATAGGTGGCGCCCATGAACCCGGTCAGCACCCACACGATGAGCAGGTTGGTGTGGATCTCCTTGCTCACATCGAACGGGCAGGAACGCCTTGATCGGGTCGGGTCCCAGGTACTTGGCGATGGAGAGAATGCCGAACACCATCTGCAGTCCATAGAGCAGCAGGGCCACGACGAAGTAGGCGTAGGCGACGGTCTGCGTGCGATAGCGCATTTCCGCTCCTTGCTACTTGAGAGTCATGAGGTAGGCCACCAGCGCATCCACCTGGGCCGGCTGGAGCGACTGGCCGAAGCCCGGCGGCATCATGGACTGGCCGTTGCTCGAGAAGGTCGGCCCGGGAACCAGGTCGGCGTTGGGATCCAGGATCGACTCGTGGATGTAGCTTGCCGCGTCGGTCGCCTTGCCGTGGTAGTCCGCGGCCCCGATGCGTGCCGCTGCCGTCGCGGCGATCCCCGCCAATGAAGGGCCTACCAGGTTCACGCCGGCCGCGGTCGAGTGACAGGCAAAGCACCCCGGGGGCGACTGGCTGAAGAGCGCCTGCCCGATGGCCACCGGATCATCCGAGGCCGCCTGCGGAACCGCCCCCCCGACGTTGCTGCCCGGAATCGCAGCTCCGGAGACCATGATGGGCCGAGGAGGCCAGCCATGGTTGTCGATCTTCCCCACCCAGGTCAGGAAGGCGATCACCTCGTCGATCTCCTGGGCCGACAGTTTCAGGTTCGGCATGAGGCGCCGGTCCCGCTCCTCGTTGTAAAACTTGGAGGGATCGGCCAGGAAGGCGCGCAAGTAGGGCGCGCCCCGTTGCTCGGCGATCTTGGTCAGGTCGGGGGCGTAATACGCGCCCTCGCCGAGGAGAGTGTGGCAGTTGATGCAGTTCTTCCGGTGCCACACATGCTTCCCGGCGACGACCTCCGGCGTGATCTGGTCGGCATGGGTCAGCGTGGCGAACTGTCGGTGGCTGTCGATTGTGAGAGCGAGAAAGACCAGCGAGAAGAGAGCGGTGGAACCGAGAAAGAATGCGCGCGTCTGTCGTTTGTTCATGGACCCCCCGGGTCAGACACCGATCTGGCGGAAGTAGCGGAGCGCCATGGTCGCGCCGTAGGCGGCCGCGACGGCCATCAGAGCCAGGATGAGCAGGCACAGGGCGCGGGTGAGCACGGTCGCACCCGGAGCGGGGGGGGCTGTAGTACTGTCCATCTGCGACCTCCGAAGTGGGGAACGTGCGGAGGCAAGGGTTCAGCGGGTCCCGCCATTAGTACCGCCGGGGGCGAGATCGCGCAACCTTCAGACGCAGAGCTTCGACAGAGCAGCGTCAGCCCTCAGCCGTCAGCTGTCTGCTATCGGCGAATGGCTTACAGCTTATTGCTGACGGCTGATGGCTGATGGCTGATGGCTGATGGCTGAGGGCTGACGGCTGACGGCTGAGGGCTGACGGCTGAGGGCTGACGGCTGACGGGGATGAGCCCCGCGCCGGCCTGCGGCCGTGCTCGCTCCGCTTCGCGTCAAGTCCCTCATCGCCCATCGCTCAAACAGAAAGCTCCGCAGAGGGTTGCAGGGCTTTTTTTCTTGCATCCTTCCAGAGTTGACGTGAGGTCGTGACAACCAGCGGGTCGAGGGTGAGTGGGCTAGGAAAGCTCCTCCTACCGAAATCGCAACAACGCTGCCAGCCCGTCCACCCCCTTTCCAAGCTCGGGATCGTCGATCACCTCGACTTCCACGTGCTGCCGCAATGCCTCATCCAACGCTTCACTAACCAGGTCCGGAACCAGGACCGCGTCACCCTCACCCCGGCATTCACCCCGTGCCAGCACCAGACGCCCCGACTGGGCACAGCGGTAGCCATAGCCGGCCTGACCATTGGGAACCACGAGGAGCCGCACTTGGCCACGGGCCAGAGCCCGGAGAGTCGGGCGCGCGCCATTCACTGCCCAGCCGGTTCCGATGGCCTGATCGAGCTCCGAGAGGATCGAGGCCTCGTGCGCATGCTCCCAGGCAGCTCGGACTTCCAGTGCAGCCTGTCGGACATCGGACGGGGTGGCCGAACTCGGATTGAGCCGAGCAGTCCCGAGCACTCGACTGGCAAGACCCCTCGGCAGGAAGCGCTGAAGGTCCGCAATGCTCCGGCCTGGACCGGCGAGGACGATGCCCTGACAGGCCCGCTCCGCTACCAGCCCGTTGAGCTGGTGGGCCACGACAGCGGCCTGGCGGTGGCGTTCCTCCCGGATGCGGTTATGGAAATCGTGCTCCCCCCATCCCGGCGAGTCGGCCCGGTCGCTGTGGAATTTCCCTCCCCGCGTAGCAGGCGGATGCAGCCCGGGTAACTCGCTCACCTCGAACGCCGTGACTTCGAAGAAGCGCACGTGAGTTCGGTCCACCACTGCCACCACGATGCGGCCGAACCCCTCCATGGCGGCCTTCGCCTCAGCCAGCCTGGGCTGATCACCCAGCAGGAGGCGGGTTTGCAGGACACGGGGCAGCGCCACGACCTCGAAAAGCCCCAGAGATTCGCAGGCAAAGAGTGCCAGCCCAGGGCTGTGCGGCAGTCCCTCTCCGTTCTCCACATAACTCTGCACCCGCGCCAGATCCCGATGCAGCGCCTCGCGTCCCGGGTGGGGCAGCCCGGACTGGCCTACCGCTTCAGTGGCTTGGCGAATGGCGTCCCGCACGGCGGAACGGTACCGACCTCGGCTGCGGTCCTGAACATCGAGTCGCAGGTAAACGCTCACAACAATGAGGCGGTCGACGTGGACTCCGGCGAGCCGCTCGAGAACCTCCGGGACCGGCCCCGGGTTTCGTGATGGGGTCTCGGGAGCGAGCAATTCCTTGGAGGTCACAGTACGACTCCCTTCGGCATCGGTTCACTGGCGCGTGAATGCAGCTGGTAGAGCTTCAGGCACTCAGGTTCGCGGCCGCGCACGACCCGGCGCCCCGACAGCGGCCCGATCCGAGCGGTGACGACGGTCGCCTGATGTTCCTCCCGCTCACCGTCGCCGTAAATCACCACCCAGTCGTGAGTGCGCCTCAACCGGTGTGCCTGAGCCGTGTTGGAGAAGAGTGCGGTATAGTGTCGTGGTCCCCGAACCGTGTGGAGGATAGGAAGCCATTGCCGACCCTCCGGATTGAACCGGCGTGGGGCGATTCGCGGCAGCCGTCCGGCCTCGGCCGACTCGCGATACTCCTCGTCGACGGAGAGGAGTTCCCCGACCGAGGGAGGCGCAGACCTCATGGGGCTTCGCCCGTCAACCCGCCCGAGACGGTGATGGAGCGCGTCGAGGCGACCGTCGTGTGCCGCCACTTCCAGGTCCTCCAGAGTTGCCAGCCCGAGTTCCTGGTGAAGCCGTTCGGCGAGACGGGGCCCGACACCGGGAACAGTGGAGAAGAGGAGCACCGGATCGCTCTCACCGCGCAGGCGTTGCAGCATCGGAAGTCGCCCGGTGAGCACCAGTTCGCGGATGGCCCGGGCGATGCCAGGACCGACACTGGGAATCCGCTCCAGCTCCTCGAGACCGCCGTCCTGGTAGAGTGCCACGACCGAAACCGGCAGAGTCCGCACTGCAGCCGCGGCGTTACGATACGCCCGCACCCGGAAGGGACTCGCCTGCTGCTGCTCCAGCAGGGACCCGGTTTCCTCCAGACACCAGGCAACCTCCGGGTTGGGCGCGGGACCCTCCGCCGGCAGACCGCTCGGATTGGTGGACGCGGGATCCATGAGCTCCAGCCCCCTGCTACTCAGATTCGGGATCTCCATGCCTTCCTCCAATCCCGGGGTCATCTCGACGCGACGACCTCGGCCTCCTTGCGCGCGTGGCCGCGGGTGCGACTCCGCGCAATGCCTACCCGCTCTCCACGCGGCCACGGTACAGCACGCCCCGGCGAATCAGCCACTTCTCGCCCTCGACCGCGAAGAAGACAACGGTGGAAAGCAGCAGGCAGACCAGCAGCTCGCCCGGGCCGAGCGGCTGCGTCTTGAACACTGCCCCCGCACCCGGCAGGTAGATGGTGCCGAGTTGCAGGAGTACGGTCAGCGCTACCGCTGCGAGCAGGGGCAGATTCGATCCGATCCCGGCCTGGAACAGCGACGTTCGCTCTGAGCGGATGGCAAGGACGTGGCCCATCTGGGAAAGCGCCAGCACCGTGAAAGTCATCGTCTGCCAGTGGACCATATCGTGGTGGTAGGCCCAGGCCTGAATCGCCAGGGTGACTCCCGCCATTACCAGCCCGACCCAGACCACGTGCTGCCACAGCCCGCCGGCGAAGATGCTCTCGCCCGGCGCTCGGGGGCCGCGGCGCATGACGTCGGGCTCCGCCGGTTCGAGCGGCGAGCGCGATTCCCGGAAGGCCATCGGTGACCAGGTTGATCCAGAGCAGGTGAATCGGCAGGAGCGGGATCGGCAGGGCGATCAGCGGAGCCAGGAGCAGCGTCTCCACTTCCGCGGCGTTGCAGGTGACCACGTAGCGCACAAACTTGCGGATATTGTCGTAGATCCGTCGGCCGGCGCGGACCGCCGACACGATGGTCGCGAAGTTGTCGTCCAGCAGAACCAGGTGAGCCGCTTCCCGTGCCACATCGGTCCCGCCCCGCCCCATCGCGATCCCAATGTCTGCCCGGCGGAGCGCGGGAGCATCGTTGATGCCGTCCCCCGTCATGGCGACGCACTCACCCCGAGCCTGCAGTGCGCGGATGATCGCGATCTTCTGCTCCGGCGCCACCCTGGCGTAGACCCGCACGGTCTCCGCCCGCCGAATCAGGGCCTCGGGAGTGAGCCGCTCCAGCTGCGAACCGGTCAGCACCTCTTTCCCGTGGTCGAGAATCGAGAGACGCGCCGCGATGTTCCGGGCCGTGACCGGGTGATCTCCGGTGATCATCACCACGGTGACGCCGGCGGCGCGGCAAGTGGCCACGGCCTCCGCGGCCTCGGGCCGCGGTGGATCCAGAAGCCCGACCAGGCCGAGAAAGGTCTGTCCCACTTCCACAGTCTCGGGAGTCAGGGGTTCCGGCACTGCAGCGAACCGGCGACACGCAAATGCGATCACTCTGAGTCCCTTTTCGGCCAGGTCCTCGGCCTGCTGCATGAGGGCCCGGGTGTTCAAGGTCTCGATTCCCTGCGGGCCCAGCCGATCGACACATATGGAGAGGACCCGCTCGTGCGATCCCTTGGTGTAGGCGATGACCTCGGACCCGGAACGGTGCAGCGTCGTCATGCAGGCGCGTTCGGCGGTGAAGGGCAGCTCCGCCAGCCGAGGGCTGCGCTGGGCGGCCGCGGCCGGATCGCAGCCGGCACCGGCCGCGGCCTGAAAGAGCGCGATCTCCGTGGGATCGCCGATCGGCTTCCCATCGGGAGTGAGGTGCACATCGTTGCTGAGGGCGAGCGCTTCCAGCAGCCGGGGCCACGGGTCGGGCCTCGCGGACTCGGGCGGCGGCCCGGTTGCGACCTCATTCACCACATAGCGCTCGACCTGCATCCGGTTCTCGGTCAGCGTCCCGGTCTTGTCGACGCAGATGACGGTCACCGACCCGAGGGTCTCGACCGCGGGCAGCTGGCGAACCAGCGCGTGCTCCCGGATCATTCGCCGGGCCCCGAGCGCCAGCGCCACCGTCACCACCGCGGGAAGCGCCTCGGGAATCGCCGCGACTGCCAGGCTGATGGCGGTGAGCAGCATGGGCAGCAGTCGCTCGCCCCGAACCAGGCCAAGAAGCAGGACCAGGGCGCATACGGCGAGCGCGGCGCCAGCCAAGCGCTGTCCCAGTCGAGTGAGGCGGAGCTGCAGCGGCGTCCTGACACCTCGCTCCTGTACCAGCAGACTCGCAATCCGCCCCAACTCCGTATTCATCCCCGCTGCGACGACCAACCCCGCTCCGCGGCCATGCACGATGGACGTGCCCTTGTAGGCCATGTTGCGCCGGTCGCCCAGGACGAGGTCAGGATCGGCCAAAGCGTGGGTGATCTTGTCGATCGCGTGCGACTCGCCGGTGAGCGGCGCTTCCTCGATCCGGAGGTGGGTGGCCTCGGTGAGCCGGAGATCGGCGGGGACCAGATTCCCGGCCTCCAGCAATACCAGGTCCCCGGGAACCAGCTCCGTCCCCGGAACCACGGTCGTCATCCTCCCGCGACGGACCCGCACAGCAGAGACCGAGATCGCCCGTAGCGATTCGAGGGCGCGCTCGGCACGATATTCCTGGACGAAGCCCAGCACCGCGTTCAGGACCAGGATGGCAACGATGGCGACGGTGTCCTGCGGCTCGCCGATCACGCCGGCGAGTATCGCCGCGGTCGCGAGCACGAGCACCATGAAGTCGGAGAACTGAGCGAGAAGAATCAGGCCGGCGTGGCGGCGCCGCCGCTCCGTGATGGCATTCGGCCCATAGTGTCGAAGCCGCGCAGCGGCCTCCTCGGGAGCCAGCCCCTCGACCACCGAACTCGACAGCAGGGCCTCGACCTGCTGCACCGGGAGGGAATGCCAGATGGGTGGGGATGACGGTGCTGGCTCGCTCACCGGAGTCGGCCGTGACCTGGAATCCTGGCGGGCGTAGCCCTGGTCCGCTACGAGAAGTCATCGAGTGCCAGCGCAAAGCCGAATCCTCGGTCCTGGACTCAAGAGTCCACCGGGCCCGACTCACCAACCGGGACGACCGCGACACTCATGGGCGCCGCGCCCAGCACGCCGCCCGACACCGAGCCATGCCACCAGCGGCGAAACCCCTCACGCTGGTGGCTGCCCACCACGACCAGATCTCCCCCAAGCTCCTCGGCCGCCGCGACCAGAGGGCGGTCGAGCCGTCCCAGTGCCGGGATGACCTGCAGTCGGACCGCCATGTCACCATCACCCAGCAGCGACCGCTTCCGGGCGCGCAGCTCCTCGAGCAGCTTGGCCTCGGTCTCCGGCAACAGCGCGACGCCCATTCCCGGACCCGAGACGCCGAGCCGCCGGTTCTCCTCGCCCGGTACCACGAGCCGCGCCAGCACCAGATCGATCGGCCCGATCCTCCTGAGGGCGCCAGCCCATGCCAGCGCTCCGTCCGAGCTGGGGCCCGCCTCGACACCGACCAAGACTTTCAGGGGCTTTCCCTTCACCAGCCATTCGACAAACGGCTGTGCCGCCCGCACCACCAGCACGGGCACTGAGGCTTCGCGGGCGGTAGCGTCCGCGCAACTGCCAAGCACCCACCGGTCGATTGCCCGGTGCCCCACGGCCCCGACCACGATGAGCGTGGCGCCGAGTTCCCCGGCCCGCTTGACCAGTGCCTCGTCCGCCGCGCCGCGCATGACGTCGGTGACAATCGGGAGGCCGGCCACCTGGAGGGTTTCGGCCTCCCAGGTAAGACGGTCCACTGCCAAACCCTGCTGACTCGGTCGTGATCCGGTATCGGGATGCAACGACTCCGCCGGAAGAACATGTACCAGGTACAGGTCCTGTCCGGATGCGCGCGCCATCAGACCCGCGACCCGCGCCGCCTCGGTGGCCAAGCGACTGAAATCGGTTCCGCAGAGGACGGTCATGGCCAGCTCCGCGTGAGGGACCGGGCTTGCGCTTACTCGTCCGCGTCGGGTGTCGCTGCCTCGGACGACGTCACCCCGGCGGTGGTGATCTCCGAATGCCGGATCTGCCCGCCGAGGTTCGCGGTCCAAGCCATCAGCACCGTCGTCAGCACCGCCAAACCGAAGGTCGCACGGAGCAAGGTCGATGGCATCGACCCGGTGCGGCGCGAGCGCCAGAGGAGCACGAGAGCGGCGACGCCGAGCAGGGCTGCCCCTGCCGTAGCCACGCCGGCAGCGTCTTCATGCCGCTCGATCCGACTTTCCGACACTCCGGCCGTGTTCTCTATCAGCTCTTCAGCCGGTTCGCCGGTCAGGTAGACAGCGCCTGCGGCTGCCCCCGTCAGAAGCAGCACAACTAGGCTGGTCCGCCGTATGGTGTCGTTCCGGCGCCAGAGACCGACGGCGAGCAGAATGGTGCCGAACAGAACGCCGAGTACGGGGAGGTGGTTGAGCGCGAGGTGTAGATGCGCGGGATTGATGGACATGAAACCCCCTTTGCTGGCCCGTCTAAGCTGAAGCTAGCATCGGGGGATGAAGGTGCCGTGAAGCATGAGTGAGGTCGTCGGCTGTCAGCCGACAGCTATCAACTCTCGGCCAATGGCCTATGGTTTATGGCATACGGATTACGGCAGCTTCCCTGACGGCTGACGGCTTTCCGCTAACGGCTTGCCGTCGGGGTTGAACTTGCGCCGGCCTGCGGCCGTGCTCCCTCCGCTTCGCCCCAAGTCCCTGACCGCCCACAGGTTTGCTGTTAGGGATCTTAGCCGCACGCAGCCCAAAATGACCCTCCGGGGATGAAACCGGAGGGTCGTTTACTTCACCCCCCCTCGTCGCGCCAGGTGTGGGAATTCCTGCAGCGAGGTCGGGGTGTGATCTGCCTCGGCCTGCGGCCGTGAATCATGCCATGTACCGACCGAGATGATAGTCCAAAGTCCAATGGATGGGCCGCCACGCTTCCGAGAGATTGTTTCCTCCCCCCGCTTGTGCTGGCGCCTCCGGTTGGATCGCACATGCCCAACGGACAATTCTCCTGGCGACGAGCGCCCCATGCCCAACTCGAAGAGGTCCCGTCTTTACCCCTCCGTGTACGCTCTGGGCCTTGCAATGTGCACCTCGACTCCAGCGCGGGCGCAGAGCCAGGACGTGCAGGTTGCCGGCCATGTCGTGCGAACACTCAGCCATGAACCCACGATGAGCACCGACGCCGTGCAGTACACCAGCCCGCTTGCCGCGGACCTCAGGGTGGCAAACGAAGACACCGCCATCACCCCCTTCCGTATCAAGATTCCGGACTCGGCCCTCCTCGACCTCCGCCGGCGCATCGCGGCCACCCAGTGGCCCGAAAAAGAGACCGTCGCAGATCAGTCGCAGGGCGTGCCGCTCGCGACGATGCAGGAACTCGCGCGCTATTGGGCGACAGATTACGACTGGCGCAAGGTGGAAGCGAAGCTGAACGCGCTGCCGCAATTCATCACCGAGATCGATGGGCTGGACATTCATTTCATTCACGTTCGTTCGAAACAGGAGAATGCGTTGCCGCTCATCGTCACGCACGGATGGCCCGGCTCGATCATCGAGCAGCTGAAGATCATCGATCCGCTGATCAATCCCACGGCCCATGGCGGCAGCGCATCGGACGCCTTCGATGTGGTGATACCGTCGATGCCGGGCTACGGGTTTTCCGGCAAGCCGACCGAGACCGGCTGGGGTCCCGAGCGCATGGGCCGAGCCTGGGCAGAACTGATGAAGCGCCTCGGCTACACCCGCTACGTCGCCCAGGGCGGCGACTGGGGTGCGTTTGTCGTCGACCAGATGGGCCTGCAGGCACCCGCGGGATTGCTCGCCATCCACACCAACATGCCTGCCACCGTTCCAGCTGACGTCGACAAGGCGCTCCTGGCCGGTGCGCCCGCGCCAACGGGGCTCTCAGCTGAAGAACAGCTCGCCTATGAGCAGCTGGAGAGAACCTTCAAGCAAGTCGACTACGCCAGGTTGATGGCGTCGCGCCCGCAAACCTTGTACGGCATCGCGGATTCACCTGTCGGGCTCGCCGCCTGGCTTCTCGACCACAATGACGCCGACGGCCAGCCGGCCGCAGCGGTCGCCTCGGCCCTCAACCGGACCTCGAGCGCCACGGGCGAACTGACGCGTGATGAGATCCTCGACAATATCACGCTCTACTGGCTGACGAACACGGGAGTCTCTGCATCTCGTCTCTATTGGGAATACAAGGGTGGCTTTTTCAACGCCAAGGGCGTCTCGATACCCGTGGCCGTGAGCGTCTTTCCTGGCGAGCAATATCAAGCCCCGCGGAGTTGGGCCGAGCGGGCATATCCCAAACTCATCTATTACAACAAGGTCGACAAAGGCGGCCACTTCGCGGCGTGGGAGCAGCCGGAGCTCTTCGCTGCCGAGCTGCGCGCGGCGTTCAGAGCCGTTACGCTAGTGCATTTGACCGCCAACCGCGCATGGAGATGAGAAACAAATGCCCGATCTCAATCGCCGTCGCTTTGTTGGCGCTGCTGCCGCCGCAACCGTTGCCGGGGGCCAGTTGAGCCTTCACGCATTTTCCAGGAGGTGGAAGCTATGACTGCTAAGACTGAAACCAAGACTGATGTGGCACGACAGGCCGGCACCAGTCCCGGTATTCGTCCGTTTCAGGTGAACATTCCGGAAGCCGATCTTGTCGACCTCCGCCGGCGCATCGCGGCGACGCGCTGGCCCACCAAGGAGCTCGTCGAGGATCGGTCGCAGGGCGTGCAGCTGGCGACGCTGCAGGAGCTCGCCCGCTACTGGTCGACCGAGTACGACTGGCGCAAGTGCGAGGCACGACTGAACGCGCTGCCGCAGTTCACGACCGAGATCGACGGGGTGGAGATCCACTTCATCCACGTCAGGTCCCGGCATGAGAACGCGTTGCCGCTGATCATGACGCATGGCTGGCCCGGCTCGGTCATCGAGCTGCTCGAGACCGTCGGCCCGCTGACCGACCCGACCGCTCACGGCGGCACCCCCGAGGACGCATTCCACCTGGTGCTGCCGTCCTTGCCCGGCTACGGCTTCTCGGGCGAGCCGACCGAGCTCGGCTGGGACGCCGGCCGCACCGCACGCGCGTGGGCGGAGCTGATGCACCGCCTCGGCTACACCCGCTACGTCGCCCAGGGCGGCGACGTGGGTGCCCTCGTCACGGACCTGATGGGCCGCCAGGCGGTCGAGGGTTTGGTCGGCTACCACCTGAACCTGCTCACGGCGGTGCTCGCAATCGGCGATCAACTGCCCAAGGAATCCGAACAGGAACGCGCAGCGGCCGAGGCGCTCGCGACGTTCAGGGAGGACGGCTTCGGCTACTTCCTCGAGATGGCAACGCGGCCACAGACGATCGGCTACGCCCTGCTGGATTCACCCGTCGCGCTGGCGGCCTGGTTGCTCGACCACGACACGGACAGCTACTACAAGATCTCCCGCGCGTTCGTCGACGGCGAGCCCGTGGGCAATCTCACCCGGGACAGCATCGTCGACAACATCACGCTGTACTGGCTGACCGGCACCGCAGCGTCGGCGGCCCGGTCGTACTGGGAGGACGGACGAGCGCTGGCCGCAGCGCTTGCGAGCGGCCAGGCTCCTCCGGCGGTCACCGTGCCGGTCGGCTTCACGACGTTCCCCGGCGAGATCTGGGCTGCCCCGCGCAGCTGGGTTGAGGCGGTCTACCCCGGCCTCGCCTACTTCAACGAGGTCGACAGGGGCGGCCACTTCGCCGCCTGGGAGGAGCCGGAGCTCTTCGCGACCGAGCTGCGGGCAGCGTTCAAACCGTTACGGTAGTGCAGCATTGGTGCTGCCGCCGCAACCGCTGCCGGGGGCAAGCTGGGTGTTCACGCTTTATGCAGGAGGTGGAAGCTATGACTGCTAAGACTGAAACCAAGACTGATGTGGCCGGACAGGCCGGCACCAGTCCCGGTATTCGTCGGTTTCATGTGAACGTTCCGGAAGCCGATCTTGTCGACCTGCGCCGGCGCATCAAGGCCACGCGGTTGCCCGAGAAGGAAACCGTCGCCGATTTTTCGCAAGGCGTGCAACTCGCCTTCATTCAAGCGCTCGCGCGGTATTGGGCGACCGAGTACGACTGGCGCAAGGTCGAGGCGAAGCTGAACTCCTACCCCAATTTCCTCACCGAGATCGACGGGCTCGACATTCATTTCATGCACGTTCGTTCGAAGCATGAGAATGCGCTGCCGCTCATCGTCACCCACGGCTGGCCCGGCTCGCCCATCGAGCAGCTGAAGATCATCGATCCGCTGACCAACCCCACGGCTCACGGCGGCAGCGCGTCGGACGCCTTCCACGTGGTGATCCCGTCGATGGCCGGCTACGGGTTTTCAGGCAAGCCCACGACGCCCGGTTGGGACCCCGCTCGCATGGCGCGGGCGTGGGTGGAGCTGATGAAGCGCCTCGGGTACAGCCGATTCGCGGCGCAAGGTGGTGATTGGGGTGGGTTCGTCACGAACCTGATGGCGCAACAGGCACCCCCGGAGTTGATCGGCATCCATGTGAACTTCTCCGGTGCCGCGCCCCCTGACGTTGCCAAGGCGCTTCAGTCCGGCGGGCCGCCGCCGGCCGGTCTCTCGGCTGAGGAGCAGCGGGCATACGACCAGATGGCGTTCCTTTACCAGCACGTCCCTACGCAACTGATGATGGCCGCACACCCGCAAACCCTGTACGGGTTGGCGGACTCACCCGTCGCCCTTGCCGCCTGGATGATCGACCACGACGTGGCCAGCTACGGGCACATCGTGAAACTCTTTGTCGATGGGGAGCCCTACGGCGACCTGACCCGGGACGACATCCTCGACAACATCACCCTCTCCTGGTTGACGAACACGGGCGTGTCCAGCGCTCGTCTCTATGTGGAATACAAGGGCGCCTTCTTCAACGACTACAACATCTCCGTTCCGGCTGCCGTAAGCGTCTTCCCTGAAGAGGTCTACCAAGCTCCGCGGAGTTGGACCGAGCGCGCCTACCGCAATCTCATCCACTTCAACGAGCTCCCCAAGGGCGGCCACTTTGCGGCCTGGGAACAGCCGAAGCTCTTCGTAAATGAGCTGCGCGTGGGGTTCAAGTCGCTACGCGTAGTGCAGCGTGGTGCAGCCGCTTGCAACCGTTGCCGGAGGCAAGCTGGGTGTTCACGCTTTGTCCAGGAGGTGGAAGCCATGACTGCCAAGACTGGAACCGAAGACTGCTGTCGCCCGACAGGCCGGCACCAGTCCGATATTCGTCCGTTTCAGGTGAACTTTCCCGAAGCCGATCTTGTCGATCTGCGCCGGCGCATCAACGCGACCCGGTGGCCCGAGAAGGAAACGGTCGCCGACGATACGCAGGGCGTCCAGCTCGCGACGATGCAGAAGCTCGCGCGCTACTGGGCGACGGAGTACGACTGGCGCAAGGTCGAGGCGAAGACTGAACGCCCTACCGCATTTCATCACCGAGATCGATGGGCTCGACATTCATTTCATTCACGTTCGTTCGAAGCACGAGAATGCGCTGCCGCTCATCGTCACCCACGGATGGCCCGGCTCGATCATCGAGCAGCTGAAGATCATCGAGCCGCTGACCAATCCGACGGCCCATGGCGGGAGCGCCGCGGACGCTTTCGACCTGGTGATCCCGTCGATGCCGGGCTACGGCTTCTCGGGCAAGCCGACCACGACCGGCTGGGGCCCCGAACGCATTGCCCGGGCATGGGCCACCCTGATGGAGCGCCTGGGATACCAGCGCTACGCCGCGCAAGGCGGCGATTGGGGTGCGCTCATCGTCGACATGATGGGTGTGCAGGCACCGCAGGGACTGATTGGCATTCACACCAACATGGCCGGTGCGATTCCGTCCGAGATTGATGCGGCGGCCTTTGCCGGCGCAGCGCCGCCTGCCGGCCTCGACGAAGAGGAGAAACGATGCTTTCGACCACGTCGCCTTCTTCTACAAGCATGGTCTCGGCTATGCCCAGGAGATGGGGAACCGGCCGCAGACGCTGTATGGGCTCGCGGATTCTCCGGTCGGCCTTGGCCGCGTGGATCATCGATCACGATATCTGGACCTACCGGCAAATCGCTCGCGTGTTCGACGGCGCCGCCGAGGGCCTGACGCGAGACGATATTCTCGACAACATCACCCTCTACTGGCTGACCAACACGGGGGTATCGTCGGCTCGCCTGTACTGGGAAAACAAGTTCGCCTTCTTCGCTCCGAAGGGGGTCAAGATCCCGGTCGTGGTGAGCGCTTTCCCGGAGGAGATCTGCCCGGTTCCGCGAAAGTGGGCCGAGAAGGCCTATCCCAAGTTGGTCTACTACAAGCGCCATCCGAAAGGCGCGCACTTTGCCGCGTGGGAGCAGCCGCAGGCGATCGTGGAAGATCTTCGCGCAGGGTTCAAGTCGCTGCGGTAGTTCAAGGTAGTTCAAAGGTCGTACGGTGGATGGCGCGCCAGGTGCGCGTCATCCGCCGTGCACCGAATCTCAAAGGAGAGAATGCAATGAACCAGCTTATCAACACGCTTGCCGAAGACACCGCGATCGCCACCGGTGCATTCGCCCAGAGCACGGTCGTCCCCATCGATAACGAGCCCGCGCCCAGGCTGATCGTGGAGCCGCCGCTTCCCGGTCCGTTGGCCCAGGGCGTCGTGTTCATCCCGTACCGGGTGGAGAACCTGCGCATCCTGCCCGTGGCAGGGCCGGCCGCGCGCAACCTGTCTCCGCGCGTCGGCCATCTGCACATCACGGTCGACGACCTGCCGTGGCTGTGGGCGGATTTCGGCCAGAGCAACACCATCGTCCTGGTGGGCATGCCGCGCGGCCAGCACAAGGTGCGGATCGAGTTGGTGGATGCCGAAGGCAACGTCTTTACCGCACAAACGGTGACGTTCCACTCGCCGGGCAAGGAGGTTCGTCCATGAAGCTGCACAAGCCAACCATGTCGCCAGCAGCCACGCCGCCTGTCATGAGCGGCAAGACCCGAGTCCTGGGCGGCATCACGGTGATCGACACCCCGCTCATAAGTCGCGCCATGGACTATGCCCAGGCCAATTCTGAACCATATCTCTTCAACCATGCTGTCCGGTCCTGGCTCTTTGCGGTTCGGCTGGGACAGCTGCAGGGCATCAATCACGACGCGGAGGTCGTCGCCGTCGGCACCCTGCTGCACGACCTTGGGCTCACCAACGGCTTCACTGGTCCAAAGCGCTTCGAGATAGAAGGAGCCGACGCAGCGCGGGAGTTCGCGCGCGAGCAGGGTCTCGACGATCGCCGCGCTCGGTTGATCTGGGACAGCGTCGCCTTGAATTCCACACCTTCGATCGGCCTGTATAAGGAAGCGGAAGTCGCGCTCTGTACGGCCGGGATCGGCGTTGAATTCGGCTTCCAGTACGACCGGATCCCGCCGAACGAAATGAAGAGCATCCTCGCCGCCTTTCCCCGCCTCGAGATGAAGCGGCGCTTCGCGGATTCGGTCTGCCGCATTGTCAAAGCCAAGCCGGAGACCACCTACGACAATTTCGCGGCCGACTTCGGGGAACGTCTTGTGCCCGGCTACAAGCGGCCGTCTACGGTGGATTTCCTGATGGACGCTCCGTTCGCGGAGTAACCCGGCACCCAATGGAGAACCGCACGATGCGCATCTTGAAAATCGCCCTGGCAGGATCGGCGGTCTGCCTGCTCGCTTTCACCGGCCGGTTGGCCGCCCAGGAGCCCACGGTCACGCCGCTCATGGCAAAAGCGCTGACCAATATTCCGGGCAAAGAGGTCGTGATGATCACCGTCGACTATGCGCCTGGCGGAGCTGATCCAGTCCACCGGCACAATGCCAACGCGTTCGTCTATGTGCTGGAGGGCTCGGTTGTGATGCAGGTGAAAGGAGCAGAGCCGGTGACGCTGCTTCCCGGGCAGACCTTCTATGAAGGCCCTGACGACGTCCATGTCGTTGGACGGAACGCCAGCAGCACCAAACCGGCCAAGTTCCTGGTGTTCCTGTTGAAGGACAAGGGCAGTCCGGCAGTAGTGCCCGTGCAATGAATGAGAGCAGCTGGTCTTACACCAGACTCATACATCACCAGCCCCGACAAGGGTTACAACAAGGTGGGTCGCATGAACATCGTGGTAATCGGCGGAACCGGGCTCATCGGATCAAAGCTCGTCCGCAAACTGCGTGAGCAGGGCCACCAAGCGGTGCCGGCGTCACCGGACTCCGGCGTGAACACTCTCACCGGCGAGGGCCTGGCCCAAGCCCTGAACGGTGCCGCGGTCGTGGTCGATGTATCGAACTCGCCGTCATTCGAGGATACGGCGGTGCTGAAGTTCTTCGAGACATCGACCAGCAACATCCTCAAAGCGGAAGCGGCGACAGGTGTCGGCCATCACGTTGCGCTATCGGTCGTAGGAACCGACCGCCTCTCGGAAAGCGGCTACTTCCGCGCCAAGATCGTCCAGGAGAAGCTGATCAGGGACTCGTCGATCCCCTACTCGATCGTCCATGCGACGCAGTTCTTCGAGTTCATCAAGCGCATGGCGGACGACGCGACCGTCGGGAACACGGTGAGGTTCCCACCCGTTTTGATCCAACCCATGGCGGCCGAGGATGTCGCGAGCGCGGTTGCCAGGGTCGCCGTGGGATCCCCGGTGAACGGCGTCGTTGAGGTCGCGGGACCGGAGCAGTTCCGTCTGGACGAACTCATCCGGCGGGACCTCAGAGAGCTCCACGATCCACGCGAAGTGATCGCCGAGCCCGAGGCGCGCTACTTTGGCGCAAAATTGGGCGAGGGCACCCTCTTGCCCGGCTCCGCCGCCATCCTCGGCGAGACCCGCTTCGAAGACTGGCTCAACCAGTCCCTGGTCTCGAAGCCGTAGACGTCTGATGACCCCGCCGCTCACCGAGCGGCGGGCCCCAAGAACTCGCTACTCCCAGGACAGGAAGGGCACGGATGGGCACGGATCGGCTGGAATTCTTCAGCGATGGAATGTTGGCGATCATCATCACCATCATGGTTCTCGAGCTGCGCGCGCCCGAGGAGGCCGACCTCGCCGCCCTGCGCCCCCTGGTGCCCGTGCTACTGAGCTACATACTCAGCTTCATCTATCTCGGGATCTATTGGAACAACCATCACTACATGCTGCACGTCACTCACCGAGTGACCGGGTCGATTCTCTGGGCCAATCTGCACCTGCTGTTCTGGCTGTCGCTGGTGCCGTTCGTAACGAGATGGATGGGCGAAAATCACCTCGCCGCGGTCCCTACGGCACTCTACGGCACGGTGCTCCTCATGGCTGGGATTGCCTACTTGATCTTACAGCGGGAGATCCTGCGCGCAGAGGGGCCGCACTCTGTCCTGGCCGCGGCGGTGGGTCGGGACACCAAGGGGAAGCTCTCGGTGCTGCTCTACCTCCTGGCTATCGGCGCGGCGTTCATACATCCCCCGATTGCCGATGGGCTGTATGTGCTGGGCGCGCTCCTGTGGCTGATTCCCGATCGTCGCATCGAGCGGGCGATGGCCCAGGAAGCCGGGAAGTAGACGAACAGACCTGCAGCGCCACGATCTCAGCGCTCCCGGACCCGAGCCTGTCCAGGTACGCGTCAACTTCGACCCGGGATATGTCTCCCCGAAGCATACCCATCCGGGAGGAGAGATTATCTATGTTCTCGAAGACACGCTGGAGTATCAGATCGGGCACACCGGCGACGAGGTACAAGGCAGGTGACGTTGAAAAAGGGGAGCCACTCATCACCCAGGTCTAGTGACATGCGGATCAGCCTCGCGGTCGTCGTCGCTGGCTCACTGTGGCTCCTCGCGGCTCCGGAGGCCATGGCGCAGGCCGCGGCCGACTCATCGAACCTGCAGTGGCAGGTGCCCCCGGTGCTGCCGCCGGGCGCGCTTCTCGCCGTCATCAGTGGCGATCCTGCGGGTCCCGGCGAGTCCACCCTCCTGCTTTCCCTGCCGAACGGCTACCGCATCCCGCCGCACTATCATCCGAGCTACGAGCATGTCGAAGTCAGGGAGGGAACGCTTCTGGTCGGGATGGGAGACCAGATCGACCCCAAGCAGACCCGGGCCCTGACCGTCGGCGATTCGGCCACCGCCCCGGCGGGGATGCACCATTGGTCGATCGCCGAGGGGCGGACCGTGCTGGCGGTAACTTTCAACGGGCCGTACACGATTACCTATGTCCGCGCCGAGGATGCTCCGCGGCCACGGGATTTCCCCTTCGGCTACTGAGACGATGCAACACCCGACGTATTATCGCACCATACAAATAGACGGGCTTTCCATTCTTTACCGAGAGGCCGGCCCGACCGACGCGCCAACGCTCCTCCTGCTGCATGGACTTCCCTCTTCATCCCGGATGTTCGAGCCTCTCTTCGCCCGGCTTGCCGATGAGTATCACCTCGTCGCCCCCGACTATCCCGGCTTCGGGCACAGCGACTGGCCGGCCAGGATGAGTTCGCCTACACCTTCGACCACTACGCCGAAATCATCACCCATTTCACCGAAGCCCTCGGGCTCTCACGCTACACCCTTTACATGCAGGACTACGGCGGACCCGTCGGTTTCCGCATGGCCCTGGCCCATCCGGAGCGAATCGAGGCTCTCATCGTTCAGGATGCCGTGGCGCACAACGAAGGCCTGGGGGCGAATTGGAAGACCCGTCGGGCGTTCTGGGCCGATCGTGCTGCCAACGAGAATGCGCTTCGCACCAACCTCCTCTCGCTCCAGACCACGCGGATGCGCCATGTCGGCAGCGACCCCAACGTGGAACGCTATGACCCGGATCTCTGGACCGACGAGTTCGCCTTTCTCAACCAGCCAGGCCAGGCCGACATTCAAAGCGACCTCTTCTACGATTACCGCACCAACGTCGAGGCCTATCCCAAGTGGCAGGCCTGGATGCGCGACAACCAGCCCCGGCTGCTGGTCCTCTGGGGCAAATACGACCTGTCTTTCGAGACTTCGGAACCGGAGGCCTATCGTCGCGACGTGCCGGAGGCCGATGTTCACGTGCTCGAGGCGGGGCATTTCGCCCTCGATACCGCGGCCGATCAGATCGGGCAACTCGTCCGGAGCTTCATGAAGCAACCGCGCCGAGCGCAACACAGCTCAACGTTGAGCCGCTGACGCGATGGCCGAAAGGAGAAACACAATGCAAACATTATCGACGGCAGCGTCCAGTGGCGCGAGCACCATCACCACACCGACGCAGTTCATCAAGACCAGGCTCGAGACGTACGCCTACCGACGTTTCGGGGGCGGAGCCGCCCTGCCGCTCCTCTGCCTGCAGCACTTCACCGGGACCCTGGACAACTGGGACCCTGCCGTCACCGACGCACTGGCCCGAGGCCGCGAGGTCATCCTGTTCGAGAGCGCCGGCGTGGGACGCTCGACCGGAGAGGTGCCCGATACCATCCGCGGGATGGCCGATCACTTTGTCGCCTTTGCCGCCGCGCTCGGCTTGACGCAGGTGGATCTGCTCGGCTTCTCGCTGGGGGGCATGGTCGCGCAGCAGGTCGCGCTCGACTACCCCTCCCTCGTCCGCAGGATGCTGCTGGTGGGCACGGCCCCGGAGGGCGGCGAGGACATCATGCACCTGGAGAAGCCGGAGCTCAGCAGCATCCTCGGGGACCGCACCCTCTCCGGCTACCAGGTCTTGGTGAAGCTCTTCTTCTCCCCCAGCGAGTCGAGCCAGGCGGCCGGCCAGGCCTTCGTGACGAGGCTCGCGGCACGCACCGAGGATCGTGAGCCCCCCTCGGGCCCGAAGGTCGCGCAGGCCCAGGTTGCCGCGTTTCGTGCGTGGGAGCGCGTCGATGGCGAGCGGTTCGCGAAGCTCCGCCGCATAACCCAGCCATGCCTCGTAGTGAACGGGATCTTCGACAACATGATTCCGGTCAGAAACTCGTACATGTTGGCCGAGCATTTGCCCAACGCCATGCTGGTGACGTACCCCGACGCCGGCCATGGCTCGCTCTTCCAGTTCCATGAATCCTTCGTGGGGCAGGCGACGATGTTCTTGGATTCGTGAGCGCGCAGCCCTTCGTCAACAATGCTTGATCCAGGAGACACGATATGACGCGCACGGTGAGCGCCTCCATTCGGACCCAGTCCCGAGCCATCGACGGGCTGTCCATCCGCTTCGCCGAGAGTGAGCACCGCGACGCGCACGCCCTGCTGCTGAGCCCATGGCCGGAGAGCATCTACGCCTTTGAGGCGGTCTGGTCCCGGCTGGCCGAACACACCCACCTTGTTGCCATCGACCTTCCGGGATTCGGTCGTTCCGAGCGACGGAATGACTTGATGTCTCCCCGGGCGATGGGCGAGTTCCTCGTCCGCGTCGCCGACGCATTCGGGCTCGAGAGTCCGCACGTCGTGGGGCCCGATGTTGGGACGGCGGCTTCGCTCTTCGCCGCGGCGCTGCATCCGGGGCGGTTCCGCAGTCTCGTTGTCGGCACCGGTGCCACGGCCGTTCCGCTCCAAGTTGGTGACCCCCTGAAGGAGTGGGTCGAAGCCCCGGACCTCGAGCCGTACCGTCGTATCGACGGACGACAGGTCGTCGCCGCGGCCGTGGGCACCCTGGAGCGGTACCGGCTGACTGAGGCCGCACGGGAGGACTACCTCCTTTCCTACGAGGGCGAGCGTTTCGCCGAGTCGATGCGCTACGTGCAGACATACCCGACGGACCTGCCTGTACTGCGGGATCTACTGCCGAGGATCCAGACGCCGGTCCAGATCATCACCGGTCGACACGACCCCGTCGTGCCGCTGGTCAACGCAGAGTTTCTCCATGAGCGCCTCCCCAAGAGCAGGCTCGAAATCGTCGATGTGGGGCATTTCATCTGGGAGGACAGCGCGGACACCTACGCGGCGCTGGTGACGGCGTGGTGGGGAGGTGGCTACGCCAGGGTCGACTCTTCGGCCGCAGGCCGATCCTGAGGCGCTCCACGCTTCCGCCGCGGTCGTGCTGTGGAGGTTCGACGCACTTAGGTTGATGGGAGTGAGTACGGGTCCGGCCGCCCAGCACTAGGGCGGGCAGGGTCGGATCCGGGATAACGTGATGGGAGAAACCAAATGAACGAGGAGAAGAGAGCGACCAGCTCGGCCGTCGCCGGCGCGCAGCAAACCGAGGTGGCCGTGCTGGCGGGCGGCTGCTTCTGGGGTGTCGAGGATATTCTGCGCGGCGTGGCCGGCGTAATCGACACCGACGTCGGCTACACCGGCGGCTGGCTGGAGAATCCGACCTACGACGACACGCACGACAGCAAGTCAGGTCACGCCGAGGCCATCCGAGTGACCTTCGACCCGTCGGTGCTGAGCTACGAGGACCTGCTCGAAAAGTGGTTCTTCAAGCTGCATGACCCGACCACGCTCAACCGCCAGGGGAACGACGTGGGGACGCAATATCGCTCCGCGATCTTTCCCCAGACCCCCGAGCAGAAGAGCACGGCCGAGCGGGTGAAGGCTCGGGTCGAGGCATCGGGCAAATGGAAGCGGCCGATTACGACGAGCATCGAGCCCGCCTCCACCTGGTACAGCGCGGAGGGGTACCACCAGGACTACCTGAAGAAGCACCCCGGCGGATACAGCTGCCACTTCATGCGCGATTAGGCGGCGATGTCCGAGGCCATCGACACGCGGCCTCGACTGAGTGCGCTACCCGTCGGCCCGGAGGACCTGTACCGGGTCGATGCGGGTACTCGACCAGGCCGGGATCAGGCTGGCAAGCGCGGCCACAGCAAACAACAACCCGGCGACGCCGGCGAGGGTCATTCCGTCTGTCGGACTCACCTCGTAAAGCAGCGACACCAGGAACCGGTTCGTCAGGACCGCGCCTAGCAATCCCGTCACCATCCCGGCTGCCGCGATCGCGAGGCCCCGCCGCATCACCAACCGTCGCAGATCTCGCCCGGTGGCACCTAGTGCCATCCGGATACCAATCTCCCGGGTGCGTTGCCGTACCATTGTTGTCATGACACCGAACAGGCCGACTGCGGCGAGCGCGAGAGCGGCGGCCGCGAACACACCGAGGAGCAACGAGTTCAGTCTCGGCTGCGCGAGCGGCCCTTCCAGAAACGCCTCGAAGGGCGCGGCACTGGCCAACGCAACACCAGGGTCGGTCTCGCCGATCACACGCCGGATCACAGGCACCAGCTCGACCGGGAGGCCATCGGTGCGGATGGCCAGCGCCATTGGCACAAACGGGAAGGTCGACTGGCGGAGCGGGAAGTAGATGCTCGCGCGGGCATCCCGCAGGTCGCGATAGCGGGTATCGGGCACGAGTCCCACTACGGTCACAGGTCGCTCCGACTCTCCCATGCGCAGGCGCTTGCCGATGGGGTCGTCACCCGGCCAGTAGTGCCTGGCGGCGGACTGACTCACCATGACGACGGCCGGCGCGCCCTCTCGATCGCCATCGCTGAAGCCCCGCCCCCGGAGCACCGGAATGCCGAAGGTTGCGAAATAGTCTGGTGTCACGACTTCCATGTTGAGCATCGGGTTCGCGGCGGCCGCCTCGGCAGACTGTCCTTCGGCGGTCGGGCTGCCATCCCATCCGCTGGTTCCCGAATATGGAACGGCGACCACCGGCGAGACCGCGCGCACGCCCGGGATCGTCTGCAGTCTCGGCAGGAGGCGCTCCATCAAGGCGAGCTGCTTTGCCGGAGTGTCGAACTCATCATAGCGGACAGCCAACTCGCCGATCAGCAGGCGCGACGGCTCGAAGGAGAGCTCGGCGCGTTCGAGCTTGATCAGGCTTCTCGCGATCAACCCTGCAGCGGAGAGTACCAGCAGCGCGAGCGCCACTTGCCCCGACACCAACACCTCCGTTGCGAGCCGGGAGCCACGGCCGGCGCTGTGCCGGGTATCCGATCGCAGCACCTGCTGGAGCTCAACGCGCGACGTCAAGACCGCCGGAGCGAGAGCGAACAGCAGCAAGGCAACGCCGGTCACGGTGACCGCCACGGCCAGCGCGGTCGCATTCACCTGGATCTCATCCAGCCGGGCGATTCCGGCTGGAGCGAACGCAACGAAACCCCGCACCGCGCCAGCCGCCACCGCAAAGCCGAGTGTGCCGCCAGCGACAGCCAGAAGCACATTCTCGCTCAGCAGCTGCCGCACGATCTGTCTGCGTCCCGCCCCGAGCGCGGATCGCACGGCGATCTCCCGCATCCGCCCAAAGCCGCGCACCAGGAGTAGGTTGGCGACGTTGATGCAAGTGATCACCAAAAGCAGCACCGCCGCGGCAGCGAATGCGATCAGCGCCGGCCTCGCCTCGCCAAGGACCAGCCGCGGCAGCGTGTGTTCGACCCCCCGCAGCTCGCGCTGCCAGGGCTCGGCGGCTGGGCGCTGAAAGAAGGCGGTCATCTCGTCTCGCGCTTCGGCGGGCGTTGCGCCTGGCACGAGCCGACCGACCACATTGAATGCCATCACTAGCAGCACTTCCTGAGGCATCCCCGGTACAATGGCTGCCCAGAAGTCGGTGCCTCTCGGGTAGTCGAGGCCCGCCGGCATCACGCCGACGATCGTATACGCCACCCCATCCTCTTGCAGCAGGACCCGACGCCCGAGGACGTGGACGTCGCCGCCGAACCTACGCTGCCAGGCACTATGGCTCAGTACCACTACCGGTGCCGCGCCGCGCACGTCATCCTCCGGGCGCAGCCCTCGACCCATCTCGGGTTGAGTCCCGAGCACCTCGAAGAACTCGCCCGACACCAGCGCCCGACGCAGCCGGGTAATCCGGTCGCCCTCACGGACGGAGACCGGCGATGAGCCGTCGTAGACAAAGAGCGCGACCCGCTCGACGGACCGTGCCTGGCGCTCAAACTCGCGCGCCTCGTCGAACCCGAGCGGGTAGTTGGCAAAGCTTCCGTCGCGACGCTCTCCCCAGAGCACGACGAGGCGGTCCTGATCACGGACGGGGAGCCGGCGCAGGAGAAGCGCGTTGGCTACGGTGAACACTGCGGTCGAGAGACCGATCCCAAGCGCGAGGATGAGGACCGCGGTGAGGACGAACCCTGGCGTGCGGCGGAGACTTCGGAGGCCTATCCGGATGTCCTGGAGCAGTCGGTCCATAGATGCCTCGTCGCGCCTGACAAGACGGCCGACGCCGTGGGTTTGAAGCAGGCTCGATCGAGAAGCTACCCGCTGCTGGAGAATTGAGCCAGAACTTGTGCCAACCGGGCCTCTCATCGCTCCATGGCAAGAGAATGCCCCGTCGCCGATTCGCTGACGACGGGGCTTGCTGCAACGCAGCGGCGGCGGTGAAACAGCCGTCCTAGCCGGAATGGGCCATCGCCCTGATGCCTTGGGCAGCCTTAATGATGAGTCCGGCTACCGCGGCGGGCTGGGAAACGTAGATCGCGTGACTGCCTGAAACCTCGATAACCGTCGCCCCCGCTCGCTTCGCCATCACGCGCTGAGCGGGCGGTGGAATCATCCGGTCCTCAGTGGCAACCAGATACCAGCTCGGCTTCGACTTCCAGGCCGGCTCGCTGATTGTGCCGCCGAGCGCCTCGACGCCCCAAGGCACCTGGGCATCCGCCATGAAGGCTGCCACATCGGGGTCGACGTCCGCAGCGAAGGAAGCTAGCGAACTTTGCCTTGTCGAGCAGGAGATATCCGTCCTGAGGGGGCAGGATCGGGGGAACCGGAGCGCCCGGCGCGGGATCTTTGATCAAGGTGGAGACGGATTCCCCTTTATCCGGCGCAAAGGCGGCGATATAGACCAAGGCCACTACCTTGGGGTCGTTGCCAGCCTCGGTAATCACGGCCCCGCCATACGAGTGTCCAACCAGGACTACCGGGCCTTCCTGCGCCGCCACGACGCGCTTTGTCGCGTTGACATCGTCGGCAAGGGAGGTCGTTGGATTCTGAACAATGCTGACCGGGAAGCCGTCCCTGCGTAGCGCTCGGTATACTCCCTCCCACCCCGAGCCGTCTACGAACCCGCCGTGGACCAGAACAACGTTTTTGGGAGCCGAGCCAGGTGTTGCAGTCATAAGGTCCTCCTTTACCGAACGCACGTGCTGAGCGCGAGGATGTTTGGGAAGGGAGGTCCAATCTACGGACCTTGGTCCGGCCGCGCACGGGGCAGCCGGCGACCCCGGCGGGGTCTATGTTATCGCATCGGCAAGAAGCCAACCTCATGAGAACACGGCCTGCTCCTCCTGCGCTCGGCCTCTACCTGCTAACGGCATTTTTCACGGCCGGCGCCGCGGCCGCGACCGTCACGGCTGCCCTCATCGTGTGGCCAGGTACCCGCATGGATGTGATCTGGCACCTGAATCCTGATGCGCAGCGTGCCTTCCAGATGATGGGATCACCGGCCTTGCCCTTGATGGTCCTGGTAGCCTTCGCGTGTGCCGCGGCGGCTCTGGGCATCTATCGCCGTCGTCTCTGGGGATACACCACAGCCTGCCTGCTCCTGGTAGTCAATCTCCTTGGCGATCTGGGCAACGCCGTCCTCCGGCAGGATCTCCGGACGCTGATTGGGCTCCCCATCGGTGGGGCAATACTCTGGTACCTCTCGACAACCCGGGTTCGCAACGCCTTTCACTAGACCCGAAGTAGCCGTAGATCCGGTCGCAGCCCGTCGGCGTAGAAGGGGTGGCGGCTCGCCGCCGCGAATCCACCCTTCCGCGGCCTGGAGCTCGGTTCATGAGGTCCCTTCCCCGATTCCTGCTGGCGTTCGCCCTGGAATTCGCGACACCGCTTTACCTGGTTGCCCAGGATTCTGCAGCAACCTCGTCGCCTGACAGCTCGAAGGCGAAGGAACTCGCCCCCATCACCGTCGTGGGCCGGGTGGATGACCTGATCGGCATCGCCTCCTCGGCGTCCCAAGGTCATGTCGGCGCCGTGGACCTCCGCCTTCGTCCCCTGCTTCGCGAAGGCGAGCTGCTGGAGACCGTCCCCGGCGTCATCGTCACCCAGCACTCCGGCGACGGCAAGGCGAACCAGTACTTCGTCCGCGGCTTCAACCTGGATCATGGGACCGATTTCCAAACCAGGCTCGAAGGCATGCCGGTCAACATGCCGAGCCACGCCCACGGCCAGGGGTACACCGACCTCAACTTCCTGATCCCGGAGCTGGTTGATTACCTCGACTATCGCCTGGGCGTCTATCACGCCGATCTGGGAGACTTCGGCAGCGCCGGAGGCGCCGAGGTGCATCTGGTGAGAAGGCTGGCCCAGCCGTTCGCCAGCGTCAGTGCGGGTGAGCACGGGCTGGCTCGCGTGGCGATCGGCGGATCAACCCGAATCGGAGCGGGGGATTTGCTGATCGGGGGAGAAGCCAAGGGTTACAACGGTCCCTGGGAGGTGTCGGAGGAGCTGCGCAAGTTCAGCGGCCTCGCGCGCTACTCCTGGGAGCGGGGGAACTCGCAGTTCTCCATCCTGGGCATGGCTTATCACAATCAGTGGGACGCGAGCGACCAGATTCCCGCGCGCGCCGTGTCGGACGGCCTCATCGGCCGATTCGGCCAGATCGATCCTACCGACGGTGGCAACACTCAGCGCTACAGCCTCTCGGGTTCATGGCGCCACCTGGGATCCAACTCGGTCCAGGACGTCCAGCTGTTCGGCATCTACTCCGACCTGAGCCTCTTCTCCAACTTCGCATACTTCCTCGACGACCCGATCCACGGCGACCAGTTCAATCAGCGGGAGCGGCGGGTCGTCTTGGGCGGCGGCGCGACCCACACCCAGCCGGGTCAGGCGCTCGGCGTCTCCCACGTCTTCAAACTTGGTCTCCAGACCCGGGCCGACTTCGTCAACGGGCTCGGCCTCTATCACACCGAGGCGCGGGCTCGCCTCGGCACGGTTCGGCAGGACGACGTGACAGAATGGGGGACGGGTGTATGGCTGCAGGCCGAATCTCGCTGGCGCGACTGGTTCCGCAGCGTGGTAGGAGTGCGAGGAGATCTCTACACCTTCTACGTTTCTGGAGACCGGCCCGAGAACGCCGGCCACCGCACCGCCGGGATCGTGAGCCCCAAGGCGTCACTGATCTTTGCTCCCTCAACCAACATGGAGCTCTACGTGAGCGGGGGGCTGGGCTTCCACAGCAACGATGCGAGAGGTACAACGATCACGACCGACCCGGTGACAGGCAATCCGGCACGGCAGGTTGACCCGTTGGTGCGTTCGCGCGGTGCGGAGGTCGGGATCCGGGTCTCGCCGGTGCAGAGCTGGCGTTCGACTCTCTCGCTGTGGCTGCTCAACCTGGACAGCGAGCTGCTGTTCATCGGTGACGGCGGTGCGACAGAGCCGTCGGCTGCGAGCCGCAGACAGGGCATCACCTGGGCCAATTTCTACCGCCCAATCCCGCAGCTCTCACTTGACGCGGACATCTCGTTCTCTCGTGCTCGCTTCCACGGGGTTCCCACGGGCGAGGACCACATCCCGGGAGCGTTGGAAAGCGTCGTCGCGGCAGGAATCACCTGGGCACCCAACGCCACAGGGCCCTTCGGCTCGATCCGGGTGCGGCACTTCGGTTCGTATCCGCTGATCGAGGACAACAGCGTGCGGGCAACGGCCACCACAATGGTCAATGCAGAGGTCGGATTCCTGCTTTCAGGGATTCGCCTGCAGGCCAGCGTGCTCAACCTCTTCGATACCGAGGCCAGCGACATCCAGTACTACTACACCTCGCGCCTCCCCGGCGAGCCGGCCAACGGAGTGGACGACGTCCACTTCCATCCGGTGGAGCCGCGGGCGGTGCGGGTGTCGGTGGGGTGGGGGCTGTAGTTAGCCGTCAGCCGTCAGCCGTCAGCCAATGGCCAACAGTGAACGGGGAATCGGGGACGGGGGCGGCGGAAGGCAATTGGTGCCGAAAAGGAAAGCGCTGTCATTCCGAGGAAGCGAAGCGACCGAGGAATCTCATTGCCGATGGGTCCACGATGAGCCGGCATCGGGATTCCTTGTGTCTTCTCCGTACGGTAGGTTGGGGACGGGAGGAGCCCGGGATTCCTCAGGGTCTGAGCCCGTAAGCGAGCTGGGGCCCTCCCCGTCCAGGTCCGTCGAGCCCGTACAGTTGCCTGGAGTCCACTCCGCACCCACAAGGCCGGGCCGTCGCGACCGTCACCGCGGAGCCGCTATGTACCTCGGTCTCGACGTGGCGAAAGCCACCGTGGAGCTGGCGAGTGAGCCAGCGGGTGTGACTGGTCAGTTCCCCACCGATGGCGAGGGCCTCGCGGCCTTGGTCGCCCAGTGTCAGGCCCAGCCGGTCACCCTCCTCGTGCTCGAAGCGACCGGCGGTTATGAAGCGCCCGTGGTCGCCGCGCTCGCCAGCGCCGGATTGCCCGTGGCGGTGGTGAATCCCCGCCAGGTCCGCGACTTCGCCAAGGCCCTCGGGCGCTTGGCCAAGACCGACACCATCGACGCGCACGTGCTCGCGCTGTTCGGCGCCCGGGTGCGGCCCGCGGCGCGCCCGCTCCCCACGGCCGCCACCCAGGAGTTGCAGGCCGTCCTGCTGCGGCGCCGCCAGCTGCTGGACATGCTCCACGCCGAGCGGCAGCGGCATCCGCGCAGTCAGGGCCGGGTCCGGGCCAATCTCCGCAGCCACATCCACTGGCTCGAGCGCAGCCTCGCCGACACCGATGACCAGCTGCGCCAGCTGATCGAAGCCAGCCCGGTCTGGCGGGTGCAGGACGCCCTGCTGCAGAGTGTGCCCGGCGTGGGCCCGACGCTCGCCTCGACCCTGTTAGGTCTGTTGCCCGAACTGGGCCACCTCGATCGGCGGCAGATCGCCGCCTTGGTCGGGGTCGCGCCGTTGGCCCGCGACAGCGGGACTCGCCACGGCCGGCGCACCTGCTGGGGCGGGCGCGCCCCGGTGCGCGCGGTGCTGCACATGGCCGCCCTCGTCGCCGCCCGCTGGAATCCGCTGCTCCGCGCGTTTTACCAGCGGCTCCGTTCCGCCGGAAAGCCCGCCAAGCTCGCCCTCACCGCCGTGGCCCGCAAACTCCTGGTGCTCCTCAACGCCATCCTGCGCGATGCCCGGCCCTGGTGCTATGCCTAAACCCACCCCGAGACCAAGACAGTTGCTCGCTTCGCTCGGAATGACAGCCTCCCCTACTTGCCCTGTCCCCCGTTCATCGTTGGCTGACGGCTGACGGCTATCTGGCGAACCAGTAGGAAATCTTCACCAGGAACGTATCGTTCGGCCGCTGATTGAAGAGATTGTCCATGTCGCCCTTGAACGAGTCATGCCCCTCGGCGACGTCGGACCCCCCTTCCCGCCCCTGACTCCAGACCAGAAACAGCGTCGAACCGGGCCGATACTCCCACCGGAAGACCACGTTGGACCGGAACTCCTGGAAATTGAAGCCGCCCGGATCCACCGCCGTGTAAGGCTTGTACCGAGCGTCATAGTCTTCGGCCCTCGGCTGATCCAGTTCCCGCAGGTTGGTGTAGGTGCCCTTGGAGATGAAGGGCGAGGCATAGATCTGGAGCGAGGTGTTCGGCGTGAAGGTGTAGCCGAGCCGCCAGGTGAAGCTCAGGGTAGTCTGGTCGAGGTGGGCAAAGGTGTAATGCAGCCCCCCGACCGAGTCGGTGAAGGTATCGAAATACTGGTTGTCATCCCGATTGCTCTCCCAGGTCGCGGCCAGTGAGGTGGTGAACCGGGAGGAGATCTTGAAATCCAGCTCCGGCTCCAGGCTGAGTCTCTCGGAGCGTCCCCCATCGCCCTTGAAGTAGTTCACCCAGAAGAACGGAATCAATCTGTTGCGATCGTCCCCCTCATAGCCGGCCCAGGGCGCGATATAGGTATCCTGCCGCACCGCCGGCCCGCCCCGGGCGCATCGATCGCAATAGGTGGTGCCCACCTGTCCGAGCGTGCCTCCCATGTGAAGCCACCAGTTGCCCTTGAACTGGGTGTGCACGTTGGTATTGAACGCGCGCTCGGTAGGAAGCCCCGCTATGGTCCAGTATTCCCAGTTGTTGAAGTTCCATCGCAATTGCCGGAAGACCTGGTTGGGTGTCCGGAAGGCGAGGTTGGCCCAGCTGGTCCAGGCCTGCTGATCGGCCTGACGGAGAAATCCAACGTCGTTGATCTCAAAACCAGGCGTGCGGCGCTGGTAGGCAGTCTCGAACAGGAGGCGCTTGCCGCCCACCTTGGCGAACCGGATCTCCATGTTGCTGCCCTCGAGGGAGGTGCGGGTCGAGTCGAACGTCAGGTCACCGTCCGGCCGCTGGTAGAGGTGTACCGCATCCTGCTGAGTCTGTGCGATCGCGGCCGCGCTACCCTCCACCCGACTCAGGGAGAAGGCGCCGGAGACTTCAAACCGTCGGGCAAACCGGCGTCGCAGGTCGACGCCCCCGCTGTAGGCGGCACGATGGAGGTAAGGTTCACTCGAGGAATCGAGCCAGCGGTTGGTCGCTGTCCCAATGAACCCGACGCTCAAGTTACCCTTGTCCAGGTCCTGGTTGCCTCGCAGCACTGCGTAGTTGGTCGTGGGCTCCAGGGTCGTGCTGCTGGGCCCCGGCACGTTGTCGGTCACGGCGTCCAGGAAGCCAATCGAGAAGCCGCCCGGCATGCGCCCGGTCACCTTGGCGGCGCCGATGATCCGCGTCGCCGTGGGGGAAGAATCGTCGCCGTATGTATCGGAAAGCTGGGGTGAGCGCCCGATCCGTCGAGAGTAGAACAGGCCCTCACCCGTGCTACAGTCCACCACGACGACACAGTTCACATTGAAGGTGAAAAGACCCTTACCCTCCACGAAGAAGGGCCTGCGCTCGCTGAAGAAGGTCTCAAAGGCGCTGAGATTGAGCTCGGAGGGATCGGCCTCTACCTGTCCGAAGTCCGGATTCACCGTCCCGTTCAGCACCAGATTCGAGGTAACCCGGTACTTCAGGTCTCCCCCGGCGGTGAACTCCTGGTCTCTGGCATAGTTATCCGATGGGGGCCCCTGCACGTTCTTCGTAACGATGTAGGGAACCAGCTCCGCATGGCCGGGACTTCCCAGGCCGTTGAGACCGGTCAACTCCCCGAACTGCGATGGCAGTCCGGACACCGATGCGCGATAGAGCGGCCAAGTGACGACCTCGGCGTTTCGCTCGATCAGCCTCCAGATCAGGAGCCCAAAGGTCCCGTTGGGCTTGGAGGAGTAGTGAAGCTGAGACAGCGGGATGCGGTACTCGACGGTCCACCCCAGGGAGTCGATCTGGGTCGCCGCATCCCATACCGCGTCCCACGCACTGTCCTCGTTGCCGTCATTATAGATCGCGTAGTCACACTTCACCCCCGCCGGATTTACCCAGAACTCGAATCCGGTCCGCCGGTCGTGGTACGAATCGACCATCAGGGTAATGTGGTCCGAAGCGGTCGCCTCGTCCCGGCGGGACAGGAGGCTCACAATGCTATCGGGATGGGGATCGAAGGATCGGACGAAGACGTAGAGGTGGTGGGCGTCGTAGGCCACCCTCGCCTCGGTTCGGAGCCCGGGCGGAAGCCCCTCGCTGGGTCGGGCCTGGAGAAACCCGTCAATCACCGGCGCCGCCTTCCAGACGGCATCGTCGTCCCGGCCGTCCAGGACGGGGGGCGCCTCCGCGGGGGTGGCGCGGACTGTCGTTGTGGTTGCGGGAATGGCTTGAGGCCGGACGGCTTCAGTCTGCAGAGCCAGCAGGAGCCCGAGCACTGTTACCAAACTGAAACACCTGTTGCCGGAGTTACATCTTGGACAGCGGCTCCGGACGAAGGGTTGGACGGGATTGAAGGCCAGCTCGCCATCCCTCGCGTGCGCTGGGATAGTGAGGCGCCCATCCGGTCGCCTCGCGAAGTTTCGAATTGGAAACGCGGAGCGAGCGAGACACCATTTCCCCGACACTGCCGGCCCGCCGGGTAACCCACGCCGGCGGCAGTTTGGGCGGCTTGACTTCCAGGATCTCGGCCAAGGCGTCGGCCAGGGCTCGGCGGGTCATTGGTTCATCATCCACCACGTTGTAGTTCCCGGAAGGAGCCTCCAGCGCCGCCACGACGGCCGAAGCCGCATCGTCGTGGTTGACCATCGAAAAGAATCCCTCGGGGCGGCCGAAGATCGGCAACCAGCCACGTCGCACACTCTTAAGGGCGGTCTGAGTGAAGGCGTCTCCCGGGCCGTAGAAAAAGGCGAAGCGCAGTGCCAAGCTGCGCCTCCCCGAACGGGCGAACCTCGCCGCCGAGTCTTCCGCGTCGAGAACGGTCCGGTTATAGGTGGGAGGATCCGGCGGGGTGTCCTCGGTGATCCACTGGTCGGCCGAGTCGGGATAGGCGATGAACGATTCCTGGATAAACAGGTGGACGTCGCTGACCAGGGCAGCGTTCACCAGCAGGGCGGATCCGGCGGTGCGGATCCGATCATTCTCCGCCCATGCCGCGGGCAGGAAGCTGCGCATACCACGAGGCACATGGGTGGCGAGATTGATCACTGCGTCCTGACCAGCCAGGGCCCGCTTGACGGCGGCGGAGTCGAACAAGTCGAGCGGGACAACCGTAGCACCGGCACTTTCCAGAGCCTGGAGCCGGGAACTCGGCCGGCCGGCGGCGCTGACGCTGTGTCCGGCCTCGACCAGCTGGGGAATCACCCGCCGGCCTATCACGCCGGTCGAGCCTGTCAGAAAAATTCTCATTGGTTGTCAATCATTTATCAGCCCCTGCCGGGTTCAACGCCCGCATCGCCCAGTGATCGAGCGCGGCCCCAACGAACCAGAGCACGACGCCCAACAGCGCCGTGATGCCGAGCCGGTCGGAAGCCTCCCGGAGAAGGTCGTCCGGGATAGCGTGCAGGTCGGTCGAGGTGACGCGGACGTCGGCCGGGGTTGTGGCGGGTAGTTGGTGGATCAGGCGAGCTTTGGCCATCGGACGACAACAGCGAAACGTGAAATTGTGACGTTAGGACACGTCAGTCAGACGCTCTCCCCGTGGGGAGGCGCGCCTCGGATTCTAGCAGTATGTCGAATGGAGGAGAAGGAAATCGACAGTCCCCTTAGTGCAATGACCCTCGGCAAATGCCAAGGGTCGTTGTTCCTGCGATGAAATCTCTCTCTCAGAGTCCGCCGGCCCCCCCGCGTTCCTTCGCTGACGGTTCCACAGGAACCAGGGCCCAGACCGGATGGTGATCACTCGCGCCGCGGACATCGCGCACTACTGCCGCCGAGTCTGGCGAGTTCCCCAAGCCGCGATAGAGCACATGATCCAGCCGAAGGCCATGATGGCTTGGGCCTACCCCGCTGGTGGGCCAGTCATAGCCTCGGCTCAACGCTTCGCCGGCCACGTCATAGCTGTTGAAATCGCCCGCGATGATCACCGGCAGCCCGACCGAATCGGCATCATTCAGCAGAGCATGCAGCTGGTCCTTCTGTCCTGCGTAACTCACCTCGAGCGGGTTGGCCAGGTGGACGGCATAGAGCTGCACCCTCTCGCCCCCGATGTTGATTCGTCCGGTGACGGCGACGCGCTGGGCCCGGCGGGACAGGCTGAGATGGGGCAGGATCACCTTGCGATCGTCCTCGATGGGCCAGCGGGCGAGCAGGGCGGGGCCGAAGTCCTTCTGGTCAACCGGGTGATGGACGGCGGGGTAATACGCGTAGCTCATGCCCAGCGCGCTTGCAATGCGCTGCACCCCATCCTCGTCCATCTCCTGGAGGGCGATGATATCCGCGTCACGCAATGCCGAATCCTGCATGAGGACGACGATTGCGCTGTCGATTTCCCGGGAGTAGCGGATGTTGAAGGTGACGACCTTCAGGGCGTTGCGCCGCGCCGCCGGTTGACCCCGGACCGCAAAGCGAGGCCCGGCCGGGTCGGTGTAGTTGACGACGTTGGCACAGGCGGTGCTGAGGACAGCGACGAAGGTCAGAAAGAGAGTCAATGGTCGATAGTCAATGGTCGGTAGTCTCGCCATCCTTGAAGGACGCGGGACCACCGACCACCGACCATCGACCATCGACCTTCGACTATCGACCATCGACCACCGACTACCAACCACCGACTGTCTCAGTCCTCGACCAGAATCAGATACCGCGACCCGGCCCAGAACTCGTCGGGCAACATGATGTGGAGCTGGCCGCCCTTGACCTTGCCGTCATCCAGATCGGTCGAGTCGGCGTAGGCCAGGTTCTGCCGGGAGATGACCTTGTATTCCTTGTCGCTGGCGGGCATCGGGATCACCAGCTCCTGGGTCTTGTCGACGGCGGTGAAGTTCTCCGGCGTCAGACCGCGTGCGGGCTGGAGAGACGTGCCGCCGAAGAACAGGAACTTGCTGCCTTCCTTCGACACGATACCCTTCTTGATCAGATCGTCTTCCTTGCCCACCACGTAGTACACGGTGTTGGTCACGCTGGTGAGATGGGCCACCGAGTCGTTGAGCGCAACCCGCTCCGCCGAGAGCGAGGTGGTCTGCGCCGTCAGGGTATCACGCTCCTCGCTCAGGCTGGCGATCTGGACTCGCTGGCTGTCGATCACGGCACCCAGCTCGAACGCCTGGCGCTCCGCGCTCGCACGCAGCGAATCGACCTGGGTCTGGTATTCTTCGATCTGCTTGACCAGGGTCGAGTTCCGGCCCGACAGAGTCCGAGCCCGGGCCGAGCTCTGCTCCAGCTTGGTTGTGGTCTCGTTCAGGTGTGCCACCAGCTCCTGAACCTTCTTGAGGGCGGCGGCGCGGGCGGCGCGATCTGCCTCGGGGCCAGGCACGCCGGGATCTCCGGCGGTGGCGGCCGATCCGCCCGCCGACTTGCTGCGGGACAGCTCCTCATTGACCGAAGTGACGAACTTGGAAGTCTCGAGCACCTCGGTGAGGAGGCTATCCTTCTCGGCCGCCAGCGTCTGCGCGTCCGCCAGCGCCTTTTCGTAATCCTTCTTGCTCTGACATCCTAAAACCGCGATAAGCGGAATCAACAGCAGCAGAGTAGCACGTCGCATCGCAACACCTCATGAATTCGGGACTGGACCAGGGAGCCGTTCTCCCTCACGTGCAGAAACGATAAACACTTGGCCCCGCTCGCACCACCCTCTGGGCGACCGGGGTCAGCCTTTTCCGCCCAACTTGTAATGCGCGTCACCCAATTCGGATGATTCTCGCCACCGAGGGGACTCCAGCCGAATTCACCAGGAATAGCATGTAATGCCCGGGCGGAACCCTGTTCTTCACCGTCGGCCCGTTTAGGGTGATCGCGGTCGCTTGCTTGGAGAAAGTGAGCGTGGAATACCGCTGGTTCATGTCATGCGCGTGGGTGGTAGACATGAGTCGGATCAGACTGACTGTAGTGATGCTGGCGGCATCCGGGGTGGTAACCTTGATCTTCTGACCGTATTTCCAATTGGCCACCACACTGGTGATGATGGGTCGCGGACCTTGGAACAAGTACGGCGGCTCGAAGATCTCGCCGGTCAGCTCGTTGGGCAGGCCGGCTCCGTCGCCACTCCCGGTGAAGACCAGGCGCCCGTCCGGGAGCAGCACTGTTCCCGAGTGATAAACCCGAGTGACTCGCGTTGCTGGCCCAGGTGCTCCAGGTCTCGCTCCCCGGATCCCACACTTCTGCAGCATGAACTCCACCGGCGGGATTGCTGAAGCCGGGAGCGCTGGTGCCACCGGTAGCGAGGACCCGGCCGTCGGGGAGCATGGTGAGGTTGAGCTGCTGGCGATTGTTGGCCATGGACCCGACCGCCCGCCATTGCGGCGTGGCCGAGTTCAGGTTGATCACTTCGGCGGTCTTGGTCGGTGGGTCGCCGCCGCCGGCGTAGAGGATCTTGCCCGGACGGTACATTACGGCGGCGCCGTAGTAGCGGTTGGCCTGGACCCGGTCCGCCACGTAGGTCCAGGAGCCGGTGCCGGTGGTGTTCAGGTACCAGGTCTGTTGCTGCTCGCCGGCGTAAAACACCTTGCCATTGGGTGCCAGAAAGTTGCGCGGGTAGTAGGGCAGCGATCGGGCCGCACTGGTCAGCTGCCGCCAGTTGCCGTTGGTCATCCGCACCTCGGGCACCATGACCGTGGTTCCGTTCTGATCGGTGCCAGCAATGACCAGGACCTCGCCATTGGCGAGCATCGTTGTCGTGGGATACCAGCGACCCTTTGCCATATCGGGCCCTGGTATCCAGGTGTTGCTGCGGAAATCGAAGAGGTTTGAGTTGGGGAGGCCGAGCCCATCCTGGATGTGTCCGCCGGCTACCAGGAGCTTGCCGCCCGGCAGGAATGCCGTCCCGGCACAGAACAGCAGCGAGGGGCTGGGGATTCCGGTGAAGAGTCCGGTCGAAGGATCCCAGACCTGCGGGGTTCCCCCGTTGAGGCGTCCAAAACTGAGTACCCGGCCATCCGGGAGCAGACTCAGGTGTACCGCGATGTTGATCCAAGGAAAGCTGCCTGACCACTGGCCAGCCGTCGCCGACATCGGCGAGAGAGCATGGGAGGTGTGATCGCTGAAGGCGATCGCCTCCTCCTCAGTGGATCCACCTGGGGCCATCGCGTTGTACTCGTCGGAGCAAGCCGTCACCAGCGAACTGACGGCAAGAAGCAGAAAACCGGTTCGACGGCCTCGGCTGGGTCTCCGGCAGGCGAGCATGCCAGCTTCTCCGGTGTGAGGGGTGTAGGGGGATTGCACCGCTAGCGGAGCCATCTGCACCTTCCACTCCTGATCCAGCCGCTCAGAACCCCGGCAAGACGGCGACTGGCAAATATCGAATGGACAATAGCTTAACTCCCAGCTCCGGTTACCGAGCCCACTCTCTTTCGGGCTGCAGCAGGCCGAGGTTGAGGACGGCATGCAACAGTTGGCGCACCGCAGCGGCTGGAGCTTTTCACCGGATGCGGACCATTGTCGCCACTGACGGGACGCCGCTCACATCCACCAGGAAAAGCATGTAGTGGCCCGGTGGAACCAGACTTCTGCTGGTCGGGGTGGCGAGCGTCAAGGTGGTCCCCGATCGAGTGAACGGCACTCGGGACCAACGCTGGTTCATGTCGTGAGCGTGGGTGGTGGACATAAGCCGCACCAGACTCACGAGCTGCACACCGGCCGCTTCGGGACTTTCGAGCTGAACCACCTGATTGTACCCCCACTGGGTTGGCACGCTGGTGATGGTGGGACGAGGTGTCAGAAAGAGATAGGGTGGCTCGAAGATCTCCCCGTTCAACTGATCCTGCTGATTGGGGGCATCTCCACCCCCGGCACTTAGTAACCGCCCGTCCGCTAGCAGAACCGCAGTCGAGTGGTAGACTCGAGCGACCGCGTTGCTGGCCCATGTGCTCCACTGTTCAGTAACCGGATCCCACACCTCGGCTGCATGGACGGCGCCGGACGGATCCGAGAAACCAGGCGCACTGGTCCCCCCCGTAGCCACCACTCTTCCATCAGGCAGCAGAGTCAGATTCAGCTGGCGACGAGCACTCGCCATGGACCCAACCAGTCGCCACTGAGGCGCGGGCTGGTTCAAATCAATGACCTCGGCCGTCGCGGTCGGCGGGTCGCCCCCGCCGGCGTAGAGCACCTTCCCCGGCTGGTACATGACCGCGGCTCCATAGCGGCGGTCGGCCTGCTTGCGTTGGGCGACGTTGGTCCATTTGCCGGTGCCGGTCGTTGCGAGGTATGCTGTCTGCCGTAACTCGCCGGCGTAGAAGACCTTGCCGTTTGGCGCCAAGAACGTTCGTGGGTACCAGGGCAACTGCCGGCTGGCACCGGTCAGGCGCCGCCACGTTCCGTTCGCGGTGAGCACCTCCGCCACCTTCACGGGGGCGGCATTCTGATCGTTCCCCGCAATTACCAGGACCAATCCCTCTCTCAGCACCGTGGCGCTCGGATACCAGCGCCCCTTAGCCATCATTGGTCCTGGGATCCAGGTGTTGGTCGTGAAGTCGAAGTAGTTGGAGTTCGGAAGACCGTGGCCGTCGAGGATATGGCCGCCGGCGACGAACAGACGGCCATCCGGAAGGAAGACCTGTCCGCCACAAAACAGCAGCGAGGGGGCTGGGATCCCGGTAAAGGTTCCCGTACCCGGATCCCAAATCTGCGGATCGCCGCCATTCAGCCGCCCGAAGCTCAGTACTCGCCCGTCCGGAAGGAGGCTCAGGTGAACCGCAACGTTCACCCATGGGAACGGCTGACCCCACTGACCCTCGGTGGCCGATAGGGTGGAAACCGCCGGCGAGGTATGGTCGCGGAATCTCGCGGCTCGATCCGGAGCCTGACGAGCGCCTGGCGCGGTGGTGTCCATATTGGAACAAACGCTGCCGCCGATCGTTACAGCGGCAAGTGCCACGAACCTTCCTATTCCGGCAAACCTTTCCATTCGAGAACCCAGTTCCTTCACCGCGGATCGCATACAACCTCCTCAGGCCCTATCGAGAGGCGGTCGCAGGGTCAATCGGTTCCGCCCCTATCGACTCGTACCTAGCGATGTTCACCCACCAGTAAACTCGGCTCCTTCTGAAGCCTCCTCAGTCTCGCCCTCTGTGACAGGAGTCACAAAACTTCGGTGTCGCTGCACCTTCCGCTCCTGTGACATCGAAGCATGTTCCAGGGCGCGAACGACTAAGGTAACCGTCGAAGGAGGAAGGGGTTAAAACCCCAAACCGGGGCAACCTGATCGCCCCGTTCTGCGACGCACTTCGAGAAGTGTTGCGGAGAGATTACAACACTCGCTGCGCGGGGGCAATCATGGCCTCCTACCAAGGGCGTACTCGCTGATCAGCAGACTCAGCTCCTGGGAATACTTGGTTGGAGGATCGGAAAGCCATGCCGTGGGGTCGTCTTTCATCGCAATGACCCGCTGGCGGAATCTCGTTGCATCGGGTGAATTGTCCCGCGCCAGCGCGATGACGCCCTCGATCAGTTTGCCGATGTCAGGATTGGCGAAGGCCAGCATGCCCCATCCCCGGATCCCGTTCCTGGTCAGGCAGAAATGTTTCATGTCCTGACCATCGCAGTATTGCGCCGGCGGATTGCCGTAGCCGTCACGCGACTTATACCCCACGCGGTACCAGCCATCGCTGCCATCGAAGTAGTTGGTGAGCTGAGGCCGGGCGAAGTTGCCGTTGAAGACCTTGTAGGTCAGCTGGTTGCTGGCTTGTACGACGGTTGGCGCGCAACGGCCCTTCACTGAATCCGGACCATCGTGGCCACTGACGGGGCTCCACTCACGTCAACCAGGAAGAGCATGTAGTTCCCTGGTGGAACCAGATTTTTCCTCGCCGGGGTGGAGAGCGTCAAGGTGGTCCCCGATCGAGTGAACGGGACTGCCGACCAGCGCTGGTTCATGTCGTGAGCGTGCGTGGTCGACATAAGCCGTACCAGGCTGACGAGCTTAACACTGGCCGCTTGGGGACTTTGGAGCTGCACGACCTGGTTGTACCCCCACTGGGTTGGCACGCTGGTGATGGTGGGTCGAGGTCCCAGAAACAGATAGGGTGGCTCGAAGATCTCCCCGTTCAACTCATCTTGTTGCGCACCGGGGGTAGGGGTATCTCCACTCCCGGCACTGAGCAACCGCCCGTCGGCAAGCAGAATCGCGGTCGAGTGGTAGATTCGAGTGACCGCGTTGCTGGCCCATGTGGTCCACTGTTCCGTAGCGGGATTCCAGACCTCGGCTGCATGGACGGCGCCTGACGGATCCGAGAAACCAGGGGCGCTGGTTCCCCCGATAGCCACCACTCTTCCATCAGGTAGCAGAGTCAGATTCAGATGGCGACGAGCACTTGCCAAGGAGCCAACCAGTCGCCACCGCGGCGTGGCCTGGTTCAGGTCAATCACCTCGGCGGTGGCGGTCGGCGGGCTGCCGCCGCCCGCGTAGAGCACCTTTCCCGGCTGGTACATGACCGCGGCTCCGAAGGCCCGGGCGGCTCGGACTCGTAACGCCACGTTAGTCCACTTGCCCGTGCCGCTGGTAGCGAGGTATGCCGTCTGCTGTAACTCACCAGCATAGAAGGCCTTGCCGTTTGGCGCCAAGAACATTCGGGGGTAATTCGGCAACTGGCGGGATGCGCTGGTCAGGCGCCGCCATGTTCCGGCCGGAGTGAGCACTTCCGGGATCGTCACCGGCTTGGCATTCTGATCGGTACCAGCAATCACCAAGACCTGTCCCCCTGGCAGCACCGTGGCGCTCGGATACCAGCGCCCCCTGGCCATCACTGGTCCTGGGGTCCAAGTGTTGGTCGTGAAGTCGAAGTAGTTGGTGTTCGGAAGGCCGTAGTGGCTTGCGATATGGCCGCCGGCGACGAACAGACGGCCATCGGGAAGGAAGACCTGCCCCCCACAATACAGCAGCGAAGGCGCTGGGATACCGGTAAAGGTTCCGGTACCAGGATCCCAGATCTGGGGAGTGCCCCCGTTCATCCGCCCGAAGCTCAGTACTCGCCCGTCGGGGAGGAGGCTCAGGTGCACCGCGACGTTCACCCATGTGAAGGGCGCATCCCACTGACCCTGGGTCGCGGACAGGGCGGAAACTGCGGGCGAGGTATGGTCGCGGAATCTCGCGGCTCGATCCGGACCCTGAGGAGCGCCCGGCGCGGTGGTGTCCACATTGGAACAAACGCTGCCGGTGATCGTTACAGCGGCAAGCAACACGAACCTTCCTATTCGTTCGACCTTTTCTATTCGAGAACGAAGTTGCTTCACGGCGAATCGCATACAACCTCCTCAGGCCCTACGAAGGGGCAGTCGCAGGGTTAATTGCTTCCGCCACTATCGTCGCGTACCCGGCGGATGTGAACTCACCAATAGCCTCAGCTCCTGTCCCGCGCCACGCTTGTCACCCCGTTGATCCCACGGCCGATGTCCGCGGGGGTTGCCACTGCTCCTTCGAAGGCATACGACGCCTCTTCGATATCGGACTCTGTGACAGGAGTCACAAAAAGTTCGTGTCGCTGGATCCACCGCTTCGGTGACATCGAAGGATCTCCAGGAGGATGAGACTACGGTACCTGTCGGATGAGGAAGCCGCTAGAGCACAGGAACGGGGCCACCTGATAGCCCCGTTCTTGAAAGGATTCTTAATGATTCTTGAGAAGTGATGCGGAGGAATCACACGTCAGCTAGCGGGGCAATCATGGTGTAGTACCAAGGGCGTACTCGCTGACCAGCAGACTCAGCTCCTGGGAATACTTGGTTGGAGGATCGGAAAGCCATGCCGTGGGGTCGTCTTTCATCGCAATGACCCGCTGGCGGAATCTCGTTGCATCGGGTGAATTGTCCCGCGCCAGCGCGATGACGCCCTCGATCAGTTTGCCGATGTCAGGATTGGCGAAGGCCAGCATGCCCCATCCCCGGATCCCGTTCCTGGTCAGGCAGAAATGTTTCATGTCCTGACCATCGCAGTATTGCGCTGGCGGATTGCCGTAGCCGTCACGCGACTTATACCCCACGCGGTACCAGCCATCGCTGCCATCGAAGTAGTTGGTGAGCTGAGGCCGGGCAAAGTTGCCGTTGAAGACCTTGTAAGTCAGCTGATTGGTGGCCTGGACGATGTCGTTGGAATCGGGGAAAGCCACCTTGAGGTCGCGCATGGTCTGTCGCGAATCCCACAGGGAGCGCAGCACCACCGGCAACCGTTGCAGGTGACTTACATCCCAGCTGACCGTGGGAGAGGGTTTGGGTGGCTTGCCGGCCGGATAATCGGGCCCGGTGTATCCCGAATAGGTCTGGTCCGGATGGTCTGCCATTCCGCCTTCGAAATACCCGTCGCTTCCCACGACCTTCCCCTGGAAATTCTTGACTTCGGGATGATGCCGGCGGTTGGCCGCAAGAAGTTTGGTCCCCGCGGTCAGCATCCTGCCAATCTTCTGCTTCTGCTCTTGCGGCAAATTCACCAGTGCGGGGTCAAGCCGGTTGGCCTCCAGCAGCTCGGCCGCGGCACCGACCAGCCAGAGATCGCGATCCAGGTAACGGTACTTGACCTCGCCCCTGACGGCCCGCTCCCACAGCACGATGAGATGGTCGTCCGGCGCGCCCTTCACGTACTGGGGAAAGCGAGTATCGAAGCCGACCCGGATCAGGTGCTCCTTGCCGATCAGCGGTACATAGTCCCTGACAAACGATTGCATCGCCGGAGTGCGGCTCTGCGGCGGGAGCTCGGCGATCAGGTGAATGAGCCTGGCGGCAGGGTGGAAGAACTGCGCATTGCAGAGAATGCATTCCGCCGGCCAGGATACTGAGGAGCTGCGCACATCCTTCCAGCGGAGGGTGCGGGCCGTGGCATCGCCCTGAGGCAGGGCCCGGCTCTTGGAACCTTCCCGTTGGGCATCGGCGAGGATGTCTCCCACCGTGGTGAAGCGAACCTCGTACGCGTTGTAGAAACTGGCCGCCTCATTGAGCCCCGCGATGTCATTGGTGGCTACCGAGAGCGCCAGCAACTGGCGCATCAGCGGCTCGATATCGTAGGCGGCCTGCCCCGCGTTGTCGGCGTTTTTGTAGGTGGCCTGGGCAGTCCAGCCGGACCCGCCTGGATTCCAATCGAGCCCGGACATGGAGCTGACGCTCTTCCTCCCGATCGCGGCCCAAGCCGCCCGGGCGTATTGGATCCAGCTCGAATCCACCGCGGCGGTATCGCGCGGGACTGCCGTACTGTGAAGCGCTGCAAGGAGCGCGAGTGTCGTCAACATGTGAGCCTCATTTACGGTGCGACGGCCAAGGGCCCTTCTCCTCCTAACCGGAAAGTAGGCAGGAGCACGAGGCGGGCCAACCTGACCCGAAGAAGTTTGAGGGGATTGAAGAGGCGGTGCTGCAGGAGAGAAGATTTGGAGGGTCAACCTGTCGCCTTTGCGACAGATCGTCCTGCCACAAGCGGCCGAACCGGAAGGCGATCGAACGAAGCTTGACTAGGGGTCTGGCAGAGAGGCGCCGAACGATGCCCCGTTATGAAATCCGGATAATCCTCGCCACGGAGGGCACCCCACTCCCGTTCACGATGAAGAGCATGTAGTGGCCCGGCGGGGTGAGAGTTCTCCCGGTGGGGGCCTCGATCAAAAGCGAGGAGGCTTGACGGGTAAAGCCCAGCGGCGAGTAACGCTGATTCATGTCATCCCCGTGGGTGGTGGACATGAGCCGCACCAGGCCAACCTTCGCAATGGTGGCTGCGTCGGGCGTGTCCAGGGAGATACTCTGGCCGTAAGTCCATTGACAGGTCACGCTGGTGATGGTGGGGCGCGGACCCTGGAAGAGATACGGCGGTTCGAAAATTTCCCCCGAAGTCTCGTCCGGCAAGCCCGACGAGTCACCGCTCCCTGCGTGGAGGATGCGGCCATCCGGCAGCAGGACGGTTGTCGAATGGTAGACCCGGGTGACCGCGTTGCTCGACCATGTGGTCCATCGCTCGGTCGCCGGATCCCAGACCTCGGCGGCATGTACTCCGCCAGCCGGGTCGCTAAAGCCCGGTGCGCTGGTACCGCCGGTAGCGAGTACCCGGCCGTCCGGCAGTATGGTGAGGTTGAGCTGCCGCCGCGGGTTCGCCATGGACCCCACCGCGCGCCACTGCGGCGAAGATTGAGTCAGGTCAATCGCCTCGGCGGTGGCGGTTGGAGGGTCGCCGCCGCCCGCGTAGAGCACCTTGCCCGGTTCATACATCACCGCGCCGCCGTAATCGCGATCCGGGTTGATACGATTCGCTACGAAAGACCAGGAGCCGGTTCCGCTGGTATTCAGATAGGAAGTCTCCTGCGCCTCACCGGCGTAAAACACGCTTCCGTTGGGCGCCAGGAAATTGCGAGGGTAGTAGGGGAGAGGACGTGCGGCATCAGTCAATGGCCGCCAACCGCCGTCTGTGGTGCGAAGCTCGGGAACCACGACCCTTTCGCCGGCCTGATCCGTCCCCGCGATGACCAGCACCTCGCCGTTGGCCAGCATTGTAGCCGTGGGATACCAGCGACCCCATGCCATGTCCGGGCCAGCGGTCCAGGCGTTGGTGTGGAAGTCGAAGAGGTTGGAGTTCGGCAAGCCGAGACGGATATCAATGTGCCCACCGGCCACCAGCAGTTGACCATCAGGCAGCAGCGTGTGACCACCGCAAAAAAGCAGCGAAGGACTGGGTACCCCCGTGAAGAGTCCGGTCGCGGGATCCCACAGTTGCGGCGTGCCGCCGTTAATTCGGCCAAAGCTCATGACGCGCCCATCCGGAAGCACGCTCAGGTGCACGGCCACGCTCACCCAGGGAAATTTCGGCAACCACTGCCCGATGGTTGCAGACTCGGGAGAGAGCTGCGGTGACGTGTGGTCGGCAAAGGCCGCGCATTGATTCGGCTCGGGGCCCGGCGCCACCGACCCGGTCTCGTCGGAGCAGGCAAGGGCGAGCGGGATCAGCGTGCAGCCCAGCTGGCGTGCGGCGCGACGCCATGTAGCCCGGGCGGGGTGAGCAAGCATACGGCGACCTCCCAATACCCAACCAATGGGCCCTCCTGGATTCGAACCAGGGACCTACGGATTATGAGTCCGCTGCTCTAACCACCTGAGCTAAGGGCCCGACATGCAACGGGCTCAAGATAACCCGCCCGAGAAGGACCCTCCAAGGGAAAAATAAGGGCGGCGGAGCCATCCGCCGCCCTCGAAAACCGCAACGGAGCGGCTAGAACTTGATGACCAGCCCGCCCATCACTTCGCCCTGCGACAGCGTAACGGACCCCTGGCTCACCCCGCAACCATAGAAGTCGCACCAGTAGAAATAGTCGTCCGTGGGGACGAAGCTGAACCAGCCGCGGATATGGCCCCGCAGGCCGAAGCGCTGCTCCTTGCCCAACATCGAAATGAAGCCGCCCCCGAAGGAGAGGGAGAAGTTGGTCGAGGTCCCAATGCCCGATTCTTGGACGTCGAACACCGTGGCACCGAACGACCCCATGATAAACGGCTTGATCTTCGGATTGTGGCCGAACTCCTGCCTGCCTCCGAGGTGGATGTAGTTCGTGGCCCATTCGGCCTCGAGCGGCCCCGTTCCGGCTGACCCGTTGGGATCGAACCGCAGCTTGCTGTCCTGTCTGACATAGATCAACTCGAGCGCCGTGCCGCGGGCGGCGAGGAAGTCCAGCTGGATCCCATAGCTGAACGAGTCGTCGACCTTCAGGTCGCCGGAAGGATGGGTGACCCCCCCGGTAGCCGCGTCCAGATGGTACGAGCCACCCCAGACGTAGCCGAACAGCGGCACGATCTCGAACCGGGCGTACTTTCCACTCTGGGCTTGGAGGGTTGAGGCCCCAAGGACCGCTGCTGCGATGAGAACCAACCAGCTGAAGCGCTTCATGAGCCCTCGTTCTCGTGGGTAGGTTGTCTCCCGCCGCCCTCGAAGCAATCCAGGAGGAAAACTCAGAACTTGATGACGAGACCTCCGGACACCTCTCCTTGCGATACGGTTTCGGAGCCCTGGCTCACTCCGCAGCCGTACCAGGTACACCAATAGAAATAATCGTCCGACGGGACGAAGCTGAACCAGCCCCGGATGTGGCCCCGGAGGCCATAACGCTGAGCCTTGCCGAACATCGACGTAAACCCGCCGCCGATGGCGAGGGAGAAGTCGGTCGAGGTCCCGATCCCCGATTCCTTGATATCGAACACGGTGAGGCCGAAGGAGCCGTCAATGAAGGGCCTGATCTTCGGGTTAGATCCGAACTCCTGGCGCCCGCCCAGATGGATGTAGTTCGTGGCGAAGTCGGCCTCAAGCTTACCGGTTCCGCCCGCCCCCTGAGGATCGAACCGCAGTTTGGTATCCTGTCTGAGATAGGTCAGCTCGAGCGCAGTGCCCCGGGCGGCGAGGAAGTTCAGCATGATGCCATAGCCGAATGAGTCATCGACGTGGAGGTCGCCAAAGTCCATGTCATAGGAACCACCCCACACGTAGCCGGCCAGCGGCACGATCTCGAACCGGGCGTACTTTCCACTCTGGGCTTGAAGGGTTGAGGCCCCAAGGACCCCTGCTGCCATGCATATCGACCAGCTGAAGCGCTTCATGAGTCCCCGCACCCGAAGGATGGTTTGTTGAATTCGTGTGGTCAGATTGTGCTGCCCGAGCCATCCGCGCCATTGGACTTTGGGCCAACGGCGTGCTATGTCTGCATTTGCGGGTCGTCCCGACAGACCCTTACCTGAGAGCCATGCCGGAATCGCTCCCCTGCCGTCCCGAAGGGCCAAGCCCGTAGCGATCAGGATGCCGACAAATAACCGCCGCCGCAAGGATCTTGGGGACACACTCCCATGTTTCGGGTGGCAACTCGCCGCACCCCTTCCTCACCCCGGATATAGCTGGCCATGACCAGCATGAAACTATCCTCCCCGAACTCGGCCAACAGGTTCACGATCGCCGCGTGCAGCAGGGAGATGTTGCCACCGGTCTCCCCAGGAACCGGACGTCGCACCCGGGGCCGCGACCGACGCGGACCCGCGCCGGGCGTGGGTACTGTTGGTCCCCTGAAGGGGTCCGCACAGGTGAGTGAGTTTGATCATGATGTCCTGCCGCGGCGCCGGGCAGGGCGAAGCGCGGATTAACCGACTACGGGAAGATCCGCACTGGAGTAGGCGAGCACCCGCTCGTACAACTCGATGTGACGCTGGGCCATCAGGGAGCGGGTGAAGTATTTCTCCACCCGGCGCCGTCCCGCGTCACCCATCTGCTCCCGCTTGAAGGGATCGTGGGCCAGGGTCTCCAGCGCCTCCGCCAGCGCCGCCACGTCCTGCAGCGGCACCTCGAGTCCGGTCTCCCCCGGAACATTGACCTCGCGCACGCCCGTCGGTACTGCGGTTGTGATGATGGGCCTTCCGGCTGCCATGGCCTCGAGGAGGACGATGCCGAACCGCTCCTCGACGGTGACGGATGGCAGCACCAGGAAGTCGGCTTCGGCCATGCGGCGTGGCAGGTCCTCGTCGGGATACTCACCGAACCACTTCACCCGGTCGGTGAGGGCCAGAGCCTGGGTCAGGGTGCGGAGCCGCGGGCCTTCGGGGCCTGCGCCGACGATATCGAGCCTCAGATCCGGCACTCTCTCCAGGGCCCGGAGCAGCACGTCGAGACCTTTGAACTTGACCAGCCGGCCGATGAAGATGGCGCGGGGCGGCGCATCGATGGCCCGGCGAGGCAGGTCGATCCAGCGGCCCTCGTCGATACCAAAGGGAATGATGTCGGTCTTGTTCTCGAAGCTTTCCAGCTCGCGCGACAGGGCGAGGTGTGCCCGGCTCGGCACCACGACGGCGGCGGCACGACGGATCACGGTGCGGGCCAGGAGCCGAGCACTGGGCTGGATGCTGTCGTTGTGCTGAGTGACGACCAGAGGCGTCTTCCTGCTGCGGAGCAGGCACGCCATGTCGGCCAGGGGATGGGGATGGTGGAGGTGCAGGATGTCGGCGCGGCGACGGGCGGCGGCGAGGTAGCCCGGAGCGATTTCCTCGGAGCCGAGCGCGCCGAAGGAGAAGACCCTCGTGACGGTGGACTTCTGTCCTCCGACCCGGCCCCCCACCCTGCTTTCCACCGCCACCACCGACACCTCGTTGCCCAGCGCCGCGGCCCCCTCGGCGAGGTCCTGGACGACCCGCTCCATGCCGCCGGAGCGCGGCCAGTAGTACTTCGCGAGATGAAGGATCCGCATGCGCAGCGCAACATGCCCCACGCCGGGAGACCTGTCAACGGCGCCCTCGTGGTGCCATCTTTCGGGTAGTGGAACCCCACACATCCCATACCCTTGCCCTCTGTTACGGCACTCGCCCGCAAACCATAAAAGCGAGCGCGCTCCGTCATGCGCTGACGCCGGACTATCGGGTCCTGGCGGTGGATACCGGGCAGCACTACGACTACGCGATGAACGCCCTGCTCTACGAGCAGCTGGGGGTGGAAGCTCCTGACCTGTTCCTGGAGGTCGGCTCGGGCAGCCACGCCGAACAGACGGCAGCCATTCTGATCCGGGCCGAAGCAGTGCTGAGGGAGCACCAGCCCCGAGCGGTGCTGGTCATCGGCGACACCAACTCGACTCTTGGCGCCGCACTCGCCGCGGTCAAGCTGCGCATTCCCGTGGTGCACGTGGAGGCGGGGCTCCGTTCCGCGGACGGCCTCATGGCGGAGGAGATCAACCGCCGTGCGGTGGATGCGGTGGCCTCGCTCCTGTGTACTCCGTGCGCCGCAGCGACGAACCGGCTCGAGTCCGAACGTCCTGACGCCCGGATCGTCGAGACCGGAGATGTCGCCTACGACGTCTTGCGGGCCCAGGGCAACCGGCTGCCCTCACCCGGGAGTGTCACGAAGGCGGCGGCCAACGGGGGCTATCTCTTTGCGACCCTCCATCGCGCCGAGCTCACCGACCGGCCCGAGGTGCTTCGCGGGGTACTCAATGCGCTCAGGATGCTGGCTCAGCCAGTGGTGCTCGCGGTCCATCCTCGCACCCGCGCTGTTCTGGAGGAGCTTGGCGCCACCGATGGAGGAGCGCTCTCACTGATTCCTGCCGTGGGTTATCTGGAAAGCCTCGCGCTGGCTGGTGGGGCCCAGGCGGTGATCACCGATTCAGGCGGACTGCAGCGCGAGGCTTACTGGTTCGGAACTCCCTGTATCACCGTGCGGGGCGAAACCGAATGGACCGAGACTCTGCAGTGCGGCGCCAACGTCCTGGTTCCCCCGGAGCAGGCCCCGGACCGTCTTGCGACCTCGCTCTCGGAACAGCTCGGCCGCTGGGGCGGGGGCAAGACTTGGGACCGCAGCAGCTATGGCGACGGCACCGCCGCGCCGCGGATTGCGAAGGCAGTACGGGATCTCCTTGAACAGCCATAGGAGGCCGGCCCCGTGCGTGCGGTGATCGTCTCCCACTCCTATCTCGATCCCGCCGCCCGTGGGAAACTCAGGGCCCTCAATACCCTGGGGTGGACCGTGAGCGTCGCGGTACCGGAACAGTGGACCGGGCCGGGCTCTGAACGAGTCAAGGCGAGTTGGGGTAGCGATGGCGGTGTTCGCATCGTGCCCATCCCGGTATCCGGCACCCATTGGAGCCGCCGGGCACTGCGGAGCCTCTTCACCGACTTCCGCCCCGACATCATCCAGATCGAGGAAGAGCCGTGGACCCCCGTCGCGCACACCGCGAGCGGCCAGGCGGCTTCGCTCCGGCTTCCCGTCACGTTATTCACCCTGGAGAGCCTGGCCCGTCCCTATTCGCTCCTGGATAGGCTGAGGCGCAAGCGCACGCTGGGCCGGGTGCGTGCCTTGATCGGCGGGAACCGGCTCGCCGCGGGTCTCGTCTCCAAGGTCCGCCCTGAAGCGCCGGTGGCGGTGATTCCGCAGACCGGACTCACACCGCCGGTCGAGCCACAACGGGGCGAGCGGCCGGGCCTTGCTCTCGGTTTTGTCGGAAGGCTGGTTCACGAAAAGGGGCTCGACACGTTGTTCCGGGCGTGCGTGAAGATGCTGGGACGCTGGTCGCTGACGGTCGTCGGTACCGGACCGGCGCAGGAGGAGCTGGAGACCCTGGCGGAGCGGCTGGGTATCGCCGCCCGGGTGACTTGGATGGGGGCGGTCCCCCAGCACGAACTGACCCGCCTGTGGCCTTCGATCGATTGCCTGGTAGTGCCTTCTCGGACCACGCCGCGCTGGGTCGAGACCTTCCATCCCGCCCTGGTCGAGGCGATGGGGAATGGAGTCACGGTTGTGGGAACCGACTCGGGAGTCATTCCGGAGCTGATCGATACCGCAGGGCTGATTGTGCCAGAGGACGACGTCGGTGCGCTCACTTCCGCCCTCCAGCACCTCACCGACGCGCCCCGGGAACGCGCCAGGCTGGGGCGGGAAGCCCGATTTCGCGTCATGAGCGAATATGTCGACGAAGCGGTCGCCCGCCGCACCGTGGAGTTCTGGGAGACCGTGCTCGGACGCGCTTGACCCCCCTCTGGGGGCGGCGCATCTTCCCTGCACATGCGCCCATCGCCCCGCCGTCTTTGCAGGGTTTTCCCGCTCATTCTCCTGTCGCTCGGCTCGGCTGCCCTTCCGGCAGTGGCGCAGCAGCCTGTGCCTCCCCAAGCCCCCACTCCGACGCAGATCCAGCAGCAACTGCAGGCCCAGCCCGAGCTGGCCCGCCGACTGCGGGAAAGGATCGGCGCCTCCGGCCTCACCGATGACCAGATCAGGGCCCGGCTTCGGGCCGCGGGGTATCCGGACAATCTCCTTGACCAATATCTCCCCAGCTCCACCGACACCACCAACGTCATCAACCCCGGAACCAACATCCTGGATGCGGTGCGCCTGCTGGGCATGGTGGGGGCTGAAGAGGCCGAATCGCTGCTGGTGCTGACCGATTCGGCGCGGCTAGTGGCTGATTCGTTGCGACGGGACTCACTCGCCGTGGCGGACACGGGACTCAAGGTGTTCGGCATGGACATCTTCCAGCGCGCCACCAACCAGTTCCAGCCCGCCTTGACCGGTCCGGTGGATCCGAACTACAGGCTCGGCCCCGGGGACCAGCTGGTCCTGATCCTGACGGGTGACGTGGAGCTGGCACATGAGCTCGAGGTCTCGCGTGAAGGATTCATCGCGATCCCGCAGGTGGGGCAAATCAATGTCGGCAACCTGACCATGGCACAACTCGAGGACCTGCTGTACAGCCGGCTCGGGAAGGTGTATTCGGGGGTGCGGCGGCGACCCGACGCAACGACCCGGTTCACGGTGAGTGTGGGCCGCTTGCGGACCAACCAGGTGTTCGTGGTGGGCGACGTGAACTGGCCTGGCTCCTATCAGATCTCCGCCGCGGGAACGGTGCTCAACGCCCTCTACGAGGCCGGCGGCCCCACAGTCAATGGGAGTTTCCGACGGATCGAGATCCACCGACGCGGCAAACTCGTGGACTCTCTCGACATCTATGACTATCTGCTGCGAGGAGACGCCAGCCACGACATCCGGCTGGAAACCGGCGATGTGGTCTTCGTGCCGGTCCGGCTGACCCGGGTGAAGATGACGGGTCGCGTCGTGAGACCTGCGATCTACGAGCTCCTTCCAGGCGAGACTCTGGGTGATCTGATCCGGACCGCCGGCGGGTTCGACCCGACCGCGTTGCGCCGGCGGGTTCAGATAGACCGCATCCTGCCTCCGGATCAGCGGACCGACGGTAAGGACCGGGTGGTGCTGGACATTCCGGCCACCGAGTTCGACCGCGGTGAGGCGCCCGCCTTCCGAATGGAGCCCGGCGACTCGGTGATCGTGTTCCCGGTGAGCGATACCCGGCGCAACCTGGTGGTGGTGAGGGGGGCGGTCCGGACGGAAGGCCCGGTCGGGTTCACCTCCGGCATGAAGCTGAGCGACGCGATTCGCCTTTCCGGCGGGCTCAAGCCCGACTTCTACCCCGGCCAGGTCCTGGTGTCCCGCGTGCAGCCTGATTCCACCCGGATCCAGCTCCGAGACACTTTCCGGGACTCAACCGGGACGCTCACCGACGACCTGCCGTTGATGGAATTCGACGAAATCCTGGTCTTCAGCCGCTCCAGTTTCCACCCCCTGCGCTACGTGGCCATCACCGGTGCGGTGCGGAAGCCAGGGCAACTGCCGTTTCGGGAAGGGATGACCGTACGGGACGCGATCCTGCAGGCCGACGGTCTGACGGAGGACGCCTCGATCGTAGAAGCGGAAGTGGCCCGGCTGCCGAGCGCCGCGGATCGCACGGCGGGCCGGGTGGCCACGGCCCTGCGCGTGGCGCTCGACTCGACCTATCTCTTCGAGCGGGGACCGGGCGGGAAGTATCTCGGTCCTCCGGGTAGGCCGGCGCCTTCGAGCGGATCCCCCGAAATCGAGCTGTTTCCCTATGACAATGTCCTGATTTTCCGTCAGCCTGACTGGGAGTTGCAGCGCACCGTGGTCATTACGGGTGCGGTGCAGTACCCCGGCGCCTATGCCCTGCAGACCCGGACTGACCGGCTGACCGACCTGATTGCACGAGCCGGGGGTCTCACTCGGGAGTCGTATCCCCAGGGAGTGACTTTGGTACGGTCGATCGATCGGGGAGGACGGATCGGCGTGGACCTGCCGGCGGCACTCAAGGACCCTGGACACCACGACAACCTGATTCTGGCCGGGGGTGATTCCATCAACATCCCGGAATACAACCCCGTGGTGTACGTCCGAGGCGCGGTGAATGCTCCGATCTCGGTGGCTTACGTGCCCACCAAGAACATGGACTTCTACATCGGAGCGGCGGGCGGATTTTCCCAGAAGGCCGATGGCGGCCGATCCTACGTGACGCAGCCCAACGGCAAGGTCCAGAGTGTGAAGCGGCGGTTCCTGTTCGCGGACGGAAAACCCACGCCCAAGGCCGGAGCGGTGGTCTTCGTACCCGAGAAAGAACCCAAGCCGCCCAGAGATACGGCGAGTACCTTGGGAGCCTTGGCAGCCATCCTCGCGAGCCTGACTACCGTGGTTGTCGTGCTGCTGAAGTAGGCTTCGCTAAAACTGCTTACCGCGGACGACGCGGAACCGGCGGAGGCTTAGGCCAGTTGGTAGGAGTTAGGCAACGGCTAACCTGCTGAGTACGCCGAAAATCAACGATTTGTGATCCCACCTCACAACCATCCGCGAACTTCGCATGTTCCGCGGCGTCCGTGGTATCGTTTTTGGAACCTTGGTCTTACTCAGGCTTGTTGGCGGGACCCCTAAGCCGCAGCCTGAACGCACGCCTCTAGGCTGGCGGCTTCCCTTCTTTCCCCAGCACCTCGCGGCCTTCCACGCGAACCGGCGCACCCGCCAGAGTCGGCTCGAAATCAGGGACCAGCCGCCGCAGGAATTCCCGCAGGTCATCGTCGGCCCATCGTTCCAGCGCCGCGACGATAAGGTCGCTTGCCAGCGGGCCCACGCCCGGAGGCAGAACGGCATTCTTGGCCCGCAGGATTTTCGCGTGGCCGGTCGGCTCGGCGCTCTCGGCGCTGAAGAACAGCTCTTCGTAAAGCTTCTCGCCGGGACGGGCACCGCTGAACCGGATCTCGATGTCCCGCCCTACCTCGAAGCCGGAGAGTCGGATCAGGTCGGTCGCCAGGTCCACGACCTTGACTGGCTCGCCCATGTCGAGCACGAAGACTTCGCCGCCTTTGCCGATGGCGCCGGCCTGGAGCACCAGCTGCACCGCCTCCGGAATGGTCATGAAATATCGGCGCATCTCCGGGTGGGTCACCGTCACCGGGCCCCCGGCCGCGATCTGGCGCAGGAAGATCGGCACCGCGCTACCCCGACTTCCTAGCACATTCCCGAACCGCACCGAGACGAAGTTCCGGCCCGTCGCCTCCGCGGTGTCCTGCACGATCTGCTCGGCGACTCGTTTGGTCGCACCCATGATGCTGGTGGGATGGACCGCCTTGTCGGTGGAAATCAGCACCAGGTACTCGACCTCCGCCGCCGCGGCCAGCTCGACCACGTTCTTGGTGCCCAGCACGTTGTTGGTGACCGCTTCGGCAATGTTGGCCTCCATGAGCGGCACATGCTTGTGCGCCGCGGCATGGAACACCGAGTACGGCTGGTAGCGGTCGAACACCCGCTCCATCCCCTCACGATCCCGCACGTCCATGATGACCGACTCGAGCGGGACCTCCGGGAAACGCTCGATCAGCTCCTGGCGGATCTCGAAGATCGAATTCTCGCCGTGTCCGAGCAGCACCAGCTGGGCCGGCTTGAGCCGCGCCAGCTGGCGACAGAGCTCGCTCCCGATCGAACCACCAGCGCCCGTCACCAGGACCCGTTTCCCGGCGGCGAGCCCTCGGACCTCATCCAGGTTGGTCCGGACCGGTTCCCGCCGCAGCAGGTCCTGAATCTCGACCTGTCGCAACGCAGTCGCCTGCACCCGACCGGAGATCAGGTCGAAGATGCTGGGCATGGTCCGGGTCTTGGCGTCTGCCTCGGCAGCGGCACGGACCACCTGACGCACGAGGGTGCCGGGAGCCGAAGGCATCGCTATTACGACCTCGCCGATGCGCTCGCGGCGGACGATCTCCTTGATCTGCGACAGGGAGCCCATCACCGGCAGACCGTGCATGCGGTGCCCATGCTTGGTCCGATCGTCATCCACGAATCCGACCGGGACGATTCCGTGCCGGGAGTTCTGCAACAGCTCTCGGGCAATCGTACCGCCGGCCGACCCCGCGCCGGCAATCAGCACTCGCCGGGCTTCGGCCGATTCGTGATTGCCCCGCCGGCGCCGCGACATGCGGAGCAGGAGTCGAGGCATCGCCACGAACCCTGCGGTAAGCAGCCAGTCGATGACGAGGATCGAGAGGGGAACCCGTCCCGGCGTCAGACCGGTGAGCGGCAACAGGACCGCTCCGAGGAAGAACGCCGCGAGCCCCGAGAGACCCGTGGCAACGAGGATGCTCTCCAGCTCGAGCACGCTGGCGTATTGCCAGAGCCGGCGATACAGTCCGGCGCGGTAGAAGATGAAGAGCTTGAGCGGTACTGCGATGACGAGGAACGTGACGACGACTTCTCGCTGCTTGGCGGGCCAATCAAGCCCTTCGAAGCGGAGCAGATAAGCCAGCACGATCGACACCACGAGCAAATGGGCGTCGAGCACGAAGAAGTATCGATTTCTCAGTCGGCTTGGCATGCAGATCAGGAGAGAGTGTCGGATTACGCGGGCCAATCCCTTGGGGCGGCGAATCCTTCGCGGGCAACCGGAGCGGCGCTTTCGTGATGCTTTTCGTCCTGCTGTAACTTAGGGACCGCTTAGGTTAACTCTCGCGTGAGCAATGCGCTAGATGCCAAATGGCCCTGCCGGGTCACATGGGGCGCACCAGCTCCACGGCCAGGTAGGCCCCGCCACAGACCGCCAAGGCCATCCCCAATACGGGGACCGGGCCCATGCCGGGCGACATCACCAGAAGGATCAGGAGCAGGTTGAGCCCCAGGACTCCCCCGGTGACCACCGCGTGAGATTTCCCCGCCCGCACCAGGCGTTGATAGGCATGACTCCGATGAGCCTCTGCGAGGGGTTCGTGCCGAACCGCCCGACGTACCAGGGTCACGGTGGCATCGAACACGAAGACCATGGCGAGAATGCCCCAGAGAATGACCGGGGGACCATGAGCATTTTCCGACCAGATCGCGAGCACCGCAAAGGAGAAGCCCAGGAATCCGCTGCCCGCGTCTCCCATGAAGATCCGGGCTGGCGCCCAGTTCCAGAACAGGAAGCCGAGCGCCGCGGCGGCAATCGCCAGGGAAGCCGAGGCACCTCCCGATTGCCCCGCGGCCCAGAGGAGCAGGGCTCCGCCCGTTCCCACGGTAACCGCCTCAACTCCGGCGATCCCGTCGATCCCATCCATGAAGTTGAAGAGATTCACCGCCCAGACGATGCCGATCAGGGCGAGGAGCGATCCAGCGGGGCCCATCGTGACAACAAAGTCGCCCAGACGCAACGTCGGATAGCCGCCGAGCCAATACAGGGCCCAGAGGGCGGCTACGGCGTGTCCGCCAGCACGGACCCGGGGGCGAAGTCCGGTGTGGTCATCCCACCACCCCACCCACGCCACGAGGAGACCACCCCCGCCCAGGGCGAGGGCCAGCCGCCGGTCAATCACGTTCAGAGCCACTCCCACCACGAGAACCAGCAGGACGGCGACGACGATCGCGACTCCGCCCCCTCTAGGCGTGGGAGTGCTGTGGGAACTGCGGACGTTGGGGACGTCCAGCAGCTGCCGCGCGATGGCATAGGCGCGGACGCGACCGGTGAGCCACGCGCTCGTCGTCACGGCGATCAGGGCCAGGATCAGCGAGGCGATCGGCTCTGATACCATTGCGCGGTTACGTGAAAACCCTGGTCGGGAGTGAACCGGGCGCGGTACCCGGTCGCCTGAGTGATCTTGGTGATGTCTACCGTGAGGGAATCAACCAGTCGAGACACAGCCCCGCTGGAGAGGACAGACGGGATGAGGCCACCGGCGAGATCGGCCGCCCGTCCCATCGCCCGCAGAAGAATCGATGGCACGGGGACCAGGCGTGCCGGACACCCCAAAGACCGGGCGATGGTCCGGATCAGATCAGGCGTGGAGAGGTCCGAGCCATCGCTCACGAAATAGGTTTCTCCCCAGCAGCCGGGACACGCCAAAAGCGCCTCCACCGCCGCAACAAGGTTACCACTGTAGACCAGACTTCGCTGGTTGTGAATCGCGCCCAGCGGCAATGGGAGTCCGCTTTGCACCGCGCGGAACAGTTGCAGCATGTTGGCTTTTGTGCCCGGTCCGTAAGCAAGCGGTATCCGCAGGACGGCGGTCTTGAGCGGCACCTTCCTCCCTTGATCCAGCACGACCTGTTCAGCTTCGAGCTTGCTGAGCCCGTAGGCATCCTGGGGTCGGGGAGGCGTGGATTCATTCCAGGGAGAAGTGTTGCTCTCGCCCACGGCTTTCACGGAACTCAGGAAAACGAACTCGGACACGCCGGCGCTCCCGCTCGCCTGCAGCAGCGCCCGGGTCCACTCGACGTTGGCTCGGCGGAATTCCTCCAGCCGGTCCATCCCGGAGGCCCGCGCCACGTGCACCATGGCTCCGAGATGAAGCACGGTGGTTGCTCCCGCCATTGCACCGGCGAGCTCGGTTGCATCGAATGCGTCTCGCACTCTGATGGATTCGATTCCCGGAGGCGGCTCTCCACTGCCTTCCCGTACGAGGGACCGGATTCTCCAACCATCCTGGGCCCAGCGCCGGCTGAACTCGCTTCCGAGAAACCCGGAAGCACCGGTGATGAGCACCGTCCTGCCAATCGAGACCGATGGTTCACTCATGATTCGTCGGCCGCGCAGGATGGCGTTCACTCACATTCCTGAGCAGTTCCAGAAAGCGGTCCGCTCCGGACGCGCGGCTGAACCTGGCAATCACCACCTCCCGGCCGCGACGCCCCATCTCGGCCCGCTCGTCTGCTTGGACTGACCGCATGCGCTGAATCGCGGAGGCAAGGGCCGGCGCATCGCCGGGGGGCACGACCACGCCGGCCTTTGCTCCCTCGATCAAGGCGGCACTTTCTCCTTCGACACTGGCAATCACCGGAGTCTCACAGGCCAGGCTTTCGAACAACTTGGTGGGCAGCGCCCCGGCCAGCGACCGGAGCGGCGCCAGCGGGACCAGGCAGACATCACAGGCGTTGTAGAACGCCCTGGTGAGGTCCTTGGCCAGGGGAGGATGAATCGTGAGGTTATTCACGCCGAGCGAGGCGGCGAGCCGATTGATGGCCTGGCCCTCGGTCCCGTCGCCGGCCATGATCACCCGGACGGGAGCCTTCTCCCGTTGGAGGATCTCGGCCGCGCGAACCACGACTTCCAACCCCTGTCCCGCACCGAAGTTCCCCAGATAGCCCACGGTGAATGTGCCGCGCTCGGCGCCCAATTCGGGCAGCGGAGCCGGCTCGGCGGACTTGTAGTAGAGTGCAGGATCCACCCCGTTGGGAATCACCGTGATCTTCTCCGGCGGAAGTCCCTTCTCTCTGAGCCGGGCCTGCAGCGCGTTGGTCACCGTGACGACGTGGTCGGCGCGTTGGAGCAGTCTCCGCTCCAGCCCGAACAACATGCGGCGCGCCGTGGCGTTTCGAAGGTGGCCCATGTCCGCGAGGTAATCGGGCCACAGGTCGCGCACTTCGAGGATCAGGGGAATCCGCCTGCCCGCCGCGATGAGGGTGCCGCTGATGTGAGGGAAGAAGGGCGGCGAGCTCGCGATCAGGACATCGAGCCGACCAGCGCTGCGTGCCACATCGAACGCGCTGGTGGTCATGAACGAGAGATTGTTCAGCAGGGTCCGGCCCGTGCCATGCTTGGGGCTGGCATAGAGCCAGGATCTCCGCACGGTGATTCCATGCCACGCTTCACGCAGGAAGAGCTTTCCCCGATAAGCCTGATGGATCCGCCCTTCCGGGCGGTTGGGCATCCCGGTGAAAATCGTGACCGCGGCGCCCCGATCCTGCCAGCGCTCTGCCATTTCGCCCACGCGAGCGGCGCCGGCACCGACCTCCGGAGGGAACTGCTGGACCAGATAGCCGACCCGCAGTGGCCGAGTGGACTTCCCGCCGCCGCTCAGGCTGGCTCCCACGCGATTTCTGTCGTGATGGCAAAGGGGAGCTGACCCGCCCGTCGAGCGCGCAGCACCTGAGCGGCAAGCTTCACTCCATACCTTGACGCGACCCAACCGTCCACCAGCTCGACCGGCTCGCTGCACTGGAGCCGGAGGGCGCCGCCTGTGCGCCTCAGCAGGAGAACGTTGGGCGCGATCGCCTTCACTTGAACCTCCGGATTCAGGTGGAGGTGAAGAACCGCGCGGTGATTCCCCGCCCCGGACAAACGATCCACGATGCGCCACCGCCGTTCCCGCACCTGGTGTCGTACCTCCCGGCGGTGGATCACTCTTCCCTCGAGACGAGTGTAGCCGAAATGCTCCGCTTCCCACCATTCCTCGTCGCCGCCGTGCTCCCAGCGGACGACTCGAGGGCGGGTACCGTCTTCTCGAATCCGCCAGATCGAAGCGAACTCCGCCACCTCGGCACCGTCGACTTCGACGGTGTTGTGGGCCGCTGTGCTGGCAAAGGCGCGATGCTGCGCCTGGTCCGAGGTGTAGCAGTAGGTGCCGGAATCGGAAATGAACACCCCACCGGGAGCCGAGAGCTCGAAGCTCAAGGTGTCGTTGTGGCCGTGACCTGCATCGCCATCGAACCCGATGGGACCAGCGTCGAGAAACATGTGGGTTCCTGGACCGCGGAGCACATAGTAGCCCCCCAGGGGAAATCCGGTGGAGGGCGGCGGGACCTGCTCGGGACTCACCTGCCTGGGCCAGTTGGCACCAGCATCGGGACCCAGCAACCAGTAAACCTCGGGCGGGCAGCGTCCGGCGGCGGCCTTGAGATCGTTCCGTCCGAGAGCAGCTCCCCCAAGAGCCAGGGTGTCACGATGATCCGTCGGCGAGCGAGCCGGATCGAAGCGGAACAGCCGACCGTCATCCGCGTCGCTCACCAGAGGGGTACTTCCGTCGTCTCTGGTGTAGGCGAGCATGAAGTCCATCATGCGCTCGAGCCGGTCCCGATAGCCGCTCGAGAAATCCGCCCCGTTCCGTCGCGCGAAAATGAACGCGGTGAGGAATAATTCGGTGACCAGTCGGTGATAGCTCACCGACTTTTCGTAGTCCACTCCATCCTCGTGCACCTGCCACCGGATCTGCTGTTCCAGGATCTTGTGGCCGGTCCGCAACCATTCGCGACCTTCCCGACAGTCCTGGAAGAAAAGACCCAGGAGCACGAGTCCCACCCCGTTGGAAACGTAGTGGTTATTCGGCCGGCGACCGACCTCGAGATTGCCGCGAATGACTCTGCCATGCCAGAACAGGGTCTCGAGGTACCGAAGCCAGAACGATTCGGTCAGTTGCGGCGCGCCCTGGAAAAATCCGAATGCCAGGATCCAGTTCGCGGCGCGGATCGACACTTCCATCGGATTGGCCCAGTGAATCCCGCGCCCCGGTGGATTGGCATCGAGCCAACCCGCAGCCAGATCACCGAATCCACGAGCATATCGTCCGTCACTGCTCCGGTTGGCGCAGGCCAGCCAGGCCGCCCAATGAAATCGGGCTACCTCCCAGGGAATCTTGACGTCGGAAGGGGAATCGAGGTTGGTGTAGTTGATGGTCCAGGAGAGCGCCGGTTCCCAGCGGTGTCCGCTCTTCCAGTCCCGATGCCAGTCGATCGAAGGGCCGAGCTGCATCGGTCCGGTTCCCAGCACATCGAACTCGTGCCGCAGTACCCGATCCGCGGCCTCAACCGTTATGGCTCGGCAAGTCGGATCAGGATCGTGGGAGAGGGACACGCCGAATCGCGCAGGATATCGCTCCGCAAGGTGCTGGACGGGGGAGCCGCGAACACCCAGCCGTCGGGCCAGGTCCGCGGGATCAGGTAGCGGGATGCCGTGCCGATAGCGGCGACGCCAAAGTGGACGCTCGATCAGGCGGGGTCGAGCCAGCCGAGCCAGCACGACCGTGGAACGCCACCAGGACTCAGCCGGCAAGGAGGCCCTCGTAGGCGCGGACCAGCCGCACCGCCTCCGCCTCCCAGTTGTATCGCTCCCTCACCGCCCGCATGCCATTCTGCCCCATGCGAGCGCGGCCCGCCGGATCCCGTGCGAGCGCGTTGTAAGCCCGCGCGATCGCCGACGGATCGGTGGGATCCACGCAGATCCCGCAGTCGCTCCCTTCAATTACCTCCCGCCAGAGGGGGAACGCCGAGGCCACGACGGGCAAGCCGCTGGCCATGTACTCGAACAGCTTGGTGGGACCCGAATTGACGTTGTTGGGCACCGGGAGAAAGCAAACCACTCCGGCATGGGCCTGAGCCAGCCCCGCGGGGAGCTGTTCATAGGGGACTTCGCCGTGGTAGTCCACCAGACGAAACGCCGGCAGTGCGCGGATCTCCTGCTCGAACCCGGAGGGAGAGAACCGTCCGTAGATCGCGAGCCGGGCGTCGTGCTCAGCCGGTACTTCACCCAATGCCGAGATCATCTCTTCGACGCCCCTGATCGGGGTTAAACCCCCGGCGTACACCAACCGGAAGCCATCGGCGAGAGCGGCGGGCGGCGGCCGGTCTCCAAACATCGCGAGCATCGGAAAATTCCGGATCAGCAGAATGTTCCGGTGCCCCCGGAACGCGTCCTGCAAGTCTTCGCGTGCCACCACCACCATCGCGAAGGCGCGAGATCCCGCCCGCTGGAGAAAGGCGACCATTCGCGCCACCAGGGGGCGGATCCAGGCCGGGAGATACGCCTTGGCAAGAATGTCCCCCGGAACATTCTCGTGGACGTCGTAAATCACCCGGGGTCCCATGATCGCGATGGCAATACCGAGCGGGATGAGCTCCGGATCGTGGAAATGGCAGACGTCGGGTCGCAGGCGGGAAACCTCGCGCAGCAGTCGCAGCGGGCTCAGGAGCATACGCTGCACCCGCCCCCGCGCCGGTGCGATCGGCTTGATCCTGACCCCGTCCCGCGTCTCCTCCCGGTCGTGCGGCGCAAGCAAGACCACGTCGTGGCCGGCCGCCGCGAGAGAGCGGGCTTCTTTTTGGAAGATCCGGGTATCGAACGGCCGGTGGACTGACGTGAGGATTGCGATGCGGGCCATGAGGCGAGGTTACGCGCGGCTGCCTCGGCCCAGGCGGCCCAGTCGGTTTCGCAGTCCCGCGAGTTCATGGCGCGTCGCGTCGCGGGCCTCCTCGAACTCGGCGACCTTGTCGCGGTCGGTACGGGCTGCGGAGAGGTAGAACTCGCGGCTGAACGCCACCACCGCGGCCAGCACCAACCCCAGCAGGATTCCCAGCAGCACCTTTAGCAGGCCTCCACGGGATTCCGGTAAGACCGGCACGACCGGCTGCTCGACGATGGTGATGAGCGCCGTGTTGCGGACTTCGTCGATCCGGGCCTGCTCGTACGACTGGACCAGCGAGGCGACGACCGTCTGGCGCGTGGTGACGCTCTGCTGCAGACGGTCATGCTTGAACTGCAACTGGGGTGACGAACTGAAGTCCCGGTTGGTCACCAGGAACGCCTGCAGGGAATCCTCAGCCTGGCGCAATTCCCCCTGTGCGTCGTGCAGCCGTCCTTCGACGAAACGCCGCTCCGCCCCCGCCTGGGACTGGCGCGACTTGAGATTGAAGTCATTCACCAGGTCGAGGAGCCGCTGGGCGATCTGTTGGGCGAGATCGGGCTGCTTGGCGCGAACGCTGACCTTCACAATCGCCGTCTGCGCATCGGAGGAGACGCTGACCATGTCGGCCAGCTCGGTCATGGCCGCTTCGACCTGGCGGGGCCGCTCATCATCGTTGATGTCGAGCAGCTTGACCAGGTCGCCGCGGACCTCGCCGTCCGATGTGGTCCAGTGGTATTCCGACTCGACCGCCGACCGCAGGATGGTAGGAATCTTGACCAGGTCGGCGTAGAAGTCCGGAGACTGGTCCGCGTCTCCGCTCGGCACCACAACACCGAATTGGGCCGCGATACCGGAGATGGTGGACGTGCTCCGGCTGCCGGACTGCGGAGTAAACGCCGCCGTCGCGAGGAAAGAGCGCGGCAGGAGCAGGGTGATCGCGGCTGCGAGAATGGCTCCGTAGAGCGGCCACAGAACCAGCCGCCGCCGGTGTCGCAGAAGCACCGTCGCGAGGTCCAGAAAGCCGAATTCTTCGCTCTGGGGAGAGTCGGGCGCGCGCAAGGTCAGGCTCATGGCGGCAAGAAGAATCGGGCCCGGCGGAGCGTTAAGCAAGGCCCGGCAGGAGTTCGCGTCATCCGCCCGGTTCCGCGCTGCGAAACCGCAGCCTCCAGCCTTGCAGGACCGCGTGGAGCTCGGCGTCCCGCTTGAGGAACAGCACCACGGCGGCCAGGAAAACCAGCAAGGAAACCGCGCTGCCGGCCAGCCAGCCGGGGACCCCGCGCAGCCATTCGGCCAGAACGGCACCGGCGAGCGCAGCGACCATCCCGCCGGCCGCGATCGCCATCCACTGAGTATGGAAACCGTGCACGTGCTCGAGCCGCCACATGTAGACCAGCCGGATTCCGGTGAGGAGCAGGATCGTCGAGGTCCCGGCGATTACCGCGCCCGGCAATCCCCAGGACGGCATGAGAGTGACTCCCAGAACGAGCATGGCGAGTCCGGAAACCAGAGAGGCAACGAACACCTCCCGCTGACGGTGGCAGGCGATGAGCAGCTGACCCGCGGGTCCGGTCCCCACGTTCAGCAGTTGCGCCGCGACCAGGGGCACGAGCCACCAGCCCCCCGCGCTGAACTCCGGACCGATGAGGCCGAGCAAGACCGGAGGAGCAACGACGAGGGGCAGCGCGGTTGCAGTCCCGGCGATCAACAGCGCGAGGGTGATTCCCGCGAAGGTCCGCTGTAGCTGCGCCCGATCACCCATGTGATGCAGACGGGCGAATTCAACCGGCGTAGTCTGGTTGATCCCCGACTGGAAGAAGGTGAACAGCAGCAGAAGCCGGGTGAATGCGCTGAGAACGCCGACATCGGCGGTGCTCAGATAAATCCCCGACAAGAGGAGCAACCCTCGCCCCGCCAGCTGTTGGAACAGGTTCCACCCGATGAGCAGGTAGGAGAAGCGCAACAGGCGAGCGGCATGGTGATTCAGGGAACCTTCGGTGTCGCCCGCGAGGGCCCCGCGCATCCGCCAGAGCCCGATCAGTGTCGCCGCCGCCGTCCCGAGAACCAGCACCCAGAGGACCGGTTCGAGGCTGAGCTTCTGCAGGCTGAGGAGTAGCACCGCTCCCAGGGCGAGGGCGTTGCGCAACAGATCGGACACCATCACGTGGTCCCGGAACCGGCGGAGCCCGCGGAATCCGGCGCTGAGATTCTGGTTTACGGTTTCGAAGGGTATGGCGATCGCGACGATTCGGAGCGCCGGCGCCAGCTCCGGCTTGGAAAAGACCCGGAGTGCCAGCGCCTCGGCGCCAAGCCAGACCGCGAGCGCGGCAACGATCCCGGTGAGTGCGGTGACCACCAGGCTGGTGCGAAGTACGCCTCGGACCAGATCAGGGCGCTGCTCTTCCTGGTGAACCGCCAGATACTGGATGACTCCGAAGTTGAGTCCGAGCAGTGCGGCGTTCGCCACGACGAACAGCATCGCGAGTCCGAGGGAAAACGCACCATAGCCAGCGGCGCCGAGGGCCCGGGCGATGAAGAGTTCCAGCACCAGCAGCAGCACTTTGCTGGCGCCCGTGCCCAGCATGACCAGCGCGGTGCGCCGGAGCAGGCGCTCGATCATCGCGACACGCTCGGGGTGGGAACGGGCACGGCGGCACCGCCTCCAGCGCGCCAGAGCCGCCAGACGGTGATGAAGATCAGCGTGGGAACGATGCCCTCGGACAGGAAGATGTTGTGGAAGCCCGTCATGCTGACCCGAAACCCGCACCAGAGCAGCACCGCGAGCAGGCCCAGGGCGAAACTGTTCCGGGGAGAGAACCGGACGAACCAGATCTGCATTCCGTGCAGCACGAAGCCGACGATCAGCGCGCCGAGCACCAGCATCGGCCACCCGCCCTGGGCGTAGAAATTTCCGAACGCGGCGGGCGGGAGATTGGCGAGATCGGTTCCGGTCGAGTACAGCGCGGTGAGGGTGCTGAGATCCACGTACTCCATTCCGAACAACTGGGCGATCTTGCTGATGTCCCGGAATCCGGTGAATGGATAGTGGGTCGGGAACATCTCGAACTGGTAGTAGGAAAGCAGCGCCGGCTTGAAGAAGATCCGTTTGAATACCCCTTCGTAGAGGACCTCCAGCACCGAATGGGTCTGCCCGAAGGCCTTCCGGGAGAAGACGAAAACCGGGTAGGCCACCACCAGCATCGCCACCACGCCGAGAGTCGCCAGCCGCCGCAAGGGACGCGGGCGCCGGGCCGGCCGGGATCCATTCGCGGCCCGGGCCACATGGCCCTTCATGACCATCACGAAGAGCCCGAGCAGGAACAACATCGCGACCGGCGTCTTGGCGCCGGACCAGCTGTTGAAGACCAGGGCCGTGATCAACGAGAGCACCGCGATGCTCCGCTCCAATCCGCCCCGGAAATAGGCCCATCCGCTCAGGGTCAGCGCGAACAGCATCGGCATGAACGACGACCGGGTGAGACCGTAGAGGTACCAGAAGTGAGAGCCCATCTGCGGTCCGATGGATTCATGGCGCAGAGAATTCAGGATCGCGGTGTCCACATCTCCCCGGAGCAGAAGGCCGAAGGGATAGCTCTTGACCTCGGAGACATACATGCCCAGCACGCCGAATAGAAAAAGCGCGAAACACAGGATGAGCAGTCGGTCGCGCAACCGAGGCGGCGTGCCGATGGTGGTCGGATAAAACGTTTTCAGCTCGGACTGGCCAAACCGGAATACCACGTTGGCGAGCGCCCCGCCGACCGGCAGGAGGACGAGCGAAAGCGTGGTGGCCCAGAAAAAGGCATGGGCCTGCGGCATGGTCGGGTCGAACAGGAAGACGCAGGCCGGCAGGAAATGCGCGGCAAGCGCGATGAGAAATGCCGTGCCCAGGATGGTGGGCTGGCTCAGACGCTGGATCGCGCAGACCGGAATGAGGGCGACCCAGGCCAGCCCGAGCAGCAGAATCGCAACGAGGAGTGAGACGGCGATCACTCTGAGTAACCCAGCCGCGCGTTCGTTCGCCCGGCAATCGCATTGAAGACAACGAGATCTTCAGCCGACATTTCGGTTCGCCACCGCTCGTCGAGGCGGATGGTCCCCTCATCGTTCCGGAACCGCATCGCGTTGCCTCCCACTCCGTGCCGGCGATCGTCCCGGAATTCCATCATGGCCGGCTCGAAGGAGGTACCGATGAACCGGCAGATCCGCTCCAGTTCCTCTCCGGGGTCACGACAGAGTCGCTCATAGTGAACCCGGAGGATCCGGTCTCTCGGAATGGTCAGCTGGGCCATCCGCTGCCGCCGATGCTCCGCCACCCAGGCCTTCGCCGCGCGCTGCATGGTGATACCCTCACGGCGCACTCGCGAATGGCACACGGCCCGACCATCACGGATCAGATACACCAGGCGCATCGGGAGGTCCGACTCGAGGTACAACGCCCGCATCCGCCCCGGGTTCTTGGTCGAGTCGACGACGACCGGTTTACCAGTGGCCCGGCGAACCGCCTCGAACACTTTCAGGCTGTTGCGGGCGCTGGTGTGATCGCGCCGGGCCGAGGCCACGGTCTTGGTGGTGAGGCGCCAGAGGGCGCGGCTGCCGCTCATCATCGCCGCGAGAGCCAGCCGGTCTCCCATGGTGCGGGGAGGACGCTGGGTCTCGAGCGTCGGGGTGAGGTAGTCCCCATCGGACTGCAGGCGCAGATAACCGGGGTCGGTGGTGGGCAACGACTGGAGAACGTCGGGGTCCTGAACCCCGAGCATCCGTTCGAGCTCTCGCGCGACGTTCTGCCAGAAGGGGCAGGCCGACAGTTCCGCGCCGCATACGCAGCGGTGAAGCCGTGAGGTGTGGTAGGCGCCGAGGTAGATGCGATGGGCTTCGCCCAGGGCAGCGATCTTGCTGTGCCCGCCGAGCAGCAGATCCAGCAGGGTCGATCCGGAATGACCGCTGCCGCAGACGTACACCAGTTGTGCCGCTGGTTCAGGCACCCCTTACTCCTCCGGCCGGGATATCCTGATCCCTCTGCTCGCGCTTTCATACGCCGTCGCCGCAATCCAGGTGGCAAGCAGGCCGTCCCATGCGGTGGCGCCAGACACCGGCGACGGTCCCCCCTTACCGCCGCCGCGAATTCCTCAAGAACGCCGAGTTGGCCCTTGTTCCCTTGCTCGCTCGGTGCGCGCTCCACCGCGCCGTAGGCAGCAAAGTCGCGATAGTCGTCACAACGGGCCGAGCGACCGTTGCCGGCCACCTCGAAATACTCCTTCCCCATCGCGGCGGAACCCAGAGTGGAGTATTGCACCCGCGCCACCGACCCATCGGGATAGCTGATGCTAACCTCGGCGTTGGGGTTTTCGATCCGGGCCGGGCCGACGAATTCCGCGCTGACCGCGGTGGGAGACTGGCCCAGGAGCCAGTTGGCGAGATCGAAGAAGTGGACGCCCTCACCCATCAGACGGCCACCCTCTTCGGCCGCGTTACTCCAGTGGCCTCCCAGGTCACCCACATTGACCCGGATCGTCACGCTCCGCCGACCCGACGTCCCCAGCACCCGTCGCAGAGCATGCATCCAGGGCGAGAAGCGCCGGTTAAAGCCCACCCGGACCACGAGTCCTGAGGACCGGGCCAAGTCGTAGACCGTGCGAGCATCCTCTACGGTGATCGCAAGCGGCTTCTCGACGAAGACATGCTTGCCCGCTTCGAGCGCGGCGCAGGCAATGGCTGCGTGCGAGGCATGCCGGGTGGCGATGAGCACAGCTTCGATGGAAGGATCCGCGAGCAGCTCGCGATAATCGCTGCTGACCAGCGGAATCTGCCAGCGCCGCCCGGCCACGGCCGCAGCAGTCCCGCCTTTGCTCGCGACTCCGCTCACCACGAATCGCCCGGGAAGCCGGCGCAGGTTGGGCAGGTGCATCGTCTTCACATAGTTCCCTACCCCGATCAGTCCCAGCCGCACCGGGCCGCTGCCCGGGGCGACTCGCGCCACACTCCCCGGTCGTCGAAGGGTCCGCTCTGCACTTGAGGCGGTCCCGTTCCGATACTCGAACAGAACCCCGAAGTCACCCGGCTCACCCGCCTTGACTCGGGCATATGCCGCTGGTGCCCCGTCGATCGGGTACCGCGCGCTCACCAGCGGAGCCAGATCAATCCTGCGCTCCGCGAGCAATCGGAGGAAATGCTCCAGGTTTCTTCCCGAGGTCCACCGCACCAGGCCCGCAGGATAGTCGCGCCCTTCGAGTTCGTAAGCAGGGTCGTAGCGGCCCGGGCCATAGGAGGTGGACATCCGCAGTTCCAGCTCCTTGCGGTACATCTTCTCCCGGGCCAACCCCAGGCCCACGTCGCCGACAATGGAGACCCGTCCCCGCTGACGGCAGAGATCAAAGGCGAGGTTGACCGGAGCATCGCTCTGGGTCGCGGCACAGACGATGACTCCGTCGAGGCCGCGCCCGTTGGTGAGATCGAGAGCACGCCGGACTCCGTCCACGGCTCCCATGACCCAGGCCTCACAGCCGGTGTTCTCCGCAAGCGCGACTCGGCTTTCGACCAGATCGGTAGCGCAGACCTCGTAACCCATCGCCCGGAGCAGGCGAACCGTGACCTGCCCGATGAGCCCGAGACCAATAACCCCGATCCACTCACCCGGCTGAGCCTCGAGACGGCGAATGCCCTGCATCGCGATGCAACCGATGGCACCGAAGGCCGCTTGCTCAGGTACAACGCCGGCCGGCACCGGAAGCGCGAGGTTCTGCGGCACCGCGAGGTACTCCGCGTGGTTCGCGACCCCGCCGCCGATGCAGGCCAGCGTCTGGCCCACTCGAAAAGGCCCGCCCGGATCATCGACTTCGACGATCTCCCCAACCGCGCTGTAACCCAGCGCGCTATAGTCGGCGAGCTTGTTGCGCAGCAATTCCCAGGTGGGGCCCACCCCCTGCGTCCTGGCCAGCCGCCACACCTGCTCTACCCGGGCGGGAGAACGACGTGCCTTCTCCAGCACGCCGAGCCAGCCGGGCCGCGAGGCGACGGCGGCGCCTTCGGTCCCACTGCTGATGAGGGAATAGGTGGTACGAATCAGCACGCCCCCGGGGCCGCGGAGCGGTACCGGCACCTCGAAGACCTCCACCTGACCTTGTCCCGAAAGCAGGACCTGCTTCATGACACGGCTACCGCGGGAAGGAGAAAGCCTGGCGACGGCGGGATGGAGACCGGGACCGTCCAGTGCGTCCCGGCCAGTTCACCAGAGTTTCGCGCTCGGGGTCCCCGAGAGACCCACCAGCTTGCCGTTGCCGTTGGTGCGGATCACGCCCCGGGTATCGACCACGAGCGGAGCGAGCGACAGCACCCGGCCGTAATCCACATCCTTGTGATCGGTGACGATCAAGGCCAGGTCGACCGATTGCAGCAGTTGATCGGTGAGCGAAACGCTCCGCATCGGAAGTCCCTTGAGCGGAATATGTCCGTCATCCTCAATCACCGACACGTACGGGTCGTGATAGCTCACCACGGCGCCCTTCTCCTGCAGCAGCCGGATGATGTCCAGCGCAGGGCTTTCCCGCAGGTCACCGATGTTCTTCTTGTAGGCCACCCCGAGAATCAGCACCTTGCTTCCCTTGAGCGAGGTCTCACGGTCATTGAGCGCGTCGGACACCTTGCGCACGACATAAGCCGGCATCTCGGCGTTGATCTCGCTGGCCAGCTCGATCATCCGGGTCTTGAAAGACAGGGTGCGCATCTTCCAGGACAGGTAATGCGGATCGAGCGGAATGCAGTGACCACCCAGACCGGGGCCGGGAGTGAATTTCATGAAGCCGAACGGCTTGGTCGCGGCTGCATCGATCACGCCCCATACATCGAGTCCCAGCCGGTCGCACGCCTGGGCAAGCTCGTTGACCAGGGCAATGTTGATCAGCCGGAAGGTGTTCTCGTAGACCTTGACCAACTCTGCAGCCTCGGGACTCTCGACCGGCACCATGGTGTCGAACACCCTGCGATAGAACGCGAGCCCCAGCTCGCCACAGAGCGGAGTGATGCCGCCGATCACCTTCGGAGTGTTGCGCGTCTGCCACGTCGGGTTGCCTGGATCTACCCGCTCGGGGCTGAAACACAGCGTGAAATCCTTACCGACCGTTAGCCCGGACTGCTCCAGGATCGGCAGCACGACCTCGCGGGTCGTTCCCGGATACGTCGTGCTCTCCAGGATGATGAGCTGCCCCGGACGCAGGGTCCGACGCACGGCCTCCGCCGCGCTGACGACGTAGGAAAGATCGGGATCCTTGGTCTTGTTGAGCGGAGTCGGAACGCAGATCGAGACGGCGTCGCACTCGGCCAGTCGTCCAAAGTCGGTAGTGGCCGAGATGAGGCCCTTTTTCACGAACCCGCCGAGTACCTCACTCGACACGTCCTCGACGTGGCTCTTCCCGGCGTTGATCCCTTCCACAACTGTGTTGCTGATATCAAACCCAAGGGTCCGGAACCCGCTCCGGGCAAACTCGACCGCCAGGGGAAGGCCCACGTAGCCCTGGCCGATGATGCCGGAGACCGCCTTCCCGCTGGCCACCAACTCCCGCAACTGTTCCAGACTGCCTGCCATGGTTTTCCTCTGAGAGTGACCGGCCGCCCGGGGGAGGCCAAGTGGTGAAACTAGCCTAGTGCCAATGGCTTCCACCAGTCCGTGAGCCCTCCTGCACGCCGAATCAGGGCGAGCCGAAGGGGTTGCTGCCGCCGCGGTGCGGCTGCCCTCTTGTGAAATATTTCACATTTGATAATTATAACGTGCCGTTCGGCAGCCTCGATCCGGCCGTATCTTGGGGCTGTGGCAAGAGGTGGGCCCACCCGGGCACGCTTCTGGCTCAACGGCCGTTCTCAAGTCTGACGGCCCATCGTCCAGTCCTCCGAGGGAGAGAGTCCATGGCGACCGCGACACCCCCCGCCAGCAAGAATTCCGTCTACCCCAAGGCCGAGGTCGCGCGGTTGCTGGCTCCGCCCGAGCAGGAACAGCCCAGTGCCAAGCTCCGGCGGCTGCTCCACGAAGCTCGAGCCCGCCGCTCCTATGTCCATACCGCGGGCGCTTACGACGCCTACACCGCTGCCCTGATGACCAGGTTGGGCTTCAAGGCGCTTTATGGAAGCGGGTGGCAGCTCGCTGCCACCAAGAGCATGTTCCCCGACATCGGCGTGTATCACTCCCACCAGATGGTGGAGCTGGTTCAGGAGATGTGGAAGGGGATCGAAGGAGCTCGGCACACTCACTACTACGATACGGAAGGCCGGGAGCTGCTGTCGGTGCCGCCGATGTTCGTGGATATGGAAGCCGGATTCGGCGGGCCGACTCAGACCTTCTCGCTCGCCACCGAGTTGATCCGGGCCCGGGCCGCCGGGGTGCACCTCGAGAACCAGGATCCGGCGAACCGCACCTGCGGCCACATCGTGAGTGTCGGCAAGGCGAAACGGGACAAGGTGCTGGTCCCTCGCGCCGACTGGATCGCCAAGCTCAAGGCTATCAAGGCCGCCTGTCAGGCCACGGGAGTCGATCTCGTGATCATCGCCCGTACCGACTCGATCGACGGCGCCCTTCCAGGTCAGTCGTCGGGTGGCGTGCAGAGGGCAGTCGAGGATGGGTGGGAAGCGGCAGAGCTGGGGTGTGACGTGATCTGGCCGGAGTTCAACAACACCGAGTTGGAGCAGCCCCAGGCTTTCAGCGAGGGCGTCCGCAAGTACTATCCCGACCAGATGCTCGGATTCAATCTTTCGCCCTCGCTCTACTTCGGCAAAGCGAAGCAGGCGGGAACCCTGATCACCAATCAGCAGCTGGCGGACCTCGGCTTCACTCTCCAGTTCTCCACCCTATTCAACTTCCGGACGGTCGGTCTCGCCCTGGAGAAGGGGCTGCGCAAGTTCCTGACTCAGGGACTCGACGCCCTGGCCGATCTGCAGCTTGAAGAGGATTCCGCCCCGGGCGGCTCGCCCATGACGAAAATGCACCAGAAGTTCGCCGGGATGAATCGGTGGCTGCTGCTCGAACAGATCTTAAGCGCCAAGGCCGAGTAAGTTCCGAGTTCCGAGTTCCGAGTTCCCAGTTCCCAGGTTGAGGGTGGCAACTGCCCCGGAACTCGGAACTCGGAACTCGGAACTAAAGCGCTTCCCCGCTTGTCCTCCGCCTCCGGGGGCGGCTCACCACCACCTCCACGCCTTCCCGCCGCAGTTGCTCCACCCTCCATCCATCGAGTCGGACGGTCACCTCGTTCTGGTCACCCGACGCCGCGAGGCCCAGCACTTCACCGTGACGATATAGCGCGGCCAGGCGGGCTCCATCGGACATCGACAGCCGCACGGTTACCGCCGGTCGCAGTTCCTGTTCCCTGGCGCGGAGCGCGGCCTTCAGGGTTTCGAGCCCATCGATCCGCATCGTGCTGGTCAGGACGGCGTCGGGGTACAGCTCCTTCACCCGGGCGGCGAGCGCCGCGGGTTCACGCACCGCATCCATCTTGTTGAAGATCGGCAGCACCGGACGATCCTCGATGCCGATCTCCGCGAGAACCGACTCGACGACGTGAAATTGTTCCTCCCATCCGGGGTGACTCGCGTCAACCACGTGGAGCAACACATCCGCCTCCCGGACCTCCTCCAGCGTGGCCCGGAAGCTGGCTACCAGGTGGTGCGGCAGTTTCCGGATGAAGCCCACGGTATCCGACACCCGGGCCCGCGATCCGGTTCCCAGATCCACCTCGCGAGTCAGGGTGTCGAGTGTCGCGAAGAGCCGATCCTCCACGAAGATCTCGTTCTCGCCGGAGAGCATCCGGAGAATGCTCGACTTGCCCGCGTTGGTGTACCCCACCAGGGCAGTGTTGAGCAGCGGCTGGCGTCCAGCGCGAAGCACCGCGCGATGGCGTTCCACTTCGCGGAGCTTGGCGCGAAGCCCCTGGATCCTGCGCCGAATGATCCGGCGGTCGGTTTCCAGCTGAGTCTCGCCCGGACCCCGGAGTCCGATACCGCCCCGGATGCGGGAAAGGTGAGTCCACATCCGGGTGAGCCGAGGCAGCAAATACTCGAGCTGGGCCAGCTCCACCTGCAGCTTCGCCTCGTGGGAGCGGGCTCGGGTAGAGAAGATGTCGAGAATGAGTTCGGCCCGGTCCATCACCCGGCGCGAGAGTTCCCGCTCCAGGTTGACTCCCTGCACCGGTGAGAGCTCCTCGTCGAAGATCACCAGGGTCGCACCCCGCTCCTCGACCAGGGCACGCAGCTCCTCCACCTTGCCTTCTCCGATCAGCGTACCCGGATGGGGAGAGGGGACCTGCTGGGTGAGGCGACCCACAACGTCCGCGCCCGCGGTATCGGCGAGGCGAGCGAGTTCATCCAGGTGCTCGGTGACGTGCTGGGCCTCGGGGGAACCCTTTCGCGGAGCGCCAACCAGAATGGCGCGCTCAATCGGCGCCTGGATCTCGATCATTGCACCACCGAGACCGACCCGTCCTTGGTAAAAGGAACATCGAGGGTCACCGGTGTCGTCACCGAAATCGTTCCGGCCAGATGATAGTTCACCTGGCCATAGCCGAGGACGTTCTTTGCCGCCGAGGCCATGTCGGTCCAGCGGAAGGTCAGCGGGAGGGTGATGAGCGTGGTGTCCTCTTTGGTCAGCGTGAAGGGATCAGAGCTGACGAGGTCGCCAAAGTGCTGGCCTTGCAGATCGAGCCCGGCTGAGAGTTTGGTGCCCTTCACCTCGATGTGATTTGGGTTGGCAATGGCGAGCTGCGCATCCAGAGTGCCGCCGGTGATCCCGGCTGAGCGCAGCTTGACCTGGCGGAGATTGACCTGCGGTTGGAGAAAATCGGCCGGCGAAACACCGCCGCCACCGCCGCAACCGGCGAGCAGCAGGGTGATGAGTGTCAGACTTGCCATGCGTGCCATGAACGCGTCCTGGGTCTTAGTGACCCTCAAAGATAATCGCGGGTCTCACTCGTCTGGTTTCCCTCCTTTTTTGAGAATGCTGGCATCGCGCTCCCGCTGCTGGTCCCAGTACTCCATTCGCTCCCGGATCCGTTTCTCGAACCCTACCGAGAGCGGCTCGTAAAACATCCGCCCCTTCAGGACATCGGGGAGATACTCCTGGGGGATGAATCCGGTCGGAGAATCGTGGGCGTATTGATAGCCGGCCCCATAACCCAGCTGTTTCATCAGGCCGGTCGGCGCATTCCGGATGTGCATGGGGACCGGAGCGGCTGGCGTCTCCCGCGCGGCATCCAGAGCCGCGCCCAGCGCGACCTTGATGCGGTTCGACTTGGGCGCTGTGGCGAGGTAGATCGTCATCTCCGCCAGAGGCAGATATCCCTCCGGTGCACCCAGCATGTGATAGGCGTCCCGCGCCGCGACCGCGAGCCTGAGCGCGTCCGGATCGGCGAGGCCTACATCCTCCGCCGCCATCGCGATGGCTCGCCGGAAGATCGTCATGGGGTCCTCGCCGCCCTCCAGCATCCGGGCCATCCAGTACAGCGCGCCCTGGGGATCACTCCCGCGCAACGACTTGTGATACGCGGAGAGCATGTTGTAATGCTCCTCGCGACCCTTGTCGTAGACCGCGATCCGGCGGGCCAGCGCCTCCGCCATGGCCTCGCGGGTAATGGTTCCGCGAGGTCCCGCCTGTTGCGCCGCCAGCTCCAGCGCCGCCAGGGCCCGGCGCGCGTCCCCGTCCGCCTGCTCGGCCAGCAGCTCGAGCGCGTCCTCGGGAATCTTGAGCTCCAGCTGCGCCAATCCCCGTTCGGAATCATCGAGTGTGCGCTGAAGGAGCGTCAGAATGGCGTCGGCACCCAGTGGCTGCAGCACGTAGACCGTGCACCGACTGAGCAGTGAGCCGTTGAGCTCGAAGCTGGGATTTTCCGTGGTGGCGCCGATCAGAGTGACCGTGGCACGTTCCACGTGGGGAAGGAAGGCGTCCTGCTGGGCCCGATTGAAGCGGTGGATCTCGTCGCAGAAGAGCACCGTCCCACGACCCAGCACCCGGCGCGATTCGGCTTCCTTGATGATCTCCCGCACCCGGGGAACGCCTTCCACCACGGCGCTGAACTCCACGAACTCCCGGTCGGTGTATTGGGCGATGAGACGGGCGATGGTCGTCTTGCCGCTGCCCGGCGGACCCCAGAAGATGCAACTTCCGACGTCACCCCGACGAATGGCGTCCCCCAGGGGACGGCCCGGCGCCAACAGGTGCTCCTGACCGACGCACTCCTCGAGGGTTCGCGGCCGCATTCGGGCCGCCAGCGGCTCCGGCAGGGTAAACAGGGACGGGTGGGCCATGCTCGAATAGTAAGGGGCGGGAGACGGGACAGGAGACGGGAGCCGGGGAGCAAAGGTCAACGCGGGAACCCATGGACCATCCGGAAGCACACGGCCCCGAAGAGCCTGCCCCGAGCGGGGCGAGGGGGGCCGCGCAACCTAGCCCAGGGACGCCGTCGGCATCCCAGCGCCCTGAAGGGGCGCCGCAGGCCTTTCACCCGTCGACCTCTACCTGACCCGCGCCCACCTTCATCTGATCCCTGCCTCCACCACTGCCCGGCTGAGGAAGAAGGCAACGGCCCCGCCCAACAGGGCCAGCGGCATTCGCCAGCCCTGCCTCCCCTGCACCTCCGGCACCAGGTTGGAAGCCGCGACGTAGATGGTGACACCCGCGGAAAGCGCGAGACCGTGAGCCTGAAGCGGTGCCACGGTGTCGGTCAGAATGACCCCCACGATCGTCGCGAGGCCCAGCGCACCCGCCGCGAGCAGGGCCCTGCGGCGTCCCTGGCCGCTGGCAAGAGCCACGCTCGCCATGGCGACTCCCTCCGGCAGCTTGTGCAGGAACACCGCGAGGAACAGCAGCACCCCCAGTTCACGCGACACTGCGAAGCCGCTGGCGATCGCGACCCCGTCGAAAAAGGTGTGGAGCAGGAGTCCGATCAGGGCGGTGAGCCCGGCCGCGGCCGAGACGTGGTGGGTCTCTTCACCGAAGTGGAAGTGGGGGACGAATGCGTGCTGGGTGAAGTGGACCGCCAGATACCCGAGCAGCATGTAGAGCGGTGCCTGGCCCCCGCGAGCCCACGCCTCCGGCGCCACCTCCACCAGGGCGACCGCGAGCATGAAGCCGGCGCCAAACGCCATGAAGGTCTCGATGACCGTGAGGCTGCGCCGCTCGTGGCGCACGACGGCCCAGGCACCGATGACGTTCGCCGCCGCGGCAACCAGCGCGAAGTACAGTGCGTTCACGCGAGCTTCCGGGCGTGGGCGAGCAGGGTTTCGCGGGTGTTCAGAGAAGGATCGTCCACCACCAGCGCCAGCAGGCGGTCCAGGAGATTCCCCATCCCCGGACCCGGAGGGATACCCACCACCTGAAGGTCTTCCCCGGTCACTGCCAGCATCCGCCGGGTGAGCGGCTCGCCCCGCTCCCGTATCCCATGCATGACGGGCTCCCAGAGAGGCTCGACCCCGTGACGCATGTGCCAGATCGCCGTCAGGTCATCAGCGGCGTCTCCCACCGCGGCCATCCACCGGCGCACCGCCGTGACGTTGAGAGACGGCGGCTCGGCGGGGCCCGACAGGACGGCGGCCGCGCGGGCGATATCCGAGCCCGACGCCTTGAGTCGGACCAACACTCCCACGGGGTCCAGACACAGCAGGGTGGTGAGCAGCACCGGATCTCGCCGCATCAACGTGCCTCGATCCTCTGCTCGCTTGGGCAGCGAGGCGGCCTGCCCCATCCGTCCAACCAGCTCATGCCGCCGCAGCAGAGGATTCTCCGGAGCCGTGTCGGGCGGGGCCGGCAGCTCGGCGCCATCGCTCAGCAACTCGGGCAACAGCACGGCCGCGGCTCCGCTGTCCCACCACAAATCAACCACGCGCTTGATCGAACGGGCGCCGCGCAGCCCCTTGTACCACTCCTCGCGCACCCGTTCAGCCGAGAGCTGCGCCAATCCCGATGTCGCCTCGCGAGCTGCCTCCCACGTCGCCGAATCGATGGTGAAATCGAAGCGAGCGGCGAAGCGGATCGCGCGCAGGATGCGCAGGTAGTCCTCCCGAAACCGCTCGAGCGGGCTCCCTACTGCGCGGATCACCCCCGCTTCGAGATCGGCCAGTCCACCGAATAGGTCGCGCCATTCGTGCCGCAGCGGCTCATAGGCGATCGCGTTGATCGTGAAGTCGCGCCGGGCCAGATCCTCGTCGAGCGATGCCCCGTATTCCACGACCGCATGGCGGCCGTCGGTCGAGACGTCTTTGCGAAAGGTGGTCACTTCGTGGTGGCGCCTGCGGGTCCGCACGGCAACGGTGCCGAACCGCTCGCCGACCGGCACCGTGTGGGTAAAGAGCTTCTTCACCACCTCGGGCGTGGCGGACGTCGCGACGTCATAGTCGGTGTTCACCTCCCCCAGCAGGGTGTCTCGGATGGCGCCACCCACACACCATGCCTCATGACCGGCGGCATGCAGCGTCTCCGCGATCTCCAGCACATCGTCGGGGATTTCGAGGCGATCCGGAAAGCGCATGGCCGGAAAAGTAAGAGGGGAAGGCAGGGGCGTAAGAGGGACGAGAGACGTGGGACGTGAGGACGTGAGGACGTGGGACGTAGGCGCTTGGGATTGGGAGCAGCTCTTTGACGCCCCTACGTCTCCACGTCCTACGTCCTACGTCTCCCCGTACCCCACCCCTGCCGACAAGCAAATGACCAGCTCCATCCGCGCCTGCGACGGGGTGCGTGGTCCCGCCGGCACTGCTCCCTGCCGGATGAGATCGCCTCCACCTCCAGGAAAAGCATAGGTCGCGCTCACTTCACCCCCGATGCAGCGACTGGCCAGGACTACCGGCTTACCGGCGTCGAGCCAGCGATGGAGAGCGGGCACGATGCCCGGCGGGCAGTTCCCGCTGCCATACCCCTCCAGCACGACACCGTCGAACGATGGAAGGGCGCGGTCGAGTAACTCGCCTTTGTCACCAGTGATTACCGGAATCAGTGCCACGCGGGCGGAAAGCCCCGAGGGAAATACGGCCTGGGGTTTAACGCGGGGTGCCTGGTACGTGACGCCCGCCGAGGAGACCCTGCCTAACGGCTCCCCATGGGGCGCCGAAAACGCGTTGAGATCGCTGGTATGAGTCTTCACCGCCTGATGAGCCGCCAGGACCTTTCCGGCAAACGCGACCACTACCCCCCGACCCCGGCTTCCTGGATCGGCGGCGACCCGGACCGCATCGGTGAGATTCCCCGGCCCATCCCACCCCGGATCGCCCGAGGTGCGCATCGCGCCGGTGAGAACGACCGGCAGCTCCACGTCGAGAGTCCGGGCCAGGAGGTACCCGGTTTCCTCGATGGTGTCAGTGCCGTGGGTAATGACGATGCCGCCCGGCGGCGCTGCTCCCTCGGAGCCCAAGGCGACCTGGCGCACATGTTCGCGCAGCTCCCAGAGCTTGGCCTGATCCATGTGGCACGCCGGGTAGCGCCCCCAATCATCGATCCGGACCGGCGCCAAGTCCCGGAGCCCGGGCGCCAGGTTGACCAGAGTATTGCCATCGAGGGTGGGAACTTTGCCGCCGGCCGCAGCGTCGCGCTGCATTGAGATCGTGCCGCCGGTGAAGATGAGGTGAATCATGGGGGATTGAAGATTGCAGATTTCAGATTGCAGATTGAACTGCAGTCCAAATCTTCAATCTGAAATCTTCAATCTTAAATCTGCTCATCCACACAGCACGCTCCCCCCATTCACATTCAGGATCTCGCCGGTCACATGACGGGCCAGGTCCGAGCAGAGAAACAGAATGGGTCCGGCGATATCCTCGGCGGAAGCGATGCGGCGCAGCGGGATCGACTGGGCAATCCGCTCCCGGCCACCATCGCCGAAGGCGGGTTCGCTCATTTCGGTATCCACCCATCCCGGAGCCACGCAGTTGACCGTGATTCCCGGCGCGCACTCGATGCAGAGTGACTTGACCAGCGAAATCATCGCCCCTTTGGTGGCCGCGTAGTCGGCGTGCATCGCCTCACCCCGCTGGCCGGCCGTGCTGCCGACGAGCACGACCCGCCCACCCTGCGGCATCAGTGCCAGCGCCGCCTTGGTCGTAAGGAAGATCGCGTCGAGGTTGGCGCTGAGCGTGGCTTTCCAGCGGGAATAGTCCATGCTCTGGAGCGGGACTTCCTCCTCGGGCCAGATCCCCGCATTCCCGACCAGCAGGTCGAGTCGGCCAAATTCGCGTTTCACGGTCTGAAAGATCCGATCGACCTTCTCCGGATCTCCGAGGTCGCCACCCGCCGCAAAACTCTTTCGGCCCAGGGCACGAATCTCGGCCACCACCCGCTCCGCCTCCTCTGCCCTCTTCAAATAGGTGATGCCGACGTCTGCCCCGGCCCGGGCCAACAGCAGCGCCGTGGCGCGCCCGATACCGCGGGATCCGCCGGTCACGAGTGCGGTGCGGTTGCGTAGGTCAATCATGGGGTGATCCTTAGCCGTTAGCCGTTAGCCGTCAGCCGTCAGCCGTCAGCGGTTAGCCGTTAGCTATTAGCTATTTAGCTCTTGTCACTCGGTACTCGGTACTCGGTACTCGGTACTAGGTACTCCTCAGTCCTCTCCCGTCGTCACTTCTGCTCCTGCCCCACGCCCAGGTCCGCTTCAACCAGCTCGCACACCACGTGTTCGATCGCGAGGTGCATCTCCTGAATCCGGCCGGTTTCGGAGGAAGGAACGATCAGGGCTTCGTCCACCAGGTCACGGAGCGGACCGCCGTCCCGACCCAGCAGCGCGACGATGGCGACCCCGCGCTTCCGCGCCGCGTGTGCCGCCAAGAGCAGATTGGCGCTTTGTCCGCTGGTGCTGTGGAGAATGAGGAGATCAGCGGGCCGGCAAAGAGTCTCGACTTGCCGAGCGAACACCTCCTCAAAGCCCATGTCATTGGAAGCAGCGGTGAGGAGCGAGCTGTCGGTGGTGAGGGCAATCGCCGCCAGGCCGGGACGTTTCTGCTGGTGCCGGACCACGTACTCGGCGGCGATATGCTGGGCGTCCGCCGCGCTCCCGCCGTTGCCTGCGAAGAACAGCGTGCCGCCTCGCCGCAGGGTCTCGCTGTACCGGCGGGCAATGCGCTCGATTTGGGGGGCGAGGGAGGCGCAGCGCTCAGCCAGAGCGCCCAGCGCACGCAGGGACTGCGCGGCCCGGTCGGCGCTCACGAAGATTCGCGCTCGAACAGGGTGCGGAGTCGTTCGAGCAAGGAAACCTTGACCGCCAGCGGGGGGACCGGTTCGACCACACGGTCAGAGATGATCGCCCGAGGATTCCGCGTCACCAGCAGCTCGCCCTGCATGAAACCATGCTGGTCCTTGAGCGCTTCGAAGGCGATGGCGACACTGCGCTCGTCTCCGTGATTGTCGGCAGCCAGAATATCGGCGAGCCCGTCCGCCACCAGCTCCCGCGCGCGTTCGCCTCGAGTGCGAGGCATGAACAGAGTCGTCGCGTCAACCTGCATCACGGCACCGGACGCCTTCCACCGGCGCACCAGCGCGGGGGTGCAACAGGAGTAGCGCTCGGGGTGCGCCACCAGCGGGATCAGGCCGATTCCGGTCACCCCGGCTATTGCCTGCGCCACGGTCTGCGGCGTGACCAGCCGAGGGAATTCGACCAGGATGTACCGGGTGCGGTTGATGGTGAGCTCGCGGTGGTCGGCAACGACAGCGGGCAGGGGCCGGTCCAGCATTACCTCGGCGCCGCGGAGCAGCTTGATGCCGTAGGGGACATGGGGGGCAAGCGCTTCGAAGGCACGGTCATGCGGCTCAGGAACCCCATCACCCGCTCGGCTGGCCAGGACGTGCGGGGTGAGGCACAGGTGGGTGACACCCTGGCGCTGCAATTCCTCCAGCACCCCGAGCGACTGTTGAACCGTGCGCGACCCATCGTCCACTCCGGGCAACAGGTGCGAGTGCAGATCGATCACTCAGCCCCCGTGATCTACCGTAAGCAATCCCGTCGCAAACTCCGCGAGCCGCTCAGGTGCCTCTTCGGCTCGCGCCAACAGGGCGAGGGTGATCAGCGCATCCGCCGCAAGGAGATCGAGCGCCACCGAGCGGTCGCCGGGATGTGCTTCCACTCGACCCAGCAGCTCCTGCGCGGCGAGGCCGAGATGCTCGGCGTAGGATCCGCTGGCGGGAGCCGCGAGCGCATGCTCCAACACCCGCTCGCGCAGCGGAGGTGGGGCCTGTCTGGTTCGGGCCTCGAGCCAGGAGCGGAGAGTTGCGTCGCTCTCCTCCCCGCCCTTGGGCGCCCGGCGACTCACGATTCCTCCAGCCAGGCCTGAACGATTGAGCCGGCCGCCTCACGAGCCGCGGCGAGCCGCGACCCGTCACCCAGGCTCCCCGAGGCGAAGTGCGGCCTTCCCCCACCCTTCCCCCCCCCGACCGCCGCGATCCGGCTGACCAGGTCACCCGCCTTCCGGCCCGACTTCACCAGATCATCGGTCAGTGCCACATGCACGGCGGCGCGCTCCCCAGTTCCGAACAGGATCAGGGCCGCACGAGTCTTTCCGCTGCGAAATGCGTCGGCCATCGCCGCGATCTCGTCCCGATTCTCGGCGGCACTCTCCGCCAGGGTCACCGTCACTCCGTTGATCGCCAGAGTCCGTCCTTGCGGGGCGCCGGCCCCGCCGCCCTTGACCATCTCGGCAACCCGGGCAGCAAGACGTTCCCGCTCCTCGACCAGCTGTTCCAGCTTGCGCACCAGATGTTCGGGCTGAGCCTTGAGCGCTTTGGCGGCCTGCTCCAGCTGTGACTGGAGCGCTTCGACCATCACATACGCCTCCGGTCCGGTGACCGCCTCGATCCGGCGCACCCCGGCGGCGACTCCACCCTGGGCCCGGAACTGGAAAAGGCCGATCTGTCCGGTGCTCCGTACGTGGGTTCCGCCACACAGCTCGATGGACGAGTCTCCCATGAACACCACTCGCACGACGTCCCCGTACTTCTCCGAGAAGAGCGCCATGGCCCCGAGGGCGAGCGCCTCGGGATAGGCCATCCGTCGGGTGGTTACGGCGACATTGTCCCAGATCCGGGCGTTCACCTCTCGCTCGATGGTCTGCAGCATCTCGGAGTTGACCGGCCCGTGATGCGAAAAATCGAAGCGAAGGTGATTCTCGTCGACCAGTGAGCCCTGCTGCCGGACGTGGGTGCCGAGATACTTGCGTAACGCTGCATGAACCAGATGCGTGGCGCTGTGATTTCGCTCAATATTGCGACGGCGGACCGCGTCAACCCTGGCCCGGGTCGACGTCGGCTCGAACTCCTCACCGAATGTCCCGGCGACGACCGTCCCCCTCGGGTCCTTACGAACCTGGTCCACCGGGAGATCCCAACCCTGCCCCGCGACGATCCCGGTATCGCTGACCTGACCACCAGACTCTACGTAAAAGGGATTCTCCCGCAACAGAACCTCGACCCTGCCACCTTCCTGGCGGAAGGCCAGCAGATCGGTCTCCACGTCGTCTGATTCGTAGCCTACGAACTGCTGGCTCTCCGACCTCAGCTCACGCCATTCGCCGGGACGATCCACATGCACTGCGGGGCCCCCGCCTTGCTGGGTGGCCCGTGCGTCACGAGAGCGCTTTCTCTGCCGGTTCAACGCGGTCTCGAATCCTGCGACATCGACCGAGGCGCCTCGCTCCTCCGCGATCAGCATGGTGAGGTCGAGCGGAAATCCGAAGGTGTCGTAGAGCTTGAAGACCTCCTCGCCGGGGATCACGGTTGCCCCGGAGCCCAGAAGGCCATCGAGCCTGGTCAGGCCTCCCTCGATGGTTTCGAGGAATCGCTCCTCTTCCATCATGGTCCACTGCCGGATCTGACCAGCTTTGGCGCGGAGAGCCGGATAGACCTCTCCCATCTCCTGAATCACGACCTCAGTGAGGGGGGTGAGCGTCGGCTCCCTCCGACCAAGCAGCCACGCGTGACGGACCGCCCGGCGAAGAATGCGACGGAGCACGTATCCCCTGCCGTCGTTGCTCGGGAAGCAGTCGTCTCCGAGCAAGAAGGCCACCGCGCGCGCGTGGTCGGCCAGTACCCGGAACGATGCGCCCGCGGGCCCCCGGTCATAGGGCTGCCCCACCAGCTGCTCGACCCGATGCAGAAGCGGCTTGAAGAGGTCGGTGTGAAAATTCGAATCCTCCCCCTGCATGACGGCGGCGATGCGCTCGAGGCCGGCGCCCGTGTCCACCGAAGGACGCGGCAACGGGGTGAGCTTCCCGTCCGCCGAGCGATCGAACTGCATGAAGACCAGATTCCAGATCTCGAGGAAGCGTCCCGCCTCGGCCTGCGCTTCGAACTCCTCCGTCGGAATCACCGCGGAGCCGGATGCGCGGTGCGACTCATTCCATTCGAGGTCGACGTAGATCTCGGAGCAGGGACCGCAGGGGCCGGTGTCTCCCATCTGCCAGAAGTTGTCCTTGTCCCCCAGGCCATAGATCCGGTGGTCGGGGAGCCCGGCGACCTCGCGCCAGAGGGCCCGAGCCTCGTCGTCGGTCTGATGCACCGTGACCCGCAGCCGGTCCGGGGCGAGCCCCAGGTAGCGCGCTCCGGTAACGAACTCCCAGGCGAAGGCGATCGCCTCCCGCTTGAAGTAGTCGCCGAAGGAGAAGTTGCCGAGCATCTCGAAGAAGGTGTGGTGCCGTTTGGTGTGGCCCACCTGCTCGAGATCGTTGTGTTTGCCTCCGGCGCGCACGCATTTCTGGCAAGTTGTCGCCCGGAGATAGTCCCGCCGTTCCTGGCCCAGGAAAGTCCGCTTGAACTGGACCATGCCGGCGTTGGTGAAGAGCAACGTCGGGTCGTCCGCCGGCACCAGTGACGAAGAAGGCACCTCGCGGTGCCCTTGGGCGACGAAATAATCGAGGAAAAGACGACGAATGTGACTGGATTGCATAGGCGGGAATATAGGCCGACCGCGGAAGAGCGGTAAGCGGGATGCAGCCCTCAGCCGTCAGCCGTCAGCCGTCAGCCGTCAGCCGTCAGCGGTTAGCTATTAGCCATTAGCTATTAGCTAACAGCAAACAGCTAATAGCTAACAGCTAAGAGACTCCCTAACCCCGAGCTGGTAGTTGGGGGCTGACCTACGGCTCCTCGTGCTCACGAACCACGCGCCGCACCATCTCGGTAACGGCTCTCCCACTGAACCCACGGCGCCCCAGATAGGCCGTAACACGACGGAGCTGGGCTGAGGACGGCAAGCCTTGGAGTTGGGCGACGCGCTTCCGAGCCAGTCGTTCCGCGGCGAGTTGAGGATCGTGATCGGGTGGCAGAGCGACCGACAGCGCGCGCTCGATCACCGCACCATCCACCCCCAGGAAAAGCAGGTCCCGTCGAATCCGGACCGGGCCGCGGCCCTTTTCGGTGCGCGTCTGGATGAACCGGGCAGCGAATGCGGCATCATCCAGCAACCCGGATCGCAATGCCCGGCCGAGCGCGGCTTCCACGGCATCCTTCGGGTGCCCCTTACGCACCAGAGTGCGGCGCAGCTCCGCGACAGCGAAAGAGCGCCGCTCCAGGGTCCGGAGCAGAGTGCGCCAGGCCGCCTCCTCGTCGGCGGCCTGATTCAGTTCTCGTACCCCTTTGGCATCCAGCGACGCGCCGGCGGTGAATCCCGCCGCAGTCACCCGGGTAACCGGAAGGCTGCAGTACGGCGTTCCATCCAGCTGGACCCGGACGAAGCCGGCATGAACCGGATCAGGATCCAGCGCGGTGATGGTTCTACTCATCCTCCTCGGCTCCGACGCTGGCCGTGATTACGCCCTTCACACCGAGCGAGTCCTTCACCTTCTGCTCGACCTCGGCCATGAGGGTGGGATTGTCCTTGAGGAACAGCTTGGCATTCTCCCGGCCCTGACCGATGCGCTGATCGCCGTAGGAGTACCACGCCCCCGATTTCTGGATGATGCCGGCCTCGGCCGCGATATCCACCACCAGCGACGCATGACTGATCCCTTCGTCGAACATCACGTCGAATTCCGCCTGCTTGAAGGGTGGCGCCACCTTGTTCTTCACCACCTTCACCCGCACGTGGTTGCCGATCACCACCTCCCGCTCCTTGACCGGACCCACCCGGCGAATGTCGAGCCGGAGCGAGGCGTAGAACTTGAGCGCCTTGCCTCCCGTGGTGGTTTCGGGATTGCCGAACATCACGCCGATCTTCTCCCGCAGCTGGTTGATGAACACCACGGCGCAATTGGAGCGGTTGATGGCGCCAGCCAGCTTGCGGAGCGCCTGGCTCATGAGCCGGGCCTGGAGTCCCATATGGCTGTCGCCCATCTCACCTTCGATTTCCGCTTTGGGCACCAGGGCAGCCACCGAGTCGATGACCACCAGATCCACCGCACCGGAGCGGACCAGGATTTCGACGATCTCCAGGGCCTGTTCGCCGGTATCAGGCTGAGAGACCAGGAGGTTCTCGACATCCACCCCGAGCTTCTTCGCATACTCCACGTCGAGCGCGTGCTCGGCATCGACATAGGCCGCGACGCCGCCGGCGCGCTGCACGTTGGCTGCGACGTGCAGCGTGAGCGTGGTCTTGCCCGAGGACTCGGGACCGTAGATCTCGGTGATTCGGCCGCGAGGGACACCACCGATTCCGATCGCGGCGTCCAGGTTGATGGCGCCGGTCGGAATCGCCGAGACCTTCACCCGGGGCGACTCGGAGCCCATCCGCATGATGGAACCCTTCCCCAACTGCTTTTCGATTTGGGAGATAGCCAGATTGAGCGCCTTGCGGCGATCGGCGTCGAGTTTGTGCTCGTCAGCGGCCATGACTGGCTCCGGTAAGAAAATGGTTGATTTTGAGTCACCGCGTTATCTGACACCAATCTATAGCCGAATATTACCCGAATCAAGAGTGAATTTGTGACTTATTTTGAGCCACTCGCCTAGCGAACGCCCCGCCAAGCATCCTCGATGTGATTGATCGCCGGCGACTCACCGCTTTCCTCCGATACCTCAATCACGTCGAACCGATACTCATCGCCCGCGCGGCCGAATCGGATCCGCCAGATGTCGGCGACCTGGGCGATCGCTGCCTGTTTTCGGCGCCCGACCGCCGAGGCAGGTGAACCGAATTCGGAACCGCGCCGAGTCTTCACCTCAATGAACGCCAGGATCCGGCCCCGTCTCGCAATCAGGTCGACATCGTGACGCCCCAGCCGAAAGCGATGGGCCTCGATGGACCAGCCGCAGGAGATGAGGTACGCCATTGCCGCATGCTCCCCCTCGAGCCCGCGGATCTGGCGGGCATCTTCCCATTCCCGGGTTGGAACGAAGCGGCGGCGTCATCGTGGGCTAAGCTACGCCACGGCAGCACGCAGTCTTCATCAATCTGTCGCAGGAGGGAGTCAATTGAACGCGGCGAGGATGCTACAGGCTTATTGCGTCGGCGGAGATTGACGCGGAGAGAACAGCGAACGGCGAACAGTAGCTGCTACCGGCTAACTCTGACGGCTGACGGCTGACAGCTAACGGCTGACGGCTGACGGCTGACAGCTAACGGCTGACGGCTGACGGCTGACGGCTGACGGCTACCCAGCATACTCGTCCAGTTGATCGATTCCGATGAGAATGTCGCGCGGCTTGCTCCCGTCCGGAGGGCCCAGGATGCCGGCTTCGTAGAGCTGGTCAATGATCCTCGCCGCGCGTCCATACCCGATCTTGAGCTTGCGCTGCAACAACGAGGTTGAACCACCCTGGTTCTGGATGCAGGCCTCCGCGGCGTCCCGGAATAATGGGTCACGCTCGCCTTCGAACTGCGGCGGCCCGACTCCCTCTTCCGCCTGCTCCTGGGCTCGGACCAGCTCGATGATGTCCGGCTCCAGGCTGGTCGCTGCCGCAGCACCGGCCCGTCTCGCCTCCCGGCGCTTCTTGAACCAGTCCATCAGCCGTTCAGTTTCATCCGTCGCGATGAAGGCACCCTGCAGCCGCATGGGCTCGCTCTTACCCGGCGGAAGAAACAGCATGTCGCCATTCCCGAGGAGCGCCTCGGCGCCGTTCTGATCCAGGATGGTTCGGCTATCCACCTTGGACGCCACCCGGAACGCGATGCGGCTCGCGAAGTTCGCCTTGATGAGGCCGGTGAGCACGTTCACCGACGGGCGCTGAGTGGCCAGGATGATGTGGATGCCGATCGCGCGGGCCTTCTGCGCCAGGATGGCGAGCGGCGTTTCGACCTCGCCCTGCACCGTCATCATGAGATCGGCGAGCTCATCCACGATCATCACGATGAGCGGAAGCGGCCCATCTCGATACTCCGTTTCGACGGGGGCCTCCGGTGGCGTGTCGGGCGGCTCCGCGTTGACGCTGGTCAGGGTGGGTTTCGGCTTTGCCGGATGCCGCAACGGCTTCCCTTCCTCCGCCTTGCGGTTGAAGTCGGCCAGGTTGCGGGCGCCATTGGCGTGCAGCAGCTCGTAGCGCCGGGTCATCTCGAACACCGCCCACTTGAGCACCCGTGCGGCGTCGCTGTTGTTGGTCACGACCGCATGCCGGAGATGGGGAAGCGCGTTGTACATCGACAACTCCACCATCTTGGGATCCACCATGAGGAGCCGCAGCTGCTTCGGCGTATAGCGGTAGATCAGGCTGGTGATGATGGTGTTGATGGCGACCGACTTGCCTGATCCGGTCGCCCCGGCGATCAGGAGATGCGGCATCTTCGCGAGATCCGCGATGATCGGCTTGCCCTCAAGGTCGCGTCCCAGGATCACCGGCAGCGCGGCCCGGCTCATCTCCCACTCGGGGGCCTCGAGCAGCTCCCGCAGCGTCACCATTCGCGCCGTCGGATTCGGGATCTCGACGCCGACCGCGCCTTTGCCGGGAATCGGGGCTACCCGGATCGACTGGGCTCGCATCGCCATCGCCATGTCGTCCGCCAGGGACGCGATGCGCCCCGCCTTGATCCCCGGAGCCGGCACCACTTCGAACTGGGTCACCACCGGTCCGGTGGTTCTCCCAGCGATGCTGCCGTCAACCTTGAAGGTCTTGAGCGTCTCGAGCAGTACCTGCCCGAGCCGATCGAGCTGAGCTTCCCCCGCATCCGTATCCTGCCTCGCGGGAGGCGCCAGCAATTCGATCGGCGGCAATTCATCTTCATCCGCCGCGTCGGGAAGCGGAGCCGCGGTGCCTTTCGTCGCCTTCTTCGGCTTCCGCTCCCGCCTCACCGGCGGAGCGATTACCGGCTCATCATCATCCGCAATCTCCCCAGAGGACACGACGGCGGTGGAGACGGGAATCGGGTCTGTGCCCCGCGCCCCCGACGCCTGCGTCCCCCCGTGGCCGCCGGCCAACCGGCTCAACGGATGCCACGCGATCGTCATGATGGTGAGGGCGGAGAGCGCGAAGAAACCGAGGAGAAAGCCGCCGACCGGCCCGATCCAGCCATACAGGTAGTAGGCCATCATGCCGGGACCGAATCCCGTCAGCCGGGCGGGAAGCGTGGGTCCATCGAAGTCGCGCGGGGTGACATGGGTGACGATGCCGACCAGGAAGGGCACAACCACGCTCAACCCCACAACGAGAACCGCAACCCGCTTCATGTCGAGCCGGGGAAGCCGGTCGAATCCAGCGAGCCCGACGCCGAGGCCCAGCAAGGGAAATCCCAGCGCCCCTATGCCCAGCAGCGTCCACAGCGAGTGCCCTACCCAGTTGCCCAGGGGTCCCGTGATCGAGACCGGCAAAAGGGTGATGCCCACGAAGACGCCCAGCACCAGCGCGGCGATGGCGGTGAGATGTCTGGCCTGCTCGTGATCCGGGTGGCGCGGTGCGTCGGCGGTCATGGGGTTGCTGCGGCGGTCAGCCGCCGGTCGTGGAAGAGCGCTAGCACTGGATAGGCATCGGGGCGGGCGCAATCCAGCACGTCGTGTTTGAGACCGATCGTGGCCAGCTCACGGCCTGCTCTGCTCGTCAGCAGCGGTCGCTCCCACCGCTCGCCGTAACGCCGCACCAGATGGAGGGCGGCAAGTCCGGCGTCATTCAGTCCCTGCCGCCGCCGGACACCACCCAGGGCAACCGAGGCCAACCTTCCCGCACAGTACGCATCGTCCAGCGAGAAACGGTGATCCCGGCCGGCACAGAGAATCACCAGATCGCGGTCCCGGGCCCAGATCTCCCGCGCGGCGGCTGCCGCGAGCGAGAAGTTCGCCGCGGCCGCGCAGTACACCTGGGCCGCGCCCTGCACGGCGAGGAGGGCTCCGGTGCCGTTCGTCGTCGTGATAATCACGAGACGTCCCTTTACCGCGTCAGGTGTCATTTCCTGCGGGCTGTTCCCGAGCGGAAACCCCGGGATGGGGAGACCATTGCGCTCTCCCGCCAGCACGACCTCGCCCGGGCCCAGGGTCTGGGCCATGCGCAGGGCTTCTTCTGTCGAGGGTACCGGGATGACCGCGCGGGCGCCCTGATGCAGGGCCGCGCAGACCGTGGTCGAGAGCCGCAGGATGTCCACCACGAACACCGTGCGCCCCTGCACCTCGGCCGGGGTGAGGCCGAGTGGGGAGAAGAGAACGTCCAGCTTCATGCCTCAGGATTGAGCAGCTGCGGCTGGCGCTCGAGAAACTTGGTGTCAACCCGGCCGGCCACGAAGTCCGGGTGGCGGATAACCCGGCCGAGGAATGGAATCGTTGTCGTAACGCCCTCCAGGACGAAGCTGTCGAGTGCCTGGCCCATCCGCGCGAGTGCCTCCTCGCGGTCGTTGCCATGCACGATCACTTTCGCCAGGAGAGAATCGTAATAGGGTGGGACGGTGTAGCCGGCGTAAATGTGGCTGTCGAGGCGCACGCCCGGCCCGCCCGGCGGATGGTAGGCGGTGATGACGCCCGGCGACGGTTGGAAGTTGCGGTAGGGGTCCTCGGCGTTGATCCGGCACTCGATCGCGTGACCCCTGAGCCGGGCACCGTCTCCCCTGAAGCTCACCGGCTCGCCCGAAGCCACCCGGATCTGCTCCTTTACCAGGTCGAAGCTGGTGACCATCTCGGTCACCGGATGTTCCACCTGGATCCGGGTGTTCATCTCCATGAAATAGAAGCTGCCATCCTCGTCGAGCAGGAATTCGAGGGTGCCGGCTCCCGCGTAGTGAATCGCCGACGCGAGCTTGATCGCCGCCTCGCCCATGCGGGCCCTCAGCTCCGGGGTGAGCGCCGGGCTGGGGCTTTCCTCGACCAGTTTCTGGTGCCGCCGTTGCACCGAGCAGTCCCGCTCTCCGAAGTGGACGACGGAACCGTGCAGGTCGCCCATGACCTGGATTTCGACGTGCCGGGGCCGCGCGAGATACTTCTCGACGTACACCTCACCGTTTCCGAACGCGGCCAGAGCTTCGTTCTGGGCCAGCGAGAATGACTGGGCGAACTGCTCGGGCTCTTGCGCCACCCGCATTCCCTTGCCGCCGCCACCCGCCGTCGCCTTGATGATCACCGGGAAGCCGATCGCCTCGACGTGCTTCAGTGCTTCATCGAGATCATGTACCGTGCCGGGAGTTCCCGGAACGGTCGGCACTCCGGCTTCCTGGGCGAGGCGTTTGGCTGTCGCCTTGTCTCCCATCTGGCGAATCTGATCGCCGGTCGGGCCGATGAACGTGATGTTCGAGGCCTTGCAGATGTCGGCGAACTCGGCGTTCTCGGCCAGAAAGCCGTAACCCGGGTGGATCGCGTCGGCCCCGGTGATTTCCGCGGCGGCGATCAGGTTGGGGATGCGGAGATACGACTGGCGGCTGGGCGGCGGGCCGATGCAGACGTCATCGTCGGCGAAGCGGACGTGCAGCGACTCGCGGTCGGCCTCGCTGTAGACCGCCACCGTCTCCACACCAAGCTCCCGGCAGGCCCGAATGACCCGCAGGGCGATTTCCCCGCGGTTGGCAATCAGGACTTTCTTGAACATCAGGGCGCGATATCCTGGGAGATGTCCGCGGCAGGTTTCCCGCCGTCCGCAATGCCGCTGAAGGTCCGGTCGGACGCAGCGCTGATACCGGAGGCCCGCAAGGCGAACTCGCTCGGATTGCTGGAATAGAACAGCGCGCTCTCGTAGGAGATCACCTTGTCCCGGTACCATTTCATGAGCGATTGGTCGAACGACTGCATGCCGTACGCCTCAGTCCCTTCCGCGATCAGGTCCGGGATGTTGAGGGCCTTCTCGATGTCGCGGATGTTGTCGGCCACGGCCGCGCTGTTGATGAGCACTTCCGACGCGGCGACCCGTCCCTTGCCGTCGCTGCGCGGAACCAGGCGAAGACAGATGACCGCCTGCAGCGCGGTCGAGAGGAGCGCACGAATCTCCTGGTGCTGATGGGGCGGATAGAAGGAGATCACCCGGTTGATGGTCTGGGTCGCGTCGGTGGTGTGCAGGGTCGAGAACACCAGGTGCCCGGTGTCGGCGGCCTTGAGCGCGGTGTCCAGCGTCTCCATGTCCCGGACCTCGCCGATCAGGATCACGTCCGGGTCCTGCCGCAGCACGTGCCGCAGCGCGGTGCCGAAGGAGAGCGTGTCGCTTCCCACCTCGCGCTGCGAGATGTTGGCGTGGACGTCGCGGTGGAGGAACTCGATCGGGTCTTCGATCGTGATGATGTTGACCCGCCGGTTCTGATTCACGTGGTTGATCATCGCCGCGAGCGAGGTCGACTTGCCCGAGCCCGTCACACCCGTCACCAGCACCAGGCCGCGGGGCTTGAGGGAGATCTCCTCGAGCACCTCGGGCAGGTGCAGCTCCCGGATGGTCTTGACCTCGTAAGGAATTGCCCGGAAGGCAAAGGCCAGCGTTCCGCGCTGCTGATAGATGTTGGTCCGGAAGCGTCCGACTCCCGGCACACCGATCGCGAAATCCGCTTCCTTCTTCTCGGCGAATTCCTTCACCTGCCGGGGAGTCATGATCTGCTCCGCCAGCAGTTTCAGGTCTTCCGGCTTGAGGGGGGCCATCTCGAGTCCGGCCAGCTCGCCGTTGACCCGGATGGTGGGCGCACGGCCCACCTTGAGGTGCAGGTCGGAGCCGTTGCGCTGCACCATCTGTGAGATAGCCTGCTTGAAATTGAACGGCGCGACCGGGCCCGTGGCGGCGGCCTCAGCCATTGGGGTCCACCCGATAGAGAACGGTGCCGAATTCGACCGGGGAGGCGTCTTCGAGGCAGACTTCCTTTACCACGCCGGTCACTTCGGCTTCGATCTCATTCATGATCTTCATCGCTTCAATGATACAGACCGTCTGCCCCGCCGAGACCCGGCTGCCGACCTTCACATAGGGTTCGGCCCCCGGCTCCGGTGCGCGGTAGTAGGTCCCCACCATCGGCGATTTGATTTCCTTGAGCGCGGCCGCTGCCGCCGCCGGGGTGCCGGGTGAGGCTACGGGTCCTGGAGCGGCCGCCATCTGCATCGGCATCGCCATCGGGGCCGACACTTGAACGGCGTGGTTACCGGTCCGGGTGATGAGAACTCCGGTGCCGAACCACCCCTTTACCTCGATGGAGCCAATCTCCGGCGACTCCCGCAGCAACTCCACCAGGTGCCGGACGTCCTTGAGCTCGATCGAGCGGATCCCCGGCAGCTTGGTGAGCAGTTTGGCGAGATCAGTGGTCTCTTTGGTATTCATGGCCGTGAGTTGGCAGGTTGCAGTTCAGACCAGCTCGACCAGCTCGACCCGATTGTCCGAGAGGAGCTCGGTCCCGTCCGCGGTCACCAGTGCGTCGTCTTCCAGACGGACCCCGCCCCACTCGGGAAGATAGATCCCGGGTTCGACAGTTACCACCGCGCCGGGCGGTATGGCTGTCTGCCCGGTTGGCCCGACCCGGGGGGCCTCGTGTACCTCCAGCCCAAGGCCGTGCCCCAGCGAGTGTCCGAAGGCTTCTCCGAAGCCCCCTGACGTAATGACATCGCGGGCGACGGCGTCGGCCTCACGACCGGTGAGACCGGCATGAATTCCGTTGAGGGCCCGCCGCTGCGCGGTGGCGACGGTGTCGTAGACCAGGCGTTGGCGTTGATCGGCACGGGCCCCGACCACCACCGTCCTGGTCAGGTCGGCACAGTATCCGTCCACCTGGGCGCCGAAGTCAAGCAGGAGGAACTCTCCCGCCTGGATGGTCCGCTCGCTGGTTCGGGCATGAGGCAGCGCGGCCCGCGGCCCCGAAGCCACGATGGTGGGGAACGGATGCCACTCGCTCCCCCTCCGGCGCAGAGCCGCTTCGAGCAGCGCGGCCACAGCGCGTTCCTGCTGTCCCACTGAGATCTCGGGCAGGACCTCGGCCAGGGCGGCTTGCGCTACATCCGCGGCGGCGCGAATCGCCTTCACCTCATCAGCATCCTTCACCAGCCGGAGCTGCTCGACCAGGTCGCTTACCGCCTCCCAATGCACCTTCTCGGTTGCGGCGATCCGCTCGGCATCGCGCACCGTCGCGATGTGGGCCTCGAACCCGAATCTTCCTCCGTCTCTCGCCTCGCCCAGCACCTTGCCCAGCCGGTCCCAGGTGCTGATCCGGTCGATCTCGACTCGTGCGGTGTGTACCCGCCTCGCGCGGTGCCTGAGTCGCGTAGCGGAAATCGGTGATGAGGGTAGCACCCGATTCCCGGATCAGGAGCAGCGCGGAAGAGCCGGTGAACCCCGTGAGATATCGGATGTTCGCCAGCGACAGCACCAGCAGGCCATCGAGTCCCACCGCGCCAAGCCGGCCCAGCAACGCGGCCTGGCGGGCCAAACGAGCATCAGCCACCGCGGAGTCGCGACACCAGCGCCTGCAGCGCGAGGACGTAACCCATCGGTCCGAAGCCCGCCACGATGCCGAGGGCGAGGTCGGCCAGCCGGGAGTGCCGCCGTTCGGGTTCGCGGGAAAAGATGTTCGAGAGGTGCACTTCCACGAACGGCACCTTCACCGAGAGGAATGCGTCGCGGATAGCGAGGCTGGTATGGGTGAATGCGGCGGCATTCACCAGCGCGCCCTGAGCCTTCCCCCGGAGCCCCTGAACCGCCTCGACGAAGTCGCCCTCGTGGTTGGTCTGGACCCAGTCTATCGAGACTCCGAGGCGACCGGCCTCGTCCCTCACCATCTTCTCGAGCTCGGCGAGCGTGGTGGTCCCGTACAGCTCCGGCTCCCTCGCACCCAGCAGATTGAGATTCGGACCGTTGAGAACGGCGATGTGCATTACTTCTTGAGACTCTTCAGCCAGTTCTGAAACTGGTCAAGGTCTTCTTCCAGACCGGAAGGCGGAGTTGTCCGGCCCGAAGACGGCTGAGACCCGGTCCCCTGCGCGTCCTTTCCGCCGAAGAACTGATCGAAGGAGAACGCGTGTCCCGTCGTGGGCGTCGAGGCCGACGGGGGCGGAGGCGGGTTTGCGGGCGGCGGCTGCGTGCTCTCCTCGCCGAAGATCGCACTGAGCGACAAGGCATCGTTTGCCGGCCGGGTCGGGGCTCCGGGTGACTGATCGTCCGCCTGGGCATCGGCACTGGGTCGCGGGGCCGTTTCGGGCAGACTCCCCAGAGTGGCGGGCCGGGCCGCGGCGAGCGCGTGGAAGAACGACTCCACCGATTCTCCACCGGTCACCGTGGCGGAGTAGGCAGGCCAGCGTGAAGTGACCGGCTCGGCACCGGTCCCCACCAGAGATTCCAGCTCCCTGATCTTGGCCTCCAGCCGGTGATCGCCCGGAGTCTGCTCCGTCAGGCGCCGATAGACATGAAGCGCCTGATCGTTCAAACCCTGACGGGCATACATCTCGGCCATGCTCTCGGTGAAGATCGGTTCCGGCTCGCCCTCGGTCGGAGCCTCGTCCGGCTGGGATATGCGGCGGGCACGAGGGGGAGGCTCCTGAGCAGCCTCCTCAGGAAAGATCAGCAGCAATTTGTCGGAGGGCTGCTCCGCTGGCTCCGGAGTTTCCGGAGTCTCCGACAGATAAACCACTTCTTCCTCTTCCTCCTCCGTTGCTTCCACCACCGGCAACGCTTCATCCACCGGCGGCAACCTGACGGTTTCGTCCGACGCCATCGAATCCGGCGGCGCGAGATCCCTGGCCGGATCGGCGACATTCTGAAACTCCTGCCCGCCTCCGGTAGCGTTGAGCAGATCCTCGGTGCCGCTGGGCGGCTGAAACTCGTTGGAAGGCGAAACGGACAACGCCAGTTCGGACGAAGCGTCGGGAACCTGGAATTCGGAGGACGTGGACGGCCGCACATCCAGCAATTCGTGCGAGTGGTCCGTCGGCTGGAACTCCGAGCTGTCGGCGGGGCGCAGATCGATCTGGCCTGGTTCCTCGTGACTCAGGACCTCGATGCCGAGATCGGCTGGTGGACTGAATTCGGCTTCCCGTTCCATGTCTGCCAGCGGCGTCATCGACGCTGTTTCATCGCCTGCCGCAGCGGCATTGAACTCGACGGACTCGATGCCGGCCATCGGTTCGGCCGCAGGCGCCCCAAACTGCGCCGGCGGAAGCAGATCAGTTTCTTCAAATGGCGAGCTCTGGTGACCCCCGAGCGGCGCAGCGAGGTCCGAAGCGGGAGGTGTGTATTCAGCAGAACTATCGAAAGTCGGAGTGGGTACTACCTCAACCACCAGGGTGTCGTCCTCTTCAGCAACCGAGGCGGGTGGAGCAGTGAAGGCCGGTGGCTGCTCCGGCGATGTGAGCTCCCGCGTCTTGGCCCACGCCGGCTCCATCAGAGCCGGCGCGGCTTCCTCGGGTGCCGTCGCTTCGAGCACCGGCTCTTCGGGGGCTGATTCTGCGGTGATCGGCTCTGCTGACATGACGAGCGCGGCCTGCTGCTGGACGGCCTGGACCCGTTTCAGTTGCTCCCGGGCGTCGTCGTTGGTCGGATCCACCTGCATCAAGCGGCCCAACCATTGGGACGCCTCGGCCAGCCGTCCCTGCCGTTCGGTGATTTCTCCCAGCGCCTTGAGGGCGATGACGTTTTCCGGATCCAGTTCCAAGACGTGGGAGAACGCCACCTCGGCCCCATTGTCCTCGTGCATATCGAGGCAACAGCGGCCCAGAACGATGTTTCCGGGAATGTGGTCAGGATTGTTTACCAGGCCCTGCCGGAGCACCTCGCGAGCCCGTTCCAGCTGTCCGTCCTTGCGGTAGACCTCCGCCAGCGGTGCGAAAACGGTCCCCTGCGGATTCTCTTTCCAACGGCGCTCGAGCTTGTCGATCTCGCTGGTGTAAGCCATCCGGGGCCCTATGCCTAAGTTGTTGTGGGAATTGAACAAACATTAGCAATGCGGTGCCGGGCTGTCAACTCTTGGAGGGGGCCCGGTGGCTTGAGATTCGGCGTTGCCCGGCGTAGACTTAGCCCGCTTTTTCGGGTCGCTTCCGTCTACTGGAGCAGGTTACCGCCGTATGATGCAATTCTTCCGCAGTATTGGTGGCAAAATCGCCGCGGGCGTGTTCGCGGTCCTGATGTTCATCTTCGTCGTCACCAGCGTGGACTGGAGCCAGATCACGGGAGGCTCCCGCTCCACGGTCGGGGTGGTCAACGGCGTGTCCATTCCGGTCAACGCCTACCAGGCGATCCTGCAACAGGCGATCGACACCCGCCAGCGCCAGAGCAGTGCCTCGCTTTCGGCCGACGACATCGAGGAAATCCGGAATCAGGTGTGGGAAAACCTGATTCAGGAACAGGTGATGAGCTCGGAGTTCAAGCGCCGTCACATCAGTGCGGACGCCGATGAGATTGCGGAGGCGATCCGCAACAGCCCTCCCCAGGAGCTCACGAACGTTCCGGAATTCCAGACCGAGGGCAAGTTCGACCTGGCGAAGTACCAGCGGTGGTTGGGGTCGAGCATCGGCCGCCAGTACATCCCGCAGCTCGAAGCGCAGTACCGGGAAGAAATCATGCGGGGCAAACTGCTCCGGGTGGTGACGGCCGACGTGTATCTCTCGGACGCCGCGCTGTGGCAATCCTATCGGGATGCCCATGAGACGGTCACCATACAACTCGCCGCGGTGGTTCCGCGCGACGTGGTGCCCGATTCGACGGTTCCGTTGACCGAAGCCGAGGTGAAGAAGTATTACGACGATCACCTCGAGGAATTCCGTCAGCCCCAGACCGCCTTCCTGAGTTATGTCCAGATCTCCCGGCTGGCGCTGGCGAGCGATACCGCCGCGGCCCTTGCCCGTGCCGAAGCGGTCCGCAAGGAAATCCACGACGGGGCTCCCTTTGCCGAAGTAGCGAAGCGCGAGTCGTCCGACACGGTAAGCGGCGCCCAGGGTGGTGAGCTGGGTGAGTTCAAGAAGGGCCAGATGGATCCCGCGTTCGAGAAGGCCGCGTTCAGCCTGCCGATTGGCGCCCTTTCCGCTCCGGTGTTGTCGAGCTTCGGGTATCACATCATCGAGATGGAATCACGCTCGGGCGACAAGGCGAAGGGACGCCACATCCTGATTCCAATCGAGGTCACGGGTGAGCATCGCGATCACCTCGACGCCGAAGCCGACAGCCTGGAATCGCTCGGCGCCGAGCGTCTGGATCCGGCGGCGTTGGATACGGTTGCCCGCGTCATGGGGCTCAGGATTGGCCGCGCCAATCCTACCCAGGCCGGAAGCAAGGTGATGATCGGAATGCAGGTGATCCCCGAGGCAGCGGTCTGGGCATTCAAGGCCAAGCAGGGGGAAACCAGTCGGGTCATCGAGTTGAGTTACGCCTACATGCTCTTCCGACTGGACAGCCTGCATCCCGAGCGGGTTCCGCCTCTCGACCAGATTCACGGCGCGGTGGAAATCGCGGCGCGCAACGCCAAGAAGCCGGAGATGGCCAAGGCCGTGGTCGGGAACATGAGCAAACGGTTGGCCGAGGGAAGCACGCTCGAGCAGGCCGCCAAGGCGCTGGATCTGCCGTTCCAGCAGTTCGCGCCATTCAGCCGTACCAATCCTCCATTCCCGAGTGCGACCCTCGTTGGGGCCGCGTTCGGAGTGGATACCGGGAAGGTCGCCGGTCCGATCGAAACCGACCAAGGCACCTACTTCCTGAAGGTGGTGAAGCGGGCCAAGGCCGATTCGGCGGCATACGTCGCCGATTTGAATCAGTTCAAGATCCAACAGGTACGCCTGGCCCGGCAGGACCGGGTCCGCAGCTACCTCGCGGCGTTGAGAGCGAACGCGAAGGTGGATGACCGCCGCGCCCGGATCTTCACCACCGACGCCCAGGTCGAGGCGGCCCAGGCCTCCAGCAAACTCTGATCAGAACGTGGTGCGGCATGAGAAAGGCCCCGGAGAGACTCCGGGGCCTTTTTCTTGCCTTGCCGCTGCCGCCTTCTACTGACTCAGGCGCTTGGGATCCCCGCCGGAGGGCGGAGTCGAGGCCTTCGAGTCGATCTGGCGGGACCCGGCATTCCGGTCCGGCTCGTTCCCCGTGATGGCGTCGTTGGTATCGCTCAGGCTCCGCTTGAACTCACGGATTCCCTTGCCGAACGACGCCCCAATCTCGGGCAGGCGCTTGGCGCCGAAAAGGAGTAGAACGGCCACGAGGATGAGCAGCAGCTCGGGGAGACCGATGTTATTGAACATGGCGACTCCAGCACCTAGAAGAGGGAGCGGGCGATCAGATAGGCCACCAGCACGCCGACCAGCGCCAGAAACGACACATGGAGCCCCAGTGGCCCCAGGGTCAAGTTAATCACCAGGAGGTCAATCGACACTGGGCCGATCGAGGGACTCCAGGTGGCGGTGAAAACGGTCTTGGCGACGCTGTCCGGAACGACTTCCCGGATGAGCGCCGTAAAAAACCCGCCCACGATAAATCCGGCGACGAGCACGCCGAGGTAGAAGCCCGGCCGCCGCGGTCCGCTGGCCATTAGCGCCGCCGGTCGAGGACATAGGTGATACTGGCGCGCAACGCGTCGCGGGCCGGTCCCGCCGGCAGCGCGTCCAGTTCAGACTCGGCCTGCACCGCCAGACGCTGCGCCCGTTCCCGCGCGTACTCCAGCCCGCCGATTTCCGCCACCAGCCCCACCACGGTCGCGATCTGGTCATCGGACGGTTCGGCGGTCGCCATGAGCCGCTCGACCTGTTTTCGGCCACTCGCGTCCATCCGCTCCAACGCGAAGATCAGCGGCAGAGTCACTTTGTGCTCCCGCAAGTCGGAACCGGAAGGTTTCCCGGTCACCGACTTGTCCCCGACGTAGTCGAGCAGGTCATCGATCACCTGGAACGCCATACCGAGATACTCCCCGAAGCGGCGCAGCGCGCCTCGCTCCGCTGGCTCGGCCCGGAGTGCCCCGACCTCGCATGCCCCCGACACGAGGGAAGCGGTCTTGGAGCGGATCAGCAGGTCGTATTCCGCCTCGGAGAAGGCCAGCGGTTCGAGCGCCATGAGCTGCCGCATTTCACCAACCGTCATTTCGTTGGTGACCCGGCTCAGCACCCGCAGGGGCTCGAGGTCTCCCAATCGCGTCAGCTCGACCACCGCGCGAGAATAGAGATAGTCGCCCATGATCACCGAGATCTGGTGACTGAACAGGGCGTTGATGGTCGGCATCCCGCGACGCAACACCGAGTGATCCACCGAATCGTCGTGCACCAGCGTGGCGAGGTGGATGAGCTCGATCACCGCCGCGAGGGTTGGCGCGCGCGGGTCGCGAGTGGAAGAGGCATCTTCGGAGAGCAGCAGCAGAGTGGGCCGGAACATCTTGCCCTGCATCTGCAGCAGATGTCCGTTCACCTCGGCGATCAAACCGAAGTCGCTTTCGATGATCCGGCGGAGCTCGCGCTGTACCGTCTCCAGCCTGGCGCGGAGCGGCGCCTGCAGGCTCGCGAGCGTGATGGGGGCGGTTCCCGACGTCATCGGCTCTGACCCGCCAGTCGCGCCATCCGGCTTCCGGCATCCTGAAACCCTATGTCGACCGCGAGCACTCGCTCGTAGCAGGGCAGCGCGGTTTCGACCTTCCCCTGCTCTTCCCGCGCCCTGCCGAGCCAGTACAAGAGGCCGATCTGGTCCTCGTCGCTCGCGCCCAGGCTCTCCACCGCGCGCCGGAGAATGGCTTCCGCTATGGCGAACTGCTTCTTGTCGTAGAAGGCGGTGCCCAGCGCTTCGGAAGTCCGCAGTCTTCCCTCCGGAGCCCGGAGCGCCTTCTGGAACTCGGCGATGGCCTCGTCGAGCAGACCCATTTCGCGGAAGGCTACGCCCAGATCATAGTGGGCCTGGAAGTCCTCGGCCCCGATGTTCTCGTCTACGCCGCGCTTGAACTGGGTGAGCATTTCCTGAAAATCCTTCTGCTCGTCGCCGGTGGGCTCCTCATCCTCCACCCGCATCCGGAGATCCCGCGGCCGATCGTCGTCGAGAACCAGAGAGCCGAGGTCAACGAAATCGCCGGTCGGCGCGAACATCGGACCCGACAGCCGCGGGGCGCGCCGCTCCTCGGGTTCATCCGCCTCGACCAGTTCCGCTTCGGTGGCCTCCCGGATTTCAATCTCGCCCTCCGGCTCCTCGGCATCCCGGGCGGCATGGGCAGGAGCCTCCTCCTCAGGGGGAGCCAGGGAATCGAGGGCGGCGCGGGCCCTGGAATTCTCGGGGTCATGTTCCGCCACGCGGCGGTACACCGCCACGGCTTTGTCCAGCGCACCGACCCGCATCAGCGCGTCACCCAACTCCACGTAGGCATCGAGCAGGCGAGTCCGATCTCCGCCACGGAATGCCAGCTCGACCCGTTTCTGGTGGTACCGTACTCCGCTCGGGTCCAACCGGATCAACTCATTGACCAGGTCGGACGCGTGGTCCCAGTCCTCCAGGTTCTCATACGCGGAGAGGGCCAGCTCGAGCTCCTCCTGCCCGCGGAGAGACTCGCCGGCCGCCAGCAAAGCCTCGCCCAGCGCACGGTGAGTATCCGGATTATCCGGATCCTCCAGTACGCGATCCTCGAGCTCGGCCACGGTCAGCTGCCGGGCCTCGGGAATCTCGAGGAACGCGACCTCGGCCTCGGCTTCTTCCGCCGCCTCCACATCCTCGACTTCCAGGTCGGCCAGCGGGAGGTCTTCAGTAGGGATCGAGGTCAGCGGGGCGTCGGGATCGATGAGCTCGAGACCCAGGCCGTCGTCCTCCGGTGAGTCTTCGGCGAACGGCAAGCCTTCCAGATCCATCGCCAGATCCTCGGTGAGATCGGGCGATTCCTCCAGCGCCTCGGGCGCGATCACACTGAGCTCGGAGGAGGTGATGTTTTCCACCTCTTCTTCGACGTCCAGATTCCGCTCGATTCCCAGGTCCGGGGCGAGTTCCAGGTCCACCGTGTCGGGCAGCGGCGTATCGATTTCCAATCCGTCGAGCGGCTTGACCTGATCGGTGTCGGTCTCCTCGGCGGTGGTGGGTTCGAACCCGAGGGTCTGGGCCACCTCGAGCTGCGTCATGTCCATCTGCGCTTCATCGCTGATCGGCTGCACCGACTCGAGGGTGAGCGGCACATCGGTAAGACTCGAAGTCTCGATGCCGACTTGCTGCTCCTCGGCTGCGGCCTCGTCCGGCATGTCCATCTTGGGCAGCGACGGAGTCCGCTCGACGATGCGGGTCGCGGGCTCCACGCCGCGGGCGGGGGACTTCCGGCCGATGCTGGGGCGACGGTGAGACCCGCCGGCATCGGCCCCGGTATCGAGGAATACCAGCTCGCCGGCCTTCGGCCGGGACGGCGCCTTCGGAGTGGTGTCGGATTCTTCGGCGTCCAGGGCCTGGAGCCGCATGAGTGTCTTGCGCGCGCCCTGCGTGTCTCCCCTCGCCTCGAGATCGCTGGCGAGTTTCTCCAGCTGCTCGCGCGCTTCCTCGAACCGGTCCGAGGCGCGGAGCAACTCGCTCAGCATGAGACGGATTTCCTTGTTGCTGGGGAATTGGTCCGCGAAATCCTTCACGGCCTTGAACGCCTGGTCGAGCTGCCCCAGCGCATTCATCCGTTCGAGGTATTCGAGCAGGTTCTTCTTGGCTTCTATGACGACGTTCTTGCGGGCGTGGAGGTGGGCGAGAGTGAGGTAGGTCTGAATCCGCCCGGGATTCACCCGCAGAATCTTGCCGCACAACGCGATGGCGTTGTTATAGAAGCCCTGTTCCTTGTAGAGCTCCGCCGCTTTTTCGTAGGCTTGGACCGCCGCCCCCGGCTCGTTGGCCTTGAGGTAGAGATCACCGACCCGGTTGTAAATCGCGAGATCCGGGGCGGGATCGTGCCCCGCCTCGAATTCCCGGATAGCCTGCTGATAGACATCGATGGCCCGCCGCCACTCTTCTTTCTGCTCAAATTTCCGGGCCGTTTCCTTCAGCTTCTCGAAGTTCATCCGACCGGCGAGTGGAGGGTACAACCGCTAGAGAAACTGGCACTTAGAAGATACGGACGGCCCTGAGGGCTAGCAAGCCAAACCGGGTGCCGGGTCGAGGTTTCCGCGCGCGATAAGCGCGGCCAGTCGCTCCAGATCGGGCGCGGGCGGGCGGTCGGCTTCGAGCAGGGCGACCCCATCGTCGGAGTTGCGCACCCGCTGGTACAGCCGTTCGACTCCGCGGCCAGGCCGCAAGGGAGCCAGGAACTCGAGACCCTGAGCGGCACAGAGCAGCTCCGCCGCCACCACCCGCTGGGCGTTGGCCAGTATCCGGTTGGCCTTGAACGCTGCGGCCATGCCCATGGGGACGAAGTCTTCCTGGTTGGCATCGGTGGGAATCGAGCCGGGACTCGCCGGGTGGCAGAGGCTCCGCGACTCCGCCACGAGGGACGCGGCGGTGATCTGCACCATCATGAACCCCGAGGAGAGGCCGGGATCCCGGGTCAGAAACGCCGGGAGACCCTGGGACAAATCGGGATTCACCAGCCGTTCCACTCGTCGCTCGGAGATCGCCTGAAGCGTGGTGAGCGCAATGGCGAGGAAATCGAGCGCCTGCGCGACCGGCTGCCCGTGAAAGTTGCCGCCCGAAAGCACCGAGCCGTCGTCGAACACGAGAGGGTTGTCGGTCGAGGCATTTAGCTCGATCCGCGCGGTCTCCCTGGCGAAGCGAATCGCGTCCGCCACCGCGCCCATCACCTGGGGAGTGCAGCGGAGACTGTAGGCATCCTGCACCCGGGGATCGTTTTCCCGATGCGACTCCCTGATCTCGCTCTCCGCCAACAGGTCCCGCATCAAGTCTGCCGCGCGGAGCTGACCGGGATGGGGACGCGCCGCGTGAATTCTCGGATCGAGCGGCGTTGGAGTTCCCCGCAACGCTTCGAGGCTCATCGCCGCCGCGCCAATCGCGGATCGCCACAAGACCTCGGCATCGTGAACCAGGAGGGCCAGCAGAGCGGTCTGGGCCTGGGTGCCGTTGATGAAGCTGATTCCCTCTTTGGGAGCGAACCGGAACGGCTTGAGGCCCGCGCCAGCGAGTGCCTTCTCGGCGCGGCCGTCACCCGCGCCAAGCACCTCGCCCTCTCCCAGCAGCACCATCGCGATATGACTGAGCGGCGCGAGATCGCCGCTGGCCCCGACGCTCCCCTGCTCGGGAACCCGAGGAACGATGCCGGTGTTGAGCAAGGCAACCAGAGCCTCGACCAGCGCTGGACGAACTCCGCTGGTTGGCCGCAGCAGCACGTTGGCACGAAGGAGCATGGCCGCCCGCACCACATCGATCGGTAACGGGGACCCGACGCCGGCGGCGTGACTCCGGATGAGGTTCACCTGGAGCTGGTCGAGCTGGCCCGCCGGGACTCTCACGTTGGCCAGCTTACCGAACCCGGTGTTGATGCCATAGATGGTCTCGCCGGCCGCCACCGCCTGGTCGACGAGGCCGCGGCTTCGCTCCAGCCTGCCCAGCGCGTCGCCGCTCAGCACAATCCGTGTTTCGGGAGAGCGCGCGACCCGAACCACATCGTCTATCGAGAGATCCAGCCCGCTGAGCGTAAGGGTGGGGGGCGGCATGGCAACAAGAGTAAGCGATGCGAGGGGTCCAGAGAACAGGGGCAGAACGCGGCGACCCTCCGCGGCGTGGGCCGGGAGGGTCGCCTCGTACAGGAGTGAACGTCGGCAGACTAGTGGGTACCGCCTCTGCCGACCAGAAGCTCGATGTTGCCAGGATCGGTCTGGAACGACCAGTCCACGATGATGAAGTTCCGCCCGGCGTGAGTGACGCGCAGCGCGCCGAACCTGGCGAATCCATCCCCGCCGTCCGTTTCAAACACATAACCCCAACCCGGAAGGGCTTCCAGTCCGCCGCGGCCGAAGCCGCTCGCCGGCGCCGCGTCGATGCTGGTGAGATCGGCAATCGGTGCGTTGCCATACAACGCCACTCTGGTCCCCGCCCTGACCGGCGTGATGAAGAGTGCCTGACTGACGGCCCGCTCGACTGAGAAGTCCTCATTGGCGGAGGACCCAAGGCCGACCAGACCAACCTCCGATGACTGGGCGAGACCATCGTGGTTGATGTCGTTCCAGAAGCGGAATCCGCTCCCGTCATCCTGCTGCTGACGAGCATAGAGCACCAGATTGCGGGCGTCCGGACGCGGAGTGTCCTGATGAATCGGCGACCAGAGGCTCTCGAACCCCTCGATGCTGATCGCGGAGATGCCGAAGCAGCGCGGAGATCCATTGGGGAGTGCTGCGGCGACGAACTCCGGAGCCACGGTAGTCCCCTCCAGACCCCACAGGTCGAGACAGAGATCGTTGTCCAGGTCGTAGGGCGTGCTGTAGATCCGATAGACCTTGAAGGCCGAGGGGTCGGACGTGTAAGCGTTGTCGGACCAGGTCAGCGCGATCGCACCGTTCAAGGAGGTCGTCGTCAGGGTGGCGGGCTTCTGGAGCGCGAGTCGCTCATCCACCGTTATCACGTTACTGGGCGCACTCTCAACTCCAGCCCTGATCCTCGGCCGTCACATAGTACTGGAGATGCGGGATGCCATTGTCGTGGAATGTGGGCGATGTCGTCGATCCGCGGAGCAGATAGGAGTCCGAGGTAGAACCGCGGGAGTAGACGTGCCATACGGCGAGCGCGGGATTCCCATCATCCTCCCAGCTCAAAAGCACGCCACTGGGCGCTCCCGGGAGTCCCGCTGGGCTCCACTTCATAGGTCATGTTCGCCGGCGGTGCGACTTGTCCGCCACCGCCGACGGGGTTGCTGCCATAGTCGTTGCAGGCCAGGATGGCTGCGAGAGCGAGGCAAAGGTCGGCATCGCGCGAAACATCGGTGTCTCCATGTCGGGGATTCAATTGCGGTATAGGCAGCCGGGATGCCAACCAGGTGCGCCGTCGTAAGTCGTTGTATTACTGATACTTACGTTTTACTCCCTGATTTCGTTGATGTCCCCGGGGACGGACAACCATTCACTCAGGAGCGGGGGATTGTTCAGCGGGCGGTAACGGGGGTGGAAGGACATTGTCATCTCACAGCCGTGGGGGCGCTAGGAAAGTAGCGGCGGACCGGCTTTGACAGTCCGCTACCGCTCGATCGTGGTCTGGTTGTAGTCGCCTTTGATTTCCGGCATATCGGAGAGGAAGATCGAGAAATAGAAGGCGAAGTTGCCGTTCGGGTTGCGGACGAAGTTGAACCCGGCACGCCATTCGTGGAGGTTCCGCTCGAGGCGGACCACGTTCGATTCAAAGTTCCCATCGGTGATGTTGTACTGCGACGACCAGGACACGGTCCAGAGTGGTGTGGGAGCGAACGTCGTGCTGAAGCCCACATTTTGTCGCGTTGGCTGGGAAAAGGCGGAAGTCGCGCGGGAGCGGGAAAGGGTGTAATTGAAATTGGCGGTGAAGCGGCGGCTGCCGAAACCCGGCTGCAACCCATTGTCATCCGATGTATAGAAGGACGGGGGCCGGCCATTCCGGGTCTGACCCGCCACATAGGAGGGGGGGGGCTGTTCGTTGGTCTGGGTGCCTTCCTTGGCCGGCTTGGCGAGACCAAACAGTCGAAGCACGGCGTTCACCGTCCCGCTGGATATGGCGAAGCCGGTGGTGGCGCTCTGGAGAAACAGGTCGAAGTGGCTGGTATTGAACCCGACCGGACCGTTCCACAGATCATGGGTCAGGCTGAGATTGAATCCGGGGACGAGGTCGCTCTGGAAGGTGTTGGTGATCGTCTGGGTCCGCCAACCGTTCAGCCCCGGCTTCTTGGCCTGTTCAAAATCATAGGAGACCGGAGACGTGGTGATTCCCAGGAGCCGGTATTTCCTCGCTTCCTGGCCCTCGGTCGTGTCGGCCACGGCCCGCCTGGCCTTGCCTTCGATGTTCTGCGATAACCCGATGCTCAGAGTCTGAGTGGCATCGGTGCGGGTCGAGATCGGTACACCAGGCCCGGCGATGGCGCGGGCGAACTCCTGGGAGACGCTCGCCGCGGGATTGTAGGTGTAGCTGATGGTCGGAGAGACGCTGTGCCGAATGCGAGCCAGCGGTCCGAAACCGGGGAAGAACCCGAAGAAGGTCGGCGAAGAGGTTACGCCGAAGTTGAACCGCTTGCCCTGAAGCACCCAGTCCCCATTGGTGTTCCGATTGCGGACCGCGAATGGCCCGATCGCGCTGGCGTTGGCCACGCCCAGGACAGGCTGGAGCTTCCACGACGCCCGAAAGAGCGTGGGCAGATTGATTCCCGTCTCCCAGTCGAACGTGCTCTGGAAATCCCCGGCGAAGGTCTGCGCCACGACGAGCGAATCGGTGGGATCGGGCGTCGAGGGATCGGGAATCTTGATCGGCACGCCGGAAATCGATCCCTCACGCTTCTGATCGGCATAGGCAAAGGAGTTGCGAAAGTCCCACCCGCCGAACCGAACCGGCGTGTCGAAGTTGACCGCCGTGGCCCGCTGGTCAAAGGTCGAGCTCAGGGTATCGACTCCGCCCCCGGGCAACACCCGGATCTGGGCAGGAATGATGGGGCTGTTGTTGGTGAAATCATTGGTGATGCTGAACCCGGGAGACCAGGTGATGTCCCTGGTGATGTCGATCGGCTTCGGGGAGATGGCCAGTGCCGGGAGCTGCATCGTGGTAGGCTGCCCGGGGGAGAGCGGCTGCCGCCGGTTGGCGCCGAGGTTCACATTGCCCCAGGAAAAGCGCTTCGAAAAATTTGCCGAGCTGAGGATCTGCTGGGTGGAAAGCAGTGGATCGAGCGCGTTGTTACTGACCACCGAAGAATTGCTCGCGTAGTTGAGACTCAGATTGAGCGAGGTGCTCAGGTCAAAATTCTGGCGATGGTCCCACCGGATGTTGGTCGATGAAGTCCCGGTATTCTCATGCTGCTGGTTGTACGCCACTGCACCGCTGAGGAACCGGTTCAGCCACCGGTATTGTCCGCTCACCCCGTACTGCACGTAGCGATTGTCGTAGAAATCCAGCCGGGCGGTGAAATCCAGGTAATCATTTGCCGCCCAGTAGTATCCCACGTTGGTGATCTGCCGGTTGTATCCCCCGCTGGGGCGGACGATGTCGTTGAGACCGAAGCGCGGAATCAGGATCCCCGAATGCCGGCCTGGTCGTCCGTCGGCGAAAACGAAAGGCAGCCAGAGAACCGGCACATCCCGCACGTACAGCACCGCCGGCCGCGCGATCATGATCGTCTGCGCGATCCACTTTACTTCCTTGGCCGAGAAGTGGTAGTGCGGCTCGGGCAAGTCGCAGCTGGTGATGTCGCTGGAGGACGCGAACACTCGGGAAGCACTGGAGTCCTGCGCGAGATTGCCCCGCAGGAACCAGTCGCTGCTGTTCTGCTTGAAACTGGTGAGTGCCCTGGTGACCACGCCCCGCCGAATGCAGGTGTCGTAACGGATCCCTCCCCCACCGGTCAGGACCGTCTCTCCGTCGAACAGGTTAGGCGATCCCGAGGCCTCGATCAGGCAGGTCGGTTCCGAATACAGGATCGAATCCGCCTCGAGTGTGGTTGTGGCCCGCCGGGTCATTGCCCGGCTATCGAGAAAGATGCGGCGTTCGTCGGCGAGGACCGTCGCGGAATCCGATCGATACCGGGTGACTTCGTAGCCGGGCAGGAGCTGGAGCTCGGCGAGGATCGAATCGTCGGGCGCGAAGGTGTAGGTGGGGCCGGTGGGGAGGCCGAGGCGCCGTGCCGTCGCGGTGTCCACCGCCTGGCCGGGGCGGACCCGGGTGGAGTCGGGCGGGAGGGTATCGCCCGGAGCGCGAGGCGCGGGCACGCCGGGCTTGGGCGGTGGAACCGGTTGCTGCGCCACAGCCCGTGACGGGGCCCCCAACAGGACGAACAGGATCACCGCGGTGGCGGCGGCCCGCCGGCGCCGGCGGTCGATCACCCAGGCGCCCACGAAGCCCACCTCGTAGAGCAGCCACAGCGGCACGGTCATCATGATCATCGAGAGTACGTCGGTGCCCGGCGAGAGGATCGCTCCCGCGAACATGCAGAGTACCATGGCGAAACGACGGAACCGATGGAGTCCGACGGGAGAGATGACACCGACCGCCGCCAGCAGGATGATCACCAGCGGCAACTCGAACGAGATCCCCATCGCGAGCACAATCTGCAGCACGAAACTGAAGTACTCGTTGTAGGTGATGACGAGCGCCAGCGCCTCGGATTGGAAGCTGAACAGCACTCGCAACGCCTGGGGAAGCAGGAAGAAGTACCCCAGCGCCGATCCGGTGAGAAACAGGAGCAACCCGAATCCCAGCGCCGGCATGATCGCTTTTCGCTCCCGTTCATAGAGCGCCGGCGCGAGGAAGGCCCAGATCTGATATATGATGATCGGGGAGGCGAGAACGACGCCGGTGATGAAGCCCAGCTTGAGGACGATCATCACCGGGTCGGTGGGACTCAGGACAGCGAGCTTCCCGCCGGTGCTGGCGAGGTAGGGGGCGATCGGCTGCTTGAGGAGAGTGACGAGCTGAAACCGCTGGACCAACCAGAGGCCGACCCCGAACCCCACGACGATCGCCGCCAGGGCTCGGATCAGCCGGCCACGGAGTTCCTCGAGATGCTCGAGGAACGGCATCTCCGCACCCGGACCGGTCATGCGGCCGTTCCGGGTGCTACCGTCCGAGCGACTTCAGGCGATCTCGCGCGAGGGCCGCTTCGTCGGAACGGGGATAATCGGAGATCACGCGCTGGTAATAGGCCTTCGCGCCTTCGAGATCCTGTTTTCGTTCCGCCACGAGTCCGAGCTTGTAGACCGCGCTCGCCGCTCGAGCCGATTGGGGCGCCGTCTCCACGACCTTCCGATAATAACCCACCGCCGAATCAGGCGCCTCCGCGGCGAAGCTCTCTCCGATGAAGTAGGTCGCGTCGGGGACTCGAGGATCGCTGGGATACAGCCGGAGAAATTCCCGGAACCCGCTTCGCGCGGTTCCCGGTGACCCTCGCCGCAGCTGGCTCAGACTGGCCTCGTACATCTGATCGGCGGAGGGCTGTCCCCCGCCGGGAGAGGGCCGGGTGGTGTCCACCGGTCCGGCGGCGGCGTTGAGCTGCTCACCCCGAGCGTCGAGCTGGGTCCTGAGCTCAGTAAGCCGCTGCTGACTCTGCCCGGTGAGGGCCTGAATCTGAACCAGCTGCTGCTGGATGTTGTAGAGATCGTTGGCCAGATCGCCCTTGGCGGTCCCCACCTGACGTGAGGTCTGCTCGGCAACGCGCGCCAGGGAGGACAACGAATCCATGGTCCGGCGCTGGGTCTCCAGGATCTGGGCGAGCTGGACCGCACGAGCCGAGTCGGCCCGCATGTTCTCGGCGCGACTCAGCACCAGCTGCTCCTCGACCCGGCGCAAGTCGCCCTTGGAGGCACAGGCTCCAAGGGCGATCAGGCCCAGCCACAGGACCGGGCGGTGGTTTGCGATCATTACTGAGGCAGCACGATGGATTCGCCGCCGGCCGTCACCTCGAACTCGTCGCGGCGATTCCTGCCCCAGGCGCCTTCATCGTGACCGGGATCGAGCGGGCGCTCTTCCCCGAAGGAGATGACCTCGATCCGGCCTCCGTCCACGCCCTTGTTGACCAGCTGCCGCTTGGCCGCACCGGCGCGACGGTTGCCGAGGGCGAGATTGTATTCGTCCGAACCCCGCTCATCCGCGTGGCCGCTCACCCGGAGCCGGACACCGGGATTCGCCTGCATGATGGCGGCCTTGCGGTCGAGATTGGACATGTCGTCCATCAGGATGTCGGCCTTGTCGAAATCGAAGTGGATCATCGCCACCAGCTGTTGCAGCGCCGTCGCCCGATCCGCCGCCGCCTTCCCGGCCGCTTCGCGCGCGAGACGGTCGCGTTCAGCTTGCTCACGAGCCGCCTTCGCAGCGGCGTCCTCGCTCGGAGGCGTCGGAGCGGGCTGACTGCCCGTCGGCGTCGGCTGGGGAGCCGGGGCCTCGGGTTCAGGCTTCTTACCGCACGCAATGAGCGCCACAGCTGCGAGGATCGTGAGGACGCGGAACTGGAGATGCATGATGACTCCGGAATTCAGGGTGAGGTCGGTCGAGGTATCAGAATCGGCGGGACCACGCCGGTAGCCGTACTTGGCCCGTGAAAGTTAGCTGGCGGACGCGCCCGGTAATGATGTCGATCACCCAGAGCTGCCGGGTCCCGCTGCGGTCGGACACGAACGCGATATGCTTGCCGTCCGGGGCCCAGGTTGGGTCTTCGTTACGGCCCGAGGATGTGAGCTGCCGCACCTTCCGGCCCGCCACATCGAGAACGAAAATTTGCGGTTCGCGTGCCACGTCACGGTGGAACACCACGCTGGCCCCATCGGGCGACCATTCCGGCGCGTTGGAGCTTCCGGTAACGCCATAGTCGAACGGCGCCAGCAGCTCTTGATCGGTGCCGTCCGCGCCCATGACGTAAATCTGTGGCAGGCCTGCCCTTGTCGAGACGAAGGCCATCCGCCGACCATCCGGCGCATAGCTCGGTGAAAGGTTATCGGAGTAGCGTCCGACGGTCAAGCGTTGTAAGCAGCATCCTGAGGCGACTTCCGAGCTGTAAATATCGGTGCCTTCCTCGGTCGCACGAGCGAACGCCAGGATTCGTCCATCCGGGGAGAAGGCTGGCGTGAAATTGAGCGCTTTGGTGGTAGTCGCCACGATGGTCCGCTGCCCGGACGCGACGTCGAGCAGCACGATGGATCCCTGACCGGCCGCGAACTTGGTGTAGGCGATTCGCCGCCCATCCGGGCTCCAGGTCGGGGAGAGGACCTCGTCGCCGTCCGGGGTCACTACCGCCATGTTCGCCCCGTCGCTGTCCACCCGATAGCCCCGCTTGTTGGTCAGAAATACCACTTGAGACGCAGCGTAACCCGGGGTACCGGTGGCCGACCGGACAATCTCATCGGCAATCCGATGCATCGTCATCCGAAAATTGGGATCGCCAGGAGGCGGCAGGTTCACCCGTTGCTCCTTGCGCATCGTACCAGGCTTCATGTCGTGGAGGCGAAACGCCGTGGCACCGGCCACATCGGCGATCTCCACGCCGAAGTCCGCGCCGAGGGAGCGAAGCAGGACGTAGTTGACGGTGGACGAAGCCCCCTCGGAACCGAGAGGAATGACTTCGAATCGGTCGCTGTAGTCCAGGTCGCGGAGGAGGATGCTGCGCGCCGAATCACGTCCGGCCGCGGGAAGCACGACGATCGAGGGACGTTCTCCCGGACGATACTCGATTCCGACCCGGACTCCTTCCGGGGCGTTCGTCGTGTCCTGAGCAACCAGCCGACCGGTAACACTCAGCGCGGCAGTAGTGAGCAATCCGACCAAGACAGCACGAGAACGGGTCATTGAGGACGGGGCGTGAAGTAGAAGGAGACGGGGAGGACGTCGGCCTCGTACCCGTCGGGAAGTGGCCCGAAGGCCTGAGCGGATCCGGCCGCTTCGATGGCCCCCTGAGCGGCGAGATCGAAGGAAAAGTTCCCCGAACCGTTGGAGACCTTGATCTCCCGGACCGTGCCGTCCCGCAGAAGGAGGAAGCTGACCTCGGCTCGAAGCGAGGATCCCGCGGGACGATCCCAGCGCCGGTAAACCTCCTGCACGATGTTTCGGAGATACTCTGGAAATGGAAACGCCAGGCCGGGAGTACTCACCGTCACTGCGTCGGAACCGGTGCTGGGCTTTTCTCCCGGCAGCGGGGTCTGCTGCGCGGTGGCCCGAGGATTCGGTTCAGTCTTCTGCTCGGCCTGGGCTGGCTTAGGCGGAGGCGTCGGAGCCGGCTTTGGCTCTGGCTTGGGAGCGGGCTTGGTTGGCGCCGGAGCTTCGACCGGGGGCCGCGCCACGGTTTCCGGCGCGGGTTTCTCCTGCGGCTTGGGTGCTGGTGCGGCAACCAGCTCCACAGCGTAGACCGGCGGCGAGGGAGCCGGAGGCTGCACCGCGACCCACAGGAACGCCACGACTCCGGCATGGACCGCCACGGTTCCGATCAGTCCGGCCCCTACGCCGCTGGTCGGTTGCCGCATTACCGCTGCGTATCTCACGGCGCCGTCTCGTCCTGGGCAACGAGGCCCACGTCCCGCACTCCCGACGTGCGGATCACGGCGAGGACCCGGACCACGTCTCCGTAGGGCACCCGGGAATCGGCGCGCACGTAGACCGACTGCGGCTTGCGCGCGGCAACCAGGGACCGGAAGGTGATGCGAAAATCGTTGTAGGAGACCTGGGTCTGATCGATGAAGATTCGCCCCTGGCGATCCACCGACACCACCATGCCTTCCCGAGACGTGATCGGACGGGCCTCGGCGCGGGGTAACTGCACGTCCACCCCGCCCTGCATGATGGGAGCCGCGATCATGAAGATGATCAGCAGCACGAAGGCGACGTCCACCAGGGAAGTGACGTTGATATCCGCGTTCAGCGGCAGCTCGCCGTGACCACGCAACCCGCCGCCCCCCAGTCCACTCAGCATTACAGCAACCCTTCTCTCGCCATACTGCCCACGATCTCGTGGGCGAAGCCTTCCAGTTCACCGGCGAACAAACCGATCCGGTTGACATAGGCATTGTACCCAATCACCGCCGGGATCGCAGCGGCGAGACCCGCCACCGTGGTGACGAGGGCTTCTGCGACGCCGGGGGCCACCGCGGAGAGGTTCCCGGAGCCCTTGGACGCGATTCCGATGAAGGCGTCCATGACGCCAAGCACCGTACCAAGCAGGCCCAGCAGGGGACTCACCGATCCGATGGTCGCAAGCCAGGAGACGAACCGCGCCATCAAGTCCCGCTCCGCGGCGACCTCCTTGCCGAGGACCATTTTCAGGGCTTCGACCTGGGTGCTGGTCAGAGTCACCCTGTTGGCCTCGTCCTTGAGCCCACCGGGGCGCAGCTCAGAGTAGAAGTTGAGCGACTCCCGGAACAGCCGGTTGTAGGGCGAGGGCGGCAGTTTCATGACCGCATGGTAGGCGTCGGTCAGGCGGGTCGTCCGCTCCAACTCGGAAAAGAAGCGGTCCGCCTGCCGCTTGAGCCGGCGGAATTGCCACCATTTGAGCCCGATGATGAACCAGGAGATCAGCGAGAAGGCCGCAATAACCACCAGGACAACTTTGGTTTCGACACTGCTGGCGAGGACCAGGTCCCACGCGGAGGAAAGCGACGGTCCGGTCTGCTGCATCATCAGGGGGCTCCCTGCTTGAACCAGTTGACGAGTTGTTCGAGGCCGTCCTCGAAGCGATGTACGGGGGTCCAGCGAAGTCCGTTCCGTGCCTTGTCGATGACCAGCGAGTTGCGGCGCAATTCTCCGGGCCGCGGCGGTGCGAACTCCAACTCGGGCTTGCGACCGATGACCGTTCCCACCGCTTCGGCCAGCTCGAGGACATTGCGCTGGGTGCCGGTGGCAATGTTGAAGGCCGTGCTGTCCAGGTCGCCCTGAGCCACCTTCGCGGTCGACGCGGCCAGGTTCGCCCGCGCCACGTCCTGGACGAACACGTAGTCCCGGGTCTGCAGCCCGTCCCCGAAAACAGTGAGCGGCTGACCGGCCAGCAGGCGCGAGGCGAAGATCGAAATGACGCCGGCCTCGGACTTGGGATCCTGGCGCGGCCCAAACACGTTGGCGTAACGCAGTGCCACGCGCTCGAACCCGTTCAGCTCCCCCAGGGTCCGGAGGTAATACTCTCCTGAAAGCTTGCTGACCCCGTAGGGCGAGATCGGAAGCTTGGGCGCAGATTCAGGAGTCGGGATGGTCTCCGGATCTCCGTAGACCACGCCTCCGCTGCTCGCGAAGACTACCCGCTTTACCCTGCCTTCGGCGGCCCCTTCAAGCAGATTGATCAGACCGACCAGGTTGATCCCGGCGTCGTAGGACGGCTGGCTGACCGAGACTCGCACGTCGATCTGGGCCGCGTGGTGATTCACCACGTCGAAGCCACCCTTCGCGACGGTGGCCCTGGCTTCGGGAGTCCGGATGTCTGCCTTCACGAACCGGGCGTCTCTGGGGACATTGCTCTGCTTGCCACGAGACAGATCGTCGAGGACCGTCACCTCCCATCCGGCGCGGAGATGCTCCTCGGCAATGTGAGACCCGATGAACCCTGCTCCGCCGGTGATCAGTATCCGTCCGCTCATGCAGCTCCCTCTCCCGGGTTGGACTCGCCCTCGACTGGCGCAGAAACATAATGACGACGAGGGGCGCCCGAGAGCGCCCCTCGCGTGGACTTTTGGTCATCCGACCCGCGAATCAGGATGGAAGCTTGGCGACCTGACGAACTCCGGCACCGGGCCGGATGTTGGGCTGGGTGAGTTTCGCGACGCGGACGGTGGAAGACTGCTCGCTGACATGCACCACCTGCACCAGGGCCATGAGCTCATCGAGGGTCTCGGCGGTTCCCTGCGGAGCCTCGACGTACCTGCGGGAGGAGCGGACCTCGAAGACGTCTCCCAAGGCGACCCCCTCCTTGCGGCCGAGATCGATGAAGAGGACGTCGAGCGGGCCCTTCAGCTGCTGGAGGTCCCGGCTCTGGATAATGTGCCCGTGCACCCCATCCGAGATCGGCACGCTGCGGACGTTGCCCGGATCGGGAAACTTCTCGGCCGGGAGAAGAAACTGATCGTTCAGAATCTCCGCGTACTGCTGAACGACGACGCCCACGTTCTCGGGGCCGCTGACATCGGTGACCCGGATCAGACCAGTCGGAACGACCACCTGCCCCCAGTCATTGATCTCGCGATCGATGCGAACGATGAGCAGAGTATCGCCGACTTCGTACTTGGCGCCCGCCGGCGGCCGGACCCCGACCTCGGAATAGATCCGGGCCACCTTATGGGGAGTCGAGGTGCTGATCTGTTGGGGAGTCACCGAGCCCAGCAGTTGGCCAAACGGGAGCTTCTGCCCCTCCGAGAGGAAACCCGAGCTATAGAACTCGTCCTCGCGAATCGGGCGGTAGAGGCGACTGATTCCGCCTTCGAACCGAGTTTCCGCCACCCGCTGCTGGTTGCCAAACAGGGCACTCAAGTCGTCGGCGTCCCGCTCCGGTTCAACTTCCTGGAGCTCTCCTACCTGCGCCTCCGCCAGTCCCGGCTCGGCCATGTTGGAATCAGCGGCCCCGGCCATAGTGGAATCGGCTGTCGAATCGGGCGACACCGGCGCCCCTGGTTCCGGCGGAACCGGAGTGTCTTCGGTCGGCACCGCGGCTACGTCAGGACCACCCTGGAGCCGGAGGACCTCGCCGGGATAGATCCAGTGCGGATCCTCAACCACATTGGTGTTGAGCCGGTAGATCTCAGGCCAAAGGAAGGGATCGCCCAGATACTGGCGAGACAGGTCCCAAAGGGTATCGCCCGGCCGGACCTCGTAAGAGTCGGGGTCGGGGAGTCTGGGCCATGACCACGCCGGGGACGACCAGAGCGGCGAAGACGGCCAACAGGCGACTTGGGCTTGAGCCAGTCATTGCACAACCCTCACTTGATGTTCTTGGGGGGCAAGCCAATATATGACAACTGCATCCAGCGCGCCACCTAGAGATCACGCGAGGGCAGTCCTCGTAAGTCGTTGGAATTTAATGCGTTAACCAACGTCATCGCGAAAGCGGGGCGGGCGGTTTGACGAGTGCAGATCCTTGGCAGCATGCCTTGATCCGCGTGCTTTAAGCGAGGGTGGGAGCCACCCGCCGGGACCCCTCACCGGCGGGCGGCAGACCCCTAGAACGGCAGGTCGTCGTCTTCGGCGTCCAGAGCCTCGGGGAAGTCCTCGAAGCCTTCCTTCCCCTCCTTCTTCGGGCCGGCGGCAGCGGCGGTAGCCCCCACTCTCGCGGGTGCCGACTCTGCCCCTGCACCCCCCTGCCGTCCACCCAGCAGGATCAGGTCCGAGGCGACGATCTCGGTGGTGTAGCGGGTCTGGCCTTCGCGATCCTGCCAGGAGCGGTACTCGATCCGGCCCTCGACATAGACCTTGTCGCCCTTTTTGCAGAACTTCTCGGCGATGTCCGCCAGGCCGGTGCCGCGACTGTTGTTCCACAAGATCACTTTGTGCCATTCGGTCTTTTCCTGCTTGTCTCCGCCCTGGCCGTTCCACTGCCGGCTGGTGGCCAGTGAAAGAGTCGCGACCCGGGTCCCGTTGTTGGTGCTGCGCACCTCGGGGTCAGCGCCGAGGTTTCCAATCAGAATCACTTTGTTCAGGCTGCGGCTGCTCACAGGAACCTCCACATCTCAGGCGTGACGGTGGCAAGAATGGCGGACGCCGTGACGCTAGCGGCAGGGCGGTCCTCCTCACTAACCAGAATCTACATCGGTGGTGGCACATTCACGCAAAGGTGGGGAACGGCAGGTGCAGCACCAGTGCGTCCTCCACCGGCTGCCGGTAGTAGCGCTGCCGGGCACCGACGACCCGGAAACCCAGCTCCAGATACATTGCCCGGGCCGCGGCGTTGGATTCCCGGACCTCCAGAAACACCTCACGTCCACCGCGAAGTCGGAGTTCGCTGAGTCCGGCCTTGAGCAGGGCCCGCCCGATCCCCCGGCGGCGATGGTCAGGGTTGACCGCGAGATTCAGCACTTCCGCCTCGCCGACCAGGAGCCGGGCCAGAAAATAGCCCTCCAACTCCTTCCCCGCCGCGGCCACCAGGCCGAAGCAGATCGAAGTGGACAGCACTTCACGAAATCCCTCGGCGCTCCACGGATCGCTGAAGCAGCGACGCTCCAGGACGCTGAGAGCGTCCGCGTCAGCCGGCGAGGCTTGCCGGATTCGGTAACGGGCGTCCATGGGTGCGTTCCCATTGCACCTGCGCCTCCGCGGGACGGCCGTAGTCCGGCTCCCATCGGCGAGGCTCGGTGATTCGGCGGACTCCACCCGCTAACCCAATCAGGCGGAGCAGTGTCCCGGCCGACGGCCATGCCGGAGTTCCGCCCATCTGGTCGGCTGCCGGACCTGTCACCACCTGCGGCGCCAGCCCCGAAGCACGCAAGTCGTCGGGCCGGTGCACCGAGGGTTGAACCACGGTGTCCACCCGCCCGGGGGTGACCCTGTATGCAGCCGCGAAGACCTCGCCGCGAAGCGCATCACTCAAGGCGAGCACCAAACGACCGTCGTGTCCCAGCACGGCGGCCGAGGACAACAGCGAGGGAGTGCTCCACAGAGCGATCGGCTGGCTTTCGACCAGCGCCTTGGCGACGGCGGCACCGACCCGGAGTCCCGTGAAGCTGCCGGGACCATCGGCGAGCACGATGGCCTCAACCTCCGGAAGGCCGGCTCCCGCACGACCCAGGACGTCGAGGATCGCGGGAAGCAGCTGGGAGGCTTGGCGCCGTGCGCCGGGTATTTCCTCCTCGGCGAGTATCGATCCCGGAAGGCCCAGCGCGACCGATGCGCGATCGGTTGCCGTGTCAATCGCCAGCCACATCAAAGACGCTCCAGGCCGCGGCGCGCGGCGTCGGCGAGATGATGCAGCCGGAATCTGATCGTAGGAGTCGGCACCCAACCCACGGCCCGCTCCGGCCACTCGACCAGAATCGCGTCGCCGTCGGCAACGAGACCCTGCCAGTCGAGATCGCGCGCTTCCTCGGAATTGCGGAGCCGATAACAGTCGAGATGGTAGACCGGCCCTCGGCGTCCCTGGTAGCGATGCACCAGCGCATAGGAAGGACTGGTCGCTGGCAGCGTTACGCCCAGCCCGCGGGCGATGGCCCGGATGAAGGTGGTCTTGCCGGCGCCCAGGTCACCCTCAAAGGAGAGCACTGCTCCGGATGGCAGGCCGCGTCCCAGCTCCTCGCCCTCGGCATTGAGGGCGGATTCCGTCAATTCTCGCATCAGGCCCGCCGCCGGCGGGCGGTCGCGGGCCTTCGCATCCGGGGGACAGACTGCCCGCTGAAACCGGACCGCTCGACATCCGGGGCATCCATCGCGCGAAGATCGTTGAGCTGATCCCGCAGAACTGCCGCCAGCTCAAATTCGAGATTGGCCGCCGCCTCCTTCATCTGGCGCTCGAGCGCGGTGATGGCCTGAGCCCGCTTCGCCGGGTCGCGGAGGTCGGCCACCGCGAGGGTCTCGGAGCGAGCCGGTGGCTTCTCGGTGCGGGCGTCGGCGACCCGAGTCGTGAGACGGACCTGCTCCATGGACTTCACGATGGAGCGGGGCGTAATACCGTGGACCCGGTTGTACTCGAGCTGGATGGCACGGCGCCGGCTCATCTCCGCCAACGCGCGCTGCATGGATCCGGTCATCCGATCGGCATAGAGGATTCCCCGACCATTGATGTTCCGGGCAGCTCGGCCCACCGTTTGGATCAAGGCCCGGTCGGAGCGGAGAAAACCCTCCTGGTCCGCATCGAGAATGGCGACCAGGGAAACCTCGGGGAGGTCTAGACCTTCCCGGAGGAGGTTGATTCCGACCAGAACGTCGAACTCCCCAAGCCGAAGCCCACGAAGAATCTCCATCCGTTCGATGGCATCGATGTCGGAGTGGAGATAGCGCACCCGCACTCCGGTCTGCTGCAGGTAGTCGGTGAGATCCTCCGACATCCGCTTGGTCAGTGTGGTGACCAGGACCCGTTCCCGCTGCTCGACCCGGTTTCGGATCTCGCCCAGAAGGTCGTCCACCTGGCCCTTCACCGGCCGAACGTCCACCTCGGGGTCCACCAATCCAGTGGGCCGAATGACCTGCTCTACCGCCACCCCACCGGAGAGGCCCAGCTCGTACTGGCCCGGAGTCGCCGAGAGCGAGATCATCTGGGGCACCAGGGACATGAATTCGTCGAAGGTCTGCGGCCGGTTGTCGAGCGCCGAAGGCAGACGGAAGCCGTACTCGACCAGCGTTTGCTTTCGGGCCCGGTCGCCGTTGTACATGCCGCCGATCTGGGGCAGCGAGACGTGTGACTCGTCCACCACGACAAGGAACTCGGGTGGGAAATAGTCCATGAGACACGCAGGACGGTCCCCTTCCCTGCGCCCGGTCAGATGCCGCGAGTAGTTCTCGATGCCGGCACAGGTCCCCACTTCCAGCATCATCTCGACATCGAAGGTGGTGCGCGACTCGAGCCGCTGCGCCTCCAGGAGTTTTCCGGCCCCCCGCAGTACGGCCAGCCGCTCCGACAACTCGGCGCGGATAGCTTTCACCGCCCGTTCGATGGTGGCGCGCTCGGTAACGAAGTGGGTGGCGGGGTACACCGCGCACCGGTCCAGTGGCGTGATAGGCTCGCCGGTGACGGGGTGGACCTTGGTGATTCGTTCGATCACGTCTCCCCAGAACTCCACCCGGATGGCCTGCTCGGAATACGCCGGGAAGATCTCCACTGTATCTCCCCGAACGCGGAACGTCCCCTGTTCGAAGGAGACATCGTTCCGCTGATACTGGATCCGCACCAGGTCGGCCAGGAGGCCGTCCCGTCCCATCGCCTCACCCACCTTGGCACTCATCATGAGTTTGCGATACTCGATCGGATCTCCCAGGCCGTAGATCGCACTCACGGTTGCCACGATCACGACGTCGTCCCGCTCCATCAGGCTCGACGTAGCGCGCAGCCGCAGGCTTTCGAGATCCGCGTTTCTCGAAGCGTCCTTCTCGATGTAAACGTCGGTCTGCGGAACGTAGGCTTCGGGCTGGTAGTAGTCGTAGTACGAGACGAAGTACTCCACCGCGTTGGATGGAAGAAACTGGCGGAGCTCACCGTACAACTGAGCCGCCAGGGTCTTGTTATGGGAAAGCACCAGGGTGGGACGGCCGTGATTGGCGATCACGTGCGCCAGGGTCATCGTCTTCCCCGACCCGGTCACGCCCAACAGAGTCTGATACCGGTCTCCCCGGCTCAGACCTTCGCTCAGACTCTCGATGGCTTTCGGCTGATCTCCCGCAGGCTCGAAGGGAGCGACAACCTTGAAGGTGGGACTCGGCATGGAGACAAATATACCGGGTTCGGTAGATCTTCGGTATCCGACTATTTGCCCCCGGCCGGAAGCCCACCCATCTCCAGCAATCGCTTCCATTGAGGGGGAGGCACGGGCATCACCGAGAGTCGGCCCATTCGGACGAGGGCGAGGTCCTTGAGCGAGGCTTCGGCTTTCACCTCGGCCAGCGTCACGGGCCGCGGGAGGCGACGTTCGGGCACCACGTCCACCACTACCAGTTTGGGATCGTTGAGCTTCGGGTCGGGATATGCGGGCTGAGTCACTTTCGCGAGGCCGATCACCGCCTTTTCGGCCCCGGTGTGATAAATCAGGACGCGATCTCCAGCCTTCATAGCTCGAAGGTGGGTCAGCGCGAGATTGTTCCGCACTCCATCCCAGGTAGTTCGGCCTTCTTTCTCCAGCTGGTCGTAGGAGTAGGTCGAAGGCTCGGTCTTCAGCAGCCAGCAGCTGGGCATTGAGCATTACCACCAAGTGAAATGAGGTCTAAGCATAGGCGTGAGGCGGCGGGCGTCAATCTGGCGCTTGCGTCTTACCCAGTCGCGGCACTACGCTGAGCGGTGCAGCGTCCATCCAGACCGGCCACCCAGACGAGGTATCTTCTGTCAGCTTCATTCCGAGTGGTGCGGCGCCCGGGCTTGGGGATGGGCGCCCTCGGCGTGGGCCTGCTCGCGATGGGCTGTCACGACGGAGCGCGCCGTTCCACACCAGTGCTGGTCGTGGTGACGGGGACGGCGCCGGTCGTGGAGCTGGCGAAGCAGGACGTCCGAAGCCTCACGCCGGAGCGGGGGCAGGAGATTCGAGTCGTGGTTGACACCGAGAGTCGTGCCGGAGCGGAGCGAGTCGACAACGAGGCTAACCGGGCTGAGCGACTGGTGGACACCCCGGGACTGTTCGCGCTGGTTGGTCACCTGGGCAGTCGCGGTTCACTGGCAGCGGCGCCAGTGTACAATCACGCCGAGGTGGTGCAGCTGGTCCCCACCGCGACGAGCCACCTGTTGGGCGACGTTGGGCCCTGGACCTTCACGCTCTCGCCGAATGACTCGGTGGAAGGTACGGCCCTCGGTCGTTTCGCCGCGGAATACCTCGACGCTCGACGAGTCGCGTTGTTCTATGTGCCGGACGAGTATGGGATGGGCCTGCGGGTTGCCGCGATGCGGCAGTTGCGAGAACACGGTGTGCGAGTAGTAGACAATGTGCCGATCGTGGCAGGGGCCGACTTGGAAGTCCTGCTCGGGTCCTCCATTCGGCGATCGCCACCGGACCTGATTCTCTGCATGTGCCCCGCGGCGCAGACCGGCAGCCTTGCGCGGATTGCAAGACAGCTGCAGCCAGGCCTGAGAGTCCTCGCCGGGGATGCGGCAACCAGCCTTTCGCAGTTGATCGAGGCCGCCGGTGAGGCCGCCGATTCCATCTATGTCGCCACCTTCTGGATCCCCCCCGGAACCACCGACGCGGGCCGGAAGTTCACGGCACGATATCAGGCCATGACCGGCCGAACTCCCGAGGCGGGAGACGCGCTCCTCTATGACGCGATCATGCTGCTCGCCACCGCGGCCAGCAACGTCGGGACCCGGCGCGAAATGATCCGACAATACCTGGAGGCGCTGGGCATCAGCCGGCCGCCGTATCCCGGAGTGACCGGGCCCATCGCTTTCGGCGCACATCAGACTTCCTCAGTGCGCATCGCCCGGGTTCGCCATGGCGGGTTGGAACCGGTCGCCTGGCAATGACCAGCTCCGATTATCTCCCTCGCGGCCGCCCGGCGCTCAGTCTCCGGACCATCCTGCTGCTGTTCGTCCTCGGTTTGATGCTCTATGCCGCGGCGATCACCCTCTATTTGTCGTACACCGTTACGGCACGGGCCCGGACCTTAGGACGCTCGGTGCAGCCACTGGACTACCTCTTCGGCGACCTGACCGACCGGGTGCAGGGGCTGGAGAATACGACCACCGACACCTGGAGGCTTGCGATCACCGGAAAGCCGGTCCCAGCCGACACCACAGCGGCAATCCGGGCCAGTGCTACCCGCCATGGTGGAACCGCCTCAGCGGCATCCTTCGCAGCGCTGCCACGGGAGTTTCGCACTCAGCTGGCCCAGACGGATGAAGACGTTGCGCACCTCGGCACCATGCTGCTCGAAGTGTCCAGCCTGCTGGAGCTGGGCCGATTCGAGGAGGCGCGTCAGCGCCACGTGGTGGTCGACTCTCTCCTGGCTGAGGTACAGGGCCGATTGACCCAGTCGCGGCGGGACGCCCTTCCGATCCTGATAGAGGAGGAACGTCAGCTGTCGGCCACCACCACCAACGCCGTCCGCGCGGTGACGGTGTGGATGCTTGCGGGCATGGTGCTGATTCCGCTGGGGCTCCTGGTCGCGTCCCGGCTGGTAGCCAAGCCCCTGGCTGAACTGGAGCAGGGCCTGGCGCTGGTAGCCGAGGGCGACCTGCACGTGGAGCTGCCGGTCCTGCGGGATGACGAAGTTGGACAGCTCAAGCGCCATTTCAATGACATGACCCGGGTGTTACGCGAACGGGCCGAGGAGCAGGGCCGATTCATGGCGGCCGGCCAGCTGATCGCGGGTGTGGCCCACGAGGTCAACAACCCGCTGATGGCTGTAGTTGCAATGTCCCAGGCCAGGCTGAGCGTTGGTGACATCACCGAAGAGCAGCGGGATGAGCTGGTGCAGATCAGCCGTCAGGCCCGCCGCGCCGGCAAGCTGCTCTCCGGTCTGCTTCGTTTCGTCAGGATGGAGGAGCGCCCCGGCACCACGGCCGATCTCAACTCCGTGGCTCGCGATGCCATCGATCTGGTCGCGTATCAATTCGGAGTGGAAGAGATCATCCTGGAGGGAGATCTGGATCCAGCCTTGCCCGCGGCTCGGGGAGATCCCGGCTCGGCTCGAGCAAGTCCTGGTCAACCTGCTGAGCAACGCCATTCACGCGCTGGGGCACGTAGATCCACCCCGACGCTTGAGGGTGGATACGTCGACCGACGCGACCCAGGTCTTCCTGGCGGTACAGGACAACGGACGGGGAATTCCCGAGGAATTGCGGGGTCGAATCTTCCGTCCCTTCGTCTCAACCAAAGGCAGACAGGGAACCGGACTCGGGCTCTACCTGTCCCGGCAGATCGCACGGGAGGTCGGCGGCGACCTCACCGTCACAGCGACTCCGGGAGGCGGTGCCCGTTTCGTCCTTTCCCTGCCCATCGCGATCAGCGCGGAGATTCCAGTAGAACCGCCGGCGGTCGGTGCCCACTCCGATTCCTGGTCAGACTCCGCTCAGTGGATTGCGGGTCTTGCTGGTCGACGATGAAGAAGCCTTGCGACGTCCACTTGGGGAAGTACCTGAGACGGCGAGGGGCGGATGTCATCGAGGCCGGTGATGGAGAAGCCGCGCTGGCCGCGCTACAGATCTCCGAGGTCGACGTGATCGTGGCCGACCTCCGCATGCCGCGGATGGACGGCATCGAGATGTACTCCGCCCTCGAAGCGACGCGGCCTGACCTCGCGCGAAGCTGGTCTTTCTCTCGGGAGACTTATCGGAGCTAACTGCGGCGGGACGCCTGCAGATTCCGCATGATAGGATCCTGCTCAAGCCGGTCGATCTCAAGATTCTCGAGGAGGCGGTGATGCGGGTCGGCCTGATCGGCCGGGTCAGGGATGCGTCGGAGGCGCCTCCCGCCGTTCCACATCCGTGACGCCCTTCACCTTCCGAATGGCCTTGATCACCTTGGCCAGGTGGGTGCGGTTATCCACCTCGACGAAGACCGAACCGAAGACCGAACCGTCCTTGGTGCTCAGGTCTGCCGCCTTGATGTTGGTGCCCGACTGGCTGATGGCCTCCATGATGTCGGCGTAGAGACCGCGACGGTCCTCGCCGCTGACGCCGAGCCGTACGGCGAAGGCCTCGCCCTGCACTTCCCGCCAGTCGATTTCCACCCGGCGTCCTTCCCCGCTCAGCATGAGCAGGTTGGGGCAATCGGCGCGGTGAATGGAGATGCCACGTCCCTGCGTCACGTAGCCGACCACGGTATCGCCCGGCACCGGCTGGCAGCATTGGGCGTAGCGGACCATGAGACCGCTCAGGCCCTGAATCTTGATCCCCGACCCCAGCCGGATGCGATTGATGACCCGCCCGATGACGCTGGGCTTCACCTCCTGGAGGTCGTCGGCCGAGACGTCGGGATGCAGCGCGCGTAGCGCCTGCACGATGGTGACGTCGCCGCGACCGACCGCGATTTCCAGTCCGCGCCCATCGGCGAGACCGAGCGACTCGGCGGCCTTCCGCAGTTGATCGGATTCGGGAGCGGCCAGCCGACGGCGCTTGAGCTCCCGGGCGATCTGTTCCCGCCCCAGCACCACGCTCTCCTCCTCTTCCTGGTGCCGGATCCAGGCCTTGATCTTGTGCCGGGCCCGGGCGGTGCGGACGTGGGAGAGCCAATCGCTGCTCGGCTTGGCATTGGGACTGGTCAGGATCTCGATGGTGTCGCCGTTGCGAAGCTCCCGATGCAAAGGCGCGATCCTGCCGTTGACCTTGGCACCCTGGCAATGGACGCCCACTTCGGTGTGCACCATGAAGGCGAAATCGATCGGCGTCGCCCCCTTGGGTAGCTGCTTCACGTCTCCCTGCGGGGTGAACACGAAGATCTCGTCCTGGTACAGGTCGATCTTCAGGAACTCGAGAAACTCTTCCGGCGTGTGGGCATCCTGCTGTAGCTCGATCAGCTGGCGGAACCAGTGGAGCTGCTGATCGAGCTCGTTGCGACGGCCGTCGGTCTTGTACAGCCAGTGGGCCGCGATACCGAACTCCGCCGTCCGGTGCATCTCCTGAGTCCGGATCTGGACCTCGAATAGCTGACCGCCCGGCCCGAAGATGGTCGTATGCAGCGACTGGTACGCGTTGGTCTTGGGACTCGCGATGTAGTCCTTGATCCGCTCCTGAATCGGGGTCCAGTTGTGATGGATGATGCCCAGCACGTGATAGCACTCGGGAACCGTGCGGACCATCACCCGGATCGCCATCAGGTCGTAGATCTCGTCGAAGGGCTTGCCCCGCTTCTTCATCTTCTGGTAGATGGACCAGAGGTGCTTGGGCCGGCCGGTGACTTCGAACCATTCGATGGCCGCGCGCTTGAGCTCGAACTCGAGCGGCGTCTTGAGCTTGAGGATGAGCTGCTCACGGGCCGTCTTCTTGGCGGCGACCTGCTGCACCAGGGCTTTGTAGTCCTCGGGCTCCAGGTACTTGAAGGCCAGGTCTTCCAGCTCGGCCTTGATCCCGGCCATACCGAAACGGTGGGCGAGCGGGGCGTAGATCTCGCGGGTCTCGGTGGCGATCCGCACCCGCTTCTCGGGCGGAAGTGGATCGAGGGTCCGCATGTTGTGGAGCCGGTCGGCCAGCTTGATGATGATGACCCGGGCGTCCTTGGCGATCGACAGCAGCAACTTCCGGTAGTTCTCCACCTGTTGTTCCGCCGAGGAGCGGAAGGTCAGGCTGGAGATCTTGGTCAGACCGTCCACCAGCCCGGACACTTCAGGACCGAATTCCCGGGCGATGTCTTCGGCGCGCACGTCGGCGTCTTCCACCACGTCGTGCAGCAGCGCCGCGCAGATCGACGTGGTGTCGAGCAGCTGCTCCACGAGGGTCTTGGCGACGGCGATCGAGTGCTGAATGAAGTCCTCGCCCGACACCCGCTTCTGGCCCCGATGCGCGGACGCACTGAAGCGCAGCGCCCGGTCGATCTGCTCCAGATCGAGCCGGTCGGCGTGCCGCTCCAGGAGGGCACGGAAGTCGGGGGCGATGTCAGGCAGGGTACCGGTCACGGCTGCACTCAGGTCTCCAGGTATCAAAACACCAACCGCCCCCGGTCGGGCACCTTCCGACCGGGGGTCGGGATCCTTTGGTAATCCTCATTCCTCCTGAAAATCGCGCAAGGGGGAAGGCCAAGTTGGCCGGGGATCCAGGTCGCTATCGTCCGCCGAAGGACGGCCACGTCCCTAGCCTCGCTTGGGACACGGTCACAGATTCCCCTACTCCCCTCAGCCGAGACACCTGACCGCACCTCCCGCCTCACTGGCCGACGCCCTGCGCGAACACTACACACTCGAGCGCGAGCTTGGGCGCGGGGGCATGGCCACGGTCTATCTCGCCCGCGACCTCAAGCACGGTCGTATGGTCGCCCTCAAGGTGCTTCGCCCGGAACTGGCCCACCTGCTTGGCCCTGAACGTTTCCTCCGGGAAATCGAGATCGCCGCCCGGCTGCAGCACCCCATGATCCTGCCGGTGTTCGACAGCGGGCGCCGCCACCGGCGAGGATCGGCGCTGGGCCTGCCTGTGGTATGCAATGCCGTTCGTCGAGGGCGAATCTTTGCGCGATCGGCTTCGCCGGGAGGCGCAAATCGCCATCGATGAAGCGGTGCAGATCGGCTGCGAGGTGGCAGAGGCCCTTGGCCACGCCCATGCGCGCGGCGTGGTCCACCGGGACATCAAGCCGGAGAACATCCTGTTGTCGGGCGGCCACGCCCTCGTTGCTGACTTCGGCATCGCCCGGGCGCTCACCGTGGCCGGCGAGGACCGCTTGACCGAGACCGGCCTCTCGCTGGGACCCCGGCCTACATGAGTCCGGAGCAAGCGGCAGGCGACGACCAACTCGACGGCCGATCCGATCTCTACTCCCTCGGTTGTCTGTTGTACGAGATGCTGGCAGGACAGCCTCCTTTCACGGGCTCCAACCCCCGAGCGATTCTGGCGCGGCACGCCATCGATCCCGTTCCCAGTCTTCGCACCGTGCGTTCCACCGTCCCGGCCGGCCTCGAAGCGGCAATCCGGCGAGCCCTGTGCAAGGTGCCTGCGGACCGCTTCGCCACCGCCGCCGAGCTTCGTCCAGGCGCTTCGAGCAAGGCGCCTCGCGGACTCGCCTGTGGAGCCATCTGCCTCAGGAGTACGTGACCTGACGCGCGTCGTCGCGAAGGGGACGCGCGTACGCCACGCTGTCTGCTCCACGCGTATCGCGAGCGCCGGCCCTCGCACTCGATTGGCCGGACCGCAGAATGGGAGTGCCTGACGCAGGGCATGGTTCACTGACGCAGCACGGTCCACCCCGATGCGTCCTGGTCTCCGGTGTCGCCGGCATCGGCAAGACCCGACTGGTCGAGGAGTTCGTGCGCTGGGCGGATCAGCAAGGTGCGGACGATCGCGACCTCCCGCTGCTATGGGACGGTCGGCAAGACTGCCCGTACGCGCCGCTCGCCGACTGGCTGCGCTCGCCCGCGCTCCGGCACGACCCTGTCTGCACTTGCCCGAAGTCTGGCGCGCCGAGATCAGCGGCCTAGTGCCGGAGATCGGCGATTCCAGCGTCTTCGGAGCCGGCCGTCTCGGCGGTGACGTACCCCACACGCGAGGCGAGGCGACGTCTGGTTCGAGGCGATGGTCCGCGCGATCGCCGGAGCGCCTCTACCGCTGCTGCTCTATCTCGACGACATCCAGTGGGCTGATCGGGACACGCTGGAGTGGATCGGCTATTTCCTGCGGATCGAAGAACCGCTCCGAGTGCTGGTGCTCGCCACACTCCGCCTGGGCGAGGTCCCGCTGGAAGACCGGCTGAATACGGTGCTGCTCGACCTCCGGCGAGAGGGTCGAGTCGAGGAGATCTCGCTCGAGCCACTCGACGTCGCCGAGACCGCAGCGCTTGCCGCTGCCGTATCCGGCGCCGCGCTCGATCCGGCCGCGGCCCAGGCAGCTCCACCGCGAGACGGAGGGCCACCCACTTTACATCGTGGAAATGCTGCGGGCGAAAGCGGGCGGCCTGATGGCGACGTCCCCTTGCTGCGCACCCGTCGTCGGAGCAGACCATCGACCGGGCGTAGCGGTCGGCGTTCTCTTCCCCAACGAGTCCTCGCGACGATCGAGGGCTCGCCTCGCGCAGCTCTCCCCTGCCGCGCGCATGGTCGTCGGAGTCGCTGCCGTGGTCGGGCGGGAGTTCCGGATGGATCTGCTTGCTGGAGAGCAGCGCGATCTCCGAGAGCGAAACGGCCTCTGCGCTGGACGAGCTGCTCGAGCGGCGTCTCGTGCGTGAGCAGAACGGTGCGCTCATACGACTTCAGTCATGACAACATCCGCGAGGTCGCGTATGCCGGACTCGGCTCGGCCCGGCGTCGCCTGCTGCATCACACTATCGCCCGAGCCCAGATCGCATCGGCCGCCGGATCACGGAGCGCCGCCGCCGCGATCGCCACGCACCTCGAGCAGGGCGGCTACCTCGAGGACGCGATCCCCTACTACAAGCTGGCCGCCGAGCACGCACTCGACCTCTACGCCACAGCCGAAGCAGTCGGGCACCTTGACACGGCGATCGCGCTCCTGAAGCAGCTGCCGGCATCGGTTGCCGGTCTCGCTCAAGAGATCGAGCTGCGCACCGCCCTGTGTGCCGTCCTGCTCGGCCTCGAGGGGTACGGTGGCCCACGGGTGATCAAGGAGCACGCCTCCCTACGGTCGCTGTGCGGCCGGGCCAGCGTCGCCCCGCCGCCGCCGTTGCTTCGCAGCTTCGCCCATCCGCTGCTCATGAGGGCCGCTCTATCGGAGCTAGAAGAGGTTGGGCAGCAACTCCTCGCGGCGGTGCCCGCGGGCGGCGATTCCATTGTCTCAGTTGAAGCGCACTACGTGCTTGGCGTGGCCGCCTTTTGGCGGGGCCATCCCGACGCCAGCGCGGGTCACTTCCAGACCGCGCTAGATGCCTACCGACCCGAGCACGCGCGGGAGCACATCAAGACCTACGGCCAGGACCCGGCCGCGATCTGCGGTGTGCGGTTGGCCCTCGCCCATGGGATGATTGATCGGCCTGCGCTCGCGCAGCGGGCCCTGGACGACGCCGTCGCGCGGGCTGAAGCGCTGGCCCACCCCCACTCGCTGGCGTACACCCGGACCTATGGGACCTACGTCCTGATCCTCCTTGGGGACGAGACAGGCGCTCGCCGGCTGCTCGAGGGGGCGATGGAGGTGGCGGATGCGAACGCGCTCTCGCTCTGGTCCATCATGAACCGGGGGTTCGAGGGGTTTCTGGTGGCACGCGACGGTCAGGCCGAGCGTGGGATCGAATTGATGCAGCGCGCGGCAGAGGAGTGGGCCAGCCGCGGGTTTAAGCTGTGCATTCCCCACGACCGTGCGCTCCTGGCGGAGATATGTCTGGGCGCCGGGCGGCTGGAGGACGCGCGCCGCGCCCTCGACGAGGGCACCGCCGTCGCGCGGGAAACCGGCATGGCCTACTACGACGCTGAACTGCTGCGGCTCAGGGGCGAGTTCCTCGCGGCGTCGGGAGCGCCCTCTCCCGAGGTCCACCGCGTTCTTCGCGAAGCCATGGAGGTCGCAAGCCGTCAGGGGGCGACCGCGCTCGGACTCCGGGCCGAGCGAAGCCTCCAGCGGCTGTGAGGATTCCGGGTGCCTGATCCGCTGATTCACATTGCCACAGCCCTGGCCGACCGATACCAGATCGAGCGGGAGCTGGGTCGTGGCGGGATGGCCACGGTCTATCTCGCGCGCGACCTCAAGCACGGTCGTATGGTCGCCCTCAAGGTGCTTCGCGCCGAGCTGGCCCATGTGCTCGGGCCAGAGCGCTTCCTCCGGGAAATCGAGATCGCCGCCCGACTGCAGCATCCCATGATCCTGCCGGTGTTCGACAGCGGCGCCGTCGCGTCTCAGGATGGTCGGGAGGCACTGTGCCTGTGGTACGCCATGCCGTTCATCGCGGGCGAATCGCTGCGCGACCGGCTGAACCGGGAGAAACAGCTGCCCACCGAGGAAGCGGTGCGGATCGCCTGTGAAGTGGCCCAGGCGCTGAGCTGCGCCCACGCGCAGGGTGTAGTCCACCGCGATATCAAGCCGGAGAACATCCTGCTCTCGGACGGCCATGCCGTCGTCGCGGATTTTGGCATTGCCCGCGCGGTTACCGCGGCGGGCGACCAGCGGCTGACGGAGACGGGGCTCTCCCTGGGCACTCCGGCCTACATGAGCCCCGAACAAGCGGCGGCCGAACCCACATCTCGATGGCCGGTCGGACCTCTACGCCCTGGGATGCGTGCTGTACGAGATGCTGGCTGGGCAGCCGCCGTTCACCGGTTCTACCGCACAGGCGATCCTGGCGCGGCACGCGATCGATCCGGTACCCAGCCTCCGGACGGTAAGAGCGACGGTGCCGGTCGGAGTGGAAGAGGCGATTTCCCGCGCGCTGAACAAAGTGCCGGGCGAGCGGTTTGCCAGTGCTGCGGAATTTGGCGAGGCGCTCGTAGCGGGGCTACAGTCCCGAGCTGCACGGCGCCCGAAGATGCGCGAGCGTCTGGTCGGGGCAGCAGCGGTCGCCATGTTAGTTGCCCTTGTGTTCGGGATCCGCGAATTGGTTAGGGGGACGACCCGACCCACCGATCAGGCTATCGAATCCCTGGCGGTCCTGCCCTTCACGAATCTGACTGGCGACACGGCTCAAGTTTACCTCGCCGAGGGGCTCACGGATCAATTGGTGACCGGCCTGGCCCAGGTTGGCGCCCTCCGGGTCATCTCCCTCAAGGGGCGGCACAGCGACGAGGCCAACGAGAAGATCTTGAAGGACAATCGGATCGAAGCCACACTGGCCGGGTCGCTCCAGCGTGCGGGTAATGCGGTGCACATCACGGTCCAGCTCGTTTCGGCATCCACCAAGCAGACCCTCTGGGCCCAGGGTTATGATGGCGACCTGAGCGGGATCTTGAATCTGCAGGCCGAGGTCGCGAGATCGGTCGCGAAGCGACTCGGCTCCTCGATGACATCGCAGGAACGCTCCGGTCTCAGCGCGGAACGCCGCACGGTTGATCCTGTCGCGTACGACGCGTACGTCCGGGGCATGTATTTCCACGACAAAGCCGTGGTGAGGCCGGATTTTCGGAAAGCGATCGGTTACTTCCAGCAAGCGATCGAGGCGGACCCAACCTACGCCGCCGCGTACGCCGGGATTGCCAGTTGCTACGCCGATATGGGCTATCTCGGTCTGGATCGGCCCGAGGAGGCCTTTCCGCAGGCACGGGGGGCCGCGGTCCGGGCCCTCGAGCTGGACTCCTTACTCGGAGAAGCTTATGCGGCGCTGGGCTACGTCGATTTCCTCTTTGGGTGGGACTTCGTCGCCGCGGAGCGGGAGTTCCGCCGCGCGATCGAGTTGAATCCGAGACATGCGAGAGGTTACCTGAACTACATGGTGTTACTGGTCGCGTTGAATCGGAGTGAGGAAGCCATCGCCGTAATGAAGGAGGCCCAGGAGATCGACCCGCTCTCACTCATCATGGTCGCGGCCGCCGCGCGGCCCTACTACAACGCCCGACGCTACGACGAGGCAATCGCCCAATCGCAGAAAGCCCTCGAAATCGATTCGACTTTTGGTCGCGCGCACTACTGGCTGGGCCTGTCGTACGAGCACCACTCGCGGATCGCCGAGGCCGTGCGGGAATTCGAGTATCTCAGCACCCGAGCGTCCATGCCGCTGCATCTGGCGGCCTTGGGTCACGCCTACGCCGTGGCCGGCCAGCGGGGGAAGGCAGAACAGATGCTCCGAGCGTTGCAGGCACGGGCAGAGTCCAGCTACGTCTCGCCCTTTGATTTCGCCACGCTCTATGCCGGGTTAGGCGATCGACCGAGAACTTTGGAATGGCTCGAGAAGGCATACGCCGGGCGAGTGCCCTACCTGGTGTTTCTCGCGGTGGACCCGCAGTTCGACGCCTTCCATGACGATCCCCGGTTCCGCGAGCTGGTGCAGCAAGATCGGGCTCCCGGAGGGAACCTAGTCCCCGCCGATGGGTGCCGGCGATCCGCTTACATCGGCAGCCCCACCTTGCGCACAGTGCAGTGAAACGCGGGTCGCTGCGCAGCGGGTCGAAGCGCGGGTCGGTCGGCAGGAAGACCAGCCCATACGCGCGCCCCGACAACGCCCGCTCCAGCCATTCGAAGGCTCGATCCCGCTCTCCCAGGCCGGTAGTAGATGGTCGCGATATCCACGGGTGAGACATACGGGCGCGCCTTGAGCACCTCGATAAGCCGCTGGCCGCCTGATCGCGCTGACCAGCAACGGCATAGGCGTGCCCGAGTGCCGCCAGGTAGACCGGGATCGAATCCGCACCCCCCCATTTGATGGCCGCCTGAAACTCCCGGACTGCCTCCGGAAGCCGGCCGGTCTGCTCAAAGCTCAGGCCAAGCCAGAAATGGGCGCGGGTGAATGTCGAATCGTCCTTGAGCGCACGCTGGGCTTGTGCGAGTGCTTCCGGGTAACTGTGGGCCATGTAGTAAGGCCGGGCCGCAGCAGCCTGCATGAGCAGGGAAAGCGGATTGAGTTCGACGGCGCGCCGGGCAGCGGCAATGGCCTCGGAGTGGCGGCCCATGGCAGACAGGTAGACGCTGTAGTTGAGATGGACCATGGAGGAGCGGGGATCGAGCTCGATGGCCCGCCGAAAGCTCCGATCGGCCGCAGCGAAATCCCACGCGTACAGGAGATCGACTCTCGCCAGATTGGCGTATGCGGTCGCGACCGTGGAGTCAAACTCCAGTGCCTGTTCCGCCGCAGCCCGCGCTTTGGGGAAAGTCTCCTCTGGCACCTCCAGGGCGTAATATCCCAGCTCGGAGTAGCAGTGGGCGAGGCCAGCGTAGGCCAGCGCGTAGGAAGGTTCGCGGCTGATCGCCTCGCGGAAGAAGCCAATAGCCTTGTGGAAGTTCGCCCCGGTGACCCGGTCCGCAGCGGCCATTCCCCGAAGGTAGGCGTCGTAGGCCACGGGGTCGATCTGCTTCTTTGCCGCGCTTAGACGGGAGCTGTCTTGAGAGGTCAGCGAGACACGGATGGTGTCGGCTACCGAGCGGACCACCGAATCCTGCAGATTGAGGATGTCCCGAAGTTCTCCGGAAAAGGTCCGGGCCCAGATGGTCCGTCCGGTTGCGGCCATGGTAATCTGGGCGGTGATGCGCAGTTCGTCGCCCGCCCGTTGAAATGACCCCGCCAGCAACGCATCGAAAGCGATCCCGTGTTCGCGGGCGACATCGGCCGGCATTCGGTCGCCGCGTCGCGGAGGCAGCTTGATCACCCTAAGTGAGGTGATCTGTGCCAGGTTGGTAATGAGCTGCTCGGTGACTCCCTGGGCCAGGTAAGTCTGGGCCGAGTCGCCGGTGAGGTTCTCGAGTGGTACCACGGCCAACGATCGGATCGACCCCTCGGATGCCGTGAGTGTCACGCCCTGATTCGAGCGGATGGATCGGACAGTTGCGATCAGCCCAATCCCAACCACTCCCGCAAGCAGTGTCCACCCAACGCGCCGACGACGAAGAGGATGCGCACCCGAGAGGGACTCGGCGGTATTGCTCGCCACAGTCGCCGGACCTGTGGCAGCTTGGGTCAGCGCTGCGGCAAATTCGCCGGTGGTGGCGAACCGGTCGGCGGGGGACTTCGCCAGCGCACGGGAGATTGCCTGCTCCACCCCCAACGGGATCGTCCCGCGCACAGTCCGGAGGCTCGGGACCGGATCCACGGCGTGCCGGGCCAGGATGGATTGCGCCGTCGAGCCCTGAAATGGCGGCGCCCCGGCGAGCATCTCGTAGAGCACGCAGCCCAGCGCGTACTGGTCGGCGCTGCCGTCCAGAGGGTCTCCGGTGGCCTGCTCCGGGCTCATGTAGTACGGCGTCCCCAGTACGAGGCCAGTCTCGGTCAACCTTTCGCCGCCCGCGGAGGTCAGCGCCTTGGCGATGCCGAAATCCGCCACCATCGCGTGCCCACCCGAGAGCAGGATGTTTTCCGGCTTGATATCCCGATGCACCACATCATGGGCGTGGGCGTAGCCCAGCGCATCGGCCACTTCGCGCGCGATGGTGATGGCCTCCTCCAGGGGGAGCTGGCGCTTGCGATCCAGCCGGTCGCGCAGGGACTCCCCCTCCACGTACGGCATGGCGTAAAAGAGCAAGCCCGGACCTGCGCCGTGCTCCGGAGGGATCTCACCCGAATCGAGCAAGCCGAGGATGTGGGGATGCTGCAGGGTGGCGCAGGTGGTGATCTCGCGCAGAAAGCGCTCACCGCCCAGAGCAGCCCCGAGTTCGGGCCGCAGCACCTTCAGCGCGACTCGGCGCTGATGCTTGAGGTCCTCCGCGAGGTACACAGTCGCCATCCCGCCGCGGCCGAGCTCGCGCTCGATCCGGTAACGATTGCCTAAGGCGGACTGCAGGCGATCGACCAGACTCAAGGATGTTCCTGGAGCAGCAGGGTCGGAAGCACAGCGGAGTTGTGGATCTGTGTAGGTGAATCTAAGCGGTTCCGCGGAATTCCCCCCAGTTCGACGCCCTCCGGAACGATCCTCGCTTCCGCGATCACTGCGCTGGATCGGAATGCCGGTGGGCTGTGAGTCCCGCCTCGCGTGCCGCCGCTCCGCTCACATCGGCAGCCCCACCTTGCGCACCAGCGCAGTGTAACGCGGGTCGCGGCGCAGCGGGTCGAAGCGCGGGTCTGTCGCGAGGAATACCAGACCATACGCGCGCCCCGCCAAGGCCCGTTCCAGCCATTGAAAGGCTTGGGTCCGTTCTCCCAGGCCGCCGTAAATCATCGCGATGTCGACCGGGGAGATGTACTCCCGCCGCGCGCGCGCCTCGAGCTCCGCGAGGACCCGGCGCGCCTTAGCGGCCTGCCCTGCAACAGCGTAGGCGTGCCCCAGCGCCGCTGAATAGACCGGGATCGGGCCGGCGCGCCTGATGGTTTCCTCGAACTCCCCGATGGCCTCGGGGAGGCGCGCCGTCTGCTCATAGGCCATGCCCAGCCAGTAATGCGCGCGGCTGAAGGTGGAGTCAATCTCGAGCGCCCGCTTGGCCTGCGCGATCGCCTCCGGGTAGCGACGGGACATGTAGTACGGCCGCGCCGAGGCGGCCTGGAGGAGTCGAGAGAGCGGGTCGAGTTCTACTGCCAGCCGCATTTCATCCATGACCTCAGTTTGGCGATTCATCACTCCCAGGTACGAGGCGTAATTCTGGTGCACCTGGGGAGAGCGGGGACCGAGCGCAATGGCGCGCCGAAGGTTTCGATCCGCCGCCTCGAAGTCCCAGGAGTAAAGGAATTGAACCCTCGCGAGTGACGCGTAGGCTGCCGCGGAGGTGGAGTCGATCTCCAGGGCCTTGAGGGCCGCCGCCTGCGCTTTGGGGAAGGTCTCCTCCGGTGACCCGAGTGCGTAGTAGCCGAGTTCAGAGTAGCAGTCGGAGATCCCGACGTAGGCGGCAGCATAGAAAGGCTCCACGTCAATCGCCTGCTGGAAGTAGCCGATCGCCCTACGGAAGTCCGCCCCGGTCACCTTACCCAGAAAGTACACTCCCCGGACATAGGCCTCGTAGGCTTCGGGATCGACCTGGCGCCGCGCGGCGGCCAGACGAGTGCTGTCCCCTGAACTCAGGGAAACCCGGAGCGTGTCGGCCACCGCCCGAACCACGGAATCCTGCAGCTTGAGAATGTCGGGGAGTTGACCCGTGTAGCTCCCGGCCCAGATGGCCTGACCGGTGGCGGCAGAGTTGATCTGGGCCGTTATGCGCACCTCCTGTCCCACCCGTTGCAGCGAGCCCCCCAGGACAGCATCGATGTCAACTCCGCGTTCGCGGGCCAGCTCGAGGTCGGCGGTCTGGTCGCGCAACCTGATGACCTTGAGCGCCCCGATCTGCGCCAGCCCTGTGATCAGTTGATCGGTGATGCCCTGGGTCAGGAACAGCTGGGTCGAGTCGCCGGTGAGGTTGACAAACGGAGCCACGGCCAACGATTGGATCGCCTCCTTGGCCGCCGAGACCTCTACCCGCTTCTTCGAGCTGACGGCTAGGACGCTCGTGATCAGCCCGATCCCTACGACTCCAGCAAGCAGAGCCCACCCAACTCGCCGCCGACGATGACGATGCGCACCCGAGAGGGACGTGGCAGTATCGGTCGCCACAGTCACCGGACCTGTTGCAGCTTCGGTCAGCGCCGCCGCAAACTCGGCCGTCGTGGCAAACCGGTCGGCGGGGGACTTGGCGAGGGCACGGGTGATGGCCTGCTCCACCCCCAGCGGAATCGTCGCCCGGACGGTCCGGAGACTCGGAACCGGATCCACCGCGTGCCGGGCCAGAATCGACTGTCCGGTCGAGCCGTGAAACGGCGGCGTCCCGGCCAGCATCTCGTAGAGTACGCAGCCCAGCGCGTACTGATCGGCGCTGCCGTCCAGTCGGTCTCCGGTGGCCTGCTCCGGGCTCATGTAGTACGGCGTCCCCAGTGCGAGGCCGGTCTCGGTCAACCTTTCGCCGCCCGCCGAGGTCAGTGCCTTGGCGATGCCGAAATCCGCCACCATGGCGTGGCCACCGGAAAGCAGGATGTTCCCCGGCTTGATGTCCCGATGCACCACGTTATGGACGTGGGCGTAGCCCAGCGCATCGGCGACCTCGCGCGCGATGGTGATCGCCTCGTCCAGCGGGAGCTGGCGCTTGCGATCCAGGAGGTCCCGCAGGGATTCCCCCTGGACGTACGGCATGGCGTAATAAAGCAAGCCGGGACCTGCGCCGTCCTCCGGTGGGATCTCACCCGAATCGAGCAAGCCGAGGATGTTGGGATGCTGCAGGGCGGCGCAGGTCGTGATCTCGCGCAGAAAGCGCTCCACGCCGAGGGCAGCGCCGATCTCGGGCCGCAGCACCTTCAGCGCAACTCGGCGCTGATGCTTGAGGTCCTCCGCGAGGTACACAGTCGCCATCCCGCCCCGGCCAAGCTCGCGCTCGATCCGGTACTGGGCGCCGAGCGCCGACTGCAACCGCGCGGACAAGTCCACTGCCCTACTCCTAGATCGGCGACGAGAGCCGCGACCGAAGGGGTCGCGTGACGAAGTATGGGGCTAGGGGAAACCGAAGCGAAGGGGGAGAGGTGATGGTGGGAAGCGAAGAATCCCCTGGGCGTCGAAAGATCCTTCGCTTCGCCTGGAAGACCGCGCTGCGGTGCTCGCTATCGCACTGGGGATTGTTCCGCTAGAAGCGGTAGGCATACCCGAGAAAGACGAGATATTGGGCGAGATCGCCCCGGTCTCCCGGTCTATCTCCGGTAGGCAGCGGGGGATTCTGGTCGAGCAGATTCGGCTTGAACTCCCCGTGCAACCGGACCGGGATGCTGAGCGTGAAGATGCTCTTGCCTAGTGTCCAGGAGAGACCCGGGTCGAGATAGGTGGTGCCGCCCGCGGCCCGGAATCCTCCGCTGCCACCGAGGAGATCGCTGACCGGTACGCCGTCGAATCTCACTCCCAAGCTGGCGGACATTCCTGCGGCGGACCATACCGGATAGGCGCCACCGAAGCGAAAGTGGTACGCGTCCGTCACCGACAGCGTGCTCGTTCCTGTAGGAAAGCGCTTAATGTCGGTGGTTTCCTTCGGACTCAGCAGATAGGATCCGAAGAAATAACCCGACAGGTCTCCCACCAGGCGGTGAAATCCCTGGGCCTGGACCATGATGCCCCAGCCGCCGTCGCCCGGTTGAAGTCCCGGGTGGACCGGAGTCTGTATAGGTCCCGCGGGTGTGCCGGCTTCGTCTTCGACGCTGTTGCTCCCAGTCGCGCTCTTCACTCCCAGGCCGACCGAGAAATTACCTGCTGTGTGGGTGAGGGGATTCAGCAGCCATAGATTCCCGACCAGATTGATGTCACCGATTCCAGTCGCTGAAGTGACGTGGCGGACACCGTCCGGATGAATGGCCGAGTTGGTTCCGGTGGTGATCGGGACCGTGAGTCGGAGGCTGAACTGATCCGTCACTCCGTACTCGAACGAGAGATCCAGCGTGTGGGTGTTGAAGACGTTGGGTGCGCCTCCGGGCGCGGAATCGGGGAAGATCCCGTCCCGGATGAACCAGTCGTCAGCATGAAGGTAGCGGTAGGACAAACCCACCTCCGCCTGACGAGCCCCGAGAAAGACCTGGCGCTGTCCACCCAAACTGGGGGACGTGTGGCGGATGGGCATTCAGCCCTGGCCGGAGGCGATCCTTGGAAAGAGGCCAAGAAGGATGAAGGCGCTGAGCACAGCCCACCATGCTCGTCTCACTGGGAGCTGCGGGCGAGCAGGCATCTGAACTCCATTGTCGGGGGGAACCCACTGAGAACGTACCCCCTCCGCAGGGGTTCAGCAACGATGAGGTGGTGCGGTCGCGAAACTTAGTACGGTCGCCGATCTTTGTCCCCAACTGAGTAAATCAGTACATGCAGCAGGGGCGCGACGTACACCGTTCCGGAGTTCGATACCGAGTCGAGCGTCGTCGGAGCTTTCATCGCTCCCTGCCGGTCCTTTGCCTGCCGCTGGCGAGACCTCCTCGCTCACCCCACTTTCCCTGTAGACGTCCTCCCGTCCCAACCACCACGAGCCATCTCCGGGTGACAGACCAGCAGGCCCTCATCACGAACGCGCTGGCCGGCCGCTATCGCGTGGAACGCGAGCTCGGCCGGGGCGGCATGCGATCGTCTATCTGGCGCACGACCTCCGGCACGACCGCCAGGTGGCGATCAAGGTCCTCCGGGCCGAGTTGGCGCATGTGCTCGGCCCTGAGCGGTTCCTGCGGGAAATCGAGACGGCCGCCCGCCTGCAGCACCCCATGATCCTGCCGGTCTTCGACAGCGGCGCCGCTCCGTGCGAAGACGGTCAGGGCGGCTCAGTGTCTGTGGTATGCGATGCCGTTCATCGCGGGCGAGTCACTTCGGGACCGGCTGAGCCGGGAAAAACAGCTGCCCGTGGAAGACGCGGTGCGGATCGGCTGTGAGGTGGCTCAGGCCCTGGGCTGCGCCCACGCGCAGGGGAATCGTTCACCGCGATATCAAGCCGGAAAACATCCTGCTTTCGGACGGCCACGCGATAGTCGCGGATTTTGGCATTGCCCGCGCGGTCACTGCGGCGGGCGACGAGCGGCTGACCGAGACGGGGCTCTCCGTGGGCACTCCGGCGTACATGAGCCCAGAGCAGGCGGCGGCTGAGCCCAATCTCGATGGTCGGTCGGATCTGTACGCGCTGGGTTGCGTGCTGTACGAGATGCTGGCGGGCCACCCGCCGTTCACCGGGTCCACCGCCCAGGCCATCCTGGCGCGGCACGCGATCGATCCGGTACCCAGCCTCCGGACGGTAAGAGCGACGGTGCCAGTCGGAGTGGAAGAAGCAATTTCACGAGCGCTGAACAAAGTGCCGGCCGAGCGGTTTGCGAGTGCCACGGAATTCAGCGCGGCGCTGGTGGCGGGGCTACAGTCCCGAGCTGCTCGGCGCCCGAGGATGGGCAAGCGTCTGGTCGGGACTGCGGCGGTCGCTACGATCGTGGCGCTGCTGTTTGGGGTGCGCGGCCGGGTCGGGGACAAGGCCCGAGCGACCGAACAGGCCATCAAATCCCTTGTGGTCCTGCCCTTCACCAATCTCACCGGAGACACGGCTCAGGTTTATCTCGCCGAGGGGCTCACCGATCAATTGGTGACCAGCCTGGCCCAGATTGGCGCCCTTCGGGTGATTTCATTCAAAAGGCAGCAAAGCGACGAGGCCAACGAGAGGCTCCTGAAGGACAACCGGATCGACGCCACACTGGCCGGGTCGCTCCAGCGAGCCGGAGATGCGGTGCACATCACGGTCAGGCTGGTCTCGACATCCACCAACCAGACCCTGTGGGCCCAGGGCTATGATGGGGACCTGAGCGGGATTCTGAATCTGCAGGCGGAAGTCGCGAGGTCAGTGGCTCAACAACTGCGCGCCTCGTTGACATCGCAGGAACGCACCGGGCTCGCCGCGGAACGTCCCGCGGTAAATCCTGTTGCGTACGATGCGTACGTCCGGGGCAACTATTTCCTCAGCAGAATCGTGGTCAAGGCGGATATTCGGAAAGCGATCGGCTACTTCCAGCAGGCAATCGAGGCGGACCCAACCTACGCCGCCGCGTATGCCGGGATTGCCAATTGTTACGCCGCTATCGGGTATCTCGGTCTGGATCGGCCCGAGGAGGTGTTTCCGCAGGCTCGGGGCGCCGCGATCCGGGCCCTGGAGTTGGACTCCTTACTCGGAGATGCCTATTCGGCCCTGGGATACGTCGATTTCCTCCATGGGTGGGACTTCGTCGCCGCGGACAGAGAGTTCCGGCGCGGGATCGAACTGAATCCGAGATATGCGAGGGGTAACCTCCACTATATGACGTTGCTGGTGGCCCTGAATCGCAGTGACGAAGCCATCGCCGTGATGAAGCGCGCGCAGGAGCTCGATCCCCTCTCACCCACCATAGTCTCCGCTGCCGCGCGGCCCTACTACAACGCCCGCCAATACGCCGAGGCGATCGCGCAATCACGGAAAGCGCTCGAGCTCGACTCGACGTTCCACCGCGCACATTACTGGCTGGGCCTATCCTACGAGCAACTCTCCCGGTCACCGGATGCGATTCGCGAGCTCGAGAATCACTGTCGCCCACCTACCGATTTCGCTGTACCAGGGGGCGCTGGCTCACGCGTATGCCGTCGGCGGCCAGCGAGAGAAGGCGTTGCGGGTGCTGAGGGAGCTGCAGGCGCGGTCGGATTCCAGTTACGTCTCGCCATTCGACATCGCCACCATCTACGCCGGCCTCGGAGACCGGACCAAGACGTTTGAATACCTGGAGAAGGCCTACCAGGGGCGAGTGCCGTACTTAGCGTATCTCGCGGTGGATCCGCACTTCGACGCCTTGCGGGCCGAGCCCCGCTTTCGCGACCTGGTGCGGAAGATCGGGCTACCGGAGGGAACCTAGTCCGCGATTGCCAAGAACTCCCCGTCACTAGCTCGGCAAGCCTACGCGGTGAAGAAGTGCGGTGAACCGCGGGTCGGCTCGCAGAGGATCCCAGCGGGTGTCGCGGTTCAGCCAGACCAGCCAGTGGGTGCGCTCCTCGACGCCTTTGTCTAGCCAGGCGAAGGCCTGGTCCTTCTCCCCTAGTGCGGTGTAGACCAACGCCACCGCATACGAGGTGACGTACCGGGTGCGCTTGATGGAGAGAGCTGCGCGAGAACACCCATCGCATCTGCCCGACGTCCTTCTACGGCATCGGCCCTGGGCGTGGGCGTAGTCCAGCGCGCCCGCAATCTCCCGGGCGATGGTGACAGCCGTCTCTACCGGCAGCTGTGATTCACGATCGAGCCGGTTCCGCAGTTATTCGCCTTCGATATACGGCATCACGTAGTACAGCACTTCACCCGCAGTGCCCGAGTCGAGCACGGTCAGGATGTGGGGGTGTTGCAGGCGAGCCGTGTACTGGATCTCGCGCAGGAACCGCTCCGGCCCGAGTGCCATCCCGAGCTCCGGATGCAGTACCTTGAGCGCCACGGGCCGGTCGTGTTTCAGATCCTGTGCCAGGTAGACCGTGCGCCATGCCCCCTCGGCCGAGCTCGCGCTCGAGGTGGTAGCGGTTGGCCAGGGCTGACTGCGGCGATCTAGGACATCAGGCAAGCGGGGGTCCGGCGAGAGGCCAGGTCCTTACGCTACAGCCTCGGCTATCGCCGGGCTAGAGCAGGAGACCGGAACCGCGCCTTGTCATCGGCTCGGCGGCGTCGCTCACAAGGCTTTCCACCGCTCCCACTGGGCCTTCAGCTCCGCCATGAGCGCGAGATACCCGGGGTCCTGCCGCAGATTGGCCAGGTTCGGGTCCTTGTCAAAGAGCGGGTAGCAGGGAAGCCCAGTGTCCGCCGCCCGGCGCAGCCATTGCACCGCTGGTCCGGGCTGGCGCAGCAGTGCATAGGCCGACGCGATGTAGTGAGCGGTATGGTGAAAGTGCCCGAAGCCTTCTCCCACCTGCACCGCCCTCGCGATGTCCGTCTCCGCCGCACGCGCCTGGCCCGCTTTGGCGTGGAGGATGGCGCGCATGCTGGTGACCACACCGCCGGGGTCCTTCGGGAAGGCATCCAAGTATTCCTCGATGATAGACGAGGCCTCCTGATCTCTTCCGAGTTCGAGCAGAGTCCATGACATGTCCTTCGCCCAGAGCGAAGGGTTGAAGTCCCGCGGGACCTGGCGATATATGCGCAGCGCCTCGCCGTAGTTTCCCTCCCAGCCGAACACTCCCCCGTCTTGAAACTGGGCGATCCGGTTACTGGGATCCAGCGCCAGGGCCTTTCGAAACTCCTCGTGAGCCTGCTCGAAGAGGCCGATATGCATAGACACCAGCGCAAGCTGGCGATGGACGTCATACAGGTTGGGGTTCAGCTCGATCGCGCGCTTGTACTCCTGGATGGCCTGCTCGTGGGCAAAGTGGCTGGCGGGAGTCCACAACAGGAAGCCCCGCGCGTAATGACCCTCCGCGAGCTCAGGATCCAGCCGCAGCGCCTTTTCCGCGGCCACCAGCCCCCTCTCCATTGCCTCCTTGTCCTCGGCCGCAAAGTAGAAGGCCCTGAGCCCATAGGCGTGCGCCAGCTCCGCATGGGCGGCGGCAAAGTTGGGGTCCAGTGCCACGGCGTGCTCGAACAACCCGATGGCGATCGAATCCTCGCTTCGGTTCTCCTGCTTGACGTGGATCTTGCCCCGCAGGAAGCTGTCGTAGGCCTCGGCATTGGTCGTCGGTGGGGCGTGCAGCTGGCGCTCCTCCGAGGACGTGACCGACAGTTTGAGGGCGCGACACCAGGCTCTGCGAGACGGCGTCGCCGATGGACGAGCGGTTGCTGAATCGGCTCGTCGAATCGTTGGGCCCAGAGCCGACGCCCCGAGCGCGGCGCTGATCGAGGCGAAGGTCCAGCCGCAGGTTGTCCCCCGAGCGCTGGAGACCGCCCTCGAGCACCGCGTCCACCCCCAGGTCCCGCGCGATCTGCGGCTGCGGCAGGGTGCTGCGCCTTGTACTTCATCACCGCCGAGTGCGAGGTGACCCGCAGCGCGCTGATCCGGCCGAGATCGGTGATCAGGGCCTCCGTCATGGCGTCGCCCAACGCCGAGTCGCCCGACTGGTCCTTCAGCGGCAGGACCGCCAGCGATCGAACTTGGGGCGGAGCGCCCGCCAACCCAGTCGACGCAATGCGGCGCCCCGCCGAGTCCGACCACCAGGACCACCGCGCCGACGGCCAGGCCCGGCGTACAGATCGCGGCTCCCTCGCGGCCTCGCGCACCGGCGCCCGCTCGGGATGGGCAAGCGCGTCCGCGAACTCGCCGGCCGTAGGCGAAGCGGTCGGCGGGCACCTTGGCCATCGCCTTGGTGATGGCCCATTCGATCCCGGCCGGCACCGTGCCCCGCACCGTGTGGAGGCTCGGCACCGGGTCGACCGAATGGCGGGCCAGGATCGACTGCGCGCTGGGACCGGTGAAGGGCGGCGCTCCCGCGAGCATCTCGTACAGCACGCAGCCCAGCGCGTAGAGGTCGCTCCGGCCATCGAGCGAACGGGTCGCGGAGGCCTGCTCCGGGCTCATGTAGTAGGGCGTGCCGAGCGAAAGACCCGTCTCGGTCAGCTTCTCGCCGCCCGCCGCGTCGAGCGCCTTGGCGATGCCGAAATCGGCGACCAGCGCCTGCCCGGCGGAGAGCAGGATGTTCTCGGGCTTGATGTCGCGATGAACGACACCCGTGGGCGTGGGCGTAGTCCAGCGCCCCCGCGACCTCCCGGGCAATGGTGACGGCCGTCTCCACCGACAGCTGCGATTCCCGATCGAGCCGGTGCCGGAGTGATTCGCCCTCGACGTAGGGCATCACGTAGTACAGCACGTCGCCCGCGGTGCCGGAGTCGAGCAGGCCGAGGATGTGGGGGTGCTGCAGCCGGGAGACGAGCGTCGATTTCCTGGAGGAACCGATCGGCGCCCAGCGCGCCGGCGACCTCGGGCCGGAGCACCTTGAGCGCCACCTGGCGGGGATGCTTGAGGTCCTGCGCGAGATAGACGGTCGCCATGCCGCCGCGACCGATTTCCCGAACCACGGTGTAGCGATCGGCCAGAGTAGTGCGGAGTCGCTCGAGCGGGTCAGCCGCCATCGCTCTCCTTCCCGGTGCCGGCCAATGGGGTGTCGACGTCTCGAACTCGGCCCGAGCCTCACAATCGCCTTCCATCGCTCCCATTGGGCCTTCAGCTCCGCCATGAGCGCCACGAAGCCTGGGTCCTGCCGCAGATTGTCCAGGTTCGGGTCCTTGTCAAAGAGAGGGTAGCAGGGAAGCCCAGTGTCCGCCGCCCGGCGCAGCCATTGCACCGCTGGTCCGGGCTGGCGCAGCAGCGCATAGGCCGAGGCGATGTTGTGGGCGGTATGGTGAAAGTGCCCGAAGCCTTCTCCCACCTGCACCGCCCTCGCGATGTCCTTCTCCGCCGCACGCGCCTCGCCCGCCTTGGCGTGGAGGATGGCGCGCGCACTGGTGACCACACCGCCGGGGTCCTTCGGGACGGCTTCCAAGTATTCCTCGATGATAGACGAGGCCTCCTCGATCTCTTCCGAGTTCGAGGAGAGTCCACGACATGGTCCAAGCCCAGAGCGAAGGGTTGAAGTCCCGCGGGACCTGGCGGTATATCCGCAGCGCCTCCTCATAGTGTCCTTCCCAGCCGAACACCCGCCGTCTTGAAGCTGTGCGATCCGGTTACTGGGATCCAGCGCCAGGGCCTTTCGAAACTCCTCGTGAGCCTGCTCGAAGAGGCCGATATGCATGGACACCAGCGCGAGCTGGCGATGGACGTCATACAGGTTGGGGTTCAGCTCGATCGCGCGCTGTGTACTCCTGGATGGCCTGCTCGTGGGCAAAGTGGCTGGCGGGAGTCCACAGCAGGAATCCCCGCGCGTAATGACCCTCCGCGAGCTCAGGATCCAGCCGCAGCGCCTTTTCCGCGGCCACCAGTCCCCTCTCCATTGCCTCCTTGTCCTCGGCCGCAAAGTAGAAGGCCCTGAGACCATAGGCGTGCGCCAGCTCCGCATGGGCGGCGGCGAAGTTGGGGTCCAGTGCCACGGCGTGCTCGAACAACTCGATGGCGATCGAATCCTCGCTTCGGTTCTCCTGCTTGACGTGGATCTTGCCCCGCAGGAAGCTGTCGTAGGCCTCGGCATTGGTCGTCGGCGGGGCTTGCAGCTGGCGCTCCTCCGAGGACGTCACCGCCAGTTTGAGGGCGGACACCAGGCTCTGCGAGACGGCGTCGCCGATGGACGAGCGGTTGCTGAATGGCTCGTCGAATCGCTGGGCCCAGAGCCGACGCCCCGAGCTGGCGCTGATGAGGCGAAGGTCCAGCCGCAGGTTGTCCCCCGAGCGCTGCAGACCGCCCTCGAGCACCGCGTCCACCCCCAGGTCCCGCGCGATCTGCGGCGGGGGCAGAGTGTCTGCCTTGTACTTCATCACCGCCGACCGCGAGGTGACCCGCAGCGCACTGATCCGGCCGAGATCGGTGGTCAGGGCCTCCGTCATGGCGTCGCCCAACGCCGAGTCGCCCGACAGGTCCTTCAACGGCAGGACCGCCAGGGATCGAACCTGGGGCGGAGGCCCGCTAACCCATTCGGCGACCCGGCGTCCCCCGAGTCCAACCGCCAGGACGAGCGCGCCGAGGGCCAGTCCAGCGTACAGACGACGGCTCCCTGCGGCGCGGTGCACCGGCGCGCGCTCGGGATGGGCCAGCGCGTCGGCGAACTCGCCGGCCGAGGCGAAGCGGTCCGCCGGCACCTTGGCCATCGCCTTGGTGATGGCCCATTCGATCCCGGCCGGCACCGTGCCCCGCACCGTGTGGAGACTCGGCACCGGATCGACCGAATGGCGGGCCAGGATCGATTGCGCGCTGGGACCCGTGAAGGGAGGCGCGCCTGCCAGCATCTCGTACAGCACGCAGCCCAGCGCGTAGATATCGCTGCGGCCATCGAGCGAACGGGTCGCCGAGGCCTGCTCCGGACTCATGTAGTAGGGCGTGCCGAGCGAAAGACCCGTCTCGGTCAGCTTCTCGCCGCCCGCCGCGTCGAGCGCCTTGGCGATGCCGAAGTCCGCCACCAGCGCATGCCCGCCGGAGAGCAGGATGTTCTCGGGCTTGATGTCGCGATGAACGACACCCTGGGCGATGGGCGTAGTCCAGCGCCCCCGCAACCTCCCGGGCAATGGTGACGGCGGCGTCCACCGGGAGCTGCGACTCCCGATCCAGCCGGTGGCGGAGCGATTCGCCTTCGACGTAGGGCATCACGATAGTACAGCACGTCGCCCGCGGTGCCGGAGTCGAGCAGGCCGAGGATATGGGGGTGCTGCAGCCGGGACGACGAGCGTCGATTTCCTTGAGGAAGCGGTCGGCGCCCAGCGCGCCGGCGACCTCGGGCCGGAGCACCTTGAGCGCGACCTGGCGGGGATGCTTGAGGTCCTGCGCGAGATAGACCGTCGCCATGCCGCCGCGACCGATTTCGTGAAGCACGGTGTAGCGATCGGCCAGAGTAGTGCGGAGTCGCTCGAGCGGGTCAGCGGCCATCGCTCTTCTCCCTATCCTGGCCCATGCGGCGGCCACTTCTCGAACTCGGCCGGAGCCTCACAACGCCGCCCATCGCTCCCATTGGGCCTTCATCTCTCCTAGGAGAGCAATAAAGCGGGGGTCTTTCCGCAGATTGTCCAAGTTCGGGTCATGAGCCAGGAGCGGATAGCAGGGCAGCCCCTCGTCCGCGGCGCGGCGTAGCCACTCGACCGCGGAGCCGGCCTGGCGGAGCAGTGCGTACGCAGAAGCAATGTCATACGCGGTGTGGTGGAAGTGCCCGAAGTCCTTCCCCAAGCGCGCCGCCTTCTCTATGTCTCTCTCCGCGGCGGCCACTTCCCCAACTTTGGCGTGGAGGATGGCACGCACACTAGTCACCACACCACCGGGGTCCTTCGGCACGGTGTCCAGGTATTCCTCGATGATTGCCGAGGCTTGGTCGGTTCGCCCGAGGTAGAGGTGGGCCCAGGCCGTGTGATAGGCCCACAGCGACGTGTTGAACTCCTTTGGAGCATTCAGGAGAATCCTCAGTCCATCCTCATAGTGCCCCTGATACACCAATACCACACCGATGCGCTCCTGCGCCTGCCGGTTGCTCGGGTCGATTGCCACCGTCTTCCTGAGCTCGTCGAGGCTTTTCTCGAACAGGCCGATGTGGAAATAGACCAGCGCCAGTTGATGGTGCACTTGATCCAGATTGGGGTTCTGCCGAAGGGCGCGCTGATACTCCTGGATTGCCTCCTCATGCGCGAAGTGGCTGGCCGGGGTCCACAGCAGGAAACCGCGCGCGTAATGGCCCTCCGCGAGCTCGGGATCCAGCCGTAGTGCCTTCTCCGCGGCCACCAGCGCCTTTTCCTGCGTCTCCTGGTCGCGTGGCTCAAAATAGAAAACCCAGAGCCCGTAGGCGTGGGCCAACTCTGCGTACGCGGCGGCGAACCCAGGGTCCAAGGCCACGGCGCGCTCGAACAACTCGATGGCGACCGAATCCTCGCTTCGGTTTTCATGGCGGACCCGGATTTTCCCCCTGAGAAAGGCGTCGTACGCCTCGGCATTCGTGGTCACTGGGGCGTGGAGTTGGTACTCTTCCGATGGCGTGACCGACAGCTTGAGGCGAGACACCAGGCTCCGCGAGATCGCGTCGCCGACGGCGGAACGGTTCTCCATCCGCTCCTCGAACCGCTGGGCCCAGCGCTGGGAGCCGGATGCGGCGTCGATCAGGCGAAGATCCAGTCGCAGGATGTCCCCCGATTGCTGCAGACTCCCCTCAAGCACCGCATCCACGCCCAGAGCCCGCGCGATCTCCGACGAGGGTATTGTGTCGGCCTTGTACTTCATTACCGCAGATTGTGAGGTGACCCGCAGTGCACTGATATGGCCGAGATCGGTAATCAGGGCCTCGGTCATGGCAAGACTCAACACCGAGTCGCCGCCCAGGTTCTTGAGAGGCCGGACCGCCAGCGAACGAATGGGGGGCGCGCGGCTTCCGACCCAGGACGCCATGGCCCTACTGCCAACTCCCACCGCCAGGACCAGCGCGGCGACGGCCAAGCCCGCGCGCAGGATCCGAGTCCTTTGGACCCCCTGCACCGGAGCCCGCTCGGGATGGGCCAGAGCGTCGGCGAACTCACCGGCCGAGGCGAAGCGGTCCGCCGGCACCTTGGCCATCGCCTTGGTGATCGCCCACTCGATCCCGGCGGGCACTGTGCCCCGGACAGTGTGCAGACTCGGTACCGGATCGATCGAATGCCGGGCCAAGATCGACTGTGCGCTGGGACCCGTGAAGGGAGGCGCCCCCGCCAGCATTTCGTAGAGTACACACCCGAGCGCGTAGACATCGCTGCGGCCATCGAGGGAACGGGTCGCCGAGGCCTGTTCCGGGCTCATGTAGTGGGGCGTGCCGAGGGAAAGACCGGTCTCGGTCAGCTTCTCCCCACCCGCCGCGTCGAGCGCCTTGGCGATGCCGAAATCGGCGACCAGCGCTTGGCCAGCGGAGAGCAGGATGTTTTCCGGCTTGATGTCGCGGTGCACAACGCCTTGGGCATGGGCGTAGTCCAATGCCCCCGCCACTTCCCGGGCAATGGTGACCGCGGCATCCACCGGGAGCTGCGACTCCCGATCCAGTCGGTGCCGCAGCGATTCGCCCTCGACGTAGGGCATCACGTAGTACAGCACCTCACCCGCAGTGCCCGAGTCGAGCAAGCCGAGAATGTGGGGATGCTGCAGGCGGGAGACGACGACGATTTCCTGGAGGAAGCGGTCGGCGCCCAGCGCGCCAGCCACCTCAGGCCGGAGCACCTTGAGCGCGACTTGGCGGGGATGCTTCAGGTCCTGCGCGAGGTAGACGGTCGCCATGCCGCCGCGACCGACTTCACGAACCAAGGCGTAGCGGTCGGCGAGGGCGGAGCGGAGGCTCTCGACCGGGTCAGGCGCCATCGGGCTCCTCGTTGTGATGTCTCATGGGGCGGCCACTTCTCGAACGCGGCCGGAGCCTCACAACGCCTTCCATCGCTCCCATTGGGCCTTTAGCTCCGCCATGAGCGCCACGAAGCCCGGGTCTTCCCGCAGATTGTCCAGGTTCGGATCCTTTTCAAAGAGAGGGTAGCAGGGAAGCCCAGTGTCCGCCGCCCGCCGCAACCACTTCACCGCTGGTCCGGGCTGGCGCAGCAGTGCATATGCCGAGGCGATGTTGTGGGCCGTGTGATGAAAGTGCCCGAAGCCTTCTCCCACCTGCACCGCCCTCGCGATGTCCTTCTCCGCCGCACGTGCCTCGCCCGCCTTGGCGTGGAGGATGGCGCGCGTGCTGGTGACCACACCGCCGGGGTCCTTGGGGACGGCAGCCAGGTATTCCTCGATGATAGGCGAGGCCTCCTGATCTCTGCCGAGTTGGAGGAGCGTCCACGACATGGTCCAAGCCCAGAGCGAAGGGTTGAAGTCTCGCGGGACCTGGGGGGGTATCCGCAGTGCCTCTTCGTAGTGTCCTTCCCAGCCGAACCCCTGCGCTTCTTGCAACTGCGCGATCCGGTTACTGGGATTCAGCGCCAGGGCCTTTCGAAACTCCTCGTGAGCTTGCTCAAAGAGGCCGATGTGCAGGGACACCAGCGCGAGCTGGCGGTGCGCGTCGTCCAGGTTGGAGTTCAGTTCGATCGCCCGCTTGTACTCCTGGATCGCCTGCTCGTGGGCAAAGTGGCTGGCAGGAGTCCACAGCAGGAACCCTCGCGCGTAATGCCCCTCCGCGAGCTCAGGATCCAGCCGCAGCGCCTTTTCCGCGGCCACCAGTCCCCTCTCCATTGTCTCCTTGTCGTCGGCCGCAAAGTAAGAAGGCCCTGAGACCTTAGGCGTGCGCCAGCTCCGCATGGGCCGCGGCAAAGCTGGGGTCCAGTGCCACCGCGTGCTCAAACAGCCCAATGGCGATCGAATCCTCGCTCCGGTTCTCCTGCTTGACATGGATCTTGCCCCGCAGGAAGGCGTCGTAGGCCTCGGCATTGGTCGTCGGCGGGGCCTGCAGCTGGCGCTCCTCCGAGGACTTCACCGAGAGTTTGAGGGCGGACACCAGGCTCTGTGAGACCGCGTCGCCGATGGACGAGCGGTTGCTGAATCGCTCGTCGAATCGCTGCGCCCAGAGCTTGGACCCCGAGCTGGCGCTGATGAGGCGAAGGTCGAGCCGCAGATTGTCCCCCGAGCGCTGCAGACCACCCTCGAGCACCGCGTCCACTCCCAAGTCCCGCGCGATCTGCGGGGCGGCGAGTGTGTCCGCCTTGTACTTCGTCACCGCCGACCGCGCGGTGACGCGCAGCGCACTGATCCGGCCGAGGTCGGTGGTCAGGGCTTCGGTCATGGCCTCGCCCAGCGCCGAGTCGCCAGAGAGGGTTTCCAGCGGCAGGACCGCGAGAGAGCTTACCAGGGGTGCGCCGCCCACCACTTGGTCGAGAATTCGGCGACCGCCTAGTCCGACTACCAGAGCCAGTGCCGCTGCGGCGAGGCCCGCGTACAGCCAGCGTCGGCTGATCGCCCGCTGGACCGGCGCCTGCTCGGGATGGGCCAGGGCGTCGGCGAACTCACCGGCCGAGGCGAAGCGGTCGGCGGGCACCTTGGCCATGGCCTTGGTGATGGCCCATTCGATGCCGACGGGCACGGTGCCCCGCACCGTGTGGAGACTCGGCACCGGGTCAACCGAATGCCGGGCCAGGATCGATTGCGCGCTGTGACCCGTGAAGGGAGGCGTGCCCGCCAGCATCTCGTACAGCACGCAGCCGAGCGCGTAGAGGTCGCTGCGACCGTCGAGGGAACGGGTGGCCGAGGCCTGCTCCGGGCTCATGTAGTGGGGCGTGCCGAGCGAAAGACCCGTCTCGGTCAGCTTCTCCGCCGCCCGCCGCGTCGAGCGCCTTGGCGATGCCGAAGTCCGCCACCAGCGCCTGCCCCGCGGAGAGCAGGATGTTCTCGGGCTTGATATCGCGATGAACGACACCGCGGGTATGCGCGTAGTCCAGCGCCCCCGCGACCTCCCGGGCAATGGTGACGGCGGTGTCCACCGGGAGCTGCGATTCCCGATCCAGCCGGTGCCGCAGGGATTCCCCCTCGACGTACGGCATCACGTAGTAGAGGAGATCGCCGGCGCTGCCGGAGTCGAGCAGGCCGAGGATGTGGGGGTGCTGCAGCCGGGAGACGAGTTCGATCTCCTTGAGGAACCGGTCGGCGCCTAGAGCGCCAGCCACCTCAGACCGGAGCACCTTGAGCGCCACTTGGCGGGGATGCTTCAGGTCCTGCGCGAGATAGACGGTCGCCATGCCGCCGCGGCCGATCTCACGGACCACGGCGTAGCGGTCGGCCAGGGCGGAGCGGAGTCTCTCCAGCGGCTCAGCCGGCATCGCTCAGGCCGTCATTCCGAACGCCGAAGCACCCGAGTCTCCAACCTGCACCTCCTAGGTCGGCAAGCCGACCCGCCTCACTAGATTCACGAATCGAGCGTCCGAGCGGAGGCGGTCGAGCCGGGGGTCCACCTCGAGATAGACCAGACCATCGGAGCGCTCCTGGTAAGCTCGCTCCAGCCACTGCATCGCGCGCTCCTTATCCCCGAGGCCCACATGGATGAGCGCGATGTCATACGCGGAGATATACCTCTGGCTCGACACCTCCTCCAGCCGCCGCAGCACTTTCACTGCCTCGCCCGGCTTGCCCGCCACCGCATAAGCGTGTCCGAGAGCCGCTACATAAACCGCGACACTGTTGGAATAGGCAATAGCGTTGTGAAACGCTGCGATGGCTTGGTCGAACATCGACTTCTGTTCGTAGGCCAGCCCGAGCCAAAGTGGCCGCGGGCAAAATTGGGATCGATTTCTAAGGTCTTCTTCGACTGCGCTATGGCCTCGTCATACCGGCGCGCGTTGAGAACGGCCGCGCCAACGCCGCGCCGGTGATGAGTGACAGCGGGTCGAGCTCCTGGGCGCGCTTCGCCTCCGCGATGGCTTCCTCGTGCCGCCCCATCGCCGCGAGGTACCCAGCATACCATTGATGGCCTGTTACATACCCTGGGTTCAGCTCGATAGCCCGCCTGTATTCCCGCTCGGCGACAGGCCAATCCCAAGTGAACATCTGGTGAACCCAAGCCAGCGACGCGTGGGCCTCTGCCAGCGTGGAATCCAGGGCGAGAGCCTTGTGCGCTGCGCTCAGCGCTTTGGGGTAGGCTTCCTTGGGTGCCAGGACGGTGTAGTAGCCGAGCATGTTGTAGGAATCTGCCAGTCCGGAATACGCCGCGGCGTAGGTCGGATCGGCATTGATGGCCCCTTGAAAGTAGCCAACGGCTTTCTGAAGATCTGCTTCGGTTCTCTTCCCCAAGAAGTAGCGACCTCTCACGTATGCTTCGTAGGCACCAGGGTCAACCTGGCGGGCAGTCGTCAGGCGCACCCGCTCCTGGGGGGTCAGAACAATCCCGGATCTGCTGGGCGATCGCTTGGGCGACCTCGCTCTGCATCGCGAGGACGTCGCGGACGTCCCCGTCGTAGCTCTTGGCCCAGAGCGCCTGGTCGCCGGCCGCAGAAATCAATTGGGCCGCCACCCGCACCCGGTCTCCCACCCGCAGAACCGTCCCCGCCACCACCGCGTCCACCTGAAGCTCGCGCGCGATCTCCGGGACGGTCTTGGTCGTCCCCTTGTATCGCATCACCGAGGTCCTGGCGACCACCCGGAGCGCCCCGAGCTGCGCCAGATCGGTGATCAGCTCGTCGGTCATGCCATCTGCGAGATAGCCCTGCATCGAGTCGGCCGAAAGGCTCTCCAGCGGCAAGACGGCTAGAGCGCGAATCCGGCTCGCGGGACACCCCTACCAGCCGGTTCCGCAATCCGCCGACGTTGAGGCCGAGCAATAACGCCACGGCAACCCCAAGCGCGCCGAAGGCCAGGCCGACGCGCAGCATCCAGGTCTGGCGACCTCGCTGCACCGGCGCGCGCTCGGGGTGCGCGAGGGCGTCTGCAAACTCCGACGCCGAGGCGAAGCGATCAGCCGGCACCTTGGCCATCGCTTTGGTGATCGCCCACTCGATACCGGCCGGCACCGTACCCCGCACCGTGTGCAGACTCGGCACCGGATCGACCAAATGGCGGGCCAGGATCGATTGCGCGCTGGGACCGGTGAAGGGGGCGCCCCCGCGAGCATCTCGTACAGCACGCAGCCCAGCGCGTAGAGATCGCTGCGGCCATCCAGGGAACGGGTCGCGGAGGCCTGCTCCGGGCTCATGTAGTGGGGCGTGCCGAGTGAAAGACCCGTCTCGGTCAGCTTCTCGCCGCCCGCCGCGTCGAGCGCCTTGGCGATACCGAAGTCCGCCACCAGCGCATGCCCGGCGGAGAGGAGGATGTTTTCGGGTTTGATATCACGATGAATGACCCCGTGGCCGTGGGCGTAGTCCAGCGCCCCCGCCACCTCCCGGGCAATGGTGACTGCGGTGTCCACCGGGAGCTGCGATTCCCGATCGAGCCGATGGCGGAGGGATTCGCCCTCGACGTAGGGCATCACGAAGTACAGCACGTCGCCGGTGGTACCGGAGTCGAGCAGGGCGAGGATATGGGGGTGCTGGAGCCGGAGACGAGCTCGATTTCTTTGAGGAACCGATCGCTCCCCAGCGCGCCGCCGACCTCGGGCCGCAGCACCTTGAGGGCGACCTGGCGGGGATGCTTCAGGTCCTGGGCGAGATAGACGGTGGCCATGCCGCCGCGGCCGATTTCCCGCTCAAGCTGATAGCGGCCCGAAAGTGCCTGCCGAACCGAATCGAGGTTAGTCAAGTCCTCCCGGCTGCGCGTGCCGTCGCCCACGGAGCCTCTGCAAGACGAGGCAGGCCGACCCGGCGGACCAGATCGGCGAACCGGGGATCGGAGCGCAGGGGATCGAGCCGGAACTCGACGTTGAGGTAACTCAGCCAGCTCGAGTGCTCCTGGTATGCACGCTCCAGCCATTCGAACGCCGAATCGTTCTCCCCCAGACCAACGTAAACCACCGCGATCTCGTATGGCGAGACGTACCGAGTGTGCCTCAACTCCAACAGCTGACCCAGAGTCCTTTTTGCCTCGCTGCGTCTTCCGGCCACCGCGTAGCCATGCGCGAGTGCCGACAGCATCGCAGCGTTGTCCGGGTTCAAGCTGTCCGCCTTCTGAAGCTCAGGTATGGCGCTGGTCCCCTGCTGCTCATAGGCCCACCCCAAGTAGTGATGAGGAATCCACGAGCTCTGCTTCATGCTTGCGGCCTGGAGTAACGCCTCCACCGCCTGATCGGTCTGACGCGCGTAGAGGTAGTGCCATCCCAAATGCACGTTGAAAATGAGGTCGAGCGGATCGAGTTGCAGGGTCACGCGACTCTCGGCCAGTGACTCCGGGATTCGGCCCATCGCCATCAGGTAGTGTGAGTACCAGTGATGGGTATTGGGATCTCGCGGGTTCAGAAGAATGGCCTGCCGGTACTCCTTTTCGGCGCCTGCCCAATCCCATTCGTAGTGGTGCTTGATATAGGCGAGTACCGTGTGGGCAAGGCCAAGCGTTGAATCGATTTCCAAGGCCCGCTCAGCCGCTGCTCGGGCCTTCGGGAAGGCATCGCCCGGTGAGATTACATCGTAGTCCCCCGATCCGAGTACATCGTAGCAGTCGGCAATTCCAACGTACGCCAAGGCGTAGGTCGGATCGATGCCGATGGCCTGCTGGAAATAGTCGATGGCCTGCATCATGTCGGCCTTCACGGGAGACCTTCGGTTCCAGTAGTACCGGCCCTTCAGATAGGCCTCGTGCGCCTCGGGATCGACGGGCCGAGCCTGGGTCAGCCGCGCCCGTTCTGCGGCGAGGATCGACCTTGATCTCGTTCGCGATGGCTTGGGCCAATTCGCCTTCGAGCGCCAGCACATCCCGCAGGTCCCGGTCGTAACCCTTGGCCCAGAGCACCCTGCCCGTCGTCGCGGGAATCAGTTGAGCGGTTATCCTCACCTTGTCGCCTGACCGCTCCACCCTTCCGGTCACGACCGCGTCCACATGCAGCTCTCGCGCGATCACGGGTGCGGGCCGAGTATCACCTCGGTATTTCATCACCGAGGCTCGGCCCATCACCCCCAATGCGGCGATTTGGGCCAAGTTGGTAATGAGCAACTCGGTCACCCCGTCCGCAAAGTACCCTTGCGTCGAGTCGCCCGAGATGTTCTCCAGGGGCAGCACCGCCAGCGACCGGATACGCCCTCCGGCACTCAAGCCCTCCATCCGGTCCCGCAGTCCACCGACATTAAAGCCGACCACTAAGGCCACGGCGGCGCCAAACGCGCTGACTCCGAGGACCGCGCGTAGCATCCGGGTCCGGCGGGCTCGCTACACCGGCGCGCGCTCGGGATGGGCCAAGGCGTCGGCGAACTCGCCGGCCGAGGCGAAGCGGTCCGCGGGCACCTTGGCCATCGCCTTGGTGATGGCCCACTCGATCCCGGCCGGCACGGTGGCCCGCACCGTGTGGAGGCTCGGGACCGGATCGACCATGGCGGGCCAGGATCGACTGCGCGCTCGGACCCGTGAAGGGAGGGGCCCCGCGAGCATCTCGTACAGCACGCAGCCGAGCGCGTAGAGATCGCTTCGGCCATCGAGGGACGGGTCGCCGAGGCCTGCTCCGGGCTCATGTAGTCGGGGGTGCCGAGCGAAAGGCCCGTCTCGGTCAGCTTCTCGCCGCCAGCGCGTCGAGAGCCTTGGCGATGCCGAAGTCCGCTACCAGCGCATGGCCACCGGAGAGCAGGATGTTCTCGGGCTTGATGTCGCGGTGAATCACGCCCTGGGTGTGGGCATAGTCCAGTGCATCGGCCACCTCCCGCGTGAGGGCGACCGCCTGTTCCACCGGTAGTTGGGTCTCCCGATCGAGGCGCTGACGCAGCGATTCACCTTCCACGTAGGGCATCACGTAGTAGAGGAGGTGGTCGGCGGTGCCGGAGTCGAGTAGGCCGAGGATATGGGGGTGCTGGAGCCGGGAGGCGGTTCGATTTCCTCGCAGGAAGCGTTCCGCGACCGAGCGCTCCAGCCAACTCGGGTCGGAGGACCTTGAGCGCTACTTGGCGAGGATGCTTCAGGTCCTGCGCGAGATAGACGGTCGCCATGCCGCCGCGACCGATTTCCCGAACCACGGTGTAGCGGTCCGTCAGGACCGCTCGGAGAATCTCGAATGAACCAGTGGTCCCCATTGCGCTCCTTGATCGCTCGCTGAAAGAGTCGAGCGGTCAAGACCTCGTTAGGATACGAGGCGAGCCCGAGGTACGCCTGAAGGCGCCTATGCCTCAGGGCGTCTCAAGGATCATCGACAGGCCGCGCGCCAGCGCTTCGGAAGAGAGAGGCCCCGGGACCACTCGCCGCACCACTCCCGCGCTGTCCACGAAGACTGAGGTCGGAACCGTGGCGAGCTCATACAGCTCCCGCACTCGGCCCCGTTCGTCGAGAAGCACGGGAAATGTCAGCTTGAACGACTCCACGAATCGACGCACATCCTTGGAGCGCTCCTGATCAGTGAGATTGACCGCCAGCACCGTCAGGCCGCGATCGCGGAGTGAATCGTACGCAGCCAGGATGTGCGGCATCTCCGCCGCACACGGCTTACACCAGGAGGCCCAGAAGTTGACGAGGACCGGCCGGCCCCGCTGCTCGCCGAGGTGAACCCGATCGCCTTGCAGGGTCTTGAGGGTGAAGTCCGGTGCCGGTTGACCCTCTGCCACGGCGGCCGCGTGACCGTTCGGAGTTTCCTGAGTACTGGCCGGCGAAGTCACCAACGCCAATGCGGCGGCGCAAACCACCGAGGGCCACGTCAGGCCGTGAAACCAGGTTGCCGAGTGAATTGTCATTCCATCTTGATCGCGGAGAGATTCGCCCTCGACCAAGGGCACGGGGTGGCCCTAGGGTGCTTCCAGGCCGTCGGCCGCCGGTCAGAACCGGTGAGTGTAGCCGAGCGAAGACCTCGGACTTGGGCCAGGTTTCCACCCCCTGGCGATCGCCTAGCTTCCCGATCAATAGAGGTTCGCTCTCCGATCGGCCATGAATCTCACTGGAACGTTCACGGTGAAAGTGTTGGGTCCTCGCGCCAGGTCCAGCCCGAGATCGAGGAAGGCGTCGTAGCCCGGCCGCCGGAAGTTGTCGTCGCCGCCGTTGATCACGTCCTGAACCGGGACGCCGTCAATCCGTCCGCCGATAGTCGTGGAAAGGCCCTGCTGAGGCAACACGGTAAAGGACAGGCCTCCCCGGACCGAGTAGGCGTCGGGCACCGACAAGTAGTACGGCGTACCCGCCTCACCCCACCTCCTGGCAGGCCCGACGCGGGCGCGGCTGGACGTCGGTCCGCTCTTTGGGGTTGAGGAGGTAAGACGCGGACAGGTAACCGACAGCCCTCGGGACAATCTCGTAGAAACGCCTGCAGATCCAGGATGATGCCCCAGCCACCGTCCCCTGGCTGGACGGACGCATCGACCGTGCGCTGCTGCGGGCCGGTCGTCGTGTAGAACCAGTCGGTGTTGCTATAGCTTCCGGTCGGAGCCTTTATGCCCAGACCGAGCGACAGGTTGCCAGTCGGGCTGGTTTGAGGGTTGAAGAGCCAGAGCGCCACCGCTGAGGGTCACGTCGCCCAATCCGGTCACGCTCTGGGAATGGCGCTCGAGGTCATCGTGGACGACCGATAGGCTTGCCGATCTGGAACGGCACAGCGAGGTTCAGCCTGACCTGGTTGGTTGCCGCGTAGGTGAGACCCAGGGTGAAGGTGTGAACATCGACTCTGATCGGCTCGCCGTGGGGCGGCTGGAGCGCGGGCGGTGGTGGCTCATTCGCGGTACCGACGAAGAAGTCTCCCTCGTTGGCCCGGAGCCAGCGATAGCTGGCGCCGAACTCAAAGTGGCCGGCCGGCAAGTAGGCATCTCCCTGGACACCCAAACTGGATGTCATGCGGAGCGGCATTCAGCCCTGACCAGAGGCCGCCCGTGGGAAGAACCCGAGGGAGATGATTGCGAAGAGGCCCGCGCCAAGCAGGCGGGGCAATAGACGAGAGACGTGGTGCATAGTCCCACCCTTTCGAGGAGGGCTGCACAACGCCTCAACGTACGCTACGGTACCGGAATGCTCAATGGGTGAACTGATTTGAGCCGTTATGAACCAGCCCAACTCTCAGAGACCGCCATGGGTTCGCTCACAGCAGACCCGCCGTCGCGAAGCTGAGGAACCGGTCGCCCGCCAGAATGACGTGATCGTACAGCGGCAGATCGAGCAAGCGCCCGGCCTCGACCAGTTGCCTGGTGACTGAACGGTCTTCGGGAGAAGGAGTGGGATCTCCACTCGGATGATTGTGCACCACGATGATGCCCGCGGCCGCCTCGGCAATCGCCGGCGCGGAACACCTCGCGGGGATGCACCAGGGAACTGTTGAGCAGTCCGCGAGTAACCAGGACATCGCGCAGCACCTGGCTCTGGCTGTCGAGCGCCAGCAGGTGGAACTCTTCCACCGGACAGGTCGCGGAGCCGGGCACCCAAGCAAACGGACGACGTCCTCCGGTTCCCGAATCCGGAGTGCGGCGGGACGGGACTCCTGGGCCAGTCGGGAAGCGAGTTCAAAGGCAGCGACCAGCCGCGCGGCCTTGGCAGGTCCGACCCCGCGGGTGCGCATGAGTTCCGCCGAGGGCCGGGCCGCGAGCCGCCGGAGGGACCCGCCGCTGAGCTCGAGCAGCCGGGCGGCAACATCGGCCACGCCGAGACCTCGTTCTCCGGTGCCCAGCAGAATGGCGAGCAATTCCGTCGAGGTCAGGGCACCGACGCCAAGGGCCCAGAGGCGCTCTCGGGGGAGGTCAGTGGCAGCAAGGTTTGACGCAGAGGGCGGCACCGCCGCAAACTAGGAAGGAATGGCCCGGACCGTGGGACCGAGGAAACTCGCGATGGGGAGAAAAACAGCAATTGCTGATTGCCGATTGCCGATTGAACAACTGCCCCCTCAATCTTCAATCAGCAATCGGCAATCATCAATTTCCCTACCTCCCCGCCCCGTGACACTTCTTGTACTTCTTGCCTGATCCGCAGGGACAGGGATCGTTCCGGCCCACCTCGGGCACCACGCCCGTCGCCGCGCGCATCGGGCCAAGATTGGTCGACAATGACGCCGGGGCGGGCCTCGCCGGCTGAGCGGACCGGTTCGCTCCGGGTCGACGGCGCAAACAGCTCGTCCGCGCCGCTCGACCGGCTCAGGTTTGGTGGGCTGAGTCGGCGGAGCCGGCCGGCGGCCACCGAACGCTCCAGGCGGAGGTGCTTGCTGCCGCGGCGGCTCGGCCGTCACCTGGATCTTGAGGAACCGCTCGGTAAACGTCGCCTGCACGTCCCGCATCAGATCCTCGAACATCTCGAACGCTTCCTTCTTGTATTCGACCAACGGATCCTTCTGTCCGTAGGCCCGATACTGGATCGCGTTCCGCAGCTGATCGAGATCGTACAGGTGGTCCTTCCACTTCTCGTCCAGCACCGCCAGCATGACCGTCGACAGGACCTGCATGTCGACATCGGGCACCGCAATGCTCTTCCCGAACTCGGCCAGGTATTCGAGCTTCCGGGTCAGCGTGCGATGAGCCTCGGCGCGGGCCGCGGCGACCATGCCGGTGAGGTCGCCGGCCTTGGCCGGATCGAGCAGATCGTCGGCGGACACCAGGAACTGCATGGTCAGCGCGGACTGAACTCCGGCCCGATCGAATTCCGCCGGATTCTTCGCCTCGGCCAGCATGGTAGTGACCACCCGCTCGACCGCGCCATCAACCATTCGGGTGGCTTCGGCCTTGAGCTGCTCACCCCGCTCCAGCGCGAACAGTCGGAGGGAATAGACCACTTCGCGCTGCTGGTTCATCACATCGTCGTATTCGAGGAGCCGTTTCCGGGCCTGGAAATTCTGCAGCTCCACCCGTTTCTGGGCCTGGCTGATGGCGCCGGTGACCCAGGGATGGGAGATCACTTCTCCCTCCTCCGCCCCGCCCTTGTCCATCCACCGCGCGATGCGATCGGAACCGAACAGCCGCATCAGGTCGTCTTCCAGCGAGAGGAAGAAGATCGAACGGCCCGGATCGCCCTGACGGCCCGAGCGGCCTCTCAGCTGACGGTCGATCCGGCGCGACTCGTGACGTTCCGTGCCGATGATCTGCAGGCCGGCGGGACTGGTGGTGAGGTCCAGGTCGGCGCCCAGCTTAATGTCGGTACCGCGGCCCGCCATGTTGGTGGCGATCGTGATGGCGGCCTTCTGCCCCGCGCCCGCCACGATCTCGGCTTCCCGCTGGTGGTACTTGGCGTTGAGCACTTCGTGCTTGAGGCCCCGCCGCTTGAGCTGACGGGAGAGGGTCTCGGAGACTTCGACCGTCACGGTACCGATCAAGACCGGCAGTCCGAGGCCGTGCAGCCTTTCGACCTCGTCGATGATCGAATTGTTCTTCTCGCGCCGGGTCTTGTAGATGTGGTCCTGCTCGTCGTCCCGCCGCACCGGCTTGTTGGTCGGGATGACGGACACCTCGAGCCCGTAGATGGTGAAGAACTCGGTCTCTTCCGTCTCGGCCGTACCGGTCATGCCGGCCAGCTTGTCGTACATCCGGAAGTAGTTCTGAATCGTGATCGTGGCGAGCGTCTGGGTCTCGCCCTTCACCTGCACGTTCTCCTTCGCTTCCACCGCCTGGTGCAGCCCGTCCGCCCAGCGGCGGCCGGCCATGATGCGCCCGGTGAACTCGTCCACGATGAGCACCTGGCCATCCTGGACCAGGTAGTCCACTTCTTTCTCGTACAGCGCATGCGCCTGCAGCAGCTTGTGGATGATGTGGAGCTTTTCGCTCTTCAGCGCATAGTCGGACTCGACTTCCCGGCGCTTTGCCACTCGTTCGGCCGGCGACAGTGCCGGATCGTGGTCGATCCGGTGAATTTCCTCCGAGATGTCCGGGACGAGGAAGAGACCGGGCTCATTGGGCGACATCGTGGTGGCACCCTGGTCCGTCAGGTGCACGGCATGGCCCTTCTCGTCGAGAACGAAGTAGAGCGCGTCCTCAAGCTCCCGCATGCTCTGCTGCCTGGTCGGCAGCTTCCGGTCGGCGATGTGATCCAGCTCGACCCGCTGCACCGCCTGCTTGATGCCCTGCTCGTTGAGCATCTTGAGCAGCTTCTTGTTCTTCGGCATGCCGAGCCGCGCCAGGTAGAGCTTGACCGCGGCGTCATTCTGCCGTTTGGGATCTTCGAGCAGCCGTTCCGCCTCGGCCAGAAGGTTGCTGACCACCCCTGACTGCTTGCGGACCATCTCGGCGACCTGGCGGTTGAACTCGCCGTACTTCTCGTCCTTCTCGTTGCCCACCGGACCCGAGATGATGAGCGGAGTCCGGGCTTCATCGATCAGGATCGAATCCACCTCGTCGATGATGGCATACGCGTGTTCCCGCTGGACCCGGTGGTCCAGGGTGAACACCATGTTGTCGCGGAGGTAGTCGAAGCCGAACTCGTTGTTGGTGCCGTAGGTGATGTCGGCCTGATAGGCCGCGCGGCGCTCGGGCGAGGAAGGCTCGGTGTCGTCCAGGCAGGAGACGGTGAGGCCCAGGTACTTGAAGACGTGACCCATCCACTGGGAGTCGCGGCGGGCCAGGTAGTTGTTCACGGTGACGAGATGCGCCCCGCGCCCCGCCAGCGCGTTGAGGTAGAGCGGGAGCGTCGCCACCAGCGTCTTTCCTTCGCCGGTTGCCATCTCCGCGATCTTGCCCTGGTGCAGGACGATTCCCCCGATCAGCTGGACATCGTACGGCACCATGTCCCAGGTGAGCTCGTGACCGGTCACCATGACCTTGGTGCCCAACAGCCTCCGGGTCGCCTCCCGTACCGTCGCGAAGGCCTCGGGAAGCAGGTCGTCGAGGGCCGTCTTCAGCTCCTTCTTGTACCGGATTTCCAGCTGGTGGTAGCGATCCTCGAGCTTGTCCCGCTCTTCGGGATCGGCACAGTTGTGGCGTAGCTGCCGGACATCGTCCAGCTCCGCCTTGATCGGGGCGACGCGCTGGGCCAGCCGGTCGCGAAACTTGGGGGTCTGGGCCCGCAGCTCGTCCTCGGACAAGCTCCCAAGCTGTGCTTCGTGGCGTTTGATGGCTTCAACGATCGGCCGGATTTTCTTGACGTCCCGGTCGTATCGGGTGCCGAAGACTGCGGTAGCGAGTTTCTTAAGCATCCTTCAAATATAATCCCTGCGCCAAGATACACGCTGCCACCGGGTCCGGGACCCAGTACCGGATGGGGCGCCGTTCCAGCCACCCGCCGCCGGATCTCGGTGGCTGAAATGTCCAACCTTGGCACCCGCACCACCTTGGCCCCCTCGGGCAGTTCCTCCAACTCCACCCCCGGCCGGGCAAACACGATAACCTGAGCCAGGGTCGGAATCAGGTCTCCCTCCCGCCATTGGGCTAGCTCCCGGGCGGCGTCGGCCCCCACCAGCAGGGCAAAACGCTGCCCGGGTTCTCGGGCATGCAGCGCCCGGAGGGTATCGATGGTGTAGGAGGGTCCGCCTCGATCCAGTTCGGCGGTTTCCAGCCGGAAACGGGGTTGCCCCGCGATGGCCAGGGAGACCATGTGGGCCCTCACCTCCGGTGGTGCCCCGTGACGGCCTTGTTTGAAGGGTTGTTCAAAGGCGGGAACGAAGCGCATTTCTTCGAGATCGAGCGCCTCGAGAACGGCCTGGGCTACGATCAGGTGCCCGTGATGAATGGGGTCAAAGGAGCCGCCAAACAGGCCGATCATTGCGCGACCGGGCAGACCTCTTCGGTGTGCGGGGTCCCCGGATGGAACCGCCGGAGATAGCCGCAGGTCTCGGTCGCATCTTCCGAATAACCGAGCTTGTTGTACACCCCGATCAGCTTGACCAGGGCCTCGGGAGCTACGGAAGCGCGGGGATAGGTGGCGATCAAGTCCCGCAGGTACAGAATCGTCGAGTCGTAGGCCTTGAGCCGAAGGTAGAACAGTGCCGCCTTGTATTCCTTCTTGGCGAAACTCTCCTCGAGATCGGCCACCCGTAACTTCGCCTTGACTGCCGCCGGCGTGTTGGGATAGCGGTTGATCAGCTCCTGATAGGTGGCCAGGGCGCTCTGGCCATAGGAAGGATCCAGCTCGGGCCGGCGCCAGAGATCGGCAAAGGCGTCTCCCGCGCGGAGGAGGGCCTCGGGAGCGAGCGGGTTGTTCGGCGTGTCGTCGGAGACCCGGCGGAATTCCCGGGTGGCCTGCAACTGGCTCTTTTGCTGGAAGTAGCATTCGGCCAGCCGGAACCGGACTTCGACCGCGAGGCTGTCTCCGGGCGGGAGTTCGAGCGTGAGCCGCTCCAGACGTTCCGCAGCGTCACCCCAATGGCCGGCCGAATATTCCTGGAGAGCGGACTGCCAGAGTTTCGACACCTCTTCCGGACTGGCTCCAGTCGCAACCGGGCTGGGAGCTCCGATGGGTTCCGATTTACGGCCGCCGCATGCGGTGAGGGCGAATAACGCGAAAGCGATGGGCAGGAAAGACTGGCGCATGAGACGGGAAGTCAGTTGGCGTTGGCAGCATTGCCGAGCGCCGAAAGCCGCTGGCGGGCCATGATGCTGATCGAGTCTGTTGGCTCGGGGTCGATCGCGTCCTGGTAAGCGATCGCGGCGCCGAGAATATCACCGAGTTTGATGCGAGCGTCGCCCAGGCCGACCAGGGCTCTGCGACCGGTCATCGAGCCGCTGCTGAATCCAGCCGCTTTGCCGAACCACCGCGCCGCGACCTCCGCCTGGTCCACCGTCAACGCCTCCTGCCCGAGCTGAATGGCGCACAGCCCGTAACCGCTGGCCGCCTTGGCCCGGGTTGCCGGGTCGCGGGTGCGGCGGAGAACCGTTTCGTACGCTCCGGCCGCGGCCTCACAGGCCGTGGTTTCACGCGAGGCTCCAGCATACAGCAACAGGATCGAATCCGCGGTCGCCGCGTCGGGAGCCGACGCGAGAGCCGCGGGAGCGATCGCCACCGTTTCTTCCGGCGACAGCTTCCCGCTCCGGGTCAGCCCCAGGGTATACCGCGCTACGACTCGATTGGGTGCTACGCCGCGCAGGGTGACTACCGCAAGCTGAAGCGCCGAACCATCACCGGCCCGTTCCGCCGCCTTGGCGACCAACTCGAGCCCGGTCGCCGCTTCGTCGGCCCGCGAAGGATCCTGTGAAGCGAGCTGACGATACGCCTCGGCGGCTTCCCGGATTTCCCCGGCCTTGAGCGCCGCGGCACCGAGCTTGGCCGAGACCCGCGCGTTCTGGCTCAGTTTGGCGGCTGCGCGATATTCCTGCAGCGCGGTCTGGTATTCGGCCCGCCCATAGGCGGCGTCAGCCAGGCGCTCGTGATCCGCTGCCCGTCCGCCGCAAGCGGAGAGCAGCAGCAGAAACCACAGACGTTTCACTCCGAGTTCCGTTCGAGCATCGCGAGGTAGGCTTCGACCCGCGCATTCTTGGGACGCTCCAGGAGACATTCCCGCCACACCTGCTCGGCGCCGGCCACGTCGCCCGACAGGTACCGCGCGAGGCCCAGCGAAGCCAGCGCATCCAGGAAGTTGGGCCGGTCCTGAACCACCCGCTCCAGCTCTTCCCGCGCGGCCAGCGCGTCGCCTGATTCGAGCAGGGTGCGCGCGAGACGATAGCGGATGTCGGCGAAGCCGGGCCCCAGTTCCACCGCGCGGTAGAACTGCTCGATCGCCTGCTCGATGGCGCCCGATTCCGCATACGCGGTGGCCAGCAGGGCGTGATGGTTGGCCAGGTTGGCCGCCACGTGCGAGGGGAAACCGGAGGAGTGCCGCACGTTGTGCGACGCGGCGGTCCGGAAGGCCTCGGTAGCCTCCTCGGTCCGGCCCATGTCGTTGAGCAGGATGCCGCGGTGAATGTGGGCCTCGATGTAGCGCGGATTGAGCTCCAGGGCCCGTTCGAAATGGGCCAGGGCTCGCTGCGCCTGGCCCAGGAGCGCGAAGGAGAGTCCCAGCAGGTGGTGCGCGTCAGCGAACTGTTTGCCTCCGTTGACTACGTGCTCCAGCAGATGAATGGCGCCGTAGTAGTCCTGGAGCGCGAAACGCTCCCGCGCCTGATTGATCAGGGGTTCGTCACTGACGCGCATAGCTCTCCTCACTGACGCGCATAGGTCTCCTCGAACCAGGCCAGGAACTGACGAATACCCTCGCGGAATGTGGTACGGGGGCGGAACCCCAGCATCCGTTCGGATTTTGTGAGATCGGCGAACGTATGCAGGACGTCACCCGGTTGTCGAGATGCCCACTGAATCTGTGGGGTCACCCCCATCGCCCCGGCGAGCTCATCCACCATGGTCTTGAGCCGAATCGGCTCGCGACTGCCCAGATTGAAGATCTCGAGTCCCACCGGAGCCTTGGCGGTCCAGTCTATCGCCGCCGTGACCCCGGCGACGATGTCCGCCACATAGGTGTAGTCCCGCGATTCGGTACCGTCACCGAAGAGGGTGACCGGCTCGCCCCGGGCGAAGCGGTGGGCAAAGGAGTGAATCGCCAGGTCGGGACGCTGCCGCGGTCCGTAGACGGTAAAGAACCGGAGTGCCGCGGCCCTCAATTTCGCATGGGGCGCGAAGCAGTTCAGCAACAGTTCTCCGGATCGCTTGGTGGCGCCATACGGAGAGATGGCGCCCACCGCGGGAACATCTTCCCGAAACGGCGGCGGCGTGTCGTTGCCGTAGACCGAGGATGACGAGCCGAACACGAAGCGGGAAACCCCTGCTCCCTTCGCGGCGTCCAGCAGCCGACTGGGTGCCGAGCAGGTTGGCCCGCACATAGTCGAGCGGTGCGGCAAGCGAAGGCCGCACGCCGGCCTTTGCCGCGAGGTGCACAACGACAGCATCCGGACGTAAGGAGGCTTTGCAGTGCGGCGCGATCCAGCAGGTCCATCTCCCGGAAGCTGAATCGCGGCTGCTGCCGGAGCGCCTCGAGGTTTCGCTCCTTGACCGCCCGGGGATAGAACGGATCGAAGTTGTCGATACCGAGCACTTCGTCGCCGCGGGCCACCAGCGCCTCGGACAGGTGAGAGCCGATGAAGCCGGCCGCCCCCGTCACCAGGATCCGCGTCATGAAGCGAGCAGACCGCGGAAGTACGCGATGGTCTTCACCAACCCTTCCTCGAGCGGCACCGTGGGCTCCCAGCCGTAGTTCGCTTCGGGCAATGGTCAGATCAGGCTTCCGGACCTTGGGGTCGTCCACCGGGAGCGGCCGCCGATCGATTGGCGAGCTTGATCGGGTGAGGCGCAGCACCGCCTCGGCCAGCTGCTGCACGGTGAACTCTCCGGGATTGCCGATGTTGGTGGGGTCGGTTCTCGCGCTGCCGAAGAGCCGGTAGATCCCGTCGATGAGATCGGAGACATAACAGAACGAGCGGGTCTGCGAGCCGTCGCCGTACACGGTGAGCGGCTCACCACGCAGCGCCTGCACGATGAAGTTCGACACCACCCTGCCATCTCCCGGTCTCATCCGCGGTCCGTAGGTGTTGAAGATCCGCACGATGCGGGTGTCGATGTGGTGAAAGCGGTGATAGGCCATGGTGATGGCCTCGGCGAAACGCTTGGCCTCGTCGTACACACCCCGAGGGCCGACCGGATTGACGTGGCCCCAGTAGCTCTCGGGCTGGGGGTGGATCTGGGGATCGCCGTAGACCTCGGAGGTGGAGGCCAGCAGGAACCTGGCGCCCTTGGCCTTGGCCAATCCGAGCGAATTATGGGTGCCCAGCGAGCCGACCTTGAGCGTTTGAATCGGCAGCTCGAGGTAGTCGATCGGACTGGCCGGGGAGGCGAAGTGCAGGACGCCATCGAGCGGACCGTCCACCGCGATGAACTTGGTGACGTTGTGCTCGACGAAGCTCCAGCGTGGTTGGGACTCCAGGTGGGCGATGTTGTCGCGGGACCCGGTGATGAAGTTGTCCATCCCCACAACCTCGTGACCCTCGGCGAGGAACCGGTCGGTGAGGTGCGAGCCCAGAAATCCGGCGGCGCCGGTGATGAGGACTCTCATGGGCGGCGACGACCGATGCCGTGATGCTCGAATCCCATCGCCCGCATGCGATGCGGATCGAACAGGTTCCTCCCGTCGATCACCACCGGCCGGCGGAGCAGACTCTTCAATCGATCGAAGTCGGGGTTCCGGTACACCAGCCACTCGGTCACGATCACCAGCGCGTCCGCGCCCTCGACGGCGTGATAGGGGTCCGGCGCATAGGTGATCCGCTCACCGAAGAGTTCTCGGGCGGTGTGCATCGCCTTGGGATCGTGCACCTGCACCTTCGCCCCGCCGTCGAGCAGACCGGCGACCAGGGGAATAGCCGGGCTCTCCCGCATGTCGTCCGTCTCCGCCTTGAAGGCGAGGCCCCAGACGCTGACCGTCTTCCCCGAGAGACTTCCTCCCAGTGCCTCCCTGGTCTTCCGCAGCAGCACCAGTTTCTGCCGGTCGTTCACCGCCTCGGTCGCCACGAGCAGATCGAACTCGAGACCGATCTCCTTGCCCGACCGAATCAAGGCTTTCACGTCCTTGGGGAAACAGGATCCGCCGTATCCGGGTCCCGGGAACAGGAAGGCCTGACCGATGCGTCGGTCGGTGCCGATGCCCTGCCGGACTTCCTTCACGTCGGCTCCCACCCGCTCGCAGAACTCGGCGATCTGGTTCATGAACGAGATCCGGGTCGCCAGCATCGCGTTGGCGGCATACTTGGTCACCTCGGCAGACGGGATGTCCATGAAGAGCACCGGATTGCCCGGTACGCACGAAGGGGGCGTAGAGCTCGGCCATGAGTTCGCGGGATTCCGGGGCGTCCACTCCCACCACGATCCGGTCGGGCTTCATGAAATCGTCGATCGCGGCTCCTTCCTTCAGGAACTCGGGATTGGAGCAGACCCAGAAGGGAACCTTGGTCTCCGCCTTCACCGCACCGCGGACCCGCTCGGCGGTGCCCACGGGAACGGTAGACTTGGTGACCACCACTTTGGAGCGATTCATGTGGCGGCCGATGGTTCCCGCGACGGACAGCACGTGCTGGAGATCGGCGGAGCCATCCTCGTCGGGCGGCGTGCCGACGGCGATGAATACCACCTGGGCCGCTTCGACCGCCGCGCCGACATCGGTCGTGAAGCTGAGCCGCTCCTCGGCCTGATTGCGGCGGACCAGTTCCTCGAGACCCGGTTCGTAGATCGGAATGTCGTTGGCCTTGAGCCGTTCGATCTTCCGCGCATCGATGTCGGCGCAGACCACATCGTTACCGGTTTCGGCAAGGCACGCCCCGGTAACCAGTCCGACGTATCCCGTTCCGATGACCGCTATGTGCATCTGGCGTGCTCCGGCTCAGGCGCGGCCGGGGGAGACGGGCGCGCCTCCCTGGGCCAGCGAACGGGTGGCGGCATCGAGTACCCGCACCACGCGCACTCCGTCGGCGTGATCCGCCCGGCCCTTTTCCTGGCCGCGGACCACCCTGATGAAATGCTGGAACTGGACCGTGAGCGGCTCCACGTTCGCCAGGCGCGGAATGAAAATGTCGCCCTCCCGGATGGTGAGACTCTCGCCGTACGAGCGGTACTCGGGCGGACGGTTCACGCCCTTGTCGTAGATGGTGAGTTTCTCCCGGGGCTGCATGTCATCGAAGACAGCCATCTGCCGGGAGCCCACAACGGTGAGCCGACGGACCTTGTGGGGGTCGAGCCATGACATCTGGACGTGCGCCATGACCCCGGAGGCGAAGGTGAGATTGAGGAAGACTACGTCCTCAATGCCGCGCTGGAGGTAGGACTTCCCCTGAGCGCTCAGGGTCACCGGCATCTCGCCCAGGAGAAAGAGAGCCACGGAGACGTCATGGGGCCCGAAGCTCCAGAGCGCATTCTCGTCGGGGCGGATCTGTCCGAGATTGACCCGCTGGGCGTAGAGATAGTAGAGGTCCCCCAGTTCCTGTTTCGCCAGCATCTCGCGGAGCCGCTCGACCACCGGGTGATACTCGAGCAGGTGCCCCACCAGGATCGGGACCTTGCGCTTCTCGGCATTCTCCGCCAGCCGTTCGGCATCCGCCACGGTCAGGGCAAATGGCTTCTCGACCAGGGCGGGAATTCCCGCCTCGATCGCCCTATTGCCGAGTTCGGCGTGGCTGGCGGCCGGGGTCGCCACGATGACCGCCTCGACCTTTTGCAGCAGCGTGGCCACGGAATCGGTGACGGTTGCGCCGGGGTACTGCTTCGCGAGGCTGGCGCGCGTCTCGGGATTCGCATCGCAGATGGCAACCAGCTCGGCATCAGCGGAGGCGGCCGCGGTGCGGACGTGATTCCTCCCCCAGGCGCCCGCGCCTATGACGCCGACCTTGAGCCGGCTCAACTGTAGAATCCCTTAACAGCCTGCACGACCGCCTCGCGCTGGGCCGCGCTCAACTCCGGATAGATCGGCAGAGAAATAACCGTGTCGGTGACCGCCTCGGTGGCCGGGAGCCGACCCTCGGCATAACCCAGGTATCCGAAGCAGGGCTGCAGGTGGAGCGGGGTGGGATAATAGACCGCGCAGCCAATCCCCTTCTCCTTCAGGTGTGCCAGGAGCTCATCGCGCCGCTCCACGCGGAGCGTGTACTGGTGGAAGATATGCTCGTTGGCGGGATCGGTCTTGGGCGTACAGACCTCAGGCATGCCGGCGAAGGCCTGCTGGTAGAACGCGGCATGGCGCCTGCGCGCCTCGCTCCAGGCCGCGAGGTGAGGGAGCTTGGCCAGGAGGATCGCCGCCTGTAGAGTATCGAGCCGGCTGTTAGTGCCGACTTCTTCATGATGATACTGCTTGGCGCCGCCGTGCAGCCGCAGCTTCCGGAGACGGGCGGCAAGCGCATCATCCTGGGTCACCATCATCCCACCATCACCCCAGGCGCCCAGGTTCTTGCTCGGAAAGAAGGAGAAGCCGGTGACGCTCCCCAGCTCTCCGGCCATCCGCCAGGTGCCCCCGATGCGGCGCCTTGCGCCGATGGCCTGCGCCGCATCTTCGATGACCGCCAACCCGTGCCGCTCGGCGACAGGTAGAATCGCCTCCATCGGCGCCATCTGGCCGAACAGGTGAACCACGACGATCGCTTTGGTGCGGGGCGTGATCGCTGCTTCGATGGCCGAAGGCAGGATGTTGAACGTGTCCGGGTCGATGTCCACGAACACCGGTTTCCCGCCGGTATTGTGGATCGTCCCCGCCGTGGCGAAGAAGGTGAAGGCCGTGGTGATGACCTCGTCACCAGTCTTCAGGTTCAGCGCCATGAGGGGCAGCAGCAGGGCGTCCGTTCCGCTCGCGCAGGCAATCCCATGTTTAGCGGCCGAGAGCTTGGCGATCGCGGCCTCGAGCTCAGGTACTTCGGTGCCCATGATGAAGGCCTGGCGTTCGATAACCGCCATCATCCGGGGCAGTACTTCCTCCCTGATGGACTGGAACTGGGCCACAAGGTCGAGCAGCGGAACGTTCACTCCATCCTCATCAAAAAACGGGACAAAAAGGGGACCGAAAAGCGGCGGAAAGCTAGCCCGCGCTACGGGGAGAATCAATCATTTCCAGCACGCCTTGACGCTCGCGATAACCCGTGCCGCAACTCCCACAACGGGCGGTCCCATCCTTGACTGTCAGCCGGTTCCCACACTGGCACATCCACCCGACCCGGCGAGCCGGAACTCCCACCATGAGGGCATAGGCTGGCACGTCGCTGGTGACCACGGCGCCGGCGCCGATGAAGCAGTATTCCCCGAGGGTCGAGCCACAAACAATCGTCGCGTTGGCACCGATCGAGGCACCGCGGCGAACCAGTGTTGCGCGGTATTCGCTCTTCCGGGAGACGTGGCTCCGCGGATTGGTCACATTGGTGAAGACGCAGCTTGGCCCGCAAAAGACATCGTCTTCCAGCACGACCCCCTCGTAGATCGAGACGTTGTTCTGCACCTTCACGTTGTTCCCGATCCGGGTACCGGGCATGACCACGACATTCTGCCCCAAGTTGCACCGTTCACCGATCACGGCTCCGGGCATCACATGGCAGAAATGCCAGATCTTGGTGCCTTTGCCGACCACAGCGCCGGGGTCGAGGTAGCTGGATTCGTGCACGAAATAGTCGGACATGCTGGTTCCCAGTCGGTTTAAAGAGCCTTATGCCATAGGCCATAGGCCTTAGGCCTAAAGCTTATGGCCTATGGCTTAAGGCTTAGGGCCTACGGCTCGCTACTCGCGCGGCCATCACTGCCCACCACCTTGACCTCGAGCTCCAGGTCAACACCGAACCGCTCGCGCACGGTTCGCCTCACGTGACTGATCACCTCGCGCACCTGCCGAGCCGTGGCACCGCCGGTATTGACGATGTAGTTGGCGTGAAGGGTCGAGACTTCCGCCGCTCCGACGGCAAAGCCCTTGAGTCCAGCGGCATCCACCAACTGCCCCGCGGTGCGCAGATTCGCAGCGACCGGAGTGGGTGGATTGGTGAAGACGCTTCCGCAGCAGGGCCGGTTGAACGGGGTGCCCTCCTGCCGCCAGCGAAACAGGTCGTTCACTTCTTCCGTGAGACGAGCCGGGGTCTCGGGCTGCAGCCGCACCTGGGTCTCCACCACGATCGTCCCCGCGAGGCCGCTTCGCCGGTACGCGAAGGGGATATCGATCGCGACGCTGCTGCCGGACGGCGCCGTCCCAATCGACCACCGTCACCGTTTCGATCACATCGGCCCATTCGGCGCCGTGGCAGCCGGCGTTCATGAACACCCCGCCGCCTACGCTGCCCGGGACCCCTACCATCTTGTGCAGACCACTCCAGCCAGCCTCGGCCGTACGCCTCGCGGCGATTGGCGCAGGCAGCCCGGCTCCGATCGTCCAGCGATCCCCATCCGAGTTGATCGCGTCGAGTCCCTTGCCCAAACGGATGACCAGCGCATCCAGGCCTTCGTCGGGAAGAAGGACGTTCGACCCGAGCCCCAGCGCAAACCACGAAACGCCGCGATTGGTTGCCAAGCCGACGGCGCGCTCGATGTCTTCCACCGAGCGAGGGAAAAGCATCGTCGCCGGGCCGCCGATCCGGTACGTCGAGTAGCGCCCCAACGGCTCGGCTTCCCGGACTTCCCCACCCACCGCGGCACGCAGGTCGGATAGGAAGCCTGTCGCCCGCGCACTCACCCCGTGGTCTCCTGAAGCACCTCACGACCCAGGAGATGCCATTCCTGAAGCGACCGCACCTCGCCGACCCGACTCTTCAACGCGATGATCGCGTCACAGGCCGCTGCGGTGGCCGATAACGTTGTGGTGTAGGGCACCCGATGCTGCAGTGCCGCCGCGCGGATCTGGTAATCATCCTGCTGGGTGAGCTTGCCGAGGGGCGTGTTGACGAGCAGCTGAATTTTTCCCGACACGATGAGATCGATCGCGTTGGGCCGCCCCTCGTAGACCTTGAGAACCCGCTCGGCCGGGATTCCCCGAACCCGAAGGTGTCGGGCAGTTCCTTCGGTGGCCAGAATCCGGAAGCCCATTTCGTGGAACCGGCGGGCGATGGGAACCACGTTTTCCTTGTCGTGATCATTCACGGTGACGAACACCGACCCGGACTGTGGCAGGGCGCCGTCGGCCGCGTGCTGCGCCTTGGCGAAGGCCATGCCGAAGGAGTCCGCGATGCCCATGACCTCGCCGGTGGAGCGCATTTCCGGGCCAAGAATCAGATCCACGCCCCGCAGCTTGTTGAAGGGGAAGACGGCCTCCTTCACTGCCACGTAGGGTTGAATCACATCGTCCTTGAGGCCGAGCTCATCCAGGGTCTTTCCCACCATGACGGCCGCAGCCAGGCTGGCGAGCGAGACACCGGTGGTCTTGGAGACGAAAGGAACCGTGCGTGACGCTCGGGGGTTTACCTCGAGCACGTAAACCACCCCGTTCTTGATGGCGTATTGCACATTGAGCAGACCCACCACCCCGATCTTCTCGGCGAAGGCGCGGGTGTGCCGCCGCATCTGGTCCACCTGCGCCTCGGAAATGAGGTAAGGCGGCAGGACGCAGGCCGAGTCGCCCGAGTGGATCCCGGCATCCTCGATGTGCTGCATGACCCCGCCGATCACGCAGCGGGTGCCATCGGAAATGGCGTCGACGTCCGCTTCGAAGGCATCCTCGAGGAACGAATCAATGAGTATCGGATAGCCGGGTGCCACTCCTACTGCGCGGGCGAAGTAGTCGCGCAGCGAGGGTTCGTCGTAGACGATCTGCATGCCCCGGCCGCCGAGCACGTAGGACGGGCGAACCAGCACGGGATACCCGACCTTCTCCGCCACGGCGACGGCTTCATCCACCGAAAGCGCGGTGCCGGCGGGCGGCTGCGTGACACCCAGCTCACGGGCCAGGGCCTCGAAACGGCGACGGTCTTCGGCCAGATCGATCGCATCGGGCGAAGTACCGAGAATCTTGACGCCGGCCGCCTCGAGTCCGCGCGCCAGCTTGAGTGGGGTCTGGCCGCCGAGTTGCACCACCACGCCGATCGGCTTCTCGGCGTGCACAATCTCCAGCACGTCTTCCAGAGTCAGCGGCTCGAAGTACAGCGTGTCGGAGATGTCGTAGTCGGTCGAAACCGTTTCCGGGTTGGAGTTCACCATCACCGTGCGATACCCCATCTCCCGGAAGGCCAGGGTCGCGCGAACGCAGCAATAGTCGAACTCCACGCCCTGGCCGATCCGGTTGGGGCCGCTTCCCAGAATCACGATGGTGCGGTCGCCGCCCGGGCGGACTTCGGTCTCCTCGTCGTAGGAGGAGTACAGGTACGGCGTGCTGGAGGGGAACTCGCCGGCGCAGGTGTCCACCGTCTTATAGGCCGGACGGACTTCCAATCGATGGCGCAGCTCGCGGATCTCGGCCTCCTGCCGGCCTCGCAGGTCGGCCAGCTGGCGGTCGGAAAATCCCATGCGCTTCATCTTGCGGAGCTGGTCGCGTTGGCCGCGCTCGTCGCCCGGGCGCTTGTCGGCCCATTCCTGTTCGGCTTCTACCAGGTCGCTCATCTGGCCCACGAACCAGGGATCGATGCCGCTCCGCTCCGCGATTTCTCCGAGCGAAATGCCCATCTGCAGCGCGCGCTTCACCTGGAAGATGCGCTCAGGTGTCGGCGTACGAATCGCCGCCTTCACCGCTTCCGGACTCAAATCGGTGAGCCGGTCGTCGGACGGCTCCCGTCCGAGTACCCAGCCGGTACGATCCGCTTCGAGGGCGCGGAACCCCTTCTGAAAGGCTTCCTTGAACGTGCGCCCGATCGCCATGGCCTCCCCCACCGACTTCATCTGCGTGTTGAGACGGGGATCGGCCTCGGGGAACTTCTCGAAGGCGAAGCGGGGCACCTTCACCACCACATAGTCGAGCACCGGCTCGAAGGAAGCGGGCGTGGTCCGGGTGATGTCGTTGGGTAGCTCATCGAGCCGGTACCCGACGGCGAGCTTGGCGCCGATCCGTGCGATGGGAAATCCGGTCGCCTTCGACGCCAGGGCGGAAGAGCGGGACACCCGAGGATTCATCTCGATGACCAGCTGCTCGCCGGTCGCCGGATCCACCGCGAACTGAATGTTGCAGCCGCCGGCAGCGACGCCGACTTCGCGAATGATGCGGATGGCACCATCACGCATAACCTGATATTCCCGGTCGGTCAGGGTCATGGCCGGGGCCACGGTGATGGAATCGCCGGTGTGCACCCCCATCGGGTCCAAGTTCTCGATCGAGCAGACAATCACCACGTTGTCAGCCCCGTCCCGCATCACCTCGAGCTCGAATTCCTTCCAGCCGATGATGCTCCGCTCGATCAGCACCGAGCCGACCGGAGACAGCTCGAGTCCCCGCCCGACGATTTCCTCGAACTCGTCGCGGTTGTAGGCAATCCCACCGCCGGTGCCGCCGAGCGTGAAGGAGGGCCGGATGATCGCGGGATACCCCGTGTCGTCCACCGCTTCGAGGGCGTCCTCAATGCTGCGCACGGTGCGACCACGCGGTGTCGCCAAGCCGATCCGCTGCATAGCCTGGGCAAATTCCTGGCGATCCTCCGCGATCCGGATGGCCCGTTCGTTGGCGCCGATCAACTCGACGTTGAAGCGCGCCAGGGTGCCGTCCTTGTGCAATGCCATCGCCACGTTGAGCGCAGTCTGCCCGCCCATCGTGGGCAATAGAGCATCCGGCCGTTCGCGCTCGATGACCTTCGCCACCCATTCCGGTGTCACCGGCTCGATGTAGGTCCGGTCGGCAATCTCCGGGTCGGTCATGATCGTGGCCGGGTTGGAGTTCACCAGGATGACCCGGTATCCCTCTTCTCGCAGCGCGCGAACCGCCTGAGTTCCCGAATAATCGAACTCGGCGCCCTGGCCGATGACGATCGGCCCGGAACCGAGCAGCAGAATCGAACTGAGGTCAGTCCGTTTGGGCATTGACGAGGTCTTTCAGTGTCTGCTCCAGGGCGATGCGGGGCTGCCAGCTGGTTGCCTTCCGCAGCTTCGTCGCATCGCCGACCAGATGCGGGATGTCGGCCGGGCGAGTGAGCTCGGCGTCGACCTCCGGCACCGCGCGAATGCCTTCCAGCTCGGCCAGAGCCCGAAAGATGTCCGCCAGCGAGCGGCCGTGGCCTCCGGCAACATTGTAGATCTCCCCGGCCTTGCCTTGGGTGAGAAGCGCGAGGTAAGCCTCCACCACGTCCCGCACATCGAGAAAGTCCCGTACCGGTTCCAGGTTTCCGGTCTTCACCACCGGCGCCTTGAGCCGGCCTGCCGCACGGATCCGCTGCGCGAAGGCTGGAACCACGTAGCGCGGGCTCTGACCCGGACCGGTGTGAGGAAAGGCCCTGGCGATCACGACCCGGAGCCCGGCGCGGCGATGGACTTCTAGTGCCGCGCACTCGGCGCCCAGCTTGCTTGCGGCGTAGGGTGAGCAGGGTGCCAATGGATCCGACTCGGTCCTCGACCGTCCCCCACCTTCCGCTCCGTAGACCTCTCCAGTCGAGACCACGAGCAGCAGTGGGTCACCGTTCGTACGGTTCCGCGCATTTCCCATGGCTTCCGCGAGGCGCGCGGTTCCCGCGGCGTTCACCTCCCAGGCGAGTCCGGGTCCCGCCTCGCATCAGCCCCAGAGGCCAGGGCGGCGAGATGGATCACCGCGTCCGGTACGGTGGAGATGGCGGAATTGACCGCGGCCTGATCGCGCAGGTCCAGCGGCAGCCAGCGCACCCGGCGCCGGTCGGTCTCGGAAATGGAGGACGGAGGAGTCGCGACCGGATAAAGGGCACCGACCACTTCGTGGCCCTCGGCCAGCAGCCGGGGAACCAGCCACTGACCTACGAAGCCGCCCGCGCCAGTCACCAGCACCTTCACGAGCCGTCTCCCAGACGCTTGAGATCCGCGTCCACCATCATGCGCACCAGGTCATCGAACGTAACGGTCGGCGCCCACTGCAGCTCCCGGCGAGCGAGCGACGGATCGGCCTGGAGCAGATCCACCTCGGCGGGACGGAAGAACCGGGGATCTTCCACCACGTACTTCTTCCAGTCCAGCCCCAGATGACTGAAGGCGATCTCGACGAACTCGCGGACGCTGTGGGTGGCGCCGCTCCCAACCACATAGTCGCGGGGCTCCGGTCGCTGCAGCATGCGCCACATCGCCTCGACGTAATCGCCGGCGAATCCCCAGTCCCGTCGCGCGTCGAGATTCCCCAGCCGCAGCTCCTTCGCCAGGCCGAGTTTGATGCGGGCCGCGCCGTCGCTGATTTTCCGGGTGACGAACTCCACACCGCGTCGAGGCGACTCGTGATTGAACAGAATGCCGTTCACCGCGTAGAGCCCGTACGACTCGCGGTAGTTCACGGTGATCCAGTGTCCGTAGACCTTCGCCACGCCGTAAGGGGAGCGAGGGTAGAAGGGCGTCGATTCGCGTTGCGGAGTCTCCATCGCCTTGCCGAACATCTCGGACGAGCTGGCCTGGTAGAAGCGCGCCGTGGGATGGACCAGTCGAATCGCCTCGAGGATCCGGGTCACGCCCAGCGCGGTGAACTCGCCGGTGAGTACCGGCTGGGTCCACGAAGTCGGTACGTAGGACTGCGCCGCGAGATTGTAGACCTCGTCGGGCTGGACTTCCTGCAGCACCACCGTGAGGGAATGCTGGTCCAGCAGATCGGCGGGGCGGATGGTGATCCGGTCGAGCAGGTGACCGATACGCTCGTAGCTGTCGTGGCTGGTCCGGCGCACCACGCCGACCACCTCGTACCCCTTCCCCAGGAGCAATTCGGCGAGGTAGGACCCATCCTGGCCGGTCACCCCGGTGATCAGGGCGCGGGGCATCAGCGCAGGACCCCGTCGGGTTGTGTCAACCGCCTGTGCTGATTATACTTCCGCCCTTGCTGGAGCCCCATGGCGGACCATTTTTCTGAAGGATGAACGATATGGCACGGGTGTGCACCGTGTGCGGCAAAGGCCCGGTGACGGGCAACAACGTGAGCCACGCGAACAACCGCACCAAGCGCCGGTGGTATCCCAATCTCCAGACCGTCCGCATCCTGGTGGACGGCGCCCCCCGTCGCGTGCGGGCGTGCACCCAGTGCATCAAGAGTAACCGGATCAGGAAGGCCAGCTGAGCAGGAGCTAGCTCCGCGGGCCGGGCCTCGCACCGGACCGAAAAAAAGGGGACCCGAAGGTCCCCTTCTTTCATTTCGGGAGTCCGCGACGGCGCCTCACTCGGACAGCAACTCGATCCGGGCGACATCGGCTCCGTCTCCGGGGCGATGACCCAGCTTGAGGATGCGGGTATAGCCGCCGGGACGCGCCGCGAAGCGGGGGCCGATCTCGGTGAAGAGACGGGACAGCGCGTCGCGCTCGCGGATCTTGCTGGACACCAGGCGCCGGGCGTGGAGATCGCCCCGCCGGGCGAGCGTGATGAGCTTCTCCGCGTAGGGCCGCAGCTCCTTGGCCTTGGCTTCGGTGGTGACCACCTTGCCATGGAGGAAGAGACTGGTCGCCATGTTGCTCAACAGCGCCCTGCGGTGCTCCGCGGTGCGGGAGAGCTGGCGTCCCTTGGCCTGATGGCGCATTAGATCTCCTCACCCAGGTCGGCGCCGGTGCGGACCGTCGGAGGCGTGCCGGGACGCACGACGCGCAGGTCGCCGTCCACTTCCTCGAACAGCATCCCGAAGTTGAGCTCCTGCTGGCGCAGCAGGTCGGCGATCTCCCGCAGGGCCTTCTCGCCCACGTTCTTCACCTTGAGCAGCTCGTCCTCGGTATAGGCGACCAGGTCGCCCAAAGTCCGGATGTTCGAGTTCTTGAGCGAATTGAGCGAGCGGACCGAGAGCCCGAAATCGTCGATCAGGCGGCCCAGCTTCTCCTGGAGCGCGCCACCCGGTGCGCCGCTGCTCAGCGACTCGGGACGCGCGGTCGGCACCTTGCCGAACTCGACGAAGTAGCGGAAGTGCTCCTGCGCCAGCGCGGCGGCGTAGGCGATCGCGTCCTCGGGCGTGATGGTGCCGTTGGTCTCGACACTCACCGTGAGCCGGTCGTAGTCGGTGCGCTGACCGACGCGGGTCTCGGCAACCGAGAAGTTGGCGCGCCGCACCGGATTGTAGATCGCGTCGATGGCGATCAGATCAACCGGCAGCGAGCGATCCTTGGGATGCAGCTCGGACTCGACGTAGCCGCGGCCCTTGTTGACGTACAGCTCTCCGTTGAGCTCCCGGTCATCCTGCACGGTGAAGAGCAGGTGATCGGGATTCACCACCCGGACGTTACCGGAGGGCTGAATGTCCCGGGCGTAGACCGGGCCGGTGCCTTCCTTCTTGATCCGGAGCACCGCCTCGTCCACGTCTTCGGCCAGGACCAGGGTCAGCGCCTTCAGACGCTGGATGATCTGGTGCACATCCTCATGGACCCCGGGAATGGTCTGGTGCTCGTGCACCACGCCGTCGAGCCGGAAGGCCCAGACCGCGCTGCCGCGCAGCGAAGAGAGCAGCAGGCGGCGCAGCGAATTTCCCAGGGTGTAACCGAATCCGCGCTCCAGCGGCTGGAGGCGGAACTCGGCGATATTCGGGTTGTCCTCCCGCTTGGTCATCTCGACCAGATGCGGGTGAACCAGGCCGGTCAGATCGATGGTCATGGTCACTTCGAGTAGAGCTCGACGATGAGCTGTTCCTGCGCGTTGATCGGGATCGCATCGCGGGTGGGGCGCTCCGTCACGCGGCCCGCCACCTTGTCCGCATCCACCGTGATCCAGGAGAGAGTCTGCTTGCCTGCGGCCTGGAGCGACATCTTTACGAACACGTTATCCCGGCTGCCCGAGGCAACCCGGACTTCCTCGCCCGGCCGCACTACATACGAGGGCATGTCCACCTTGTGGCCGTTCACCTCGACATGGCCGTGGCGCACCAGCTGGCGGGCGCCCTTCCGGCTGGCCGAGAAGCCCATGCGGTAGACGATATTGTCCAGCCGCGACTCGAGCGCGATGAGCAGGTTGGTGCCCTTCACGCCGGCTTCGCGGGTCACCCGGTCGAAGGTGTTCCGGAACTGCCGCTCGGTGAGCCCGTACATCCGCTTCACCTTCTGCTTCTCGCGCAGCTGCTTGGCGTATTCCGACGCCTTACGCGAGCGCCCACCGCTCTGGCCGTGCTGGCCCGGAGCGTAGCCGCGGCGCTCCACCGCGCACTTCTCGGTGAGACAGCGGGAACCCTTGAGGAAGAGCTTGGTGCCTTCCCGACGGCACTGCCGGCAACTGGCGCCTGTGTATCGTGCCATGATCAGACCCGCCGCTTCTTGGGCGGACGGCAGCCGTTATGGGGAATCGGAGTCACATCCTTGATCGACATGACCTTGAGACCGACCGAGGCAAGCGCCTGGATCGCGGACTCGCGACCGCTGCCCGGACCCTGCACCCGGACGTGGACCCGCCGGACGCCGAGGTTCATCGCCTCGCGACCGCAGTTCTCGGCCGCCACGGTAGCGGCAAACGGGGTGGACTTCTTGGAGCCCTTGAAGCCCGCCTTGCCGGCCGATCCCCACACCAGGGTATTGCCCTTCATGTCGGTAATGGTGATCAGCAGGTTGTTGAAGGTCGCCGAGATGTGGGCAACGCCCTCGGACTCGACCACCTTACGTGCGCGCTTGACCGCCGGCGCCTTGGGAGCAACTGGTGTCGTCATAGGTTACTTCTTCGTGGCCTTCTTCTTACCGGCGATAGCGCGACGGGGACCCTTCTTGGTGCGCGCGTTGGTATGAGTCCGCTGTCCCCGTACCGGCAAGCCCCGCCGGTGACGAATCCCGCGGTAGCTCCCGATATCCATCAGTCGCTTGATGTTCATCGCCACTTCGGTGCGGAGGGCACCCTCCACTTTCACCGAGCGCTCGATGATCTGGCGGAGACGGGCGACTTCGGTATCCGAGAGATCTCGCACCCGGGTATCGGGGCTTACCCCGGTCTCCGTGAGGATGCGCCCGCTCGTGGGACGGCCGATGCCATAGATGTAGGTAAGCGCGACTTCAACCCGCTTCTCGCGCGGCAAGTCCACGCCAGCGATACGCGCCATGATTAACCCTGCCGCTGCTTGTGCTTGGGGTTACGCTTGCAGATGACCCGCTTGACTCCTTGACGCATCACCACTTTGCAGTGCTCGCAGATGGGCTTCACACTTGACCGAACCTTCACGCGACGCTCCGGGGAAAAGCCGTAATTCAGGAGTAGCTTGCGAATATAGCCGGCGCTGGAAGCCCCCGCAAGGGAACCACATAGCCCCCAAGGGGATACCCCGAGTTTTGCCCCCTACCGACTGTTCAAGGAGAAATGCGGACCTCGACCAACCTCCAGGAGTCCTGCACCAAGGAATACCCCAGCAGCGCGGAATGCCGGCGGACTTCCATGGTGCCGGTCACCCGATACTGCCGGAGAATTTCCACCAAGGCCCTGTCATTCCCGGACTTGCGGACTCGACCCAGATCGGCCTGTACCTCTTCACTGCTGCGGAAGAAGTTTCGAAGAAGCGCTGCCGCCTGGTCCCGGGACACAGGAACCGAAGGAGTAGCCCCGGGGAGCTGGACCAGGATGCTGTCGCTGCCGCGGATCAGCCGGGAGACCTCGTGTCCGAACCAGGCATCCCGGGCCTGGTCCGCCGTCTTCTGAAGGGACGCGGACTGTCCCAGGGCGGGAGAGGCAACCAGAGTCACCAGCAAGGCCATCCAAAGCCCGTGTTTCATCGCGCTGCCTGCATCATTTCCCGGAACGCCGCCGCAGGGTCGGATGCATTGATGATAGGCCGGCCGACCACGAGATGCGTCGCCCCGCGACGCACCGCGTCCGCCGGTGCGGCCGTGCGCTGTTGATCGCCGGCGGGATCCGAGGGGCGACGTATCCCCGGGACGACGATGAGGGATCCGGCGCCGAGCGTAGCCCGTGCGGTTTCGATCTCGAGCGGAGAACAGACGATTCCCGGCAGACCGGCGTCCATCGCCATCCTGGCGAGGCGAGCTACTTCCTCGAGTACGACGACATCGGGTCGCCCTACCGTCGCGGCGAAATTCTCCCGATCGAACGAAGTCAGGACGGTCACCCCGACGATCGCCATGTTGCTGCCGGCGACACTGGCCGCTGCCCGCAACATCTCTCTTCCACCGATAGCGTGGACCGTCGCCATTGCCACGCCGAGTTCGGCTGCGGCTTCCACCGCGCCGGCGACGGTGTTGGGAATATCATGCCACTTGAGATCGAGAAACACTCGAATGCCCCGGCGGACGAGATCCTTGATCAGCTCCGGCCCCTCCCGGGTGTAGAGGATCGGTCCCACCTTCACCCACCGGGCCTCGGGGAGCCGATCGAGCAGCCGACGAGCCTGATCGGGCGGCGTGTCCAGCGCGACGATGATCTCAGCCACCGTCGCGCTCCAGGTCGGCGACGACCTGCTCCGGCAGGCGCGGATTCGCGAGGGCCGCGGTGCCAATTGCTACGAGGGACGCACCGGCCTTCAGGTACTGCCGGGCGTCGGCCGCGGTGCGGATCCCGCCGACGCCGATGACCGGAATGCCACCGGTCCGCTCTACGACTCTGCGAGTTGCGAGGACCCCAACCGGAAGCAACGCCGGGCCACTCACCCCGCCGAATCCGTTGCCCAGCCGGGAGTGACCTCGAGGATCAGCCAGTTCTCCGGGAATGGTGTTGACGACGGTGATGCCGTCCGCCCCCGCGTCCCGCGCCACGACCGCCATGCCACCGATGTCGGGCAGCGCGGGCGAGAGCTTGGCGAATAGGGGGAGCCGCGTTCGCGCTCGGCAGATTGAAAGGACTCGGGTGACGCTCGCGGGATCGGCGCCGAATTCCAATCCACCGGCGCTCGTGTTGGGACAGGACAGATTGATTTCGAGGGCCGCAATGCCGGTGACTCCGTCCAGTCCTTCGACGACGGCGCCGAAATCTTCCGCGGTGAATCCAACCACATTCACCACGATTCTCGCCTTCCGAAGGTTCTGTTGAAGCCAGGGCAGCGCTTCCTCCAGCACGGTCGCGAGCCCTGGGTTAGCCAACCCGACCGAATTGAGCATGCCTCCGGGAAACTCGGCGACCCGTGGCGCGCGGTTTCCCGCCCTGGGCTCCCGGGACACCGCCTTCGTCACGATCCCACCCAGCCGATCGAGATTCATTACCCCAGCGAGCTCACGACCGAATCCAGCGGTCCCGGCGGCGAGGAGAACGGGATTCTGAAAGTGTGCGCCGAGTACCTCGCGGGAGAGCGGGGCAGCGGCCACTACTGTTCCACCGGTTGACGGGTGGTTGGATTGGGACGCGCCTGCTGGGTGGGTGGCCGCCGGCGGTTCTGGATCGCCGCGGCCTGGGCGAAGACTCGCAGCGAATCTTCCAGCTTGCGGTAGGCCGGCGAATCCTCGCCCCGGAGAACAGCCAGATAGGGGCTCTCGGCGTAATGCTCGCTTACTACCTGGATCAGCGAATCCGCCCGGTCGGGCTGGAGCCCGGCGAGAGCGAAAAGGGCTTTCGGGGCAAAAGAGGATTCGGGCCAGTCCCGGGGAACCCGTTCGAACAGCTCGATGGCGAGCGGGATCGCGCCCAACGAGTCGCGGGCCAGCTCCCCCGCGAGGAAGAGGCGCAGGTCACCCTGAGGAGCACCCGCAGTCACTGAATCACGGGCTGCTGCGACACTGCGGGTCACGAAGGCGAGACGCGCCGCCTCGGCTCCGGTCGGACCACCAAACTCCATCAGTTGTTCCAGTGCTTCAGCCTGCTGATCGAGATTATCGGCCGCAGTTGGACTGCGCAGCCGCAATCGAGCGAGCTCAAGGCGAGCATTGAGAGCCGCCTGCCCTTTCCCTGACAGCTGAATCGCCTGGGTGAGGCGAGCCGCGGCCCGCTCCTCGTCGACCGGGGCCCAGCGCAGTCCATCCTGCCGGAGGAATCCGGCCCGCGATTCGGCGGAGGCGAACTGTTCGATCACCCGGTCGGTGAGCTGCGATGCGGCCTCGCGATCCTGCCGGCCGATCAGAGCGAGAATGGAGTCCCAGGGCGCCAGCGTGTCGTGGGCCGCGATCAACGAATCGCTCACTGCCAGGGCATCGCGAAGCCGCCCAGCGCCGGCCAAAGCCGCCGCGCGCTCTCCGGCGGCGCGAGGATGCTCGCTCGACTGAAGGACGGCCAGCGCCTCTTCGTAGTCTCCGCTGGCCCGAAGCGCGCGGCCGTGCTGATATCGAGCCAGATTGCGGCGTTCCGCATCGGGGCTGTCGAGCATCTGCGCATAAACCCGCGACGCCCCTTCGGCATCTCCCAGGCTTTCCCGACAGTTGCCGTTCAGGAGGGCGGCGTCGTCCCGCATCCTGGTGTCGGTCGTGGACGCGAGAACCTTGTCCAGGATCGGCACCGCCCGTTCACACTCCTTCAGCCTGACCAGGGCAGTCCCCTGCAACAGGCGAGTTTCATCGGCCCACTTGCTGGTGGGATGCCGAGCCAGGGTGGACTCCGCCTGCAGCGCGACTCTCCCCCACAGCCCATTGGCTTCCAGGGTGCGTCCTTCCCGCTCGGCGCGCCGGGCATCGCTGGCGAGCCGCTTCGCGTTGTATACGCCGTTGTAGTACGCACAGCCGAGCGCTAGCAAGAAGGCAGGTGAGGAGAAGGCGCTTCACGGTCCCCGCCCTCCCGAGTCTGCGGCAGACCCGGTCTTCCGCTCGTATTCCAGGAGATAGTCCACCACCGCGTCGGCCACCGCCGCCGCGAGAGCCTTCTGTGAGTTCTTGTTCAGCAGGAGGCGCGCGTCACTCTCGTTGGTGCTGTAGCCCAGCTCGATCAGGATCGCCGGCCGCCGCGCCGTGCGGAGTACGGCGAAGTTGGCCTGTTTTACCCCGTGATTATCTCCGGTGTGCACCGGATCGAGCTCTTCCTGTACCATCTCGGCAACCCGGGCGGATTCCCGCAGGTATTCGTTCAGCTGCAGATCCCGCAGGATGTATCCCAGGTCGGTGCCGGATTCCGACGCGTTGCCCGGCGCCTCGAATCGCAGTGCCTCGTTCTCCATCGCTTCCACCCGCTCGGCTTCTTCGGTCTTCGCCTCGGCGAGGAAATAGGTCTCGAAACCGCTGGTCGCGGTGTAACCCCGGCGACGGCGGAGCGAATTCACGTGGAGGCTCACGAAGAGGTCGCACTTCTCGGTGCAGTAGGCCCCCCGATCGGCCAGGTCGATCAGCGTGTCGCGGGTCCGGGTCATCACGACACCGATGCCCCGGCGTTTGAGCTCGTCGCGGAGCTGCAGGCTCACCTGCAGCGTGACGTTTTTCTCGGTGACTCCGCGCGGGAAGAACACACCAGGATTGCCGGGATCCACTCCGCCGTGTCCCGGATCAACCGTTACGACGTGCCCTGGGAGCAATCCGTTGGGCAGTCGCTGTTCCGGCGGCTTGGGACGCGCGGTCGCCTCGAGGAAACGTCCTGTGGCCGGATCGTAGCGATAGAAACCGGAGAAGACCCGCGGCAGCACCTCGGCCACGAACTGGAAGGGAATGAAGAGGGAGTCGTTCGCCTCGTAGACCAGGCCGGCAAGGGGCTCGAGCCGGTCGTTCAGCAGGAACACCGGAGCGCCGAGCAGGAAGCGGAAGGGCTGGCCGCCGATGGTCAGCTCCATCCAGCTGCCCGCGGGGCGCGCCGATCCCCTGAGCGCATTGAGCAGCTGCGCAGCCGAGACGGAGGGACCGGCGGAGGAATCGAGCCTGACGACGAGCCGGGATTCTCCGCGGGGTGTCGCGACGACCAGAGTTTCCGGTGCCCCGCGAGGCGGTTCGATGGAGGCGGACAGGTACCGACCGGGAAACCCCGTTACCCCCAGGGCCATCGCGATGACCCAGCCCGCCGTGTGCGGAAGGAGCGCGATCCTCCGCATCATCGTCCTCGGATCCGGACCGCGCGGGCAACCTCGCGCTCGGCGATGCGCCGCTTGGCGTCCTCGCGCTTGTCGTAACTCTTCTTCCCGCGGGCCAGGGCGAGCGCGACCTTGGCGCGTCCTCGCTTGAAGTACAACTCCAGGGGAACCAGGGTGAGGCCCTGTTGTTCAACGGCGCCGATCATGCGCTGAATCTCCCGTTTGTGAAGCAGGAGTTTGCGGGCTGCGAACCGGCTCGTGATTATAGCGATTGCCCTGTTCATACGGCGTGATGTTCACACCTTCGAGGAACACTTCCCCTCTGTCCACTCTGGCGAACCCCTCCTTGATAGACGCTTTACGGCCCCGCAAGGCCTTCACCTCGGTGCCCGAGAGGACGATGCCCGCCTCCCACGTCTCGAGGATGTGGTAGTCATGCGTCGCCTTGGGATTGCGGGCGATCGATTCCCTGCCCTCCTCGGCGTCGGGCGATTTGCGGGCGACCATGGTGGCGTAACTGCAAGATAGATCGGGGGTTGGGCGGGGGAAAGTGGCGGAGGGAACGGCGAACGGTGAACGGGAGAACGGGAGCCAAACGAGGAACCGAGCAACGGGAGTCATCGGACTCGCACTCCCGTTCCCTGTTCCCCGTCTCACCGACATGAGTGCCGAAGGGGGGACTCGAACCCCCACGGGCTTGCGCCCACTGCGCCCTGAACGCAGCGCGTCTACCAGTTCCACCACTTCGGCGTGGGGGGACAAGCTATCTAGCCAGCAGCAGCAGCGTCAACGGGCCGGAGGCAGCCATCAGCCGTCAGCCATCAGCCGTCAGCCTCGCCTCGCCCATAGCAGTCAGCTGGTAGCTATTAGCTGTTAGCCCAAGCATGACGTCGACGCCACCGCTGACGGCTGACGGCTGACGGCTCTCAATACCTCGCCATCCCCGGATCGACCACCACCGCCCATTCGTCGATCCCGCCCTTGAGACTGCGGACCTTACTGAAGCCGGCGCCCCGCAGAATCTCCAGGGCCTTCATCGAGCGGGCCCCGTGGTGGCAGTGCAGCACGATCTCCTCGTGCCCATCGAGCTCGCTCAGCCGGATCAGGCAACTGGCCCAGGGGAATCAATCGCGCTCCTTCGAGGTGGACGATTTCCCACTCGTGCGGCTCTCGCACGTCGACCACCGTGAGCGGCTTGCCGATCGCCAACTCACGCTCGAGGTCCTGAACCGTGATCTCTGGGCCGGCGTACGCGGGCTCCGCTCCGATGCCGCAGAAGGCCTCGTAGTCGATCAACTCCCGAATCGTCGCATTCGGCCCACAAATCGGGCAGGCGGGATCCTTGCGCAGTGACAGTTCCCGGAAGCGGAGCCGCAATGCATCGAAGAGCAGCAGGCGTCCCACCAACGGCTCACCCGCGCCCAGGATCAACTTGATGGTTTCGAGCGCCTGAATGGTTCCGATGATCCCCGGGAGCACGCCGAGGACACCGCCTTCGGCGCAGCTGGGAACCAGTCCGGGAGGCGGTGGCTCGGAGTACAAGCAGCGGTAGCAGGGTCCCCGGCGCGCATCGAACACCGACGCCTGGCCCTCGAACCGGAAGATGCTGCCGTACACGTTGGGCTTCCCCAGCAGCACGCACGCATCGTTCACCAGGTAGCGGGTAGGAAAATTGTCGGTCCCATCCACCACGACGTCGAAATCGGCCAGGATCTCGAGTGCGTTGGCCGAGGTAAGGCGAGTCTCGAAGCCTTCGATCTTCACATTGGGATTCAGATCGGTCAGCCGCGCAGTCGCCGAGCCGAGCTTCGGAGTACCAACCCCCGCGGTACCGTGAACGATCTGGCGCTGCAGGTTGGTGAGATCGACCGCATCGAAGTCCACGATGCCGAGGGTTCCCACCCCCGCCGCGGCGAGATAGAGAGCCAGGGGCGAGCCCAGACCTCCCGCGCCAACGCAGAGCACCCGGGCGGCCTTGAGTTTGCGCTGGCCTTCGAGGCCGACCTCGGGCAACAGGAGATGCCGGGAGTAGCGCAGGATCTCCTGATGGGAAAGCGGCGGGAGCGACGAAGAGCGTTCGGCCGCGGGCGCCGTGGTCGAGCTGCCGCCGGCGATGCTGGGCACGATCGTGATCGCGTCTCCCGGGCGCACCGGCGTTTCGCGCTGTCCCAGATACCGAATGTCGGTTTCGTTGAGATAGATGTTGACGAAATTCCGGGGCCGCCCGTCCTCCTGGAGCAGGTGGCGTCGCAAGCCCTGGTGAGTACCCACCAGCGCCTCGAGAATCTCCCCGACGGTGGCTCCGTCCAGCTCGAGCCGGTCGCTGCCGGCGGTGAACCCGCGGAGCGGGGTGGGGATGTGAACGGTTACCGGCATCTTAAACCTCACTCTCGACATCAAGCGTTTCCCGCTCCATGCGGGGTTGGTCCGGATCGAGCACCCACGACGCCGTGGCGTCAGCCCGACCATCGGCGACCGCTACGATCAAGTAACTGTACCACGGCCATGCGTGCGAGGTGTCAAACTCGGACGGGACGGCGGGGTGATCCGGATGCGAGTGATAGAAGCCCAGGATCTCCCAACTGTTCGCCTTGACCTCGCGCTCGACGCCGCGCAGCTGCTCGGCCTCGATCAGGTAGCGGTGCGGGTCGTCGGTCCGCCGATTGGCCAGCGGGTAGAGTCGCACCGCGCGCTTCACTCCGTCGGCCGGCCCCGCGATCGCGCCGCAGCATTCCCCGGGGTAAGCCCGCTCGCCTTCTCTTCTCACCTGTTCCAGCAGCTGGGCCGGCATGCGCAGCGTCATCTATCGCTCCAGCGGTGGGGCTCGCTCAGATAACGGCTGCCGGTATCACACCCGATCACGACGACCACGGCACCTGGCTCCCGGCGCGCGATAACGCGTCCGGCCCAAGTCGCGGCCCCCGCCGACCAACCGACCAGGAGGCCGTGCGACCGCGCCAGATCCCGCGCGGTCAAGTCCGCGGCTTCTGTGGCCACCTCGACGATTTCGTCCGGCAAGGCGCGGATCGTAGATCGGCGGTACATGGCTCGTGGTGGGAAGGTGTTTCAACCCTTCCAGGCCATGGAGCGGCGAATCGGGTCCCACTCCGACGACGTGGATCGCAGGATTGCGGCTCTTGAGATAGCTGCCGGTTCCCATGATGGTGCCGGTAGTACCGAGTGCGGCCACGAAGTGGGTAATGCGACCCTCGGTACCAGCCCAGATCTCGGGTCCGGTCGTCTCCCAGTGCGCGGCCGGATTGGCCGGGTTGCCGTACTGATCGGCATACCAGTAGCGATCGGGTTCGCTCGTGGCGAGCGCGCGCGCGGCATCGGCCGCTCCGTCGGAACCGGCCATCCGGTCGGTGAGAATGACTTGAGCGCCGTAAATCTCGAGCAGCGCCAGTCGCTCCGGACTCGCGTTGCCCGGCACGCAAACCGTGACACCGACGCCGGCGGCCGCACCCAGCATGGCGTAGGCGATCGCCGTGTTCCCACTGGACGAATCGAGCAGCCGTTTTCCCGGCAGCTCTCCCCGACGGAGTCCGTCCCGCAGGATTCCGCGCGCGGTGCGGTCCTTCACACTGCCGCCCGGATTCAGCCACTCCGCCTTGAGCCAGATTTCACTGGCACCCTCGGGCGAAAGCGGCAGCAACGGGGTGTTGCCGACCGCGGACCACAACGCCGGTTCGACCTGAATCGAAGCGATGGTCACTCGACCCCCGCAAAAGTTGAACGCCCGACCTCAGCGGCCGGGCGTTGTAGCGATCGAGCCTTCGCTAGGCGATCAGCTCGACGACGAAATACCGACCAGCTCGACTACTTGCGATTCCTGCTTCATCAGGTCGGCGAGGGAGATGCTGGACAGCAGGTCATCCACCCGCTGCTGCAGCGCCTGCCAGACCGGCCTGATGCTGCAGGCCGAAGCCGGATTACATCGTTCGGCCTCAACCTGGTGGGTCTCGCAGTTCACCTCGAAGGTCTGATGTTCGGACGCGCCCATGATATCACGAACCGAAATCGCCCCCGGTTCCTTCGCGAGGTGATAACCACCCTTGGCGCCGCGGACCGAATCCACCAGGCCGGCCCGGCGCAGTCGCAGCAGAATCTGCTCGACGTAATCGCCCGGCAGCCGCTCGACCTCCGCAATCTCCCGCGCCGCCACCGGTCCCGCTCCAGCGGCCCCACGCCGCGCCAGATGCAGCGCGATGATGAGGCTGTACTCGGTCCAGGTGGTGATGCGCATGAGCGGAATATGGGAGGGGGTCCCGGCAGGGGCAATAGAGGGTGGTCAGTGGTCAGTGGTCAGTGGTCGATGGTCGATGGTCGATGGTCAGTGGTCGATGGTCGATGGTCGATGGTCAATGGTCGATGGTCGATGGTCAATCGTCGATGGTCGATGGTCAATGGTCAATGGTCGATGGTCGATGGTCGATGGTCGATGGTCAATGGTCGATGGTCGATGGTCAATGGTCAATGGTCAATGGCCCTCCGCTCATCCCTACCCCACCTCTCACCTCCCACGTCTCACGTCCCACGTCTCACCTCCCACCTCCCACGTCCCACGTCCCACGTCCCACGTCTCACGTTCCTCACCCGCCACCCGGCAACCCCTTCCCTCCCGGCACCCCGATTTCGGTCATGGCCCGCAGGTCGAGCACTTCCTCGAGTTCCTTCCCCTTGAGAAGCCCCTTCTTCACGACCAGCTCTTTCACGGTCAGTCCGGAGGCAATCGCCTCCTTCGCCAGCTTGGCCGATTCGGCATAGCCGATCTTCGGTGCCAAGGCGGTCACCAGGGCGGGACTCCGCTCCAGCCAGTGGGCGCATTGCGCCTCGTCGGCCTCGATCCCGCGGATACACCGGTCCGCCAATACGTGCGAGGCGTTGGTCAGCAGGATCATCGCGAAGACGACATTGTGGACCATCACCGGCATCATGACGTTGAGCTCGAGCTGACCCGCTTCAGCCGCCAGGGCGACGGTGGTATCGAGTCCCAGGACCTGATAGCAGACCTGGTTCACCATCTCGGCAATCGAGGGATTCACCTTGCCGGGCATGATGCTCGAACCCGGTTGCACCGCGGGGAGCAGGATCTCCGCCAGACCGGTGCGAGGCCCCGAAGCGAGCAACCGGATGTCGTTCGCGATCTTGTTGAGATCGAGCGTCCAGGCCCGAAGCGCACCACTGAAGGACGCGAGGTCGCCCATGGATTGCATGAGCTGCACCCGATCCTCCCCCACCTTGAGGTCGAGTCCGGTCACCGCCCGCAGGTGCTTCACCATGAGGCCGGGATATTCCGGCTCCGCGTTGAGCCCGGTCCCCACCGCAGTGCCGCCGATGCCCAGTGCCCGAAGCCAATCACCGGCCTGAGCCAGCTTTTCCCGGTGGCGGAGCACGGTGCGGCCGTAGGCCACGAATTCCTGTCCCAACCGGATCGGAGTCGCATCCTGGAGATGGGTCCGGCCGGACTTGATCACGTCATCGAATTGATGGCCCTTCTCGAGCAGCGCATCACCCAGCGCATCCAGCGCTCCCAGCAGCGCGGGAAGCGTCGCCAGGGTGGCGAGCCGCATGGCGGTGGGAATGACGTCGTTGGTGCTCTGCGCCATGTTCACGTGATCGTTGGGATGCACCGGGCTGTAGCTGCCCCGGGGCTGACCCAGGATCTCGTTGGCCCGGTTCGCCAGGACCTCGTTGCAGTTCATGTTGTGACTGGTCCCGGCGCCTGCCTGATACACATCCACGATGAACTGATCACGATGTTTCCCGCCCAGCACCTCATCGGCCGCCTGCACGATGGCGTCGGCGAGTCTGGCCTCGAGCCGCCCGGTTTCCTTGTGGGTCAGCGCCGCGGAGCGCTTGATCCAGACCACCGCATCGACAAAGGCCGGCAGCGGCCGGAGGCCGGAGATGGGAAAGTTCTCCGCTGCCCGGAGGGTCTGAATCCCGTAGAGGGCTTCAGCAGGGACGGCCTTTTCACCCAGCGGGTCTTTTTCGATCCTGGTCGTCATATCAGGAAAGCACAGGTCAGGGACGGAGGTCGCTCGGTGCGACACTCTGGTTGGTTCGACCGGGATTCTACTTTCCCGTCTCAGGAAAGGCGAGGATCGCGAGGCGCTTGAGGGCGGCCTGACCGAAGATCCGCAATGCGAGCCCTATCCCGATCAAGGCGCCGATACCGACGGTGTAGAATCGCCAGGCGAGGAGCAGTCGAGTGTTCGCCGGCCCTAATTCTCCCGCCACTCCACCGAGCAGCCCCAGGTCCACCGCACCGAGTCCGGCGGGAGTGGGGATGATCAACTGACTGTAAAGCAGGCCGAAGGAGCCCAGGATCAGAGCACCGAGCGGCGGTGGGTCGGGAAGTGTGAGGGCGAGGAGCGGCAGGATCGCGGTGCGGGAGATCAGGTTGACCAGGGTGCACGGGATGCTCGCGACGATCGCCCAGCGAGGCATGCGACGCCAATAGACCGCGAGCCGTTTGAGGGGTCGCCGGATCCGGTGACCAGCAGTCCGGATGGAGCGGGCCGCGATCCATCCGACGATGAGCGTTCCCAGAACGACCGCGATCACCCACCCGCTCGCGCTTTGTATCGAAGTACGGAGAACCGGCCACGCGTGTGCCAGCCAATCGGGCGCGAACCACCAGCCGAGGATCGCAGCGAACAGAAGGATCACCGGCCACGCCGCGAGGACCTCGACTGCCACGGCGACGAAGGCCGCGGTCGCGGGAACACCGGCCTGAAGCATCCCTGCCAGGCGTGCAGGCTCTCCCGCCACCCGCATCGGAGTAAGCGTGCAGCCAGCTTCTCCAAAAACATTGATGGTGAAGGCCTGCCGGAACCGAATCGGATGACCCAGGCCACGAAGGAACCACTGGATCCGGAAGGAGCGCGCCACCAGGTCGGCGACGACGCAGCCCAGACAGAGCAGGTGAGCGGTGAGGGAGGACAGAAGATTGAGGGATTGAGGGATTGAGAAATTGAGAGAATGAGAAATTGAGAAATTGAAGATTCAAGGTTGAGGGATTGTGGTTTTCATGACGCGAGGTGTCAATACTCAGTCCACCGGCCATCTTTCCATCCCCTCAAGTTTTCAATTCCCCATTTTCTCAATATCTCATTCCCAGCACTTCCCTATACACCTCGAAGATTCGCCCGAAGGCGGCGGACCAGGAGTGGTGCTGCTCGGCATACCGGCGAGCGGTCTGTCCCAGGGATCTCAGGTCACCCTGCAGCAGCCGGATAGCGGCCTCGGCAAGCGCAGGCGAGTCGCCGGCGGGGTACAGGGCGCCCGCACCCGATGCCCTGATGCGGTCCGCGACACCGCCGCGGTCAACCGATAGCACGGGAATACCGGCGGCCATCGCCTCCAGAGCGGAGAGACCAAACGTCTCGGCTGGACCAGGCGCCACGTAGAGGTCGGCCGCCGCGAGCAGATCTGCGGTGCGGTCGCGATCGCTCACGAAGGGCAGCCAGACCACCCGCCGCGCTGGGCTGCGGGTCTCGAGCCGGCGACGTGCCGGTCCGTCGCCCACCAGCAGGAGAGTGGCTTCGGTGCGGCGCTCGATCTCCGGCCAGGCCTGCAGCAGGACATCGAGCTGCTTCTCCCGAGCCAGTCGCCCAAGAAACACCACCAGCGGGCCGGCGGGGAGCGCCAATCGGCGACGCGTCTCCGACTGAGCGGCCTGCCGTGACGGGTGAAAACGGTCGAGGTCGACGCCGAGTGGAACCTGATACACTCGCTCGATCCCTTCCTCGGCCAGTTCCCGCGCGAGGCTCTCCGAAGCAACCAGGGTGGCACGAAACAACTGGTTCAGGCGACGGAAATACTTCCAGGTGAGAGTGGTCGCCGCCTTCGCCGCCGCGCCTCCGCTCCCACCTCCCACGATGCGCGGCAAGTGGGTGTGAAAGAACCACACCATCGGGGCATTGAGGTCGCGGTTCGCACGCCTGGTGATCCAGGGGACAAAGAACGGGCTTCCGACTTCCACGATATCGGGCCGCTCGTGGCCCAGGATGCGACGCGTGGTCCGGGTAGCTAGGAGAAAGCGATAGGCTTCCTCGGTCGGGATCCGGGGACCCCGAAGCCGATACGCACGGACTCCGGTGGATTCCGTGAGTGTGTCCTCCGGTCCCGGAACCACCAGGACCTGGCGGAGCGAAGGATCCGCCTCGACGTAGCGCGCCTTCTCCAGCAGGTAGGTGCGAATGCCGCCGGTCTTCTCGCCGAAATACTTGGTGATGTCGAGAACTGCGAGGCCGGCGTCGGGACGGAGAGGCGGAGGAAAGCTGGTGCGGGCCAGATTGATCGGCGGAGCGTCGGGTGACAGCAGGCCCGGATGGGCACGAGGTCCAGCAGCCGTCGCTGTCACTGGCGGATCAGTCCGAGCAGTCGCCCAGTGGATAGACCGTGCCGCAATTGGCGCAGGGATTCTTGCAGCCCCAAGCGCGAGGGCGGACCTCGAAGCCGCAGCGGTTGCAAACTGGACGGTTAGACGGTTGGACGGTTAGAGGGCGCCGTTCGGACTTGCTGGCTGAGCCGAAATCGCTCTCGATCTCGACCCCCGGCCTCGAACCGTCTAACCGTCTAACCGTCCAGCTATTCAAGCCGATACACTCCCGTCAGAAACGGATTGGTCATACGCTCTACACCAATCGTGGTCTCGGGACCATGACCACTGTAGATCACCGTCGAATCCGGCAATGCGAGAAAAACCGACTGAATGCTGCTGAGCAGAGTCGAAAGGTCTCCACCGGGCAGATCGGTACGACCGATGGAGCCGCTGAAGAGCACATCCCCACCGATCACCACTCCGTTGCCTACGAAACTCACGCTTCCCGGCGAGTGCCCTGGTGTGTGTCGAACCGTGAATAGCTGGCGGCCCACTCCGATCGGCTGGCCATCATGCCATTCGGCTTGAGGCTCGGGCGGCCGTTCGAGCGTGAGCCCAAGCCATTCGGCCTGCTGAGGCAGCGCATCATAGAGAGCGCGATCCGCCGGATGCAGGTGAATCGGCGCACCGGTCGCCTGGTGAATCGCCCGCACACCCATGATGTGGTCCAGATGCGCGTGGGTGAGCCATATGGCGTTCAGTGTCCAGGCCCGGGTGTTGAGCTCCGCCAGGAAGAGCCCGGGCTCCTCGCCCGGGTCCACAATGACCGCCTGCCGGGTGGAGGGCTCAGCAACCAGATAGCAGTTCTCGGCGAACTGTCCATTGGGAAGGGAAACGATCTCCAGATCAGACACCGACCTTGCTCCTCCGTTCGGCCAGATACTTCTCCACCGCGATGGCAGCCGTCGTCGCGTCGCCAACGGCCGTGGTGATCTGGCGCGTCAGCTGGACCCGCAGGTCCCCCGCAGCGAAGAGACCGGGTATCGAGGTCATCATCCGGTCGTCGGTGATGACGTAGCCGTTGGCATCGTGGGCAAAGTGCTCCTGGATCAGCGCGGAGTTCGGCCGGAACCCGATGAAGATGAAGCATCCCTGGGCTGCCAGGTCCGAGCGCGCACCAGTAACCGTATCCACCAGGACCAGGTGCTTCAACCCGCTGGCGTTACCCACCAGTTCCTCGACCTTGCTGTTCCAGATGACTTCGATCTTGGGGTTGGCGAAGAGCCGCTCCTGAAGAATCCTCGAAGCCCTGAGCTCATCCCGCCGGTGTATCAGGTACACTTTCGCCGCATACCGGGTCAGGTAGTCGGCTTCCTCCACGGCTGCATCACCACCACCGACCACCGCGACCGTGTCTCCCTTGAAGAAGGCGCCGTCACACACCGCGCAATAAGAGACGCCGCGGCCGGCGTATTCCATTTCCCCCGGGACGCCCAGCTTGGTGGGAGTACCCCCGGCAGTCAGAATCACGGTCGGAGCTCTGAAAACGGTTCCTTCCTCGGTCTTTACTTCGAAATTCCCGTCCGGTTGACGCTGTATGCCGATTACCGTCTCCTGCACGATGCTGGTTCCGAACTTCACCGCATGCGCCGCCATCTTCTGGGCGAGATCCCGGCCCAGGATCGACTCGAAACCGGGATAATCCTCGATCTTCTCGGTGTTGAGCAGTTCGCCGCCAGGAAGTTTGCTCTCGAGGATGATCGCCTTGAGCATGCCACGGCCCGCGTACATCCCGGCACAGAGGCCGGCCGGTCCGCCGCCCACAATGATGGTGTCGAAGTCGAAGGAGTTCTGAGACATTGTTCGGTATCCGTATCCGTGATCCCATCCGCGAAGTCCGCCACCCACCTCGGGTTACGGCCCTGGCCGCCGGTGGAACCCCGACCGCCATACTCAAATATACTGCTGCCGTGAAGCCCTTCTCACGCCGGGCCGAGGTGAAGCAGGTTGAGCGCCCCGTGGCATGCAGAAACGGTTCCAACCAGCAGATCGGTTTCCTCTCCCCGGCTCCCCGCCTCCGCAACCACCCGGTCGCCGGCCACCACCTCGGCCACCGAGAAGCTGCCCACCGCGAAGACCTGGTGACGGCATTCGAACAGGATAGGTGCCGGCATGCGGAGGCGCGCCGCCAGATCGGCGATCGCCTCTTTCATCTCCCAGGTGCGAGGACCCCGGATCACGGGACAGCGGCTCGGTTCGGTACAGTGAGTGGGACAGATCCAGTCGGCGAACGAGACGTACCGGACCAGATCGGGTGAGCTGACGTCGTACGGAGTACCGGGGCCTTCCGATAGCGCTCGGGACTCCACAACCCGCGACGGCCATCGGGCCCGCGCCCGGCGCACCAGCCACTGATACATGAGGTGCGGCATCAGCGGCGAAGGGACGATGACACTCGGCGGCTCACCTGCTGGACGGCTCGGCGGCTCGGCGGCTCGGCTCAGATATTCATCGAAAAACTGATCCCAGTCCTGCACTATGAGCTGGCGCGACGGTTCTCCCGCCAAATCGGGGGCAGCCTGGCACTCAGGATTCCGGTCCACAACCAGAATCCGGCGAAACTCGACCTTACCCCGTTTCCTCGCCTCGACCAGCTGGCGAGTGTAAAAGCTCCCGTAGCAGCCGCCGCCGACGATCACGATCTCGTCAAGCCGCAGCGCGGTCACCTGATCAGTCGTCCTCCATCCACCACCAGGGTCTGGCCCGTGACGTAGTCTCCACCCTCCAGAAGATACAGCACGGCAGAAACGACGTCCTGGGGAGAGCCCAGTCGCTTAAGGGGTGTCGTGGCAGCCAGATGATCGAGAGCGTCTTTGCCCCAGCCGTCGGGCGGGAGCACCGCGCCAGGGGCGACGGCGTTCACGGTGATCTCGGGTGCCAGCGCTCGGGCCAGCACCTGCGTCAGCATGACCACGCCTGCCTTGCTCACGCAGTGGGCCGAATAGCGGGGCCACGGCTCCAGACCGCCGACATCCGCGAGGTTCACCACCTTTCCTCGCGCCGGTTTGAGCCAAGGCAATGCCCCCTGCACCGTGAAGAAGGCGGAGCGGAGGTTCACCGCCATCACTTCGTCCCACAACGCCGGCGTGGTTTCCTCGACGGTGGCGGACTTCATGATGCCGGCGGAGTTGATCAGGACGTCGAGACGGCCGAACCGTTCCGCGACCTGCACGCGGCAGTCCCTTGGCAGCCTCGGGATTCGACAGGTCGGCCCGGAATACCTCGGCGGTTCCCCCTGCGGCGCGAATCTCCTTCCGCAGTTCCTCCGCACCCGAAGCCGACTCGTTGTAGTGAATCGCCAGGGTAGCTCCGCGCTCGGCCACACCCTTGGCGATGGCCCGGCCGACTCGACGACCACCTCCAGTGACCAGCGCGACTCGGCCGCTGAGCTCCACCCTCAGACTGGTCCGTTGGTGATGGGCAGGATATGCCCGGTAATTCCAGAGGAAAGAGACCCGGCCAGGTACAGGCAGGCTGAGGTGATCTGATCGATCTCGACGTAGTGCGCCTGTTCGCCCACCGCGGCCACGTTTTCGGGCGTGCGCACGGTTCCGGGCGCAATCGCGTTCACCCGCACCCCGCGCGGCCACAGTTCCACGGCGAGACTCTGGGTCAGACCGGCAACGCCGGCCTTCGCGGCGCTGTAGATCGCCATCTGCTCCTTCGGGCTGTAGTAGGCGATCGAGGCAAAGTTGACGATGGCGCCTTTGCTTGCGCTCAGCGCATCTATCGCGGCACGCGAGACGAGGTAGGCGGTCTTGAGATTGATCGAGATCTCGCGATCAAATGCCTCGACGCCATTCTTGGCAACGGGCCCGTAGCGTCGTAAGCCCTCCGGCGACGTTGATGACCGCATCGAGACGGCCGTAGTGTTTGAGCGCGGTTTCCACCGTCAGGGCGGCGACATCGGGTTCGCTCAGATCCCCGGCGGCCGGCTTCGCCTCGATGCCCTGCGCCGCGAACTCCTTCACCCGCTCAGCCAGGCCGACCGCGTTTCGGTCGGTTGCCACCAGCCGCGCACCCGCTTTGCCGAAGGCCTGGGCTACCGAATGGCCGATCTGTCCGGCACGACCCACCCCGGTGACCAGAACGACCTTGCCGTCGTAACCCCAACTCACGCCCATGCCTGCTCCGGGGAGATGTAGTGAGTTCGCTCGATGCCTCGCGCGGCTTCAAGCCGCTCCAGCCACTCGGCGGGAACCGCCTGCGATCCAAGAGCCGCGTAAGGCGACGGAGTTGCAGTGTCGCCATGCCAGTCGCTGCCGCCCGTTCGAAGCATGCCGAGCTCGATGGCGAATTCGGTCAGGCGAGCTCGGGTTTCGGGATCGTGGCTGGGATGCCGGGTTTCGACCGCGTCCAATCCCTGCTGCTTGAGACCGGAGAGAACCGAGCGGGTACCGCGGTCTTTGAGATGAGCGGCGGACACGAGGCCGCCGACCAGATGGACCAGCGCTGCTACCTCGGCGAAGGTGGGGAGCCGCTTGGCCACGTAGCCGGGGCGGGCCCACCCGACGTAGCGGTCGAAGGCGTCGTTCAGGTTGGCCGCATGACCCCGCCGGACCAGCGCACGCGCCACATGTGGCCTTCCAACCGCCCCGTTCCCCGCCTCGAGAAGGACGTCGTCTACCTCGAGTGCGAGGCCGATAGCCTGGAGCTTCGCCACGATGTCGCGGCCTCGCTGCAGTCGATCACTCTGCCGCTGGTGGAGAAAACTCTGGAGCCTGGGATCGTCAAGCGGAAGGAAATAGCCCAGGACATGCATCTCGCCCCAGGTCGCTGCGACCGAGAACTCACACCCACTGATCACGCGCACCTCGTGCTGCGCTCCGGCGGCAATAGCCGGCGACACTCCGTCGAGTGTGTCGTGATCGGTCAGCGCGATCGCCGCCAGGCCGGCGGCCTTGGCCCGCGCAACGACTTCTTCAGGAGCGAGCTCGCCGTCTGACGCGGTCGAGTGAAGGTGCAGATCGACCCAGGCTACTGGATACTGGTTCTGCGGTGGTCAGGCGTTGTACCCCGTCTCAGGTGCGGTCCAGCCGGGCTGGGACCGATTCCACAATTCCTTCAGCTGCTGGTCCGACAGCTCGTCGAAGGAGGCCTCGGGAATCCGGGAGCCGAGCGGAGAGTAGCGGACGACGCGATGCTCAGGCGGGCCTCCGGTCACCCGTTTGAACACCAGGCCGAATTCATCACGCCCGTAGACTGTCGTCTTTCCGCTCGGCGCGACTTCCCAGCCTGCGCCGTTAATCTCGATCATACGTCCGGGCATGGTTCCCTCAGGTTTCGGAGTCGGCGTCCGGGGTCCAGCCCTCCCGCTCGAGCGGCTGCGAGGCGGCCACCTCTTCCCACAACTCCCATGCGTCGGATGAGTAGGTGGCCAGCGTGCGCAGCTTGTCCTCCAGCCTCAACTCGTCGGCGGTACGGGAGGCTCGAGCGCGGTGGGAGGCTCGGCTCGGGCTCTCGCTGAATTCAATGTAGGTCTGCGGCTTCGAAACGCTGCGGAAGACCCAGATGCGCTGGGCCCGGAGCGCGCCGAGCGCGGCGAGCGCCTGGACCGTGGCGAGGTACTCCCCTTCCTGTTCAGGGCGTACCGTAACCCGGGATACCGTGAGCACCCGGCCCATGTTACGCCGCGTCCTCGGAGAAGTTTTCCAGGCTGCGCTTCAGATCTGCCAGGAAGCGGTCCGCATCGGCGCCATCCACGATCCGATGATCGTAGGCCATCGTGAGCATGCCCTTGGTACGAATACCCAGAGAGTCGGTGCCGTCGGGCAGCGTCACGACCGACGGGCGCTTCTCGATGGCACCGACGCCGAGGATCGCGACCTGGGGCTGATTGATGATCGGGGTGCCGGCATAGGAGCCGAACCCTCCGGGATTGGTGATGGTAAAGGTGCCGCGCTGCACGTCGTCGGGATTGAGCTTCTTGGTGCGGGCCCGTTCCCCCAGCTCGTTGATGGCGCGGGCGATTCCCAGCAACGACAACTCATCCGCGTGCTTGATCACCGGCACGATGAGACCCCAATCCAGTGCTACCGCGATGCCGATGTTGATGTCCCGCCGGAAGATCGTGGCCTCGTTGGACACTGCGGAATTGATCACCGGGTGTTTGCGGAGGTTCTCCGCCACCGCCTTGGTAATGAAGGAAAGGAAGGTCAGGTTCACCCCGCGCTCGGCGTATTCCTTCTTCTTCTTCGCCCGGATCTGGCCGACTCGGGTGAAGTCGATCTCGAAGAGGCTGTTGACGTGTGCCGAGACTCGCCGCGACATGACCATGTGGTCTGCGGTGAGCTTGCGAATGCGGGACCAGGGTTCCACCCGGTCGCCTTCCCACGGTTCTACGCCAGGGCCGGCGGGTGCCGCGGCGGCAACCGGTGCGGGAGCCGGGGCCGCGGCCCGCTGTGGCGCGGGAGCTCCCGACTCGATGAAGCCGAGGATGTCTTCCTTGGTAACCCGACCGGCGTGGCCGGTGCCCGTGACGGAGGTGATATCAATGTTGTGCTCGGCCGCGATCTTCCGGACCAGGGGAGTCGATTTGCGGCGCAACCGCTCATCGGCGGTCTCGGGGCCGTTGCCGCCAGCGGGAGGGGCTGGAGGAGCGGGACGCGGAGCCGTTGCGGCGGTCGGGGCGGACGGGGCGGACATGGCGGGCGGGGCGGACGGTGAGGTTGGTCTGGCGGGCTGAGCGGCGACCGACTCCACCGCCTTGACCGACTCGACCGCCTTGACCGACTCGACCGCCTCGTCCGCCTTGACCGCGGTGGCCGCTCCCTTCTCGGTTTCGATCCGCGCGACCACGGTCTGGACCGGAACCGTCTGGCCTTCCGTCACCAGGATCTCGGCCAGAACGCCGGCACCCGGAGCGGGTATCTCCGCATCCACCTTGTCGGTGGAAATCTCGAAGATCGGTTCGTCGCGCTTGACCTCTTCCCCCACCTTCTTCATCCAGCGGGAGAGGGTGCCCTCGGCGATGGACTCACCCATCTGGGGCATGATGACGTCAATCTTGGCCATGACTCGAATCTCCGGATCCGGTACGAGCCGTCAGCCGTCAGCCGTTGGCCGTCAGACTTCAGCAACACCAATTGCCGAGCGCTCAACAGCCATAGCTAATTGTAACCGCCAACTACTGATGGCTAACGGCTAATGGCTAAAGCTATCCCCTAATATCTCGCCAACCACCTGCATGCCGCCACCAGATCGTCCACCTGGGGCAGCACGAAATCTTCCAGGGTCGGCGCATAAGGCAACGGCACGTCGTGGGCGCAGACCCGCCGGACCGGCGCATCGAGCCACTCGAAGGCCAGCTCGTTGATGCGGGCCGTGATCTCCCCGGCTACGCCGCCGGTCCTGGTATCCTCATGGGCGATCAGCACCCGGTTGGTCTTCTTCACCGTCGCGGCGATCGCCTCGTCGTCCATCGGGAGCAGGGACCGCAGGTCGAGCACCTCGACCATCGAGCCCGTCCTCGCGGGCCAGTCGCTCGGCGGCCTCCAGCGCCTTGAAGACCATGGCCGACCAGGTGATGACCGAAAGATGCTTCCCTTCCCTGCGCGATGCGGGCCTGGCCGATCGGGGTCAGGATCTCCTCGTCCGCCGGGAGATCCTCCTTGATACGCCGGTAGAGGTACTTGTGCTCGAAATAGAGCACCGGATCGTCGTCCCGGATCGCGGCCTTGATGAGGCCCTTCGCGTCACGCGCCGTGGCGGGACACACGATCTTGAGTCCCGGCGTGTGCAGGAAGGCGGCCTCGGGATTCTGGGAGTGGAACGGCCCCCCGCGCACGTACCCGCCCGACGGACCACGCACCACGATCGGCGTGGCAAGATTGGCCCGGTACCGCGCGGTCGCGACATAGTTGGTGAGCATGTCGTAGGCGCACGAGATGAAATCGATGAACTGCATCTCGCACACCGGCCGCATTCCCATGTGCGCGGCGCCGGCGGCGGCACCCACGATGGCGGCCTCGGAGATCGGTGTGTCGATGACTCGTCCGGCGCCGAACCGGGACTGAAAGCCTTCGGTCACCTTGAAGGCGCCGCCGTAGACGCCGACGTCCTCGCCGAGGATGAAGACCCGCTCGTCCCGCTCCATTTCCTCCCAGAGCCCCTGGCGGAGCGCCTCGAGATAGGTGACTTCAGGCATCGAGTCCTCGATACCAGTGCGGGTTCGATCTGGGGGTCCTGGTAGACACCGGTCAGGGCGGTGGAGGGATCGGGCAGAGGTTCGTTCTCGCACAGCGCGATCGCCGCGTCGAGCTCCTTCTCGATTCTCCCATCGAGCGCGTCGAGCTCGTCCGGCGTCGCCCAGCCGCTGTCGGTGAGCCGCCGAACATACCGGTCGATCGGGTCGTTCCGTTCCCAGGCTTCGATTTCTCCGGGCGGCACGTAGGACTGGTTGTCGTGCTCCGCGTGACCCTTGCGGCGGTAGGTCATCAGCTCGATCAGCGTGACTCCCTCACCGGCCCGGGCGCGGTCCACCGCGGTCCGGGTGACCTGATACACCTCGAGCACGTCGTTTCCATCCGCCCTCACGCCGGGAATGCCGTAGGCCACCGCCCGGTCGGCCAGGCTCCTCGACCGCGGTCTGCAACCGCATCGGGGTGCTGTAGGCGTATCCGTTGTTTTCGCTCACGACCACCAGAGGCAGGCGTTGCACCGCCGCGAAGTTGATCCCCTCGTGAAAGGTGCCGGTGCTCATCGCCCCGTCTCCCACGTAGACCAGACCGACTCGGGGCTGCGCGGTGAGTTTGAAGTGCAGCGCCACACCCGCCATGACCGGCACCATGTCTCCCAGATGAGAGATCTGGCCGATGAACCCGCGGGTAAGGTCATTGAAATGGATGTTCAGCTCGCGTCCGGCAGTGGGACTCTGGGCCTTGGCCATGTACTGCCGCAGGACTTCGAGCGGGGTGGCTCCCTGCACCAGCATCGAACCCAGGTTGCGGATCAAGGGAGAGAGAATATCGCCCTTGGTGCGATCGAGGGCGTAGGCGCTTCCGACCGCATCGGCCTCCTGACCGAGGGAGCGGAACAGGCCACCGATCACCTTGGTCTGCCGGTAGAGATTGACCAGCCGCTCCTCCAGCGACCGGGTCAGCCGCATCCAGTAGTACAGCTCGTGCAACTGGCCGCGGGTAAGGCCCGCGGTAACGGCTGAGAGTGGTGGGCGGTAGGAGCGGAGGCAGACATGCGAGGTGGTAACTTAGGGCTCCAACGGTATCCCGGAAAGCCGTAAGCCGTAAGCTCAATCGCTCAGGGCTTACGGCTTAAGGCTTATGGCTTATGGCTCCCGATACCGAGATGATCTAGGAACTCTGAATCCGCATCCCGTAGAAGGACCGGTACACGAAGCACATCGAAAGCAGCAGGAACAGTCCAGCCAGCGCATGGGTCAGGCCGGCGCCCCGCTCGGCGGTGAGACTCACCGCGAGCTCCACGGCCAGCAGCCCGAACAGCGTGGTGAACTTGATGATCGGATTGAGCGCCACCGAGGAGGTGTCCTTGAAGGGATCGCCCACCGTGTCGCCCACGACGGTCGCATCGTGCAGCGGAGTTCCCTTCGCCTTGAGCTCGGTTTCCACGATCTTCTTGGCGTTGTCCCAGGCGCCGCCACCGTTGGCCATGAAGATGGCCTGGTACAGTCCGAACAGCGCGATCGAGATCAGGTACCCGATGAAGAAGTACGGCTCGACGAACGAGAAGGCGAGGGTAGAGAAGAACACCACCAGGAAAATGTTGATCATTCCCGCCTGGGCGTACTTGGTGCAGATCTCGACCACCTTCTTCGAGTCGGTCACCGAGGCCTTGGTGACGCCTTCCAGCTTGATGTTGGCCTTGATGAATTCCACGGCGCGGTAGGCCCCGGTGGTCACCGCCTGGATCGAGGCGCCGGTGAACCAGTAGATCACCGCACCGCCGGTGATGAGCCCCAGCAGGAACGGCGGGTGCAGGATCGACAGGTTGGAGAGCAGCTCCGGCTCGAGCCCGTGGGTGAGAGCGACGATGATCGAGAAGATCATCGTGGTGGCCCCGACCACGGCGGTCCCGATGAGCACCGGCTTGGCGGTCGCCTTGAAGGTGTTGCCGGCGCCGTCATTCTCCTCCAGATGGCTCTTGGCCTTCTCGAAATTCGCGTCGAAGCCGAACTGCTGCTTGAGCTCGGCCTTGATGTTGGGGATTGTCTCGATGAGTGACAGCTCATAGACCGACTGGGCGTTGTCGGTCACCGGGCCGTAGCTGTCCACCGCGATGGTAACCGGACCCATGCCCAGGAAGCCAAAGGCCACCAGGCCGAAGGCGAATACCGCCGGCGCCAGCATGATGCCTTCGGGAAAGGTCGTGCTGACTCCATAGGCGATGCCCATCAGCAGCAGCATCGTCATACCGAGCCAGTAGGCAGAGAAATTCCCGGCGACCAGGCCGGAGAGAATGTTGAGCGATGCCCCGCCCTGCTCCGAGCTGGTCACCACCTCCCGCACGTGCCGGGAGTTGACCGACGTGAAGACCTTCACCAGCTCGGGGATGATGGCGCCGGCCAGGGTGCCGCAGGTGATGACGGTCGCCAGCTTCCACCAGAAGCCGGAGCCCGCGCCGCCCAGGTCGGGGATCAGCTGCATCGATACGACGTACGTGATCGCCACCGAGACGATCGAGGTGATCCACACCAGCCGGGTGAGCGGGTGCTCGAAGTCCATCTTGTCCTTCTCGGCGTCCTGCGACTTGGTCCAGGCCGCATTGATGAAGTAGGACACCGCCGACGCGACGATCATCATGATGCGCATCACGAAGATCCAGACCAGCAGCTGAACCTGCACGGTCGGATCCTTTACGGCGAGCAGAATGAAGACGATCAGCGCCACCCCGGTGACGCCGTAGGTCTCGAAACCGTCGGCCGAGGGGCCGACCGAGTCGCCGGCATTGTCACCGGTGCAGTCGGCGATGACTCCCGGATTCCGGGCGTCGTCTTCCTTGATCTTGAAGACGATCTTCATCAGGTCGGAGCCGATGTCCGCGATCTTGGTGAAGATCCCGCCCGCCACCCGGAGCACCGCGGCCCCGAGCGATTCCCCGATCGCGAAGCCGATGAAGCAGGCGCCGGCGTATGCCCCCGGAATGAACAGCAGGATGATGAGCATCAGCAGCAGCTCGACGCTGATCAGGAGCATGCCGATGCTCATGCCGGCCTGGAGCGGAATGGCATAGCAGGGATAGGGCTTGCCCTTGAGCGCCGCGAACGCGGTGCGGGAATTGGCGAAGGTGTTCACCCGGATGCCGAACCAGGCCACGCTGTAGCTGCCGGCGATGCCGATCAGGCTCCAGGTCAGGATGATCGCCACCCGCCCGAGCGGGAAGTGCTGCAGCACCGCGAAGTAGAAGGCGATCACCGCCGCGATGAGCGCCCACAGGATCATCAGGAACTTGCCCTGGGTCAGCAGGTAAGTCTTGCAGGTCTCGTAGATCAGCTCCGAGACCTCGAGCATCGACTTATGCACCGGCAGGTTCCGGAGCCGGCTGTAGGTGACCAACCCGAAGACCAGACCCAGTCCGGCGACCAGCAGCCCGAACATGAGCAGGGTTCGCCCGCTGGTCCCGCCGAGGAAACTCACCGTTCCCAGGTCGGGGAGAATCAGGTTGGCCTCGCCGCCGGCGTGCTGCGCGGGTTCCTGGGCCAGAGCCAGTCCAGGCAGAGTGAGCCAGGCAGTCATCGTCACCAGCAGCGCCATCATGGTGCGCCGGACGGTGTCCATCCAATTCGTCATCGGGATCTCCTCAGGGTTGTTCGACAAAAGACCGCGGACGAACGGGGATCTGCGCGGATGATCGCCTGCCGGATCGCCCCCGCGCCTACCCTCGTACATCCGTGGTCTGATAGCGCTCTGCTCAGTAGGCCCCCCGCGGCTCATGCGCGGGATCGGCCATGGTGTGCACCACGGTGAGGAAGCGCTTCGCCAGCTTGTCCGCCTCGCTCTCCCCGGGTTGGTTGGTCTCCACCGTCACCAGGGTGTAGTGCCCGCCTTCCATCTCGACGCTCACCCCGATCTGCCCCAGCGAGCCCGAGAACCGGCGACCGCCGCTGCGCCTGATCGGTCGGCGCCAGCCGCGGACCGAAGAACGCCGTCGCCCGCGCCATGACCTGGTCGGGTGGCAGATGAGTGCGATGGAAGTACTTCATTCGACGTTCAGGCTCCGTGTTTTGGGAGTGGGAGTGGGACGTGGGACGTGGGACGTGGGACGTGGGAGGTGGGAGGTGGGAGGTGGGAGGTGAGAAAAGAGCCTCTTATCCCGTCACTTCCCGCTTCTCACTTCCCCACCTACTACTCCCTACTCCCTACCTCCTACCTCCTACCTCCTACCTCCTACGTCCTACGTCCTACGTCCCACGTCCCACCCCTCACTTCTCCCCGTACTCGTAATACTCGACGCCGAGGTGGGTGATCGCCTGCTCACCCATCATCCAGCGCAGCGTGTTCTTGAGCTTGGTCAGCTGGATGAAGAGATCGTGCTCCGGATACAGCCCCGGCGCCGCCTGCGGGCTCTTGAAGTAGAAGGACAGCCACTCCTGGATGCCGGAGAGGCCGGCCCGCTGCGCCAGGTCGAAGAAGAGCGCGAGGTCGAGCACCAGCGGCGCCGCGAGGATCGAATCGCGGCAGAGGAAGTCGACCTTGATCTGCATCGGGTAGCCCAGCCACCCGAAGATGTCGATGTTGTCCCAGCCCTCCTTGTTGTCGCCGCGGGGCGGGTAGTAGTTGATCCGCACCTTGTGATACATGTTGCCGTAGAGCTCCGGGTACAGCTGCGGCTGCAGGATGTACTCCAGCACGCCGAGCTTCGACTCTTCCTTGGTCTTGAAGCTCTCCGGATCGTCGAGCACCTCGCCGTCGCGGTTGCCGAGGATGTTGGTCGAGTACCAGCCCGCCACGCCGAGCATGCGCGCCTTGAACATCGGCGCGAGCACGGTCTTGAGCATCGTCTGGCCGGTCTTGAAGTCCTTGCCGCCGATCGCGACGCTGCTTGTCGCGTCGCCAGCTTCTCCAGCGCCGGGAAGTCGCAGCTCAGGTTCGGGCGCGCCGTTGGCGAAGGGCACGCCTTCCATGAGCGGCGGCGTAGGCGTACAGCATCGACGGGGCGATGGTCGGGTCGTTCGCCTCCATCGCCTTCTCGAACGCCGCCAGCGTCTCGTGGGCCGGGCCCGGCTGCGATGAAGATCTCGGTCGAGGCGCACCAGACCATCACCAGCCGGTCGCACTTGTTCTTCGCCTTGAAGTCGCGGATGTCCTTCGCGCAGCGCCTCGGCCAGCTCCCGCTTGGTCTTGCCGCTCTTGACGTTCGTGCCGTCGAGCCGCTTCACGTAGTGCTGGTCGAAGACCGCCGGCATCGGCTTGATGCCCTGCAGGAAGTCCTTGATCGGCTCGACGTGCTCGTGCTTGTCGAGCACGCCGCACTTGAGGCAGGACTCGTAGGCGTTGTCGGGGATCGGATCCCAGGCGCCGAAGACCAGGTCTTCGAGGCGGGCGAGCGGAGACGAAGTCCTGGATGAGGGGCGAGCGTTCTCGGTGCGCTTGCCGAGCCGGATGGTGCCCATCTGGGTCAGCGAGCCGAACGGCTTCGCCCTTGCCGCGGCGGGCCAGCTCGACGCCGGCGATGAACGTCGTGGCGACAGCGCCCAGGCCCACGCACAGGACTCCGAGAGTGCCCTTGGCCGGCGCGATCGGCCGGGAGGTTGGAGTCGCCACTAGGGCTGTCCTTTCACAGAAGAGTCGGGCGTCTGTCACCCGATAGACGTATACGAAGCGCTGCACCACGGTGATCACCGACGTCACGGCGAGCAGCGTCACGATCCCGAAGAGAATCAGGCCTTGCGGTCCCGCACCGAAGAGCACCGAGGGAACTCCGATCAGGACGATCCGCTCAGCCCGCTGGACCATTCCGACCTTGCAATCGATGCCCAGACCCTCGGCCCGGGCCCTGGCATACGACACGAGCAGCGAGGCGATCATCGCCACCATCGAGATGATGACGGCGCCCTCCCGCCAGACCACTACATCGGGCGGCGCCATGAGGTAGAACACCGCGATCCCCATGAACGTGGCGCCGTCGCCCACCCGGTCCAGCGTCGAATCGTAGAAGGCGCCGAACTTGGTCACCTGCCCGTTGGCCCGGGCCACCGCCCCATCCAGCGTGTCGACGATTCCGCTCACCAGGTACAGCAGGCCGCCCAGCCGGATGTGCCCGATCGCAAAGGCGACCGCCGACGCCACCACCAGCAGCGTACCCACCGTCGTGATGACGTTGGGCCGCACTCCCCGCCGGATCAGGCCGTCCACCACCGGTCTGGTCAGGCCGTAAAACACCTGCTCGATCGGCTTGGTGATGAGCTTCACCTGGGGAGCCACCTCGGGATTCGACGGGGGGAGCCAGTCCGGAGGCCCCGAAAACCGCGGCAAACTATAACCGAGAGAACGGGTTAGGGGAAGGCGGTAACTTCGGGGAAAAGGGAACGGGGAACGGGGGAACGGAGCAACTGGTCGGTACGCCTACCTACCATCATTCTCGCGGGTTGTGCCGGCTTCGGGGCAAAGTCCGCCAAGTCGGTAGTCGAGCCTGTGGGATCTGACGACTCGCGGACGGCTGGGGGGCTTTATGCGCGCGCTGATTCAGGAATACCTGACCTGGCTTTCTGTCACTAATCACTCTCCGGCGACTGTCCGAAACCGCAAGGCGTCCCTCAAACGCCTGGTCAACTGGACCGACCTCAATGGCATCGACGGTCCCACGGCCCTGACCCGGGAGGTGCTGGAGCTCTTCCAAGTGACGCTGTACCAGGCGCGACGGAGAGATGGGCAGCCACTAGGTTGGGGCACCCAGGCCGAGCATCTGGGTGCAATCCGTGGATTTCTGAGCTGGTGCATGGATCGGAGTCTGGTCTCGGCGAACCCGGCGGAGCGTCTCGTGTTGCCGCGGCGGCCGACTCTACTGCCGCGCGGAGTGTTGGATGCGGTCAAGATGGAGTCGGTGCTGAGACGTCCGGATCGGAGCCGGCCGCTCGGCCTCAGGGATCGGGCGATGCTCGAACTGTTCTATTCGACCGGCCTGCGGCGCGCCGAAGTGGCCAACCTGCGGCTGGCCGATGTGGATCTCCCTCGGCGGCTGGTGTTCGTTCGGTCCGGCAAGGGACAGCGGGACCGGGTGGTGCCGATTGGGCGCCGGGCAATCCGCTGGGTGCGCCGGTACGTGAGCCGAGTGCGACCGCTGTTGGCGGCAGTTCCCGACTCGGGACTCCTGTTTCTCAATCTGCGCGGGCGAGGACTGGCGCTCAATCGGCTTTCGGAGCGGGTGCATGGTTACCTGGCGGCAGCGGGCGTGCCGGGCGCGGGCAGCTGCCACTTGTTGCGCCACACCATGGCGACGCTGCTGCTCGAGGGCGGGGCGGATATCCGGGACGTGCAGGAGATTTTGGGACATACCAATCTCTCTACCACGGCTCGCTATACCCATATCGCGATTGGCCGGCTGCAGGCGGTGCATGCGCGGGCCCACCCGGCGGAGCGTGCCGAGCGAGCGCGGCGCCGGGAGCGGAAGCGGGCACGTTAGTAGGTATTACGGTATTGCGGAGGCGACCGGCGAACCGGATCTTGCTCACCCAGGATCCGATTGGCTTGGCGGGCGGGGTCAATCTCTACTCCTACGCGAGCAGTAACCCGATCGCATTCCGTGATCCCTTCGGGCTCATGGATGTGGTCGGGGGCGAGGCCGAAATGAAAGCCTACCATGAGGGGAAGAATGCCATGGCTACTTGCGCCCTGCTTTGTGGTGCCCGCCAAGCAGCAGACGCACAACGAGGCCTCGCTACTCTGAATGCCGCGGAGAGTGATCATTCGATAACTATCCGGATCCAATTTGGCCCCGTAACAGGCGGGACGCCGGGGACGAATGACCCGAGCGGACCTAACGAGCGCCTAATCACGATTGACTCGCAGCATGAGGCCATAGGTACGAACTACTCACTTGCTGGAGTTGTGGTACATGAGGTGCATGAGGGCTACAACTTCATGGCCTATGCCAAAAACGCGCCAATGAATGTCGCCGACTGGCAGCAATACCACCCACGTGCAGTGCGTTTCGCAGAGGACCCTGCGCTACTCGGTGCGGGATTAGCTTCCAGAACTTCTAGGTCCCCAGGCTGCAACGTCGGGCCACGGCCACGTCCATTTGGATCTCCTGTCCAATGCAACCACTAAGCGTTTTTCTGGTTCTGCTCGCCTCCTTATCAGGCGGCGGGCAGATTCACAAGACCCCAGATCGTATCTTGCGCTGCACCAGGTTGAGCGATGAGCCGGTGCTTCGTCGAGTGCAGGAGAGCAATGCTTTTCAGGCTGCGCTCTCCGCAATTGGAAACGCGAGAGCGGACGGTGGCGCTCTCTCTCAATCCGATGTCGATCGGTTTTGCGAAAGCATGTCTCCGGAGTCGCCGCCAGCGCTAGGCGGCCGGTCGTTGGTATCCTTCCCGGCGCTTCCGACAGTGGAACTCGTGCGCGCCCTATTCGGTGTCGCGTCCAACGAGGTGGTTCTGCTGAATCCCGTGGTGAGCGGTAAACTCCAACTAGGCCTAGCAGAGACGGCGTGGAAGAGGTTTGTGGGAAGCCGACCTGGCTTAGTCATAGCCGGAAGACCACAGTACATCGAGTATGCGTGCCTTCTGTACGGACTCCTGGAGAATTCCTTTCCCGAGCACCCATGTGATGGCGAGGAAGAATTCAGTGTCACCGCGGCTTCAAACGGCGATATCATAGTACGCTTGGCCCGGCTCCGCTTTCGTGTCGCCCTGCGGCCAGATGGGAGTTTCGACCGTCTCTCGGTCTAGGCAGAACATATCGATCTTCCACACGAGCCCGGGCTTGTTTGTTGAATCTGCTGGCCGACGGGCGGCTGACACGCAGGCGGGATTCATGGAGGGCGTCGAGGAGCCTGAACACTAGGCTCTCGTCAGCGCGGCTGGCAGACTCGAATATTCGTCTTTGTGCCTTGAGCAACTCGCCACCGTGGTCGAGTCGAACGGGCGTCACGAATTGACCGGAAGACCGGCACGGGTGACGCAGTGCGAATGAAGCGCGCGCAAACCAACCCCCCCAACCCCCAAACCCGTGGGAGACGGTTCTTCGCGGGCGCCCGTTGTGCTTTCAGGCGAATGAAGCGGAAGCGACAACACGGTGTGCCTGCAACTTGAGGATGAGCGCATCAAGAGGGCCTGGCGGCCGTGAAGTCCGCCTAGAATTGCGTGGGGCGCTTCATCCTCGCGGTGGGATGTCGGTCGTCGACGGCCCGTCGATCCCTCTCCAGCACCAACACCCACCTGCCCCTAAACCTGCCCCACCAGTTTCGTAAGCTATGGCTGGACCTACTCGTTCAGGACAGGATTCACGGATGCAGAGTCATAGCTTGGAGACCTTCTCCTTCGGTTCCAGTCGAGAGAGCCGGGCACCTGGATGTTGCTCCGAGTGCCCCGACAGACCAAGTAACGCCTGAAATCAGTCACTTACATATGGCCGAGCCAGTCGATTGCTGCCTCGATCAGACGGCCTCGCTCCGTCGGTTCGTCGTTTGGCCCGAGCCCAGATGCGACGAGTTCATCCGCCAGTGTCTCTCGTAGTGCTTCCCGGGTGCTCTGATCCAGCGGGCGTGAACCCAGTTTGTCAATTAACCCGATTTGATCAGGCGCCCTATTCTCCATCACTTCGCGAACGAGACGCCTAAATACCTCTTCGGTGAAACCGATCCCATAGCGCCTCATGGCTTGATCCTCCACCCCCCCTTGTTGCGGGCCCATGTGGTAATCACTTCACCAGCCTTGTTTAAGACAACAGTCGCCTTGTCACCGATATACTTCACCGCGCCGTCGGCTTGCTTGATAACCTTCTGTGGGTTCTTGACCGCGCCTTGAATAGCCTCGGTTGAAACCCCAACACCGTCCCGAGAAATGGCTTGATCAATTCCGTGCTTGGTAAAACCCTTGATGACCCCCCCGGCCGCCTGCCCCTCAACCTTTTCGATACCGCCGATAAAGAAGAGCGGCGACGCCTCGGTTGGTTCGATGACATCTGTGCGGCGGATGGATACAAGTTTGGCCTCCTGCTCTCCGCCGTCAGACTGTGTGCAATTGCCTCGCTGCTCGCACTCCTTCAACCCGAAAGGATCCGTGAACGTGAGGGGGTTGTTCCCTGCATATGTATAGAGGTTCACTCCGCCCGCAATCCCAATCGGATCCTGGGTGAGGAATCTCCCGTTCTGAAGTCATAGGTGCACCAGCGAAATCGGGCTCGATGGCGGGGCAGCCAAATCCTGGCCTGGCACCCGGCCCGCCCTCTCTACTCTCCAAATGAAGCGATCTCTTACTTCATCGGGGCCACAACCCATCGCCTCGGCAGCCGGGAGTTGAACGGCTAAAGAAGAGGCGCGCGGGTTTAACCGGCGACGACCTTGAAGCGTCCCTGGCGCCGAGAGCGGGGGACCTTCCGCACCACGATCTCGATGTCCCGTCCCAGGGACGTCAGGAAGCCCATCAGGCGCTCGGTGGAGTACCCATCGAGCCGACCGCGGATGATGTGAGAGACCTTGGGTTGATCGATGCCCATGAGCTTGGCCGCCGCGCGCTGAGTCAGCTTGCGCTGGTCGATAATCCGTTCGATCTCCAGCGCCAGACTGGCCTTCACCAGCCGCTCTTCGGCGTCGGGAAACCCCAGGTCCTGGAAGACGTTGCCGCTGCCCATCGTGACCTTCAGGCGTTCGCTCATTTCACGACTCCTTCCCGTAATGCTCCGCATGGTGGGTCTGCGCGGTCCGAAGCCGCTGCAGAATCAGGTCGATCACATGCTTGGGCGTGGCGATGCCGTGCGTCGCCTTCTTCTGGAAGACGTGGAGCACGTACACCACGCGGGCCAGCTTGAGGGTGTAGACGGCACGATAGGTGTCGCCATCAAAGTCATCCACCAGCTCCACCAGGCCGCTGAGCGGTCCCTTGAGGCGCTTGCCGATGCGCTGGGACCTGGCCCAGCTGGACCTGGAGCAGCGCCTTGCCCATCACGCTCTGTACCGGATCGGGGCAGGCTTTCGAGATCCTCCCGCGAGGAGCCGACCCAGATCACGGGGAGCCGCGGCGGGAGGCGCATGTCGCAATATGCCTGTTTTGGCATAGTCGGTCAAGCTGATACCGACGCGAGCCCCCGCCCAGCCGGATGGCGCCGCTGTTGCGCCTGCTTGAACGTGGCGATCGTCACGTGGGTGTAGCGAGCGGTGGGCAAGAAATGGGCGCCCAGAATCTCCTGCCCACGCCTAACGACGTGCCGCTGGTCTGACCAGAGCCGTCAGCTGGCTAACCCGCGATGAGCAGCCGACGCCAGCTTGCGAGGGGGCGGGTGAAGCCGGATCTTGCTCACCCAAGATCCGATCGGGGTGGCTGGTGGATTAAACCTTTACGCATACGCAGGGAATAACCCCCTTTCCTTCGCCGACCCCTTCGGTCTTTGCGAGCAAACGCAGAAGGGAAACATGACTCAGTCGCAGTCCGCCTCCAGTTGTGAGAAGTTTGCACGGTATGTCGAAAAAGTCGCGAGTGAAACGCAGAGCACAGACGAGTTCATGGATCGTCTCGGTACTGAGGTTGCCGGATTCCCGAACGGAACGCCCACGCCCAATCCTGTCAAGTCTCAGGTGGGATTCGGTGAATCGGGTTACAACAAGGAGTTCATTGACGGTGATGGTCATCCCGACCGCCATTTCACCGCGAACGCCGTTCTGGCATATCACACGTCTGGCGTGGTGTCTAGCTTTGTCGCAAAGGCTAGGGAGATTCCCGGCCTTGGCTGCAAAGGAGCCGCTTGCAGCCGACAGGATGTGAAACTAGGGCGGCAAGGCGCAACTGCTGGCGAGCAGCTTAGGACCGGAAAGATGGACAGGTCACAGTTTGGAAACTGGATTAGGAAACACTTGTGAACCGGATCTTCTCTCTCAGGTTGCACGCGGGTCTCGCGTGGAATGTTCTGATGGTCACTCTAATTGCTCTGTACTTTGGATGGAGGGGTTTACGAGCGGCGGAATACAATCGCTTGGCGAATCGGTTGGGTTATTCTGGACCATCCGAAACATTCCCAATCGCGTTCTTCAGGGAAGTCGCGCCTGCGGGATCACTACCGCAGGAGGTCTGGGCCAGAATGAATGGCTATTCAGAAGTGAGGTATTTCCTTGTTCCAATCGCCGGGATCAATGATTCGGTGTTAGTCCAACGATTTTCCTATCCTATGCGTTGGGAGGACCTTCACGTTGACGTTGGTTACACGGCAGGAGTAGTAAGAGATATCGAGGTTGGAGATGTGGGCAATTCTGGTGCGAGACCAATTCCAGCCCAGGAGGCTTACCATCGGCTACACTGGAGGCCTATTGAGTAAAGGCTTGTCAAATCGGACCTGCCTGAGGTCCGCATACATTGTCTCACCTAGCGAGTGAGAGTGTCAGAGTGAATGCCTGAAGAACGGACCTGGCTGCCTAGCGGAAATCCCAGCCCTGATCCGTGGGGACAAAGACTTAGAGTTAGAGATTAGTCGGGATAGAGCAGGAAGGGCCGACGGCGGGTGAGAAACTCGCTACGGGCCCGGTCCCAATTGGCCACTTCGTCGGTGAAGATCTGCTTCCCGAGAAGCCCCCCATCCCCGGCAAGCCGGTCAAACTGTCGCTGCTGGAGACTCAGGCCGGAATGACTCAGGATCCCGAGGAGGGTAACCGCGGTCCGGGTCGGGTCATAGGTAGAGCGTTCAACCACCCGGAAGCGGATTCCTTGAACCAGGGTGTCGGCATACTTCCCGTCTCCCGGCTGGTGCGGAGTAAACACCACGCCGCTGAACTCGACACCGGGCAACCCTGCTTCGCGCAGACGGGACAAAACCTTCGCCGTGTCCAGCCATGGTGCGCCGACCTGCTCGAAAGGATGCTCGGTGCCCCGCCCTACCGAGAGATTGGTTCCCTCAAACAGGCAGATCCCAGGATAGTGGATCAGCGCCTCTACGCTCTTGAGATTGGGACTGGGCGGAAAGAACGGAAGTCCGGTTTGATCGAAATACAGTGAGCGTTTCCAACCCTGTGCCGGGACGACGTGGAGCTCGGCTTCGAGCTTCAGGTCATGTCGCGCTAACAAGGCGAGCTCCCCCAGTGTCATGCCGTGTCGCATGGGGATGGCCAGCAACCCGACCGGCGATGCGAAGGCCGGATCGAGCACGTTGCCCTGTACCGCGCCACCGATCGGATTCGGTCGGTCAAGCACCACCACCGGAATGCCGCGTCGCGCCGCAGATCGCATGACCTCCGTGGTGGTAAACAGATAGGTGTAGTAGCGGGCCCCGGCGTCCTGCAGATCCACCAGCAGGACATCGATGCCGGACAGCATCTCGTCCGATGGGGCAGTCGTCGCCCCATAGAGGCTGTAGATTGGAAGACCGGTTGCAGAATCGGTCGAGGAAACCACGGCGGCGCCGGGGTCTGCGGTACCGCGAAAGCCGTGTTCAGGGCTGAACAGGGCGACCAGATTGACCCCGGCTTCACGGAGGCGCTCCACATCGCTCACGCCCTTCGAATCCACTCCGGCCTGATTGGTCACCAGACCCACCCGGCGGCGGCGCACCAATTGCATGCTGTCGGAGAGCAAAACCTCGATCCCGGGTCTGACCGCTGCCTCAATCGCCGTACCTGGCTGCGGTGCGACCGGTCTTCGGTCTGGGCAGATCGACCCCAGACTCCAGATTCCCAAAACTCCGAGCCAAACGTGCGATCTAGACGGTTTCATCGCCCTCTTTCATGGTTGAGCGCCCTGTCCGCCCCCTCGCTTACGCTCGGGGCAAGCCTGTGCGCCCTGACCGCTTCGGCCGGCGCCCAGGATTCCGTCTCGCGTGGCGTCGGTCCAGGATTCCGTGCAAATGATGCAGGCCCAGGACTCCGCTCGGGTCGAGCATCTGATCGACTCCCTCCCACTCCGGGACCGCGTCGCCCAGCTCGTCATGCCGTGGATTCCGGGGAACTACGCGGCCTTCGATGACAGCGCATTCTCGGTCATGCAGGGCTGGGTGGATTCGCTCCACGTGGGCGGCATCATCGTGTCGATCGGCTCGCCGCTGGATGTGGCCTCGAAGCTGAACCGGTTACAGGCCCGCTCTCCACTCGCGCTCCTGATCGGTGCCGACCTGGAAAGCGGGACCACCTTCCGGCTGGTCGGGGGCACACCCTTCCCCTCCAATATGGGTGTGGCCGCGACCGGATCGGAACGGGATGCCTACGAAGTTGGACGGGTGACCGCTCTGGAGGGCCGAGCCGTAGGGATTCACATCACGTTCGCCCCGGTGGCGGATGTGAACAACAATCCGGCCAATCCGATCATCAATACCCGCTCCTTCGGTGAGAATCCTCAGCTGGTCGGCGTGCTGGTCGCCGCCGCAATCCGCGGGCTGCAGGAGAACGGGATGCTCGCCACGGCAAAGCACTTCCCCGGCCATGGAGATACCGACGTCGATTCGCATATCTCGATGCCGGTGATGAAGGGCGACTGGAGCCGGCTCAGCAATCTCGAGTTGCAGCCCTTCCGCTCCGCCATCAACGCCGGCGTGGCGCTGGTGATGTCGGCTCACATCGCGATGCCGGGCCTGACCGGTGACAGCGTGCTACCGGCCACACTCTCACCCGAGGTGCTAACCGGAGTGCTGAGGGATTCCCTGCATTTCAAGGGAATCGCGGTGACCGACGCCCTCGGGATGGGAGGTATCGTGAACCGGTATGGCGCGGGCGAGGCGGCGGTGCTGGCCTTGATCGCCGGCGCCGATCTGCTCCTGCAACCCGCCGATCCCCGGACGCGCCATCGAGGCGGTGACCGCCGCGGTGGAGTCGGGGCGGATCTCCCAGGAACGGATCAACGAGTCGCTCCGCCGGATCCTGACGACGAAGACGGCAACTCGGCTTGCTCGATCACCGTTCCGTGCAGCTGGAGCGTGTCCCCGAAGTGGTTGGCCGGGCGGAGTTCCTCGCGGTCGCCCGCGACATCGCGCGACGTTCGATCGTGCTGGTCAGCGACAGCAGTGCCGTCATAGACAGCCTGCGGTCCAAGCATCGCCCGATTTCGCTCGTCATCTATGGCGACGAGAACATGCCGAACGCGGGAACCCAGCTCACCGCTCAACTCCGGGCCGAAGGGTTCCCGGTGAACACCTTCCGGCTGTGGCCGGCGAGCGGTCCCGAGAGCTATGACTCGGCCAAGGCCGCTCTTCGGAAAAACAGCGTCGCGATGTTCGCTGTCTCGGTCAAGGCGACCGCGAACAAGGGAACCGTGGCGATGCCGGAGCCGCTCGCAAAGCTCATCGATCAGACGGCCAAGAAGCGCCGCACGGTTCTGGCCTCGCTGGGATCGCCGTATCTCGCGCAGCAGACTCCCCACGTCGGCAGCTACATCCTGGCCTGGAACGCGAATTCGGTGACCGAGTGGGCCCTGGCCAAGGCGATTGCCGGATCGTCCGATATCACCGGACGGCTTCCCATCACCCTCACCCGGAGCTATCCGCTCGGCTACGGCCTGCAGCGGCGAGCCACCCGGGACACCTTCGGCCAGGCGGCGAGCGGCCAGCCCTGACAGCGTGTTCGCTCCCCGTTGGTCCAAGCTGCTCGTCCCGCTGGCTGTCTCCGCCTGCAGCTACCCGCCCGCCAAGCCTGCAGAACCGGTCGATGTCCGACCGGTCGAATGGACCTCCGTCATTCACTACCTGGACTCCGTCACCGCTCACGGCGCAGCGCCCGGCGCGGTGCTCGGAGTCAGCCAGAGAGGGACGCCGGTTCGTGTACGGGACGGGTCACCTCGGTGAAGGCGACTCGACCCGACCCGATGGCGAGACCCTCTACGACCTGGCATCGCTGACCAAGGTGGTGGCGCTTACCACGATGACCATGTTCGCGGTGCAGAACGGGAAGCTGGAGCTGGACACTCCGGTCTGGCGCTATGTGCCGGCCTTCCGCGGACCCGGGAGGGACAGTGTCACCATTCGAATGCTGCTGATGCACGCCAGCGGCCTTCCGGCCTGGCGCCCCCTGTTTCGGGAGACGCAAACCCGCGCGGCGGCCCTGGCTCTGGTTGACACCACCGCTCTCACCTCGCGGCCCGGCTCCCACTTCGAGTACTCCGATCTGGGGGCCATCGTCCTGACCCAGGCGGTCGAAACGGTGCTCGGGCATCGGATCGACACCCTGGCTACCCGCGAGATTTTTACCACGCTGGGCATGCAATCCACCCGTTACCTGCCACCATCGAGTTGGGTCCCCCGCATCGCGCCGACCGAAGACGATCCGTGGCGCGGGAGAGTGCTGCGCGGCGAGGTGCACGACGAGAACGCGGCGCGGCTGGAGGGAGTGTCGGGACACGCCGGGCTATTCAGCGACGCCCAGGATCTCCTGACCTTCGCGGAATGGTTGTTGAGCCAGGAGGATCGGGGAATCGTTTCGGGAGAGAAACCGCGCTCGTGCCTGGAGCCTCAGGCCACCGCACCCTCCCTTCTCCCAGGCATACTAGCCGAGTTTACCCGGAGGCAGCGCTTGGTCCCCGGTTCCAGCCGGGCGCTCGGATGGGACACTCCATCTGAGGGAAGCAGCGCGGGAAATCGGCTCTCCGAGCACAGCTTTGGCCATACCGGCTTTACGGGGACCTCCCTCTGGATCGATCCGGATCGGTGCCTCGCCATCGTCCTCCTCAGTAATCGGGTCCATCCCACCCGGGAGAACACTCGTTGGGGACCGGTCAGGGCCCAGGTGGCGGACCGGGTCGTCGCCGCCCTGGATGAAACGGCTGCTTCTCGTTGAACCGCAGAGACTTAGCCCCACTCACCGGAGGGCATGCTTCGTTGACATAACCCCTTGGAGGATCTAATTTTTAGGCGTCTACCAAGGAGCAAGAGATGGCAGCCATTCAGCCGCAGGTCGCGACCCAGGGCTTCAACCTGATAATCACCGACCGCGCTGCCGAAGAGGTCAGGAAATTCATGGTGGCCGAGCAGGTACCGGCGGAGAGCGCAGGCCTCAGGGTCAGCGTGTTGCCCGGCGGATGCTCGGGATTCAAGTACAGCCTCAACATCGAAGAGCGGGCACTCGAGGATGACGCGGTAATCGAGATAAGCGGAGTACGGGTGTTCGTGGATGGATTCAGCATGCAGTATCTCAGCGGCGTGACCATCGACTACACCTCTTCGATGCAGGGCTCCGGCTTCACCTTCGGCAACCCCAACGCGACCGGCGGGTGCGGGTGCGGGAGCAGCTTTACGGCGTAAGCGTGAGAAGTGAGAAGTGAGAAGTAAGAAGGGGAGCGAAGCCTGGTCGGGCAGCGCTCCCCTTCGCATATCTGGGAGTTGTGTTTTACCCTTCTCACTTCTCACTTCTTACTTCTCACGCGGTTCACGTCTCACTTCTCACTTCTCACGCGGTTCACATCTCACTTCTCACGTTTTTGACTTTCCAACCCAGGCCCGACCCTGAGCCCTCTCGATCTCACCATCATTGTTCTGTACTTCGTCCTGACGCTCGGCGTCGGGTTCTGGGTATCGCGCCGCCAGGAAACTGCGGGAGACTACTTCCTCGGCGCGCGTGATCTTCCCGCGTGGGCCATCCTGCTTTCCATAGTCGCGACCGAGACCTCGGCGCTGACGGTCATCTCGGTCCCCTCGATCGCCGCGCGAGGCGATCTCACCTTTCTCCAGTTGCCGCTGGGCTACCTGCTGGGACGTCTCGCCGTCGCCCGGTGGCTCCTGCCCGGATATTTCAGCGGCCATCAGGACACGGCGTACGTCCGCCTCGAGAAGCGATTCGGGACCGGCACTCGTCGACTGGCATCGGTGATCTTCCTGGTGACCCGTCTCCTGGCCGACGGCGTGCGGGTGTATGCCAGTGCGGTCCCACTCGCGTTGATCACCGGCTGGGGGATTCCCCTCTCGATCGTGATGATGAGCGTCATCACCATGGTCTACACCTGGCATGGGGGCCTCAAGGCGGTGGTGTGGACCGATGTGGTCCAGTGGTGCGTATATGTCTCGGCGGGTATCGCCGCACTGCTGATCGCGTGCTCTCTCGCGGGTGGAGCACCGGCCGCCTTCTCGGCCGCCGCGACGGCCGGCAAGCTCCGGGTTCTCGACTTCCGCCTGGATCTGACGATCCCTTACACCTTCCTCGGCGGCTTGATCGGCGGCGGAATGCTCACAGCCGCGTCGCACGGGACCGATCAGCTCATCGTGCAGCGACTGCTCGCGAGTCAGAGCCTCGGCAACGCGCGCCGCGCCCTGGTGGGGTCGGGAATCGTCGTGCTGGCCCAGTTCACCCTCTTCATGCTGATCGGCACCGCGATATGGGCCGCGGGATTCGCCCCGGCGGACCTGCCGGCCGATCAGATCTTCCCCCGCTTCATCGTGAATCAGCTGCCCGCGGGCTTGTCGGGACTCCTTATCGCGGCAATCCTGGCGGCTACCATGGGCACTCACAGCTCGGCGATCAGCGCCCTGGCCTCCTCAATGACCCACGATCTCTACGCTTCATATACCGGGGTGACCGATCCGGCCCGCCTGCTCAAGGTCGGTCGTGCCATGTCGCTCCTTTGGGGCGTGCTGGTCACGGTGGCCGCACTGGTATTCCACCTGGTCGCCGGGGGCGGGCAGACTCCGGTGGTGGTGTTCGCCCTGTCGATAGCGTCGATCACCTATGGGGCGCTGCTGGGAGCATACCTGCTGGCCGGTCAGTGGCCTCGGGCCGCCGGCCGTGACGTCATCGGGGGAATCGGCGTCGGCCTCGTCCTCATGCTCATCGTGTTCTTCGCCGGACGACTGTCCACCTGGCCGGCTCTCAGCTTCCTGGCCCCCGCGAGCCACCTGGCCTGGCCCTGGTACGTGCCGCTCGGCACCCTGCTTACCTTCGGAGCAGGTGTACTTCTCAGCCTCTCACAGCCGAGGGCCCAAGCGGCATGAGTCGGATCACGATCGGCGTCGATGTCGGCGGGACCAAGACCGCGGCGGCCGTCGCAATTGACGGAAAGGAAGTTTCCCGTGCGGAAGGCGTAGGGGGCGCGGTGCGCCCCGGACGGGCGCTAGCCTCTGCGTCGGTGATCGCCGAAACGGTTCGCCGCGCCCTGGCCACCGCGGGGAAGCTGCGGGGCAACATCCTGATGGTCGGAGCCTCAGGCGCCGGACGTCCCGAAGAACGGGAGGAACTGCGTTCGGCTCTGCGGTCCGAAGATCTCGCTGATCAGATCCACATCACCGGCGACATCGAGATCGCCCTCGCGGCGGCCTTCGGAAACGACGCGGGGATCGTGGTTACCTCGGGGACCGGTAGTGTCGCCGTGGCCAGGGATTCATTCGGTCGGCTGCATCGGGCGGGTGGATACGGCTGGCAAATGGGGGACGAGGGCAGCGGTTATGCCGTGAGCCGCGCCGCGCTGGGCGCGGTAGGACGGGCAGCGGACGGCCGCAGTCCCAAAACCGTGTTGAGCAAGCTTCTCCTGGAGGCGACGCACTGCGAGACGATGGACCAGCTGATCCGCTGGGCCGCGAAGGCCTCGCCGGCAGAGGTCGCCTCGCTGGCTCCTGCCATAATGGTTGGCGCAGCCGAAGGAGACACCGTCGCGCAGGGCATACTCGACTATGCCGCGCGCGAGCTGGCCCAGCTGGCCCTCCAGTTACTCCAGCATTTTGGGGTAGACGAACGAACTCAGGTGGGAGTCGCGACCAACGGTGGCCTGCTCAAGGAACAGAGCGCGCTCCGTCGAATGCTGTTTCAGCGCCTCCATGACGAACCCCGCTTCAAGCTGATCGAGGACCCGATCGATCCGCCCCAGGGAGCACTGTTCCTCGCCAATGCGATGGTGGGTGAACAAGCGTAAAGCGTGAGAAGTGAGACGTGAGAAGTGAGAAGTGAAGAACGTGAGGCGTGAACAGAAACGACCCTCTGTGGCCACTAGTCACGGAGGGTCGTGCGGTAGCGGAACCCCCTCTTACTTCTCACGTCTCACTTCTCACGCTTCTCCACCTCACGTCTCACCTCTCACGCTTTTGCTTTGGGATTTCCCAGCCTGCTGTGCCGCACGCCGTAGGCAAAGTAGAGGATCAATCCCAGCGCCAGCCAGATCACGAACCGGATCCAGGTGATCCGGGGCAGTTGGAGCATGAGATACAGGCAGGTCACGATCGAGATGATTGGTGTGATCGGTACCCACGGGGCACGGAAAGGCCTCGGCCGGTCCGGATCGGTGCGGCGCAGCACGATGACGCCCGCCGAAACCAGGATGAAGGCGAAGAGGGTGCCGATGTTCGTCAGGTCCACCACCTCCGCGATGTTGGCGAACGCGGCGAAGGTGCCGACGAAGAGTCCCGTCAGGATGGTGCCGATATAGGGAGTCTTGAAGCGCGGGTGGACCTTGGAAAGGAACGGCGGAAGCAGGCCGTCCCGTGCCATGGACATGAAGATCCGTGGCTGGCCGAGCTGGAACACCAGCAGCACGCTGGTCATCGCAATCACCGCCCCGAGCGCGACGATGAAACGCGAGATCATGATCAGCTTGGGCGAGCCTTCGGCGAGCGAGAGTGCGGTGATCATCGGCTCCGCGGTGCCCAGCTTGTTCCAGGGGGCCATCCCGGTCATGACCGCGGCGAGCATGATGTAGATAATGGTGCAAACCGCCAGGCTCATCAGGATCCCGAAGGGCATGTCCTTCGCGGGATTCTTGGATTCCTCGGCGGCGGTCGACGTCGCGTCAAATCCGATGTAGCTGAAGAAGATGATCGCCGCCCCGGTGCTGATCCCCTTGAATCCGTTCGGCGAAAAGCCGCCCAGCTCGGGATTGTTCCAGTTGATCGGCTTGATCAGGGTGACTCCCACGGCGGTGAAGAAGAGAATGATCCCGATCTTGAGGAGCACCATCGCGTTGTTGGAGTTCGCCGACTCCTTGATGCCAATCACCAGAATCACGGTGATGAATGCCACGATCAGAAAGGCCGGCAGGTTCGCGATGACCGGAATCCCACCGAACCTGGGAGCCGAATCCAGAGCAGAAGCCAGGTAGACGTTGCTCGCGTCGGTGGCACCCGCCTTGATCGCGTCGGCTGCCATGTGAGCCGATCGGATGTCAGTCGAAAGCCAGGCCGGCAGCGCGACTCCGAAATGGCTCAACAGCTCCCGGAAGTACCCCGCCCACCCGATGGCGACACCGATATTGCCCACCGCGTATTCGACGATCAGGTCCCACCCGATGATCCAGGCGACGAGCTCGCCCAGCGACGCATACGCATAGGTGTAAGCGGAGCCGGAGACCGGCACCATCGCGGCAAACTCGGCGTAACAGAGCGCCGCGAATCCACAGGTCGCCGCGGTAAGGACGAACGAGAGAATGATCGCGGGCCCGGCCCCCGGCCGCAGCGGATCCCCGGCGATGGCGGTTCCGGTCGTGGCGAAGATCCCGGCGCCGATCGTGGCGCCGACTCCCAGTGCCGTGAGATGCCACTTGTTGAGCGATCGCTTGAGTCCACCTCGCTCAGCGATGTCATTCTCGCAGTCGGCGATGGACTTCCGGACGAACAGATTGGCCATGAGGCTTGGGTCGAAGTTCTGGGAGAGTTACAGCGTGATGGTAATTTCGGTCTTGCCTGCCACCGGAAGACCGTCGGGGCCGCGGGCGGGCCGGAACTCGTAATTCATCATTGCCTCGAGAAACTTCTTGGCATAACCACGATCGCGGATTTCAGGGTCGAGCTGCGACCTTCTGAACCTTGCCCGCAGCATCAACCCAGAAGGTCACCCGGATCGCCTTCCCTCGAAGTTCCTTGGGGCTGTTCTCCGGGGGAATGACCAAGCGCTTCTGCTGCGGCCCTGTCCCCGCACCTCCAGCGCCACCTCCGCCTTCACCCGGGACCGGTGCCGGGACCCGTGCCCGGCCCGACTCCGCCCCCGGTTCCTCCACCAGTGCCGGGGCCGGTTCCTCCTGCGCTGTCTCCCACGACGGCGCTCACTGCGCCCGCGCTGGCCTGGGTCACAGGAGTATCCACCGGAACCGGTTGCACCGGTTCGGGCGACGGCACGGGTTCTACGACGGGGGGAGCGGTAGTTACCGGAGCCACAGGAGGCGATGGCCGCGGAGCGCTCGCGGGGAGGGAAATATACGCCTCACGGTTGCCTCCGCCACCACCGCCACCGGCCGACATGGCGGGGTTTCCCGCGCTCAGCACGCGGAACAGCTCGCTGCCCCACGGTGCCAGAATCAGCAGCGACCACGGCGACGTGGAGGGCCAGGGACAGAACCATCCCGACCGGCGAACGACGTCTCCTCGGTAAGGCGAGCGCCGGGCCGGCAGAGTGACGGTGATGACCTGCTGCCGAAGGTTCTGCCATGGTAGTGACCGTACGAAAAATACACCGGGGAGTGCCGTGATTCGGCGCTCCCCGGTGGTGACGAACGGTCCTGCTGCTACGCGCACTACTTCTTGGCTTCGACGTCCGCCGGGGTGAACCCGATGACCTGCACTCCCGCACCCCGTGCGACATCCATCGCGTCGATCACGTCCTGATAGATCCGGTTCGGCGCCGACTTCACGAAGAGCAGTTTGGCCGGGCGGGCGTCGAAGATCGCGTGCATCTGGGTGTCCAGCTGCTCGGCCGGCACCGGCTGGGTGTTGATCGCGTAGCCGCCGTCGGCCGTGAGCTCCAGCACGATCTGGTTCGACTTGGCGTCGCGTCTTGGTGGCCGTCTCCTGCGGCGGCACCTGGACGTCCAGGGCCATGCGGGACAGCGGCTGCGACACCATGAAGATGATCAGCATCACCAGCATGATGTCGATCATCGGAATCACGTTGGGCTCGGACACGATGCCGCCCGAATCCCCGGTAGACATTGCCATATCAGTTCTTCCCCTTCTCGGGAGCCGCGAAGAGCCCGGCGGCCTTGGGCTCGGTGATCGCCGCCATCACCCGGGCGCCGGACCGGCGGGCAATTTCCACCGCTTCCTGGATTTTCGAGAACTGCAGCTGATTGTCCGCCTTGAAATACAGGATCTTGTCCGTGGTTCGGGCGGAGTAAATCGACTTGAGCTGGTCTTCCAGAGTTTCCTTCTGGATCGGCCGTTGGTTCAGGAAGTAGTTGCCGCTCACGTCGATGCCGAGGACGATCTCGTCCTCGCCCTCCGGGCGTGCGTCGAGATGGAGTCCCTTCGGCATCGTCGCCTTGAAGCCGGCGCTGATGAGCGGAGTCACGATCATGAAGATGATCAACAGCACCAGCATGATGTCGATCATCGGAATTACGTTGGGCGACGCCTTTACCGTAGTGGTGCCGGCATTAGCCGCTGACATGCCCATGACCGCTCACCGCCTTCTGGGCCTGGAATTCCTTGGTGAAGATCGAGCGGCCAAACTCGCTCCCCACGCTCTTGATCAGGTAGTCGATCAGTTCCTTCGAGACGTAGGTCATCTCGACGGTGAGGTTCTCGATCTTGGTCGTGAAGTAGTTGTAGAACCACACCGCGGGGATGGCCACCAGCAGGCCGAACGCGGTGGTGATCAGCGCCTCGGCGATACCGGCCGAGATGCCCGCCAGGCCGCCCGAAGCTCCGGAGGCCGCCATACCGGTGAACGCGTTCACGATACCCATCGTGGTGCCGAGCAGACCGACGAACGGCGCGGTGGAGCCGACCGTCGCCATGATGCCCATGCCCCGCTTGAAGTCGGCCAGCGTGATGAGCATCTCACGCTCGACCGCCCGTTCCACCGAGTTGATGTCGGCGGAGGTGATGGTGGCCCGGTCGGAGAGCAGCGGCTTCACTTCGGAGAGCGCCTCGCCGACAACCCGGGCGACGTGGCTCTTCTTGTTCTGCTCGGACAGGGTGATGGCCCGCTCCAGGTTCTCCTCCTGGATGGCGCGGGAGAACTCAGGGGCGAACTTCCGGGTGGCCGTCTGGCTCCGAATGATGCTGATGAGCTTGGTGATCGCGACGGTCAACGACAGGAACGACATGAAGGCCAGGACGATCACGACGCCCTTGGCGAAGGTTCCGGCCGCGGTCCACAGGTGCAGCAGATCTACATTCATTGGAACGGTTCCTCTTGGAGGTGACTGATCCCGCTATTGCGAGAGCTTGAAAGTGATGGCCTGTTGCACCAGCACGCGGACCGGCTGGCCGCGGGAACGGCCCGGCTTGAAGGGGCACTTGAGCAGGGCTTCCTTCGCCGGATCCTCGAAGGCCTTGTGCGTGCTGTTCATGACCTTGAGTGAACCCGGATCCACTTTGCCGTCGGTATTCACCACGAATTGCATGACCACCCGCCCCGGGATGCCGGCCGACTGCATCACCGGGGGGAACTTCGGCGTGCAGGCTCCACCTTCGTTCATGGCCTGCGGTGTCTCATCCACTTCTGCCGCCAGGAAGACTTCGCCTTCCAGCACCGGGCCGGTTCCACCCACAACGCCGGTCCCGATGCCGCCTTCGACACCTTTACCGGTGAAGTCCCGCGGGTCGAACTTCTCGTTCAAGTTGACCGGCGGAATTTCGGTCGGGATATCGGCCGGCGGCGTGACCACCTGGAAACCTTGCGGCGGTGGATTGGCGGCCACCACGGCTTCCGGGGGCGGCTGCTCAGGCGGGGGCTCAGGCGCCTTGGGAGGCTCCAGGAACACCATCGTGGTGTCCTGCAATGACCCTTTGAAGCGTCTCGGCCGCACCGCTGGTCGCCTTCACCGCGGCAAAAATCACGATGATGTGGATGATGACCGAGGTGATTGATTGCCCAAGCGACTTTTGCTTCTTGCGCTTGGACTCGATCAGGTTTTCGAACATAGTCCTCTCCGCGTTAGCGGCAGCAAACGTATCTCGCGGTTATTGCAGCCGGCGAGACCCCAAGATGACAAAACGATAACAACTGGATTAGCGGTTGCCGTCAGGAGACGCGGCCTGACCGATCCTGTTGGCTGAAGGGGTCCGCCGCGACCTCGGGAGACGCCTCATGCCGAGGCAGTGTGACGGTGAAGACCGTGCCCCGCCCGGCTCGACTCTGCACCCCGATCGTCCCGCCATGGGCCTCGGCGATCCACTTGGTAATGGAAAGGCCCAGGCCGGCGCCTGGACGGTCTCCGGTCCGGGTGCGGGCCAGGTCGGCCCGGTAGAAACGGTCAAAGATGTGCGGCAGGTCGGCGGCGCTGATGCCGATGCCGTTGTCACCCACCACCAGGGCCACGGCGTCTCCCTGATCCACCAGGCCCAAGCTCACTTTGCCGCCCGGAGGCGTGAACTTGATGGCGTTGGTGACCAGGTTGAGCAACAGCTGGCGGATCCGTCCGTAATCGACCGCCAGAGTGACCGGTTTATCCGGGACCTCGGTGCGAACCGTGATGCCGGGACCCTCCCCCAGAATGCCGGCCGTCTCCGCCGCCTCCCCCACCAGCTCGCGCAGGTCATGGGTTTTGACGGCGAGGGTCGCGCGGCCTTCATCGGCCCGGGCCAGGGTCAGGAGGTTGTCCACCATCTCCGTCACCCGGTTGATCTCGCCCAGCAATTCATCCAGGGTGCTCATGGCTTCGGGCGGAGTCTTCGGATGGGTAAGCGCGCGCTCGACCCCGGCCCGAATCACCATGAGCGGGGTCTTGAGCTCGTGGCTCGCATCGGCGGTGAAGCGACGCAGACTGACGAAACTCTCCTCCAGCCTCGCCAGCATTCGATTGACGGTATTGGCCAGGCGGGCCAGCTCTTCCGCCTGGAGCGGCACCGCCAGGCGGCGGTGCAGGCCCCGACCGTCGGTGATCGCCTCCAGCTCGTCCACCATCCCTTCGAGCGGTCGCAGGCTGGTATCGGCCAGGACGTATCCCAGCCCGATACTCCCCAGCAGAATCACGGGAGCGATCACGAGCATGGCACCCAGCAACTGCGCGGGACCGAACGGTACGGCGGTAAGAGGAGCCGCGACGAAGAAGGTGGCAGGCCGGTCCCACACTCCCGGCAGCGGCACCTGGGCGTAGCGCACCGGGTCGCCAGTCGGGTCGAGCCGCACGAACCCGCTGCGCACTCCGGCTCCCTCCGGGGGCGAGAGAGTCGCCAGCACATCGGCCAGGGCGACCAGACTGAAGGGCTTGGCTGCGGCGTTCCGGTAGATCGGAGCGCCGTCGGGATCTACGACGATGACGTAGTCGCGGATACCGTCGAGATAACCCCCGACGGCGTTGATGAGGGTCGGCGTCTCTCCGGGAACGAGAGTGCGGCCGAGCTGACGCTGAAAGTTGATGAAATACTGCGCCGCCAGATTGCCCTCGAGCGCCAGTCGCTCATCGAGCTCCCGCAGGCTCGACCGGCGGCGCTCGAAGTACAGGGCTCCGCCGAACGCCGCGATCGACACCGCGAGGGCGACGACGTACCACAGGGTGAGACGGCGGCGGATACTGGCCATGGTCGGGACGACAGTCAGTGTGGGAGGTGAGGAGTGGGAAGTGGGAAGTGGGAGTCGTCGGCTGTCAGGTCCTTATACGTTCCTCCTCAACTCGCACTTCCCACCTCCTACCTCCTTACCTCCTACCTCCTACCTCCTACTCCTTACCTCCCTTCAACACATACCCGACCCCGCGCACCGTCTGGATCAGCCGTGGCCCGCCAGCCCCATCCACCTTCTTGCGGAGCCGGTTGATCACCACGTCCACGATGTTGGTGCCCGGATCGAAGTGATAGTCCCAGGCGTACTCGGTGATGAGAGTCCGGGACATGACCCGTCCCGCATGCCGCATCAGGTACTCCAGGACCGCGAATTCCTTATTGGTCAGCTCGACCGGCTTTCCGCCCCGGGTGACTTCCCGGGTATTCAAGTCGAGTTCGAGGTCGCTCACTCGGAGGCGGCGGGGTGCCAGCTGGCGGGGTCGGCGGCTCAGCGCCTCCACCCGGGCCAGCAGCTCCTCGAAGCTGAACGGCTTGGTGACGTAATCGTCGGCGCCGGCCCGGAGGGCTTCGACCTTGAAGTCCACCGCATCCTGCGCGGTGAGCACCAGGACCGGCACGCTGAGCCCGCGATCCCGCAGCGTCCGAAGGACCTGGACTCCGTTCATTCCGGGAAGTCGGAGATCGAGGATGATCAGGTCGTGCTCACCCGCCGAAGCGATCCGCAGCGCCTCGGTCCCGTCCGCCACCAGCTCGGCCTGATGCTGCTGCTCTTCGAGGCCGCGTTTGACGTACTGGCCGACCGTGCGGTCGTCTTCGACAACGAGAATCTTCACTCCGCCGCCGTCCCCGCTACTGGGAGGAATACCCGGAAGACCGAACCGCGGCCCGGCTGGCTGTCCACTTCGATGCGACCCCGGTGCTCGGCGACGATGCCATAGCACACCGAGAGCCCGAGTCCGGTGCCCCGACCCGGCGCCTTCGTGGTGTAGAACGGCTCGAAGATCTTGCCCAGGTCGGCCCGAGGAATACCCACCCCAGTGTCTTCGATGTCCACCACGACCTCATCCTCACGGGCCCGGCTCTGGTAAGTGCGGATCGAGAGGTATCCGCCTTCCTCCATGGCGTCGAGCGCGTTGAGCATCAAGGCCATGAAAACCTGGATCAGCTGCTCATGGTTACCCTGAATCGGCGGGAGTTCATTCGCCAGCTCACGGTGCACGGTGAGCTTCTTGAAACGTTGATGGTGCTTCATCAGGAACAGCGTGTCCTCGAGAATCGCCGAGGTGTCTACCGCCTTCTTGTACTTGCCTTTGGGTCGGCTGAAATCGAGCAGGCCGTCGACGATGGTGGTGCAGCGTTGCACCTCCTTGTCGATGATCTCGAGGTACTCGCGCAACGCCGCTCCTACCTGGCCGGGGTCTTCGTCGGCCAGCCGGTTTTCGACCGCGGCAACGCAGGCGCTGATCGTGGCGAGCGGGTTGTTGATTTCGTGCATGACTCCGGCGGCCAGCTGGCCGATCGCGGCGAGCTTCTCGCTCTGCAAAATGCGCTGCTGCGCGACGTGGGTGTCGGTGACATCCTCACCGATGGTGATCACGTGGGTGATGGTCTCCCCGTCCTGGCGCATCGGGATCTTGCTGATCCGGTAGTACTTCTGCTCCCCCGCCACGGCCACCTCGATCTCGATCTGGCGAATCTCCCCGGTGGCGAAGACCTGGTCGAACTCCTCCTTGAGCTGCCGCATCGGCTGGCGGGTGAGCACCTCGAACACGGGGCGACCCACCACCTCGTCCTTGCGGAGGCCCTGGGTCCCGGTCTCCCGCTTCCGGTTCCAGATCTGAATCCGGTATTCCCGGTCCACTACGTACAGGCCGACGGGCAGACAGTCGATGACGAGGGTGATGAAGCGGCGCTGCTCCTCGATTTCCTTGGAGCGGAGCGCAACCTCGTAGGCCAGGTCTTCCGAGAGTTCGATCGAAGCGAGAAACGGCGCCAGGATGTCGGCCACGACCGGCAGCAGCAATTCGGACTCGACCGAGCTTGGCGCCGGGGAGATTTCCAGCATGCCCAGCCGCTCCCCTTCGTGCAGAATGGGCAGCCGCAGGGTTCCGGGGCCCACGTCAGGGAGGACGGCGAAGGAACGACTGGTGCGAGGAGTCCCGCTCAGCAGTGGTGCCGTGATAGCGCGCAGCGTCGTGGCGTTGGGCTCCCGCAGCCATAGGAGGACTGACTGGGCGCCGAGTCCGGCCCGCAGCTTCTCGGCCACGGTGCCGAGGGTTTCCTCCGCGGCAAGCCCCGTGTTGAGCAGCTTGGCGATTACGCCGACGAGCTGAAGGGGACCTCCGGATGCGGAAGAACCCGCGCCGTCTCGTTCCGATCGCGTCAGGGTCACTGGATCTCGCTGTGCTGAGAGCTTCGAATGAAATACCCCGCAGCGGTCTGAAACACCAGCACGCCTCGCTAGGCCCGCCCGTTCCGTCGCCCCGATACCGGAGTCGCCTCGGCTGCGACCGCCAGGGCCACCACCAGGACCACCCAGGTACCCAGCAGGACCAGTTCGGCTCCGGCGATCTCCGTCGTCGGGACGGAGCCGGACAGGATGAAGGCGCCGCCACGCGGTCTGATCGCTGTCAATGATCCGGTCCGTTCGGGGTTCTGCCCCCGCCAGGTCACCGAGTCCTCCCGCACCGCGCGACGATCGGTTCGCTGCAGTTCGAGTCCCGGCGCCAGCCGTGGGAGTACGGCCGAACGGACCCCGTCGGCCGTCGCCGCCACTTCGATGAGACGACGGGCGAGTTGCAAGTGAACCTCGGTACTGGCCTCCGCGGTTTCCTGCAGCGCCGACCGGAGCACAAGACCCCCCCACGCCGCGGTCCCGACCGAGAGAACGGCGAGCCCGTTGCGTACCACGCGAGAAGCGCCAAAGTAGCGCTCGATCCCGAGACTCAGCGCCGCCAGGAATGCGACCATCCCCAGCAAGACCGCCTGACGCGGCTCGGCGAGGGGCGGAAGCGTTTCCCATGCGCCGACCCAGCCTACCGGAGTCTCGCCGCCACGGTCGGCGAAGGCGACCAGGGCCACGTGATGGCCGGACGGCGGAACCGCGACCCGCCAATCAGAGGAGTAGCCCGCGTCGGAGACCACCAGTGGGGCGAAGCCGATCGTGTCAGGTAGCAGGGGAGTACGGCCGAAGAATACCTGAAGCCCGCCGGGAAAGAAGGATGCGTTGGCCAGGGCGCCCGCCCCCGAGACCAGGCGGGCCGGATCGAACCGCAGATCGTAGCGGCCTCCCGCACCAGGGGTGACAGCGGAGAGAAATGCCGCCGCGGTCCGGGCGACCGAGAGGTTCGAGCGGTCCAGCAGCTCGCGATAGACCTTCTGGGTCGCGACGAACAGCCCGCCGATTGCACCCAAGGCGACCGCGAGCGCAATCCACGAAACCGCGCTGCGGAGCCGCCCTGGCCCTTGGATCCCGCGAGCCGCGGAGGCAGAAGTCATGTTACCGTAGTAACTTCATGCCCCGTGTACGAGGCGCAAGCCTGCCGCTATTCTCGATCGTGAGATTCTCGATGTCCCTCCCCATTCTCACTCCCTGGATCAACGGAGCCCACTTCGCGGCCGGTAGCCGTCTGGTGGAAGTGGTGCGGGCTCCCTATACCGGAGAGCCGGCTGCTGAAGTGGTCCAGGCCACCGATTCCGATCTCGATGAAGCCATTGAATCCGCCCGGGTCGCCTTCGGGGCGATGCGAGCCATGCCGCGCCACGCCCGACGGGACCTGCTCCATCGAGTCGCTGAAGCCCTGACCCGCCGGCGTACCGAACTAGGTATCGAGCTCGCCACCAGCTGCGGCAAGCCTATCAGTCAGGCGTTGGGGGAGGTGGACCGCGCGATCATTACTTTCTCCCTCGCGGCAGACGAAGCGCGACGCTTTGGCGGTGAGGTGGTGCCGCTCGATGTGGATCCCCGTGCAGTCGGCATGAGCGGGCTGGTCAACCGCTTCCCCCTGGGCCCGATCAGCGCGATCTCGCCGTTCAACTTCCCGCTCAACCTGCTGGCCCACAAAGTGGCTCCCGCGATCGCGGTGGGAAGTGCGCTGGTGGTGAAGCCTCCGCCGCAGTGCCCCCAGCTGGCGTTCCGGCTGGGAGAGATCCTGGCCGACTGCGGACTTCCGGCCGGCGCCTACAACGTGCTCCATCTCCCCATCCCGATCGCCGAACGACTGGCGACCGACCCGCGCTTTCAGCTGCTCACCTTCACCGGAAGCCCGACGGTGGGCTGGCACCTCAAACAGGTGGCCGGAAAGAAGAAGGTTGTGCTGGAGCTGGGCGGAAATGCCGCGGTCGCGGTCCACGAGGATGCCGGGGATTTCGATTGGGTCGCGGGCCGCCTCGCCTTCGGCGGATTCGCCTACGCCGGGCAGGTGTGCATCAAGGTGCAGCGGATCCTGGTGCACCGGCCAGTCTATCAATGCGTGGTCGACAAGTTCGTCGCCGCTACGGCGGCCCTCAAGTGCGGGGATCCCATGGATTCCTCGACTGTGGTCGGGCCGATGATCGATGCCGGGGCGGCGGATCGGGTCGAGTCCTGGGTGGACGAGGCGGTGAAGGCCGGAGCCACGGTTCTGCTAAGGGGGCAGCGCGCCGGTTCGGTGCTTACACCGACCGTTCTGGCCGACGTGCCCCGCGACGCCAAGGTCTCCCGTCGAGAAGTGTTCGGTCCGGTCACCATCGTGGCGCCCTATGATTCCTGGGACGAGGCGCTTGCCATGGTGAATGATTCCGACTTCGGCCTGCAGGCGGGGGTCTTCACCCATGACGTGAATCGGATCTTCCGCGCGTTCAGCACTCTGGAGGTTGGCGGAGTCGTCGTGAACGACTTCCCTACCCTGCGAGTAGACAACTTCCCTTACGGAGGTGTCAAGGACTCCGGGTTCGGTCGAGAAGGCGTGCGATACGCGATGGAGGACATGAGCGAACCGCGCATGCTGGTGTTGAATTTGAACAAGTAAGCCGTCAGCAGGCAGCCGTCAGCCGTCGGCTCTTAGCTGTTAGCTGTTAGACAAGAGCAGTATGCCGTAGGGCAAGAACAATGGCCATCGGCTCGCTCCGAGCTGTACGTAGCAGTCAATCTGCAATCTGCAATCTGCAATCTGCAATCTTCAATCTTCAATCTGAAATTCACCAATGCCTCTTCCAGCCGTAGGCACCGCCGCCCCTGACTTCACCCTGCCGTCGACTGCGGGCGAGAGTGTGACGCTCTCCAAGCTCCGGGGGAAAAACGTGCTCCTTGCCTTCTTTCCTCTCGCCTTCACCAGCGTGTGCACCAAAGAGCTCTCCTGCCTTTACCGATGACTACTACCAGTTTCAGTCCGCCGACACGGTCGTCCTGCCGATCAGTGTGGACTCGGTGCCGACGCTCAAAGAGTTCAAGGCCAAGGAGCGCATCGGGGTGGATCTGTTGAGCGACTTCAAGCGGGAGGTGAGTCGGGCCTACGGCACGCTGCTGGAAGACAAGTTCTATTCCAATCGCTGCCTACATCGTCATCGACCGGCAGGGAATCGTCCGCTGGGCGTTCGCCGAGGAGTCAACCGGAAACCGGCGGGAGAATGGGGAACTGCTGGGAGAGTTGAGAAAGCTGGGATAGACGTGGGACGTGGGACGTCTTACGTCCTACGTCCTACGTCCCCACGTCTCTTTACTTCTTTGCGCTGTCGAAGCGTTTCCCCACCACCGTCCAGTTCACCACGTTCCACCACGCCGCGATGTAATCCGGGCGGCGATTCTGGTATTTGAGATAGTAGGCGTGTTCCCACACGTCGCAGCCCAGCACGACCTTCTTCCCCGCCATGACGGGACTGTCCTGATTGGGCGTGCTCTCGATGGCGACGGTGCCGGCCTTGTCCACCGTGAGCCATGCCCAGCCGCTGCCGAACCGACCCACCCCAGCCTTCTGAAACTGCTCCTTGAAGGCAGGGAGGCCGCCGAAGCCTTTCGTGATCGCGTCGGCCAGCGCGCCGGAAGGCTCCTTGGCTCCTTCCGGGGCCATGATTTCCCAGAAGAACGTGTGGTTGTAGTGCCCACCGCCATTGTTCCGCACTGGAGCGCGAATCGCTTCCGGCAACGCGTCGATATTCGCGATCAAGTCATCGATGGACTTGGATTGCAGATTGGCGTGGGGCTCGAGCGCCGTATTGAGGTTGTTGACGTACGCCGCATGGTGCTTGTCGTGGTGAATCCGCATCGTCTGCTCGTCGATGTGCGGCTCCAGCGCGGCGTAGTCGTAGGGAAGCGGAGGAAGGGTGAAAGCCATGATGTACTCCTGAGGCGAGGTCGAAACACTGGCGCCCGCCGGGGGCGCGCGGGGAAGTATGGAGGACCCCGCGGGCTGGGGCAACGGAGCCCGGATCCCCAACGGGTTGCCCTCCGTCGCTGGATATGCTCCCAGCACCCGCTCCCACTCCTAACAAATTGACGGAGATGCGCTTGGCCGACTAACGAGCGGGGGACTCCAAGCCCAATTCCAGCCAGCCGGCTTGGAGCTCCGCGACTACACAGAGGAAATCCTTGGCGGGCCACCCGCAGCTCTCGCACACTACTTCCACAGCTTCGCCACAACTGCCGCTTGCCACGGCCCGCCTGACCACCGACACTGGAGGCGTGTCCGTATCGTCACTGACTCCGCGCCCGCAGAAGCGCTCGCTCCGTCGAGCGTCTGGCTATTCGCTGCTCCTCCTCGGCGCGAGCTTGGGTGTCGTGGCCCTGACCGCGTCCATCGCGGTAGTGGCCGCGTGGAAATCGCGCGCCAACACCCGTCAGCTGCTCAAGGACTACGCCGCGTTTGCCGCCTGGAGCTACTCCCAGCGCCTGGGCAGCGAGCTGGGCGAGACCATGTGGTTCACCCTGAACCCGATCGGTCATCGCCAGCCCCATCAGAGCCGCATGATGCCCGACGCGGACGATCTCCCCAACTATCTCGCCACTAACCTCGAGGAATGCCGCTGCAATCCTCCGGCGAAGCCTTCCTCCTATTTCCGCTTTCGCCTCGGTGGCGATTCCATAACCACCGCCGGAGCTCCCGCTTCCCACTCCGATTCAGGGAATGATTCCGAAATTGGTTGGCAAGGCCGCTCGCACCAGCGCGGAATCCAACCCGTTCGGCATGGTTCCGCTGCCCGGTGCGGGACAAGTCGCCGCGTACGGGATCATGCCGACGGCGTGGCGCGACACGATCGTCTATGGCTTCACCTTCGATTCGGCCAGTCTGGTCGCCGCGTTTGACAGTGTCCTCCGAGGTTCATCCCTCCTCCCGGCAACGGTCACCCGGGGCCAAGCCAATGCCCAACTGCTGGCACTCGAGATTCGCGATCACTCGGGATCCCTGCTCTATCGCTCGGCCGATTGGCCGGCCAGTGAGCGGGAGTGGCCCTACATCGCCGAAGAGTCACTTCCACCGTATCGCGGCGGGTTCGTGACCCGACTGACCCTGATCCCCGGCGCGGCAACGACACTGCTCGCCGGAGGTCTGCCCCGGACTCCGCTCCCGTTGCTACTCCTCGTCGCGGTGCTCGGCGTGGGCGCCGCGGCGGTCGCTTTGGCTCAGCTGCGCCGAGAGGGCGCGCTCGCGCGACTGCGCAGCGACTTCGTGGCCGGGGTCTCGCATGAGTTGCGCACACCGCTGGCCCAGATCCGGCTCTTTCTCGATACGCTGCGGCTCAAGCGATACGACACACCTGCGGAGCAAGCATGGCTGCTCGGTCATCTCTCCCGGGAAACCACGCGACTCGAGCACCTGGTCGAGAATGTCCTCGCGGTGAGTCGCCTGGACCGCGGGGTCCCGTCGTCCGCCCCACTGGAGCCACTCGATCTGGGACGAGAGGTGGCCGAAGCGGTCACCGCATTCGCCCCGCTCGCCGCGTCCCGACAGGTCTCCTTCAAGTCCGACCTGGCGAGCGGCGTCGGTGTCCTGGCGGATCAGGCGACCCTGCGTCAGCTGTTGCTCAACCTGCTCGACAACGCCGTAAAGTTTGGTCCGCCTGGCCAGGTGGTTCGCGTAGGCCTCACCCGGGTCAATGGCATCGCCCGGCTCAGCGTGACGGACCAGGGCCCCGGAGTGCCGGAGGAAGAACGAAAACGGATCTGGGAGCCGTACTATCGGGGCTCCAGCTCCGCGACTCGAGCGGTCGGCGGCAGTGGCATCGGACTGGCCATCGTGCGGACCGTGGCGGACCGATTCGGTGGTGAGGTAAGCGTGGAGTCGGCCCGCGAAGGCGGTGCCGAATTCACCGTCGTATTCCCGACACTCGAGTCCGGCGCCGGCGACTGAATGACAGGCGCCCGAATCCTCCTGGTCGAGGACAACACGGACCTGGCCGACGGCCTCCGCTACAACCTCGAACGCGAAGGCTACACGGTACAGGTGGCGGCCGACGGTCCCGCCGGCCTCGACGCTGCTCGCCGCTGGAATCCCGACCTGATCCTGCTGGATCTGATGCTGCCGGGGATGAGCGGATTCCAGGTGCTCGAGGCGCTGCGTTCCGGCGGGCATCGGGTACCCGTCATCATCGTCAGCGCTCGAGGTGAAGAAGCCGACAAGGTGCGCGGCTTCCGGCTCGACGCGGACCAGTACGTGACCAAGCCCGTTGGACTGCTGGAGCTGCTGGAGCGGGTACGCGCCATCCTGCGGCGGCACAGTTACCTGTCAGGCAGTGACGCCGCCGCCCGAATTCGGTTTGGGCAGGTGTCTGATCGATCCCGCAGCCCGCACCGTGAGCCTGGGTGATCGGCAGGTGCGCACTGACTCCCAAAGCCTACGAGCTGATGCTGGCACTGGTACGCCGCGAGGGGGCCGTGATGAGCCGCATCGAGCTCCTGCGGGAAGTTTGGGGCTCGGCCGGCGACGTGCAGACCCGGACCGTCGATTCCCACATGGCCGAGCTGCGCCGGAAGCTGGAGGAGAATCCCGCCGATCCGCGGCATTTCCTTACCGTCTGGAAGGTCGGGTACCGATTCGAGTCCTGACACGATCGGAACCGCACCACCTTCGCACAGTTTCACCACAACTCCCCGCTGTTCCCTCCGTATCGTGAGCCGTCCCGATATCCGGAGGATTCGATGCTGTCTCGTTCCGTCACCGCGCTCCTCGCCGGGGTGCTCCTCACACCGGCACCCGCTCTTGCAGCGCCTCGCGACCAGATGCTGGTCTCAGCGGCCTGGCTCAAGTCCCACCTGGCCGACCGCGGGCTTGTCCTGCTCCAGATCGGCGAGCGGGCCGAGTACGACAAGGAGCACATCCCGGGCGCGCGCTACCTCGACTTCGAATCGTTTTCAGCCGACCAGCCCAACGGGCTCTACCTCGAGATGCCCACGGTGGCTCGGCTCGATTCGACCTTCTCTGCCCTCGGCGTGACCCGTGATTCCCGGATCATCCTGTACTTCGGGTCGAACTGGGTCAGCCCCACCACGCGGGCGTGGTTGACCCTCGACTATCTCGGACTGGGCGATCGCGCCTCGATTCTCGATGGAGGCTTGCCAGCGTGGAAAGCAGCCGGCAACCCGGTCATTGCGGACGTCCCGCCGCCGGCAACCTCGCAGTCGCTCGCCGGTTCCGCGCATCCCGAGCTGATCGCCGACGCCGACTGGATTCAGGCGCGGCTGGGCCAGCCAAGGTTCCGCCTGATCGATGCCCGCGATCCGCAGTTCTATGGCGGGCTCGATGCCGGATCGGGTACTCGTCCGGGGCACCTGCCCGGTGCCCGCAACATCCCATTCACAACCGTTACCGATGATGACGGCCGGTTCCTGCCCGACTCCGCCTTGCGGCGGCTGTTCACGGCGGCCGGCGTGTCGAAGGGAGATGAGATCGTGGCTTACTGTCACATCGGCCAGCAGGCCACCGCAGTGGTCTTTGCTGCCCGCCTGCTCGGCTACAAGGCGAGATTGTACGACGGTTCCTATCAGGACTGGAGTCGACGAGAGAATCTCAAGGTGGAAGGCGGCGTTGCCCCAACCAGGGGCGCCCTGATCTCCACCGAGGACCTGGCGGCCCGGATGGCCAGGGACAGCGTCACCCTGATCGATCTGCGAAGCGATCTCAACGCCTATCTGGCGAACCATCTGCCGGGCGCGGTCTATCTCCACTACGAGACGCTGCGGGCGGCGCAGGCCGGAGTTCCGGGCGACGTCCTGCCTCCCGCGAGCTACGCCGAACTGTGGGGACGGATCGGGATCCGGCGCGATCGTCCGGTCGTGATCTATGCCAGCGGGGACGCCCAGAATTTCAACGCGACGTTCCTGGCCTGGCTGCTGGCGGGCTTCCGCCAACCCGAGGTTTATCTGCTGGACGGCGGCTATGCCAAGTGGGCAGCGGAGTCCCGGCCGCTTTCACGACTCTATCCTGAAATCGCCGCGGTGAAATATGCCGTCGATCCCTTCCTGCTCGACCAGATCGAGGGACAGCATGTCCAGCACTCGCTGGGCGGCAAGCAGGTCGCGATCGTCGACGTGCGGCCGGCGGATCAGTTCGCGGGAACCGCGGGCGCCCAGATTCGGCGGGGGCACATCCCCGGCGCGGTGAACCATTTCTGGCATGATGATCTGGTGACCGCGAATGGGGTAACCGTCTGGAAGTCGGTCGAGGAATTGCGTGCCGCGTATGCCGCGCAGGGAATCACCCCCGACAAATGGGTGATCGTCTACTGCAACACCGGCACCGAGGCCAGTCACGCCTACTTCGCGCTGCATTTCCTGCTGGGATATCCCAACGTGCACGTCTATGTGCCGTCCTGGACTGAATGGGCGGAGAAGTCCGATTGGCCGGTGGACGGACCGGTCACGACCGGAACCGCACCGCAGGCCCAGGGCGCGCGAAGCTGCTCGGAGAACTGAGGAAGGATCGAGGCTGGAACTCAAAGGCCCCGCGGAACCGCGGGGCCTTTGTGCTGCTTAAGCGCGACTCCTGCTGAATCAGGATGGGTTGGGGGGCAATGGAGCGGACCGGGATCGAACCGGTGACCCCCTGGTTGCAAACCAGGTGCTCTCCCAGCTGAGCTACCGCCCCTAGGGTGAAGCGACGGGGAAATTAGCACCCTGCCACTCGGGATGGAACGGCCCGAGTGTTCAACAAGCGTACAAACTCGGGGTGGCCGAACTGGCGCATTCCCAGCAGGGCTGTATCTGTTATCGCGACGTGTGGAGTGGGTGTGAACCGCCGCTACTCCGTCCCTTATGCCTGCATCCTGGGAAGCCGCTCAGCACGGGTGATCCGCCACAGCGGGTCACAAGCTCCACCTCCGGCTGGAGCATCGGATTCTTCCGACGCCTGATGGGTCAGCGAACCGACCGTTCGGCCGACCCACAAACACTTGTTGACGACCGAGCTTGGATATGGCGAAGCGACTTCCCCACAATTGGGCGGAGATCCGGCGCGACTGGCCACTGCTGAGCCTGTACCAACGCTTCGAGACCTTCGTTGCGTTGGTGCTCACGTTGATCATCGCGGCGGTCATCCTCGTGGCGTTGTGGCGCCTGATCTTCGGCGTGGTGGACACCCTCGTCCTCCGCAGTCTCAACCCTCTGGAGCATGGCGTCTTTCAGGCCGTGTTCGGCGACATCCTGACGGTGCTGATCGCCCTGGAATTCAACCACACGCTCCAGTATGTGGTCGCGCGCGAGCGAGGAATCATCCAGGCCAAGATCGTGATCCTGATCGCAATCCTGGCCCTAGTCCGCAAGATCATCGTGACGGACTTGTCCACGGTTTCCGCCGCCGCACTGGGCGCCGAGGCCGCGCTCCTCCTGGCACTCGGCGTCAGCTACTGGTTGATGCGTGAGCGGGATGACCGGCTACGCGGTTCGAACCGAGCCAATCGTTAGGAAGGACCGCTCGATCAGCGCAGAGGTGGCGTCCCTTCACTGAAGGAGACCATGACCCGCTCCTCCAAGATTCTTCTTGTCGTCGGCGGGTACGCCGTGGCGGTGCTTGTGGCCTCGGTGGTCCCTCATGCTCATGTGGTCGCCACTAGTGGGCCGGACTGGCAAGGCTATTCCGGTATGCTCGCCTTCGGCGATTCCGTCCTTTCGTCGGCGTCTTCGGCCTGACCGCGGTGCCCGCGACCGGCGCGGCTCTCTACTTTCTCCGGCCGGTCCGTGTTTTCTGGCTGGTCACAGCGATCGCGGCCCTGACAATCGCCGCGACTGGCATCGCCGCAGTGCTCGGCTATCTCATATTCCGCGGGGAGAATCCAGCGGGCAGCCTCGGCGTCTGGGTATCCTTGACGCCCTTCCGTATCCTGATCGCGCCGCTCTTCGGCACCGCCTTCTTCCTCGGGCTGCTGTTTGCGCCGTCGCGTTCCGGTCGCCTGGCTTTTCTTGCCGCAACCGTGATTGAAGCAGTCATCTTTATCTGGGTCGTGTTCGCCTGGTGGCTTCCATCGCGGTAATGCCGCCAGATTCCGCCCCAACCTGAGAGGACCGGCATTGCCCAAGGAGGAGACCGAAGGACATTCGGCCCGCACCGCCTGGAGCCTCGGCATGCACGAGCACGTCACGCTCATGCGTCCCGACGCGGATGACCCCGACCGCTCGAGGGATCTCGTCGGGGTTCCCGGTCGATCTGCTCGCCAGTCTGCCGGACGCCTCCGCGTCCTCGCCCTGCTGTACGCGTTCGTCTTCTTCATGGCCGGAATCTTTCCGGCGCTGCTGCTTCCCGCATGAGCGGGCCCGATTCTTCGGCAGCTTCGTGCAGTGGGGTCCCGGCGTGATCGGGATCGTGGTGGCGCTGCTCGTCGCGGCGGTGATCCGGAGCCCGCGAGTTTCCGCTTCCCACGGCGATGAACATCGGCCTGGTGTTCGAGATCGTCAGCAGCTACGCCATCGCCGCGGCCGAGTTCGGCGATCCCATCGAGACTCGAGACGCACCGGGGATTCCTGGGACTCTCCTGGGTCGCCGTCTGGGTCGTGCTGTTCACGGTCGTCGTGCCGACCTCCCCGCGCCGGGCGGTGGTGGCCGCCCTGGCATCGGTCAGCTCGGTCGCCGTCGTCATCGGGCTCGTGATCGCGTCCGGCGCCACCTCGTTCCGGTTGGATCCGGCACAGTTCTTCTTCGGTCTCGTGTTCCCCTACCTCCTCGTCGTAGTGCATGGCCTATGTCGGTGCCCGCGTGGTCTACCATCTGGGCACCGAGGTCAAGCGCGCCCGCGAGCTGGGGAGCTACCGCCTGGAGGAGAAGCTCGGCGAGGGGGGGATGGGCGAGGTCTGGCGAGCCCGGCATCGCATGCTGGCGAGGCCCGCCGCCATCAAGCTGATTCGGCCCTCCGTCGCCGGGAATGCGCGTGCCGGAGTGTCGGAGGAGGCGGTCCGCCGATTCGAGCGCGAAGCGCAGGTGATCGCCCGCCTCCGCTCACCCCATACCGTGGAGCTCTTCGATTTCGGGATCGCCGACGACGGCGCCTTCTACTACGTCATGGAGCTGCTCGACGGCCTCGATGCCGACTCGCTGCTCCGGCGCTTCGGGCCGACCCCGCCCGAACGGGCCATCTACCTGCTTCGCCAGATCTGTCACTCGCTGTCCGAGGCCCAGTCGTGCGGCCTGGTGCATCGCGACATCAAGCCCGCGAACATCTTCCTCTGCCGGTACGGCGAGGAGTACGACTTCGTGAAGGTGCTGGATTTCGGAATCGTGGGGGCAGTCCGCGACGCCGCCGACACGAGCCCGGTGCACACGCGGGAGAACGCGGTCCACGGTACGCCGGCGTTCATGGCCCCCGAGCAGGCGATGGGAAGTCGAGCTGGACGGGCGCGCCGACATCTACGCGACCGGCTGCGTGGCCTACTGGCTCCTGACCGGGCAATTCGTGTTCACCGCCGAGACCCCCATGGGGCTGCTCCTGCAGCACGCGCAGACGCCGCCGATGCCTCCATCGGCCCGGACGGAGCTGCCGATTCCCCGGGCACTCGATGACCTCGTGCTATCCTGTCTGGCCAAGGACCCCGCGAATCGACCGCAGTCCGCCAGAGAGCTGTCGCTTCGGCTGGCCGAGGTGGAAGGCGCGAGCGCCTGGACGCAGGAGCGGGCGCGGGAGTGGTGGGCAACGCACCGACCGTCCCACCCGTAAGGACCCTGCAGCTCGTTGGTGCAGGTCACCCAGCGGCATCGGTCAGAAGCGAGGAGGCGACATGGACTCGAGGAAGAAGGCCGCAACCGTCCTGGACGACATCAAGATTCACGTGAAGCTGAAGCTTTCTGACCTTACCCCGAAAAGTGGACACTCAAAGAAGAGTCAGTACGTTGACTCGAGGAGGAGTGTCCCATGGCCAAGAAGCCCGCCGGATCCGTCGCACGTTCACGCCGCAGTTTAAGAAGGATGCCGTCGCCCTGGTCCGCAGCGGGACGGAGCGTCAACGAGGTGGCCCACGATCTCGGCATCGCCCGCAGCCTGCTTGCAGCGCTGGCAGCACCCAACTGCCGGCGAGACCCGAGGTCCGCCCTTTCCCGGCCCCGGCCGGCTCGCGCCGCCGGCCGAGCAGCTCCGGCAGCTCCAGCAGCGCCTGCGTGCCGTCACCGAGGAGCGCGACATCCTAAAAAAAGCCTTGGCGTACTTCGCGGACGACCAGAAGTGAAGTTTCACTTCATCGCCGCCTACCGCACCGAGTTCCGGGTGCGGAGCCTCTGCCGGGTGCTGGGCGTCTCCCCCAGCGGCTTCTACGCGTGGGCGCGGCGCCCGGCGCCCCGTCAGGCCGAGCGCAACGCCGCCCTGCTCGTGCACATTCGCGCGGCCTACGCGGCCAGCCGGCGGACCTACGGCGCGCCGCGCATTCACCACGAGCTCCGCGCGCAGGGCGTCCCGGCCGGGCGGCATCGCATCGCCCGCCTCATGCGCCGCGAGGGAATCGTCGCCTGTACCGAGCGACGCTTTCGCTGGACCGCGACGGCCCGGGCGGAGCTGCCCGCGGCGCCCGATCGCCTCCGGCGCGACTTCACCGCCGACGGCACCCAATCAGCGCTGGGTCTCGGACATCACCTCGGTCCGCACCGGCCAGGGCTGGCTGCATCTGGCCATCGTGCTCGACCTCTACGCCCGCCGCATCGTCGGCTGGGCCATGGCGCCGCCCTCGACCAGCAGCTCGCGCCCGAGGCCCTGGCCATGGCGCTCGCCGATCGGCGGCCCGCGCCCGGGCCTCCTCGTCCACTCCGATCGCGGCGGGCCGTACTCTCGCTCCGCGCGTCCAGCACAGCTCGCCCGCGCGCGGGCCTCATCGCCAGCACCAGCCGGCCGGGGCGCTGCCTCGACAACGCCGTGGCCGAGAGCTTCTTCCACACCCTCAAGACCGAGCTGGTCTACCAGCACCGCTACCGCACGCGCGAGGAGGCGCGCCTGGCGATCTTCGAGTACATCGCGGCCTTCTACAATCGCACCCGTCGGCACTCGAGCAATGCCTATCGCTCACCCGACGAGCACGAAGCCCAGTACGCCGTCAGCGGTACCTAACCCCGTGTCCACTTTTCTGGGGCAACTTCATTCAGCCTTATGGGCCAGCTTGGTACTGTGCTACATCTATGGCGACTATTTTGGCCTCTACAAGCCGGGGAAACTGCAGGGAATGCTGGAAGGCATCATGGGGCCGCTTGGCCCGACGACTCAGGGAGTCCTGTTGGGAACCGCAGTACTAATGGCGATCCCCAGCGTCATGGTTTTCCTGTCGCTGGCCTTGAAGTCTGACCTGAATCGGTGGGTAAATATCATCCTGGGGGTGATCTATTCGGGCATTATGCTCATCACGATACCGGGGGCCTGGAGCTTCTACATCTTCCTGGGAGTCGTTGAAGTCGGGCCTTACGGTACTGATTGCCTGGTATGCATGGCATTGGCCCAGGCACGAAGCAATTTGAGAAGGAGGGGGCGATCCAATCGCCTACGAAGTGTGCGGCACCTTCGCCATTTTCACTCTGGCGGTATTCGCCAGTATGGGAATGGCGCTCCCGGTTGGTCCTTCCCGAAAGAGCAGGCTCGGTAGAAGGTCGCAGCCTGGCTGTCGCAGCCCCAACCCATGTCGATTCTCAACCCTTCTGGGTCGTGGGCTAGGTCGCGGCTGCTCGTTCCTCCGCCCGACCTGCCTCGAGTTCTGGGGAAGGGTCGTTCAACAGCTCGGCGCGGCTGCTGCGGCCCGGGCGCCAGCATCCGAGGGACGGCTTCGCGACACCAAGGGGGGGAGTGCCCGAGACCTGGCATGTTTCGCAGGGCGACACATACCGCCCCTGCCCTTTGGGCCAATGCCCCCGGCGACAAGTCATATAGATTGTGGAAAGGGCCAGCCCCGCACTCACCACTCGACCCCGAGGTCAAGATGCCAAACACCCGTGCGCGCCTGCTGCCGAGTCTGTTGTTGAGCGGCGGAGTGCTCGCCTATGCCGCCTGCGCCGGTTCCTCCGTCAACTCCGATCGGGACTCGACGATCCCCATCCCCAAGGCCGCCAAGGTCACTTTCGTGGGTGGAACCGATGCCACCGGCGTCGATCCCGAGGTCCGGAACGACATCGTCCACCAGCGCATCCATACCGCGATCATGAACGAGTTGCGAGCCAAGGGTTTCCAGTTGGTGGACGACGAGGCCAGCGCAGACTTCCTGATTCGCTATTTCGTTGGCGTGAAACAGTCCACCGAATATGTCAGCACCACGACCGGTATGAGCGGCGGTTGGGGCTATGGCTACGGCTGGGGTTGGGGGGGCGGATATGGGATGGCCACTACCACGACCACGCCAGTGACCGTCAGGGATGCGAAATTCGTGGTTGACCTGGTGACCGCGAAAGACAACCGCCTGGTGTGGCGCGGGGAGCTGACTGGCGAGGCTCCAGACCATCCGCCCACCCAGGACGAGGTGGACCACGGAGTCGGACGCACCATGGAGTCGTTGAAGGCGGACTAGACGCGGCAGGGACACTGAGGAAATGCGGCGGGCAGGCCTCCGGGCCGGTCCGCCGTTTCTTATTCCATACCGGCGTTCCGTTTGAGGCGCCCCGCCACCACCGTCACGTTGTCGCTTCCGCCCCGCTCCAGCGCCAGGTCTACCAGCTTGCGGCAGATCAGTTCGGAGGAGTGAACCTCGGTCAGGTGCTGCTGGATTTCCTCCTCCGTCACGTGCTTGGTCAGCCCGTCGGTGCAGAGCAGCATGACGTCATCCCATCGCACATCGGTGACCGTGGTCATGGGAGTGGCCTGACTTCCGCCGACCGCGCTCGACAGGATGCTCTTGAATGGGGACCGTTCCAGCTTTGAGGAATCGAGCACGCCTGCATCGACCAGCGCCTGCGCCATCGTCTGGTCCTTGGTGATCTGGTCGAGCCTGCCCTGCCGCAACAGGTAGAGCCGGCTATCTCCGACATGGACCACGTAGGCCCGGGGCCACAGCACCGCGACCAGCGTCAGCGTGGTCGCCATTCCTTCCCGCAGAGGATCCGCCTCCCCCTCCGCACGAACCAGCGAATGGCTGTGCAGCACCGATTCCTGCAGGTCGGCGAGGAACTTCGACTCTTCATCCGGATCGTGATGATAGTAGAGCCGCATCGTGTGGGTGACGTAGTGCGCAATCGCCGACAATGCGGTACCGCTCGCGTGCTGGCCTCCCGGCATGCCTCCGACGCCGTCGGCTACCAGAAAAACGAAGCCGCGGGATTCACTCATCAGCTCAGGCAACCGCTCCGGTGGGAGACTGGTTGACTGGATCTGCATGGTCTTGTGAAGGCTCGCGATGAGGAACTGGTCCTGGTTTTCCTTCCGGACCTTCCCCTGATCGGTGAGGCCGAAGACGTCGACGTCCGACGCCATCGGCCTCGACCGGCGAACCGGGGTATTCTGGATGGTAGTCATCGGCAGCCTCCTGCTGGAGCCGAAGGCGGGCGGCATATAGCCTGACCTTACACTACGTCGTCGGCAGGAATTGGCAACCACATCAGCGATCCCGGCCGAGTCGCCCCAGGCATGCAAGCACAAGCCGGCGAAGTGATCCAGCTTACGTGGACTCGGGACCTTCCGGCTCTTGACGTCACCGGTTGGCCAACGTACTGTGCGTGGTGCGGGGCAAACGCGGCCCCGAGGCAACACATAGGCTCCTGCGGGGGCCGCCGCGACGGGTGAGGGGAAGCCTCACAAGCAGACGGCGCATTGGAAGACTCGACCAGTCTCCAAAGCGCCGTCTGCTTTTTTTTCGAGTGAGTCGAACTGCCCAGGGAGGGGTTCATGCGGATCTCAGCAGTAATAGGTGTGCTGCTGCTCGTCTTCGGCGCTTTTGTGCTGGTGACCGGGATGCAGTACAAGGATACGAAGAAGATCGTGGACGTTGGAGACGTGGAGGTAAAGGCCACCGACAATCGGCCGGTTCCCAAGTGGGTCGGTATCGTAGCCCTGGCTGGGGGAGTCGCCCTGTTGGGCGTCGGGGTGGCGGGTCGAAAGGCCGGGGGCTGAGGGTATAGGACGTGGAACCAACCTGAAAGGAGAGGGCAATGCTGGAGACCATCGCCATCATTCTGCTTGTTTTGTGGGTACTCGGGCTGGTGAGCAGCTACACTGTCGGCGGCTTCATCCACATCCTGCTCGTCGCCGCGATCATCATTTTCCTGGTTCGTATCATTCAGGGGCGCCGCCCCGTGTAGCCCCGCCTTCCGGGTCTGGGCAGGGGAGCTGGTTTGCCTGCCCGGACTGCGGAGGGCCACGGTTTATTCGATCGGAAGGTCCATCCGCTCCGCCCACTCCGACCACGCTCCGGTGTAGATCCGAACCTTCGGGTACCCCAGCAGGTACTTGAGGGTGAAAAACACATGACTGGCTTCGGTGCTGGAGTTGCAATAGAGGATGATGTCCTGGTCCTGAGTGATGCCCCGCGCCACGTAGTCCGCCCGTAACGAGTCCACCGGTTTCCAGACCAAAGCGAGCTCTCGCTGTTCCAGATCCTCCTTCCAGGGGCGATTGACGGCTCCCGGGATGTGGCCCCGTCGCCGCTGGGCACCCGCGCTTCCGCCGTATTGCTCCGCGGGCCGTGCATCGACCAGGCGCGCTCCGGACTTCGACAGGGCCTGCTGAACATCACCGAGCACAGCGGTCGGCAGCTTGAAGTGGTGCGGGTCCAGCGGCTTGCCGGCTACCTCTCCATGGGGATACTCCTGAGTAAGCTTCTTTCCCTCGAGCTCCCACTTGGCATAGCCGCCATCCAGCAGGTGGATCCGCGGGTGCTGAAAGCCCGCCAGGATCCACACGACGAAGGTGGCGTCGATGTCCAGCTGGTCTCCGGCGCTGTACACCACCACGGGACGATCCGCGCTCAGGTCCGCCCGGCTGAACAGCATGGCATACATCTCCGCGGGAAGTAGCTGGAATGGCAGACCGCCGCTGGTCGACCGCAGCGTTTCGACGTTGAGCCACACCGCCCCGGGCAGGTGGTTCTGCAGGTAAGCGGTCCACGGCTGCCGAACGTCGAGCACCGTTACCGGTTCACTCTCCAGCATGCGGGCCAGAGAATCGGTGCCGATCAGGGTCGGCTGCGGCGCCGCTCCGAGTGCGGCCCAGGTAAGAATCGGCAGAAGGTTCACTGGCTGCCCTCCGGATTGTCTTCCAGCCCCATCTTCGCCCGCTCCATCTCGAGATAGACTCGCACGGCGTTGCGCCGCTGACGGGAATGGAGGGATACCGGCCTCCCTTCATCCGGAGGCGGCAACGAGGCAAGGGCTTGTCTCATGGGAGTGCCTTTCTCCACTTCAGCCCCCATCGCGTCGCGAAGCTGGGCAAAATACTCCCGCGTTCGCTGGATCATCGCGGAGGGATCTCCGGGAATCGAATCGTGACCCGGCACGATGAGGCGGGGACGCAGCAGGTCGATCTGGTCCAGCGTCCTGAGCAGCACCGAGGAGTTTCCATCGACCACCATGGTCACCCCGTCGGGGAGCAGGATGTCGCCCGCAAAAAGGACCCCTTCCCTGGGCAACCACAGCATCACGTCGCCTGCGGAATGCGCCGGACCTGGGTGAATCAGGACGAGTGTCCTGCCACCCAGACTGAGGGTGTCAGTTCCCGTGATTGGACGATCAGGCGTGTTGGCATACTCGAAGCCCAGCAGCTCCTGGAGTCCCACCACCCCATCCCAATTCGCCACCATCGCGTCCGGCCCCGCTTCTCCCGCCAGCACCCGGGTATCCGGGTGGGCCACGATCTTTGCGCCGATTCGTTTGAATTCAATCGCGCCGAACATCATGTCGGGATGATGGGCATACAGAATCAGGTACCGCACTGGCTTGGTAGTCACCGTCCGAATGGTGCGGATCACCGCGCGGGCCTGCGCCGGACTCGCTAACCCACCGACTGCGACTACGCCTTCCTTCGTCACCACAAATCCGGCGTTGGGGCGTCCCTCGGCTCCCTTGCCCGTATCTCCCACAACAGCGTAAACCCCGTCGCCGAGTTTGCGCAGCGGGTAGAGTGTCTCTTCGGTGGTGGGAGAGAATGCGGAATGACGAGCGGGAACCTGAGCGGGGGCCGGCGAGGCGGTCAGGGCGGTCAGCGCGGCTCAGGGCGGTCCGGCCAGGAAAGAGCTTGAACCATCTTCCCGCCTTGCCCGCCCTGTCCGTCTCGACCGCCGCTCTCACTTGGCGAATTTTATATCGATCGCCGACCGGTATTCGGCGCCCTTGTTGTCCCGCCAGACGAACGTAAGGGGAGCCTCGCGGTCCGCCCGCAACAGGAAGCTCACCATGGGATCCTTGCTGATGCCCGAGGTCCACTCGAATCGGGCGACCTCCGTGTCTCCGTAAAGCACCTGCACATCGTTGATGAACCAGGGCGGGATCAGCTCGGCGTTCGCATCCCGGAAGAACCCGGTGTCCATCGGGTGCTGCACGATCGTCTGAACCCGGATCGCCTCGCCTTTCTGGATCCGGTCCGGGATCACGATCCTGGCTTTACCGATCTCGGCCATCATCCGCACCCGTTCAGCGTGGTCTCGACCTTGAGGTAGTCGGCCCAGAGCTCGTCGTTGCTGGTCTCCGCAATCGCCCGGATCCAGCAGGTTCGCTTCATCTTGATCCGGGTCTGGATCATCACCCGGTCGAACGCCGGAGTGAGATGGAACACGGTGACCAGCGGATCGGGATTGTGGTCAACAATGAGGTAGACGGCCTTCACATAGGAATCTGAGGTCATCGGCAAGTCGGATTCGATGACCACCGGCACCACGCGACCGTCTTCCGCCAGGGGTGGCATGTCGAGGGTGACATGTCCCCGCTGGATCACCCGACTCCCAAACCGCTGGTCAATGATCTTCTGCACGGTTTCGTTGGGAACATCCGGGTCGTCCGGCCCTTGAAGGAAAGGCAGGAGACCGGAGACACCCTTCCCCGCTCCGCCGACCCACGACAGTCCGGCAAGACCAAGCAAGCCCAGGAACGAGCGGCGTCCTACAGGATCACGATCAGGCATCAGCATCTCCGCGAAGGCGCGACCAGCCATATTCCAAAGTGCGGAGGGGCGGTAGCAGCGTCAAGCGAGCCAGGGTATACCGCCAGTTTGAGACACAGCACTACCTGGGAGAAGCGGGCATTTGGGCAAGACTAGTCGCTTCGCAGTGGCCTTGCCGGCCGGAGGTAATTGTAGGTCCTCCCTGCTGCCACCATGGCCGTTACTGGCGCGACCCAGTAGATCCAGTGACCGTTCCAGATGCCTCCGACGACTGCTGGGCCCAGCGACCGAGCCGGATTCATGCTTGCACCGGTGAGGGGGCCGAGTAACGCGCAGAACCCTACCGTGAAGCCGACCGCCACCCCGGCGGAACCGTTAGCTACCCGACTGTCGGTGGCGACAGCCATGATCACCAGCATCAACACGAACGAGAAGAGCCACTCGATCAGGAAGGAACGCGCGAGACCGACGTGCGGGAGGGTCGCGCCCGAATCCCCGATCGGCCCGAGCACGAATCGCATCACGATCGACGCCAGGATCGCTCCCAGACACTGGGCGACAAGGTATGGAGGCACGTCCCGACCCGAGAATCGGCCGACCGACCAGAACGCAACAGTGACCGCCGGGTTGATGTGCGCCCCCGAGAGATGTCCCAGCGCGTACACAAGCGCCACCACGACGAGAGCGAACGCGAGGGCTATGCCTGGTGGGCCGAGGGCGCCATGGGTGTACGCGTCTACCATGACCGCCCCGGGGCCGATCAGGACCAGGAAGAAGGTGCCGATGCCTTCGGCGAGCGCTCGGCGCCAGCGGCCCGAGTCCGCCGCAGTCTCTGTCATTCAGGCGGTCAGCTCGTCACTGGTGGGGCTCCGACGCCACCGATTTCGTTGACCTGCTGTTGCAGGGCAAGCTTCTCCAGCTTCTCCATCGGAAGAGCCAGAAAGAGATCGAGCCGACGGCCAATCACGAGCAGCGTGTCGTCGAAGGCCCGTTGCCGCTCCGCTTCCGTCCCCGTCGCTTCGGCGGGGTCCAGCATGCCCCAGTGGGCCATGACCGGCTGTCCGGGGAAGATGGGGCACGACTCCTTCGCACGATCGCAGACGGTGATCACAAAGTCCCACGGCTGTCGCATTACAGCGTCTAGTCCCTGCGGTGGATGCCCGGTCCAGAAGTAGCCATGCTTTTCCATAGTGGAGATCGCCATGGGATTCACGCGTTCTGCAGGTTGAGAGCCGGCGCTGTCTGCAATGAATCGGCCCCGCCCCTTCCGATTCAGCAGAGCCTGGGCGATCTGGCTCCGGGCACTGTTCCCGGTGCAGACGAAAAGCACTCGGAACGGGCGGTTCGACGGGATGGACATTGTGGAACTCCGGATCAATGCGGCAGGGCCGTGATGTGTTTGGCCATGAATGCGGCCGTCGATGGGCAGAGGTCGGAGAATTCCGGGGTGTCGCGTATCGGCGCCGGCGCCGAGCCTCGATCGTGACGCGAATACCCCCACTTGCCGAAGAAGGGTTCCGCTGTCGTGGTAAGGAGAAACAGCTCGACGATGCCCTGCTGCGCCGCAAGCTCCTCGGCGGCACCGACCAGCGTCCCTCCCAGTCCGGTGCCGCGGAGGTCTGGCCGGACGGCGAGCGACCGGAGCAACCCCACCTTCCCGAACAGCTCCAACCCGACCACGGCCGCAAGGCCGTGGTCGTCCCGGCTGCCCAGGAAGCGGATGTTGCGCTGCTCGATGTCTCCGGTCGGGAGTCCGCTTGCCTCGAGCAGAACCCGAATCTCCGCCGCGTGCTCTTGCCCAAGGGTGCTGATGATCACGCGTGGCCTCCGCAACACTCGCTGCCGCAACAGGCAGTCTCGACCGCGACGGGTTTGGTCGCCCGGATGAACGCCCCCATGAAGCGACCTTCGATCTGCGGGCCAATCACGTCGGCATCGAGTCCGGCACTCTCGAGGAACGCCCGGGCGTCCTCGGCCTTGTAGATCCGGGTCGCTTCGACCTCGGCGTCCACGAAGCCGGCCGTCGTGAGCTTCTGCACGTATTCCCGCTCCTCCAGCGCCCCGGCCACGCAGCCGATCCACAGCTCCATGCTCCGCCGGATTTCTCTGGGGATCGAGCCGCGCACCACCACGTCCGACACCGCGAAGCGGCCGCCCGGCTTGAGCACCCGGAATGCTTCGGCCAACACTCGATCCTTGTCGCCCGAGAGATTGATCACACAGTTGGATATGATCACATCCACCGACGCATCGGGCAGCGGAATCGCCTCGATCTGACCCTTGAGAAACTCAACGTTCGGCAACCCCGCCTTGCGTCTGATTCTCCCGGGCCAGCGCCAGCATTTCGTCGGTCATGTCGAGCCCGTACGCCTTCCCGGAGGGGCCCACTCTGCGGGCGGACAGCAGTACGTCGATTCCGCCGCCAGACCCCAGGTCCAATACCGTCTCGCCTTCGTGGAGCTCGGCCAGAGCCGTCGGGTTCCCGCAGCCCAGCGATGCCAACAGCGCCGAGGAGGGAAGTCCGTCGGTCTCGCCCTGATCATAGAGGTCTCGGGTGATGGGATCGCTCCCGGATCCGCATGAGACTGCGGCACCGCAGCAACTGCTCGCGGCTCCCTCACTCGCCCGACGCGCCGCCTGGCCGTACTTCTCACGCACCACCTGCAACAGGTCCGACACATGTCCCTCCGTTCTGTATCAAGAAAGGTTGATGAATGGGTGCAAGAGAAACTCACCCACAGCAGCGCGCGGCCCGCCTGGGCAGCAGGTCTTTGCCCAACTCGCCCAGTTGTTCCTGGAGACCCTCTAATCCGCCGGGAACCAGGCTGTAATACGCCCAGCGTCCCTCCCGCCGGTCCTGAACCAGGCCGGCGTCCTTCAATGTCTTGAGGTGGAAGGAGAGCCTCGACTGCCCCGACTCGAGCGCATCGGTCAAGTCACAGACGCAGCGCTCGCCATATCGCAGCATGGCGAGGATCTGCAATCGGGTCGGATCGGAGAGCGCATGACACAACTGGCTCAGGCGCAGCAGCGGAGTCGGCAAGACGGTCGTCATGCTCATTAACATATCAATATTTCTTGATGTGTCAAGACAGGTGCCAACGGGCGGGGGCGCCTACCGATCTGCCCTCAGTTCCAGTTGATAGGAGGTCGGAGGCCGGAGGGCGAACGTGCCGCGCTGGGCCACCTCGACCAGCTGCGGAAGATACTGATCCGACGCGGACACATCGGGCACATACAGCCGGGCGATGACGCCCCCGGCGATATCTCCCGTCACCACGATCCTCGCTCCAGTTGGGGAGGCCGTCGCGAAGGTGACATACACGGTGCCCTGAACCGAATCCACCGCGCCATCAATGGTGAGCAGTACCGCTCCGTCATCCGTGTTGGGCGTGGTCAGTACGAGCTCCAGGACTCCCGGCCCTGTAGGCTCTACGGTCTTATCATCATCATGGCAGGCGAGCATCGTCAGGATGAGCGCCAGCGCGACCCTGCCCTGTCTCATCGGGCCCTCCGGCGATCCGCCGCAAGGACGGCGCGTATGACGTCGGGGGTGAGAGCCGTCCCATTCGCCGTCAGGTAGGCGAGGAAATCTCCCACGTCGTACCCGCCATTCTTGTTGCCTAGTGAATCGAGCTTGGCCAGCTGCAGGGAACCGAGGCCGCCGCGCCCCAGAATCTCATCAATGGCCTGCGGAAGACTCACGTTCACGACGCCCGCGGTCGGTCTTGGTATAGCGGAATGCAATCGAGCCATCGCTGTCCTGGTAGATCGAGTCCAGCTGTGAATCCCGCGGTAGCGCCCTGGTTGTCCACCGAGGCGGGGAGGGTGACGTCGCTGAACGTGTGGTTCTGCTGGCGACCCGGGAAAAGGATCCCCGGCATCTCCGCGGTTCTTGGCGCCGGGCTCTCGCAGTTGGTCGAGACCGTCGGCCTGCACCAGAGCAACCCCGTGGATCGGCCCGGTGTTGACCCGATTTCCCAGCCGGAATCCCCGGGCATCGATCTCTCCCTGATCGACGTGCCACACCAGAAGACCCGGTCCCTTGGCACAGGAGCGGGTACCGAAACGACACTCGGCATTGATTTGCGCAGTAGTCGCTGCCGATCGGCTGCCGGTTCTCCAGCAGGAAGTATTCGTCGGTATTGGGAACCCCGATGTAGAGTACCGTATCGCTCGTTGCGACCGGACTCAGACCGGACCGAGCGGGAAGTCCCCAGCGTGTCGATCGCTACCCAGCCGAGCTCGGCCAATGACCAGGCCTCGAATCGTGAGGGGCTGTAGGGCTGGGTGTAGTTGCCGCTCCCCATGATTCCCCACTCGCCGATCCCCTGGGTCACCAGCGGGCTACGCAGGTTGGTGTCGTAGAGGTCGGGAAGCCCGAAGGCATGCCCGGTCTCGTGGGCCACCGTGCCGACCGGCATGATGCTGGAGCCATTGCACGCGGTGTGTCCCGCCCACCGCGCTCTGCATGGTGTAGTCATCCACCTTCGATGAACTGACCGGGAAGGACGGCCCCGCCAGGCCCACGGCGCGGACTCTTCGTCTTGTAGCGTGAGCCGGTCCAGGCGCTCACGAAGTAGCGGTGGGCCCAGATTCCCGGTGCGCCACAGGCGCCGTCCACGTTGGGCTGCAGGAACGTGACGAAGTCCACCACCCCGTCGTCATCGCCTGAGTTGGGCAGACCGTCCGGACCGTCGTTGTCGAACTGGCCCCAATCCAGCGCTGCCCGTGTCGTTCGCCTTGAGCGCCTCGATCAGCAGAGTCCACGAAGGGGCGGCCACCGTGGGGACAGGAGACTTTGACTCCGACGCCGTTGCACCCATCCTCGTAGTACGTATCCGCGCTGTCCGCGACGACCCAGTCCAGCACGACTCCGCTGATGGTCACCGATCCGCGTGACATCTCCTGGTAATAACTGCGGACGCTGTAGGGATCGGCTGGTGGGTGATGGGTTGAACAGGACGTTCTGGTACTTGGCGGCCGGGAATGGCGGAGTACGTGTTGCTGAAGGTGATGGGGACGACGGGAACGAAATAGGTGCCTGCGACACGCGTCATCGCGCTACGGCCGTTCAGAGACCGACAGCGCGCGGAGCCGAGTAGCCCGATCGCGGTTGGATCGGATCCGTTCCGCAGCCCTTGCGCCAGGCCCCTTCAGGACGGAAATCGAGCCCGTCCACCTCGAACCGCCCGATCCGGGACGCGGGTACGCTTCCTGCGCCCGAGCCGCGCCGTGGCCGGCAGAGGCGACCCGATCAGGCCAAGCAGCTGAGAAGTGTCGGTATGCTGAAGGCGCAAGAGAGGACGGCCTCTGGGGTGAGTTCGGGCTCAAGTTAGCGAAAAACCACGCCCGAGGCCGGCACCGCAACGACGCGGCGGGGTACCGGGTTCATGCCAACCCAATCCCGCTTGTGTCGATTGTCCAACCCGTTAGAATGTAACGGGTTAGTCACGATTCCTCACCCCGCCGCCCGCGACTGAATCGAGGCACCGTGGATATTCAGACTCTGCAGAGCGTCGCGCTGTTCGAAAAGTGCCGCTCAGTTCACCAAGGCCCGAGAGATTCAGGCGGCCGGGCTGTATCCGTATTTCAAGCCGATTTCCGATTCCGAGGATACCTCGGTCGTCATAGAAGGCCAGAAGCGCATCATGCTGGGGTCGAACAACTACCTCGGCCTGACTCATCACCCCAAGGTTCTCGAAGCCGCCTCCCGAGCCCTGCATCGCTACGGTTCCGGCTGCACCGGCAGCCGGTTTCTCAATGGCACCCTGGACCTGCACGGTCAGCTCGAGCGTGCGCTGGCCGACTTCCTGGGCAAGGAAGACTGCCTCGTCTTCTCCACCGGGTACTCGGCCAACCTCGGCCTGATCTCCGGGCTCATCGGCCGCGGGTGACGTGGTGTACCTGGACAAACTGGACCACGCCTCGATCGTCGACGGCGCCAAGATGTCCTACGGCGAAACCCTGCGCTTCAATCACGGAGATCTGGCCGGCCTCGAGCGGATGATCGAGCGCACCCGGAACGGCCGCGGCGCCATGATCATCGTGGACGGCGTGTACTCCATGGAAGGCGACATCGCCGACGCTTCCGGAGCTGGTCCGCATCGCGAAGAAGTACGGTACTCGCGCTGGCCCTGGACGACGCGCACTCCATCGGCGTGCTCGGCCCCAACGGCGACGGCACCGCGGCCCACTTCGGGCTCACCGACGAGGTGGACCTCATCGCCGGGCACCTTCTCCAAGTCGCTGGCGTCGATCGGCGGGTTCGTGGCCGGCGCCGAGAGCGTGATCCACTATCTCAAGCATCACAGCCGTCCGCTGATCTTCACGGCCTCCCTGCCGCCGTCCAACACCGCCGGAGTGCTGGCCGCGCTCGAAGTGATCAAGAGCGAACCGGAGCGGCGCGAGAACCTGTGGGCCAACACCCGCCGGCTTCACGAAGGCTTCCGGCAGCTGGGCTACGACATCGGCGAAACCGAGACTCCCGATCGTCCCGGTGCTGATCGGCCCGCTGGAGAAGACCTTCATCTTCTGGCGCAAGCTGTTCGACGCCGGGGTGTTCACCAATCCCGTGGCGCCGCCCGCGGTTCCGCCCTCGCAGTGCCGGCTTCGCACCAGCCTGATGGCGACCCACACCTTCGACCAGATCGACTTCTGCCTGGAGCAGTTCGCCTCGCATCGGACGCGAGCTGGGGGTCATCTGACAGCAGACGTTCAGGTCCGGCCCGTTCAGGGCCGGGCCGATCTGGATCGCTTCATCGCACTGCCCTACGAACTCTACGCGCGGGACCCGCACTGGGTCCCGCCGTTGCGTATGGACGTGCGGAAGCTGCTTGACCGCAAGAAGAATCCCTTCTTCGAGCACGCCGAGGCCGAGTACTTCCTGGCGGAGCGCGAGGGACGGGTGGTCGGGCGGATCGCCGCCATCGCCAACCGGCTGCACAACGAAACCCATCAGGACAAGGTCGGTTTCTTCGGCTTCTTCGAGTGCGAATACGATGAGGGGGCGATCCATGCGCTCTTCGCCGCCGCCGCCGAATGGGTCCGGGCCCGAGGCTTCGACACCCTGCGGGGGCCTGCGTCCTTCTCGGTGAACGACGAATGCGGCCTGCTGGTGGACGGCTACGACACTCCGCCCACCCTGATGATGCCGCACAATCCACCCTGGTACCGGCGGATGATCGAAGCCGAAGGATTCAAGAAGGCCAAGGACCTGCTGGTGTACCGCGGTGGATATGAAGCGCCAGTATGTACCCGGTGCCCGAGCGGCTGGCGCGAGGCACCGAGCTGATCCGGAACGCCAGGGCGTGACCCTCCGGCCATTCAACATGGCCGACTTCAAGAACGAAGTCGAGAAGATCAAGGTACTCTACAACAAGGCCTGGGAGAAGAACTGGGGCTTCGTCCCCATGACCGACAAAGAGCTCGACCACCTGGCCGACCAATTCAAGCCGATTGCTGATACCGGAACTGATTCCCTTCGCCGAGAACGGACGGGGAAATCATCGGCTTCGGCCTCTGCCTGCCCGATCTCAATGCGATCTTTCGGCGGCATCGATCCGGCCGGCTCACGCCGGCTCTCCTGGCGGACCTCCTCCTGACCCTTCGCTTCAACCGAGCTCCGCCGGCTCCGCATCCTCCTGCTGGGCATCGTGCCGGAATGGAGAGGCAAGGGCGTGGACGCGATGCTGTATCACTGGATCTGGACCAAGTCGACGGAACGCGAGATCTATTGGGGTGAGGCGGGCTGGATCCTCGAGGACAATCCGGCCATGAATGCCGGCCTCGAGAAGATGGAATTCACCGTCTACAAGACCTACCGCATGTACGATCGACCGGTATGAAGGCGCTGGTGACCGGGGCGACGGGGTTCGTCGGGAGCCATCTCGTCGAAGCCCTGGTCGGGAATGGGGATGAAGTCACCGCGCTGGTCCGCTCTCCCGGCAAGGCCAATCTCCTCAACCGACTCGGGGTCCGGCAGGTCCCCGGTGACCTCTACGACAACGGCCGCCCTGGCCAACGCGGTGAGGGACCAGGACGTGATCTTTCACGTCGCCGGGGTGACGGCGGCGCGCAACGAGCCGAATTCCTTCGCGCCAACCGGGATGGGACCCGACAATCTCCTCGCCGCCGTCCACGCCTCCCTCTCAGCCGAGTCGCTCGCATCGCGGCGGTGCAGCCGCCGAGATTCGTCCTGGTCTCCAGCATGGCCGCGGGCGGCGCTTCGGAGCGGGGGCGGCCGCTCCGGGGAGACGAACCTCCCCGTCCGGTGACCGCGTACGGTCGAAGCAAGCTCGCCGGCGAAGGCAGTCGTCCGGGCTTCGGCCCTTCGCTGGACCATCATTCGGCCACCGATGGTCTACGGTCCCCGCGACACAGAAGTGCTGAAGGTCTTCAAGCTGGTTCGCAGCGGACTGACCCGGTGTTCGGAGATGGGACGACAGGAACTTTCTGCGGTGACCGGCCCCGATCTGGCGCAGGCGATGCTGCTCACCGCAACCAGCGCCGCAACCGTGGGTAAGACCTATTACGCCTGCCACCCTGAGGTGTTTACCAGCGAGCAATTCGCCCATGCCGTCGCCGCCGCCATGCATCGCGAAGTGCGGGTGATCAAGCTGCCCAACTGGCTGGCCGTCGTCGCCCTTGGCGCGACCGGCGCCTGGGCCTGGGCCACTCACAAAGCCAACCATCCTGACTCCGGACAAGGCCAACGAATTCTACCAGCCGGCCTGGACCGGAGACCCCACCGCGCTGATGCGCGATACCGCGCTGGGTACCAGCCCAGAACCTGGCGACTCGGCCTGGCGAACACCGCGCAGTGGTACCGGGAAGCGGGATGGATCTGATCGCCGGACACGAAGCCGGGCATCGTGTGCGTCCGGTACGAGTACCTGGTCGGCGACTATCTCGTGATCACCAGCGTGGTGGCCGTGGTCCGCATCGGCCACCAGCCGGCCTGCCGCGTGGGTCCTTGCTGGCCAATGCGCTCTACGCCGTGCTGATTGCGCTGTTCGTGCGGGCGGAGCTGGGGCGCATCGGACGGGGGCTGCGCGAGATCCTTCCTCTTACTGCTGCTCACCTCACTCTACGGCGCGCTGGATATCCTCAACAACTTCGGAGCGATCCCGACCCACGATCAGTCGGGCCATGCATGCCGACCAGGTGCTGTTCGGCGGACAGATATCGCGGGAGTGGTGGCAGGCCCACCCCAGCCGGTTCTGCTCGACCTTGCTGCACGGATCCTATTTCGCCTACTACCCGATCGTCGCGCTTCCGGTGCTGTACTTTCTCTTCGCGGCGGCCGCATCGAGGCCTGCCGCCGCTCGGTCCTGTGGCTCATGGCGACATTCCTCGGCTGCTATCTCCTCTTCCTGGTCGTCCCGGTAGCCGGTCCGTACTACGAATTCCCGCGGCCCGACCCCAGTCATCGTGGACAATCCAATGGCCCGGCTGGTCTATGCGACGCTGGCCCGCGGGAGCTCCTACGGTGCGGCGTTCCCGTCCTCCCACGTGGCGGCCGCGCTCGTCGCGACGGTCGCGGGATTTCTGGGCGCGCCGATGGGTCGGGTGGGTGCTGACCGTGCCGGCGGTCTTGCTCTGTATTGGAGTGGTGTACTGCCAGATGCACTACGGAGTCGGATGCCCTGGCCGGCGGATGGCGTCGCGGCCCTGGTGGTGACCGGCGGAGGCTGTGGGCAGAACGGGCAGGAAAGGAAAAGAATTGAGGACCAAGGTCAGGCGTCGCGCCTCACACCCGGTCCTCAATCCTCAATACCTAGCCTGAGTCCTACGTCCTCGCACTTCTACTGAACCGTGATCGTGCCCCGCATGTTGAAGGCGAGGTGCGGAGTGCAGTGCACGTGGTACACGCCCGCGGGAGCCCCGCGAAGGAGATCTCGTAGGTCTGGTCGGGCTGGACCAGCATCGGACCGGTCAGCGGAGCGATCACGTCCTTCATGGCGCCGTTGAGAACCGACTCGGCGCCGGTCGGGATGCTATCCTTATCGAAGGCGACGTTGTGGGGGCCGCCGGTAGTGATTATGGAAGCGAACGACGTCGCCGGACTTGATGGTCACGTTCGCGGGATCGAACTTGCCGACCTTGCCGTCGAAATCCATGTTCACATCAACCGTGGTGCCGGTGCCGGTCATCGCCTGCTGGCCCGACGGGGCCTGAGCCGGCGAGACGCCGTGAATCCGCCGGAGCGGCGAGTCTGCTCCGGGGCTTTCTTTTCACCACCGCACGCGGCAACAGCGAGCAGCAACCCCGCCGCGAGAGAGGTCACACGCATTGCGACCATCCTCCATAAGATTGTTTGAAAGCGGGCTTGTGAATTCGGGCACAAAGATAGCGAGCCGGTCTGAAAATGGGAGGGCGTGCCCGCCGTGTTCCAGCCTCGGCAAACAGTGCCGGGAGATCCCGGTCGTGTTCCGAGATCGGGAGCCATTGAAGAGGGCCCCGATTCACGGATCACGAGGCCACCTGGCTGCTGGGGCATACCGCGCAGGTGACCTTTGGCGCCTTTCGCGTAAAGGGGCAGGATTTGCTCGTCCCGGCGGTGCTCCACGTCACATGCCGGTATCTGGAACGAGGCGCCGACCGGCCAGGCACGCTGCCAGATCCACGGCTTCGAGGGCCTGGCGCCTCCGGTCACGCTCGGCGTCCTTCAGCCCCGTCAGTTGGGTCCCGACCGATTTCAGGTGATCCAGCGCCACCGGCCGGTCAAGAAGGTCCTGCCCAAACGCTGCGACGAAGCCTCCCCGTGCTTGCAGGGCGACAACCCTTGCGCCACAGCGCCCTGCCGGACCGCCGACAACCGGACGGGAGCTCGGCCTGCTGCCGGGACCTCCAGGTCGAGATCATGTGCGAGCGGGAGCGACGTGGAATTGGAGGCCCTCGTTCGATCCCGTCGCTCCCCCTATCTTTGTAAGGTGACCACGGGACGGGGACTCACTCCCTGGAGGCCGAAATCATCTCGGCCTGCGGGTATCTCGAGGCCGGCACTCGGAATTGCTCGCTCCACGGCCGTACCAGGGAGGATGGCCGTCCGGCCAAGCCCGACCTGTGCAGCGACTGGCCCCCGAAGGGCAAGGGGCTGCATCCGGGGTGTGTTTTCGGGGCTTCCTCGGGCCGGAAGAGGAGCCGTTGCAGCAGCAGAAAACGGTCAAGTGTGTGGGTCAAGCGGAGTTCCGCGTCAATGATGGAGCCGCGGGACTTCCGGAGAACAAGCCGATGGCGGATGAACTGGAGGAACTCTACCGCACCACCTACCCGACCGTCGTACGTTTTCTGTACCGACGGGTCTGGGACGCGGATAGAGCCCAGGATCTGGCCCAGGAGGTCTTCATGCGGCTCATGGCCCACCGGCCGGAGAAGCCGCGGGCCTGGTTGTTTGCCGTGGCGGCGAATCTGGCGCGGGATGAGGCTCGCGCCGCGGTGAGCCGCAAGCGGCACCTCACCCTGCTCAAGGACGACCCGGTCACCCTCCCGTCGATTCAGCCCTCAGCCGATGAGACGGTCGAGCAGGACGAACGGCGCTCGAAGGTGGAAGCGGCATTGGGAGCTCTCACCAAGCGGGACCGGGAGGTCCTGCTGCTATGGGACGCAGGGATGAGTTATCCGGAAATCGCCCAGCAAACTGGCCTGGCCCTGGGAGCGGTGGGCACCACCTTGGCCCGGGCCCGGAAGCGGTTGGTCGACGCATATGACCGAATGGAGCAGCAGAGCCGTGCGGCACATTCCTGACGAAGAATTGCATGCGTATCTCGACCAGGCGCTGAGCCGTTCTCAGTGCGTGGAGATCGAGAGTCACCTGGCCGAATGTCCCGGCTGCAGCGTGCTGCGGGACGACACCGCCGGCGCTCAGGGATCGCACCACCGCCCTGCTCGCCCGTCTGGGTCCCGGACCGATCGTTCCGCCGAGCTACGCCGGATTGCGCGACCGCTACGAGGCGGAACGCCGGTGGCGTCGCCAGTGGACGGTGCGGGCCGGTTGGGCCGCCAGCCTGATCCTGGCCGCCGGCCTCGGCTGGAGCGTGAATCAGCGTGTCCACTCCGGAAGTGCGCGCGACTCGCCACCGAAGCGCCGATCGCCGTCGGCGCCCGTCGCGATCCGACTCCGTCCCGCCCGATACCCGTGCCACCGCCGCTTCCCGCCTCCAGACCAGTCAAGCAACAGCCCACCCGTCCCGAGGCAGGCCGTGGCACTCCGCGAGCCGACCTCGGCTCGTCTGCCGGTGGCAGCTTTTCAGGTCGCAGGACGAATCGGCCGGAGGTAATGGTCGCCTCCTACGCGCCGGCTCCGGAAGGCACCGGACCAGGCTTCACAGGAAGTGTTCTCGGTCGAGAGCCAGCCCGCGGTGAGCGGCGGCAACCTGCAGGGCTTCTGGCGCAATGTGGGCGTCGATGGGCTGGAGCCGCACCACTCCCGGCCAGCTGCCTCGCGTGCCGGGATTGCCGGTGATCCAGGTGCAGGTACAGCCCGGCGAGCCGGGTGCCGAAGTCACCGCGGTTGATCAGCAGTTGGAAGACGGCCAGCTCATCCGCACCATCGAGGGTCCGGCCGCCAGAGTCTCCTCGCTGATTGCCGACCAGGAGGCGGAGGACGCGTCGAGCGTCGACCAGACCAGCGAACGGCCCAGCCCGACAAAATGACCCTGACCTTGCGCCAGGGAGACCGGATGCTCGCCGTCACCGGGCCCGTCGAAGGTGCTCGGGCAGCCTGATGATGTCGCGGTGGGGGCGTGCGGAGGCGGTACTAAACTGCAGTGAACGGAGAACGGTGAAGCGAGGACGTGCCGTAACAACTCAGCCCTCCACGGCACAACACCAGGGAGGGCTGATTCTTTTCGGCTGACCCCATTTCCCGTCACTGCTCTCCTTCACCCTTACGCTTTCTTATGCCTCCGCTCGATCACGTCCAGCGGGACATAATCGCCCGGCGCCTCTTCATGCTCGAACTCGCCGGTGACTTCCTGGTGTGAATGCCCGCGTTCCCGGTCCAGCGTGATCTCGGCGAGCCGCGGGGAGACCATCGGGAAGGTGCGGGCGAAGATCCCGTAGCAGAGCAGGAACAGACCCAGAAACGCGGCGGTAGGGCCCAGCTCCGGCAAGCCGAACACCGGTCCGGGCTGTTGAGTCACCGAGGGCATGACGTCGAGATAACGCTCCAGCCAGAGCGACGAGCAGGCTGATCGAGCGTGAACAGGGCCAGCGTGAACGGACGCTTCTTGGGCAGCACGCCCAGCAGGCCGAAGAAGGGGATGACGAACATGCCGAGGAACACGATGCTTCCGATCGGCCGCCATGGACCCCAGAGCCGGGCAAACAGGAATCCGGTTTCCTCGGGAAGGTTCCCGTACCAGATCACCAGGAACTGGGCCCACATGAGGTAGGCCCAGAACACCGTGAAGCCGAAGCACGAGCTTGCCCAGGTCGTGCCGCTGCTTGGGAGAGATGAAGGCCGCGATTCCCACCTCGTTGCGCCCGTAGAGCATCATCAGCGCCAGCAGGGTGTGCGCTCCCAGGAACGCCCCCATGAAGAACCAGCCGCCGAACAGATTGGAGAACCAGTGGGGCTGAAGCGCCATGACCATGTCGAATGCCACCATGGTGAAGACGATAGCGTAGATCACCACATAACGCCGGAGCGAGGGTGTAGATCGTGTGATCGTTCCGGCGCGCCTGGCCTCGGGAGAGTCGTCGTAGCCCGCGGTCCAGCGGTCGTACATGGCCCGGCGCCGACCGGTACAGTGCGCCCTTGGTCTCGAACATGTCGGGAATCAGGTCGGCGCGGATCAGCCGGTAGCCCAGGTAGTAGAGCAGGCAGAGGCCGATGAAGAGCCGCCAGAACATGAACCCGTGCGAGAGCCAGATCTCCTTGCCGTGGCCCAGACCTTGCATCGCGGGGAAGATGTGGCTGTAGCCGACGGTGAAGATCAGCAGGAATCCGATCAGCGACACGGGGAAGAACAGGAACGGCGGCGGCCTCGGCGAACCGGATCATCACGCCGGACCACTTGGCCTTGGTCACCTTCTGCACCGCCACGAAGGCCATGCTGCCCCCGGTGAGGCTGGTGAAGAAGACCCAGTTCACGTGGAAGAGATGCCAGGCCCGATCGGCCTGATCGCCCGGCAAGAGAGAATGACGAGCAGGATCAGACCGACCACGGTGAGCACCGCGCCGAGGCCGACGAAGAGGTTATAGCGTGCCGAGAGGGACCGGGTCGCGAGGGTTTCCCGTACGACGGTGCTGGCCATTATTGGGCTCCTCCCGCCGCGGAAGCCGGCCCGGAGCCCTGGAGCTGGCGGACGAAGTTCACGATCTGCCAGCGGTTGGCGCCGCGGACCTTGTCGCCGTAGAGCGGCATGACGCCTCGTCCGTAGCGGATGATGCTGTAGATGTAGCCGTCGGTGTAGCCCTTGGCCCGGTCGGTGAGCAGCGACGGCGCACCCATCTTGACGCCGACCAGTCCATCGCCGGCGCCGATCGGTCCGTGACAGACACTGCAATAGGTGTGGTAGAGCGTATCACCCACGGCGGTGGCCGGCTGGCCCGCGAGCGGATTGACCACCTTGTCCGCCACGGCCTGATCGAAGCCGTAGGCCAGCTGCAGCGGATCCCCAACCTGCCAGCTCTCCTCGCCGCCGCTGACCGGCACGGTGCCCGGGACGGTGTACCGCGGGATGTCGCCACGCTGATAGGGAGAGATCGAGCGCTGGAAGATCATCGCGTCGAACCAGGGCACCAGGTGCAGGGCGTCATCCGGCGAGGGCACGTCGTTGTAGTAGAAGTCGCACGACGCGCCGAGGCCCACCAGCAGGACCAGCGCGGATGCGCGGAGAGTCTTACGCCGCATTGCGCACCTCCACCGCACCGGCGTCCCGGACGATCCGCTCGATCTCGCGACCCGGTCCGCCGCCGGCCGGCACGAAGATGCCGATCCGGTCATCCGAGAAGGAGGGGTCGTAGGCCAGGCCGGTGGTCCGCTTGGCGAGACTGAGCAGTACCAGTCCGGTGACCGTGCTGAGTGCGCCGATCAGCACCATCAGCTCGAACATGAAGACCACGTAGGGCGGGACGGTCGCGATCGGCTTGCCACCCACCAGGAGAGGCCAGTCGAGCGACATCCAGAAGGTCATCGCCAGACCGGCGAGACAACCGGTCATGCCGCCGATCAGGGTGAAGAGACGCACCGGGCTGTTGGTGACCCCGAGGGCCTCCTCGAGCTCGTGGTTCGGCGCCGCGGAGTAAACCGTGAAGTCCTCGGCGGCCCTGGGCCCGAAGGGCCTTGATGGCATCACAGGCCGCGTCGATATGGACGAAGATCGCCAGGACGCCGGGGACGGGTTTGGCCATCAGTGGCCTCCCTTCCTGAGCCGCGGCATCGGAATCATCTCCTTGAGCTCCTGGATCGCGACGACCGGGAAGGTCCGGGCGAAGAGCAGGAACCACATGCTGAACCAGCCGAAGGAGCCGAGCAGGATTCCCCAGTCGGCCCAGGTCGGCGTCATCTGGCCCCAGGCGTACGGGTCATAGTCGTTGCTGAGGCTCGACACGATGATGACATACCGCTCGAACCACATGCCGATATTGACGAAGATCGAGATGACGAAGAGCGCCGTGAGGTTGGTGCGGATCTTCCGGAACCAGAAGAGCTGCGAGACGAACGCATTGCAGATGATCATGGTCCAGCCGGCCCACCACATCGGGCCGAAGGCGCGGCGCCAGAAGGTCTCCTGCTCGAACGGGTTGCCGCTGTACCAGGCGATGAAGTACTCCATCGCGTAGGCGTAGAACAGGATCGAACCGGTCAGCAGGGTCAGCTTCGCCAGGTTATCGAAGTGATACTCGCTGATCATGTGCTCGATCTTGAGCGCCTTGCGGAGCGGGATCAGGATGGTGAGCACCATACCCGACGCCGGAGTAGATCGCCCCGGCCACGAAGTAGGGAGCGAAGATGGTCCCGTGCCATCCCGGGATGATGCTCATCGCGAAATCCCAGGACACCACCGAGTGCACCGAGAGCACCAGCGGAGTCGCCAGCGCGGCGAGGTAGAGGTAGGCCCGGGTGTAGTGCCGCCACTGGTTGTCGGTGCCTTTCCAGCCCAGCGAGAAGATCGAATACACCTTGTGCCGCCAGCCCCGCATCTTGTCGCGCGCCGCGGCGATGTCCGGCACCAGTCCCACGCAGAGGAACGTGGTGGAGACCGTGAGGTAGGTGGAGATCGCGAAGACGTCCCAGATCAGCGGCGACTTGAAGTTGGGCCAGAGGAACCGGGCATTGGGATACGGCAGCAGCCAGTAGAAGAACCACTGCCGGCCGATGTGAATGATCGGGAAGAGCCCGGCCGTCATCACCGCGAACACCGTCATGGCCTCGGTGGCGCGGTAGACCGCGGTGCGCCAGGGCGAGCGGAACAGGAACAGGATCGCCGAGATCAGCGTCCCGGCGTGGCCGATACCGATCCAGAACACGAAGGTGGTGATGTAGACCGCCCACATGACGGGCGGTGAGTAGCCGGCCAGCCCCAGCCCATCCTTGAGCAGCATCGTGAAGGTGCCGATGCCCGACCAGGAAGCAGAGCACCGCAACGCCCAGCGCGATGAAATAACCCCGGTCGGCGGTGCCCAGGGTGTTGACGACGTCGCGGGTGACCTCGGCGTGGGTCTGATTCGGCATGGTGCGGGTCGTGCGCGATGACGGCCATCGCTCAGGCCTCCGTCCGGTGGAGGACCTTGGCCAGGTAGGTGATCGCCGGCCGCACGTTGATCTCCTCGAAGACATGGTAGCCGCGGTGGTTGGTCTTGAGCGCCATGACCCTGCTGCCGGGATCCTTCATGTTGCCGAAGACGATCGCATCCGATGGACAGGCCTGGGCGCAAGCGGTGTTGACGTCGCCCGTCCTTGAGCTCCCGGCCCTCCAGGCGCGCCGCGGTCTGGGCGTCCCGGATCCGATGGACACACATGGTGCACTTCTCCATCACGCCGCGGGCCCGGACCGTCACCTCGGGATTGAGCTGCAGGTTGAGCGGCTCGGGGAACGCCTTCTTTGCGTAGGCGAACCAGTTGAAGTACCGGACCTTGTACGGACAGTTGTTGGAGCAGTAGCGGGTGCCCACGCAGCGGTTGTAGATCTGGCCGTTCAGTCCGTCCGGCGTGTGATAGGCCGCGTAGACCGGGCAGACCGGCTCGCAGGGCGCCGCGTCGCAGTGCTGGCAGAGCATGGGAATGACCCGCGCTTCGAGCGGATCGCCGGTATCGGCGCCGCCCTCCCAGAACCGCTCGATGCGGATCCAGGTCATCTCCCGGCCCCGCCGCACTTCGTCTTCGCCCACGTGCGGGATGTTGTTCTCGGCGTAGCACGCGGTGACACAGGCCGAGCACCCGGTGCACTTGGCGAGGTCGATCGCCATCCCCCACATCGGCTGTTCGGTGGCGTAGGCTCCATGCTTCCGTTTCTCCAGCTGACTTTCCCGGAAGCCGTGGATCGCCTCGACCTCGCGCTCGGTATTGATCTCGTGCTCCTCGTGACCCTCTTCCTCCAGCGCGAGCGCGGGAGTGAGGCCCTTCCTGGCCTGCTCCAGGGTCATCGCGTCGGCGATGCCGCGACCCAACTGGCGGGTATTGCCCTCGGTCTTCGCCAGCTTCTTGTACTGGCCGGTCTTGCTCAGCGTGACGCGGGTCGCGAGATAAGGCAGGAATCCGTTCCCGTCCTTCGCATCGAGCAGATCGAGCGCGTTGACCCCGCGGTCCTTCGCATAGTCGCCGAGGGCGGTGTGGCCCAGGCCGAGCGGAACGGCCGACGACGTCGGGATGAATTCCGGGATAGATGTACGCCGGGGCCTCGACGCTGCCGTGAGGAGAGGTGAGCCGCAGAATCTCCCCTTCGCGCACGTCGAGACGCTGGGCCAGCTCGGGGTGAAGCTCAACCCAGGAGTGCCAGGTGATCTTGGTGACTGGATCCGACAGCTCGAGCAGCCACGGGCGATTGGCGAAGCGGCCGTCGCCCAGAACCGAGGCGTAGGGAGCGAACCAGTAGCTGTCTCCCCCTTCCGCGCCGTCGAATGATGCCGGAGTCGAACCGATCTGGCCGGCTCCGGCTCGACAGGCGCACCGGAGTCACCGGCGCCTCGGTGTACACGCCGCCCCGCTGCAGCGCCGCGCGCCAGAAGCCTTCGGTATCCGCCGCACCCTGCGCCCGCGCGACGGTCTGCCACTGAGTCTTGAGGTACGCCTCCCAGGACGGAGCATTGAACCGGCCGAAGGCGCCGCCAGCCTTCTGGGCCGTCTTGAGCAGCACATCGCCGGTCGCCATTCCGTTGAAGACCGGCTGCATCACCGGCTGCATCAGGCCGATCACGCCACGGCGGGGCTGGAGATCATCCCACCGCTCGAGGGCGTGGAGCCCCGGCAGCAACAGGTCGCACAACGCGGCGGTCTCATCCAGATAGAGCGAGGTGGAGACCTTGAACGGGACCTTCTTGAATTCGCCCGGCGAACCCACCCTTGGCGGGCAGCGCATAGACCGGATTGGCCTCATGCACCAGCACCAGTGCCACCCTGCCGCCATCCATGTCGGACCCGAGCGCTTCGATCGCGCCGTAACCCTCTCCACCGTCGAGGTCGGCCCCGAACTTCACGGTGAGGTCGACGTTCCCCGCGATGTAGTTGAGCAGGTTCACCGCGGCGCACAGGTCAACGGCGGCGCGATGCTGGTTCCCGATTCCCCCTGCCACCGCGAGGCTGGGCTTGGCCGAGGCGAACTCGCGCGCCACCCGGCGGATCACCTCGGCGCCGACGCCGCTGGTCTCCTGGGCCTTCTCGGGAGTGAATGCCGCGAGCGCTCCGCGGAGCGCGTTCGCATCCGCGGGATTCCCACTCCGCTCGTTCAGCAGCACGTTCGCCATGGCGAGCACGATCGCGGTGTCGGCACCCGGCTTGGTGGCGTGCCACTCGTCGGCGTTCATCCCGGTGAGAGACATGCGGGGTGCGAACGACGACATGCTTCGCCATGGCCCCGTTGTCGTAGCCGTGGGACTTGGCGAATCCGCGCTGGTTCTCCAGCGGCGACAGCCAGTTTTCCAGGAAGTCCGCGCCGAAGGAGACGATGTACTTGGCGGCGGCGAAATCGTGGGCCGGCAGCTCGTCGGTCCCGAAGGTGCGGAGATTGGCCGCGCGCAACGCCTCGTGCGCGAAGGGCTCGTAGCGTACCACCCGACCGCCCGCCGCGGCGGTCCATTCGGCCAGGAAATCGGAGAACGTGCCGCGGCCGGCGCCCGAGATCACCGCGACCTTTCCCGCCGCGCCGCTCAGCTTGCCGGCCAGCGCAGCGATCGCGTCATCCCACGTCACGTCCTTGAAGCTGCCGTCCGGCTGACGGACCTTGGGCCCGGTAAGCCGTCCCGGATTGTAGAGGCCCTGTAGTGCGGATTCGCCTTGGGAGCACATCTTCCCCGCATTGACCGGATGCTGGGGATTGCCCTCGAGCTTGATCGCCCGACCCTCGCGGGTCTTCACGTGCAGCCCGCATCCCGCCGAGCACTCAGTGCAGGTACTGGCGTAGTAGGTCGGAATGCCCGGTACCTGGTCTTCGGACTGGACCAGGTACGGAACCAGCTTCTCGATCCGCTCGGTCGAACAACCGGAGACCGCCATCGCCCCGGCCCCGGTCGCACCGAGGACGGTGAGGAAGCGGCGGCGATCCATGCCTTCGTTGGGTGTTTCGTCGGACATGCAGGCTCCCGTAAAGCCGTCAGCTATCAGCCGTCAGCCATCAGCCCAATCAGCGCGAACCTCTGCTGACGGCTGACGGCTATCGGCTGACGGCTAGTGATGACACGCCGTACAATCCCGATTGACCTTCCGTTCCAGATGGCAGGTGATGCAGAAGCCCATGTTCGTCACGTTGTTGACCTTGAAGACCTGCGGCATACGCTGGACGTCGCCATGACAGGTGCTGCACGCGTTGGGTCCCAGCGCCTGAATGTGCCGACTGTGGGGGAAGTGCACGTGCCTCGCCAGCGCGTGAATGCGGGTCCACTCCAGCTGTGGCTTGGCGGGGTCGCTCTTCTCGGCCCAGAACTGCCGCAACTTCTTGATCTCGGTCTTGGCCCCGCTGTCACTCCCCGCAGATGACGAGATGGCACCCCATGCAGGTCTGCAGGCTGGGGATGCCCGGCTCGCTCGACACGCCAACGCTGTAGTGGCAGTACTGGCACTGGATCTTGTACTGACCGGCGTGGATGTCGTGGCGGAAGAAGATGGGTTGGCGGGGACCGGAAAGGTCTGAGGTGTCGCCGGCGGCTATGGCCGTTGCGGTCACGGAGTCGGGAGCAGGTTTCCCCTGCTGAGCACCCCCGGGTCGTTGCAACAGGGCCGCCGCGCCGAGGGCGAGGAGGACCGACCCAGCTCCGAGAATGGCCAGCTTTCGCATGATCGCTCAGGAACGGGAGAGGAGTCGCCCGCCGACCGGTTTCCAAGCCGGGTTCGGCGGAGCCAGAAGTTTGTGAATTATTTCACGAATTTTCAAGGGCCGGCATGCGGGCCAAGTATAGCGTCTCCGCCCGACCGCAACAACCGAGCACTTTGGTGCTAGCCGGTCAGCGTCCTCCGCGCCAGCACGGCAGCCGGCGTCTCGGCCGTGAGCCAAGCCAGTTTGCGCCGGGCGAATCCCACGAAGACGTCGGCTGTCTTCTGATCGGTGATCTCGATGCTGCACCAGCGGAGCGGTCCGGTTCGGTGGCCGCTCTGGATCGCATCACTGATTACGGAGGGAAGCCGGGGGATCGCGAGCGCCTTCCGCTCCTCCCCATCACTCAGGGTAAAGGTTCCGCCGACTCCGTTCTGCATGACGTGGAGCCAGCAGAGCTTTCGGCTCCCCGCGGCGTACTCCCAGGCCCAGCGCCAACTCGGGCCCATGAACTTGACCGATTCGGAAACGCCCTGAAGCCCCAGCAGCCCTTCCCTCACCCGGCGAAAACGCGCGCCGATCGGGGCCGGGCAGGTCTCGGTAAGGGGCAGAAGGCTTGGGTTCTTGGCGGGATTCGGGATAGAGATTGGCGGCCCAGTATGCGGCGGATCGGCCCACGTGTTTCTCTCCCGTTTTGGCTAGGTTGAACCTCGGCGGGAAACCTAATCGGGGACCGGTGGGTGATCCAAGGGCGGCACCTGCACGCCGCTCCGCTCGAGAAAGCGGACCACCTCGATGCCCATGGCCCGGATCAGCGCCGCCTCCCGGCCATCGAGGTCCGCCCGATAGATGATTTCGCGGAACGACCGCATCACGTGTTCGGCCTGGCGGGTCTTGAAGAAATCGATGCCCCAGAGGGCCCGCTCCCAGTCGGCGAAGAGCCGCTCGAGCAGGCCGGACTCCGGAGCGCCCACCAGCTTGCGGGGTGGTTTGAAGGGCTGGCGCTCGCCGCCGGTCGCGAGGCGGACCTCGTAGCACATGATGGCCACGGCCTGGGCCAGGTTGAGCGAGCGATAATCCGGATTGGTGGGAATGGTCACCAGGGCGTGACAGCGGTCCAGCTCGTCGTTGGTGAGGCCCTTGTCCTCCCGACCCGCCACGACCGCTACGGTGCCGCGCTCCGACCGGGCCATCAACTCCGCGGCCGCGGCGACGCGGGCCGGATTATGGTGCGCTTGGCGGCGCCGCTCCCGCGCGGTAAGCGCGACGACGTAGACGCAGTCCTGCATCGCCTCCTGCAGGGTGTCGTGGAGAGTGATCCTGTCCACGTAATCCGCCGTGCTGTGCGCGATTCCCTCGATGCGGTACGGGTCGAAAATCGCCGGCGCGACGAGCCGCACTCTGCGCCAGAGCGAAGTTCTTCGCCACCCGCACCGCGCTCCCGATGTTCACCACGTCCTGAGGCTCGACCAGCACCAGCACCGGCGCCTGCAGGCTCACGCGCTCTCACTCCCCGAGGAAACGAGGTGTCGAGCCGCTTCGCCTTGAGAGCCGCCGCAAAGCCGGTCTTGTCGGCCGACTTGGCGTAGGCGTCCTTCGGCTCGACCGCTTTCTGTCTCCACCAGTTCGAGCAGCGCGTCGTTCAGGGTGACCATCCCCGCCTTGCGATTGGTCTGCATGATCGAAGGAATCTGGAAGGTCTTCCCCTCGCGGATCAGGTTGGCGATGGCCGGGAATGGAGAGCAGCACTTCCTTCGCGGCGACCCGACCGCCCCCGATCCTGCGGGCACAGCACCTGGGCGATGACGCCCTTGAGCGACTCGGAGAGCATCACCCGGATCTGGGACTGCCGGTCGGCCGGGAACTGGTCGATGATCCGGTCCACCGTCGAGGCGGCGGTGGTCGTGTGCAGGGTGCCGAAGACCAGGTGCCCGGTCTCGGCCGTCTCGATCGCGATGGAGACCGTCTCCAGATCGCGCATCTCGCCGACCATGATCACGTCGGGATCTTCCCGCAGGGCGGCCCGCAGCGCCTGCTTGAAGGAGCGGGTGTGAAAGCCGACCTGCCGCTGGGTCACCACGCACTTCTGGGGCGTATGCACGAACTCGATCGGGTCCTCGATGGTGAGGATGTGATCGGTCCGGGTGCGGTTGATCAGGTCGACCAGCGCCGCGAGCGTGGTCGATCTTGCCCGAGCCGGTCGGGCCGGTGACCAGGACCAGTCCCTTCGGCAGGTAGCAGAGCTTCTGGATGTCGGCCGAGATGCCCAGCTGTTCCACGGTCTGGATCTGGGAGGGAATGACCCGGAACACGCCCATCGGTCCGCGGCGCTCGACCGCGGCGTTGGCGCGGAACCGTGCGACGCTCGGCAGCTCATAGGCCCAGTCGGCGTCACCGCCCTCGCGAAACTCATCCAGCTCCCTCGTGGCCATGATGCTGGTCAGCATCGCGTCCACCTCATCGGCGCCGAGCTCCGCTCCCTCATGCCGCACCAGTTCGCCATCGCGGCGGAAGATGGGCGGTTCACCGGTACGCAGATGCAGATCGCTTGCACCGGTTTCCACCGTCCGGCGGAGCAGGCCTTCGATCCGGGCGCGCGCCTCGGAGGCCGCTCTTGAGCTGCCGTCACCGGCGCGGGGCTCGTCTCGCCGCGACGGCGGGCGCTCCCGGCGCCGTGGTTGGTCGCCGCCACCGCGCTGCGGCGGGCCGGATGGTGGCGATTCCTTTCGCCAGCTCGACGTCCACTTTCCCGCTGGGCGAGAGATAGGCGAACTCGAAGCTCGCCCCATCGGTGACGTTGGGCTTGCAGCTGGCTGGGAGCGATTTCCTTGACCAGCATGGTCACCTGAGCCGCCGTCAGCGGTTCCTTGGTGACGGGACGAGTCGAGTCTCCCACCAGCAGGGAGGCCGGCTTGCCCGGCTGGAGCGCCAGGCTTCTGGCGCCGTGTTCATGCATGGCCTGGATGAACTTGTCGAGACGGGGCACTGAAATCCTCAGCTCAGGGGACGGGCGGCGCGGACGTGGCTTCGGTTCAGACAGACCGTGGTCTCGCCGACGACAAGACTGAAAAAGCGTTCGGGAGCATTCAGATAGTCGGAGGCACGGCTCCGATTGGGCGGGAGCTCGGTCGCGGCAAAGCCCGCGATACTCGTCACCCGCCGCTCATGGTGACCTCGAGCCCGATGTGGAGCGCGGCGGATTCGCGCTCAGGATCCTGAGTCAGCGGGACCCTGGTAGGCCAACGCCGCGACCTGGGCCTTGGCCAGAAAGACGACGTCGCCACTCGGCAAACGAGAGCGGGAAGAAGCTCTCGGCCCGGTTGAGCAGCTCGAGCGGCGTCTCCCGGGTCTCGTGCAGTGCGGTGCTGGGCTGCAGGTGGAGGTCTCCCTCGATGGACATCCCCTCAACCATCACGACCCGAACCTGCAGTCGTTCCGTCGCGGCCCACTGGGTTGATGCCACTGTTCCTCCTAGCCTCGAATCTCCGCACCCGCGTCCTGCTCCTGCAGGCGGATCGCTTCCATATAGTCGGCTCCTTCGCCCAGACGGGCCCGGGCTTCATGCAACAGCTCGCAGACGCCTGGTCGAAGCAACGGAGATGCTATGCCCTGCTCCTCCAGAAACCGGCACGCGATATCCACGTCCTTGGCCAGCAGCGCCAGGCGAAACGTCACCGGCCAGCTGCCGGTCAGCACCCGATCGGGCACCAGCACCTCGCTCACGAAACTGCGGCCGCTCGATGCGTTCAGGACCTCAACCGCCTTGCGGCCCGCACTCCGCCCTTGACCAGGCCCACCATTCCCTCGCCGAATGCCAGGATGCCGACCGCGAGGAGCGCATTGTTGATCGCCTTCATGGCGTGACCGGTACCGACCGGACCCATGTGTTCGATCCGCCGCGCAAACTGGGCCAGAATCGGCTTCGCCCGCTCGAAAGTGGCTTCGCTGCCTCCCACCATGACCGTCAGGGTGCCCGCCTCGGCGCCGTTGGTACCGCCGCTCACCGGGGCGTCGGCGAAGTCCACCCCCCGTGCCTGGAGCCGGGCGGCGATCCGCACCGAAGCCGCGGGCTCGCCAGAAGTGCAGTCGAGAAAAAGGGCGCCTGCTTTGATTCCGGTCAGTATTCCCTCGGGACCTTCGAGGATCTGTTGCACCTCGCCCGAGTTTGGCAGGCAGGTGAGAATAACTTCGGCATTTTCGGGCCGCCTCCTGCGGGGTTTGTGCCACGCGCGCAGCGATGCGCTCCCGGCGAATTCGACCGCCCGGCTCGCGGTGCGATTCCAGACCGTAAGCTCATGGCTGCGCGCCAGATGAGCCGCCATGGGACGGCCGATGGCACCCAGACCGAGGAAGGAGATGCGCATAAGTGCGCTAAAGGCTAAGTGCGGTGACCCCGGCGTGGTAGCCGGGCCAATCGTTGAGGGTAGATTTCCGGGTCCGAGGAACGGAATTCACCGCTATCCGCCGGAGGAACAGTGAGGTCGTCAATTTTGAGCGGCGGGACGGCTCTTGGGCTGTCGGTTCTGGCCCTGGCCTGTGCCCCGAAGCAGAAGCCGACAGAGAAAGCAGAAAAGGAGGCCGCAGCGTCTAACGCGCGGATTCTCGCCGTCATAGGAGGGCCGGGTTCCCACATCGAGGGAATCGCGGAACACGGCGGGAAACTGTACGTGGCGGACTGGAAAGACGCGGCAGTGTACCGCATTGATCCGGCTGATCCGGCACCGACCAGGGTCGCCATGCTGCCAGTGCCCGGAGTCGGGGTGCTCGGCGTCGTTGCCGATGAAGCAGGAAATCTCTATTTCGCGGTCCCCGACTCCGGCTGGGTGCTCCGAGTCGCCGCCGACCGGATTGGGGCGTCGGACTTCAGTGCCACCACCGACGTCACGAAGTTCGCCACCGGTGCGCCCGGCGCCAACGGGCTCGCGTTCGATCACGCGGGACATCTCTGGATCGGTGGAGGAGACAGCCATGCCCTCTACCATGTCGGACCCAAGGGGGGCAAGGCGCGGGTGTTTGCGAAGGATTACTCCCCGATCAATCCCGACACCACTGTAGGCACCCGTCCCTACACGGTGAACGGTGTGGCGTTCGACTCCAAGGGGTTCGTCTACACAGTGAACACCGGAACCGGCGAGGTGAGCCGGCTCGAGATCCAGCCCGACTACAAGCCCGGCAAGATCACGAGCTTGGTGAAGGACGATCGGTTGATGGGGGCGGATGGAGTCATCATCGACGGCCAGGACAATCTCTGGATCGCCTGCAACGTCCGCAACGCGCTCATGAAGGTGACCCAGGCGGGGGAAATCACCGAGATTGCGGCCAACGGACCGGAAGGTCCTCTGCACTTCCCGGCGGAGCTCAAGGCGGTCGGCAATGCGATCTATCTGGCGAACTTCAACCTGCCTCTCGGGGTGAACGCCGCCACAACCGACTCGAGCCCGAGTGTCGCGGAGGTGAAGCTTCCGTAGCAGTCGGAGTCGGAGCAGGGAGGCCTAAGTGGGTGCCCGAACGCTGCATCTTGATCTGGACGCCTTCTTCGTCGAGGTGTGCCGGCAGCGCCATCCCGAGCTGCGGGACGTCGAGTACCTCGTGGTCGGAGGACGGCGAGACGAGCGGGGAGTCGTGCAGTCGGCCTCCTATGCGGCGCGGAAGTTCGGGGTGCGGGCGGGAATGCCGATCGCCGAGGCAGCGCGGCGCTGTCCTCAAGCCACCTTCTTCCGCGGTTCGTTCCGCCACTACCGCGACGCGTCCCGGGCGGTTCTCCTTGTCCTCCGCAGGTACTCGCCCACGGTAGTCATGGCCTCGCTGGATGAGGCGTATCTCGATTTCACCGGGACCGAGCGCATGTTCCCGGTCTCGCTGCTCCCCGAAGCGGAGCGGATCCGGGACGCGGTAAAGCAGGAGACGGGACTCGATAGCAGCATCGGCATCGGCCCCAACCGGATGATTGCAAAGCTGGCCTCGGATCAGGCCAAGCCCCGAGGTCTGATGGAGATTCGCGCGGGATGGGAGGAAGGATTCCTGGCGGGACTTCCGCTGCGTGCCCTGCCGGGGGTGGGTCCAAAGACGGCGGAACGCTGGGCCAGCATCGGGCTCACCGAGGTTCGTCAGATCCAGGAAATGGAGCTGCAGAACCTGCAACGGCTGCTGGGCGACCACGCCCGCGAGCTCAAACTTCGGGCCCACGGTCACGGATCGTCTCAGCCTCAGCGCCGATCGGCTGCCCCGGTCGGTGAGCCGGGAGACGACCCTCGCGCGTGATGCCACCGACAAGGGCCGGCTGGACGCGCTGCTGGCGCTCTTCGTGAGCCGGGTTGCGGGTCAATTGCGGGACGAAGGACTCGCCGCGCGTACCGTCGTCCTCAAGCTGCGGCACGGGGATTTCTACACCATAACCCGCCGCCACACGCTGGATGAACCGACATGCCTGGACCGGGAGATCCTCACGGCGGCACGGGAACTGTTCGACCGGGCGTTTGAGGACGTACTGCGACGGAAGAAAGGCGTCCGGCTGATCGGTGTTGCCGCGACCAATATCGTGGAATCGGCCACCGAGGATCTTTTCGAGCCGGTGGAGCGTACCAGATTGCGGGAGCTCACCACCGCGATCGATCAGGTCAGGAAGAAGTTCGGCTTTGATGCAGTGGCGACGGCGGAGACGCTGCCGCTTAGGAGACAGGAGCGGGAATGAGATGGATTCTGGCGGCCCTCGTTTTGGTGGCCACGGCGGCGACGGATGCGCAGGCCCAGCTTGCGTTGACACCGCAGGAAATCTGGCAGGCGTGTCAGGCAGGCGACTATCCGGAGTGCGTCCACTATGCGGAACTGCTCGCGGGAGGGCGCGGAGTCACCCAATCCAACGACGAAGCCGTGCGGATCCTGGGCGGGACCTGTGACAAAGGCTATGCGCCGGCCTGTACCCGGCTCGGGATCTGGAACGAATCAGGGGTGCAGATGAATCCGAACCGGGAGCGGGCCAACGGCTATTTCCGACGGGGCTGCGAGATGGGAGACGCCGACGGGTGCGCCCGGCTGGGCATCGCCTACGAGCAGGGCACCGGAGTGATCCAGAACTCCGACAATGCGGTCTCGTACTACCGCCAGGCCTGCGGACTCGGCCGGCAGTCGTCCTGCGTGAAGCTGGGTACGCTCTACGAGAACGGCCAGGGCGTCAGCCAGGATCGCGGCCGGGCCGCGGCGCTCTATCTCCAGGCGTGTCAGGAACTGGACGCGAATGGGTGCGTGCTGCTGGGGAACATGTACGAGAATGGGCGGGGAGTGGACCACGATCCCGATCGGGCGGCAGCGCTCTATCGTCGGGCCTGCGAGATCGGGAACGTCCATGCCTGCCGAGTGCCCCTGCCGGGGGATCGCAGCACGTTCGAAACTCCCTGAGGCAGCTAGCGGAAGTCCTTGGCCTCGAAACGCAGCCCCACTGTCCCTGACGTCCGTTCGACTTCGGGGCCCAGATTCTGGAAGGTGGCGCGGGTCCCGGCGGTCGTGTAGGCCTGCACGGTACTGTTGAGGAAGAGCGGCCAGTAACCCACGTGGGCGCGTGTAGTGCCGGGAGGAATCTGAGCAATTGCAGTCCGCCGCGCCGGCGAGCCCTGCGTTGATCGTCACCCCGAGCGCAGCGCTGGTCATGTTGGTCACCAGCGGCGCGAACACCGGCACCGTTGCGGCCCCCGCATCCACCAACCGGTTCAGCCGGCCCCGAGGCCTCGCCTCGGTGATCGTCCCCTGCACATCCACGCCCATCGGTTTCCCCGACGCTGACTGAGGACGCACCAGGAACCATTGAGCCGCGAGCGGTCGCCCACGGCGCAGTCTGACCGACGAGACCTCCCCAGACGCAACCTTGTAGGTCACGCCATCCACCACGAGGTTGATCGGCTCGATCAACTGATTCTCCACCGCGAGTACCGGCCGGCTTCGGACTATCACCAGCGCCGCCGCGACGCCGAGAAGGAGGAGAAGCAGGAGAATCGAGGTCCACCGCCTACCTGATGTAGGCAGTGGAGGCGGCTTGGTTACCGCGGTCGGCGTACCCGCTGCCGGGCGTTCGTGACTGGTGAGTAATACAGTGGAGTCCTGAGCTTGAATCTGCTGGGCCACCCGCTCGGCACTCACGGTTCCCTGCGGGCCCGTGACCCGGCCGGTCTGCAGCGATCCGATCATTGCCTTGGCCGACTGGAAACGGTCCGCCGGTCGCTTGGCCATCGCGCGCACGATCACGTTGGACAACCACATCGGAATGCGCGCGTTCTTGGTCGTGGCGATCGGCACCGGCTCGCTAAGGTGCTTGCCCACGATTTCCTGCGACGATTCCCCTTCGTAGGGCGGCACGCCGGTGACCATCTGGAATAGAACGGCACCCATGGCGTAGAGGTCGGAGCGCGCATCCACGTCGCCCTGACCGAGCGCCTGTTCCGGACTCATGTACTGCGGCGTGCCGACCACAAAGCCGGTCTGGGTGAAGTGCGCCACCTCGCCATCCACCCGCTTCGCGATCCCGAAGTCCACCAGCAAGGGCCGGCCGCTCGAGGCTTCGATCATCACGTTGTCGGGCTTGATATCGCGGTGAACGAGACCGCTCTCGTGGGCGTGAGCCAGGGCATCGAGTAACGGCCGGGTCAGCGCCAGAGCGCGTTCGGGATCCAGCGCTCCGCGGGTCCGCAACAGCTCGGCAAGCGACTGGCCCTCGACGAAGGGCATCGCGTAGTACACCAGCCCCTCGCCGTCTCCCACGAAGTGAATCGCGAGAATGTTGGAGTGACTGAGCCGGGCAACGGCGCGTGCCTCATGCTTGAACCGCTCCAGCATGCCGGAGGACCAGGCGATGTCGGGCTTCAGTACCTTGACCGCAAGCCGGCGCTGAAGGTCTTTGTCCCAGACCTCGTACACTTCGGCAAAACCGCCCTGCCCCAGCATGCGCCGGACCTCGTACTTCGGTCCGAGGGCCCGAGCCAGGCGCTCCTGCACTGGCGCCTCGGTTGCGAACGCCGTCGCCGCGGAGGCGGCGCCAGGGTGCTCCTTGCCACAGCCGGGACAGAAGTTGGCGGTAGCAGGAATTGGGGTACGACAGGTAGGACAGGGTGTGTCGGGGGGCATGAATGCAATTTGGGGAGGAGCGGGAGTGAGGGGTAGATGTGCTGCGGCGACGAGGAGACCCAGCCTCAGGCTGCGAGGCACCGGGGGTTGGCACCCGCGCGCCGGAGTCCGTCGGCTGTCGCCTGTCACCGGTCGCCTGTAATTTGAAGGCACCTCACCCGTGAACCGCGACATGACCGCAACCCGCCCGCACCGCTGTGCGCCTCCTGGACTTCCGCAAGCAGCTCGATCAGGAGATGGAAGCCCGTCTCAAGTGGCTGGATGAACAGCGGCCCGACCACCTCTCGCGAATCCATGCCTGAGTCCCGGCACGTGGGGGTGCTGGTTTTCGACGAGGCCGAGGTGCTCGATGTCGCCGGGCCCTTCGAGGTGTTCTCGATTGCGGGCCGGCGGAGCGGCTTGCAGCCGTTCACGGTGTCGCTGATCGGAATTGGTAAGGGAACGGTGACGATGCGCAACGGGTTCATGGTCGAGCCGAAATACTCGATCTACACCGTCCCTCATATCGATCTGCTACTGATCCCCGGTGGATATGGCACCCGCCGCGAGCTCGACAACGACGCGCTGCTGGGATGGATCAGGGGCCGGGCTGCCGAGGCTGAACTGCTGCTCTCGGTATGCACGGGCTCGCTGCTACTTGCCAAGGCTGGGCTGCTCGACGGCCTCGCCGCCACCACGCATCACGGTGCCCTGAGCCTGTTACGGGATTTGGCGCCCTTGACCCGGATAGATGGGCGCGAGCGTTTCATCGACAACGGCAAGGTGATCACTGCGGGCGGGGTCTCGGCCGGAGTGGATATGTCGCTGCATGTGGTGGAGCGGCTCCTCGGTGAGGAGATGGCGGAAGAGGCCGCACACTATATGGAGTGGCATTGGGACCGGAATGTCGACGAGTTGAAGGACCAGGGAGTGTGACTTGATGTAAGACTTTGCAGCGCGGGGTTTTACCCAACTGTCCCCCGGTTAACGCCACCAGCCTCCCCAGAAAGCCGCACCGTTTTCCAGTGCGGCTTTCGTCTTGTGATCAACACGTGTGGAAATATGCAGCTAAAAGTGCATAAGTGTTCGTAAAACTTTGCAAGAATTGCAAAATCTGCTTGACACTTTGCAAACCGGACATTAGTCTACCACCAGGCGGCCGGAAGAGGGTCACACCCCGAGTTTTTCTCCCGGAACCGTGGGACTTTCCACTCCCGCCCCCGACCTCCGCATCGAGGTCAATGCCCAAACGATGCTGGCTGGGGCGAGCAGTCTTTGTTGATCGGCGAGCACGATTCCGCGTACCCTCACTTCTGGACGACATCCCATGGCCGCAATCACCAAACCCACTTCCGCCAAGCCACGCTCGGCGGGCGAACTGAAACGCATCACCGACCTGATCAAAGAGCGCGGGATCAAGGTCATCGACGTCAAGTTCACCGACCTTCCGGGCACCTGGCAGCATTTCTCCATTCCCGCCGAGACGCTCGACGAGGACATGGTGAAAGAGGGGCTGGGCTTCGACGGTTCGTCCATTCGCGGGTTCCAGGCGATCAACGAGAGCGACATGCTGCTCATCCCGGACCTCTCGACCGCCTTCGTCGACCCGGTGCTCGAGGTTCCGACGCTCTCGATCATCTGCGACATCTACGATCCGATCACGCTCGAGCCGTACTCACGGGATCCTCGCTTCATCGCCTTCAAGGCGGAGGAGTATCTGAAGACCACGGGGATCGCGACTACGTCGTACTGGGGGCCGGAGGCCGAGTTCTTCATCTTCAACTCGGTTCGGTTCGACCAGAACGCGCACGAGGGCTACTACCACATCGATGCTGAGGAAGGGATCTGGAATTCCGGCAGGAACGGGACTCCCAATGCGGGACACCGCCCGCGCCATAAGGAAGGGTACTTCCCGGTTCCCCCGGTTGACCGGCTGCAGGACGTCCGCAGCAAGATCATGCTGGCGCTCATCTCGGCCGGTGTCCCGGTCGAGGTGCAGCACCATGAGGTGGGAACGGCTGGTCAGGCGGAGATCGATTTCCGTTTCGGCACGCTGGTGCAAACCGCCGACCGGCTGTTGACCTACAAGTACATCGTGAAAAACGTCTGTCACAACCTGGGCCTGACGGCGACGTTCATGCCCAAGCCGCTCTTCGGCGACAACGGCTCGGGGATGCACTGCCATCAGTCGCTCTGGAAGGACAGCACGCCCCTCTTCTTCGACGCGAAGGGCTATGCCCTCCTCTCCGATGCGGCGCGCTGGTATATCGGCGGGCTCATCTCACACGCGCCGGCGCTTCTCGGGACTCTGCGCGCCCACCACTAACAGCTATCGCCGCCTGGTGCCCGGCTTCGAGGCACCGGTCAACCTGATGTACTCGCAGCGCAACCGCTCGGCGATCTGCCGGATCCCGACCTATTCCGACAGCCCCAAGGCGCGGCGCGTCGAGTTCCGGGCGCCCGATCCGTCCTGCAACCCCTACCTCGCCTTCTCCGCCATGCTCATGGCCGGACTGGACGGGATCAAGCGCAAGATCGAGCCGCCCCAGCCGATCGACGAGGATCTCTACGAGCTGCATGACGATCGCAAGGCGACCATCAAGACCGTTCCCGGCTCGCTGTCGGAGGCCCTGGACGCGCTGGAGAAAGATCACGCCTTCCTGCTCGAGGGCGACGTCTTCACCCCGGACGTGATCGATACCTGGATTTCGATGAAGCGCACGAAGGATGTGGCCCCGGTGTCGCTGCGGCCGCATCCCTATGAGTTCTTCCTGTACTATGACGCGTGAGGCGGTCAGCCGTTAGCCGTTAGCCGTTAGCTGTTAGAAAAAGCCGTAGGCCATAAGCTCCGACACTCATGCCCTACGGCTTCTTGCTGACGGCTGACGGCTGACGGCTCTAGACAGGCTCCGGCAGTGCCGGCGTGACGGCGGCCTCGTCCCGCTCGCCGGTCCTGATGCGATGGACCTGTTCCACATCAAGCACGAACACCTTTCCATCTCCCACATCTCCCGAGCGCGCGGAACCAAGGATCGCGCGAGTGGTGATGTCCACGAAGGAATCGGAGACTCCGATCTCGAGCCGGACCTTCTCCTGCAGCCCCAGCTTCACCGTAGTTCCCCGGTAATTCTCCACCCGCTCGGTCTCCCCGCCGTGCCCCATGACGCGAGACACGGTCAGCCCGCGCACGTCGGCGTGGTACAGCGCTTCCAGGACGCTGTTGAGGCGATCGGGGCGAATAATGGCGATGATGAGTTTCATGGTTGGCCTCGATGGTCAGCGCGCCGCAGGCTGAGGAGTGAGCTTGGGACTCGGCGAAGGGACTTCGACCTCGGGCAGCACCAGGATAGAGCCCTCGCCGCTGCTGTAGGCTTCCTCTCCGTGCTGCGTCACGTCCAGGCCCAGGCCCTCGAGCGGGGTCGCCACACGGAGGGGGGCCACCAGGGCCAGGAGCTTGAGGATCACAAAGGTCATGATGCCGGCGTAGGCCATGGCAGAGAATGCGGCCACGGCCTGAATGCCCAGCTGCGCGGGGTTGCCGCCGAGCACTCCGTCGGTTCCCCCCCACACCTTGAGCGCGAACACGCCGGTGAGGAGCGCCCCGGTGAGGCCGCCGATGCCGTGACCGGCGAATACGTCGAGCGAATCGTCGAGCCGGGTACGGGAACGGAGCACGATGGTGAAGTAGCTGGGGAATGCCGCGATCGCGCCGAGCGCCAGCGCGCCCAGGGGACTCACGAATCCGGCGGCCGGCGTGATGGCCACGAGGCCGACAACGATGCCGGTCGCGCCACCCACTGCGGTGGCATGGCCGGTCCGGAACGCGTCGAGACCCACCCACACCATCAAGGTTGCCATTGGGGCCAGGAAGGTGTTGGTGAAGGCGAGTGCGGCTGAGCCATTCGCCGCCAGCGCGCTCCCGCCGTTGAACCCGAACCAGCCGAACCAGAGAAGGCCGGCCCCGAGCAGCGTAAACGGCACGTTATGCGGAAGGATGGCCTGGCGGGCGTAGTCTTTCCGCGCTCCCAGGACGGTCGCCGCCACCAGCGCAGAGATACCGGCGTTGATATGCACGACGGTGCCGCCCGCAAAGTCCAGCACCCCCAGTTTCCCCAGCCAGCCTCCACCCCACACCCAGTGTGCCACAGGGCCGTAGACCACGATGGTCCAGATGCAGAGGAACGCCACGTAGGGACCAAACCGCATCCGCTCGACGATGGCTCCCGAAATCAGCGCCGCGGTGATGATGGCGAAGGTTCCCTGGTACGACATGAACAGCAGGTGCGGGATCGTTCCTTTCGGCTCGACCCCCACACCCGACAGGAAGGCGTTCTGGAAGGAACCCACGAATCCACTTCCATCGGCGAAGGCCTCGCTGTACGCCACGAGGGCCCACGTGACACCCACGGCACCCAGGGCAACGAAGCTCATCATCATCGTGTTGAGCGAATTCTTGGAACGGACCAAGCCGCCATAGAAGAAGGCAAGCGCCGGGGTCATCAGCAGCACCAGCGCGGTGGAAGTCAGCATCCAGGCAGTGTCGGCCGGGACGATGGTCGGCTGGGCATCCTGCACCATGGCGAGTAACGGAAGAGTCATGGCGGTAGGACCTCGTGGGGTGGCGAGAGGGTGGCTAAAAGAGGCGACTGCATAATTAATAGGGCGCGGGGGAGGATGGCGCAAGAGTGTTGCTCTGAAAATCACGCATATTGTGCAAGATTTAGCGTGCGTCAATGCAAATATACAGAATATCATGAATAGTGTGTCGACAGTTATTTGCCAGATTTGCAGGAATTAGCTTCCGCTTCACCAAAGTATTAGCCGCGGTCCAAGCGGGTCTGTCCAAGTCAGCTGGGTGCCCGTATCTTTATATGGTTCAGTCAGTTAGACGATCCCCCTTCCTCTGCCCCTAACGCTCGTGCCGCACAACCGCCGGTCCAGGCTCATTACCCAGGGCGTTCAACGGTCCCCCAACCGTGCCATGCTCCGCGCCGTCGGCTTCGGCGATGGGGACTTCGACAAACCGATCGTCGGCATCGCGAACGGGTACAGCACCATCACGCCGTGTAATGCCGGCTTGAATGTCCTGGCGGACCGGGCGGACCAGGCGGTCAGGGCGGCCGGCGGGATGCCCCAGATGTTCGGCACGATCACGGTGAGCGACGGCATCTCGATGGGCACCGAGGGGATGAAATACTCTCTCGTTTCCCGTGAAGTCATCGCCGACGCCATAGAGACCGCCTGCGGTGCCGAGTCAATGGACGGTGTCGTGTGTGTGGGTGGCTGTGACAAGAACATGCCGGGCGCCATGATCGCGATGGCCCGGATGAACATCCCGGGGATCTTCGTCTACGGCGGCACCATCAAGCCGGGTCACCTGCACGGGCAGGATCTCACCGTCGTGAGCGCCTTCGAAGCGGTGGGCCAGCACAGCGCGGGAAAGATCGGAGACCAGGAGCTGCTCGACATCGAGCGGCACGCCTGTCCCGGGAAAGGCTCGTGCGGTGGGATGTTCACCGCCAACACCATGTCGTCGATCTTCGAGGCGATGGGGATGAGCCTGCCCTACTCCTCGACCATGGCCGCCGAAGACGGGGAGAAGGCGGAGAGTGCCGCCCAATCAGGTCGAGTCCTCGTCGAGGCGATCAAGGCCCAGCTGCTCCCGCGCCAGATTCTGACTCGGCAAGCCTTCGAGAACGGAATCGCCGTGTGCATGGCGCTCGGCGGCTCGACCAACGCCGTGCTCCACCTGCTCGCGATCGCGCACGCGGCCGAGGTGCCGCTCACGCTCGACGATTTCGAAATGATTCGGGCCAAGGTGCCGGTGCTGTGCGACCTCAAGCCCTCCGGCCGTTTCGTGGCGACCGATCTCCACAAGGCAGGCGGCGTTCCCCAGGTGATGAAGATCCTGCTCGCCCACGGAGTGCTCCACGGCGATGCACCGACCATCGCCGGAAAGACAATCGCCGAGGTGCTGGCCCAGGTCCCGGCTGAACCTCGAGCCGACCAGGAAGTGATTCGCCCGTGGAGCCGGCCGATCTACCCGCAGGGCCATCTCGCGATCCTTCGGGGCAATCTCGCTGCTGAAGGTGCGGTGGCGAAAATTGCCGGTGTCAAGCAGAGCAAGCTGACCGGTCCGGCACGGGTGTTCGAATCCGAAGAGGCCTGTCTCGAAGCAATTCTCGCTGGTCGCATCAAAGCCGGCGACGTGCTGGTGATCCGGTATGAGGGACCACGCGGCGGCCCCGGGATGCGGGAAATGCTCTCACCCACCTCCGCGATCATCGGTGCGGGACTGGGCGATTCGGTCGGGTTGATTACGGATGGCCGCTTCTCGGGAGGCACCTTCGGGATGGTGGTGGGACACGTGGCGCCCGAGGCGGCAATCGGCGGAACGATTGCTCTGGTCCACGAGGGTGATTCGATCACCATTGACGCCGAGCGGCGCACGCTCAGCTTGAACGTCCCGGAGCCGGAAATCGCCCAGCGGCGGAAGGCATGGATTCCTCCCGTGCCGCGATATCGGCGGGGCGTGCTGGCCAAGTACGCGCGCCTGGTGTCGAGTGCCAGCCTGGGTGCAGTGACCGACCGGCTGGATTAGGTGCAGGACGCGAGACGTGCGACGTGCGACGTGCGACGTGCGACGTGCGACGTGCGACGTGCGACGGCGCAAGGTAAAACGGGGCGCCATTTCGGCGCCCCGTTTCTAGTTAGCGATCGACTAGAGAATCAGGTTCCGGAAGGAATCGGCAGTAGCAGCGTGAACTTGAGCATCTGGTTCGGCAAGCTGGCCAGGTCATCCTCAGTCAACTGCGGGGCTCGCTCAGCCACCGACCGGCGCAGCTCCTCCTCGTAGGGTCGCTGAATCTCCCGCGCGCATTCCTCGCAGAAATAGCCTTCGACGGTGCCGAACAGGCTCAGGAAGGCGGGACGACCGTCGCGCTCGAGGGCAGGACGCTGGAAACAATGCTGGCACTTCATTTCAGGACCTCCGGTGTCGGTTGACGCTCCCGCGAAGGAGCGGCGCCGACATGACGAGGTCGAAGTCCTAAATGTTGCAGATTTCACCGCGCGGGTGCTTCGGCGAACTCCAGAGCCTCCAGGATGCGGTCTCCCATCTGTCGAGTCGAAAGTGGTTTACGCCCCTTGGCCGCGATGTCCCGGGTCCTGGCCCCAGCCTCCAGGACCCGGGAGACAGCCGCCTCGATCCCCGCCGCCGCCTCAGGGGCACCGGCCGAATGGCGGAGGAGGAGCGCACAGGACAGAATGGCGCCGATCGGATTGGCGATGCCCTGCCCTGCGATGTCCGGCGCCGAGCCGTGGATCGGCTCGTATAGGCCCACGCCGTCGCCCAGCGAGGCGGACGGGAGCATGCCGAGTGATCCGGTGAGGACCGCGGCTTCATCGCTCAGGATGTCGCCGAACATGTTTTCGGTTACCAGCACGTCAATTGAGGCAGGGTCGCTCACCAAGCGCATCGCGGCGTAGTCCACGTAAGCGTGCTCCAGCGCGACGTCGGGGTATGCGTGGGAGACGTCGGTCACCACCCGCCGCCAGAGCTGCGAGGTCTCCAGCACGTTGGCCTTGTCCACCGAAAGCACCCGGCGGCGGCGGCGCCGGGCTTCCTCGAAAGCCAAGCGCGCGATTCGTTCGATTTCTGAGCGGGTATACCGCAGTGTGTTGATCGCCTTGTCGCCGTCCAGACCCCGCGGTTCGCCGTAGTACAACCCGCCGGTCAGTTCCCGGATGATGAGCAGGTCCGTACCGGCGAGACGCTCCGGCTTGAGCGGTGAGAGCACCGCCAAGGCCGGATACACCGCGACCGGACGCAGGTTGGCGTACACGCCAAGCAGGGCCCGAAGGGCGAGCAACCCGGTCTCGGGTTTGAGATGGCGGGGAGCCGAATCGAGGGACGGATCACCGACAGCGCCGAGGAGGACGGCGTCGGCGCGCGCCACGGCATCGCGAGTCTCTCGCGGGAAGGGATCGCTCTGGTCGCGGACTCCGGCCGCGCCGATGGGGTGGTGGGAAAGGACAAGGTGGAGCCCAAAGCGTTCCGCGGCGGCGGTCAACACCCGCTCGGCTTCTGCGGTGACTTCAGGACCGATTCCGTCGCCCGGAAGGATCGCGATGTGCACGACGTCAGCGTTCCAGCAGGTGATGCAGCCGAACTCGGCGCCGCTCGAACTCCAGGATATCCGGCTCCAGTCTCAGCGTCCGGCCGATCTCATCGAGCCCTTCAAGCAGCGCCTGCCGGCGATAGGCGTCCAGAGAGAAACCGGCGCTGAACCCTTCGTCGTCCCGGACCCGCTGGCCCACGAGGTCCACGGTCAGCCGATAGGCGCCGGTGGAGGCGGCTTCCCGACGAAACAGCTCGGCCATCTCTTCGGATGTGAGACTCACCGGGAGGATTCCGTTCTGACAGCAGTTGCCGAAGAAGATGTCGGCGAAGCTCTCGCTCAGGATAGCGCGGAACCCATACTCGCCGAGAGCCCAGGGCGCATGCTCCCTCGAGGACCCGCACCCGAAATTCGGGCCGGCCAGCAGAATCGTGGCGCCCGCCGCCTTCGCTCGATTCAACTCGAAGTCCGGATTGGGCGAGCCATCGGGACGATAGCGCCAGTCGAAGAACAATGCCGACCCGAACCCGGTCCGTTCCACCCGTTTCAGGAACTGCTTCGGGATGATCTGGTCGGTGTCGACGTTGGCCCTTGGCATCGCGGCCACCGAGCCGGTGTGGGTGGTGAAAGGCGTCATGGAATTTCAGATTGAAGATGTCAGATTGAAGATTGTGGGGGGATTTCAGATTGAGGCCGTTCTTCATTTCAGAATGAAGATTTCAGATTTCAGATTGCGATTGCCAGACCCTGAGATCTTCAATCTGAAATCTGCAATCTGAAATCCCAACAATCTCACTTCGCACCCACCAGCTCCTCCGCAAAGTCCCACTTCCTCACGTCCGTGATGTGCCCGCTGATCGCCGCGGCAGCGGCCATCGCCGGACTCATCAGATGGGTTCGCCCGCCGCTGCCCTGGCGTCCCTCGAAATTCCGATTCGAGGTGGCGGCGCAGCGCTCGCCGCTGGCGAGAATGTCGGGATTCATGCCGAGGCACATCGAACATCCAGCGTTGCGCCATTCGAATCCGGCCTCGGTAAAGATCCGGTCGAGCCCTTCCCGCTCCGCTTGCGCCTTTACCTGCATCGAACCGGGTACCACCAGTGCCCACACGTGGGAAGCGACTCGGCGCCCCCTCACAATGCGGCTCGCCTCACGCAGGTCTTCGATCCTCGCGTTAGTGCAGCTGCCGATGAACACCCGATCGATCCGGAGCCCATCCAGAGCGGTCCCGGGCTCGAGACCCATGTAGGTCAGGGCGCGGACCGCGTCTCGACGAGCGGTCTCGCTGGAGAGCACTGCAGGATCGGGAACCGTTTCGGTGACTGCGGTAACCATTCCGGGATTGGTACCCCAGGTGACTTGAGGCGCCACCTCCGCGGCATCGATGATCACCCGACTGTCGTACTGCGCACCGGGGTCAGACGGCAGGCTGCTCCAGTGATCGACCGCACTGCTCCATGCCCGGCCGCGCGGAGCCCGGGGGCGACCCATGAGGTACATGAACGTCGTCTCGTCCGGCCCGATCATTCCGGCGCGCGCGCCGGCCTCGATCGACATGTTGCAGACGGTCATCCGGCCTTCCATTGAGAGCGCCCGGATTGCCTCGCCGGTGTATTCGATGACATGACCGGCTGCGCCGGCGGTTCCGATCCTGCCGACCAGGGCGAGGATCAAGTCCTTGGCCACGACTCCAGGACCAGTCTTCCCGGTGAACCGAACCTCCATCGTCCTGGGGCGGGAGACCCGTATGGTCTGGGTCGCCAGCACGTGCTCCACATCAGTGGTACCAATGCCGAAGGCGAAGGCGCCGAAGGCGCCGTGAGTGGAGGTGTGGGAGTCTCCACAGACGATGACGCGACCCGGCTGGGTAAGTCCCAGTTCCGGGCCGATGACGTGGACAATGCCCTGGTGCGGGGAATCGAGACCGAAGAGCTCGATACCGAAATCGGCGGCGTTCTTGAGGAGCAACTCCACCTGCCGCCGAGAAACACTGTCCACGATCGGCAGCGTACGATCAGTCGTGGGGACATTGTGATCGACCGTCGCAAGCGCGAGATCGGGGCGCCGTACCCGCCGACCTTCGCGGCGGAGCCCTTCGAAGGCCTGCGGCGAGGTGACCTCGTGAACCAGGTGAAGATCCACGTACAACAAGTCCGGCCCACCGTCTTCCTGGTGGACGACGTGCGAGCTCCAGACTTTTTCAAACAGAGTACGGGGACACATTAGTTCCGAGTTCCCAGTTCCGAGTCGCTGCTTCATCGAGCACTGATCACCGCCTCATCTTTCGGAGAGTTCTTGTCCACAACTCGGAACTCGGAACTCGGAACCTGCCTTCCCTTCCCCTCCTCCGACCACGGCATCATCGCACGCAGCTTCGCACCGACCTGTTCGATTCCGCTCTCCCGATCCCTTTCGCGCAGCTGGGCGAAGCGCGGACCGCCGGCGCGGCACTCGGCTAGCCATTCCTTGGCGAAGGCGCCGCTCTGAATCTCGGCGAGGATCTTCCGCATCTCATGTCGGGTCTCATCCGTGATGATCCGGGGGCCGCGGGTGTAGTCGCCATACTCCGCCGTGTCGCTGATCGAATACCGCATGAACTTGAGGCCGCCCCGGTACATGAGGTCCACGATAAGCTTGAGTTCGTGGAGACATTCGAAGTAAGCCATCTCCGGCTGATACCCCGCCTCCACCAGCGTGTCGAAACCGGCTTTCACCAGCGCCGTCGCACCGCCGCACAACACGGCTTGCTCGCCGAAAAGGTCGGTTTCGGTTTCTTCCCGGAATGTCGTCTCGATCACGCCGGCGCGGGTACACCCGATTCCCGCTGCGTAGGCCAGCGCATTGGCGAGCGCTTCGCCGCTCGCATCCTGATGCACGGCTACGAGGGCCGGTACTCCCCGTCCCGCCTCATACTCGCTTCGCACCAGGTGCCCAGGGGACTTGGGCGCGATCATGCTCACATCCACCTCCCCGGGCGGCACTACCTCCCCGAAGTGAATGTTGAAGCCGTGAGCAAACATCAGGGTCTTGCCCGCCGATAGGGCTGGAGCCACGTCGGCCTCGTAGACCGCGCGACAATCCTGATCGGGAACCAGGATCATGATGGTGTCAGCCGCACGCGCCGCGTCGGCCACCGGGCGGACATCGAGTCCTGTCGCCTTGGCCCTGGTCCATGACCCGCCACCGGGCCGCAGGCCGACGATGACCCTGGCGCCACTCTCCTTGAGGTTGAGCGCATGGGCATGGCCCTGACTGCCGTAGCCGATGATGGCGAGGGTCCGGCCTTTGAGTCGGGCGCGATCCGCATCGGCATCGTAGAACACGCGCAGATCGTTGGTCGAATCGGTCATGAGTCGTCTCGCAATGTGAGAACTGATTGGTATCGCTCAGGCCCAGGATGACGTATCGGCTGGGTCTCGACCCCGGCCGGCGCGGTGCCCGGTCGGCTCACCGCGACGATGCCGCTGCGAGCCACGTCGAGTACGCCAAACGCCTCGAGGGCGCGGATCAGCGAGAGCACCATGGGACCGGGACCGGTGACTTCGAGGAGTGCCTCGTCACGCCCTTCCTCCAGCACCGTCGCTCCGAAACGGCCGGCGGCATCGAGAACTTCGGCGTATCGCCCCGTGGTGCGCACTTTGATCAGGGCGAGCTCGCGCGAAGCCACCGAGGCCTCGGGTTCCGCCGCTGCGCCCCGCACCCCGATGACCTTGCGGAGCTGCCGCACCAGCCGATCAACTGCGCCTTCATCGGCCCGCACCACGATCGTCACCCGGGCCACACCGGCTTCCGGACCGGCACCGATCGACAGGCTCTCGATGGCGAGATTGCGCCGGCGGACGACGCCCACCAGACGGTTGAAGGCCAGGAACTCGTCTTCCAGGCCGACGCAAATACTGTAGGCGGCAGACGCGGTCACGATGACGCCAGCGGTGCGGGTTCCGACTCGATCGGTTCGGACAGGGTGGCGCCGGGGGGAATCATCGGGAAGACGTTCGCCTCCTGCTCGATCACGAACTCGACGAGTGCCGGTCCCGGATCCCGGAGTGCGCGAGCCACCGCCTCCTCGATTTGCTGGGCATGCTCGACACGGTAGCCCGCGATGCCGTAGGCTTCCGCGAGCCGTACGTAATCCGGGCTCCAGATGGGAGTGGCCGAGTAGCGGCGTCCATGAAAGAACTGCTGCCACTGCCGCACCATGCCGAGGTATCCGTTGTTGAAGATTGCCATCTTCACCGGGATCCTCTCCTGCACCATGGTGGCGATTTCCTGCAGATTCATCTGGAAGCCACCGTCACCCGAAATGGCCCAGACCGGCTGGTCCGGCCGGGCAAAGTGCACCCCGATGGCGGCCGGCACCGCGAACCCCATGGTGCCGAGCCCTCCCGAGGTGATATGGCTGTTGCGGGTGTTGTAGGGATACAGCTTGGCCACCCACATCTGGTGTTGCCCGACGTCGGAGACGATGGTGCAGCCGGCGCCGCTCATCTCATGTATGCCGCTGAGAATTCCCTCGGGTGACAGCTCCCCGCGATAGTTCTCGCATCGCGGACGAGTGAAGCCGCGAATTTCCTCTCGCCAGACGTCGCAGCGCCGCGGTGTGACCAGCGCAGACAGGCGACTGGTGATCTCCCTCGCATCGCCAATCAGTGGCAGCGCGACGGGCACGTTCTTCCCGATTTCGGCGGGATCGAGCTCGACGTGAATGATCCTGGCACGGGGCGCGAATCCCGCGGTGTTGCCAGTGACCCGGTCATCAAACCGGAGTCCGATAGCGATGATCAGGTCGGCGTGCTGGATGGCACGGTTGACATGCACTTCGCCGTGCATGCCGGGCATGCCCAGGTGCAGCCGATGACTCTCGGGGAACGCACTGATACCGAGCAGCGTGGTGATGACGGGGGTGTCGGTCTTCTCCGCGAGAGCGAGAACCGCCTCGTAGGCATCGGCCAGAATTACCCCGTGCCCCACCATGAGCAGGGGACGCTCGGCCTCCGCGATGAGCCTGGCGGCCTCCTGCAGCGCCGCGACCCCGGTTGGCGCCGGACCATTCGATTTGCCCTGGGCGACCCGAGGAGCGGGAGGGACTTCTGCCCATTCGATCTTCTGATTCTGGACATCCTTCGGTATGTCGATCAGCACCGGCCCGGGCCGGCCTTCAGTGGCGACCGCGAAGGCCTCGCGCACTTTGGGGGCCAGCTCGCTGATGTCGTTGATAGCGGCGCTGTGCTTGGTGATCGGCAGCGTGATACCGATGATATCGGTCTCCTGAAAGGCATCGCGACCGATCATCGCTCGCGGGACCTGGCCGGTGATGGCAACGACCGGGGAGCTGTCCATCTGGGCGGTGGCGAGTCCGGTCACCAGGTTGGTCGCCCCAGGGCCCGAGGTCGCAACACAGACTCCCGGCCGGCCGGAAGCACGCGCATAGCCGTCAGCCGCATGAGCCGCCGCCTGTTCGTGCCGCACCAGGACGTGCCGAAGCTCGGGGAACTCCGGAAGCGCGTGATAAAAAGGCATGATCGCGCCACCGGGATACCCGAACATCAGATCGACCCCCTGCTCGCGGAGCAGGTGGCAGAGCAGCTGGGCGCCGGTCAATGCGTCAGACATGCTGGTCGATGGTCGACGGCAGTCGATGGTCGATGGTCGATGGTCGGTGGTCATCCGACCTGCGAGAGTCTCTGAGCGGCCAAGCCGAGACTGCACCAGACCATTGACCATCGACCATCGACCGTTGACCATCACACCCCCCACAGGTACACCGCGTTCAGCGACGTCGCCTCCAGCACCTCCGCGTGCCGTTCCTTGTTGAGGGAATGGACCAGCGCGCGGGCGCTCGCCTCCACGATGTCGGTCGAGGCGCCCTGACCAGTCATGGTCTTGCCGCCGATGCGGGCCTGGAGGAACACCTGACCGACCGAGTCCCGACCCGGAGTTACTGAGCGGAGCGACAGGCTCATCACCTCAATCGGCCGATCGAGGATCTCGCTGATGGCACTGAACGCCGCCGCGATCGGGCCATCGCCGCTCCCGCTCGCCACACGCTCTCCGCTCCAGGGTCCGGTCATCCGCACCTCGGCTTCAGCGGGCACACTACCGCAGACGACCCGGAGCTTGGTGACGTGGTATTCCTCGGGTGCGTCGTGGAAACTCTCGTGAAGCAGCGCCAGCAGATCCTCGTCGAGAATCTCCCGCTTGCGATCGGCCAGCTGGATAAACTCCTGGTAGAGCTCCTGCAGCTGGCGGTCATCCAGCTGGTAGCCGAGGTCGCGATAGCGCCGTTCCAGCGCATGGCGACCGGAATGCTTGCCCAGCACGAGAGTCGAGTGCGGAATCCCCACGGCTTCGGGCTTGATGATTTCGTAGGTAAGCCCGTTTTGCAGAATGCCGTGCTGATGGATCCCGGCCTCGTGGGCAAAGGCATTGCGGCCCACGATCGCCTTGTTGGGCTGCGGGAAGCTGCCGGTCAGGTACGAGAGGAGCTGACTGGTCCGATAGATCTCGCGGGGGTCCACGTTGCAGCGGAACCGAGCGACCTGAGGCCGAGTCCGACACGCCATCACGATCTCTTCCAGGGCCGCGTTTCCCGCCCGCTCGCCGATCCCGTTGACGGTGCACTCGACCTGGCCCGCACCGGCTTCGATGGCCGCGAGCGAATTCGCAACGGCGAGTCCCAGATCATCGTGGCAATGGGCGCTGAAGATTACCCCCTCGCTGGCGGGAATCCGCTCTCGTACCGCGCGGAACATGGCGGCGTACTCGCCAGGCAGGGCATACCCCACGGTGTCGGGGAGGTTGATCGTGGTTGCCCCTTCAGCGATCGCCATTTCCACGATCCGGCAGAGATAGTCGAGATCGGTGCGGCTCGCGTCCTCGGCGGAGAACTCGACGTCGTCGCTATAGCCTCGCGCCTGCCGAATGGATTGGCGCGCCAGTTCCAGGGCTTCCTCTCGGCTCAGCCTGAGCTTGTGCTCCAGGTGAAGGTCGGAGGTGGAGATGAAGATGTGCAGCCGGGGTCGGGCCGCATTACGAATCGCATCGCCCGCGAGGGAGATGTCTCGCGGGTGACAGCGAGCCAGCGCGGCCAGCACCGGACGGCGAATCTCGCCCGCGATCTCCTGCACGCTGCGGAAGTCCCCCTCCGAGGCGGCGGGGAAGCCGGTCTCGATCACGTCGACCCCGAGGGCGTCGAGCTGGCGGGCGAGGCGGAGCTTCTCCTCGGGCGTCATGGTGTTGCCTGGGGCCTGTTCCCCGTCCCGCAGGGTCGTGTCGAAAATGAGGACATCCTTCAGCATTGCGTGTCTCTTCTCCTGGGAAGCCAAAAAGAAACCGCGGACCTTTTCGGGGTCCGCGGCGGGAAGGGCTCGATGTTGTATCGACTATGCTGCTTGCCCGTAAACGCCGCGTTCCCCATCGAGGCCCGTAAGGAGGACCAGGACGAGGCTAATAAGGACGACGAGCAGCAGGGACGACGACATCTGCGGCATCAGGCTCCGGCGCGGGGCAACATTATGCAGCCACTGGTAGATAGCCTACGACTCCCCGGAGGATAAGTCAAGCGACGCATGCCCCCTGACCGGAAACAGACGCTCAGTCGGGAGCCGGAATCAGGTCAGTACTCGTGTCCAACAAGGGAACGGCCGGGGATGGGGAGGCCCGCGTTTTGTGGGCCAGTAGCGCGCATTCCGGGTTAGGTTGGCTGCTCGCCGGGCAGCGATATTTGTCCTATCGGGGGGGGGCCCCAGCGGCCGGCGGCTGGCATCTCGCTGGCTGGGGCACGCTGAAGCGCCGGATGAGCTGCGATGCCTTCTCCCCACAACCCCAAGCCTCCTCCGTTGTCATCATGTGCTGCTGGGCTCCACAGCACGACCGCTTCGGGCCATTGACCTAGCAACCACCCCGCCGTATAATTATTCATATGCATCGTTGCTGCGCGCGAAACGCCAACCGGGTCACCATCGCCATCCTTACCAAGGGGTGGGGACCGGGATAGTGCGCGCGGAGCAACCGAACCTGTCCCGGCCCGCCCTCCCAATGAGTGCGGGCCTTTTTTCTTGCCTCCCGAGAGAGCCATGAACCCGTCGAAGTCGAGCCGCACCGCTGGACTCCAATCTCTTCGCGAGCACGATGCCTGCGGCGTCGGCTTCATCGCGAACGCCACCGGCGAGCGCTCTCACACCGTCGTGAAGATGGCACTCCAGGCCCTCGGCCGGGTTGCCCATCGGGGGGCCGCCTCGACGGATAATTCAGGCGACGGCGCGGGCCTTCTTACCCAGATTCCCACCCGCTTCTTCCATCGTGAGGCCTACCGGCTCGGCCTGGGTGTCCAACCCGGATTCCCCTTCGCCGTCGGCTCCTTTTTCTACCCCGCCAAGCCCCGGCCTTGGCCGTCGCCATCGAGCTGATCGAACGGGCACTGCTGAAAAACGGGCTCCCCCTGCTGGGCTGGCGAGAGGTTCCGGTCGAACCCGCGGCGCTGGGACCTCTGGCTCGGGAGACTTGCCCGGTCATTCGCCAAGTCTTCGTTGGACGCCCCGCGGTAACCGATGATGACGCCTGGGAGCGAGTCCTTTACCTGGCCAGACGGGACATCGAGAAGGAAGCGCGGGCGAGCGGGATCACCGAGCTCTACGTCTGTTCCCTCTCCTGCCGAACCATCGTGTACAAGGCGCTGCTGGTGGGAACCCAGCTCGCGGGTTTCTACACTGATCTCCGCTTCCCGGAGTTCGAAACGGCCATTGCGGTCTTCCATCAGCGCTACTCGACCAACACGCTCCCCAGTTGGCCGCTCGCGCAGCCGTTCCGGATGATCGCCCACAACGGCGAGATCAATACCCTTTGGGGTAACCGCAACGCCATGGCGGCGCGGGAAGCCGACCTGGGCTCGCCGGTCTGGGGAAGCGACATCGAACGGCTCAAGCCGGTGATTTGGCCGGAAGGCAGCGACTCCGCCGGGTTCGACAACACCATGGAACTCCTGGTCCGCTCGGGCCGGACGCCGATGCACACCATCATGATGATGGTGCCCCAGGCGTGGGAGCAGTATCCCGACGTCGAACCGGCCATCAGGGATTTCTACCGCTTTCATGCGGAGGTGGTTGAGCCGTGGGATGGCCCGGCCGCAATCGCCTTCAGCAACGGTATCGTGGCCGGTGCCGCGACCGACCGGAACGGCCTGCGTCCCTGCCGATACAAAGTCACCCGGGATCAGTTCGTGATCGCGGGCTCCGAGGTTGGGTTGGTTGATCTGGATCCGGCAGAGGTACTGGAGAGCGGGAAGCTGGGTCCCTGCGAGTTCATCGTGGTGGATGTGGCCCGGGGTCGAGTGCTGCGGAACATGGACGTGAAACGTGAAGTCGCCTCACGCCAACCTTACGGACGTTGGGCCCGGGAGAACCTGCGGCTCCTGCTTCCCGACCTGGCCGCCAAGCCGGAATCGCCCGACCCGGCGTCATTGGCTCCGTATCAAGTCAGCTTCGGGTATGGCCACGAGGACCTGAGGTTTGTGCTCGAGGCCATGGCGACGCAGAGTCAGGATACTATCTGGAGCATGGGAGACGATACGCCGATCCCGCCGCTCTCCCGGCTGCCGCAGAGCGTGTACGCCTTCTTCCGACAGCGTTTCGCGCAGGTCACCAATCCCCCAATCGATCCGTTGCGGGAATCGGTGGTGATGTCGTTGCGACAGCATCTGGGTCGCCACGGGTCCTTCCTGATGGAGAGTCCCACACACGCCAGGCTGTTGCGGGTTGATCACCCGATCCTGCTCGAAGCGGAGATGGCTTCGCTGAGGAGCCAGCCTGGATTCCCGAGTCTGACGCTCGACGCCACCTGGGAACGCCCTGAGGGGCCGGAGGGCCTGAGGACAGCGCTCGACCGCCTGTGCGCCGAGGCGGAGCACGGTGCGAGGACCGGAATCCGGTTGGTGATCGTCAGCGATCGGCGGCTCAGCGCAGAGCGAGTTCCCATTCCCATGTTGGTGGCCGTCGGAGCGGTCCGCCGTCATCTCATGGACCGGGGGCTCCGGCTTCGAGTGGGTCTCGTCGCCGAAGCGGGAGACGCCTGGGACATCCATCATTTCGCCACGCTGATTGGATACGGGGCGGAGCTGGTGCATCCCTGGCTGGCGCTGCAGTCAGTGAGTGCGGCATTTGAGGGAAACGCGACGGGTAAGGCGGACAGGGCGCGCAAGGCGGACGGTGACAACAGCAGGCCTTCTGCACAAGAAGCCTGTCGCCGCTACCGGACCGCCGCCGAGAAGGGGTTGCTCAAGATCATGTCCAAGATGGGCATCTCCGTGCTTCCCTCCTACTGTGGCGCCCAGGTCTTCGAGGTACTGGGACTCGGGGCCGAAGTGATCGACCGCTGCTTCCGCGACACGACCTCGGCCCTGGGCGGGCTCGGCTTCGAGGAGCTCGGCGAAGATGCGCTGGCTCGACACCGCCAGGCTTGGTCTCCAGAACCGAGCCACAGCGTTCCCGATCACGGCCGGATAAGGTTCCGCAAGGACGGTGAGGATCACGGTTGGTCCCCGCCGATTGTCGTGGCCCTTCACAAAGCCGTCCGGGCCGAACCGAGCGAGCGTGAGGGGAAGTATCGCGAATTCCTGAGCAAGAACGGCCAACGCCGGCCGTCCGGGCCTCGGGATCTGCTCACGTTTCGCGAGTCTACCCCAATCGCACTCGAGAAGGTTGAGCCGGTCGAGGCCATCCTGCGGCGCTTCGTGAGCTCGGCGATGTCCCTCGGTGCGCTGTCGCCCGAGGCCCACTCGACGCTCTCCATTGCGATGAACCGGATGGGAGCCCGGTCCAATTCGGGGGAAGGCGGAGAAGATCCAGCCTTCTATGCGCCACTTCCCAATGGAGACCGTGCCGACAATCGGGTGAAGCAGGTGGCCTCAGGGCGTTTCGGCGTGACCACTGAGTACCTGGTGCGCGCGGAGGAGTTGGAGATCAAGATCGTCCAGGGCGCGAAGCCGGGCGAAGGTGGTCAGCTGCCAGGCCACAAGGTCACTGAGCTGATCGCCCGGCTGCGGCACGCAGTGCCGGGGATCTCCCTGATCTCGCCTCCCCCGCATCATGACATCTACTCGATTGAGGATCTGGCCCAGCTCATTCACGACCTCAAGACGGTCAATCCCCGGGCCCGCGTAGGCGTGAAGCTCGTGGCGGAAACCGGCGTGGGGACGGTCGCGGCGGGGGTGGCCAAGGCCTACGCGGACTATGTGCTGATCGCGGGGCACAACGGCGGGACCGGAGCTTCACCACTCTCCTCGATCAAGCACGCAGGCAGTCCGTGGGAGTTGGGACTCGCCGAGGCTCAACACACACTGGTCAGGAACGGCCTCCGGAGCAGGATCGAAGTTCGGGTGGATGGGGGCTTCAAGTCCGGTCGCGATGTCGTCATCGCAGCACTGCTCGGAGCGGAATCGTTCGGCTTCGGCACCGCACCGCTGGTGGCGCTCGGCTGCGACATGGCCCGGCAGTGTCACCTCAACACCTGTCCCACCGGTGTCGCGACTCAGCGTCCCGACCTTCGCGCCAAATTCGGCGGGACGCCGGAACAGGTGATCGCCTATTTCACCCTGGTGGCCGGGGAAGTCCGGGCGATTCTCGCCGAGCTTGGCGTCCGCGGTCTCGACGAGATCATTGGTCGAGCGGACCTGCTGCGACGGATCGAGCGACCCGATCTGCCCCGGGCCCAAATGCTGGACCTGTCGGCCCTGCTGACCCGGGCTGACGAGGGAGGCGTCGCGTCGCGCCGCCTTGTCACCCGCAATGATCGTCCCGGTGTGGTGTCGCTCGACCGGGAAATCCTCGAGGAGTGTGGTGGCCACCTCGAGGCCGGCTTGCCCTTCTCGGGACTCTACCAGATTCGCAACCACCACCTCGCGGTGGGGGCGAGAGTCGCTGGCGCAATCGCAGAGCGACACGGAGACGCCGGGCTGCCGAATGGTCATCTCCAACTCAGGTTCCTTGGCAGTGCGGGACAGAGCTTCGGCGCCTTTGCGACCCGGGGGATGCTGCTCGATCTCGAAGGCGAGGCCAACGACTACGTGGGGAAGGGCCTGTCGGGCGGCATCATCAGTATCCGGCCATTTCGCACGGCCGGGTACGCCTCGGCTACCCACGAGAACGTGATTCTCGGCAACACCGCGCTCTACGGTGCCACAGCGGGGAAGCTCTTTGCCGCGGGTCAGGCCGGAAGCCGGTTCGCGGTCCGCAACAGCGGCGCGATCGCGGTGATCGAGGGCGCCGGCAATCACTGCTGCGAATACATGACTGGCGGCCTGGTCCTGGTCCTCGGGCCCGATCGGCAGGAACTTCGCCGCCGGCATGAGTAACGGCGTGGCCTATGTGCTGGACGAGTCCGGGGGCTTTCCATCACGGGTGAACACCGAGATGGTCACCCTGGCGCCGTTCGAGGGACGCGACGAGTCGCTGGTGCAATCACTCTTGCATGAGCATCTGGAACGAACCGGGAGCCCGCGGGCCAGCGCGCTCATCGCACGGTGGGAGTACTATCGCGGCCTGTTCCGCAAAGTGGTGCCGAACACCTTGCCGGGGCGGGCGCCGGAGCCGGTGTCGCCGCCGGCACCGGAAGGGGAGGCGGTGTTGCGGTAAGGCCGCCTGAATTTGGCTGTGGTCGAGGGTTTTCTCTTGCGGGAAGATGGGACTGGCCTTAACTTGCTGAACGACAAGCAAGCCAAGATTCCCCCCAAAACCGATCACCTATGTCATTGCCGCTCAGCGAGAAAGAGCGCAATCCCGCCCGCACCCGCGAGGCCATTCTCGACGCCGGAGAGGCCCTTTTTGCCGAGCGGGGTTACGATGGAACCAGCCTGAGTGAGGTTGGGACCCTGGCGGGAGTTTCCCGGGGCACACCCGGGTACTTCTTCGGCTCCAAGGCCGAGCTCTACCGCGCGGTGCTGGAGCGCTGCTTCAGCGAAGTGCTCGACGCGGTACGGTCCGGTCGAGCCCGCGCGCTGGCCAGCGCAGCGGAGCCGGAGGCGATCCTGGCCGGCGCGGTGTCCGACTATTTCGACTTCCTCGCGTCCCGCCCCAACTTCGTGCGCCTGATCGAATGGGAGGCGCTGGCCGGCGGCAATCAGCTGGAAGAAGTGCCGCCCCATGTGGCTGCGGCACAGGAAGCCCTCTCTGCCCTGCGCGACGAGCTTGCGATGGGACCCGGCATGTCCCAGGATGCCGCCCACCTCCTGCTCAGCATTATCGGCCTGTGCTGGTTCCCGCTTGCTCACGCCAGCACCGTGCTCCGCGCCCTCGGCATCGACCCCGAAGACCCTGACTTTCTCGAGCAGCGGAAGCGGCACGTCATCGACCTCGTCCTGAATGGCCTGCGCGGACGATTCGCTCCCGCGGCTGCCACCGGAGCAACCAACCATGACTGATGTAATGACCCCTCCGGCTCCCGGCGCTCCACCTCAGCTCGCCACGGAGAAGGAAGCCCGGGAAGTCGCTGAGGCGGCACGAGAGAAGGAGTGGCAGGCTCCCAGTTTTGTCCGGGAAATGTTCGATGGAAATTTCCGGCTCGACCTGATCCACCCCTACCCCGAGCAGGATCCGGCGGAGGTGGCGCGTGCCCGGCCCTTCCTGGAGCGCCTCGAGGCGTTCATGCGGGACAAGGTGGATAGCGACCGGATCGACCGGGAAGGCAAAATCCCTGCAGACGTGATCCAGGGACTTCGTGACATTGGCGCCTTCGGCATCAAGATTCCCACCGAGTATGGCGGCCTCGGGCTGAGCCAAACCAGCTACACCCATGCCATCGGACTGGTGACGAGCCAGGATGGCAACATCACGGCCTTGCTTTCCGCCTCCCAGTCGATCGGTGTACCCAGCCCGCTCAAGCTGTTTGGAACTCCAGAACAGAAAAAGAAATACTTCCCCCGCCTCGCCAAAGGCGCGATCTCGGCATTCGCGCTGACTGAGTCGAACGTGGGATCCGATCCCGCGGGCATGCATACCACCGCTCAACTCTCTCCGGACGGAAAGCACTGGATCCTGAACGGCGAGAAGCTCTGGTGCACCAACGGCACCATCGCCGAGCTGATGGTGGTGATGGCGAGGACGGGCGAGCGCAAGATCACCGCGTTCATCGTGGAGACCAATTGGCCCGGAGTCGAAGTCGTAATGCGGCTCCATTTCATGGGGCTCAAGGCGCTGGAGAACGGGATCATCCGGTTCACCAATGTGAAGGTGCCGGTCGAGAATGTGCTCTGGGGCGAGGGGCGCGGCCTCAAGCTGGCCCTGGTGACGCTCAATACCGGACGTCTCACCCTTCCCGCCTCCTGTGTAGCCGCCGGTAAACGGTGCCTTCAGATTGTGCGGGAGTGGAGTGCGACCAGAGTGCAGTGGGGCCAGGCCATCGGTAAGCACGATGCGATCGCGCAGAAGATCGGACGCATGGCGGCGGAGACCTTCGCCATGGAGGCGGTCTCCGACCTCGCCTCCGGCATGGCCGACAAGGGAGGCTTCGACATCCGGCTCGAGGCCGCCATGGCCAAGATGTGGAATACCGAGACCGGATGGCGCATCGTGGACGACACCCTGCAGATCAAGGGGGGCCGGGGGTACGAGACCGCGGACAGCCTCCGCAGCCGTGGGGAGAAGCCGGACCCGATCGAACGCATCATGCGGGACATGCGGATCAACCTGATCTTCGAGGGGTCGAGCGAGATCATGCGGCTGTTCATCGCCCGCGAGGCGGTGGACACCCACATGCGGGTCGCCGGCGCCCTGATAGATCCCAAGGTTCCGGCGGGACAGAAGGTGGGGCCGCTGCTCAAGGCGGCTGCGTTCTACGCCTTCTGGTATCCCAAGCTCTGGCTGGGACTGCGAGGCTGGTTCGGGTTCGGCGAATTTGGCCGGCTCGCGACTCATATTCGCTTCGTCGAGCGGTCATCTCGACGGCTGGCCCGCTCACTGTTCCACTGCATGGTCCGTTTCGGCCCCAAGCTGGAGAAGCGTCAGGCCGTCCTGGGCCGGCTGGTTGAGATTGGGGCGGAGCTGCTCGCCATTGCCGCAGCCTGCAGCCGGGCTCAGGCGATGTTGCGGAAGGATCCCCGCGAGACCGGGCCCCGTGAGCTGGCCGACGTCTTCGCCCGGCAGGCCAGACTCAGGGTCGAGCAGAAATTCCAGGAATTGTGGCACAACACCGATACGGTGACCTATACTACCGCGCGCCACGTGCTGGACGATCACTTCCGCTGGTTGGAAGAAGGGATCGTTCGCGAGTAGGCGCGCAGCGCGCTACCGATCCGCAGGACCACGCTCAAGGGAGAGAGGGAATGGCGATCGCCGAAGGAAAAACGCTGCCGTTTGTCGGCCCCGAGCAGGTGGACACCAGAGTGCTCGAGACTTTCGGCTACGAGGGTCCGGACCAGGAGATCGTCACCGAAACCGACGAGTTCAGCGCCGTCTGCCCCTACAGCGGGTTGCCGGACTTCGCCAAACTGGTCATCAAGTACGTGCCGCGGAATCGCTGCGTCGAGCTGAAGAGCCTCAAGTACTACGTGGTGAGCTACCGGAACGTCGGCATCTTCCAGGAACACGCGACCGCGAAGATCGCGGAAGACCTGTTCCAGGTGCTGGAGCCCCAGTCGCTCGAAGTGACCACGGTCTACAACATCCGGGGCGGGTTTCTCACAACCTGTACCGTCCGGCTACCCGGGGGCGAGTGACGCCGTCGGGACGCCGCACACGACGCGGCGTTGCCTGGCTTGGTTCTGCGGAGTTCGGGTTAACGCCGCGCGCCTCGACGAGCGGACCTTCTTTATTGGGGGGGCCCCTGACGCTCCGGTCCAGCCGTCATTCAGGGGCGCGCCACTCATCCCAAGCCTGCATCATTATCCTGGAGCCGCGACTCGAATGCGTCTCCCGTGGTTCGACGCATGGAACTTTGCGTCGCGACGCACTGTCTCGCGTGCGTTGGGTTGCTGCGCCGCCGCTCCTCCGTCCGAGATTGATCTAAGGGGGGCCCTACTTCGGCGCCCCCACCACCCGCACCATTCCACCTCACGGAGCCACCCCTCCCGTCTCCAACCACTCGCATCTTCTTCTCTGATTACCCCTACGTAACTGGGCTCCTCCCTTCGACGCAGTCACGCCCAGCGGTCAATTCGTCGCCAGCCCCGGCGACGGCTTAAGCACGACCGGGGGAGTCGCCGGCTTCTTGGGCCCCCGCTGGAGCAATTGATCGAGATTGGCCAGCTCGTAAGCCGTCACCGCCATCACGGCGGAAGCCTGCATCAGGTCCGGCCCCACCGCGTGCTCGTAGGTATCGCTCTGCGAGTGGTGGGTGTGGTTGTATCCCCGCGAAATCTGGTCGAAGTTCCAGGCCGGCACTCCGTAGGGGATGAATGACAGGTGGTCGGTGCCGCTCTTGTTCCCCTCCCGCACCTCCTTCGCCCCCATCGCCGCGACCGGCGCGAGCAGCGCCTCCCACAGGGCACGATCGTCGTTGCGTCCCTGCAGAGCCTGGCCCGTGATCGCTCCGGTGCCGTTGTCGAGCACCAGCACCGCCTGGATGCTGTCCGACTCGGCAGCATGCGCCGCTGCGTATGCGTTGGAACCCAGCAGGCCTTCCTCCTCTCCAGTGAACAGAATGAACCGAATGGTGCGCCGGGGCTTGAGGCCGGACTGCGCGATAACCCGGGCTGCCTCCAGCACGACCATCGAGCCGGTCCCATTGTCGGTGACTCCGGTGCCCAGATCCCAGCTGTCGAGGTGAGCACCCAGAATCACCACCTGACCGGGCAAGTCCGATCCCTTGATCTCGGCGACCGTATTCCATTGGGTGACGGCCGTCTTGCCGAGCCGGTTCTCCACCCGCGCCTCCACCCGAGGCGAGAGACCGGCCTGGATCTGCCGATCGAGCATCGCGTAGTCTTCGTGCGAGATCACGATGTTGGGCAGCGGCGAGATCCGGTTGGGCGAGCCGCTCATGTTCATGAGCGCATGCTCCTTGGCGCCGTCGGTCAGGGTGCCCAATGCACCGGCCTTCTTCAGCATGTACAGTGCGTCCAGCGCAAACTGCCGACGCTTTTCCATCGCGGCCTGCGAGGTATCTGCCGGAGGCTGGAAGCGTCGCGCCCGCTCCGCCTGTTGAGCTGCGGAATCGGCCGCGGTCATGGGAATCCCATCGGTATTCCAGACCGGGATGGGAGCGGCTGGGAGGATCCATTTGCCCTTCACTTTGTCCTGGTACACGGCGAGGCTCTCGGGGCTCGAGAAGTTTGCCCGCATAACGAGCCCGGCGAGCGTCTTCCCGTAGGTACCCGCGGTCCAGGCCCAGCTGTGGCCGGTGATCTGGCGGGGGAACGGCTCGAGCAGCCGGACTTGGACCGGGCCCCGCTCCCACGTCACCCCGAAGGTCCATGGCTCAAGCGCCGCCGTCAGACCGTAGCTCCGAAACTGAGAGGCGGTCCACTCATTGGCCCGTCGTGCCGCGGGCGAGCCAGTGAGACGGGGGCCGATCGCATCGGAGAGGTGCTGCAGGCTGGCCATGACCTGGGAGTGGTTCATCGCCTGATCGATCAGAGCGCCCGCACCTGTCGTATCTACCGGTATGGAGCCCTGCGGTAGTAAGGAGTCCTGCACCTGCGCCGCCAGCGGCAATGCGATCAGGAGGGAAAGGCCTGCAAGGAATGGAAGTCTCACGCTCAAGTCTCCTGGGAAGATTGGGAACGGCGCCGACGTGGAAGCGCCATGACATATCCGGTGACGACACTGACGAGGGCGGTCCCGGCGACGATGACCACTAGACCGGCAACAGTATTTCGGCTGGCGATCACTCGGCGCAGCACACCGAAGGTGTGGAGACCGCCCATCACGTTCCTGAATCGCTTGAGCCGGTCGGTCACCCGGGCCGCCCCGTTGGCGTCAACCTCGACCACAGTGGATGCCGGATCGGAAAACACGATACGGTAAGCCGGTGCACTCCCGTCAGACTCGACCCTCGTGGTCCTGGCCGCCCCCGAGATTCCCGAAGCCTGGATGGCAATGGCCTCTGCGAGAGAGTCGGTGACCACGAACAGCCCTCCGCTCCGGGCGTCGATCAGCGTCGTCCCCGAATCGGTTGAGAGCTTGTAGATCGGCGCCGAGGCGATTCCGATCAATTCGATGCGGTTTACGGCCGCCGCGCTCCTCGCCGAGGCCTGGGCCGGCGAGATGACCGCCGTGCTGAAATCGGGCGGCCGGATTGGGAGGCTCGGCGGCCGGGGGCCCGTAACCATGATGATTCCGGTGAAGAGCCACATCGCGAGGACCAGCCCTACGCTGACCCCGATCCATTTGTGCCACTTGTAGATGAGCCTTAGCACTGCGACTCCGCGTCAAGAGGTGTGATGATTCAACCCGCGCCTAGTCCCACCAGCCGTTCCGCCAAGGCACCAATTTGCGCCGCGCCAGGCACGGCCGCGATCCACTCCGGCGGGATCGCTGACTCACCATCGCGAGCTCCCATGAGTCCCCCGGCGATGGCGCCATTCGTGTCGGTATCGCCTCCGGCGTTCGCCAGCCAGAGCACGCCTCGCCGCAGGCTCGGTTCATGATGAGCGAACCAGAGCGCGATTTCCATGGCGTGAACCGCGTAGCCAGCATCGGGACCCTGGATCGGCAAGTCGTCACGAGTCTCGAGCGGAACCCGCCGCGCGGCCGCGACAAGCTCGGCTGGAGCATCGTTGTTCCGGAGCGCTTCGATCACGTCGGGAATGAAGTCCCGCTTCCCGTTCAGGAACCTGGCGGCGGCCACATTGACGGCTACCGCGGCCCAGGCGCACCGTTCGTCGGGATGGGTCAGGATTGCTGTGTGGTACGTCCCGCTGACCAGGTTGGCCGGCGAGCGATGCGCCGCCAGCGCCACGGGCAGGCAGCGGGAAACCGGCCCATTCCCCGCCTGCCCTCCCATGCTGCCGGGTGGCGAATCGTGCTGCGCGATGTGCTCGAGAGCCGTTCGAGTCCAGATCCCGATTCCCCGGCCATCGCGCCGCATCCACTCGACCCAGCGCTGTGCCAACCGCTGAAAATCCATCTCGGGCTGAAGCAGCTCCTCGGCAAGCACCAGAGTGAGGGCCAGGTCGTCATCGTAGGGCGAGAGGTCGGAGTCCTTCCGCAGTATCCCCTGCACCCCGCCGGGGAACTCCTGGGCGATCGCTTGCGGGGTCCCCAAGAATTCGGTGGGGACACCGAGCGCGTTGCCGGATGCATGGCCGAGGAGTGCTCCGCGTGCTCGCGCGGCCAGGCCGGGAGGGGGGAACCAAGACGACATAGGCCGCCGAATATAGTCAGGCCGTACGGCCGCCAGCCTCCCTATTTCGGAGATCACCCGGGCGCGGCTATGTTCCTTCCTCCCGCAAGCGACCCAGCCGAGGATTCGCCGTGGCCAAAGACTCGTTGACCATTACCGACAATCGGACCGGCAAGACCTACGAACTGCCGATCACCGAAGGGACCATCAAGGCTCCCGACCTCCGCAACATCAAGCTGGATGCCGAAGATTTCGGCCTGATGACCTACGATCCGGCCTTCCTCAATACCGCGGCCTGTCGCAGCGCGATCACCTTCATCGACGGAGACCGCGGGCATCCTGCGTTATCGCGGCTATCCTATCGAGCAGATCGCGGAGAAGGCCAGCTTCCTCGAGGTCGCCTACCTGCTTTGCGAAGGCGAGCTCCCCACCCGGGCCCAGTTGGACAAGTGGGAGGATGAGGTCCGGTATCACACCTATGTCCACACCAACATCATCAAGTTCCTGGAAGGCTTCCGCTACAACGCGCACCCGATGGGGATGCTGCTTGGCGTGGTCGGCGCGCTTTCGACCTTCTATCCCGACGCGAAGAACATCGAAGACCCGGCCTCGCGGTATCTCCAGCGAGTCCGGCTCATCGCCAAGTTGCCCACCATCGCGGCGTTCGCCTTCCGGCATTCCCGCGGGCTGCCCTACGAATTCCCCCGGAACGACCTGGGCTACATCGCCAACTTCGTCAACATGACCTTCAGCATCGGGGGCCGGCACGAGCCCAATCCGGTGCTGCAGCGGGCGCTGGAGATCCTGCTCATCCTGCACGCCGATCACGAGCAGAACTGCTCGACCAGTGCCGTCCGCGCCGTCGGGTCCTCCAACGTTGATCCGTTCTCGGCCGTGTCGGCGGGCATCGCGGCCCTGTACGGGCCGCTGCATGGCGGGGCCAACGAGGCCGTCCTGGTCATGCTCGACGAGATCGGCGACCGGAAGAACATCCCGGCCTTCATCGAGAAAGTGAAGCAGGGGCACGGCCGCCTCATGGGATTCGGGCACCGGGTCTACAAGTCGTACGATCCGCGCGCCAAGCTGATCAAGAAGGTGGCCTACGACGTCTTCGAGCAGACCGGCCTCAATCCGAAGCTGGAGATCGCCCTGGAGCTGGAGAAGATCGCGCTTGGAGGACGAGTACTTCATCAAGCGGAAGCTGTATCCCAACGTGGACTTCTACTCCGGTATCATCTATCAGGCGATGGGGTATCCCACCGACTACTTCACGGTTCTGTTCGCCCTGGGACGCCTCCCGGGATGGGTCTCCCAGTGGGAGGAGATGCTGCTCGACAAGGACACCAAGATCGCTCGGCCGCGGCAGATCTATGCCGGCTACCCGCAGCGGGACTTCGTGGCGATGGCGATGCGGGGACAGGGGGAGTGAGAAATTGAGAAATTGAGAGATTGAGAAATGAGAGAGTGAGAGATTCTGAACCCCTTCATTCTCTCACTTTTCTCACTTTCTCATTTCCTCACTTTCTCACTTTCACTTTCTCAGTTCCTCACTTTCTCATTTTCACTTGCTCACTTTCTGAATTGCCGAGTTGGGGATTGAAGGAGAGATGCGATCCTCCATGGCTGATTCTTCGATCCCTGATGAAGTCCCGCTCACCGAAGAGGCACTGGAAGAAGTTCTTTCCCGGCCTACCCCTGGCGTAGTCGAATTGCTGGCCGGCCTTCCCAGCGACCTTCTCGTCCTGGGTGCCGGTGGCAAGATGGGGCCGAGTCTCGCGCGGATGGCGCGTCGCGCCCTGGGAGATCGCCACCGAGTCATCGCCGTTTCACGCTTCAAAGATCCCGCGGGCCGGCAAGCGCTGGAGCAGGCGGGCGTCACGACCATCGCTGCCGACTTGCGTGATCCCGCCGCGGTAGCCCAGCTCCCCGACGCGCCAGACCTGGTCTTCATGGCCGGCCAGAAATTCGGTACCAATGCGGCGCCGGCAGCAACCTGGGCCATGAACGCACTGGTGCCGGCACTGGTCGCGACCAGATACCCGGGTCGCCGGTTCGTCGTCTTCTCGACCGGCAATGTCTACCCGCTGGTTCCCGTCAGCTCCAGGGGCGCGCGGGAGGACCATCCCGTCGGGCCGGTCGGGGAGTACGCCATGAGCTGCGTGGCACGCGAGCGCCTGTTCGAGGACGCCGCGAGTCGAGCAGGGACCCGGGTCACCATCGTCCGACTCAACTATGCCAACGATCTCCGCTATGGCGTGCTGGTGGATCTCGCGCGGCGGGTACTTACCGGAGAGCCCATCGACTTGAGCATGGGACAGGTCAATCTGATCTGGCAGGGCGATGCCAATGCCCGGGCACTCCAGTGCCTGGCCCTCGCCGCGAGTCCCGCCACGATCCTGAATGTCACCGGGCCGGAGATACTGAGCGTGCGCGCTCTCGCGCGTAGGATCGGCCAGTGTGCCGGACGGGAGCCGGTGTTCAGCGGAGTCGAGGCGGGAGACTCGCTGCTCAGTGACGCGAGCCGCTCGGTCGAACTCTTCGGCCCACCGGTCGTGTCGGTTGATACCATGATCCAGTGGACGGTCTCCTGGCTGAAGAAAGGCGGCCGGGTGCTCGGCAAACCCACCCATTTCGAGGAGCGACAAGGGCAGTTCTAGTCGCGCACCCATCGATGAGCGATCTGCGATCTCACTTGCTCGCCGGACAGGTCATACCCGCCCATCCGCTGGCGCTCACCGCCGATCGGAAGCTGGACGAGCGCCGACAGCGCGCGCTGTCCCGGTATTACATCGCAGCCGGGGTCGGTGGCCTCGCGGTGGGTGTCCACACCACCCAGTTCGCCATCCGGGATCCAAAGCACGGTCTCTTCGAGCCCGTCCTGGCTCTAGCAGCGGAAGCGGCAAAGAGCGAACTCGCCCGCACGGGGCGGAAGGTGGCGCTCGTGGCGGGAGCGGTGGGCCGCACTGCCCAGGCAGTGGCCGAAGCGGAAACCGCCGCGAGGCTGGGGTACGACGCCACACTCCTCTCCCTCGCGGCGTGGCAGGACGCGACGGATCAGCAGCTGTTGGCGCATTGTCGCACGGTATCCGAGGTGCTTCCCCTCTTCGGCTTCTATCTCCAGCCGGCAGTCGGTGGCCGCCACCTTGGCTACCACTTCTGGCGCAGCCTGGCGGAATTGCCCGGCTTGGTAGCGATAAAGATTGCGCCGTTCAGCCGCTATCACACGCTCGAGGTGGTACGCGCCGTGGCGGATTCGGGACGACAGGATGTGGCGCTGTATACCGGGAACGACGACAGCATCGTGATCGACCTCCTGTCCCGCTTCCCCTTTGGAGACGGCCAACGCCGCATCGTCGGTGGGCTACTCGGCCAATGGGCAGTGTGGGCGCGACGTGCCGTCGAGCTGCTGCAGCATCTTCGCCGCCAGGACGCGTCCAATCAGGTCGGACCCGAATGGCTCGCGCTCGCGACCCGTCTCACCGATGCCAACGCCGCGATCTTCGACGCCGACCACCAGTTCGCCGGTTGTATTTCCGGGATTCATGAAGTGCTTCGACGTGAGGGGCTATTGGCTGGAACCTGGTGTCTCGACCCCGAAGAACGGCTCTCGCCCGGCCAGGCGGATCAGATCAGCCGGGTAATTCAGGCCTACCCCGAGCTCACCGACGATGCGTTTATCGCAGAGCATCGCGACGCATGGTTGGCCTGACCTAATAGCACAACTTCCAATCCAGTAGGCACTTACAACGCCCTCCTCGGCGGCCCTTGACCTAGTGGTATCAATATGATATCATATCGATACCAACTCCAAAGAGGGTAGAGCTGTGATTCGGGAAATCGAGCGCAAGGCCGTGAACGGTGCCGTGGCCGTGCTCCTCCTCCTGGCTGCGACCGTGTTCCTGGTCGTTGCCTTCATCAACGCCGCGCGGACCCAGCAACCGCAGCGCATCGTCGGGATCATGCTGGCCTTCCCACTGGTGGCGCTCTGTTGGAAGGGACTGTTGGTGGTGCAACCCAATCAGGGCAAGGCATTGCTCCTCTTCGGGCGCTATGGCGGTACCGTGCGCGCTCCTGGCCTCTGGTGGGCGAATCCCTTCTTTACCAAGCGGGCCATCTCGCTCCGAATCCGGAACTTCGAGACCACCAAGCTCAAGGTGAACGACCACAACTCCAATCCCATCGAGATCGGTGCCGTGGTGGTCTGGCAGGTGACCGACACCGCGGAAGCCCTCTTCGAGGTGGACAACTACGAGGACTACGTCAAAGTCCAGAGCGAATCCGCGCTGCGGGGACTGGCCAACCAGTATCCCTATGACGCGCACGAAGCGGGGCAGATGTCGCTATCGGTCAACACCAACGACGTGGCCGAGAAGCTCAAGGTCGAGATCCAGGAGCGGCTCGCCAAGGCGGGAGTCAAGGTGCTCGAGTCGCGAATCAGTCACCTGGCCTATGCCCCGGAGATCGCCGGCGTCATGTTGCGGCGCCAACAGGCCAATGCGGTGATCGCTGCGCGACAGAAGATCGTGGACGGCGCGGTCGGAATGGTCGAGTCGGCACTCGACCAGCTCTCCCGCAAGCAGATCGTGCACCTGGACGAGGAGCGCAAGGCGACGATGGTGAGCAACCTGCTCGTGGTCCTGTGCTCCGAACAGGCTACCCAGCCGGTCGTCAACGCCGGATCCATCTACTGAGCGCCGTGGAGCGGAAGCCTTTTCTGTTGCGGCTCGATCCGGCGCTGCACGAGGCCTTGCAGCGCTGGGCGGCCGATGAGCTGAGGTCCTTGAACAGCCAGATCGAGTTCGTGCTGCGGCGGGCGACCCAGCAGGCGGGGAGGCTGAAGAGTGACGAGGGGAAAGGACTGAGGACTGAGGGCTGAAGTACCACACAAAGTTCCAACAGGAGGACACCATGCGACGTTACATCCAGATTTCCGGGACCTTCTTCACCCTCCTGGCACTGGTCCAACTGACCCGCACACTCCTTGGCTGGCCGGTCCAGGTCGCCGGCGTCGCGGTACCGGTCTGGGCTTCGGTCATCGCCTTTCTCATCACCGGCAGCTTTGCCACCTGGGCATTCCGGGTCAGCGCGCGCGACGCGTAACCCGTAACCCAGAGCACTGGGAGCGGGCGCATGGCCCCTCCCAGTCTTGTCGCCTCCTTGAAGCCCACTGCCTGCCCCTTCACCAGGTCGCCAACGACTCCGTCGGGAGACTGGGTTCATCCGAATTCAGCCAGGCGCCGGAGTCCTTCGGCGGGAATTCGGCCATTGCCCGGCCCGTTAATACTTGACTAGTCATGTAATATCCCCTATACTACTGCCATGCCCAGAGTAACCAGCGCCGTCCAGCGGGAGATCAAGCAGCGGAAGCCCTTCCGCTCGGCCAGCCAGGAGGCGTTCATCGCCCTGCTGCGCACGGCCGACCTGCTTCGGCGTCGGGTTTCGGCCGACATCGAGCCGGAAGGCATCACCCTGCAGCAGTACAACGTCCTGCGGATCCTGCGCGGAGCCGGACCTGAGGGCCTCCCTACCCTGGAAATCGTCGAGCGGATGATCGAACAGGCCCCCGGCATTACCCGGTTGCTGGACCGGCTCGAGCGGAAACGTCTGGTCTCCCGGGAGCGGTGTCCCGAGGATCGGAGACAGGTCACCTGCCGGATCAGCGAGCTGGGTCTCGACCTCCTGGCCAAGATGGATCGGTCGCTCGACCATGCGGACGATGCTCTCTTCTCGTCTCTGAGCGGGGCGGAACAGCGGCAGCTGATTCGACTGCTGGACCAGGTCAGGGCGGGGGTGCAGGAGGCGAACTGAGAGGAGTCAATTTTTTTGAGCAATTAGTTGACTAGTTATCTATTAACCTATCAATGTTTTAAGAGTGAAAGGCAGGACGCCATGACAACCATCGCCTCCCCCAGAGCGCATCTCGGGGCACCTTCCCGGTCCGTTTCCCTCGGGTCCCTGGTCCGTACCCGACCCGAGTGGGCTACGACCCTCCTTCGCCTCACGCTGGGGGTGGTGATGTTCCCCCACGGCGCCCAGAAGCTGCTCGGCTGGTTCGGCGGCTACGGATTCAGCGGCACCATGGGTTTCTTCACCCAGCAGATGCACATCCCCGCCCTGTTCGCCTTCCTGGCCATCATGGCGGAGTTCGCCGGATCGCTGGGTCTGATCACCGGACTCCTGACCCGGGTCGCGGCCTTCGGCATCGCGGTGAACATGGTCGTGGCACTCGTGCTGGTGCACAGCCACGTCGGCTTCTTCATGAACTGGTACGGACAGTACCCGGCCGGGCAGGAGGGCTATCGAGTACGCCCTGCTCGCGATCGGGATCGCGGTCTACCTGATCGTGAAGGGCGGCGGGAAGGCGTCGGTGGACGGGCGATCGACAGAGTGATGAGGACTGAGGACTGAGGACTGAGGGCTGCAGCTGGAACCTCAGTCCTCGGTCCATTTTGCTCGTCCCCTGTAAGTACTCACGGGGGATTCATGCGCTCTTAATGCACTCACCGGTATCCTGCCGCGACATCCCTCAGTGGCAGGTAGATCATGCGTTCCCTGACTCTTCGACCAATTCCGGTCCTGCTCGCCCTGGCAAGTCTCACCCTGGTCGCCTGCGATGAGGCCACCGATCCCACGGTGACAGGACCCGGCAGATCCCGTCCTCTCCGCAGGAGGCACCGATCCCCATAACCACCTGCGGCACCGTGATCACCCAGCCCGGGGTCTACGAGATGGCCGCCGATTTTGGGATCGGGTTCCGAGTCCTACTGCCCTGGACCGGTCATCGACATCCGGGTCAGCAATGTGACGATTCGAGGTCATGCTGGGTCATGGCGTAGATGGCAACGGCGGTCCGTGCATCACTCGCTGGCGTTGGCGTCCCCGGCGGCGTTTCCCACATAAGGCTGATCGGCGTCGACCTTCGCGATGTGCGATGGCGGTGCTATCGTGTTCGAGAACGTGAGCTCGAGCGTTGTGGAAGGCGTCCACCATCTGGTTCAATGGTGGCGGCGGGATTGCCATCACGGGAAGTCCCGCGCTGTCCCGAGCTGACACGGTGAGGAACAGCAGCTTCTCCGACAACGACGGGCGGCGGGATGACGGTAACCTCAGGGAGCGACTTCATCATTCAGCGACAATATCTTTGAGGAACTCAGAGTGGGAGCACTTCCTGCTGCGGAGTCATCCTGAGCGTGATGTTACGCACTCGGTCATCCGCCGGAATACGCTTCAGCGGGGCCTTGCGCGGCATCGAGGTCAGCGGGCAACCGGAACACCATTGTCTCCAATGATCGTTGACCTGACGTCTCGGAGGTGGGCATCAGCGGTCGGGGGCCAGAGAAATGTCATCGGCGAGAACCGGGTCCGCGGTGGGTTCGACGGGGATCCATGATGGCGGGGCCTACAACACGCTGCCGGGGCAATACGGTGGAGAATGGCGACTTTGGAATCGACGCGTCGGGCCGCTATGGCGTGATCAAAGGCAATACAGTGCAGAACGCCAGGTGATGGCATTTCGGTTTGCGGCTTCCGGACACGGGTCAACGGCAATAGGGTCCTCAATAACGGGAGAGCCGGGATTCACGTCTTCGGGAACGTGGGTGCCGTGATCGCGGAAAACACGGCCTTGAACAACTCGGGATTTGACTTGTTGGACGACGCAGAGTGCGGAGCCAATACCTGGCGGAGAAACGTGTTCGGAACTGCGTCGGCGCCGTGCATTCACTGAAGAGTGGAGAGTAGAAAGCGACTGAGGACTGAGGCTGACGGCCGGCCTCAGTCCTCAGTCCTTTCCACTCATCACTTCCCGTCACGTCCCCGGCAGCTCCTCCCCCTCCAGGTAGGTGTACCCCTCCAGCCCCGCCACATAGTCGGCGATGAACTGGTTGGCATCCTGCCGGGCGAGGTCCTTCGCGTTGTTGACCTTGCGCCGGAAGGTGGAGAGCAGATCGGAGGCGTGGAACTGCACGTAGTTCAGCACCTCGGTGACGGTGTCCCCGTGCACCAGGTCGGTCACCTCATAGCCCTGTTCGGTGAGCCGCACGTGCACCGCGTTGGTGTCGCCGAACAGGTTGTGCAGGTCGCCCAGGATTTCCTGGTAGGCCCCGGTCAGGAAGATCCCCAGGATGTAGGGCTCGTCGTCCTTGACCGGGTGCAGCTCGAGCGACGGTTTCCCCTTCCGGCCTCCCACGAAGCGGTCGATCACCCCGTCGGAGTCGCAGGTGATGTCCTGAATGGTGCCCCGGCGGGTCGGTTGTTCATCCAGCCGGTGAATCGGCATGATGGGGAACAACTGATCGATGGCCCAGTTGTCGGGCAGCGACTGGAAGACCGAGAAGTTGCAGAAGTAGCGGTCGATCAGGGTGGACTCGAGATCGCCCACGATTTCCGGATACGCCGCCTTGTCGTCCTCGACCATGTGCGCCAGCGCGTTCATGGTGCAGAGGTAGAACGTTTCGGCGTCGGCCCGGTCCCGCAGTGACAGCACCCCGCTGGCGAAGAGTTCCTGGGCCCGCTCCTTCCCGAACGAGGCGTCGTGATGGGCCTCCTGGAGCCGGTCGGGCGAGAGCGACTCGAAATTCTCCTTCATCTCCACCAGCAGCGGATGGGCGCCGCGGCCGAGGGTGGGAGGCACCGGCTCGATCTGGGATTCGACGTCGGTGACGTTGATCAGGAGCAGTGCGTGATGCGCAGTGATGGCTCGCCCCGATTCGGAGATGATGTGCGGCATCGGCACGTTCAGCGAGCGGCACATCGGGCCGATGGTGTAGATCACGTCGTTGGCGTATTCCCGCATCGAGTAGTTCATGCTGGCCGGACCGGGTGGAGCGCGAGCCGTCGTAGTCCACCCCGAGTCCACCGCCCACGTCCACGTGGCTCAGGGCGAAGCCCAGTCTTCCTGCAGCTCGACGTAGAAGCGGCCGACCTCCTCAAGTGCCGCCTTGATGTACTGGATGTCGGTGATCTGGCTGCCCAGGTGGAAGTGCACCAGCCGCAGCACATCCTTCCGTCCCAGGCTCTCCAGCTTGTCCAGCAGCTTCATCAGCTCCGCCGCGCTCAGCCCGAACTTCGACTTCTCGCCGCCGCTCTTGGCCCAACGTCCGGAGCCTTCGGCGGCCAGCTTGATGCGGACTCCCACCGTCGGCGATAACCCCAGTTCGTCGGCCACCTTGAAGAGCGTATCCAGCTCGCTCAGCTGCTCCAGGACCACGAACACCGTGTGTCCCAGCTTCTGGCCCATGAGGGCGAGGCGCATGTACTCCTCGTCCTTGTAGCCGTTGCAGACGATGATCGGCTGGATGCTCTCGGTGATGCCCCAGGATCGCCTGCAGCTCGGCCTTGCTGCCACACTCGAGTCCCACGCCGAGCGGCATGCCGAACTCCACGATCTCCTCGATCACGTGGCGCTGCTGGTTGACCTTGATGGGATAGACGGTGGTGTAGGTGCCTTCGTAGCCGAACTCGGCGATCGCGTTGCGGAACTGGGCCGCGAGTGCCTGGATCCTGGCCCGGAGGATGTCGGAGAACCGGAGCAGCAGCGGCAGTCCCACGCCCTGGGCGTTGAGGTCCATGCGCCAGCTGGTAGAGATCAAGCCCGCGCTTGGGGTTGCCGTCGGGGTGGACGGTGACGCGGCCATCTCCGTTGGCCCGGAAGAAGCCCAGGCCCCAGCCCTGCACGTTGTAGAGCTTCTCGGCGTCCTTGACGGTCCAGGAACTCGGGGAGATCGCGACGGCTCCGGTTGGAGGAGGGGAAGATTCTAATCAGGGAGACGTGGAGGGAGACGGGCGGGAATGGCGGAGGCCGTCAGGCGGTCGATGGCAAGGGTGCAATGGTACTGGGCGACGGCCACCGACTAGCATTCAAGATCCACCGACCATCGACTATCGACTCATCGACTCGACTCGCAATGAACTGGTCCTTTCGCGTCGCCCGGATCGCGGGCACCGACGTCAAGGTGCACTTCACCTTCCTTCTGCTCGTCGCCTGGTGGGCGATGAGCGGATACCAGGAAGGCGGGAGCCCCGGGGCGATTCACGCCACCGTTCTGCTCCTCTCCCTGTTCACCTGCGTCCTCCTCCATGAATTCGGCCACATCCTCATGGCCCGGCGATTCGGGGTCCGGACTCCCGATGTGATCCTGCTTCCGATCGGAGGAGTCGCCCGGCTGGAGCGAATGCCCGACAAGCCCAGGGAGGAACTGCTGATCGCCCTGGCGGGACCATTCGTCACCCTGATTCTCGCGGCGGCATTCTACGGCTGGCTCGTCCTCACCGGACAGGCCGCTCACCCCACCTCGGACGACCTGGCCCACGCGCCCCTGGCCATGGCCTTGACTGGTGATGAACGTGATCCTGCTGGTCTTCAACCTCATCCCGGCCTTTCCGATGGACGGCGGCCGGGTGCTGCGGGCGCTCCTGGCGAGCAAGCTCGGGTTCGTCGAGGGCGACCCGGATCGCGGCCTCGATCGGGCAGGGCCTGGCCATTCCGGCCGGGGTCTACGGGCTCTTCAAGCCTGAGCCGATGCTGGTGCTCATCGCGCTTTTCGTCTTCCTTGGCGCCGCGACTGAAGCCGCCGCGGTGGAGACCAGGATCGCGGGTGAGGGGCATCCGGATCGAGCAGATGATGGTCACCCGCTTCGAGACCATTCCGATCCATGCCCGGCTTCGTCTGGCGGTGGACCTGCTGCTCTCGGGCGAACAGCGCGAGTTTCCGGTGGTGGACAACGCGGGGCGGGTGGAAGGCATGCTGACCCGCGAAAGCCTGATCAAAGCGCCTGGCGGAGCGGGGCCCGGAGTCCACGGTGGGTGAGGCGATGATTGCCCCGGTACCGGCGCTGTCGGTGGGACTCGACTTCGAAACGGCGGTGGGTCGGCTTCGTTCCAGCGGGCTGTCGTGCGCTGCCGGTGGTGGGGACCTCGGGTGAGCTGGTCGGCCTCCTGACCATGGACAACGTTTCCGATCTGATTCTGGTCCGGCGGGCCGTCAGCAAACGCTGACGGCGGTCCCGCAGGCGCTACGCCTCCTCCAACTCCTGCTTGAGGGCTGGGTCCCGGAGACTTCGGCACCTGGAAGTACCACCAGTTCCGCTCCGAGCGTCCATCCTTCGTCCTCGGCCGCAATCGGCCCCCAGAGACAGCGTCCCGCCGGCGCAAGTAATACCAGCATTCGGTGGTCGGCCGTGCGTACCCGGGGCATGATTTCGGCTCTGCGCTTCAGCGTGAGGCGAGCTCGAGCGCGTTCTCCAGCAGCTGGCGCCCGTCCATGTCGTTCAGATAGTCGTCCAGGCCGTGGGGATAGCCCGGCGCCCACCAGTCCTACCACTCCGCTCCCAGTTCTCGACCAGACCTCGCAGTCCGTTGGCCACGATGGCGTAGGAGGCGCCTTGTTTCCGCAGGAAGGCAGTGATCGGATCGTCGGGCTGCTCAGACACCTACATCCTCGCTTCCATCCACGAATTGTTGCTCCGGTCCACGTCCGGCAGGACTTCGTGCGGGTCCACGTCCACTCCGATTATGGGCCGGCCACCCGCCGCTCGATAGGTGAAGTGGTTTCCCAGATTCCACATGTCCACCGGCAGCCGGACGACCTGGGTTTGACCGTCGGCATAGCGAAGCCGGAGCTCGGCGGGCATGACCATGGTCCCACGGTTGGACAGATAGACGTTGGCGCCCCGATCCTCGGTTCGCACTACGGAGTCCACCGCCTGGTCGAGTCGTGCGGTCGTGTAGATCCACCCGCGCCAGAACCAGTCCAGGTCCATACCGGACTCGTCCCGCATGATGCGGAAGAAATCCGCCGGCGTGGGATGCTTGAAGGCCCAGGCCCTGAGATAGGCTCGGAAGGCGGAATCGAACCGCGGCTTCCCCAGCACCTCGTAGCGCAGCATCTGCATCATCAGGGCCGGCTTCTGATACGCGGTCCAGAACAGATCGCGAGACTCGACCGGCCGCGTGATGAGCGGCTGCTCCTGACCCGGCTTGGCGTGGTCGGGATAGAGGTGAAGCGGATGGACCTCGATCGAATCGCCGTAGGGAGTGCCCTGGAAGTACTTTGCCGCGTTGGCCAGATCGATGAAGGTGTTGAACCCTTCGTCCATCCAGGGATAGAGCCGCTCGTTCGATCCCACGATCATGGGCACCCACTGGTGACCCAGCTCGTGGGCCAGCACCCATTGCAGATCGATGCGCACCGGCCCGGTGGGATCGAAGGTCATCATGGGATACTCCATCCCCTCGATGGGTCCTTCGATGCTGGAGATGTGGGCGTAGGGATAGGGGTACCACTGTTCGCTGTAGTACTTCACCGCCTCCCGTACCATGTGATTCGCCTCGGTCCAGAGCTGGGCCTCAGGCCGGTAGAAGGTGTGGACGTAGATCCCGTGGTAACCGCTCGCATCCCAGCGGAAGTTGGGCGCCGCGGCGAAGGCGAAGTCCCGCACGCTGTCGGCACTGAAACGCCAGGTCAGGGTGCCGCTGGTCGACGGGTCGGGTCCTGGCGGCGTCTCCGGCCTCGTCGGCGGTGATGATCGCGATGGCGGTGTCCGAGGTCCGCGCCCTCGCCAGCCGGGCGCGCTGCGCGGCGGTGAGCACCGTGAGCGGGTTCTGCAGTCTCCCGGTCGCGGCGACGACATAGGCGGCCGGCAGCGTGATGGACACATCGAAGCGGCCGTACTCCAGATAGAACTCGCCGCCGCCGATGTACGGCTCGTGATTCCAGCCCCGCACATCGTCGTACACCGCCATGCGGGGATACCACTGGCCGAATTCGTACAGCGTCCCATCGTGTCCCATCCGCCCGCCGCCGTAATCGGGCACCGGGAAGCGCCACGCGATCTCCAGATCAATCACAGCGCCCGGCGGCAGCGGCTTGCGGCAGATCCACCCGCATGGTGGTGCCGAAGACCTCGCGCGGCAGCTCCCGGCCGAGGCTTCGCACCGCTTCGAGAGTGAGCCCGCCGTGAGAATCCCTTGCAGGAGAAATCGAAGACCGAACCCAGGAACACGAGCGGCGGCTGGTTCAGCCGGTTGGTGACGCTGCCCGGCTTCGCACATGTTCTGTTCCAGGAACATCCAGAGGTACGGCAGCGCATCGGGTGAGCGGTTCACGTAGTGGATCGTCTCGCGGCCCTGCAGCTCGTTCCGCGCCGGATCCAGCGTCGCCGCGATGCGATAGTCCACCCGCTGCTGCCAGTACCCCGCGCCCGGCCGTCCCGGATCCGTCCGGACCGCATTGGGAGCGGGCAGCGGAAGCTCGCGAAACGGCGAGCTGTCGGTGACGGCGGATTGGGCGTGGAGTGGGGCGGCGGACAGCAAGGCCAGGAGCGCGAGGCGATGTCGCATGGGTGGGCGCGAATGGCGAAATGAGTATGAAAGACTGGGACGGTTGAGACGAAGTTACGGCTCCTCTGGATGCGTGTCCAGAGTCGGGGCACGGGCCGCGCCGGATAGGCGCTCGGCTCGACATTCGAATCCGCTGCTCGCCCAGAGTCCGGCTGCGGTCCTGCCCTGCGCGAGCCCGCTGAGCGGCCGCGATGAGCCGCCTCGGCATACTTGACGTTGGGAGAGACGGTGTAGGACACTGCCCAGCCTCGCGCGATCATGGTTTCGTTCGACGATGAGTATCCTGGTCCAGCCACACGTACGCCAGTCGACGTCCGTAGCGGTCGTGTCAGGCACGATCGTCCGTTTCCAGTCGCACCGCGGTCCCGTTCGGCAGCAGCGCGATGCAAGGCGTCACGAGCGCTGTCGTAGCCGTGGCCTTGTCCACGCTCCGGGACTGTCGATTCCGGTCAGCCGAACTTTGAGGTCCATCGGCGCAGTAGAAGGTGTCCCCGTCCACGACCCGCGTACACCGTGCAGGTCTCATCCTCGGTCCCGGTGTGAGTTGCTGCCGGACGAATGCTTCCGCAGCCAGACAGTCGAGGAACCCGACCATGATGGCGGGGGAGACCGGCATGGCGCTAAATCTAAGGGATGATGAGCCTTTCAAGTGGCAGCCTCTACCTCGCCGTCACCGGCGCGAGCGGCCTGATCGGCTCGGCGCTGGTGCCTCCCTCGAGGCGGCAGGGCATCGCGTGCTTCGGGTGACCCGAGACCGTGCCGGGCCCGGCCAGACCCGATGGGACCCGGCGACGCCAGACGATCGACCCCGCCGCGTTTGAGGGAATCGATGGGGCCATTCATCTGGCCGGAGAGAACATCGCGGAGCGCTGGACCGAGAACCACAAGCGGGCGATCCTCGAAAGCCGGCGCCAAGGCACCCAGCTCCTCGCCGGGACGATGGCCCGGCTCAACCCCAGGCCGGGATTCCTGATCGCCGCCTCCGCCATAGGCATCTACGGCAATCGAGGCGACGAACCGCTGACGGAGCGGAGCCCGCCGGGCCACGGGTTCGCCGCCGAGGTCGCCCAAATCTGGGAGAATTCGTCCGGCGCCGGCGCAGGAGGCCGGGATTCGGGTGGCGAAACTGCGCTTCGGCCTCGTCCTTACGACGGCCGGCGGTGTCCTGGGCAAGATGCTGCCTCCGTTCCAGGCTCGGCCTGGGTGGCAAGCTGGGGGATGGGAAGCAGTACATGAGCTGGATCTCCATGGCGGACCTCCTCGCCGTCGTGCATCACATGATCGGCGCGCAGGAGCTGAGCGGTCCCATCAACGTCACGTCGCCCAACCCGGTCACCAACGAGGAATTCACTCACACGCTGGGACGGGTGCTGGAACGACCGACGCCCTTTCCCGGTCCCGGCGATGGTCTTGCGCGCGATGTTCGGACAGATGGCGGACGAGGTGCTGCTGGGAGGTGCACGCGTCCTGCCCGAGAAACTGGAGCAGATCGGGTTTCCGGCTTTCGATTCCCCCAGCTGGAGCCGGCGTTGCGGGCCGCGCTTCAGGCCTGAGACACCGGGCTCGCCGTGGTGACCAAGCCTCGCGCCATCGTCCTGCTCTCCGGGGGACTCGATTCGGCTACCGCGCTCGCCATCGCCAAGGCCGAGGGCTACGACGTGCGTCGCCCTGAGTTTCCACTACGGGCAGCGGCACGCCGTGGAATTGAAAGCGGCGCGCGCAGTGGCACGGGCCGTCTGGTGTGGCCCGGCACCTGGAAGTTGAGCTCGACCTCCGCGCCGATGGGCGGCTCGGCTCTCACGGCTGACATCCCGGTTCCCAAGAATCGGCGCTCCCGAGGAGCTGAGCCGCGAGATTCCCGGTGACCTATGTGCCGGCCCGCAATACGCATCTTTCTGGCCTACGCCCTCGGCTTAGCCGAGGTCGAAGGAGCTGCCGATATCTTCCTCGGGGTGAACGCGCTGGACTACAGCGGATATCCGGACTGCCGGCCCGGAATACGTCGCCGCGTTCGAGCGTCTCGCCAATCTCGGCGACCAAGGCGGGCGTCGAGGGCACGGCGAAGTTCAGAATTCACACTCCGCTCATTGCAGCTGTCGAAACGGGAAATCATCGCGCGAGGCTTGGCGCTGGGAGTGAACTACAGTCTCACCCGCAGCTGCTACGACCCCAGTCCGAACGGAGAGGCCTGTGGCGAGTGTGATTCCTGCCAGCTGCGGCTCAAGGGGTTTCAGGGAGAATGGGATGGAAGACCCGGCGATCGTATGTCGGAAAGCGGTGAAGGAGTGAACGAGTGAAGCGAGTGAACGGGAGAATGAGGAAGGTGAACGGCAGTGGGACAATGAATGGGGAGTGACGGACCTCCGTTCACTCCTCACCGTTCACCATTCGCCCGTGAGCCATGACGCTACACCGTCAAAGAGATCTACTACACCCTCCAGGGCGAAGGGATGAACGCCGGTCGTCCGGCGGTGTTCTGCCGCTTCGCGGGGTGTAACCTGTGGACCGGGCGGGAGAGCGATCGGGCGACGGCGACCTGCGACTTCTGCGATACCGACTTCGTGGGCACTGATGGTCCGGGCGGCGGCAAGTTTGCCACGGCGGAGGACCTGGCCCGGGCGGTCGCGGAGAAGTGGCCGGCCGATTCGTCGCCGACCGCCCGCAGAATGGTGGTCTGCACCGGCGGGGAGCCGCTCCTGCAGCTCGACGCGGCCGCGATCGATGCGCTCCATCAGCTCGGCTTCGCGGTCGCGGTGGAGTCCAATGGCACTATCCTCCCACCGCCCGGGCTCGACTGGATCTGCGTGAGCCCCAAGGTTGGAGCCGACCTGGTGCTGCAGACGCGGCAACGAGCTCAAACTGGTGTACCCGCAGGAAGGGGGCGATCCGGAGCAGTACCGTGACCTCGCTTTCGATCACTTCCTGCTGCAGCCGATGGACGGCCCCGACCGGGAGCGGAACACCCGGCTGGCGCTGGAGTACTGTCTGCGTCATCCGGAGTGGCGGCTGAGCCTGCAGACCCATAAGATGCTGGGCATTCCCTGACCCATGTCCACCTCCCACGGTTATTCCGACCGGATCAGCCACGCCTTTGCCTTCGCGGCGAAGCACCTCCCCCCTCGGGCGCGACGGGGCAGCGGTGCGCTGCACCTCACTCAGCCGGCCAACGTCGCGGTGATCCTTGCCCGCTACGGCTGCGACGAGATCACCATCATCTCCGGCATCCTGAGTCACCTGGTGAACGAGGCCTCGTTCGCGAGCCGGGTCCAACTGGTCACCAAGATCGCCGAGAAGTTCGGCGCCATGGTTTCGGAAGTGATCGGAGATGTGGCCGAACCGCGATACGACTCACGCGGCCGCGAGCGGAACTGGGAAGTCTGCCGGATGGACTACCTGGCCAACCTTTCGGGGGCGGGGCCACGAGCCCTCGATATCTGTGCGGCGAACCAGATCCACCTCTGTGGCTCAACGCTCACCGACATACGCCGCCTGGGAGTCGAATATCTCTCGGCGTACGCGCGAGGCGCCGGCGGAACAAACCCTGTGGTGGTACGGCAGCGTCATCACCGCGCTTGAGGCAGTACCGAGTGGACCACGAACGGGAATGCTGCTCGAGCTCAAGGGCCTGATGGAGCTTCTGGCCCGGGAACTCGAGCAAGGGGATACCGGATGACCGAAGCGGTTGGTCGCCGCCTCCCCCACGGCAAGGCCTATCGCTATATTGCACTTACAGATGGATGCCTCCCCCCCGCTGCCGGCCCTCGCCACGCTGCCCAGCGCCTTTGCTGCCGCGTGTCGCCATTCCCGTACCGACAGTGAGTTGTTCGAGCGCTGTCGCGAGGCGCTGGTTCGCCGATTCAACAACGACCACATCTGGCTCTCCCTCAACACCCCCAACGGGGTTCGACCGGTCGTAGGTTCCACCCCCGAGTGGGTGGCGAGCGCCAAGGAGGTAAGCCGGCTCTCGAGTGGTCAGACCGAAGTGGTGATCCACGCCGATCCCGAGGTCGCAAAGGAGATGGCCGGCCAGGCCATCCCGATCGCGCTGGGCCTCGCGATCATGGTGGAGCTGCACACTGTACTCCGGGAGCGGCAAGAGGCACTCGAGGACGCTGCGTTCCAGCTCAAGGCTCTGCGCCAGGTGGCGCGGCTGCTCTCCTCGGTACATTCGGCGGAAGAAACCGAGAATCTGATTCTCGATTTCATGACCGAGGTGTTTTTCGCCTGGTGGGCCTGCCTGTATCGCCCGCAAGGGCGATTCCTACATCCCGAAGGTCTTCCGGTCCCTGAAGGGACCGATGGCTCTGACCTCGATCGATCTGGTTGCGCTGGACAAGGCGCTGCCGAGTGGAACCCCGGCGTTGAGCACGGCCGACGCCACGCTGGCCCGGCTGCTCCCCTCCAATACCCAGCTCGTAGTCACGCTGGATGCCGGGGTCGAACGGTTGGCCGTGCTGGCCCTGGGACCGCGGCTGCAGGAGCAAGGCTACGGCGCTCCGGAATACGAGCTGGCGGGTACTCTCGCCTTCGCCGCTGCGATCGCTCTGAAGAACGCGCATCTGGTCGAGCAGCTGCAGAGCGCCGCGACCACCGATCCGCTCACCACGCTGGGCAACCGGCGCGCGATGGAGGAACGCCTCGACGCGGAACTGTCTCGCGGCCGACGGCACTCGCTGCATACCAGCGTGGTTCTGGTAGACGTGGACCGCTTCAAGCTGGTCAACGACACCCTGGGTCACGCCGCGGGAGACCGATTGCTGGTGCTCATCGGTCAGATCCTCCGGCAGCAGTGCCGGACGCTTGATGCCGTGGGACGCATGGGTGGGGACGAGTTCCTGGTCATCCTGCCCATGACCACCGCGGAAGAGGCGATGGCGTTCATAACCCGGGTGCAGGGCAGCGTCGCGGCCCTGGAGCGAACCCACCCGGAATTCGGACGCCCCTCGCTCAGCATGGGCATCGCCGAGGCTCCCCGACACGGCGCCAGCCCGAGTACTCTGCTCGCCGGCGCGGACTCGGCCCTGTACCGGGCGAAGCGGGGCGGCCGCAACGCGGTCGAAGTCGCCGAGGACCTCTAGCGATGGCGGATCCCGAGTTCATCCTCCTGGGCGACTCGCTCTGGCTGGACTTCGCGAACACCGCTCCGTTTCTTCCTCACCGCCACGATCGCCTTCCCGACCACGCCGCCTATCTCCGCTGGACCCGAGCGCTGAAGCTGAGCGCCGAAGGCGACGTGGACATCGAGCGGGTACGACGACTGCGGGATCAGCTGGTGGACCTGGCCCAGTGTCTCGACGCCAGCCGCACCCCCTCCTCGGCGCTCACCCAGATCATCAACGGCATCCTCGGAGGTCTGGAGGGGACCGAGCAACTGATCCGGGTGGGAGGAGCCTGGCGGCTCCGCTTCCAGGCGATGCGCCCGCCTACACCCGATCGAGGCGATCGCCGCTTCGGCTGCCTCCACGCTGGCGAACCCGCTGGCCCATGTCCGCCGCTGCGCGGGCATCGATTGCGGGCTGTATTTCACCGACCTCACTCCCCAACAGGGTCGCCGTTGGTGCAGCCCGGGGCGTTGCGGTCACCGCGGGCGGGTTGAACGACGCCGGGTGAGTCGCGCGACGCCGCTGCTATGATCCGCCTGCGGCGGGTGGCCGGATGACCACCCCGACCCCGTTCAACTACTACCAACGCACCGACGCCGCCCTCGGCCACCGGTATCGGCTCGAGTCCATGGTGGCATCCTCTCGCGAGCGAGTGCTGTTCATCGCTCACGACAAGACGCTCAACCGTCGGGTGAGCCTCAGGGTCAATTTCTATCCCGACGACAAGATCCGCGCCTGGTTCCTCCGGGAAGCCGAGGCGCTGGCCCAGCTGGATCATCCGGCCATCCGCCATGTGTATGACGCGGCGGTGATCGGCGAACTGGCCTACCGGGTCGGCAACTGGATCGAAGGCGAAAGCCTGCAGGAGGCGGTGCAGCGCGGGCCGCGTCCCTTCCCAACAGTCCACACGCTCGCACGCGACATCCTCACCGGGCTGGAGCACGCGCACGCCCACGGCATCATCGTGCGGCGCATCGTCCCGGCTTCGCTGCTGCTGAACCTGGCGGGACGCGGCACGGTCACCGACCTGCGCTTCTGTAACTGGACCCTCCCGGTGATCCCTCCGGGCGAGGAGCCGTCGGGCCAGCCTTTTATGGCGCCCGAGGTCCGGGGCGGCACCCCGGGCGATCCGGCCAGCGACATCTACACCGCCGGCGCGATTCTCTACTTCGCCGTCACCGGACACGAACCCCCGCTCGACCCGCTGGCTCTGAAGCCGCCTTCGGAGCTGCGGACCAACTGCCCCCGGACCATTGAGCGGATCCTGCTTCGGTCCCTGCGCCCGGCACCCGACGACCGCTACCTGACCGCGGCCGAGATGCTGGAGGACTTCGCGTCGGACGCGGGGACCTTCGACAACCCCGCGGCCGAGCCGGGACCCCGGCTTGGGCTTCCCGAGAGCGACGACGGACGGCACTGGGAGAAGCGATTGCGTCGCGCGCTAGGGGACGACTACGAGCTGCTGAGTTCGTTGGGAACCGGGGGGTATGGCCGAGTCTACCGGGTCCGCGACCTCCATCTCGAGCGGGAGGTGGCCCTCAAGGCGCTCCATCCGCAGTTCACCCGGGAGCCGGCCGTGGTCGAGCGGTTCCGCCGTGAAGCACAGCTCGCCGCGCGGCTCAACCACCCCAACATTGTCAATATTTTCGACATCGGCGGAAGAGCCGGCTTAATTTGGTACACCATGGCATTCGTACGGGGGCCGAACGTCGCTCAGATGGTGGAGCGCGACGGGCCGCTGCCGGTCGATCGGGTCGTAAGGTTACTCAAGGAAGGCGCTCTCCGCGCTGATGCAGGCCCATAGCGCCGGGCTGGTGCACCGCGACATCAAACCTGAGAACATGCTCACCGAGCAGGACGGAAGTCTCCGCATCACCGACTTCGGTCTGGCGCTCGCGCTCCGAGGGCAGGGGAAGTTCGGCGGCGCGACGAGCCAATCCGGCACTCCGATGTTCGCGAGCCCGGAACAGCTTCTGGGAGAACGAGTTGACCAGCGCTCCGATCTCTACAGCCTGGCCGCCGTCGCCTGTTTTGCGCTGCTCGGCCGGCCGCCTTTCTCTGGGCTCGACGGTGGAACAAGTGCTGGGTCGGCAGACCACGAACCAGATGCCGCCGCTTGCGCGAGGAACGTCCCGACTTGAGCGAAGATCTGGAGCGAGTACTTGCTCGCGCTCTCAATGCAGAGGTCGAACAGCGGTTTCCATCAGCCGCAGAATTCCTCCAGGCGGTCAATCGAGCGACCGGTCGCGGGCTGCGTCGGCGCAGCGGTGAATGGGCCAAAACTGCGCTCAAATGGTGGAAACCGACCCCTTGACTACAGTGGTCCGCTGCCCATTTTTATGTCGGCTTGAATGGCTAACGGAATTGGCCGGGTAGGCGACCAGCAGGAACCCCTTCTGGATTAACGCGAGACCCGGGTAGGATGCCCGGGTCTCTTTTTCTAACTGATGAGGCGGGATTGGCCCGCTCTCATGCAGCGGTCGGCCGGTGCGGGTGATCTCCACCTCACCCCGACGATCTCCACCCCATCAGGAGTTTGGCAGCATGGCACGCACCACCGGCACTGTGAAGTGGTTCAACGACGCGAAGGGCTATGGCTTCATCACGCCCGAGAACGGAAGCAAGGATTGCTTCGTGCACCACACCGCCATCAAGGCCGACGGCTTTCGCAGCCTGGCCGAGGGCGATCGCGTCGAGTTCGACATCGTGGAAGGCCAGAAGGGGCCGGCCGCAGAGAACGTCATCGAAGGTGGGTAAGTAAGCCCAAAGAGCAGCGCAGCTTCGCGGGCAACGGGGGCAGGGTCGCGCGTCAGGGCGTCCCCTGCCCTCGTCTATTTGTGGCGGTAGATGACCCGGCCGCGGGTGAGGTCGTACGGGCTGAGCACCACGGTGACCCGGTCTCCCTCAAGCACCCGGATCTTGAACTTGCTCATCTTGCCCGCCGCGTACGCCAGGATGGAGTGCCCGTTCTCGAGGAGCACCCGGTAGTTTCGGTCGGGCAGCACCTCGCTCACGACGCCTTCCATCTCAATTCCCTCTTCCTTGGCCATCCAGTTCCCTCCCTGTAGGTGGGGTTTCCGGGTGAGGAATCTCGCCTCCGGCTGTCCCGGAGGCAACCGGGACGATTAGGCGCTGGTAGATCCTTCTCCCAGCCGCTCCAGCTCGCGCTTCCACCAGCAACGCCAGTTCGCCGATCACCCTCGCATCGAAGGTGAATTCCGCCCCGGCCGCCTGGATACAGCTCCGGCAGCGAGCGGGTGGCGCCCAGCGCAAGCGCCGCCCGGTAACGGCGCACCGCCTCCGCCGGATCCCTCATGCTGTTCCGCCAGACCTGCAGTGCGCCGATCTGGGCCAGGCCGTATTCGATGTAGTAGAACGGGTGAAGAAAAATGTGGAGCTGACGGTACCACCGGGCCACCCGCTCCCGTTCCAGCCCGACCAATCCACTCCCCGCTCGAATCGACTGCGGATCCGGAGCCAGGCCGCGTCCCGGGCCGTCGCGGTCCCCACCCTCCCCGCTGGTGTAGAGCCAGCTCTGAAACGCATCCACCGACGCGACGTGAGAGAGCGTGAGCAGCACGTCCTCCAGATGCTCGACCCGCGCGCGCCGGTAGTCCTCGGAATCGAAGAAGCCTCCGTCTCGCCGCTCCAGATAGGGCGCCGCGAGCAGTTCCATGGACATCGAGGCCAGCTCGCACATCTCGAGCCCCGGATGGCGCTGCCAGATCAGCGGCTGTTGCCGAGCGGCGAAGGCGTGGAACGCGTGCCCGCCTTCGTGCAGCAGGGTCGACACGTCCTCGAGGACGCCGACCGCATTCATGAAGATGAAAGGCCGTCCGCGGTAGTGGAGCGTCTCGCAGTAGCCGCCGGGTGCCTTGCCCTTGCGAGAGTCGAGATCCAGCAGCTGTTCCGCCATCATGGTCTCTGAACTCGGCGCCGCAGGCAGGCGAGACCCGCTCAAAGACGCGGCCGCTGGTCTCGATAAGTTGGGCCGCATCTTCAAAGGGCCGGATCGGAGGCCGGCCATCGGGGTCGGCGCCCACATCCCAGGGCCGCAGCATGCCGACGCCCAGCCGCTCCGGCGCGCCGGCGCATCAGGCGCTCGACCGCGGGCGCGATCACCGCCTCGACCGCCTCGTGGAAGCGGCGACAGTCCGCGGGTGTGTAGTCGAAGCGGCACTTCGAGCGGAAGGCGTACTCCTCGACGTTCGGGAACCCCGCATTGGCGGCGATTCGCGAACGCAGAGTCGAAGAGCAGCGTCGAAGATGTCCATCAGCTCGGTCCGGTGCTCGAAATAGGCACCGGCTCCCAGCCGGAACGCGCGCTCGCGCACGGCGCGGTCGGCTGCTCTGGAGGAACGGCTGCAGCTGGGGAATGGTCTTCTCGCGCGCCATCCCATTCACGGTGAGCCCACCGGTCAGCTTCTGATAACGGGCGCCAGCTCCTCGACCTGTGCCATGCAGCGGCACGTTGGCTTCCCGGAAGATCTCGATGTGAGTCCGAAACTGGGCAAGCGCAGGCTCCAGATCGGGCCGGCTATAACCGCTCTCCACCAGGCGCCGCGCCAGCTCCACTCCCTGCTCATCGGCGCGAGGGAGGACCACACCCGAGAAGCGGAGATGCCGCGACTCCTTGACCCTGATCGGTGGTGTCGGAGGTGTAGGCGATCATCGCGAGGCCGGCGGCCTCGGTGAGCACCTCCTCGAGCCGTGACCAGTCCGCGAGCCACGCCTCCATCCCATCGGCGAACCAGCGGGCGCGTCGCCAGCTCCTGATAGAAGCGGCAGGATGTCGTCCCAGTTTGCCTCGATGAAGTCGTCTGGTGTCAGGCTGCTGATCGTGCGGGAAGGTGGTAGCTGAGCTGAGAGCTAACTGCGTTTCATCGGCTCCGACCCTGTGCGCGTTGATGATAGAGATATGCCAGACCCAGCGAGACCAGGCCCAGGATGAACGCCGAACCGACGCGATAGAGCGCGTCGAGTGAGGAGAGATCCGAGAAAACCACTTTCAGTACGGCCAGGCCCAGCACCGCCATGCCGGCCTGCCGCAGAACCTTGATGGAGCGACGGAAACCCGGCCGCAACCAGCCCACCCGCGAACGCGATCCACCAGGCGCTCACCGACAGCCCACTGGCCAGGTTCGCGGTCTGATCGTCCAGCGAACTCTGGTCGAAGAAGGTGATCAGCTCACCGGTGACTCCCAACCAGACCAGCACGCCACCGAGCGTCCAGAGGAGAGCCCGCCGGTCTCATTCCCCGCACGACGCCAGCTTGCGCCGTGGCTCTCCCGCAGCAAGCCGGCCGCGAGCGCGAAGATGGTCCCGCAGGTCGCCCAGAGCGCAAGAGCCCAGGGACCGACGAAGGCGGGCTCGCTGTCCGCCCGGCGGGGAAGATCATCTCCCACCAGGTGAGTCAAGCGCAAGCGCCAGCGCGATGAGGGCATACCAGCGGCCGTCATCCCGGTCTCAGCTTGTGATCGGCCGCGGCCCAGATCAGGGTGAGCGGCCAGCAAGGCCCAGACCGCACCGAGACCGGGCCACTGGTTCATCGCCGCCACGGCGAGGGCGCGTGGTGCCGACCATCGCGAAGGCGCGCCGGCGGGAGTGCCATAGCCAACCAGGAGGTAGGGCATCGCCGATGATCGCCGCGACCAGTCCCGGCTGGCGGTCGAACAGATCCGGCGCCAGGCCGTGCAACGCCCAACCCAGCGAGAATCGGCGTGACGTAGAAGTAGAACGTCTCACCGATCGAGATCCGCGCTGAGCCGAGGAGCGGTCGAAGAATCCGGGCGCCCAGATCCCCGAAGCGCGCCAGGCCCGCCACCAGACCGGTGCGGCGAGAACCAACCCGCCCAGTGCGGTGGTTCGATGCGAGCCGGTCAGCTTCTCATCCGCGAGCCCAGAATGCCCCATCCGCCCGCGAAGGAGAGCAGTCGGGTCTCCCACCAGCCCTCCCGTAACCCGACAGAAGAGTCCGGCCGCGCCGCCCAAGATCGCGTAGGCGAAGAGCCAGGACGGTCGCGGCCTCGCGCAGAATTCCCGAGGTGGCGATGCCGAAGTAGCTCAGCGCCACGAGGAACGTCGCGATCCTCCAGTGCCGCTGGGCTGAGACCCATCCGAGGCCGACGGCCATTGCGGCCAGATAGAGCAGCAGCGCGTTGACGCTCCCCGCTTCCTTGCCGAGCAGGATCGGTGCGAAGAAGGCACCGAGCACCGCGGTGGCTCCCAGTGCCTCGCGATTGATCGCATAGGCCACGAAGGCCACCGCCACCGACACCAGCGCCAGTCCCGCGATTCCCGGTGAACGGCGGCAGGAACCCGTAGAGCCGCGTCGCGGCCCAGACTGCGAGGTAGACGATCGCGCCACCGGCGCCGATCAGCGCCGCGCCGTAGGTCCGGAGCCCCTTCTCGTGCAGCCTCCAGCCGATGGCCCCTACCGCGATGCCGGCGAGCGCCCCGCCGCTGCAGCGCACCAGCGGGCGAGATCCAGCCGCGATCGAACGAAAGCTTGAGCAGGTAACCCGCCGCGAGCACCACGAAGATGACCCCGACCGCAAGCAGCCCGCGCTGCCCCAGCCACTGTTCCGAGTCGGTCCTGGCCTTCCGGCGCGGCGAAGGTGGCGGAGCGACTGGCGGGTCCCGAACGCGAGGGGCCGGCAAACCATGGGGCCGTCCGGAGTGGCGGCGAATGCGGGAGGCGATGTTGCGGCGGCAGCCGGTGGTGCCGGCACCACAAGGCTGGCCGCTCCGGCGGAAGCGGCTCTTGGGCTTTCCGTGAGTGCGGCCCCGGCCAACTGACGGACCAGCTGCTCCAGTGTCGCCACCCGCTGCTCCAACAGCTCGAACCGCTTGTCGGTGCTCACGTCAGACCCTCCTTGTCGTCAGACCCGCACCCGGTCCAGTGCCTGATGGAACTCCTCGGCCGTCTGCCAGCGATCGGCCGGACGTTTGGCGAGCGCTTTCAGAATCAGCTCGGCGAACGCCGGCGGAAGACCGGGGACCATGGTCCGGGGATCCGGCGGTGTCTCCTGCACCTGCTTGAGCAGAATCGAGCCGAAGGAGTCGCGTTGAATACCCGCTTTGCCGGTCGCGCATTCGAACAGCACGGTTCCCGCCGCGTAGAGATCGGCCCTGCCATCCACCGACTCGCCCATCAACTGCTCCGGCGCCATGTACTCCGGCGTGCCGATGATGCTGCCAGAGGCGGTGAGCTGGCTACCCGGTGGCTGACGACCCTCAACCAGCCGAGCGATGCCGAAATCCATCACCTTGAGGAATCCCTGAGCATCCAGCACCAGGTTGGGCGGCTTGATGTCGCGATGCACGACTCCCTGCGCATGAGCGACCTCCAGCGCCCGGCAGAGCTGTCGCCCGATGGTCAGGGTCACGCCGAGGGGCAGCGCTCCCCGCTGGTCGAGCAGCTCATCCAGCCCGGTGCCTTCGACGTACTCCATGGTGATGAAGTAGGTGCCGTCCGACTCGCCGAGATCGTGGGTGCGCACCACGTTGGGGTGTGAGATCCTGCGGGCGAGCCGGATTTCCTGCTTGAAGCGCTCCAGCACGTGGGCATCGCCCGAGCAGGCCGGGTTGCAGAGTCTTGATCGCGATCTGCTCCTTGCAGCTCCCGGTCGAACGCGCGATAGACCACTCCCATTCCACCCGCGCCGAGCTGCTCCCGTATTTCGTAGCGATTGGCGAGCACCGAGCCCGGCATGAGCTTGCTGGGAGTGTGAACCGCGGAACTCGGCGAGGACACCGACACGGTGCGGCCGCCACTCGTGCCGCCCAGGAACTCGACCAACCGCTGCTTCTCCCGCAACTCGTCCAGCATGCGCTGGAAGGCTTCGGCCAGCTCGCCGATCTCGTCGTGGGACTTGATATCGAGGCTGCCCTCGTAACGACCCTCGGCCACCTCCCGGGTCATGTCCACCAGTTGGCGCAGGGGGCTCGTGATCTGGCGGGCGAGGATGAGCGAGATGATCAGCGCGATGCCGAGTGCGGCGAAAAACGCGTAAACGATCGAGCGCTGCAGCAAGGTGAAGGGCGCCAGCTCCGCCTCGCGCGCGCGCAGGCCGGCGTACTCTCCCACCGTGACGCCGGAAGCGGTCTGGAGCGGTCCTACCGCCGCCATCCAGGTCATTCCCCCTGCCTTGACTCCGAGTCGCTTGGGAACACTGTCTGGAGCCATTCCCTCGGCGGTACGCTTGCGCAGCGCCTCGTCGAGCGTGCCGGCGGGAAGGGTTGATGCCGCGACCCGGGGAACGCCCAGGGTATCGAACGCGACGAACACGACTTCCGAAGCGGTCTGCCGCTTGAGCCGGTCGGCAAAGCCCATGTCGAGGGCCAACGCCATGACCAGCGCGCCGACCACGGAGCCGCCGGGAGCGGCCAACGGGACCGCGATCGCCTGAAACAACGAGTCACCGGCTGGAGTAGACTCCACCCAGATTCCCTGGGTCGGAGTTCCACCAAGCGCCTCGCCGACCAGGGTGCTGTTGCCGAGCGAATCTCCGAACGCCGAGGCCGAGCGGGTCGAGGCCTGCAGCACGCCGGCCTGATCGGTGATCAGGGCCCAGGCGGCATCTCCTTGAGTACGGAACTCGTCGGCCTGATCGAGCAGGTTGGCACGATTGCCGGTGTGAAGCGCTTCTTCGATGCGGGAGATGTAGGTAGGAACCTGTGCCAGCACCCGGGCCGACTGTTGCAACGCGTGCCCTCGGCCCGCCAGCGCGTCGTCGATCGCCGACTGAGTCGCCTGAAGTCCCCGATCGATCGCGGCGTCGGCCGCCTGACTGGCGCGAAACCGGATCAGCGCCAGCGCGCCGCCCAGGGTGGCGATCACCACGAGGACGATCGCCAGGAAGAGTTTGAGGCCCAGGCCTCGCAACAGCGGCGACTTAATACCGGCGGCTCCGGTCGGAGTAGGACCTGCCCGTCTTGTCCTTGTGTTGCACGAAGCGATAGCCGCGGGCGTCCAGGGTCACCGCCACCGGCGCCGGCGCCACTCGTCCGTCACCTTGAGCGGACTGGTCACCTCGGGCGCCCGTTCGTGCCAGGCGTGCAGGATGTAGTCTCCAGGCGGTACTCCGTCCAGGCGAAAGGACCCGTCAGCCCCCGGCTGAGCGTACAGCGACGTCTCCTGCACCACAACCAGACCCCGCATGCTTGCGTGCACGTTGCAGTACACCTTGATGACGCCGGCCCGGTCGAAGCGCACCGACTTCGCGGTCCCGCGACCATACAGTCCCAGATCGAACGGACCCTCGGGTGACACCGAGAAGACATTGTGATTGAACGGATCGTGATTGGGGAAGGCGACGGTGGATCCCCGGGGTACTACGATCAGCCGGGGCACGAATTGCTTATCCTCGGTCGCGATCTCCACTGTATCGGGGACTCCGGCCGGGGCTTGATCGCCGGTGAGCCACACGACAGCCTGACCTACATCGGATGGGGGACGATCGCCTTTGTCGAGGAGAGTCACTTGGCCGGTCAGGGTGGCACCACTCTGGGCCCGAAGGGGCATCGCCGATGCCGGAATCGCTAGGGCCACTGGTACGATCCAAATCCCAAATGACCGGCGTATCTTACGCATTGTTCGTAGCTTAGCCCCTCGACCCGAGGGGCGTCAACCGGGAACCACAACGCGGTTTTCATCCATGAAGCGTCTGGCCATCACCGCGCTATGCCTGTCCTACGTCATCGGGAACCCGCTTCGGGCGCAGGACCATCCCAAGCCCGAGCTCGACCTCACGGTGATGGTCCTCATGAACGGCTTCTATACCAGCGGTAAGACCAACAACATCGATCTGCCACAGGCCGCGATTCCCCCCACTGCCGGGGACAGCTTTCCAACCGACGGGATCGGTGCGACGGTGCGCCAGAGTCGGGTGACCGCTCACGGCTTCCTGGCTGGTGTTGCAGGTGGAGACTTCAACGCAGAACTGGACGTGGACTTCTGGGGTGGGCAGCAGCCCTCCAATGGCGGCCGCACCTTTCCGCTCCTGCGGATCCGGCGAGCCTGGGCCCAGATGACCTGGAACCGATTCCAGGTTCTCGCAGGTCAGGAGGCTCCGCCGATCGTCGAACTCAATCCATCATCGCTCGCGAGTATCGGGCTGTCCTCCCTCTCGGCCTCCGGGAATCTCTGGCTCTGGATTCCCCAGATCCGTCTTACCGGAGATGTACTCTCCGGCACCAAGGCGAGACTGGGCCTCGAGGCCGCGATCCTGGCCCCAACCGGCTACGAGGCACAAGGTCTATTCCTGACCCAGGCAGACGAAGCCGAGGCGAGCAAGCGACCTTATTTGCAGAGTCGGATTCGGCTTCGCTGGGGAGAAGGGGCGCAAAGCGGAGAGATCAGCGTTGGCGGTCACCTCGGCTGGTTCGCGACGACGGGAGACTCGCTGCTGGATTCGAAAGCTGCCGCCCTGCTCTGGCAGATCCCGATCGGCCGCATGGTCGAGCTGCGCGGCGAAGCGTTTACCGGGCAGGCTGTCGCCGGGCTCGGCGGCGGTGGGATCGGGCAGAATTTCGGGTTGAATGGCGTGCCGGTTCGGACTCACGGAGGATGGGGACAGTTGCTGGTGCGGCCGGCTCCCGGCTGGGAATTGGGCGCCAGCTATGGAATGGATGATCCCAAGGACCAGGATCTGATTCAGGCCACGCAGCGGCTGAAGAACGAGACGGTCGTCGGTGAAATCCAATGGCGGCCTGCCCCGCTCATCTTGGGCATCGAGTTCCGCCACATCGCGACGACGTACGGCGCCGGCGAAGGAGACGGCGAATCATCTGAATGTGGCGTTGGGGGCGGAGTTCTGAAGGTGGAGCCGTCAGCTGTTAGCTGTTAGCTCTTAGCTGCTATGGCTAACGGCTGACGGCTGACGGCTGACGGCTTACGGCTTAGGGCTTACAGCTTCGGCCCCCGTCTCCACCCCCGGCACCGGCGTCTCCCCGGTATGCATGGGAATGGGGTCCACATGGAAGGCGAGGATGCTCACCAGCGCCACGATGACTGAAGCGGCGTAGAAGGGCGCTCCGTGACCGAGGTACTGAAAGAGATTGGTCGCGAAGAGGGGGGCGATGATCCGGCTGATCCCCGCGTAGGTCTGCGCGACTCCCATCGTGGTTCCCAGTTCCTCCTTCTCCGAGACTCGTGACATCAGTGCGGTAGTCGAGGGGAAGAGGAGTGCGGTTCCGACCGGCACCAGCGGAATGAGCAAGGCAAGCTGCCAGAGATTGTGGGCCAGGGGATAGACCGCGAGGCCCACGATCAGAAAGAGCGCACCCAGTCGCATCGCGCGAGTCTCACCAATCCGATCCACGATCGGCCCCAGCAACAGCACCCGCATCACGATATTGAGGACCCCTACATAGGTGAAGAAGAAACCGATGGTCTTCTCGGTGACTCCATGCTCCGCCTTGAGAAACAGCGCGAGGATGGCGGTGAGTGAGGTGAACGCCAGCATGCCGATTCCGTAGATCCACACGTAACGGGAGACCGATTGCGTGGGATGTCGCAGCACCGTCCAGGCGGCGTGCCAGATCGGTTTGCGCTCCCGGGGTTGGGCACCGGCCGTCGCCTGCCGGGACTCGGGAAGCCAGCGCCAGGCGAAGTACGCGTTCGTCGCACAGAGCGCCGCCGCGATGAATCCCGGCCACGATCGCCCCAGCTGGATCGCCAGCCCGCCGATCACCGGCCCGATCACCACACCGACATTGGTCGAAGCCGAAAGCCAGCCCAGCGCCTTGGCTCGATCTGCGGGTCGCACGGTGTCGGCGACGTACGCCTGAGCCACTCCCGTGGTACCGCCGCCGGCGCCTTGGATCAGCCGCGACAGGAACAGGAGCCAGATCGTGGTCGCGAGCCCAAACACGAGGAACGCCACTGCCGAGCCGGTGAGCCCGATGATGAGCGCGGGTCGCCGGCCATAGCGATCGGAGACCCGGCCCCAGACCGGTGCCGAGATCAACTGAGCGATCGAGAAGGCGCCGATGAGCCAGCCGATGGTCACCGGCGATGCGCCGAGGTCGCTGGCGTAGAAGGGAAGGATCGGGAGTACCAGCATCAGCCCGATCATGTCCACGAAATTCACCGCGATCAGCACCGATAGGCGCTTGATCTCGGGAGTCATTCGCGGGCGGCCGGTCATCCCGACACCGTTGGCCGGTCGCTGCCCAGCACAAAGACAACAGCGCTCAACACCATCAACAGGACTCCATAGGCTGCCGCCACGCCCACGTCGCCCTGACGCAGGCTGGAGAGTATTTCGAGGGAGAGTGGACGGGTGTCATACGTGTAGAGAACGACCGAGGTGACAAAGTCTCCGAGGCCCGTGACAAAGGCGAGCGTCGCTCCGGCAGCGATCGCTGGCCTCAACAGGGGCAGCGTCACCCGCCAGAGCCGGCGCCAGCGTCCAGCTCCCAGCGAGGCTGCCGCCTCGTCCAGCGACGGATCGAGCGATCGGAAACCGGCAAGGATGGATCGACTGGTGATGGGCAGGTTCCGGACGAGATAGGCAAGCGGCAGGAGCCAGACCGTTCCGATCAGCACCACCCGGCCCGCCAGCGGGGCATGCACGCTGAACATCGTGGCCAACGCGATGGCGAAGACCGTTCCGGGAACCACCCAGGGGAGGCCCAGCGCGGCCTCCAGCGCCGGCCCCAGGGGCGATCGCTGCCGGACCACGAGAAGTCCCGCCGCGAGGGCTATCGCGAGCGCCAGGAAGGTCGATCCACCCGCCATCCACAGACTGTTGACCAGAGGACGCAGGCGCTCCGGTTCACTGAACAGCGCCGTGTAGTTGCCGGTGGTGTAGGAAGGGGGAATCAGCTGGGTAGTCCAGGTCCCGATGGGGACGAACGACAACAGCAGCAGGGTGAGATGGGGCAGCAAAAGCAACACCGCGAAGAGCCATCCTCCCACGGTGGCCGCGGCGCGAACCGCTCGGCTCTCGATGTGGCGCCGGTCGGGTGCGGTACCTTTCTGGCCGCGCGTCCCGGTGTGGCCCGCGCTGCCCCGAAGGAGCCAGAGTCCTGCCAGAGCAACCAGGCTCAGGGCGACGGTCTGCACCATCGCCATGCCATACTCGCCGTTGAGGCGGGTGAACACGATCTGGGTCGGCATCACCCGGAACCCGCCGCCGAAGATGTACGGCGCGCTGAAGGAGGCCAGCGCGGTCATGAAGGTCAATAGCGCGGCGCCGAGCAATGAAGGTCCCAACAAAGGGACCACGACTCGCCCCAGCATGCGCCAGCGTCCGGCGCCGAGAGAGGCGGCGGCCTCCAGCATCGCGGGGTCGAGGCGATCCAAGCCGGCGCGGGTCAAGCAGATAGAAGTAGACGTACATCGAATACGCGTGGACCAGCAGGATGGCCCAGGCTCCATCGAGCCGCCAAGGCGCCTCTTCCAGCCCGAAGACCGCCTGGACCAGCCGGGCGGCGAATCCCGTCTCACCATAGAGAAAGAGAAAGGCGACCACACCCACGAGCGGCGGAAGCACGACGGGCAGCGCCACCAGCGCGCCCAGCATCCGACGTCCCGGGAAGTTGAACCATTCGAAGAGGAAGGCGAGCGGGATTCCGATCAGAGCCGAGAGCGCCACGCTGGCCACCGAGATCCACACGCTGTTCCACAGGACGTGCCATTCCCGCGGCTCGGAAATGAATCGCTGCACATAACCCAGCGTCCATCCGTCCGGACTATGAACGCTCTCGGCTAATACCAGGAGAAGCGGATACACGACCAGCCACGCAACGAGGACGAGCAGTCCAACCGTCGCCAGGCGAGATCGCGAGGTGACCGGATTCATCGGTCGGGAAGCGGGAAGAGGTGCAATCCGCGCTCGCCAGGCTCAATGCCTACCACACTATCCGGACGCGCTGCCTCAGGCCGTGCTTCGACTTCAATTGACTGTCCATCCGAGAGGAGAACCGTGTAGTAGGCGCTCGCCCCGGTAAACCGCCGCTCGATCACCCTGCCGGTGACTCCTCCGTTATCCGGTGCCCCGAGCCGCAACGACTCCGGCCGGGCAATCAGCAGTGCCCTGCCGCCTACGGGGAGGCTCGCGGGTAATGGAAGCCTCCAGGAGCCGCCCGTCACGCCGATTACGGTATGGCTCGGACTCCGTTCTACCACCGTCACCTCGAGCGCGCTGGAGCGCCCCACGAACCGCGCCACGAAGGGGTTCGCCGGCTGAGAGTACAACTGGTCCGGACTCCCCACCTGCTCTACCCGGCCGGCGCGTAACACCGCCACGATCTGGCCAAGATCGAAGGCTTCGTCCTGTTCGTGGGTGACGATGACCGTGGTAATTCCGACCCGTTCGATGACCCCACGGATTTCCCGTCGGGTCCGCTCTCGCAGAGTCGGATCCAGGTTGGAGAGCGGCTCGTCCAGCAGCAGGACCCGAGGCTCGGGAGCAATGGCTCGGGCCAGCGCCACGCGTTGCTGCTGCCCGCCGGAGAGCTCTCCCACTCGGCGCCGTTCGAATCCGTCCAGCTCCACCAGGCGAAGCGATTCCGCGACCCGACTCCGCAGTGCCTCGCCTTTGACGCCGAGCGATTCGAGCCCGAAGGCGACGTTTTCGCCTACGTCGAGATGGGGGAACAGCGCATAGTGTTGGAACACCATGCCGAAGCGGCGAGCCGCGGGAGGAACCCGGGTGACGTCCTCTCCATCCACCACGATCCGTCCCTCATCGGGGGTCTCGAACCCGGCCAGAAGTCGGAGCGTCGTGGTCTTTCCGCTACCGCTCGGTCCGAGCAGGGCAAGCACCTGGCCGCGGCGCAGCTCGATGGAGACGCCGTCCGCAGCGATGGTCTCGCCGAAGCGCTTGCTCACCCCATCGAGGATGAGGTAGGGAGTCGTCCGGTCTGTGCTCACGGCTTCCACTCGGGTGATTTCCCTGAGCCGCGCACGTGCTGATCCCAATAGGTCATCCAGTTGCCACCCTCCTGGGCCAACAGGTCCCAGTCCATCGGAGCGACCTTCATCACTCGCTCTACCTCGGCCACCCATTCGGGCACCGAATCGGGCGGGAGATCGAGCCGGGCCGGCAGCCGGTACACCCCTCGCGCCGCCAGCAGTTGCCCCTCGATGCTGCCGACGAACTCGATGTACCGCTTTGCCGCTTCGGGATGTCGCGCGCCGCGAACCAGGGCCACCGCGTCATCGATCACGACCGTCCCGCTCGAAGGGAAGGTGTAGCCGAATGGCATTCCTTTGGAGCGGCTGATCAGGATATCGGGGAGGTCCCACAGGGTCACCAGTCCCTCCTGGCGCGCCAGTTTCTCGTCGAGCAAGGCGGGATTCAAGGCGTAGGTCCGGGTCTGCCCGTCCAGCCGTCGCAGCCACGCCATCGCGCGGGCGGTGTCTCCCGTCTCCCAGATGCTGCGCTCGATGATCAGGCCCCATATCGCGCGCATGGTCCCGCTGGCGACCGGGTCACGGATCAGGACTCGATCGTGCCACCGCGGGGCCAGCACATCGTCCCAGTCGGCCGGGGCCTCGCTGGCCGGCACCGCCGCCGAGTTGTAGGCGATCACCGCCGGGGTCCGATAGACGGGAAAGTATTGCTCGCCTCCGGTGTTGGGGACGGAGGATGCCCAGGTGGGACGGTAATCGGCAAGGAGCGAGTCGTCGGCACCGCGCTGGAAGATCGTCGTCGGGCCGCCAAACCACACATCGGCCTGGGGATTCACCTTCTCGAAGCGGAGTCGCTCGAGAATCTCCTGGCTGCCCAGGTCGAGCCAGCGGACGTCAATGTCGGGATGATGCGCCTCAAAGGCGCGTTCGATCAGGATGAGCTGGTCGCGTCCGTGCGGGGAATAGACCGTCAACGGGATACGGCGGTCATGACCGCAGCGACCCAGAAGCAGGGCGCAGGGGAAAATCCACCAGCCGCGAACCAACCGTCTATTGCGCACCGGGTGCGGCTTTGCCGGGACTTTCCGCCAGTGCCAGCAGATTCGCGAACAGCCGGAAGGCGCCGGGCACTCCCGCGGGGAGCTGCCGGAAGAAACTCAATCCGGTGTAGACGTAGGTGCCGGAGCCCACCCCCGCGATGAGCAGTCCCCCTTCGAGCGGCGGCTCTCCCGGGTCGTGCATCGCGATCACGGGGCGATACTCGGGAGCCCAGGAATGGGCGAGATAGAGGCCCCTTTCCTGGACCCATCCTGCCCAGTCGCCGTCACTGATGCGATTGGGACGCTGCAGCACGGGCGAAATCGGCTGCACCGGGGTCACTTGAGCCCGTTCGTCGGTCACCCGATCGTGGCCGCCCAGCAGTGCGGTCCCGCCACCCGAAGGAGAACCCCGCTGAGTGGTTGACACGGTGGTGGTCCCCGGAGCACGGCTTCCCACGGTCAGAGGATAGGGCGCGTAGTTGTTCAGGAAGAAGGCGTATTGCTGGTATTGCACCAGCAGCATTCCGCCCTTTCGCGCAAAGGCGAGCAGGTTCTCATTGTTGCCCGGCAGATCAGGATCGGTTTCGTAAGCCCTGGGGCCGACGATGATCGCACGAAAGCGCGACAGATCGGTCTGGTCCAGCGATTTGCCGTCGAGCAGCTCGACCTTGAGCCCGACGGTCTGTAACGCCTCCGGTATCCGGTCGGCCGCACCCCGGATGTACCCGATTCGCGCCAAGTGAGGCAGCGTCAGGCTCGCGACCTGAATCGTCGCCTTCGCCTCCCGGTAGTAAGCCCGGGGCCTGATGTGGGAATACGCGACGGTAAAGCTTCCCCCGTCGTAGCGGTGGCCCCCGTCGTCCTGGGCGACGGCGAAGACCTGGTAGGAGCCGGCGGCGAGCCGCTGCGGGGGGCGCAACGTGAATGTGAAGCTTGCCCGCTCCCCTTCCCTGCCGAAATGAAACGGCTGCGCCGCAGGGGCACTCCAGCCGTGCGGAACCACCAGCATCACCTGCCCTCGGGTCGAGTCGCGGGCGCCGTGGGTGAGAGTCACCACGAAGCGCCGGACACCGCTGCCCACCGGCCACAGTTCGGTCTCGGGCTGCAGCTTCACATCGACCCGCGACACAACAGTTACCGGAGACCGAATTTCACCCCGCGCCTGATCGTTCACCCGGTACGTGACCTCGCGGGACAGATAGCCGATCCCGAGCCCGGTCGGCACCTGCGCTTCGACGCTGAACGGTGGATTCTCGAAAGGCAGGCCCCAGTTGGGGAGGTCCGCCGGGTCCCAGCGATAGAGATCTCCGGCGCGGGGGGCGCGGAGAAAGTACGGCGTCGTCGGCTTCCATTGTTCGGGAACCTTCACGCGAAGCCGAGCCGAGGCCACCGTGCTGGCGGCAAGCATTCCACCACCCTGGCTCAGGGGACGCCAGCCTGAGTCTCCCAGACCGAGGCAGGTGCCGCGATGAATCGCCATCGGAACCGGCACGCTGGTGACCGAGTCGACGTCGAGCCGCCACCCGATCGTAGGAGAGGCGAAGCAGAGATCCACCCCCTGCGCCGTGGAGCTTGCGTTCCAGACCGAGGCCATGGCCCTGAGCTCCTGGCCGGGGACTACGCTGGAGTCGTCACTATAAGCATCGACCAGGAGATTGCTGCTCCTGGCGATGGCATCGGCCAGCCGGCCCGCCTCGCCTTCGAAATCCTCCTCGGGTCCGACCTGACGTACCAGTTTCGCCGCCTCGGAAAGCTCCGCCGCCGCCGCTCCGAGCAGTGCGGGAATCTTGCCCGCCTCGGCCGGTGAAATGGCCGCCCGTGCCTCGGCGAGTTTGGCGTTGTAGCGCTGCAGGGTTCGCTCCAGAGTCGCCCGATCACCGGCCTTCAGCGTGAGAGCCGCGGGTGTCCCGGCGAGAGTCGTGTCGAGTCCCGCGAACACTCCGGTGGTTCCCTTGCCGGTCCGGTCCTTGACCAGGGCGAGACGGAGGGTTGAGGGACCGATGTGCTGCAACTGACCCATGTCCTGCGATCGATGCAGGCTGCGCCCCCGCATCGCGATCTGGTGGAACGATTGACCAACCGCCGGATCCAGCACCCCGCCCTGAAGGGTGATCGTCGTGGCCGCGGTGTCGAACCGGGCACTCCGGTACAGCTTGAGCGGAGTCCAGGGCGCAAACCCCTCTTCGGTCAGCAACTCCGGAAAACGGCTCGAGTCGCCCGCGACCTCGAAGGCCTCTGGAGCAACCCACCCCGAGGCCTGATGCTGGCCATGGCCATCCCGCGGTGTCCCCGAGAAGATCGAAACGATGACCTGGGGGCGGAACCGGCGGACAATGCGCACCACATCCTTGAGCACGCTGTCCTTAGGCCAGTGAGCCCAGGTGTCGTCGAGCGACTTGGAGTACCCGAAATCGTAGGCGCGGGTGAAGAATTGCTGGGCACCATCCAGTTGCCGCGCGGCCAGCAATTCCTCGCTCCTGAGCAATCCCAGCTCCTCGCCCAACTCCTCCCCGATCAGGTTCTGCCCGCCTTCCCCCCGGTTGAGCGAGAGATAGCCTGCCGCCGCTCCCATTCCCCGGACCAGCACGGTCAGCAATTCGGTGTCTTCATCGTCCGGATGAGCGCCGATCAACAAGACGCGCTTGTACTGACCCAGGAGGCGCAGCTGTTGTTCCAGCGCGGGCAGGCCGCCGGTCGACGGAGGCTGGAGTTGGGCAGCGAGCGGTTGAAGGAAGGCCTGCGCGACGAGGAGACAAACTGTCGCACGCAGGGATCGCAGGAGCACGGGGACCGTCAGGTCGGGTTACAGCGCAAGCTAACCGGCCTCCGCAGGTGGAGAAAGGACGTTGCGACCTGGTCCCTCAGGCGCCGAGTGGCTCGCGCTTGAGCGCCCGGCCGAGCTCCGGATAGCGCCGCCAGAGGTAGACACCCATCACCGCGGTGGCGACCAGATTGGCGCCCAGCACCCAGAGGAGGGGGAACAGCCGGCTCACTTCATCGGCCACGGTCTGCAGCACGACATAGAACGCCACCTCGAAACAGGCGAACAGAATGACGAGCGCGATCAGGGTCGCCGGCTGGCGAGCGCAGATGCGGACCAGGACAGTGACCAGGAATCCGAACGCGAGGAAGGCAAGGAAGTGCACTGCGGTATAGAGGACCACCGCAGCGAAATCGATCTTGGTGGTATCGGGCGTCGAAGAGCCGAAGACCAGCACCTGCCCCAGAACACTCGGCGTGAGCAGCGGCTTGCCGTGGAAGAGATCACGCAGCAGAAAGAGAACGGCGACAGCCGTGCCGCCGAGAAAGCCGGTGTCGGTCGCTTCACCCCAGACCGAATGCCGGTGCACCATCGGTCCCTCCTGACCAGCGAGAGGGCTGGATCCGGCGTCCGGTCGCCGGTCAGGAAAACCGGGCGCATTCATGAGATAGCCCGGTCTGGCGATGGGAGCAAGGCCCCGGTCATCCGGCTACTCGTTCTTGCGACCGATCACGAAGGCGGAAACGAACATGACGAGCGCGAGGAACAACAGGAGGGAGGCGAAAATCTGGAGGGTGCCCTGGAGGAGAAGGATCATCCCAACGGAGACGAGGATGGTGCCGGCCCCGCGCAGGATCTCGTCCAGATTCTTCCAGTTCGTGTGGCGGCCCCAATTGACCGCGGGAACGAATCCGGCAATTCCCAGTGCCAGAATGGCCACCCAGATCCAGACCCAATACGTGCCGCCGAAGATCACGCGGGCTCCCGGGCGAGGCGGTGGGCGTTGCAATTGGGACACGGACATTGCGCCAGCAACCGCTCGAAGGTGTAGATCCCGGTCCCATGGCCATCGCTCCACTGCACCCTGATGCCGTAGGCACCGACCAGCGCCACGGTCAGGGGACGCACCTCCGTATCGATCGCGCCGGAATCCAGCAGGGGCCGTCCGGTCATTTCCTCGATGCAGGCCGCACACGGACAGGCCAGGCGCAATGGGCGGGCCGGATAGAATCCGACGTGGCCCACCGCATCCCACTCGATGATGATCCCGTCGTCGCGTCGGGTGATCGCGTGAGGGAGCGCGGTCGTTTTGGTCATCGCCTGTCCGCGGTTTATACTTGGACTTACCAAACCTGCACCTTCGTCCCCATCACGGCTTATGGCATCCAACCATCTTGATCCGTTCGAGGTCCGCACCACCATCCAGCTGGGCGCGGACCGCGCCACCGTGTACCACCTGCCGGCGCTGGAACGCCAGGGCGCGGGGCGGCTCGACCGGTTGCCCTTCTCGATCCGGGTCCTGCTGGAGAACGCGCTGCGCTTCGCGGGGCGTGGCATCGTTACCGACGCTCCATGTCCGCCACCTTGCCGCCTGGAATCCGTCCGGAGCGGCTGCAAGGCGAGATCCCGTTCATGCCGGCCCGGGTGGTGCTCCAGGACTTCACCGGCGTGCCCTGCGTCGTCGACCTCGCCGCCATGCGTGACGCCATGGCCGAGATGAAGGGAAACCCCGATCGCATCAATCCGATCGTCCCTTGCGACCTGGTGATCGACCACTCGGTCCAGGTGGATTTTTTCGGATCGCCGGACGCCTACCAGCGCAACGTGGAGCTCGAATTCGAGCGCAACCACGAGCGCTATCAACTGCTCAAGTTCGCCCAGCGCGCCTTCCACAATTTCCGGGTAGTTCCGCCCGGCACCGGCATCGTCCACCAGGTCAATCTCGAATACCTGGCGCCGGTGGTCCAGCTTCGCGAGCAGCACGGGGAGCTCACGGCCTACCCGGATACCCTGGTCGGCACCGACTCCCACACCACGATGATCAACGGACTCGGCGTGCTGGGCTGGGGCGTGGGGGGAATCGAGGCAGAGGCCGTGATGCTGGGCCAGCCTTACTTCATGCTGATTCCCGAAGTCGTCGGCATGAAGCTGACCGGCGAGCTGCCAGCCGGTACCACCGCCACGGATCTGGTCCTCACGGCCACGGAGATGCTACGCAAGAAGGGCGTAGTGGACAAGTTCGTAGAATTCTACGGACCGGGACTCTCCAGCCTCGGCCTTGCCGATCGCGCGACCATCGCGAACATGGCGCCCGGAATACGGAGCCACGATGGGATTCTTTCCGGTGGACGCGGAGACGCTCGCGCTACCTCGAACGCACCGGCCGGGACCGCACCATAGTGGAGCGGGTCGAACGGTACTGCAAGGAGCAGGGACTGTTTCGCACCGACGCGACGCCCGATCCCGAGTTCACCTCCAGCCTGGACCTCGATCTCTCCAAGGTAGTACCCGAGCCTCGCCGGGCCCCGGCGTCCGCAGGATCGGGTGCCGCTCTCCCAGCTCAAGCAGAATTTCTACGTCTCGCTGCCCGACCTGCATGACCGCCGCGGTCCCCGAGGACGCGACGCGAGCTGGCCGCAGGCCAACTACTCGCCGCTGGGTAAACGAGGGCGGCGGCGGCACGATCACGACGGTGGCGGAGACGTCCTCCGATTGCGCGGCCGGTCCTGAACGGGGAAGCTTGCGAGCTGCGCGACGGCTCGGTCGTGATCGCGGCGATCACCAGCTGCACCAACACCTCGAATCCGTCGGTCATGATGGGCGCCGGGCTGCTGGCCAAAAAGGCGGTGGAGCGCGGCCTCGCAGACGCGCCCCTGGGTCAAGACGCTCCATGGCTCCCGGTTCGCGCGTGGTCACCGAGTATCTGAAGGCGTCCGGTCTGCTGCCTTACCTCGACAAGCTGAACTTCCAGGTCGTCGGCTACGGCTGCACCACCTGCATCGGCAATTCCGGCCCCCTCGCCGAGCCCATCGCGACGGCCATCGAGGAGCATGCCCTGGTCGCGGCCGCGGTGCTGTCCGGCAACCGGAACTTCGAGGCGCGGGTGCACCCCCAGGTCCGGGCCAACTACCTCGCCTCTCCGCTGCTGGTGGTCGCCTTTGCGCTCGCCGGGCGAGTCGACATCGACCTCGACTCGCGAGCCGCTGGGAACCGGCGAAGATGGAAAGCCGGTCTTCCTGCGGGACATCTGGCCCAGCCCCGGCGGAAGTGAACGACGCGATGGCCGCGTCGCTCAAGCCTGAGCTGTTCCGCGAGCAAGTACGCGCTCGGTGTTCGACGGCGACGAGGTGTGGCAGGAACTGCCGGTGCCGGAAGGCAGCCGTTACGCCTGGGATGTCGAAGTCGACCTACGTCCAGAATCCGCCCTTCTTCCGGAGCCTGCCTCCGGAGCCCCCGCCGCTCGCGGACATTCAGGGCGCCCGAGTGCTTGCTGTGCTGGGAGACTCGGTCACCACCGACCACATCTCGCCGGCTGGAGCCATTCCCAAGAACGGTCCGGCCGCACGCTACCTGCTCGAGCACGGAGTGGCCCAGGCCGACTGGAACACCTTCGGCGCTCGTCGCGGCAACCACGAGGTCATGATGCGCGGGACCTTCGGCAACGTGCGGATCAAGAACGCGCTGGTGCCCGACAAGGAAGGAAACTGGACCCTGCATTTCCCGACCGGCGAGGTGATCTCGATCTACGACGCGGCGATGCGCTACATCGCAGGCAGGAACCCCGCTCGTCATCCTCACCGGTAAGGAGTACGGCACCGGCTCCAGCCGCGACTGGGCCGCAAAGGGTCCGGCGCTGCTGGGCGTCAAGGCGGTGATCGCCGAGAGCTACGAGCGGATCCATCGCAGCAACCTGGTCGGCATGGGTGTGCTGCCGCTCGCCTATGAACCGGGGACCACCCGAGCATCGCTCGGCCTGACCGGTCGGAGCAGATCTCGCATCAGCGGAATCGCGCAGGGGTTGGCCCCGGGCGGCCGGGTGACAGTCACGGCGACGAGCGAAGACGGCAAGAAGACCAGCTTCCCGGCGGTGGTACGCCTCAACTCACCGGTCGAGCTGGATTACTACCGGCACGGCGGAATCCTGCAGCGGGTGCTGCGGATGTTCGCGGGAGAAGCGTAGGCGACGTGAGCGACGTGGGACGTGAGACGTGAGACGTGAGAAGTGAAAGAAACAGCCTCCGGAATGTCCGGAGGCTGTCTTTGTCTGCGAGTACGCTCTATCGCCACGCTCTTAGGCAACCAGGTCCCTCAGACGCTGCCCCTGATCTCCCTTCGCGGAGCCGAGTGAGCGCCCGGTCGCGGAGCTGACGGATCCGCTCGCGGGTGACGCCCATCATGCGGCCGATCTCCTCGAGCGTCCGGCTGTTACCATCGTCCAGCCCGAAGTAGAGCCGGAGCACCTTGGCATCGCGCGGCGGAAGCGTCGCCAGCGCCGCCTCGATGTCGTGAGTCTGGCTGTTGGCGATGGCCGAGCTGTCGGTGCCTTCCTGGTCAGCGCGGTGAAGCGCTCGATCCGCTCGCTCGAATCGCCGTCCCGGGTGGGATGGTCGAGCCGCACCGCTTCGGTGTTGAGGGCGCCGAGAGCTGCGGACCGCCTCCACCGTGAGGCCCGGTCGCGCGAGCCAGTTCCTCGGTGGTCGGCATCCGGCCCAGCCGGTCCTTGAGCAGGGTGGTGGTGCGGCCCAGACGACTCAGATCGGCGGTACGGTTGAGCGGCACCCGGACCGGACGGCCGTGGCGCGCGATCGCCGCCTGGACCGCCTGGCGAATCCACCAGACCGCGTAGGAGATGAACTTGACGCCCCGGTCCGGATCGAACTTCCGGGCGGCGGTCATCAGACCGAGGTTCCCCTCGCCGATCAGGTCGACCAGCGGGACGCCACGATTCTGGAACTTCTTCGCGACCGACACCACGAAACGCACGTTGTGGCGGGCCAGCTTCTCCTGCGCCGCGATGTTGCCCCGGAACGCCTTCCGTGCCAGGGCCATCTCTTCGTCCCGACTCAGCAGCGGAACTCGGCTGATTTCATCCAGATACAGATCGAGACTTTCTCGCCCTTCATCCACCGCCTTGGCGATCTGGGCGGGACGAACCTGACGCCGCTTGCGGCGTGGCTGAATCGTCACTTGACTCTCACCTCCTCAGGCCCTCTCTTGCCGCCCCACCCGGGGAGGTGCCAAAAGAGGACGACAAATATAAAGACATTTACCCCTAAAAATCAAAAAATCGTTACAAGTCATTGCAATTACATGACTTACTGCATTAGGGAGTCGGCACACTAGTAATTCACAAACCTTGAACAGTTGTCGGGACCCTCATATGATCGCGTTCCAGTCCCATTCCCCAGTGCGCCGAGCGGCTCAGCAATGGACGCCTGCTCCTTGGGGTATTGCACGTTGAAGATGCCTGAGTCCCGCAAACGTCGCAGTGCGCGACCCCACGAATCCGCCCATGAAGACCGACCCCGTTTACGAACTGTTGCGTGAATTTGCCTCCCCGGTGGTCGCGATCACGTCCGTTCGGGGTGGCCGAACCAATGGGATGATTTCCGACAGTGTCGTGCGGGCCTCGATCTCGCCCAAGGTCCCGCGGCTTTCGGTGCACATCCACAAGTGGCACCTGAGCCATGAATTCATCTGGCAAAGCGGCCTGTTCACGGTTCACCTGCTGCACCGCGGCCAGCTGGACCTGGTGCACCGGCTGGGATTCGTGAGCGGTCGCGACAAGGACAAGTTGGCCGAAATCCGCCATCGCACGGGCGTCACCGGAGTACCGGTTCTGGAGGACTGCTACGCCGCCTTCGAGTGCCGGGTGATCAACACGATGGACGTGGGGTACGCCACCAACTTCCTGGGGGACGTGGTTCAAACCACCCGGGGCAAAGGCGAGGATGTCATGACGGCGAGCTTCTTCCGCTCAGCGATGCCGGAGGCTTGGCGGGAAGAATTCCTCGCCAACTACAAGGTTGCGCAGGAAGAGATCGAAAGAGAGCGGGAGATCAAAGACGTGGTCTGGAAAAGGCGTGAGCAGTGAGAGGAACGTGAGGAGTGAGAAGTGAGAGAGTGAGAAGGCGCTCCGATGAAACGAAGCCCTCCGTGCTGACCGGAGGGCTTCGTTTTGTACCGTCGCACTTCTCACTCCTTACTTCTCACTCCTTACTTCTCACTTCTCACGTTGTTACTGATGGTTCATCATCTCTCCCATATCCATCGGCGTCTCGGTGATCGACGACTTGGCGCCGGTGCCGTTGCCAATCAGCACGACTTCCCCGGCCTTTTCCGGGAAGACGCCCTTGACCATCCCGAAGGCGACGTCGCGAGACACCCACACCTCATTGCTGGACTTGCTGTCTTTGTAATGCACGGTCTTGAAGGTGCCGGCGGGAACCGTGACCGATTCATCGCCCACTTTGGTCCAATTGGCGCAGTCGCGCAGCGCCGCGGCGGTCGGGTTCTCGACCATGCGGCTTCGCATCATCGACAGCATCTCGTCCGAAGCCTTCATGGCCGGCTTTCCTTCCGCCTTCATGACCATCCCCTGGATGCCGTCCATCTGATAGGGGAACGAGGGAACCAGGACCTGCATGATCCCGCCCTTAGCCTCCGGGCCGCTTTGGCTCCCCTGCATCTCGATCCAGTAGTAGTCCTTCCCGTCTTTCTTCTCGGTGCCGATCGCCGCGAGCTTCAGCTTCCCATCCTTGGACTGCCACTGGGACCATGCCGCCGATTGCGGGAGTGCGGGCGTATTCGGCACAGGAGTTCTGGGCCGCCGCCGGGGCCGCGGCGAGCGAGACGGCCAATCCTGCAAGAATGAGCGTGCGCTGCATGAGCTGATCTCCAGGTACACGTGCTGGGTGTGAGAGAAGGTTGGATTCCAAATTTAGTCAGTGCATCCCGCTTCCGCCCGAGAGCTGCTTCACCAGTTCTCCGATCACGTTCTTCGCGTCGCCGAAGAGCATCCAGGTCCGGTCGGAGAAGTAGAGCTCGTTGTCGATACCCGCGAAACCGGGGTTCTTGCTGCGCTTGATGGCGAACACGGTACGGGCCTTGTCGGCGTCGATGATCGGCATCCCATAGATCGGGCTGGTCTTGTCGGTCCGTGCCGCGGGATTCACCACATCGTTGGCCCCGACCACCAGCGCCACGTCGCACTGCGGCATGTCGGGATTGATCTCATCCATCTCGACCAGGTCGGTGTACGGGATGTCCGCCTCGGCCAGCAGGACGTTCATGTGTCCGGGCATCCGGCCGGCCACCGGATGGATGGCGAACTTGACCGTGATGCCCCGCTTCTTGAGCTGATCGTAGAGCTCCCGCACCTTGTGCTGGGCCTGGGCCACCGCCATTCCGTAGCCCGGAATGACGACCACCAGACTCGCCTGCTCGAGCACCTGCGCCGCCCCCTCGATGGTCTCGGCCTTATAGACCTTGGTCTCCCCGCCGATCTGGGCCTGCTGGACCTGACCGAAGGCCCCGAACAGCACATTGGCGAACGAGCGGTTCATCGCCTTGCACATGATGATCGCGAGGATGAGTCCGCTGGATCCGTCCAGCGCACCGGCCGTGATCAGCAGCTTGTTGTCCAGGACGAAGCCCATCGCGACGGCGGAGAGCCCGGCGTACGAGTTGAGGATCGCGATCACGGTCGGCATGTCGGCCCCGCCGATCGGAATGATCAGCAGGACGCCGAAGAGCAGCGCCAGCGACGATGATCGCCGGAAAGAGCCGGGGAGCCCAGTCGGCGGCGGGATGCAGGACCAGGGCGATGCCCAGCCCGACCGCGATCGCGAGCAGCGCCAGGTTGATCACGTTCTGGAGCGGATAGGTCACCGGGCCGCTGGGGAACCCACTTCACTTCCTGCAGCTTCCCGGCCGCCATGAGGCTGCCGGTGAAGGTGAGGTAGCCGAGGATGATCTCGACGATGATCGCGACCATCCGGAACGCGGTGAGGTTTTCGGGCCCTTCGGACAGCCAGAGGTAGTACTTCGCGGTTCCCACGAGCCCGGCGGCGAGTCCGCCGAAGGCGTGCGACAGGGCGGTCCGCTGCGGCACCGCGGTGAGGGGCACCCGGGCCAGCGGAATCCCGACCGCGAATCCGGCGACGATCGGGAAGATGATCCAGGCGTGATTCACCACCTCGGGCTGGGCCCAGGTGACCGGCGATCGCCACCACCATCGCGGCGACGCCGGCGTAGACGCCCTTCCGCGCCGTGGCCGGCGTGTTCATCCAGTGCAGGGCGAAGATGAACAGGGCGGTGGCGAGGATGTAGGCCAGCTGAACGACGGCGTGGCTCATGACTGCTCTCCGGCAGCGGGCTTCCGCTCGGTCTTGAACATCTTGAGCATGCGGTCGGTGATCAGGAAGCCGCTCACGATGTTGGTCATCGAGGCGAAGAGCGCGATGGCGCCCAGGATCCGGATCCGGAGGGGATAGTCGCCGCCGGCGACGATGATCGAACCGACCACCGCGATGGCGGAGATGGCGTTGGTGATCGACATCAGCGGCGTGTGCAGCAGCCGGGACACCCGGCGGATCACGCCCAGGCCGATGAACGAGGACAGGACGAACACGAAGAGCATCGACCAGAAGTCGACGGCGGGAGGAGCCGCATCGGGGGTCATACCGGCGCTTTCTCCAGGGCTTCCCTGGTCCGGGCGTTCCGCACCTCACCCTCGTGGGTGATCAGCGCGCCCTGCTGGATGTCGTCGTTGAGGTCGAGCTGAAAGGCCTTGTCTTTGGTGAAGGCCTGGATGAAGGCGGTCAGATTCCGGGAGAAGAGCAGGCTCGCGTGATTGGGCATACTGGCCGGCAGATTGAGCGGAGCCATGATGGTGACGCCGTTGACCGTAGACCGTCTCTCCGGGGCGGGACAGCTCGCAGTTGCCGCCGCCGTCCGCCGCGAGGTCCACGATGATCGACCCGGGCTTCATCGACTGGACCATCGCGGCCGTCAGCAGTTTCGGAGCGAACACGCCGCCGATCAGCGCGGTGGTGATGACCACGTCCGACTGGGCACACTGCTCGGCCAGGAGCTGACGCTGGCGGTCCCGGTCTTCCTCCGACAGCTCCTTGGCGTACCCGCCACCCGCCGCCGCGCTCTCCTTGAGCTCGATGCCGACGTACTTGGCTCCGACGCTTTCGATCTGCTCCTTCACCTCGGGCCGCACGTCGGTGGCGAGGACGTTGGCACCGAGCCGCCGCGCGGTGGCGATGGCCTGCAGGCCGGCGACCGCGGCGCCGATCACGAACACCTTGGCGGGGAACACCATGCCGGCCGCTGTCGTGAGCATGGGGAAGTAGCGATTGAGCTGAGAGGCGGCGAGCAGTACACCCTTGTAGCCGGCGATGCTCGCCATGGACGACAGGGTGTCCATGGACTGGGCCCGGGTCGTCCGGGGAATCGCGTCGGTCGAGAAGGCGGTCACCTTCCGCGCCGCGAGGGCACGCACCGCTGCGAGATTGCGCAGCGGCATGAGCGAGCCGAGGTAGATCGCGCCGGGCCGGAGCCAGGCCGCTTCGTCCCGCCCCGAAGCCGGCAGGGCCGGCGGGGTCACTTTGAGCAGCAGATCGGCCGAGCCGAACAGCGCTCGCGGCATCCGCGACTGGAACGGCTCCGTTTTCCCGGTAGGCCGCATCGGCGAACCCCGCGGCGGCACCGGCGCCGGTCTCGACCGCGACCTCATACCCCAACTGCACCAGCTTCTTGCACGACTCGGGCACCAGGGCAACACGAGCCTCGCCCGGCTGGATTTCTTTGGGCACTCCGATTCGCATTCGGCCTCGGGGAAAAACGGAAGCGGGGAATCTACAGGCGCGCGGGGCCGCTGGTGAGGGGCGTGGTGCTCTCCCGCGTCGTGGCTCAGAGTTTCGGCAACTTGATCCCGCCGGGGAGCCCGCCGGTGTAGCGCTTGAGCTGGGCCTCGAGCTGCTTCTGGGCATCGTCCAGCTGGGTCTTGTCGAGTCCCAGCTGTTGAGCTGCCCGACCCTTGAATCCCTCCACTTTGGCCTGAAGTGGCTCGACCTTCTCGGCCACGATCTTATCCACCGCCGCCCGGGCCTTGGCCTCGCCTTTGGCAAGCTCCTCGCCCGCAATGGCCCGCAGCTGCGTGGCGATAGCGTTGTCGAGGTTGGAACTGATTTTGAGGCTCGGCTTGCTGATGGTCCCGCTCAGCTCCGCGTCCACCTTGAGCTGGTTGAGCCCCGAGACCACCCGCCAGATCGTGTTCTCCACCAGACCGAAGCTCGCCGCACTCGCGGAGTCGGCACGCCACTCGGCGTGATTGGCCAGGATGCTCCAGGTACCGGAGAGCCGGTCGCCGGCCAAGGCGAACGTGAAATTCGCGTTCCCGATTCCTGGAGTAACTGAGAAGGGCAATCCGGACACGCTGAGCTTCGGCAATGGGACTCCTTGCAGCTGGGCCTCGGCCTGGTCCTTGGGAACGCTGCCGACATGGTCCGACATGCCCTTCAACTCGACCACTAGTGGCGTGGCCAGCGCGATCCGGCCGCTCGCCGCCAGTGTGGCCGGTTTGCCGTAAAGGGCGGGCTGGGTGGTCAGACCGGTGAGCGCCGCCTTGAATTGCCCCTGTGGAGGTGTCCGCCCCGAACGCGAAATCAATGTCTCCCCGTTCCAGCAAGAACTTCGGGTATTCGTGTTCCTTGGGGAAATCCACCGTGGTGCCCGCCATGCGCAGCCGCTTGGGTCCCGGGCGGTTGAGCGGTCGGAGGCCGGGAGGGAGGTAACGCTGAGCGAGTTGCGCGTAGTACAGCGCCTGCTGGAAGTAGTCCAGGCTGGGTTGCCCGAAGAGAGCCTGGCTGATCTCGGGTGCAGAGACCAGCGGAAGATTCAGCAGGCCCTTCGCGAAGGCGTAATCGCGCTGCCGCGCCTCGTCGAGGTCTTTCAGTCCCTGATTGAGAAGAGTCACGGCGCTGTTGACGTTCTTCTCCAGACCCTCCAACTGCTTCCTGGTCTGATCGATCTGATCGAGACTGCGCTTGACGTCGGCAACGGCCGTGGCGGCGCCGACGACGCCAAGCTTCGCGGGATCGGTCTTGGCCAGCCGATTAGCCAGCGTGGTTGCCGAGTCTACCACCGGCTTGATCTGGATGGACTGGAGAGTCTGGGTGAGCGTCTGCCGGGTTGAATCAGCAGCAGCAGCGAGCGCCTCCGCCGCCTTGACCGTACCGAGCTGGGTGGGATCGAGGACAAGGCTCTTCACCGTGTCCACCCGCTGCAATGCGATCTTGGGCAGATCGAAGGACTGTTTGGCCCATTCCTGAGTCTGCTCCCACAGCTTGCGGGATGGGCTGTCCTTGGGAGCCGGGCGCGCCGGGTGCTTGCGGGTGGTGCCGAAGCGCAGGCCGGACAGAGTCAGTCGTTCGATGACGACCTTCTTTTCCATCGCCGGCAGCGGCACCAGATCCGCAGTGATGGTTCTGGCCTCGATGAGATTTTTCATCGGGTCACCAGGGTTGGCGATCTGCAGCCCTCCCATGTCCGCCGCCGCGTCACTCTCCCGGAGCCGGAACGACGCCAAGTCGAGCTCGGTGCCAAGGGTCGAAGAGCCGACGCTCTCGATCTGGGAGCGGATGATCCGGTCGGCGAAGATGATCCACAGCGCCGCTACCAGGGCCAGGAACAGCACCACCGGGATGATCGCCTTCCAGCGGAAGATCTTGGTCGCCATCAGTTCTCGGGGTCGAACAGGCGGTACAGGTTGTACAGCTTGGACGCGGTAATCGCCTGATACAGCTTGGACCGGCGGACCATGTCACCAATGGTCGCCCGGTACCTCGCGATTCCCCATCTCGCCAGGAAGTAGATCGGTATCGCCAGCACCAGCCACGAGACGAAGCTCCCCAGGACGATCGAATTGTTGAAGTTGGTGAACGGCACGATCGGGGTGTTGAACCAGCCGGTCCACATGGCACGAAGCCCGGGCGATTCCAGCAGGCCTAGCCCAACCCGATGGAAAACCGGATCGAGCGCGAAACCGAGCGGAGTGAACAGCGCGAGGCCCAGCATTCCCCCGCCGAAGGAGACATTGAGCAGCGCGATCAGCGAGAAGATTGCGAGGTTGTGCAGGTTCAGCAGCGGCGTGAGGCCGATACAGGCCCCGAGCGCGATTCCCGCGGCAACCTGTCGCGGCGTCCCCTCGGAATGGAGCGCCTTGAAGACGGACTGAATGAGCTTCAGGATCGTCAGCATGGTGGGAAGGTAGAGAGGACCAGTGAATGGCGGAATGGCGGAATGGCGGAACGCGCCGACTATCGACCCTGACGACAATCCCTTGACCATCATGTGAACGGTGTCCTTCTAGGCACAGTGGACCAGCCTTCCCGCCTCTCGGGGCATGGGGTACACTTCCCGCCCTATGCCTTCTGCCAGGCAACCACTCGAGGTTCACAAGTTTGGCGGCGCTTCGCTGGCCGACCCGGCGGCGATCCGGCGTGCCATCGCCATTCTCGCTCAGCGACCGGGACGGCGTGTCGTCGTCGTCTCGGCGATGGCGGGAGTCACCGACCTTCTGCTGACGGCGGCTTCCAAGGCTCGGAGCGGCGATGTCGCGAGCGCCCTGCAGACCGCGGCTGCGCTGCGGGATCGCCACCGGGCTGCGGCACGTGCCCTGGTCCGCGCGGGATCGGAGCGGAATGAGCTGATCGCCTCCATTGACGGGCAAAGCGCGGAGCTGGAGAGTCTGGCTCGGGGACTCGCGATCCTGCGCGAACTCACCGCCCGTACGGCGGACTTCGTGGTCGCTCGTGGAGAGCGGCTCAGCGCCCGGCTGGTCGCCGCGGCGCTCGCAGCTGCCGGGCAGCCGACTCGCTACGTCGATGCCCTCGAGGTGGTCCGCACCGACGGGCACTTCGGCAACGCCTCACCCGACCTGGACGCAACCGACAAGGCCATGGCGAAGGTGCTCCGTCCACTTCTCGCCAAGGGAATCACCCCGGTACTGCCCGGTTTCCTGGGGGCGGCCCCGGATGGCGAGGTGGTCACCATGGGGCGCGGGGGCTCGGATCTGACGGCTGCCCTCGTTGGCCGCGCTCTCGGTGCGACCCAGGTGAATCTCTGGAAGGACGTTCCGGGTCTGCTGACTGCCGATCCGAAAGTGGTGCCCGACGCCCGGGTGCTCCCGCAGCTCAACGTGAGAGAGGCCGCCGAGCTGGCCTATTACGGGGCGCGCGTGCTCCACCCGAGAGCCCTCATTCCGATCATCGGACGCAAGTTGCCGCTGTGGGTACGACCCTTCAGCAACCCGGCTTTTCCGGGGACCGAAGTCTCCGAGCGCGAAACCGGGCTCGAGGTACCGGTGAAAGCGCTCTCTGGTGCACCGGGTCAGGCGCTGCTCACCGTTGAAGGGAATGGGATGATCGGGGTTCCAGGGGTTGCTGCGCGCACCTTTGCCGCGCTGCAGCGGGAACGAATTTCCGTCTCGCTCATCTCCCAGGCATCCTCCGAACACTCTATTTGCCTCACCGTGCCTCACGCCAGCGGAGAGCGAGCCAAACGCTGCCTTGAAGCGGCCTTCAGCGAAGAGATCGCCCACCGGGAGATCGACGGAGTCCAGTTGCAACCTGGCGTGGCCACCATCGCGGTCGTCGGGCTGGGCATGCACGGGACGCCCGGGGTTGCGGCCCGGGTCTTCACCGCGCTCTCCGCGACAGGGATCAACGTGATTGCGATCGCACAGGGGTCCTCCGAGCTGAACATTTCGGTCGTGGTCGAGGATGCCGCCGCCGCGGCCGCACAGCGCGCCATCCATTCCGCCTTCCAGCTTTCCAAGGTCGGAGGAGGCTCGGCGGCACCGCGGGACCGGATCGATGTCTTCATCCTGGGATTCGGTCAGATCGGACGAGCGCTGGGACAGATGGTGGCGGATCTCCCCGACAGTGGGCCAAGGGTCAGGGTAGTGGGAATCTCGGATCGCAGCGGATACGTCTTCGATCCCGAAGGACTCAGCACCAGGCGGCTCGATGCCATCGCGCGAGAGAAGCGCAACGGACATTCTCTCCGGAAGCTCGAGGGGGGCCGGCCCGGACTCGCGGTCGAGGCGGTTGAGGCAGTGAGTCTCCATGCCCTCTCCCATCCGGTGCTGGTGGACGTGACGGCGGATGACACGGGACCGGCCCTCAAAGCAGCGCTCACACACGGCATGGACCTGGTGCTGGCCAACAAGCGACCGCTGGCCGGGTCTACCGACGAGGTGGACCAGCTGTTCGCCCTGGCGCGCAGCCAAGGACGCCGAGTGCGCTACGAAGCGACGGTCGGTGCCGGACTGCCGGTGATGGACACTCTTTCCAAGCTGGTCGAGACCGGCGACTCGATCGTCCGCATCGAGGGATGCCTCTCGGGGACACTCGGCTTCCTCCTTTCCGGGCTGGAGCGGGGCCGGCGCTTCTCCGAGATGCTGAGGGAGGCGGTAGCGAAGGGCTACAGCGAACCCGATCCGCGCGATGACCTTTCGGGAGCGGACGTCGCGCGGAAGGCACTCATCCTGGGAAGGCTGATCGGCTTCCGCGGCGAGCCTCGCGCGGTCGGCGTCGAATCGCTGGTGCCGCCGGCTGCCCGCGGGATGGAACTCAAGTCCTTCCTCGCCCGCCTGGACACCTGGGATGCGGAGTGGCACCAGCGCATCGCGGCGGCCCGGTCCCGTGACCGGGTGCTGCGCTACGTGGCAAGCGTCTCCGCCGAACGGATCCGGGTAGCACTCGCATCGGTTCCCTACGAGGGCCCTTTCGGCTCGCTTCAGGGCAGCGACAACCAGATCGTCTTCACAACGGCCCGTTACACCGATCATCCACTCGTGATTCGCGGCCCGGGGGCGGGACCCGTAGTTACCGCGGCCGGCGTCCTCAACGACCTGCTGGCGCTCGCGCGAAGGTCGAGATGAACCGCAGAACCGTGGTTCGCGCCTTTGCGCCGGGATCGGTGGGCAATGTCGGTCCGGGGCTCGATATCATGGGGCTCGCCCTCACCGGCCCGGGTGATACCGTCGAGGCCAGGGTCGGTACCACCCCGGGTGTCACGGTAGCAGACGCCGGCCACCCCGATCTTCCCCTCGACCCGACTCTCAACACCGCTGCGCTTGCGGCCAGCGCTGTGGCTCAGCTGGCAGGCAAGCCATCCGCTTCGATCGTGATTCGCATCAGCAAAGGACTTCCCCTTTCGGGAGGCCAGGGCGGGAGCGCCGCGTCGGCCGTGGCGGGCGCGGTCGCGGCGAACGCGCTTCTGGGCGCGGGGCTCTCTCACCTCGGCTTGCTCGAGGCAGCGCTCACCGCCGAGATGGTCGTAGCCGGTACCCACCTCGACAACATCCTCCCTTCCCTGCTCGGAGGAATCGTGCTGGTGCGGGATGAAGCGAGCCGCGATTTCATTCGGCTGCGGGTGCCCGAACAGCTGCGGGTCGTGCTGGCTCATCCGGCGCAGCAACTTAAGACCAAGGAAGCGCGGTCGGTCCTCCCTGCCTCGCTGTCGCGCGCCGATGCCCTGTATCAGGCGGCGCAGGTTGCCGCGATGACGGCGGCTTTCGTGAGCGGGGAGTTGGGACTGCTCCGGCGTGCGGTGGACGATCGCATCGCCGAGCCGGCTCGCGCCGCGTTGCTCCCGGGCTTCAAGGAGGCCAAGGCTGCCGCCCTTGGGTCGGGTGCGTTGGGTTGCTCCATCTCGGGCAGCGGCCCCACCAGCTTCGCATTCGCGGACAGCGATCCACAGGCGGCCCGGGTGGCCCAAGCCATGGCGGAGGCGTATCGCAAGGCGGGGGTGGCCTGCTCCACTCGAGTCGAGCGAGTCAGCGTTGAGGGAGCGCGGGTGCTTCACGGAACGGAGCCGGGCACTTGACCACCTGGCAGCAGTGCGCGTCCTGTGGGACCCGCATGAGCGAGGTCGACCCCCGAGTGCGTTGCGACTGCGGCGGACTGCTGGAGGTCCACCATGATCCTCCAGCGTTGCGGGGAGCCGAGCTTCGCGCCCTCTTCGAGGAGCGATGGAACCTGCGGGTAGACGTCAATCTCTCTGGTGTCTGGCGCTATCGAGAGTTGGTCCTTCCCGGCGGGGCGCCCCACGCGGTGACCCATCCCGAAGGGAACACTCCGCTGCTCCGACGCGCCGCCCTCACGGAATGGGCCGGGCTCGGCGATCTGCTGCTCAAACACGAAGGCCACAACCCGACCGGGTCATTCAAAGACCGGGGCATGACGGTAGGAGTGACGCAGGCGCTCAGGGTCGGGGCGTCCGCCGTGGCGTGCGCCTCCACCGGTAACACCTCCGCCTCCCTCGCCGCCTACGCCGCACAGGCCGGGCTCCGCGCGCTGGTGTTTGTTCCCTCGGGCCAACTCGCGATGGGCAAACTGGCCCAATCGCTCGCCTACGGAGCGAAAACTCTGCTGGTTCGGGGCGACTTCGATGCCTGCCTCCGGTTGGCCGAGGAAGCGGGAGTCCGGCTAGGGGTGTATCTCCTGAATTCGATCAATCCCTTCCGGGTCGAAGGGCAGAAGACCATCGTCTTCGAGCTGCTGCACCAGCTGGACTGGGAGCCGCCCGACTGGATTGTTCTTCCCGCAGGCAACCTCGGCAACACCGCGGCATTCGGAAAGGCGCTGGTCGAGGCGAGAGCGCTGGGCCTGATCGATCGGCTCCCGAGACTGGCTGCGGTGCAGGCCGCGGGTGCCGCTCCCTTCGCTCAAGGCTTCGCGGAAGGATTCGCGACTCGCCGGCGGGTCAAGGCGGAAACCGTCGCCACGGCGATCAAGATCGGAGATCCCGCCTCGTGGGACCGCGGAGTCGCGTCGATTCGGGAAACCAATGGGGTAGTCACCGCCGTCGAAGACCGGGAAATTCTCGAGGCGAAAGCGGTGATAGACGCGGCGGGGGTTGGCTGCGAACCGGCGAGCGCCGCGAGTCTTGCCGGCGTTCGGCAGCTGGTTGCGCGGGGTATCATCGAGCGGGATCAGCGGGTAGTCGCGATCCTCACCGGTCACATACTGAAGGACCCCGGTATTCTGCTCGAGTATCACCAGTCTCGGGATTCGAGCATCGCCTCGGGCCAACCCTCCGATCGAGATCGAGGCGGAGATTGGGGAGGTGGAAAAAGTGGTGGGTGGTAGGGAGTAGGGGGTGGGGGGTGGGTAGTGGGTAGTGGGGCGGTGGACATGAGTGGTTAGACGTGAACCCCAAGAAACGTGAGAAGTGAGGAGGAGAAGCGTCACCGAAGGCCCCTTCCCACTTCTCACTTCTCACGCATTTCCTTCTGTCTGTCGCTTAGAGCCTAGCTTCCCGCCCCCGTTTTCTTGATCGCCTCACCCAGAGTCACATAGGCCTGAGGGTCCACCTCCTGGAACTCCGCCGCATAGGTAATCTTGCCGCCCGGCGCGATCACATAGACGGTGCGGTTGTCCAGCTTGTACTTGGAGTCGAAGGCGCCGTAAAGCATGCCGACTCGACCACCCGGATCGCTGAGGAAGCGGAACGGGTACTTCCGATCCTTGGCCCAGGAGGCGAGCTCTCCGATAGGATCCACGCTCACGGCCAGCAGCGTCACCTTCTTACCGTCGTTGAACAGCTTCGCGTACTGATCACGGTACGCGTCCATTTGGATGGTTCAGCCGCTGGTCCTCGCCTTGTAGAAGAAGGCGATGACCACGGTCTGGTCCTTCAGGTCGCTGAGCCGCACCGAGTCCGGCAGGACTCCATCGCGCGTCGCGCCCTGCAGAGTGAAGTCGGGGGCGGAGTCGCCCACCTTGAGAGGGGCGGTTTGCTGGGCCGCGGCCGCAACCGGGCCGAGCAGCAATCCGCCCAGAAGGAGCCAGCCAATTCAAGCGAGATATTCGATCAGCCATGGATGCTCTCCAGTGAATTGAAGCCGTCCTACTTCGCCACCTCCACCCGCCAAATCTTCGCGTTGTTGTCCGCCGAGATGTAGAGCGAGCCATCGGGGCCGACCGCGACCCCCGCAGCGCGAAGGTCGGTCGGACCCTTGCTGCTCGTCGCGAAAGTAGTGTACTGGCCCGTGGGACGGCCAGAAGCGAACGGCACGAAGACGACCCGGTATCCCTGCTGGGGCAACGGAGCGCGATTCCACGAGCCGTGAAACGCGATGAACGCGCCCTCCCGGTAGGAAGCCGGGAACTGGTTCCCGTAGTAGAACGCGATCGCCATAGGCGCCCAATGGCCGGGGAAGCCGATCAGCGGGTCTTTCTTGCGTCGAGCAGCGACCGATGGCCTTCCCGTCTCCGCCGTACTCGGGGGCCAGGACCTTCTTCGCCTGCTGCCAGTCGTAGTAGCAGTACGGCCACCCGAAGTCGTCGCCCGCCTTGACCTGCATGAACTCCTCGGCCGGCAGCTCGGCATTCTGGGCATCGCTGAACCCCCAGTTGGCGCCCAGCTGGTCCCGCCCGTGGGGAGCCGCGATACAGGTTGCCGCTCCGGTCGACCGCCGTCGCCATCGCATTGCGGAGGCCGGTGGCATAGCGGACTCCGTCCCGCGCACTCTGCCCGGTGCGTGAAGCGCTGAAGCGCCACAATCCGGCCCGGGTCTCCAGCTCGGTACAGGGATCGTGTCCCGGCGACCGAGCTCGCCCGGTCTCGCTCCTGGCAACTGTTGGTGGCCGAGCCGAGGTTGACGATCAGGGTATCCCCTCCCAGCAGCACGAGGGTCTTGGCGCGGTGGCCCCCGGTGGGCAACCCGTCCACGATCGGTTTCCGGCTCGCCCGGCGGTTCGAGTTCTCCCGGCGGCAACCGCCAGCGCACCACCCTGGTGTCGGTCGCGAAGTACAGATTGTCGCCCCTCAGGGCGATGCCGCTGCCGCCTCCGGGGCCGAAGGTCTTCCGCACGTCGGCGACACCGTCGCCGTTGGTATCTCTCAACGCCAGCACACCTTTGCCCTCCTCGACAGCAGCGAAAATGTCGCCGTTGGGAGCGACGGTGATATGGCGGACCGCACCCAGGTCCGACCCCACCAGTACCGCGCAGAACCCTTCGGGAAGAGTGAGACCGCTGGTTCGGGTGCAGGAATACAGAGGGGTGCAGAGGGGAAACCGCAGAGGCGCGGCAGGCCTGCGAGGAGGCCGAGGGAAAGCAGCGGGACAAGGCGCACGGGGTACTCTCGAGATCGGTTTCAGAGGGAAAATAGCCCTCTGCTCCCCAGATTCCAGAGGGAAAAACACGATTTTCCCTCTTGCAACTGGCAAACGATGCCTTACTTTGGGTGCGGACGGCTCCCGCCTGCAGCGCGTGACCGCCTTATTTCCCTCTCACGGAGGCTCTCGATGGCCACGAAGAAGAAGGCAGCGAAGAAGAAGACCAAGTCGAAGCGGAAGCCGAACGCGGCGTTCATGCGTCCGGTGATGCCCGACGCGAAGCTCGCCGAAGTCGTTGGCTCGAAGGGCCTGCCGCGGACCGAACTCACCAAGAAGCTCTGGCAGTACATCAAGAAGAACGGCCTGCAGGACAAGAAGAACCAGCGGATGATCAACGCCGATGGCGCGCTGATGGCGGTCTTCGGTGGCAAGCAGCAGGTCTCGATGTTCGAGATGACCAAGCTGGTCAGCCGTCACGTGAAGTAGTCCGCAGGAGAGAGAGAAGGCGGCGCACCAGGGTCGCCGAGGCAGCAGCAGTGCGGTAACAAGAGGGGCGTGCCCGTCGGTGCGCCCCGTGCCGTTTCTACCGGCCCCGGCTATCTTCTCCGCCCTATGGCCGGCGAATACATCTTCACTATGCGCGACCTGCGAAAGGTCGTGCCTCCCTCCCGCGAGATCCTCAAAGGCATTCACCTCGCCTTCTATCCCGGCGCGAAGATCGGCGTGCTGGGCGCCAACGGCGCGGGCAAGAGCACGCTGCTCCGGATCATGGCGGGTGTGGACAAGGACTTCATCGGCGATGCCAAACCGCTCGCCGGCACCCGCATCGGCTACCTGCCGCAGGAGCCGCAGCTGGACGCCGCCAAGGACGTGCGGGGCAACGTCGAGGAAGGCGTCCGGGAGCTGCGCCAGCTCCTCGACGACTTCAACACCCTCTCGGCGCGGTTCGCCGAACCGATGAGCGACGAGGAGATGAATCGCCTCCTGGAAAAACAGGGTCGGCTCCAGGATCAGATCGATCACCTCGGCGTCTGGGATCTGGACCACAAGCTGGACATCGCGATGGACGCGCTCCGGCTTGCCGCCGGGAGATGCCTCGGTGACGACACTTGTCGGGGGGTGAGCGCCGCCGGGTCGCCCTGTGCCGGCTGCTGCTGGAGCAACCGGAGATGCTGCTGCTCGACGAGCCGACCAACCACCTGGACGCCGAAAGTGTTGCGTGGCTGGAGAAGTACCTCGAAGGGTTTCCCGGGACCGTGGTTGCCATCACGCACGACCGCTATTTCCTCGACAACGTTGCCAAGTGGATCCTCGAGCTCGATCGCGGCGCCGGCATCCCGTGGGAGGGCAACTACTCGAGCTGGCTGGACCAGAAGCGCAAACGCCTCGCGACCGAAGAGAAGCAGGCCTCCGCTCGACAGAAGACGCTGGAGCGGGAGCTGGAGTGGGTCGGATGGCTCCCAAGGCCCGACAGGCCAAGGGTAAGGCCCGACTGCAGCGCTACGAGGAACTGCGCCAGGAGGCGGACCGCCAAACCGAGGGCTCGGTCGAGATCCTGATCCCGGTACCCGAACGACTGGGAGACGAGGTCGTGGTCGCCGAGAAACTCACCAAGGGCTACGGCGACCGGCTGCTCTTCGAGAACCTCAATTTCGCGCTGCCCCGAGGCGGGATCGTCGGCGTGATCGGACCGAACGGCGCCGGCAAGACGACGCTGTTCCGGATGATCGCCGGACAGGAGCAGCCCGACAGCGGGAACCTGGTGGTCGGCAAGACCGTCAAGCTGGCCTACGTGGATCAGAGCCGCGACTCGCTCGACGGGAGCAAGACGGTATACGAGGAGATTTCAGGCGGCGAAGACGAGCTGCTCTTCGGTTCCCGGCGGGTGAACGCGAGGGCGTACTGCGCCGGATTCAACTTCCGCGGCGCCGATCAGCAGAAGAGGGTGAAAGACCTGTCCGGCGGCGAACGAAACCGGGTCCATCTCGCCAAGCTGCTCAAGAGCGGGGGCAACCTCCTCCTGCTCGACGAGCCCACCAACGACCTGGACGTGGACACCCTTCGGGCACTGGAAGACGCGCTGCTCGGCTTCGCCGGCTGTGCGGTGGTGATCAGCCACGATCGCTGGTTCCTCGACCGGATCGCAACCCATATTCTAGCGTTCGAAGGGGAAAGCGAGGCGTTCTGGTACGAGGGGAACTACCAGGACTACGCCGCGGATTTCAAGAAGCGCAAAGGAGTCGATGCCAATCAGCCGCACCGGATCCGCTACAAGAAGCTCCACCACTAGCGCTCCTCTTTTTCTGGTTCGATGACCCACCCCTCGCGCATTCCCTATCTGCCGGCTCGGATCGAGCACCTCGCCGATCTGGCGGAAAATCTGTGGTGGAGCTGGCAGCTCGATGCCCGGGCCCTTTTCCGGACGATCGACGAGCCGCTGTGGCATCTGGTGAAGCACAATCCCATCGCCCTGCTCCGACGGGTCGATCCGTCCCGCCTGGCGGACTGTGCCAGCGACCCGACGTTTCTCGCGCGCTACGACCGGGTACTGGAGCGGTACCGGCTGGCGCTCGAGCGAAACGACACCTGGTTCCACAACAACTATCCCTCGGTCGATCGGCCCATCGCCTACTTCTGTGCCGAGTTCGGGCTCCACAACTCGGTGCCGATCTACTCCGGCGGCCTCGGCATTCTAGCCGGCGATCACTGCAAGGCCGCCTCCGACCTCGGCGTGCCGCTGGTTGGAGTGGGGCTGTTTTACACCAAGGGCTACTTCGACCAACAACTGAGGCTTGATGGATGGCAGGAGGACAGTGACGTCCAGTTCGATGTCTCCCTGACTCCGCTTGAACGTGTCGCCGGACCCGGGGGAGCACCATACCTCACCGTCGTGCAGACCTTCGGCCGTCCGGTGCACATCGGCGCCTGGCGCATGCAGGTCGGCCGAGTCCCGGTCTACCTCCTGGACACGAACCTGGAGCAGAACGACCCGGCGGACCGTGACCTTTCAGGCAAGCTTTACGCCGGTGGGCCCGACATGCGGCTCCGCCAGGAGTGGATACTCGGGGTAGGGGGCGTGCGAGTGCTTCGCGCCGTGGGACTCGACCCCGCCGTCTGGCACGCCAACGAGGGACACGCCGCCTTCATGCTGGTCGAGCGACTGCGGGAGCTCACGCAGCACCGGCATGGCGCTCAAGGACGCGGTTCGCGAGGTGCGGGCCCGGAGCATCTTCACCACCCACACGCCGGTGCCCGCCGGTCACGACCGGTTCGGGCGGGAAGAGGTCCAGGCCTGCGCGGGCCCGATCTGGACCGAACTGGGGATCGGTCCCGAAGAATTCATGGCGATCGGCGCGCTGCCCGAGGATGACCTCTTTCACATGACGGCGACGGCGCTCCGGCTCTCGCGACGGGTCAATGGCGTGGCCAAGCGCCACGGAGAAGTATCACGCGCCCTGTGGCAGCCACTGTGGCCCGGGCAAGGCGGTGGAAGATGTCCCGATCGGGCATGTGACCAACGGCGTGCACATCGCCACCTGGATGGCGAGCCGGATGCAGCGGCTGCTCGAGCAGCACTTCGGAGACGGCTGGCTCGACCGGGTGGATCAACCCGGCTTCTGGGACCGGGTCCTCGAGCTGGATGATGCCGGAGCTCTGGGGTCGGCACCTCGAGATGAAACGGGGGCTGCTGACCTACATCCGGGAGGAAGCGCGACGCCGGTGGGCCGAGCGGTGGAAGGAAGCCGCACACGTGGTCGGGGCGGGAACCCTGATCAATCCGGATCCGCTCATCATCGGGTTCGCCCGGCGTTTCGCGACCTACAAGCGGGCCAACCTGCTATTCCAGCGATTTCGACCGGCTCCACGAGATGCTGGTCAATCCCTGGCGGCCGGTCCAGCTGATCTTCGCGGGCAAGGCGCATCCCGAGGACGCTCCCGGGAAGGAAGTCCTGCAGCGGGTCTACACCATGACCCGCGACCCGCGCCTCGAGGGTCGCGTGGCCTTCATCGAGGACTACGAGATGCACCTGGCCCATCGCCTGGTGCAGGGTGTAGACCTCTGGCTCAACGTCCCGCGGCCGCCGCTCGAAGCGTGCGGCACCAGCGGCATGAAGGCCGCGCTCAATTCCGTCCCCCAACTCAGCACACTCGACGGATGGTGGTACGAGGGGTATATGGGAGTGAACGGCTGGGCGCTGCCGCCGTCCGAGCCGGGCGATCAGGATGCGGCAGATGCCGAACACCTCTACACTCTGCTGGAGGAGCAGGTCATCCCGCTTTATTACAAGCGTGATGCCCGCGGATTGCCGGTCGAATGGCTCCAGAAGATGAAACAGGCCCTCCGTATCGCCGGCGAGAAGTTCGACGCCCGACGGATGGTGCAGGAATACGTGAACCAGTACTACGTACCCGCGGCGTCCGGAGACCTCTCCGACCCCAACCCCCCGGTGTGACTCGGATGGAACGGCCTTCGCAGCCGATCTCGACCCTGCTGGCACCGGACGGATCGCCGGTTGGCATCGTGCATGTCGCCGCCGAATACGGCTGGCTGGCACGGACCGGCGGTCTCGCGGAGGCGGTGGCGGGTCTGGCCACCAACCAGGCGCGTTCCGGTATTCCGGTCGCGGCAGTGATCCCCCTGCACCGCTCGGTGCGAAGTGCGGCGGCCGGCCTCGAGCGGATGGGCGGGCCGTTCACCGTCCAGGTCGGACCTCGGACCGAAGAAGGGCGACTCTACCGCATTCCGGCCGGCCCGGGCGAGCCTCGGGTGTACTGCATCGAGCACCCCTATTTCGACCGGAACGGGCTCTACGGCGAATCAGGCGGCGACTACGCCGACAATCTCCAGCGCTACGCGTTCTTCTGTCGTGCCGCGCTGGAGATCCTCCATCGCATCACCCGGACTCCCTGCATCCTGCATTGTCACGACTGGCACGCGTCGCTCGCTCCGGTCTACCTGCGGACCTACCATGGCGACCAGCCATTCGCCCAGAACGTCCGGACGGTTCTGACGGTGCACAACGCCGGGTTCCAGGGGCATTTCCCCCCTTCGGCCATGCCGGACATCGGCCTTCCCTGGGAGCTGTTCAACTACAAAGTCATGGAGTGGCATGACAAGGTGAATCTGCTCAAGGGCGGGCTCGCCTTCTCCGATGCCGTGACCACCGTCAGCCCGACTCACGCGCACGAGCTGCGCACCGCCGTAGGCGGGTTCGGCCTGCACGACGTGTTTCTCTCTCTGGGAGACCGCTTCACCGGAATCGTCAACGGGATCGACATGGACGAGTGGAATCCCGCCACCGACCAGCACATCACCTCGCACTATTCGGTGCACGATCTCTCGGGGAAGGCACGGTGCAAGGCGGCGCTGCAGCGGAGCGTGGGCCTGCCGCAGAAGCGGCGGATTCCGGTCTTCGCCATGACCGCGCGGCTCACTCACCAGAAGGGCCTCGAGCTCATCGTGGGGGACTACACCCTCTTCATGCTGGAGGCGCAGTTCATCTTCCTCGGCACCGGAGAGCCGAAGTACGAGGCCATGCTCAAGATGTACGAGGCGCGCTGGCCCGGGCGGATCGCCGTGCACCTGGGCTTCTCGGAGCGGCTGGAGCATCGGCTGATGGCCGGCGCCGACGTCTATCTGATGCCCTCGCTGTACGAGCCCTGCGGCCTGGCCCAGCTCCGGGCGGAGCGCTATGGCGCGGTGCCGATCGGCCGCAGGGTCGGCGGCCTTGCCGACACCATCGAGGACGGAACCACCGGGTTCCTGTTCGACGAGTACAGCTCCGAGGATCTCCTGCGGGTCGCCCGTCACGTCATGGACCGCTACTACGACCCACCCGCCTGGGAGTGGATGATGAAACAGGCCATGTCGCGCGATTTCGGCTGGCCCCGTTCCGCCGAGAAGTATCTGCAGGTCTACCGCCGCGCCCTCGAGGCGTTGCGCCACGCCTGATGCCCCGCCCCGCTGTCGATTTCGTACTCGGGCTTCACAGTCACCTCCCCTACGTGCTCAACCACGGGAGATGGCCTCACGGCAGCGACTGGATCTGCGAAGCGGCGATCGACACCTACCTGCCGCTGCTCGAAGCGCTGGAGAAGCTGCGGCACGAGGGAGTGCCAGCCCCGGTTACACTCGGCATCACTCCCATCCTCGCCAACCAGCTGGCGAGTCCGGTCTTCGTCGAGGAGCTCGAGGCATACTTCGCCCAGCGCCTGGCGAGCTGTGACGAGGCGGCAGCCTCGCTCGCCTCGACCGGAGACCAGCACCTGATTCCACTCGCCGATTTCTGGAGAGAGCGGCTCACCCGGCTTCGCGCCCTGTTCCGGCGCCATCGATGGAGATCTGATCGGTGCGCTGAGAGACCTGGAGCGGGAAGGCCGGCTCGAAATCATGAGCTCCGCGGCCACGCATGGCTTCCTTCCGCTGCTGTGTCGTGACGAGAGCATTCGGCTGCAGCTTGGGTCTGGGGCGCTGCCGAGCACCGGCGGCTCTTCGGCAAAGAACCAGCTGGGCTCTGGCTTCCGGAGTGCGCCTACCGCGGTCGGGGCCCCTGGGCGCCGCTTGCCCGGGGCGCCGGTCACCGGACCGCGCCGCGGCATCGAGGAGCACGTGGCCGATGCCGGCTTCCGCTACTTCTTCACCGACGCGCACATGGCCGGCGCGGGACGCGCCTTCAAGCTGTACGGCGCGGAAGAGCTGGAGGAGACAGGACGCCGAGGGCAAAGGCAAGCATTCGCCCTATCGCGCGTATCGCGTCGCCTCGACCCGCAGCGGGTCGCGAGGTGGCCACGCTGATTCGCGATCCGCTGTCCTCCCGCCAGGTCTGGAGCCGGCAGGAAGGATATCCGGGAGACGAGTGGTACCTCGAGTTCCACAAGATCCGCTGGCCCGGTGGACTCAAGTACTGGCGGGTAAGCGCGCCCGGCTCCGACCTCGGCGCCAAGCTGCCGTATGATCCCGCTCAGGCGCTGGCCCGTGCAGACGGCCACGCCGGCACACTTCGTGAGCCTGCTTGAGCGCCTCGCCACCGAGAAGGAAGTCCAGGCCGGCGGCCTGATCGCGGTCCCCTTCGACACCGAGCTGTTCGGCCACTGGTGGTTCGAGGGAGTGGATTTCCTCGCCGCGGTCTATCACCGGCTGGGTGGCAACCAAAGCGATCCGCCCGTTCACCGCTTCGGCGGCGCTCGCCGCGCGGCCTCCGCGTCGCGGCCTTCATCTCTCGACCGGCTCGTGGGGTGCCAACGGCGACTTCTCCATGTGGCTCAACAGCGGCACCGAATGGACCTGGCGCAGGTTGTGGGACCTCGAACAGCAACTTCTGGGACGTGGCGCCCGCAGCGCTCGAGCGAGGCAACCAGGATCTCGTCCTGGCTCAGGCCGCGCGGGAGTTGCTGCTCGCGCAGTCCTCCGACTGGCAATTCATCATGACGACCGGTCAGGTGACCGACTACGCGGTCAAACGGTTCACCGAGCATTGCGACGACGCCGAGTCCCTGATCGCGGCGCTGCAGCCGGACTGCCCAGGACCAGTCCGCGGCCACGACCCGAGCCGGAGAAACTCTGGCAGCGGGATCATGTGTTCCCCGAGATCCTGCCGGCGGTGCGGGCCGCGATGGACGGAAGCCGGGCGGTGGTGGTGTGAGGGTCGTCATCCACGGCCACTTCTACCAACCACCGCGCGAAGATCCGTGGATCGAGCAAGTCGAAACCGAACCCTCCGCCGCTCCCTTCCACGACTGGAATGAGCGAATAGAGCAGGAGTGCTACCGCGCGGTGGCCGCCGCGCGAATTGCGGGACACGAAAGTCGCATCCTCCGCATCGTCAACACCCTCGAACAGATCAGCTTCAATTTCGGTCCTACCCTTCTCGAGTGGATGGAACGGCACGCGCCGGCCACCTATGCGGCGGTGCTGGAGGCGGATCGCAGCAGCGCGGCCCGACTGGGCCACGGCAACGCGGTCGCGATGCCGTATCACCATGCGATTCTCCCGCTGAGTAGCCGGCGGGAGAAGGTGACCGAGGTGCGATGGGGTATCGCCGATTTCCGTCGCCGGTTCGGTCGGGAGCCTGAGGGGATGTGGTTGCCGGAAACCGCGGTAGACGAAGAGACGCTCGAGGTCCTGGCCGGTGAGGGCATCCGCTTCACGATCCTTGCCCCGCACCAGGTGACCGGCGCGCCGGCTTCTGGCGCTCCGGGTCTCTATCGCTGTCCCGGGTGGCGCAACCATCGCGCTGTTCGTGTACGACGGTCCGATGTCGCACGACGTCGCCTTCGGACCGCTGGTGCGGGACGCAGACCAGTGGATCCGGCGCACCCTTGCAGCCGAGGCCGGGCCACCCAAGCGCGAACTCGTTTCGGTTGCCACCGACGGGGAGACCTACGGCCATCACCACGTCTTTGGTGAGATGGCGCTCGCGCTGGTCCTCGACCGGCTCCAGGAGAGTCCGGGAATCAGCGCTGGGGAATTTCGCCCAACACCTGGCGGAGTCTCCGGCGACCGAAGAGGTGAAGCTGGTGAGCCCCAGCTCCTGGAGTTGCCCTCACGGGGTGGAGCGCTGGCGGTCGGACTGCGGCATGTCGCATGGCGACCGAGCTGCCACCACAACAGGCCTGGCGGGCGCCGCTCCGAGAGGGCCTGGCCTGGCTCACGAGCGAACTGCACACGATCCACGACCGGGAAGCGCCGCTTCACCTGAGGGATCCCGTCGTCGCACGGGAAGGCTACGGCGCAGTGGTCGGCGCCAGTCCCGAGGTGATTCGGGCCTACGTGCTCTCGCATGCCCTCAAGCCCGACGAGCCGGAATCAGTCGTGCGAGCGGCCGAGCTGCTGGAGCTGGAGCGAGGGGCCCTGCGTTCGTTGACCTCCTGCGCCTGGTTCTTCGATGATATCGGCGGAATCGAGACCCTTCAGGTCCTGCGGTACGCAGCCTGGGCGGCCGCCCTGGCGGGAGAGGAACAGGCGCGGCTGGAGAAGGGCTTGATCGAACGCCTTGCTCCGGCGAGGAGCCGGGATCCAGCTATGGGCACCGGGGCCGACATCTACCGGCAGAAGGCGCGACCGAGGCTCCCGCCTGAAGCACGAATCGCTGGAGGACTCGGTGCGGTCCAGGCCATGGTGCCTGATCCGGCGGACGACCCGGCCTACACCCTAGAAGCCCATCGCGACTCGCAGGTTCTCCGTCGCAAACGAACCGGACGAGGCGTGCCCTGCCGAGTGACCATCGATAAAGATGGGCTCGACCTGGCGGTTTCGGTGACGATGGAGGGTTGGGGTCCGCTCCGTCTGGAACTGGAGGAATTGCCCGAACGCACCCGTCTCACCGTCTCGGACACGATACGCCGAGGCGCGCTGGCGCGACTACTGCCGAGCAGCGACCTGGCCGCGATCTCGACCGGGGATGAGGCCATGGCGGTGGTGCGGCGCGTCCTGCTTGACGCTACTCGTGCCCTCGCCAATGACCGATCCGCGGCTGCCTGCAGCAGGGTAGCCGACCTGGCCGCGCTGCTCTGGCACCTGGGACAGGCCGTACCCTTCGACGTACAGACTGTGTTTTATCGGATCTGGTCTTCAGAAGAGGGGCGAGAGCCCGCGATGCTGGATCTCGCCGTGAAACTGGGGTTTGATGTCACCCACCTGCGGCCGCGATGAAAGCGCGGAAGAGGTGGAGCGTACCGGGATCTGCCGCCTCAAAGACCTCCGGATGCCACTGCACGCCGACCAGGAAATGATCGGACGCGCCTTCGACCGCCTCGATCAGGCCATCGGGCGCGGTCGCGGACTGGAGTCAGTCCCTCGCCGACGGTCTTGAGACCCTGGTGGTGCATGCTGTTCACCTTCATGCGGGGCTGCTCCAGCGCCAGCAAGAGACGGGAACCGCGGCGACAGCGCGATCTCGTGGGCCAGGATAGTCCCGCTCGAAGCCCTGGGTGGGGAAGTAATCGTGCTTGATCGCGCCCGGCAGTTCGGCCTGAATGTCCTGGTAGAGCGTACCGCCCATGGGCGACGTTGATGACCTGGATCCCGCGACAGAGTCCCAGGATCGGCTTCCGGTCTTCAATGGCCCACCGGGTAAGCTGCAGCTCCACCCGATCGCGGGCGGGGTCGATCCGGCCCAAGCTCCGGTGCGGCTGACTCCCCGTAGGCGGCCGGGTCCATGTCCACGCCGCCGGGAAGCAGCAGCGCCGTCCAGCCGGTCGTAGATCTCGCGCAGCGTATCGGGATCGTCATCCAGCAGCGGAATCATCCAGGGGACGCCCCCGACGATCGTGACCGCGAGTGAAATAGCGCTGGTTCATGACCCAGGACTGCGGCAACGCCTCTGGAATCCCGTCCATGGCGTGGAGCGTCTGGGTTGGGATGCCGATGACCGGCCGGGGTGACTTCATCAGGGCAAGAGGCTCGAGTTGAAAGGACTGAGGACTGAGGGCTAAGTGACAGGAAATTTAATCAAATTTCGGGCCATTTGAGCGCCCCTGGCCACAGTCCTCAGTCCATCGTCCGTCGTCACTCACTTCGTCGCCGGGAACGCACACCCTCCGCCGTCTCCCGCACCAGCTGGTCCACCACCGCCTTCAGGTCGCCGGTCTTCTGGAACGTCGCAATCTGGCGGTCGGCGCTGGTCCCTTCGCCCAGGATTCGGAAGGCGTACTCCACCTCCTTCCGGCTGCCCAGGTCGTCCAGCACGTCATCGACGAACCATTCGATGCAGCTCCTTGATCAGCTCCCGGGCCGGCAATTCCTGGCGCTTGCCGAAGTCGATCAGCTTGCCGTCCAACCCGTAGCGGATCGCCCGCCACTTGTTCTCGTCGATCAGCGCCTGGGGATAGATGCCGGAAGGTGAGATTGTCCCGGCGAAGCTTCCACAGCTTCGCGATGATCGCCTGGAAGATGGCGCCGATGCACACCGCCTCGTCCACCCTGGTGCAGACGTCGCAGACCCGGAACTCCAGCGTCGGATAGCTCCAGCTGGGCCGGACGTCCCACCAGATCTTCGAGGCGTTGGGAATGCAATTGGTGTCGACCATCGTGTTCACCAGGCTCTCGAACTCGGCCCAGGACCCGAGCGTCCGCGGGATGCCGGTGCGGGGGAAGTCCCGGAAGACGATGCTGCGGTACGACTTGAGGCCGGTCATCCGCCCCATCCAGAAGGGCGAGCTGGTGGAGAGCGCCAGCACGTGGGGCAGGAAGTAGCGCGACACGTTCATCGCATCGATCAGGAATTCCTTGTCATCGATCCCGATGTGGACGTGGGTGCCGAAGATCAGCAGGCGCTGCGCCAGGTCCTGCAGGTCCTCCTTCACGCCGATGTAGCGCTCGAGCGGAGTGATCTTCTGCTGCATCCAGGAGGAAAACGGATGACTGCCGGCCGCGGCGACCACCAGTCCCTGCTTCGACGGCGAGATCCATCACCAGCTTGCGCAGCCGGACCAGCTCTGCCCGCACCTCGGCGGGTGTGCGGCAGACCTTGGTCCCGACCTCGACCATCGACTGGTGCAGCTCCGGCTTGACCTCCCCCAGCACCATCGAGTCTTCCTTCAGGATCTCGGTGATGTACGACCGCAGCTCCCGGGTCTCGGGGTCGATGATCTGGTATTCCTCTTCGATGCCGATGGTGAGGGTTGGGTCTTTCATGGTCCTTGTCAGTCGATGGTCGATGGTCGATAGTCGGTGGTCGAATGATCGAGGCCTCGAGGCAGGATCGTGGAGATCGAGGTCATCGACTACCGACCATCGACCATCGACTCTCGCCTTACCGTTTTTCCACCATGAACGTCGGCACCGTCGACCCGCCGCCCGCCGTCACATTGAGCAAGGCGGCGGTCGAGAGACGGGTCAGCAAGCCTTCCATGTATTCGCCGTGCACGACGAACGGCGCCGTGTCGAGCATCCGGTCGCAGGATCTGGACCGATCCATCGACCAGACTGGGATAGGGCTCGCTCGGGATCGGCACCCGCTGCTGGACGATGTACGGCTCATTCACCGCCCGGGCTATGCCCTGACGCCACTCCTCGGCATTCACGGTCCAGCCGAGGACGATGCCGGCCCCGCCGTAGTCGTCGTTGGGCTTGAGCACGAGGCGAGCCTGATTGGCCTCGATGAACGGCAGCAGGTCGACCTTGGCGCCGTTGTGCACCGTGCTTCGTTCTTCGACCACCCGGGTCCATGGCACGTGGGCCGCGATCGCCGCCTGATCGGCGGCATCGAAGAGGCCGGCGTTCCGTTCGTCGCTCAGTACGGCGAGGCTGGCCTTCTTGTGCAGGATCTTGCAGCGGAAGGGATTGACCATGCAAACCGCCCGTTCCCGCACCGCACGGATCAGCGGGATGCTCCAGTCCGCACCGCTCGACCAGCTCGTGAATCAGCACCCGCTTGTAGACCAGGTCGATCGGGCCCGCCGGTCCCGCGAGTTGACTCCTCCGGTACTCGAGCGCCTGCGGGCGTGGTGATCTCGCAGCTCATCCCCAACCCGCGGAAGTACTCCTGGAAGAGCACGAATTCAGTGCGGGTCGGGACGTCATCCCAGTCCACGATGGCGACGCGCGGGCAGGGCGCGGCGCCCCGAGAACTGGTGCCAGGCCTCGAGCAGCGCGTGCCCCACGTGGTGCCGGGTCGGCAACGGTCGGACGACATAGTGCCGGCGCGAAGGCCCGCATCACCGGCAAATCGGCGAACGCATCGGTGAGTGCGTCGTTGTACCCCGCTCCTGCCGGTGTCTCGGCGTTGTACTCGGTGAGCGCAAAGGTGCCGGCGTCCTCCATCAGGAAGCCATCGAGCCGGGACGAGGGACTCGCGGCCCGGAAGCCCGGATCGTCGCGCACCAGCTCCTCTTCCCAGTCGGCCAGCCGGAACTGGGCCCGGAGATTCGGCGTCCTCGCAGCGCCGCCTCACCCGCCTTGCGGAAGGCGCGGGTAATCGCGGCGACCCGACGCCTCGAGCAGGCCCAGCTGCTCCGGCGTCATGAGCCGGGGGCGCAGCACCGTAGCCAGGCCCGGTCGCCGAAGATCAGGCCCCGCGCCCGCAGCTGCTCCTCCAGCATCACGTGGGAGGCTTCGGCCACGTCGGGGGTGAGCAGGCTGTGGTAGAAGTCGATGGCGGGGTTCATGCTTCGCCTAGAGAGGACAGTTCCGAGTTCCCGAGTTCCGAGTTCGGAGCGAGTCGCCGGTCTCGGACAGCGCGACAACTCGGACGCTCGGAACTCATGGCCCCTTCCGTCCCTTCGTAAACAGCTTGTCCCACTTGAGATCCTTCACCTGACGCCGCGGCTTCTTGGCCAGCCCGATCGCCAGGTCGGCCATGTGCTGGACCACCCAGTCGAAGTAGCGCGGCGTCAGGGAGTTGATGTCCATGTCGGGGGCCGGATTCATGAAGTCGATCGCGTAGGGAACCCCGTCGCGGATGGCGAACTCGATCGAGTTCATGTCGTAGCCCAGGGCGCGAACGATGCGTGCGAGCGTCGTCGATCACCCGGGTCCGCAGTGCCGGCGTCAGGAAATCGTCGTCCGGGATGTAGCGCCGCTCCCGGGGATCGTACTTGATCGGGAGGATGTCTTCCTGGCCGATGCAGAGGCAGCGCACGAACTCGTCCCACTCGATGAACTCCTGGACGATCATCGTGAGCAGGCCGGACTGGTCGTATCGCGCGATCAGCTCCTCCAGTGAGCGGCAGACGTGCACCTCCTTCCACCCGCCGCCGTGGGCGTCCTTGAGAATGCAGGGCATCCCGACATGGCGCGCGATCCCTTCCCAGTCCAGGGGGAACTGGAGGTTGCGCAGACTCTCGTCGTGCTTGATGCCGGGGATGTAGTCCTTGTTCGGCAGGAGCAGCGTCTTGGGACTGGCCAGGCCGAGCCGGGTGATCAGCGACGCGCCGAAGAACTTGTCGTCGGCGGTCCACATGAACGGGTTGTTGATGACCGGCACGCCCTGCAGCACCGCGTGCTTCAGGTAGCTGCGGTAGAACGGCACCTCGTGGGAGATGCGGTCGATCAACACATCATAGGGAACCGGATCGGTCATGCTCAGGGCGCCGGTCGAGACATATTCGGCAACCACGTCAGCCTTGCGCTGACTCACCGCTTCCATGAATGCCGGCGGGAACGACCATTCCCGACCCACGAAGAGACCGATCCGTTTCGTCATTGCTGGTTCTGGTTGTGTGTTAGGCGGTTAGGCGGTTAGCGCGGTCCACGTAATTGCCGAGCCGCCGACGCCGCCGTGCCGCCGACGCCGACCACTAGTCATGTCCGCCAATGTAAGTCCGCACCATCTCTCTCCCAGTGAGGCCAGTCGTGGGCGTGGCCGTCCCAGATCCGCAGCGCGTTGCCGATGCCCTTGCCCCACAAGAGCGCGGAGAACTCCCGGTTGTTGTCGCACACCGGGTCGCCTCCTCCGATCGCGAAGATGATGTCCTGCCGGCGGAACGCGTCGAGGCGAAGGGGATCGTGCTCGTGGCGCATGAAATCCATGGGATTGCAGCGGTACAGATTGGCGTCGCTGTATCCGCCGGTCAGGCGCTTGAGATCGTAGAGCCCGCTCATGCCTATGATCCGATTCACCGACTCCGGATAGCGGAGCCCGAATGCCGCGGCATGCGTTGCGCCGAGGCTCGCCCCGGTGGTGATGACGAATGGGTTGGTATTCTTGCTCGCCGTAAACGGCAAGCACCTCGTCCCGCACATAGCTGTAGTACTGCAGGTGCACCCAGGCGCGGTGCCCGGCATGGACCGCCTCGTTGCCCCAGTTCTCGTGATGCGGCTGGTCCAGGCAGAACAGCTGGATCCAGCCCTGATCGATGTGGTCCTGCAGCACCTAGATGCATCCGCCGGTCTGGCCATTCCGAGTGGGTACCCATGCTGGTCGGAAACGCCAGCACCCGCGCGCCGGCATGGCCGATGACCTGCAGGGTCATCTCGCGGCCCAGCACGGGCGAATGCCAGGTGTGGATTTCGTGGTTCAAGAGGGTCTAGGGTCGTGAGTCTTGGGTCTTGGGTCAACGTCTCTAGCGATGTCGCTGGGGGTGGAGAATCTACTCGGCCTCTCAGCTTCAGGCATCCCCCAGCGGCAATGGACCAAGATTCATGACCCAAGACTCACGACCCACGACCCATGACCCATGACCCACGACCCTCTACCTTTCGCCCATGCCCCAACCCATCCGCTTCATCTTCGGGCTCCACCTGCATCAGCCGGTGGGGAACTTCGGCTATGTGTTCAGCTCAGCACCTCGACGAGGTGTATCTACCGTTCCTGAAGAAGGTGGACGAGCGGGAATTCTTCCCGCTGGTCCTCCACATCTCCGGGCCCCTGCTGGAGTGGCTGGAGTCGAATGGCGCCGCCTACCTCGATCTGGTCGCCCGGCTGGTGGATGCGGGAAGGCTGGAATTGCTCTGCGCCGGGATGTACGAGCCGGTGCTGGCTTCTCTGCCCCGCCAGGATCGCGTCGAGCAGATCGGCTGGATGCGGGAGAGGCTCCGGAACCGATTCGGCATCGACGCGCGAGGGCTCTGGCTCACCGAACGGGTGTGGGAGCCCGAGCTCGCGGCCGATCTGGCCGACGCCGGGGTCCAGTATGCCCTGGTGGATGATCGCCATTTCCTGGTGACCGGGTTCGAGCGAAACCAGCTGCACGCGCCGTGGATGACCGAGAGCGACGGCAGGCGAGTCGCGCTGTTCCCTATCGACGAACGCCTCCGCTATCTCATCCCGTTTCGGCCTCCCGCCGAGACTGCGGCATACCTCCGCGAGTTGGCGAGTGAAGGCCACCAGCATGGCGGTGCTGGCGGACGACGGCGAGAAGTTCGGCGGTTGGCCGGGAACCCGAGAATGGGTCTACGAGAAGGGATGGCTGGATCAGTTCGTGACCACGATCTCAGCGCTGGTCGACAACGGTGAAGTGGTCCTGTCGACCTTTGCCGAGGCCGTCGCGGCGGTGCCTGTCGCCGGACTCGCCTATCTGCCCACCGCGTCGTACCGGGAAATGGAGGGGTGGGCCCTTCCCCCGGTCGCCGCTCGGCGCCTTGCGACGCTCGAGGAGCGAATTGGGGGAGGAACGGCAATCCGGTCCCGAAGGCGCTCTGCTGCGAGGTTCCCACTGGCTCAACTTCCTCGTCAAGTACGTAGAAGCCAACCGGATGCACAAGAAGATGCAGGCGCTCTCCTTCCTCTGTCGCGCAGCGGGTAATCCTTCAGTCGCCCGCCACGCGATCGGGCGCGCGCAGTGCAACGACGCCTACTGGCACGGCGTCTTCGGCGGTCTGTATCTGCCGCACCTGCGTGACGCGATATGGCAGGAGCTGGCGATCGCCGAGGAGGCGTTGCGTGCCGGCCAGTCCGCTCGAAGCCGAGGTGCTCGACATCGACGCGGATGGACATTCGGAAGTGTGGGTGCACAACGCCGCCTTCAGCGCGATCGTTAGCCCGGCCCGGGGCGGGGTCATCGAGGAATACACGGTGTTCGGGCCCGGGATCAACTACGCCAACACCCTGACGCGCCGCCGGGAGGTCTACCACCTGGTAAGCAGCGCGCCAGGAGGACACGATCCAGGCCGACAAGAAGGGAACGCCGAGCATTCACGATCTGGAGGGCCGCATACGGCTCAACGAGCTGCCGCCGGTTGATGCGGCTCCCCGGGTGCTGCTTCGCGAGCGCGGTCTCGCGGCCGACCTGAAGCATGAGACCTACGTGAGGGGAGACTTCGACATGCCTGGGTGTACGCGGTGACGGAGCACTACCTTACGCGATCGAATCCTCGGCCGATCGTCTCACGCTGAGCTTCAAGCTGGTCGAAACCGGTGTCACGACTTTCGAGAAACGCTACAGCTTCACTCGAGAGGGAAGGCTCACGGCAGAATACCGCTGGGCTCCCGCGGCCCTCGCACCCGCACGGGAATGTTCACCGTCGAGGTGTCATATCGGGGCCCGCTGGAGATCACCGCGAGCCCCGCAGCCGATACCTGGAGCTACGACATCGCAACGGTGGCGAAATCGGAGAAAGGACTTGGAAGAAACCGTGCAGGGCCGATCGGTCACGTTCCGCTGGCCCGCCGGCGTGGGTGGGGCGATGATCGAGCTGGTCGCCGGCGAAGGTAGACGATGGTCGATAGTCGATGGTCGATAGTCGCGGGTCATGGGTTGCGAGTCGAAGACTCGTGTCCCAGGACCATCGACTATCGACTATCGACCATCGACCATTGTCGACCAACCATCGACCATCGCCTCAAACTACGGCGTCAACGTCTCCTGCTTCGGCTCCACCTTCAGAATCCAGAGCCCGGTGTTGATGTCCGGCACGTAGATGTTGCCGTTCTTCACCACCGCGCCCCAGGCGAAGGTCGAACGCGGACGAATGCCCAGCGAATCCGCGGTCAGGATCCAGCTGATCTCCCGGCCCTGCCGCAGCAGGTCGCCCTTCAGCTCGCCGGAGATATCCAGCACCCGCGCTCCGCCCTGGTAGTTGCCGAGGTAGAGCGTGTCGCCCACCACCCAGACGTTGTGGACTCCGCCGTCGGTCGGCTCGTACCAGGCCACTTCCTTCGGGTGCTCGATGTTCGAGACGTCGATCACGTGGAGCCGGCCGAAGGTGAGGTCGTTGCCGTCGCTCAAGCCCTTCGCGTCCTTCGCGGCATAGACCTCGTCTCCCACGAACACGTACTTGCCGGCCTTCCATGCGGTGTGGGTACCCCGCGCGGAGAGCCCCCAGATGCCTTCGACCCGGGCGTAGAGCGAGCTCAGATCGTACTTGAACTGGGAGACCAGCTTGGGCGCCTCGGGACTGCCGCCCTTCATCCCGTTGCCCACGTCGAGAATGATCAGGCCGTCGTTCCAGTAGGCGAGGTAGGCCAGGCCATCCACCACCATGATGTCGTGCAGGTAGCGGCCGGCCTCGGTCTGCTCGGTCTGCCAGCGGGCCACTTCCTTCGGCGTCTTGGGATCCCGGATATCGATGACCCGCATCGAGCCGGTCGCGTCGTCGGTGAGATAGACGTGGCCCTGATACACGTAGCTCGAGTGCACCCCGCCCGAAACCGTCGCGGTGTACTCCGAGATCGGCTTGGGATGACAGGCGTCGCTGGCATCGAAGACCACGATGCCGTTCTTCCGGTCCGAGGCGCCCTCCCGGGAGAAGACGCCATACTTGCCGTCCTCGGTCGTCATCACGTCGTTCACGATCCGGGAGTTGGTCATCATGGAATCCACGATGGCCGGCTTCCTGGGATCGCTCACGTTGATGGCATACACCCGATCGGCGATGGTGGACATGTAGACGCACTGTCCATTCGGATGCACCCACACTTCGGCGCCCCGGAACGCCAGGGGAACCCGTCCCTCCACCTCGAGACCGCGCCGTACCTCGCGGGCATCACCTCACCACCGCTTCGGCGTTCTGTCCGCCCAGCGTGGCCGTAACCGTGTAGGTCCCCGGAGTCTCGGCGACGAAAGCGCCGTCGGCATCGACCTGTGCGACGCCAGGAGTCTCCGCCACCGCCCAGCGTACGACGACGCCTTGAACCGCCTTGCCGGCTGCATCCTTGCCGGTCGCCGTGAACCGAATGACGTCTCCGGTCCGTGCGTTCGAGGTGGCAGGATCGATGGCCAGTCGCGCCACCCGGTTGGCAGCCACCTGGACATCGAAGGACTGAGTCGCCGGTCCGGCCTTGGCAGAGATCGTCGCCTTCCCCGGCGCCAGGGCCGAGAGCCGCCCGTCCGAGCTCACGGTGACGATCTTGGGATTGCTCGACGTGAAGGTCACCGCGTCGTCGCGCTGATCGCCCTGGTTGCTGTAGGCCACTCCGGTCAGCGTGAGCCGGGTTCCCACCAGCAGACGAGTCGGCGCCGGGACGACGTCGATCCGCGATGCGGCGAGCGGCTTGACCTTGATGATCGCCTCTCCGAAGGACGGCTTGGCACCCTTCACCGAAGCCACCACCGCCACGCGCATCTGGCCGCGGTACCCGCCGGTCACCAGGCCAGTCGAGTCAACCGTTCCCTCGCTACCGTTGACGTAGTACTGCAGTGTCGCACCCGGCACCTCGCTGCCCGAGGAGTCCAGCGCTCGCGCCTTCAGCTGAATGGTCTGGCCAACTTCGATTTCAGCCGCGGGGGGAGTCACCTCGACGTGCGCCACCGGCGAGGGTGCCGGGGCCTGAGTGGGTTGCTGCTGCAAGGCAAGCAGAAGACTGAGCAACATGCGGGCTCCGGGATGCTGAGGTGTTGGAAACGGTGAGTTGGGGCCGGGGAATCTACAGCACCAGACTACAATCTGAATACTGCCAGATCTACGTCGGTTACCGGCACAAGATTCAGCCTAACGAGCCTGGCCCGGGGCCAATCCGGAGTTCATTCCGGAACCCGACGCTTACCGCTTGCAACATAGTGATTTACATTCTTGCCCCATGACGAATTCCCTTCCGCCCAAGGTCGTGCTGGGCCTGGTGCAGATGGCCATGTCGGAAGACCCAGCCGACAACATGCGCCGCGCGGTCGCCGGGATACGGGATGCCGCTCGGAAGGGGGCCAAGGTCATCTGCCTGCCCGAGCTCTTTCTCAGCCGGTATTTCTGTCAGGTCGAGGATCATCGCTTCTTCCAGCTGGCCGAACCGATCCCCGGTCCGAGCACCAATTCCCTGGGGGCACTCGCCAAGGAGCTGGGCGTCGTCATCATCGCCTCGCTGTTCGAGAAGCGCGCCGAGGGCCTGTATCACAACACCACAGCCATCCTCGACGCCGACGGGAAGTACCTCGGCAAATACCGGAAGATGCACATTCCGGACGATCCCAACTATTACGAGAAGTTCTATTTCACTCCGGGCGATCTCGGCTTCCGTTCCTGGGACACTCGACATGCCCGGGCCGGCGTGCTCATCTGCTGGGACCAATGGTACCCCGAGGCCGCCAGACTCACGGCCCTGACCGGCGCGCAGATCCTCTTCTATCCCACCGCGATCGGCTGGCTTATTCCCGAGAAGGCGGAGTACGGCGTGGCCCAGCAGGCCTCCTGGGAAACCATCCAGCGGAGCCACGCCATCGCGAACGGGGTGTACGTCGTGGCCGTCAACCGGGTAGGCGTGGAGCCGGGACCTAACCAGGGCATCGAGTTCTGGGGCGGCAGCTTCGTCGCGGCGCCCAATGGCGAAGTCATCGCCAAGGCGGGAACCGGCGAGGAGACTCTCGTGGTCGAAGTGGACACCAGCAGAGTCGATGTCGCTCGCACCCACTGGCCGTTCCTGCGGGATCGCAGGGTGGATGCGTACCAGGGGATTACGAGTCGGTATTTGGATGAGTAGGCGATTGCCGATTGCTGATTGCTGATTGTCGATTGACCCGTGCCAAGCCTCTTTCAGCGGTGCGGCGTGCCGCGACAACAATCGAGAGGAGTTCATTTCCCTCGATGAGAAGGGCGGCAATCTTCTCAGGAGACACCAGCTTGAGTTCCTCCATAAATTCAAGCCAAAATAGGGCCTCGTCACATTCCTCAACCACAATACTGAGCTTCGCGATGAACTCCCGCCGCGACCGGGCTCGGCAGACCGCCCGGTAGTTTGCCGCCACCGATGTCGAGGACCGCACTAGTTGATCGCACGGGACTTGGGTCTCTCTCGTCTTGGGAACAAGACGACAGACGAGGACGGCACCAAGTGCAAAAGCCTTGGTCCTCCGCTTCATCTCAGTAGTCAGGTTTCTCTTGCCATGCTCCACCGCCATGGTTGAAAACCTGGGAACCAATGCCCACCGAAGCGGCATCCAAACCCACCATGAGCACGGCGCCAAAACGCAGGCAATCAGCAATCAGCAATCCGCAATCAGCAATCAGACCCTCCGTGTCTGAACCGACCCCCCGCGCGCTCGGCTACCGCATGCCCCCCGAGTGGGCCCCGCACCGCGGCACCTGGCTGAGCTGGCCGCACCGGGAGTCTTCGTGGCCGGGCAAGTTCGAACCGGTGCCGTACGTCTTTGCCGAGATGGTGCGCATTCTCTCGCCGCACGAGGAAGTGCACATCAACGTGACGGGTCCTGAGATGGAAGAAGCGGTACGAGCCATCCTGCTGGCTCATGGCATCGACCCGGCTTTGGTAAGCCGAGCCGCTCCCTCGCTCCCGCTCGGGACAAGCTCGCCGCCGAGCCACCGAGCCGCCGTCTTCCTCCACCACAACCCCACCAACGACGCCTGGTGCCGCGATCACGGCCCCTGCTTCATCCAGCGCACGGACGGAGGCCGGCGCGAGGAGGCGATCGTGGACTGGGGCTACAATGCCTGGGGCGGGAAGTACCCGCCCTTCGAAGCCGACGACGTCATCCCGTCGAGGGTGGCGGAAGAGTTCGGGATTCCGGTTTACCACCCGGGAATCGTGATGGAGGGCGGCAGTCTGGACGTCAACGGAGCGGGAACCCTGCTGACCACGGAGTCCTGCCTGCTCAATCCCAACCGGAATCCCTCCCTCACCCGGCAGGATATCGAGCGGTACCTGATGGACTACCTCGGTGTGCGCCACATCCTCTGGCTGGGCGACGGCATTGTGGGCGACGACACCGACGGTCACGTGGATGACCTGTCCCGTTTCACCGATGCGTCCACGATCGTCACGGCGGTGGAACCCGACACCAGCGACGAGAATCACCGGCCACTGGCTGAGAATCTGGAGCGTCTCCGTGGGATGCGGGACCAGGACGGGAAGCCGTTCCGGATTGTCACGCTTCCCATGCCGCCGGCCCAGTACTACGACGGACAGCGCCTGCCGGCGAGCTACGCCAACTTCTACATCGCCAACGGGGTGGTCTTGCTGCCGGCATACGATCCGACGACCGACGAAGTCGCCCGGCAGACCCTGCAGGAGTGCTTCCCCGACCGCCAGGTGACCCTGCTCGATTCGCGGGACCTGGTCTGGGGACTGGGATCCTTTCACTGCGTGACCCAACAGTGGCCTGCCCTCTGATGGCTCACCCGATCTTCTCCGATGGATGGGCGAAAGCCTGCGCGCAGCAGCTCAACGATCGCGAGGGATACCGGCGAGCGGCGGCAACCTGGGAAGGTTCGGTCGTCCTCCTCATGACTGGCGATCCGCCCGAGGCGGTCGAGCGGGAGCGCCGAGTGCTGCTCGACCTATGGTCCGGGGGCTGCCGGGAGGCGCGGACCGCCGTCCCAAGCGACGAGGAGCCGGCCCGCTACGTCATGGCCGGCTCAGCGGCGACGTGGGCCCAGGTGCTCACCGGCCGCCTGGCGCCCCTCCTGGCCCTCATCACGGGGCGCCTCAAGCTGGTCAAGGGCAGCCTTGCCGAGTTGCTGCCGCACGCGACCCTGGCCCAGGAGCTGGTGGCGGCGGCGAGGGAGGTGGACGTAGAGGACTGGGGGGAATTCGAGAAATGAGAAAGTGCGAGAATTGGGGAATTGAGAAAGTGAGAGAATCTCACGAAGGAATGACAAGAGCGTGAGGAAGGCTACCTCTTCGCGGCACCTCGCTTCGCTGTGCGCCTTGCGGTGATCAGGATCGCCATGAATTCTCCAGCTTCCCGAATCAACTCTTCAACGCCGGCCGCTGGTACCAACCTGAGCTCGATGAGCAGCTCCAACCAGAACTGGCACTCATCGGCCTCCTCGATGACGATTCCCGCCTTGGCTACGAATTCCCTGCGGCTTCGCGAGCGACACAGAGCTCGGTAATTCGCCGCCACTGAAGTTGCCGCCCGCATTAGCTGGGTGACCGTGATCCGACCTTCTTGAGAGCCCGCGACGCCGCGACAGAGCCGGATGACTCGAATGGCGAAGCCTTTCGTCCGGTCACGCAATGGCAAAGGGGAGGTCTGGCTCATCAATTACGATGCAGCCTGACCTCCCCTTTGTTCGCATCAAAACACCGCGCAGTAGTCTCAAAACCCTTCGTTCCCCTACCTCCAGGCTGTGGCATCCAACAACGTTCCTACGCTACGGCCGGTTCACTTTCTCACTATCTCACTCTCTCATTTTCTCACTTGTCGCTGTCCTTCACTTCAAAAATAGCATTTCGCGGTACGTCGGCATCGGCCACAGACTCGACTCCACGTGCAGCTCGATGGTGTCGGCGAGGGTGCGGAGATCCGCCATCGCGGGCTTGACCTTGTCCTTGATCCACTGCGCGTGCTTGATCGGGTCGGCGTCCTCGTGCGCCACCGCCTTCTCCAGGCGGCCCAGGGCTTCGCGGAACCGCGAGACCAGGTTGACGAACTCGCCCAGCGCCTGGTGGGTGTCCATGCACTTCACCCCGGCCGCCTCGGTCACCGACACCGCCTGCGCCACCTTGGCCTGATGCTGAAGCGCGGAGGGGAGGATCATGGTGCGCGCCATGGAGATCATGGTCTGCGCCTCGATGTCGATCTGCTTCACGTACTTCTCGTACGCGATGTGAGTCCGCGAATCGAGCTCGGCCTTGTTCAGGACACCGTACTTCTTGAACAGGTCGGCGATCTTCTTCTGGCGCAGCACCGCGAACGCCTCGACCGAGTCCCGGAAGTGCGGCAGGCCGCGCTGATCGGCCTCATCGTGCCACTCGGCCGAGTAGTTGTCGCCCCCGAAGATCACCCGCTTGTGCTGCCGGATCACCTTCTTGAGCACCGAGAGTACCGCGGCCTGCAGCCGGGCCGGCGTCGGGGTCTTCCCCGCGGCCTTCTCCAGCTCGGTCGCCATGTAGTCGAGCGACTCGGCGGCGATCGTGTTCAGCACCGTGTTGGGCCAGGCGATGGTCTGACTGGAGCCCACGGCGCGGAACTCGAACTTGTTCCCGGTGAAAGCGAAGGGTGAGGTGCGGTTCCGGTCTCCCGAGTGGCGGGGGAGCTGGGGCAGCGTCCGGGCCCCCAGATTGAGCGTCCCGCCCCGAATGGTGCGCTTCGGGCAGACCCTTCTCCACCTGGCGCAGGATGTCCTCCAGCATGTCGCCCAGGAACACCGAGATGATCGCGGGAGGCGCCTCGTTGGCACCCAGCCGGTGATCGTTCGGCGCCGAGGCGATCGAGGCCCGCAGCAGATCGGCGTGGAGGTCCACCGCACGGATCACCGCGCAGAGGAACACCAGGAACTGCATGTTGGTGTGAGTCTCGTCCTGCGGATCGAGCAGGTTGACCCCGGTATCGGTCGCCATCGACCAGTTGTTGTGCTTGCCGGAACCGTTGACTCCGGCGAACGGCTTCTCGTGCAGCAGCGCTGCCAGGCCGTGCCGCTCCGCCACCCGCTTGCAGAGTCTCCATCATCAGCATCTGATGGTCGCTCGCGATCTGGCTCATCTCGAACAGCGGCGCGATCTCGTACTGCGCCGGGGCCACCTCGTTGTGCCGGGTCTTGACCGGCACGCCCAGCCGATAGAGCTCCCGCTCGCAGTCGGCCATGCAGGCCAGAACGCGCTGGGGGATCACGCCGAAGTACTGATCCTCGAGCTGCTGACCCTTGGGAGGCCGGGCGCCGAAGAGCGGTACGCTCGCAGGTGAGCAGGTCGGGCCGCTGGAAGAAGTACTCCCGGTCGATCAGGAAGTACTCCTGCTCCGGACCCACCGTGGTGTAGACCTTGGTGACGTCCTTGTCGTTGCCGAAGATCTTCAGGATCCGGAGCGCCTGCTTGGAGAGTGCCTCCATCGAGCGGAGCAGCGGGATCTTGGTGTCCAGTGCCTCGCCGGTCCAGGAAACGAACGCGGTGGGGATCACCAGCGTGGTGGCGCCATTGCCCCGCATGAGGAAGGCGGGACTGGTAACATCCCACGCCGTGTAGCCGCGGGCCTCGAAGGTGGCCCGGAGTCCGCCCGACGGAAAGCTCGAGGCGTCCGGCTCGCCCTGCACCAGCTCCGATCCCGAGAAGTTGTAGATCACGCCGCCCTGCCCGTCCGGCTGCACCAGCGAATCGTGCTTCTCCGCGGTCAGGCCGGTCAGGGGCTGGAACCAGTGGGTGAAGTGGGTGGCGCCGTTCTCGATGGCCCAGTCCTTCATGGCCGAGGCGACGACATCGGCCACCGTGGGATCGAGCGGCTCGCCCCGGTCGATGGTCCGCAGCAGACTCCGGAAGACGTCCTTCGGGAGCCGCTGGCGCATGACGCCGCGGGAGAAGACGTCGGCGCTGAAGATGGTATCAATGCGGGTGGGCATACCGTTGGAGGCGGCAGGAGTCGTCACCGGATCGAAGCCTCGAGCTGGGGTTGGGCGGAGTGGTGCTGACGCGGCGGGAAACTAATGAAGAGGCAGGCAGATGGTAGGGCAACCGAATACACGGCTCGGCGGCTCGGCGGCAGGTCGGCTCGGCGATGCTTTTGGCGGACCGCCGGAGTGCTTGAGGCCCGGCATCTTGACCGCCGAGCCGTGGTGCCGCCCTGCCGTGCTGCTTACCGCTCAGCCGCCTTGCGAGCGGTCTTCCGCTTCCGGCGGCGTGCCTCGGCCGCTTTCAGGGCCTTGGCCTCGCTGGGCTTCACGTAGTACCGCTTTTTCCTCAAGTCGCGGAGGATTCCCGACTTCACCATCTTCCGCTTGAACGCCTTGAGGGCAACGTCCAACCGATCGTCCTCTCCGAGCCGAACTTCGATCATGAATGACTCCGTGGGCTCTTGGCCCGGGAAGCCGACGGGGCCACCCCGCTCGGGGCGGCCCCGCCTGCGCTGACTGGGTCCAGAAGTGACTTACTTCTGGATCTTGGCCACGTTCTGCGCGGCCGGCCCCTTTGGGCCCTGAACGATGTCGAACTCCACGAGGTCGCCTTCCTGAAGCGACTTGAATCCGCTGCCCTGAATGGCCGAATGATGTACAAAGCAATCCTTCTGCCCGTCGGCCGGCGTCACAAAGCCAAAGCCCTTCGCATCATTGAACCATTTCACGGTACCGGTGGTACGCATCACCTGCTCCTTGCTGGACTTGTTGTGGTCGGCCGGAGCATGGTGTCACCGTACCTACCAAGTAAATGAGGGACCCGGCTTGAGCCAGGTCCCCAAGAATGCCCGCTGGCCGTATGCTCAGCGCAACTCGGCCGCCGGGCGCAGCTAACAGTACACACTGGGTGGGTTTCGGTCAACAGCCGGGGAGCGTTCCCGGGGCCCTCCAGCTTCAGTCGGCCGGGACCAGGCGTCCCCCTCGCGCCATCCCGATGCGGACCCCCAGGTTGGGGACATCACCGTTGGAATCGAACGCGATCCGCCCAACCACACCGTCGAAGGAGACATCGCCGTTCCCCACTCGGGCCAACGCCCGCCTGACCCCCGAGCGACTGGCACCTCCCTCGGCGATGGCAGCCGCGATGAGCCGTACGGCGTCGTATGTCGCCGCACCACCCTGGTCCGGCAATCCCGCGTCGGGGAAGGCACGACGGTAGGCACCCACGAAGGTGCGGTTGGCAATCGTAATGGACGTCGGCAGGTAGCCCGCCGAGATGTACACCCCATCGGCCAGGGTGTCTCGGCTTTCGATGCCCACGAATCCGTCGCCGGCAAGAAGCGGCAATCCCAGCTTGGCCGCACGGATCTCACGCAGCACCGGAATACCCTCGGCCTGGTTCGCCGCGATGAGGAGCAGCTGGGCCCGTCCCTCCCGGCGGATTCGCGCCAGGTAGGGCGAAACGTCGGGCTTCTCGAACAGGAATGGATCGGCCTCAATCACTTCGCCTCCCAGGCGCTTGAACTCCTGGGTGAAGGTGATCCGAATGCCTCTCCCGTACTCGTCATTCACGTAGAGCACCGCGGCGCGAGTGAGCCGAAGCGTGTTGAAGGCGAACTGGGCCAGGGCGGCCCCGTAGGCCAGGTCGGTTGCGCAGATCCGGAAGGTGTAATCTCCCGCCCTGGTCAGAACCGGAGATGAAGCAGAGGGGGACAACTGCACCAGGGGTCGGCGGCCACCGTTGTAAACCGGAGCCGCCGTGATCGTGGCACCGGAATAGGCGCTACCGATGACCGCCACTACGTCAGAGGCATACAACTCGGCCGCGACCTGCACCGCGGAGTCCGGTTCACCAAAGTCATCCCGCCGCACCAGCTCCAGCGGCCTGCCGTTCACCCCGCCCTCGGCGTTGATCTGTTGCACCGCGAGGTCGGCACCCCGCAACATCGGGAAGACGGCCGGGTCGGTGAGAGGAAGGGAGAGCCCGACGCGGATCGGTTTACCGTTGTCACGACAGGCGCCGATGAGGAACCCGGCGCCGATCAGCAGGAAGACGAGAAGAAAACGGAGTCTCGTCACCGGCCCGCTCCAGTAGCAGGAATGGCGCTTCCCGCCGCAGGGTTGAAGTCGTTCACATCGAGTCCCAGCAGGCCCAGCACCGTCGCGGCGACGTCAGCCTGATGTGCAATCGCGGTATGAGACGCCTCCCCCGTCCGGGGAGTATCCGGTCCAATCACCGCCACCCAGATCTCCTCTGATCCTGGTACGCCATCGCCATGGTCATCCCAGTCTTTCGTGGTCCGGCCCCGCCCGTGGTCGGTCGTGACCACGAGCGAAGTGTGGTCCCGATAGGTTGGCTGGCTCTGCACGGTATGCCACAACTCACGCAGGAAGTCGTCGGTGGAATGCAGGGCGTCGAGCAACCGGTCGTAGCGCCGCGAGTGGGCCAGGTCGTCGGTGTCGTTGAAGGCGAAATACATCACCCGCGGCTGGTGCCGTCTCAGGTACTCGAGCCCATGGCGCCGGTGAAGGCGTCCAGCCGGCTCCCCTCCCATAACGCCAGCGCGCGGGTCTGCACCGAGCCCAGCAGGTCGAGGATCGGAGTGGAGAGCGGCTTTGGCACGCGGTCGTTCCCCGCGTTGACGAATATCAGATCGTCACGACTGGCCGAGTAGAAGCGGAAATTTTCCCAACTCCCAAAGACGGCAACCTGACTCGCGCTCAGCCCGAGCTTCTGCCTGAGATACTCAAGAATAGTCCGGTGAGGGTATCGCACCGGATCGTTACTGGTTACGTCGGACTGGTACTGGCCGGTGAGGATTTCCTGATATCCCGGCGCGGAAAATCCGTGCGGATTTCTGATAGCGACCGGGCTTTCCCGGGTCCGGTTGCCCAGCAGGATGCCCCGGGGAACCAGGGAATCCCAGAAGAACGGCATGAGCGCACGGCGTCGGGCCTCCGGAGTGGGACGCCAATAGTCCCGCTGCAGCCGTTGCAGGTCGTACACGCCGCTCGAGCTGTCCGCACTGATTACGGAGTCCATCCCGGTGAACAGCTCCTGCCAGCGCACTCCATCCAGGGTGATGAGGATGACGTTCCTGGTCCGGTGCGCAACCTGGGCCTGCAAAGAGGCGCCGGGCTGCAGGCCAAATGAGAGCACGGCACCGAGGAGCAGCGCACGACGCATGACACGATTCCGGATGGGGGACGACGACGTGGACCTGCCCGGAAAATGGAGAGGGCCTGTCCCTTACCACCAGAGGGGGATGACGAATCCGTCAGAGAGAGGATGACGAATCCGTCAGACGGGGGATGACGGACGCCCATCGACCGCTTTCCCATATTGGTCGTCCGCATCGGGCCGCTATCCTCCGGCGGGGCCCGACGCTGCAGGAATACAATTGTCTTGGAGCTGGTTATGTGTGCCCGTACCCGAGGTGATCCGAGCGCAGCATCAGTTCGGCTCGGCCGCATTGCGCTTCTCGTCGTTCCGTTCCTCCTTGCATCCTGTTCTGACGGCAGCTCCCCCGCCAACAACATGAGCCCTACCAATGGCCGGACCTACGCCGGCAGGGCCGGCGATCGAGCACGGTGTCCGACACCGGCGCCACCGAACCAGTCGAGATAGAGCTCTTCGCTCCTGAGAATGGTGACCGCGTCGGGACCGATGGCCTTGGCTGGTTCGTGGACATCGCAGTGGACTTCGACGGGAATCTGAAGAGCACCGGTTTCAAGGGTAACCAGTTGACCGGAGGGGGCGTTCACAACAACGCGCCGCCGTTCCCGGGTAACTTCGGAGTGGGCGCTGATGACAAATTCCCCGGACTCGTTGTCCTGATCTCGACCACCAGCCCGTCGATAGGGGGATCCTGCCAGAATCTGGCTGATGCCTTCAACCTCACCGGTGTCACCAACCGGCTCGAGGGTTCGACGGAGATCTGGGACACCTGGATCATTGGCGCGCCGATTGTTCGGACGCAAAACGCCGAGCACGATCTACATAGCGGAGGTCGCGGACCTCAACCAGAACGGGATTCACGACGACGCTCCGGCCGTGGTTCCGGACGTGAACCACGACGGAATTTGCGACGCGACCGACCTCGACGCGCTGGGATTGGATTCGGAGATTGCGGTTAAGAACTTCTTCATCCTGTAGGCTTCGCAGAATCCTGTAGGCTGTTGCAGGAACAGGTCGGCCGTCAGTCTCAGGAGGAAGGGCTGACGGCCGAATGTTTTGGGGTCAGCTGCGCGCTCGGCGGATCGTCAACGGACCGTTCGTGGTGACCACGCGGACCGGGGCGCCTCCCTTGCCCAGGGTAGAATGGATCCGGTCCCGCATGGAGCCCTGGAGTGTCACCGTCAGGGGCATGGCGACATCGTACGGCCCGTTCACGGTCCCGGTCTCCAGCTCGGCGTTGTAGTTCTCCGGTACAGCCAGATCCACCGGGCCGTTGACCGATTCCGCATCGAGTCCCTTTCCGTCCCATTTCGTCCCGGAAAGCTGCACGCTCAGAGGTCCGTTCTGGACCCGGGCCACGACGTCGCCGCCGACATCGCTCAGGGAGACCGGGCCGTTCTGCGCCCGCAGGTTGATGGTACCCGTCACTCCGTCAACCGAAAGCGGACCATTTACCGTTTCCGCGGTGAGATTGGTCTTCTTGGGAACCCAAACCACGAGCTGGGCACCCCAATTCTGCTTGCGGCCGGACGAGGGGCCGGTGACTCGAATCGTGGAACCCGAAATCTCGGTCTTCACTTCCTTGGCCATGGCCTGCGCGTCGTCGAGGGTCCGGGCACCGGCCTGAACCCGGGTAGTCACGGAGACCGAATCCTTGTCCCACCCGATGATCTCGGCTCCGCCGTTGATGTCGGGATCGAGAGTGAGGGAATTCCCGCTCGGCTTGAACCCGGTGTGGCGGACCTCGCAGAACTGCTCCCGGCTGTCGGAATTGTAGGTGTTGCGCTCGCAGTCCCTGAGCCAGCGGCTGTCGTCCTGCTCCTGGGCCGCAAGGGCTCCCGGCCCCAGGGCGAGAGCCAACAGGCCAAGCAGACCCCTCGTGTTCAACCGCATGTCTTCCTCCTGAGTGTGATCCTGTAAGAGTGTGGCGGTTGGACACCCGGGGATCGGGCAGGGTTGGCTGGCCGAGCATCCTCCGTCCTATTGACAAAAGTTTTTGTCCAATCAATATTGGCCCACCCTGCCTCAGGAAACGTCGGATGCCGAATCCCGCTCAGCTCTGCGTCGTGGAGGAGCCAGACCGGGCGGCAGCCCTACTCCAACCGATTCGGCTTCGGCTTCTGGCCGAGCTGGCGGAGCCGGATTCTGCCTCCGGGCTGGCTCGCCGAATGGGGCTTCCCAGGCAGCAGCTCAACTACCACCTGCGCCAGCTCGAGGCTCAAGGTCTGCTGGAAGCGGTGGGAGAGCGCAAACGCAGAGGTTGCACCGAGCGCCTGCTCCGCGCGGTGGCTCGCTCCTACCTGATTAGCCCTTCCATCCTCGGCCAGCTGGGCACTGATCCGGCCCTGGTGCAGGACAAGGTCTCGAGCGCCTACCTGGTCGCGGTCGCGGCCCGGGCCATTCGGGAGATAGCCGCTTTGCGGGCCCGAGCCGAGGAAGAGGACAAGCGGCTGCCAACTCTCACCCTCCAGACCGACGTCCGTTTTGCCAGCCCGAAGACCCAGCAAGCCTTTGCCGAGGAGCTCTCCAACGAGCTGGCGAGGCTGGTTGCCAAGTACCACGACGAGAGTGTGCCTGAGGGACGCCGATTCCGGGTGATGGCGGGGGCATACCCTGCCCCGCCGGAGGGTTCCGCACGATAGAAGGAGGAGAGACATGACCACCCAGACAGACAGCAGTCTCCAGACCGGAGCCCATTCGGTCGAGCGCAAGATCGTGATTGCGGCCCCGGTCGAGGAGGTGTGGAAAGCACTGACCGATGCCGAGGAGCTGGTACGCTGGTTTCCCCTGGAGGCGAAAGTCACTCCCGGACCGGACGGCTCCATCCTGATGCGCTGGGACGAGAAATCGGAGTTCGAGCGGGGGCGGATCCAGATCTGGGAACCGAATCGGCACCTGCGAACGATGGACGAAGGCGGCACCTGGGTCGGAATCGCGATTGACTACTACCTCGAGGGACGCGGGGGCAGCACCGTGCTCCGGGTATTGAGCTCGGGCTTTGCCGGGGAGAACTGGGAGGAAACCCTCGACTCCTTCGGTTTGGGCTGGGACTTCGAGCTGAGAGGCCTGAGGCACTACCTGGAGCGCCATCGCGGACAGACGAGACTGGTGGGGCGAGCCCACGCTCGATTCACCGATGAGGGGAAGACCTGGGAGCGTCTCACCGGCCCCGGAGGTTTGTTCGGATCCGAAGGGTGGACCGCACGAGTGCCCGGAGCGGAAGTGCGGGCCGAGGGTCCGGGAGGGGAGATCCTCAAGGGGGAAGCTCAGTTGTGGCAGCCGCCAAAGCAGCTCGCGGCAACCATCGAGAACTGGAATGATTCCTGGTTCCGGCTGCAGCTCTATGGCGGAACGGCCACCGTCTGGCTCGCTACCTGGGGACTGCCCGACACCAGCGTCAGGGCCCTGGAGGAGGGCTGGCGGAAAGCGCTCGGCCACCTCCTGTCAAGATGACCGAGCGATTTCTGGCGGCTGGAATGAAGACTCTTGCGGCTTGAGGACGCCAGGTGATCTTGCTCGGACCCGTTTTCCATCCGGAGGCCGCAGTTGACCCGTTGGGAACAGACTACGTCCAAGCTGCTCCAGGTCCTGCGGCTGGAAACAATTCGCAGCAAGCTTCTCGCCTTCGCCGTGCTGGCGAGCCTCATTCCATCGGTCAGCACCGGTTGGCTTTCCTACGTCCAGAACAAACGCGCCCTCACCGAGAAAAGCGGCCAGGAATTCGCAGAACGCCGGATCGCAGGCCGCCCGAGAACTCGATCTCTGGATCAAGGAGCGCCTGTACGATCTCCGGGTCTTTGCCAGCTCCTATGAGGTTTCCGAAAACCTCGCCCGGCTCCCCGCTCCAGCGGTCGTCCATTCGTGGAAGCCAGACCCAGGAACGGCTGGCCGACTACCTGAATTCGGTCCGGGAGCGGTTCCAGGATTACGAAGAGCTCCTGGTGCTCGACCCTCAGGGCCAGGTCGTGGCCAGCAGTTCCGAGAAGTCAGCGGACGATCTACCTCGCGGCCGGTTGGCAGGACGACATTGAGAATGACCGCCCGGTCGTCGGCGTGCCGCACTGGGACGATTCCTGAACAAGCCGGTCATGGTAGTCGCCGTGCCGATCCGTCACACCGATGGCAGGCTCCTGGGTGCGCTCTCCGCACGGCTGAGTCTCGAGCGCGCGGACAACATCCTGCGCCGCTTCGCCCCGGGTGATTCCGGTCAGGTCTATCTCATCGGCGCCAACGCCAACGTCATCACCTCGACCCATGCCAGCTCGGGGGCCGTCATGGCGCAGAGCCTCACCAAGGAGGCGATGGATCGGCTCACCGAAAAGAGGGCGCCGCGGTCGAGTATCAGAACTACGACGGCAACGAAGTTGTGGGGACGCTCAACTCGATCTCCGGCCTCGGCTGGGCGGTAGTCGCCGAAATTCCCTCCACCGAGGCCTTTCGTCAGGTCAATCGGCTCCGCAACCTGACGATCCTCATGGTCCTGGCGCTGGTGCTGGGCATCGGCCTGATCGCGTGGCTCCTGGGACTGCTCATCGTGCGTCCGCTCACCCGACTGGCCCAGGGTGCCGCCGAGGTCGCCACCGGCAGTCTCGCGGTGGACCTGCCCGAAGTGGGCGGCGGTGAGGTCGGCGACCTCACCAAGGTCTTCAACAACATGGTTGACCGGTTGCGGGAGAGCCGGGAAGAGCTGGAGCGGCTTTCGACCCTCGACGGGCTCACCGGCCTCGCCAACCGGCGCCACCTGCTGAGCCGGCTGGCGCTGGAATCGAGCCGCGCGAAACGGGGACATCACAGCTTCGCCGTGCTCATGGTAGACGTAGACCACTTCAAGGACTACAACGATTCCTACGGTCACCTGGCGGGAGACGAAGTTCTGGTACGACTGGCGGAGATCCTGCGGGAATCCTGCCGGGAGGTGGACTGTGCCGCGCGCTATGGCGGCGAGGAATTCCTGGTCCTGCTCACCGAGACAGGGATGGAAGGGAGCGGTCGAAGTCGCGGAGCGGGTCCGTGCCAGGCTTGCCAGCGAGACCTTCGCGGGGGGAACGATCACGCTGAGCGTGGGCGTCGCATCATATCCGGAGTTCGGAGAGACGTCCGGAGGCCGTCATCATGAGTGCCGACGTGGCGCTCTACCAGGCGAAGCATCAGGGCCGTGACCGAGTCGTGATGGCCAGCCTGAACAAGGTGGAGGACTAGCGCATCGCCTCCGGGCCCCGGCCCACGAGGTTCCGCATCACCCATCCTCGCCCGGCCGTCCTCGTCAGTCACCCGAATCCAGTTGTCGGTGTAGGAGTATCCGGTCACCGAGCTTCCCGCTTCCACCGTGAAGAGGACTTTGAAATTGGTCCCTGGTCCCTCCCGGACATTGCTGCGGCGGACGGTCTGCAACCGAACCGGCGCCGTGAAGGTCGATTCTCCCGGTCTCGCCCCGTTGCCGTTGCCGCTGAGCCTTCCCTTCGCAGCGCCGGCGAGGCGCTTGGTCTGGGTCGCGAGGTAGAGCGAACCGGCATAGTTCTGCTTGTTGAATTCGGCGCCGCTCTGCTTGCAGCAGTTTGGTCGCCTGCGCCAGTTCGGGTGTCGAGCGCTGACCACCCGCGGTCTTGAGCGACTGAACCGCGACTTCTGCTTCCGCGAGTCCCGATGCGGCTTCGGCCTTGGTCGCAAGAGTCTGCAGCTTGGCCATGGCGCGCACGACTTCCTGTCGAGTCTCATCCAGCCGGGTCTGCAACTCCTCGATCTGCGCATCACGTTCGAGCAGAGCCAGTTCGAGTCGCTCCGCCCGCTGCTCCAGTTCGACGTCGCGAATCCGGACCGTGTCGGGAGGCAGGGGTGACTGGAGTTGGGAGCTGGAGCGGGCCGGACTGGCGGAGTGCTATCTACCGGAGTGACCGCAACCTCGGCCTTCTTATTCGCGCAGGCGATCAAGACGCACCGAGCGACAAGGCGAGCGCAGCTCGTAACCCGAAGAGAGAGTAGGACATGGGTCCACCCTCCTTCCGGTTCGGGTGGGCACTACGCGTTCAGGGTTGTCAGGAAGCGGCCTAACCGGGCCTGGAATCAGCAAGAGGGGTGCCGCAACTAGCGGTTGTGCTTATAGATGAGATCGACCAGCTCATCGTACATCGCCTCGGCCTCATCAGTCGCCCGCCCGGATGGCGGATGCGGCGCAGTGCTTCAGATGATTCCGCATCAGTTCCCTGCCCACCGACCGCAGCGCTTCCTGCACCGAGGAGATCTGGGTGAGGATATCGGCGCAATAGCGATCCTCCTCCACCATCTTCTGCAGGCCGCGGATCTGGCCTTCGATCCGGCGGAGCCGCTTGTGGTTGCGCTCCTTGATGTCGGGATCTACTCCGCGAGCCTTGCGATGCGCTCGCTCCATCACCGGGCAGAGGGCAGCTGCACATGATGTTTCCATCGGTGCGAGAGTGATTTCGTGATGGCATCAGGCCACCCGCGCCTGGCGCAGCCGCAGGCTGTTGCTGACCACGCTGACTGAGCTGAAGGCCATCGCGGCGCTCGCCAGCACCGGGCTCAACAGGATTCCCAGGCCGGGATACAGCACGCCGGCCGCGACCGGAATGCCGATCACGTTGTAGATGAAGGCCCAGAACAGGTTCTGCTTCATGGTGCGCACGGTGCGCCGGGAGAGCTCGATCGCCTGCACCGCGCCGCGAAGATCGCCCCGCATGAGTACCACGTCGCCGGCCTCGATCGCGACGTCCGTCCCGGTCCCGATGGCAATACCAACGTCGGCCTGGGCCAGGGCCGGCGCGTCGTTGATCCCGTCTCCCACCATCGCGACCACCTTGCCCGCGGCCTGAAGCCGCTTGATCTCCTCCACCTTCCCTTCCGGCAAGCACTCCCGCGACCACTCGCTCGATGCCCGCCTGTCGCGCTATCGACTCGGCGGTACCCGGCATGATCGCCGGTGAGGAGAACAACCTCGATTCCCATCCGACCAGGCGGGCGACCGCTTCGCGAGAGCCTTCCTTGATCGGATCGGCAACCGCGATGAGGCCCAGGAGTTTCCCCCGAGCCGCGACGAACATCAGGGTCTTTCCCTCGCTCGACGAGCCGGGCCGCGGCTTCCTCCATCGCGTCGGTATCGACTCCGCGCTCCTTCAGCAGCGCCTCGCTGCCGACCACCAGCGGAATCCCCTCCACTGCTCCGGAGGCGCCACGCCCGGTGACAGAGCTGAACTCGGTCGGGAGCACTCAAGGTCAATCCGCTCGCCCGCGAGCCGCCGCACCACGGCGGCCGCGAGGGGATGCTCGCTCAAGGTTTCGAGAGAGGCCGCAAGTCGCAGCAGATTCCGATTCCGTCCTCGCGGCCGCTCAGCCGGCAGCAGGTCCGTGACGCTCGGGCCGGCCTTCGGTGATCGTTCCGGTCTTGTCGAGCACCGCCACGTCAACCATCCCGGCGCGCTGCAGCGTCTCACCCCCTTTGATGAGGAGACCCAGCTGAGCGGCCCGGCCGGTCCCGACCATCACCGCCGTGGGAACCGCCAGACCCCATGGCGCAGGGACACGCGATGATCAGCACCGCTACCGCGGCGGCGAAGCCGCGCACCGCCGGGCGCCGTGTCCGCGGTCAACGAACCAGACCACGAACGTGCGCGATGGCGATCGAGACCACGATCGGCACGAAGATCCCGCTGATCCGGTCGGCGAGCGCCTGGATCGGCGCGCGGGATCCCTGGGCCTCGCGCATCAGCTTTACGATCTGGAAGAGCACGCTCTCGGAGCCCAGCGTCGTGGCGCGATAGCGGAATGCCCCGGTGCCATTGAGTGTCCCGCCGATCACCCGTGATCCCGTGGCCTTCTCGACCGGCAACGATTCGCCGGTCAGCATGGACTCATCCACCGCGCTCTGCCCCGAGAGGACCTCGCCATCCACCGGGATCCGCTCTCCGGGGCGAACCAGCACGGTGTCGCCCTGAACGCACCTGATCGATCGGGATCTCACGCGCCCCAGCTCGCCGTCCCGCGCTACCCGCGCGGTCCCGGGTTGCAGGTTCACCAGGCGCGCGAAGCGCCTGGGCGGTTTGCCGCTTGGCCCGAGCCTCGAAGGCGCTGCCGGTGAGGATCAGCGCGATGATGATGACCACGGCCTCGAAGTACAGATCGGGCGAGAGCCCACGCGCGAGAAAGAACTGCGGGGCCAGCACGGCCAGGCAGGAATACACGAACGCCGCAGCCGGTGCCCAGTGCGATGAGCGTGTTCATGTCCGCGGTGTGATGCCGGAACGCAGTCCAGGCCCGGACATAGAACTGCCGGCCGGCCCAGAGCATGACACCCACCGTCAGGAGCAACAGAGTGTAGGCCAGAGTCTCTGCCGAGGCAGCGGGTAGAGCCAGGGAAACAGGCTGCGAAGAGCCGGACGTCAGGAATTCCATGGCCCAGCGCATGAAGGGATCCGCGACCACGGTCTCATGTCCCGCCGTCCGCCGGTGCCATCAGAGGCAACGACAGGATCATCGCGATCGACCGCGGCGATCCCGCTGATCACGGCCTTGAGCCGCAGCTCCCGAAACTCCTGGTCGATCGCGCGGTCGCGAGCCGCCTGCTCATCGAACGCGTGTCCTGTCGAACAGGGCGGAGTTCCGATTCGTATCCGGTATCCCGGATCGCCTGCACCAGTCGCTCCGGGCGTGGTGCTCGCCGGATCGAAGGTCACCGCGGCACTGTTCAGGATCAGGTTGACCGACGCGTCCACCACCCCCGGCTGCTCGGCCAGCGAGCGCTGCACCCGGGACTGGCAGGAAGCGCAGTGCATCCCCGTCACTCGAAGCTCGATCGTTTCGGTGGCTGCCATTGGTCGTCTAGCTTCGGGAATCGGAGGCCGACGCCGAAGGCTCCGCGATCACGGTCCCTCGAAGCATGCTCATGCCGCACATGAACTCGTACTTCCCCGGTTTGGGCGGGGTGATCTCGATGGACGTCGTCTTGCCGGTAGGGAGAAAGCGCCGGATGCCGAAATCGGGGAACACTACTTCTTCGGAGCAGGAGGACGTGTCGCGCCGGTCGAAGAGCAGCCGCACCGTTTCCCCTGCGGAGACTCTTGATCAACGCCGGCTCGTAGCCTCCGTCAACGGTGATCGTGACCTCGCGGCTCCCGCCAACGCGTCCGGGCACGGCCACCTGCCTCCGGCCCGCGACCAGGAAATACCAGTTTACCCACACGATGGCGGCCAACCCGCCAGCGACCACCACCCACTCGTTCATCGACATGCACCCATCCTGAAAAGCCGATACCGGGGTTAGTGTACATACCCCCTCCCCCTATGTCAACCAGAGCAGGATACGCAATGGCTGATTAGGTCCCCGCCATTGTCGTGAAGTTCCCAGTCAAACAAGCACGAAGAACACGAAGAACACAAAGAGCACGAAGTCGTGGGCTTAGCTGATCGTGGTGCCTCGAAGCATGAAGAGGATTCCGCCTACAAGACCGGTAACGAGATTGGCGGCAAAATAGAGCAAGCTGAAGGTGACGATCTCGCCGGAAGGAATCCCCGAGCCGCTCAGGAGCAGCAGCCATGCCCCTTCACGGACGCCGAGTCCGTTCAGAGTGATGGGAAGCATGGCGAAGGCGGTGACGACGGGGACAGCGAAGAACAGGGTCAACGGAGCGATCGGCAGATGAATCGTGCGAGCCAGCACCAGCCACAAGCAGGATGTACAATCCCTGCACCACGAACCCCAGGGCTACCGCAGCCAGGAGCGACCCGGGGGTGCGGGCGAGATCGCGTACCGCACGCAGTGCGTCGTGCATACCCTCGCGTAACCTCGGCGACCGGCGCGCAAACCAGACCCCGGCCCCCAATGCCACGGTTACGGCGAGGACCGCAAGAACCAGTACCCCTCCTGGCAGCTTGAGTCGCGCCCCTTCGACCAGTCGCACCGCGAACTCGGGAGCCAGCGCCGCACCGAGGAACGCATAGCAGACGAGAGCGAACATCCCCATCGCCCGATCGAGCAGCACGCTCGCTACGACTCCACCCGGCCGGGAACTCTCGCGCGCCGCCGCCAGGGCTCGGACCGCATCTCCCCCAACGAGGGTCGGGAGAAAGAGCGAAAAGAAGCCCCCGATGAGATAGAGTCGCGCGAGATACCCCCACCGTGGGCTTCCCTTCCCCATGATCAATTTCCATCGGAGCGCAGCGAAGGCCTGACCGCTCATGGCCAATGCCGCTGCGCCGAACACGCCCGCAAGCGTTTCGGGGCCGAGTCCCCGCCCGAGCGTCGGCAGCCCGACCCGGCTCAGGATGAGGACGAGAAGACAGACGCCGACTACCAGACGGAGGGTAAAGCGTGCTCGGGGAGTAAGTCGCGGTCCGCCCGCGGATTCGCTCATCCCGGGAGGTCGGTACTGTCGCTGGAGTCCATTCGAGCCAGTCGGTAGGGGCGCCGGGTTGGGGCGCTCAGGTGCACGATGATCTCGGCGACCAGTCCGAGAGCAATGGACTGAATTCCCAGCGCGAGGAAGAGCGTGCCCAGCAGAAGGGCCGGCCGGTTGGCGATCCCCACGCCCCCGAGCCGTTGCACCAGCAGCACCGCGAGCAGGATTGCTCCGATGCCTCCCAGCACCAGTCCGATCAGGCCGAAGAACCGCAGGGGCCGTTCGGTGAAGCGGGCGAGGAAGTAACTCCCCAACAGATCCACCGCCGCCCGCAGATAGGTGGCCGGCCCGTAAAACCGGAGACCGACATCGTCCGGATGTTGCTGGGCGGGCAGCTCGACGACCTCGAATCCCTCTCGCTGCATCAAGGTCGGAAGGAAGCGGAAGAAGTCGCCGTAGATCGGGGTCTCGAGCAACGCGTCACGCTGCAATGCGGCGACCCCGCAACCCAGATCGTGAAACTTGTTCCTGGTGACCGGACGAGCGAGCGAGTGAAAGAGCCAGCGTCGAACCCGGTTCGGGAGGGGCTCCCGGCGGCCGACTCGCGCCGCGAACGCCGCATCGGCGCCCTGGTGGACTCGCTCGACCAGACCTGGAAGAAATTCGGCCTCGATTCGCCGGTAGGCCGTGAGGATGAGGAGCAAATCGTGTTTCGCCTCGGTGGCGCCTACCCGGGTCAGCATCGCGGGACCGGCGGGCTGTGCCAGTCGCAGCACTCGCACCGGTTCACCACTGCGACGAAGCTCCTCGGCCTCGTCCGCCTGAGCCGCGTGAGAAGGAGCCGCAACGAAAAGGAATTCGGGATCCAGGCCCGCGGCCCGGAGCGGCTCCAGATACTCCCGGTAGAGCGGCCCCAGCGGATCGCACCGCTCGTGCAGCGGTACGATGACCGAAACTCCGGCCGGTCTCATGCCGCCTGTTCTCTGGCCAGAGGAATCTCCCGTGCCACTCGACGACCGTAGCGCCGCACCGCGCCTTCCGCCACCAAGCCGAGGATCAAGCAGGTACACCGCGAGCCCGAACCAGACGATCGCCACACTGGGAAACACCAGCGCCTCCGCCTTGACCGGACGGAACGCGGTAAGCGCGATGACTTCCGCCACCACTGCGGAGAGGCTGAAGAACAGCGCGACGAGCGCGGCGTCGGCGAAGAGATGAAGGGGCCTGCCCCGGAAAGACCGGATCATGACGATGACCAGCAGATCCGCCATGACCTTGGCGATCCGGGAGAGACCGTACTTGCTCTCGCCGAAGCGCCGGGGATGATGCCGAACCGGCATTTCGGTGATTCGGGCGCCCGCGGTTGCCGCGGCCACCGCCGGAATGAACCGGTGGAGATCGGAGTACAGGTGCAACCGCTCGACGACCGGCCTGCGAAAGGCCTTGAGCGAGCACCCGTTGTCGCGGATGGGAACTCCGGTGGCTTTGCGAATCAGCCAGTTGGCGATCATCGAGGGGAATCGCCTGGTGAGCCAGACGTCCTGCCGGCGCTCCCGGTATCCCGCGACGAGATCGTATCCTTCCTCGAGGCGCGCCACCAACCGCGGGATGTCGGCCGGATCGTTCTGCAGGTCCCCATCCATGGTCACGACAACGTCGCCGCGGGCGCTGGCGAAGCCCGCCTGCATTGCCGGGGTCTGGCCATAGTTCCGGGCGAGACGAACCAGGCGGACCCTCGGGTCCTGAGCCATGGCGCCCCGGGCCCGCGCCACCGTCGCATCCCGGCTGCCATCGTCAACCAGTACCAGCTCCCAATCGGGCGCGGGGCCGAGGGCGTCCCGTACCGCCTGCACCAGCCGTTCGACCGACCCTTCTTCATTATAGAGCGGCACCACCACCGAGAGCCGGCACTGCTCCGGACCGTCGCTACTCGCCGACGGCATGAATCCGCACCTCGTAACCTCCATCCTCGAACTTCTTCACCAGAGGAAACCGGTCGAACAGGACCTGGTACTCCGAGACTTCCTGCGGATATCGCTTGGGGTCTTTGAAGTATCGTGAGTACATGCCCTCGCTGAAGACCAGATACTGATATCCCTTGATGACGTACCACTGCGCCGGGTGGCTCGTCATCCGGAGGGTCGTGTCCACCTGAAATTCATCCGGCCGCACGAAGGGCGAATAGGACTCGATTATTACCCTGCTGCCGTGCGGAATATTCTGTTCGATCCACACCCGGGCGGTTTCCCGGCTGTCCACCCGGCCGAGCTCCGCGTCGAAGCGGAGCGTTTCCTGGAGCGGAACTGCTATGGAAACCACGGTGAGCAGCGCGAGTCCCGTGGCGGCGAGGGTGAAGCGTCCTGCTGGTTTTGTATCGCGCACCCGATCCACCAGCTCCACGATCAGCCACGCCCCCAGCAGGAAAAGAAACGGGGTGATCGGGCAGGAAGAGTTCGACTGTTGCGAACCTCGAAACAGGAAATGAAGGCGTAATAGGCTACCACGAACACGCCCATCAGGACGATCCGGTCGAGTTTGCGCAGCACCGCCCAGACCAGGCCCACCACCGCAAGGACAGTGAGGGAGCCTTCCGATTGCGCCGCATATTGCAGATACCAGAGCGGAGCCATCCCCTCATAGCCCGAATGTCCGCTGGCGTAGTGGTAGGCTTCGCCACCGGCACCCAGGATAAAGCTCAGCGGATCGAGCAGGGCGAACGGCGTGAACAGGAGAAACCCGACCGGCATGGCAATGAACGCCTGGGTGAGATAACCGAGCGGCTTCAGACGCCGGCCCGAACGCATCCAGTGGGCCACCACAGGCAGGATGGCGATCACCGCGCCGGGATACTTGCAACTCACGGCGACCCCGGTAAGAAATCCCGCCAGGAGATAGTCCCGGCGCGTGCCGTAGTCATAGATTCGCAACGCATACCAGGCCGACTCCCAGCACCGCCGTTCCCAGGAATGCGTTGACCTCGATGAAATGACTCTGGATCACGTTGACGGGCGACACGGCCGTGGCAAGCGCGGCGAAGCAGCGCGGGCTCGGGGCGACCGAACAAACGACGGCCCACTACCCAGGTCAGCAGTACTCCCAGCACCCCGACCAGTGCGGTCAGCGTTCGCCCCATGACCACCGCGCCGGGTGCGCCGATGTGCCCGACTCCCATGTTCAGGCGCTCCGGTGGAGGAATGTCGGCGATGGTGGTGAACTCTCCTTTGGCCTTCCCCACCGCGTAGTAGGGCAGGTACAGCAGGGCGTTGGCGTAGATCAGCAGGGTTGGTTTCTTGAAATAGTGCGGATTCAGGTCCCCGGTCTTCACGATGTGCTGCGCGATCTCGATCTTGCTGGGCTCGTCCGGGTGATAGAGATAGGGAAGGCCGAAATCGATGGCCCATACCCGCAGGCCCAGCGCCACCAGGAGGATGATGACGAGCAGGCTCAGCTCGATACGATTCGCCGGCTGCGGCACCGCCGGGGAAACTACGGGAGAAGCACTCATGGAGGCCGGATTAGGGTGATAAGACGGGTTACAATGTAAACGGTATATTGTGAGGGGGAGTGCCCGGTGGTAAGACGTTTGGCGAGAAGAGAATGTGGTGCCTATGGATATCAAACAGATGGAAGACCCGCTGGGCTTGTTGCGGCTGGGGTATGCGCAAGCCGCTGCTCGAGCTTCAGGTGCGGCGCTGGCAGGACGGCACGGTCGAGGAGCGCACCGAGCCCGTGGTCGGAGGAGACCCCGGTCGCGATGGTGTATAACGGGGTGCCGCATGTCGTCATGATGGCCACCCCGAGCGACCTCGAGGACTTCGTCGCTGGGTTTCAGCCTCACCGAGGAACTGATCCGGACTCCGGCCGACCTGCTCTCGGTGGAAATCGTTCGCTACAGCCAGGGGATCGAGATCCAGGTCACGGTGAGCCCCGAGTGCGACGCGGTCATCGCGGGCCGCACCCGCCGGCTGACCGGGCGCACCGGCTGTGGCATCTGCGGCAGCGACAGCATCGCGGCGGTGCTGAAAGAGCCTCGTCAGGTCGCGGCGGGAAGTCCGGTGCGTCCCGCAGGCGATCCAGGCGGCACTCGATGCCCTGAGCGAACGCCAGACTCTCAACGCCGCGGCCGGCGCGGTCCACGCGGCGGCCTGGGCGTCGGTCGCACGGATCGATACTGTTGGCCCGGGAAGATGTCGGCCGGCACAACGCGCTCGACAAGCTGATCGGCGCCGTGCTGAAGCGGGGCGTGGATCCCGCGACCGGCTTCGTGGTGGTCACCAGTCGCGCGAGCTTCGAGATGGTTCAGAAGACCATGATCCTGGGGGCGCCACTGCTGGCCGCGATCTCAGGCCCCACCGGACTCGCGGTGCGGGTGGCGGAGCAGTCGGGACTGACGCTGGTGGGATTTGCGCGGAAAGGACAAACTGACGGTGTACGCCCACCCGGAGCGGGTGGTGGCCTAGGCTCGTTGCACGCCCTCGGCCTGGCGCACCGGGCCGCGATTCTGCACGTACTTCCAGCCGAATCGTCCCTTGATGCAGAGATTGCCGCGGGTGACCTCGTGGTCGAGCGGTGAAGTGACCTTCACGATCTCGTTGTCCTGCACGTGCAGCTCGAGGTTGCAGCCGACGCCGCAGTAGGGACAGATCGTCTGGGTGACGGTCTGGCGCGATTCGTCCCAGGTGCCCGCCTTCCGGTGGTCGTGCTCCGTCTTGAACATCAGGGCGCCGGTGGGACAGACCGCGATGCAGTTGCCGCAGTAGACGCAGGCCGAGTCGGGCAGCTGGACCGCGAACTCGGTCGAAATCCGGGCGTCGAAGCCGCGGCCCGCGACGGTGAGCGCGTAGGTGTTCTGATAGTCCTTGCCGCACGCCTCGACGCACTTGTAGCACAGGATGCACTTGCCGTAGTCCCGCACGTACAGCTCGTTGTCCACCTTGGTGGGCTGGGCGACCGTCGCGCGATACTCCGGATCGGGCGGCGCGTGGTGGCCCGGCTGCAGGCTGTCGCGCACGCCGGCGGGCGAAGGCGGAGCGGGCGGGCCGTAGCGTTCCGGTCGGCGTCGATACTCCGTCCAGCCAGCGGTCCACGTCGGGCGTGGTGCTCAGAGTCCACCGACGAGGCGAGGAACTCGAGCACCATCTTGCGGCTGTGGCGCACCCGCTCGGTGTCGGTCTTCACCACCATCCCGGGCTCGACCTTGCGCGAGCACGACGGCACCAGGACCCGGGAGCCTTCCACCTCGACCACGCAGACCCGGCACACGTTGACCGGATGCAGGGTTTCGAGGTAGCAGAGGGTCGGGATCTCCTTGTCCCGCTGCCGGCAGGCCTCGAGATCGTGCTGCCTTCGGGCACCTGGACCGTCTCGCCATCGATCTTGAGCTCGACGGTACGGCGCGGGGCCGCAGCTGAACGAGCGGCGGTCATCGGGTGGCTCCGTTGAACAGGTGAAGCCGCTTGACCGCCGACTCGACCGCGCTGTAGGCCGTCTGGCCCAGGCCGCAGATGGACGCGTCCTTCATCGCCAGGCCGATCTCCTCCAGCAGCGCCAGCTCACCGCGCGGTCCCCCCCGGACCTTGGCCGACTTGAGCCGGTGCAGCGCCTCTTCCTGGCGTACCGTCCCGACCCGGCAGGGCACGCACTGGCCGCAGGACTCGTCCCGGAAGAAGGCCGCGATCCGGAGAATGATGTCCATCAGGTCGATCGTGTCGTCGAACACCATGATGACGCCCGAGCCGAGCGTCGCCTGCGCCGCCCGCGCACCCTCGAAGGTGAGCGGCATGTCGAGCTCGTCCGGCCGCACGAAGACGCCGGCCGCCCCGCCCAGCAGAATCGCCTGGAGCGTGCCGTCCGCCCGGCCACTCCGCCGGCCATCTCGAGCAGCTGCCGCAGCGTGGCCCCGAACGGCACCTCGTAGACGCCGGGCCGAGTCACATCCCGCAGAGGCAGAAGAGTCGGGGACCGGCCGAACCCTCGGTGCCGATCCTGGCGTAGGCGGGTCCGCCGATGCGGAGGATCTCGAGCACGTTGACCAGGGTCTCGACGTTGTTGATGACCGTGGGTTTGCCGAACACGCCGGACTGCACCGGGAAACGGCGGCTTGTTCCGGGGCTCGCCCCGGAACCCCTCGATCGAGTTGAAGATCGCGGTCTCTTCGCCGCAGATGTACGCACCGCCGCCTTTGCCGGATCTCGATGTCGAAGCGGAAGCCGTGGCCCAGGATGTCTTCGCCCAGGAAGCCGCGAGCGCGCGCGGTGTCGATCGCATTGATGCAGCCGCTCGTTGGCCAGCGGATACTCGCCGCGGAGGTAGATGAACCCCTCCTCGCAGCCGGTCGCGAAGGCTGCGATCGTCATGGCCTCGACCAGCCCGAACGGATCTCCTTCCATGAGCACCCGGTCCTTGAAGGTGCCCGGGCTCCGACTCGTCGGCGTTGCAGATCAGGTAGTGGGGCCGGACCGGCTGCCGCGCCACCGCGTCCCACTTTCGGCCGGTGGGGAACGCAGCGCCTCCGCGCCCCATCAGCTTGGCGTCCGTCACCTCGCGGATGACGGCCTCGGGCCCCAGCTCAATGGCGCGGCGCAGCGCCTGATAGCCGCCGTGCGCACGATACTCGTCGAGGCTCGTGGGATCGGTCGACATCGACCCGCCGGAGCAGTCGCAGAGTCGCTTCGCCCGCCTGTGGGAGGCGGGGATGCGGGTTGGTGGTCGGGCTGAGGTCTCCCGAGAGCACCTTCGCGACCGACTCGGCGTCACATCCGCCGAAGAGCCGCTCCACCGGCTTCTCGCCCGCGATCGTGAGCAGCGCGGCCGGCGCCTGGTCGCAGAGACCGAGGCACGGACTCCGGAGCCAGACGGCCCCGTCGTCCGGAATCACGTGACTGATCGCCATCCGGTCCGTGGTGATAGGCCGGGCCGACCGTCCGCTCCAGCTCCTCGCACAACTCGGCGGCGCCCTTGCAGCGGCAGGCGATGTCATCGCAGACGTGCAAGCACCCGCCGGGGCCGCGGCACGGTGGAGAGCAGCGCGTAGAAGGTGGCGACGCCGTAGGCGTCGGCCGGCGGAACCGACAGGCGCTCGCAGATGTAGTTGAGCGCGCCTTCGCTGATCCAGCCGACTGCGCGACTGGACCGCCTGGAGCGCGGGCAGCAGGAGGTGGCGCTGACCGCGGGCGGCATGGCCTCCGGCCGAGGTATGGGCATCCCGCGCTCTGGCGCTCGCCGCCATCCCACCCGGAGGTGGGCGGACCGAGGAACGCGTCGACCGCCTCGCGCTCCTCGGCGGTCGGGTCGGCCTGCAGGAGATGGAGATCCACGGATTGTCGGAGCGCGAATCAGGTCTCGGGAGATCGCCTGACGGTCGGGCGATCCGCGCCGGCCCGCACCGGCTCGACCCGGACGGCGCAGGCCTTGAACTCGGCGGTGCCCGGACTTGGGGTCGGTCTAGTCGATGGTGAGGAGGTTGGTCTTCACCTCGTCCTGGAAGTGGAGCGTCATGAAGCACGAGGCCCGTGCGGAGCGAGCGGTCGATCCGCACCGGCGCCACCACGCTCCCCCGCCGCGAGGTGATCCGCACCGGATCGCCGTCCAGCAGCCGCAGTTCTTCGGCGTCCTCGGGCGACATGTCGAGCGTCTCGCCCCGCCGGAGCGGTGAGGTGTAGCCGCCGGTCTGCACTCCGGTGTTGTAGGAATCGAGCCGGCGCCCGGTGGTGAGCTGGAAGGGATACTCGGCGTCGGGCCGCTCGACCGGCGGATCGTGCTCCACCACCGAGAACGGCGCCGGCGGGCCCTCGATCGGTTCCTTCCACAGCCGGCTGTGCAGGAACAGCTCGCCGGGATGGTTCTCGTCGTAGCAGGGCCAGTGCAGACCGCCTTCGCTGCTCGAGCCGCTCGTAGCTCATCCCGGCGAAGATCGGCGCCAGCGACCGCACTTCGTTCCAGACGTCCTCGGCGACCGGCTGGCCCCAGTCGACGCCCAGGCGCTTGGCGATCTCGGAGATGATCCACATGTCGTCGCGCGCGTCGCCGGGCGGCTCCAGCGCCTTGCGCACCCGCTGCACCCGCCGCTCGCTGTTGGTGACGGTGCCCTCCGCCTCGCACCAGCTCGAGGAGGCGGGAAGCACCACGTGGGCCAACTCCGCCGTGCGGGTCAGGAAGATGTCCTGCACCACGAGGTGGTCGAGGCCCTTCAGCAGCCGCTCCGCCCGGTGCTGATCGGCCTCCGACTGGGCCGGATTCTCGCCGATGGCGTAGAGCGCGCGCAACTCGCCGTGCTCCATGGCCTCGAACATCTGGGTCATGTTCCGCCCGTACTCGGGCTTCAGCGTCACGCCCCAGGCCTTCTCGAACTTGGCCGGACCGCGGGATCCGTGGTCCAGTCCTGGAATCCGACCAGGCGGTTGGGGATCGCGCCCATGTCGCCGCCGCCCTGCACGTTGTTCTGGCCGCGCAGCGGATTCACGCCCGAGCCGTACCTGCCCGACATGGCCGGTGAGCAGCGCCAGGTTGATCAGCGAGAGGACGTTGTCCACCGCGTTGTGGTGCTCGGTGATGCCGAGGGTCCAGCAGATCTCGGCCCGGTCGGCCCGCGCGTAGGCGTGCGCCGCCCGCCGGATCACGTCCGCCGGAACCCCGGTCTCCCGCTCGGCGATACTCCAGCGTGTAGCGCTCGACCGCAGTCGCGATACGCGTCGAACCCGGTCGTGGCGCGCCGGATGAACGCCTCGTTGGCGAGACCGGCGTGGATGATCTCCCGGGCCATCGCATTGGAGAGCGCGATGTCGGACCCGACGTTGAGCCCGAGCCACTCGTCGGCCCATTGGGCCGACGCGGTGCGCCGGGGGTCCACGACGTAGAGCTTGGCCCCGCTGTGGATCGCCCTTCAGGACGTGGTGGAAGAAGATCGGGTGATTCTCCCGGGCGTTCGCTCCCCAGAGGAAGATGACGTCCGTCTCTTCCACCTCACGGTAGGAGCTGGTTCCCCCACCGGCACCGAACACCGTCGCCAGACCGACGACGCTAGGAGCGTGTCACGTTCGGTTGCAGCTGTCGACGTTGTGGGTGCCGAAGCCGACCCGGACCAGCTTCTGGGCCAGGAAATTCATCTCGTTGCTGGCCTTCGAGCAGCTGAAGGTGCCGATGGCGTCGCCGCCGCGTGGCGCGCCTTGGCGCGGCGGAAGCCCTCGGCCGCGCGGTCGAGCGCCTCGTCCCACGTAGCGGGACGCAGCTGCCATTATCCCGAACCAGGGGCTCGGTGAGACGGGTGTACTTCATCGCCATGAGAGACTCGCTCGAAATAGTTAGGCTACAACCGGGAGACGATCGGTTGTCATCTTGAAGCTACATCGGAAATTGGCATTCCAGAATAGAGGGCCGAGGCCGGCATAGAGCGACGCAATCGGCCGATAGGCCCGGCCGATGGCCTTCCAGGCTAACTGCGGTCTGAAACCAGTGGCTTGCCCTGGTCCAGAGCGGCCGAGATGTCGAGCGCGGTGGAGATTCGGGCCAATTCGCGCGCCGAGGGGGTGAGGGGTTCCCGGTCCGGGACTACCAGACCGATAGTGTGCACCGCCTTGGGCCGCTCGATCGGGATGGCCCGCAGTCCCTCAGGCTCACCAAAGAGATAAAGGAAAGTCTGAGATAGGACGCTGGAGCACGCCAATGCACGCAGATGCGACCATAGCGTCAGGACCGAATTGGTCTGAATCGCGGGCTCGACCTCCGCCTGGGCGGCGCGGAAGTGCGCGTCGAGAATACGGCGATTCTGCATGTCGGGCGTGAGGAGGCAAAGCGGAACCGTCGCGGCTTCAGCCCAGGAAATACTCTCGCGGTGAGCCAATGGGCCGTCGGCGGGTGTGAACAGGAAATAACTCTCTCGATACAGCGGGATGGTGCGCACGTTGGACAGCGGCTCGTTATCGAGGTAGGTCACCCCGACATCGAGGGTGAAGTCGTCCAGCCCCCGCTGGATTTCGATCGAGGAGAGCGACCACACCGTGATGGTGACGTGGGGATGCTGCCTTGAGAAAGGCAGGGTGAGCAGCGAGACCATCGGCAAAGCCGTTGGAATCGCCCCGATGTGCAGTCGGCCTCGCAGTCCTCCCCGCAGCTCGCTCGCCTCCTGTTCCAGGCTCGCGCAGTCGGCAAGGATCCGGCGGGCCCATTCCAGTACCCGATCCCCCTCGGGAGTCAGGCCTTCGAACCGCTGACCCCGCCGGACGATCAGCAAGCCGAGTTCTTCTTCGAGCTGTTTGATGCCGGCGGAGAGGGTCGGCTGGGTCACGGCGCAGGCGGCGGCCGCGCGGGCGAAGTGCTTTTCATGCGCCAGCGCCGTGAGGTAGCGAAGGTTGCGAAGCAGCATGAGGAAAAAGTTACCCGCCCGAAACAGGGTTCGACAGCCTGTGCCGCCCGCGACCCCGGTCCAGTCGTTATGATTGGGAGATAGCCGTCGCCTCGGGCGACGGGAAACGGAGCCGCAGAGCGGCTCGTGGAGGTATAGATCGATACGATGAAGACGTCGCGCCTTCCGTATGCGCGCGCCGGGGTTGCTGGTCATGTCTGACGCACGACTCTCCCCCCACCGCCGGTTTCGCAACCGCAGGCACAGTCGCGCCGAAAAACCGCTCCGGGCCGAGCTGTTGAGCATCGAGCGTCTGGAGGAGCGGGCCCGCGCGCTGGCCGCAAGCTTCACCCTCGCACGTGAAACTCACATCGGAGACCGGCGATTCTTCCGCCGGCTCGACGACAACGCCCACGTCTTACGCCAGACCTACCAGATCCTGGCGTACGCGGTCCACCGCGAGGAGTTCGTGGCGCCGGCCGCCGAGTGGCTGCTCGACAACTTCCATCTCATTGAAGCCGAGATCCGGGGAGTCCGGCACGACCTGCCGCGGCAGTACTATCGCGAGCTACCCAAGCTCGCTCCGCGAGACATGACGGGCACGGCGCGGATCTACGCCATGGCGTTGGAGCTGATCAGCCACACCGATGGACGGCTGGACCGGCTGCAGTTGGTGCGGTTCATGACCGCGTATCAGAGCGTGGCCCCGCTCACGATCGGGGAGCTGTGGGCGTGGCCCAGCATGCTCAAGCTGGCCCTGCTGGAAAATCTCCGCCGCCTGGCCGACGAAACCCTGCTGAGCCGCGAGGCTCGGCTGCTGGCGGAGCGGCATCTGATCTCGCTCGACGGCAAAGCCGGCCAGCGGTCTCGACCTCCACTCCCTGGGGTCCTCGGCTCGGCTTACGTGGTGCATCTGCTCCAGCGAATGCGGGAGTACGGTGCGGGTGCCTCTCAGCTCCAGGTCGCGGTCGCCGAGCGTCTCGCCGAACAAGGCACCACGGCCGAAGAGGCGATTCGTACCGAGCACCAGAACCAGGCCACCGCGCAGGTCTCCGTGGCCAATGCGATCACCAGCCTGCGGCTCTGCTCCACTCTCGACTGGTCTCAGTTTTTCGAGACCGTGAGTCTGGTGGAGCAGGTGCTGCAACGAGACCCCGCCGGGGTGTACGGCAGAATGGACTTCCTGAGCCGGGACCGTTACCGGCAGGCGGTCGAGGAGTTGGCGGAGCCCAGCGGTGAAGCACAACTCCGGGTGGCGCTCCGCAGCGTCGAGAGCGCACGCGCCGCGGCGGTCGCGCAATCTTCCGAGCATCGCTCCGCCCACGTCGGATGGCACCTCATCGGCCGGGGCCGACCGGACTTCGAGACCGACGTCGCTTATCACCCGAAGTTCGCCGCCCGGGCGAGACGCTTCATCTTCGCCCACGCGACCGCAGTCTATCTCGGCGCGGTCGGCCTGCTGACGCTGGGACTGGTCGCCCTCGCCGCGGCATACGTACAGGCGTCGGGCGGCACCCCGGCGGGGGCCCTCTGGACGGCGGCCCTTCTGCTCTTACCGGCCAGCGAGCTCGCCATCGCTGCGGTCCAGCGCCTGGCCGCACACCTGGTCCCGCCGCGCCGACTCCCCAGGCTCGATTTCCTGAACGGCGTGCCGCAGGAAGCACGAACCATGGTGGTCATTCCCACCCTGCTCACCAGCCCGGGCGGAGTGACGCAACTGCTCGAGCACCTCGAGGTAGTGGCGCTGGGGAACACCGATCCGCACATCCACTTCGCTCTTCTCACCGACTTTGCCGACGCCCCGCAGAAGGAGATGCCGGGCGATGCCGAATTGCTCGAGGCCACGCGAGGGGGAATCGCGCAAATGAACCAGCGTCTGGGCGAGGGGCGCGGCAATCTCTTTCACCTGTTTCATCGGGTACGACAGTGGAACCCGGGTGAAGGAGCCTGGATTGGCTGGGAGCGCAAACGTGGGAAGCTGGAAGAATTCAATCATCTGCTGCGGGGGGCGCGGGACACCAGCTTCACGATTCACGAAGGCGACGCGACGATCCTCCCCAACGTCCGCTACTGCATCACGCTGGACAGCGATACCCTGCTCCCCCGGAACGGCGCCCGAAAGCTCATCGGGATCATCGCTCACCCGCTGAATCGCCCGCATTTCGATCCCCGTCTGCGCCGGGTAACCGAGGGATACGGGATCCTGCAGCCGCGGGTGAGCGTGACCCAGGCCAGCGCCGCCGGCTCCTTGTTCGCGCGGGTGTACGCCGGGCATACCGGGGTGGACCCCTACACCACCGCGGTGTCCGACACCTATCAGGACCTGTTCAACGAGGGGATCTACACCGGCAAGGGACTCTACGACGTCGATGCCTTCATGGCAGCGCTCGATGGTCGGGTCCCCGAGAATGCCCTGCTCTCTCACGACCTGTTCGAAGGACTCCAGGCGCGTCCCGCGCTGGTCACCGACGTGGAGGTGGTGGACGATTACCCGGCCAGCGTTCTGGCCTTCGCCCGGCGACAGCACCGCTGGGCTCGGGGTGACTGGCAGATCCTCTTCTGGCTGTTCCCGGTAGTTCCTTCACGCAAAGGGCTGGAGCGGAACACGCTGCCGGCCATCTCCCGTTGGAAGATCTTCGACAACCTCCGGCGGACCCTGGTGGCGCCCGCCACGGTCGCTTCTCTGCTCTGCGCCTGGCTCATCCTGCCCGGAAATCCGCTGATCTGGACCATCGGGATCGTCGCGACACTCGCGTTTCCACTCTATCCGCTCCTGCTGCATGTCCTCGCCGGTCCCGCACCTCAGGAACCGTTCCGGGTGTTTCTGCGGATTCTGATCGAGGACCTGAAGACCGCCTCGGCGCAGGTGCTGCTGCAGATCACCTTCCTGGCGTACAACGCGTACCAGATGGTCCACGCCATCGCGCTGACCCTGGTTCGGCTCATTGTTACTCAGCGGCGCTTGCTGGAATGGGAGACGGCCGCTGTGGCGGCTGCACGGGCGGCGAGAATCTCAGGCCGGAGCGGGACCCGCTTCTTCTTCAGTCAAATGGCGGCCAGCCCGGTCATCGCCGGCATCATCCTGCTGCTGGTCGGAGGTGCGCGACCCAGCGCGGTCCCGGCGGCGGCCCCGATTCTCATCTTGTGGGCGGCGGCTCCGGCGGTGGCCTACTGGCTGAGCCGGCCGGTGCCGGTGCGGCGCACCCCCTTGAGCCCCGAGGATCGTCAACTGCTTCGGAGCATCGCCCGCAAGACCTGGCGCTACTTCGAGACCTTCATGGGCCCGGAGGACAACGGGCTGCCGGCCGACAACTACCAGGAAGTGCCCGAGCCGGTCGTTGCTCACCGGACCTCTCCGACCAACATCGCGATGGGTTTGCTCTCCACTCTCGCCGCCCATGACCTCGGCTACATCCGGACCCGCGAGCTCGTCGCGAAGCTCCAAGCGCTGCTGGATACCACGGAAGGGTTGGAGCGCCATGAGGGACACCTGCTCAACTGGTACGACACCCGCACGCTGGCGCCCCTGACGCCGCGCTACGTGTCGACCGTGGACAGCGGCAACCTCGCGGGGGCGCTGCTCGCGATGGCTGAAGGTCTGAGGCAACTCACGACCACACCCCAGTCGGAAGACCAGATCTGCCGTGGACTGGCCGACACCACGCGTCTCGCGTCCCACGCCGTCGCGCGCCTGAGCGAATCACCGGATCACGGAACCGAGGCGGTGTCGGCGCTGGGAGCGGTCCTGGTGTCGATCGAGCACGAGCTGGGGCGGGACGAACCCGTTGCCGCGCGCCTGGCTGGCGTTGCGAAGCTGGCGCCCCAGCTGAATGCAGCACTCGAACGGTTGAGTGCCAATGAAGCGGCGACGACGGGCCTGGCCGATGCAGTCTGGTGGTCCCGCTCAGTGGAAGCGGCGATGAAGTCATCGATCGAGCCGGACGGAGGCGTCGAACCTCACCTCGCCGAGCTGGCGGATCGCGCCCTCGCGCTGGTCGAGAGCATGAACTTCGCGTTCCTCTACGACCGGCAGCGCCAGATCTTCTCGATCGGCTATCGGTTGCCGGATGCCGAAGGTCCCGGCCGGCTCGATACCTCCTATTACGATCTCCTGGCGTCGGAGGCTCGGCTCGCGAGCTTCGTCGCCATCGCCAAGGGCGATGTTCCGGAAAGCCACTGGTTCCACCTCGGCCGGCTGCTCACCAGCGTGAACGGCGCACCGACTCTGCTGTCCTGGAGTGGCACCGCCTTCGAGTACCTCATGCCGCTGCTCGTCATGCGTTCCTACTCGGAGACCCTGCTCGATCAGTCCTGCCGCATGGCGGTCCGCCGCCAGATGGAGTACGGCAAACAGCAGGGCGTGCCCTGGGGAATCTCGGAGTCGGGATTCAACGTGGTAGACCGCCACAACAACTATCAGTACAAGGCGTTCGGGGTTCCCGGGCTGGGGCTCAAACGCGGACTGGGCGATGAGCTGGTGGTGTCCCCCTATTCGACCGCCCTCGCCGCCCTGGTGGAACCGGCCACCGCGACCCAGAACTTCCGCCGCCTGACGCGCGCCGGCATGGAAGGCGCCTACGGCTTCTACGAGGCCATCGACTACACCCATCGCCGGCCGGATCAGAGCGCTGGCGAGCCGCTGAGTCCGGCGCAGCGCGGCACGGTGGTGCAGGCCTACCTGGCTCACCATCAGGGCATGAGCCTGGTCGCCCTCGCGAATGTGTTGCTGGACAACCCCATGGTGCGGCGGCTGCACGCCGATCCACGGGTTCAGGCGACTGCCCTGCTCCTGCAGGAGCGGGCGCCGCGCCACGCGCCGCTGATGGAAGCCCGCCCGGTTGAGGAAACCCGGGTGCGTGCACCGGTACCGGTCGCGTCCCTGCGGCGCTTTCGCTCGCCGCACACCCGCTATCCCCACGCCCAGTTCCTGTCCAACGGGTCTTACACCACGGTCCTCACCAACGCAGGAGGCGGGGCCAGCTTCTGGCGCGATCGCGCCGTCACCCGGTACCGCGAGGATCCCACATCGGACCACGGGAGCCAGTTCCTCTATCTGCGTGATGTGCGGAGTGGAGCGGTCTGGTCGGCCGCGTATCACCCCACCGGTCGGGAGGCAGATGACTACCTCGTCACCTTCCAGGCCGAGCGCGCGGTGTTCCGCCGTCGGGACGATGAGATCACCACCCAGCTGGACATAGCGGTCTCCACCGAAGACGACGTCGAGGTGCGGCGACTCTCGGTCACCAATCACAGCGACCGGCCCTGCGAGCTGGAGATCACCAGCTACGTCGAAATCTCGCTGAGTCCGGTTCGGGACGATCTGGCGCATCCCGCCTTCAGCAAACTCTTCGTGCAAACCGAATTCATCCCGGAATCGCGCGCCCTGCTTTGCGGCAGGCGGCCCCGCGCTCCGGACGAACCCGGCGCCTTCGCCATTCATGTGCTGAGTGTCGAGGGACGGATTCAGGGCGCGGTGGAATGGGAGACCGATCGCGCCCGATTCCTGGGCCGGGGTCGCGACCCGTCACGCCCAATCGCGCTGGACGGGCGGGCTCTGTCCGGCACGACCGGCGCGGTACTGGATCCGATCATGAGCCTGCGCCAGCGAATCCGACTCGCACCCGGCGGATTCCTGCGGCTTTCCTTCTCTACCGGCATAGCGGCGAGCCGCGAGCAGGCGCTGGCGATAGCGCAGAAGTACCAGGACCCGAGCGCCGCCGCGCGCACCTTCTCTCTCGGCCTATACCCAGGCGCAGAGCACGCTGCGACACCTGGGCATTTCGAGTGACGAGGCAACGCTCTTCGAACGCCTCGCCTCGAGGGTCCTGCACAGTGACGGCTCCCTGCGCGCGAACCCCGAACTGCTGGCGCGCAACGAGCTGGGGCAGGCCGGCCTCTGGCCCCACGGAATCTCCGGCGATCTGCCGATTCTGCTGGTGCGCGTGGTGGAAGAGGATGACCTGCCGTTGGTGCGTCAGGTGCTTCAGGCGCAGGAGTACTGGCGGCTCAAAGGCCTCCGAGCAGACGTCGTGGTGCTGAACGAACACCCGACCAGCTACCTCGACGAAATGCACGTTCAGCTCGAGTACACTGCTCGACACCGGCACATTGGGCAGCGTGGAAGCACCAGCCGGGCGGAGCCTATCTCCTTCGTGGCGACCGGATGACCGAGGCGGAGCGAACGCTGCTGGCGAGCGTGGCTCGGGCGATTCTCAGCGGCGATCGCGGCGAGTTGGCCAATCAATTGGACCGGCCCTACCCCGACCTGCAGTGGCAGGATCACCTCCCGCCGCCACCGCCGGCGCCCGTCGTAGCATTGCGCTGGGCCGAGACGGAAGTGCCGCCACTCGTCTTCCCCAACGGCACCGGTGGGTTCACGGCCAATGGGCAGGAGTACGTGATCGTGCTCGAAGGGGAGGCGGAAACTCCGTTGCCCTGGGTCAATGTCATGGCCAACCCGGCTTTCGGGCACCGTCGTGTCGGCTTCGGGCTCGGCCTATACCTGGGCGGAGAACAGCCGGGAGAACCGTCTCACACCATTTGCCAACGATCCGGTCACCGACGCGACCTCGGAAGCGCTGTTCATCCGGGACGACGAGGATGGTCGAGTCTGGTCTCCTACTCCGGGACCATTGCCGCGCAACCGGGACAGCGGACGCTTCGTGATACGGCACGCGCCCGGCGTCATCGCGCTTTACCCAGGCGGCGCAGGGCATCATGCACGACCTGACGCGTGTTCGTGGACGCGAGCGATCCGGTCAAGTTCGCGGTGCTGAGTCTCTCGAACCGGAGCGGTCGCCGCCGCAAGCTCAGTGTGTTCGGCTACAACGAGTGGATTCTCGGCCCGCCTCGACCCGGCGAAGAGTATCACGTCGTCACCGAGCTCGACGCCGAGACGCGGCGCGATCCTGGCGCGAAATCCCTACAACCAGGAGTTCGCCGGAAGAACCGCCTTTGCCTGCGTCAGCGAGCGATTCAGTTCGGCGACGGGAGATCGGCTGTTCTTTCTCGGTCGCAATGGATCCTTCGCGAGAGCGGCTGCGCTGAGCAGCCCGGCGCTGCCCGGACAGTTCGGCGCGGGCCTCGATCCCTGTGCCGCATTTCAGGTTCAGGTGGACCTGGGCCCCGGCGAAAGTCGCCGCCTGGTTTTCCTGCTCGGCCAGGGACGCGACCGGGATCATGCGTTGAGCTCGATCATGCCGTCACCGCGGTGTGGCCGCCGCCGACCGAGCGCACTCGCCACCGTGCAACGATTCTGGGCCGACCTCCTCGGCACCATCCAGGTCCGCACCCCGGATGATTCCTTCGACGTCCTGATGAACCGGTGGCTGATGTATCAGAACCTGAGTTGCCGGTTCTGGGCCCGATCCGCCTTCTATCAGCCGGGAGGGGCCTTCGGTTTCCGCGATCAGCTTCAGGATGCGATGGCGCTCTGCCTCGCGCGGCCCGACCTCCTCCGTGCCCATCTGCTCCGTGCCGCCTCGCGCCAGTTCCTCGAGGGAGACGTGCAGCACTGGTGGCACGAGCCTTCCGGAAAGGGCACCCGCACCCGATGCTCCGACGATCTCCTGTGGCTGCCCTTCGCCACGGCGCACTACGTGAATACCACCGGAGACGAGGCGGTCCTCGACGAGGTCATTCCGTTCCTCGAGGCGCCGCCACTCGCGCCCTCCGAGGCGGAGGTCTACGGCGAGCCGCAAAGTGTCGGCCGAATCCGCTTCCCTGTTCCAGCACTGCGTCCGCGCGATCGACCGCAGCTTGACCGCCGGACGTCACGGCTTGCCGCTGATTGGAAGCGGGGACTGGAACGACGGTATGAATCGGGTCGGCAAGGACGGACGGGGCGAGAGCGTTTGGCTCGGCTGGTTCCTGCATCGGTCCTGCAGCAGTTCCAGCCATTGTGCGAGGCGCGCGATCCGTCCCTCGCCGCGCGCTATGGCGGTGAGCGAAGCCGGCTCGGCCTCATGCTGGGTCAGGCGTGGGACGGCAACTGGTATCGTCGCGCCTACTACGACGACGGCTCTCCGCTCGGCTCGGCCCAGAACGATGAGTGCAGGATCGACTCAATCGCGCAGTCGTGGGTCGGTGCTTTCCGGAGCCGGCACCCCAATCCGGGCCGAACAGGCGATGGACGCGGTCCGAATGTACCTCGTACAGCGCGGAGCGGGACTGGTCCTCGTCCTCACCCCGCCGTTCGATCAGTCGGCACAGGATCCCGGTTACATCAAAGGATATCCGCCCGGGATGCGCGAGAATGGCGGCCAGTACACCCATGCCGCCATCTGGACCGTCATGGCCCTGGCCCGCCTGGGCAGCGGCGACGAAGCAGTAGAGCTGTTCCACATGGTCAACCCCATCAATCACACCCGGAACTCGGCCGGCGCTGATCGCTATAAAGGAGAGCCCTACGTCACCGCGGGCGACGTCTATTCCCATCACGCGCACGTCGGGAGGGCTGGCTGGACCTGGTACACCGGCTCGGCGGGATGGATGTACCGCGCGGGACTGGAGAGCATCCTCGGCCTCAAGCGACACGGGGCCACCTTCGAGCTATCGCCCTGCATCCCCACGGCGTGGCCCGAGTACTCGATCAGTCTGGCGCTTCGGGAAAACCCGCTACGAGATCTCCGTGATCAATCCTGAACGACGCTGCCAGGGAATCGCTGAAGCCGAGTTGGACGGGGAGCCTGTAGATCCGCGCGCCATCCCCCTGGTGGACGATGGCGCAACCCACAGCCTCAAGGTGGTCATCGGCTCGCCGGCCCTGACCGTGACCCGAGGGGCGGTCAGGGGCCGGGCGCGAGCCTGAACTCACTCGCTACTTGCTCGGCGTCAACCTGGCATATCCCGCCGGCGACGACTCCACCCGGAAGGTCTCGCCTCCCTGAATCGTGATCTTTCCCCTACCGGCAATGCTGCCGGAGGGATTCAGCTGAAACTGGTCGTCCAGATAGAAGACGTTTACCCGCAACTCGTAATCGTAAGTTCCCGCAGGTAGCATCTGCAGCGCAACGGTGTTCGGCTGGTGCAGGTTGGACACCGCGCTCTGAATGGTTCCCGATCCTGAATTGAATTTCCTGCCACGGCACCTGATCCGAGTGCACCGGGGCGGTGACCGTGATTCCCATCCCGGATGGGGATGAATCGGCGTGAAGTGCCATTCGCGACGGCTACACTGTCGCCTGCCGCGGTCTGATTCTCCGGCAAACACGACAGGATCTTCGCGGCACGCTGGGAACCCGAAGGATGGGCCGCGTCGTAGCTGAAGGGTCCCATCCGGGTGAAGAAGTGAATCGTCGCCTCGACCGCCGACGGGTTGTCGTGGGCGAGCTGAGCGGCGGCATAGCAGTCCGCCGCGAGCTCCTGCTCCTGCAGTTTGGCATTGAACGCCTTCCGCTTACCGGCGAGCGCGTAGGCCCTGCGTATGCCGCAGGGAAAGATGCCCGTACTCATGCGCCATGAAGAAGGCCGAGAGCTGCGGCCCCAGGCGTTGCATGTAAGCCGGATTGTAGTAGATGATCGAACCCCTGGGATCGTAGACCGCTACCGCGACGTCGTGCAATGTATCGAGGGCGATCTCCCGCACCGGCGGCAATTGGGGACCGTTTTGCGATTCCAGTTCACTGTCAAACGTGACTAACCCGACACCCGCCAAGAATGCCCAGACCATCATGCCCGAGCGCATAGATCCTCCAGCGCAAAAATGAAGGCGGGATGAGCGCTCGTGTGAGCGCTGCATCTCGCCTTCGGCTGGGGGAGCCTGGCAGCTCCCTCCGCCAAGGTGGCATCCCAATATTTCATCCTGGGAGCCGCCTTTTTACTTCCACGATCACTATACGCGCTGCTCCTTGAAATCGAAGTGACCAATGTCACCCTGCTGTCGTATCGTGACGTTTGCCACAGCAGCGGTGTGTTACCCTCCGCTCTTCTCGCCGGCGGCGCGGCGATGAATCTCGCGAATCGTTTCTATGGTATCCGCATCCTGCGCACTCTTGTCGGGCCGATATCCTTTTATTCTCGCGAAACGCAGCGCGACCCCACCGGGATACTGCGAGCTCGCCTGCACGTCATTGAACGCCACCTCGACGACGAGTTCGGGCCGCACATGAACGGTGTGAGCGTCCCGCCGCAACCTCCAGCTCCTGCAATCGGGAGGTTTGCCAGGCCAGGGTTTCGTCAGTCATTCCCTTGAAAGTCTTGCCCAGCATGACGAACCCTCCGCTCGCCGGGTCACGCGCGCCGAGGTGCAGGTTGCTGAGCCAGCCGCGGCGGCGTCCACTGCCCCATTCGGCGGCCAGGACCACCAGATCCAGCGTGTGTACCGATTTGATCTTGAACCAGCGCTGGCCCCGCTGTCCCGGCTTCGTATCGGGCATCGAGCGCCTTGGCCATCACTCCTTCATGTCCCTGCGCCAGCGACCGGTCCAGAAAGGCCTGCGCCTCTTCGGGTTCTCCGGTAACCGTTCGAGGAATGAGCAGCTGTCCCGGCAGCGTGCGCCGAAGGAATTCGTGGCGCTGCTCCTGGCTCAGGTCGAGCAGTGAAGTGCCGTCGAGATACAGCAGGTCGAAGAAGAACGGGGTGAGCGGCAGATCGCTGCGCAGCCGTTCGACCTCGAGGCGGCGCCCGAAGCGGCGCATCGTCGTTTGAAAGGGGTAAGGGGAACCGTCGCTTCGCAGCGCGATCGCCTCGCCATCGAGGATCAGTTCCCGCACCGGAATCGCTCGGACCGCTTCGACAACCTCAGGCACCGCGGCAGTGACCTCGTTGAGCCGCCGGGAGAAGACTCTCACCTCGTCTCCGCCCTTGTGTACCTGGATCCGGGCGCCGTCGAGTTTGAATTCGAAGGCGGCCCGACCCAGGCGGCGCAACGCTTCGGCGGTGTTTGCCGCGGTATCGGCGAGCATGGGGAGAACCGGTCGGAACAACCGAATCGCGAACTCCCCAAGTCCCTGGCCACCCGTGAGGGCCGCCCGCGCCACACTCGCCAGGTCTCCCGCCGTCATGAAGGCGCGCTCGACATCGCCCCGCGGCAGTTCCGCCGCGCGGGCCACCGCATCCAGCACCACCCCTTCCAAGCGCGCCCTGGCGCAGTTCACCGAGGACCAGCCGGGCCAGGAACTCCTGCTCCGGCGGTGTGGCCCGGGCCCAAAGCTGTCGCAGCAGTCTCGACCTTTCCTGAGCCGAGCCCTTTGCCGCTGACCTGCCCGATTTCCTCCAGCGCCGCGTCAACCCCGATCAAGTCGAGTGCGGGTGACTCGGCTGCGGCTACCTCGGCGAGTGATGCTATCGTCGCGTAACCGACTCCAAGTCGCGATTGCCGGATGGATCCGGTGAGGTAGGCCGTTCCAATCTCGACCTCGGCAGCCTCGAGCCGCCGGAGCAACGCCGCGAGCAACGCGACCTTCTCCAAACGGCCGCTCACGGCGGCCACGCGGCTCGAGGTTTCTACCAGGTCGGTGAGAGTCACCATGCCCGCAGGATACCGGCGTTCGGGTGCCGCGGAAAGCCTGACCCTCGGAGCAGCAGTGCAAGTCCTGCGGTGAGCGAATTCGTCCCCGGATGACGATCGCTGGCGGCATTGAGTGCGTCGACCTCACTTTCAGAGGAACGGCGGAACGAGGAACCGATGCGCTATCAGTTTCTGATCGACACCTACGCGACTGAACGGCTCAAGGTGCTCAGCGTGTGGAGCATGTTCGAGGAAGGCGATCTTGTCGACTCGGCCCACACGCCGAGGACCGTCGGGGACGCAGCGTGCTCGAACAAATGGTCCACCAGTGCACGAGCGAGAATCTCTGGTTCCGATCCATGCTCGGCGATCGACGTCGGCGCACCGCCGCTGCCTGAGACAGGAGACCCGGAACGGATTCGTGCGACGCTATGCGGAAGACTCAGGCCAAGCGACTCGACCTGCTGCGGGGCAAATCCGGATGAGTGGTGGGAAGAAGCAGGTCTCGTTCTTCGAGGTTCGTCGCAGCCGTGCCTGGATCATGGTGCGGCGGATCGCCCACACCGCCCATCATCGCGGCCAGCAGACCGCCTCCTGCGCATGCTCCGCCGGGACGTGTACAGCACCTATGGCCCGACCGCTGACACCGGCGGCCTGCCGGCTAATCAGGCCCCGACCATCTACGCCCTTCCTGACGAGGCGACGCTGCTCGCTGGAATCGATGAGCGGCGGCAGGAATCACCGTTGCCCGGACCGGGCGTTTCTCCACCGACCGAGCGTCCCAATCGGTAAGGAGTCGTCGCTTGCTCAGTCGGTCGCAGCGTATTCGCTGGATCGGCGTGGCTCGCGCGCGCAGCCGGAAGCCAGGACGCGCCGAGTGCCGTGATCACCAGCAGGAGCGGGACGGTGAGAAAGGTGAGCGGATCGGAGGGCGCCACCTCGTAGAGTAGAGCTCGCATGGCCCGGGTTGCGCCGAGCGCCGCAGCGATTCCCAGGGTGAGTCCCGATCAGCACGAGCCGCAGGCCGTGGCTGAACGATCAGCCACTGCACATGAGTCGCGCGGGCGCCCAGGGCGATCCGGATCCCCATCTCCCGGGTACGTCGCCGAGCGACCTGCGCCATTACGCCGTACACCCCGACTATCGCCAGAGCCAGGCCCACCGAAGCAAAGGCGAGCAGCAGCGACATGAAGAACCGTTGGCTCGCGACTGAGCGGGACCAGAGCGCTTCCATCGGATCGATCGAAACGATCGCGAGCTCGGGGTCCAGCTCGCGCACCAGCTGGCGCACTGAGGAACCGAGGGTGGTCGGAGGCACCGAGCTCCGCAGCATCAGCGTCATGTACTCGTTAGGTGTCTGCGCGAACGGAGTGAACACTTCGATCCGGGGTTCGATTGCGAGGCTCGCCTGGCGCTCGCTACCCACAACCCCGACGATGGTGTACCAGACCGAAGTGGAATCCGGAATCCGGTCAAAGGAGATCCGCTGGCCCACCGGACCCTGATCCTTGAAGTACTGCCGGGCCAGGGTCTCGTTGATCACCACCACCGGGGGCGAGTCTTCCCGGTCCGCGTCGCTGAACACTCTCCCCGATCGCAGCGGGATGCGCATGACGCGGAAATAGCCTGGGGCGGCCGTCCGGTGTACGACCTCCGTGCCATACTCATCGGCGGGACGCCCCGCGATGTGAAAGTCACTGGTCCAGCCGGTGCCAGTGAGTGCCGGAGTGACCACCGTCGCTGCCTCTGTTACTCCGGGCAGGCTCCGCGCCCTTCCCTGCAATTCATCAAAGAAGCTGATGATCTTGGTCGAGGTGTCGTACTTGGCTGGTGGGAGATGGATCGCGACAGCCAGGACCCCCTTCGGACCAAAACCGGGGTCAACCTGCTGCAGCCGCCAGAAACTGCGGACCAGAAGACCCGCTCCCGTAGTGAGCAACAATGCCAATGCGATCTCGGCCACGACCAGGGCATTGGACCAGCGACGAATCCGGCTGCCTTCGCTCGCGAGTCGACCACCTTCCTTGAGTACATCAGCAGGAGCGCGGCGCCCCCGCCAGAGCGCCGGGGCGACGCCAAACAGCAGCCCGCTGGCCGTCGTGACCGCGACCACGTAGCCGACCACACTCCAGTCGATTGCCACGTCCCCCATCGGTAGCATGCCGGCGGGTTGCAATGCCGCGAGTGCATCGGTCCCGAGCCAGCCGAGTACCAATCCCGCGAGCCCGCCGAGAGATGACAACACCAGGCTCTCGGTGAGCGCCTGCTGGACTAGTCGGCCCCGCCCCGCGCCGAGTGCCAGCCTGAGAGCCGCTTCGCGTTCCCGGCCCAGAGCCTGGACCAGCAGCAGGTTCCCCACGTTGGCGCAGGCGATGAGAAGCAGAAGCAGCACCGACCCAAGCAGCACCCACAGCGGCTGGCGGACCCTACCGACCAGGAAATCGTGCAAAGGCGTCATGTCGGCGCCCATGACCCGGTTGGTCTCCGGATATTCCACTTGGAGCTGGCGGACCACGCCCTGGAATTGGGCGTCAGCCTGCTGCTGCGAGACACTGGGCTTGAGTCGCGCTACGACACGGATCCAGTGGGCCCGCCGGAAGTGGATTGCCGAGAACTCGTCGCGGTTCCAGCCGACCGGGGTCCAGAGATCGGCGCCCGGCGAAGGGAAGGCAAACCCCTTGGGCATGATCCCGACGATCTCGGTGGCCACACCGTTCAGATGAACGATGCGCCCGATGATGGCGCGATCTCCGGCGAACTGCCGTTGCCAGAAACCGTAGCTGATCACCGCGACGTTGGAGCTCGAAGCCCAGGTCTCCTCCTCGCGAAGAACCCGGCCGTATGCGGCAGACACTCCCAGCACGGAGAAGAAGTTGCCGGTTACGTTGGCCCTCGACACGAGAACCGGTTCCTGGCCGACGCTCAGGGTCTGTCGGCTTGGCCTCTCGTCGTACGCGGCAACGTCGGCAAAGGCCGGTACCCGCTGCCGCCAGTCGAGGTAGTTGGCCGGGGCGGCGACTTGCTGGTGCCAGTTTTTCTCGGGATTGTCCTCGGCCAGCATCATCAGTCGATCCGGCGATGGGAACGGCAACGGACGGAGGATGACCCGATTGACGACCGAGAAGATCGCCGTGTTGGCCCCGATGCCCAGGGCAAGCGTCAGGATCGCGGTCGCGGCGAGAAGCGGATTACGGCGGAACATACGCAAGGCGAAACGGGTGTCGGCCATCACGTCCTCGAGCCAGCGCGTTCCCCGCCCGTCACGGTGCGCCTCTTTCACTACGTCAATGCCGCCGAAGGAGACCAGCGCCTCCCGTCGCGCCTGATCGGCCGGCATGCCGTCGCGGATGTTCTTCTCGGTCTGCATCTCGAGATGGAGTTGGATCTCGTCGTCCAGCTCCCTGCTCGGCAGCTCTCCGACGGAAAAGCGCCCGGCAGCGGAGTGCGATGGCCTTGAGCAGTCTCATCAGCTGATCCCCAGTACCCAGTCGACCGCCGACACGTACCGGCGCCAGCTCTCGGTCTCCGTGCCCACCGCCCTCCGGCCCTGGTCGGTCAGCCGGTAATAGCGCGCCTTACGATTGTTCTCGGTAGCGCCCCACTCGCTCTCGATCCATCCCTTTTGCTCCAGCCGCTGCAGCGCGGGATACAGTGATCCCTGGTTCACCTCGAGCACGCCGCGGGTGAATTGCTCGATTCGCTGGCTGATGCCCCACCCATGCATCGCCTGCAGAGTGAGCGTCTTGAGGATGAGCAGATCGAGGGTGCCTCGAAGGATGTCACTGGAGGGAGTGGCCACGGACGGACCTGTTGTCGGATTTCGACAGAACGTCGGAGCGTTTCTGTCGGAAGTCAAGAGGAGCCGCCGCCTGGGCTCTCCTGAGCCACGGATTGACCAAATTGCGCCTTATATGTATTGTTCACCCATGAACAATAGAACTGTGGTAACCGAGAAAATTGATGATGCCCTGCTCTTTCAGATCATGGATGCCGCCGAAGCACTGGAACGGCGCTTGGATAGCGCATTGGGCAAGGTAGGACTGTCGGGCGCCAAGGCGAGCGTGCTCCACGCCTTGGGAGAAGGGGACGAAGCGCTGACTCTCGGCCAGTTAGCCGATGAGAATTGCTGTGTGAAGTCAAATATCACTCAGCTGGTGGATCGCCTGGAGGCTGACGGCCTGGTTCGAAGGGTCAACGATCCGGATGATCGGCGAATCAAACGGGCGGCTTTGACCGTAGCAGGCAAGAAAGCGTACGAGGAAGCCATTAAAGTCATCGAAATTCAGGAGCGTTCTGTTCAAAACTTGCTCACTGCTGGAGAAGTCGAGGTGCTGGGCCGGGCGCTGAAAAAGCTGATGGATTAAGGAGTTACCTTTTTTTTGAACTAGTAGTTCAGGGCTAGATTATATAGGTAAGTATTATCCAGTTACGCAGATGTTACGTCGAGGCGCCGAGTTTGCGCCTCATGGCAGTGGTGATTCAATCACTGCGCATTATGTCGAGAAGGGCAACTCTGGAACGACTAGAAGCAGGTAGGATCAGGGATGTGCTATACGCGTGCAGGGGCGACCGAAGAGTCATACGCTGAGGAGAGGACCCATGAGTCGTAGTTTCCACAATTCCGCCGGCTGGTCCGGACCCGCAGTTCTGCTGGCTCTGGTGCTATTGACTGGAGGCGGGCTCGCAGCCTGGAAGAGCAGCTCGATCCGGAAATCCAACGAGGCGTCGTCTCACCAGCCGGAGCCGGTCGAGGCGGTGACCACCGCCGTGGCCGTGCAGCGCCAGTATCGCCAGAGCACGACCTCGATCGGGACGGTACTAGCCCTGCGCTCCATCACGTTGAGCAACGAACTCGCCGGCACCGTGCGGCGGGTCAATCTGACCCCCGGTCAAGTCGTTGAGGAAGGCACCGTGCTGGTGGGTCTCGACGTCTCCGTCGAGGAGGCGGACCTGCAGGCCCAGCAGGCCCGGGCCGCTCTCGCCGAGACCACACTCGAGCGCCTCAAGCGGTTGCAGCAGGCTAAAGCCACTTCGCAGGAAGAGGTGGACCAGGCCAGTGCTGCGCAGGATGTCGCGTTGGCGGAGACGGCCCGTATCAAGGCCGTCATTGCCCGGAAGACCATCCGCGCACCCTTCCGCGCCCGGATCGGCATCTCGGACGTGCACATCGGCCAGTATCTGGCGGAAGGCACCGAGCTCACGACCCTGCAAGGCGTGGAGACCGCGGCGAACGTGGATTTCACCGTGGCCCAAAGCGTCGCGGCCGCCCTTCGCCAGGGTGATCTCGTTGCCGTAGTCGCCCCCCAGGATTCGACACGGCTACCCGCGAGGATCACCGCGATTGACTCGCGAGTCGATCCCATGACCCGCAACGCACTGGTGCGCGCGAAGCTGACTTCACGAGCCCCTTCGCCCGGTGCCTCGGTACGAGTCGAGATCCCGGTGGGACCTCCCAGCCAAGCCGTGGGCATCCCGGTCAGTGCCCTCCGCAAGGGACCCGGCGGCGATCACGTGTTCGTGATTGCCCCGGATTCGACGGGAAAGCCGCGGGCCCACGAGCGCCCGGTAGTAAGCGGCGCAACGGCGGGCGACGAGATCCTGATCGTCTCCGGCCTCAAGCCGGATGAAGTGGTGGCAACGTCGGGATCCTTCAAGCTGCGCGAGGGCGTGTTGGTTGCCGCTCCAGCGGCCGATTCAGCCTCCAACTCGAACGTGAAGCCGTAAGCACTCCGCCACGAACAACGGGACACGAGAACTCCGATGCGTTCCTTTACCGACATCTTCATCAAGCATCCCGTCCTGGCGGTGGTGGTCAACCTGGTCATCCTGCTGGTGGGGTACCGGTCCATCACGCTCACTGCCGGTACAGCAGTACCCCAAGATCGAAAGCTCTCAGGTGCTGATCACCACGGTGTACTACGGTGCCAGCGCCGAGACTATTCGCGGCTTCCTGACTACCCCGATCGAGCGCGCCGTCTCGGCGATCAGCGGAGTCGACTACGTCGAATCCACCAGCCGGGCCGGAGTCAGCAGCATCACGATCCATTTGAAGCTGAACCACAACAGCACCGCGGCGCTGGCCGAGGTCACCGCCCGTCTGCAACAGGTTCGCTCGGAGCTCCCGGCTGAGGCTGAGCCGCCCGTCGTGGAAGTCCAGCGAGCCGACCGACCCTACGCCTCGTTCTACCTGAGCTTTACCTCGAGCGAGCGGGACATCCCCGCCCTGACCGATTGGCTGACCCGCAACATGCAGCCCCAGCTCTCGACGCTGTCGGGTGTGCAGCGGGTCGACGTGGTGGGTGGACGTCCCATTGCCATGCGGATCTGGATCGATCCCGACCGCCTGGCCGCACTCAATCTCGCTCCCGGCGACGTGCAGGCGGCGTTGCAGCGCAACAACTACCTCGCGGCGGTAGGCCAGACCAAGAACGATCTGGTTCAGGTCAACCTGCTCGCGAACACCGACCTGCGCTCTCCTGAAGAGTTCAAGAACCTGATCGTCGCCGACCGGAACGGCGCCGTGGTGCGGCTCTCGGACGTGGCCAAGGTCGAGCTGGGCGCGGAGGAAGCCGACTTCATCACCAAGTTCAGCGACAAGGAGGCGGTGTACCTGGGGGTGTGGCCGGTCGTCGGGGTGAACGAGATCGAGGTCGCCCATCGGCTGCACTCCGAAATGGAAAAGATCCGGCCGACGCTGCCCAAGGACATCGACATGCAGCTGGCGTACGACGCCACGGTGTTCATGGAGGACGCGCTCCAGGAGATCACCAAGACACTGATGGAGACCATCCTCATCGTCGCCGTCGTGGTGTTCCTCTTCATGGGCTCGATACGCACCGCGATCGTGCCGCTGGTGGCCATCCCGATTTCGCTGGTCGGTGCGGCGATCGTGATGTACGCCGCCGGGTTCAGCCTGAACCTCCTCACCATACTGGCGATCGTGCTGTCGGTGGGTCTCGTGGTAGACGATGCGATCGTCGTGGTCGAAAACGTCGAACGGCACGTCCGAGAGGGGAAGAACCCGGATCGAAGCGGCCCTGATCGGCGCTCGGGAGCTGGTCGGCCCGATCATCGCCATGACCATCACCCTGGCCGCGGTGTACACCCCGATCGGTTTCCAGGGCGGGCTGACCGGGTCACTGTTCCTGGAATTCGCCATCACGCTCGCCGCGGCGGTCGTGGTGTCCGGCATCGTGGCGGTGACCCTGTCGCCGATGATGAGCTCGCGCCTCGTGCACGAGCACGGCAAAGAGGGCCGGTTGACCAGGTTGGTGAACCGAGGCTTCGACGCGGTGCGGCGCCGCTATGAGAAACTGCTGGACGGTGCGCTGACCATGCGGGGGGCGATCGTCGCGGCGTCACTCCTGGTCACGATCGGCGCCTGGCCACTCTACCAGTTCTCGCGGCGGGAATTGGCTCCGGTGGAAGACCAGAGCCATATCAGCCTGTTCATGCAGGCTTCGCCCGACGCTTCTCTTCAGGCGTCCAACAAGGCGTCGCTCCAGGTCGTCAAGGCGATCACCAGCTTCCCCGAGGCGAAGTTCATGTGGTCGCTGACCGCCAACTGGGGCGGATTCGGCGGAATGGTCGCGAAGAACTGGAAGCAGCGGAAGCAGACCACCGAGCAGTTGTACGGGCAGGTGTACGGTGCCGTGTCCCAGGTTCCGGGCCTGCAGGTGTTCCCCCGTCTCGATCCGCCGCTGCCCACGCCCGGGCAATACGACGTCGAGATGATCCTGGGGAGCGACGCTCCGCCCGAGCAAATGCTGCAGACCGTCGGTCAGGTTCTCGGAGCCGGGTGGCAAAGCGGAAAATTCCTCTATGTCGATACCGACTTGAAGATCGATCTTCCGGAAGCGCGGGTCGTGATTGATCGCGACCAGGTGGCCGACCTGGGCCTGGACCTGGCCAGTGTCGGACGAGAGCTGGGCACCCTGCTGGGTGGCGGCTACGTCAACCGCTTCAACTATTTCGATCGCAGCTACAAGGTGATCCCCCAGATCGGTGAGGAAGGGCGGACCACGGTAGGACCGCTGCTGGATCTCAAGATCAAGACGCCGAGCGGCCAGCTGGTCCCGGTCTCGACCTTCACCCGCATTGAATCGAGTATCGCGCCACGGACCCTGAACCGGTTCCAGCAACGCAACTCGGTGCGGATTTTCGGAGGGGTAAAGCCGGGGATCACCAAGGAAGAGGGACTCCGCGTGTTGGAGGATGCCGCGAGGGCCGCGGCCGGGCCGGGCGTGGGGCTGGACTATGCCGGTGAGTCGCGGCAGATCCGCCTCGAGGGCTCGTCGCTCACCGTGACACTCGGGTTTGCGGTCATCCTGATCTACCTGGTGCTGGCCGCCCAGTTCCTGAGCTTCCGCGACCCCCTGATCGTGCTGATGGGATCGGTGCCGCTCGCTATCTCCGGCGCCCTGATCTTCAGTTTCCTTGATCTCACCACGATCAACATCTATTCCCAGGTCGGGCTGATCACGCTGGTGGGCCTGATCGCAAAGAACGGAATCCTGATCGTGCAGTTCGCCAATAGACTCCAGTCTCACGGCGTGGCCAAGATGGAAGCGATTCGTGAGGCTTCACTGACGCGGCTCCGCCCGGTGTTGATGACATCGGCGGCGACCGTCTTCGGGCACTTCCCGCTGGTCCTGGCAACGGGGCCCGGCTCAGCAGCCCGGAACAGCATCGGTATCGTCCTGGTTACCGGCATGACCCTGGGCACGATCTTCACCCTGTTCGTGGTCCCGGTGTTCTACTCGCTCATCGCAGAGCAACATCAGGCCGACGAGATTCCCGAGAGCGAGGGCCTGTCCTTCGGCCCGGCCGCCGTGGAGGAAGTAGCTCATGCGTAACTCAGGACTTCTGTGGATCATCGCGCTCAGCGCCTGTGCCTCGAGCCCGGCTTACCAGGCGCCGCCGGTCGAGGTCCCACCGGCCTTCCGGGAGACGACGGTCGCGCACGACAGTGCGGTTGCGACGGTACCCTCGGTCCGTCGACGAGGCGGGCGCGCCGGATGCCGCGGACTGGCATGAGCTGGGTGATACCACGCTGACCCGGCTGGTGCATGAGGTGCTGAATGCCAACCTCGACGTCCGCACCGCCGAGGCACGGGTTAGAGGAGCTCGCGCGGCTCGGACGAGTGCGGTGCTGGAACTCACTCCCACCGTAAATCTCGGTGGGAGCTACACGCGTCAGCGTCTTTCGAGCGCCAGTTTCCCGGGCACCTCGGGACCCTTCCCCGACCAGGACGTCTGGGACGCCGGCTTCGACGCTTCGTGGGAGTTCGACCTGTTCGGACGGCTGCGCCGCAACATCTCGGCGCAGGGCGCGTTCGAGGAGGCGTCGAGCGAGGACCTGCGGAACGTCCAGGTCTTCCTCACGGCGGAGCTCGCTCGTTCCTACTTCGAGCTGCGCGGTGCGCAGGAGCGACTCGCCGTGGCCCGCAGCAATGCGGAAAACCAGACAGCGCACGCTCGAGGTCACCCAGGAACGGCTGGATAATGGCCGCGGGACAGCGTTCGATACCGAGCGGGCCAAGGCGCAGTTGGGCTCGACGCTGGCGTCGATCCCCACCTTCGAGACACAGGTGGCCGCGGCTCAGTACCGGATCGGCGTCCTGGTGGGTCGGCCCCCCGCGCAGCGTAGCGGGAGAGTTGCAGGCAGTCGTCGATCTCCCAGAGCTACCGGATACCGTTCCTCTCGCCGCGCCGGATTCGCTGATTCGCCGGCGACCCGATGTTGGAGCGGCGGAACGACAGCTGGCGGGCCAGCAGGCGCTGGTGGGAGCGGCAAAGGCGGAGTATCTGCCGCGCATCGTCGTGGGTGGTGGCGCCGGCTATACCTCTTCCAACCTTCGATGATCTGACCGGATCGAACACGTTCCGCTACGCGGTCGGACCCGTGGTATCGTTGCCGCTCAACTGGGGCCGGATCAAAGCCAACGTGGATATCACGAAGGCACAGGCGGACGAGGCCCAGGCGCAGTATACCCAGACCGTTCTGCAGGCCTTGCAGGATGTCGAGACGGCCCTGTCACGCTACCGCACTTCTCGCAGCAGGGTTGAACGGCTTCGGGAGGCGGCAGTGGCGAGTGCGGCGGCGGCCGAGCTGGCGCGGCTCCGCTTCTCCGAGGGAGTGACCGATTTCCTGCAGGTGCTCGATGCCGAGCGCACTCAGCTCGACGCCGAAGATCAGTTGGCCCAGGGACGGACCGATGCCGCAACGGCGTACGCCGCGCTGTACAAGGCGCTGGGAGGGAGCTGGCCCTTCCCGGAGGCGACAACGAACAACTAGTCGGTCGCCCAGGCTGGGATTGCCGGGCCGGGGGGTCTTGCCCCCCGGCTCTCTTTTTAGCATCCTGTGATCGGGCGGAGATCCACGCCCAACCTCTTCGACCCTCCCCCAGCGGGGGTCCTCTGTGAGGCAAAGGGGGGCATACTCCCGGATCGCATCGCCAGACCTTTGCGTCGCCTCGAGGCGCCGCTGCTGGGGGGCATGCGTCTCAGGCCTGACCAAAGGGACTGTTCCGATGACGACCAACAAGGATTTCAAACGCCTGGTTCGCGGGCGCATGCAGAAGACGGGCGAGGCCTACACCACCGCCCGGGCTCACCTCCTGAATTCCTCGCACACTCCCACTCCCAAGCGGGCTCCCACGGCGATCGACTACGCCGGTCTGGCCGGCATGAGCGACGCTACGATCAAGGCCAGGACCGGGTGCACCTGGGACCGCTGGGTCTGGGCGCTCGACCGGGTCGATGCGCATCTTTGGCCCCACCGCGAGATCGCCCGGTACGTGCACGAGAAGTACAAGGTCCCCGATTGGTGGACCCAGACGGTCACGGTCGGCTACGAGCGGATCAAGGGGCTTCGGGTCAAAGGCCAGCGACGGGACGGGCACTTCGAAGTCAACAAGAGCAAGGTCTTCGGGGTATCGCGCGCAGCGCTCTACCGGGCGTTCAAGGACGGACGTACCCGGGTCCGCTGGCTGCCCGGCATCGATTTCACCATCCGAACGGCGACTCGCGAGAAAACAATGCGCGTTACCTGGCCGGATCACACGCTGGTTGATCTGTACTTCACGGCCAAGGGAGCCCGGAAGAGCCAGCTGTCGGTTCAGCACTCGAGATTGCCGGACAAGGCCGCGGCATCGAATATGAAGGAGTTCTGGGCCACGAAGCTCACGGCGCTTCAGGATGTCCTGGGCGCGGGTCCACTGACTCGATCGAGAACGGCCTGATGCATCTGCTCTGGTGGATTCTCGGCACCATCATCGTGCTCTATCTGGTGCAGAGCATCTACCTCGGAGTCGTACTGAAATGGGAAGACGAGCGGACGGCCGGCCTCGGGTACTATGGCCGGCCGCCTGCCGAACGGGAGGGATTCAAGCGCCGGCTCCGGCTCCACGCCGTGCTGCTGGCGCCCATCCTGTGGCTCAACGGTCGCCTCGCCAGGATGGATTTCCGGCGAGCCAGCATGCAGTACAAAGGGGTAGCTGGCCCTGGCGGAAGCTGCACGCCGGAAACCTTCGCCCGGGCCGAGCAGTATCAGCCCTGCCCCGAGGACATCTTCGTCGTCACCCAGATGAAGTGCGGGACCACGTGGATGCAGCACGTGGTCTATGAAGTCTTGAACCGGGGCAACGGCAACCTGGTCGCCAGCGGAACCGAGATCTACGCCATTTCGCCGTGGATCGAGGGCCGCCGCAGCGTATCACTCGACCAGGCCCCGCTCATCGGCTCCGAACGGCCTTCGCGAATCATCAAGACCCACCTCCCCGCTCAACTCTGCCCCTCGTCGTCGCAGGCCCGCTACGTCTACGTCGCGAGGCATCCGGTGTCCTGCTTCGCGAGCTGCGTGGATTTCGTGGCGACCAACGTGGGCCGGATGGCCCCACCGCCGGCGGCGTTCGAGGAGTGGTACTGCTCCCCCGAGCTGATGTGGTGGGGAACCTGGACCGATCACGTCCGCGGCTGGTGGGACCGGACCCAGGGAGACGGGAACGTGCTGTTCTTATACTTCGAGGACCTGAAGCGCGACCTGCCCGGCATCGTGCGTCAGGTGGCCGCGTTCCTTGGTGTGAAGCCGCTCACCGACCAGGAGCTGCAGCGGGTAACCGAGAAGTGCGGCTTCGCGTACATGCAGGAGCACAAGAACAATTTCGAGATGCAGCCGCCCCACCTGATGCAGACCAATGCGGATCTGTTCGTCCGCGGCACCGCCGACCGGCACAAGGATGTCGCTCCAGAGGTACGAATGCGGCTCGGCTCGTGGGCAGCGCAGCAGCTCGACGGGAGCGCCTTTCCGCTCCGGAAGGCCTATCCGGACGTGACCGGCGGAACGGACACGTAGGTCAACGACGTCAATCTCAGCCCCATCGCCCAGGGAGGGGACCGTGGTGCGGGGCAGAACTCTTTTCCTGGGATCCAATGCTGGAAGATCAGGGCAAGCTTGCCGGCGAGTTGCGACAGATCCTGCTGCGGAATCCGTCGCTCTGGCCCCCGACTGACCTCACTGCGGCGACCAGGGGCGTTGCGGCAGCAGTCCAGATAGATGGCGGCCTCGGGCTCTGGGCCTCCGATCCGCCGGGGTCGACCAAACCCTATCGCACCCTCCGCGCCGACAGCAAGCCGGTGTATGAGAGTCCCGACCCGGCCCAGTCGGCCGCCGTCGCGGCCGCCCTCAACGAAGTCACCTGGAATCAGGTGAAGAAGGCCACCAAGTTCGACATCGACCACCTGGCATTCCTGTCCGACCTCGCCGATTCACCTTCTCTCGGCTGGCTGCCATCGGGAGCCGCGGGCGACATCCGCCGGATCGCCGACGACGTCGCACCTCACATCGACAAGATTCTCGAAGGGCAGGCGAGCCTCCGCCAACGCGCCTTGCCCAAGAACCTGCGTCGGGCAGCAGACCGATTGGAAGCGCGCTAGCGAATTGGTGGACCGGGCGGAGCCCGCCTATGTGGCGAATCAGATCTTCTTCATGGCTGGTCGGGGATCTTCGACAAGGTCGGGGTCGACTTGGGCGCCCGGGCTACAGGAGTCTGACGGCCGATGTCGATTTGGCGCTCTCTCAAACGACCAATTGACGTCCTGAGCCGTTTCACTCCGATGGGAGGGAGCCATGAAGTACCTGTGCCTGATTTACTCCGACGAAACCCAGTGGCCGAAGCTGCCCAAGGCCGACGCCGAGAAGATGATGGGCGAATACTACGAGTTCACCGACAGCATCAAGGCCAGCGGGCATTTTCTCGGCAGCAATCGCCTGCAACCAACCCATACCGCCACCACTGTTCGGATCCGAGATGGCAAGATGTCCACCACCGATGGCCCGTTCGCCGAAACACGCGAACAACTGGGGGGCTATTATCTGGTCGAGGCCCAGGATCTGAACGAGGCGATCCGGCTGGGATCGAGAATCCCCGGTGCCAGGTATGGAAGCATCGAGATCCGGCCGATCTGGGAGGTCATCAGACCCTGAGGGAGGGAGCTGGTGGGATGAGCGAGGTCATCGAGGAATCGATTCGCGCCGTGGTGGATACGCTCTACCGTTCCGACTCGCGGCGCGTCCTCGCCACCCTGATCCGGCTGCTCGGCGATTTCGATCTCGCGGAAGAAGCGCTCCACGAGGCATTCACCGCCGCGGTGGAGCGCTGGCCCCGGGATGGGGTGCCGGCCAATCCGCGCGCCTGGCTGGTCTCGACCGGGCGATTCAAGGCCATCGATGGTCTGCGGCGAAGGGCGCGCTTCGACGCCGCGCTGGTGGAATTGGCGGAGCGGCTGGAAGCCAACCGCGAGCCCGACATGATCCCGGATGACGAAGGAATCGAAGACGATCGCCTCCGGCTGATTTTCACCTGCTGCCACCCTGCCCTGCCCCCCGACTCCCAGCTGGCCCTGACGCTGCGAGAGGTCTGCGGCCTCACCACCGAGGCCATCGCGCGCGCCTTCCTGACCAGCGCTCCCACCGTGGCGCAGAGGATCGTGCGAGCCAAGGCGAAGATCCGGGATGCGGGAATCCCGTATCAGGTCCCCTCCCGCGCCGATCTTCCCGATCGCCTGGCGCTGGTGCTGCACGTGGTCTACCTGGTGTTCAACGAAGGGTATTCTCCATCTTCCGGAGAATCGCTGACCCGGCATGACCTCTCCGAGGAGGCGATCCGGCTGGGACGGCTCCTGGTCGAGTTGCTCCCGGAGCCTGAGGTCATCGGGTTGCTGGCGCTCATGCTGCTGCATGAATCGCGACGATCGGCGCGCAGCACGCCATCCGGTGACGTAGTCCTGCTGGACGAGCAGGATCGCTCGCTGTGGAATCGCGAGAAAATTGAGGAAGGCACGGCACTGGTGGAGCAGGCGCTCGCTTCGCGGCGGATCGGGCCCTACACGTTGCAGGCAGCCATCGCCGCGGTGCACGCCGAAGCCAGGCGGGCGGCGGATACCGATTGGGACGAGATCATCGCGCTGTATGATCTCCTGCTCAAGTCCGACCATTCTCCCGTCGTCGAGCTCAACCGGGCGGCGGCCATCTCCATGCGGGACGGACCGGCGGCGGGGCTGGCCCTCATCGATTCCATCCTGGATCGCGGGGAGCTCGAGCACTATCACCTCGCGCATTCGGCACGGGCGGACCTCTGCCGACGGCTGGGACGGAGCCAGGAAGCCCGAACCTCGTACCAGCGAGCCCTCGAACTGGCGCGGTTGGATCCGGAGCGCCGCTTCCTGGAGCGACGCCTGAGCGAGCTTCCTCAGCGAACGAGCGGAGACTGACATGGCGGCCTCCGATCTCGCGGGACGCAGCTTCTTCGTCACCGGCACCAACTCGGGAATTGGCCGCTCAATGGTCGAAGCCCTCGCGGCCCGGGGAGCGAGAGTCGTGCTCGCTGCCCGTTCGGAAGAGCGTACCCGACCGGTCCTCGAAGGTATCCGGCGCCTACATCCCTCGGGCGAAGCTCAATGGCTGGAGATTGATGTTGCGGATCTGGAGTCAGTTCGCCGGGCGGCGGGTGAATATCTCGCCACCGGAAAGCCGATTGATGCGCTGATCAACAACGCGGGCGTTGCCGGCACCAACGGCCTCAGCCCGCAAGGGTTCGATATCACCTACGCGACGAATCACATCGGCCCCTTCCTGCTGACCAGCCTGCTGCTGCCTCGGATCCGGGAATCCTCCCAGGGACGCATCGTCAACGTGGCCAGCTCGGCCCACTTTTCTGTCAAGCAGATGGACTGGACGGTTCTGGAACGCCGCACCACCCCGCGACGCAGCGGCTTCCCCGATTACGCGCTGACCAAGCTGATGAACGTCCTGCATGCCAGGGAGCTGGCGCGACGTCTGACCGGCACTGCGGTCACGACCTACGCGGTCCATCCGGGAGCCGTCGCCACCAACATCTGGCGAGCTCTGCCGGGGCCGGTGCAGTGGTTCATCAAGCCGTTCATGCTTTCCAACGAGCAGGGCGCCGTCCCTCTGCTCTACTGCGCGACCGCCCCGGAACTGTCCAGTCAGACCGGCCGTTACTACGACCGCTCCCGCGAGGTGCCCCCCAATCCCCTGGCCGCCGACGATAACCTGGCCCGGGAACTCTGGATCAGGACGGAAGCGGCCATCGGAACCTGAGAATTCCCCACCACCCAAGCGCAGGTCGTCCCATTCCCCTTGCACTTCTACAGGAGTTTGCGTAGTCTCTTGTAGAAGCCATAGGGGAAGCTCATGCCCGACGAACGTCTCGATCTGCCGCAAGGCACCCTCGATCTGCTGATCCTCAAGGCGCTGTCGTTGGGGCCACAGCATGGCTGGGCCATATCGGAGCGTTTGCACCAGGTGTCCCGCGCCACGCTCCAGGTTCCCCAGGGATCGCTCTACCCCGCTCTGCATCGCCTGGAGCGGCGGGGATGGATCTCCGCCCGCTGGGACACTTCCGACAACAATCGCAAGGCGAAGTACTACGAGCTCACCAGGACCGGCCGCCGGCAACTGGAAGACGAGGCCGAGGACTGGCGCCGCCTGACCGCGGCGGTGGAGCTGGTCCTCGCGATGCGCTGACCGATGATCGCCGAGCTGCTGAGTGACCTGAAGTATCGGCTCCGCGCGCTGTTCCGGCGCGGTGAGGTGGAGCGCGAGCTGGACGATGAGGTGCGGTTCCACCTCGAGCGGGAGGTGGAGAAGTATCGCGCCGAAGGACTGTCCGCCGAGGAGGCGCGCCGCCGGGCCCATGTCGCCTTCGGCGGAGTGGATGTGGTAAAGGAGGAGAGTCGGGATGCCCGGGGGCTCTCCTTCCTCGAGTCGATCATGCAGGACCTTCGCTATGCGATCCGGGCCCTGCGTCGCAATCCTGGGTTCACCGTCGGCGTGATGGTAACCCTGGCACTCGGCATCGGTGCCAACACCGCGATGTTCAGCGTGGTAGACCGGCTGCTCTTCCGCTCGCCTCCGCTGCTCCGGGATCCTGACCAGGTCCACCGGATCTATTTCGCATCGATGGACCGGGGTACCGGAAGACGCGCGGAGTGGTACCGAGTATACCCGTTACCTCGACATGCGTCGGTGGACCTCGGACTTTTCCGACGCTGGCGGCGTTCAGCGTTCGAGGCCTCGCGGTCGGAGTCGGAACCGATACCCGTGAGGGGCAGGTCGCGACCATTTCGGCCTCGCTATTCGACCTCTTCGATGCCAAGCCGGTGGTGGGGCGCTTCTTCACGGCACAGGAGGACACGGTTCCGGTTGGCGCGATGGTGGCGGTGCTGGGCTACGGGTACTGGCAGACCAACTACGGCGGGCGGAGTGACGTGCTGGGTCAGCCGATCGAGGTCGGCTCGGCAAAATACACCATCATTGGCGTCGCGCCCCGCAATTTCATCGCGTTCAGCGAGGAGGGCCCACCGGCGGTCTTCGTCCCGATTACGGCCTACGCCGGAACGTTCCGGGCCGGTCCGCAACTGAGTAACTACTACACCCGCTACAACTGGAGCTGGCTCGAGATCCTGGCACGCAGGAAGCCTGGCATCACCCTCGCCCAGGCGGAGGCGGATCTTTCCAGGGCGTACCGGCTCAGCTGGGACAATGAGCAGAGCCTCCAGCACACCCTGCCTCCCACCGAGATCGCCCGTCCCCACGCGATTGCCGCGCCGGTGCAGACCGAGCGTGGTCCCAATCAGAGCAAGCTTGCCAAGGTGGCGACCTGGGTGAGCTCGGTGGCCGCGATCGTCTTGCTCATCGCCTGCGCCAATGTGGCCAACCTCATGCTGGCCCGTTCCATTCGCCGGCGCCGCGAAATCGCAGTGAGGCTCGCACTCGGCGTGAGCAAGGGTCGCCTGGTTCGACAGCTCCTGACCGAGAGTCTGTTGCTCGCCGCAGCAGGGGGAGGGCTGGGCCTGATCGTGGGACATTGGGGCGGTGCCCTCATCCGAGCGCTGGTCCTGCCCGATCACGGTGCCGGTCACACGCTGAGCGATCATCGGACGCTGGGGTTCGCCCTCGCGATCAGCCTCGCCGCGGGGGTCATTACCGGGATGGCGCCGATATTCCAGGTTCGCCGAACCGACTTGTCCGATTCGCTCAAAGCGGGAGTGCGAGAGGGAGGCTATCGCCGCTCGCGGGCGCGAACCGGATTGCTCCTCCTGCAGGCAGTTCTCTCGGTGGTGCTGCTGGTGGGAGCCGGACTGTTCGTCCGGAGCCTCCGCAACGTGGAGGCTGTTCGCCTGGGATACGATGTGGATCCGATCCTTTACATCTACCCCAACACCCGAAGCCTCAAGCTGAGCGACGATGCGGCGGCGGCCACACGGCGACAACTGGTCGAAACGGCCCGTTCGTTACCAGGAGTTCAAAGCGCGGCGTTGGGGCTCACGGTGCCCTTCTGGGACACCTGGACCGAGGAACTCTACGTCTCTGGGATCGACTCGGTGGGCCGGCTGGGCAGCTTCACCATCCAGGGGGTTTCCCCCGAATACTTCGCTACGATGGGTACCCGGATTCTCCGGGGCCGTGGGATAACCGCGGAAGATCGGAAAGACACTCCGGGCGTAGTCGTGATGAGCCAGACCATGGCAACCACTCTGTGGCCGGGGCAGGACGCGCTAGGGCAGTGCCTGCGAATGAACTCCGATACAATGCCCTGCATCACCGTTGTGGGCATCGCGGAAGACATCAAGCAGAACAGCATCACCGAGGACCGGGGACTCCATTACTACCTGCCGATCGAGCAATTCCACCCCGAGGCCGCGGTGGTGTTTGCCCGGGTGAAGGGGAACGCCGCCGGGCAGGCAGAGAGTCTCCGTCGCCAGCTCCAGCCCCTGATGCCGGGCGACAGCTATCTGACCGTGACACCGATGCACGAGATCGTCGATCCCAATATCCGCTCATGGCAACTGGGCGCCACGATGTTTCTGGTCTTCGGATGCCTGGCCCTGGTCCTCGCGGGCGTCGGGCTCTACAGTGTGATCGCTTATGACGTGGCACAGCGGACCCACGAGCTGGGAGTGCGCATCGCCCTGGGAGCCGGGGTTTCCGACGTGGTGCGCGCAGTGGTGGGAGACGGGCTCCGTTTCATTCTGATCGGAGTTCTGCTCGGCAGCGGCCTGGCACTCTGGGCCGGGCGCTTGATAGAACCCCTGCTGTACGCCGTGTCGCCCCGCGACCCGCTGGTCTTCGGCGTGGTCACCGGCGCGCTCCTCCTCGCCGCAGTCCTGGCCTCACTCCTCCCGGCCCTCCGGGCCACTCGAGTAGACCCTACCGTAGCGCTTCGGACCGAGTAACCTCCCGGTAAGACATCTCTCGTCAGTCACTCAGGAGTTGGCCAACCCTCACGGGGTTGACCGAAAGGTTTGATTATTATCGCGCAGAAGGACTGCGCCGGGTGTCTTCCGGCCGGTGCAGTCAGGTGCCAGACACGATCTGCTATTGCGGGAAAGGTGGGGGATCCCCATGTCCATACGTCCGGTTGAGAGGGTCGTCAAATCCAGGCCTACGCTGGAAGGAGCTGGAGTGAAGCTCCGGCGCGCCTTTGGATTCGGCGATACCACCGAGTTCGATCCATTCCTGCTGTTCGACGATTTCCGAAACGAGCGGCCCGAAGATTACCTCGCGGGCTTTCCCTGGCATCCCCACCGCGGGATCGAGACCATCACCTACGTGCTCAAGGGCACCGTCAGTCACGGCGACAGCCTGGGAAACAAAGGCACGCTGGGCGCGGGCGATGTCCAGTGGATGACGGCAGGGAGCGGCATCCTGCACCAGGAAATGCCTCGGGGAGACGAGGCAGGACGGATGCACGGCTTCCAGCTGTGGGCCAATCTGCCGTCCTCGCTCAAGATGACGCCACCCCGATACCAGGACGTGCAGGGCAAGGACGTCCCCGAAGTCGTAGACGACGACGGGACCATCGTGCGGGTCGTGGTGGGAGACTTCTGGGGCAAGAGCGGACCGGTGGAGGGGATCGCGGCCGATCCGCGGTACCTCGATGTGTTTGTTCCACCCAACCTGAAAAAGACTCTGCCGGTTCGGTTGGGGCAACATGCGTTTGCCTATGTCTTCGAAGGGTCCGGCACCTTCCGCGATGCCTCGAAGCCACAGCCGGTAGCCACCGACCGCGTCGCCGACCCCGCCCACCCCGCCACCGCCACCGCGGCACAGGAGGCGGACAATCGCTCGTTAATCCTCTTTGGGACCGGGGACGAAGTGACGGTCCAGGCCGGCGAAACCGGGATCCGGTTCCTGCTGGTCTCCGGCAAGCCGCTCGAGGAGCCGGTGGCCTGGTACGGACCCATCGTGATGAACACGCAGAAAGAACTGGAGCAGGCGGTGCGGGAGTTGAACGAGGGGACGTTTATTAAGTCGAAGTGATCGAGGACATCAAGAGATTGAGAAAGTGAGAAAGTGAGAAAGTGAGAAAATTGACGGAGTGAGAAATTGAGCGTTCACTCTCTCACTTTTTTACTCTCTCACTCTCTCACTCTCTCACTTTTCCACTCTCTCACTTTCTCACTTCCTCACTCCATTCCGGAGGTATCCATGGCATACGTCGACGGCTTTGTCGTTCCATTGCCCAGGAAGAAACTCGGGGTCTATCGCCGCATCGCGCGACAGGCCGGCAAGATATGGAAGCAGCACGGCGCGCTGGAATACCGGGAGTGGGCCGGCGATGATCTCAAGCAGAACATGGGACTGCCGTTCCCGCGGCTGGCGAGGCTCAAGCCGGGTGAGACGGTGATGTTCTCCTGGATCGTGTACAAGAATCGGCGGGACCGGGATCGGGTCAACGCCAAGGTCATGAAGGACCCCCGCATGGAACGGATGATGAAGCTCCCGATGCCATTCGATATGAAACGGATGGCGTATGGCGGATTCAAGGTTATCGTGGATATTTAACGCCCAGTAGGGAGCTGGCACGAGGAGGAAGCCTCGCCGCGAAACCGAGCGGGGCTTTCTTGTCGGTATATCGGTATAGCAGAACGGCAGAGTCGGGCACCGAGATGGAAGGAGGAAGAATGGCTACCTACGCTGAACCTGTCCTCGAGAGACGAGGCTCCGTCCGGCGGCGAATCGAAGCGAGCACCGACAGGGGGGCGCTCATGGCCCCTCTCGGACGAGCCCTGCTCTCGGCGATTTTCATCATGTATGGATTCTCCCACTTTACCGCCGGCACGATCAACTACGCGGCACAGCACGGAGTCCCGGCGGCAAGTCTCCTGGTTCCACTATCGGGTGTGATGGCGATTGTCGGGGGCCTGAGCATTCTGCTCGGCTATCACGCCAGGGTGGGTGCATGGCTGTTGATCGTGTTCCTGCTGGTCGTGACACCCGTCATGCACAACTTTTGGGCTATCGGCGATCCCGGAGCCAGAGCCCTGCAACAGGGGATGTTCATGAAGAATCTGGCCATGATGGGCGGGGCGGTGCTGATCGGGTATTTCGGCGCGGGACCCTGGAGCCTGGATTGGAGTGTAAGGCGGAGATAGCAGTCGATTTCAGATTGAAGATTTCAGATTGCAGATTGGCTGAAGGTCGAAGATTGAAGACGTCAGATACGACGATTAAGCAATATTGGCTCGTCAATCTTCAATCTGACATCTTCAATCTTCAATTCCACTCGTTCACGTCATGCCCGTCCCGGCCGATTTCTCCGTCGGCATGTGAGTCAGGATCGCCTTCACCGCCGTTTTCAGGTTCTCATCGTAGCGTTCCTGGTCTTCCGGCACCGCGGCTACCGCGTGACCCCGCCAGAGCACCGCGTTGCACTTGGCGTCCCGGAGCTCGATGATGACCGCGCCATATTCCCACTCGGCCGGGCTGGCGTCCTCGGCTCCCGGTCCCCAGCCACGCCACCAACTCGGCCGCCACAGATAGTCGAAATCCCAATCGGTCACATCGTCACGAACCGGCACCGCCAGGTAGAAGGCGACGATCGCGTCTGGATTCGCGTCGGAAACGGTGTAGCCGGCATGTTTCAAGCCTGAGACGAGCTCGCGACGGATGGTCTGGCTGGCTGCCACGTCGTTCAGCAGCGGATTCACTTCGAATGGTGACAGGCCTCCCAGAAATTCGGCGGACCGCGTAACACTTACCGTCCGCAGTACAGTTTGACTCTGCTCGACTCCTGTCATTGTGTGAACCCGGACATTGTGTCCGTGTACCGGAAGGGACAGCGCGGCGACGGAGAGAGCAGCGAGGGCGTGCATCGACATAAGTGCGCCCGTAAATGAGCCAGCCCTGAATCTGTGCGCCGAGAGTTCCGGCTGGCGGTGACGACCGGCGGCACGATCGCGACTCGACTCGATCGTGCGACTGGTATACGCTGTCGGGAGAGAAATCGTTGCAGCTTATGGTGAGACAGGTTGTCACGGCCAGCCGCGGGGACTCACCTGCTTTGCGCCATTTCAATTGGAGTGGTAAGTCAGGAAGCGAATTCACTCCCACCATCGGCGATGGTAGCTCCAGATGGCAGCGTTATCCGTAGTTCAGCGCATCGAGCGGTACAATGCCGGCCGTGAACCCGAGCGTCTGGCCCGCAAGTACGAGGCAATGCGCAAGAGCGCGTTCGCGTTCATGCGGGGCACCTGCCACCTGTTCCACGAGGACTGGCGGGACGACCCGGTGCTCGACCGGACGCCCGCGGCCTGGATCACGGGTGATCTGCACCTGGAGAACTTCGGGAGCTACAAGGGCGACAACCGGCTGCCCTATTTCGATCTCAACGATTTCGACGAAGCCACCCTGGCTCCGTGCGCGCGGGATCTCACCCGTTTTCTCACCAGCGTATTGGTCGCGTCCCGGAGTCTGAAGCTGCAGGAGCGCGAGGCCATCGCGTTTGCGAAGGCTTTTCTTACGGCGTATGGCGCCGCACTGCGAGAGGGCAAGGCCCGTTGGGTCGAGCGCCAGACCGCCGACGGCATGGTCCGGGCTCTCCTCGAAGAGGCTATCACGCTCACTCGGAAGCGCCTGCTCGGCATCCGAACCGAGGTTGTGGGGAACAGCCGCCGCCTTCGTCTTGGCCGGCGGGCTCTCCCGGTCTCCGCCGCAGATCGGAAGAAGGTTGTGGTGGTTATTCGTCGGTTCGCGGAGGGCCAGCCCGATCCCGAGTTCTACAGAGTGATGGACGTTGCCCGACGGGTGGCCGGCAGTGCCAGTCTGGGGCGGGAGCGCTACGTGTTACTGGTGCGGGGTCGAGGTCTTCCCGACAAACTGGCGTTGCTGGACCTCAAGCAGGCGATTCCTTCAAGCGTGGTGACACGGGCTGGCTCCCGACTTAGCTGGCCCACCGAGGCCACCCGGATCACCTCAATTCAACGCTGGGCTCAAGCGGTTTCGCCGGCCCTGCTCCACCCGGTCCGGGCGGGCGGGCGGTCCTATGTACTGCGGGAGCTGCAGCCAACCCAGAATCGGTTAAGCCTGGAGTCTTGGAACCAGAGCAGGGCCGAGCTGGAAGGGCTGATGACTACGCTGGGCCAGGTCGCAGCCTCGAGCCACCTCCGGAGCGGCGGTCGAGAGGGCTCAGCCATCGCCGATCGCTGGATGGCGTTCGCAGCAGAAAAAGAATGGCGCCCAGCCTTGCTCGCCTACGCCTCGACATACAGTCGCCAGGTCGAGCGCGACTGGCGGGAGTTCGTCGAAACAACTGCGTGACGGCCCTAGAACATCAGCCTCACACCCCGACCCCGGGCCTCACCCAGAATGGCTCACCTCGTGACCGTGCCCAGGGACACCGCGCCTCCCGCCCACCACGTGCCAGGGGGTGGCTTCAGAAACCCGTGGCCGGACAGCGAGCCGCGCGGGTGGGGAGACGTGCTGCGCTGGACCCGCGAACGGCGGAAACAGACCCGCGTCGCCAACCCGCCCCGCGGTTCCTTTGCCTCCACCACCCCAGCGGTCGTTTACCCCCGAGCCGGTGCGACCGAGTTTACCGCCACATGGATCGGGCACTCGACCACGCTGCTTCAGATGGGCGGACTCAACGTGCTCACCGATCCGGTCTTCAGTCAGCGCGCCTTTCCGGTACAGTGGATGGGACCTCGCCGGGTGATGGACCCGGCGTTGGACCTCGAGGCGCTTCCACCGCTCGATGTCGTCCTACTCTCCCACAACCACTACGACCACCTCGACCGGCCCGCGGTGAAACGCATCGCGCGGGCGCACCCGAGTGCGTCGTGGGTCGTGCCGCTCGAGCTCGGCCGCTATGTCCGCGGATGGGGCGTGAGAGACATCGTCGAACTGGATTGGTGGCAGCATGCGGAGGTGAAAGGCCTCCGCGTCACCGGTACACCGGCCCGGCATTTCAGCGCGCGATGGCTGGGCGATCGGTGCAATACCCTCTGGTGCGGCTACGCGATCGAAATAGGAGGGGTCCGGGCGTATTTCGCGGGCGATACGGCGTACCATCCCCAGTTCGGTGAGATCGCATCCCGGTGCGGACCGTTCGAGTTCGTCATGATGCCCATCGGGGCCTACGATCCGCGCTGGTTCATGCACGTCATGCACACCGATCCCGAGGAAGCCGTTCAGGCGTATGTTGATCTCACCGCATCCGGGGTTACGCCGCTGCCACTCATGCTTGCGGTTCATTGGGGGACCTTTCGGCTGACCGACGAGCCAATGGATGAACCGCCGCGACGCACGATAGCCGCCTGGCGGCACCACGGGCTCGACGAAACCCGGCTCTGGGTTGCCAAATTCGGGGAGACTCGACGATGGAAGTAGAAGGGGCCACCTCGGCCTGGGCGCCGCTTGCCTTTCGCATTTACCGATTGCTGTGGCTGGCGGTGCTGGCCAGCAACATCGGGACCTGGATGCAGACGGTGGGGGCGCAGTGGCTGCTGGTGGACCTGCCGAACGCTGCCACCCTCGTTGCCCTGGTCCAGACCGCGGACACGCTACCCGATCTTCTGCTCGCGCTCCCCGGTGGGGCGCTGGCCGACATCTTCGACCGACGCCGGTTTCTCATCGGCCTGCAGGTCTTTCAGATCGTGATCGGCGCCGGACTCACCTGGCTCACCTTCGCCGGGCAGATGACTCCGCCGCTGCTGCTGGCATGCACTTTCCTCCTCGGTGCGGGATCGGCCGTCGCGACGCCGGCCTACGAGGCCCTGATCCCCGAACTGGTCCCCCGCAGTCAGCTCAGCGCCGCGGCGTCACTCGCGCAGCATCAACATCAACCTGGCGCGTGCCGTCGGTCCCGCCCTCGCCGGGATCGTGATTGCGCGGCTCGGCGTCGGGGTCGTGTTCGCGCTCAACACCGTCACATTCATCTTCCTTCCCCTGGTCCTGTTGGCGTGGCGCCCTCCGGTCGAGCAGACCGCCGGTGTGCCCGAGCGATTCGTTCCCGCCCTGCGGGCCGGGGGCCGCTACGTCCGCTACTCTCCCGTCACCCGCCGGATTCTGCTCCGCCTGGCGCTCTTCGTGCTGCCCGCCACCGCGATCTGGGCCCTCCTGCCCCTGGTCGCGAGCACCCGACTCGGGCTCGCGGCGGACGGGTACGGTCTCCTGCTGGGCGCCCTGGGCGGCGGTGCCGTCGCAGGCGCATTCCTGCTCCCGAAGCTCAGCCGCCGGCTTTCGGCCAACCAGCTCCTCGCGACCGCCTGCATCACCTACGCATGCGCCATGCTGCTCCTGGTCGCGGTGCCCCGGCCCGTGGTCGCCTTCCTCGCTCTGCTGCCGGCCGGCGCCGCGTGGATCGCGGTCATCGCCAACAGCAACGCGGAGATCCAGCTCTTCCTCCCGGCCTGGGTGCGAGCCCGCGGCCTCGCGACCTATCAGATGGTGCTGTTCGGCTCCCAGGCGCTGGGCGCGCTCGTGTGGGGACTGGTCGCAGAACACACCGGCCTGGGCGCGGCGTTCGTCGGCGCGGCCGGCGTGCTCCTCGTGGGCACGGCCACCATTCGGATCTGGCCGATGATCGACGTCACCGGCCTGAGCCGCGATCTCTCGGCTCACTGGGAGGAACCGAGCCTGGTGAGGCAACCGGATCCCGAAGAAGGCCCGGTCGTGGTCACCACGGCGTACACGGTTGCCACGAAGAATGAAGAGGCGTTCCTCAGGGCGATGGTCGCGGTGCGGCTGTCCCGGCTTCGTACCGGAGCGATCAGCTGGGGGCTCTATCAGGAGGGGGAAACGGCCAACCGATTCATCGAGCTGTTCACCGTGGCGACGTGGGGCGAACATCTGAATCAACACGGCGGACGGCAGACCGCGGCCGACGCGGCCATCGACAAGCGAGTACGCGACCTGTGTGAGACGAAGCCGGTGACGCGGCACTTCTTTCCGGCGGAGCTGGTAGGGGAGGATTGGGGATGGGTGGAGAGGGGACGGAGGACGTAGGACGCAGTTCGTTAGCTCACTCTGGAGGTGCTCATGAACCGCTCGCCCATCTGGGTGCTGTGCGTTGCGGCATTCGTCGTCGCCTGTCAGCCGCAAGCTGTTCCCATTCCCCAGGGCGATCCGACCCCGCCCACCGCGCTCTGGCTCCAGGCCAATCCGCCCGCGGCCCCGCTCGCCAACGTCACCCTCGGCGGGACCCCGCTGACTGCCGAGGTGGGCGATTCTGGCGTGGTGCAGGTGACCGCTAATGGAAGCGATCCCGAGGGCCTCCATGCGATCCGGCTCTGGATGACGGTCAAACGCGCGCGCCCAGGTCAGATCGAAGGCCCGGGTCTCGCCGGAGCACCGGTTGCGGAACAAAGCACGCCAGCAACTGCGGGTGGCACTGCGACGACTTCGCTATCGGTGTCGTATGGGTTGTCGCCCTCGACCGAGATCGGCGGGTTCGACGACCTGTGGGTTGACCTGTGGGCCGAGGCGGAGAATTTCGGCGGTGGCATCGCGAAGACGGCCGTGCTCACCCTGCATCTCCGGTGGGAAGGGCTTCGCCTCCATGTCATCGCCCTCAGCGATGATGACGGGAGTAATGCGTCCACGGTCAGCGCCTCCGATTTCGTGCAGGCGCTCGACAGTCTCAACCGGGTGTATCGGGGGACTCGCATCCGGTTCCGCTACGATCCGGCCACCGACTACCAGGTAACGCAGTCCACCGCGCTCAACCAGGACCTGATGTTCGGCGATGCGACGGGGCTCGCGTCCGGTAACGCGATCGCCCTGACGATGCCGACCGCGATTCCGGTCTTTCTGCGCATGGCCGGTGGCGGCAACGGCAACGCGGCGCCACCACCCGGACTGACCGGGATCCCGCCCGGGATTGGCGCAGGGGGAGTGGCGCAGAACTATGTGGCGCTTCCGAACCGCCTCGATTGGGTCAATTTCATCGCCGCCCACGAAATCGGTCATTACCTGGGGCTCTATCACACTTTCCCGGGCTGGGGCAGCCCAAGCTGGGCGAATGAGCAGGCGGTGATCGACTGGATGACGACACACGGCGGGACTATCGCCGCCTTCGACGGAGACCTGTTACCTGATACGCCGCCCGATCCGGAGCAGGCCCTGTTTGCGCTCAAGGGCGGGGCTACCTACCGGGCGGATCATGGCCACGACTTCTACTGCGACCAGACCGAGGTCGATGCGTCGGGAACCGTGGCCGGCGCAGCCCAGACGGTGCACTTCGCGCCCGACATGCTGAACGTCATGAGTTACTACTCCCCGTGCCCCGCCGGCACGCCGAACTTCGGCCAACGGCACTTCACCAGGGAGCAGGTGGCCCGGATGCACAAGGCGCTAACCGATCCGGCCCGGTCGCAGCTGGTGCAGTAAAGTGGCGAGTGGAAAGGCCTGAGCGCCGGGTCATTGCGAGGCCCCCTTCGCGAGCGTAGCGAGAGAAGGGGCCGTGGCAATCTCCCCCGCCTAGACAACTGACGCGGGCTGTCATTGCGAGGCCCCCTTCACGAGCGAAGCGAGAGAAGGGTTGTGGCAATCTCAACCGCTGGGCTCCCTGCACTTGACGGGTTCGGTTCCCAGCGACACCTCTAGGTCGGCCGGTTGATTCGTCACGCCCTCAACCTGACTTGATGCCGTCTTGACCGAGCCGTGTAACCTTCGGCGCACCATGACCGATCCTGTTTCTCGCCAGATTTCCCGTCGCCAGTTCCTGGCCGGAGCTGCCGCTGCCGCAGGCGCCTTGTCCCTCGGCTGCGATTCGCCGACGGGACTCCTCGAGGACCCGCTCACCGAGCCCCTGGCCAGCCCCAGCGCGTCGGGAATTGATCACATCGTGCTGGTGATGATGGAGAACCGTTCGTTCGATCATTTCCTGGGCTGGCTCCCGGGAGCGAACGGGAAACAGGCGGGTCTCACCTACCTCGATCGTGCCGGGACGCCGCATCCCACCCATCGTCTCGCTCCGGACTTTCAGGGATGCGGGTTCGCTGATCCGGATCACACCTACGCGGGAGGCCGCACCGAGTTCAATGGCGGAGCGTGCGACGGCTGGCTCAAGACAAGACACAACGACATCTATTCGATCGGTTACTACCAGGGTGCCGATCTACCATTCCTGGGACGAGCTGCTCCCGGCTGGACCACCTGCGACAACTACTTCTCCGCCATCATGGCGGAAAGCCTCCCCAATCGGATCTATCAGCACGCGGCCCAGACCGACCGGCTCACAGGCTCGACGCAAATCTCGAATCTTCCGACCATCTGGGACCGGCTTTCCGCGAAGGGGTTGAAGGGCCGTTACTACTACAGCGACTTGCCGTTTCTCGCCCTATGGGGAACCAGGTATCTCTCAATCGGACGCCCCATTCAACAGTTCTTCCTCGATTGCCGATTGGGGACATTGCCGCATGTGGCTTACGTGGAACCCCGCTTCAATGGGGAGGCCGCCGGCACAACGAACGACGACCATCCTTTTGGGGACATTCGAGCCGGAGATAGTTTTCTGAATGACATCTACCAAGCGGTAACCAGCAGCCCCGCCTGGCCCAGCACGGTGCTGGTACTGACCTTCGATGAATGGGGAGGATTCTTTGATCACGTCCCGCCACCCGCGGCACCCATTCCCCGGGCGGACAGGGCGGCGGGGAATCTCGACGGCTTAAGAGGCTTCCGCGTACCAACTCTCGTCATTTCGCCTTTTGCCCGTCGCCAGTTCGTGTCCCACACACTTTATGATCACACCTCGGTGCTGCGCATGATCGAGTGGCGTTGGGCTCTCCCGGCGCTCTCGGTGCGTGATGCAGGAGCTAACAACCTCGCGGCGACGCTGGACTTCAGTCACCGGAACAACCAGGCGCCGCGCTACCCGGTGCCCAAGCTTTCCAGCGGTGCTCCCTGCCCAGCCGCGGCGTCGCAGGAGCCGGCTGGAGTGGGAGCCCCTGCGCGCTCTCGCGAGAAGTTCCGGCTGGCCGACCGAGCCCCAGTGATATTGCTGGGCTGGCTAACGGCTGTCATTGCGAGGCCCCCTGAGCGAGCGAAGCGAGCGAAGGGGCCGTGGCAATCTCCCCTGTTCAACTTACCAAGACCCTCGACATCCTATTCCAATAGTCGCTGTGGGGTTGGCTAGTGAGATTGCCACGTCGGCCGCGCGGCGGCCTTCCCTCGCTTCGCTCGGGACAGGCTCTCGCAATGACACTCTTCTTGCCTCGCTTTGTCCCGCCCTTCCCGCCTTTCCCGTCTCTCCCGTACCTTGTTTCCATGGCCGATTCCAATCGACTCATCAAAATCGCCACCTGGAACGTCAACGGCATCCGGGCTCGCGCGTCCCAGCTCGCAGGAGTGGCTGGAGCAGGAGCGGCCGGACGTGGTATGCCTGCAGGAGCTCAAAGCAGAGTTGTCGCAGATTCCCGAGGTGTGTCGGCACCCGGACTATCACGCATACTGGCACACTCTCAAGGGGTATTCGGGAGTCTCGCTGCAGGTTCGGAAAGAGTTAGTCCCCAACGATCCGGTCTACAGTCATCCCCCGTTCGACATGGAATCCCGGATCGTGCAAGTCGAGCACGGCGACCTGGTCATCGCCTCGATCTACGTGCCGAATGGCGGGAAGGACTACGCCTCGAAGCTGAGCTTCCTGACCCAGCTCACCGACTGGACCCGGCGGCTGATGGCGGAGGGACGGGAGGTCTTGTTGTGTGGGGACATGAACATTGCGCGGACCGATCTCGATGTGCACCCGCGGGAGAGGAAATCCGAGGCCGTGGGTCAGCGCTCGGACGAGCGTGCGCTGTTCGAAGGCCTTTTCGCCACCGGCCTGCTGGATCTGGGACGCACCTTCGATCCCGATAATCCGGGATTGTTCACCTGGTGGGCGCCGTGGCGGAACCTTCGGGCCCGGAACATCGGCTGGAGGCTAGACTATCTGCTCGCGTCACCAAGCCTGGCGTCCCGGACCACCAGCTGCGTGGTGCGGGCGGAGGTGGGGACGAGTGATCATGCGCCGGTGGTGATGACAACTGCTCAATAGTACCTGGTACGGAGTACCGAGTTCCGAGTTCCGAGTTCCGAGTGGCTGAGGGACCAGACGCCCTGCAGATCAGGCCCCTGGTCCCATGTTGCTCGCGCTACGTCGTACCAGCAATCTGCGTTGCCTTAGCTGCGAACCAGGGCGTAGTTCAGCGCCGGCAAGCCATTCCAGTGAGCCGCCCGGCTGGCGTACTCGCGGGCCTTCGCCGTGTCCCCCTTTCCCTGATAAGCCAACGCCAGACGATACAGGTTGTAGGGATCTTGGAGATTCGCCTGCTGCAGCTCGGTGATCGCCGCGTCGTATTGCTTTCGTGCGAAAGCGATCCTGCCAGCCAGCTCGTGGGTCAAGTTGGTCTGAAACCGGTTCCCATTGGCGGCCGAGCCCTTGGCGAAGGCGTCGGCTTCAGTGCGAGCCGTCGTCAGATCGCCCTTGGCGATCGCCACCCCGGCGACATTGGCGTGGTGGAACAGCCTGGTCAAATCCTTGACCGCCGGTGAGAGCGCGGAACTCTCGGTGATCTGGAGCGCCTTGTCGTACGCGGCCAGGGCTTCGTCCTGTCTCCCCATCGCCAGCAACATGTTGCCCTTGAAGTTCAGATCTGCCGTCATCGCACCGGCGTCTCCCGCCTTCTCCGCGATCCCGAATTCCCGATCGGCCTGCTGAACGGCCTGGTCCAGGTTCCCCTGGTCGGCGTAGACAACCGCCTGAACGAAGACCGCCTGACGGCGTTCGCCGTCATTGCGGGCATTGGCGTACAGGTCGGTGAGGCGAGTGGTGGCCACATCCGGCTTGCCAAGGTAAAGGGCATTGATAGCGGTACCGATCCGGGCCGAGATGAAATGGGGATCGAGCGCCAGGGCCTTCTGGTATTGGGTAACCGATTCGTCGAACCGGCCCATCTTCATGAGCAGTTCGGCGTAGGAATCGTAGGGGTTCGGGTCGTTGGGGATGAGCTCCGCGTACTTCTTGAAGGCCTGCTCCGCCTCGGGATAATCCCCCACCGTCTTGTAGGCGTACCCCAGGTTGTTGTAGACCGGAGGGAAGGATGGTGCGATGGCGATCGTTGCCTTGAAGGTCTCGATGGCCTTGGCATCATTCTGCTGGCCCTGGTAGAAGACGCCCAGGGCGAAGCGAGCCCGCTCATCGTTCGAGAACAAGGCCACGTTTCGCTCCAGGCATTCTTTCGTCTTGGCGGCATTGCCAACCGCGCCGGCCTCGGCGGCCTGGATCGCAAGCCGCTCGCCTTCGGAAGCCTTGTCGGCGAGCGCGATGGCCCGGTCCAGATGGAGTCGGAACTCTTTCGCAGTGCCGGAGACATTGGCCCGGGCCAGCTCGGCCGAGGCGAAGTTGGGGTCGAGGGCCAGCGCCTTGTCGAAGTGCGCGATGGCATCGGTCGCGCGGAGGTTGTCGGCCAGCTCACGGCCCACGAGGAACTCCTTCCTCGCCTCCTCCGAACTGGTAGTGATGGGAATCTTGTCGGGGTGAGTTCGAGTTACCGGCTGCGCCAACAAGACGATGAGCGGGAAGAGCCCTAAGAGAGGTGTTTGTTTCATTGCGCGACTCCTCGTGATGGTGCAGAGTGGAAGGAACCGCTTGGCTGTGAGGCGGTGATGCGGTCTTCCTACGAGGAGTTCGGGCGAACGGTGTCGGCGGTGCTCGCTAGCTCGGTTTGATTCCGTACTTGGCGAGCTGTTCCGCGGTCATCTCGATCACGTCGATGTGCAGGGTGATCGGGGTGAGCGGCTGGTCGGTCGAGTCCTTGGGCACCGAGACGATCTTCTCGACCACGTCCATTCCCTTGATCACCTGGCCGTAGACCGTGTAGTTGCCGTCCAGCCGCTTGAGACCCTCCTTATTCGCCACGATGTAGAACTGGCACCCTGCCGAGAGTTTCTCCGGGTTGTCGTCGCGACCGGCACCCACCGCCCCATAGACATGCCGCAGGCTGTCGTTGAACTCAGGCGCCAGGTTGTAGGGCGATCCCTTGAACCCTTCCGGGGTGTCGGGACAGCCGCCCTGAGCCACGAAGTTCTTGATCACCCGATTGAAAGTCAGCGAATCCCAGTAGTGCTGACCCGCCAGCTTGATGAAGCTGGCGCGATGGTGGGGCGTCTCGGGATAGAGATAGAAGAGGATCTCGCCAAGCGGGGTCTGGATCCGGCCGACGGGGTAGGTCGGGGCGGGCAAGGCGATCGGGGCGGGCGGAGCGGACGAGCCGGTTGGAGCGGTCGAGGCGGATAGAGAAGCGATGCACGCTGTAAGAATGAAGTGGCGGAACATCAGGGGCCTCTGGGCCAGAAGGTGAACTCAGGGAATGCAGAGAAGTTTCAACCAAACATGCCAGATGACAAGCGTGCATCTGCGACAAGTTGCTCGAGTTCCTGGTCCAGACTCGCGGCCGTCCGGCGTTGAGGACCGTTTTTCTGCTGCTCACCCCGCTGCAGACTCGTAACAAGCGCGACGCCATTCTATGTCATGCCGCACAGTTCGTCTTCCGGCGTCGCAAGTTTCTCCGCTTCGCAACCGACGAGGAATGCCTGGTTGTGCCTGGCTCGACCTATTCCACGCACGGGCATGCGATCCATTTGAAGGCCGACTGCGAATCCATACGGCTGGAGCTTCATCCCTCCCACAGCGTTGGCGCGTTCGGCGCGATAACGATCCAGCTCGCCACAGCGCTAGCGGGACGCACCGTGTCGCGGCTCTCGATACCGCTCCCGCTGCAATCGGCTGGTACATCGCTGCCAATCCTCGATCACCTGGCACCCACCCTGAATACGCGGCGGCTCGCACCCCTGTCGATCGGCGCACAATTCCGTCGGCAAACGCTCGAGCTCCGCATTCCTCGATCGGCCTTGCCAACCTACGATCAACTCTGGGTCAAATGTGAACGACGCTTCGGGTTCTTCGACGAGGCGGGGTGGATTGCCCTGGAGGACGAGGAGAGCGGTGACTAGGAGGGGTTGGCTGTTTGCTGTTGGATGTGGGCGGTGCCATCGCTCGATCCTGCGGGATCCGCTCCGGAGGATCGAGCGGCGACAGACGCTAGTGCGATACGAAACTGCCTATCCGCCCACCTGATAGCAGAAAAGGTAGAAGACCTGGCTACGGCTGCCGCAGTTCTCCCCGTGTCGTCCTTCCCGCCCCCGCGAGGCGAATCAGGACTTCGCCGACACCTGCTCCTCTTCTACGATCAGGGTCCCCAGCACCTGGAGGAACTGAGCGATCCAAGCCGGATGGGCCGGCCAGGCCGGGGCAGTGACCAGGTTGCCGTCAGTCACCGCGCCGTCAATCGGGATGTCGGCATACTCGGCTCCGGCCAGCCGGACCTCCGGCGCCACGGCGGGATAGCAGGAGACCTTTCTGCCCTTGATCACCCCCGCTGCCGTCAGGATCTGCGGGCCATGGCAGATGGCCGCGACCGGTTTCTCCTCCTCGAAGAAATGGCGCACCAGCCCCAGCACCTTGTCGTTGAGCCGCAGATATTCCGGAGCCCGTCCACCGGCAATGACCAGAGCGTCGTAGCGGTTGGGGTTCACCTCGGCGAACGCGGCGTTGAGCGCGAAGTCATGGCCTCGCTTCTCGGTGTAAGTCTGATCGCCTTCGAAGTCGTGAATGGCAGTGCGAACCTTGTCCCCGGCCTTCTTTCCGGGGCAAACAGCATGGACGGTGTGCCCCACGGCCTGGAGGGCCTGGAAGGGTACCATGACTTCGTAGTCTTCAACGAAGTCGCCGACGAGCATCAGGATGGTCTTGGGCATGGGAGACTCCAGTCAAACCCGAGAAGCGGAGGAACTGCACCGCTGAGCGCGGCAAGTCTCAATTCTGCCAGAGGGACGGCAAGTGTCAATCTGCACTCCCCACTTTGCCCTCATGACCGCCACTACCGGGCCATGAAAGTCGCCGGGCCTGGAATGTGAACCCCGCGCGTCTCCACGCCCAGCGACCTGCTACAAGTTACGTCTCCCAGAGGCAAGATTAGGGGTTCTTGAGAGTGGCCCCGGACGGGCCCGGACGGTGCTAGTCTACAGCTCACCCGAACAGGGAGGTGGAATGCGGGTGCTGGTCGTGGAAGACGAGGCCCAGGTAGCCCGGTTCCTCCGGCAGGCGCTCGAGGAGGAAGGTCATGTGGTGGACACCGCAGGCGATGGGGTGGAGGCCAGGAATCAGGCGCATCTCAACTCCTACGACCTGATCCTCCTCGACGTCCAGCTACCAGGGATGGACGGTCTCCAGGTCGCCGCCGAGCTCCGGCGGAGCGGGCTGCAATGCCCGATCCTCATGCTGACCTCACGAGACTCCACTCAGGATGTGGTCAGAGGACTCAACGCGGGGGCCGACGACTACCTGACCAAGCCGTTCGCGCTGGAGGAACTCCTTGCCCGGGTGAATGCGATCACCCGCCGGCAGCTCGGCCCGGCCACGGGCATCCTCCGCTATCAGGATCTGGAGATGGATCGTCTCCGGCGGGTGGTGAAGCGGAGCGGGCGCCCACTGGACTTCTCGCCGCGAGAATTCCGGTTGCTGGAGTTCTTCCTGCTGAATCCCGAACGGGTGCTGGGCCGCACGACGCTGCTCGAGAAGGTGTGGGACATGTCCTTCGACCCGGAGACCAACGTGGTGGATGCCCACATCTCCAATCTCCGCAAGAAGCTCGAGGAGGGTGGCAGGCCGCGCTTGATCCACACCGTGCGGGGTGCCGGCTATGCCCTCCGGGTGATCGGCAGCGAGACCTGATGCGATCACTTCGCCTCGCGCTGGCGCTCCGGACCGCCGGGAGTGTGCTGGCGTTGATGCTGCTGATGGCTATGGTCAGCGCGTTGGCGCTGCGATCGCTGCTCTATCGACAGCTTGACGACACCCTGGTGCATCTCGCCGAGGTGGAAGCACAGGCCGGTGCGGCCCACACCGGGTCCGAGTTCGAGTTTCACGAGGGGGTACTCCTCGCCGCCCGCCCCGGGCCGAGCGCCGAGCTCACCCGCTACGCTCAGCTGTGGAGCAGCGACGGGGCGCCGCTCATCCGCAGTCGCAACCTGCCCGCCGACCTCATGCTGCCGGCGAAAGCGATCGCGGCGGCCCGCGATGGTCAGATCGTATGGGACACCCACCAGTGGCGCGGGGAACGATTGCGCTGCGTAGTCTATCCGCTGCGGTTGGTGGGCCCGGCCCATGGGATGCACATGTTGCAGGTGGCAGCACCGCTCGCTCCGCTGGAGCGCACGCTGCGGGATTTCGTCCTGTTGAGCGTCCTGCTCATGCTGCTGACCGCAGGCGCGGCGTTCCTGGTCGGGTGGCGCATCGCCGGAACCGCGCTCCGGCCGACGGCCGACATCACCGCGCAGGCGGAGGCCATTCGGGAGGGGACGCCCCGTCCCACGATCACCGCGCACGCCGATGTCGACGAGTTCGCCCGGCTGGTGCGGGTGCTCAATGGGATGCTTGACCGGCTGGACCAGGCGTCCGCGGTCCAACGCCGATTCACGGCCGACGCAAGCCATGAACTCCGGGGACCGCTGACCGCCCTGCGGGGCGACCTCGATCTGGCGCTCAAGCGCGAGCGGTCCCCCGCGGAGTACCGGGAAACCCTGGAGCGGTGTCGGATGGAGGTCATCCGGCTCACCCGGATCGCCACCGATCTGCTCACCCTGGCTCGCCATGAGGCGGGGCTCAACCCTCAGGATGCAGACCGAGGTGGATCTGCGTCAGGTGGTGGAACGCGTGGTGGGTCGATTCGAGGGCGCCGTCGAGGAGCGCGGCCTTCATTTCGTCGTCGAAGGTCCGGCCGCGCTCGTACGCGGCGATCCCGCCATGCTGGAACGGGTCGTCGGCAACCTGGTGGACAATGCCGTCAAACATTCACCCGCGAGCGGGGCCATCACCATCGAGGTGCACTCGGGAGAATGGGCTGGACTGACGGTCCGCGATCAGGGCCCGGGTGTGCCCGACGCGGATCAGGCCCAACTGTTCAGCCGCTTCTTTCGCGGCGCCTCCCAGCCCCGAGGTACAGTAAGCACGGGCCTCGGCCTGGCGATCGCAAAGGCGGCCGCCGGTGCCCACGGCGGCCGTCTCGAGTTTGTCCGGAATGATCCTGGGGCGGTGTTCCGCCTCGTTCTTCCCCCCCGCGGCTACGAGATCGTGAAGCTGAAGAGCATGCCGTAGTGGGGCCCGTTCTTCCAGCCAGGGCCCATCATGCCCATTGGCTGCCCGCCGTGAGTTCCACCCATCATCCCGCCGGTGGCCCATTGCCCGCCCATAGTGGCCCAGTCCTGCATCTCCATCATGTGTCCTTGAGCATCCGTCATCCCGGCCCCGACGTGAATCGTGTACTGGGTGCCAGCCGCGAGCATGGTCGTCGGGGTGCAGGTCAGGGTTATCTGGTCCGGGCTCCAGGCACAGCTCATCGGCACGGTCGGGCCGGTCACCCCGCCCTGGTGCAGGTCCATGTACTGCTCCATTCCCGCCATCATCGATTGTCCAAACGTGAGCCTAATGGTCGTTGCCGGTGGTACGGCGGTGGCGGCGGGAGCGGGACTGACCACGTCGAGGGTCGCAGCCGTCGTTGGGCTGGTGGAATCGCTGCAGGCGCCGAGCGCTACGGCAGCGATTCCAGCCAGACTGCCAAGGGACAAGAGTCGGAACATCGAGTGCTCCACTGCGTCGTGACAACGAGACGCGGGTTCATGTGAGCGAGCCGGCCTCGAGGTTGCCCTCAAGGCCGGGGGCCGACCGGGGTCGCATTGGAAGACCCCGGCCGGTTCAGATCACGGCTTGCCGTGGGGAACCGTCACCTTCCGCGGCGCGCGCTTGGCAGCCTCTGGAGTCACTGCCGGGCCCGGGGCCGGGAACAGAGCCTCGAGACGAGCCTGCTGATCAGGGGTCAAGATTTCCAGGGCCTGGTCATAGGCCTGCTGCGTCGTCACCATCGGCACGTGCGTGACCCAATGGGGCTTGGCGACCTCATGGGTCCAGCGGTGCTTCTCGGTCCGGATGGCGACGCTCAGATCATCGAGGCGGGTGAACTGCTCATCGCTCAGGCCCAGGACCTCCTGGAACGCCATGATCTGTTCCACCACCTGGTAGGGCTTGAGGCTCTGCAAGGTCTTGGGCACGGGCCCGTCGGCACGGGCCACGGTGATCGCGCCGGCCAGCAGAACTGCGGTGAGACCGAAAACGGTGCGGGTGGACATGGGACCCTCCTTCGGACTGATCAGCTGCTCGGCTGATCGCGGATAGTGTGGACTCATCGAGTCAACCTTCGCGATCAATATTCGTCCGCCGTGCTGAGGGGACCCTGAGCCATACCTTAGCGAACGTTGAACTTCAGGCCTGTACCGCCGTTCGTCGGGGGGGGCCGGAAGCAGCGATGAACTCAAGGTTATGGCTCCTTGAGAATCCCGGTTGGGCTGTCTCACGCTTCAGGCCCATCGGAATCCGGGATCGACTCGGCGCCACCGTCAGCTGGTGCCTGACAGCGCTACCGGACCAGCCGGTCTGGGGGCTCACTGTGCGTCCCTCGGGCAAGCACAACCTCACGTTCCCTCCAGAGCGAGTAGACCGCGGGGATCACCACCAGCGTGAGCACCGTGCTGCTCACCATGCCACCGATCATGGGCGCGGCGATCCGCCGCATCACACTCGACCCGGCTCCGGAGCCCCACAAAACGGGGAGAAGGCCGGCGATGATCGCCGTCACGGTCATCATCTTGGGGCGCACCCGGTCCACCGCGCCCTCCATCACCGCGTCGTACAGCCCTCGAAGGGAGTGCCGGCCGGCGGCGCGCTGGGCTTCCCAGGCTTGATCGAGATAGATCAGCATGACGATCCCCGTCTCGGCCGCCACGCCGGCCAGCGCGATGAACCCGATCGCGACCGCGACCGACCAGTTGTACCCCAGCGCCCAGAGGAACCAGATCCCGCCCACCAGCGCGAATGGCAGCGAGAGCATGACGATCAGCGTCTCCCCGACATTCTTGAAGTTGAAGTAGAGCAGCAGGAAGATGATCGCCAGCGTCGCGGGGATCACGAGCTTGAGCTTGCGCCGCCGCCCGCTGCATGTACTCGTATTGCCCGCTCCAGGCGATGCGATAGCCGGGTGGGACCGGGACCATCTCTGCCACCGCACGCTGCGCTTCCGCCACGTAGCTGCCGATGTCACGGCCGGCGACGTCGACGTAGACCCACGCGGTCGGGATGGCGTCTTCGGTGCGCACCACCATCGGTCCGGCGACCTGCCGGATCGTGGCGACCTGCCCGAGGGGCACCGAGGCCGCACGACCGGAAGGCGGGGCAGCGCCTCCGCCGGTGCCCATTCCTCCGTCCTCGCCCTGCGCTTGAGGTCCGTGGGCGACAGGGACGAGCACCGAGGCGAGCTGCTCCGGCGTATCGCGCAGCTCCTGCGGATAACGAATCCTGACCCCGTAGCGCTCCCTCCCCTCGACCGTCTGGGTCACGGTCATGCCACCCACCGCGGTCGCGATCACGGTCTGCACGTCCCCGACATTGAGTCCGTGCCGGGCCGCGGCGGCGCGATCGATGTCGATGTCCAGGTAGTAGCCGGAGACCGCGCGCTCGGCGAAGGCGCTGCGGGTTCCCGGCACCGACTGGACCGCCTGCTCCACCTCCTTCCCCAGCCGTTCGAGTTCCGCGAGATCGGGCCCGAAGATCTTGATGCCCACCGGAGTCCGGATACCGGTAGCGAGCATGTCGATCCGGCCCTTGATGGGCATGGTCCAGGCGTTGGTAATCCCGGGCAGCCGGACCGCGGAATCCATTGCGGCGACCAGCCGGTCATAGGTCATGCCGGGGCGCCACTCACTCTCGGGCTTGAGGCTGATGGTCGTCTCGATCATGTCGAGCCCGGCCGGATCGGTCGCGGTTCCGGCGCGGCCGGCCTTACCCCACACGTGCTCGACTTCCGGAAACCGCTTCAGGATTTCGTCCTGGATGCGGAGGATCTCGCGGGCCCGGGCCACGCTCACCCCGGGCAGCGTCGTTGGCATGAAGAGGATCGTGCCTTCGCCCAGGGGCGGCATGAACTCGCTGCCCATCCGCTTCCATGGGAGCCAGGTGACCAGCAGCGCGGCGAGGGCGACCCAGATGACCGGCCAGCGGAAGCGCAGCACGAACCGGATGACCGGCCGGTAAAGCCAGATCAGTAGCCGGTTCACCGGGTTGGCCCGCTCCCGGTAGAGCGTCCCCCGGACGAACAGCCCCATGGTGACCGGGACCAGAGTCACGGACAGCAGGCTGGCAGCGGCCATGGCGAAGGTCTTGGTGTACGCCAGTGGCTTGAACAACCGGCCCTCCTGCCCCTCCAGAGTGAACACCGGGAGGAACGACACGGTGATGATCAGCAGGGAGAAGAAGAGGGCCGGCCCGACCTCCTTGGCGGAGGCGATCACGATTGCCCAACGCTCGTCGGGGGAGAGCCGGCTCGCGTCCAGCCTCGCGCCCGCGGGCGGAACCCCGGCCGCGGCCGCCCGCGCGTCGAGGGCACGCTCCAGGTGCTTGTGCATGTTCTCGATCATGACGATCGCGGCGTCGATCATGGCGCCGATGGCGATGGCGATGCCGCCCAGCGACATGATGTCCGCGCCGACGGGCACCCCGCGCATGGCGATGAAGGCCATCAGGATGCCGATCGGGAGCGTCAGGATCGCGACCAGCGCCGAGCGCGCGTGCAGCAGGAAGACCACGCACACCAGGGCTACGATCAGGCCTTCCTCGAGCAGCTTCCCCCTCAGGTTCTCGATCGCGCGGTGAATCAGGTCACTCCGGTCATACACCGGCGTGATGACGACACCCGCGGGCAGGGTGCTCCGGATCTCGGCCAGCTTCGCTCGCACCTTGGTGATAGTCGCGAGCGCGTTCTCCCCGAAGCGCATGATCACGATTCCGCCAACCGCGTCGCCCCGCCCGTCCAGCTCCGCGATGCCCCGCCGCACCGCAGGACCGATGGCCACCCGGCCAAGCTCGGCGACGCGGATCGGCGTGGCGCTCGCGGTGGCCCCGACGACGACGTTCTCGATGTCTCCAATGGACTTGAGGTAGCCCAGGCCGCGAACCATGTACTCGCGCTCGGACAACTCCATCACCATGGCGCCGACGTCGGCATTGGCGTTCTGAATTGCCGACATGACCCGGGTGATCGGGATGTTGTAGGCTAGCAGCTTCGCAGGATCCAGATCGACCTGATACTGCTTCTCGTACCCTCCGATCGTGGCGACTTCGGACACACCCGGCACGGCGGTGAGCGCGTATCGGAGGTTCCAGTCCTGAAGCCCGCGCAGCTCGCTCAGTGTCAGCTTGCCCGATCGTGTCCTCCAGCGCGTACTGGAAGACCCAACCCGAGCCCGGTCGCGTCCGGTCCCAGGGTCGGCGTGACGCTGGCGGGGAGCTTGCCCCGGATCCCGTTCAGGTACTCCAGGACCCGCGAGCGAGCCCAGTAGAGGTCGGTGCCGTCCTCGAAGATGAGGTAGACGAAGGACACGCCGAAGAAGGAATACCCGCGCACCGTCCGCGCGCCGGGGACCTTGAGCATCTCGGCCGCGATCGGATAGGTGACCTGGTCCTCCACGATCCGCGGCGCCTGCTCGTTGAACTCGGCCTGGACGATGACCTGGACGTCGCTCAGGTCCGGCAGCGCTTCGAGCGGGGTCCGCTGGAGTGCCGTGATGCCCGCGAACACGGCGGCCACCGCGCCGAGGAGAACGATCAGGCGGTTCTCCACCGACCACTGAATGAGCCTGCGGAGCATGGCCGCCTAGTCCGGTCTGGCGGTATCACCGCCGTGGTTCATCCCGGGCATATCAGGCATGGTCGTGTCCGATGGCGCCGCCGGAACGGGGGCGCCCGGCGCCGAGTCGGGGGCCAGACGCTGAGGGGGTGTCGTTATCTCCATGCCTGGCATGTTCGCCATGCCACCCAAGTGCCGAGCCCAGATTGGATTCAGCGTCGACGAGGAAGGTGGCCGAGGCAACGACCGTCTCCCCCTCCCGCAATCCGCTCAGGACCTCGATCCGGTCGTCTGTGCCCTGACCGAGTGTGACCTCTCGCGGCACCAGGGTCCCAGTCGAGTCGCGCACGAAAACCAGGGCACGCTTGCCGGTCACCAGCACCGCAGGAGCGGGGGACGTTCAGAACCCTGCCGGTCTGGGCCGCGAAGCGGAACGTGGCGTACATCCCCGGCTTGAGCCGGAGGTCGGGATTGGCCAGCTCCACCCGGACCCGCGCGGTCCGGGTCTCGGGATTGAGCGTGGGGTAGACGTAGGCAATGCGACCCGATCGCAGGTCGCCGGGGAGCGCCGGAAACTCGGCGCTGACCTGCTGTCCGACCTTGACGGCCGGCAGGTCCGGCTCGAAGACCTCCCCCTCGATCCACACCCGGCTCAGGTCCACGATCTGGTAGGCGACCTCGCCGGCCATGATGCGCTGCCCTGCCAGCACCGACTTCACGACCACGACTCCGGAAACCGGGGAGCGCAGGGTAACGGTCTTCTCCATCACGCCCGTCCTCAACACCCGGTCAATGGCGTCTGATGGCACGTCCCAGTACAGCAGTCGAGTACGGGCCGATTCGAGCAAGGCGGCTGCACCTTGCACGGCGTCCGGCGTCCCTCCCGTGACTTGCTCGGTGAGGCGCTTGGCCAGGAGCATCTCCTGCTGTGTCGTAACGAGCATCGGGGAATAGATCGCGAACAGCGGCTCGCCGCGGACGACCTGCTGCCCAGTGGCGTTCACGTACAACTGCTCTACGTACCCGTCGATCCTCGGCACGACCTCTTTCACCCGGGTCTCATCATAGACCACCTGCGCCACTGTCCTCACCTGCCGCTCAAGCGGCGTGCGTTCGACTTTGGCGAACGTCACGCCAATGCGCCGCTGATCGGTATCGGAGAGGGAGACCGGCATCGCCGAGTCGGCTGCAGGGGCCGCCGCATGGTTGTGTCCCGCCCCGGCGGACTGGCCTTGCCCTCTCCCGCCCGCGACCAGGTAGACCGCTATGCCAAGGGCCACGAGGCCAATGCCGCCCCCGGCCGCCATGAGCCAGCGACGCGCACCACTCGCACGCTTTCCAAAGGGTTCGGCCTGAGTCGCGGCATCCATGAGGTCGCTCATCGTCACTCCGTCTTGCTGGGTTGGGTTCGGTCGGGATCCAGCAGGGCCGTTCCGGTGAGCATCTCCAGCTCCGCCCAACCCTGCCCCTCCGCAGCTTCCGACTGATACACCAGCTGCTGGTACCGGTTGACCGTCATCTGCGCATCCAGCAGCGTCATGAGGTTGACATCTCCCACCTGATAGGCCGCGAGCGTTGAGGTGACCGTCGCGCGAGCCTGCGGCAGCAGCGTCGCCCGATAGAGGTCTTTGAGCTCGCGCGCCTGACGCAGGTCGGCGTAGGCGACGACGACCTGACCCCGGGTGTCCGCCTCCATCGAGGCGAGGTCCGCCCGAGTCATGTCCTGCATCGCTTGGGTCTCGTCCCGCATCCGGCCGCGTCCGGCGAAAATGGGCAGGTTGAAACCGAGCATGAAGCTCATCATTCGATCGGTGCTGCCGTCGGGCATCGGCCGCTGGCCGTAGATGGCACCCAGCTGCAGATCCGGCCAGCTCTCCTTTTTGGAGAGCGAGTGAGCCTCGTCGGCCGCGAGGACCTCCTGCTGCCCCGCCCTGAGCATCGGGCGCTGCTCGAGCGCCAGCGCGATGAGCGAATCCCGATCCGGCAGGGCGGCCGGAAACTCGGGAATCCGGGTCTCGCCGACGGCCGTGTCGGGAGACCAGTCAAGCAGCGCGTTGAGGCGCCCGACCAGCGCCTCGCGCATGGCCCGCATCCGCACGATTTCCTCCGTCATGCGGTCGATCTCCACCTGGGTCCGCAGTACGTCGGCCTGTCGCCCTTCGCCCACGGTGTACATCCGCTGGGCGGTGACCGAGATGTCCCGGAGGAGCTGCTGGGTGGCCAGGGCGACTGCGATCGACCGCTCGGTGCCGTTGATCTGGTAGAAGAGGATGGCGGCTTCGTTGCGGAGCTCCCATCCCGTATCGTCAGCGCGTGCCTGAGCTCGCCTCGGCCCGGGCTTCGGCACTGCGGTCGGATGCCCCGAGCTTCCCGGGAAAGGGGATCATCTGCATGACCTGGATCTGGTTCATGCCCAACGGGTCCTGCAGAGCAAGGCTGGGCAGACTCCGGTTCATCAGCCCCAGCTGGACTTGAGGATCCGGCAGCGCCCCCCCGGGTCCGAGACGGTGGGTCGCGGCCCGGGCACTGGCGCGCGCCGCGGTGAGACGCGGGCTCCTGACCTCGATCTGCCGGTAGAGATCACCGAGCGTCAGCGGCGGACCTGTGTCCTGGCCGGACACTTGGTGCACCTCGCCGCCGAGCAGGAGCCCGACGGCGAGGAGATGAGCGAATCGACGTGAGCGCCGCATGCCGATTCTTATGGCTTCTTGGCGAACAAGGTCGCGAGTTGGCCTTGCTGCTCGGGTGTCAGAATCGCCACCGTGCTATCGAATGCTTCCTGGCTCCCGATCATCGGCACGTGCGTCACGTCGTGCGGCTTTTTGGTCGGGTCGTGCTTGAACCGATGCGGCTCGTCCGCCACGTGCTCGTGCCAGGCGGTGAGCCGGGCAACCCGGTCCTCCGACAGCGCCAAATCGGTTTTCTTGTTCAACACCTGCTCCACGATTTCGTGCGGCTTCAGGCCCTTGAGCCCGGGCGGAATAGTGGACGACCCCTGTGCGCTGGCCGGGCCCGCGACGCCCACGAGCAGGGCGCAGATCACAAGGAAACGCATAAAGACTCCGGGGTGACTGTATGAGTACGCTGTTCTACCACCGCGGCGCTCCTTTGTATACGCCGCACCGATGGTTTGCATCATAGGAGCACCACCGTGAATACCCTGTGAGCCGCAGGTCAACGTTCCTTGAGGTAGGCGTTGCTCCGTCGTGGCTCACCGGGGCCAAGATTACGGTTCTTTGAGACTCGTTCCGGGGATTCAGTCCGCGCACGCGTGATAGATCCCGCGCCTGCGGACGGTGGGTCTGTGCCCAAGAAGCCCACAACCAGAGCTGTGGGGCAATCTTGTAATCGAAATGGCGAGATTCGACGCGTCCGGCGTCAGCCCGCTGTTCCGGGCCTCGGCGTTGTGGTTCTGGAGACCCGTGGTGACTACTTTCCGCCCGAGGAATCGGGTCCATTCGGATTTGACGGCTTCCTGCAGATCAATCCCCAGCCCTCCAAACCCACAACGCGGCCACCTATCCCTGAGCATGCCCCAAGCCAGATTGGCCTACGCAACATCTCTACTCTGTGCGGTGTTCTTCGTCTCCGGCGCCTCGGCGCTGATCTTCGAGACGCTCTGGTTCCATCAGGCCAGCCTGGCCTTCGGTAGCAGTGTCTGGGCGTCGAGCCTCGTCCTGTCGGGCTTCATGGCGGGACTCGCACTCGGCAGCGTCAGCGCGGTCTGGAAGCGCGACCGCCTCGGTCCACCGATCCGCACCTACGCTGTCCTCGAGGCCGTCATCGCGGTCTCGGGTGTGGCGCTGGTGTACTTCCTCCCCTCTCTGGGGGCGCTCACCAGCACCGCTGCTCCGGCCCGTCATCGAGCACCCGTGGGTCCTGAACCCGGCCGGCTCCTGCTGGCCTTCGTCGTTCTGCTCATCCCGTCCACGGCCATGGGCCTGACGCTCCCGTTGCTCACCGAGGCCCTGGTGGCGGCCGACCCCAACTTCGGCCGGGCGCTGGGAAGGCTCTACGGATGGAACACCCTGGGTGCGGTCCTCGGCGCCGTGGTGGCAGAGACCCATCTCGTCGGAGCCCTGGGCATTCACGGCTCCGGGCTGGCGGCGGGCTCGCTGAACCTGCTCGCGGCCCTGAGCGCCGGCTTCATCTACCGATCGCTCCACACTCAGGTCACCTCGACCGCCGCCGAGAGCACCACGGCTTTCCGGCTGAGCGGTCGATGCGTGGCTCGGCGCCGCGTTTCTGTCCGGCTTTGCACTACTGGCGCTGGAAGTGGTGTGGTTTCGCTTCCTTCTCCTCTACGTGATCGGCTCGACCCTCTCATTCGCCATCATGTTGGCGGTCGTGCTGGCGGGAATCGCGCTGGGCGGGCTGGCTGGATCCGTCTGGTTACAGCCACCACCAGGAGGTTTTCCGGAACGCTGTCGTCGTATCGCTGGCTTCCGGCATCTTGTGCGCGGTCACCTACGCGGCTTTTCCGTGGTTCGTCGCACCGTTCGGCAACAAGGAGATCACCGGCTTCTTCTCCGTGCTGAGGATCTCGGTGCCGCTCATACTCCCCAGCGCCTTCCTGTCAGGCATCTTTTTCACCCTCGCCGGTTCCGCGCTGCGCCGGGAATATCCATCGGCCACCGCGACGACCGGCGTGCTCACCCTCGCCAACACCACGGGCGCCGCGCTGGGCGCGCTTGCCGGCGGCTTTCTTCTGCTCCCGACTCTCGGGATGGAAGCGTCCTTCTTCCTGATGGCGCTCCTGTATGGCGTGATCGGCCTGGTCGTGTTCACTCGATGCCGGCCTCCGCGACGTGTGCTGTACCCGATCGGCGGCGGTCTGGTTCCTGGCCCTGGCGCTGTTTCCGTGGGGCACCATGCAGCACCGGCACTTGATCGACCACGGCGGGACGCTGGGCCGGTGGCCGTGAGTGGCGGGTGGCCGGACTGCGGGAGGGTCTGGACGCGACGATTCTGTACGTCGATGAACTCATCTTCGGACAGGCGCACCAGGACTATCGCCTGGTGACCAACTCCCTGTCCATGTCGACCACGGAGTTCCAGGCGCGGCGCTACATGAAGTTGTACGTGTATCTGCCGGTTGCCGTGCATCCCAACCTGCGGCGGGCACTGCTCATCAGCTACGGCGTGGGATCCACCGCCAAGGCGTTGACCGAGACCAGTTCCTTTCGAGGAGATCGATGTCGTGGATATCTCCCGCGACGTGCTCGAGATGAACTCCATCGTGTTCCCCGATCCCAGGGAGAATCCCCTCAACGACCCTCGCGTCAGGGTCCACATCGAAGACGGCCGATACTTTCTCCAGACCACCGACCGGACCTTCGACCTCATCACCGGTGAGCCGCCACCGCCCCAGGTCGCCACGGTCGTGAATCTCTACACCCGAGAGTACTTCCAGAGGATGTACGACCGGCTCAACGAGGGCGGCTTCGTCACCTACTGGCTCCCGCTGCACTCGCTGAGCGACAGCAGTGCCAAGTCCATCATCAAGGCGTTCCTGGAGGTCTTCCCCGACGCATCCCTCTGGCATGGCAGCCGTGAGGACGTGATGCTGGTCGGAACCCGGAACGCGCGGGGGCCCGTATCGGCCGACTGGTTCGACCGGCAATGGCGCGAGCCGAGTATCGCCGAGGAGATGAAGGCGGTGGGATTGGAGAGACCGGAACAACTGGGTGCCCTGTTCATCGGTGATGCGCAGTACCTGAGGGAGCTGACCCGTGAAACGCTTCCCCTGGTCGACAACTTTCCCAAGCGCATTCTTTCGGATTCCCCGCTGGGACAGGGATCCGGCAAGCTCTTCCTCACGCTCCTGGACACCGAGAAAAACCGGGACCGTTTCCTCGCGAGTCCCCTCATCGAACGGCTGTGGCCCGAGCCACTCGTCGAGCGAACCGTCCCTTACTTCGACCACCAACGCATCGTCAACAACCTGCTCGAACTCTCCGGCTCTCCCCTGGCCAAGAGTACCCGGGATCTCCATTTCCTTCTCACCCAAACGACGCTCACCGCGCCGATCCTGTGGTATCATGGGGACCACCTCGGACGTGCTGCGCACCATGGCGACGCTGAGCCCGGAGGAGCAGGCCCGCCCGATATGGCAGTACCAACTCGGCGCTCGTCTCTTCTCGGAGCGCAGATTCGAGGAAGCGCTGGAGCCGCTGCGCAATGCGGAGCAACGCCCTGCGCTCTTTGCCACGGCGAGACTGTTCCGGATCTACGCACTCTGCCTGTTGCAGCGCGTCGACGACGCGCGCCGACTCGCCACCGAGACGCACGACGCGCTGGGGAGCGACTCGCGCTTCGACGCGTGGTGGGATTTCCTGGCCGGCACCTGCAAGGTTGACGCTCGCTAGCCGGCCCCCTTCGACCACTCCATGGCGCCCCGCGGTCCAGCGGGTGCATGTTATCAAGCCACTTGATGCTCGAGCGCCTCATGGAGCGGACTATCCCCTCGACCAGCCAACCAGGGACAACGCAGGGACCGAGTACTCGCGGGGCCGCGGGACCGACCCGACCGGTCGGGAACTCGCCGGCGGGACCCGCGCGGAGCGCGCCCAAGCCACCGACGCTGCCGCGTCGCCGCTGGCTCCCGCTCCTCCTTCTCCTCCTCCTGAGCAACTACATGCTGATGAGGCTGCTGTCGCCACGCCCGGCGCCGGCGGTCAAGGTGCCCTACACCTTGATGAAGGAGGAAGTCACCAAGCACAACGTCGAGCGGATCTATAGCCAGGGTGAGAACATCACCGGCCGCTTCCGCACGCCGGTCACGTACCCGGCCGAGCGGGACAGCGTCTCGGGTGCGGAACCCCGGGAGGTAACCAACTTCGCGACCACGCTGCCGGCGTTCGTGGATCCGGGTCTCGAGACGCTGCTCATCCAGAACGGGGTCGAGATCAGCGCCGAACCAATCACCCCGGGCGGCAGCTCGTGGGTCTCGCTGCTGCTCGGCTTCGGCCCCGCGCTGCTGCTGGTCGGCTTCTACGTGTGGATGTACCGGCGCGCGGGACAACAGGGCGGAATGGGGGGGCTCCTGGGCATCGGGCGGAGCACGGCCCGGCGCTTCGACCAGGAGAAGGCCGAGCGGGTCACCTTCGACGATGTCGCCGGCATCGACGAAGCGGAGAACGAGCTGGTGGAGGTCGTCGAGTTCCTGAAGGAGCCGCAGCAGTTCACCCGGCTGGGAGGCACGGCACCGAAGGGCGTCCTGCTGGTGGGTGCCCCGGGCACCGGCAAGACGCTGCTGGCGAGGGCCGTCGCGGGAGAAGCCGGGGTGCCGTTTTTCTCCCTGAGCGGATCGGAGTTCGTGGAGATGATCGTCGGCGTGGGCGCAGCGAGGGTGCGAGACCTGTTCAAGCAGGCCCGGGAGCATGCGCCGGCGATCATCTTCATCGACGAGCTGGACTCCATCGGCCGGGCGCGAGGCATGGTGGCCATCGGCGGCAGCAGCGAGCAGGAGCAGACCCTGAACCAGATTCTCACGGAGATGGACGGCTTCTCCGGCCGGGAAGGGATCATCGTGCTCGCCGCCACGAACCAGCCCGACGTGCTGGACAAGGCGCTCCTCAGGCCGGGACGGTTCGACCGCCGGGTGGTGGTGAACCTGCCGGACAAAGCAGGGCGCGTGGCGATCCTCAAGGTCCACACCCGGCACGTGCCGCTCGGGCCCGATGCCAACCTCGGCGAAGTCGCCGCCGCGACGCCGGGACTCTCGGGGGCCGACCTGCGGAACCTGGTGAACGAGGCGGCGCTGCTCGCGGCGCGGCGGAAGCAGGACGAAGTGCGGCTCAAGGATTTCATGGACGCGCTGGAGAAGATCGTGCTGGGCCCCGAGCGCTCGCTGCTGCTGAACCGGCAGGACCGGGAGCGGATCGCGTACCACGAAGGGGGACATGCGATTCTCGGCCTGGTCGTGCCCGGCGCCGACCCGGTGCACCGGGTCAGCATCGTGCCGCGGGGACAGGCACTGGGTGTGACGTACCAGCGCCCCGATACCGATCGGTACAACTATCCGGAGGAATACCTGCGGGCCCGGCTCGTGGGCATGCTGGGAGGGCGAGCGGCGGAGGAAGTGGTCTACGGCACCAGGACGACAGGCGCGGAGAACGACATCGAGCAGGCGACGGGCCTGGCGCGCAACATGGTCACCCGCTGGGGCATGAGCGAACGGCTGGGGCTGGTGCAGCTGGCAGGACGGGAGCGGCCCTACCTCGGCGGCCTGGACGGCAATGGCGGTACCAGGTGGTTCAGCGAGGCGACGGCGCAGGCGATCGACGCCGAGGTGCTGAGGATCATCGGGGAATGCCACGACGAGGCCAAGCAGCTGCTGACCGGGCATCGCAACCAGCTGGACGCGCTGGCCAATGCGCTGCTGGAGCGGGAGACGCTCGATGAGCGTGCCATCCTGGAGGTGACCGGACTGCCGCCGGCGCCGGCCCTCGAAGGCGGGAAGCTGCCAGTGTAGCCACCAGGCTGCAGTCCGTTTTTCCCGCGAGTCCCGCGCAAAGGGCCCACCGAATCAGGAGTATCGGTGGGCCCGATCCATGGTCCAGCCCTGGTGCGGGCTACTGATTCAGTCACGATACAGATGCGTCAGCCAAGCCCGACTGCTCGCACGATCAGAAACACCCCTGCCCCGACGACGACGGCCCCTGTGGCTCGCGCGACGCGATCACCCGCGCGTGCCAGACGCTCGACGGTGATGGCTGCCGCCACGACAACAGTCGCGCGAAGGTCCATGACCCCGATGACGAGGAGGATCGCCATCAGACCGACACAGCACTGACAGCAGTGGAGGCCGAGGCGCAGGCCGAAGCGCCAGGCCGTGTCGGGGACGGCCGACGCCGCGCCGGTGCCTCCCGGCAGCGGGCGAGGTGACGCGCCTTCCACGCGGTGAACTGGAGGGAGCCGGCCATCAGGACGACCACACCGACCGCGATCGGGACGGCGCGCGCCAGCGCCGGCTGCTGCATCTCGATCGCCGCCAGTACCACGCCCAGCGGAAAAACGGCCATGCCGAACAGGGTCCAGACGAAGAAGTAACCCACGGCCACGAGCGCGGTCAGCCGACCGGGGTGCGCCTGGCCTGTGGTGCCAACGACCTGACGGTAGCGCCATAGCATCGGGACCAGGGACGGCAGCATCATCGCCACCATCATCACGACCCACATGCCAAGGAATGATGCCATGGCGCCGAGCCACGTCTGTCCGGGCATCCGTATCCACGCCATCGACATCGTCCAGCCGCCGGGCATCGGCATCTCGCCCATCGCCGACATGGACCCGCACCAGGCGATCGTTACCGCCGCGCTGGCAGCGAAGAGCAGCGCGGAAACGCCCAGAAAGGCTTGCCGGGAAGCTCGCGCAGAAGCCATGCGTCGTGAGATCTCCAGTCCCGCCGTTTGCGCCAATGACAACCACGACCTCGCTCAGCCCTTGTTGTACTCGTCGTGCCGGCGCCACCACATGCCCGTCTCGTTGCGCCCCTTGGGCGCGCGGTCGAGCCACTGATACATGCCCCAGAGGCCATCCAGTCCGCGCGCATAGGTGGAATAGGTGTGGTAGACGATGCCGTCCTCGAGCACGAACGCGCTCATGCCCGGCCGCTCGCGCGTGTACGTCGCTGCGTCCGTTCCGGTCATGGCCGCGTTGTCGGCGACCGGGTCTCCCTCCATGCGGGTCGCCATGCCAGCGTCGGTGCGTACTTCCCACGCCGGCTCCCGCTGGTAGTTGTATTCGATGCCGCCCTCGCGCTGCTGCGCCTCGGTGAAGCCCACGCTGAAGTCAGGGTTGAAGTCGCTGCCGAACGAGGACGCCCAGGGGAAACTCCAGCCCATCCGTTTCTTGTACGCCTGCAGCTTCGCGAGCGGCGCCCGGGACACGGCCATGAGCATGACGTCGTGGTGCGCCAAGTGGATACCGAAGCCATCGAAGCCGTCCGCGATCGTCGAGCAGGTCGCACAGCCCGCCGTGTAGTCCGGCCCGAACATGTAGTGGTAGACGAGCAGCTGCGAGCGCCCGCGGAAGAGCTCGGCCAGCGAGGCCTTCCCCTCGTCGGTGTCGAAGCGGTAGTCCTTGTCGATCCGCACCCACGGCAGCTCCTGCCGCTGCCGCGCTAGCTCGTCGCTGCGCCGCGTATGCTCCTTCTCCGCCTTAAGCAGCTCGAGCCGCGCTGCGAGCCACTCCCTACGTGTCCCAGTCAAGTGCTTCGTCATTGCCCTTCTCTCCTTCTCTTGATACGAAATAGTTGTACGTGTTGAAGGTGGACTATTCTGGATCCTCGACAAACGCCCTGAGCCGTTCTGCCGCGGCGTCCCATTGCGCCGAGATCTGGTCGAGGTACCGCTTGGCTCTGTCCAGGCGTTCCCGGTTCAGGTCCCAGACCCGTTCCCGCCCTCGGCGGGCGTGGCGCACCAGCCCCACGTCGCCGAGTGCGTAGAGGTGGCGGGTAATCGCCTGACGAGTCACCCCGGTCCCTTCACTGAGTCGCGTAATCGAGAGAGGCCCACCGGCCGACAGGCGCCCCAGCAGGCGGAGTCGCGTCGCATCGCCCAACGCAGCAAACAACGGCACCGCGTCGGGCAGTTTCAGCGGGGCGGTACCGCGGCTACTCGACATACTGGGCGAGGTTCTTGATCTGTCCGTCCCAGCCCTGGTCGTCCTTGCGGAACGCCTCGGCCCGGCGCGCGAGCGGGATACGATCGAACCCGGACTCGACAATGGTCAGGGCGGTGCCGCCTTCGGCTTCCTCGAGGCTGAACTCGACCAGCGTCGTGGGCTCGGTCGAGTAGTCCACGGCGGGGTCCAGGGCGTAGGGGTGCCAGCGATAGGAGAAGTACCGCTCCGGGTCGATGCGCTCGACCAGCATTTCCACCGTGATGTGCTCGTAGCCCTTGAAAGTCAGCTTGCCCCGGACCGGCCGGCCCTCGGCAATCGCGCCCTCGAGGTTTATCCGGAACCAGGTGCTGAACTCTTCCGCGTTCGTGAGAGCGCGCCACACGCGTGAGCGGGGTGCGCGCAGCACGACCCGTTTTTCGATCCGGTCGGTGCTGCTCGTGTTGTTGGGCGCTTGGGTCTTCAGTGCCATGGATCTATTTCCTCCCGCAACCAGGTAGAAGGTGTTCGGTATATGCAACATCGACGTTGCGCATTATATGGCTCGCTCCCAATAAACGCAACCCCCATGTTGCGCTTTCCCTGGGGTCGCTAAAAAGCCCCACCGCAGAACCCGCTGCAGGGCTGGCTCGTTACTCAATCGGGACGGCGACCGCAGGAAGTACTTTAGTGCGGGATTCGACGCGTCCGCCCCAACCGGCCGGCCTCTTGAACTACGCGCTGTTCTGGGGATCGGCGTTGCGGTTCGGTGCCTCCGGGGCGCGGTTGTTCCCCCAGTGATTCCCAAACTTGCGAATTCGATCCCGGGTCAGGGTGTCGACCGCGCCCTGAATGACCTCCGGTGGCGCTGCCGGTTGAGCACCCGGAGCGCGGCAGAGAGCTGGGAGACCAGCACAGCATCGCCGGGGGTCTCTCGGCCCAGAGTGCCGTCCGCGCCACTTCGTCCGCTGCGGACACGACCTCCCAGCCCAGCGACTCGAGCACCTCGAGCGCCAGCTGCTCCACCAGCTGATCCTCGGTGAAGCCGTGCGGAGTCATCCCCTCGTTCCCCGATTCAGGATTTCGAGTTGCCGGGTGTAGGTGTACAACCGGTCCCGGCGCCGTCCCGTACTCTCCGCCACGATCTTCAGGGCGCGGAGCCGATCGAGACTCGCCTTCGCCGTGGGCCAGGTGACACCGGCCTCTTTCGCCACGCCGGGGATGGAGACGACAATACGCCGGCGGAGCACTTCGTACACTCGGAGCGCGCTCCCTGCTGGGCGGCCGAGCGCATGGATCCTGGCCCGGTCCCGGTCAAAGAGGGTGACCAGTGCAGTCACCGTGTCGGCGGCCTGATTGGCCACGGCTTCCACACCGATGAGGTAGAACCGAATCCAACCCTCCCAGTCGCCGTTGGTACGTACTCGCTGGAGAGCGTCGTAGTAATCCGCCCGGCGTTCCTTGAAGTAGAGGCTCAAGTAGAGGAAGGGGTGTGACAGCACCCCGTCCACCACCAGCATCAGACTCACCAGGAGTCGGCCCACTCGGCCATTGCCATCCAGGAAAGGGTGGATGGTCTCGAACTGGGCGTGCGCCAGACCGGCCTTGATCACCGGCGACGTGAAGCCGTACTCGTCGTGAATGAAGCGCTCCAGATTGCCGAGGGCCGTGAGCATCTCCTGCGGGGGTGGCGGCACGTAGGTGGCATTTCCCGGTCGAGTACCGCCCACCCAGTTCTGGGTGCGCCGGAATTCACCGGGTGCCTGCATACCACCCCGCGCGCCTTTCATCAGAGTCTTGTGGATCTCCCGGATGAGGCGGAGTGAGAGGGGGAGCTTGCCAGAGTGGATGCGGCCGATCCCGTGCTTGAGCGCGGCCACGTAGCGCGACACTTCCACCACTTCATCTACCGGAGTCCCTGGAGCGCCCTCGGCCTCGAAGCGGAGGAGATCCGAGAGGGTGGATTGGGTCCCTTCGATGGCGCTCGAGAGCACCGCCTCCTTCCGGACATACATGTAGAGAAGGCGATCGGGCTCGATAGAGGCCGACACCCCCTCCAGCCGACCCAGGGCGTGCCCTGCCGCCTCACTCAGGCGCTGCAGCTCCGGGGTGAACCGAAGCGGCGGCCTGGGCGGCAGCGGCGCGGGGACGAAGGCGGAGAAGCCCTCGGCCCCACTCTGCTGGCGGACCCAGTGTCCTGCTCGGGTCGTGGTACGCGGCATGGGAGGCAACTTTTGATAGCGGAAGTCGTTATCAAAAGTTACGCCGTTGCGCTTTGACAGCAAGGTTCCCTGTCAAAGGGAGGCCGGGACGGCCTCCTCGGCCTCGAGGAGGGTGAGCTGGCCGGACATCAGGCGGGGGAGGAGGAGGTCGCGGGTGCGCCCCAGCATCGAGATCTGGCGCCGAAGGATCTCGACGAGATCATAGATCGGCTTGGCACAGCGGTCGAAGCTCTCGATGAGCGACCAGCTGGATGGAGGCCTCTGGCACCCGTACCGGCGGAAATGGGCCACCGAGCGAAAGGGCCCACTCGCTCAAGGACGTTGCAGCAGCCGGAGGCGGGAAGGACACGGCCACTCTCCTCCAGTGCTACCAGCAGCCGGATACAGAAACGCTCCTCGCCGTGATGAGCGAGGAGCGTAAGCTCCGTGAGGTATCTGGGGGCCTAATTTCTCGGGAGAAACGGAACCCCCAAACGGAATCCCGCACTACGTAACTCTATCGGGACGGCGGGATTCGACGCGTCCGGTCCGAAGGGCCGGCGGCGCCGCAGGCGACGAGCGGACCGAGCACGCACGCGCAGCGGGCGCGCAGGTCAACCCGCGACCCCCTGAACCCCATGCGGCACTTGCAGTTACGCGGATTCTACGAGTTGTTGAATTTGCGCGCTGTTCTGGGCATCGGCGTTGAGGCTCAGGGGCCCCTCCGGACCCCTTTGTTGTGAGAAACTCACAACACGAATGACCGCTCTTGACCCCGGGCGCGGGTGAGGTACACTTAGCACGACTATTCAAGAGAATTCTTGATTATGGCGAGATCCCCCGCACGGCGGTTCAAGGACACGGTCTACGTCCTTCAGGCGCGGATTGGCAAGGCCGTTACCAGCCCACGGCGCCTCGAGCTGCTCGACCTCCTCGCCCAGGGACCACGCACGGTGGAAGCCCTCGCGCGCGAGACCTCGCAGACCATCGCCAATACGTCTCAGCATTTGCAGGTCCTCCGGAGTGCGCACCTGGTAGAGGCGGACAAGCGGGGCCTCTACGTCACCTACCGGCTCGCTGGTGAGGAGGTGTCACGCTTCTGCCTGACCCTCCGGCAACTGGCCGAGTCGCGCACGGAGGAGCTCAAGCGCGTATCGGAGGGCTTTCTCGAAGAGCGCGGGCAGTTGGAGCCCATCGATCAGGAAGCCCTGCTCGCTCGGATCAAACGTGGCGAGGTCACCCTCCTGGATGTCCGTCCTGAGGAGGAGTACCACGCTGGCCACCTTCCAAGGGCGCTGTCCGTACCCCTGGCTGAGCTGGAGCGCCGCCTGTCCGAGCTGCCTCGACGCCGTGCGGTCGTTGCGTACTGCCGGGGTCCCTACTGCGTCCTGGCCATCGAAGCGGTCGCCCGCCTGCGTGCCCGAGGTTACCGCGCATTGCGACTCGAGGCCGGTGTTCCCGACTGGAGGGCTCGAGGGTATCCCGTCGAGACAAGCGTGGGTCCTGGCCGGCCGCGACAGCGAAGTCGCCGATGAAGACACTCTTGATTCTCAATGATCCGCCCTACGGCACGGAACGGTCCTACAATGGGCTCCGGCTCGCTGGCGGGCTGGCGAAGCGCGACGGAGAAGCGGTCAGAGTGTTCCTCATGGGCGATGCCGCGGCATGCGCCAAGGGCGGGCAAAAGGTCCCCCAAGGTTATTACAACCTCGGCCGGATGCTCCAGGTAGTGTCGCAGCATCGAGGTGAGATCGGTGTCTGCGGAAGCTGCATGGAAGCACGCGGGCTGGATGATAGGGATCTGATCCTGGGCTCCCGCCGAAGTACGCTGGAGGAGCTGGCCGAATGGACCCTGTGGGCGGACCAGGTCCTGGTCTTCTAGAGAGGTGACTATGGCAGGCAAGACTGCTCTGATCCTAGGCGGTGGCGTCGGTGGGCTCGTTGCCGCCGATCGGCTTCGCCGCGCCTTGCCACGCGACCATCGGGTGGTCCTGATCGAGCGCGAGCGCCGGCACCTGTTCCAACCCTCGCTGCTCTGGGTCGCGGTCGGGGACCGCCAGCCGCAACAGATCCAGCGGCCACTCGACCGCCTGGCCCGGAAGGGGGTGGACCTGATCACCGCGACGGTTGAGGCCCTCGACCCGTCGCGCCGCGTGGTGACTGCGGGCGGCCGGGAGTACACGGGTGATGCAGTGATCGTTGCCCTCGGAGCCGAGCTGGCGCCCGAGACCATTCCCGGACTCGCTGAGGCGGGGCACAATCTCTACACGCTGAGCGGGGCGACCGCGATTCAAGACGCACTGCAGTCATTTCGAGGGGGGCGGGTGGCCGTCCTCACGGCCGCTCCAGCCTACAAGTGCCCTGCCGCTCCGTACGAGGCGGCCATGCTGGTCGAGGCGTGGCTCCGGGGCCACGGGCAACGAGCATCTACCGAACTCGACTTCTATGCGGCCGAGCCCGGGCCCATGGGGGTTGCCGGGCCCGCCGTGTCCGCCGCAGTCAGGCAGATGGTGGAGAGCCATGGCATCCGCTATCACCCCGAGCATCAGTTGGTCAGCGCGGACCCGAACGCCCGTACCCTTGCGTTCGCCAACGGGACGACTGCGGGGTACGACCTTCTTATCTACATCCCGCCGCACCGGGCCCCGGCCGTGGTGCGCCGTTCAGGGCTCGCTCCTGAGGGGGGATGGGTCGGGGTGGATCGCGGCACCTTCGAGACCTCGGTGCCCGGTGTCTACGCCATCGGCGATGTGACCACGGTGCCCCTGGCGATGGGCAAGCCGCTGCCCAAGGCCGGTGTCTTCGCCCATCGGCAGGCCGAGGTTGTCGCCGCCAACATGGCGGCACAGTGGACCGGCTCGGGAGGGCGCCGAACATTCGACGGACATGGGGAGTGCTTCGTCGAAACGGGCGATGGCCGGGCGGGGTTCGGTGCGGGGAACTTCTATGCCGAACCGGTGCCGCAGGTGGCCCTCAAGGCGCCGAACCGCTTCTGGCACTGGGGGAAGGTGCTGGCCGAGTGGAAATGGCTGCAGGGTTGGTTCTAGCTGCACCGGAGTTCGATCCCAGCAAGCTCTCGACCAGACCCGAGGGCAGAAGCAAAGCCTCACAGCCAACGGGACTGTGAGACCTAAGCTTTCCTCAATCGGGACGGCGGGATTCGACGCGTCCGGCCCGAAGGGCCGGCGGCGCCGCAGGCGACGAGCGGACCGAGCACGCACGCGCAGCGGGCGCGCAGGTCAACCCGCGACCCCCTGAACCCCAGCGGTCCTTGCAGTCACGCGGATTCTACCAGTTGTTGAACCCACGCGCTGTGCTGGGCATCGGCGTTGAGGGGGAGCTGCTGCATCGATCCCGGCGTTGCTTCGAACTCACAACCTTACTCACAACACGCAAACAGGTCGCCTCCTCTGTACAGGAGGATCCTCGCTGGCCCCTCCGGGGAGTACCCCTGCCCCCGTTCGGCAGTCGCCAGGAGATCTTCGGACGCGTGGCGGGAGCGGGCTACAGTTGGCCGCGCTCGATGGCCTACGTCCCCGTGACGCTGGCGAGCAGCTGGTCGAAGCGTTCAGCCGGCAACCTCTACTCGGAAGTCCGTTGCAGAGCTGCCGGTCAAAATCGCGATTGGCGTTTTCACGACATCGAGGTGATAATCACGGCATGAGTGAAGCCCGCGACCTGCCCGCGATTATCCAAGGCGGCATGGGGATCGGCGTGTCCGGCTGGCGCCTGGCGCGCGCGGTGTCACAGTGCGGCCAGCTCGGCGTCGTCTCAGGCACGGCGCTCGACAGCGTGCTGGTGCGGCGGCTGCAGGAGGGAGACCCGGAGGGCCACTTGCGCCGCGCCATGGCGCTGTTCCCGATTCCCGGAGTCGCCGCGGAGGTCCTCCGCCGATACTTCCGCCCTGAAGGGCTTCCGCCGGGCACCCCCTACAAGCTTCCGCCGATGTACCGCCAAGCCGTCAGCCGGTCCCGCGAGCAGCTCACCATGCTGGCCAACTTCGTCGAGGTCTACCTGGCCCGGGAAGGGCACGGCGGCCGGGTGGGTATCAACCTGCTGACCAAGATACAGTTCCCCACCCTCGCCTCGCTGTACGGCGCGATGCTGGCGGGGGTGGACTGTGTCCTCATGGGCGCCGGGATTCCGCGCGAGATCCCCGCGGCGCTTGACGCGCTCGCGCAGCATCGGCCTGCCGCACTCCGGTTCGAGGTGGACGGACTGCCGCCCGGCGTCACGGAATATCTGCGGCTGGACCCGGGCGAGCACTGGAGCCAGCCGCCAGCGCCGCTCCAGCGTCCGCTCTTCCTGCCGATCATTGCGAGCAACTCCCTGGCGACCGTGCTGGCCCGCAAAGCCAGCGGCCGAGTGGATGGCTTCATCATCGAGGGGCCGACCGCCGGCGGCCACAACGCGCCGCCGCGCGGCGAGCCACGGTTCAACGAGCGAGGTGAGCCACTGTACGGCGAGCGGGACGTGGTGGACCTGGCGAAGGTCGGCGAACTGGGCCTGCCCTTCTGGCTCGCCGGCGGCACCGGCCAGCCGGGGCGATTGCGGATGGCACAACAGGCGGGCGCGGCCGGCATCCAGGTGGGAACCCTGTTCGCCTACTGCGACGAGTCGGACTTGAGGGAAGATCTCAAGCGCTCGGTGCTGGAGCACATCGCCCGGGGGGAGGTGGACGTGTTCACCGATCCGCAGGCCTCGCCCACCGGCTATCCGTTCAAGGTGGTCCACTGGAGCGCAGACCCCGGCGCGACGGCCCCGCTTCGCGAGCGGATCTGCGACCATGGATACCTGCGGGTAGCCTACTTCACGCCAGAAGGAACGATCGACTATCGCTGCGCCAGCGAGCCGGTAGACGCCTACGTCCGCAAGGGCGGCAAGGCGGAAGACACCGAAGGACGCCGGTGTCTCTGTAACGCCTTGCTCGCGAACATCGGTCACCCGCAGGTGCGAAGCGGGGGGCAACTGGAGCCGCCATTGCTCACCAGCGGCGACGATCTCGTTTCGCTCTCGTCCTTCCTGGCGGGGCGCTCCAGGTATTCGGCCGCGGAGGTGGTCACCTACCTGCTTTCCCCAGGGCCCGCGGCGGTCCCGCCCGGCGGCTGAGCGCGGCCTGAACCCCCAGAAAACGCCTCACAGCGGTGGCCGCTGCGAGGCGTTATCGGGACGGCGGGATTCGAACCCGCGACCCCCTGAACCCCATTCAGGTGCGCTACCGGGCTGCGCTACGTCCCGTCTACTACGACGGTTACCGGGCTGCGCGAAGCCTGTCCTGAGCGCAGCGAAGGGTCCCGTCTACTTATCGTCTATCTGTTCTTCCTCCCTCAAAGCTACCGGGCTGCGCGGAGCCTGTCCCGAGCGCAGCGAGGGATCCCGTCAACAAATCAACCTTTCCTTTCGACCCCCTGACGACCCGGAGCCCGCGAGCCGCAACGCGGCGAGACGGCGCAGGGTCGAGACCGAGCGGTAGCGAGGTCAACCCCATTCAGAGCCTGTCCCGAGCATCGCGAGGGATGCGCACCGGGCGGAGCCAGTCCTGAGCGAAGCGAAAGGATGGAGCCTGTCCCGACCCCGAAGCGAAGCGAGGGGGAGGGATCCCGTCTCAGCCATCAGCCGCCGGCGAAATAGGCCTTGGCTTATCCCCCAAACTATCGGCTGCAGTTCAATCTTCAATCTTCAATCTGCAATCTGCAATCTGCAGTCAGGGGCCGGTAAGCTAGCCCAGCGCCCCTGCCCGGGGAAGGCCTCGAAACTCACGGCAGTCGAATATCTTCCGATACTGTCCGGCACGGCTTGCGGCTACGGAATTCACTGGATCCTGGCGGGAAAATCTCACCCGCTTGCAGCCATGGAAGGTCCCCATGCTTCGATTGCTGCTTCCGCTGAGCGCCGCTCTCGGTTTGCTGGTTGCCTGCTCCTCCAATACTCCGCCGGAAGATACGGCTCCAGCAGCTGGGAGTCCCAGCGCGACCGCTTCGGTCGACTCCTCCACCGCCGACACCTCAGCCGCCGCTGTGAAGGTAGATAACCGAGCCTTTGAAGACATGACGATCTACGTGGTCTACCAGTCGGAACGCATCCGACTGGGGATCGCGACGGGGAACAACGTCACGCTACTGCGGATCCTGCCGTTCATCGTGAGAACCGGACCGGTTTCACTTCGCTTTGCAGCCGATCCGATAGGCGGAAGCCACCCCATCCTGACCGAGCCGATCACGATCCAGGCGGGTGACGTCGTGTCGCTGCTGATTCCCAGGTAAGGTGACCGGACCAATCCCCAATCTTCAATTCCCCAATCCCTCAATCCCTCAATCCCCCAATCCCCCAATCCCCCAATCCCCAATTTTGCGGTCCCCCCGGCACGTCCTAGATTCCCTCTCCGATGACCGCTCCCATATCTCCACCCCGGGCAACCCGCCTGACCTGGGCAGGCTCCGCATCAACCGCGACGATCCGCCGCCGGCGATGCGCCGGGCCTTCCGCCGCAACCTGATCCTGGCTCTGGCGGCGCTGCTGATCGGGGCCGGGGCGCTGTGGTTCCTGCGGAGACAGGGCGCCGTGCCGGTCCAGGTGCTTGCGGTGACGTGGTCCACCAATAGCGCAGCGAACTCCACGGCTAACGCCGCCGTGACCGCGAACGGGTACGTGGTGGCGCGGACCCGCGCCTCAGTCTCCGCCAAACTACCGGGGCGCCTCGCCGAGCTCCGGGTCAGCGAGGGTTCCTACCTACGGAAAGGCGAGGTGATCGCCCGGCTGGAGAATGCGGATTACCAGGCCCAGGCCAATCAGGCCGAGAGCGACCTGACCACGGCCCGGGCGGAGCTGGCGGAGCGGGAGGAGGATCGCGATCAGCTGGCGCGGGAGGCACAGCGGGTAGCGCAGATCCGGAGCGAGAATCCCGTACTGATCTCCGCCCAGGAGGTTGAGGCCGCCCAGAGCCGCACCGATCAGGCCGAGGCACGAGCCGGAGCAGCCGCGGCACGGGTCGGCTCGGCCGAGGCAGCACTCCGCTACGCCCAGGTGAGCCTCGAGTACACCGTGATCCGCGCCCCGTTCACCGGCACGGTGCTCAGAAAGGAAGCCGAAGTGGGCGAGGTGGTGGCGCCTTCGGTGGGCGGCGGCCTTACCCGTGGAGCGGTGGTCACCATGGCAGACCTCACCACGCTCGAGGTGGAGGTAGACGTCAACGAGGCATATATCGGGCGGATCACTTCCCGTCAGAAAGCCCGGATCACACTGGACGCCTATCCGGACACGGCGTTCCGCGGCCAGGTGCGACAGATAGTGCCCACCGCCGATCGCCAGCGTGCGACGGTGCAGGTCAAAGTGAGCATTCTGGACCACGACCCACGGATTCTGCCGGAGATGGGCGCCCGGGTGGATTTTCTGGCCCCCGAGGCAGCCCCGGCCGGAACAACGTCGGGCCCGGCCGTGGCACCGCGGCTCCGGCTCCCGGCCACCGCGGTGCGGGAGGAGGGCGGACAATCGGTGGTGTGGCTGGTGCGGGAGGGCCGGCTGGAGCCGCGGACGGTCGAGGCCGGTCCGGTGAGCGGCGGCTTCCGCGAGATTCGTTCGGGGCTGGCCGGTGGAGAGCTGGTGCTGGTGGGCGGGGTCGAGACACCGAGGGCGGGGATGTCTGTGAAGGTGTCGGCTGGACCGTAATGGGTTGGAACCTCTGAAGGCCGTAGGCCGTAGGCCCTAAGCCGTAAGCAAGACGAAGGGGGAATGATTCTGTCATTGCGAGGAGCTTGTCCCGAGCGTAGCGAGGGAAGCGCAGCGACCGAAGCAATCTCACCCGGCCTCCCTGTCACTGCGCTGGTCGAAAGGACCGCGGGAGGGATTGCTTCGGCCCTGCGGGCCTCGCAATGACTGGGACCCCTGCGGGCCTCGCAATGACTGGGGCCCTACGGGCCTCGCAATGACTGAAGAACCGGCCTGGTCGAGAGGACAGTGGGAGAGATTGCTTCGGCCCTACGGGCCTCGCAATGACCGAAGGCCTCGCAATGACTGACAACCTCCACAGAGCGAAACCCATGGCACTGGTCGAGATCCGCGACGTCCACAAATCCTTTCAGCGCGACTCGGAACGGATCGAGGTCTTCACCGGCCTCACCCTCGACATCGAGGAGGGCTCCTTCACCGCCCTGATGGGTCCGTCGGGCTCCGGGCAAATCCACCCTGCTCAACCTCGTGGCCGGACTCGACAAGCCGACCAGCGGCAACGATGCGGGTGGCGGGGTCCGAGGTGAGCGCATGTCGCCCGGGCAGCTGGCGCCCTGGCGGGCGCGACACATCGGGTTCGTCTTCCAGCAGCTCAACCTGCTCCCGGTGCTGACCGCCTACCAGAACGTGGAGCTGCCGCTGCTGCTCACCCGCCTCTCGAAGAAAGAGCGCGACGAGCGGATCCGCATCGCGCTCGGCGTCGTGGGGCTGGAGGACCGCATGAAGCACTATCCGAGGCAGCTCTCGGGCGGCCAGGAGCAGCGCGTCGCCATCGCCCGCGCCATCGTGGCCGATCCGACGCTGGTGCTGCTCGACGAGCCGACCGGACAGCTCGACGCCAAGAGCTCGCAGGATGTGCTCGCCCTGCTCCGGCGGCTCAACGACGAATTCAAGAAGACCATCATCATGGTGACCCACGACGCCCACGCGGCGGAGTCGCGCCAAGACGGTGCTGCACCTGGAGAAGGGCACCCTCATCGAGCGGCAGGCGGTGGCGGTGTGAAGTTCCTCCACCTGGTCCTGGCCAACCTCGGCCGGCACAAGCGGCGCACCATTCTCACCACTGCCAGCGTGGCGCTCGCGCTCTTTCTGTTCGCCTCGCTCCGCACCGTGGTCACCACCCTGGCGGCGGCGGCCCAGTTCGGCAGCGCCCGCCGCCTGGTGAGCACCAACGCCACCGGCATCGTCTTCCCGCTGCCGCTCAGCTACGCCAACCGGCTCCGCGCGGTGCCCGGGGTGGAGGCGGTGACCTGGGCCAACTGGTTCGGCGGGCAGTACGGCGACGACAAGCGGTTCTTCGCCCAGTTCGCGGTGGACCCCGAGTCGTACCTCGAGATGTATCCGGAGATCTCGCTCCCCGAGGACCAGAAGCAGGCCTTCCTCCAGGAACGGGGCTCGGCGATCATCGGGCGCCGCCTGGTGGATGTCTTCGGCTGGAAGCTGGGCCAGAACGTCACCATCCAGGGAACCATCTTCCCGGGAGACTGGACCTTCACCATCCGCGGGGATCTACACCCCGACCGATCCCGGTCATCAACGACGACATGATGCTGTTCCACCACGACTACCTGGAGGAGCGGATCGGCCGGCCGGGGATCGCGGGGTGGTACATGATCCGGATCGACGATGCCAACAACGCGGCCCTGGTCGCCAAGACAATCGACGACCAGTTCCGCAACTCGAGCGCGGCCGACCAAGACCGGCACCGAGCAGGCATTCAACGCCAGCTTCGCCACCATGTGGGGCAACGTGAGCCTGCTGATGGGCACCATCGGGATGGCGGTGGTGTTCGCCATCCTGCTGGTCACCGCCAACGCGATGATGATGAGCGCCCGCGAGCGAACCCGCGAAGTGGCCGTGCTCAAGACCATCGGCTTCACCGACTCGACCCTCTTCGGGCTGGTGATGCTGGAGGCCGCCGTGATCGCGCTCACCGGCGCCCTGCTCGGGCTGGGTGGCGCCAAGTGGCTATACAAGGCGACCAACTTCAACGCGGCCGGGTTCCTTCCCGGCTTCGACGTGACGACAGAGACACTGCTGCTCGGGGGCGGCGGTGGCGGTAGTCCTGATGCTGGCGAGCGGGCTGGTGCCGGCGGTCCGGGCCGCGCGACTGCCGGTGATGCCAGGCGCTGAGGAGGGTCGAATGAAGATCCCCCTGATCTACAACCGCGGAGCATGATGCAGCGCCCGGTGTCCACCGCGCTCACCGCGCTGGGAATCGGGCTGGTGGTCGCCGTATTCATCGGCATGCTGGCGCTGGCCAACGGATTCCGCTCGGCCCTGCTGCGCACCGGGTCGGACGCCAATGTGCTGGTCCTGCGGCGGGGGGCCGACTCCGAGCTGTCGAGCGGCATCGATCGGGCCAGCCGCCAGCATCCTCGCCGCCTCGCCCCACATCGCCATCGGCAGCGACGGCAAACCGCTGGTGAGTCCCGAGGTGTACGTGCTGATACCCTTGTCGCGACGGGGGGCGGACACCAACGCGGTGGCCAACGTCGTGGTGCGCGGCGTGGGGGAGCAGGCGTGGAAGGTCCGAAACAACATCCAGATCGTCGCGGGGCAGCCGCCGCAGTCGGGCCGCTCCGAGGTCTGCGTCGGCCGGAAGATGGCCGGTACGGTTTCCCAATACCGACGTCGGTCAGACCATCCGCTTCGGCGGACGGGACTGGACGGTGGTCTGCCACTTCACGGCGGGCGGCTCGGCGTTCGAGTCCGAGATCTGGGGCGAGAACGAGCAGTTCATGCCGGTGTTCCGGGGCGACGTGTTCCAGTCGGTGACGCTTCCGCCTGAAGGACCCGGCCGCGTTCGAGGACGCCAAGCGGGCGCTCGAAGGCGACCAGCGGCTCACGGTGGACGTGCACCGCGAGTCCGATTTCTACGCCGAGCAGTCCCAGCTCCTGGGCCGGATCCTCCAGATCCTCGCGATCCTGATCACCAGCATCATGGCGATCGGCGCAGTGTTCGGAGCGGTGAACACGATGTACGCCGCGGTGGCGAGCCGGGCACCGGAAATCGCGGTGCTGCTCACGCTCGGGCTTCCACCCGCGAAGCGTGCTGGCTCAGCTTCCTGGTCGAATCCGCGCTGATCGCCCTGGTGGGCGGGGTGATTGGCTGCCTGCTGGCGCTGCCGATCAATGGCATCGTCACCAGCACCACCAACTGGGCCAGCTTCAGCGAGATCGCGTTCGCCTTCCGGGTCACCCCCGGCTCTGCTGCTGGCGGGCCTGGTGTTCGCGGTGGTGATGGGGACCCTGGGCGGATTCTTTCCGGCCTGGCGCGCTGCGCGGCTCCCGGTCGTGCAGGCATTAAGGTAGCCCCGTCCCTAGGGCTCAGATCCGGTATTTCCCTCCAAAGACGCGTTCAGCGCCACCGCGAGGGCCGCGTCTCCAGAGATCAGGTCCTTCCACGTCAGCTCCCGGCCTTTCCGCTTTCCTTTGATAGTGAGCAGCAGGCCCTGGGGAGAGATCGTGAGCACGTAGGGCTGGCCATCAATATCGAGCTCGCGCTTAAGAGGCTTTTCAAGTTTGGTCATCATCGTGGTCCCGATAGAGGAAGCGGTGCTGACGGACCCCGGAAAGGTGGGGCGAGAGGGCGGCGGCGACAAGAGTGTCCTTAGGCCGTACTGCGCGTAAAGCACCTAGCGGTTAGCGGTTAGGGACTAGTCATTTGCCATAAGCCGTAAGCCTTAAGCCGTGGCGGTAAGCCCTGAGGCGCTACCCTCCGATAGCTAACAGCTAACAGCTAAATGCTTAGGGCTTACGGCTTATGGCCTACGGCCAGCACTCTTGACATCATACTGTGTACCACATAGTATATACCACACACTATATGCTACACAGCATCCCATGACTCCTGATCTGATTGAAAACCTCCGCCTAGAGCTCCGCCGCGGCAGCCTGATCCTCGCGGTCATGGCCGAGCTGCGCAGCGAGCAGTACGGGTACACCCTGCGGAAGGCGCTGGAGGATCATGGATTGGCGATGGACGAAGGGACGCTCTATCCCCTGCTCCGCCGGCTGGAAACCCAGGGGCTTCTGGTGAGTGAATGGCGAGAGCAGGACAAGCGCAACAAGCGGTTCTACAAACTCTCGCCCGACGGGCGGGCGGTGCTCAAGCAGCTGCAGGCCGAGTGGAAACAGATCGGCGAAGCACTGAACGGCATTCTCAAGGGATGAAGCCATGACCACACTCGATCGCTATCTCCGCAGCGTCCGGTTCTGGTTGCCCCGGGACCAGCGGGACGACATCATCGCCGAGCTGTCCGAGGACCTGCATTCTCAGATCGAGGAGCGTGAAAGGTCACTCGGACGATCGCTGACCGAAGCCGAGCTCGATACCCTGCTCAAGCATCGGGGGACACCGATGGCGGTCGCGGGGCGGTACCTGCCCCAGCGCTACCTGATCGGCCCGGCCGTCTTTCCGATCTACCGGACGATCCTGACCGGCTGGCTCCTCTTCTACCTGCTGCCAGCCACGATCGTCGGCATGGTGCTCCTACTCTCCCACGCCGGGATATCATCTCTTACCTGGGGATCGCTGTTCGGCTGGGTCTTCCGCGTCGCGGCGTACGCCTTCGCCATCATGACCCTGGTCTTCGCCATGATCGATCGGTCGCAGGCCAAAGTGGGCGGACTCGACGCCTGGGAAAAGCGGACGCCGGATCCGCTGCGGGTCTCCCGCTTCGAGGCGATCACGGAGTTGGTCGCCGGGGCCATCGGTCTGCTCATCTGGGTCAAGCTCATCCCGGTCGGGAAGTTGGATGATGTGACGTTTTCCCTGGGACCCTCTGCGCGACTCTTTTACCTGCCGATTCTGCTCTGGCTGGTATCCGGGATCGTGATGGGCGCGGTCCAGCTCCGGTATCACCGCTGGACGCGGCAACTGGCCACCTATCGGATCGCCCAGACCATCTTCGGCCTCCTGATCTTCACCGGGATGCTGGTCACCTGGCTGGTCGACGGCAGCCTGGTCAGTGTCTCGGGAACCAATCTCTCCGTCGAGAAAATCGCCGAGGCGGAGAAATGGATGAGCATCACCTGGGCGGGGATTATCGCGGGGTTTGTGGTGGGCTTCGGGATCGCAACGATCTATGACGTGCGGCGGCTGCGGCAGACCCGGCTCCCGCAGTCGGCGATCGGAACGGCGGCGGCGCTAGCCATGATGGCACTCGTGGTGCCCAATCCGGTCATGAGTCAGCAGGTGGAGACCGCCAGTGGTTCTTCCGCCGTCGCCTGTCCGCAGGCAGCTCGGTGGCCGAGTGCCGCGGAGCGCGGTGGCTGGACCGGCTGGTCGGCCGATCCGGCGAACACCCGTTTCCAGCGCTCCACCAATGCGGGGCTCACCGCCGCCGACTTGCCTCGACTCAAGCTGAGATGGGCATTCAGTCTCGGCGATATCACGGAGGCTCGGGCACAGCCCACGATCGCCGGCGGTCGAGTGTTCGTCGGGACGACTGCGGGGAACGCCTACGCGATCGACGCGAAAACCGGCTGTATTCACTGGACCTTCAAGGCCGACGGACCGATTCACACCGCGATGGCGATCGGCACGGCGGGATCCCCTGGGACCATGGCCTTCTTCGGCGACCAGAAGGCCAATGTCTACGCGGTGAATGCAGCAACGGGAAACATCTCGTGGAAAGTCCACGTGGATGATCACCCAGCGGCAATAGTCACCGGAACGCCCCTGCTCCATGGCAGCACGCTTTACGTGCCGGTCTCCTCCTATGAAGAAGCGATGGTGTTCGCTCCCGGCTATGAATGCTGCAGCTTCCGGGGCAGTGTCGTGGCGCTCGACGCCGCCACAGGGCGGACCATCTGGAAGACCTACACGATCGCCGACACCGCTCTCCCGACCGTGAACAGCAAGACCGGTGCAAAGCGACGGGGGCCTTCGGGTGCCGCGGTCTGGTCCTCGCCGACGTACGACCAGCGAACCAATGCGATCTACCTGGCAACCGGCAACAACTACTCCGACCCGCCGACCGGAACCAGCGACGCGGTGCTGGCACTCGAAGCGCGGACCGGAAAGGTGCTGTGGACCCGACAGTTGCTGGTCAACGACGCCACCAACATGGGCTGCGATTTCCCCGGCAAGCCGGGCTGCCCCGATTCCGATGGCCCCGACGCCGACTTTGCCCAGCCGCCGATCCTCGTCTCACTCGGCGGCGGTCACCGCGCGCTCGTGATCGGTCAGAAATCGGGAATCGCCTATGCGCTGGATCCTGATAGCCAGGGTGAGGTGCTCTGGACTCATCGGGTCGCCAAGGGCGGCAAGCTGGGCGGCATGCAGTGGGGTTCGGCGGCCGACGGCGAGCACATGTATGCCGCGATCTCCGATGTCGAGCTGAGACCGTACGCGGATGCGAAGGCACCGGCAGGGTTCAGTCTCGATCTCGCTCCGGATCGCGGTGGTGGACTCGTGGCACTCGATCTTGCGACCGGCACCAAGGCCTGGCGTGCCGCGCCGGCCCAGGTATGCGCCGGGAAGAAACACTGCGGTCCAGGGCAATCGTCCGCCGTAACGGCTATCCCCGGTGCCATCTTCTCCGGGTCGGTCGATGGCCATCTCCGGGCCTATTCCGCAGCAACCGGCGCCGTGCTCTGGGACTACGACTCGATGCAGGAGTACGAAACGGTGAACCGAACACCTGGGCGTGGCGGGTCAATCGATGGCGGCGGAGTCGCTATTGCCGATGGTCTGCTGGTGACCGGTTCTGGGTACGGGATGTGGGGAGGGACGAGCGGGAATGTGGTGCTGGGGTTTTCGGTGGACGGGAAGTGAGAGTCGGTGGTCGATGGTCAATGGTCAATAGTCAATGGTCAGTGGTCTCGTGAGTCATGGGTCGTGGGTCTCTGAGAGTCACGACTCACGACCATAGACCATCGACCATCGACTGCAGTTGGCGCGCGGCCAGCCCCGGGTTGAACCACAGAGCGCACCCTTCGAACGACCTGCGATCCCGGAGAGAAGCCTTTCCCGAGGCCAGCCTCGCGGACACTCCGGAAGCACGTCGCGGGCCAACCAGGTGAAAGTGCTAAATCGTTGCTATAATTAATGTTACATAAAATCATTCGGTGTGGACTCCACTCTGCGCCGCGGCGTCCCACCCATAGTCCGCAGGGTGCGACGGGCGGGAGGGCGACAGGCGCACAGGGCGGACCGGCGGAAAGGCGGACAAGCTTGCCCCGAGCGGAAGCGAGGGGGCGGACCGGCGGACAAGGCGGACCGGCGGACAGGTGGACAAGGCGGAAGGCGGACAAGGCGGACAGGCGGACAGGCGGACAAGGCGGACAGGGCGGACCGGCGCTGTCGCCAGGGGGCCGGTCATTGTAGACTCATCCCGCCATTCCCCGTTCCCCGTTCCCCGTTCACTGTTCACCGTTCACTGTTCACTGTTCACCCTTCTCCCCTCTCCCAACCACCCATGCACCGTCGCACTTTCCTGCGGCACACCGGCGAAGCGGCCTTCGCGTTCGGCATCCTCCGCCACATCCCAGCCTGCTCCACCACCGCGAAATCCGGCGCCACTCAGGCTGACAAGCCGTTCCTGGCTCTCAGGGACCGCTACTTCCTCAAGGCGCTCGAGCTGAATCCGGTGACGGCCACCTATCTGGGCGGCGACGGCTATGACCCGTCACTCGCCAGGATCAACGGCCGGCTTCGCGATTACCGGCCACCGGCGCTGGTTGACGAACGGACGTCCTATCAGGGTGTGAGCAAGGAGCTTGCGGCGATCGACCCGACCAAGCTCAGCGCAGTGAGCCGAGTGGACTACCAGGTGATGTCGGCCCAGATCCGGTTCATGATCCACCAGCTCGACGATCTCAAGCAGTATCAGCGAGCGATCGATACCTACGTGGCCGAGCCGTTCCGGGGCGTGGACTGGCAGATCCAGGGGATGTCGGGTGGTGCCGAGGGAAGCCCGGAGCTCGGCACCGAAGAGGAGTGGGGACTGGTTGTGGAGCGGGTGCGCGCGATTCCCCCTTACCTCGACGTGGCCAAGGCCAACCTCGAAGCGGGGAAGGCGGCAGGAAACGTCCCCGATCACCGCATGGTGGAGCGCGACGGGATCGGCGGGTCCAAGGCCAACACCGAGTATTTCAAGGTCACTCTTCACACGAGTGCCAAGTCCTTCCTCGGCAACCGGCCATTCGCTGCCGCGGTTCTGGGTGACCTCGACGCCGCAGGGCGACAGGCGGCCAATGCGTGGGAGGACTTCGCCGCCTTCCTGCTCAAGACCTACGATCCCCGTGATGTTACCGACCACTTCAGCGCGGGGGAGAAGGAATACCAGTGGCGACTGGAGAATGTCCTCCAGGAGAAGCGCACGCCCGCCCAACTGTGGGACTACGGCCACGAGCAGACGACACTCTACGAAACCAGGATCTTCGAGGTAGCCCAGGAGGTGGCGAAGGAGGCGGGTCTCTCGCTTCCCTTCGGCACCGACGCCGAAAAACGGGACGGCATCCGGGCAGTGATGGATCACCTCTCCAAGGATTCGCCCCGCAATGACGACGAGCTGCTCCAGTGGTACATCGACGCCGGCAAGCGAGCCGTGACCTTCGGGCGGGAACACCAGTTGTTCGACATCCCGCAGGATTACCGGCTCGACGTGACGCCGACACCGCCCGTCCTCCGCAGCACGATCGACGCGGCCTACTATCCCGCGCCGCCCTTCAAGAAGACCGGTGTGGGTCGATTCTACCTCACGCCGACCGGCAACGATCCCGCGGCACTGAAGCTCAACAATCGCGCCTCGGTCGCCGACACCGCGGTGCACGAAGGCTTCCCCGGCCACGACTGGCACTACAAGTACATGAACCAGCATGCGGCCGAGATCTCCAACGTGCGCTGGTTCACCCCGGGCGCGGTCGAGGATTCTTCCGCGATGTGGCTCGATTCCAATGCGACCGAAGGGTGGGCCCTCTACAGCGAGGAGCTGATGGCCGAGCCGGTCGAGGGCCGTCCGCACGGGTTCTACTCCGCGGCCGAACATCTCTACGAGCTGCAGGGCCAGCTGCTGCGCGCGGTGCGGGTCCGCGTGGACACCGGTCTTCATACCGGGCGCATGACTTTCGCCGAGGCGATCGACTTCTTCACCGAGCACGTGTCGTTCTATCCCAAGGCGGCGGCCGCGGTGGCGAGCGATCCACGGGCCAAGGCGATCGTGGAAGGAGCCACCCGCGCCATCTACCGCTACTCCAAGTGGCCAACGCAGGCGATTACCTACAACCTCGGCAAGAACGCGATCCTCGGGTTGCGCGAGCAGCTGCACCAAAAGGAAGGGGACAAGTTCTCGGCCCGGGAGTTCCATGAACGGTTCATGCGGCAGGGGCCCGTCCCGGTGGGGTACATGAAGGAAGAGCTGCTCAAGATTGCAGATTGAAGATTGCAGATTGAAGATTGAGAATCGATGAGGGATTCAGGGCAGTGCATCAGTCTTGTACAGTGTCGAAAAAGACCTCGACACGGCATGAAAGGGAGGCAGATGGGACGCGTGGCATCAGTCATGCTTTATGAAGCATGGGACGCGGGGTGGGTGGGAGTACCCGCGAGGAGGGACACGATGCCGTACGCGTTTGATGCTGACGATCGATCAAGCGAGCAGCCCCGGGATGCCACGGAAGCGTGGCGTGGGGATGTGCATCTCCCTGATGACGTTTCCTGGCTCGGCGATGCGACGTCAGACGAGAGTACCGAGCAGGACGAAGTAGAGGAGCACAACGGCTGGCGTGGGCATCAGCATTTCGCCGACTGGCCCGAAGAGCTGGCGGGCCCGGAGTACTGGCTGTACAAGCGGATGGCCGAGTAGGCGGAAATATCAGATTCAGAAAAGACAAACCCCGCGATCCGGAATCGGACGCGGGGTTTGTGTTGCGGGAATCTGAGACCCGCCAATCGTCAATCTGAAATCTTCAATCTTCAATCTGCAATCTCATTCGGGTAGAGCCACTGGTCGGAATTGAACCGACGACCGCTCGATTACGAATCGAGAGCTCTACCCCTGAGCTACAGTGGCAAGTTGGATTGCAGATTGAAGATTGCAGATTGAAGATTGAAAAACCAGTCCGCAGGACGGAGCACTGAAATCTTCAATCTGAAATCTTGAATCTTAGATCCCACCATGCCCTGGCGCGGATTCGAACCGCGACGCCTTTCGGCACTACCCCCTCAAGATAGCGTGTCTACCAGTTTCACCACCAGGGCGCGGGGCCAATTCTAGTGAGCGGCCAGAGCAGACGCAACCCGAGCGCGCTGGGCTCGGCAACCGGCGTTAATGGACGTCGCTGAAGTAGGGGCTTCCGCTGATGGGATTCCCGTCGAACGTGATATCGATGCGGTCTGTGCCCTTGGAAAACGGCAGGTACACCGCCGAATAGGTCCCGTCGTTGTTGTCGAACACTGTTGGGGTCGCGCTGTTCGTCCCGCTCACCACGATAGAGAAACGGCTGGCAAAACCTCCGGTCCTGATCTCGTTGCCGAAGGCATCTCGGGTCTCGATCTCGATATCGGTAAACCGGAGCCGTCTGCCCTTGGGGACATTGGCATCGGTCGTACTCGGTGCCGGTATGCCGGCGACCACTGTGATATCGACCTCGTCGTCCAGGTCCAGTGTTCCCACCGATGCCTCGACTCGCTTGGTCTCGGCGATCGAGGAGGAAAGGCTGCCCGTAGTCTGGCCCGCCGCATCGGTGAGCTGGGAAGGCTGGGTCACAGTATTACCCGAACCGCTGGCGGTCAGAGTGACTGAGAGGCCCTGGATCGGCAATCCGATCGAGTCCCGCATCGTCACCGTGATCACCGAGGTGCCGGTGCCCGCGGCGATGGTGAGCGGATTGGCGGAGATCGAGGACAGCGAAGCACTGGGACCCCGCTGCACCAGCCTGATGTCGTGCGAGGTCGCAGTCAGATATCCCGGAGCCGCAAAGAGCAGAACGTAGTCGCCGGTCGGTCCGAAGAGCGAGAGGTCGGTAAATGCCGCCTGCCCTGCCCCATCGGTGATCACCGTGGTTTGGCCGCTCAGGGTACCACCGCCGCTTGCGACGGCCGCCGTTATGGGAATGCCGGAGATGGTCTGAGGAGCACCGGTGGGATCAGTCAGCTGAATGACCGGCTGGCGAGGGAACGGCACGTTGTGATGGGCGGTGTCAGACGGTTGAGTCTCGACCTTGAGGATCGGAGGTGCACCAGGCGTAGCCGTGGCCGTGAACCCCACCGTGACGGTGGGTACGGGGCCGAGCGTGGCCACGAGGCTTTGCTGCCCCGTTCCACCACCCAGAGTCCAGGCCGTCTCGGCTAAACCCGTGCTGTTCGACACCGAGCTCGTCGGATCTACCCCGCCTTGTCCCGGATTCCAGTTGACTTGGATCCCCGACACCGCGTTGCCGTACTTGTCCGTGACCTTTACCGCCAGCATAGCAGGCAGGACTTGCCCTGCTTCGGCCACCTGCTGCATCTCCCGCGATTCGCTGCAGGTCTTTGGCGGCGGCAGGAAGGGCTGTCGCATTGAAGATCGTTTTATGGGAGATTCCGGAAGAATCCCCGACGCCGATCTCCACGGTCTGCGTACCCGCCTGGGTGCCGAGGACCCAGCGGAATGCGAGCCGCCCGGCATCATCGGTTCGGGGACCGGCGGCCTGGATCAACCCGCCCGAGCGCAGGTTGGTCCCGATCGGCTGTCCTGCCACCGGACGCCCCTCAAAGTCGGTGACCTTGATAACCAGGGAATCCGCCACGGCATCGTTGACGATACCCTGCTGGCCCTGCCCGGAGACGACCGCGACTAATGCCGGACCGCCCTGCCGAGGCAGGACGAGGTCTTGTCCGCAGCCTATGGTGAGGAGAAGAAGGACGGCAGGAAGCGCAGCACGACGAGCCATATAGACCGGTCCTGCAAACACTATGGTCCTACATTACTGGTAAACGGGCTGCCACTGATCTGGCCACCGTCCAGCGTAATAGTGATCGTATCAGCCCCGGGGAGAACCGGCAAGTAGCTGGCGGTATAGGTGCCGTCACCGTTGTCGGTTGCGGTCATACTGTCGGTGTTGGTTCCGGAGACCGTCACCTCCACGTCAGACCCTCCGGTAGTCAACGCGTTATCGAACTGATCCCTCGCTTGAATGGCGATCACTGTCTGCTGCGACACGGTGCCATCGGGCACCGTCGCCGTGCTCTGCCCCGCGTCGGCCGCATCAGGATTGCCGGTGGCATCGAAGGTCACCGGGCTACCGGTAAGAGTTCCTGACGTTGCGCGCAGGGTATTGCTCCCTGCCCCACTGCCCAGAGTCCAGCTACCGACCGCTGCCAGACCACTGTTGTCGGTTGAGGGATTAAGTCCGGTGGCATTGCCCCCTCCAGATTGTACCGCGAAGGTCACCGCAATGTTTGGCACCGGGTTGTTGCTCACATCCCGGATCAGCACCCTCGGATCCACCGCCACCGCCGTTCCAACCGTCGCATTCTGGTTATTCCCCGCCTGGGCCACGATGGAGGTAGGGTCGCCGGCGGTCAGGTTGATCGTACTCGAAGTCACTGCGGGAAAGCCGGAAGTGAACCTCAGGGTACGGTTCCCCACCGTGCCGGTGATATCCAGATCCGGGAACGTGGCCTCCCCGCTGAAGTCCGTGTTGACTGTCAGGGTGCTGCCTCCCAAAGATCCACCGCCGCTCAGGATTGATGCAGTGACCGGCACCCCATTCTGGCTCACCGGATTGTTGCTGGCGTCCCGCAGTTGAAGCACCGGCTGTTGCGGGAATGCGATAGCGTTCTGTGCAGTACTCGACGGTTGTGTGGTGAGGGTGAATTTGGCCGGCGCGCCCGCCACACCGGTTGCGGTGAACGTCACGGGGCTGCCATTCAGACTTCCCGACGTCGCCGTCACGGTATTGGTGCCGGGGGTGGTGCCGAGCGTCCAGCTGTTCACCGCGGCGTTGCCGTTCACGTCGGTCGCTATCGGCGTGGTCGGTACGACGGTGCCTCCACCCGAAGCAACCGCGAAGGTCACATTCACCCCGCTGACCCCGTTCCCGCTCACGTCGGTGACCACTACCTCGGGTGGTACCGCAACATCGGTACCTGCATCGGCGGTCTGCCCGTCACCGGCGCTCACAGCGATGGTAGTCGCCGTACCGGGGTTGAGGTCAATGATCCCCGAGGTGACAGGCGTCAGGCTACCCGAGGTGAAAGTCAGGGTGTGGTTCCCCACCTGGTCGGTGATCCGCAGGTTGGTGAAGGTGGCCAGGCCGCTCGCAGTCGTATTCACGGTGGTGGTGACGCCGAGCGAGCCGCCTCCGGTGGCGATCGCCACGGTGATCGGTACGTTGAGCTGGCTCACCGGGTTGTTGGCCCCGTCCCGGAGCTGGATGGCGGGCTGCTGCGGGAAGGCAATCGCGTTCTGCGCGCTGGACGACGGCTGGGTGGTGATGGTCAATTTCGTCGCCGCGCCGGCCGTGCCGGTGGCATCGAAGGTGACCGGACTGCCGTTGAGGCCGGCGGAGGTGGCGGTCAGGGTGTTGGGGCCGGCCGTCGTGCCCAGGGTCCAGCTGGTGACCGCCGCGTTGCCCGATGCGTCCGTCAGGATCGCCGAGGTCGGCACCACGTCCCACCCCCCGAGGCCACGGCAAACGTGACGCTCTCGCCCTGGACCGGGTTGCCGCTCACGTCGGTGACCAGGACCTCCGGATCGATGGGGACCGCGGTGCCCGCCGTGGCGCTCTGCCCATCTCCGGCGCTGGCCGCGATGGTGGTCGCGTTGCCGGCGTTGAGGTCAATGATTCCCGAGGTGACCGCCGTCAGGCTGCCCGAGCTGAAGCTCAGGGTGTGATTGCCCACCTGGTCGGTGATCCGCAGGTTGGTGAACGTGGCCAGCCCGCTCGCGTTGGTGTTCACCGTCGGTGCTGCCGGTGAGCGAGCCGCCACCCGAGGCGATCGCCACGGTGATCGGTACGCTGGCTTGGCTCACCGGGTTGTTGGCCGCGTCCCGGAGCTGGATCGCCGGCTGCTGCGGGAAGGCAATCGCGTTCTGGGCGCTGGCCGACGGCTGGGTGGTGATGCTGAGTTTGGTTGCGGACCCCGCGCCAAGGTTGATCGCCGCCGAGTTCACCCCGGTGAGGCCGGTAGAGCTGAAGGCCAGGATGTTGGCGCCGGCGGTGCCACTCAGCTCCAGGTTGGTGAAGGTCGCAACGCCACTGCCATTGGTCGTGACCGTAGTGTTCCCGCTCAGTACCGCACTGCCCGTGGCTACATCTGCATCGACACTTACCCCGGCCTGACTCACGGCGTTGCCGGCCGCGTCACGCAGCTGAATCACTGGCTGCTGCGGGAACGGCGTCCCGCTGCTCGCGTTCGCCGAGGGTTGCGTGGTGATCGTCAGCTCGTCGGCCGGTCCGGCGGTCACATTGATCTGCCCGGTGGTCGCGGTCGACAGACTCCCGGAGCTGAAGGTCAGGGTCCGGTTCCCCACCAGCCCACTGATGTTCAGGTTGGTGAAGACCGCCTGGCCACTCCCGTTGGTATTCACCGGGAAGGTGCCTCCCAGCGTCCCGCCGCCCGAGGCGATGGCGACGTTCACCGAGACGTTGTTCTGGCTCACGTTGTTGCCGCTCTGGTCCCGCAACTGGATCACCGGCTGGGTGGGGAACGCGACGCCACTCTGCACAGTGGAGGAAGGAGCCGTGGTAATCGCGAGCTGAGTCGCAGGACCCGGGGTGATGTTGATGGAGGCCGAAGTCACGGCTTGGAACCCGTTGGCCGAGAAGATGAGGGTCCTGGAACCGATCGTGCCGGTGATTTCGACCCCGGAGAACGTGGCAACACCACTGGAGTTGGTCGTCGCCGAGGTGCTGCCGGTGAGCGAGCCCCCGCCGGTGGAAATCTGCGCTGTTACCAAGACACCAGGCTGATTCACCGGGTTGTTGGACCCGTCGCGCAACTGGATCACGGGCTGCTGGCCGAACGCCACGCTATTCTGCGCCGATGCGCTGGGCTGCGTGGTGATGGTCAAAACGCTCCCGGATCCGGCGCCGAGCGCGATGCTGTTCGACACCGCCGGGGTAAGGCCGGTGCCGCCGAAGCTTAGCGTGAAGTTCCCTGCCGTCCCGCTGAGGGTGAGGTTCGTGAAGGTCGCTTCGCCGCCGGCGTCCGTTGTGGCCACCGTGTTGCTCAGCGAACCGCCGGTCCCGGACGCGATGGAGGCCGTGATCGAAGTGCCGCCCTGCGACACGGCGTTCCCCGCCCCGTCACGCAACTGGAGCACCGGCTGAGGCGACAGCGCGACCCCGCTCGAGGCGCTAGTCGGCGGTTGTACCGTGATGCTGACGTGGTTGGCCGATCCCGGATTCAGGGTGATTGCGTTGGTGGTGACATCGGTGAGGCCGCCCCCGTCGTATTGCAGGGTGTAGCTGCCCACCGTCCCGCTGATCGTGAGTCCGGCGAAGGTCGCGAGACCGCCTGCGTTGGTTACCGCAGTGGCGTTGGTAAGAGTCCCAGTGCCGGAGGCGAAGCTCGCGGTGATGGTGGTGCCGTTCTGGCTTACGCTATTGCCCGCCGCATCCTGGATCTGGATTCTAGGCTGCACCGCGATGGCCACCCCGCTCTGCGCGGTGGTGGACGGCTGGCGGTTCACACCCAACTTGGTCGCGGTGCCCGCGCCGAGGGCGATGGTGTTCGAGGTAGCCGGGGTAAGGCTGCCGGAGGTGAAACTCAGCGTGTAGTTGCCGACCAACCCGCTGATCACCAGATCATCGAATACCGCGGCGCCCGAGCCGTTGGTCGGCACCGTCAGGGTTCCGGTGAGGTTGCCGCCGACGCTTACCGTGGCGGTAACGTTCACGTTGGCCTGCGACACGTTGTTGTTATTGCCGTCGCGGAGCTGTACCACCGGCTGGTTGACGATCTGGATTCCGCTCTGCGCCGTGGCACTCGGCTGAGTGGTGATGGCCAGATGGTTGGCGGCGCCGGTGGTCCCGGTCGCCGTGAAGGTGAGCGGCGAGCCGGTGAGCCCCGCCGACGTCGCAGTCAATGTGTTGGGCCCGGCCACCGCTCCCAGAGTCCAGCTGCCCACTGTCGCGATGCCGTTCACGTCACTGATGGCGTTACCCCCCGTCAGGCTCCCGCCGCCGGTGGCCACCGCGAACGTCACGCTGCGCCCCACCACCGGGTTGCCCGCCCCGTCGGTGACCAGCACTGCCGGATCGATCGGCAGGCTGCTCCCAGCCGCCGCACTCTGACCATCACCAGCGCTCTTGGCCATCGTCGCCGCGGAGCCGGCATTGAGGGTGATGGTTCCGGACGTGACCCCGGTGAGCGCACCCGACGAGAAGCCGAGGGTGTGGGGACCGACCAGATCAGTGATGGACAGGCCCGCGAACGTGGCCACGCCGCTGGCGTTGGTCTGGACCGTGGCGGTGCCATTCAGGGTGCCGCCGCCAGAGGCGATGGCGGCGGTGACCCCGACGTTGCCCTGGCTCACGCTGTTGCCGAACTGGTCGCGCAGCTGAACCACGGGCTGTTGCGGGAACGCGATGCCGCTCTGCGCCGTCGCCGATGGCTGAGTGGTGATCGTGAGGTGGTGGGCAACCCCCGCGCTACCAGCTGCGGTGAAGGTCGCAGGCGATCCGGTGAGACCGGCCGAAGTCGCAGTGAGACTGTTGGAACCGGCCGTATTGCCCAGGGTCCAGCTTCCCACCGTCGCGATGCCGCTCGCGTTGGTGGTCGCGGCACCGCCGGTGATACTCCCGCCGCCGGTGGCCACAGCGAAGGTCACACTCACGTTGGCCACGGGGTTGCCGCTGGCGTCGGTGACCAGGACCGCCGGATCTACCGCGACGGCGGTGCCCGCCGGGGCGGTCTGCCCGTCGCCCGCGTTCTTCGCCAGCGTCCCCGCGGGTCCCGCAGCGACCACGATGTTGCCGGAGTTCACGCTCACGAAGGTGGTCGCCGTGAACGACAGGGTGCGAGTCCCGACGGTCCCGCTGATGGACAGATTGTTGAAGGTCGCGAGGCCGCTCGCATTGGTCGTGGCGACGTTGTTGCCACCCAGCGACCCGCCGCCACTGGCGATCGAGGCGGTGACTTGTACGCCCGCCTGGGTCACCGGATTCCCACTGGCGTCCTCCAGCTGAATCACCGGCTGCTGCGGGAAGACAACGCCGCTCTGTACATTGGCCGAAGGCTGAGTTTCGACCGCCAGACGGGTCGCATTGCCCGGGACCCCATTCGCCGTGAAGGTGACGGGGCTGCCGTTGAGCGACCCTGACGTTGCCCTGAGCGTGTTGGGACCCGCCACGCTCCCTAGAGTCCAGCTGGTCACCGTTGCGATGCCGGAAACGGTGGTGCTGACGGGCGTCGTGGGTGAAACGCTGCCACCACCGGTGAGAACCGAGAAGGTCACTGCGACACTGCCCACCGGATTGCCGCTCGCATCGGTGACCAGGACCGCCGGATCCACCGCTACGGCGGTGCCCACCGTCGCGGTCTGGTTGTTCCCCGCGCTCAGCGCGATGTCGGCTGGCAGCCCGGCCGTCAGGTTGATCGTATTGGAAGTCGCGGTCGAGAGACCTGTCGAGGTGAACTGCAGGGTGTGAGCGCCAACCAGGTCACTGATGGAAAGTCCGGCGAAGACCGCCTGACCACTTCCGTTAGTCGTCACTGTCGGGGTTCCACCAAGACTGCCGCCGCCCGCTGCGATCGCGACGGTGACATTTATCCCGGACTGCGAAACGTTGTTGTTGTTGGCGTCGCGCAGCTGGACCACCGGTTGGGTGCCGAAGGGGACGCCGCTCTGGGCACTCGCTGAGGGCTGGGTCGTGATCACCAGCTGAGTGGCGGCGCCGGTGGTACCGGTCGCCGTGAAGGTGAGCGGCGAGCCGCTCAGCCCCGCCGACGTCGCCGTCAGCGTGTTGGGCCCCGCCACGACACCGAGGGTCCAACTGCCCACGGTGGCGATCCCGTTCACATCACTCGTGGCATTGCCCCCGGTGAGGCTGCCGCCGCCCGATGCCACCGCGAAGGTGACGCTGCGCCCCGCCACCGGGTTACCCGCCGCGTCGGTGACCAGCACCGCCGGATCTACCGGCAGGGTACTCCCCGCCGCCGCACTCTGACCATCGCCCGCGCTCTTCACGATCGTCGTTGCGGGACCAGCCGACAGGGCGATGGTGTTCGAGGTGGCCGAGGTGAGCCCGCTGGCCTGGAAGGTGAGGGTGTAGTTGCCAACCGTTCCCGAGAGGGAGAGGCCGCTGAACGTCGCGACCCCGCTCGCGTTGGTCTGGGCGCTGGCGGTGCCGCCCAAGGTTCCGCCGCTCGCGACCACGGTCACCGAGACGTTAGCCTGGCTCACCGGGTTCCCGAGTGCGTCGCGCAGCTGAATGACCGGCTGGGTCCCGAATACCGCACCACTCTGTGCCGTGGCGGAGGGCTGGGTGGTGATACCCAGTTGATCCGCCGCCCCGGCGTTGACCGTGAATCCTGTACTGGTGGCCGGAGTGAGCGGCGCCGAAGTGGCCACAAGGGTGTAACCAGCGCCCGAATGGTCCAGACTCAGCGCCGGGAAGGTCGCGATGCCATTCACCGCCGCGATCGGACCGCCGCCGCTCAACGTGGCACCACCGGGGTTGCTGCCTATCGCCAACGTGATCGGCGCGGTGGAACTCGTGATGGTGTTGCCGCCGGCGTCCTGAATCGCGACCCGAACCGCCGGTGAGATCGCCTGCCCGGCCGTCACCGTGGTCGGCTGGGTGACGAACGCGAGCTTGGTCGCGGCGGCCGGCGAGACCAGGCTGGAATAGGGGCTCCCGCCGATCGCGGTGCCATTCAAGGTGATCGCGATCTGATCGGTGCCTGAGGCGGTGGGGGTGTACCGCGCGGTGTAGGTCCCATCGCCGTTATCCGTGACGGTGGCTGTGGCGCTATTGGCACCAGTCACCGTCGCCGCTACGGTGGCCCCGCCGCTCGAGACCAGATTGCCGTGCTGGTCCCGCGAGACGATCGAAATCACGGTGATCTGGCCCGCCGTGCCGGCGGGGACGGTCGCGGTGCTGGTCCCGGCGGTGGGCGGACCGGCCACACCGGTCGCGGTGAAGGTGACCGGGCTGCCGCTGAGCCCCGTCGCGCTGGCCTGCAGAGTATTGGCACCTGCCAGAGTCCCGAGGGTCCAACTGCCTACAGTCGCGAGGCCGGTGGAGTTGGTGGTCGCGTTGCCGCCGGTAATGCTGCCGCCGCCCGAGGCGACCGCGAAGATCACCGCGATGCCTTGAACCGGGTTTCCGCCCGCATCAGTGACCTTGACCGAGGGGGCCACGGCGACCGCGCTGCCGGCTGCCCCACTCTGTCCATTACCGGCGTTGAGCGCGATGGTACTGGCGTTCCCCGCAGTTCCGGTCGCGGTGAAGCTGACGGGATTACCGGATATGCCGCTGCCCGTTGCTGTGGCCGTGACCGTGTTGGACCCCGTTGCCGGCCCCAGAGTCCAATCGCTCACGGTGGCCACGCCAGTCGCATCGGTGATCTGGGTCGGTCCGTTGAGGCTGCCTCCGCCAAGCGCGATGGCGAAGGTGACGGTTACCCCCGCCACCGGATTGCCCGCACCGTCCTTCACGATCACCGACGGCGGCGACGCCACCGGCGTACTCACCGTCGCCGACTGGGTGACCGGCGAGTTGGCCGCGATCTGCGCCGCCACGCCGGCGATCAGGGTGAAGGTCGCGCTGGTGTCGGACGTGAGCCCGCTTGCCGAGAAGAGGAGGGTCCGGGGACCTGCGGCTCCGCTGACGGCGAGATTGGTGAAGCTCACCGAGCTGCCGCCGCCGGTACTGAGGCTGGTGGTGCCGCCCAACGCCCCACCGCCGCTCCGCAGGGTGGCGAAGATGGTCTTGGTGGTTGGTGCGGGATTGCCGGCGGCATCCTGGAGCTGGACCACCGGCTGCTGGGGGAACGGGAAGCCGCTTTGGGCCGGGTTAGAGGGCTGAGTGGTAACTACCAGCTTCGTCGCCGCTCCCGCAGTGAGCGCAATGCCATTCGAAGTGACACCCGTGATGCTTGGCGCGCCGAAGGTGAGCGCGTAGTTCCCCACTGGTCCGCTGATCGAGAGGCCGCTGAACGTCGCAATACCGCCCACGGTGAGGACCGTGGTGTTGCCGTTCAGCGTTCCCGCGCTGGCGCTGGCGCTGATGGGGACATTGTCGGTCGTCAGGTTGTTCCCATTCAGGTCCTGCAACTGGACCTTGGGTTGTTGCGCGAATTGGGCTCCGCTCTGCGCACTGCTGGAGGGCTGTTGCGAGATAGCAAGCTTGCCTGCGCTTCCCGGCGTTCCGGTCGCGTGGAAGGTCGCGGGCGAACCTGACAGTCCGGCGGCGGTCGCGGTCAGCGTGTTGGGGCCCGCGAGGGTTCCCAGAGTCCAGCCACCCACCACAGCGATTCCGCTCGCGGTAGTTAGTGCGTTGGGCGCTCCGATCGTGCCACCGCCCGTCGCCACGGCGAAGGTCACCGCCACACCCGCCACCGGATTCCCGCCTGCATCAGTCACCAGAACCGACGGATCCACCGCCACCTGAGATCCGGCCGTCGCGGTCTGATTGTCTCCCGCTTGGATGGCCAGGGTTGCCGCGGCGCCCGCCGTGAGATCCACATTGGCGCTCGCCTTGGTGAGTCCGGTGGCGGTGAAGTCCAAGGTCCGCGGGCCCACCGTTCCGCTGATCGCCAAGTTGGTGAATGTCGCTACGCCGCTCGCCGAGGTGTTGACACTCGTCGTTCCGCCCAGCGTGCCACCACCCGAGGCGATCGATGTGGTGACCGTCGCTGCCTGGGATACCGGATTGCCGGTCCCGTCTTCGATACGTACGACGGGCTGCTGCGGGAAGGCGATGCCGCTTTGCGCGCTGGCCGATGGAGGAGTGACGACCACCAGCACCTTGGCTGGTCCGGCGGATAGAACGATCGGGTTTCCCACCACAGCGGGCTGGCTGGGCCCGGCGAACTGAATGGTGTAGCTGCCCAGCGCGCCGGAGAGGATGAGGCCGGTGAAGGTGGCCACACCATTGGCGTCGGTCTGCACCGTAATCGTGGCCTGACTCAGCACCCCTCCAGGCCCGGTGAGGATTCCGGCGGTGATCGGCACTCCACTCTGGTGCACTTCGTTCAGGCCATCATCCCGCAGCTGAATGACAGGCTGCTGGGGGAAGGGCACGCCGCTCTGCGCCGCAGCCGAAGGCTGGGTCGTGATGGTGAGCTGGGTCCCCATTCCCGCGGTCAGGGCAATCGCGGTTGAAGTAACCCCGGTCAGCGAGGGCGCGGTGAACTGCAAGGTGTAGTTCGCGGCTGGACCGGTGATGGAAAGCCCGCTGAACGTCGCGAGCCCGTTGGCGTCGGTGGCGGCGCTGTCGGTACCGCCCAATGTTCCGCCGGTGCTGACCGTCACGTGGACCATGACTCCCGGGTCCGGCACCGGGTTGCCGCCCGCGTCCTGCAATTGGACCGTGGGCTGTTGCCCCAGCACGGAGCCGCTCTGGGCGCTCGCCGAGGGCTGGGTCGCCATCCCGAGCTTGGTCGCGTTACCGGCGCCCAGAGCGATTTGCGCCGAGGTGACGCCGGTTAACGGGGCTGCGCTGAAGCTCAGCGTATAGGGGCCCGGCGCACCGGTGATGGCGAGGTCGGTAAAGGTCGCGAGCCCCTGTGCGTCGGTGGTCTTGCCGGCCACTCCACTCAGGGTTCCACCACCGCTCGCGATGGCCGCCACGACCGTGAATCCGGCGGCGTTCACTGGATTCCCCGCGGCGTCGGCCACCTGGACCACCGGCTGCTGGGGGAAAGGCACGCCGCTTTGAGCTGAACTCGAGGGTTCAGTGGCCATCACCAGCTGGGCTGCCGCTCCCGCCGAGAGAGCGATAGACCCGGACACGGCGGAGGTCAGGCCAGACGCGGTGAAGGTGAGGGTGTAACTGGCGACCGGGCCGGAGAGGGCCAACCCGCTGAACGTCGCGGCGCCGCTGGCGTTGGTGGCGACGGTGAGGGTTCCCGCCAGCGTGGCTCCGCCACCGGTGACCGATACGGTGACCTGCTTCCCGCTCTGCGCCACGGGATTCCCCAGTGCATCCTGCAGTTGGACTACCGGCTGTACCGCCAGCACCACTCCGCTCTGTGTCGTGGCGGAGGGTTGAGTGGACAACACCAGCCGGGTGGCGCTGCCCGCCTGAGCCGTGGCATTGAAGAAGACCGGGCTGCCGGTGAGCGGGCTGCCGGTGAGGCCCAGAGCGCTCGCGGCGACGCTGTTGTTCCCAGCCGTGGCTCCGAGAGTCCAGGCACTCAGCGTCGCGATGCCTGAGGCGTCGGTAGCAATCGTGACTGTCGTGGCGGTGTTGGTCCCATCCGAGAGGTCCCCGCCCCCCGCGGTCACGGTGAAGGTCACCGTTTCGCCGCGGACCGGGTTGCCGTTCGCGTCGGTGACCTTGACCGATGGTGGGGTGGGTACCGGGGAGCCGGCGGTTCCCGATTGTGTCACGGCCGACGCGGCGGCGACCTTGGCCGGCTGAGTGGCGTTGGCCGTGGCACTGAAGGTCACCGGGGTCAGGTTGGCGGAGGCAGCGTTGACGGTATTGGTTCCCGCCGCGGAACCCAGGGTCCAGCGGGTGAATGCCTTTCCATCAACGTCGGTCACACTGGTACTGGGGAGTACGGAGCCGCCACCAGTCGCCACGGTCCAGAGCACGTTCTTCCCGGGGACGCCGTTCCCGTTCACGTCCTTGACGATGACCACGATGGAGTCGGTGAGTTCAAAGCCGGCGGGGCCGAACTGGCCGTCGGTCACCGGATCCTTGACCATGGTCACCGCGCTTCCCGCAGTCGCGGTGCTGGTAAAGACGAGGGGCGAACCAGCTAATCCAGGAGCGTCCGCTTGCGCGCTCTGAGCCCCTGCGGTATTGCCGAGGGTCCGCTGCACCGCTGCCCGACCGTCCGTGCCAGTGAGGACGCTTGCGGCACTGACCGAACCGCCGCCGGTCACGGTCCAGTCTACTGAGATACCTGAGACCGGATTGCCGAACTGATCGGTGACTTTCACGACCAGCGAATCGGCCAGAGCGGTTCCGACCTCGCCGGTCTGCTGATCGCCTCTTATTGCAGAGATGGTTGCCGCAGGACCGGCAACTGCCGTTGCCTGGAAAGCCGTCTTCAAGGTGCCGGCAACAACCCGAGCCTCGACCTCTTGGTCACCCATCGTGTGGCCGAGGATCCACTTCGCACGGGCTCGACCGTCTAGGTCTGTCCGCGCGGTGTCAGGAACGAAATCGGTGCCCGGGTTGCTACCCACGAGCTGAAACGCCACCAGGGTATCAGAAACAGGCCGATCCTGCGAATCGGTAAGCCGAACGATTAGGGAATCGGCGAGGGGAGTACCGACTTCGGCGGTCTGCCTGTCGCCGCTTACAAGCGCGATGTGGGCGGGGACTCCCTGAATTGGAAGCGTGAGGTTATCCGAGCTGCACTGCAGCGACGCCAGCGCCAGCGTCAGCAGGCAGAGCAAGCGGAAGGGGCGTACCGATCGCTTCACGGGGTCCGTATGGTGATCATGATCACAAGGGACGGCATTCCACATGCCGTCCCGGGGAGGACTATCGTAGCCGGAAGTGCCTTTTAACGCTAGGACTTACGGGATAGGGAGCGGACCACTTGTTGCACGGCCGCTACATCCGCCCGAGGGCCAATGCAGCGGTCCGTGCCTGGCCAAAGGGATCAGTGAAAGGTGATGGCAAGACCCATGTTGAGCATCCGCTCCTCCTGCAGGTCGTAGTAGTGGTCGACGAAGTCCACGCTCGGCGTGATCGAGACGTCCTTCGCGATCCGGACGTCGTACCCCATCCCCGCGACAAATCCCCACCCGTTTTGTTGAGTCGGAACGCGGACTGGAGGCGTGTAGTAGAGGCGCAAGTCATCGCGGGTCCAGCCCGCCCCACCCTTGAGGAAGAAGCCACCTCTCGACAGTGGATAGAGCTGTCCGATGATCATGATGCTGCCCAGAGTCCGGCGGTAATCGGGAAACTCGCGGATCCACAGCTGTGCCTTCGGCCCCGATCGTCAGATTCTGGCCTACGGTGAGTCCGGCTTTACCGAACACCAGTCCTCCCCACAGGCCGTTACTCCAGCCCAGCCCGTCAAAGGCATTGAATGACTCGACGCCGGTACCACCGCCGAGGGAAGCCCAGATTCCCTGGCGGCGATTGGGATTCGTCTCGGACTCCTTCACCTCACGGAGTCCGCATTGACAATCATGATTCTGGGCAAAGAGCGGCGCCGTCACGCTGACGAGCAGTGCGGTCATGCCGATTATTCGAGGCCAGCGCATGACTATTCCTCCGGGAAGAGTTGGTCGAGATCGCTCTCATGGCCCGACCAGGTGATCATCAAACCGAGATTCAACAGCCGTCCGTGATAGGTGCGGTCGCCGAACAGGGCGAGGTGCTGCCATTCGACGATCGGTGAAATCACCAGCTCGCCACCCATCGGGATGTCCCAGCCTGCTCCCACCAGGTACGCGGCACCGACGTCGAGCGAGGCCACGTCGTCGTAGACCATGTCGTACACCCCATAGCTCGCCAATCCGCCGCCCACTTTGAGGAACGGTCCCACTGCGCCGAGGGGATAGAGCCGCGCGATCACCAGGAGCGACTGCATGGCCCCGAAGAAGTCTTCCTGGAAATCACCGAGCCAGCCCAGATACTCGAGTCCCAGTCCCGCGTGCTGGTTGAATCGCCGGCCGGCCTCGACTGCGAGGGTTGGCCCCGTGGCACCGGGCCCGTACAACTCGCTCACACCCGGGTAGCGGAAGGCTCGGCTTCCGGCTCCCATTGCGAGCGATGCCCACCACACCGGCTCCGACTCGAGACTGTCTGACCTCGCGCAGGTACGGACTGGGGCCGGAGTCCATCTGCTCGCGGGACCGGCGCAGCGCGGTATCGGCCACCTCATCCTCGAGACCGCTGGAGTCGGTCGCCATGGAATCGGGGACCCATTCCGGGTCCTGAGCGCGCAGCGCGCTGCTCAGCAGCGGCAGCAGTATTGTCAGGGCGAGCGTGCATCCATGCCGCATCGGCTGACTCCGGTCGTGTATCTTTGTCGGCGTTGACTGACGGACCTTCACGGGGCCCTCGGGCAAGCGATGGGCCGCCCGAAGCCATCCCGCTAACTCCTGATCTGCTGTTGCCTTAGCGGGCTCATTCACCGACCGGGGCCGCAGTTCATGTCCTCCCGCTCAGACACGCATGTCACTCTCGATGACGCGTCGCTCACGCCTGGTCTTCCTGTGCTTCTCCCTGTTCGTGGGATTGGTCTGCGCCAGGTTGGGGTTCTGGCAACTGGACCGGCTTCGCCAGCGTCGAGCGAGCAACGCGCGGGTATTGGCTACCCGCGAATTGGCTCCGGTAGACCTCGATAGCGGATCAATGCCCGACAGCGTGCTGGCGGACCGGAAGGTGCGAGCGAGCGGGAGTTACGATTTCGACGGGCAGTTCGTGATTCGGCGGCAGTCGATCGAGGGGCTTCCGGCAGTCCGCATCGTTACCTCCTTGCGGCCGGCGGTGGGAGACACCGCGGTGCTGGTCATTCGGGGGCTGGTGCCATCACCCGATGCGGCAAGCGTGGAGCTGGACAGCCTGGGCGAACCGGGGCCGCAGCGGGTCGAAGGCATCGCGTTGGGGATTACTGCACAGCCCGGATGGCGGGGAGCCGGTAGAGGTAGGAGGTCGGACCACGTGGTCCCGGCTGGATCTCGCGGCCGTGCGGAAGATGCTTCCCTACCCCGTCCGCAGCATCGCAATCCTGCAAAGCAGCGATTCATCCCTGCCCCACTATCCCCGCCGTATCGAACCGGCTCCGCTGGACGACGGGCCGCACCTGAACTACGCGGTGCAGTGGTTTGGGTTTGGTCTCATTGCCGTTGTAGGCGGGATGGTACTGACGAGTAGAAAGGACTGAGTGGTGAGGAGTGAACGGTGAACGGTGAACGGTGAACAGCGGGTGACCTGCTCCAGCACCTCATCCCGAGGACACCCCGAGCAAAGCGAGGGGGTCCGAGGGATCCAGCCGTCCTATGCCTTGGCACCTTGGAGAGGACGGCTAGATCCCTCGACTGCGCTCGCTGCGATGAGGTGTCCGTTGGCATGCCAGGTTCCCGAGTCACCGTTCACCGTTCACCGTTCACCGTTCACCGTTCACCGTTCACCGTTCACCTCACGGTCCTCAGTCCTCTTCCACTCCTCACTGACTGGCCCGCGCCCCTCCATCCAGCCCCTCGATCGTCGCCGTCGACGGCTCCCGTTCCTTCTGGGCCTTCGTGGCAACCGCCTCGGCCTGACGCAGGGCTCGGAGCACGTTCTCGCCCGCCAGTTTCTTGAGATCGGCGTCGCTCCAGCCCCGGCGAATCAGCTCGGCGAAGAGGGCCGGGAACTTGGAGACGTCTTCCAGTCCGTCGGGACCGGCATCGATCCCATCGAAATCACTGCCGATGCCGACGTGATCCACGCCCGCCACCTGTCGCACGTGCTCGATGTGGTCCGCGACCTGGGCGAGTGTCGCATGCGGAATAGGATGGCTGGCGCTGTATTCCCGGGCGATCCGGCGCCGTTCCGCCGAGTCCTGCACATCCTTCACCAGGCTGTCGATGGCGTTGCCGTTGGCCATTTCCGCGTCGCGCACCGCCTGCGACACGAAACCCGGCACGAAGGTGACCATCACGACTCCGCCATTCTGGGGCAATCGGGCGAGGATCGAGTCGGGGACATTGCGGGGGAAATCCACCAGCGCCCGGCAGGACGAGTGGGAGAAGATGACCGGGGCTTCGGCGACGTTGAGCACGTCGCTCATGACCCCGGGCGAAACGTGAGACAAGTCCACCAGCATGCCGAGCCGGTTCATCTCATGGACGACCTCTTCGCCGAAGCGGGTGAGACCGTCGTGGCGCGCACTGTCCAGCGCGGCATCGGCCCAGTCGAGCGTGACGTTGTGGGTGAGCGTCATGTACCGGGCGCCCAGGTCGTAGTACGAGCGGAGGGCGCCGAGCGAATTCTCGATGGCGTGCCCGCCTTCCATGCCGAGCAGCGAAGCGATCTTCTTCTGCTTCCTGGCTCGCACGATGTCGTCGGCGGTGAGCGCCAGCATCAGGCGGTCGGGGTACCGGGCGATCATCCGGCGGGCGATATCGAACTGCTCGAGCTGGACCCGGGCAAAACCGCTGTCCTTGATCTCGCCCGGGATATAGATCGACCAGAACTGGGCCCCGACCCTGCCCTCGGCGAGGCGCGCGAGATCCGTCATTCCCTTGCGTGGCGTGCGCAGATCGTACGCCGCCACATCCCGCGGGGCGCCTTCGGCGGTACGAATTTCCCAGGGCAGATCGTTGTGTCCGTCGATCAGGATGGTCTGCTCGAGCAGTTTCTTCGCATGAGCGAGCTGCGCGTCGGTCTGGGCCATGAGGGGAGCAGCGAATAGGGAAGTCAGCGTGAGGAACGAGAAGCGCAGGCCCATGAGTTCTCCTGAAGGGTGGACGGTCTGCCAATTCGTGATGTTTTCTTTCCCTGCCTGCTTCACCTGCTCTCCACCGGCCGTCTCAAGCCTCGCTCTACTCCCCGAATCTGGACCAGCGTGTCGCCCTCGAGAAATTCCGGGCAAATCGTCTGGTCGAACTCGTAGGGACCGCCGGTTTCCGGATCGATCCAGGGGAATCCCCGGCACACCTCAGGGTAGGACGGATCGTCGTGAATGGTGCAGACGTTGTTCTCGAGGAACACGCAGCGTCCTCCCCGTACCCGGGTCCGCCACTCGCCCCAGCGGGTTTGGTAGACCCGGTCAGTGCCGATAGCGCGCCCCCAGGTCCTGCGCCTCTTCTTCACTCAGCGTCGTCCCGAAGGCGCAGCAGGCGGAGTCGTGAGGACAGGGATAGCAGGGTAGCGGCGGGAATGGACTGGTCATTCAGCGTCCTTTCCCCACCACCTCAACCACGGCACGCCCGTCCAAAGGCTCAAAGGGTTTGACCCCCAGCAGCGCCGCGAGGGTCGGCGCAATGTCTACCGTTTCGATCGGGCGGGTGAAGATCCCGGGGTGGATCCCAGGGCCCATGAACGCGATGGGCACGCTGAGGTCGTCCGGGTTGGTCGTCCCGTGAGTCGTCGATGTCGTGTCGTCCGACCAAATGTAACCCGGGCTCAGGGATGCACAGAGCAGCCAGGGCAGATCCGAGGGCAGGCTGCGTCGCCAGAGCGCCGCATCGGCATCCGAGGCCAGCGGAAGGCTGCGTGCGGTATACACCCGGGCCACGCCCGGTGTCGCCGCAAGCGTTTCGGCGAGCGCGGCCGCGACACTGTCCAGGTCGAGCCCCCGGGCTCGCAACTGATCGAGGTTGGCGGTGAGCAGGCCGCTGTCGAAGTAGAGGCCGGGCGAACTCACCCCCAGGGCCCGCAACAGCGTATCACTGCGCTGCTGAAAGGCGGAGGTCGGGACGCGTCCCCCGGAACGACCGCTGAAGCCGGGCGTACTCCGGATAGGAGATGACGCCGTGGTCTCCGGTGACGATGAGTAAGGGAGCCTTGCCCTTGAGCAGGGTGCTCAGCGAATCGAGGAACCATCCCAGGGTTCGATCCAGGCGGAGCAGCTGATCGTGCAGCTCGCGCGAGTCGGGACCGAATTCGTGACCGATGTAGTCGGTGGTTGAGAGTGAGATCGCCAGCACATCGGTAGCACGCCGCCGTCCCAGTTGCAGGTCTCCGGGTCCCCTCCAGCGCTAAATCGAGAGTAAGTGAGTCCATCCAGGGGAAGTCGAGCGCCTGACGCAGTGCCTGCGCCGGGTCGTCGGGAACGCGATGGGGAAAGGTGACCTCGCGTCCCCCCGTTCGAACGGCATCGAATCCGGCTCGGCATAGGCGGAATCAGGGAGCAGCGGCGTCCAAGTCCGTCCCGCGAGGCCCTCGACTCCCTTGCGCTCGTTCCACCCGGAGAGCCAGGTGGGAAGAGTGTCGGCGTAGAACCGGCTGGTCACAAAGCGGCCACCCGAATACCAGAACACCGGACCTCGACTGGAACCGATCGGAAGAATCGCACCGCGATCTTTCCCCGAAACGGAGAGAAATCGGGAATCCCCGTTCCGAGCCCGAAGCCAGTCCACCAGGGTGCTACCCCTGAAGCGATGGGGTGAGGCACCATTGCCCGACTTCACCCCAACCAACGGAAAGTTCCGATCGGGCACCCCGAAGTAGTTGCTCGGGATTCCGGTGTGGGCGGGATTCCGGCCGGAGAGCAGTGTCGCGTGTCCCGGGGCGGTCTCGGAAATGGCGTGGGCCTGCCTGGCTCTCGGGAATACGGCACCGCGAGTCATGAGACGGGCGAAGCCACCACGCCACTGGGTCCGGTACCGCTCGAGATAGTCTCCCCGCAGCTGATCCACGGTGACCAGAACGACGAGATGGGGCGGAGCCGCGACCAGGGGAGGCGGCACCAGGACCAGAGAGGAGGCCGAGAATCCAGCGCAGCCTGGGATGTGGATTGCCAGCAGCAAATGCGGGGGGATTCTGCGGTGTGGTCACTGCAGCTTATCCGTACAGGTGTTAATCATAAGTGCATTGTGTAACAAAGAGTTAAAGTGATTGGCACTGTTTTGGCTCTAGACAATGCCGGAGTCAAAAAAGGTGTTGTTCGCGTAAACACGAACCGCCCGATAAGAGCACACCCGGAGTGATCCGGGGCCGCAAAACTAGAGGTCTCACGCGAAACTCGCGAGAGATAGCTCGGTGCCGAAGGTGGATCAGTGCGGAGCGTGATGCGAATTCGAGCCGAAATCCGGCTCCCACGCGTGTCGCGCTTTTGTGTTCTCGGGCATGGGAGAACCTCTCATGCCGCAGTCGTCCCGGACCGGCCGCGGGCCGGAATCCAAAGTTGCTCGAATCCAGGGAGTCCCATTGTTCTGCCTTGGCCTGTTGGTCTCGGTAGCGGCATGCGAAGTCCTGGCGCCTCCTGCACCTCTTCCGGAGAACGCCCAGCTCATGACTGCGCCGCCGCAGTTCATGGAATGGTGGCGGAAGACCGAAGAATGCTCCGGTCTCCGCGGCGATCCCTCACGCATCGAATGGTTCGTGGTTCCTAACGCGTCGGTTTTCTCGACCGGGGACGGGGAAAAGGTCGGCTTGTGGACCCGCTCCAGTGAGGGAACCCGGATTATCCTGGCCGGGAACTACGTGCAGAACGAGCTGGTAGTGCGGCACGAAATGTTGCACGCCTTGCTCGACCACGAAGGACATCCCCGCGAGTACTTCATCGAACGCTGCGGACTTACCTGGGATTCCTGGCACGGAGACTGAGCGCCCCTCCGCTCAAGCTGTATTGAGGCTATCTAATCACAGAGACACGGAGGGCACAGAGGGTTCCGGTCACACTTTGACTTTCCAGGTCGCTGGACGCGATCAATGTGAACCGCGCCATAGTTTTTGGGAGTAGCTCGGACCTACCGCTTTTCACCACACCCCTGATCAAATATCTGGGCCCATTCAGAGGAGGGTCGAACACGAGGCAGCCTCTGTGCCCTCTGTGCCTCTGTGATTGCCTCCCGCAGCTGTCCGATGAAAACCGACTGACACAGAGGCCGTGGAGGAACTGTCCCCCTATGGCTGGGTCACCAGAGTCGGGGTCTCCCGCTGGAAAATCGTCCCGTCGCCCAGCTGACCGAGCGAGTTATCTCCCCAGCAGTAGGCCTGGCCGCTACTGGTCACCCCGCACACATGGTCGGTGCCCGCCGCTATCGACGGCGAAGCTGAGCCCGCCTGCGACCAGAGTCGGAGTGATGGCGTTGTCGGTGCTGCCATTGCCCAGCTGACCGGAACCATTGTAGCCCCAGCAATAGACCGCGCCGCCTGCCGTCCGGCCGCAGGAAAAGCCTTCGCCGGAAACCAGTGAACTGAAGGTCAGACCTCCGGTCACCGCGAGCGGCGGGAGGCTTTCGGTTGTAGTCGCCGTGTCCTGACCCAACCGTCCGTTGAAGTTGGCGCCCCAGCAATAGGCGGCGCCGCCGGTGACCAGCCCGCAAGTATGCACCTGGCTGGGCGCCACCTGGGTGAAGGTCAGCCCGCCCACCACGGCGACCGGCTGATTGGTATTGGCCTTCGGAGCGCCATTGCCCAGCTGGCCGAAGCCGTCATTGCCCCAGCAGAAGGCCGCGCCGGTAGCCCGTCGTACCCCGCAGGTGAAGAAGCTCTTCGCCCCAATCGCCGACCAGGCTCCGCCGCCCAATACGGCAACCGGCGTGGTCGAGGCCGCGAGCGGCGCGCCGTTTCCGAGCTGACCGGAACCGTCAGCTCCCCAGCAGTAGGCCGCGTTAGCCGTGGTGATCGCACAGGTCTGTCGTCCGCTGCCAGTCCCGGTCACGATGGCCTGGTACGACGTTTCCTCCGGAGACCGCGTGGGGCACCGAGTCGAGCGAAGTGCCCCCGTTACCCAGCGCGCCATCCGGGTTGTTCCCCCAGCACCAGGCGGCGCCCGCGTTGGTCAGGGCGCAGCTGTAGAGATGTCCGGCCGAGATCTTGGAGAAGATGTGGCCTCCGGCGACCGCGGTCGGAATCAGACGATCGGTCAGGCTGTTGTCGCCCAGACCACCGTCACTGTTCTCGCCCCAGCAGTAGGCGATGCCGTCAACGGTCAGGGCGCAGGTATGCCCGCTGCCGCCGGCGATCGACGCCACCTGGAAGGTTCCTGTCGCGTTGAAGTTCACTGTCGCCGCAACCAGGGCGGCACTCGCGTTTACCGTGTTGGCCACCGGCCGAGGTCCCCAGGGTCCAGCTGGTGAGGGTCGCGATACCGGTTGCGTCCGTCGTCATCGGGTTGGTCGGACTGATGGTCCCGCCGCCTGCCGTGACATTAAAGGTCACTGCGACGCCCGAAACCGGGTTACCGCTCACGTCGGTCACCTGCACCGAGGGCGGATTGGCCACACCGGTGCCAACACCCGCAGTCTGACCGAGCGGCGAGAGCGCGACGATGTTGGCAGCTGGCCCAGCACTTAGCGCGATCGTGGAGGAGGTGGCAGAGGTAAGACCTGTCGCCGCGAAGCTCAACGTGTAGCTACCGACCGCGCCGGTCAGGGAGAGATTGGTGAAGGCAGCAACGCCGTTCGCATTGGTGTTGATGCTCAGCGTGCCACCAAGGGCTGCGGTGGTGGGCGAGCGGGACACGGTCACCGAGACACCGGCCTGCTTCACTACATTGCCGCCAGCATCCACGAGTCGAACCCTTGGCGGCTGGGCGAAGACGCTGCCGTTCGTGGCGATCGCCGAAGGCTGGGTGACCATCGAGAGTGCCTTCGCAGCCCCGGTAGCCAGGTTGAAGCTTGCGGACGTAGCCCCAGTAAGCCCGGTCGCAGAGAAGGACAGCGTGCGGCTACCGACGGTCCCAACCAGCGAAAGGTCGCTAAATGTCGCCACGCCATTGGCGTCGGTCGCAATCGTGGTGGCGCCGCCAAGAGTGCCACCACCGGTGGCAATGGACGCGGTGACCGCGACACCCGCCTGCAGCGCCGGATTGCCAAAGCCGTCATGCAGGGCCAGGACCGGCTGGGTGGAGAGGGCGACTCCGTTCACCGCACCAGAGGGCTGGGTCGTGATCACCAGAGTTGTGGCCGGGCCAGCCACGCCAGTTGCGGTGAAGGTGACAGGGGAGCCGGTCAGTCCAGCGGCAGTGGCGGTCACGGTATTCGTGCCCACCGTGCTGCCTAACGTCCAGCTGGTGAGTGCCGCGATGCCGTTGGCGTCGCTCGAGGCAGAACCACCGGTGATGCTGCCACCACCCGACGTGACAGCGAAGGTCACCGAGACGGCCGACACTGGATTGCCGCTGGCGTCAGTGACGAGGACCGCTGGCGGATTGGCCACGGCGGCTCCGACCGTGTCCGATTGCGAGGTAACGGAGCTCGCCACAATCGTGGTCGCACTGCCGGCCGTGAGGGGGAATGGATTCGAAGTTGTGGCGGCAAGGCCGGTCGAGGTGAAGCTCAGGGTTCGGTTACCCACCGTGCCCGTGAGCGAGAGATTGCTGAAGGTAGCCTGGCCGTTTCCAGCGGTCGCGACCGAGAGAGTCCCACTCAGAGTCCCACCGCCGCTCGCCACACTCGCGGCAACCATCACACTCGATTGAGTCAGCGCATTGCCGTAGGTGTCCTGCAGCTGAACCACCGGAGCGGGAGAGATCACCGCACCGTTCTGAGCTCCTGCGGGCTGGGTAATGACGCCCAGCTTGGCCGCGGGTCCCGCCTGCGCGGTCGCCGTGAAGGTGACCGGTGCCAGAGCACCGACCGTGGCATCGAGCGTGTTGTCTCCCGCCACCGTGCCGAGCGTCCAGCTGGTGACCTGCGCGATACCACCCAGACCGGTCGCGACGCTTCCGCCGGTGACGCTTCCACCGCCCGACGAGACGCTGAAGGTGACGGTGGCCCCAACCACGGCATTGCCGGCCGCATCGGTCACCTGGACCGTCGGCCGGTTGGAGACCGGCTGGCCAACGGTACCACCAAGAATCGTGGAGGTGGTCGGCGTAATGCTCGCGGGCGTTCCCACTTGCACATCGATTGCGCCCGAAGTGACCGAAGTGAGTCCCGGGCTGGTGAACGTCAGGGTGCGAGCCCCGACCGTCCCGATGATGCTGAGGTTGGTGAAGATGGCGGTGCCGAACGCATCGGTGTTTTCGGTCAGGGTTCCGTTGAGCGTGCCACCGCCCGAGGTGATCGCGACGGTGACGGGAATGCCGGCCTGCTGCCGATCATTTCCGTAGGCATCGCGCACCTGCACTACCGGTTGCTGAGGAAATGCGCCCGCCACTCGGCACGGTGGCCGAGGGAGCGGTGGTCAGCGCCAGCGCGGTCGCGGTACCCGCCGTGCCCGTCGCGTTGATGGTGACGGGAGTGAGTCCGGTTACTGAGCCGCGCAGGGTGTTAGCACCGCGCGGCCGTGCCTAGAGTCCAGGAGCCGACCGTGGCGACACCGTTGGCTCCGGAAGTGGCGGTGGCACCGGTGACGCTGCCGCCGCCGGTTTGGACCGTGAACGTGACGTCGACTCCCGACATCGGATCGCCGTTCTGATCCCGCACCAGAACCGCGGGCGCAATGGGAACCGCGGTCGCCACTTCGGCCGTCTGGTTGTTGCCGGCACTGATGCCGAGGCTGGTAGCAATCTTGGGGGTCGGACCGGTGCCACCGCTGTCGCCGCCGCTACAGGCGACCAGGTAGGCCAGCGCGCTGACAAGAACAACCCTGCGGGGGAGGCGCATCGCGACTCAGGTGTCGGGATCGGGAGTTGCGCCGGCCGATCCCTCAGCGGGCACAGGAGGACGCGCGCTGACAGGCGAGAAGCGTGCCCGTCGCGGATTTACGGGCACTGCCTAATCCTTCAACAGGACTGCTCCTTAAACCATTTGGGAGTAAAGAGTTACCGCGGTGCAACGGAGTGATGAAATGCGATACAGAGGAGACTCAACGCGGAGTTGCGCCGCGTTGCGCAAGCAACAGCTCATAGGAAGGTCCTTGCCGCCCTCACTGTGAACTGCTTCCCGCTGCGGCACCACGGGGAGCCGGCAGGTACAGATCGAAGACCTTCATGACCAGGTCCCGAGGCTTGATGTCAGTCCGGTTCTGCAGGGAAAAGACCGAGAAATGCTGATCCCGGCAACGGAGGATATAGGAGAGGTATCCCTCCCAGCTTCCTGAATGCCCCTCGAAGTGGTGGCCGTTGCGGTCGGAGATGCCCCAGGCAAAGCCGTAGTCCACCGATTTTCCATCGACCAGGGGGCCGGGTTCGAACGCTTCGGCGAGAGTCTCCTGCCGCACCAGCTGGTTGGTATAGAGGGCAGCGTCGTAGCGCGCGAGGTCTTCCACCGAGCAATAGACGGAACCGGAGCCGACCAGGTTGTCGAGCGGATCCCTGTCGTTGTCGGTGAATCGATTCCCGGTTTTGTCGTAGCCGCGCGCCCGTTCCGGTTCGGCGAAGCGGGGGGCATTGGGCAGGGAGAAACAGCCGCTCATTCCTGCGGGACCGAAGACCCGCTGCTGCAAGAAGCCGTCGAGCGATTGTCCGGAGAGGTGCTCGACCAGGGTGCCGAGCAGGTCGTACCCGGTGTTGCTGTAGACGAATTCCCTCCCTGCGGGTTTGGGCTCCCCCCAGCTGTGGAGCAGCGTCAGCGCGTCGTCGTTGGTGGGCATCGGGCTGGAGGCGAGCAACCGCTGGTACCCCAACGAGTCGTCGTAGTAATCGGGGATGCCAGAGGTATGGTGGAGCAGCTGACGGATGGTGAGAGAATCGCCGAATCGGGCAACTTCAGGGAGGTGCTTGCCGATCGGATCGTCGTAGTCGAGCCGTCCGTCCTGGTGCAGCATCATCAGGGAAAGGGCGGTGAACTGCTTGCCTGACGACGCCATGTGAAAGCGGGTGTTGGGGAGATTGGGTTTTTTCGACTGGAGATCGGCGAGCCCGTATCCCGCGATATGAATCACCTTGCCGTCCCGGATCACGACGATGGAGCCGCCGGGCTGGTCGGACTTGATGGCGGCCTGCATGATGGCGTCCACCCGGGGGTCGCGCGGACCGGTGGATTGTGATTGGAGCGCGAATGGCGGGGTGCCGAGCGCCAGGGCAATCGTAGCCGTCCGGAGCAGGAAGCTCATGCACGACTCCTAAGGGACCGGGAGAAACATCGGGAATCGAAACTACCGCGAGCTTACTTCCGAGGCCATCCCGCGGATACGCATCGTAAGGGTCGAGGTTCCAGACCGGAAGACCTTGATTCAGCCCGTCACAAAATGCCCGCAGATCTGCTCCTCCTGCACAACAGTGCGCTCCCCAGACTTGATCGTCGTGTTCTCTGCCTGGAAAGAGGGAATCCCAATGCGTCGCAATCCAATCGTCGTCGTGCTCGGCATGCTGACCACGGCGACACTCAGCGCCTGCGGCGACAGCAGCGACCCCATGGTCTCTGCAGCCCTGCCCGCTTCAACCCAGATCGAGAAGTGCAAACCTCCCACACCCGACCATGAGATTCCGCTTCCCATCGCCCCGCCAAGCAAGCGCGTGGACCTGTTCACGCCAACTTTCACCAACCCGACCAACGTGAGGAATCCGCTCTTCCCGATCAGCGGGCTGAGTCAGGCCATCCTCGTGGGGGCGGTGAGCGGCGAACCGCTTCGGATCGAGACTACGCTGATGCCGAAGACGCTGCACATCGACATGGGTGACCATGTGGTGGAGGTCCTGGCGTCACAATTCGTCGCGTATCTCGGCCGGCGGATTCACGAGTATGCGCTCGACCGGTATGCTCAGGCGGACGACGGCTCGGTCTGGTACTTCGGCGAGGATGTCTTCAACTATGAACGCGGCAGGGTCGCCGACACCGAAGGCACGTGGCTCGCCTGCAAGGATGGTCCGGCGGCGATGATCATGGCCGCTGACCCGCAGGTGGGCAATGTCTGGCGGACAGAGAACGTTTTCGGAGTCGTGTTCGAGGAGATCACCGTCCAGGCCGTAAACCTGACCTCGCCGGGTCCGTTCGGTCCGGTCACTGGTGTGCTTAAAGTCCAGGAGTTGCACATGGACGGAGAACTGGAAGCGAAGGAGTTCGCCCCCGGCTACGGCGAATTCCATTCCGGCAGCGCTCCGGATTTTGAAGCCACCGCCCTTGCCGTGCCCATCAATAGATCGCCGGGCCCCCTGCCGGATGATCTGCGAACCGTGCTAGCGGGAGCGCGCAGCATGTTCCGCCTCGCCCAGTCTGGCAACTGGGGCGAAGCGTCGAACACCGTCCTGGCTATGAATCGGTCGTGGGAGCGGATCCGGGCTAGCCAACCCCGATTGCTGAAGCCTCTGATGACAGGGGCGCTGGAGGATCTCACCCGGGCAGTCGCTGCCCAACAGTCGGCAGCTACCCGCCAGGCCGCACTGGATGCACGGCGGACCGGTCTCGACCTCCTACTTCAGTACCGCTCGAGGGTCGCGGTGGACCTGGCTCGACTCGACCTCTGGACCAGCCAGCTGGAGCTCGACACCCAGGCGGGCGACGCCGCGGGCATCCGCAGCGACCTCATCATCCTCGATTGGATTCGCCAGCGGCTGGCGGGCGCCGGTAATGAACGCGAGCGGGCGGAGCTGCGCTCGGTCGAGAAACACCTGGACGACCTCCGGAGCGCGGCGGAGCGTGGTACGTTCGCCGCCGTCCTGGACGGCGCCCGGCGGCTTCAGCCGATGCTGGGCGATCCGCTTCGGTGAAGACGCAGCGACTTCCGGCGCAGGCCGCCGAAGCCGCGTGAGTCAGCGCACTCCTCGCAGCAGCGGGACGAAGCGCACCGGCACGAGGTAGCGAGTCGTGACCCCTCCGCTGGCGTCCTTCTGCACCAGGACGAGCCGTTGATCGGTGTACGGGTCGCCCACCGGCATCACCAGGCGCCCGCCCGGCGCGAGCTGGTCGATCAGCGTGGGGGGAACCGCCTCGGCGCCGGCGGTGACGACGATGGCGTCGAACGGTGCCTCCTCCGGCCAGCCGACGTAGCCGTCGCCGTGGCGCACCACGACGTCATCGTACCGCAACCGGTGCAGGCGGTCCTTTGCTTCCGCCGCCAGCGCCCCGAAGATCTCGATGGTCCAGACCCGGCACCCCGCCGCCGCGAGCACCGCGGCTTGGTATCCCGATCCGGTCCCCACCTCAAGCACATGATCCCCTCGACCGGGGCGAATCAGCTCGGTCATGAGCGCCACGATATAGGGCTGCGAGATGGTCTGGTCGTGGCCGATGGGCAGTGGGGTGTCTTCGTACGCATGCCGCCGGACATTGGACGGCACGAACTCATGGCGAGGGACGGCCCGCATCGCGGCGAGCGTCGCAGAGTCGTGGATGCCGCGTGCGACGAGCTGCTCGTCGACCATGCGCTCCCGCTGGGCCCGCCAGCTTGCCTCATCGGATTGCTGGCCGCTCGCGGACGACCCGCCCGCCAGAACGAGAAGTACGGCCCAGAAGAACGGCTGGGCCACCCATAGCGGCGATCGGCGGAGGCGCCAGTCGGTCGGATCCATGTGCCGCTCGGTCGGAGGACGCTCGAACATAGAAGGCGCGGGCGGGAAGGGCGAGCCTCTCCACCACGGTGCCCGGCGGCGGGATCCTGCCGTTGGTACATCAGGGCACAAACCGGGATGCCCTAACCACCGCATGAAGCTGTCGGGGCTCCGCCGTCGGAAACGCCTTCGTCCACAGGCCCGAATAGCCCAGCGTGTAGAGGTTCACTATAGCTCCGTTGGGGGTGCCCTTGGAGGCATCCTTACCGTAGCGATCGCGGCGATCTCGCGCGCGCTGTCAGCGCATCGGCGATGTCCGGCTGCGCGGCCTGACAGATGCCGCACCAGTTGGCACCGAACTCGAGCACGGTGTCGCCGGCCAGGGTGTCGACCTCGGCGCGGGCCGGCTCGTCGCTGGAATAGCGTGAGGGAGAGCTCATTCGGTGGGCCATCCGGTGAGCATCAGCGCTTGACGATCAGCACCGAAGCCTGCGGCGACCGCGTCGCGAGGTTGGTCGACAGGCGTCCCAGCAGCAGGCCGAAGGGCGTTCTCAGGTAACCTTCCTTGATGACGATGAGGTCGAAATCGCCTTCGATGGATTCCTTGATGATCTCTTCCTCGACGATGCCTTGGCGCAGCTTGATGGTCGCCTGCGAAACGCCGGCCGCGGACAAGCCGGCGCGGATGGCTTCCAGCTGGGCGAGCTGATCGGGCTGCACGCCCAGCCGCTGCGCATCCTCGGCCACATCCGCCGCCGCCGACGGCGCCTCGGCCATGTACATCGTGGCCAGCGGCTTGGTGTAGAGCACCGCCACGCCGGCGCCCGTGGCCAGGGCCACATCCTGCGCCATCTTCACCGTCTCCGGGCTCGCCGGCAGGTCGGTGCTGAGCAGGATCTTGCGCACCTGTTCGCGCCCGCGCACCACCAGCGTGGAGGTCGTCATGTGGCGCACGATGCGGGTGGCGTTGTCGCCGAGGTGCCAGGTCGGGTCGAGCGTGGTGAGCGGGCGCGAGCCGATCACCAGCAGGCGCGAATCGGCGGAGTGCCGCAGGATCTCCTCGTCCGGCTTGCCCTTGGCGAAGACCACCGCGGGCGGCAGGCCCAGGCGCTCCAGCACCTGGCGGCTGTCCTGCAGCGTGGTCTCGCTCATGCCGGCTTCCTCGCAGACCAGCAAGGTCGCGGGCCACTTCATGCCCGCCGCGATCTGCGCGCCCATGCGCACCGCGGGCAGATCCGTGGGCGTGCAGCGGGTGGCGATCACCAGCCCGCCGCCCGCCTGTGCCGCGGCCGCGCCGGCCGGCGTGCCTGCCGCCGCCGGGGCTTGCGCGCCGGCCGCTTCGGCGCGCTCGCGCAAGACGCCGCGCACCAGCCAGAAGATGATCACCGCGCTCAGCGCACCGGCCGAGCCGAGCATCAGGAAGCCGGAGTAGGTGGACCACATCTTCTCCGCGGCCAGGGCCTGCTGGAGCGGCTCGGGCTGCGTGGCGAACCAGGATTTCACCGCGGCCTTGTTGTCCTGCAGCCAGACACCCAGCTCGACACGGTCGGTGATGCCGGTGGTGGCGAGAGCCCATTGGTTCAGGGCGGCGCGGTAGGTCTCCTTGTGGCCTTCGGACAGATGCTTGAAGACGACCGACAGGCCGCCGGAGAGCATGGTGATGGAGAAATAGAGGCGGATGATGGTGCCGCGCGCGTAGAGCGTGGCCGTGGCGCCCAGTTGCGCGCCGATCGCCGCGCCCACCATCATGATCATCGCGGCCAGCAGTTCCACGCGGCCCTTCATCGCATAGCTGAACGCGCCGTAGGCACCGGTGACCATCACCTCGAACAGGTCGGTGCCCACGGCCACCTTGGTGGGCGCGCCGATGATGTACATCAGCGCCGGCATGCGGATGAAGCCGCCGCCCACACCGAGGAAGCCGGCCAGGAAGCCGGTGAACAGGCCCATGCCGATGATCACCCAGACCGAGATGTGGAAGCCCGAGACCTTGAGGTAAACCACCGGCTTGAGCTTGATGCTCTGCATCCAGAGCGCGAGCCTGGCCTTGCCCGCATCCCCCTGGGGATCTGCACCCTGCTGCCGCACCGCGCGGCGCATGCCGGTCATGTATTCGTACAGCATGAAGCTGCCGAGTCCGAACAGCAGGAACATGTAGGTCACGCGCACGATCGGCCCGATGCGGCCGATCTTCTCCAGCCACAGGATGAGCGTGGCGCCGAGCTCGATGCCCACCACGGTGCCGATGATCATCAGCAGCGCGAGCTTCATGTCCACGTTGCCGAACTTGCGGTGCTTGGAGGTGGAGACGATCGACTTGCCCGCGATGTGCGCCATGTCGGTGCCGATGGCATAGGCCATCGGAAACCCGAAGACATTGAGCGCCGGCGTGACCATGAACGCGCCGCCCACGCCGAAGAAGCCGCCGATGGTGCCGACGGTGAAGCCGAGCAGGATCAGCGCGAAGCCGTTGACCTCGGTGCCGGAGATCGGCAGGTAGACCACCCAGTCGAACATGATGGATTCCTCAGTGGCCCGACGGGTGATGGTGTTCGGCGGCACCGGAGTGGGCCGCCAGCCGCCTGATGATCAGTTCAGCCGTCCCGGCAAGCCCGATGCCGATGGCGGCCATGGTCAGCACCGTGACGACGGCGAAGCCGACATGGTTGGTCTGGTTGAGCTGTGTCGTCCATTGGATGAACCAGTCGAGCATGGGTCGGGTCTCCTGACGCGGGTGGGATGAATCCGGCGCGCCCCGGATTGAAGCACAGGCCTGCCTCGGGTCGAGCCTCGAAACCTCAATGAGGGGGGCTAGGGAAAGTACCCGGCGCCCGGAGGGCGTGGCCCGGTAGGAGCCTGCCTACACCCGTCGGCGGGATGCTCCGATCAACAGGCGGCGACGCCTTTCCTAGAGTGCCTGGAAGCCCGCATCGAAAGGAGCTCGGCATGTCATTCGCACTCTTCCTGTTCGGCCTCGTGTTGCTGGTCGGCGGGATCGCCTGGGGCCTGTCCACCATGGGCCTGGCGCCGGTTTACATCGGCATTGCCTGCCTGATCGTGCTGGGCCTGGGCATCATGTCGGCCGTGTCGCGCACGAGGGCGGAGAACGACTGTGGCGATGAGCGACTGAAGCTTCTGCATCAAGCGCCGCCCGCCTGAGTTTAGGCGACGGACGAGGGGCCGGTTGGAGGCTTGCGAGTTGAGATGCCTAACAACGGGTAGCTCGGACACCACGCCACCAGGCTACTGACGAGGAAAGCGATCGCCAGTATACCCAGCACGATGGCAAGTGTGCCGCTGATCTTGCCGGTGAAGTAGAGCGCTGCGATCGCGACGGCGAGGAGAGTACGGATGCTGCGGTCGACGGTACCCATGTTTTTTGTCATCAACCCCTCCTGTTGAGGCGAACCGTACCGAGTCAGGATCTGCCTAACTGCTGCCAAACGTGCCAAGCCAGCAAACACGGCGAGACAAAGCACTGCGCGAGTTGGCGAGGCTGAACCGCCCGCCGCCCATCGCATTGGTCCGCAGGAAATGCATCGGGTATCCCGGTAATATGCCGCGAGCAACGCATGGGCACCATGCTGCCCGAGATACCAGGCGAGAGCACCAGATGTGAAAAAGGCCACCCGAAGGTGGCCCAACCCATCATGCGCCGCGTAGGAATCGAACCTACAACCTAGTGATTAAGAGTCACTTGCTCTGCCAATTGAGCTAGCGGCGCTCTATAGCCCCAACGGGAATCGAACCCGTCTTTCGACCTTGAAAGGGTCGCGTCCTGACCGATAGACGATGGGGCCGGGTCAGTTCCGAGTTCCGAGTTCCGAGTTGAGTACCGAGTACCGAGTACCGAGTACCGAGTACCGCGTGTGATGCATCCAGCCGTCCGATTCAGAAACTCGGAACTCGGAACCCGGAACTCGGAACTACCCCAGTAGCGCTAACGGGATTCGAACCCGTGTTTGGGCCTTGAGAGGGCCCCGTCCTAGTCCCCTAGACGATAGCGCCGTGCATTCCAACCTAGTTCCGAGTTCCGAGTACCGAGTTCCGAGTACTCGATCGGCTAGATCCGAGAACTCGGAACTCGGAACTCGGAACTCCCAGCAGGCCCGGCAGGAATCGAACCTGCAACCCCCGGTTTTGGAGACCGGTGCTCTACCAATTGAGCTACGGACCTAGGCGGCAGGCGGAATGCGGTCAGGCGGGAGGACAAGCCGGGTTCGATCCGACCGATCGCTCTCACCGCTTTTCCTCCGCCCTCTGCCTTCCGCCTCCGCAAGGGTGGCTGACGGGACTTGAACCCGCAACCTCCGGAGCCACAGTCCGGCGCTCTAACCGATTGAGCTACAACCACCACGGCACTTGTCCCGCCGTCCCGAGCCGGGGGAAACTATCGGGCGGCCTAGGGTGGGTCAAGCTTACGACAGCACTCAGGATACGGTGTCCCAGAACCTCCGTTGCAGCAGTGCCGTGCCGGGGTGCGGAGGCACCGTTTGGCCGTCCAATCGGGCCACCGGAACGATCCCCCGCGCCGCATTCGCCAGGATGATCGGCACCCCGTTCAAGGCATCCCGCGGGGCCGAGCGCTCCACCACCGGACCGATTTCCGCGATCCGCGCCCGAGCCACGCTGGGCAGGATTCCCAGCCGCAGGGCGGGCGCGACCAGTGTCGGTCCGTCCCACCAGAACACCGCCCAGATGGTGCCCTCCGCCACCAGCCCCTCCATCGTAAGCATCAGCGCATCGTCCGCCCCCGCGGACCCCGCCTCCGCCGACGCCTCGGCGAACTGAGTTCGGTCCGCGGTCTTGTGAGGATAGGGTTGGTGCGGCTGTTTGGCGGTGACGAGGCGGACCGGCTCGACCGAGCCGACCTCGCGCTCGGTGATCTGCTTTCCCTTCATGCCCACCACGATTCGCTGCACCCGATCGGTCCCACCCGCGGGCACCTCGAACTCGAGAGGAAAGGGGATGCCCAACGCCCGACAGCTCGACACCAGGCGACGGAGGTGCAGGTGCCAGAGTGGCGCGCGACCACCCAGCACCCGCACCGTCTCGATCAGTGAGGGAGTCCGGAGCATTGGGCTAATCTAGCGGGAGTCCCACCACGCCTTGAGGCCGGTCGAACCCATGATGAGGGCGCCGCCCAGCACCGCCCCGGGGCCGGGTACCTCACCGTGCACCAGCCAGGCCCAGAGGGGATTCAGCGCCGGCTCGAGGAAGAGCAGCAGTGAGACTTCGAGAGCCGGGAGCTGCTGGATGCCGCGAGTGAGCCAGAGGTAGGCGAGGCCGATCTGGAACACACCCAGATAGAGGATGATGGTCCAGTCGGTCACGCTGTGGTGGCCCAGCGGAAAGATCGCGGGCAGGGCAATGAGAAAGGCAAAGAGATTGCCCAATCCGACCGCGGACGCAGGTGACCCGCCGCGCTTTCCCATCCACCGCATGCCGATCAGCATGAGGGCGTAGGTGATGCCGCTCAGCGTCGCCAGGATATTCCCGCGCACCGGATCGGGCGCGGTAACGAACGTCTGCTGGCGACCCACGAAGAAGAGCGCCATGCCGATGCCGATCACCAGCATGAAGCCCAGGTCTCGCCGCCTGATGGGCTCGTGGAGCAGCACCGGACTCAAGAGGAGGATGTAGACCGGTGCGGTATCCTGAAGGAAAATCGTGCTGGCCGCGGTGGTGAGCTTGTTGGCGAGGACGAAGAGGACCAGCGTCGCGGCGTAGGCGAGCGAGACCAGCACCGTGCGGCCCAGCTCGGCACCCCTCCCCAGCCGCCTCGCCTCGGGTACCAGCAACCAAACGGCGATGGTCGCCAATCCCCGAGCGGAGACCGGCCACCTGCCAGCTGGTGAACTGGGCGGACTTGATGGCCGCACCGCCGGTCGAGAAGAGCAGGGCGGCTCCCAGAACGTAAAGCCGGGCACGGGCCAGCGACGTATTCACCGCTGGTCCGTCGCTTCGGCCGCCCTGGTCCACTCGGCGAATGCCTGCTCCAGCTCGGCGCGCGTGGTCTCCAGCTCGCGGGACAATTCCTCGGCTCGTGCCGCGGTCGCAGGGTCGGCGTAGAGTGGAGGAGTCCGAGAGCTTCGCTTCCAGCTCGGCGGCACGCTGCTCCAGCGTGTGAACCCGGGCCTCGGCCTGTTCTGCTTTGCGGCGCGCGGTCCGCGTCACCGAGTGCTGGGTGCGAGACTGGACCGGCTGCTTGCTGCTTCGCCGTGGCGCCGCCTCTTTCGCGATGGCCCGCTGCCGCTCCACCCGATCCGCTGCCCTCTGCTCCCAATCCTCGAAGCCACCCCCGAAGTCCTCGATGCGTCCGTTCTCGAGCGACCAGACTCTGGTGGTAAGCGCTCTCAGCAGCGCCCGGTCGTGGCTCACCAGCAGCACCGTTCCTTCGAACGCCTCGATCGCGTCTTCCAACGCTTCGATCGACTCGACATCGAGGTGATTGGTCGGCTCGTCGAAGACGAGCAGATTGGCGCCCTCGAGCATCATCATCGCCAGGGCGACTCGTGCCCGCTCCCCACCCGAGAGGGATCCTGCCCTGCGCTGGACTTCGTCTCCCGAGAAATCGAAGCGGCCCAGGTGGCCCTGCACCTGTCCCCGGGTCCACGCGGGTCGCATGTCGTTGATGATGTCGAAGAGCGTTCGGTCCTGGGGAACCTGGGCCAGATCCTGGCGGTAGAACGCGACCTGGACCGAATCCCCGATCCGCGCAGAGCCCGCCGCGGGCGCGCCGTTGGCCGAGCAGGGTGGCGACCAGCGTGCTCTTTCCGGCACCGTTGGGACCGACGAGTCCAAGGACATCTCCCCGCCGGAGAACGGAGGAGAAGTCGTCCAGCAGGACTCGGTCTTCCACGGTGACGCGGAGCCGCTCGGCCACGAGCGCCTGGTCTCCTCCGCGGGCCCGGATGTCGAAGCGGATCGCCATCGAGCCTTCGTCTTCCGGGTGGTGGGCTGAGTCGCGGGAGTCGAGCGAGACGCCGACGGCGGCCCTTGGCCTGCCGGGTATCCTGCCCCGCGATGTTGCGGCGGATGAAATCCTCCTCCGCCGCGATGACCTTGCTCTGCTTGTCGAATGCGCGCCGCTGGCCCAGCCGACGCTCGGCGCGCTGGCGCACGAATTCCGAGTAGCCGCCGTTGTAGGTCTGCCCGGTCCCGCCCTCGAGGTGGAGCACGTGATCGGCGGCGCCGTCGAGGAAGGCCCGGTCGTGACTCACGATCAGCACGCTGCCGGGAAGATCGCGCAGGTGTCCCTCGAGCCATTGAGTGGTCTCGAGGTCGAGGTGGTTGGTGGGCTCGTCCAGGAGGAGCAGGTCAGCCGGTGTCACCAGTTGGCAGGCGAGACCAAGCCGGCCCCGCTCGCCGCCGCTCAGGGTGTCGATCTGCTGAGTCCGCGCCCGGTCGGGATCGAATCCCAGGCCCTGGAGCACCGACGCGACCCGGGCGTCGATGGTGTAGCCATCGGCGCGCTGAAACTGTTCCAGGTCCCGGTCATAGCGCTGCAGCAGTTCCTTCGGTGCCCGCTCGCCCAGCTCTCCGATCTGTGCCGCATGGGTCAGCATCTGATGCTCCAGCGCCACCAGATGGGCGTAGGGAGAGAGGGCCGCGTCCCACACCGTCTCCACTCCGGGAAACTCCCGATGCTGATCGAGCATCGTCACCCGAAGGCCGCTCGAGCGGCTCACGGTGCCGCTGGTCGGATCCTGTTCACCGGTGATGAGGCGGAACAGCGTGGTCTTGCCACTCCCATTTCGTCCCACCACGCCCCAGCGCTGCCGCTCGTCCACTACCAGGTTCAGGTCCTGGAAGAGGACGTTGCGGCCGTACTGTACGGAGGCCGACGAGACGTTTAGGAGAGACAAGGACGCTGCCTTAAGCCATAAGCCTGAAGCCTTAGGCTTTCGGCTTAAGGCTTATGGCACTGTCGGCGAGCCAGGAACTCCACTCTTCCACCGCAGGACCGATGGTGAGGCGGTTGCCTTCACGGACCAGCGGGGTACGAAGCAGGAAGGGTTCGCGGGTCAGGAGATCGAGCCACCGCTCCTCGGAGTACGACGCCGCCTTGAGGCCGAGCTCGGCGTAGCGTTTGGAATCCGAGTCAATCAGGGCCTTCACCCCGAACTTCTGGGCAAAGCGGCGCAGCTCGCCGAGTGACGCGGCGCGCTCCTCGAGGTCCACGAAGTGCACGCTGATCCGACGCTCCGCGAAGAAGCGGAGCGCCGCCCGCACGGCGGGATTCTTCCTGGTGCCGAAGACCTGGGGGTTCATGCGCGGGAGGAATGTAAGAGCCGACGGGAGGGCCGGTAGGGGAAGAAGTCGATGACCTCGCCGGCCCGCGCGAGCTCCTGCATGCGGCGCCAGAACTCGACGCTGAGCAGGTCGGCGTGGGCCCGCATGAACGCCTCGCCCAGCGCCCCGGGCAGAGTCAGGAAGGCGCGAAACTCCTCGGGGAACACGTCCCGCTCGCCGACGGAGAACCAGGGCTCCGCCGCGAGTTCATCCTCGACGGTCCGGGCCCGGGGCATCTCGCGGAAGTTGCATTCGGTCAGGAGACAGAGCTCGTCGTAGTCGTAGAAGATCACCCGCCCGTGACGGGTCACCCCGAAATTCTTGAGCAGCATGTCGCCGGTGAAAATGTTGGCGGCGGCCAGGTCCTTGATGGCCTGCCCGTAGTCCAGCACCGCGTCCATCGCGTCCTCGGGACCGGCCTCGCGGAGATAGAGATTGAGCGGCGTGACCCTGCGCTCGGTGTAGAGATGGCGGACCCGCACCCGCTCGCCCTCCACCAGCACGCTGCTTGCCGCGACGTCTCCCAAGCTCCTCCAGCAGGCCGGGAGCGAACCGTTCCCGGGCAAATTCCAGGTCCTCGAACTCCTGGGCATCGGCGAGCCGGCCCACGCGGTCGCGGAGAAAGACCAGGTGATACTTGTTCATCACCTCCTGGCGCGTCGTGGTCTTGGGAGCGCCGAAATGATCGCGGATCACCTTGAACACCACGTTGAGTGATGGGAGGGCGAAGACGCTCATCACCAGGCCCTTGTCGCCCGGAGCCAGCTCGAAGTGTCCATCGCCCATCTCGAGGTGTCGCAACAGCGCCCGCACCAGCTCGGTCTTCCCGTGCTTGTGATAGCCGAGCGAGGTGTAGAGCTCGTCGACCGGCTTTTGCGGCATGAGGGCGCGGAGGAACTCCACCATCGCGCGCGGGCGTTCCAGCTCCACGTGGAAATACGAGCGGGTAAAGGAAAAGACGATGCTCACTTCATCCGACGTCGTCAGGACCGCATCGACCTCGACCCCGTGGTCGCCGTGGACCAGCGGAAGGACCAGCGGCAGATAGGTCCCTCCGGTCCGCAGCCGGCCGATCAGATACGCGCCCTTGTTGCGATAGAAAGGGACCGGGACCACTTCGATGGCGTCGAGCGCCACTTCGCCGGTCTGGCGTCTCAGCTCCTCCGCGAGCGCCTCAGCAGTCAGGCGGGCGTCGAGCTCGAGGTCGCGAAAGAGCGGAGAGAAGGGGAGGTCTTGCAGGAGTTGCTGGATCGCCGGCTCGATCCTGCCGCGCACCGCGTAGGTTCGCAGCACCTGCTCGACGGGAGCCGCAGGCAGCGCGCGGAAATCGGCGTCTTCGAAGTAGACGCCCGAAGCCGGCCCCGAGGCGCGCACCAGCTGGCGAGCCACCGAATTGAAGAAGGTGAGTGCCAGCTCAGGGTTCGCCTGCTCAGCGGCAACGCGCGCGTACCGGGTGCGCAGCTCCTGCCAGAGCTGGTGGTCGCTGTGCGATGGACCCAGCGATCGCTTCAGGTCCCGCACCACCCAGTTCACGAACTGGCGATACAGCGTGAGCCGCTCCATCGCATCCTGCTGGCCCCCGCGCCAGTCCCGTCTGGACGAAGCGCGCCCCGGCCCGGCGGGTCACCAGGCCGAACTGGGCCTGGTACGCGTCATAGACCGCGAGGATCGCCTCGGCGGTTTCCACCGCGACACCGTGGCGGGAAATGGTGTCAGGGATGGAATCGGAGGGGTCGGGGGCGGCAGGGGGCATGGCTGTATATTGGGGGAAGCGGTCGATGGTCGATAGGCGACCGGTCGATGGTCGATGGTCGATGGTCGATAGTCATGAGCCTTGGGTCATGGGTCATGGGTCGTGGGTCATTAGGTTTCCAAAGATTCACGTCTCACGTCTCACGTCTCACGTCCTCAGTCCTCAGTCCTCAGTCCTCAGTCCTTCCACTCGTCCCCTCGCCATGACCACTGCTCCTGCCTACGATCACCTGACTCCCCCGGCCACCGGCAACCGCATCACGATGGCTAACGGGAAGCTCCAGGTGCCGGATCAGCCCATCATTCCATTCATCGAGGGCGATGGCACCGGGCCAGACATCTGGCGCGCGTCGCAGCTCGTGTTCGACGGCGCGGTCCGGAAGGCCTACGGCGGCAAGCGGGCGATCGTGTGGTTCGAGGTCCTCGCGGGAGAAAAGTCGCGGGACCGGCTCGAGTCCTGGCTGCCGGAAGACACCATTCGTGCCATTGACCACTACCTGGTCGCGATCAAGGGACCGCTCACGACGCCGGTCGGCGGTGGGTTTCGCTCCCTCAACGTGGCGCTGCGGCAGAAGCTCGACCTCTTCGCCTGCGTGCAGACCGGTGCGCTGGTTCACCGGCGTGCCCTCGCCGGTTACGTCACCCGGAGCTGGTGGAGATGATCATCTTCCGGGAGAACACCGAGGACATCTACGCCGGGATCGAGTACAAGGCCCGGAGCGAGCAGGCCACGCGTGTCGTGCAGTTCCTCCAGAAGGAGCTGGGCGCCTCGACCATCCGCTTCCCCGATTCGAGCGGCATTGGGATCAAGCCCATCTCGGAAGAGGGCAGCAAGCGCCTGATCCGTGCGGCGCTGGACTACGCCGTGCGGGAGAAGCGGAAGAGCGTCACCCTGGTGCACAAGGGCAACATCATGAAGTACACCGAGGGAGCCTTTCGGGACTGGGGCTATGAAGTGGCCCGACAGGAGTACGGCGCGGTGGACCTGGACGGCGGTCCCTGGTGCCGGTTGCCGCAGGGCATCGTGGTCAAGGACGTGATCGCCGATGCTTTTCTCCAGCAGATCCTGACCCGTCCCGCCGAATACGACGTGATCGCGACGATGAACCTGAACGGGGATTACATCTCCGATGCGCTCGCCGCCCAGGTCGGCGGCATCGGCATCGCGCCGGGCGCCAACATCAACTACCTGACCGGTCACGCGATCTTCGAGGCCACCCACGGCACGGCGCCCAAATACGCCGGACAGGACCGGGTCAACCCGGGTTCGCTGATTCTTTCGGGCGAGATGATGCTGCGTTACCTGGGTTGGGTCGAGGCGGCTGACCTGATCATCAAGGGACTGGAGCGCACCATCGGCCAGAAGCGGGTGACCTACGACCTGGAACGCCTGATGGAGGGTGCCACCCTGCTCAAGTGCAGCGAGTTCGGGGCCGCCATCGTGGAGAACATGTAATGCCCGCCGGACGCAAGTAGTTTTCGATCATGGCGGATTTCGACCGGACCATTCAGCGCTTCGCCTCGGCGGACAGCCAGCTCAGGCTCGAGCTGCTGCTCGACTATGCCCGCAAGCTCCCGGCGCTTCCCGAACGCTACCAGCTGGCGCGAGACAAGGGAGAGAACCGGGTGCCGGAGTGCATGTCTCCGGTGTTTCTCTTCCTCGAGGCGAACAACGGCGAAGCTCACCCTCTTCGGCGATGCGCCGGTCGAGGCCCCGACGGTGCGCGGCTTCGTCGCCCTGCTCGCCCGCGAAATCAAGGACGCCTCTCCTGAAGCGGTGGCAGCCATCCCCGGCGACCTCCTCGATCGTCTCAAACTCACCGAACTGCTGGGCATGACGAGAATGCAGGGGCTTACCGCGATTGTGGGGCGGGTGAAGAGAATGGCAGGGGAAGTGGCGAAGTGAGGAAATGAGAAAGTGAGAAATTGAGATAATGAGAAAGGGAGAAAGTGATCGATTGGGGACTCCGGAGAGATCGTTGCTCCTCCAATCCCCTCAATCTTTCAATTTCTCACTTTCTCAATCTCATTTTCTCAATTTCTCAATCTCTCAATTTCACTTCTCAATCGGCACCCTCACGCTATTCCCCCACTCGGTCCACGATCCATCGTAGTTCCGCACCATCTCGAAGCCCAGCAGGTAGGTCAGTGCGAACCAGCTGTGGCTGGAGCGCTCGCCGATTCGACAGTAGGCGATGACGTCGTCCTTGGGGCCCAGGCCCTGTTCCTCGACATAGAGCCGCTTGAGCTCGGCCGCGGTCCGGAAGACGTGGGTGTCGGGATCCACGGCGCGAGCCCACGGGATGCTCTTGGCGCCCGGGATGTGTCCGCCCCGCAGCGCGCCCTCGTTGGGGTAGTCGGGCATGTGCAGCCGTTCTCCCCGATACTCTTCAGGACTGCGCACGTCGACCAGCTTCCCCTTCTTCGTGACGTGGGCCAGGACATCGTCGCGGAAGACGCGGATGGCCCGATCATCGCGCTCGCCGACTGTGATGTTGCCCGCCGGATAGGAAGGCACGTCGGTCGTCGTCGGCCGTCCCTCGTCCACCCACCGGGCGCGTCCCCCATCCATCAGCTTGAGTCGCTCCAATCCGAACAGGCGGAAGACCCAGAACGCGTAGGTGGCCCACCAGTTGTTCTTGTCTCCGTAGAACACCACGGTCGTGTCGGCGTTGATCCCCTTGGCCCGAAGCAAGGCCTGGAAACGCGCCCGATCGAGGTAGTCCCGCTGTACTGGATCGTTCAGGTCGTTCACCCAGTCGATCTTGACCGCGCCGGGGATGTGGCCGGTGTCGTACAGCAGAAGGTCTTCATTGGACTCGATCAGCCGGACCGATCGATCATTCAGTCGCTCGGCGACCCAATCGGTGGAGACCAGGACCTCGGGGTGGACGTAACCCCGCGCTTCGATTGGCGTGATGGGCGCCGCTTTCACCTGCGTCATAGAAACCTCCGGAAATGAAGCGGCCGCGGCTCCGATAAGGGGCCGCGGCCGACAGACCAACATGGAAGGTCATTGTGCGCGACGGCTCAGCCCCGCCTCCCGGGCGGCGACAGGTGACAACAACACAAACCGTTCGCTTGGAACGTCATGAGCTACAAATACGACCTCGGCAGTCGGAATGTCAAGATGGGACACCGGTTGTAACGCCAAAGATGCGTCCCCCGGGTATTTCGGATAGTATAAGTGGCATGAGTAAGCGCTTCCGCCGGTCGGGCGAGACGATCACCGCCCACGCCTGGGCCCAAGCTGCGCCCGGGTGCGCGGACCTGCTGCGGCGGGGCGCGTGGTATCCCATTATCAGAGAAGAGGATGACGGACAAGTGGTGCTCGACGTGGACCAGCAGCCGGTTCGGGTGAGCCGGGAGGATCTCCGGATCCGTCCCGATCGCCCTGACACCTGGAGCGTAGTGGTGCGCACCGGGGTGATGCGACCCACATTGTCCGGCGTCAAGCTGGTGACAACGTACGCAGTCTGCCCCGATTGCCATGCCCGCCAGGAGTTCGAAGGCCATCCGGAGACGCTGATCTGCGCCCGCTGCCGGCGAGCCGCGAAGGTGGACTGGTCCACCACGCGGTAACGCCATGAAAAGCCGGGCCCAAAAGCGCCAACACTGCCAGCGTGCCATCCGTACATCCCTGTGGCGTGAGTCGCTCCGCGGCTCGCCGCTGTGGTGTGGCAATCCGACGGCAACGAGGCGAATCTGAGCATGAGGCAAACCGGCCAGTGGGCCCAGTTGCGAGTCCGACGGCCGCCGACGCCGGTGCGAGATCCGCGTCATCCGCCGATTCCGGGACTCAAGGTTCCGGTTCGGACTACCCGCCGGTCAGCCTGGTTGTCCGGGTTGGGCAGCCTGCTGCTCCACGTCGCCGTGGCGATCGTGGTGATTTCCCAGCTACGAAGAACCGAAAAGGTCGACGAGCAGAAGGCTGCCGAGGAGAACAAGGGCCCGAGAGAAGTCCAGCTGGTGTACATCCCGCCGCCGCCTCGTCCGGTCGCAAAACCCCAACCTCCTCCCCCCACTCTACCACCGACGGCGCCACTCACGCCGGGGCCGGATCAGACACCCGGCTCGCGCGCGCGAGTGACTCCCGATCCGGAGGAGAACCCCAACGCTCCGCCCGAAGCGAAGCGGACGGAAGCCACGGCTCCGGAGACCCAAGTCCCGCCCGACGACGGTGGCGCGACCAAGCACGACGAGCAGCCGGTCTCGGCATTCGCGCCTACGCCGAAGGCGGCAGAGACGCCGAGTATTGAATCGGAGGCCCAGCGGATCTTCGGCCGACCGCTGACCAAGGCCGGGGAGGAATCGGGAGTCCGCGATTCTCGTCCCTGGGAATCGCCGCTCGACTGGACCTCGAAGGGATGCACCGCACCCAAAGACGATGATTCCACTGCCCCTCCCGGCATGGGCGTGGTTCAGGGGCGAGTATATCGGGACAATTCCGGGAAGCCGCTCCCCGGCGCCCATCTCCAGATCCTCGGCACACCGTACTACACGTACTCCGACCCGAGCGGTGCCTTCCGTCTGGTCTTCGATCGCTCGCTGGTGGACAATTGCCGGACCCAGTCGGTGCGGGTATGGGCCCCGGGATATCAGGCGCGGGATCTGATCTTGTATGTGGGGCCGGCGACGAGCTCGGATGTGATTCTGCAACGACACTAGCCTCAAGCCATAAGCCGTAAGCCATAGGCGCAAAAGCCCTCCAGTGATCCATTCACCGGAGGGTCCTTGTTTGTGCTTATGGCTTATGGCTTACGGCTTATGGCTGTGTCCCCAGCTAGTTCGGAGCATGCGACGGACACATTCCCGTAGTCCCGATTAAACCCGATGCCGGGCCCGTGAACGTTGAACCCGTAGTCGTTGTCGATCTTGGCAATGTACTGGCGCAGCGAGCCCGGGAATGAGTGGGTACGCGCGTTCTTGCCAAACGGGTCGGTGTACCAGGTCGTCGGGCCATCCTTGTTGTCGATCTGGTTGCTGTTGATGTCCACGCCCCGCCGTACGCCGTCGAACAGCGAACGGGGATCGTCGTAGGTCAGGCCCTGGATGGTGCCGTGCTGGGTCGAGTTGTCGCACAGCGAGCCCTGGGCCCGGTCGCCCGAGGGCATGACCTCGTAGCAGACGGAAATCGGCCGGCCGGTGATGTCCGTCAGCGCCGGATCATAGAACCGGCTGGGGAAGAACACCTGGAAGTAGGGATCGAAGTGGGCCAGGGTGTGGCCGGTTTCGGTCCGGACGCTGTTGGAGGTCTGCCAGCTCTCGTGCAGCGCGGAGAAGAAGTCCGACTGCTGCCCGGGAGGCACCAGCATGAACTGCTCGACGCAGGTCCGGTCCGGAATCACCCGCTGGCCGCCGCCGTTGGGAGAATTGGCCGGCACCGCGGGTCCCACCGTGACGTGGACGTTCCCATTGCAGGAGCGGGTGAACTCGCCCGGCGTCCCGATCGCCGCCATGAAGACGGTGTGCAGCTCGGTCCCGTCGCTGCACTTCAGGTGGTAGACCAGCTCGTGCAGGTTGTTGGTGAAGGCATCCTTGGAGTGGGTGCCCTGGTGCAGCTTGGTCAGCACGTCGCACTTGATCTTGAAGAGCGAGCCCGCGACGTCGCTGCCGAGATCGAACTCGACGTCGTTTTCCCATTCGACCTTGTGTCCGAAGTGGTCCTCGTGCCGGACGTTCTGCGGATCCCAGGTGTCCAGCGCCTCATTGGCCAGACCGAACGGGATCGGCCCCACGTCCTGGTACAGCTTGGAGCCGCGCGGGTCGCGCCCGTGATCGTGGCCGAAGCTGCAGCCGGTCGCGGGATCCACCGGCGGGTGCCAGGTCGGGTAGCGCTTCCCGTCGGGACCCACCACCGAATAGGCATCGTGCTGCGCCTTGGTGCAGGTGTCGTTGGGGCCCGGGGTCCACTGGCCGTACTGGAAGCTGGGGCCGATTTCAGGCGGCGGATCGAAACCCTGGTATCCGTCGCCGCCGCAGGCCGCGACCCAGAGCACTGCCTGGGGCAGCAGAATCCAACGGGCGGCACGGCGCGAAGCTCTCATCGAGCGGATCATCAGGACCTCCTGCCCACAGGCTTGGGAAACGGCTGAATCGACTGCGTCACCGGTCGGGACGGGTGCATCAGTGGAACGTCACCGACAGGCCAATCTGAATCAGGCTGGTATTCGCCGAGCCATCCACCACGGTGTCATTGAACTGGAATTCCGAGCTGCTGGTGCCGATGAAATTGGCGTAGGGGCCGATGGCGACGCTCTTGGAGAGCGCGACATCGTAGCCGACACCGACCTGGCCGCTGAACGCGGAGGTCTTGAAGTGATCGTCGTCCTTGGACGCGCTGTACTTGGAAAGTCCGCCGCCGGCCTTGAGGTAGAAACCGCTGGTCCGGCTGGGGTACATCCAGACCGAGAGCCCGACCGAGCCGATCAGCTTGCTGACATCGGCCTTGTCGTACCAGGCGTCCACCTCGACGCCGAGCAGAAACTGCTGGGTCAGGGCATAGCCCATCTTGGCGAAGCCGGAGACGTCTCCCTCGCGGCTCGCGTCGCAGAGGTTGCACGACAGCTTGGCCGATCCATAGCCGAACCCCAGGCCAATGAAGGGACCGTGGCGCAGGGGCACTTCCTGGGCCCTGAGGGAGACCGCGTGCGCGGCCAATACCCCGAGGATGACTGCCAGACAAAGCAACGACCTTGGCTTGCCGGACATAGCAAGGCCCTCGACGCGAGTTATCGGATCACAAGGAGTGCAGCGAAGGTGCTTACAAAAGGATTAAAGGACTGTGATTTGGACCACACGGAGGGGGCGTGCGAAGACTTGACGGCTAGAAACAATACGGGAGGCGCCCACTGGACGCCTCCCGTTTGAGAGCGCTCGGGATCAGCGAATGACGCGCTGGCCTACGATCCTCCCGGCATCATCCACGACGTAGATCGTTCCCCTGCGGACGTCGTTCTGCAGAACGATTCCCTGTCTCGAGACCGATGCCACGAGCGGCGGAGGAGACGGGATGGTGAATGCGTCGGCTTCCAGGCTATTCACCGAGTAGCCCAGATCCTGGAGCGAGGCGATGGTGGTCACGCTCAGCGGATTCGGGGTCCCGCTGATGAACCCGGTCATGAGCTCGATATCGAAAATGGACTCCCGCCAGTGGGCGTCAGCGGTGCCAGCGCCACAGGTGTTTTCCACCGGGACCTTCTGGCCGCTGTAGGTGTTCCCGCCATTCGAGTTGTTGAACGCGGTGATGGCGCCGCCACCGGTGAAGTGGGTGTCACAGGCCGGCGGAGGCACCGTGCAGGGATTGGCCGGCGGCGGCGGCGGTGGATTGCAGCCCGTATGAATCGGGGGATTCGTTGTCGTTAACGATGGCTGGGCTAGGAAATTCCTGGTTGGATCGTGTCTTCCCAGAGCTGCCGAAACCGAGCACGTGACCCATCTCGTGCAGGATGACATCGTTCAGGGTGCCGTTGGCCTGCATGTTGGGAAGGTCGGCGGTATCGAATTTCATGATGCCGATCACCGTCAGCCTGTTGCTGTTGCGGATGAAGCAGGGCCCCGCCTGACCCAGCACCTTCCCCGCCCCGTCGATGGGTACGAGGCTCACGATAGATCAGCAGGTCATCGATGGTTTGGTTGGTGAGCGCGGGGTCACCCACCCCGCAGGCATTGGCGGCTTTGTTCGAAACCACATCGGTAAGGTCGCCGGTGACGACTCGGGACCAGCGAGCCGCTGCGCCGTCGAAGGCCGCCTTCTGGGCGACCGTCGGCGCCTGCAAGTATTGGAGCTGAATCGTGAAATTGGAGACCACCGTCGCCGCGTTCGCGGTGAAGGACACCGGGCTTCCGGTAAGCCCGGTGACGGTCGCGGTCAGGGTGTTGACTCCGGGGTTGGGACCGGTGGACCAGGAGCCCACCGTGGCGATGCCGCCGGAATTTGTCTGCGGAGTCGCTCCGGTGACGGTGCCGCCTCCGCCAGTCACCGCAAAGGTGACGGTGACACCTCCCACACCGTTGTTGTTGGCATCGGTGACCTTGACCGACGGCTTCACGCCCACGGCCTGACTGGTCAGGGCATTCTGTGTTGTGGCCGTCGTCGCCGCGATCTTGGTGGCAGGCCCGACGTTGGACCCCCCGTCGTCGGTTGAGCTGCTGCAGCTCGCGATCGCGGCGGCCGCCAACGCGACGAGTGCCGCCTGAATGGAATGGAAGCGACTCATTCTATCCCTGGTTGTATGGTTGGAGCCGACAGCCCGCCGGCCGCCGGCACTGGCTGAAGCATAGGACGCCGGCACCCACCGCGCCACCTCGGACTCCGGTGGCCGCATTCGAATCAGGAAACGCCTGACTGTATCGGGGGCAACACAGGAGCCGACCGCGCAATCCGGCTATTTCGCCCCGTCTCCCTGCATCTGCCGCAGGCTGCGTTGCTGCCACAGCACGATGATGCCCAGCAACAGCAGGCTGCCCGCGAGGATCGCGGTCGCGAGCACGTTGATCTGGGGAGGAAATGCCGCACGCCGGGCCCCGTACACGTACAGGGGGTAGGTCACCCGGCTCCCGGCGTTGAACAGGGTAATGATGAAGTCGTCGAGCGAGAGGGCGAACGAGAGCATGGCCGCGGCCGCGATCCCGGGCGCGATGAGCGGTAACGTCACCTTGGTGACTACCCGAAGTGGTGCTGCCCCCAGGTCCATCGCCGCCTCCTCGAGGGTCCAGTCGAATCCCCGGATCCGGGCCCGCACGGTCAACGCCACGTAACTCACCGAAAACATGATGTGGGAGATGACGATGGTCCAGAAACCCGTCCGCACCCCGACGTTGAGGAAGAGCGACAGGAGCGAAGACCCCAGCACCACTTCCGGCGTCGTGAGGGGCAGCACCAGGAGCAGGTTGATGAAGTTGCTGCCGCGGAAGGTGTAGCGGCAGAGCGCCAGGGCAATGAGCGCCCCGAACAGGGTCGCGACACTGGTGGAGACCGCGGCGACCTTGAGACTGAGCTTCAGCGCCTCGAAGAGCGGCTGGTACTTGAAGGGATCCCGCCAGGCATCGAGGGAGAAGGCCTTCCAGACGAAATTGAATTTCCCTTCCGGCCGGTTGAAGCTGTACAGGATGATCACGAAAATCGGCAGGAAGAGATACAACAGCACCATGGCCGCATAGATGTCCAGCAGTCGGGAGCCGACCCGCCGGTACCAGGGGATGACGGCGCCGGTCCGGGTCACGCGAGCTCCTCGGTACCCAGCACGCGGGCGTAGAGCAGCACGCCGCCGGTGATCACCACCATCAACACGAACGACAACGCCGCCGCCAGCGGATAGTCCCGCACATCCAGGAACTGGTTCTGGATGACGGTCCCGATCATCTGTTGATTGGGACTGCCGAGCAGCTCGGCGTTGATGAAGTCGCCCAGGGCGGGGATGAAGGTCAGCAGGCTTCCAGCGAACACCCCCGGCAAGGAGAGCGGGAGGATCACTTTTCGAAAGGCGCGCGAAGGCGGGTTATAGAGATCCTGGGCGGCCTCCACGAGCCGGGTGTCGATTTTTTCCAGACTCACGTAGATCGGCAGGATCATGAACGGCAGGAAGTTGTAGGTCAGCCCGCCGACCACCGCGAGAGTGGTGTTGAGCAGCCGGCCGCCCTCAGACAGCAGGTGAACCGACTGCAGGAAATTGATTGCGAACCCGTTGTCGTTGAGGATGGTCTTCCAGGCGAAGGTCCGCACCAGGAAGGTGGTGAAGAACGGCAGGATCACGAGGCCGAGCAGAAGGTTCTTGTATTTCCCGGCCCGGAAGGCCATCACGTAAGCCAACGGGTAACCCAGAAGGACGGCGACGACCGTGGCGGCGAGCGCATACTCCGCCGAGCGGAGAAAATGATCGCCGTAGTCGGTGAGCGCCTGACGGTAGCTCTCCCACCAGGGCGCGCTGCCGCCGGCCAGCGAGGTCTTGGCCAGGGTAAGGGTGGGGATGACGTAGAACACGATCAGCCACAACACCCCGGGGGCCACAAGCAGGTACGGCGCGAGCCTGCTCTGCCTCGCGCCGCCCTGGGCTGCTCCAGCCATGTCTGCTAGGCTCCGATCGCGTCCTGGAAAATCTTGTTGAACTCGGTGTCCTCGGCGTCGCTCAGGGCGCGGAAGACGTGCAGCCGGGCGCGGAGATCGTCGGGCGGGTTGACCAGCGAGCTCTTGGCCAGGTCCGGCGCGATCTTGGCGAGTTCTTCGCCGGCGCCCTTCACCGCGGAGATGTACGGCGCGGCCGCCACGATCTGAGCGGAATGGACGGGATCGTAGCAGTAGTTGATCCAGGCCATTGCCAGGTCCTGCCGGTCGGAGGTCTTGGGAATGAGCATGTTGTCGGAGTACAGCATGGCTCCTTCCTTCGGCGCGATCCAGCGGAGGTCCGGATTGTCGGCGGCCAGCCCCTGGATGTCGCCCGACCAGGCGATCGCGACCGCGATGTTCCCGGCCGCAAGATCCTCGGCGTAGTCGTTGCCGGTGAACGCGCGGATGTGCCCGCTCTCCCGTGCCTTCTTGATCCGGGCGCAGGCCGTCTCCGCATCCGCCTTGGTGCAGTTGGCGGGGTCGGCGCCATTGGCCAGCATGATGAGTCCCAGGGTGTCCCGCATCTCCGTCAGCATGGTGACCTGACCCTTGTACTTCGGATCGAAGATGTCGTTCATGCTGGTCAGCTCCCGGCCGGTCTTCTTGGGGTTGTAGCCCACGCCGGTCATGCCGGAGAGCCATGGCACGCTGTACTTGCGGCCGGGATCGAAGCTCACGTCGCGCAGGTTGTCGACCAGGTTCGCCTTGTTGGGGAACTTGCTGTCGTCGAGCGGCGCCGCGTAGCCGAGGGTGATGAGCCGCCCCGCCATCCAGTCGGTGAGGACGATGATCTCGCGGTCGATGCTCTGAGACCGCTTGAGCGGCTCGTCGATCTTGGCGAAGTACTCGTTGTTGTCGTTGATGTCCTCGGTGTACTCGACCTTGATGCCGGTGGCCGCTTCGAAGTCGGGCACCGTCTTGGCATCGATGTACAGCGGCCAGTTGGAGACCCGGACGACTTTGTTGGCGGATCCCCCGGCCGCCCCTCCCGCCTGCTCCTTGCCTTTACACGCGGCGAGGAAACTGCTCCCGAAGGCGAGGCCCCCGGCGGCGGCGGCGGTACGACCGAGAAACTGGCGGCGGCTCAGGGCGCGACGCAGGATGCGCTGGATTTCGGCGTCGCTGTCGCGGTCATCGGGTCGGCTCATGGGCGCTCCTTGCGGGGTTAGGGCTGCGTTTGCACCGCCCCAGTCGCAAGCTCGGCGGTGTGGGCGAGGGTGAGTTCCAGGGGAGAGGGTGCCTTGCTGGGCGGCAGCAGGCGTGCCGCGTCAGCGTCCCAGGCCACCCAGAGCGTTTGGCCGGTATCGAGACCGGGCAAGGGGTCGTCGTGCCCCACGTGGGCCACGATGGGAGTACCGTCGGCGGCCTTGAGGATGCAGCGGATCGAGGATCCCTGGAACAGGACCGCATCCACCACCGTGGGGAGGGACGGGCCGCCGTTTCCCTCCCGGCTCAGGCGGAGGCGCTCGGGTCGGATCATGACGGTCGCCGCATCTCCCACCGACCACTCGCGCTGGCCGGCGTCGACTTGCACCAACCGGTTGCCGCCGACCATGCACGGTGACGCCGTTTCCGGAATTGGAGTGGACCGTGGCGGGAAGCAGGTTCGCCACTCCGATGAAATTGGCGACGAAGACCGAGCTCGGGGTGTGATAGATCTCCTCGGGCGAGCCGATCTGCTCTACCTTGCCCTCGTTCATGACCGCGATGCGGTCCGACATCGTGAGGGCCTCTTCCTGATCGTGGGTCACGTAGATGAAGGTGATTCCCACTTCGCGCTGAATCCGCTTCAGCTCGATCTGCATCGCCTGCCGCAGCTTCAGGTCGAGGGCGCCCAGCGGCTCGTCGAGGAGGAGCGCGCTGGGATAGTTGACCAGCGCCCTCGCCAGCGCCACCCGCTGCTGCTGGCCGCCGGAGAGCTGGGTCGGCCTGCGGGTGGCGAACTTCTGCAGGCGGACGACCTCGAGCAGTTCCGCGACCCGCTTCTTCACGTCGGCTCTCGTCGATCTTCCGGCTCCGGGGGCCGAAGGCGACGTTGTCGTAGACCGACATGTGGGGGAAAAGCGCGTAGTGCTGGAAGACGGTGTTGACGTTGCGCCGGTAGGGCGGGACCCGGGAGACGTCCTTCCCCTCCAGCAGGATGCGCCCGGTGGTCGGCTGCTCGAATCCGGCGATCATGCGCAGCGTGGTCGTCTTGCCGCAGCCGGAGGGACCGAGCATGGAAAAGAACTCGCCGCGCGCGATCTCGAAGTTGGCATCGTGCACCGCGACATAGTCCCCGAACCGCTTGACCACGTGGTCAACGGTGATGACCGGATCCATGGGGCGTTGTCTTCCTCAGAGTGAGCGAAGGGAGGGCCTGTCGAGCCCAATCTACGTCTTGTCGGAGAGTTGACAACCCGGGGCCCCGGACGCAGAGTTATCTCCGGACCGGCAACCGACTGCAATTCCTCCCGCAGCAGGCGATAGCACCCAGCTTCCTCATATCCAGTCAGGACGCGCATGAGCACTACCGTCGCTTCATCGAAGCCCGGGGTGAGCGATCAATTGCTCGCCAGGGCCCGCCAGATCGGCGAGCAGGAAATGGCCAAGCTCCTCGAGCGGACCCGCGGTTCGGCCCGGCTGTACGAGCGGGCAATCCGCCTCCTGCCCTTCGGCGTCGTCTCGTCGTTTCAGAAGATGCAACCTTACCCGGTGTATCTCACCCGGGGACGGGGAAGCCACGTCTGGGACCAGGACGGGCAGGAGTACCTCGACTTTCACTGCGGTTTCGGCGCCATGGTGGTGGGCCATGCCCATCCCCGGATCGTCGAGGCGATCAGTCACGCGGCCAGCCGCGGGACCCACTTCGCGGTAACGACCGAAGAGGGCGTCGCGTTCGGGGAGGAAATAGCCCGCCGGTTCAATCTCGAGATGTTGCGTTTCGCCAATTCGGGCACCGAGGCCACGATGGACGCGATCCGGGTGGCCCGGGCCGCTACCGGCCGCGACGTCGTCTGCAAGATCGAGGGGTCCTATCACGGTCATCATGACGCGGTCATGTTCTCGGTGCTGCCGAATGCCGACGTGATGGGCGGGCGGGAGCGGCCGGCCAAGGCCCCGGTGTCCCGCGGCCTGGTGAAAGACGCCTCGCGCTACATCGAAGTGGTGCCCTTCAACGACGTCGAGGCGCTGGACCAGCTGTTTACCGAGCGGGGGAAGGAAATCGCCTGCATCATCATGGAACCCGCGATGATGAACATCGGCATCGTGCTGCCGCAGGCGGGTTACCTCCAGAAGGTGCGGGAGCTGTGCACCCGTCACGGGGTGATCTTCATCTTCGACGAGATCAAGACCGGCTTCACGATCGCGGCCGGCGGCGCAACCGAGCGGTTCGGCGTTCAGCCGGACCTCGTCTGCCTCGCCAAGGCCATCTCGGGCGGGCTTCCCGCAGCGGCGTTCGGGGGCCGGGCCGACCTGATGCGGCTCATCGAGCAGGGCGTCTCCCAGATGGGCACCTACAACGGCAACCCGCTGGTCTCCCACGTGGGCCTGGTGACCATGAGGGAGGTACTCACCCCGGCGGCGTATCAGCACTTCGCCAAGCTGGGGACTCGCCTCGCCGCCGGTTGCCAGAAGGTGATCGACCAGTACGGACTGCCGGCGCACACCGTGGACCTGGGCGCCAAGGGCTGTGTTTCCTACCGGCCCACGCCGATGAAGAACTATCGTGACTTCCTGGAAACCAAGCCGGAACTATTCGCGGCTTCGTACCCCTGGCTGCTCAACCGCGGCGTCTTCATGACCCCGGGCGACGAGGAGCAGTGGACCCTGTCGGTGCAGCACACCGAGGCGGACGTAGATGTCTACATCAGCGTATTCTCCGACTTCTGCCGCGCCCTCGCAGCCTGAGGCGGCGGCAGTGAAGTACCCCGACGTCCGGAACTACGTGGCCGGCCGCTTTGTGGCCGGGGGCGACCGGTTCCAGGACATCAACGATCCTTCGGACGGCAGCGTCATCGCCCGGGTACCGATGGGAGGCGTCGCAGAGGTGGAGGCCGCGGTCACCGCGGCGCGCGCCGCCCTGCCGGGCTGGTCTTCCACGCCGATCAAGGAACGGGTCCAGGTCTTCTTCCGGTACAAGACGCTGCTCGAACAGAACCTGGCGGAACTCTCGGCGCTCATCACGGAAGAGCACGGCAAGGTCAAGAGCGAGGCCGACGCGGAGATCCTGAAGGCCATCGAGCTCACCGAGTTCGCCTGCTCCATGCCGCAGCTCGTGGCGGGGGAGACCATGGAGGTGAGCCGGGGAGTCGAGTGCCGGCTGGAGCGATACCCGGTGGGGATCGTCGCCTCCATCGTGCCCTTCAACTTCCCGTCGATGGTTCCCCATTGGACCATTCCCAATGCGATCGTGTTGGGCAACTGCTTCATCCTCAAGCCTTCGGAACGGGTCCCGCTGAGCGCGCAGCGGATCGGAGCCCTGCTGACCGAGGCGGGCCTTCCGCCCGGCGTCTTCAACACGGTGAACGGTGGCCGCGAAGTCGTCGAAGCCATCTGTGATCACCCCGGCATCGAGGCGGTCACCTTTGTCGGGTCTTCGGCAGTCGCCCGCGAGGTGTACCGGCGGGGGACCTCCCATCTCAAGCGGGTGCTCGCCCTGGGCGGGGCCAAGAACCACGTCATCGTGCTGCCGGATGCCGATCCGGAAATGGCATCCACCGGAGTGTTCGCCGCGATGTCGGGCTGCACCGGACAGCGCTGTATGGCGGCGTCGGTCATGGTCGCGGTTTCGGCGACCGATCACGTGATCTCAAGAATGATCGATCTGGCGGGGAAGATCGTGCTGGGGCGCGATGTGGGACCAGTCATTTCCAGGGCCGCCAAAGAACGGATCGAACAGGCGATCGGCGAGGCCGAGGCGGCGGGGGCCAAAGTCCTGGTAGACGGCCGCAACGCGACGGTCCCGGGGAAGCAGGGTGGCTACTGGGTTGGTCCCACGATTCTCGACCAGGTGAAACCGGAGATGCGGATCGCCCGCGAGGAGGTCTTCGGACCGGTGCTCGCGATCGTCCGGGCCGAGAACCTGGAGGACGCCCTCGCGGTGGAGAACGCCTCGAGCTACGGCAACGCCGCCTCGGTCTTCACCGAGAGCGGTGCCGCGGCACGCTACGCGATGGAGCGGGCTAGCGCCGGCATGGTGGGGGTCAACGTCGGCGTCCCGGTGCCCCGCGAGCCGTTCGGATTCGGCGGCTGGAACGACTCCAAGTTCGGCGCCGGAGACATCACCGGTCAGGGCTCCATCGAGTTCTGGACCAAGGCCAAGAAAATCACGACCAAGTGGAATCGGGAGGCGGGGGTGAATTGGATGTCGAGATGAGAGCCGTCAGCCGTCAGCCGTAGCCGTTAGCCAAGACCTATAGCCAGTAGCTGTTACGGCCTCATGGCTATCAGGCTTACAGGCAGCGAATCGAACTATCAACACTCGACTGTCGACCATGACCACGACCGCAACCACCCGCCCCGTCATGCCGCCGCGCGATCACAAGCCGCGCCCCTACACCGGCCCGTCCCGGCAGGAAGTGCTGGCCACTCGGCAGCAGTACTGCAATCCCGCGATCTTCACGCTCTATCAGGATCCACTGATGATCGTCGAGGGTCACATGCAGTACCTCTTCGACGAAACGGGGCGGCGGTACCTGGACCTGTTCGCGGGCATCGTGACGGTATCCTGCGGGCACAGCCACCCCAAGGTCGTGGCGCGGATGAAGGACCAGCTCGATCTCATCACCCACACAACCACGATCTATCTCCATCCCAACTTCCCGGCGATGGCCAAGAAGCTTGCCTCGAAGATGCCGCCGGGGCTGGACGTCACCTACTTCACCAACAGCGGCAGCGAGGCCAACGACCTCGCCATGCTGATCGCGCGGCTCTACACCGGCAGCAACGACCTCATCGCGGTGCGGAACAGCTACCATGGCAATTCCCCAACGGCGATGGCGGCGACCTCGCACCACACCTGGAAGTATCCCGCCCAGCTCAACAGCGGCATTCATCACGCGATCTCTCCCGACCCCTATCGCAGCCCGTTCTCGGGAACGCCGGAGCAAATCGCGTCTCAGGCGGCGGATGACATCCGCCAGCTGATCCGGTATTCGACCCCGGGCCGGGTCGCCGGGTTCATCGCCGAGCCGATCCAGGGCGTGGGCGGCGCGACTCACGGAGCGCCCAACTATCTCAAGGAAGCCTACGCGGTGGTCCGGGAACATGGTGGCCTCTGCATCGCCGACGAGGTACAGACCGGGTTCGGCCGCACCGGCGATCACTACTGGGGATTTCAGAACTCCGGGGTGGTGCCGGACATCGTCACCATGGCGAAGGGGATCGGCAACGGCGCACCGCTCGCGGCCGTCACCACCCGGCGGGACATCGCCACCGTGCTCACCCAGCGGGTCCACTTCAACACCTTCGGTGGTAATCCCGTGTCGATGGCGGCTGGTCTGGCGGTGCTGGACGCGATCGAAGAGGACGGGCTGCAGGAGAACTCGAAGGTGGTAGGTGGCCGCTTCAAGCAGGGCCTCAAGGAGCTGCAGACCCGGCATCGCCTGATCGGTGACGTGCGGGGAATGGGGCTGATGCTGGGCGCGGAGCTGGTGCGGGACCGCGGCACCAAGGAACCCGCCAAGGAAGAGACTTTGCAGATCCTGGAGATCGCCCGGGAGCACGGCGTGCTGCTCGGCAAGGGCGGCCTGGATGGCAACGTCCTCCGCATCAAGCCGCCCATGTGCCTCACGGCCCAGGACGTGGACTTTGCCCTTGAGGTCCTGGACGTGGCGTTGGGTCGGGTAGAGAAGTAGACGGGAGACGGGAGACGGGAGACGGGAACAAGAGATCGGCGAGTTTAGAAAACGGGTGTCATTCCGAGGGAGCGAAGCGACTGAGGAATCTCAACACCTCAAGATCCACGAAAGGGAGGTATCGAGATTCCTCGCTGCGCTCGGAATGACAACTACCACTGGCTCACGACCGTCTCCCTTCTCCCGTCTCCCGTCTCACGTCTTTTGCTGGTCAGCTGCTGAACCCAATCCCCATCCGTTCCAGAAGCCGAAGAAGCAGACCCGGTGGCTCGCCGGCGTCAACCCTCCGCAATCCCCTGGTAACCGTGTTCACCGCCCAGCCTCGCAGCGGCTCGGGCGGATAGGGAAACGGCTTCTTCCTCACCAGCGCGAGATCCAGCAATTCGCTGGGACGATCGAGCGCCTGATGAGCCAGTATCCGGCCGGCCAGTCGAGTAGTCCCCAGTCCGTGGCCGGTATATCCCAGGCCGTAATGCACCCGGCCTCCGACAGCCGATCCGAAGAACGGCGTCAACCGTGTGGTGGAGCAGATCGGACCGCCCCAGGCGTACTCCCACTCGAGGTCCGCTAGTGCCGGGAAGTGGCGCTTCCAGCTGTCGGTAAGAGAGCGATAGTGCCCCGCAGAGTGATCGCAGGCCGGACTCACCTCGTTGCCGCGATAATACGTCGCCTCGCTGGTACCCCAGACCACCCTGCCATCGGCTGTCGGGCGATAGTAGTTGAAGAAGGTCCTGCCATCGGTGATTCCCTGCCGCCGTTTCCAGCCGAGAGTTTCCCACTGCGAAGCCGTAAGCGGGACGCTCACCAGGACGTAATCGTAGAGCGGGATGAACCAGCGGGTGACCTTCGGCAACAGGTGATGGGTGTATGCGCTGGTGGCGAGCACGGCCCTCCGCGCTCGCAGCATACCGTTCGCGGTTTCTACCACGATGCCGGAGCCATTCCGGTGGAACGATCGCACCGGACTCTTCTCGTAGACCCGGACGCCGAGCCGTTCCGCCTCCTGGCGAAGCGCGTCTACCAGTTTGACCGGATCGAGAATCCCTCCGCCGCTGACCGCGACTCCGCCCTGATACAGTGGTGAGTGGAGCTCGGCCTGGGCCTCCTCGCGATCGAGGAAGCGGAAGCTGGTGAGACCCAGGCCAGCGGCGCTCTCGACCGTCCGCCGAGCCTCTTCGAGTTGCCCCGCCGTCAGGGCCATGATGATCCGGCCGGTCGGCTCGAAGTCGCAATCCAATCCCCTGGCGCGCAGGAACTCGATCAGCTCGGCGACATTGGATTCGCCGATCCGGGCCAGAAGAGCGGCCTCGCGCGCACCGAAATGGGCGACCGCGAGGCCGTGGGAATGGTCTACCGTCTCCGACAGCATGCCGGCGTTACGGCCGCTCGCGCCGTAGGCCACAAGCTCCTGTTCCAGCACGACTACCCGAGCCGACGGATCGAGCTCACACAGAAAGAGGGCGGTCCACAGTCCGGTGAGACCGCCCCCTACGACAACAACTGTCGCCTCGTCAACGCCTTCTTGAACCGTGACTTTCGAAGCCTTCCTTTGAGCAAGCCAGAAACAGGCCTGCTCGACAGGCCGCTCAAGCAACGCTGCTATCGTCCGATCGTCCTGCCTGGTGCTGCCGCTCAGGCCAGCCCCCTCATGGTTCCTCCGCTTGCACGATCATGATGTGGGCCCAAGGCTCACCTGCCCCCATGATCCAGGGCTTTCCTTTCTCGGGCTTGATCGGCAGACCGGTCGTCTCCTCGGTGGCGTAGGGGATGTAGACCACCTGAAGCCCCTCCGGCGATTTGGCAATGCCGGTCTCGGAATCGATGCTGTCGGCCGGCGCATAGAGGTTGTAGAGCGCGCGCGGCCCATCGGGCATCTTGAGCGTGCCCGCCTTGATTGCCGCGCGCCGAGCCTCCTTGATCTCCTGAGACGTCTTCCCCTGCGCCTCGAGCTCGCGACCCATCGCCATGAAGGGGTCGAGATCCTTGTGATAACAGGCGACATGCCACGAGGCCGCCGAGGGATCATCGGCCAGACAAACCATCTCTCCACTGCCCTGTCGCAGCACGGTCATCCGGTGATAGTTGCTGTAGCCCAGGACCGTTGCGTCCTTGCGCATCGCTTCGGGTGCCGCGGTGACCGCACCGGCTATCTGCTGTTCGGCGGAGCGAACTTGCGCGGCAAGGTGGAACCGCCGCCGTGAGTGCGATCCAGCCAATCAGGGAAAAGGCTCGCATAGTCGTCCTAACTTTGCTTGGAGAAGGAAAGTTTGAAACCATCGGGGTCGGTAAGCATGAAGATTCTGGCGCCCCACGGCATATCCGAGGGCTCCTGATCCAGCACGATGCCGCTGGCCTTGGCCCGGGTGGCCAGATCATCGAGGTCCTGGGTGGTATAGAACCAGAGCCGCTGGCCGACTCCCTTCACCCGATCACGGCCCTTCTTGAAGTCATCCTGGGTCAGAACAAGCTCGGCACTTCCCGCTTTGAGACCTACGCCCGCGAGCTTGCCGTCCTCTTCCCAACGGTCTTGAATGACGAATCCCAGGCCCTCGGTGTAGAAGCCGATGCTTCGGGTGAGGTCGTTGACGGTGAGGCCGGGGGTGATCTGGCGGAGCCGGAGGGACTCCGGCTCGTGGCGTTTTGGCCGCCGGGCCGCAGACTTGGTCGACCGGGCCGGCTTGGCGGCTTTGCGGGGCCGTGGTTTGGCTGATTTGGTGGCCATGACATCTTCTCCAGGGTACTGGCAATCATATAGGGCAAAGGCACCGGGAGGCCCGGGGTGGCTCGCGAGCCCTCCGCAGGACATTATACTGGCTGCGGCACCGGCTTGCCTGCCCCACCACGGCACCCGGCTTGCCGGGTCGGCCGCCGCCACCCCGAACAGAGGCTGCAATGGCGAGTATTGATCAGATCGTCTCCGTGCTCGGCGACAAGGCCGATCATCTTCTCAAGTTCTCTTCACCGAAGATTGCCAGGAACCGGCTCCATGTTCCGGGGCCCGACTTCATCGACCGGATCTTCGCCCCATCCGACCGCAACAACCGGGTCCTCGGCAATCTGCAGCGACTGGTGAGTTCCGGCCGGCTGGGCGGGACCGGTTACCTCTCGATCCTGCCGGTCGACCAGGGAATCGAGCACTCTGCCGGGGCCAGCTTCGCCAAGAATCCCGATTACTTCGACGCGGAAAACATCCTCAAGCTGGCGATGGAAGGCGGATGCAATGCCGTCGCTTCCACGTTTGGGGTGCTGGGATTCTGCGCCCGGAAGTACGCCCACCGGATTCCGTTCATCGTGAAGATGAACCACAACGAGCTGCTCACGGTTCCCAACAAGTTCGACCAGGTGCTCTTCGGGACGGTCAAGCAGGCGGTGGACATGGGCGCGGCGGCGGTCGGTGCCACGATCTATTTCGGGTCCGAGGAGAGCGGGCGCCAGATCATCGAGATTAGCCAGGCGTTCGCGATGGCGCACGACCAGGGCCTGGCCACCGTCCTGTGGTGCTACCTCCGCAATCCGGCTTTCAAGAAGGACAAGGATTATCACCTCGCGGCCGATCTTACCGGCCAGGCCAATCACCTCGGCGTCACGATCGAAGCCGATATCATCAAGCAGAAGCTCCCCGAGAACAACGGCGGGTATCAGGCGCTGAACATGGGCGGTTCGAGCTACGGGAAGTTCGACGAGCGAATCTACACCGAACTCTCCAGCGACCATCCCATCGATCTCTGCCGCTACCAGGTGGCCAATTGTTACATGGGCCGCGCCGGCCTGATCAACAGCGGTGGCGCGTCAGGGAAGAACGACATCCAGGATGCCGTAGTGACGGCCGTGATCAACAAGCGGGCGGGAGGCATGGGCCTCATCTCCGGCCGCAAGGCATTCCAGAAGCCGATGAAGGACGGTGTGGCGCTGTTCACCGCGATCCAGGACGTCTACCTCTGCAAAGACGTGACGATCGCCTAGCGAACGGCAGCGGATTTCACCCAGACTGCCAGCCATTTCTCGCCTGGTCCCGCCGCCCGCGGGCCAGGGCGATTCTTGTGTATCGGACTGGGCGGAGATGACCCTTCGGGACTATTCTTCGGGTCCTTTTGCGGTTTCAGAGAATGGCGCGAGTTTTTTCACGGGCCTGGTTGCCCGTTTTGCTGTCAGCGGCGATCACCTGCTCCGATGCTCCCACCCGGGGAACGCCACCGACTCCGGGCCCCGAGCGCCTGCCCAACATCATCCTCATCTTGTCGGATGATGAGGATCTCGCAATCCACGCCTTCCTGCCGAAAACGAAAGCGCTGCTACAGGACCACGGGACGACGTTCAGCAATTTCTTCGTCACCTACTCCCTCTGCTGCCCATCGCGGGCCAGCATTCTCCGTGGCCAGTACGCCCATAACACCGGGATTCAGGGTAACGTTCCACCTGCGGGAGGATATCTCAAGTTCGCAGGTCAGGGCCTGGAGCACTCGACGATTGCTACCTGGCTGGAGCAGGCAGGTTACCGGACCATCCTTGCGGGCAAGTACCTCAATGGATACGGCATCAACCAAGCCGGGGCGGCGCCGCCTGGTTGGACCCAGTGGTACGGGGGAATCGGGGATGCGCCTTACCGAGGATTCAACTACGCAGTGGACGAGAACGGCAGGTTCGTTAACTACGGAGCCGGCCCGGGCGACTTCCTCACCGACGTCATCGCGCGAAAGGCGGCTGCGGCTATCCACCAGGCGGCGCAGGACAGCACGCCACTCTTTCTCTACCTCGCTCCATTTCTCCCCTCACGTACCGGCGGCCTTCGCCCCGCGGCACTCGAACCTCTTCACTGGGACGCCGCTTCCCACTCCTCCCAGCTTCAACGAGGCGGACGTGAGCGACAAGCCATTACCCATCCGCTCCCGCCCGTTGCTGGACCCCAGTGATCTGGCCAACTTGACCACCCTCTACCAGAATCGCCTCCGGTCGCTCCAGTCCATAGACGACCTGGTGGATTCCGTAGTGACCGCCTTGCAGGACGAGCACCTGCTCGACGAAAGCTGGATCTTCTACCTCTCCGACAACGGATTTCATGTCGGGGAGCACCGAGGCCAGCAGGGAAAGAATCTTCCCTACGAGGAAGACCTCCGCGTGCCATTCGTAGTGCGAGGTCCCGGGGTCCCGGCCGGCGTGGTGGTGGACCAGGTAGGGCTCAACATTGATGTCGCACCGACTTTGGCGGCGATCGCCAAGGTATCTCCGACCATAGCAGTGGATGGTCGCTCACTGCTTCCGCTCATCCTCGGTGGAGGGTCAGGCTCCTGGCGCCAGAGCTTCGAAGCTGAGCGGGGCCCCGAGGATACCGCTTCGATATTCCTGAAGGCCCAAGGGAGTAGTGCTCAGGTCGAATTGGGCGACGCCGCGGAACGGTTTCCGGGTGTGGGATGGAACGCCGTTCGCACGGCGCATTGGAAATATGTCGAGTGGGAGAGCGGCGAACGTGAACTGTATGACCTCGTCGCCGATCCCTACGAGTTGATGAACCTCTTCAGCGGCGGGGACACAACGGCCGCGCCGGCGCTCGCGGCCCGGCTACACCAACTGATGACCTGCGCAGGCAGCGCATGCCAAATGCTGGAAGACCAGCCAGTTCCCTGAGCCGGAACGTTCCAGCGCCTACCGGGCAACAGGCGGACACAATAGCTTTCCGGACCTTTTTCCCTCCAAACCACAACAGGTGCATGGCTTCCCACCACTCAGCGCTCACGTTCGCGTCCCGCGCCTTCGGAGCAATCGCGCTCATGGCTTTCATGCATTCGACGGCCTCGCCCCAGAGCACACCGGCTCCGCTGTCGGGTCGATCCCCCGTCTATGCACCACACGGCGTGATCGCGACAAGCCAGCCTCTCGCCACGGCCGCGGGTCTCGCCGTGCTGGAGCGGGGCGGAAACGCCTTCGATGCCGCGGTGACGGCGGCGGCGGTTCTCAACCTGGTGGAACCGCACATGACCGGCATCGGCGGCGACATGTTCGCGCTACTCTGGTCGGCCAAGGAAAGTCGGCTGATCGGGCTCAACGCGAGTGGCAGATCGGGCGCCGGAATGACGCGCGAAGTCCTGCTCGACAGGGGGCTGAAGGAGGTTCCCAGCGAGGGCGCCGAGACGATCACGGTCCCCGGGGCCCTCAGTGGTTGGGCCAAGCTGCTGGAGCACTACGGAACCATCACTCTGGCTCAGGCGCTGGCACCCGCGATCCAGCTGGCCGAGGAAGGGTTCCCGGTCTCCCCCATCATCGCACGGCAATGGGCCGACGAGGCCGACCGGCTTCGGAAAGACGAAGGCGCTCGAGCCACGTTCATGGTGGATGGCACCGGCACGCCCAAAGCCGGGGAATGGTTCAAGAACCCCGACCTGGCCCGGACATTCCGTGCGATCGCCGAGGGCGGGCCCGGGGTGTTGTACGGCGGGGAGCTTGGTCAACGCATCGTCAATCGGGTGCAGGCCCTGGGAGGCTTCCTCACCCTCGAGGACCTGATGACTCAACAGGCCACGTGGGTCGAGCCGATCTCGGTGCAGTTCAAGGAGTATCGGGTCTGGGAACTGCCGCCCAACAACCAGGGCGTGGCCGTGCTGGAGATGCTGAAGATTCTGGAGCCCTACGATCTCGCCGCGTTAGGACACAATTCGGTGCCGTATCTCCACCGGCTGATCGAGGCGAAGAAGCTCGCCTTCGCGGATCTCGATCGTTACGTGGGCGATCCCTCGGCCATGAAGACTCCGGTTTCCCTGCTCTACTCCGACAAGTTCATCGCCCAGCGCCGGGCGAAGTTGAACGCCAGCCGCGCCGCTCAACGACAGGAGCCGGGCGCCGCGATGACCCACAGTGAGACCATCTACCTCACGGCGGCCGACGCGCAGGGCAACATGGTCTCCTTCATCAACAGCCTGTTCGACGCCTTCGGCTCGGGGGTTGTGGTGCCGGGAACCGGATTCGCCCTGCAGAATCGGGGATCGGGCTTCACCCTGGAACCGGGACTTCCCAACACTGTCGGTCCCAACAAACTGCCTTTTCACACCCTGATTCCGGGATTCGTGACCCGCTCGACCCCGCAGGGGGAGGAGGCCTGGATGAGTTTCGGGGTCATGGGAGGGTCCATGCAGCCCCAGGGACACGTCCAGGTGCTGCTCAATCTTCTGGTCTTCGGGATGAATGTGCAGGAAGCCATCGACGCGCCCCGCTTCCGGCACCTGAGCGGCCTGAGGGTAGCTCTCGAAGCTCCATTAGCGGATCAAGTGCGCTCGAAGCTCCAGGCCATGGGACACCAGGTGGTCAACCTGGCACCCGGATCGGCGGGCGGCGCCCAGATCATCGTTCGGCTGGATCAGGGATGGGTGGCTGGATCGGACCATCGGAAGGACGGACAAGCCGCCGGATATTAAATACAATTTGTGTGATGCAGGTCGCCGCGCGAAACAAAGGGCTTGGTTACACTCGCGAAGCGTCATAGATGGGGCGCTGCCACCCCCCTCGGCAGCATTCAAGACTCAATGACGGTGCACGCAGTCAGGCCGCTCTGCGGGGTGTTCCCGCAGCTTTGCTGCCGTCGGCTGACCTGCACCGCCCAATCCTCACCGGAGAAAATCTGGCTTGAGGGGCAGGGAGCGGGTGCGCCTTCGAGCGACCTTCCCGGCTCCGCATGTTCACCCATCCCCTGGTCATGACCATGGGGATCCATCGACGCCACTCATCGGGAGGTACTTATGCGTCGATTCATGGTGGGCGCCTTCGCGCTGGCCGCCGGCCTGCTTCCTGTGGCCTGCCAGGACGAGAACAGTCCCACTCAACCACCTGTTCCTGCCGGCATAGCCAGGAAGGCGCCCGCACCTGGTGACCCGTTGCCATTCCTGACTCCGGGTCAACTCCAGCACTTCAACAGCGGAATGGCAGTGTTTGCGACCGAGTTCACTCCGGCGACCGGTCTCGGTCCGCTCTTCAACTCCACCTCCTGTGCTCAGTGCCACAACGATCCTGTGCTGGGTGGTTACGGCGATTCTGCCGAGGTGCATGTCACGGCTTATAGCCACAATCCTCGCGGCTGCAACACGCTCGGAAACGCCGGAGGGCCGGTGGTGCAGCAGCATGCGACTCCGGAGCTCCAGGCCGCGATGGGAATCACGAAGGAACCCACACCAGCGGGCGGCAACGGAACGGCAATGCGGACCACGCCGATCGTCTTTGGACTGGGCCTTATCGACGCGGTGAGCGACCGGACGATCATCGCGCTCTCCTACATCCGGCACCCCGAAGGAGTACACGGTCGTCCCGCCATCCTGCCGAACGGGCGGGTGGGTCGCTTCGGACGCAAGGCGACCACGGAATCGCTCGACGAATTCAATGCGGGCGCATTCTTCAATGAGATGGGGGTGACCAATCCCTTGAATCCCGCGGAGGGAAGCGTCGCCGGGAAGCCGCTTCCCGCCGGAGTGGATCTGGCGCGCGACCCTGAGTTGGATGCGTCGTCGCTCGAGGCCGCCACCGATTTCGTCAAGTTTCTGGCACCTCCCTCACCGTTGCCCCAGACCCCGGAGACCTGGCGGGGGCGGCAGTTATTCAGCCAGGTGAAGTGCACCAGCTGTCACATTCCTGTGCTGTTGACCGGGTACAGCCCGATCCGGGCACTTTCATTCAAGCCCGTGTTCGCCTACTCGGATCTGCTGCTGCACGATCTCGGTGAGGGCAGGAGCGACGGTTGCAATGGCGTCGCGAACCCGGGCGAGTTCCGCACCCAGCCCCTATTCGGCATGCAGTTCCTCGACATGTTCATGCACGACGGGATCTCGGAGACGGTGGATGAGGCGGTCGCACGACACGGAGGTGAAGGTTCGGCCGCCCGCGCCGGATTCATGCGCCTGAGCCCGAGGGAACGGGCCGCGCTGGTTGCCTTCGTGATGTCCCTGTAGAGTAGGCTCCTGGGCCCGTGCGGTCGTAAACGATTGCTGATTGCTGAGGATTGCTGATTGCTGAATGTGTAAGGGCGGTCAATCAGCAATCGGCAATCGGCAATCGTTACGGCCCCACCGGACCGGGGGGTCCTCACACTGCCACCGACACCGCGGCACCTCGAACCAACTGATCGGCAGGTCGAGCGAGGGATTCAGGGGGCGGAAATTGCTCCCGTGTCTGACGAATCGGCTGGAACCCGAAGGTAGTGCAGGGTGAACGAACGTCCCGACATCATCCCGTCCAGATCCACGAAGGCGATGAGCCGGGTACCGCTCAGACCCAGCTCGTAGGTCGTCTTCACCTTGCCGCCGCCGCCCACCTTGCGCTCGATCACGATGGCGTCGTGATCCCACTTGGCCGTGGTTTCGACCGTCCCGCCGCTCTCGAGCGGCTCCTCGAGCTTCTTCCCATCAATCCGGAAGGTCTTCACGCCGCCGGAGTCGTCCACCACGGTAAACGTGGAGGCCTGGGCATCGATCCTGATCCGCCGGGGCACCCGTTTCGAAAGCACCATGGTCTCCCGCATGCGGGCCTTGGTCTTCTCACTCCACTCGGGCCTGCGCCCTCCGTATCCAGGAGTCGGCTGTCGTGGTTCTCCCCCGGCGGTTCCTGAGGAGGGCTCACCCCAGGACGGCCGAATCGGGGCCTGGCTGTCGGCCGGGGCACTGCCCGAATCGAGGCCGGCCTTGGCCATGTCCAACCGCCATTCGCCATCGGGGCGGGACTGCTGCGCCGCGAGAGCAGGAGCGCAAAGGAGAGCGAGGGTCAGGAAGGAGGCGGCCGGGAATGCGGTGGTTCGAAGAGCGAGCATCTTGATTCAGCGCAGAGTATTAAGAACACTCAATGAACGGGGATCGTTCAGGGTGACGCCTGAAAACTAATGGAATTGCACCACCAATTCCTGCAGCAGATCCACCAATTGCGTGGAGTACACCGGTGGACATGAAATGAGCCATATGGGGGCCGGTCGTAAACCGGCCCTGGGGTCTGAACCGCAGCGACGCGGAGATTCCGGGGTCTCGGCGTCACGAGGCGCTGCCTGCCGCCGGCACCGTTGTCTTCCTTGAACGCAAGGTGAAGTGGAGGCTTGCGCCACGATCGGCGTTGTTGGTGGCCCACAGACGCCCATGATGCGCAGTGACGATGGTACGACAGATAGCAAGTCCCAGCCCCAGGCCCTCGGGTTTGGTACTCACGAAGGGCTCGAAGATGCGCTCCAGGTTTTCTGGAGGGATTCCGCTGCCCCGGTCGGCAACCGACACTTCGACTCCTCCATCGGTTAGCGCCACAGTTCGCAGCGTTAAGGCTCGATCCGGCGCTCCGTCCATGGCCTCGCGCCCGTTCATCAAGAGATTGAGCAGGACCTGCTGTAGTTGGACCCGGTCGCCCTCCACCAGGGGCAGTCCCGCTCCGAGCTGCGTGATGACCGGTACGTTGCGGTTCAGGAGATCGATGCGCATCAACCTGAGGGCGTCGAGCGCGACTTCGTTGACGTCGAGCGGCAGGTGTTGGGCCGGGTCATTCTTGAGCATGGCGCGCAGGCGGCTGATGACTCTGCCGGCGCGTATGTCATCCGCGACGATGTCCGTGACGATGTTCCGTACCTCGTCGAGGTCAACTGGGTCCGCCGGCAGCAATCGCAGGGCGGCTTGGGCGTTGCTGAGTATCGCTGTCAGCGGTTGACTTAGCTCGTGGGCAAGTGCACCGGACAGCTCCCCCAGCATCGCCACCCGCGACAGGTGTGCCAGTTGATGGCGCTGCTGCGCCGCCTCCACCTCCAGTGCCCGGCGTGCGGTGACATCGACGATCGACGCCAGTATTGCCGTGCCCTCGGAAGTATCGATTGGATTGAGGCCTACTTCGATCGCAATTTCGCTACCGTCCTTGCGCCGGCCGTACAGATCGTGATCGGTATCCATCACCCGTGCGGTGGGCGCCTGGAGGTAGCGGTGACGATTGTCGGCATGAGCGGAGCGGGACGGCTCGGCAATCAGGATGTCGATGGACCGGCCTAGCAGCTCTTCGCGGGTATAGCCGAACACCCTCTCCGCCTGCGCGTTGAGCAAGGTGATCCGGCCCTCCTGATTTGACACGACAATCGCATTAGGGACGGCCTCCACCACGAGGCGCATCCGTTCATGCGCTCGTTTGAGATCGGTCACATCGACGCACGAACCGACGTAGCCGACGAACCGGTCGCCCGCCTCGAAGTGGGGCACACCGCTGTCGAGGATCCAGCAATACGTACCGTCGTGCCGGCGGATGCGGTACTCCATCGTGAAAGCACGGTGCCCGTCGAACGCATCGTTATAAGTCCGGATGCACCGGTCACGGTCCGCCGGATGGACTCCCTCAACCCATCCGTTACCGAGTTCCTGGTTCATGCTGCGGCCCGTGAAATCGAGCCAGCCCTTGTTGACGAACGTGCAGAGGCGGTCGATGCCTGCCATCCAGATCATCACCGGCGCCGTGTCAGCGGTGGCGCGAAAACGCGCCTCGCTTTCACGCAACGCCACCGACGCTCTGTTGCGCTGGGTATCGGTGATAAGCAGCAGTCTGGCGTTGATCCAGACGAGAGCACCCAGGATCAGGATGTTGGCCAAGGCAAGCAGTGCGGTTCCGGCCGCGCCACCGACCCAACCAGCCGTCTGTCCCTTCAGGTGTAGCCAGCCCAGCAGGACCGGGACAACCAACACGGCCGGCACCAGGCGCCGGGCAATCAAGCCTCCCAGGGTGTCGCTCGTCAGCAATGCCACCAGGCCGGCGTCGGTCCGGGTACAGAGAATGCCGACGCTCAGGATCAGAAACGTCACTGCGGTGTGAACCGCCATCGGCGCGAAGGGCAGCAGCGGTCCACCGCCATAGAGATAGTGACTGAACCCCAGCCACCCCAACAAACCGGCCAATAGGGAGAAGACCTGAAACGCAACACTGAAACGGGGGCGGGTCGCCAAGCCCAACGCGCATCCCAGCAGAAGGAGGGCCAGCGCAGTCGCTGGTGCCATGCGAGTCGGGGCAGGGATTCCATCCGCAGCGGGCGACTCCCGAAAGCCAAGCAGGTCGAGGCCGAGATTCCAGCCCATCAGGTAGGCGGACAGCCTGAGCAATCCGATGAACGCCACCGCAGCCGCGAACCCTTGCCACGGCCAGCGCCTTGGCGATGACGGCATCCATTCCGAACTCCGGCCCACCGCACGAGGACTCGTGGCGACAAGGCCGCACAGTGCCGCTCCGGACAACATGAAGGCCAGCGCCGTGAGCGGGGCCATTGCTGGCCATCCGGGTGCAACGCGTTTCAGGACGTCGAGGTCCAGGGTCCAGCCGAGCAATACGAATGTTCCGACCAGAAAAACCAGTGCGCCCGCCAGGACGGCAAGCCTCCTGGGCAGCTCCGAGAACGGTGTTTCGCTCATTCACGACCTCCGCTGTCGATGCATGGCGACAACCACCTGAGCCGTTCATCCACAGGCGAGGAGGATCCAGCTGTCTCGAGTCTGGGAGCAGGATTGCGGGCGCCCTACCGGGAAGCTACTTCGTCTTGACCCGGTCCGCCGGCTTGCCAGGCAGCGTGCCCGGATTGGGTCTCCAGCGCCTTCTTGACCTCGGCGATCGCCCGCTCGAGCTGCGGATCCCGACCCGCCAGGACCGAGGCGGGATCGTTCTCCACCTCGATGTCCGGATCCACGCCATAGCCTTCGATGATCCACTCGCCGGTCGTGCTGGCGGTGCGCGAACTCAGGAACGAATACCGTTCCGCCGTCGATCAGAGGTCCGTGCCCGGAGATTCCCACTACCCCGCCCCATGAACGCTTGCCGATCAACGGTCCGATCTTGGCCTGCTTGAACATCGCCGCGAAGATGTCCCCGTCCGATGCCGAATTCTCGTTCACGAGGCCCACCTTGGGCCCGACGAAGACACCGTCGGGGTAGGTGCTCGCCGCGTCGTCGGTGCGGGAGAAATCCAGGGAGAGCAGCGTGCGGCGCAGCCGCTCGATCAGCATCTGGGACACGTTGCCGCCGCCGTTGTCACGGTCATCAATGATCAATCCCTGACGATGGATCTGGGGATAGTACCACTTGATGAATTCGCGGATTCCGTCCTCGCCCATGTCGGGAACATGGATGTAGGCGACGCGCCCTCCGGTCGCGTCGTCAACCCGCTTCCGGTTCTGCTGGACCATCTCGAGATAGATGAGGTCCGACTCGTCGCTGACCGGCTCGAAGGTCACCTGGCGGCCCGAATCGCCCTTGGCGGCTCGGCTCAGCGTCAGGGTCACCGGACGATCCGCCTTGTTACGCAGGAGCTGATAGGGATCGGTCTGTGCCGTCAAGCTGGCTCGCCGTCGATCTTGAGCACGTAATCGCCCACCGCCGCGTTGACGCCGATCTCGGTGAGCGGGGACCGGTAATTCGGTTCCTCGTTCTGGCCGCCGAAGATCTTCGCGATGCGATAGAGCCCGGTCGCCGAGTCCACTGCGAAACGGGCGCCCGGAAGCGCCACCTTGGGGCGCGGCGGCCGCTGCCAGTCGCCGCCGGAGATGTAGGCGTGCTGCACGCTCAACTCCGCGATCATTTCAGAGATGACGTAGTTGAGGTCCGAACGGTGGGCCACGTACTGCAGCAGCGGGCGATACCGGTTGCGAAGGCCTTCCCAGTCGTACCCGTGCATGTTCTTCACATAGAAGTAGTCGCGATAGCGGCGCCACACTTCATCGAAGATCTGGGCCCATTCCTCGGCCGGCACCCGGTCAACCGCCAGCCCAGCCGTCGACACGGTTTTCTTGGAGCCGCCGCCGGTCGGCGTCGCATCGAGCAGCTGGTACGTGTTGCCGCTCGATAGCAGGACCTTCTTGCCGTCCTGGGAAAGCTCGTAAGCCGTTGACGTCGGTGGCGATCGTCGTGTCCTTGCGATCGGCCAGAGTGTAGACCTTGAGTGCCGTCTTCCGGTCGTTGTCGCGACCATAGTAGAAGCCGCCGAATACCTGGTACAACAGGTAATCCTTCGTGGCGGTGAGGCCGCCGATATTGTCGGCCTCGAGCGGAACCCGGGCGACTCTGGTCTCGATGCCGTCGAAGTCGATCTTGAGGCTGTCGGTCTTGGCGGCCGTGCTGTCCTTCGCCGCCTTGGGCTTCTTCCCCTTCTCCTTTCGGCCGGCTTCGCGGCCTTGGTGCTGTCCGTCGGCGGCCGCGGAATCCGGTTTCACCTCGTCGCTCTGCGGCGGGAACGGATCCTTCACATCCTTGCGCAGGGCGAGCGCGAAGATCCCCGTGGTCCGATTGGCGGCGAAATTGAATTCGACGGTGGAGATGAGGGGCTGGTATTCGCGATCGCTCAGGAAATACAGATAGTCTCCCTTCGGATCCCACGCGGGGTTGTATTCGGCAAAGGGCTGCCCGGTCACCCGCCGCACTTTGCCGTCGCCGGCACTCCAGATGTAGACCGACAACTCGTTGTCGAGGGCCCGCATGCTGAAGGCGAGGTAGTTGCCCCGCGGCGACCAGACGTAGTCCCCGATCGTGCCCCGCGGATCATCGGCCACTTCGATCACCTTCTTGTCGGCCCGGCCCAGCACATAGAGCTTGCCATCCTTGTCGCCGAAGGCGATGCGCTTCCCGTCGGGAGACCAGACCGGATTGCTGCGGCGGGCCTTGCCGCCAGTCGTGAGCTGCGTCGCCTTGCCGGTCCCGTCCTGCGGGATCACCCAGACTTCGTCTTCGCCGGTCTGGTCCGAGATGTAGGCGATCTCCTTGCCGTCAGGAGACCAGCGCGCGTCCCGATCGTGGGCCCCCGACGAATTGGTCAGGTTCCGGGTCGGTCCCTTCTCGATCGGCGCCGTGAAGACATCGCCCCGTCCCACGAACAGCGCTCGCTCTCCCTTGGGGCTCACGCTGAACCATTCGATCGCATCGGCCGCCGAGATATGCGACGGGCGGGACGCGACAGCGTCGGTCGGCACCGTGATGGAGATCGGCGTGGACTGCCCCGTCCTGGTGTCCAGCACCTGCAACTCGCCGCCCAGCTCGTAGACGATCCGGCCGCCGTCACCCAGGCTGGGCCAGCGCACATCCCACGTCGTGCCCTGGGTCACCTGGCGCCGCTGGCCCGAGGCGATGTCGTAGGTCCAGAGGTTGAAGGTCCCGGTCTTGTCGGTGTTGTAGTAGATGGTCTTCTCCAGCCACATCGGATCACGCTCCGCGCGAGGACCTTCGGAGATCGGCTTGGCGGTCTTGCCCGCGAGATCGAAAATCCAGAGCCGGTTGGCCTGTCCACCGCCGTAGCGCTTCTCCGAACGGAAATCGCGGAAGAGCGGGGAGTACACCATCTGTTTCCCATCGGGAGAAAATGCGCCGGCGCCGGCGGTCGGCATCGGGAGCTCCACCGCACCGCCTCCCTCGACGCTCACCGTGTACAGATGGTTCTCCACCAGGGTCCAGCCGTCGCGCAGGCTGCGGAACAGGATCCGCTTCCCATCCGGCGTCCAGCCATAGACCTGGTTGTCGTAGCCCCAGCGCTCGGTGAGGGGACCCCGCGCAGGATAGAAGGTGAGCTGCTTGGGCACCCCGCCGGTTACCGGCACCACGTAGACCTGTTCGTCTCCGTCATACTGCCCGGTGAACGCGATGGTCTTCCCGTCGGGTGAGAACTTGGCGAAGAGCTCGAGCCCGGCGTGGGCCGTGAGCCGAGTCGCAGTGCCTCCCGAGACCGGAGCCAGCCAGAGATCGCCGCCGTAGGTGAAGACCACCTTGTCCCCGTGAATGTCGGGGAAGCGGAGGAGCTTGGTCTGGGCGAGGGTGGGCGAAGCAAGGGCAAGCAGGAGACCGATGGCCAGCGCGATGCGATTGAACATTGTTGTCAGGGTATGGAGGGATTGGATCCACTTCAGGGGCGAAGTGATTACCCCCGAGTATCGAAGGAGGATCAATGTAACAGCGTGGAGCTCGAAACAGGGTGGCTTTGAGTGGTCACGGTACGGCCTGGGCGGCGGGACATCCTGTCACCTCCGCTCGTGAGCCGCTAGATGAGCAGCAGCACCAGGTCCATCAACCCGGCCGCCCCCAGCAAGGTGGTCGAAATGAGAATCTGGGGCCACTCCAGAATTGCCGGGACCCGGAACCGATCGATACCTCCGCCAGAGATGGCGTGGAGCAGCCGATAAGCGGCACGCCGTGGCATCGAGCGGGTCCAGTTCGCAGTTTTGGTGTTCCCGTAGTCGAAATCGTAGTACGGATACGGCGGATAGGCTGTCGCGATACTGAATGGCAGGGTTTGCAGTGTAGGCGGCCGCCCGCTTTGCAGCGCTTCCAGCCCCAGTGGGGCGCCCTCGCTGTCGGTGTAATAGAGACCATACAGCGGATCCACGATCATTCGATCGCCACGCACCGTCACCTCCACGGCGCAGTGCTGAGCGCAGCCCGAGACATGGTAGAGGGTGATCTGCGCGGCGCGGATTCCCAGCAGGTCGAGGCCGAGAATGTACAACCGTGCCTTGCCGGAGCAGCATCCGCCGGAGAGGAGAACAGCGGTCGGAGAGGCGCCGAAAACGTGAAACAACCGGGAGACGAAGAGCGGATCCTGTTGACGCGGGACATGAGCATGGATCCATCCGGCGAGCCACTGGGTCGCTCCGCCTGGATCAGATAGTGGTCCCACCTTTCCTGCAATGATCCGACGTAGCCGGCGGCGGTCGAGATGCCAATGAGCCAGCAGGAGTCCAACGGACCCCAGCACAAGCAGGTGCAGGAAGACCAGAAAGAGTGCGAGCGTCATCTCTCTGCGGCCGGAGGAGGTTCCTGGCAGATGCTCGCTAGCCAATTAGTGCGTCAGGCGGTTCTTGCCCGACACGGACGGTGGCTCAGTCCAACTTGCCTCAGGACGCAAGGGAATCTGGCTTGAGCCTGCGACATTGATGGATCCAAGCCATATAACCAAGCCCCGCCAGTCACGACGGACGGCGGGGCATCGAGCACAAAGCTTATGGCTTATGGCTTAGGGCTTAGGGCTTATGGCTGACGGCTGACGGCTGACGGCTGACGGCCTAGAAAGTGGGCCTGGGTAGAGTTGAACTACCGACCTCACGCTTATCAGGCGTGCGCTCTAACCACCTGAGCTACAGGCCCCGAGAACGGGCCGAAATGCTAACCGGACGCCGCAGGCCCGGCAAGGCTCGACCGGTGGCACCGCAACCGCCCCCGCACAGGGGATTCTACAACCCGGCAAACCATGGGTACCCTTGGTTCTCCCAATACCCACCGGGCCGCTCCCGGGTGAAGGTCATCGCGGTGAGATACTTGGTGAGTTTGTAGCCCAGCTTGATCGGGGAGTACAGCCTGAGTGGAGCGCCGTGGTTCATCATCAGTGGCCGATCGTTCCAGGCGTAGGCCAGAATCGTCTGCGGGTGCATCGCGCTCTCGAGGTCCCACCCGTTGTAATACCCGCTGTCGAAGCTGTCAAAGCGGATATACCGCGCCTCGGTGGTGGGTTCGACCATCGCGGCGATCACCGAGACCGGTACGCCGGTCCAGGTGGCGATCGCGGTCCAGCCCTCGACGCAGTGGTGCTTCACGGTGTAGGTAAGGCGCGGGAGCGCCTCGATCATCGGCCTGGTGAGCCGGATCGGCTTCCGGACCAGCCCTCCCACGTCGAGCACCCACGAGTCGGGGCGCTCGACGGTCGGGTACCCGCCGGTGTTATTGAAGGTGATGGAGTACGCGGGGAAGTCCGCCGGCGCCGTGCGAGCACTTATCGGGTACCCTCGTGCGAGCCGGTCACGGGAGAGGAAGATCTTCTCTCCAACCCAGTCGTTCACCCGACTGAACGCTCGCAGCTTGGGTTCGAGGCCGGGCCCTCCCTCCCAGCCGCACGCCGCAACGAGCCCCGCGGGACCCGCCGCCAGCCCGAGCGGAAGGAAGTCCCGCCGGTTGAGCCTTCCTGATCGCTCAGTCATGGCTGGGAAACTTCCCCCGATACCAGCCGGTGATCATCGCCCTGAGTGAGGGTGGATCGACCACGAGGACCAGTATCACGTGGATCAGGGTGAACCCGACGAACACCCACACCGTCACAAAATGCCAATAGCGCGCCAGCTCGTAGCCACCGAAGAGAGCAGTGAGCCAGGCGAGCTGCACCGGCTTGTAGATGGCGAACCCGCTCAGGGCCGCGATCGCGCCGAGGAGTACGATTGACGTGTAGGCCAGCTTCTGGAGCGCGTTGTGCTTCCCCTGCGGTGGATGCTCCTTCCGCAGGCCCAGGTAGTAGCGCTGCATCTGCCAGGCGGGGCCCAGGTCCCGCGGACGGAAAAGCAGCGACCGCCACTCGCCGGACACCGCGAGAAACCCCAGGTAGACCAAGCCGGTGATGACGAACGGCCAGGCGAGCGCGAAGTGCCAGTTGAGCCCGCCGGCGAGCCAGCCGCCCAGCCGGGCCCACTCCGGGAAACTGCGCCCATCCCAAGGGTTCGGAAGTGGATAGGGGTGCCCGCGCGGCCCGAAGTGAGCGTACGCCCCATAGATCTGGAGCCCGCTTCCGATCATCCCCACGAGCCACACGGCACTTAGCCAGTGGGTCAGCCGAACCAGGCCGTGGTGGCGCTTCACTATCGGGCGATTTCCCATTGTCTGCTCGTGCATCGCGAGGAGCCGCTTCACCCGCTCAGCGCGAGCCCGCATCCGGGCGGACAGGTCAATGCGTTCGCCTGACCGCCTGAGCTACCGGCCCCGAGAACGGGCCGAAAATGCTAACCCGACACCCCGAGCCCGGCAATATTCGACCGGTGTCAACGCAACCGCCCCCGCAACTGCACGGGGGCGGTGCCTGATCGGATCCGGCCCAAGGGCCCAACGACCGGTTGCCAGTCAGCGACGCCGGGGTTCGTCGTCTTCGACTTCGTCCACGTCGGCGTCGTCGAACTCCTCGTCGTCCAGGTCCTCATCGTCGAATTCGTCGTCGTCGAAGTCCTCCTCATCGTCGTCGTCGAACTCGTCGTCCTCCTCGTTGTCGTCGAAGGTAAACGCATCTTCGTCGTCGAGATCGTCGTCATCCGCTCGGCGACGTGCCTCCAGCGCCTCCATCGACGCTTCCCACGCCAACATGAGTGCCTCCGGCTCGAGAAAGGGTGGTGGGTACCCGCGAGTTAGGATGCGTCAGCCGCCCGCGCCGCCGCCCGGGCTGCTCTCTTGCGGTCAATCGCCGCGAGCGCCCGCTTGCGCAGGCGGATGCTCTTCGGCGTGACCTCGATCAGCTCATCTTCTTCGATGTATTCCAGGGCGTACTCGAGCGTGATCTGGCGCGGCGGCTCGAGCTGGACATTTTCGTCCGACGCCGTGGTCCGCATGTTCGTCAGCTTCTTTTCCTTCGTCACGTTGACGTCCATGTCTCCGGGCCGGGAATTCTCCCCGGCGATCATTCCTTCGTACACCTCATCGCCCGGGGAGACGAACATCTGGGCCCGCTCCTGCAGGTTCCCCAGGGCAAACGCGACCACACTGCCTACCCGGTCGGCCACCAGCACCCCGTTCTTGCGCCCCGCCAGCGGCCCCGCCCAGGGGCCGTAATCCAGAAACCGATGGTGCATCACCCCGGTCCCCCGGGTGTCGGTCAGGAACTCGGACCGGTAGCCGAACAGGCCACGGGCGGGGATCCGGAAGGTCATACGGACCATCCCCTGCCCGGGGTTCTTCATCTCCAGCAGTTCCGAGCGACGCGGCCCCAGCTTCTCAATGACGGTGCCGATGTACTCCTCAGGCACATCGATCATCAGCTCCTCGTAGGGCTCCAGCCGCTCGCCCCCCTCGCCGATCCGGGTAATGACCCGGGGGCGGGAGACCTGAAACTCGAAGCCCTCGCGCCGCATCGTCTCCATGAGGATGCCCAGGTGGAGCTCTCCGCGACCCGCTACCGCCCAGGTATCCGGGCTCTCCGTATCCTGTACCTTGAGCGCGACGTTTCGTTCCAGTTCCCGGAACAGCCGGTCCCGGACCTGGCGGCTGGTGACGAACTTCCCGTCGCGGCCCGCGAACGGGCTGTTGTTGATGATGAAGTCGACCGAAATGGTCGGCTCCTCCACCGCGATTCCCGCGAGCCGCTCCGGCATCTCGATCGATGTGATCGTCTTCCCGATCTCGATCCCTTCCAATCCCGAGAGCACCACGATGTCTCCGGCGTCGACCTGATTCACTTCGACTTTGTGGAGCCCGTCGAAGGTGAACAACTTCGTGATGCGACTCTGCTCGATGGTCTCGTCCGACACCATGCCCGGGACGCCCAGCGGGAGCAGCGCCACCTGGTCGCCGACCGTGACTCGGCCACGCTCGATTCGGCCGATGGCCATCCGGCCGAGAAAGGTCGAGAAGTCGAGGGTGGACACCAGCATCTGGAAGGGGAGGTCCGAGTTCCCCGTCGGAGCCGGAACGTGGTCGAGGATGGACTGGAACAACGGCTTGAGGTCGGTGCCCGGCTTCTCAAGATCGAAAGTCGCGGTGCCGGCGCGGCTCGAGGTATAGAGGAAAGGCGCGTCCAGCTGCTCGTGAGTCGCCTCCAGGTCGATGAACAGCCCGAGCACCTCATCGTGCACTCGGAGCGGCTCGGCGTCCGCCCGATCGATCTTGTTGATCGCCACGATGGGACGGAGGCCCAGGTTGAGCGCCTTCCGGGTGACGAACCGGGTCTGCGGCATCGGCCCCTCGGCGGCATCCACCAGGATCAGCACGCCGTCCACCATGCGGAGGATCCGTTCCACCTCACCACCGAAGTCGGCGTGGCCCGGGGTATCCACGATGTTGATCTTGGTCCCACCCCAGCGCACCGCGGTGTTCTTGGCCAGAATGGTGATGCCCCGCTCCCGCTCCAGCGGGTTCGAGTCCATCACCCGTTCTTCGACCTGCTGATTCGCTCGGAACGCACCGGCCTGGCGCAGCATCTGATCCACCAGGGTGGTCTTCCCGTGGTCCACGTGCGCGATGATCGCGAGATTCCGGATGTTGGCGTTCGTGGACATCGTTTCCCATCGGTGTACGGATGCAGCCTACCCCTTCGCGCGGCATATATAGATAGGGTGAGGGGCGGGGGCAAGGCCTTGGTGGAAGGCGGTCAGGGCGGTCAGGGCGGGCGGGGCGGACGCGTCCGGATGTAGTCTGATTGCGTAGGCCGGGTTAGGTCATGGCGCCCCTCAGCCCTACGCTGAACGAATGGAGCCGTACGAGCAGTTCCGGGCGTGGCAGGCATCCCACGCACTCGCCTTGGCGGTATTTCGAGCAACCCATTCCTGGCCCAGGAGCGAGCTCTACGGGCTAACCGCACAGCTAAAGCGAGCCGCAATTTCTGCCCCGACCAACATAGTGGAAGGTCGTGCCCGCTTGGGAAGCCGGGAGTTTCGTCGCTTCGTTGGGATCAGCCTGGGGAGTCTGGCCGAGGTAGGATACCTGCTTCGATTCGCCTACGAACTGAACATACTCGGGGAGAAAGACTGGAGACTTCTGGAGAGCCAACGACAGAGTGCGAGCAAGCTGACATGGCTGCTATTGAAGTCACTCAAGGAATCTGCCGCCCTGCCCGCTCCGTCCGCCTCGACCGCCCTGTTCCTGCCGTCCCGTCCGCCTTGCCCGCCCCGTCCGCCCCGATCGCCCCGATCGCCCCGATCGCCTCTAAACATTTCCCACCAGTCTCCAACTGCACAGTAACGTGCCCAATCCTCAGATCCCGCATCGCCTCCCGGATTCGGCCCAGGACGTCGGGGTGATCTTCGAGTTGAGGTACTACGGCGTGCCCGCTCATGGCTACCATCCCGCTGGTCACCGTCCACACGTGCAGGTCGTGGACTGCGGCGACACCGGGGACCGCCAGCATCCGCCGTTGGACCTCCGCCATGGAGACGTGAGCCGGGACTGCCTCGAGGAGGATGTCGGTGCTCTCTCGGATCAGGCGCCAGGCTCCGCCCAGGATCAGGACCGCGATGAGGACAGAGATGATCGGGTCGGCCAGCGTCCAGCCGGTCGTCAGCACGACGAGTGCGGCGACCAGCGCGCCGACCGATCCCAGGAGGTCGCCCAGGATGTGGAGATAGGCGCCGCGGGTGTTGAGGTGGTGTTCCCGATCGCGGTGCAGAAGGCTGAGTCCGACGGCGTTGACCAGAAGCCCCAGCAGCGCCACCAGCAGGAACAACCCACCCTGGATCGGCGCGGGATTCTTCACCCGGTGTACCGCCTCAATCACGATCACTCCCGCGATGACGAACAGCACCGCCCCATTCACCAGCGCCGCGAGGATTTCGAGCCGCAGGTAGCCGTAGGTCTTGGTGTCATCGGGGGGACGGCGCGCCATGCGGGCGGTGAAGAGGCTCAGGCCCAGCGCCCCGACATCGGTCAGCATGTGCCCGGCATCCGCCAGCAACGCGAGCGAGCCGCTGAGCCATCCGCCCACCGCCTCCACCACCATGAAGCCGCCGGTGAGCAGCAGGACAATCCACAGCCGTTCGATCGGGGGCCGGATCCTGAGGCTTTCGGCCTGCAGGTGGGAGCAGTCGGTGCGGGGAGCCATGTATCAAAGGTAACGGGAGGCGTGGGACGTTGGACGTAGGACGTGATACGTTGACGCACCTCCCAACGTCTCACGTCCTCACGTCCTCACGTCCCTACGTCCCCTGTCCCTCCACCCGAATCCGGACCGCCTCCGCGTGTCCGAACAAACCCTCCGCCTTCGCCATCACAATAATCCGGGCCGCATCGTCGTTGAGTCGGCTCTTGGTGTAATAGATCATGCTGGTTCGCTTCACGAAGTCGTAAACACCAAGCGGTGAGGCGTAACGTGCCGTCCCCCCGGTCGGGAGGACGTGGCTCGGTCCCGCGAGGTAATCGCCCACCGGTTCGGGGGTGTGCTCGCCGAGGAAGATCGCCCCGGCGTGCCGAACGCCCTCGGCGATTCCCTCCGCATCGCGCGCGATGATCTGCACATGCTCGGCCGCGCGGAGGTTCGCCACCTCGATGGCGTCGCGCATCGAAGGAACCCAGATCACGAGGCCATGGCGGCGCAGTGATTCGCCGGCGACCTCGGCCCGGGGATTTCTGGCCAGACAGGCGTCGAGCGCGGCCGGCAGGCGGTCCGCCAGCTGATGGTCCGTCGTCACACACCATGCCGTGGCATCCTCATCGTGCTCCGCCTGGGCCACCATGTCGGCGGCAACCTGCTCGACGTTGGCGGTCGAGTCGGCGATGATCAGCACCTCGGTCGGTCCCGCCATCATGTCTACGCCCGCCACTCCGGTAATCTGCCGTTTGGCCTCGGTAACCCATTTGTTGCCCGGTCCGACCACCTTGTCTACTCGGGGTACCGTCCGGGTGCCGAACGCGAGCGCCGCGATCGCCTGGGCCCCTCCAATCCGGAACAGCCGGGTCACACCCGCCAGCGAGCATGCGGCCAGCACTCCATCGGTCAGGCCACCAGGAGGCGTCACCGCGACGATCTCCTCGACTCCTGCGATCGCGGCGGGAACCGCATTCATGATGACGGTCGATGGATAGGCCGCCTTCCCGCCCGGCACATACACGCCAACCCGATCCAGCGGATTGACCCGCATGCCGAGCAGGCTGCCATCTTCCTGCAGCAGGGTGAAGCCGATATCGCGCTGCTTCTTGTGGAAGGTTCCTACCCGCTCGACCGCGGTCTCCAGCGCCTCGCGCAACTCGAGATCGATCCGGTCCAGCGCATTGTCCCATTCCTCGCGGGGAACTTCCCAGCTCGGAAGGCTCGAGGTCCACTCCGTCGAGCTTCGCCGACCCACTCCCGCACCCCGCGTCACCCCGTTCCGCGACGTCCGCCAGGATCCGCCGCACCTGCTCCCGGGTCTCCCGGTCCACCAGGGATGGTTTCGGGAGAAACGGCGTGAGGCTGTCGAGCGGCGGAACCGCGATTTGACGAATCATCTGCCTCCCTCGCGAGTGGGAGAATTCGGCGCTAGTCTTCCCGCTATGGAAACGTCGTGGAGTACGACACTGACCGGGCTCGCCGCGGTCGTCATCCTGGTTGCCCTCAACGCCTTCTTCGTGGCGCCGAGTTCGCGCTGGTGGGCTCACGCAAGACCAAGCTTGAGGAAATGATCCAGGCGGCGATCGGAACGGGCTGCACTGGCGTATCGCGTCGAAACATCGCTGAACCGCTACATCTCCGCTACCCAATTGGGGATCACGCTCACCTCCCTGGGGCTTGGGCTGGGTGGGCGAACCCGCCCTCGCCGGGCTCATCAGTCGGTGCCATGGCCTGGCTTCCCGATCGGATCCAGATCTTCGCCACCCACGCCGTAGCCGCGACCATCGCGTTCATCCTGCATCTCGGTACTGCACATCGTGCTCGGTGAACTGATGCCTAAGGCACTCGCCTTGTTCTATCCCGAAGACGTGAGTCGCTGGTGGACCACGCCTCCGCTCATGGGCTTCAACTGGCTCATGGCGATTCCCATCAGATTGCTGAACGGCATGTCCACCGGCTGCTCAAGGCGATGCACATCGAGCCGCCGAAGGAGCATGAACGGCTCCATTCCCCCGACGAAATCCGGATCCTGGTCGAGCAGAGCCAGGAGGGAGGGTCGCTCGGCAAGGAAGACGCACGACTCCTCGAGGGCGTCTTCGAGTTCAGCGAGAAGACCGCCCAGGAGGTCATGACGCCTCGCACCCAGATGATCGGGCTGGAGCGCGAGCTGACGGTCGAGCAGGCCGCGGACGAAGTCGCGCAGGCCAAGCGCTCGCGCTATCCGGTCTATGCCGAGTCGCTCGACGACATCGTCGGCGTGGTCCATGCCAAGGACATTCTCACCGCCGTCCGGCAGGCCCCCGGCACGACCGTCGCCGAGCATCATGCGGGCGCCGCTGTTCGTGCCGGGCACCCGGGAGGTCGAGGACGTCCTGGCCGACATGAAGCGCCTCAAGGTCCACCTCGCCATCGTGCTCGATGAATACGGCGGGACTGCCGGCCTGGTCACCATGGAAGACCTGCTGGAAGAGATCGTCGGTGACATCTACGACGAATACGATCGCCAGGAGCGGAAACCTTCGCCCGCCGAGGGAGCCCCGTTGCTGTCGGGATCGCTGCCGCTCAGCGAGTTCAACACCGAATACGATCGTGAGCTCGACGACAACGAATACACCACCCTCGGCGGCTATCTGTTCGGCCAGCTGGGGCGGCTGCCGCGCGCGGGAGACCGGATGTCGGTGGGAGACGATGTCTTCGAGATCGTCGAAATGGAGGGTCGCCGGGTCAAGACCGTGAGGTATCTGCGCGGCGCCGGAGCGACCACGACGTGACTCAGGCGCCGATTCCGCCCGGCGCCCTGGATCGAAGCGGTCCCGCCGCAGCCACCCGTCGCCGTCTCCAGCGCGCTGCCCTGGAAATCCTGGGGCGGCCGGCTACGAAGAGCTCATTCCTCCCGCTTCGAATACGAAGATGTCTTTCTCCGTGCCGGCGGACCCGAGGTCGCGCGAGCGGCTCATCCGTTTCATCGATCGAGACGGCCGGGTTCTGGCCCTGCGTTACGACTTCACCGCGAGCATCGCCCGCGTAGCCGCGACCACATTTGCCCAGGCGTCGAATCCTCTGCGGCTCTGCTACGCGGGTGGGGTGTTTCGTCAGGAGCCGGAGCGCGGCAACCGGCCGAGGGAAACGCTTGCAGGCCGGCGCCGAACTGCTGGGCGAGAGCGGCCTCGATGCGGACATCGAGATCGTCCGGCTGACCCTCGCCCTCGCCCGAAGTGCGGGTTTGCGGGAGTTCCAGGTCAATCTGGGGCACGCCGGTGTGCTCTCCGGTGGCCTCGCCGCAGTGCCTCACGATCAGCGCGCGGCGATCCGGCACTGGATCGATCGGAAAGACCGTGGCAACCTCACTCGTGCCCTCGAACGCGCGGCGCCTGAAGCTCGCGCCCTGGTCAACCTGCCATTCGTCATCGGCCGGCGAACCGCCCTGGAGCAGGCTCTGCGCACCGCCCCTGAAACGGCGCGACCGGGTCTCGAGTCCCTCCTCGCGCTCGACGCCAGGCTCTCCGATGCGGACCGGAAGCACGTGGTCTACGACCTGGGTGAGGTGCGTGGGCTCGACTACTACACAGGAATTCACTTCGAGCTGTTCATCGCCGGGACCGGACGGTCCGCCGGTGCGGGCGGTCGGTATGATGATCTGATGGGGCGTTTCGGTCGGGCCCGGCCTGCAGTCGGCGTGTCCCTCGATCTCGACACCATCGCCGAGGCCGTAGCGGCGGAAGGTGCAGCGTGAGCCGGCTTCGCATCGCGTTGCCCAAGGGCCGGCTCTACGATCCCACGGTCGAGTGTTTCATGCAGGCTGGAATCGTACTCGACCCGGACCCGGGGCGCCGTCTCCTCATTCCCTCCAGCGTCCCCGATATCGAATTTCTCGCGGTGCGACCGGGTGACGTTCCGGTCTACGTCGAGGCCGGAGCAGCCGATCTCGGCGTGACCGGCACCGATGTTCTGCGCGAATCCGACGCCGATGTCCTCGAACCGCTGGATCTCAAATACGGCTTCTGTCGCCTGGTCGTTGCGACGCCGGCCGAAATGGATTGGCCGAACCTCCCCGGTGGCGTCACCCCGCGGGTTGCCACCAAGTACCCGCGCATCGCGTGGCGGCACTTCGGCGATCACAGGGCCGGCCGGTCGAGATCATCACGGTGGGAGGAGCCGTCGAGGTGGCACCCCTGTTGGGGCTATCTCACTGGATCGTTGATCTGGTGGATACCGGAAACACGCTGCGCGCCAACGGCCTCACGGAACGGGAGACGATTCTCGAATGCACCGCCGTCCTGGTGGCCAACCGGGCGAGTCAGAAGCTGAAGCTGGACCAGCATCTCCGGCTCATGGACCGGATCGAGCGGCGCGCCAACGGCAGGGAGTGAGCTTCGTTAGGCCCTCCGCTCGGCAGTCATTAAGCGAGACGCTTCCGGGCCAGCTGGATCGCGAGCGCGACCGCCGCCCGCATGCTGCCGGGATCCGCGCGGTCGGTGCCCGCGATATCCAGCGCGGTCCCATGATCGGGGGAAGTGCGAGGGAATGGCAGGCCCAGGGTGACGTTCACTCCGCGGCCGAAGGCGGCGACCTTGATCGCCGTCATCCCCACATCGTGGTACGGCGCAAGCACCGCATCGAACTCGCCCCGCATCGCGCGCACGAAGACGGTGTCGGCCGGCAGCGGGCCGTCGGCGCCCAGGGTTCGAGCGGCGGGAGCCAGCACCCGCTGGTCTTCATCTCCGAAGAGACCTTCTTCACCGGCGTGGGGGTTCAGGGCACAAACCGCCAACCGCGGCGTCGGCGATTCCCCACCAGCGCCGAAGCGCCTCGCCTGCAACCTGCCCGGTTCGAACCACCAGCTCAGTGGTGAGCAACTCGGGCACCGAGCGGAGCGGGACGTGGGTAGTCACCAGCACCACCCGCAGCTCCTCGGCGGCAAGCATCATCGCCACCTGGACATCTCCCGCCAGGTGAGCCAGCCACTCGGTGTGCCCCGGATAGGCGAAGCCCGCCAGGCGAAGTGCGTGCTTGTGAGCCGGCGCGGTGACGATCGCGTCCACTTCCTTCGCCATCGCGAGTCGCGCGGCGGTTTCCACCCCATGACCCGCGATCCTTCCCGCGCGTGCCGCCCGGCCCCGCTCTCCCGCGCCCGTGCCCTCACCCGACCCCTGGTCCCAGTTCCCCACCACAATTCTGCGAGCTGCCGGCAGCGTCGCGATCTGATCTTCGGCGCCGATCAGGGTCACGTCCGCCTCGACGCCTTCGGCGAGGACCTTGGCGGTGATCTCAGGCCCGATCCCGCGTGGGTCTCCCAGCGTGATGGCGATGCGAGGGCGAGCGGGCATTGATTGAAGTAAAGCGGGAACGGTGAACAGTGAACGGTGAACGGTGAACGGGAAGACCAAGCGATGGGATGATCGAGGGAGAATCATTCCTTTCCCTCCCGTTCCCCGTTCACTGTTCCCCGTTCACCTGTCCTTACAATCTCATATCGACGTAGGTCGACCGCCGAAGTTTGTCGATGTAGTGTCGCACGGCCAGCTCATCCCCCAGCCGCTTCCGGATGGCGTCCCGCACGTCCTCATACCGGATAGTGCCGGCAGGTCGCCGCCTGGTCACCTGGAGAACGACATACTTCTGCCGCACACCCTATCTGCTTCTGCAGGGAGAAGACCGGAACCACCACGCCCGAATCCGATTCGCCGATGCCGTCCTTGTATTCGTCCGGCAGCTGATTCACCGGCACGTCGTCCGCCGCCTTTTCTTCGGAGGGATCGTGGTAGAGTCGTTGCAGCGAGTCGAACGCGCCTCCATTTTTCAATTCTTGCCGGATCTGTTCGGTGAGTGCCTTCGCGCTGTCGGCATTCTCCTGGGTGATCTCCGGCATGATGAGGATGTGGCGGGCCTGCACCTCGGCGGGCTGGGTCCGCTGGACCTGGATGATGTGGAACCCGAAGGGCGTCTCGACCGCATCGGAGATCATCCCGGGTTTGAGCGAAAACGCCACCTGCTCGAACTCCGGGACCATGGTCCCCCGGCGGAACCAGTTGAGCTCGCCTCCCTGGTCCTTCGAGGCCGGGTCCATGGAGAAACGCTTGGCCGCGGTGGCGAAGTCGGCCCCGTGCCTCAGCTCGCGCACGATCGAATCGGCCGTCGCCCGCGCCCGCTCGCGAGCCTCGGGATTGGGTTTGGGTGCAACGACGATATTGCGGAAGGAGACCGTAGCCGGTCGTTCACCCAGCTGACTCTTCTGCGCGTCGAAATAGTCCCGCATCTCGCGCTCGGTAGGCTGGACCGCTTTGATCTTTTTCTCTTCCTTCATCTTGTCGATGAGGCGGTTCTGTAGCGCCGCCCGACGCTGCTGGTCGGTCAGCCAGCGACGATACTCCTCGGGAGTCTGGAAGCCCGCTTTCTTCAGCTCGCTGCGGTAATCGACCTCGGAGGTAAATCGCCCCCGGATGTTCTTGATCTGTTCTTCCACCCCGTCGGAAATCTCCTGATCGGTCACCTTGATCGAGGTGTCCCTGGTTGCCTGCTGCACCAGGACCTCGACGTCCACGATGCGCGATAGCGCGGCCCGGCACAGGCTCCGAAGCTCTTCGGGGTTGGACGGCGCTGGAGCTCCCTGCGCCCGCTGAGCGTAGATCTCTTCCTCCAGCTGAGACGACAACACCGGTGCGTCGCCTACCACCGCGAGCACCCGGTCCACCGCGTTGCTGGTGTCGCAGCGCGCCACCGGCGCCTCGTTCTTGGCGTTCACGCTGTCCTGGGTGTTCACGCTGTCCCGGGTGTTCACGCTGTCCCGGGTCCTCAGGCTGTCCTGCGCGGCGAGCGGCCCGACGCCCGCGGCAACCGCCAAGGCGCAGAGACCGAATCGTTTCGACCACCACCGCGTGTTCACGGCGCTTTCCGGGCCGTGGTATCGCGCGAAGCCGGGGGAGCCGCCGGAGCCTTCGGGGCGGCGCTGTCCGATGCGGTCTTCTCCGCGCGGAGAGTACGAGTCTGCTCCAGTGCCTCCTGCAGGGCAGCATCATGCACCTTGAAGGAGGCATCCTCCCGCAGGGAGGCGCTGAGCGCCGCAGGCAGCGGCCGCGGCCGGGTTGTGCCCGAGGCGATCCGGTTCCACACCGCGTCGAGCCTTTGCTGCGCCATCTTCTGGCGGTCAGCCTCCGAGATCGTGGAATCGACAAGGTCGGGCCCGGCCAGATCGAGACCCATTTTCAGGGTATCAACCTGGGCCTGATACTTCTGCATGACTTCGCTCCACTCCTCCGCCGTGAGACGGATTCCAGCCGAATCGGCTTGCCGAAGCAGGAGCGTATTCTGTCCGATCACCTTGGCGAACTGGGTCAGCGCGGAATCGTTGGCCTGCTGCAGTTGCGCCGCGAACTGCGGACCAAGAGCCGCGGCCCACCGCATGTAGTCGGCGACCGTCAGCTCGCCGCCCTCATAGCTGGCCAGCCGCTCCGTGGAGCGGAATGACTTGTCGCGCTCGAGGAAGGCGGTACGCATGAGTTTCGGTGCGTCTCCGGTCACGTCCAGTTTCCGCGCAGTCGCGAGGCTGTCGAGATACATCGAGTCGAGGCTGACGCCGGCCCGGTCCTGCAGGTAGGCGAGCAGCTGGGGCCGGACCTCTTCGAGAGGAGGGCGCCGGATGATGTGATAACCGAACGGCGTTTCGATGAGTCCGGCGACTGCCCCCGGAGCCAGCGACCACCCCGCGCTGTCGAACGCCGTCACGAACCGGCCTCGAGGGCTGGCCGGCAGGTAGCCGTTGCGACTCTTGCTCGAGTAATCGTCGCTGAGCTGCGAGGCCAGCGTGCCGAAATTGGCTCCCCCACGGATCTTGGCGAGTGTTGCTTCACCCTTCTTCCGCTGGGCCTCCCTGACCGGCGGCTCGGCGTGCTGGTCAACCTTGAAGAGGATGTGCTGCAGCACGCGAATCTGGTCCGCCCGAAACACGCTGTCGGCAGCAGCCGGGTCCATGGGGGCACGGTGCGCCATCAGCGAATCGTGCCACCGCTGCCCGATCATCTCCGTGATCTCGGGCCAGAGTACTTCGGCCGCCCGTGCGGAATCAGCGAGATTCTCTCCCGCCGCCACGGCCTGGGCAAAGAGAGTGTGATCTACCCAAAGGTTGGCCAGGAACTGTTGTGCCTCGATGGTTTCTGGAAAGCCCTTGATCCTGCTCGCCATGGTGGCGAGCCGCTCAACCGAGAGTTCCTGTCCCCCCGCTTCAGCCGCAACGCTGGGCCGGATGCTGAACGCATCCCTCATATTCGAGCAGCCCGCGGCCCCCGCGAGGAGCACAACCAACCATCCAGTACGCTTCACTCAACACTCCATTGGTGAGATTTGGGTCCGCTACCGCGCCGATTCGCTCTTCCGTTTCCCTGCCTCTTTTTCTGCTTCACCCGCGCGTCCATTGCTTGATCCCTGCCGCTCGCTGACCGCGCGCAGCGCCCGGACCAATGCGGGGATCAGCGCCTCTCCTCCCAGTCGCGTCAGGCGGAGCGACAACGGCACCGTCCGCCGCACGTCCACCGCGAGCTGAACATCGTCCAGCGCCGTGGTAAGCCCGCCGAGCCGGGGAGTCGCCCCTTCCCGGAAGCTGAGCCGTGCCTCATCGCCCCGCGCCAGGATGTGCTGCACCTCCAGCTCGGCGCCGAGGACCCGAAGTCTGGCCATGTTGAGCAGGGTGTCAGCGGGCTCGGGAAGGGGGCCAAACCGCTCGCGCATTTCCTCGCGAAGCTGTTCAATTTCGCCACTCGTCGCGGCCCGCGCCAGTCGGCGGTACAGATCGAGCTTGACGTCGTCGTCTGGCACGTAACCGTCGGGCAGATGCGCCGGCCGATCCAGCACCACCTCCGGGCGGAACCGGCCGATCCGCCTTCCCCTGTCCCCGGATGCTCCGCACCGTCTCTTCCAGCCAGCGCAGGTAGAGATCGAACCCAACCGCATGCGCGTGGCCCGACTGCTCTGCGCCCAGCAAATTGCCCGCTCCGCGCAGCTCGAGGTCCTTGAGCGCGATCCGATAGCCGGCCCCGAGGTCGGAGTGGTGCTCCAGCACCTTCAGACGGTCTTCAGCCGCCGGGTCGATCAGGTCCGGGACCAGCAGGTAGCAGTAAGCCCGGCGGTGGCTGCGCCCCACCCGGCCTCGAAGCTGATAGAGCTGCGCCAGGCCAAACCGGTGGGCATCGTGCACCACCATGGTGTTGGCGTTCGGCACGTCGAGCCCCGATTCGACGATCATGGTGGAAACCAGGATGTCCACCTCGCCGGAGACGAACTGGCGCATGACCGTCTCCAGCGGCTCCGCGGCCATCTGGCCGTGCGCCACGCCCACTCGCGCACGGGGAGCGAGCGCCCGGACCCGTGCGGCGATCGTGTCGATGGTCTCGATGCGATTGTGAACCACGAAAGTCTGGCCCCCGCGGTCCAGCTCCCGCGCGAAAGCTTCCTCGAGCAGCCCGTCGTCCCACGGCTCGACGAACGTCAGGATCGGGGACCGGTCACGCGGCGGAGTCTCGATCAACACGAGGTCGCGAAGGCCGGCAAGGGACAGGTGCAAGGTGCGCGGAATCGGCGTCGCCGTGAGAGTCAGGACGTCGACGCTCAACTTCAAGGCCTTGAGCCGCTCCTTGTGCTTGACCCCGAACCGATGCTCCTCGTCCACCACCAGCAGTCCCAGATCCTTGAAGGTCACATCGGATGAGAGGAGCCGGTGGGTGCCGACCACGATGTCGATCTCGCCAGCCGCCACTCGTGCCAGCACCGCCTTCTGTTCCTTGGCGGTCCGAAAGCGCGACAGCACCTCGATCTTGATCGGGAAATCGGCCAGCCGTTCGAGGAAGGTGCGGCCATGTTGGTCGGCGAGAATCGTGGTCGGCACCAGGACGGCCACCTGCTTTCCCCCCTGCACCGCCTTGAACGCCGCCCTCACCGCGACCTCGGTCTTGCCGTAGCCCACATCGCCGACCAGCAGCAGGTCCATTGGCAGCGCGTGTTCCATTGCGCGCTTCACCGCGTCTGTCGCCTTGCGCTGATCCGGCGTGTCTTCGTACAGGAAGGAAGATTCCAGCTCCCGTTGCCAGCTGCCATCGAGCGGAAACGCGTAGCCCGCGCTCACTTTCCGCCTGGCGTACAGTTCGAGCAGCTCGGAGGCCATCTGCCGGATGGCCTGGCGCGTCTTGTCCCGGACCCGCTGCCAGGAATTGCCGCCGAGCTTGTGGAGTCGAGGCGGCGGATGATCGCCGTCCTCGTCGCGCGGCCCGATATCGCTCCAGCTGATCGAGGCGGTAGAGCGGCACGTTGAGCCGGTCGCCGCCTTCGTATTCCACGATCGCCACCTCGAGAGTGGCCTCACCAACCTGGATTGTGGCGATCCCGCGATAGATCCCGATGCCGTGATCCAGGTGGACCACGTAATCCCCCGCCTGGAGTTGTCCCGTCGCCGCCGACGGAGCCGCCTGCCGGTAGCGGCGCGGTCTGCGCAACCGGCGAGCTCGCCGAAAGATCTCGTGGTCGGTGAGCACTCGGAGGGTGCGCATCACGAACCCGCCGTCCAGCGCCCCGATGGCCAGCGTCACGTTCAGTCGGGACCGGCCATTCTCGTGCAGCAGCTCCTCGAGCCGCTCCAACTGTCCTTCGTTGTCGCAGAGAACGAGCGTGGGGAGATCGCCGGCGAGCAGGCCCCGCAGCCGCTTGAGGTCGCGATCCACTCGCTCCGGCGGCAGGAACCCGGCCTGCAGGTCTGCCGGCTCGTCCCGCAGCGAGAGCCTGGCGAATTGATGCAGCCAACTCTCCCAGCGTTCGGGGGCCTCGAAAATTTCCTCTCTGGCCGGCACTTCCTCCCCCAGGCGCCGAGCCACCACTAGATGGTGTTCGGCCTCTCGCCAGGCCCGGGAGACCTCTTCCGCATTGGCGCCGGAAGCTTCCTCCAGGACGAGAGTCCCGGCCGGCAGCAGTTCCAGCAGAGATTGCCGATGCTCGCCAATCGGTTCCGCAACTGTCTCGTTCGACCGCGACTCGCCCACGGCGCCGGCCATGGGGAGGATGGTGATCTCCTCGATCGCCTCCCCCGAGCGCTGCGAGGTGAGATCGAAGCTCCGAATCGAGTCCAGCTGGTCTCCCCACCATTCGAGTCGCGCGGGCGCCGCCATGCCGAACCCGTAGACGTCGATGATGCCGCCCCGAACGCTGAATTCAGCTACTTCGGTGACCGTGGGTACTCGACGGTAGCCCATGAACTCCAAGGCGGTCGCTGTCTCGGTAAGGGTGCCGGTGCGGGACGAGGCCCCATCGGTCGAGCCCCCTTTGAGACGCAGAGTCTTCTCCCCGAGCGAGGCGGGGACTCGGGTGCGTTCCAGTGTCGCCCGAGCGGTGGTGACCAGGATTCGAAGCCGACCCTCGAGGAGGGCCGCGATCGTTTCCACCCGCTCGCCCGCGATCTCATAGTGCGGCTCTTCCTCACCCAGCGCTTCGCGTTGGGGATAGAGCGCGATCGGCACGTCGGTCAGGTGCTGCAGATCGCTGAGCCAGCGCTCGGCGTCCGCCGGTGTCGTACCGATGATGGTGAGCAGGCGCTGCGGGGACTCTTCCGCCAGCCAGGCCGCGAGCACGGCTCCACTCGAACCGGGAAGCCCTCCGATGCGGACCAGCTGTCCTCGACCCGGCAAGCGCTCGCGCAGATCGAACGCGACCGAGGTTCGGCCCAGGGCGTCGAGAAGGGGACGCAGGGTCATGCCCGTCTCCTCCACCCGCTGGCCAGCAGCACTTCGCTGACCGCCAGCGCGAACGCAAGCCACAGCAGGGGAGCCTGCAGGTCGGCCCGTCCCACTTGAGCAAACGCCTCGGAAGCGGCGTGTCCCGGTTCCACGATGCGCGCGCCGGACCAGAGTGATCGCAGCTCGCCGTCGCTTGCCGGCGCGAGCTCCGATTCCCGGGGATCGAGATTCGCCGTCAGGACTCCGATCGTGTCCCGCCCGTTGAGCAGGTAGTAGAGTCCTGCTTCAGGTGGGCGGAAGCTCGCGCCACCCTCGATCGTCCATTGCCGGCCGTTGGAGATAAGTCCTGTGGTCTGATCCGGCAGAGGCACCGGATCCCCCGGCGCCGCAGCCAGCGAAGCGATCTGGCCTCGAGCGACCCGGTTGATCATCGCATCGAGGAACGGCATGAATGCCGCGGACAGCGGGAGGCTGGTCCACTCAGGATCCAGCCGGCTGCCGACTACCACCACGTCGGAACCGCGCACGATCCAGGGTTCCCCGCCGACCGTGGCGAGCACTCCGGCGCTCGAGGAATTTCGGGTCGTGCGGAGACGGTATCGCTTGAGGACTCGTTCGCTGCCCAGCAGGGGCCCACTATCCACCACACCCGGCGCCGGCACGATGGCATCGTAGACCCAGCCGTTACCTCGCCTCTCCAGGGCCCGATTGACCGCACCCAGCTGAGCCGGATCGGCCGGTGGGAGCACGATTGACGCAGCGGGGCCGAGCGAACCGACGGTGACCTCGGGTCCTTTGCGTGCCCGGCCGTTGGCTTCGAGCACCGCCTCGGCCGCTCGCAGGTATTGGTCGTTCGCTGGCCACGAAACGGCCGCGATCGGCGCCACCCGAACTGCGGCCAGGCGCTCGTCGTCGGCCCGAAATTCGTCGGGGTCGACGAACGCACGAAGCGTCCACCAGCCGCTTGCACCGCCGGGAACCGCGATGCTGCTTGGAGTCCCGACCAGCGCGAGAGCAGACCGTCCCACTCGCTCTCCGAGGGAGACCGTTACCGGTGCGGAGCGGCCAGAGTCCCCCGCGAGTGTCACCACGACCGAAGCGCCTTCCACCGTCCACGGCTGCGAACCGGCGCTCAACGAAGCGACGCCGACGTTGGGAGGATTCGGTCCCTCCGACCGGACAACGAGCAACGGGGTGCTCACCCTCGCCGGGGAGATCGCAGTCTCCTGCAGGTCGGACAAGACCGCAATGCCGCCGGGGCGTGAATCAGCGGCGAGTACTTCGGTCGCGGATCCAATTGCCTGGCCGAGATCCAGCCTGCGGTCGGAGGCAGCGAGGCTGTCGACCACTCGACTCAGCTCGCCCGCGTTGCCTCGCTGGGGAAACCCGTCTGCCGTAATCAACCAAAGCCCATCGGCCGGTGTGGCTCCCTCCAGGATTCTCCGTGCGGCGGCACGCAGGTCGGTGAGCCGCGAAGTGCCATTCACTACTTGGCCGGCGCTGGGACTGTTATCGAGAATCACGACGAGTGCGCTCGGCCCGTGCCCCCCGGCCTGCCGCAGCGCGGCGGAGGGGCCAGCCGCGGCGATGATCAGGGCAAGGATGAGAAGCGTGCGGAGCAGAAGCAGGAACCAGTGGCGGAGCTTGAGACGCCGCTCATGCTCCCGGGTTACGGCCTGGAGATAGCGGACAGCAGGAAAGACCACCGTCGGCGGCTCACGCCGGTGGATCAGGTGGAGGAGTAGCGGCACACCAGCCAGCGGTAACGCCGCCAGCACCCACGGCTGAAGGAAGGAGATCACACGAGACCGTTGGGACTCGCCACCATGCGACGAAGGGCCAGCCCGAAGGGCATGTCTGTGGTGATGCGGTGGTACTGGATTCCCTGCGAACGGCACTGACGTCGCCAGTCGGCCACCACGCCGTGTACCGTCGCCCGATACGCCTCCGCCCAGTCCTTGGGTCGGAGAATTACCGCCTGGTGGGTCTCCGGATCCTCGAAGCGCGCCTCCGCCGGGCCGTGCAAGTCCAGCTCGAAGGGATCCATCACATGAAGCACGATGACCTGATGACCACGATGACGGAGAAACTTGAGCGCCCGAAGCGCGGTCTCCTGATCCAGCAGAAGATCGGAGATGAACACCACAAGCCCACGACGGCGCAGCAGATCAACCACCCGACGAAGCGCCGGCGCCGCCGCGGTTCCCTGCCCGGCCTCCAAACCACGCAGGGCCCGGACCAGCGTGTGCCAGTGCGTGGATCGGGCCCGCGAAGGGACGACCTGCCGGACCGCGTCATCAAAGGCTATGAGGCCCGTTGCATCGCGCTGGCGCACCAGGACGAGGGCGAGCGCCGCAGCCAGGCGTTGCACGTACGAGAGCTTGGGCAACAACGTCTCAGGATCCCCGGTCCACGCCATCGAGCGGCTGGCGTCGACAACAATCATGGCGCGGAGGTTGGTTTCCTCCTCGAATTGCTTGACGTACAGCCGATCCTTCCGGCCCAGCAGCTTCCAGTCGATGTAACGCAGCTCATCCCCCGGCTGGTACATCCGATGTTCCGCGAATTCCACGGAGAAGCCACGGCGGGGAGAGCGATGCAGGCCTGCCAGGAAGCCTTCAACCACGCCTTCGGTCAGCAATTCCAAACCGGCTAGCCGAGAGGCCTCGAGGGGGTCGAGCAGGTCGAACCGGGGGCGGGGTTGAAACGGGCTGGCGGTACTCATGCGGGCCGCAACGTATTGGAGGGTGCCGTGGTAAGTCAACGCGCCGCCTCCCTGTCCGACCGGTTGGACAATCGGCCCGGAGCCACGGCTCGGGGCAGACGGCGTAAGTAGCTGACAAGACGGAAGATACGCTATTTGGCCTGAGTGGCACATCCCCTGCCTTTCCCCCTCAGTCCTAGCTCCATCCTCCGGAGGCTTCATGTACGGCCCGCTGGCCCTCGCGGTTGCGGCGCTCATAGCCACGACCGTCCCGAAGCCAAACCCGACCCTGCCGCTGCTCGGCCGGCACCTCGCGGCGTACGATCGCCCCCGGGTCAACGTCTGGCTCAACCGGGAGGATCCCTACCGGACCGGGGAGCCGGCGCGGGTCTACTTCAAGAGCAACATCGACGCTTACATCACGGTCCTGCGGATCGATACCGATGGCAGGATTCGCGTCCTGTTCCCGGTCGAGCCATGGGAAGACAATTTCGCGCGGGGAGGTCGCACCTTCGAGGTGCTGGGCCGTTCGCAGGACGACGCCTTTCGAGTCGACGATGCCGCTGGAGTCGGTTACGTGTTCGCCGTCGCGGCTCCTGACCCGTTCTACTACGACGAGATCACCCGAGGCGATCACTGGGACTATCGCGCCATTTCGGATGGCCAGGTTCGGGGCGACCCATACGTCGCCATGACCGACCTCGCCGCGCGCATCGCCGGAGTCCAACGACTACGACTACGACGTGGCCGAGTACTACGTCGAGCAGCACTACGACTATCCGCGCTTCGTCTGCTACGACTGCCACGGCTACGTCAGCTATCACTACTGGGATCCCTACAGTTCGTTCTGCTCCCGATTCCGCATCGTGATCTACGACGATCCTTACTACTACCCGTACCGGCACTACGGTGGGCGAGTCGCCGTGGTACACCCCTACCGCCCGGGGCCGCGGTATGTCTTCAAGGATTTCGACGCCCGCGACGACTACGTGACTCGCGTGGCAACGCGTCCCCGCGGCGACACGGCCCGGCCCGACGATGTTGAACGTTCGAGCGCGGATGTGGGCGGCCGAGGCCGGGTTCCCGCCCCGGTCGTTCCGCGGCAGCGCGAGGACGATCGGCCCGACCTTGGTGATCGGGAGAGACGTCCGACTCGTGATGGAGAACCCGACGAATCCCCGCGTCGGGCAGCTCCTGCTCCTGCGACGACCACCGAAACGCCGCGCCGCTCGGATGAGGATAGACGTCCGTCTCCGGATGCCGCTCGCGATCAGTCGCGGCGCCGGGCAGCCCCTGCCCCAGCGCAAGCTCCGGAGAAGCCAGACCGGGCGGCTGAGGATGCGCGTCCTTCTCGTGACCCGGCCCCGGACGCATCACCTCGTCGCAGTGCGCCTGCACCATCGCCTGCTGCGGCGAAGCCCCCGCAGAAGCAGCCCTCGCGTGATCGAGACAAGGATGCGGCCAAGGGGCAAGCCCAGCCAGCCGAAGAGTACCGGAGAGCCCGAGTTGCGTCGCCGCCGCCCGTCCTGATCGCTCGAAACTCAAGGTCGCGCCCGTCCGTACCGCACTCGCACGGGCGCGATCATATTTCCTGCCGCAAATTCGTTCTCTTCAACCCATGAGAAATCCTGGATGCTACGGACCCTGGTACTTCCTGCCGTCCTGAGTTTGAGCGTTACCGCTGTTCCTGCCGGCCTCGTTTCCGCCCAATCCACCGGTCCACTCACAACGGCCGCCAACACCATCACTCCGGCGGATGTTGCACATCGGATAGGAATCATCGCCGATGATTCCATGATGGGACGCGACACGCCGAGCCCCGGCCTGGAGATGACCGCAGCGTATGTGGCCGACCAGTTCAAGAAGTTCGGGCTCAAGCCCGGCGGCGAGAATGGGACCTGGTTTCAGCGCTATCGCATCTCCCGGCGCCGGGTTGATCCTGCGGCCTCGAGTGTCGGTTTCGTGGTCAAGGGACAGCGGACCGATGCCAGACTCGACCGGGATGCTCGCCTGGCCTTCGGTGGTTCTTCCGGCAAGGAGTTCGATGCTCCGGCGGTCCTGATGGGCGGGTCCTCAACAGCACCGACGCCACGAACGCCGATATCAAGGGCAAGGCGGTCGTGCTGGTGCTGGACTACAGCAAGCCGCTTCAGCCGACGGTTCAACAGACCATCGTCTCGCTCTACGAGGCCGGCGCTGCCGGCAGTCGTCATTCTTTCCAATCGCGACTCGGCCACCTTCGCGCAGCGGGTGGCGGCGCAGGCCCAGCAGGTCAGCATTGGAGTCGAAGGGCTCGGCAGTCAGGTCCCGGTGGTGGAAGTGCACCAGCGGGCGCTGGGGTCGGTCATTCCCGCCCTCGGCATCAAGCTGGACGAGATTCGTGCGGCTCAGGACATGAAGGTGCAGCCCCTGCCCGATCTCCGGGTGGCGTTCCATATCAAGAACGAGGTGCTCGATTCCAGCAGCGCCCCCAATACCATCGGCATTCTCGAAGGAAGCGATCCCAAGCTTCGCAACGAATACGTCGTCTTCTCCGCCCACATGGACCACATCGGCATTTCTCGGGGCAAGGCCGACAGCATCAACAACGGAGCGGATGACGATGGTTCGGGCACCGTCGGTGTTATCGAACTGGCCGAGGCATTCAGTCAGAAGGGCGTGAGGCCCAAGCGGTCGATGATTTTCCTGACGGTCAGCGGCGAGGAGAAGGGCCTCTACGGCAGCGCGTATTTCACGGAGCATCCCACGGTGCCGCTCAGCGACATCGTGGCGGATCTCAACATCGACATGATCGGCCGCAACTGGAAGGACACCATCGTCGCGATCGGCAAGGAACACTCCGACCTGGGCGCCACTCTGCCAGAAGGTCAACGCCGCCCATCCCGAGCTGCGCATGGCGGCGATCGACGACCGGTGGCCGGAGGAAAACTTCTACTCCCGGTCCGACCACTACAACTTCGCCCGGAAGGGTGTCCCGATCCTGTTCTTCTTCAACGGGGTTCATGTAGGACTACCACCAGCCGTCCGATTCGCCGGACAAGATCGACGCCGAGAAGGAGTCGCGGATCCTCAAACTGCTGTTCTATCTCGGCCAGGAGGTCGGGAACGCTCCCCAACGGCCCAAGTGGAATCCCGACAGCTACCACAAGATCGTAGAGATGGCTGGGCACTGACGGGAGTGTCGGCTATACTTCCCGCATGTCCGAGACAACGGGCAGCCTGAGGATTTCAACGCCTTCCGGGCCAGGATGAACGAAACCATCCTGGCCGGAGGCAACCTCACCATCAACCGATTCTTCGCGCTCGACCACCGGGCCTACGAGCCCGGCGCCCTCGGCACCCGAACGAAGGAAATGCTGGGCCTGGTGGCCTCTCTGGTCCTCCGCTGCGACGATTGTATCACCTACCACATCATTCGCTGCGCCGAGGAAGGGGTGACCGACGAGGAGTTCCACGACATCTTCGCGGTCGGCCTGGTGGTGGGCGGGAGCATCGTCATTCCCCACCTGAGACGGGCGGTGGCGAGGCTGGAGGAGGTGCGGAGGAGCAGTAAGGAGTAAGGAGTGAGAAGTGAGGAGTGAGGAGTGTTCGACTCGGTCACTTCTCACTCCTCACTCCTTACTCCTCACTCCTCACTATATTCCCCGCCATGTCTCAGGCCCGCATCCGCAATTTCTGCATCGTCGCCCACATCGATCATGGCAAGAGCACCCTGGCCGATCGCTTGATCGAGGCCACCGGTGCAGTCGAGAAGCGGCTGATGCGCGAGCAGCTGCTCGACACCATGGACCTGGAGCGCGAGCGGGGCATCACCATCAAGCTCAACGCGGTGCGCATGGGCTACCGTGGCCCGAGACGGCGCGGAGTATGAGCTGAACCTGATCGACACCCCGGGACACGTGGACTTCACCTACGAAGTCTCTCGCTCCCTGGCGGCCTGCGAAGGCGCCATCCTCGTGGTGGATGCGTCGCAGGGAATCCAGGCTCAGACCCTTTCCAATCTCTTCCTGGCGCTCGATGCCGGCCTCGAAATCATCCCGGTCCTCAACAAGATCGACCTACCTGGAGCCGAGCCGGAGCGGCGAGCGCAGGAGATCATCGACCTGATCGGAGCCCGGAAGCGAGGAGATCCTCTCGGTCTCCGCGAAGGAGGGCACCGGTATTCCGGAGCTGCTGGAGGCGATCGTCAAGCGGGTTCCCCCTCCGCAGAGGTCGAGAGGACGCGCCGCTCCGCGCGCTCATCTTCGACTCCTACTTCGATCGCTATCGGGGCGCCGTGCCCAGTGTCCGGGTGGTGGATGGGACCATCCGCACCGGGATGGAGATCGCCTTCGGCGCCCATCCCGAAGACGTCTACGTGGTGGACGAAGTGGGCTATCTGCAACTGGGCCAGCGGCGCGCCGAGATGCTGGAGGCGGGCGAGGTGGGCTACGTCATCGCCAACCTCCGCAGCGTCTCCGACACCCGTGCCGGAGACACCATCCTCGACGCCAACGAACGCGCCGCCGAGCTGCTCCCCGGCTATCGCGAAGTCAAGTCGATGGTGTTTGCCGGGATCTATCCCACCGACTCGGAACAGTACGAAGGACTACGGGACGCGCTGGAGAAGCTGAAGCTGAATGACGCGAGCCTGCAGTACGAGCCCGAGTCCTCCACCGCGCTGGGCTTCGGCTTCCGCTGCGGTTTCCTCGGGCCTGCTGCACATGGAGATCGTGGGAGAGCGACTGGAGCGGGAGTTCGGACTCGACCTGATCACCACCGTGCCGACCGTGGAGTACCACGTCTACCTGGCGGATGGGACGATGTCGCTGCTGGAAAGCCCCAGCAAATTGCCCGATCCGACGTCCATCGATCGGATCGAGGAGCCGTTCGTGAAGGCGCGGATCATGGCCCCGGCCGACTACGTCGGCGGGCATCATGAAGCTGGGGCAGGAACGGCGCGGGGTCTACCTGGGCATGAAGTACCTCGACACGACCCGGGTCGAGTTCGACTGGGAGTTCCCGCTGGGCGAGATCGTCCTCGACTTCTACGACAAGCTCAAGGGCCTGAGCCGGGGCTATGCCTCGCTCGACTACGAAATGGCGGGCTACCGCGCCTCCGAGCTGGTGCGGCTGGACATGCTCATCAACGGCGATCCGGTGGACGCCTTCAGCGTGATCATCCACCGCGACAAGGCCTACGAGTGGGGCCGCAAGGTCGCCGAGAAGCTCAAGGAGCTGATTCCCCGGCAGCTGTTCCAGGTCATCGTCCAGGCAGCGATCGGCAACAAGATCATCGCCCGCGAAACGATTTCGGCCCTCCGGAAGGACGTCCTGGCCAAGTGCTACGGCGGCGATATCACCCGCAAGCGCAAGCTGCTGGAGAAGCAGAAGGAGGGGAAGAAGCGGATGAAGCAGCTGGGATCGGTCGAAATTCCGCAGGAAGCCTTCCTGGCAGTTCTCCAGGTCGATTAGTTCCGAGTTCCGAGTTCCGAGTGCCCTCTCCCAGGGGTCGTACGCCGTCACCCCAGCAAGAACTCGGAACTGGGAACTCGGAACTCTAATCATGATCGACTTGATCCGGGCCCCAAACCACCTGGGCGATTTCGTGCTGGCGCTGCCCGCACTGGAGGCGGCGCCCCGCGCGGACGTTCTGGTGGCCCGACACCTCGAGCCGCTGGCACGCCTGGCGCTTCCGGGAAGGGTGATCCTGCCGCTTTCCCGTGGAGGCCGTGGGCTTCGCGCGAGGCGTGGTCGTAGTACGAAGCAGGTCGAGAACCTCGGCCATCCTGCTCACACCGTCATTCTCCTCGGCTCTGCTGGTGAGGCTTGCGCGGCATACGCCAGCCGGCGCGGCACCGACACTGATCACCGTGGGGCCCTGCTCTACCGATCCGGTCGACCCCTCGCTGCTCGAGTCTCTGCATCGCAGCGCAGTGTACCTGCATCTCGTGACCGGCGAGACTCCCGCGCAAGCTCCAGTTCCGTCGCTTCACATCGACGAGTCGGCCCGACGAGCAGTGGGCGACGCTGCGGCCGTTCGAATCTCCCTTCGTCGGAATCTTCCCCGGTAGTCGCGCGTCAGCCCGCAGGTGGCCTCCGGAACGTTTTCGCCAGATCGTCAACCGCCTCGCCGCGGCGGGACATCGGGTGATCGTGTTCGGAGGATCCGAGGAGAGTGGCCTCACCGCGCAGGTCGCTGGCAACGAGGCCGCTGATCTCGGCGGACGGTGCAGCCTGCCGGCCCTCGCGGCGGGACTGGCGGAATGCCGCTGGCTGCTCACCAACGACAGCGGACCGATGCACCTGGCTGCGGCGGTGAGGACTCCGACAGTGTCGCTGTGGGGTGCGGGTGATCCGCGTCGCACCGGGCCGCTCGGTCCCGGTCATCGCCTGCTGCGCCGGACCGATCTGCCTTGTGTCCCATGCGTGCGGAACGCCTGCCCCCGGCGAGGTCGCGGCACCATTCTGCCCGAGGCCGAGCGTGAGTGCATGGCGCTAATCGAGGTGGACCAGGTCTGGAGGGAAATGACCGGGGCATCGAGGTAGAGAGATTCACCGTGTCGCCCTATCATTCCTCCTTCCCTGTTGTCCGTCTCCCTGCTTCCCGGCTTTCGCATGCGCCACATCATCGGGATAGATCTGGGCGGGACCAATATCGTCGCCGGCTGCGTCGCCGAGGATGGCAGCGCCATCCACGGGGTGCGGTCGGTGCCGACCCGGGCGGAGCAAGGCCCGGACGCGGTGGTGGATCGGATCATCGCCACGGCGAAGGAGAGCCTCGACGAGGCGCGCCGGCGGTGCCCGGGCTGAAGCCGGTCGGGGTTGGCATCGGTGCACCTGGTCCGCTCGACACCCGCGCCGGGATCGTGCTGCTGACGCCCAACCTCGGCTGGGTGAACATGCCGTTGCGGGACCGCATGACGAAGGGGCTCCAGCTCCCGACGGCACTCGACAACGACGCCAACTGCGCCGTGCTGGGCGAATGGTGGCAGGGTGCGGCGCGCGGTACCCGGCATGCGATCGGCATGACGATCGGCACCGGCATCGGCGGCGGGATCATCCTTGATGGAAAGCTGTACCACGGCGCGTCGGACATCGCCGGCGAGGTCGGCCACATGACCATCGACGCCAACGGCCGCCGCTGCAAGTGCGGGAACTACGGTTGCCTCGAGGCCTACGCTTCGGGTCCCAACATCGCGCTCCGTGCCGTGGAGGCGATCGAGAGTGGGGCGGTCAGTACACTTCCTTCATATGTCGACGGCGACCTCCGCAAGGTGACCGCCCAAACCGTCTACGAGGCGGCTCACGCCGATGACGATCTGGCACTCGAAGTGGTTCGCGACACTGCCAAGTTCCTGGGCGCAGGAGTCGCGAGCCTGATCAATATCTTCAATCCGGAAGCCGTCGTGATCTGCGGTGGAGTCACCCTGGCGGGGCCCAGTCTGTTCGAGCCGCTGCAGCGCGAGGTCTCGCGCCGAGCCTTCCGGCCGGCCGTGAAGGTCTGCCGGATCGTGCCGGGTACGCTGCCGGGAACGGCAGGAGTCTTCGGCGCCGCCCGCGCCTACCTCGAGCAGGTGGAAGCGGGGATCGTCACATGCTGACCGGAACCAGCTGAGGAATGCCCAAGATCGGAGTTCTTGGTTCCCTGGTCTGGGACGTCATCTACGGACGTGATTCCGCCGCGCCACCGGTGGAGGAATGGGGCGGAATCGCCTACGCCCTGGCCGGCTTCGATGCCGCACTGCCCGACGAGTGGGAAATCGTCCCACTGATAAAGGTAGGGAGCGACCTCCGGGACCGCGCCGCCGACCTGATCCGCTCATTGACCCACGTGGCCCCCGGGGCGCGCTGCATCGAGGTCCCGGTGCCCAACAACCGAGTGGTGCTGCGCTACCAATCGGCTGAACGGCGCTGCGAGCGGATGTCGGGCGGGGTCCCCGGCTGGACCTGGAGCGAACTCGGTCCGATGGTTCGGGACCTCGATGCCCTCTACATCAATTTCATCTCGGGATTCGAGATGGAGCTGGGTACCGCCCAGGCGCTCCGCCAGGCCTACCGCCGGCCCGATCTACGGTGACCTGCACAGCCTCTTCCTCGGCATGCCGCAGGACGGCATCCGGGTTCTCAAGCCGCTCAACGATCCGCTGGAATGGCTCCGCTGCTTCGACGTGGTTCAGGTCAATGAAGATGAAATGCGCCAGCTTTGGCCCGATCCGATGGCCCTCGCCGCAGGCGCCATCGACGCCGGAGTCTCATTGCTGCTGGTGACCCTCGGTCCGCGAGGCTCGGTTTATGTTGCGGCTCCCGGATTCGATGGCTGGGCGACTCGCTTCGACTCCACCGACAGCGGTCCGCACCGAGCTGATTCCGGCTCCCGCGGTTGACTCGCTGGACCCGACCGGCTGCGGAGACGTCTTTGGAGCCGCCATGTTGAGCCGCCTGCTGGCTGGTGATGGGCCGCAGGCCGCAACCCGGGAAGCCACCCGCCTGGCGGCGCGGAACGCGATGTTGCGCGGTGCGGGGGACTTGGCCCGGCTGCTTCGCGGCGGACTCGCCACGGCTTCCGCCGCGAGCTGCGGTATGAGCCGAGTCATCGAGATTCCCGCATTCTTCGACGACAAGGGCTTCGAGCAATTCGCCCATTCCTTTTCTGCCGGACCGATCACTGACCGGATGCTGTTCGACGCTCGGGGAGCGCAGTGGGCATCCCCGTTCGGTCTGATTGGCATGCTTACGGCCGGTCAGGCAGTCAAGGAGGCAGGAGGTCCCCCGCCAGCATTCGCCGTTCCGGCCGCCGACGAGGTCCGACGCTATTGGGTACGGGCCGGATTCTTCGGCCCAGCGGCCGAACTCTTCGAGCTCCACGGCAAGGTTCCGAAGGTCAAGGTCGAAGAGCTGTCGGATGTGTTGCTCAGCGTGACGCCGGTCCGAGCGATGGAGGACGTGCACGGCGTGGTCGGCAAGATTCAGGAAGGCGCGGCGCGGATCCTTACCAACGAGCTCGGCCTGGAGCCGGCCGCGACCGCGCGATTCGGCATGGCGCTTTCGGAGGCTTGTCAGAATATTGTGGAGCACTCCGGCACGGGCGGATGGGTAGCGGTGCATGCCTACACCTTCCGGCGCCGGCTGGGCGGCAGACGAGTGGTCGTGATCGCGGTGGGCGACGCCGGTGTAGGTTTCCGTCGTTCACTCGAAGCCACCCAGGCCCGCCGATTCGGAGACCGCTGGGGCGATGCCGCGGCCCTCGAAGCGGCCGTCATCCAGGAAGTCAGCCGGTTTCGAGATCCGGGCCGGGGCCAGGGACTTCCTGGCATCAAGCGCTACCTTTTGCGCTGGCAAGGCAAACTGTCCATCCGGAGCGGCACCGCACGGATCGCAATCGTGCCGCCCTGGGACGACGACGTCCCCATGACTGAATCGCTGGCGCCGTTTCCAGGTGCGCAGCTCCAGATCGTGATTCCCGCGAAGGAGGGTGCTCCAACCTCATGATGCACACCATCCGGGTGGACCGCGTGCTGCGGGAGACGGTCAACACCCCTTACTCCGATCTCGTTACCCGGGCCACCGGTCGTGCGGTGCGCACCAGCATCCGGCAAACCATCGCCTCCCTCGAGGGTGGCACCGCTCTACTCGATTTTTCTTCGGTTGGCCTGGTGGACTTCAGCTGCGCCGACGAGGTGGTCGCCCAGCTTCTGCTGGAGAACACCGACGATGTGATCGTCGTGCTGGGCGGCCTGCGGGAGGATCACAGCGAGGCCATCGCGCACGTCCTCGCGCACCACGCGCTGGCAGTCGTGGTTCAGGAGTCACCCGACGGCTGTCCCCGCCTCCTCGGCCTGGTGGACCGGGAAGCCCAGGAAGTCTTCGAACACCTGCATGGTCACGGCGCCGCCGACGCCGAGACCACGGGGGAGCAACTGGGCTGGGACGCCGGCCGCACTCAGGATGCGCTGGACACGCTGGTCCGGCTCCGACTGGTCCGGCAGGAAGGACTCACGTTCGCCCCGCTCCCCATACCGTGAAACGCCGCTACGGCCTGTCCACTCTGGCGATCCACGGCGACCCGCATCGCCGACCCGACTGGGCTCCTGTCGTTCCACCCGTGATGCAGAGCAGCACCTTCACCAACCCCGTCGGTTCGGCGGAGGAGGTGATGTACTCGCGCTACGGGAACAATCCCAATCAGGTGTCGCTGGGGAAAAAGTACGCCCTGCTCGAGGGAACCGAGGCTGCGGTGTTCGTGGCCAGTGGGATGGCGGCAACCGCGCTCGCGCACCTCGCCGTGCTGCGCCCGGGCGACCACCTGGTCACCAGCTCCTGGATCTATGGCGGAACCAAGCGCCTGTTCGACGAGGAATTCGGCCGGCTGGGCATCGACGTCACCTACGTGAGCCCCGACCAGCCCCGGCTCTGGCGGCGATCGGTACGCAAGTCCACCCGGGCCATCTTCGTTGAGACCCCGACCAATCCGCTGATGCGGGTGCTCGATCTCACCCCGATGGCACAGATCGCGAGGGACTCGGGGCTGGCCTTGCTGGTGGACGGCACTTTCGCCAGTCCAATCAACTTCCGCCCGCTCGAACATGGGGCGGACATCGTGATCACCAGCGCCACCAAGTACCTGAACGGACACAGCGACGTCATCGCGGGTGCGGTGGCCGGCTCAGCTTCGCTCATCGAGGAAGTCATGCGCCTCATGACCCTCTGGGGCCAGGCCATCGATCCCCACACCGCGTGGCTGATCGACCGGGGGCTCCGGACCCTCGAGATCCGAATGGCGCGGCATAACGAGAACGGCATGGCCGTGGCCCAATGGGCCAGCCAGCATCCGGCCGTCGTCCGGGTCCACTATCCCGGATTACCGTCCCATCCGGAGCACGAGCAGGCCAAGCAGGACCTGGATGGGTTCGGCGGCATGCTGGGACTGGAGATCAAGGGTGGGGTCCGGGCGACCGAGAAGATGCTGCGGAAGCTCAAGGTGATCACCCACGCGCCGAGCCTCGCCGGGGTAGAGAGCCTGATCTCCGAGCCACGACTCACCTCCCATAGCCGGCTCAGCGATGAGCAGCGGGCCAAGCTGGGAATTCCGGACGGGTTCGTGCGGCTGTCGTGTGGATTGGAGAATGCCGCGGATATCATCGCGGATTTGGAACAGGCCCTTGGCTAGGGAGTCGTGAGTAGGGTGTAGGGAGTAGGGTACAACAAGAGGAGCTGTCCTTGCTTCCCTACTCCCTACTCCCTATTCCCCACTCCCCATCTGAGATTCCACTCGGTCCCCTTATTCTTCTACCATCGTGATCCGCTTCACCCACGTCGACAAGGAATATCCCAAGGGCGCCGCGCTCAAGGACGTCTCCCTCCACATTGCGAAGGGCGAGTTCGTCTTTCTCACCGGCCATTCGGGCGCCGGGAAGTCCACCATGCTGAAGATGATGTTCGCCGAGCTCATGCCGACCAACGGGGAGGTACGGGTCTCGGGATTCAGCGTGAGTGAAATCCGCCCGCGCGAGGTGCCGAAGCTGCGGCGCCGCCTGGGCATTGTGTTCCAGGATTTCCGCCTGCTGGAAGACCGGACCGCGGAGGAGAATGTGGCCTTCGCCCTCGAAGTGACGGGAGCCCATCCCGATGTGATTCCGCCCAAGGTGATGCGGGTGCTGACTCAGGTTGGGCTGGCCGCGAGGACGCACGCGTATCCCACCGAATTGTCGGGCGGCGAGCAGCAACGGGTCGCCATCGCCCGGGCCCTGGTGAACGACCCCGCGATCCTCCTGGCCGACGAACCCACGGGGAATCTCGATGAGCGGGCCACCCGCGGAGTGTTCCAGCTCCTCCGGGAGATCAATGCCGGCGGCACCTGCGTCGTGATGGCCACCCACGATCTCGATCTCGTGAAGCAGGCCACCTATCGCACCGTCGAAATGCGCGAAGGCGCGATCGTCTTCGACAGCGGGACGGACGAAGGCACCAGCGAGGAACTGCCGTGAGGCTCGTCCTGCGCGAAGCCCTCAACGTCTTCCGCCGGGCCCCGGCGCTCTCGATCCTGTCCATCACCACCATCGCCTTTTCGCTTTACGTCGTCGGCCTGTTCGGCCTGGTGGCGCTCAATCTGCGCGAAGCCTTGCGCGGAGTGGAGCAGCGGGTCGAAGTCGTGGCGTATCTCCTGCGCGGCACTCCGCCTGAGGCCATCGCCCAGGCCTCCGAGGACATCGCGGCATTTCCGGAGGTGCAGCGTGTCACCTTCGTGAGCGAAGACGAAGCGTTGACCCGCGCGCGGGCCGAGCTGGTCGAGTTCCGCGATGCCTATCGTGATCTGGCCGTCAATCCACTCCCCGCGTCGCTCGAGGTTCAGCTCAAGGAGGGAAGCCGGGACGCGGAGCACGCCGCCCAGGTCGCGGAGCGGCTGCGGGGGATCGGCTTCATCGACGACGTGCGCTACGGCAGGGAGTGGGTGGAGAAGCTGGATCGGCTGCGCAACATCGGCGGGCTGGTCGGCATGTCGATCGGGATCGCGTTCGCGGCGGTGGCGGTGGTGATCATCGGTGTCACGATCAGGATCACCGTACTGCAGCGGGCCCGGGAGATCGCCATCATGCGGCTGGTCGGCGCGACCCGGGGATTCATCCGGGGTCCATTCCTCCTCGAGGGCGCGCTGAAGGGTCTGCTGGGCGGAATCCTCGCCGGCATCATGTGCTACGCCAGCTTACCTCCTGTTCCGGAATCAGAGCGAGCTGGCCACCTCCGGCCTCGTGTTCTTCAAGACGCCCCAGATCATGCTCGGGATCCTGTTCGGCGTGGCGATTGGACTGGGCGGCAGCCTGGTGAGCGTCGGGCGGCAACTGAAGAATGTCTAGCCGGACCTGGTGGGTGTTGCCGCTGGTGGCCGGGCTCGCGCTGCTCCCGTCGCGATCGATCGTCGCTCAGCAGGATCTCGAGGAATCCCGCAGGCGGCTGGAGGAAGTCCGGCGGGAGCGGGAGCGGCTGCAGCAGGAACGGGACCGCCTGCAGGGCCGGGTGCATGATCTCAATCAGGAGCTCGACCTCCTCGAGCGGCAGCGCCAGAACACCAACCGAATCGTGAACGAGCTGGAGACCCAGATCGGCGGTCTCAACAGCCACGTCGACTTCGCGAGCGCCGAGCTGGCCCTGGCCCAGGACAATCTGGCGGAGAAGCGCGCGGTGCTCGCGCGCCGTCTGGTGGAGATCTACAAGCGCGGCACGCTGTACCCCTTTCAAGTCCTGGTGGCCGCCGAGTCCTTCGGCGACCTGCTCAATCGCTACAAGTATCTCTTCCTGACCAGCCGTCAGGATCGCGCCCTCGTTGGCGACGTGGAGAAGCTGCGAAACCAGGTCCAGAAGCGCCGGGGGGAGATCGTCACGGTGCGCACCGAGCTGGACCACCGGCGGGAGGAGCGGGAGGCCGAGCTCAAGCGCTACGGCTCCCTGGTGGACGAGCGATCCTCCCGACTCCGCGCCACGCGCCGCTCGGCTCAGTCCACGGAGCAAAAGCTCAGCGCGTTGGATCGCGACGAGGCCCGGCTCAACGATGTGCTCGCCGCACTGGAACGGGCCCGTAAGGGACGCCTCGCGGCTCCGGGCGCCGGCACGCTGACGACCGCCGACATCGGCAAGCTCGACTGGCCGGTGGACGGAACCATCATCTATGGCTTCGGACGGCAGACCCTCCCCAGCGGTGGAGTCATTCGCCGCAACGGGATCGGGATTTCCGCGCCGGCCGGCACGCCAATCAAGGCCGTTGAAGCGGGCAAGGTCGAACTGGTGCAGAATCTGGGGACCTACGGACTGACGGTCGTACTGGCGCACGGCAACGGCTATCGCTCGCTATACACCCACTTGAACGAGGCCAAGGTGTCGATGGGTCAGGACGTGGCCAAGGGGCAGGCGATCGGCACGGTGGGCGGACAGAACACCGACGAGGGGCCGCACCTCTACTTCGAAATCCGGGGAGAAAACGGTATCGCGCTGGATCCGGCGGACTGGTTGAGGAAGAGGAGGTAGGCGGCTCGGCGGCTCGGCGGCTCGGCGGCTCGGCGGCTCGGCGGCTCGGCGGCTCGAGACCGACGAAGTGGCGAATCTGCCGTTCTTAGGCTGCCACTGTTTCGGCTGTCCCGATCCGGGTATCGGTCTGTGCCTTCCCCCGCATCAGCGCCGCTTCGACCAGGGCGAACAGGTCGGCGGTACGCGCGGCCGAGGGATGAGGGAAGGTGACGATCCCCGCGCTCAGCTGAGGTCGCTCCCCCGCGGCGAGATCGGGAAATGGGTGCTCGTCGATGCGGCGCCGGACCCGGCCGATCGAAGCGCGGGCGCCGTCCAGGTCGGTCTCGGGCAACACCAGGGCGAACTCGTCTCCGCCGTAGCGCGAAACGAAATCGGGCGCCCGAATTTCCCGCTGCAGTACGCTCCCCAGTTCCGCCATGATCCGATCGCCCGTGTCGGTACCGAAGCGTTCGTTGAAGCCCCGCAGCTGATCGATGTCGAGCAGGATCAGGCTGAAAGTGAGCGCGTAGCGGCGGGCTCGCTCGAACTCCTCCTGCAACCGCCGGTCGAGCGCGTCCAGATTGCCGCACCCCGTCAGCATGTCGGTGGTAAGCGCGCTCGCCTGGCGCCGCGCCGCCCCGGCACGCCGCTCTTCGCTTTCCAGCACCCGGGCTGCCGCTTGCAGCATCTGTTCGGCAAAGCCAACCTGATCTACCGTGAGATCCGGATCGGCGCGTCGGGTGCGGAGCAGAAACACTCCGGCAGGGCGACCGCGCAACGTCAGCGGGAGCGCGGCAACGCTCTTCACGTCCGCCGAAACGCCATGTTGGGTCCAGAGCGGGTGCAGCTCGGCGAAGAAGGGATGAGCCTGGAGGTCCGGGGTGAAGACGGTGCGTTCGGTGCGTAGCGCCTCCCGGATTTCCGGATAGCGGCGCAGGTCCACGCGCAGATCTCGAGTCGTGGGACTCTCGCACACCGCCACGACCCGTCCGTAGCGATCCTCGGAACCGGCCATGATGAAGGAGCAGCGAGCGATCTCGAGCGCGAGGCCGACTCGGCGAACCAGGACCTCGAGGATCTCGTCACTGCGCGCCGCGGCCGAGAGGTCGCCCAGGATTTCGAACATCAGCTCCTGACGCCAGAGCGACCGCTGGGCCTGATCGTCGGTCGCCCGGCGCCGCAGGCGGGCGGTGATCCTGGCATTGAGCTCGGCAAGGTTCACCGGCCCCGCCAGCGCATCGTCGGCGCCGCGCTGCAGCGCCTGGGTTACGGCCTCGGGATCCGGATCTCGCAGCAGGACCAGACGGGGAATCCCCTGCCACGCCACGCCTTGGAGCCGAACGAGAAGCTCTTCCAGCGCCTGGTCCAGCCGGTGTACGGTGATCAGGGCGATATCAGGCGGGCGGGTGCCGGCGGTCACGAGGTGAGTATCGTCCGCCTCCGCGACATGGAAGCCGCCCCGGACCAGCGAGCGCTCGAGTCCCTCGGGACGCACCGACGCGTCCCCGAGAAGAAGGACGCGGGGTGAGCGCGGCAGTTGGATCACGGAAGTGGTGTCGGCGGCACGGCGCGGGAGAACGTAGCCCACGCCCAAGGGGTGTCAAGCTGGAGCAGCCGCGACCTTGCACCGCGACGAAAACCATGCCTTTGCACGACAATGACCTCCTCGGTGCTCACGTTTCCACACAGGGCGGCGTCCATACCGCGCCAGGGCGCGCGGAGGTCATCGGCGCCACGGCTATTCAGGTCTTCACCAAGACCCCGAATCAATGGCGGGATCCGGTCATAGCCGCGGACGAAGGCAAGCGATTCCGCCGGGAGTTGCGGAGAACCGGTGTGCAGAGCCGTTGTGGCGCACGATTCGTACCTCATCAATCTGGCCTCACCCGACCCGGAGCTAAGAGCCCGCTCCATCAAGTCTTTCATTGCCGAACTGCAGCGTTGCGAAATGCTTGGGATCCGGGCCGTGGTGTCGCATCCGGGCAACTACCTTGATGACCGGGGGTCCGGCCTGAGTCGCAACGCCGAGTCGTACATCCAGTGTCTGGAGGCGGTGCCGGGATCCATCATGGTGTTGCTGGAGACGACCGCCGGGACCGGCACGGCGCTGGGCAGCAGTTTCGAGGAAATGGCGGAGCTTCGAGCCCGGATTCCGTCCCCGCTCCGTCGGCGAATCGGTTTCTGCGCCGACACCTGCCATCTCTACGCCGCGGGATACGACCTGGTGCGTGACTACGAAGGCATCTGGCAGCGATGGGATGATCTCATCGGCCTGAAGCACCTTCGCTGCCTTCATCTCAACGATTCCAAGACTCCGCTCGGCTCCCGGCGCGACCGCCATGAGCTCATCGGCGAGGGCTCACTGGGCCCGAGTCCCGTTCCGTCGCATCATGACCGATCCCCGTTTCAGCCGTGTGATGAAGGTACTGGAAACGCCCAAGGGCGACGATCTGGTCACCTTCGATCGAAAAATGCTGCGACGCCTGCGCGGCTATGCCCGCCGGGGCGAACATCGGGGCGCGTTGACCTTCTTACCTTCGGCAGGTCATTCTTAGGCGATGCGATTCAACCTCACCGCGCTGGGGCTCGCCCTCACGCTGACGCAGCCCCTCGCCGCCCAGGGGCGGTATGCCCTGTCGCTGGGTGGCATCGTGGAGCTCACCGATCGTCACCGATCACATCTTCAACGACATCGAGCTGCAACCGGCCCTGGCACCGGTCGTGACGCTCAATGGATCATGGCCGGTGTCCAAGAAGGCCAGGCTCGGCGCCGAAGCGAGTTTCGCGACGGGCAACCTCGACACCAAGGAATCGGGACAGAGCATCGACATCGGCACCTTGCGGAGCCTGACCGTTACCGGCGGCGTCGAAGCACCGCTGGCCGAGCAGGCTCTGGGGGCGTCTGGGCGGCGGCTTCATCAAGTACCTGCCCGCCGAGGAAGAGGGTGTCTTCCAGGATGGGGGACCGTTGCGCTGGGTGCTGGGTCTCGGTGTGGACTATCGCTGGCAATGGAAACCTCGCTGGCAATGGGTCGCTGGATTGCGCTATGACTTTCATCGCTTCACGACCGACGAGCTCGTGGCGCAGGGATTCGGCGGGACTCAGGATGTCCATCGCGTGATGATCTCAATCGGAATCGCGAGGACGCCATGACCCGCACCTTCCGCGTGATCTGCAGCGTCACGGCATTGCTGGTTGGCGCCTGCTCCGAGCTTGCTTCTCCGACTCGGAGCGACGCCTACGACTGGCGGCTGATTGTGACCTTCGACAGCCTCGGTCCTCAGCTCGATACTCTGAGCTTCCACTGGCCACGCTCGCGGCTTCCGGTCCGCATCTGGGTCGAGGACGCCGGCGGGCTTCCGGACGATGTGGGGCACGGTATCGATCAGTGGAAGGGGGCGTTACTCTATGGCGAATGGGACGCCAAGATCACCAGCGACTCGAACAATGCAGACGTCATAGTCCGGCTTGCCCCGGCACCGCCGCCCGGTCCGAAACCGTCGGCCGGACGTCTCGGGTCCATGCTGCTCCCCCAATGTGATGGCGCCACCGATCTCGATACCGTCGCGACCAGGTTCGAGCTCAGGATTCCGCTGCACGTCTACGTCAACCCGCTGGTTCCTTCGAATGACCCTGACCTCGCCCGGTGCCTGAGAGTCACGACAGCGCACGAGCTGGGGCATTCCCTGGGGATCTTCCAGCACAGTTCGGATGCCAACGACCTGATGTTCAGCCAGCCTGCAGTGGATCCGCTCAGCCGGCGCGACATCAACACGGTCCAGACGCTGTATCATTTTCCGCCAGATATGGTGCCGGTCGGGCCCTGACGGCCCATGCATAATCTTGCAATCTTCCGCCGCTCGGTTGCCGCGGGGCCTCCTGCTGTCGAAATTTCCGGCCCCGCGTGCCCCACCGAAGTCGGGTCGGCGGCGTGCGGTATCCCCTGGAGCCGAGGACATGACCGTTATCAGTGAGCCGCGAGCCGCGACGTTGGAGTTGAATCCACCTTCCTGGGTCACCAATCAGCGACTGCGGGAATGGGTAGCGGAAATCGCGGCCCTCACCTGCCCCGATCGAATTCACTGGTGCGACGGCTCGCTTGCCGAAAACCAGGCCCTGCTGGATCAGATGGTGGCCGCGGGAACCCTGAAGCGGCTCAATCCCGCCAAACGTCCCAACAGCTACCTCGCCCTTTCCGATCCCGGCGATGTCGCCCGGGTCGAGGATCGCACCTTCATCTGCAGCCAGCGACGGCAGGACGCCGGGCCGACCAACAACTGGGTCGATCCCCGCGAGATGCGGACGACCCTGAAGCGGATCTTCAGCGGGATGCATGCGGGGGCGGACCATGTACGTGGTCCCGTTCAGCATGGGGCCTCTGGGATCACCGCTGGCGCATATCGGCGTCGAGCTGACCGATTCTCCCTACGTCGTCGTCAACATGCGGATCATGACCCGCATGGGCCAGCGGGCGCTGGAGGCGCTGGGAGACGGGGAGTTCGTGCCCTGCGTCCATTCGGTCGGACAGCCGCTCGCGCCCGGGGAGCAGGATGTGGCGTGGCCCTGCAATGCGGACGAGAAGTACATCGTGCACTTCCCGGAGGAGCGGGCCATCTGGTCCTTCGGGAGCGGATACGGCGGCAACGCGCTGCTCGGCAAGAAGTGTTTCGCGCTGCGGATCGCATCGGTCATGGCGCGGGACGAGGGCTGGATGGCCGAGCACATGCTGATCCTGGGACTCAAGAGTCCCGAAGGGCGAGAAGCGCTACGTCGCGGCCGGATTCCCCAGCGCCTGCGGCAAGACCAACCTGGCGATGCTGCTTGCCCCCCAAGGGTTGCGAGGCGTGGACCGTTACCACCGTCGGAGACGACATCGCCTGGATCCGGCCCGGACCCGACGGCCGGTTGCAGGCGATCAATCCCGAGGCGGGATTCTTCGGCGTGGCCCCCGGCACCTCGGAGAAATCGAATCCCACGGCGATGGCCACGATCAAGGCCAATACCATCTTCACCAACGTCGCCCTCACTCCCGACGGCGACGTCTGGTGGGAGGGGATGACGCCAGAGCCGCCGCCCGAACTGATCGACTGGCAGGGCCAGCACTGGACTCCCGGCCTCGGGCCGGAAGGCCGCGCATCCCAACGCGCGATTCACCGCCCCGGCGTCGCAGTGCCCCTCGATGGATCCGGCCTGGGAGGATCCCGAGGGCGTGCCGATCAGCGCCTTCATTTTTGGCGGGCGGCGGGCGACGCCTGGTTCCGCTGGTCTACCAGGCGGTGAACTGGAACTTCGGCGTCTATCTCGCGGCGACGATCGGCTCCGAGACCACGGCCGCGGCGACCGGAGCGGTGGGGCAGGTCCGGCGCGACCCCATGTCGATGTTGCCGTTCTGCGGCTATCACATGGGCGACTACTTCAACCACTGGCTGCAGTTCGGCCGGCAGATCGCCGATCCGCCCCGCATCTTCTGCGTCAACTGGTTCAGGAAGGACGCCGACGGCAACTTCATCTGGCCGGGATACAGCCAGAACCTTCGGGTCCTCAAGTGGATCTTCAACCGGGTGCGGGGCCGCGCCGGCGCCACCGAGAGCCCGCTGGGCTGGATGCCGCGCTATGAGGACCTCGACTGGAAGGGCCTCGAGGACTTTCGGACCCGAGACCTTCCGCGACCTCATGTCGGTGCCCCGCGAGGCGTGGAAGGCCGAGATCATGTCTCACCAGGAGCTGTTCGAGCGGCTCTACGACCGGATCCCCAAGGAATTCATTCTCATGCGCGAGCTGATCCTCTCCAGCCTCTGGCGTTCAGCCGAGGAGTGGAAGCTGGCCCACGAGACGGACGCGGATTGAATTGCAGATTGAAGATTGCAGATTGAAGATTGGAACTGATTCAGGACTCTATCATGCAGTTCAATCTACAATCTGCAATCTGCAATCTTCAATCTTCATGACCGAATACGAGGTCGTCCGCGACCCCCTCTGGGACAACATCCGGATTGACGCAGCCGCGCTGGACGTCCTCGATACTCCGGCGATGCAGCGGCTGCGCTACGTCAGGCAGCTCGGTCATGCCTTCCTGGTTTACCCCGGCGCTACCCACACCCGATTCGAACACGCGCTCGGCGCCTACCACCTCACCCGGCGGGCCCTCGCCAACCTGAGTGAGCGAGGAGAGCTGCGCCCAGCTGGATGAGTCGGACCGCATGGCGGCGCGCCTGGCGGCGCTGACCCACGACATCGGTCACTATCCCTTCTCCCATACGCTCGAGGAAGCCGGCTTCCCCAAGCACGAGCAGCTCGGCGTCGCCAAGCTGGGACAGGGCGAGCTGGGAACGCTGCTGCAGCGGCTGGGTGGCAACGAGCTGATGGGCGCCATCGGCCAGCTGATCACCGGACAGAGTCAGTCGCCGCTCAAGGGGCTCATCTCCGGATCGCTCGACCTCGACAAGATCGATTACCTCAGTCGCGATGCGCGGATGTGCGGCGTGCCCTACGGCGCGGTGGACGTGGACCGGCTGCTGGCCTCACTCGCCCTGGTGGAGACCGAGCGAGGACCGGATCGAAGTCGGCGTGCTGGAAAAGGGGATCAGCGCGGTGGAGTCGCTGCTCTTCGCCAAGTACCAGATGTACCGCAACGTCTACTGGCACCACGCGGTGCGGAGTGCCACCTGCATGTTCAAGCGGGCGGTGCGCGCCGCTGAAGGCAGCGGCGGCCTGAGCCGCGAGACCATCGCCGAGGCTACCGACGATGGGCTCACCGAGAAGCTGCTGGCGACCGACCCGACCGGGCTGGCGCGCGCAGTGCACCGGCGCCGGCTCTACAAGCGAGCGCTCGACATTCCCGCGAGCGAGGTTCCCCTCGAAGTGGAGCCCTGGGTTCGGGAACGGCCGGACCTGCTCGAGCAAGTCGAGAACCGGCTCGCCAGGGAGACCGGCCTCGCAGCCGGAGAGCTGCTGCTCGACTTCCCCAGCAACCCTTCCATGCTGGCGATAGATCTTCCGCTGCGGAACCGCAACGGCGCCGTGGAGCGACTGACCGGGCTGGGGCGCGAGGGACAATTCGGACTGCCGCGGGTCGCGGACGAGTTGTATCGCAGCGCGCGGCGGCTCAGGGTGTTCACCGCCCGGCCGCACGGCTGGAGGCCTCGACCGGGTGAGCAGCCTGGTGGCGGCGCCGGTCAGCGCTGTTGAGAGATGGCTGGCTGGAGGTGGGTGGCCTGGCCTAGGCTAGGACGGATGGCCTTGGTTGGCGCGGTGACATCTGGATCACGGGGCTCCGTCGGGTTCGATCCGGATCACGATGGCCGTGATGTTGTCGAGCCCTCCCCGCCGATTGGCCTCGCTGATCATCCGGTCCACCCAGAGCTGGGGGCCGCCCTCCGAGGCGAGAATCGCCTGAAGCTGCTCGTCCTCCAGCATGCCGGTGAGACCATCCGACGCCAGTAGCAGCACATCACCTACCCGAAGTCCTCCGAAATACACGTCAGGGACCACGTCGGCGTTGGCACCGATGCAACGGGTAATGACGTTGCTGTAGGGATGGACCCGCGCCTGCTCCTGGGTCAGCAGGCCGAGGTCAACCTGCTCCTGTACGTAGGAGTGATCCTTGGTGACCTGCAGGAAATGGCCATTGCGCAAGCATGTAGGCTCGGGAATCGCCTACCTGTCCGATGAGAAACCGACGGGGCAGGAGAATGAGCGCCGTGGTTGTGGTGCCCATCCCTCGCTTGTCATGCTCGGTGAGGGTGCGTTCGAAGATCGCGCTGTTGGCGTTGATGATCGCGGTCCGCATCCGCTCGCCGGCCTGCTCATCGCTGAGTCCGCGAAGGCTGCCGAGCTCGCGGGAGATGATTCGTACCGCCATCTCGCTCGCGACTTCGCCCGCGGCGTGACCACCCATCCCGTCCGCCACGATGAATACACCGCGGTCGGAAAGCATGAGGTAATTGTCCTCGTTTCCGGAGCGGACGATTCCGGTGTCGGTGCGCGCAGCGCAAGTGAAACGCACGTCGGGTCGTTACTTGAGCAGGAGGAAGGCGGCAACGGCCGCCAGGATGACCACGATGGCCACAGGGAACAGCCATCCGGGGAAGGCGCTCGATCGATGCGAGGACACCACGACCGGGCGGCGCAGCGGCGGCCTGGGAGCCGGGACCAGCGGCTCGGCCGGGGCAGAGCGCTCGGTGCACCAGCGGGACAGGAGGCGGGGCGGGCGGAAGTCTGGATCGCGCCCATCACCTTGGTGCCTGATCCCTTTTTGACATTGCGCCTGGGTGTCGGTCGGCTCAAACATTACGGCGGTCTCCCCGAAACGGATGAGCGCGCCGGGACTCAGCACCGCTTCTCCCGAGAGCCGCTCTCCATCCACGAAGGTGCCGTTGGTCGAGCCGTTGTCGGTCAGCACCCAGATTTCCTCACGCCGCTGGAGCTTGGCGTGCATGGTGCTCACGCTCTCGTCGGGTATCACGACGTCGTTGTACTCGGCGCGGCCGATGTTGACGACCGGCACCTTCACCTGAAGTCCGGTTCCCCTTGAGCGATCCGCTCCGCACCAGGAAGGTGGCGAGCGACCGATCCCGTCGACAGCCCTCGGTGATGGAGCCGGGGACGGAGCGGGACGCGGGACCCCTGGGCAGGGGAGTAACCGGGATGCCGTGCATGGTCTCCGAAAGCCGATGCATCGCGCTCTCGGGAGCGAGAGACTGAGCGGTGGCGGGCGCTACAGGAGCCGCAGCCGGTGGCGGTGGCGCAGGAGCCGCAGCCGGTGACGGCGGTGCGGGAGCCGGAGGCGGTCGGGCGCGGGAGCCGGAGGTGGTGCGACGGCGGCAGGGGCAGGAGGCACCGGAGCCGGTGGCTGGGCCGGAGCCGGCGATATCGGCGTGCGCGGAATCGCTGCAGGTTCAACCGGCGCCGCCGGCAAAGGGGCAGCGTCGACTGCCGCCTCGCGGCTTCTCGGTCGCGAGATCGGCATAGAACCGGAACTCGTGATCTCCCACCCGCACCACATCGGCCCGGGCCAGAACCCGCTGCATCTCGATCCGCTCACCATTGACGAAGGTCCCGTTGGTGCTGCTGTCCACCAGCACATACCCCTGGGGAGTCGCCATGATCTCGGCGTGGCGGCGAGACACATCCTTGTTGGGCACTACGATGTCGCAGCCTGCCTCACGACCGAACACCATCGGCGCGGAGCCGATGGTGTACTCCCGTCCGTCAGTCAGACAGACGAGACGCCCGCCGGTAGCCGCCGTGGCCGGCTTCGGCGCGCCGGACTTGAACTGCCCGACCATCTTGGCCACGTCGCTCGTGCTCACGAACTGGGTGCTGCCGCTGCGCCGGGGATCGGTCACCAGCAACTCGTGGGGGCCGACCTGCAGCTTGTCGCCATGAAGAATCGGAGCCGGTTCGGCTCCCAGCTTGACCCCGTTCAGCAGGACTTCCGCCTCTGGCGCGCCCGGCCGGACCGACGCGGCCCCGTCGGGGCTGCCCTGAATGAGCACATGACGAAGCTGGACCTCGGGTAGGAAAAGGGCGGCAGTAGGATCGGAACCAACGACCGACTCTCCGGCGGGGATAGGGTAGCGCTGCCCACCGAATTCGAGTTCAAGCATGGACCGATTCCTGTCGAGAAACGCGGTTTGTGAAACTACCCGGCACGCTGTAACCGCGCAAGCAATACGAGTCTTAGACCTCGACCCGGTGCTCGCGGGTCGGACCCCGGAGCTGCAGCCGGTAGAGCCGTTCGTACAGCCCGTTTCGGGCCAGAAGCTCGCGGTGGGACCCCCGCTCGGCCACCTCCCCGTGATGCAGCACCAGAATCTCGTTGGCATGGAGAATCGTGCTCAGCCGGTGGGCCACTACCAGGGTCGTCCTGCCCCTCATCAGCTCGGCCAGAGCCGTCTGGATCTGGGCCTCCGCCTCGGCGTCCACCGAGCTGGTCGCTTCGTCCAGTACGAGAATCCGCGGATCCCGAGCCAGCGCGCGGGCGAAGCTCAGCAGCTGGCGTTCCCCGACACTCAGGTTGCGGCCTCGCTCGCCCAGGACGTGAGCGTATGTCTCCGGCAGCCGATCGATGAACCGATCCGCCCCCACCCGTGCCGCAGCCTCGTGCGCCCGCTCGGGCGAGATCGGCGCGTCGAGCGTCAGGTTGTGCAGAATGTCGCCGGTAAACAGAAACAGATCCTGCTGCACGAAGCCCACCAGCTCGCGCAGTTGAGCCAGCGGCAGCTCGCGAAGATCCACGCCGTCGAGGGTGATCCGTCCCCGCTGCGGATCGTAAAACCGGAGCAGCAGGCTGATGATGGTGGTCTTCCCCGCCCCGGTGTGCCCGACGATGGCGAGGGTCTGATCGGGACGAGCGGTGAAGCTGACGCCCTTGAGGACCCAGTTGTCGGACGAGTTCCGAGTTCCCGGTTCCGAGTTTGCCCGTTCGGTGGTGTTGCTGTCCGCTCGGAACTCGGAACTCGGAACTGCGTCCGAGCCGTACCGGAACCACACATCCTCGAACACCACCTCGCCGCGGACCGGACGGGGAAGCCGTCGCGGGTGGGCCGGCTCGAGCACCGTCGGCTGCGTGTCGAGCAGGCGGAAGATCCGCTCCGACGACGCCATCGCGCTCTGCAGCAGGTTGTACTTCTCGGCCAGGTCCTGCAGCGGCTGGAAGAATCGCCGGGTCAGCTGGATGAAAGCGGCGAGGACCCCTACGGTAAGAGTGTGATCCAGCGCCCGGAGGCCGCCATACCAGAGCAGCGCGGCCAGTGCCACCGAGCCGAGGAACTCGACCGCCGGAAAGAACAGACGCGTAGACGGTGATCGAGCGCAGGTGAGCGGACGAGGTGGTCCTTGTTGATGACTGCGAAACTGGCCGCGCCGTGGCCTGCTTCCCGGCCGAACAGCTGCACCACCCGCATCCCGGAGAGATGCTCCTGCAGAAAACCGTTGATCCGCGCCACCCGGATCCGGATGTCACGGAAGGCCTCTCGCACGCTGCGACGGAATACCGCCGCGACCAGCAGCATGACCGGGATGACCGCGAAGGCCACCAGGGCGAGACGCCAGTCCACCACCAGCATCATCGTCATGATGGCGATGCAGCGTGAACACGTCGCCGAACACGGTCACCACTCCGGACGAGAACAGCTCGTTGAGTGTCTCGACGTCGGAGGTGATCCGGGTCATCAGCCGGCCGACCGGATTGCGGTCGAAGTAGGAGATGCTGAGACCCTGCAGGTGGGTGAACAGCTCGAGCCGGAGATCGGCCATCACTCGCTGACCGATCCAGGCGGTGAGCAGCGTCTGACCGTAGTCGAGCGCGAACTCGAGCAGCAGCGCGCAGGACGAATGCCGCGGCGAGGGTGCCCAGCAGGGCGAGATCCCGGTGAGGGACCGCGACATCGAGCGCCCGCTGGGTGAGCGCCGGGCCGACCAGGGCGAGCCCGGCCCCGGCCAGCAGCATGCAGCACGGCGACGAGCGGCGCGGGACCCGATAGGGGCGCAGATAGTGCAGCAGCCGCCGCATCAGTGCCGCGTCGTAGCGGCGCTCCTGCGCCTCTTCGAAGAGTTCGGGTGCTGCGGTCACCGGCCCTCCCCGCTCAACCTACGCCGGCAGGGAGCGCCTCCTCCTCCGGCTAGTTCATCGGTGCCCTTCAGGCGATGCCGGACCCAGCTGGAGAAGACGACGAAGCCGAACGCGAGCGTGAAGTAACTGAGGATCGAGCGCCAGATCAGGGTGTACAGGGGCGTCAGTTCCTTGGGCAGATAGACCGAAGCCATCACCGCAGTCGACAGAATCTCGGCGATACCGGAGGCCCCGGGCGTCGGAGCGAAATAGAGCAGGAAGGTGATGAAGGTCTGCACCAGCAGCACATCCACGAAGTTCGCGTGCACCCCCACCGCGCGGAGCGCCACGTAACCGGCCAGCAGCTTGTTGGCGTGCGAAGGAGCGGACAGGAGCACCGCCCAGAACAGCGAGAGCCATCCGCTGGGGCTGTTGAAGGCGAGGACGCTCCGGTGGGCGTCGTCGATCCCCTGCTGCAGCGCCTCCAGCCGGTGGGCGAAACGCTCGCTCTTCCGGCTGATCTTCACCGAGACCCAGTGCAGAGCATCCCTGACGTAACGGGGAAAGATGATCGCGGCCACCAGCACACAGCCGATGGTCACGAACATGCCGAGGCTGCCGAGGAACATCTCGTAGAGCGAGAGGCCCAGGACGTTGCCGTGCTGCCCCAGCGATCGGCCCGCGCCGAAGACGATCGCGAGCGGCCCGGCAATCGCGAAGAACAACACCGTCGCGATGAACGTCATGAGGGTCGAGGTCACGGCGACCGGCAGCGGCACACCGGCGCGGCGCATGGCGTACATCGTCATCGGCCCGGCGCCGGAATTGAACGGCGTGAGGTAGGCGGCCCAGGCTCCCATCCCGCCGGCCAGAATCATCCCGCTGAGCGGCGGCTTGGGATGCACGTGACGGACCACGACCCAGTTGCGAAGCCCGCCTCCGATCCAGTCCATCGACGCGAGACCCAGACCGACCAGCATCCAGATCCAGTGCACGTCCCCCAGGGCGTGCACGAACGCCGGCAGGTTGTTGCCGTAGATCAGGACGGCGACAAAACCAAGCAGCGATATGCCGACGAAAACGACGAAACCGCGGAGGAGGATCCGGGGCGAGAGGACATTGGCCATGGACCCGGAAACTTAACCCGTGGATCGAAGGGACCGGGAGACGGAAGACGGAAGACGGGAGACGGGGATGTCATTCCGAGGAGCGCAGCGACGAGGAATCCGGATGCCGGCCTTGGCATTCGGATTCCTCGCTTTCGCTCGGATGACAGCCGCGTCTTCTCCGTCTCCCGCTTCCGTCTGCCCGTCTACTATTAGGCATGTCCGATCCCGTCATCCGCATCGTCAACGCCCGGCAGCACAATCTCCGTGGGCTTACGGTGGACCTGCCCCGCCGGAGGCTCATCGTGATCACCGGTCCCTCGGGCTCGGGCAAGAGCTCTCTCGCCTTCGACACGCTCTACGCCGAAGGCCAGCGCCGGTACATCGAATCGCTTTCGACCTACGCCAAGCAATTCCTGGAGCGGATGCCGAAGCCGCTGGTGGACCGGCTGGAGGGGCTGGCACCCGCGGTCGCGATCGAGCAGCGCAATCCGACGGTCTCCAGTCGTTCGACGGTGGGCACCGCCACCGAGATCTACGACTACCTGCGGCTGCTCTGGGCCCGGGTGGGTCGCCAGCGCTGCCGGAAGTGCGGCGCGCCGGTGCGCCGCGATACGCCGCAGTCGGCGGCGGACGAGGCGCGGACGCCAGGTCAGCCGGACCGGTGCAGGTCGCATTTCCGCTTCCCGAATCGGCCCGTCACAGCCACGCCGCGATCGTCGAGAACCTGCGCGCGCTGGGATTCGTCCGTCTGCTGGGCGATGGTGTCGAGTATCACCTCGATGCCCTTGCCGGACACCGATCGACCTGACCCAGTGCGCGGAGCTGCTCATCGTGGTGGATCGGCTGATGCTGCAGGCAAACGAGGCCGACACTCCTTCCAGTCTCACGCCCGGCTCACCGCTGCGATCGAGACCGCCTTCGGCGAGGGCGAGGGCATCGCGCTGGTCTTACATCGAGATGGCCGGCTTCGCTTCACCGAGCATCCCGGCCTGCAGTCGCTGTGATACTCCGGCCGCCACGGTTACCCCTGCCCTCTTCTCCTTCAACAATCCGCGGGGCGCCTGCGGCGGCTGCAACGGCTTCGGCGCCGTGCTCGAGTACGACGAGTCGCTGATCATCCCCGATCCGATCGCTGAGCCTTGAGCCAGGGGGCGATCAATCCCTGGACCAAGCCGCGCTACGAGACGCGACGTCGCCTGCTGCTCAACACGGCTCGCTCCCTGGGATCGATCCGGACAAACCCTGGTCGACGCTCAAGCCGAACCAGAAGCGCGAGCTGCTTCTATGGGAGACACGGCCGCTACATCGGGATCTTTCCTTTCCTCAAGGGTCTCGAGGAGAAGCGCTACAAGCAGTACATCCGCGTCTTCCTGCGGCAGTACCAGCTGGCCCATACCTGCCCGGTCTGTCACGGCAGCCGGCTCAACGAACAGGCGCCTGAGCGTCGAGGTAAATGGCGCGGTGATCTCCAGCGTCACCGCCAAGCCGGTCGATGAGCTCGCCGCGTGGCTCGAACACCTGCCCCTCTCGGATTTCGAGCGCGAGATCGCCCACCTGATTATGGACCAGCTGCAGCGACGGATCGGTTACCTGCGGGACGTCGGCCTCGGCTATCTGACCCTGGACCGGCTCACCCGCACGCTCTCCGGCGGGGAAGCGCAGCGGATCGCGCTCGCCAACGCGCTGGGCTCCAACCTGGTCGATGCACTCTACGTGCTGGACGAACCGTCGATCGGGCTGCACCCGCGAGACATCGACCGGCTTGCTGGGACTGCTGCAGCGGCTGCGGGATGCCGGGAACACCGTGATCGTCGTAGAGCACGATCCGGCTGCGATTGCCCGGGCCGATTTCATGCTCGAACTGGGGCCCGGCGCCGGCGAGCACGGAGGTCAGGCTGGTGTACGCGGGGCCACCGGCCGGCGCCACGGAGTCTCTCACCGGGCAGTATCTGTCAGGCCAGAAGCGGATCGGAGTTCCCAGCGCGCGACGTCCGCTCGGCTCCTGGCTCCGGGTCGCGGGGCGCGACCCTGCACAACCTCAAGGGGGTGGATGTCGACATGCCGCTCGGTGCGCTCACCGCGGTGACCGGCGTATCGGGCTCCGGCAAGAGCACGCTGGTGCACGACGTGCTCTACCGGCAGTTGGAAGGACGGCTCCGTGGCGGTCATTCGGCCAAGGCACATCTTGGCGAGCCGGTCGGCACCGTTGATTCCTTCGTGGGGTGGGAATTGCTGGACGACGTGCTGTTAGTCGATCAGTCCCCTATCGGCCGGACTCCCCGTTCCAACCCGGTCACCTACATCCGGGCCTTCGACGAAATCCGCGAGCTCTTCGCGGCTCAGCCGGAGTCACGGATCCGAGGCTACACGCCGGCCACCTTTTCCTTCAACATGCCGGGAGGACGCTGCGAGGAATGCCAGGGGGCCGGCGCGGTTCAGGTGGAGATGGTCTTCCTGGCCGACGTCTTCGTGCCCTGCGAGGTGTGCGGCGGGACTCGCTTCAAACGCGAGGTGCTCGAGGTCAAGATTCGCGGGCGTTCGATCGCCGATGTCGCTGCAATTCACGGTGGACGAGGCCATCCTCCGCTTCCGGCACCAGCCGAAGCTGGGCCAGGCGCTCTGGCACCTGCAGCAGGTCGGCCTCGGCTACCTCCGACTGGGCCAGCCGGCCACCACGCTCTCGGGCGGCGAGGCGCAGCGGCTCAAGATCGCGCGCGAACTGGCCCAGTCGGCCAAGCGAGGCGGGCGCAAGCTCTACATCCTGGACGAGCCGACCACGGGATTACATCTGGACGATGTCCGGGTGCTCATTCAGGTGCTCGATCGGCTGGTGGACGCCGGTCACACCGTTCTGGTCATCGAGCACCATCTCGACGTGATCAAGCGGGCAGACTGGATCATCGATCTGGGACCGGAGGCGGGAGACCGAGGCGGGCTTGGTCGTCGCCCAGGGAACTCCCGGAGGCCATACTCGAGGTTCCGGGCTCTCACACCGGGCGGTATCTCCGCACCGTCCTGGGCCCTTCGCTCCGCACCGCAGACTCCGAAGCCTTGAAGGCCGTCGCGGGACTGTGAGGGTTGGGGGATTGAGAAATTGAAGATTTGAGAAATTGAAAAATTGCGAGAGTGAGAAAATGAGAAAATGGGATACCGTGATGGAACCGAAGACTTGAGATTGAAGATCGATTCCATCTCTGCAATTTCTCACTTTCTCATTTTCTCAATCCTTCAATGGCCTACCGTTCTCCGCCTCTGTCCCAGCCCCCCAATTCCCGCCGATTGAAGGGTCGCGTAGCTCTCGCGCAGCGCCGTCTCGGTGGTGGGCCAATCGATGCACGCATCGGTGATGGACACACCGTAGCGGAGACCGTCCTTGCCGTGCCCCAGCCGCTGATTCCCCGCGTGGAGATGGCTCTCCAGCATCGCCCCGAGAATGTTGCGGCTCCCACCAGCCACCTGTTCGATCACATTCCGCAGAACCGCCGGCTGGCGAGTGTGATCCTTGTTGGAATTTCCGTGGCTGCAGTCCACCATGACCCGCGACGGCAAGCCCTGCGCGGCACAGAGTGCGGCCGCCTGGGTCACCGACTCCGCGTCGTAGTTAGGTGTGCCCTCCCCCACCCCGCAGCACCAGATGGCGATCGAGATTGCCCGTGGTATGGACGATCGCGGACCGCCCGTCGTCGTCCATGCCGAGGAAGGCGTGAGGGGTCGCGGCCGCGAGCATGCCGTCCAGCGCGGGCTGCAGGCTCCCGTCGGTCGAGTTCTTGAAGCCGACCGGCATCGAGAGGCCGCTCGCCATCTCTCGGTGAGTCTGCGACTGAACAGTCCGGGCGCCGATCGCAGTCCAGGAGACCAGGTCGGCCACATACTGCGGGCACGACGGGACCCAGCATCTCGGTCGCCGCCGGCAGGCCCAGCTGGTTGACTTCGAGTAAGCAGCTTCCTCGCGAGCCGGAGTCCCGTCTCCATGTCCCGGGTGCCATCGAGGTGCGGATCGTTGATCAGGCCCTTCCATCCGACCGTGGTCCGAGGCTTCTCGAAATAGACCCGCATCAGGATCACCAGCGAGTCAGTCAGCTCCTCGCGAAGGGAAGCCAGGCGACGGGCGTAATCGAGCGCGGCATCGATGTCGTGGATCGAGCAGGGGCCCACCACCATCAGGAGGCGGGGGTCCGATACCAGCCAGCACCGCCTGGACCTCGTGCCGTCCGCGGAGGACCACCTCGGCCACACCACGCGGCATCGGCAGTTCCTCGCGGATCGCCCGCGGGGAGACCAGCGGATCGAGTCGCTCGATCCGGAGGTTGCTGGTTGGGGGAGTTATGGAACGGTCCTGGGCCATCGACATTCCTGAAGGACGCTGGATCGTGTAGTATGCCCGGAGATCAGGGGTGACGCTAGGCGGGACCCAGGGAGCACGGCTTGTCGCCCGGTCGGCTATCGTCTTTCAGTTCATCGTCTTGCTCCAGCCCTATCGTGCCCGAACTTCCCGATATCCTGCTCTACAAGCACGCGCTCGAGCAGCGGGTTCTCGGGCAGCGGATCGAGCGTATCCGGCTGGCGAGTCCCTTTCCTGCTTCGCAGCGTGACACCGCCGCTCGGCGGAGGCTCGACGGCCGGACGGTCCTCGGGATCGAGCGGATCGGTAAGCGGCTGGTGCTTCGGCGTTGGAGGAAGACTGGTTCCTGGTGCTGCACCTGATGATCGCAGGTCGCCTCAGGTGGCTCGACAGTGGCGCCAAGCTGCCCGGTCGGATCGGCCTGGCGGCGTTCGATTTCTCGTCCGGAACCCTCGCGCTCACCGAAGCGGGAAGTAAGCGGCGGGCGTCCCTGCATGTGGTGGTGGGCCGCGACGCGCTCAAGGACTTCGACCGGGGCGGACTGGACGTGCTCGGCGCATCGTCCGCCGAGTTTGCCGCGCGGCTCCGACGGCAAAGCCACACCCTCAAGCGAGCCCTCACCGACCCGACGATTTTCGACGGGATCGGGAATGCCTACTCCGACGAGATCCTCCACCGGGCTCGGCTCTCCCCCTTTGTTCTAACTGGCCGAATCGAGGAGACGGAGATCGGCCGGCTCTACCAGGCGACTCGCGATACGCTCACCGGAATGGATTGAGCGGCTACAGGAGGAGACGGGAGAGCGATGGCCCGAGAAGGTCACCGCGTTTCGAGAAGGGATGGCGGTCCATGGGCCGTTACGGACAGCCGTGCCCCGACTGCGGGACCCCGGTCCAGCGGATCCGGTACGCCGACAACGAGACCAACTACTGCCCGACCTGCCAGACGGAGGGTCGGCTTCTGGCCGATCGGGCGCTGAGCCGGCTGTTAAAGGAGGACTGGCCGCGCTCGCTGGAGGAGCTGGACGAGCACATCTAAGGAGAGGACACCTTCAGCTCCCGAGGCAGGACTCGAACCTGCGACCCGCTGATTAACAGTCAGCTGCTCTACCAACTGAGCTACTCGGGAAGGGCCAAGAGGATAAAACCCCTGACCTACCGGGGCAAGCTCCCGCAACGACTTTTACCATAACCGGTTAACACCATCGTGAGCAGGTGCTCACACTTAATGAGTGTGAGCAATCACTCATAGGCCAACGTGTGGCGACTGCTACCGCAACATCTGGCCGATTTTCCCCCTGTTTCCACCCTTCGCGCACATCACCTAAGTCATTGTCGAAAAAAATGTTACGGGTCAAGGACTGCCTTTTTCGACCTCGCCTCGTACCTTGTTCCCATGGCATTCGCACCCGCTGTGGGGGCATGAAGAGCAGCGAGCCAGGATAGGCCGCGCCTTCGCGATCGGGTCGCCTGCCGCAGTTCCTTCTTGCTCACGGGTCCTTCCGGAGTAGGCAAGCAGCGGTTTGGTCTCTGGGTCGCTCAACTGCTGCTTTGCGAGAAAGCCGGCATCGAGGAGCCCTGCGGATCCTGCCGGGCATGTCGTCAGGTTCTCGAATTGAGCCACCCCGACCTGCACTGGATGATGCCGGTCAACCGGCCCAAGGCAGGCGAAGCCGGGAAGCAGGTCGAGGAGCTGGAAGAGCAGCCTGAACGAGACCTTGGCGGCTCGGCGCGAGAGCCCTTTGTACGCGCCGCCGGGTGGGATGGCCGGGCACTTCGTCTCGACCGCTCGCCTCCTGCAGCGGAGGGCGGTCCTGACCCCGGCTCAAGGCAAGCCGGAAGGTCTTTCTGGTCGCTGAGGCAGACCGACTGGTGCCCCAGGAGTCGAGCCCGGAGGCAGCCAATGCGCTGCTCAAGTTGCTGGAGGAGCCGCCGGCAGACACGCAGTTCATCCTGACGGTGACTGATGCGAACCTGCTGCTGCCCACGATTCGATCCCGGGCGGTGGAGTTGAGGCTGAAGCGGCTGTCGCAACAGATGGTGGAGCAGTTCCTGGAGAAGTTCGGGCCTCGGCTTTCCCCGGAGGCGGTGCGGAGCAGAGCGCAGCGGTCGAATGGAATGATCGGCCAGGCGCTGGTAGAGGGGGATCAGATGGCCAAGGCGCGTCGCAGCGCCGAGGAGATTCTGGAGGCGACGAAGGGTGGTCCGGCGCAGCGGGCCGAGCGGGCGCTGAAGCAGGGAGCCTGGGCGGCACGAGGCGACTTCTCCGCCACCCTCGAGGCAATGGCAGAAGTGCTGGGAGAGCGGGCCCGTAAAGGCTGCGGCGGGAACGGGAGAATTAGCCGGTCTGGTTTGGGCGCAGGAGCGGGTGCAGGCCGCGCGCGAAGCGGCCCAGGGCAACGTCAACCCGCAGCTCCTGCTGGCCGCGCTCCAGAATGAGTTGGCGGAGGCGCTCTGATGCTGAGTCACGTGGACGAGCGCGGCACGGGCCAGGATGGTGGATGTGGCCGGGAAGCCGGAGACGGCCCGGAGTGCCACGGCAGAGGGCGCCGTAAGGATGTCGCAGGAAGCCTTCGAGCTGGTACGGGACCAGGCGGTTGCCAAGGGCGATGTGCTGGGAATCGCCGAGGTGGCAGGGGTCATGGCAGCAAAGCGGACCGGCGAGCTGATCCCGCTCTGTCATCCGCTCCCCCTGGACGTGGTAACGCGTAGAGGCGCTACCGGACGAGGGACTGCCGGGTATAAGAATCACGGCGACGGCCCGTGCGACAGGGCGGACCGGAGTCGAAATGGAGGCGTTGACCGCCGTCTCGGTCGCCTGCCTGACCGTGTACGACATGGTCAAGGCGGTGGACCGATCGATGGAGATCGGACCGGTCCGCCTGCTGGAAAAGACCGGGGGAGCCCGGGGAGACTGGCGTCGGACCCGCTTGATGGGGCCAAGCGCCAGATTCACATAGGAGAGGAAGCAATGTCAACTGAGCAATTCGAGCCGAACAGTCGATCACGCTGGCTCCGGGCCGTTGCGGTTCGTGCCGGGGCGCTGCTCGCCTGTGCGCTGCTGGTAACCGGGCTGGCGGGATCGACCGAGCGGGTGCGGGCATCCGATGAAGCGGTTCTGCCCGACCGCCCAAGGAAGTCGGCGATGAGCTGCGTACGATGTCCCACCGGCTGGAAGCAGCCGAGGGCGAGCTGGCCCTGGCCCGGGTCCAGATCGAGCGGGCCAACGCGGTGTTCAAGTATTCCAGCCGTTATCAGATTCCGGCCGATCTGGCCGCGTCGATCTATGACATCGCGCTCAGCGAAGGAATCGAGCCCGACGTCGGCTTCCGGCTGGTCCAGATCGAAAGCAACTTCAAGCTCAAGGCGTTGAGCAATGCGGGTGCTGTCGGATACACCCAGATCCAGCCGGCCACGGCCAAGTTCTACGAGCCGGGGCTGACCGAGGAGCAGCTGTACAGCTCCGACGTAAACCTGCGACTTGGCTTCCGGTTCCTGAAGGACTTGCTGAACAAGTACGATCAGGACTGGGAATTGGCATTGCTGGCCTACAATCGGGGACCTGCCCGGGTCGAGGCCATTCTTCAGCAGGGTGGCGACCCGCACAACGGTTATTCGGATGCGGTGCTGCGGGGCACCTCGCGTGAAGTGAAGCAGCAGTAAGAACGGGAGGCTGAGAATCGAACGGGGGCGCCGAGTGGCGCCCCCGTTCTGTTTCCCGGTAGGTGTTCGCCTCAGTCCGGAATGGTCAGCCGGGCGCCAGCCTTGAGGACCGAGCTGCTGCTCAATCCATTCGCGTTACGCAGCGCGGTCAGGCCAACTCCATACTGCTCAGCGATGCCCGAGAGGGTTTCCCCCCGCCGCACCACGTGGGTGCGCGACCCCGACGAAGCCGAGGCGGTGCTCTTGGCCGGTGCCGAGTTTCCCGGATCAGTCACCCGGATCCGCTGACCCGCCTTGAGGCCCGCGGTGGAGGAGAGGCCATTCCAGCTCCGAAGTTGGGCGACGGAAACATTGAACTTCTGCCCGATCGTCCAGAGCGACTCGCCCGAGCGCACGGTGTACGTCCCATTGGCCGAGACCGTCGGAGTCGCGGCAGCACGGCTGGTTTCGGTGCTGGGCAACCGGGCCCCGCTGGTCGGGATAATGATGCGCGTACCAGTCCGGAGCGACTTGGCCTTGACCCCAGGATTGGCCGCCGTGATCGTCTTGCTGGAGACCCCGTAGATCCGGGCGATCCCACCGATGGTCTGTCCCCTGGTCACCACGTGCTCCACGAAGGTGATCCGCTCTTTCGTCGGCAACGCGGCGTAGAGGACCGTCACCGTGTCTCCCTTGCCGAGAGGCAGACGGACGACGGAGGGTGAGCGGGGCGGGGTGACACCCCGGATGTATTGCGGATTCAGCTCCCGAATTGCCGCGGTCGTGGTGTCGGCCAGCCGGGCGATGACGTCGAGCCCGGTCGCATCAGGCACGATGACGGAGTCGCAGCTGCAGCGGTGCGATGCCTTCGATCTTGGGAAATCCGTATTTCTCCGGCTGCTTGGCGATGAGCGCCGCGGCGATCAGCTTGGGAACGTAGTCCTTGGTTTCCCGCCTCAGGAAGCGGGTGTCGTAGAGGCGGAAGAAGTCGGCGTCGGGGTTGTCCTCTTCTTCTTCGTCGTCCCCCAGTCGCTTGAGACCGCGCCCCACCTTGCCGGCGCCGGCGTTGTACGCGGCAGCGGCCAGGTACATCGAGCCGAAGCGGTCGCGCAGGTCCGCCAGATGGCGGGCAGCGGCGTCGGTAGCCCGGATGGGATCCCGCCGTTCGTCCACCCAGGAATCGATCCGCAGCCCATAGAGCTTGCCGGTGCCCTTCATGAACTGCCACATGCCGGTGGCCCGGGAACGGCTCACCGCCGAGTTGGAAAAGCCGCTTTCGATGAGGGCGAGATAGACCATGTCTTCCGGAACACCGTGCTCGCGCAGCTTGTCCCGGATCATCGGTTCGTAGCGCGGCATGCGGGTGAGCCACACGGCCATCCGCTCGCGGGCGAAGCCCTGGAAGAAATCGAGGTAGTACTGGACCCGCGCGTGTGAGTTGTAGGTCTCGACGTCGATGTCCCAGGTGACCGCACTCTCCAGCTCGTTGGCGCCACCGTGGCTCCCGGCCTCACCCGTCGATCCCAGGCTCGAGTCCCCGGTGTCAGGATGCGCGGCAGCCAGCTGCTCCAGCATCGACATGTCGGCGGCCGAATCGGCGGCCAGACGCTGGACCACGGAATCGGGCAGAACCGCCGCCGCGGCGGAATCGGCGAGGTGAGGAGGTATCGTCGTCGTGTCCCGGCTTGCCTCGCTGCTATCTAGCGCGATCGCGACCGGGGCCGGCGGCGCCGCACGACGCGCGGACTCCTTCGGCGCGACCGGCGCGGGACTCTTCCCGCCGGAGCAGGCCACAAGAGACACAACAACGCAAACCAGACCGGGTCGTATGATCACAGTCCTGCCTTTCGATCTGACTGAAAAATGACACGTGCTGATCGAGAGAATACGTCGCGGCAGCTTCTGATGTTCCGGGGACGAGCCTCGCACCTCGGACGCCGCTTGGTAGGAATTCCCTCTGCAAGATATCTGCGCGTCAGCTTCGACTACCGCCATTTTCGGCGAATGTTCGGCATGGCGCCACCCGTCGCGAAATGAGGCAGGGCCGTGCTTTTCTCTAGGGACAGCTCAGCGCATGAACAACCGGTTGCCGAGTACGCGGTTTGTGGCGTTTAGAACAGCCAGGGCAGCGCCCCGAGGCGGTGTCTTCTTCGGTGAGGAAACACCCGACCAGGCGGGGACCTTCCCGTTCCGTCGGGATGGAGAGCGAAACAATCACCACGTTGGCGTCGAAGGCCCGAACCGCCTTTACCCCCAGCAGTTCGAACTTGATCGCCCCCTGCACCGCCTTCGTCAGAGCGAGAACGCAAGCCTGAGCCGCACAACGCAATTCGCCCGCCTGGGAGGTCAGACCTTCGGCCTCCGCGGTGTATTCCTCCGAGTCTCGCAATTCCAGAGTGACCCGGGCCCGGCAACGGCCGTTGGGTAACCGGTCGAGCAGGAAGTCAGTGAAGCGCAATCGGTCTGGCGCGGCAGCGGGCATGGCAGCTCAGTCAGTTAGCGCGGGGGTGCCGGTTTGGAATTACCTTAGGCCAATGCGAAACCCATGCCTCGTAGCCCTCCTCATAGGAGCCGTGGCTACCCCCGCCCGGGCCCAAGACCCGGGCGCTCTGCGTGCCGCCCTGGAATCCCGGATCCGGCAGGATACCGCAGTCGTCGGGCTCAGCTTCCTGGACCCCGCGCGGGGGGATTCCCTCGATATCCAGGGCGGTCTCCGATTCCACGCCGCAAGCACGATGAAGGTGCCCGTCCTCATCGAGCTCGGCACGCCGGGTGGACGCGGGAGATCTGAAGTGGGACGACAGTCTCCTGGTCCACAATGAGTTCCGGTCGATCGTGGACGGCTCGACCTATCTCCTCGACCTGAAGGATGATTCCGATTCCAGCATGTACACCCACGAGGGGCAGCGGCTGCCGATCCGGGAGCTCGCGAGCATCATGATCACTCGCAGCAGCAACCTGGCGACCAACCTGCTGATCAACCGGCTCGATCCCAAGCGGGTGGACGCGACCGCCCACAAGCTTGGCGCCGATTCAATCCATGTACTGCGCGGCGTCGAGGACAGCAAGGCCTACGCGAAGGGCATGAACAACACCACCACTGCCCGGGACCTCGCAGTGCTGCTCCGTGCGCTGGCCGCGGGAACCGCCGCCTCGTCAGCGAGCACCCGGGTCATGCTCGACATGCTGCTGGGTCAGGAGTTCAACGACGGGATTCCAGCCGGGTTACCACCGGGGGTGAAAGTCGCGCACAAGACCGGCGAGATCACGGCGCTGTTGCACGACGCGGCGATCGTCTATCCGACCGGCAGAGAGCCCTATGTGCTGGTGATCCTGACCCGGGGAATGCCTGAACACGACAACCTGGCAAAGCTGCAGGCGGACCTGTCTCGCGTGGTTTACGATTGGGCCACACGCCCGGCTTCCTAGCCGAGGTGTTCAGTCAGGGCCGCGGTGAGCTTCTCGCCGTCATCATATCGGCCTTGGCAAAGCTGACGCTCCGTCTTCTCTGCCACCGGTGAAACATTCCAGTGCGTACCACCGACGGTAATTTCTCGCCAAGCCATATTGTTGCCTGAAAGCGGGTTCCGACGGGGGGTGAATGTGAAGCGCGCCCCCTCTCGGGTCAAGCGACCCAAGCCACGCTTAGCAAGTACTCTGCCCACGGCCTCTCTAAGCGCGAGTGTATTGCCGGAATCTGGCCATGAGATCCCGGGTGATGGGCCCCGCCTTCCCTGCTCCGACAATACGTCCATCCACCGAACGGATCGGGGCGATCTCCGCAGCCGTGCCGGTAAAGAACGCCTCGTCGGCGGTGTAGAGATCGTACCGGTTAATGATGGTCTCCACGACGCGATGGCCGGCCTCGGTCGCAATTTCGATCACGACGTCCCGGGTCACGCCCTTCAGAATTCCGGACCAGACGGCGGGCGTGTAGAGCAGGTCGTCTTTGACCACGAAGAGATTCATTCCGGACGCCTCGGCGACATGGCCGGCGCTGTCCAGCATGATCACCTCATCGGCGTTCGCGTTGGTCCCCTCGATCTTGGCCAGGATGTGGCAGAGATAGTTGAGCGACTTGACCCGTGGGGAAAGCGACTCCCGATGGGGAATCGGGGTGCCGGCGGTGAGGACCGAGAGGCCGGCCTCGTAGCGCTCGGGGGGCCAGAGGCTGATCGTGTCGAAGATGATCACGACGGACGCCCGCGGGCATTTGCGCGGATCGAGCCCCAGGTCGCCCACACCGCGGGTGACCACATGGCGCAGGTACGCCTCCTTGATTCCCGAGCGGCGCACGCCCTCTTCGGTCACCGCGATCATTTCCTGCTTGGAGATGGGCACCTCGAGCAGGATGGCCTTGGCAGAATCGTAGAGCCGATCGACGTGCTGCTTCAGCTTGAAGGTCTTGCCGCCGTAGACCCGCATGCCCTCGAACACCCCGTCACCATACAGGAGCCCGTGGTCGAAGACGGAGATCTTGGCGTTATCGCGGTCGTACCACTGGCCGTCAATGTAGATGACAGTCACTCGATGCCCTCACCGAAAGCTGCTGACGATCCTTGGGGTTTCACACCGGCGGGGAATGTCGCAGGGGGCAGCGGCAGATGGAAGGGGGCGGTTTGCCGCGTCCACCCCGCGCAGCGATATTAGCGGGAGCGGAGAGATGAGGGCGGTGGGAATCGAACCCACGACCTAGAGATTAAAAGTCTCTTGCTCTACCAATTGAGCTACGCCCTCGGTCGACCCAAACGTGGGCCCCCCGCGAGAGAAACTCAAGGCCTTACCCGGGAGGGAATCATGGCTTCCCGCTACGCGCTGCTGCTGGGCGCGCTCGCGCTGGGTCCCGGCGTGATGCAGGCGCAGGACACGCCGAAGCCGGCGGACGATCGGTGGCAGATCGGACTGGAGAACGGGCAATACATCTGGGACATCCGGCTGGTGCGCCTGCAGGGCGACTCGCTGGTGTTCCGCCAGGCCGACACCCTGGGCGCTGTGAGCGTGCAGCAGATCGGTGAAATCCGGCTGATCCAGAAGTCCACAATGCGCATCGGTCAAGGCGCGGGAGCCGGCGGCGCGATCGGCGCGCTCACCGGCTCGGACGATGAGGTGTACGATCTGCTCACCCTCGAGTATCCGGCCCGGATACGCACGGTACAACAGATCCTGCTGCTCCACCCGCCGCCCTCCCCGTGACCGAGGTGAACCTGCTCATCCCGCACACCTCATCACCCGAGGCGCGGTAATGGATTGGAATCAGCTGGCCGACCGTGCCCTCTCCGGGGCGGACCCGGAGCGGGCCGACGCGCTGGCCGTACTCGAATCGAACGACGACGAGCTGCTCGGCGTTCTTCATGCCTCGTTCCGGGTACGGCAGCAGTATCACGGACGCGACGTCCGGATCCACGTCCTGCAGAACGCCAAGAGCGGATTGTGCCCCGAGGACTGTGCCTTCTGCAGCCAGTCGGCGCGGTTTCACACCGGAGTCGATCGCTACCAGGTGCTTTCAGTAGACGAGTTGTACGAGGGGGCCCGCAAGGCGGCGGCGGTCGGCGCGGTGAAGTACTGCATGGTGACCAGCACCAGAGGACCGTCGCAGAAGGAGCTGGACGTGATCTGCGCCGCGGTCCGGCGCATCAAAGCGGACCTCAACATCAATGTTTGCACTTCCCTTGGGCTCCTGTCGGAGGGTCAGGCCGAGCAGCTCGCCGCGGCCGGGGTGACCCGGTTCAACCACAATCTGGAAAGCTCCCGGGAGCACTTCCCCGAGGTCTGTTCCACCCACAGCTACGATGATCGGATCCGCACCGTGCGCGCGGTCAAGGCGGCTGGCATGGAAGCGTGCTGCGGCGGCATCATGGGGATGGGTGAAAGCGCGGACGACCGAGTCGCGCTGGCCTTCGAGGTGCGGGAGCTCGAGGTCGAGTCCATTCCGGTCAATTTTCTCGACCCGAGACCGGGCACGCCATTGGCCGGCCACGCCAGACTCACTCCGGCCGATTGCCTGCGCGCCCTCGCGATGTTCCGCTTCGTCAACCCGTCGAGAGACATTCGGATCGCCGGAGGCCGGGAGACCAATCTCCGTCAGCTCCAAGCGTTGGCGCTCTACCCCGCCAATTCGCTCTTCTGCAACGGTTACCTCACGACACCCGGCCAGGGAGCCGAGGCGGACCTCCGGATGATCACCGACGCCGGATTCCGGGTGGCCGAGCTGGTCCCCGCGGTCTAGGACCCAGGGGCCGCATCGCGGCCTGCTTCCAATGGATCTCCCCAACAAGGAACAGCTCCAGTCCTGGGACGATGCCCACCTCTGGCATCCGTTCACGCCCCACTCGGTCTATCGCGAGGAAGACCCGCTACTCGTCGTCGGGGGTGAAGGTCACTACCTGATCGACGTCGATGGGAAGCGGTACCTGGATGGAGTTGGGTCGCTCTGGTGCAATCTGTTCGGTCATCGCCGGCCCGAGATCGACGCCGCAGTGCGGGCCCAGCTCGATCGTATCGCTCACGCGACTCTGCTGGGGCACGCCTCCGCACCCGCTGTTCAGCTCGCGAAGCGGCTCGCCGATCTGGCACCGGCCGGTCTCACCCGAGTGTTCTTCTCCGACGACGGCTCTACCGCAGTCGAAGTCGCGCTCAAGATGGCGCTCCAGTTCTGGCAACAGGCGGACGGGGGACGGAATTCCCAGCGGCGCAGCTTCGTCACCCTGAGTCTCGCCTATCATGGAGACACGGTCGGTTCGGTCTCCCTGGGCGGAATCGACCTTTTCCACGAGCGCTATCGCCCGCTCCTGTTCCAGACGGTTCGGGCACCGTCCCCCTACTGCTACCGCTGCCCGCTGCAGCTGGAGCGAGCGACTTGCGGCCTGGCCTGCATCGACGAGCTGGAGCGGATCGTGCTGGCCGAGGGAGACCGGGTCGCCGCGGTGGTGCTGGAATCCGGAATGCAGGGCGCCGCAGGGATGGTGGTTCAGCCGGAGAGCTTCCTGCGCCGGGCCCGTGCCGTGGCGGACCGGGTGGGAGCGTTGTTGGTGCTCGATGAGGTCGCGACCGGCTTCGGCCGCTCGGGTCGCATGTTCGCCTGCGAGACGGAGGGCGTCGTTCCTGATCTGCTTTGCCTCGGCAAGGGACTCACCGGGGGCTATCTGCCCATGGCCGCGACCCTGACGACAGAGCGAATCTTCGAGGCGTTCAAGGGGCCACCGGCGGAAAGCCGCACCTTCTTTCACGGTCACACCTACACCGGCAACGCGCTGGCGAGTGCAGCGGCCCTAGCGACGCTGGACATTTTCAGGCAAGATCACGTCCTGGACCAGCTACCAGGCAAGATCGAACGACTCGGCGCCGAATTAGCGCGACTCCGGGACCTGCGCGCAGTGGGTGACGTGCGGCAGTTCGGTCTCGCAGCCGGCGTGGAGCTGGTGGCCGATCGGGGAACGAGGGCGCCCTTTCCGGCGGCAGAGAGACGCGGCATGCAGGTGTGCAGGGCCGCGCGCGCTCATGGTGTCTTTCTTCGCCCGCTGGGCGACGTGATCGTCCTGATGCCGCCACTCTCGATCACCGACACGGAAATCACTCAACTCGTCGATGCCATTGCGCACGGCATCCGGAAGATCTGTCCATGACGCCACCGCCCACACCGAAGAAGGTGACCAAGCCCCGGACGTCGAAGCGTGCCGCCGAGCCGGCCACCACCGCGCCGCGGCTTCCCGTCACCCTCGTGGTGGGAACCGACACCGCGGTGGGCAAGACCTGGATCACCTGCGCGCTCGCCAAGGCGCTCAAGGCGGCGGGCCAGCAGGTCATCGCGGTGAAGCCGTTCGAGACCGGATGCGGGCTCACGCCGGGAGTTCCCGAGGATGGAGAGCTGCTGGCCCAGGCAACCGGACAGGCCGAGCCGCGTCAGGCGATGGTGAGATTGAAGTCCCCGCTCGCGGTGGCGGTCGCCGCTGACCAGGAAGGGGTGACGCTGGACTATGAAGCCGTCGTGACCAAGGTTCGGGAGTACGCGAAACCCGACATATTCCTGCTGGTAGAGGGCGCGGGCGGGCTGCTTGCCCCGGTAACCTGGAGTGACAACGCGCTCGACATGGCGCACAGCCTCAACGCACGGGTGCTGATTGTGGCCAGCGACCGGCTGGGGACCATCAACCACACCCTGCTCACGCTGCGGGTGCTCAAGGCTGAGAAGGTTCCGATCCTCGGCGTGGTCCTGAACCAGCCGTCAGAGCCCGACGAGAGTTCTCCATCGAATGCGGGTGCGATCTCCCGCCTTGCCAACACCGACTCCGTGGTCCGGGTGCCGCACCTCGACGACCCGGATCACGCCGCCGAGGCGGTGAAGGAAGTTGCGGGGTGGTTGCTGCCGTAGGTCCAATGCCTGCGATCCGACGCCTCGAAGTGGAATACTGCTGTTATCCTCTCAGTCGCCGCGTTCCTCTCCTTTGTTGCCTGGTTAGGCGGGTCCATTGACGTCATGACGTCATGACGTTCCTTTGGTACCATGCCTGCCCAGAAGCGCGCCACCGTCTATTTCGACCCGAGCCTCCATAAGGCCTTGCGGATCAAGGCGGCCTCGACCGAGCGGAGCATTTCCGAGTTCGTGAATGAGGCCATCCGGACCAGCTTGGCCGAGGATGCTGAGGACTTGGCCGCGTTCGACGCCCGCGCCAAGGAGCCCACTCTCGCCTTCGAAGAGGTGCTTAAAGATCTGAAGCGTCGTGGCAAACTGTAAGGTCGAGATCAAACGCTCGGCTGCCAAGGAACTCGAGCAGCTCCCGCCCAAAGACCGCGCCCGCGTCGCCACCTGGATCCAGTCGCTTGCCACCAACCCTCGGCCACCGGGGGCCGAAAAGCTGTCCGGCCAGGAGCGGTACCGCGTCCGCCAAGCGAACTACCGGATTCTGTATGGAACCCACGACGGCCTCGTGGTCGTGATCGTCGTGAAGATCGGCTATCGCCGGGACGTGTACCGCTGAGCGAAGCCGCCTACCCAGCGCTTGCACCTGACGGGCGCGGTATGCTTAAAGGAAGTCGTCCAGTTGTGAACACCGAGATTCGTCGCCCGCTGGTGAAGCGCGGGTCGTTCGATGGCCGGGGAGTTTCCGGATAGGTCTCTTGCGTTTTTTCGATGCCGCCGTTCGCCGCCTTTCCCTCATTGTGTGGGGATGCCGGCCGACCCACCAGCAAAACCGCTCAAGCTGATTCCGCAGATGCGGAGGGCGCTTCGCCTGGGACACTACTCGCCCCGGACCGAGCGGACCTACCTCCGATGGGTGATTCGGTTCGTGCGGGCGAGCGGGATGCGTCATCCGGCCGAGCTGGGAGAGGAAGATGTCACTCGATTCCTGAGTGGCTTGGCCGAGGCCGGAGGGGTGAGTGGGTCAACCCAGACGCAGGCGTTGAGCGCCATCCTGTTTCTATATCGGAAGGTGTTGGGGACGGAGTTGCCCTGGCTGGAGCGGTTGGTTCGGGCGCCGAAGCGGAGTCGTTTGCCGGTGGTACTGACTCGCGACGAGGTGTCGCTCCTGATGCGGCAGCTTGAAGGCTCGGTGCGGCTGGTCGCGACGCTCTTGTATGGCAGCGGGCTGCGGCTCCTGGAATGTCTTCGGCTTCGGGTCAAGGACATTGATTTCGAAGCGGACCAGGTGACGGTGCGGGGTGGCAAGGGAGACAAGGACCGCGTCACCATGCTGCCCCAATCGATCAAACCAGACCTGGGAAGGCATCTCGCCCGGGTGAAGGCGCAGCACGAGCGGGATGTGGCCTCAGGGGGCGGAGAGGTGGAGCTGCCGACGGCGCTCGCGCGCAAGTTCCCCAAGGCGGGGCGGGACTGGCGCTGGCAGTGGGTCTTCCCGGCAACCCGGACCTGGGTGAATGCCGAGGGAGAGCGGAGCCGGCATCACCTGCACGAGACGGTGGTGCAGCGGGCGGTGACGCAGGCGGTGCGGGCGACGGGGCTGACGAAGCGGGCCACCTGCCACAGCCTGCGGCACAGTTTTGCGACGCACCTGTTGGAGGATGGCTACGACATCCGGACGGTGCAGGAGCTATTGGGGCATCACGATGTGAGCACGACGATGATCTACACCCATGTGCTGAACCGGGGTGTGATGGGGGTACGGAGTCCGGCGGACCGGCGGTGAGGGGTGGAGGAGAACTGCTTATCTCGGCGCTCTTCGCAGCCTATTATTGAGGCACCATTTCAAGCACTACAGAGCTAACTGGATGAGTATCGGGCGCTTGTGGTCTTCAACTGGCCAGTTCCTTGCTGGTGTTTATTGCGTATCGTGGTGTGGTTTGGGGGATGCGGGTGGGTACGCATGCAAGTCAAGTAATAGTTAGACAGCCCACCCCGTGTCTTGCTCTGTACGTATAGCGTATGTACATTCCATCATGGCCGCACTACGCTTCGAGTGGGATCCCCGGAAGGCCGCGGCCAACCTGGCGAAGCATGGGATCACCTTCCAAGAGGCCGAATCGGTGTTCAGCGATGAGGGAGCTCTCCTCCTCGACGATCCCGAGCCGGTGGCCGGCGAGGACCGGTTCGTGCTCCTCGGCCTGAGTGCGAAGCTCCGGGTTCTCGTCGTCATCCATTGCTACCGGAAGGCAGAAGAAGTCATTCGGCTCATCTCGGCTCGCAAGGCCGACCGACTAGAACGCCGGCAGTACGTCACCAGGAACTCCTAATGCGCAAACACTACGATTTCTCCAAAGCCCGTCGGAATCCCTACGCCAAGCGGCTGAAGCGCCCCGTGACCATTCGGCTGGATGAAGCCACCATCGCGTATTTCAAGGGGCTCGCTGAAGACACCGAACTGCCGTATCAGAGCCTCATCAATCTGTATCTCCGGGATTGCGCGGCTCACGGCCGACGCCTGGCTCTCTCCTGGCGGGCGTCCAAAGCGGGGGCTGTCTAACCAGCGCTTGCACCTGTCGGGCGCCGTATTCTAAGGAAGCCATCCAGTTGTGAACTCGAAGACTTGTCGCCCGCAGGTGAAGCGCGGGCCGTTAGAGCGCACACGACGGGCTAACGGCCCGTAGCATCGACCACCACCAAGAGCGCCGAAACCGTCGCAGAACAGGCGGTCTGTTATGAAGGCATTCGTCGTCGAGAAATATGGCAAGAGCGGCCTCCGCGCCGCCCAAGTGCCAGATCCCACCATCGGGCCCCGTGACGTCCTAGTCCGGGTGAGTGCTGCCAGCATCAACCCGCTGGACAAGATGGTACGCAACGGCGAGTTCAAGCTGCTCCTGAAGTACAAGACGCCGTTCGTGCTCGGACACGACGTCGCGGGCGTCGTGACGCGGGTCGGGGCCGACGTGCGGGACTACAAGGTCGGCGACGAGGTCTACGCCCGACCCCGCGACCTGCGTATCGGGGCCTTCGCGGAGTACATTGCCATCGACCATGCGGACATCGCCCTCAAGCCGAACTCACTCACGATGGAAGAGTCTGCAGCGGTCCCGCTGGTGGCGCTTGCCGCGTGGCAGGCGCTGGTCGACCTCGCGCGGGTCAAGCCGGGGCAGAAGGTCCTCGTTCACGCTGGCGCGGGCGGACTGGGCTCGACAGTCATCCAGCTCGCCAAGCACCTGGGCGCATACGTTGCCACAACTGCGCACGGCAACGACGAGGAGAAGGTGCGCGACCTCGGCGCAAACGAAGTCATCGACTACACGAAGGCAGACTTCGCCGAGTTGCTCTCCGGCTACGACGTCGTGCTCGACTCCCTTGGTGGCGACAACCTCGCGAAGTCGCTGACCGTGCTCAAACCTGGCGGCCTGGCGATCAGCGTTGTCGGCCCGCCGGACGCGGCGTTCGCCGAGCAGGTCGGCCGACCACTACTGAAGCCTGTGATGGCACTGATGAGCCGCAAGGTCCGGGCGCAGGCCAGGAAGCTGGGCGTGCGCTACTCGTTCTTCTTCATGCGGGCCGATGGCGAGCAACTCAAGACGTTGGCCGCTCTCTATGATGCGGGCGCGCTGCGTCCGGTACTCGACCGCACGTTCCCGTTCGACGAGACGCTCGATGCGATGGCATTTGTGGAACAGGGGCGCGCGAAGGGCAAGATCGTCGTCGCCATGCCGCTCCCAGAACATGACGACAAGAAGCTGCGGTCCAAAGGCTGGTGGAGGCGGCCAGCCCCGGTGAGCAGCTGAACCTAAAGCTGGGCACCGGTACGGCTTTGTCAATCCTTGATCTTGAACTTACGGGCTTGTGCGCTCTAACAAGCGCTTGCACCTGACGGGCGCCGTACCTTAAAGGAAGCCGTCCACTTGTGGACTCGTACACTCGTCGGCCGCAGGTGAAGCGCGGGCGTTGGGCGGACACGTTAGGAGAGGTGACATGCTGAAGGTCTCCACGGCTGGAGCTGCTCTTGGGTTTCTCGGTGCCGTCGGAATCTACTTCGAACCTGGAGAACCCTATCCTGGTTACATCACGCTGGCCGGCACTCTCGGCGGTGTCACCATCGCCTTGCTGATCACGACTGTCGTAACTCGCAACTCCTCCCTTGCCCGGTGCCTGGGCTGGGGTGCACTCATGGGCTTGCTGGCAACGTCCACGACTTTCCTCGCGAAGGGTGGGTGGACCAGTTGGGATGCTCCGTTCGTGATACCGACAGGAATCGTGACGGGTGTTATCCTGGGCCCCGCGATTCGCTGGATCCACAGGAGGCCGCCCAACACGGCGTTGCAGACCGACCGGCCTTCGGCCGGCGGCTGAACGCCAATGCGTTAGGCTGCCCCAACTATCCGAGGGCCGCGGAAACCGAGTGAGATCCAACATCGGACTGCTTTTGGTGTCGTTTGCTTTAGCGTGCGCCGCAGACCGCGGGTATGCCGATCATCCTATGGGTCTCGCGTTTGTGGCTCTGCGGGATACGGCCTTCACCTGGCAGAGTCGGGAGACTGACCACTTTCGCATTCACTATCAGGCGGGCTCGGGACGCCGCTGACCACATCGATCAGTTTGTGAAGGATGCGGAGCAGGCCCGCGCCAATGGGTTACGAGTCATCGGTGCGAAGCGCTTCGGGCCCCGCATCGATGTATTTCATCTGACGTCCCGGGATCAAATGAAACGCATCACGGACTATCCGGTGCGTGGATGGGCGGACCCGCAGTCGCGCGCGGTGCTGCTGGTGAGGAGTAGCAATGCGAACCAAGGCGAGCGGCACGAAATCGCGCATGTAATCTCTCATAACCTGTGGGGCCACTCGCACGACTGGCTCACTACGGGATGGATGTCCGAGTCCCTGGCGACGTACGCAGGCGGGCCCTGCAGCGGTTACAGCATCGATGAGATCTCGGCATTTCTTGATCGGCGGGGCGAGTTGATTCCACTGGATTCGCTCGCGCGGCGCTTCCGATCCTACAATGATCTCATTGCCTACCTCCAGGCGGGCAGTTTCTTCGGATACTTGCTCGAAACCTATGGCGTGTCGCGAGTCCGGGCGCTCTGGGAGCGCGGTTTCGAACAGTTCGAGACTATCCTCGGGCCATCTCCTGCCGCCGCAGATTCCGAATGGCGCAAGCACCTAGCTGTCTTGTACCCCGACCCCAAGGTTGATTGGGCTCCTCTCAAGGCGGCGGGGTGCCAGTAGCCATTCTATGGGGCAGCCTAACAAGCGCTTGAAGCTGGCGGCGCGCGTAGGACATTGAATGACTACTTTTTCTTCAGCGCGCCGCAGCTTAAGCGCGGTCCGTTAGGCAGCATGCCAACCGAGACATGGTGGTTTTGAGAGCAACCAAGAGGCTGCTGCGCATGTTGCCCGCGCCGAGTGGCGGTGCCGCTGTGTCGGACACCGCCCTGGGAGACTGGTACGTCAATCGACTTGTTGTTGACCATCAGCCGCTGCTCATCTTGGTCAGTTCGCGATCCCTCCTCTCAATCCTCGTACCCGCCCGGGAGGTTCGCGCCTTGCCAACCCGCCTCCCAACCTTGCTCGCCAATCGTCTGCGGCGGCTCGGTGTTTCCGAGAGATTGGTCGAAGCGGAGAGTGCCGCGATGAACCCGCTCGCTATCGCAGGGACCCAGGATAGGTCCGTCGTAGGCACCATGGTCGACTTCGCCAGGATGATTCCGAGCTACCTTCCGATAGGAGGTTGGGACCACACGGCCCTGCCGTTCGTTGAGTCCCGCCTAGCTGAAACACCTTGCCGAGCCAGCGGACGCGTCGAAACAGTCATCTTTCCCGAACGAGCTGCGCCAGACCTGCTTGCGGCGCGATGGCATGCAGCCTAACCAGCGCTTGCACCAGACGGGCGCTTCTGAGGAGGCGCTAGGCCGACGATGCGGGAGCAGTTGGGGTGCTAAGGAGCGTAGATTTGTGGCCACTCACACTCGTCGCCTGCAGGTGAAGCGCGGGCGTTAGCAACTGTCTCGAAAGTCAAGCGGGAACGAGGCCAGTGGAATCCCGCTCGGCGCACCACGGCCGGCGAGTACGCACCATGGTGTTGAGGATGGTGAGGAGTTTCCGCATGCACGCGACGAGCGCGAGCTTCTTGGGTTTCCCGACGCGGAGCAAGCGCTGGTAGAAGCTCCGGATCACGGCGTTGCGCTGGGTGGCGACGAGCGCGCCCATGTAGAGCACCGCGCGCACGCTGGCCCGGCCTCCCTGGACGAAGCGCCGCCCCCGCAGGGTGCCGGAGTCTCGACTCAGCGGGGCGATGCCGACCAGCTTGGCGATCGCGCGGCGCGACAGTCGACCGAGCTCCGGCAGCTCCGCGAGTAGGGTGAGGGAGACCACGCGCCCGACCCCGGGTACGCTCTGCAGCAGGTCATCGCGCTCCCGCCACGCGGGACTCCGCCGCACCATCTCGCCGAGCCCGGTGTCGGTCATCCGGAGCTCGCGCTCGAGGTAGGTGATGTGGGCCTTGAGACTCTTCCGGACCGGGCGCTTGCCCTGGCCAAAGACCTGGCCCAGGCGATTGCGCTCGGCCTGCAGCATCTCGAGGAGCTGCCGGCGCCGGGCCAGCAGGGCCTCGAGTTCCTGGGCCTCGGCATCCGCGAGGGGACGGATTGCGGGCCGGACCTTCTCCGCGAAGAGCGCGAGGAGGTCGGCATCGATCCGATCGGTCTTCGCGAGTTGGCCCGTCGCCTTCGCGAAGTCCCGCACCTGACGCGGGTTGACGACCACGACCGGCAAGGTGGCCGCGACGAGCCCCGCGACGCAGAGCAGTTCGTAGCCGCCGGTCGCTTCGAGGACGATGAGCTGCGGAGCCAGCGGCCGCAGCCGCTCGAGGAGCGTGTGGATCCCGGGCTCGTCATTCGCGACCGCGAAGCGCTCCGCGCTCGGGCGGAGGCTGACGACCAGCTCGGCTTTCGCGACGTCGACACCAACAAACATGCGGCCTCCCGCGCTCGAGGGGGGTGTCGCGTCGCCCGTCCTTGTGAGAATTCGGGCTCGACCGAGTCGGCCCCCGCAACTGTTCGGGCTCTACGACGGGTGATCCGGGACGCCGCTCCGGCTAACGCACGGTGTTCACCACCCAGGTGGCATCGAGCTGGCGCCCCGATCAGAATGTCATCAAACTCCTGGTAGAGCTAGATACAAGGCGGCGCACGACCATCGCAAATGACGACCATTTCGCAGCGTTCCTCAGGATTTGCCCGGTTTGTTGCATCAGGTGCGTTTGCAGGTATCCTCTCGACGCTCCTGTTCTCTGTCGTGCATCAACTGCTGATCAGTCCGATCTGGTTCGCGATTGCGGCCATGCTGGTCGCTGGAGCCATGTGCGGAACGTGCCTTGCGTGGAGCTATGCCGTCGTTGTGAAGCGCCCGACTGTCCGCACGTGGATGCAGTACAACACGTTGTTTGTGCTCATTCTCATAGCATTGGGCCTGTCGTCGGTGCTTGCCTTCAGCCCCGTGACGACCATCGCTGAGCTGCTCAAGAGCAGCGAACCTCCACGCGCGTTGATTGCGCAGGCCCTCCCCATGACGGGCGTGTTCACGGCAGTAAGCACCGTCTGCCTCCTGGCACTGTACCGGCCCGGGTGGAAGGGCGCCGGGGCGATTCTCGTGACTACGCTTGCCGTCGTGCTCTTTCTGGGAATGAACATTTCCATCCTGGGCCTCGTCGTCGTGCCGCGGTCCTCGGTCTACGTGGTCGGCGAGGTCTTTGCCCTGATCGTCGCCCTCGCCCTGACATACGCGACCACGATGGCCTACCTGCGCAGATCCGCGTTTCGCGCCGTCTAACCCGCGGTTGCAGTTGACGGCCGAGCTATTGAAGGCGCGCTGCGCGCGCTTTATTTCCTTCGGCCGCAACTGAACCGCAAGTCGTTAGGCAGCGGTACACTGTCGAGATCCTCCCACCACCTTTGGCGCATGTTCCAAGGCCTGCGAAGCGGCTTCATCCTCTCGGCTCTACTCTCCCTGGCGACCACGCCAGCTCGGTCTCAGGTCTCCCAAATGACTTTCACCCTGACACCTGGGCGGTACCAGGCTGGCTTTCGTACGGTCCGAAGCGTCGATCCGAGTCGTACCTTCGACGACGCCATCGAAAAGCCCCGGTCACGCCCTATCCAGCTGTACATATGGTACCCCGCCGAACCCAATGCTTCTGCCCAGCCAATGCGCTACGACGAGTACATCTATCGCAGCGCCGCTGATACTCGACCCGCGACATCCATATCCACCCGGCCCCGGGTTCTCTCGGCGTTCGCATCGTCCGTCGGCCTATTTGATGAAACCCGCCGGATGAACGAATTCCGCGCTCCTACCGCAGCTTATCCCGAGGCACGGGCGGCGACCGGTCGCTTTCCCCTTGTGCTCTATGCCCCAGGGTTTAACGCTCCCGCTTTCGAGAACTCTGTACTGTGCGAGTACCTCGCCACCCACGGCTTCATTGTCCTCGCAACCTCATCGGTCGGGTGGCACCAGCGCATCATGACGAGCGATCAGCTCGGCCTCGAAGCCCAAGTCCGGGATATGGAGTTCGTGCTTAGCCTTGCCGCCTCCATCCCCAGCGCCGACCTCGCACGTGTCGCAGCCATTGGGTACAGCTGGGGGGGGCTTGCTGACGTGCTGTTACAGCTGAGGAGCCCTACCATTCGGGCTGTCGTTTCTCTTGATGGCTCCATTGCGTACGATTGGCAGTCATTTGTCCGCGCCCCTTCCGCTGAACTCGCTCGGATGGACGTCCCGTTCCTGTTTCTCGGCCAGGTGCCTCTGCTGCCGGACACCGCCCGTAAGTACGGCATCGACACAACCTTCACCTACTTCGATTCTCTCTCCTCAACGTACGCCTACCGCGTTTCCTTCCCCCTATTGCGGCACGGCAACTTCAGCGCGTTATCGATGCGGCTACTTCCACGGGAGATCGGGGAAGCAGATCAGACTACAGTCAATGTCGGCTATGAGCAGATTGTTCGTTACATCCTGAACTTCCTCAACAGCAGCTTGAGAGCTGACACGGCGGCGACGGCATTCCTTGCAAGAGCCCCAGAGGCGAACGGTCTCCCGGTCGGCTTCGCGACGATCGATCGCCGCGTGCCTCAGAAGCCCGCCCGCAATCTGGCCGCCTTCGTCCACCAGTTGGGCCCCACCGGGCCCCGCCGAGCTTCCGCCACCCTCTCGGAACTCCGCAACGCCGATCCCGGCTATACCTTGCCGGAGGAACTCGTCAACGGCTGGGGATATGACCTCCTCGCGCAAGGCTCCTTTCCAGACGCCGTGGAGGTACTGTCCCTGAACACGGTGATGTACCCCGGATCGTCGAATGCCTGGGATGGCCTGGGTGAAGCCCTTATGGCTGTGGGACGGAACCAGGAGGCCATAGCGAGTTACCAGCGCTCCGTTACGCTGGATCCGGCCAATTCGAACGCCAAACGACGCCTTACGGTGCTCCAGGCCTTGGCATCACCGTGAAAGCACCGCATGGCCGCTGTCTAACTACCGCATGAAGCAGACAGGGCGCGGCCATCGGTTTTCTACAGGCTGAGGCGGCCCATTCCGATAGGGCCTGGCCTTGCTCAACTAGCCGCGGCCCTGCTGCTTATGCGGGGTCGTTAGGTGCACTCCCATTCATTGGTGGTGGTGGTGAACTCGGAAGGGTCCCGCGGCTCGGGGTCGCAGCGCTCCACGAGGCGGCCCAGCTTCCGAATCGCCTCCGTGGATGTTTGCTCCGCCGAAGTGGAAGGTTCGTGCGCGCCACTCCGGCCAGCGCTCCTGAAGCCGCCCACGCTCCTGGTGGTGGCTCCGCAGCTCGGTCGGATCCGATGGCAGGATCGGCACCTAACCCGCGCGTGCAGTTGGCGGGCGCTACTTTTTAAAGGAAGCCAGCCGTTAGTGGACGGGCGAACTGGTCGCCCGCAGCTGACGCGCTGTCCGTTAGGCTTCAGCCGGGTAGCAACCTGGGGGAGTCATGTCTCAGACGATGGGCCTGATCAGAATCGAGTTACTCCCGGTTCTGCGAGACACAGCGAGATTCAACGAAGCGACAAAGCAGGCAGCTTCCGATTCCAATCGGGGACCCGAATGGCGTTGTCTCGTGGCACAGAGTCACATCGTGCACGCCTTTGCCTCGGCCAGGCTAGAACACTGTGGCCCTGAGCACTTGGCATGGGTGGTGCTCCTCGTTCGTTCCTTTCACTGCCTCGAGGGGGCTCGCGGATTACTCTTGCGGGATGCCGATGTAGCGGCCGAAGTGCTTCTTCGCGTTGCTTCAGAGATCCGACTGCACCAGATGATTATTCGCCAGCCTTGGGAGGAACATCTGAAGCGAGGCGGTGCGAAAGACGGGACCGAGGCCGTGCCTATCTTGGGAGGAGGTCAAGGCCAGGCTGCGAGCCTATGCCGCTTGGGCCATTGCTAGCGATCGGGAGTACGCGGCTGACCGTCTAAACGACGTGGAAATTGAGGGAGTCTTCCGCCCCACTCGACCTGAAGAGGTCCCTACCGACCCGAAAGAGGCCGCCCTGCTTGCATTTACGTTCGGAGAACCCGAGATCGTCAGCGAGCAAGAGGCAGCCCTCGACCGCATGCAAGTGAGGAAGGCCTTGCTTGCAGATCATGACCGACTAGAGCGTTGGCTTGCCGACGACCGCCTCTCGCCCTGGGCGGCACGCATCGAGACCCTCAAACAACGGACGCGTGGACGCGTGACTACCAATTTTGCCCAGCTCTTCAATGACACCGCCACCAGCTTCGCGTCATCATTGAAGTTGTTGTCCCTCCGGCACGAGTACCTGTGGTATGCTCGCTCGTCCAGATTGATTCACGGCAATACTATCGACCTGTTGACCTGGCAGCGCCTCTACAATCCCAGCACAGCTACAACAATACTCCCGCGATCCCTTCCCAATGCACTCGATGCGACCGCCTGGGTAACGGATATCGCGAACGCCCTCAGCCAGGCCGCCGCCTACCTTTGGGCGATGCGTGATCACGTTCTCTTCGACCGGGGCTTTCAAGCTGAAGCCTAACCAGCGCATGGACGCTGTCGGGGCGCGGCCGTCGCTTGGTGGCCTGGCTGGCACGGCCAGTCGTCGTGGCATAGAGTTCCTTGACCGCGCCGCGGCCCCGCAGGTCATGCGCGGGCGTTAGGTGCACTCCCATTCATTGTTGTAGTGGTGAACTCGGAAGGGTCCCGCGGCTCGGGGTCGCGGCGCTCCACGAGGCGGCCCAGCTTCCGAATTGCCTCCGTGGATGTTTGCTCCGCCAAAGGGGACAGTTTCGTGCGCGCCACTCCGGCCGGGGCTCCGAGAGGCCGCCCGACGTCCTGGTGTAAGCTCCGCGGCTCGGCGGGTCCCGATGGCAGGGTCGGCACCTAACCTGCGCGTGCAGTTGGCGGGCGCTAACTTTTCAAAGGAAGCCAGCCGTTGGTGGACGGGTGAACTCGTCGCCCGCAACTGACGCGCTGTCCGTTAGACAGCGGCGCTCACTATCTGATCAAATCAACCATGGGTATTCCAGACATCCAGCGGCAAGCGCTTTCCAAGCTCCTGACAGGCTATTGTGCTCCCCACCCAAGCCCAGAAGTTCGCCGCCAGCTTCGGCATGGCTTTGAGATGGGGCCGCACCACGTCATTCTCTTTGAGGAGCGGCCACGGTTCGATCGTCCACAGGAGTGGCTACGCCAGGATGTTGCCAAGTTCCGTTGGTATCAGAGCCGCCGCGAGTGGCATTTGTTCTGTCAGTTCCGCGATCTGAAGTGGCGTAGCTATGAGCCACGCCCTTGGGCCAAGCGCTTCGAGACTCTCTTAACCGAGGTCGAGACGGATCCGACCGGAATCTTCTGGGGTTGAGGTGCCGCCGCTGTCTAACCAGCGCTTGCACCTGTCGGGCGCGGTATTCTTAAAGGAAGCCAGCGAGTTGTGAACTCGTACACTCGTCGCCCGCAGGTGAAGCGCGGGCGTTAGACAGCCCACCCCGTGTCTTGCTCTGTACGTATATCGTATGTACATTCCATCATGGCCGCACTACGCTTCGAGTGGGATCCCCGGAAGGCCGCGGCCAACCTGGCGAAGCATGGGATCACCTTCCAAGAGGCCGAATCGGTGTTCAGCGACGAGGGAGCTCTCCTCCTCGACGATCCCGAGCCGGTGGCCGGCGAGGACCGGTTCGTGCTCCTCGGCCTGAGTGCGAAGCTCCGGGTTCTCGTCGTCATCCATTGCTACCGGAAGGCAGAAGAAGTCATTCGGCTCATCTCGGCTCGCAAGGCCGACCGACTAGAACGCCGGCAGTACGTCACCAGGAACTCCTAATGCGCAAACACTACGATTTCTCCAAAGCCCGTCGGAATCCCTACGCCAAGCGGCTGAAGCGCCCCGTGACCATTCGGCTGGATGAAGCCACCATCGCGTATTTCAAGGGGCTCGCTGAAGACACCGAACTGCCGTATCAGAGCCTCATCAATCTGTATCTCCGGGATTGCGCGGCTCACGGCCGACGCCTGGCTCTCTCCTGGCGGGCGTCCAAAGCGGGGGCTGTCTAACCAGCGCTTGCACCTGTCGGGCGCCGTATTCTAAGGAAGCCATCCAGTTGTGAACTCGAAGACTTGTCGCCCGCAGGTGAAGCGCGGGCCGTTAGCCAGCCCAACTGCCCATCGTGTATATTGCGGTACTTCTAAAGGCAGCTCCGAGTGTCCATGACGCTGAGCATCGAACTCGATCGCGAGGATGACGGTCGCTGGTTGGCCGAGGTCCCTGCCCTTCCCGGGACCCTCTGCTACGGCCAAACACGGCCGGAAGCTATCGCCCATGTGCAAGCCCTTGCACTGCGTGTCCTGGCCGAGCGCCTCGAGCACAGTGAGACCCCTGCCGAGGCGCTCACGATCACGTTTCAGGCGGCGTGAGCCACTGGCCGGCCACCAAGGCCCGGCGTGTCCTCGCGGCGTTGCTCCGCATCGGCTGGCGTATCAAGCGAGAGTCCGGCTCCCACCGCACGCTGGCGCGGGAAGGAAGGCCGGACTTCGTGTTTCGCCTTTCACGACCAAGACGAGATTGGCCCCAAGATGCTGAGCCGCATCGCCCGCCACACGGGGCTCACGGCCGAAGACCTCTAGGGGCTGGCTAACCAGCGCTTGCACCTGTCGGGCGCTCTATCCTTAAAGGAAGTCATCCGTTTGTTGACGGTACAACTTCTCGCCCGCAGGTGAAGCGCGAGCCGTTAGGCAGCTCCCCAGAAGTCTGAGTAACGGAGGGGTGAATGAAGGCCCTGGCACTGCTTGGTCTCGTCGCGCTCACGGTTGGGATATTTGCTGCGGTGCGGTACCTGATCCGGGACGAACATCAGGACAAGAGCTCGGGTACTGACCAGTTCAGCCCTGGCGACTCTGCCAAATCAGACTTGGGGCCCAATCCGCCGTAATAACCGGCCCCGGTTGAGCCGGCTCGCCGCCTAACAAGCGCGGGCAGCAGACGGGCGCTGTACTTTCAAAGGAACATCGATTTGCGCCACTGCGGGCTTGTCGCCCGCAGCTGACGCGCACGCGTTAAGCCGATACGAAATCCGGTCGTCCTCACTCTGACCATGCGTTCGTGAGGATCGCTGAGCTCGAGACGGAGATCACCATGCCTGAACAGAGCCCTCCCCCGCCCGAGGAACTCCCGCCCGATACGCGGGGCTATCTGGCGCACCGCCTAGACGGCGCGCGGGATCTGTATCTCCTAGCCCTGGCCCTGGGTGACCGGAACGACGGATTCGCGCCCTTCGGACGGATGATCCGCGAGGCCCGTATTCACTTCGCGGCCGTCATTGAGGAAGCGCGGATCGCGGGACTCGACACGAGTGCCATCGCAGCGATGCTCGGCAAGTTGAATATTGAGCTGGCTGACAGCATCCGCCCGGACCTGTGGGCGCGCGTGGAGCAGCTCTTAGCCGAGGCTGCCGGCAAACGAGCGAAGCGTCGAGACACACGCTGAAGAGCCGAGCGGGAGAATTGTCGCGATCGTACGGCCTAACCAGCGATTGCACCTGTCGGGCGCTGTATCCTTAAAGGAAGCCATCCAGTTGCGGACTCGTACACTCGTCGCCCGCAGGTGAAGCGCGGGCGTTAGGCTGCAGTTCTTGGTCCTCCAGGTCCTGATCAAGCCTCATCGTTCCTTGGGTCCACACGTCCGTTCACTTGGGCCCAAGCCCACAGCTGACGAGTGAGTCAACGCCTTGTAGGCACCACGACGCGGACCACCTGTCTCCGATTCCGCATTCCTATGTGCGTTGGCCGCACAAGAGGCGCTGGGCCACCACGGAAGTTGCTGCCCCCAAATCGCGGCGGTTAGTGCGCCGCCGAGATGGTCGAGTCGCTCAAGGGTTCGAGCCCCGCCCACCCGTCACTCCTCGTGGAGCGCACGGACCGGATCGATGCTCGCCGCCCGCCGCGCGGGGAGGTAGGAGGCCAGGGCCGCCACCCCGAGCAGCACCACCGGCACCCCGGCGAAGGTCAACGGGTCGGTGGCGCTCACCCCCACCAGATAGCTGCTCATCACCCGGGTCAACCCGATCGAGGCCACCAGGCCGAGGACAATCCCGACCGCGGTCACCACCAGTCCGTGGCCCAGGATCAGGCGGCGGACATCGCGATCGCTGGCGCCCAGGGCGACCCGCAGCCCGATCTCCCGGGTCCGCTGCCGCACCGAGTAGGCCACCACGCCGTACAGGCCGAGCACGGCGAGCACCAGCGCCAGGCCGGCGAAGGTGCCGGTGAGGGCCAGCAGGAACCGGGTCGGGGCCATCGCCTCGGTGACCCAGGACTCGAGCGTCGCCAGGTCGGCGACGGGCACGTCCCGGTCCAGCGCGGCGACCTCGGCCCGGATCAGCGGCATCAGGCCGTCGGGAGCGGCGGTGGTGCGCACCACGAAGGTGAGCGGCAGGAACGACTGGAAGACGTACGGCATGTAGATCGTCTCCCGGCCTTCGCTCGCGAGCGAGGTGGAGCGCACGTTCGCGACCACCCCCACGATCGTCACCGGCAGCCGCTCCAGCGAGAAGGTCTTCTCGTTGACGTGATCCACCAGGATCTCGGCCCCCAGCGGGTTCTCCTTACCGAAAACCCGGGTCGCGAACTTCTGGTCTACCACCGCGACATCGAGCGCTTCCGACTCGTTGTCCGAGCGGACCAAGGTGCGGCCGGACACCGGCTTGATCTTCATCGCCTCGAAGTATCCCGGCAGCACCGCTTTGTAGTCCGCCTTGTTGGCCCGGTAGGCGTCGTCCGACTCGCCGATCCGGCCGTACGAGCCGACGGCGTACTGCTCCCCGCCGGCCAGCGGCAGCGGGGTGACCCCGCCCACCACCTCGACGCCCGGGATGCCGGCCAGCCGGTCGCCCAGCTGATTCACGAAGGTGGCCCGCGACTGGGATGACAGGTACTTGATGAAGGGGAGCGGCGCGGTGAACGTCACGGCGTTCTTCGGGTCGAAGCCGGGGTCCACCCGCTGGATCGCGGCGAAGCTCCGCACCATGAGCCCGGCGCCGATCAGGAGCACCAGCGACAGGGTCACCTCGCTCACCACCAGGGCGGTGCGGAGCTTGTTGCCCCGGGCGCCGCCGGTGCCGGTGCCGCGGTCGCGGAGCCTGTCGGCCAGGTTGCCCCGGACCGCGCGGAGCGCCGGCGCCAGCCCGAACAGGAGTGCCGCCACCACGGTGACCACTGCGGCGAACAGGAAAGCGCCCGCATCGAGCGACACGTTCTCGAGCCGTGGCAGGTTGGCCGGGCCCAACGCCTTGATCACCCGGATCCCCTGCCAGGCGAGGAGCAGCCCGAGCAGGGTGCCGGCGGCGGCGAGCACCAGGCTCTCGGTGAGCATCTGGGCCACGATGCGGCCCCGCCCGCTTCCGATCGCCGCTCGCACGGCGATCTCGCGGCCCCGCTCCGAGGCCCGCACCAGGAGCAGGTTGGCGATGTTGGCGCAGGCGATCAGCAGCACGAAGCCCACCGCCCCGAGGAGCGCCAGCAGCGCGGGCCGAGCGTGCTCCACCACGTCGCGCTGCATGCCGGCCACCTCAATCTGGAGCTTCTCGGTGGCGTGGAACTGGTAGGTCTCCCGGAGCCGCGCCGCCACGCGGTCCATCTCGGACTGGGCCTGGTCCAGGGAGACGCCGGGCTTGAGCCGGGCCACGACGGTGAGCCACGCCGCCTCCCGCTCGAAGTCGCTGATATTGCTCGGCAGCACGCCCCAGGCGTCGATCTTGGTCGGCATGGCGGCGTCGGCGGGGAGGTAGATGCGAAAGTCGCGCGGCAGCACGCCGACCACCACCGAGCCCCAGCCATCCATCACGATGGTGCGGCCGAGCACCGACGGATCGCCGCCAAACCGCCGCTGCCACAGGCCGTAGCTCAGGACCACCTTGCCCGGCGGGAGCTTGGGATCCGGATTGCCGAACATCTTGGGGTCGATCGGGAAGGCATCCTCGGCGATGTGGGTCCGGCCCAGGACCGGCTGGACCCCCAGCAGGGAGAGCAGGTTCCAGGTCACGTAGGCGTTGGTGATCCGCTCCGGCGGCCCGTCGCCGGTGAGCGTACCGGTGAGCGCAATCGCGCCGGCGAAGGCGTCGAATTGGGTGGTCTGGTCCTGGTAGTCCTTGAAGTCGGGTCCCGAGACCAGGGAGCGGGCGACGTTGGTGGCGGCGAGCCGGGTCCACACGAAGGCCAGCTGGTCGGGGTCCTTGAAGGGGAGGGGGCGGAAGAGAACCGCGTTGGCCACGCTGAAGATCGCGACGTTGCTGCCGATGCCGAGTGCCAGCGTGAGCAGGATGACGCCGGTGAAGAGCGGCCGCCTGGCGAAGGAGCGGAGCGCATACTTCACGTCCCGAAGGAAATCACCAATCATGGTTTACCTCGGCTGCCGGGGTAGTGCCAACGGGTGCGCGCGGCGCGTGGCGCTCGATGATCGAGGGCGACCGACAATGCCGGATGATGCTCAACGCTTTGACATCCCCGAAGATGCTGCCATCTCATCTTGATACGACAACCTCGTCGGGGTTCGCTTCCGCGTAGTGAAGAGCCAGGGAGCCGACGCGAGATCGACGACTTCATGACCGTCCCACGCTCGCGCCCAGGGTGACGAGAAGCTCGTCCAGTTGCTCGAACGTCTCTCCCATCGCATCCGCCGCCCCGGTGCCGGCGGCGTCGAGAGCTTCCTTCGAGGGATAAAGCTCGTGCATGACCAGCAACGTCTTGCCGCCTTTTTCCGCGAAGGTCACCGTCGTGACGGAACCCTCGTCACTTTCCTCATTGGTCCAGACGAGGCGCGAGTGCGGTGTTACTTCCTTGTACGTGCCGAAGAACGCCGCCTCTGAGTCCCCGTGTGCGAACTCCAAACGGTACCTGCCCCCGACACGAACATCCATTTCGCAGGAAAGCAGGGACATTCCCATCGACTTCGGCACCCACCACTGCCTGAACAGCTCGGGCTTGGTCCACGCCTCGAACACGAGGCGCGCCGGGCCGTTGAAAGTTCGCGTGACGACGAGCTCACGCTCGGACTTCCGCTCCACCGTCGTACGGTTCTTCATGGGGGCAACCTCACTCTCTCTTCTTGCGTTCATCGACCTTCTCCTTCCGTTTCAATTCCTCGACAACTTTGTCCAGCTCGTCGAAGCGTGCGTCCCAGAGCTGCCGGTATCTCTCGATCCATGCAGCTTCCTCCTCCAGTCGGCGCGGGCCGAGCTTGCAGGTCCGCACGCGCCCGACCTTCTCCGTGGTGACTAGCCCCGCCTGCTCCAAGACGCCGACATGCTTCTTCATGCCCGTGAGGGTCATGCGGAATTTCTCGGCAAGGTCCGTGATCGAAGCGTCTGCACGCCCGAGCTGCTCCAGAACGCCGCGTCGGGTGGCGTCCGAGAGCGCGGCGAACGAGGCATCGAAGTGGGTCTGGAAATACTGAACCATGTGGTTCAGTATACAACATGGCGTGACGGCATGCAATGGGGGGCTGAGCGCCCGCTGCGTTGCCGGCGTTCGCGGTAGTCTCTTTGCCGCGTTCTACTGCACCGTCCTTGGAAGCTCAATTGCAGCCTCGCTTTCACGCCGATCATGCTGCTATTTGAATTTCTTCGGTGGGTTGGCGTGCCGATTCGATGATCGGATAGAAACCGCTGTTACCAGGGGCGTGTCTGTCAATGACGGTTTCGAATTGCACAGAAATGGCGGGTGAAATTGTACACCCGGGAGTGAGGGCGAGTCTTAGGACGCCCCGCCCTCCCGTCCTGCCGTTCTTCTAGCGCAAGCACAACGATCTCCACCTCCTTCAACCTTCCGATCCTCGTGGGTTCGGACTCTGATCGTTCTGGAACGACATCTGCAAGGAGTACTTGGTGCAGTATCCCTCACAACCGTCGTCGGCAACACCGGTTGACAGACCAGCTCATCGATTTCGCAGTCTCTTACCCCCAACCAGGTGAGCACCGTTGGTCGGTATAATCTCAAGAGGAACCGAGCCGGAAGGTTCGGGTTCCGAATCAAGTCTCTATTACCCAGGTGGCTCCCCAACCATACGGCATGTCACCTGCCGAGCGCTTGGACGCTCTTGCACACCCCGAGCAGAAGGGTGCTCATCGGAGTAGAGATTTGTTTGGGAACATGGATACAGAGCACCACTCACATGGGGTTTCGACATAGCTGGGGCGGAGAATCTCCCTTCGGCCTTTCTCGCACCGATCGCCTGTTGCCGAGGCGGGTGCGGCTTATGTGGCTCAGCTGATTGCCGCCGTCTCGATCTCCTTGGGCGCCATACTCTTCGGGTTCGTGCAGCGAGTGCAGTCTAACAAGCGCTTGCTGCTGTCGGTCCGCGGCAGCCAACCGCCGAAATGATTAGCATACATGGCGGGGCCGCCGCGCCCCGCAGCAGAAGCGCGGTCCGTTAGGTGGCCTTTCTGCGGCGCCTGGCTCTGGATGACCGCGCCCGAAGCCAGCCTGCCAACTCCGCTTCCGTGCACTTCCCAGACGCAACTGACAGCATCGCGGTGACCACCTCGGGCTCCGGTGCCTCGAACTTCAGGCCATTCAGCCGTAGAAACACCACCATCGTCACGAAGGCGACCCGTTTGTTCCCATCCCGGAAGGGATGGTTCTGGCAGAGCCCGTACCCATAGGCCGCCGCCAGGGCCGGCAGATCGGAGGCTGATTCGTAGTTCCACCGCTGCCGTGGTCGGGCCAACGCGGATTCCAACGCGTTCTCGTCCCGAAGACCCGCCAGGCCCCCATGCGCGCGGATCTGATCCAGATGAACGGCGTCGACCACCAGCCGCGGGACCCAGACCGGCTCCTTCGCCACTTACTTAGCGAGCTCCCGCAGGGCGTTCCGAAACCGCTTGCCCGCCTCCGCTGCGGCAGCCAGTCCGGCCTCGAGGGTCGGGTCATAGGGGGTCAACAGAATCCCGCGTTCGGTCTCCACAGCCAAAACGCGATCACCCACCGTCAGGTGCAGCCGTTCAGCCATCTCTTTGGGGAGCGTAGCCCCGACCGACCCCCCGACTTGACGCAACTTGATTTCCCGAACCATCCATCCTCCAGGGTCTGACCTATCGTACGATAGCACTTCTGTGCTACTTTGGCAACGGCCACCTAACTGGCGCTTGGAGCTGGCAACGCGCGTCCCATCGAGTAGCTTAAGGCAGAGATTACAAACCGCGCGTGGCAGCTCAAGCGCGGAAGTTCGGCGGCAGGCAAGAACGCTAGAGGGCAAGACCTACAATGAACTCACCCCTGCACATCACCCCGTTCTCGATCCGCGATCGAGGCGGAGATCCTGTCTGACCTCCGAACCCGTATCCGCAACACGCGCTGGCCTGATCAGGCACCAGGCACGGCCTGGGAGCAGGGGACTGACCTTGAGTACCTTAAGTCGTTGCTGGCGTATTGGGCCGACGAGTTCGATTGGTCGCACAAGAGCGCCGGCTGAACACGGCGAATCAGTTCCGCGCCACGCTCGACGGCGTCCATATCCACTTCGTCCATGAGCGGGCCAGACGCGGGCACGGCATTCCGCTGATCCTGACCCATGGCTGGCCCAGCACGTTCGCCGAGCTGCTTCCGCTGGTCCCGTTCCTGACCGATCCAGGCGCCCACGGCATCGAAGGTCCCGCGTTCGACGTGGTCATCCCGTCGCTGCCGGGTTACGGGTTTTCCGAGCGGCCCGCGCAGGTGGGCGTGAACTATCGGCATGTCGCCGGTCTGTGGCATCGCCTCATGCGTGGCCTGGGCTACGAGCGCTACGGGGCGCAAGGCGGAGATTTCGGGGCCGGGGTAGCGACGTTCATGGCCTTGACCGATCCCGAGCCAGTGATTGGCGTCCACTTGAGTAACCTGGAGATCGCCCCGTACACGGGACCGGGGGCGCGGCCGCTGTCCGCCGCGGAGACAACCTATCGCGAGCGCAATGCGGCGTTTTGGCAGGAGGAAATTGGTTACAAGGCCATCCAATCGACGAAGCCCCAGACGCTCGGATACGGGCTCAACGACTCGCCGGCCGGGCTCGCCGCCTGGATTCTGGAGAAGTGGCGCTCCTGGGCCGATTCCCGCGGGAATCTCGAGCAGCGCTTCTCCCGCGATTTCCTGTTGACCACGGTCACGCTCTATTGGGTCACCCAGACGATCACATCGTCGATGCGGGACTACTTCGACAACGACAACCGGCGATTCCGAGTCACGCTTGGACCACAGGAGTTCGTCAACGTGCCAACTGGCATCGCTGTCTTCGCCCATACGTTTGTCGATGAGGGAACACCTCCGCGTGAGTGGGCCGAACGCCTATACAACGTGCGCCGTTGGACCCCAATGCCGAGAGGCGGGCACTTCGCCCCAGCCGAGGAGCCCGAGTTGCTGGCCCGCGATATCGCGGCGTTCTTTGCCGGCTTATGAGCCTGCACGCGGTACTCGTGGAGTCGTTTCTTCATATCAGGACACTGCCCGGTCAGCATGGCAGAACGGAACGGCCCTCCGGTCAGCCGCGGCATACGGCGACTGCGACCAGCCGCGACCGGGATCGTGAAGCCGTCTGGCGCGGTATTCGGCAGGCCGTGAACCGAGTACGTCCAGAAGTTCTCGTACTTCCGCCGCTCGGTCTCGGGATACTTCCGATTGGCTCAGTCGGAATCGTCATCGGGGAAGTGCATGGATGCTTGCTTGAGCTGACAACTGAGAGGGGATTTCACGTTGAGCGTCAACGGCCGCTCATGAAGGCTTACACCATGCGCACGCAATATCTACCGCCCAGCGATCCGAGCCTTACGCCATCGTCCCCACGCGACGAAGACCGCCAGCGCGGCAATCAGCGCGTGCATCCAGATGACGCTGGCCTCGCCTTTGAGAACGTGGAACGGAATCGCCAGGATCATGATGGTTGCCAACCCGAGGGCAGCCAGTGGCGTCAGCCAAGGCGCTATGCGAGTCGCCGCCGGAATGATGAGCCCCAGGCCACCAGCAATTTCGGCATAGCCGATGAACAGGCTGAGCCAGCGTGGCACGTCATTCATCCACGTGGCCTGCTGTGCGATCTGGTCGAAGGGCATGAGGGCGTGGGAATAGCCCACCATCACGAAGAAGCAGGCGAGCAGCACCTGGAGCACCCAGAGCGTGATGTTCAGTGCCTTGCGGGACGTCGCCGTAGCCGAACGCGTGGTAGGCGAGGCAGCAGACGTCATCGATACCTCCTGTCTGAATCCGTTGGGAGCACATTCGGAAGCGCTTCTGACGCGGCCACGCTCGCTGCGCTCGCTGGCCGCCACTATTGTGGAGCGCTGCAGCTCAACCCCAATCGCGCCAGGCCGACAACACGCATCCTTTGTTGTCGAGAGCTGGGTGTTGATGCCTGATCCGTCCGCCGCGAGTCGCCCAGAACTACTTCATCGCGATCACGTGCTCCACGAGCTGATCGACGGCGCGCTCAGTGCCCTGCTGAAAGCCCGTCGCCTTGTTTTTCTCCAGGTCCGCTTCATCCCGGTGCAGCGCCAGACCTGAGCCCGGGAGGCCCAGAGAGCGCCGGCGTGATGCCTTAGACGGTGCGGGGTCGCCACGGCTCGTGCTCGTGCGCGAGCCAGACCAGCTCGGGGTCGAGCGCGCGCACCCGCAGCTGGCCTTCGCTGTGCGGCTCGTCGAGCTCGCCAAACCAAACCGCCACGTCACCGCCAACGATGACCGGGCGCCCGCCAGTCTCGACGACGACGACCTGCATGCCGCGTGTGTGGCCCGGCGCCGGGACGAGCCGGAGCCCGGGAAGGAGCTCGAGGTCGCCGTCGACCGGCACGTACCGCACGCCCGGCGCGTCGACCCACTCGCGAATGGTGTAGTCGTCCTCGTTGCGCGCGTCGTCGAGCTCCCGACGCTGGACGTAGATCGGCCTGCCGGCGAAGAGGTGGTTGCCGCCGCAGTGGTCGAAGTGCAGGTGTGTGTTGACGACGATGTCGATGCCGGCGAGGTCGAAGTTCTGCTTGCTCAGTGGAAGGAGGCGGGGATCGAGGTCGGCCACCGCCGGGTGCAGCTCCGTCATGCCGGTGTCGACCAGCACGCGCGCATCGGGATGGTCGATGACGTGCACGTAGACCGGCATCCGCTCGCCCTCGGCGAGCAGGTCGGCAACGCGGACTGGCGTGATGGTGATTGAGGCGGCGGCGTTCATTTTTTCCCTCCGTCAACATTGGCTTCCGCTTTAACGCTTCAGCTTCATCGCGATCACGTGCGCCACGAACTGATCGACGGCGATCTCGGTGCCCTCGTAAAAGCCCGACGCTTTGTTTTTCTCGAGGTCCGCTTCATCCCGGTGCAGCGCCGTGAAGACGTAGCGAGTTCCGGTTCCCACGGTTTCCATCGTGACGATGGCAGTGATCGGAATGTCGTCAAAGACAGCCGGCCGATAGCCGGGGAACAACATGGAGGTCCAGACGAGTCGCTCCATCGGAATAACGTCCAGGAAACAGCCGAGGTTGGGACACTCCTGACCGTCTGCCCGTTGCGATGTCGATGCTGAAGATGCCGCCCGGTCGCACGTCCATTTCGGCTCGCGACACACGCCCCCAAGGCTTGGGCATGTACCACTCCTTGAGATGCTCCGGTTTCGTCAACGCTTCCCAGACGAGCCGCGTGGGCGCGTCGATGAACCGTTCGATGGCGAAATCAAGTTTCGGATTGAACGTGAATTGCTTGCTCATGATTCTGATTCCTTCTCCTTGAGTTGTTTGACGTATTGGTCGAACCGGTCCAGTCGAGCTTCCCACAACCGACGACGCGCGGTCAGCCAGTCTTCAACGACCTTGAACCGTTCGGGTGCGATCTCATACGTCCGCACTCGCCCGCGCTTTGTCGACCTCACCAGTCGGCTCTGTTCGAGCACCGAGAGGTGCTGCACGAACGATGGGAGTTTCATGTCGAACGGTGCCGCCAGTTCGCTGACGGTGGCTGGTCCGACAGACAGTTGCTCCAGGACTTTCCGCCGAGTCGAATTGGACAAGGCATAAAAAACATCGTCAGCGACTGCGGATTGAACCATTTTCGACACCAGCCGAGTTGGTTGGGTGACCCTATCTGACTGAGCGATTATAGCGCCGGACAATACTAAGGTCAATACCTAAGTATTGTACCTCAGGTCAAAGGGTGATTGAGGCCGTGTGGAAGATGGGTCCACCTGGCTCATCGCTCCGCGGCGATTCGAGCGGCGAGGGAGAGTTCTGCGCTGCTGCTGGCGGCGCGAGGTTATGTCATCGCCAACCAGTGTGCCGTCGTAAGGTTCCTAATGCCAAACATCCCAACTTCCAATCCAAAGCAGTTCTACCAAGCCGCTCCCTTGCTTACAGTTCCGGATGTGATGGCGGCCGCCACTTACTACCAGCGCGTACTTGGCTTTCAGGCCGATGCCGATGTGCTCACCGCGAACTACGGCGTCGTGTGGCGGGACAACGCGGCCGTGCATTTTTCGGTCGGCGCGAACGTGGCAACGGGCGTACGCATTTTCTGCTGGGTCCGGGACGTGAACCAGCTCTGTCAGGACGTCCAAGCGCGCGGGGCCCAACTTCTTGAGCCGATCGGCACCCGCCCCTACCACGTTCGCGATTTCTCAATTCGCGATCTCAACGGGATTGAGCTCGTCTTTGGGCAGGATTGGGACTGAAATTGGCGCCTGAATGGCCACGGTGTCCACAAGTGTTCACTACGTGCCGGCTAACCAGCGCTTGCACCTGTCGGGCGCTAGCTTATAAGGAAGCCATCCAGTTGTGGACTCGTACACTTCTCGCCCGCAGGTGAGTGCGGGCCTTAGGCAGCCCCGCGAACCTGGGATCTTGAGACATGGCATACTATCTGGTCACCGCCTCCCCACGTGAGCAACTGCTCGACGAGCTTCAGAGCAAACTCGCCCGCAACGACTTTGTAGCACTTCGCCCGTTTGGGCGCGCCCTCTCATCCTCTCTGCGGCGAGCGCGCCGGTTACCGAATGGCCAGGCTACGTGGGAAGAGGTGGATTATTGCCAGCCGCCTCTTGCTGCGGAACGAGCGGCCGTCCTGGATCACTATTTCGAGGACCTAGCAGTGCAGCCGGTCGTCGAGGGGACTGGTTGGGATCTCATCGATCCCCTACCGGCGATGTTCCCGAGTCTGGTGCGCGGCTGACCGAGCGAGCGGCGGGCTGCCTAACCCGCGCATGCGGCGGACACGTGCGTCCGTTGGGGGGCCCTGCTCGGGCGGCAGGTGCCGATGATGGGAATGGATCGTAGTGATAGTGCGCGCGGGAAGCTTGTCGCTTGCAGCTGATGCGCAACCGTTAGGCGGCATGCGCCGCAACGGGGCATCAGTTCAATGACTTTGGAGGCTCCGAATGACGACCCTACCTGCGGCCACGCTGGCGGGATTGACGTATCGCTCTGCAGGATGGGCGGCAATCACAAGCGGCGTGTTCGGCAGTCATGGCCTTTGGGGTACTGTTCGTGGCTGTGAACATGATGTTCCAGAAGAGGCCCGAATTGTTTGGGCTCGTGGACCTCATGTTCAAGACCCATCATGTTGGCGTCATCCTCCAATATGTCTTCCTGATCCCGGTTGCGTTCGCGCTCCACAGGCTCGCGCGCCAACAGGTTCCAGGACTGAGTAGGGCGACTCTCGCTGTCGGCCTCGTGTCGCTCTCGCTTATCGTTCTCTGCGCGTTGCTCTTTATCGTCAACGTGGTGGCGGACGACCTGTACACGGTGCCGCAGGGCGTCCTGGGGGGATGGCTCATGGTGGTAAACCAGCGGCTGTCGAGCGTGCTCCCTCGGGGTCTCACGCGGTTCGGAGCAGTCGTCGGCTTCGGCCTCCTCCTCGTTGGGACCTTCCCCCTGGCGTACGGCATCTTTGTTGATCCCATCGGTCTCCGTGGCCCAGTGCCCCCCGATTATCCAAATCCGGAGACCCCCGCGAACACCATTATCCATCTCGTCTTCTACATCGGTACGTTTCTGGGCGTCGTAACGTATCCGATCTGGGTCATCCTGCTCGGTCGTCAACTGTTTCGCGAGCGGGGCGTCTGATCTTGGGCATCTGCGACAACACCTGACCAGGGATCCCCATGCGCCGCGCCGCTTATCCGTTGCTCCTCTTCGCCCTCTCCGCTCCCGTCAGCTTCTCGACCCTGATGGCTCAGTCGCCTCCGCCTTCCCCGCCTGCTGCTCAGCCATCGGCTGAGGCCTATCCCACCAAGGATGGTTTCGGAAGGCCACTCCCCTCGCTGACTTTCTATTGCCAGTACCTCGGCCTCGCCAAGGACGCTTCGGGTAAGTATCCGCTATACCAGAACGCGATGTTCACGATGGCCACCTTCCAGTTGGCCGTGCAGAACGGCTGGCAACGCTACATTGAGGCGACCTATCACCCCGCCAGTCCTGGCAACGCCATGTGCGCCATCGTGCCCGACGACCCAGTGCAGAGGGACGGTGCGCTGAAGGCGGTCAACCTACTCACCCAGCCGGCAACGCAAGTAGTGGTGAAGACCTCATGGAAGCCGTGAGCCTGCGACGCACGATGCCTGGCGGACCGGCGCCAGGCCACCCATTCGTCACCAGTCGCAGCTATGAGCCATCGAACCAATATCATTATCGGCCTCGTCGTGACCCTTCTGGCGCGCCGTACACTTGCCCAATCACCACCAGTCGCGCCGAATCCTCTCGGCGTTTGGCGAGGCACGTCGACGTGCCTCATTCGCCCATCGGCATGCCATGATGAGATTGTCGTCTATCGCATCACGCACGGGAGTGTCCGCGATAGCCTTGCGTTGGACGGACGCAAGATTGTCAACGGCCAGGAAGTCGAAATGGGTGTGCTCGGCTGCCGGGTCGCTCAACCCGGGGCGCAGGTCATCTGTGTCATCCCGAGCGGCGTGTGGCGTTTCACGGTAAGCGGCGACAGCCTCGTTGGCGAGTTGCGATTGTCAGACAACACGAAATCCCGTGACGTCCGAGCCGCCCGCTCACGATAGCGGCCTCGCTATGCATAGAGCGCTCCAGGCCTTATGGGGACAGGAGAGCGGACAGCTCGGACGATGCCGCGTCGTCGAACTATCCGGTCTTCAAAGGCCCGGCGACCTTGTACGTACTGAGGATGATGCCGGACGGAAATGCTTGCGTGCTGACGAGCTCGAATGAGCGTGGCGGGGTTCCCTCCGCAAAGAAGCGCTTCCCCGTGCCCAACAGGACCGGATAGACGACCAGCAGGACTTCATCCGCAAGCCCATGTTCGAGCAGCGTCGATGTCAGCGTGGAGCTACCCGAGAGGATAAGGTCCGGGCCGTCCTGCGACTTGATGCGGCGAATGCCCTCGACGATGTCCGGTCCAAGGCCCTCGAACGGGCCCCATTCAAGACTTTCCGGACGATGGGTAGCGACATATTTCGTTGCCGCATTGAGGCCGTCCGCCATCGGACTGCTCGGCGCCTTTGGCCAGAAGCCCGACCAGATATCGTAGGTGCGACGGCCAAGCAGCAGATCGAAGCTCTCGCCATGCGCGGCGAGCATTGCATCCCGGCCAGCGGGGGTCCGATAGGGCGCGGTCCAGTCGCTGTAGGGGAAATCGTCGTCATCGGCGGAGTGCTGGATCACGCCGTCCAGCGAGATGTGTTCGATGATCTTGAGCTTTCTCATTCGAGTCTCCGTGTTGTACGCCGTCAGGGTCGGCGGCTGCGGCCGAGGTAGCTCCTGGCTTGTTGGCCGACGAGATCGACCAGATTGCCCATGGCCACTTCCATGTCGACCAGATGCAGGCCAAGCGGCTCCGCCAGGTCCCCTTGAATGTCACGGCTCGCCGGACTGTGAGGACCACGCTCGACCGACACCTCGAGATACGAGGCGAACGCGTTGGACCTGCACTGCCCCTTCAACAGCCCCACCACACGCACCATGGGCGTGGCGATGGGGTGTCCGCCAACGGTCCACGGATCTGAGGGGCCGAACGGCAGGGCAGTTCTTCCTGCCGCGTCGAAATAGCCGTTGAGGGCGGCCTCGCCGCCGCCGAGCGCCGCGGGATTGGTGCATGCCGCGACGAGTGTCGAGTCGGCCGACCGCCCGAAGCGCGTGCTCGCCGATGGCGGCGCGGTATTGCGGAATGATGAATACGCCACGACGCAGCCGGTCTGCGTGGCCGCGCGACAGAGCGGCAGGTGCAGAAAGGTGCCGCCCACGTTCTTCCCGCGAGGCACGAGGATGCCCCCCGGTCCGCCGATGAGGAACGCGGAGACGATGCGTGACTGCATCGGCGCTGCCATCGATTTCCTTGCGGATCAACTCGGTCAGAATGACTGGTGCCCTGCGAATGCCCGATCAGCACAATCCCACGATTGCCATTGTCGTGCGCGAGGTAGTAGCGCCACGCGGCGCGGACGTCCTGGTATCCGACGCCCAGGAAATCGGGTGACTCAATGCCGGCGGCGTTCGCACGACCCATGGCGGCGAGGGTGAGTTGCCGGTACATGGGCGCGAACAGGCGGCACTGGGTGCCAAACCGCGCCAGCTGCAGTCGCACGACGCCACGCTCGGCGGCGTCGGGTACGAGATCACTGAGGTCCGTCGTATCCGTCGACACCGTGGGATAGACGTAGAAGCAATCCACCGGCGCCTTGTGGATCCAGCGGCGCGCGCTCGATGGTTGAGCGGCCGTCTCGGCCGAGCACGGTGGTGGAAAGATCCACATCGCACGCGGCGAGCCGGTCAGGGCGACAGAGCCATGTCTGCGGGTTGCCGTAGTCCGGCGCGGGCGGTGCGGCGGTGGTCTGCGCGAACGCATCCGTCGCCGCAATCGAAAGGGCCAGGAGAGCAAGGCGCGGTACTGGTAGCTGGTTCATTCGTTCTTGCTCAGCTCCGTCGGCATCGGGAAGCGTTCCTGGAGCCACGCTTGCCACACGCGGTGTCTCACGGGCGACGGTTGCGGCCGCCTGATCGCCGTACAGGTAGAAGTTCATCGCCACCATGCTCTGGTCGCCGCCGGGGAAGGTGAAGGCGCCAAGGGCGGCTATGCCTGGCCCCGGCTTGTCGAGCCGCAGCAGGGCGTCGTACGGACTCTGGGTGACATACTCCACCACGCCGCTGAGCGGGTGGGACACCCGCGGGCGTCGTCCAACGCTGTCCGACGCTCAAGCCTTTCACTCCCAATGCCGTGGTCAGCGTTTCCCAGGCCTCCGCGTCCGTACCCGCGACGGGAGCCATCGACCTGCATGATCGCGGAGCGTTGGCCGCGGAAGTGCGTGAGATAGACCCGCAGGGTGCGCAAGAAACCTGACAATCCGGACTTGGCCCCTTCCAGCTGGTTGTCCCAATCGTCCGTGCTGGCGAAGAGGCTATGGACGATACGGACGATGCACACGCCCCCCGCGCGCGCTTCGACGCTCCACTCGGTTGCGATGGGCGGCGAGCCACCCCAGCCCTCGCCCTGCGCGACGAACATCCGCGGCGGATCCCAGGCCGTCAGGACAGAACGGGGCTCCATGCCCGGGCCGAAGTTCAACTTCAATGCGACGGGCTTCCCGTCCGCTCCTCGAACTCAGTCGGCACGAACCAGGACGAAATACCCGGCCCGGTGGCGATGGCCTGCCAGACTTCCTCCGGCGTGCCGGGGACCTCGAATTCGACCTGGAGCGAACGGCGTCCGGAGGCTTCCTTGCTTCACGCTCATGACAATGGCTCCTTGGGATCGGATTTCTGCGGTAGAGGGTGCGCCACGACCACCAGGCGATGCGCGCGGCCGCCGGGGGCGGATGCATCGTGATACTTCGAAACGAGTCTCGCGATGGCTTCGGTGAGTTCGTGAGTGAAAGCCGCCCGGTCCGTCGCCGACCGGAAGCGAACCTCGGTATCCACCGACAGGGTCGCCAGGCGTTTGCCCGTCGCTTTCGCACGACGAACGAGGTCGCCCACCTCGCGGACGACCCGAGCGCCCAGGGCGATGAGATAGCTCGCGGACAGCCGATCGACTTCCCGATTCGGATCGACGGCGACCGGGCCCAGGGCGCCCGGCGAAACGACGTAGGAAGCGGCCGTCGCGACGAGCAGCCGTTCCGTCAGCCCGCCCCACTTGCGTTCCTCGGCCAGCTGAACCAGCCCGTGCGCCTCCAGCGCGTTCAGGTGGTAGTTGACCTTCTGCCGAGCCAGGCCGACCCGCGTGGCCAACGTCGCCGCCGAGGCGGGCGCGGCCAGCTCGGAGAGGAGTCGGCTTCGCATCGGCTCCAAGGCCACCGTCGCCGCCGCCGGATCATCGATGACTTGGATGTCGAGCATGAGGAGATGATATCATTGACAACTTTTCTTGTCAAGCGTGCCCAAGGCCTTCGTTTGTGTGTCCTGCCCATTGGAACGGTGTGGCACACGCGCCTCCCATTGCACGCGCGGCGAGGCGCTCGCAGCTTAAGCGCAATCCGTTAGGCGTCGAAAAGACCGTCCGGAGACACATGTGTCGGTGCCCAAGACCAAACCCACAGAAGTCAGCGCCGAGAGTCATATCGCTGCCATTGCGAACGAGGAGCAACGGCATGACGCCCAGACTCTGGTTGCTCTAATGCGAAGAGTTACCAAACAAGAACCAAGGATGTGGGGGCCAAGCATCGTCGGATTCGGGAGCTACCATTACAAGTACGCCAGTGGTCACGAAGGCGATTCCGCTCTCGCTGCGTTTGCCGTGCGGGGAAGTGAGTTGGTTGTTTACACCGCGGCGGGCTTCGAAGGTCGGGACGTCTTGTTGGCGAAGCTGGGAAAGCACAAGATTGGGAAGGTATGTGTCTACATCAGGCGCCTGGCCAACGTCGATCTGAAGGTCCTAGAAACGCTGGTCGCCCGATGTGTAGCGGAGACGAAGCGTCGCTATCCCAAACCCCGTTAACGACGACGCCTAACCCTGTCTTGCACCAGACTCGCCTTCGGCGAGCCGGTGAAGTCCACGTTGGGCGGACGATGCGGAAGGACAGCGCGCGATCCGTTGAACGCAGTCTCCGCCCCTCGGAAGGAACATCGCCATGTCGAAGGTTGTCGCAATCATGTCCATGTCGCTCGACGGCTACATCGCCGACCTCAACGATGGCGTGGCCGAAGTGTTCGACTGGTACGTCAACTCGGGGGACGTCGAAATCCAGACCGGAGGGTCGGACCCCATGACGTTCAAGGTGTCCGGGCCGAGCGCCGAGCACCTTCGCGGTCTCTGGTCCGAACTTGGTGCCGTGCTCACCGGTCGACGCACCTTCGAGAAAGCCGAAGGCTGGAGCGGCAATCACGCTTGGGGACCGGCATTCGTACTTACCCACCACATCCCCGCCGGATGGCCGCGACCCAACTCGACTGTCCACTTCGTGACCGACGGCATCGAAAGCGCCGTGAAGCAAGCCAAAACCGCCGCCGCCGGGAAGTCCGTTGGGGTCCACGGCGCTGACACCATCCAGCAGCTCCTGAATGCCGGCCTCCTCGACGAAATATCCGTCGACATCGCGGCGGTTCTTCTTGGCTCCGGAGTTCGACTCTTCGACCACCTCGCCGGCACGCCAGCCGTCCTTGGCAACCCGACGGTGATCGCGGGCGTCGGCGTTACCCACCTGCGCTACCCAGTACGCCAGGCGTAGTCCTACCCACACCTTTCTCGCCCGTCAGAGCCTCATCAACTTGTATCCCCGGGATTGCGCGGCTCACGGCCGACGTCTGCCCCTTTCCTGGCGGGCGTCCAAAGCGGGGGCTGTTTAACCAGCGCTTGCACCTGTCGAAGCGCGGGCGTTAGGCGCACGACAACCGAGCTCCGGTGTAAGTTTAGGGGAGGCACTCAAGGAGTCTGGATGTCCACTCTTACCGACGTGATTCACAGCGATCCCAATATCCTAAGCGGGACCCCGGTGTTCGTTGGTACCCGGGTTCCGGCTCAGAGTCTCATCGACTATCTGGCCGCTGGAGACAGTCTCGACAAGTTCCTCGACGCCTTTCCCTCCGTGACCCGCGCGCAGGCGGTTGCCGCTCTCGACTGGGCTCGCGAAGCCCTGCTGACGGGTGCGCGTTCTCCTCGATGAGTCGGTGCCGCGGCCTCTGGCCGCCGAACTGCCGGGCCACAACGTCCAGACTGTCGTCCAAGCGGGCTGGGCCGGCGTTCAGAATGGCGAGTTGCTGCGCCGAGCCACTTTCGCCGGCTTTGAGGTTTTGGTCACCATGGACCGCAATTTGGAGTATCAGCAGAACATAGCCCAGGCCGGCCTCGGCCTAGTCGTGCTCATCGCGCGCGATAACCGGGTCGAAACCGTTGTCCCCCTCGCTGCTGCGATTCTCTCCGTCCTGGACCAAGTGCGCCCAGGTTCGGTTCTGCACATCGGCGTCTAGCCAGCGCTTGCACCCGTCGGGCCCTGTATTCTTAAAGGAAGCCAGCCCAGTTGTGGCTCGTACACTCATTCGCCCACAGGTGAAGCGCGGGCCGTTAGCCGCTTCAGGAGCATGGCCTTATGCGACCCCTTCGGTATTCCATCAACGTTACGTTGGACGGCTGCGTCGATCATCGTGCAGGTTCCACGGACGAAGAACTGCATCGTTTCTGGGCCGAGAAACTCGCCCAGGCCGATGCCCTCCTGTTTGGCCGGGTGACCTACGAAATGATGGAGGCAGCGTGGCGGCCGGCGCCGACGGGAGCGAGGCCCGATTGGATGACTGACTGGATGGAACCCTTCGCCCGGACGATCGACGCGGCCAAGAAGTACGTCGTGTCGAGCACCCTGGATCGGGTCGATTGGAACGCGGAACTTGTGCGCGGGGATCTGGGCGAGGCCGTTGGGCAGATCAAGCGGGAGTCGGGAAAGGGACTGTTCGTGGCAGGCGTGAAGCTCGCGCTGGCGTTGACGGAGCTGGGGTTGATCGATGAGTACGAGTTCGTGGTGCACCCAAGGCTGGCGGGCCATGGGCCGACGTTGTTCGCGGGGCTATCGAAGTGGGTCGACTTGAAGCTCGTGAGCCGACTGGAGTTCGGCTCGGGTGCGGTGGCGATGCGGTATGAGCCGAGAAGGTAGCTATAGCGCCGCCAGCGGTCGCTTGGCCGTGTTGCACTCAGTATGCGAATTCGCGAAGCGGGCTGACTCAGCGTTGAAGCTGACGGGCGCCCCCGGCCCGTGGTGAACGTTGGTAGCTCCGGGCGGTGGCGCCCGCAGCTTAACGCTACTGACTTCCTCATAGCGGTCGGCCTACTCGGCTCAGCTCCCGCCCGGCCGCTTCTAGCCCAGCGCCCGGATCTCATCTTCGCCGCCTCCAGCCCTACTCCGCCCGAGGTTGACCTGGACCCAATCACCTCGTTCTCTGACGGAACGTTCCACGAAGTCCCCAACGGAGATGAGGACTCCGCGTCCGTATGGTTTCGCCGCGAGGCCTACTCCAAGGGGGCCAAGTATTGGCTGTACAGCGGCGGCCACCGGGTCGGACTGGTCCGCGCCACAGGCCCGGCACAGTACGGATGCACAGGTACTCCCGGAGCGGCTACATCGCATGTCCCACTGGTGCCCAACTGGCACGGGCTGGCCGCCTCAGACTCGACGCTGGGCTTGCCGACTCGACGGCGGCTCCCGAGCGGCCTTGAGACCAGCCAGCTCCGGCGACTCGCCGACTCGGCCCTGGCGGCGTTTCGCCCGGACTATCACCCAGATACCCTTGAGCTCCGGGATAGCTGGGCGATCGACTTCCCAGATCACCACACCTGGCTCGTCGGCGCCTATGAGGCTGTTTCCCAGTCGGATTCACTCGAGGTCCGAGAGTTCTCTGCGCTCGTCGTTCTGGAGCTCGGAAACCGGCGACCGGCGCGGCCCCTGGTCTGGTCACACCTCGGTGCCGAGACCAGCCGTAAAATCCGGGTCGGCGTTGATATCCTGGACTTAGATCACGACCAAGTCCCGGAGTTGATCACCCGGACCACCTACTATGAGTCCTGGGACTACCAGATCTGGCGCCGCAGTCCGCACGACTGGGTCCAATGGGCGACCACTGGCGGGGCCGGGTGCTAGCTGGGGTCTAACTGCTGTTCGGAGCGCAACCGCTATGAGACTTGATGGGACAATCAGCAACGCTCCGGCCTTCGTGCCGGGGTCCTGAGCTGATCGGCTTGATCGGCCTCGTAAGAACCCCTCGGACGAGTCGCTGTTCGGTCCCAAGATGCCCCCCACGCCGTGGAGGCGTTCACCGCGCCCTGGCATTAGCGTGGTGAGTATGGTGCTGCGTCCATATCGCGCGCGTTCGGGTTCCTTGCCGGGCGGCGGCTCGCAGCTTAACGCTATTCGTTAGCAACTGTCTCGAAAGTCAAGCGGGAACGAGGCCAGTGGAATCCCGCTCGGCGCACCACGGCCGGCGAGTACGCACCATGGTGTTGAGGATGGTGAGGAGTTTCCGCATGCACGCGACGAGCGCGAGCTTCTTGGGCTTCCCGACGCGGAGCAAGCGCTGGTAGAAGCTCCGGATCACGGCGTTGCGCTGGGTGGCGACGAGCGCGCCCATGTAGAGCACCGCGCGCACGCTGGCCCGGCCTCCCTGGACGAAGCGCCGCCCCCGCAGGGTGCCGGAGTCTCGACTCAGCGGGGCGATGCCGACCAGCTTGGCGATCGCGCGGCGCGACAGTCGACCGAGCTCCGGCAGCTCCGCGAGTAGGGTGAGGGAGACCACGCGCCCGACCCCGGGTACGCTCTGCAGCAGGTCATCGCGCTCCCGCCACGCGGGACTCCGCCGCACCATCTCGCCGAGCCCGGTGTCGGTCATCCGGAGCTCGCGCTCGAGGTAGGTGATGTGGGCCTTGAGACTCTTCCGGACCGGGCGCTTGCCCTGGCCAAAGACCTGGCCCAGGCGATTGCGCTCGGCCTGCAGCATCTCGAGGAGCTGCCGGCGCCGGGCCAGCAGGGCCTCGAGTTCCTGGGCCTCGGCATCCGCGAGGGGACGGATTGCGGGCCGGACCTTCTCCGCGAAGAGCGCGAGGAGGTCGGCATCGATCCGATCGGTCTTCGCGAGTTGGCCCGTCGCCTTCGCGAAGTCCCGCACCTGACGCGGGTTAACGACCACGACCGGCAAGGTGGCCGCGACGAGCCCCGCGACGCAGAGCAGTTCGTAGCCGCCGGTCGCTTCGAGGACGATGAGCTGCGGAGCCAGCGGCCCCAGCCGCTCGAGGAGCGTGTGGATCCCGGGCTCGTCATTCGCGACCGCGAAGCGCTCCGCGCTCGGGCGGAGGCTGACGACCAGCTCGGCTTTCGCGACGTCGACACCAACAAACATGCGGCCTCCCGCGCTCGAGGGGGGTGTCGCGTCGCCCGTCCTTGTGAGAATTCGGGCTCGACCGAGTCGGCCCCCGCAACTGTTCGGGCTCTACGACGGGTGATCCGGGACGCCGCTCCGGCTAACGCACGGTGTTCACCACCCAGGTGGCATCGAGCTGGCGCCCCGATCAGAATGTCATCAAACTCCTGGTAGAGCTAGATACAAGGTGGACAAGCGACCAGAACCGCTGGGTTGGCTTCCGTTTTGTCAGGCGCTCATCGCGCTCGGCGTGACCTCGCTCTTCTCCGCCATCCTCTCGGCGCGCGGACGGTGGAGCCGCAATGGGGCCAGTCCCGGTAGTCCAACAGGCCGAACTTGGAATGGCCCATCGCACGCTCTGCCCGTGCTACCCTGCCGCTTCCAATCGTCGTAGCATTCAAACAGTTCCCGATACCGATCGGCGCTGTTACGCGAGGAGGCAACGTGCCAAGCTCGATTCGTTCCGCCAGCAGGACCGTTCTTGCGACCCTGATCACCTTTTCGTCCGGGTTTCTGCTGGCGGCCGCCAGGACGCCGGCGCCGGATGACGCCTGCTCGCTTCTGACCAAGGAGGATGCCGCGGCGGCCCTGGGCGAAACCGCCGAGGGACCCAAGGCGATAGGCCCCATGTCGGACGGGACCGGCGCCACCGTGTCGGCTTGCGAGTACACCGGGTCCGGGATTCACCGGATCCAGTTGAACCTGACGCGTCTCCCGGCGAACGTCGTCCCGATGTACAAAGCGATGTGCGATCAGCAAGGCAAGGAGGGTCTCACCGGCCTGGGTGACGTGGCCTGCTGGTACAATGCCGAGCATGAAGAGCTGCACGTCATCAAGGGAACCGCGTTCCTCTCTATCGAGCTCCGGCGGAGCAGCGACCCCACCGAGCCGATCAAGGCGGTGATGAAGAAGGCGGTCGATCGCCTGAAATAGCAGGGGAGCTGATCACAGCGGAGATCATGGGATGGTCAGGACGACCGTAGACATCGGCAGTCTGCTCTACCGTAGCGCCACCCCAGCCATCAGGGTCAGGTAACCCACGCCGATCGGGGTACCGTCGTCGAGGTTCTTACCCGTGTGCAGCGCCCCGTGCATCCGGGCGCCGAGGGTGAACGCCAGCGGCCCTGCACCGGGGTGAAGCTCGAGGCCGAAGCCGACGTTCACACCCGAGCCCGAGAACGGATCCCGCCCAACCTCCCGGTAGTAGCCGAGCCCGAACATCCCGTACGGCCGAACCGGGCCACGCCTGGCCCGGAGACGGATCACGCCGCCCAGCGCCCAACCAAGGATGTGGGGGCCAAGCATCGTCGGATTCGGGAGCTACCATTACAAGTACGCCAGTGGTCACGAAGGCGATTCCGCTCTCGCTGCGTTTGCCGTGCGGGGAAGTGAGTTGGTTGTTTACACCGCGGCGGGCTTCGAAGGTCGGGACGTCTTGTTGGCGAAGCTGGGAAAGCACAAGATTGGGAAGGTATGTGTCTACATCAGGCGCCTGGCCAACGTCGATCTGAAGGTCCTAGAGACGTTGGTAGCCCGATCGATAGTAGAGACCAAGCGTCGCTATCCGCAACCTAATGAAAACGACGCCTAACCCTGTCTTGCACCGGACTCGTCTTCGGCGAGCCGGTGAAGTCCACGTTAGGCGCCTCGTTCTACGTCCGGAGATGCTGCATGAAAACGTCGCTCTGGCTGCGTATCGCTTCGATCCTCACCTTGCTCTACTGTGCCGGGCACGCTGCCGGCATGCCCTGGACCCCTGCTCAAGGCCCCGGTGAAGTGACGGTGCTCGAAGCAATGAAGTCCTTAGGCGGAGCAGGGCTGAGATGGGCGGTCTCCAAACGCCGACTCGATGACTCGATCTGCGGACCGGCCTCTTCCTGAGGAGGCACTTATGCGGATTACCACGGTCTACGCGCTGCTGCTGCTCGCGGCTGGGTCACCCGTCCCCCAGACCGGAGCCCAGAGCGAGCCGCCGAGACAGGGCGCGTTTCTCCGCCTCGGGGCCGGCCTCGGCAACGCTACGAACACCGTCGGTAGTACCAACGACGCAACCGGCTTCGTCGGCAGCGTACATGCGGGACTCGGCGGCCACCGGGTGCAGGCGGTCCTCGCGCTCGACTGGCAACCGTTTCGGGTCCAGAGTCCGATCGCGGAATGAGGCCGTTCGGCTCTGGTACCTGCTCGGCGGCGTGCAGTTCTTCCTCAATCGGCAGATCTACCTCCGCCCGAGTGTCGGGCTCGCGCGAGGCAACTGGTCCGGACCCGCGGACCGGCCTGCAGGCGCCCTGGGCAACTCAATCAACCCTGAGTTTCACCCAAGCCCTTACTTGTGGTCGACGGTTCAGAATACCAACTGCCCGTCCCGAACGATCAACTTGCCGTCTGCCTCAACCGTGGCATGGAGCAGCGGCACGAACCAGCCGCCTGCCACCGGCGGGTTGGCTCCGCCCAAGAGGAGGACTTCGATCGTCCGGAGCGCAGGCGGATATGCGGTCGACGGCGGGTGCGCTGGGCAATCATGAACAGCATCGATCCTTTCGGTGGGACCGGAGCCCGCAACGAGATCGAGACAGGGACCACCGCTCTGGAAACGGTGGATCTGCGCTACAGGGAAAGCTTCCGCTATTACGACAGCGACTATCCGTTCGAATACTACATGGTCCGATACCTCTTCAGCCAGGAGCGGAAGTTGAAAATCCTCCGGTGACTCTGGCGATTTCCAAGGCGGATTAAGAGAGGTGTAATGTCAGTGAACAGGCTCAGCAAAATACTTCCCATGATGGAGTGGCTCTCTTCCTACCGAAAGGAATGGCTTCGCTTCGACCTGGTCGCCGGCCTCACGACGGCGGCGGTGATCATCCCGAAGGCCATGGCCTATGCCGCCATCGCAGGCCTGCCGCTGGTGTTGGGCCTTTATACCTCGCTGGTGATGCTGGTGGTGTATGCCGCTCTGGGGACCTCCCGTCTCCTGAGCGTAACGACCAGTTCCACCATTGCCATCCTGGCGTCCGGCACTCTCGCTGCGGTTGCCCCCGGCGGCGACGCCGCCACGTTGCTGTCGGCGTCAGCCACCCTGTCGCTCCTGGTGGGGGCTTTCCTGCTGCTGGGGGGACTCCTTAGACTCGGCATGGTTGGCCAACCTGATTTCCGACCCGGTACTCATCGGATTTAAGGCGGGAATCGGTCTGGTCATCGTGCTGGACCAGGTACCCAAGCTTCTGGACGTGCATATCGCCAAGGCTGGTTTCTTCCAGGATATCGTCTCGATACTCAGACACCTGCCGGAGACGTCCCTTCCCACCTTCATACTCGCAATGGCGATGCTTGTCCTCATGCTCGGCCTCAAACACTTCGCGCCGCGACTGCCGGCCCCATTGATAACCGTGGCGGTCGGCATTGCACTGTCGGGCTTTGTCGGGCTCGACCGGTTGGGTATTTCGCTGGTGGGGACGGTCCAAGCCGGACTGCCGACCTTTGCCCTCCCCGATCTTAACCTGATGAGGCAGCTCTGGCCGGCGGCCCTCGGCATCGCTCTGATGAGTTTCATCGAGACGGCGGCCGCTGGGCGTGCCTTTATTCAGAAGGGGGATCTTCCCCCCGAGGGGAATCACGAACTGGTGGCGACCGGCCTGGCAAACCTCGCCGGGAGCTTCTTTCACAGTATGCCCGGCGGAGGGGGAACGTCGCAGACGGCGGTGAATCAGGGCGCAGGCGCGCGTAGCCAGATGTCAGGACTGGTGACCGCCGCGGTGATCATGGCTACGCTTCTCTTTCTGGCACCCCTCTTCGGGATGATGCCCAATGCTACCCTGGCCGTCGTCGTCATCATTGCCAGTATCGGTCTGGTCAGCCCGGCCGAGTTTCGAGCCCTCCACACTATCAGGACCATGGAGTCTCACTGGGCCCTTATCGCCGCTTTCGGGGTGATGGTGCTGGGTACCCTGAAGGGGCTCTTGGTGGCGGTGCTGGTGTCGATGGTGTCGCTCATCGTTCGCGCCAATACCCATCCTATCCATGTGCTGGGGCGTAAACCGGGGACCAACGTGTTCCGTCCCCTGTCTCCAGAGCACCCCGAGGACGAAACCTATCCCGGCCTTTTGCTGCTTCGCCCTGAAGGAGCGATATTCTTTGCCAATGCCCCCCGTCTGGGTCAGAAAATACGGGCACTCATCGCCGAGTTCACTCCCCGGGTCCTGATCCTCGACCTGAGCGCCGTGCCCGACATGGAATACACCGGCCTCATGATGCTGACCGATGGGGAAGAACAGGTCCGCGAAGCAGGGACCATGATCGCGCTGGTGGCGATGAATCCCTACGTTCTGGAGTTAATCCGGCGATCGCCGCTCTGGGAGCGGCTGGGGCGTGAACGGATGTTCTTTACGCTTGAACAGGCGATTGAGCAGTTTCAGCGGCAATCAGCTGGAGATTCGACGCAGAAGACCTGTCAGTAGGAAAGGAATGGCCGCCGCACCACGTAGTCACGGCGGGCGGGAATTGAGAATCGCAGAGAAAGGAGTAATATCGATGAAAGGTGAAAAAGAAGAGGAAAAGGGTAATGAAAACGGCGGCGTAAAAGCCGGCGAAAAGCTGAAGACCAAGGAGTATGACAAGAAACTGGCCAAGCTCCATGTGGAACTGGTGAAGCTCCAGGAATGGGCCCGCTAGAGCGCAAAGGCCGTAATCAGGCCGCGTTGGTTTAGCGCTCGACGGCTATAGTGAAGGGGATTCGGTGCTTGAGTACGCCGTCCACCATCAGTTCGAAGTAGATCTTTCCGGCTTTGTGGACATCAAGTGCAGGGAGGGGAGCGCCGAGGTTGACCTGTGCCACCCGCGGCGTTCGCGTGGCATGCTCGCGCAGGTCGATCGTGATCTTCACAGCGGGGCCAATCGGTTCAAGCTGCAGCTCCTCAGGGTCGATCGGGGGCGGATCGCCAGCGTTGGGCACGGGCTCGTACATGGGTTGCAGGGTAGCGGTGTGCACGACGTTCAGGTCGTCATGGCGGCCGATATCCAGAGAGATCACAAGCTGCATTCCAACCAATTTCGCAGCCAGGGCCGGGACGACGGTTCGATTGATGATCCCAATAATGTCACTCCGGCCGTCGGGCTGAAGAACTAGTCTCTCAGCAAATAGGGCGAAACGGGGGCGCATGTCGACTGGTAGGTAGTTGTTGGGTTTTCGTTGAGAGCCAAGTCCCTGCCGAGCGCGAAGATGTGTGGCGCCAATAGGCTATCCACATTTCATTGGGCCGAAAGAATATCATTCCGCCGCTCCAGGAGCAGTCATGCTGATGGATTCTGGGTCGTTGGGCAGCTGAGCGAGATGCATTACTTCCCCGACAACTTCGTAATCAGCGAATCCACCTCCTCTCCCGCCTCCGGCGACAAGTTTCCTCTCGCCTGGCGTAGCTGACTCAGCGCGACATCCTTCGGAACCACGTACTCGAACGCCTGAAGCGTCCTGGTCCGTACGACATCTCTGGAATCTCCCAGATGACCGGTCAGGAGCTGCATCGCGCGCTGGTTCCCTCGAACGGCTAAGGCGGCGAGGGCGAGCGCCGGAGTGTCCTGCTGGCCCACCAGTGCGTTCACCTGATCCACGAACGAGGTGTCGTTGCGCTGGGCCACGGCCGCGAGTGCGGCGTCCTGGATCACGTTCTGATACGAGGAGCTGGCGAGTCCCCGGCGGATGAAGCCGGCCGCGTTGGCGGGGTCCAGCTTCGTGACGACGCTGAGTGCCACGGCCCGCACCTGGTAGCTGGTGTCCTTTTCGAACGTCGCAGCCGCTATGTCTCTGGCCTGAGAGCCGCCCTGAAGGCCCAATGCCGCGATCGCCGCCTGACGGACCTGGGCCGACGTGTCCTTCGCCGCGGCGACGAGAGCCGGCATCGCGATCTCACCCGGCATCTTGCTCAGCGCGGTCGAGGCCTGAGCCCGGGTGAGGAAGTAGTCGGACGACGTCGCCGCTAGGGCCAGGGCGCGCGCGGCGGTCGAATCCGTGGTGCGTGAGGCAAGCTCTCCGATCGCCCACCACCGATTCCACAGGTTGTCATCTCGCGCGATCTGCTCCGCCAACCAGGCGCTCGGGTGGTCGAACTTGAGCGTCTTGTAGATGGTATTGCCGACGTCGAACACCACCATCTGCGGCGGCGAGGATACTCCCTCTATCCGAAGGGTCTGGCTCCGCTGCTCGAGCCAGGTGCGCTGCCGCACATCTCCCGCGGCGGTCCGTACCCGCACCTCGACCGGCATGCGGAACGCGGCGGGGACGCTGTAGCGCAGCCCGGTGCTGTCGGCGGTCGCCGTGTCCACCTGGGTCTGCTCGACTGTGAGCAACAGGGAACTGGAGGAGTCCCACTTGGCGGTCACGGTGAACTCGGGCAGACCGGCCTGATACATCCACTGATTCCAGAACCAGTCGAGATTCTCGCCGGTGGCCTCGAGGAAGGCCTGCCGCAGATCGTCGGTGACCGCGACGCCCAGCGCGTGGCTGGTCAGATACCGGTTGATGCCGGCCCAGAAGCGCGCGTCTCCCAGATACTTGCGGAGCATCTCCAGCACCATCGCGCCCTTGGGGTACACGTTGTTGGAGCCCAAGGCAGGCGAGCGGCATCCGGCGTTGCTTGTCGGTATCGAGGGCTTGCTGGTACTGCTCCAGGTAGTAGTCCTCACCGGCGTGATCGCCCTGCTTGGCCCGCCAGTACTGACCGGGCATGAAGGTGGCGAAGCCTTCATTGAGCCACATGTTGGCCCAGTTCGCGGTCGTGACGTAGTCGCCGAACCATTGATGCGCGAGCTCGTGGGCGATCAGCTCGTACCAGTACCAGGGCCGGTCGGCGTAGGCCGTGCGATCCGGCAGCCAGTCCACCAGAGTCGTGGCGCTCACGTTTTCCATGCCGCCGAAGAAATCGGCGACGGTGGTCTGGGCGTACTTGCTCCACGGGTAGGGAACGCCGGTCAGCTTCGAGTAGGTCTCGATCATGTCGGGCGTCAGCCGAAACAGGGGTCGCGCCAGAGCGCTGTCCTGCCGGTAGACGTAGTAGTCCACCGGAATGCCGCGCCACGTGTCGTGGATCTTCACCAGCGGCGCCACGATGAGGGAGACCAGATAGGTGGCCGATGGTCGCTCCTGGTTCCAGCGAAAGGTCCGAGTCCCATCCCGGATTCGGACGATCGAGCATCAGCTTGCCGTTGGAGACGGCAGTGAAGCCCCGGGGCACCGTCGCCCAGACTTCCCAGGTCATCTTGTCGTTGGGGAAGTCGTAGGTCGGGAACCAGAAGTGGTTGTTCTCGTCCTCTCCCTGGCTCCAGAGCTGGCGCGGGCGCCGGGGCGGTTCGCTGTCCGCCTCGATGAAGGTGAGGCCTCGACCGTCCTCGACTCGACCGTGATACGCCAGCCGGAAGCGGAGGGTGTCGCCGAAGCCGGCAGGTCGGGGCAGGTAGACGACCAGCGTGTCACGTAGGCGGGAATGGCGCAGTTTGCCCGTTGCCTGCCCGCTCCGGTTCACCGTCTCCACCGCTGAGAAGTCGAGCAGCTCCCCCGCATCGAGCACGACCGAATCGAGCCCTGCCCGCAGCGACCGGAGTGTCGTGGTGACGACTCCGTCGAAACTGGCGCTATCCCAATCGAAGCCGCGGAGCTCGATCCGCTGATGGACCAGGTCGTAGTCGTGGGAACGGCTGTACCGGTCGTTCAGCATCCGTTCCGCATTGGACTGGGCGGCCAGTGGCGTAGCAAGCAGCAAAGCGAGACAGGCGAGCGATCGCATGATTTTGATCACAAGAACGGTTGAGGCAGCGTTGACGGCGGCAGGTATCCTACTCCGATGCGGGCACCGCAAGCGTGGGTGTACATCATGGCGAGTCCCTCGCGGCGACTCTATACCGGCGTCACGGTCGACCTGCACCGGAGAGTATGGCAGCATCGGCACCCGTATGGCCTCGGCTTCACGACTCACAATCAGATCACCCGCCTGGTCTACTGCGAACCGGCGCGTGACATCGGGTCGGCGATCGCGCGGGAGAAACAACTGAAGGGCTGCTCACGGGATCAAAAGCTGTCGCTGATCGGGTCGGTCAATCCGGGCTGGCTGGACCTGGCGGCCGACTGGTTCCCGGAACGGCCGGGACGATCCGATCAGAAGCCGTCGCCGGGATCGCCGGGGCATCCTAGAACAGGGACATCTGGGCCACCGGCCCGAAGCTCTTGCGATGATGCCGAGTGGGTCCGAGCGTGTCGAGCGCGTCGCAGTGTTCCGCGGTGCAGTAGCCCACATTGTGCTCCCACCCATATCCGGGATAGCGGAGGGAGAGGCGACGCATGAGCTCGTCGCGAACCTGCTTGGCGACGATGCCGGCGGCCGCGATCGAATAGCAGAGCGCGTCGCCATCGACCAGGCCCTCGTGCTCGAAGCCGCACTCCTGCATGGCGAGTCCGTCGATCAGCACCTGGTAGGAGGTGGCCCCGGAACGCCGGGCGCCTTCCCGGAAGATCTTCGCGGCGCAGGTTCGGGCGACGGCGCGCCGCATCGCCAGAGCGGTGGCGACCCGGATGTTGTAGCGGTCCACCTCGCGCACCGACGCTGCGGCCACCGTGATGATAAGGGCGGATGCCTTGATGCCGGGGATCAGCTCGGCGCGCTGGTTGTCGCTGAGCGTCTTACTGTCGCGGACACCGGGAACCGGCACTACCCAGGCGGGAAACACAGCGGCCGCGGCCACCACCGGACCAGCGAGGGGACCACGGCCGACTTCATCAACTCCGATGAGGAGGCGGCGGCGAGACCAGGCCGCCTCCTCGCGTTTGAGGTTGGGCCGGGGCTGCGCCGCCGCCATGGCTCAGCTGTCTTTCTTTTCCCTGATCCGGGCGGCCTTGCCGCTCACCTTGCGGAGATAGTACAGCTTGGCGCGCCGAACCCGTCCTTTGCGCACCACCTCGACCGAGGCGAGGGTCGGGCTGTGCATCGGGAAGACCCGCTCGACGCCGACGCCGGCCGAGACTTTCCGGACCCGGAAGGTCTCATTGACGCCGCCGCCCCGCTTGCCCATGCAGAGGCCCTCGAACGCCTGCAGGCGCTCCTTGTCGCCCTCGCGAACGCGCACCATGACCCGAATGGTATCGCCGGGAGCAAACTTCGGGATGTCCGTCCGCAACCCTTCGCGGGCTACTGTCGCCATGCGTTCCATAGGTTCCTCGCAGTCCGGGGCGGCTCCGCCCCTACGAATGTTTCGCCTGATGTTGCCGCCACACATCCGGCCGTCGCTCGGCCGTCAGCCGCTCCGCCTCCGCCTGCCGCCACGCCGCAATCAGGGCGTGATTGCCGGAGAGGAGCGCTTCCGGCACCGGCCATCCCTGGTACTCGGGAGGCCTCGTGTAACTTGGTGGACTCAGCAGACCCTCGTAGAACGAGTCTCCACTGGCCGATTCATGATCTCCCAGGACGCCGGGCAGCAACCGCACCACCGCGTCCAGCACGACAATCGCCGCCGGCTCGCCGCCCGAGAGGACGAAATCACCGATCGACAGCTCTTCGGTCGCCAGGTGATCCGCCACCCGCTGGTCCACGTCCTTGTAGTGGCCGCAGAGCAGGGTGAGCGACGAGCCTAACGACAGTCGCACCGCGTCATCGTGGCTGAACGGCTTCCCCCGCGCCGACAACAGCACGATCGGTCCCTGCCGGCTCTCCGGGTCCAGCGATTCCACCGCCTCGAAGAACGGCTCCGGCCGGAGCACCATCCCCGCGCCACCGCCGTACGGGTAGTCATCCACCGTCCGGTGCCGGTCATGAGTGAAGTCCCGCAACTGCACGAGGCGGTACGCTCACCTTGCCGGCTGCCGCCGCCCGGCCCGGAATACTGGCACCGAGGTAGGCGGTGAACACTTCGGGAAACAGGGTGATGATGTTGATCTGCATCGTCCTGTTCCGGTCAGCGGTCGATGGTCATTGGTCGATGGTCGATGGTCTCGGACAATCTCGGACTATCGACTATCGACCATCGACTATCGACACCTACAACTCCACGCAACCCCTCCGGCAGCTCCACCACCAGCACCCGGCTCTCCCGGTCTACCTGCTCGCACGAACTCCCGCTTGAACGGCAGCAGAAACTCGCGCTTGGGACCCTGCACCTCCAGCATCAGGCCGGCGGGCATTTCGTAGAGGCCGCTCACCAGACCCAACGCCGAGCCATCGCTGCTCCGGACCGCGAAGCCCTCCAACTCGTGGAGGTAGACCTCGCCCTCGGCCGGCTTCGCCAGGATGTCCTCCGGAGCCGCCAGAAACTGGCCCTCTCCAGAGATCCAGCTCGTCCCGGGATTCCACACCGCGAAACTTGATGAGCCACTCGCGATGGTATGCCTTGCTCCGCTCTACTTCAACCGGCTCCCCCAGCATGGTTCCCGCGAGGTCCATCCGGCGCAGCGCGCGACCGGGCTGGAACACCGTAGCGGGATCGTTGGTCAGCGGGAAGACGGTGAATTCACCCTTCAGACCATGCGGTTTCCTGAGCCGCCCGACCACCAGATGGCGCGGCTCGCCCGGCATCGTCAGACCGCCACGCCGGCCTTGGTCAGGAGCGCCTTGACGGTGTCGGTCGGCGTCGCGCCCTTGGCGAGCCACGCCTTGGCCTGATCGCCATTGACCCGGACCTTCTCCGCGTCGTTGGTCCCCTTGGGATTGTAGGTGCCGATCGTCGCGATGAACCGGCCGTCCCGCGGTGACTCGCGGTCGGCGATGACGATGCGATAGAGCGGCACGCCCTTGCGGCCGACCCGGCGGAGTCTGATCCTGGTTGCCATGCTACCCCATCCTTGAATTGAATGCCGTCTGGCCGTCTCACATCACGCCGGGAAACCCCTTGCCGAACGGCAACCTGACTCCCGGTTTGCCGGCCGACTTCATCAGCTTCTGCATCTGCTTGAACTGCGCCAGCAACTGATTCACTTCCTGCACCGTGCGGCCCGATCCCTTCGCGATCCGCAGCCGTCGCGATCCGTTGATGAGATCGGGATCGGCCCGTTCCTTCGGGGTCATGGACAGCACGATCGCCTCGACGTGGGTGAGGCGCTTGTCGTCCACCTGGGCCGCGCTGAGCGCCGCCGGATTCACCCCGGGCAGCATGCCCAGCACGTTCTTGATCGGCCCCATCTTCTGCATCTGCCGCATCGCGGTCAGGAAATCCTGCAGATCCAGGCCCTTCCGCGAGGTCGCCTTCTTCGCGAGCCGCTCGGCTTCCTTCGCATCGACCGTGGCCTGGGCCTTCTCGACCAGGCTCAGGATGTCGCCCTGCTGAAGAATCCGGCCCGCCATCCGCTCGGGATGGAAGGGCTCGAGGGCGTCGAGCTTTTCTCCCACGCCCACGAACTTGATGGGCGCCCGGGTCACTCCGTAGATCGAGAGTGCCGCGCCACCCCGGGCGTCACCGTCCATCTTGGTGAGGATCACGCCGGTGATCCCCAACGCTTCGTGGAAGCCGCTCGCGATACGAACGGCGTCCTGGCCGGTCATCCCGTCGGCGATGAGCAGGATCTCATGCGGCTTCACCGCCGCCTTGAGCGCCTTCAGCTCATCCATCATCTCGCTGTCGATCTGCAGGCGCCCCGCGGTGTCCACCAGGACCGTCCGCGCCCGCGCCTTCCCTGCTTCCGCGATGCCCCGCTTCACGATCCCGGCAACGTCGGTCACACCGGGCTCGGCATGCACCCCGACGTCAACCTGTTTGCCCAGCGTCACCAGCTGGTCCACGGCTGCCGGCCGATAGACGTCGGCGGCGATGAGAAACGGCGCCTTCTGCTCCAGCTTGAGCCGGCGAGCGAGTTTCCCCGCCGTCGTCGTCTTACCGGAACCCTGCAAGCCGACCAGCAACACCACGGTCGGCGGCACCGAAGCGAATGCAATCGGCGCCTGCTTCTCACCCAGCAGTGCCACCAGCTCGTCATAGACCACTTTGACCAGCTGCTGGCCAGGCCGGACCGACTTCAGGGCGGTGATTCCAACCGCTTTTTCCTGCACCCGCTCGAGAAACTCACGGGTGAGGTCGAAGCTCACGTCAGCTTCGAGCAGGATCCGGCGAACTTCCCGAAGACCGTCCTTGACGTCATCCTCGGTCAGTACACCGCGACCCGTCAGTTTTTGCAGGGCGGCGGAGAGTTTCGAGGACAGCTCGTCGAACATAAGCCCAGCATTCTACTTGGGTTACGGGCTTTTTTCAAGCGGCTGGACGGGGTGTTGGGAGGGGGTAGGGCGCGGAAATTCAGGCCAGGAACGCGGGGAAACGGTGCCGAGTCTCCGGTAAGGCGTCAATAGCTTGCGGCAACCTATGATGGGGAGCGCGCTTGCCACCAACTTCCGATCCGGAACAGGAAACGGCTATCGGCGCCCGGGTAGCCGACCAGCTGGCCGACGAGGCAGCCCGGGGACCCTCGGCGGCGCTCGGGTTTGCCCGGACCTGCACCGATCAGGAGCTCAGACTGGGCCTGTCTTTCGTTACCACCGTGCTCGAGGTCGCCTCCATTTCGGCTAGGGCGCTCGCGGCGGCCCAGACTGAACGGGCCCGGGACCAGAGAATTCGAGCCTGGAATTGAGTCCGAGGATGGTTCGGTTTCAGACCCAAAAAGCTTACCGCGGAGCACACGCCGGGCTTCACCGTAGGGTCGGCCCCCGAACTGCTTACCGCGGAACACGCGGAATAACGCTGAACACGCGGAAACCACATTAGTAGTGATCAGCGTTCGTCCGCGTGCTCCGCGTCTTCCGTGGTAATCTTTTGGATCTGTAACCGAACCGATTCTTGAGGAGACGCCTCCATCCGGGCTTCTCCGTAGGGCCGGTCCCCGAACTGCTTACCGCGGAACACGCGGAATACGCTGAACACGCGGAAACCACATTAGTAGTGATCAGCGTTCGTCCGCGTGCTCCGCGTCTTCCGTGGTAATCCTTTGGATCTGTAACCGAACCGATTCTTGAGGAGACGCCTCCATCCGGGCTTCTCCGTAGGGCCGGTCCCCGAACTGCTTACCGGGGAACAACGCTGAACACGCGGAAACCACATTAGTGGTGATCAGCGTTCGTCCGCGTGGTCCGTGTCTTCCGTGGTAATCGTTTTGGATCTGTAACCGAACCGATTCTTGAGAAGACGCCTCCATCCGGGCTTTTCCGTAGGGCCGGCCCGGAACTGCTTACCGCCGAACACGCGGAATACGCTGAACACGCGGAAACACACTAGTAAAGATCCGCGTTGGTCCGCGTGCTCCGCGTCTTCCGCGGTATGCTTTTTAGGTCTGAAACCGTGCTACGAAGGTCAGGGAGCCGGTTTTACGACGTGGACGGTGGGCAGGTTGTCCCATCCGGGCCACCGAACCGGGGCCAGGACGAGGCGGACTCCGGGTTTGTCGTCGATCGTCGGCTGTGGTCGTCTCCAGCCGGTAGCCCAGCGGACGCTTCTTCTGCAGCCGCTCCACGGTCGAGGTGACGAAGCGAAGCCGGGACGGCAAGTCATCCCAAACGCTGTACCAGACCAGAGCCGCACCATCCGGGCGTGTCGTACACCCGGTAGCGATCGCCTCCCCAGCCGATAGCGATCGGTGTCGTCACTTCGGCGGTCTTGGACAGCTCCGCGTTCAGCACCCGGATGTCGAACTCGCCGAAGACGTCTTCGTACAGCGCGCCGTCGTCCCGGCTGATCGAACGCCAGGGTGATCGGCACGTCTCCCCGACCATAGCGATAGGGATGAAGAACCTGCTCGGTTGACGTTGGCATCCGGGGTCCGAAGGGCATCGTGTCCCGCAGTTCGGATCCGGCCCACCATCGCAGAAAGTCCGCGCCCGCCAGATAAGGAAAGACCACGCTCTCCCTGAGGATGCGGGGTGCCTTGGAGAACACCGGCATCGACGCCTGCTGGCTTCGCAGGTTGTCCCGGTAGGTCTCCCAGAATTCCGGCATGGCGTAAAGGTTCTGCTCCGGCACCATGACCTGCAGACCGCCCAGAGTGGCCTGGCCCTCGAGGATGGCGGTGGCAGCGGCGAGCCGATCATTATCGCTCGTCTGCCGCATGATGGAGTCGAGCGGGACGTATTGATGCTGCAGCGCGTGCACCAGCTCGTGGGCCACCACGACGGTCAGGAACTTGGGATCCGCATTGGCGGCGACGAAGAGGGTGCTGGAGTCCGGCTCGTAGAAGCCCACGATCTGCTCGGTGTACAGGTCGAGCAGCAGGGGACGCAAGTTCCAGGGTATCGGGGAACAACCCCAGCAGGCGATAGGCCGCCTGCAGCCCGCGCGCCTTCGCCGTCGGCAGCTCCTCGTCGAGCTTGTGGAGCACGTAGGAGCGCACCTGGTCCCGGCTCCGCACCGCGGACATCGGCTTGTGGGTGAACTTGAGTCCGACGGCCTGTCTCGACCGCCGGAGTCAAGGCTGTCCACCAGGCGGGCAACCGATTCGGCGCCGGTGCTGTCGGCCGGAGGACGGCCGCGGCAGGCCACTCCCCACGGCAACGAGGGTGAGGGCAATCAGGGCGCGGATCACGGGAGCGTCAGGTACTCGCCGTACCAGCGGATGATGGGCTGACCGAAGAGAAAGGTCACGGCGGCACCGAGGGCGAGGAACACTCCGAAAGGGACCAGCCGCTTCTTCCCGATGACAGACAGGGGGACGAAGATCAGGGTGCCCAGCAGACGCGCCGAGGAAGGTGGTGAGGAGGACACCCTGCCAGCCGAGGAAGGAACCTACCATGGCCATCATCTTGATGTCCCCTCCGCCCATCGCGTCCTCCTTGAAGATCCGGGTTCCGGCAGCACCCACGATCCACAGGAGGGCAAATCCCACCACGGCGCCGAGCACCGACTGAAGAACGGTGGGAAATCCCGGAGTAATGCTGAAGAGCAGACCCAGACCCAAGCCGCCCAGACTGAACTCGTCTGGAATGATGTATTGTCTCGCGTCGGTGAGCGCGATGCCGAGGAGGATGGTGAAGAACACGGCTCCCCGCAGGGCCTGCCACTCGGGAACGATCGTGGCAGCCATTCCGGCCCAGATGAGGGCCGTAGCCAGCTCAACCAGCGGGTACTGGATCGAGACCCGGGAAGCGCACCATCGGCAACGTCCCCGGAGGAGGAGCCAGGAGACAATCGGGATGTTGTCGTACCAGGCGATCGTGCGACCGCATTCTCCGCAACGAGAGCGGGGCTTCACGACCGACAGGTCGTTGGGCCAGCGATAAATGCAAACGTTGAGGAAGCTGCCGACCATGGCGCCGAGCACGCCCGCAACGATGACCACCAGCCGTCTCATCGATCACGCAACACCTCGTACAAGAGGATTCCCGCCGCGACCGCGACGTTCAGGGACTCGGCGCCCTCAGTGAGCGGAATGGCCAACCTGGCGGAGGCTACCGCCTCCAGTTCCTTTCGAATTCCGGCGCCTTCGTTCCCCAGCACGAGCGCCATTCCGTTGCCGCGAGGCCGACGATAGTGCCCGACATCGGTTCCCGTGGGGTCGGTGAGCACCACGATAGTCCCGGTTGCCTCACGCCAGGCGAGAAACTCGCCGTCGTCCGTCATGAAAGAAGGAAACCTGAAGAGCGCTCCCATGCTGCCCCGAAGCACCTTCGGATTGGCCAGATCCGCCGTGCCCTTCAACGCGATCAATCCGGCAGCACCCAGGGCGAACGCGCTGCGGGCCATGGTGCCGACGTTACCCGGGTCTTGTACGCCATCAAGAACCAGAACCACTCCAGCCGCCGCCGGCCGGAAGGTATTCAATGACCATTGCGGCGTCTCGATCACGGCAACCACGCCCTGGGGATGCTCGGTGTCCGCCAGCTCGGCGAGCTCCGCGTCGTCCACCGACTCCATGGAGACGCCACCTGCCCCGAGTGCCGCTTCAAGGGCGCGACCGCGGGTGGTACCTTGCAGCGCGGGAGACACCACGGCGCCCTTGATCGTGATTCCGGCCGCGAGCGCCTCCTCTACCAGGCGCACCCCTTCGGCGAGTGCCAGGCCCTTCTGTTCCCGGCCTCGCCGCCGGTGCAAATCCCGGATGGTCCTGATCAGAGCCTTCATCACCACCCTCGAATGAAGATTGCGCTCACCATCGCCGGATCAGACTCGGGCGGCGGCGCCGGCATTCAGGCAGACCTCAAGACGTTCAACCAGTTCGGGGTCTTCGGCACCAGCGTGATCACCGCGATTACCGCGCAAAACACGGTCGGAGTGCGCGCGGTGCATCCGGTTCCCCCGGCGATGGTGCGGGCCCAGCTGGAGGCGTTGGCCGAAGACTTGCCACCGGCCGGCTTCAAGACCGGGATGCTGGCAACCACCGAGCTGGTGCGCATGGTGGCCGCCGCCATCCACGAGTTCGACTGGCCCAACTATGTCTGCGATCCGGTCATGGTCGCCACGTCAGGCGACCGGCTGCTGGTTCCCGATGCCGAGGCCGTTTTGCGGGAGACTCTGGTCCCGCTCGCCACGCTGGTGACGCCCAACCTTGACGAGGCCACGATCCTGACCGGTAGCGAGCTTCGAGACCCCGAATCAATGGAACGAGCCGGGAGGCGTCTGCTCGAGCTGGGCGCCGGCGCAGCACTGGTGAAGGGTGGCCACCTGGATGGAGCAGAGGTCACCGACGTCCTGGTGACGTCCGGTGGAGTTCGCCACTACCATCGCCCTCGGCTTGCCACCAACTCGACCCACGGCACCGGTTGTACGCTCTCCGCGGCCATCGCCGCGGGATTGGCGGCGGGCCGAGAGCTCGAGGCGGCGGTGACCACCGGGCTCGACTTCGTTCACCGCGCGATGCAGTCGGCTCCCGGGCTTGGCGCGGGACGCGGACCGCTCAATCACACCGTGCGCGCCACCTGATGCTCTAGCCGGTCAAAGCTGGGAGACCAGGGTTTTCAGCAGTTGTCCCAGCGCGGCCGTCGCTCGTCCCGCCGCGGCCAAAACATCGGCGTGAGTCAGCGGGGTGGTCTCGATTCCCGAGGCAAGATTGCTGATCAGGGAGAATCCGAGACAGCGTACTCCATTCGCTCGGGCGGTTACGACTTCCGGCACCGTAGACATCCCGACTGCGTCCGCGCCCAGGCGTTCGAGCATCCGTATTTCGGCCGGCGTTTCGTAGCTGGGACCCAGAACGCCGGCGTACACGCCCTCCTGCAGGCCAATCCCCAGGCTCTTTGCGGTGTCACGAGCCCGACGACGCAGCTCCGCGTCGTAAGGATCGGACATATCGGGGAAACGCTCCTCCCCCGGAATGAGCGAACCTGCGAGGGCACTCCGGAAGCTCAGGTTCAGGTGATCCCCGATCAGCATGAGGTCGCCGGGGCGAAGGGTTCTCCGGATACCGCCTGCCGCGTTGGTCAACACCAGGGTCCTGACCCCAATCCGGGCGAACGCGCGAACCAGCAGCACACTCTCCGGAGGATCACCACCTTCGTAGAGGTGGATCCGCCCGCTCTGACAGAGGACCGGCATCGAGTTCAGGATACCGGCCACCACCTCTCCCACGTGTCCCTGAACCCTTGCCTTGGGCACGCCCTGAATCTCACCGAACGGCAGGCGTCGGGAATTCTCCAGCAGGTCCGCAATGCCGCCCATACCCGAGCCGAGCACGATCGCGACGGTCGGTCGAAGATCTCCCGCCAGGTGCCGCACTCCCTCGGCGGCTCGTTCCACGTCGCCGGCTATCACCGCAGCTCCTCGAGCCGCTGCCGGAACTCTGTCACCAGTGCCTGGCGCCGGGCGAGCGGAAGGAATGCCGCCGCCGCTCCATTCAAGATGAGGCGGTCAATGTCGGCCCTGCGGAAGCCCAGCTCGGTGTGCGCCCGCCAGTATTCGCCCGACAGGGTGACGCCGCTGATCAGCCAGTTGTCGGTCGACAGTGTCACCGCGAGGCCGGCGCGGAAGTACCGGCGCAACGGATGCGCGGCATAACTCGCCACCGCGCGGGTCTGCACGTTACTGGTGAGGCTCACCTCGAGCGGGATTCCGCGGTCCCGCACGTAGGCGAGAAGCGCCGGGTCTTCCCCCAACCTGGTGCCATGGCCGATTCGGTCGGCGCGACAATCGTACACCACCTCGGCGATCGAGTCGGCGCCGGCCGCCTCGCCCGCATGCGCGGTGATGCCCAATCCTCCTCGGACGGCGATCTCGAACGCGGAGCGGTGAGGGGCCGCGAGGTGGCCGGCTTCCCCGCCCGCGATGTCGAATCCGACCACGCCATGCTCACGTGCGGCAACGGCGGCTCGAGCAATCTCCTCGGACACCGACGGCTCGAGATGGCGCAGGGTACAGGCGATGAAGCCGGTGCTGATTCCGACGTCTGCTTCCCCACGGCGCAATCCGCGCCCGATCGCGGCCAGGACATCCGCCATGGTGAGGCCGCCGGTGCAACTCAGCACCGGACAGTAGCGCACCTCGAGATGACGTACGCCGTCGGCGCCGGCGTCCACCACCATCTCATAGGCCACCCGTTCCAGCGCCTCTGGTGTCTGCAGTACCGCCGTGGTGAGCGAAAACCGCTCGAGGTATTCCGCGAGGTCCTTGACTCCGTCGGCCTTCATGAAGCGCGCAACCTGAACCGGATCCTTCGATGGCAGGCATACCCCTGCGGACGCGGCCAGCCCGATCAGGGTGTTCGGGCGCAGCGAACCATCGAGGTGGACGTGCAACTCCGCCTTGGGCATCCGAACCAGCAGCTCAGGCGAGAGCATCGTCGTCTTGCGGATCGCCCGAACCACGGCGGCTCGAAATGATAATCCGAAGAATGGCACCGTTCGCCAGCGGCTGGTCCAGCGGCAGATCGAGGCCTCGCCCGTCCGTCACCCGGGCCTTCCCCGACTCGAGTGACTGGCTCAATTCCGGTTCAGCGATGCGGATGGCTTCAGCAACCAGCGTCCCGGCGGGCAGGTCGACCACCCGCTGGTTCAGGTACACCCGGATCGCGTCCGGCATCAGCGGGCAGGAAGGAGACGCGGGCTCTCAGGTGGGACCACCGGCTGCGTCAGGCGGCGCAGGTAGTCACGGAGGGCATCGGTACCGGTGAGATCGCTTTCAGTGACCGGCCAGCGGCCGAGCAGTCCTGGTGCAGTACACCCCGTGGCCGTGCTGCACATCGTACCACCCAGCACGAAAGAGTCTCCCTGGACCAGGTGCCGGCTGATGACGACCTGGTAGGTGACTTTGGATTCGAGTTCCCGGCCACTGGAGAACCGCACCGATCGGACGCGATGGAAGCTGGCCTTGGATGGCGCGTAGGTGAGGGTCGCTCCCGAGATTTCACAGCAAGGCGTTTCTCCCTCGACCAGATGCTCGAAGACCCAACGGAGATCATCGCCCCGCATGGTGAGCCGGAGGAGCTGATCGCTTCCCGGTACTGCGGCGCGCAGGTCCTGCTCGCCGACACCGCCGGCGTTCAGATCCCCGGCTCCTTCTCCCGCGGCCACAATCGCGAGGTCGGCCCGCATTGCACTGCGGTAGGCATCGGCCATCAGTCGCAGTAACGATCCTCCTGGACCAGCCGCGGCCGGCACCCGGAGCGTGGCCACGGCCTCCTCCGAGGGGGAGAGCACCAGCTCGGGAGCATCCTGCGTCGTCGGGAGCGGTGCCAGCGCCACAGGAGCACTTGCCGTCGTGGGAGACGGAGTTGGCGATCCAGGTCTTACAAACAGGGCCCGGGCGGCGAGCGCGGCAGTCTCGGGCACCAGCTTCCACGACGAGCCGCTAAAGGCGGCGGGATCGAGCTCGCGCCGGCGACGGATCTCCGCAAGCAGCAGGTCGCGGATCCGCTCACCCCGGTCGTAGACCACGGGAGCGTCGCGCAAGACGGGATAGTTGCCTCCCCCCGATTGCCGGAGGCTACCCAAGGCAAGGGTGAAGGAGTCCGTTGGCTCGACGGGCTTGCCCCGCACCGAGAGGCTGGTAACTCGGGATCCCGCCGGGCGAGACAGGTCAATCGTATACTCGGCGCCCCCGATGACGTCGTAGCTCGAGCCTGGGACATAGGCGTTGGTAAACACGGCGCCGGCCGAATCCACGTACCAGTAGCGAGCGGTCTGCTCCAGGTAGTTCCGGAGTCCGTCGCCCGAGAGACGAACCGCGCGCAAGGTGTTCTCCGAGGGGTATAGCTGATAGACCTCGCCGACGGTTATCTCCCCCGCGTCGAAGCCGGAGCGGATGTCGAAGACCGGGGTGGATGCGAGGTCGGCCCCGGCGGCGCGCCGCTCAACTTCATTGACGAACCGGATGACCGGCGTGTCCTCGACCCGCCCCGTCGCGGCGCGCATGGAACCCGTGGCCTCACCGATGGTCTGGGACATCCAAGCCGAGACCGCGGCCTGTTTTTCAGCGAGACGTCGCTCCACCCGCTGAGATGGAGCCACCCCGTCCAGGAGCACCCGTCCGGCTCGAACGCTGGTTACCCGCCAGGCCCCATCGCGACGAGTCAGCAGCACGTGCACCACCGCCAGGCTCTGCCCGTACGGCTTGGGTTGAACGAAGTGCACTCCTCCCCGGATTGAATCCACCATCTCGCGATGGGAATGGCCCACCACCACGAGGTCCGGCCGGACTGGTCCTTCCGCCAGCAGCGCGGCCACATTTTCCGCACCCACACCCGCGGTGTCATAGCTGCTGGATCCTTCCATCCCGCTGTGCGCGAGCACAATGGCGAGGTCCGCGTCGTGCCGGAGTTCCCGAAGCGCGATGCCGGCTTCCTCCGCGATCGGAGCCACCCGCAACCGGCCGCGCACCTGGTCCCGATTCCATGCCATGACGCCGGTCGTGGTGAAGCCGGCGATCCCTACCCGGATTCCGCTGCGCTGGAGGACTACATAGGGCCGCAGGGCCAGTGTGTCTTCGGGGACCACCCGGATATTGGCGCTGACAAAGGGGAAGGTCGCGGCGGAAAGTGCGCGATCCAGGAGTGGCACTCCGAAATCAAAATCGTGGTTCCCCACGGTGGCTGCGTCGTAGCCCACCTGGTTCATCGCGTCCACGATAGGGTGCGGGTCCTGGGGCTCGACACCGCCGTAGTAGGCGGCGAAGGGGCTGCCCTCGAGGGCGTCACCCGCATCCACGACTACGACCTGGTCAGGATAGCGATGGCGGAGAGAGTCGATGGCGGTGGCGACCCGAGCCAAGGCGCCCGGGGCCGGTGCGCGCCGCCCAAAGTCCCAAACCACCGCCTGACCATGGAGGTCGGAAGTCGCCACCACCACGATGCGGGCGGTGTCAGGTGTCTGCAGGGCGAGTACCGCGACCGCGGCGAGAAACACCATTGCCTGAAATATCCCCGGTCGTGCATGGCGCACGCAACGTCAGGCCGGGCGACTTGCGTGGCAGGCCCGACCATTGTATTCGTTTTGCCGCATATGGAGACCCCCCCGTCGGTTGCCGACCTGCTGGCGGTACTCGCGGAGCCCACTCGGCTCCGCATCGTCAACTGTCTCGCCATCGCGCCGCTCTTCGTCTCGGATCTCCAGGCCATTTTGGATGTTCCTCAACCCACCGTGTCGCGTCATCTCAAGGTCCTCCGCACCGCCGATCTGGTGCGGGATACACCGATTGCCCAGTTCGTGCTCTACCGGCTGCGCCGCCCTGCCGATGCCCTGGGTCGGCTGCTCGCAGCCGCTCTCGATGCAGCCAATCTGGATCCAACCCTCCGGGCCGAGCGGCAGCAGGCCCTGGAGCGGAGCCGCCGGACCACCCAGGCGCGTACCGAGTCAGGAGCTCGCTTCGCATGACCAACCGAATCCTCGTGGTGGACGACGAGCCGGACATCACGGCGCTGGTCGCCTACCATCTGGCGAAGGCCGGGTATCGAGTCTCGACCGCGGGAAATGGCCCCGACGCACTCAAGGCGGCGCGCGAAGAACGACCGGACATCGTCGTTCTCGACGTGATGCTGCCCGGCGTGTCCGGGTACGATGTCCTGGCCGAAATGCGACGGCGGGAGGAAACCAAAGAGGTCGGTGTGATCCTGCTGACGGCACGCCGGGAGGAGGCCGACCGGATTCGGGGCCTGTCGCTCGGGGCCGACGACTATCTGACGAAGCCCTTCTCTCCGGCGGAGCTGGCCCTGCGGGTTAACGCGCTGCTCCGGCGGCTGGGATCGCCGGCGGTTACCAGCGGGTCGACTCTCACGGCGGGTCCAATCGCCATCGATCGATCGGCTCACCGCGTCGCGGTTGACGCGAAGGACATCGATCTCACCGCGACCGAGTACAAGCTGCTCCTCACCCTGGTCGAGCGACGGGGCCGGGTGCAGACTCGGCCGCAGCTGCTGGAGACGGTTTGGGAAGCCCAGCCCGACATTCAGACCCGCACGGTGGACATGCACGTCCAGCGGCTCCGGAGCAAACTGGGTGAGGCGGGAGATCTGATCGAAACCGTGCGCGGGTTCGGTTATCGCTTCCGCGGAAACGAGCGGGGAGGGAAGAAGAATTGAGATTCGCGGGTCGGCTGGTACTGGGAACCATCCTGGTCGTGGTCTTCGTGGTGCTCACCATCGTGAGCGCCTCCGAGGTCTCGCTCCGGCGGGATCTCGAGTCGGACATCCGGACCTCGCTGGAACGGGAAGCGCGGCTCGTTGCCCTGGCCCTGCCGGCCGATTCTTCGTTATGGGAATCGACGGTCAAGCGGATCGGCGCCGAGAGCGGGCTCCGCGTCACGCTCATCGACTCAGCGGGCCGGGTCCGCGCCGAAAGCGACGTACCCGAGGACCACGTCTCCGGTATCGAAAATCATGGGAACCAGCCCGAAGTCGTGGAGGCCTTGAAGACCGGAGTCGGCAGCAACCGGCGCACCAGTGCCACCATCGGCGAGCCGTTGTTGTACGTCGCGGTGCGGGGGGGACCAGCCATCGTCCGGGTTGCGGCGCGGATTCCGCAGGTAGACCGGGTGGTCACGCGAGCGCAGCGCTCGGTGCTCGGCGCGGCGCTCCTGGCTCTGGTCATCGGCAGTATCCTGGCGACCATTGCCGCCCGCTCCGTGGCGAGACCACTCACCCAGATCGCTGGTGCGGCCCGCGCCATCGCGCAGGGCTCGACCCCGCGATTTCCCCGATCCAGCATCCCCGACGTCAACGCGCTGGTGCGCGCGCTGCGGGAGATGAACAACCAATTCGGGGAACGATTCGAGGCACTGAGGGTGGGCAAGGCCGAAAGTGTCGCGATTGTCGAAGCCATGGCAGAGGGAGTCATCGCCGCCGACAGCAAGGGGCATATCGTCATCGCCAACACCGCCGCGCGACGATTGCTGGGATACGAGGCCGATGCCCAGCTGCCGGAGCTGGCCCAGCTGTTCCGGGCCAAGGCGGCGCGCGATGTGGTTTCGACGGTGCTCGCGGGAATGACCAGCGGCGGGAGGGAAATGGACCTGGGGGATTGCGTCGTGATGCTGAGCGGGCGGTCCCTGCCCGGTGGCGGCGCGCTCCTGGTGCTCCACGACGTCACCGAGGTGCGGCGACTCGAGGCGGTCCGGCGGGATTTCGTGGCGAACGTCTCCCACGAGCTCAAGACACCGCTCACCTCGATTTCAGGGTACGCGGAGACCCTGGTCGCCGATCAGCCAGATGCCCCGACCACCCGACGCTTCCTCGAGGTGATCCTCGCCAACGCGCGGCGGATGCACCGGCTGGTGGACGGACTGCTGGACCTCTCGAAGATCGAGTCCGGGCGGCTGGCGGCCGATGGTCGAGCCGCTGGACGCCCCCGGCGTGGTGCGGGAGACCTGGGGACTGTTCGCGGAGCGGGCCGCGGCCCGGAACATCAGCTTCGTGCCGCAGTTCGATCACAGCGTCGGAACCATTCAGGCCGACCCCGATGCGCTGCGTCAGATCCTGACCAATCTGTTCGACAATGCGCTGCGCTACACCGCAGCCGGGCGGTCGGATCACGGTGAAGCTGGAGCCGGACGAAGGTGGCGTGCGGCTCTCGGTGAGCGACAACGGGTCGGGAATCACCACCGAGCACCTGCCCCGAATCTTCGAACGATTCTATCGGGCGGATCCGGCCCGCTCTCGCGAGGAGGGCGGCACCGGTCTCGGCCTCGCGATCGTCAAGCATCTGGTCGAAGCGCACGGCGGGAGCGTAGAGGCGGAAAGCCAATGGGGACAGGGGACTACGATCTCCTGCTGGTTCCCTGCTCCGACTGAAATTAGATCGTCGCCCGATCGTGACGCGCTAATCGCGAGTACGTGACTCACCGCCCCGTCATTTTAGTAACGATGACGCGAGGCGACATCTGCAGCAGCTGATCGATGGGATGAACGCGCTGGACCGGACCTGGCTCCTCGCGCTGTGCGACCGCCGGGCTCCCCGCTGGCTCGATCGAACCCTTCGCCTTACTACTCACCTCGGCGGATTCACCGCCACGGCTCTTGTCAGTGCTGTCCTCCTGATCATTCCCGGCACCCGGCGAACTCGGCCTTGCCATGGTAGTGGCGAATGCCGCGTCCCACCTGATCGTCCAGGTCTTGAAGCGCAGCGTGGTCCGGCCACGGCCTGACAACGCCGGAGTGCTCGCGCTCACTCTCAATCCCGACGCCTTCTCCTTCCCCTCCGGTCATGCCTGCGCCGCGATGGCGCTCGCGGTCACGGCCATCTGCGACAGTCCCCTCTCGGGTCTGCCCGCGCTGGGGCTCGCTCTGCTGGTCGGCGCCTCCCGGGTCTACCTCCGGGTCCACTACGTCACCGACGTGGTAGTGGGCCAACTGGTCGGAGCGGCGACCGCGCTACTGGTCTCCCTGGCTCTCCTGTAGATCACCTCGAGTTGGTCCAGTTCCCGCGACCAGTCCCGACCCTGCGCGAAGGCGCGGGCCGCCTGCCCCATCGCTTCGCGCCGTTCCCGATCCTGCACCAACAACCGGATCGCCGTGCCGAATCCCGTCGCGTCGCCGGGTTCGACGGGGACTCCGGTGATTCCGGGCATGATGCTCTCCCGGACCCCGCCGGCGTCGGCGCCGATCACCGGCAGCCCGGAGGCCATCGCCTCGAGCGCGACCAGGCCGCAGGTCTCGGTGGAGCGACGGAAAGACGAAGAGATCGGCGTCGGCGTACAGCTCGGCGAGCCTGTCCCGCGTGCAGGAAGCCGAGGTGACGGGCGAAGGGGAGCGCTTCCCTTACCGCGTCGGCTTCGGGGCCTGCACCGGCGACACAGAATACCGCGGCATCGCCCAGCGCCTCATGGGCCTGACGGAAGCTCTCGATCAGAGTCGCGGGATCCTTCTCCACAGCCAGCCGGCCAACGTGGAGAACCAGCGTACGCCCCTCACAGCCCAGCCCCGCGCGTCGAGTCTCGGAGCGAAGCGACGGGTTGAATCGCCGGGAATCCACCGCGCCGCCCCAGACCATGGCCTGGGGAATCCCCATGTGCTGCAGCTCAGCACGAGTGGCGGCACTGGGCGTCTGGGTCGCGAAGGCGGGACGGTGAAACCAGCGCAAGTAGCCGCGAACCGGCTCGGTCGCATGCTTGCCGAGATAGTGGGCCGCGTAGCGGGGGAAATCGGTATGGAACGACGTCACCAGCGGGAGATCGTGCCGCAAGGCGAAGGCGCGACCAAACAGACCGATTGGACCCTCCGTCACGACGTGCACCAGCTCGGGGGAGAAGCCCGTCGCCCAGCCTCCGATTCCTCTACCCCAGGGCCAGGAAAGCCGAACCGCCGGGATACCCCGGACAGGGCACCCCAGGAATCCGACGCAGCCCGGATTCGTCGGCGCTCGGCATGCCGTATCCCGGGGCCACCATCCGGACCTCATGACCTCGCGCCTGCAGGCCATCCCGCATGGTGGCCAGTACGGTGGTCACCCCGTTGATCTCGGGGAGGAAGGTGTCGCTGAAGTAGAGGATTCGCATCGCGGAAGGTTCCCGGATCTTCGCCACGGACCGGCGACGACGATGTCACAACTTCGCTGCATGCCGTGGTGGACTCGGGACAGCCGTATCACTCGATGGTGACAATCACCCGGCACAATTCAGGCGGGATATCAGACAACGCGAGGAGGACGCACAACATGCGAGACGGCTACGAGCGAATCCTGGTCCTGGTGATTGACGGACTGCGCCCCGACGCCATTACCCGGGAGCACATGCCGAACCTTACGGCCTTTTCCGAGCGGGCCTGGCAGCCGCCGGTGGCGAGTACGGTACGTCCCAGCATCACGGTTGCCGCGCTGAGCTCGCTGGGGACCGGCGTCACCCCGGAGACTCATGGCCTGGTGGACCCCAGCCTCGACTCTCTCGCTCGCGTTGCGCCGGCTGCGGCCGCTTCCCGCGGAGCTGGCGCGCCTGGGCGTGCGTACCTCGGTGGTCACCGGAGAACTCCTGCCCAGTACCCGGTTCCTGGTTGGCGGGCTGCTCAAGCTCGGCGGAGTGGAACGCCTGATCGCGAGCGGGACCCAGCCGCGTCGGGTGGCGGAGGCGATGGCCGAGGAGTTGTGCGCCCCGCATGGCAGACGGTTCGTGCTGGGGTACGTGCGGGAAACCGACATTGCCGGGCACGCCTGGGGCTGGATGAGCGAAGCCTATCTGACAGCCGCACGCGTAGTGGATCGCGGCCTCGGCATCTTGAGCGAGCTGGCGAAGGAGCCCGGTACCCTGGTGATCGTTACCGCGGATCATGGCGGCGGCGGTGTCCTGCCCAGCGACCACGATCATCCCCACCCGATCAATGAAGCCATTCCACTGCTGGTCGCCGGATTCGGGGTCCGGACCGGCGCCGGCTCGGCGAGCGGCGCCAGCCTGCTCGATGTCCCGCCCACCGTACTCTCCGCATTCGGCGGAAACCCGCCAGCTCAATGGCAGGGCCGAGTACTCAGCGAAGCCTTCGACAAGGAGCCTGCATGGATCCAAGCGTCAGCCTGAACCCGGGCAGAAAAGCCCTGGGTGAACACCCCACGCCAACCCCTCCGGCCACGACCGCGCCGGTGACGGTGCGGCCCGCACCCAGCGGGGAAGACGACCTGTTCCGCGACCCTTTCGCCGAGTTCGCACCGAGCAGCCGCTGAGGCGAATTCGGCGCTCTCTGAGGCGTCGTTACTTACCCGTTACGCTAACACGAACCAATCTTGACCGGGATGGCGCTCCGTTCCCGCCGTTGGTTTCTTCCCTTCGGCGCGTGCGCCGAGCCATGTCCGGCCTTAGACGAAGAGGAGCGCCTGTGTTGCTTTCCCGTCGGAGTCTCCATCTGGCGGTTCTGGCCCTGGGCCTTACCTCGGCCAACGCCTTTGCCCAGGTCACTTACCCGAACGTGCGGGTGCAGGGTCGGCTGCAGACTCAGTACTACTACTTCGACAATTCCGACTTTTCCTCCGTCGTAGGGCCGAAGGACAACTTCTTCGTTCGGCGGGCCCGTATCGAGGCGCGGGTGGCAATCAACGAATACATCAGCGCTGTTCATCCAGCCGTCCTTCGAGGGCGGCCGGACCACGACGTCCACGACGGCGTGCCAGCCCGTGATCGTTGATGCTCTGCCGGACACCGTCGCGGTCAACTGCACCACTACCTCGCGCGGCGGTATCCGGCTGCGCGATGCCTATATCGATGTGCGCTTCACCAAGCCGGAGGCCAAGTCCAGCTTCACGCTGCGGATGGGCCAGGAGAAGCGGCCGTTTGGTCGCTACGAGCTGACCTCTTCCACCAACCTGCCGTCCATCGAACGCGGGGCCGGACAGGGGCTCGTGGGCTCGGCGTCAAACGATCTGTTCACGGCCCAGGGATTCCTCTCGCATGACGTCGGGGCCCACCTGCAGTTCGACTACAAGCTGAGCGACCTCCGGCTGATTACGCTCATCGCCGGGGCCTACAACGGTCGGGGCGAGAGCATCAACGACAACAACAACGCCAAGTCCTTCGGCTTCCGCGGGACGGTGGGCATCACCGACAAGCTCAACGTCGGTGGCTCGTTCTTCTCGCACGATGGTCTCGTGACTCCCACCGGGGCCGCCGCGCCGGATTCCAACTACCGGAACACCGCCTGGGAGCTCGATGCCCAGTGGGGCAGGCCGGGCGATGCGGGCTTGTACCTGATCGGCGATTTCATGAACGGTCAGGATGGGAGTGGCGTGCTGGTGAGCGGCGACAAGAAGAAGATCCTCGGCATTTCAGCGGATCGGCGCCTATAACATCAGGATCAAGAGCCCAACCTCCTGGCTCTATGCCATCGAGCCGGCCCTCCGGTACGACTTCTCAGATCCCGATACAGACCTCGACGACAACGGGACCACGCTCATCACGGCGGTGCTGGGATTCTACATGTCGAGCCGGGCCCAGTTCCGGGTCGGCTACGAAAACGAGAGCTTCCAGGCCCCAGGGGCGAACAGCATCAGCGGCATCCGGACCGCGTTAACGGTCAACTTCTAACGGCGTTCAAACGCACAACTCTGAGGAGAGTAACGATGGCAGTTCGTGCATTGATCGGCCGATGGACCCTGGCGGTGGGTATCGCAATCGTTGCGGCTGCACCGCTGTCGGCCCAGCAGAAGCTGACGGGCGCCGGGGCGACATTCCCGAATCCGATCTACACCAAGTGGTTCGATGCCTACAACAAGAAGACTGGGGTCCAGATCAACTATCAGTCGATCGGGTCGGGAGGGGGTATCCGGCAGTTCACTGAGGGAACCGTGGACTTCGGCGCCACCGACGGCCCGATGAACGAGTCGCAGATGCAGGCCGTCAACGGGAACGTCCTGCATCTGCCCACGGTACTGGGCGCCGTGGTGGTGACCTACAACCTCCCCGGCCTGGGCGATACCAAGCTCAAGCTCGATGGCAACGCCCTGGTGGACATCTTCATGGGGCGGATTACCAAGTGGAACGACAAGCGGCTCGCGGCGCTGAATCCCGGAGTGTCTCTGCCGGACGGAGATGTGATCGTGGTGCACCGGTCGGACGGCTCGGGCACCAGCTACATCTTCACCGACTTACCTGACCAAGTTCTCCCGGGAATGGAAGGACAAGGTCGGTTTCGCCACCTCGGTGAATTGGCCGACCGGCCTCGGTGGCAAAGGAAACGAGGGCGTCACGCAGCAAGTGAAGCAGGTCGAGGGGGCGGTCGGGTACGTCGAACTCATCTACGCCATCTCCAACAAGCTGCCCTACGCCCAGATCAAGAATCAGGCAGGGGACTTTGTGGAGCCCTCGCTCGAGTCCACTACCGCCGCCGCGGCGAGCGCCAAGCTGGCGAAGGACACAGACTTTAGAGTCTCGATCACCAACGCGCCGGGCAAGGGAGCCTACCCGATCGCCTCCTTCACCTGGCTCCTGGTCCAGAAGGACAACAAGGATGCTGCCAAGGCCAAGACCATCCGGGACTTTCTGGCCTGGATGATCACCGACGAGGCCCAGAATATGGCGCAGGAATTGGAGTACGCCCCGCTGCCAGCGGAAGTTCGCGGGTTGATTGCTGAACGGATCAAGACGCTCAAGGCTGGCGGGAAGGTCATAGCGCTACAGTAAAGAGGACTGAGGACTGAGGACTGAGGACGGTTTCTTAGGAGTCGCGATATTCGAAGCGCGGAGCTGGACAGTAGGTCGAGGAGCGGTTGGCAGACTCAGTCCTCAGTCCTCGGACTCGGTACTCGATTTGACTGGCGGACAGAGGAGCAGGACTAGAACGGGCGGTGGGCAGACTCATCGGCTGCCCACCGTTTCTTTTACAACAGTACCTAGTGGCGAGTACCTAGTACCTAGAAAAACAGTACTTGAGTACCTAGTAACGAGTACCGAGTGGCGGATCTCTGATTGGTTGGACCGAGTCAAGGAACCAGCGGCGGCGAGCTCGGTACTCGGTACTCGGTACTCGGTACTGAGTTTGTAGTTACACATCCGTTACACATCCGTGACCGTCAGTGGGTCGAGCAGATCTACGTTCTCCCCCCATGACCAGCCCTGTGTCCCCTGTCGTCGAGGTCCTCGAACCAGCCGTCACCGCCCCGGACGCTGACCCGAGGTGCTTCGAGTTCGGCCGATCGGCTATTTCGGCTGATTCTCACCGCAGCGGCTCTGGCCATCCCGGTACTGCTGGGCTTCCTGGTTTGGGAGCTGTACATGGGCTCCCGGCTCGCGATCAGCCAGTTCGGCTTCAGTTTCATCACCGAGTCGACCTGGGACCCAGTCGCCGAGCGAGTTCGGCGCCTTTCCGCTGATTTTCGGCACGCTGGTCTCCTCGCTGCTGGCCCTGCTCATCGCGGTTCCGCTGTCGCTGGGGGTCGCGGTGTACATCACGGAGTTTGCCCCCAAGGTGCTGCGGCAGCCCGTGGCATTCGTGATCGAGCTGCTGGCCGCGATTCCCAGTGTGGTCTACGGCCTGTGGGGGATCTTCGTCCTCATCCCCTTCCTCAAGAAGTTCATCTTCCCTTTCCTGCGCGAGACGCTCGGCTTCCTGCCGTTCTTCCAGGGCCCCATCTACGGGCCATCCATGCTGGCCGCGAGCATCATCCTGGCGATCATGATCATGCCGTTCATCATGTCGGTGTCCCGTGAGGTGCTACTCGCGGTGCCCAACAGCCAGCGTGAGGCCTCGCTGGCGCTGGGAGCGACCCGCTGGGAGGCGGTGACTTCGGCGATCGTCCCCTATGCCCGCTCCGGGATCTTCGGGGCCATCATCCTCGGCCTGGGTCGGGCGCTGGGAGAGACGATGGCGGTCACCATGCTGATCGGGAACCGGCATGAGATCGCGGCCTCGCTCTTCGCGCCGGGCTATACCATGGCCGCGGTGATCGCCAATGAGTTCTCCGAGGCGGCGACCGACATGCACTTTTCCGCATTGGCCTATGTCGCGCTTCGTGCTGTTCGTCCTGACCGTGGTGGTGAACGCGGCCGCACGGCTGCTCATCTGGCGGGTGGCGCGGGGCGCCGCCATCGGGAGCAAGGCGCTGTGAACCGTCGAGTGCTCCGGCGCTGGATCAGCAACATCGATGGTCGGCCTCATGGTTGTTGCGGTCATCCTCGCGGTCCTGCCGCTCATGTTCATCCTGATCAATCTGATCTCAAGGGCGCCAGCAGCCTCTCGATGGACTTCTTCACCAAGATGCCGGTCCCGGCCGGGGAGACCGGCGGCGGAGTCGCCCACGCCATCGTGGGGACGCTGATCATTGTCGGCCTCGCCAGTGTGTTCGGCCTGCCTATTGGCGTGGGCGCGGGCATCTATTGCGCCGAGTACCCGGCGAGCCGCTTGAGCACCACCGCTCGCTTTGTTGCGGATGTCATGAACGGGACCCCATCGATCGTGGTGGGAGTGTTCGCCTGGACCTGGATCGTGGCCCGGCAGAACCATTTCTCCGCTCTCGCGGGCAGCGTGGCGCTCGCCATGCTCATGATTCCGATGGTCATGCGTACTACCGAAGAACTGATCAAGCTGGTGCCCCATTCGCTGCGGGAGGCGGCGCTTGCCCTGGGTTATCCCCGCTGGCGGACCAGTCTCAGCATCGTCCTGCGAACGGCGCTGCCGGGTATCGTGACCGGAAGCCTGCTCGCGGTGGCGCGCGTCGCCGGAGAGACCGCACCGCTCCTCTTTACGGCGCTCGGCAGCCAGTTCCTGAGCTTCAACATCCGCGAGCCGATGGCGGCCTTGCCGCTCACGGTGTTCACCTACGCGACGGGGCCATACGAGGAATGGCATCGCTACGCCTGGGCCACCGCGTTGGTCCTGATCATCGTCGTCTTCGTGCTGAGCGTGGCGGCCCGCATCGCCACCCGGCGGAGGTTCAACCTCAATGCCTGAGCAGCCGCGTCCGGCTGGGCACCGACAAGCTCACCGCCATGTACGGCAAGTTCACCGCGGTGAAGAACGTGACGCTGACGTTTGCCAACAACAGCGTGAACGCGCTGATCGGCCCTTCGGGCTGCGGCAAGTCCACGTTCCTGCGGACCCTGAACCGCATGCACGAGCTGTCGGAGGGCGGCTGGATCACCGGGAAGGTGCTGCTCGACGGACGAGGACGTCTATCAGGCCGGGGTGAGCCCGATGCAGCTTCGCCGCCGGGTGGGCATGGTGTTCCAGAAGCCGACTCCGTTTCCCACCATGTCGATCTACGACAACGTGGCGGCCGGGCTGCGGCTGGATGGCCGGCCCGAGCCGGGCGGAACAGGACGAGGTGGTAGAGCGTTCGCTGAAGCAGGCGGCGCTGTGGGACGAGGTGAAGGACCGGCTCAAGACCAGCGCGGTGGCGCTCTCGGGCGGCCAGCAGCAGCGGCTCTGCATCGCGCGGAGCATCGCGCCGCGACCCGACGTCCTGCTGCTCGATGAGCCGACCGCGTCGCTCGACCCGGCCGGGACCTCGCGGATCGAGGAGCTGGTGTTCGAGCTCAAGCAGGCGTTCACCATCGTGATCGTGACCCACAACATGCAGCAGGCGGCGCGGGTGTCGGACACCACGACTTTCTTCTATATGGGATCCATGATCGAGACCGGTCCGACCCGCCAGCTGTTCACCGCCCCGAAACAGGAACAGACCGAGGCCTACATCACGGGACGATTCGGATGACCGCCATGTCCACCAACCCCGCAGTGCCGTCCTCCGCGCCGGCACCGCTGCTCAAGACCACGCTGACTCCGCGTTCCGGACCGCGTCCGCCGCTGGAGGCCGGCAACCCGGCGCTCGAGGCCCGCGACTTCCGCTTCTCCTATGGCGCGGGGCCGGTGCTCAAGGGAATCACCTTCACCATCCCCCGCCGGGCGGTCACAGCCATCATCGGGCCCTCGGGGTGCGGCAAGTCCACCTTCCTCCGCTCGATCAACCGGATGCACGACCTGCTGCCGGGAGCGAGCTACGGAGGAGACATTCTGCTCGAGGGGAAGTCCATCTTCGGTGCGGGGACCGACCTGGTCTCCCTCCGGCTTCGGGTGGGCATGGTGTTCCAGCGCCCCAATCCGTTCCCCAAGACGATCTACGACAACGTGGCGTACGGTCCCGGGCTGAACCGGCTGGTGCCGCAGCGGGATCTGCCGGACGTGGTCGAGCGCTGCCTGAGGCAGGCGGCGCTGTGGGACGAGGTGAAGGACCGGCTCGACGAACCGGGCACCGGGCTCTCCGGCGGCCAGCAGCAGCGGTTGTGCATCGCGCGGGCCCTCGGGCAACCAGCCCGAGGTTCTGCTGATGGACGAGCCGTGCTCGGCGCTGGATCCGATCGCCACCCAGAAGGTCGAGGAGCTCATCGTCGAGCTCAAGCAGTCCTACACCATCGTGATCGTGACCCACAACATGCAGCAGGCCGCGCGAGTGTCGGACTTGACGGGCTTCTTCGATCGAGGCGAACTGATCGAGGTCGGAGAGACCGAGACGGATCTTCACCGCCCCTGCCAGTGAACGCACTGAGGCATACATTACCGGGAGATTCGGATGAGCTCCGAGATGCATCGCCACTTCCACGACGAGCTGAACGACGTGAAGGTTCGCCTGCTCACCATGTCGGGAGAGGCGGAAGCGGCGCTCGGCCTGGCGGTGGACGCGCTGCTCGAACGCAGCGCCTCGAAGGCCCACAGCGTCATCACCAGCGACCGGGCCATCGACAACATGGAGATGGAGATCGAGGAGGCGTGCGTCAACCTCCTCGCGCTGCAGCAACCGATGGCGCGGGATCTCCGCATGCTGACCTCCGCGCTCAAGATCGCCAACGACCTGGAGCGGGTGGGAGATCACGCGGTCAACATCGCCCAGTCGGCGGAACGGCTGAGCCAGTCCCGCCCGATCGCCCCGGAGCCGGAGATCGTCGAAATGGCCCGGCTGGCTCGCGACATGCTCTCGGATTCCCTCGAGGCGTTCATCCGGGGAGACGCCGCGGCGGCACGGGAGGTCTGTCTGCGGGACGACAAAGTGGATAATCTCCACCGGTCGGTGTTCCGCATCCTGCTGACCCACATGATGGAAGACCCGCACATGATCAGCGCGGGCATGGAGTTGTTCCTGGTGAGCCGCAATCTCGAGCGAGTAGCCGACCTCGCGACCAACGTGGCCGAGGATGTGGTCTTCCTGGTCGAAGGCAAGTCGATCAAGCATCACGCCGAGGACCGCGGCGACGCCCGCGCCTCCGGCGCTACCCCGACACCGAACATCGCATGACTTCGGTACCAGTACCCGAAGCCCGTGAGCGCCTGGCCGCCGTCGATGTCGGATCCAATTCGATCCGGCTCCTGGTGGCGGAGTACGGCCCGCAATCCGGTCTGTCGGTGATCGCCGAAGTAAAGGAACAGCCGCGTCTCGCGACCGGCGTCGCCCGTACCCGGCGGCTCGACCCCGAGGCGGTCGAGCGCGCCATCGCCGCACTCAAGCGCATGCGCGATGTCTGCGAACGCCGCGGGGTGAGCCGGATTGCGGCCGTGGCCACTGCCGCGGTGCGCGAAGCGATCAACGGCGAGGAATTCGTGGCCCGGGTGAAGGAAGAGACCGGGTTTGATCTCCGGATCATCGACGCGGAAACCGAGGCGGCACTCTCCTACCGGTCGGTGGCGCATCACTTCCCGCTGGAAGGCGGCCGCACGGTCATCGCGGATATCGGTGGCGGCAGCCTCGAGTTGATTGCGCGCGGTGGACGGGCTGATCGAGCAGAGCCTCTCCGTTCCCTTCGGAGCGGTCCGTCTCACCGAGCTGCACCTGGGCGAGGAGAAGGACACCCGGAAGGCGGTGACCAAGCTGCGCGACTGGGTGCGCCGTCAGCTCCGCCGCAAGCTGCCCCTCCGCGACTGGAGCTCATCCGTGCTGATCGGATCGGGAGGCTCCTTCACCAACCTGGGCCGGATGGCCGCGGCCCGGCGCGGCCTATCGGCTGCCGATCCGGTACATGGCACCGCAGTCAACACGGCCGAGGTCGAGCATCTCCTCGAGTGGCTCACCGCGATGACCCCCCAGCAGCGGGGCCAGGTCCCCGGGCTCAACCCGCAGCGGGCGGACATCATCCTGGCCGGTCTCGCGGTGACCGCGGAGCTGCTGCTCCGGATCGAGGCCCGGGAGGTGAAGGTGAGCGCGTTCGGACTCCGCGAGGGTCTGCTGCTCGAGATGGTCGGTGCCGAAGCGGCGCCCGCCGCGGACGACCCGCTCCGCCTGATTCGGGAATTCGTGGAACGCTGCCATGGCGATCGCCGGCACGTCGAGCACGTCAGGCTGCTGGCCCTCTCGCTCTACGATCAGCTGGGCGAGCGGATGGGCGCGACGGAAGAGGAGCGCTTCCTGCTCGAAGCGGCCGCCCTGCTGCACGACGTCGGCCAGCTGGTGAGCTATCGCAAGCATCATAAGCACAGCTATCCAGCTCATCATGCACGCCGAGCGGCTGCCGCTGTCGCCGCGGGAACGGGTCCTCGTGGCGCTCATCAGCCGGTACCACCGGCGGCGCGGTCCCCGCAAGAAGCACGAGCAGCTGGCGGCGCTGGAGCCGGCCGACCGCGACATCGTACGCCGCATGAGTGCGCTGCTGCGGATAGCCGACGGCCTGGACCGCGGTCACACCGCGATCGTGGAGACGGTGAGTGCCGAGATCTGCCCGACTCTCATCACCATCAAGGCTGCCCCGCGTTACGCCGAGGCGGACTTGTCGCTCGAGTGCTGGGGCGGCAATCAGAAGTCCGACGTACTGGCCAAGGTGATGGGACGAGAGGTGGTGGTCGAGCCGGCGACCACGATACCGATGGGTCCGCGCGCCGTCGCGTAAGGCAGGAGCCGGAGACTCAGTCCCTAGACCGAAATCGTTCCCGCCCGGGCCAGCAGTTCGATCGAGTCGGGGTGAGCCAGGCCCCACAAACCCCTGCCAGCCCGCCGCGGCCGAGCTGCCGATCCGGTCGGCGCCGGCCGCGAGCATGTCGAGCGCATCCTCCGCTTTCCGAATTCCGCCCGACGCCTTCACGCCCATCGCGGTCCCCACCACCTGTCTCATCGCTTCCACCGCGGCTACGGTCGCACCACCGGCGGGATGAAATCCGGTCGAAGTCTTCACCGCGCGAGCGCCACCCCGAAGCGCCACGCGGCAGGCCTGCTCCAGCTCGGAAGGAGAGAGTAGCGCGCTCTCCAGGATCGCCTTGACCGGCGTACCGCCCGCAGCCTCGACCACCCGGCCCAGGTCCTCTTCGACCGCCATCCAGTTGCCGGAGCGGGCCTCGCCCAGAGCGATCACGACGTCCAGCTCCGCGGAACCGTCTGCAACTGCCAGTTCGGTCTCGGCGGCCTTCGCCGCAGTGGACATGGCACCGAGGGGAAACCCGATCACCGAGGCCACCTTCACCGGGCGCGCCATCCAGACGGCGCACACAGTCCCGAACCCAGGCGCCGTTGACGCAGACCGCGCCGAACCGAAGCTGAGCCGCTTCTTCACACAGGCGGGCGATCTCGCTGCCCGTCGTCTCGGGACGCAGCAGGGTGTGATCAACGAGGAGTCCCAGGCCTTCCAACTCGGCGAGTCCGGCAAGCCAGGGGAACCGGGCAGCGAAGAGGGAGGGAACGGGTCGCCTCACACGAAACGGGCGACGCGGCGATGCTCGGCGAGAAGCTCAGGATTGCGGAAGACAGGAGTGAGCAGCAATCCCGCGGCGAACCCGCCGACATGGGCCCAGAAGGCGACACCACCGCCTTCCTGCGGCATGCTGCCACCCAATAGCTGCAACAGGAACCAGTAGCCCAGCATGAAGTAGGCGGGGATGTCCATGAAGAACACGAACACGAAGGTCCTGATCCGCGCGTGGGGATACAGCAGGACATAGGATCCCATCACGCCGCCGATGGCGCCGGAGGCGCCGACCATGGGAACGGCGGAGGACGGCGAGGCGGCCATCTGGGTCGCAACCGCCGCCAGGCCGCACAGCAGGTAGAAGATCACGAACCGCCCCCGGCCCATGGCGTCCTCGACGTTGTTTCCGAAGACCCAGAGGAACCACATGTTGCCGATGAGGTGGAGCCAGCTGCCGTGCATGAACATCGAGGTGAAGACCGCATACCAGGAGAACCCCGGTGTCACCACGCAGCTCAGGCCTGGTCCTACCGGGATCTCGTATCCGACTGGAAGCCGGTGCAGGAACTCTCCGGGAATGAGCCCGAGCTCGCAGACCGACTGGCTCAACCGCGGCTCGGCGCCCATCCCCTGAACCAGCACCCAGACGAGGACGTTGAGGCGCGATGATCCCGAAGGTGGTGTAGGCAGTACGGAGTGTCGGATTCTCGTCGCGGATCGGGAACATGCCTACAATATATTCCCGGATCGGCTCGCCGCTTCAGCGTGACAATGGTGCTCGCCCTGGGCATATTGCCGAATCCTTATTATTAGGCTTCGGCAGACGCTGTCAGGAGGGCTTCCCTGCCCGACCGCATTCCCCACCGTTCCCCTTCCATGACGTCAGGCCATTCCGGGTTCCGCCGTGTGGGCCTGCTCGGCCTTTGGTGCCTGGGGTTGGTCTTCGCGATCTCCGACTTCCGCCTGGTTCCGCCTCGTTCACTGGACGGAATCGAGGCCAACGACAACCGAAGCCCGGCCGGCCAACTGCGGGGAGACACGCTCAGCGTTGCGCTTGAAGTCCGGATGGGAACCTGGCGTCCCGAGGCCGACAACGGCCCTGCCATCGAAGTGGCAGCCTTCGCGGAGGCCGGGAAACCGCCCCAGGTACCAGGACCGCTGATTCGAGTACGGGAAGGCACCACCATCGCGGCGACGATCAGGAATGCCCTTCCCGATTCGACCATCTCAGTCCTGGGCCTTCTGACCCAGTCGGCGGGTCGGAAGGACAGTCTGATTCTTCGTCCAGGAGAATCGCGGGAGGTTCGATTCACGGCCACCTCCGCTGGCACCTATTTCTACCGGGCGGTGCTGGGCAAGCATACGCCGGACCGGCACGTGAATGACGAAAGGGAGCAGGTCGCCGGTGCATTGATCGTGGATCCTCCCGACGGTGCTCCGCCGGACCGAATCATGGTCATCAACATCTGGGGGAATCGGGTAGACTCCGCCCAATATCGAATCATGGACTACAGGAACGCGCTCACCATCAACGGAAGATCGTGGCCCTACACGGAACGGATGGAGGGGACGACGGGGGACACGCTGCGGTGGCGGGTGATGAACCTGAGTGGCCGCACTCATCCGATGCACCTGCACGGGTTCTACTACCAGGTGCTTTCTCGAGGCGACGGCGTCTCAGACACAGTGTACGCCGCTGAGGATCGACGCCAGGTGGTTACCGAAGAGATGCGGCCCTTCACAACCATGGCGATGAGCTTTGTGCCGGACCGGCCGGGCAACTGGCTCTTCCACTGCCACGTCGGTTTTCACGTCGTCCCCCGAGCCCGCCTCGACAAGGAACAACCAGGAGGTCACGACGCCCTCTCGCACGATCCAATGCTTCACATGGCAGGGCTCGCGGTAGGCATCACGGTCCGTCCCCGCACCGGCTGGACTGCTCCGGATCAGGGGAAGGCGCGGCGGATGCACCTTTACGTCCAGGAGGGGAAACAGCGATATCGGGCGGGCCGGGCCCTCGGATTCGTATTGCAGCGGGGCGCGAAGCCTCCGCAGCCCGATTCGGTCGAGATACCGGGCTCGTTGCTGGTCCTCACTCGAGGGCAGCCGACCGACATCGTCGTCATCAACAGGCTGCGTGAATCGGCGGCGATCCACTGGCATGGGGTGGAGCTGCTGAGTTACTCCGACGGGGTCGCGGGGTGGAGTGGCGACGGCCAACAGCTCGCTCCGGTGATCGCGCCGGGCGATTCCTTCACGGCGCACCTGATCCTGCCCCGGGCCGGCACGTTCATATACCACACCCACCTCAACGACCTCGAGCAACTGTCGTCCGGGTTGTATGGCGCCATAGTCGTGCTCGAACCCGGCCAGCGATTCGATTCGCTCCGGGATCATGTCTTCGTGGCTGGATGGGATTCCCTGATCCCCGAGGTGCCTCGAGTCCTGATCAACGGTGACTCGCTGCCTGCCCCGCTCGAGCTGAAGCCGGGAGTATCTCATCGGTTCCGCTTCGTCAACATCGGATTGGCCCTGCCGGTTGGGTTTGCGATCTACAGAGACAGCTCCCTGGTGCGCTGGCGCCGGATGGCCAAGGATGGTGCCGACCTCCCGGCGCACCAGGCGGTGGAGGTCAACGCCGTTCAGGCGGTTCAGGTTGGGGCAACCTACGATTTCGAATGGACCCCCGAGCGAGGAGAATACCAGTTGAGAGCCGGCCCCCCAGGGAAGCCGTTCTGGATCCAGCGCCTGACGGTGCATTGAGGGTCGAAAGTCGATGGTTGGTGGTCTTGGGTCCTGGGTCTTGAGTCTTGGAATAGTGAACCCTGGGCCACTAGCGACTACTGACCTTGACCCGACGGTACCCACGACTCACGACTAGACTGACCACCGACCATTGACCATCGACGACAAGCTGTCGGCTGCACTCTCCGACCACTACCGCATCGAGCGGGAGCTGGGACAGGGCGGCATGGCCACGGTCTACCTGGCCCACGACCTCAAGCACGATCGCCAGGTCGCGATCAAGGTCCTGCGCCCGGAGCTCGCCGCCATGATCGGGAGCGAGCGGTTCCTGCAGGAAATCCGGGTCACCGCAAGGCTCCGTCATCCCCATATCCTGCCGCTGTACGACTCGGACGCCGTGGACGGTGTTCTGTACTACGTCTCGCCGCTCGTCGAGGGCGGATCCCTCAAGGCGCGGCTCGACCGCGAGGCAACGCGCTTGCCGGCGGCCGAGGCGGTCCGCATCGCCCGTGAGGTAGCCGACGCGCTCGATTTCGCTCACCAGCACGGCGTGATCCACCGCGACATCAAGCCCGACAACATCCTGCTCGAAGCCGGCCACGCGGTGATCGCGGACTTCGGAATCGCGCGAGCGGTCTCCGCGGCCGGCGCCGATCGGATGACTCAGGCAGGCGTCAGTGTGGGCACGCCGACCTACATGAGTCCCGAGCAGGCCAATGGCGAACTGGAGATCGACGGTCGAGCAGATATCTACGGCCTGGGAGTTGTGCTATACGAAATGCTGTCTGGTAAGCCACCCTTCTCAGGTCAAACTCTGCAGGCCTTGATGGCCGCCGTCCTGACGCGGGAGGCGACGCCGCTCCCCGAGTCATCCGACGTTCCTCCCGCCCTGAACAAGGCGGTCTCGAAGGCGATGGCGAAGAAGCCGTCGGACCGGTTCGCCTCGGCGCGCGAGTTCAGCGAGGCGTTAGGGTTTCACGAAGAGCCACAGGCTCTGCGGCCGGACCGTCGGCTCGCCGGACTCGAGTCCTGGCCTTCGCAGGTCTGGGGGCCCTCGCTGTCATCTTCTGGCTGGCCACCCATCGGACCCAACCACCTCCACGAGCCGCCGCGACTCGACTGGCCCAGCTCACCTCGGCGAGGCGGTGGAAGAGTGGCCATCGTGGTCGCCCGACGGAGCGCGACTGGTGTTTTCCCGGACGGTCGGCGGCTACCGCAACCTGTTCCTCCGAACGCTATCCTGGTGGTGAGGAGACTCAGCTCACCCAGGGATCGCGTGACGATATCCAGGCCGCGTGGTCGCCCGACGGCAGCGTGATCGCGCTGGTCCGTTCCAGCCTCTCCGACGGCAAGCTCGAGCCTGGCGACGTGCTGGGCTTGTACGCCGAAGGCGGCGATGTGTGGACGGTCGATCCTAAATCGGGAGCCGAAGAACATCTCCTCTCGGGAGCCTTCAGTCCGAGCTGGTCGCCTGACGGGACTCACATCGCGGTAGACGCCGGTTGGGGAGGAGCGCATCGGATCTGGGTCACCGACAAGAACGGCCTCAATCCGCGCCAAGTCACCAGCGACAGCTCGAACGAGGTGGCGCACATGAGCCCCCGCTGGTCGCCGGACGGGAAGCGGCTGGTCTTCCGGAGATTGCAGCAGCCCAAGTCCGACATCGTCGTGGTGGACCTGGCGACCGGCGCGACGACGTGGGTGACCCATGACGACGTGGTGGACGTCAACCCGGCCTGGTCGCCCTCGGGACGGTTCATCTACTTCTCCTCACTGCGGGGCGGCGGTCTCAACCTCTGGCGGGTGGCGGTTTCGCCCAGCGGTCGATCCGCGGTCCGCTCCCGGAGCAGCTCACCACCGGCGCGGGCGACGATCTCGAGCCCTCCATCGCACCGGACGGGAAACGCCTCGCCTTCTCGATCTTCCGCATCGAGGCCGACCTCTGGCGGCTGCCGATCGATCCGGCCACCGGGCAAGCGACCGGGCAGCCCGAGCCAGTCATCGCCACGACTCGGGTGGACAGTCGGGGTGCCTGGTCTCCGGATGGGCGCACCATCGCGTTCAACTCCGATCGCAACGGAGACATGAACCTGTGGCTGCACTCGCCGGACGAGCCGGACCGGCAGCTCACCACCGGTCCGGGTGGCGACTACCAGCCGAACTGGTCGCCCGACGGGAAGGTCATCGCCTTCTTCTCTTCCCGATCGGGCCAGAACGACATCTGGACGGTTCAGGTGGCCGACACCGCGCTCCAGCGGCTGACCTCGGATACCGGAATCCACATCAACCCGTTCTTCTCGCCGGACGGGAAGCACATCGCGTACCACGAGGACCGCGACGGTCGCTTCCAGCTCTGGGTGATGAATGCCGACGGCTCGAACCAGCACCAGCTCTCAACCGCCGGCGCGGCGGGCCACTTCATGCGCTGGTCGGCCGACGGCAAGAGCGTCGTCTTCCGGGCCGAACCTCCCGGAGGCACGCAGATTCTGTCGGTCAACGTGGAGACCGGAGCCGTCGAGTACGCCTGCCGGATGTGGCCGGCGGCAGCTCACATGTCATTCTCGCCCGACCACAGCCGCATCCTCGATGTGAAGGGCCACAAGACCGTGTGGATCACGCCGCTGAACGGCGGGCTGCCCTATCAGATATTCGAGTTCCCCGATGCCGCCATTCGGATCGACTATCCGGTCTGGTCTCCCGATGGACACTACGTGCTGTTCGATCACGACGCGCCACATGGAGGAGACATATGGCTGCTGGATGGAGTCGAGTGATTGAATCCGCCGCGTCGCGGCCTCATGAGCGCCGTGCCCCGCATCCCACCACCTCTTGCAGCCGTTCTGATCGGAATTTTCGCCGCTGCGAGTTCAGGGAGCACGCCTGACTGGCCCCGAGGCGAGTCTCCCGTCGTCGCTGCGAACGACAACCGCACTCCGGCCGGCCAAGTGAGGAACGACACGCTCCGGATCAGGCTCGAGATCCGGATGGCGCGTGTGGCGACCGGAGGCCGACAGCGGACCTTCCGCCGAGCTGGCCGCATTCGCCGAGGAGTCCAGAGCACCACAAATCCCGGGACCGCTCATTCGAGTGAGGACGGGGACGATCATCAGTGCCAGCATTCGGAACGCCCTTCCCGACTCCACCATCTCGGTGCACGGCCTCCTCACTCGGCCGGCCGCTACGCGATGACAGCGTGATTCTCCGACCGGGAGAGGTCCGCACCGTCCGTTCGCCGCGGGACGGCCGGGCACCTACTTCTACTGGGCGGTGCTGGGCAAGCACAATCCGGAAAAGGACGACGAGCGGGAGGAGCTGTCCGGCGCCTTCGTGGTCGACCCGCCTGAGGGATCACCACGGATCGAATTCTGATGTTGAACATCTGGGGGAAGGACCATTGATTCGGCGAATTACCGGAACGCTCTCGCCATCAACGGCCGGTCGTGGCCATACACCGAGCGGCTGCACGCCACAGTGGGCGACACCATTCGCTGGCGGGTGATCAATGCGACCTGGCGCCCGCATCCCATGCACCTCCACGGGTTCTACTACAGCGTAGACGCATCGGGAGACGGTCTGCGGGATTCGCTCTACCGACCGGAGGACCGCCGGCTGGTCGTGACCGAGGACATGAGACCGTTCGAGACGAGGTCGGTCTCCTGGAGTCCGGATCGCCCGGGCAACTGGTTGTTTCATTGCCACATCGGGTTCCATGTGGTCCCTGATACCCGGCTCGACCCGCCGGCAGCCGACAGTCACGACCGTATGGCTCACGACCCTGGTGTTCACATGGCCGGACTGGTGTCTGGGAATCACGGTTGATCCCCGCGGGGTAGGCCGGCGAACTGCCGCCAGTGGTCGTGAAGCGCGAGCACCTGTTCATTCAGGAAGGTCTCCGCCATCGGTTGAGCGCCGCGATCGATGGCCTACGTGCTGCAGCGCGGGGCGGTCCCCGCGTCCGATTCGATCGAGGTACCAAGTTCCCTCCTGCTGCTGACCCGCGACCAACCCACCGACATGGTGATCATCAACCGTCTCAAGGAGCCAAGCGCGATCCATTGGCACGGAATCGAGCTGGGGAGCTACTCCGACGGAGTGGCCGGCTGGAGTGGCGCCGGAACCACCCTGGCGCCCTCGATCCAGCCGGGAGACTCGTTCGTGGCCCACCTGATTCTGCCTCGGGCGGGGACGTTCATCTATCACACCCACATGAACGATCTCGAACAGCTGACGTCGGGACTCTTTGGCGCCGTCCTCGTGCTCGAGCCGGGGAAACCATTCGACCCCGCGACCGACCACGTTTACGTGGCAGGCTGGGACGGGCCCGCCGATCCGCCGGACGTCGTGGTCAATGGAGACACGACAGCGAAGCCGATGTCGATTCAGGCCGGTGTCGTCCAGCGATTCCGCCTGGTCAACATCGGTCCTGCGGCGAGCCTCGAGTTCGCTATCTATCGGGATACGTCCGTGGTGACGTGGCGAGCGCTGGCCAAGGATGGAGCCGACCTGCCGCAGTCGCAGGCGACCACCAGGCCCGCACGACAATTCGTTCAGGTTGGAGAGACCTACGACTTCAGCTTCAGGGCGGACTCGGGAGACTTCCGCCTGGTAGCATATCCTGAGGGGCACAACCAAGCGAGTCTTCCGAGCAGGCGCTGGTGGTGCACTGAACGATCTTCCCGCTCGGTTATCGGGTGAACCCACGATCCTTCTGACGGAGGAATTGAAGTGACGCGTCATGCCTGCAGGCTTCTCGTCGTCGCCACTCTGTGCGCCGCGTGCGCCTCCAGTCCTGCCTCCTCGATCCGACGCGGCGAAACTCGAGCAACAGGCGCAACGGGTCACCATCATCCGAGACGACTGGGGCATCGCGCACGTCTACGGCAAGACCGACGCGGACGCCGTATTCGGGATGATCTACGCCCAGGCGGAGGACGACTTCAACCGGGTGGAGACCAACTACATCAACGCCATGGGGCGACTGGCGGAGGCCGAGGGAGAGAAAGCGATCTATCAGGACCTTCGCATGAAGCTGTTCATCGACCCGGACGAGATGAAGACGCTGTACGAGTCGAGCCCCGACTGGCTCAAGCAACTGATGAACGCCTGGGCCGATGGGCTCAATTTCTACCTGCTCAAGCATCCGGAGGTGCATCCCCGGGTCATCACTCATTTCGAACCCTGGATGGCGCTGACCTTCAGCGAAGGGAGCATCGGCGGCGACATCGAAAGCATCTCGCTCGATGGCTCTCGAGGCCTTCTACGGCAAGACCGCCGGCGCCAAGGCCGAGAGCGACCCTGCGTTGCTCCCGGAGACTACCGGATCCAACGGTATCGCCATCGCGCCGGCCAATACCGTCTCCCATCGCGCCCTGCTGCTGATCAATCCCCACACCTCATTCTTCTTCCGCTCCGAGCTGCAGATGGTCGAGCGACGAAGGGCTGAACGCCTACGGCGCGGCGACCTGGGGACAGTTCTTCATCTACCAGGGCTTCAACGACCGGCTGGGCTGGATGCACACCTCCAGCGGAGTCGATGCGATTGACGAGTATGCCGAGACGATAAGTCCGCGAAGGGCGACGGCCTGTTCTATCGCGACGGTAGCGTCGAACGGCCGGTCACCGTCGAGAAGATCACGGTGCCGTACAAGCGGGAGGGCGGCATGGGCGAGCGAGCCTTCACCGTGTACCGCACTCGGCACGGACCCATCGTACGGGAGGCGGATGGCAAGTGGATCAGCGTCCGGCTGATGGAGGACCCGGTGAGGCCCTCACCGAGTCCTACACCAGGACCAAGGCGAAGAACTACCAGGCGTTTCAGGAGACCGTGAACCTGCGCACCAACTCCTCCAACAACACGGTCTACGCCGACGCCGACGGCAACATCGCCTACTTCCAGGCCAGCTTCATCCCCAAGAGAGATCCGAAATTCGACTGGACTCGCCCGGTGGACGGAAGCGATTCGGCCACCGACTGGAAGGGACTGCTCACCCTCGACGAGATGCCGAACGTGCTGAACCCGCCCAACGGCTGGATCCAGAACACCAACAACTGGCCCTACTCGGCGGCCGGGAAGGACAGCCCGAAGCAGAAAGATTTCCCACGTTACGTGGACACCTATGGCGAGAATCCGCGCGGCATTCATGCGATGCGATTGCTCGAGGGGAAGAAGGACTTCTCACTGCAGGGACTGATCGACGCCGCCTACGACAGCTACCAGCCAACCTTTGCGATCCTGGTCCCCCCGCTGATCAAGGATTGGGACCAGCTGCCTGCTTCGAGCCCGCTGAAATCGAAACTGGCCGAACAGGTGAAGCTGCTGCGCGGCTGGGACTATCGCTGGTCCGCCGAGTCGGTGCCGACCGCGCTGGCCGTCTATTGGGGCTGAAGACCTCTGGCGACGGGTACCACAGAACGCGAACGACGAAGATCTCCCGGGGTGGGAGTACATCGCAAAGAAGGCGACGGCAGACGAGCGGCTGAGCGCGCTGGCGGCAGCATCGGACAAACTGGCCCAGGACTTCGGAACCTGGAAAACGCCCTGGGGAGACATCAACCGCTTCCAGCGGCTGACCGATGACATCGTGCATCACTTCAGCGACTCCGCGCCGAGCATCCCGGTTCCCTTCACCACCGCACAGTGGGGCTCGCTGGCGTCGATCGTTCCCCAGGCCAACAGCGGGACGAAGAAGCGCTACGGGAGGTATGGGAACAGTTTCGTCGCGGTGGTCGAGTTCGGCGATTCGGTCCGGGCCAGAGCGGTGACGGCGGGCGGCGAGAGCGGCGATCCCAAGTCCAGGCACTTCAACGACCAGGCGGAGCGGTACAGCAAAGGGGACTTGCGAGAGGTGTATTTCTACCGGTCACAGCTGAAGGGGCATACCGAGCGGGAGTACCATCCGGGCGAGTGAGACGGTGAGACGGGAACGGTGAACGGCGAACGGGGACGGGAGACGGGAGACGGCGCACGAGCGAGGGTAGCACCTCATCCCGAGTGCAGCGAGGACCTAGTGTCCACTGCCTTGGCACCCGATTTCCATTGCCCCCGACTCAGTTAGTCCTCTCCCTTCTCCCCCGTAGTTTTTAGCCCCGTTTCCCCGTAGCTTTAACCTTCTCTCCACCTGGAATCCACCATCAGCCTCGAGCCCCGGCTGCAAGCCGCTCTCGGTGACACCTACCGCGTCCTGAAGGAACTGGGCGGCGGGGGGATGAGCCGTGTCTTCCTGGCCGAGGAAACCCGGCTGGGGCGCCAGGTGGTCATCAAGCTGCTCCCGCCCGACATGGGCGCCTCGGTCAACGTCGAGCGGTTCGAGCGGGAGATCCAGCTCGCCGCCCGGCTGCAGCACCCGCACATCGTTCCGCTGCTCGCCGCCGCCGCTTCGGGCGACCTGCTGTACTACATCATGCCCTACATCGCGGGCGAGTCGCTCCGAGCCAAGCTGGCCCGCGAGGGAGAGCTGCCGGTCGGCGAGGCGGCCAAGATCCTGCGCGAGGTGGTGGACGCGCTCTCGTATGCCCACCGCAACGGCGTCGTGCACCGCGACATCAAGCCGGACAACGTGCTGCTCTCCGATGGTCACGCCGTGGTCACCGACTTCGGTGTCGCCAAGGCGGTCACCGCGTCCAGCGGCAAGTCCTCGCTGACCTCACTCGGTGTGGCGCTGGGGACTCCGGCCTACATGGCCCCGGAGCAGGCGGCGGCCGATCCCCACGTGGATCATCGCGCCGACATCTACGCCGTGGGTGCGCTGGCCTACGAGATGCTCACCGGCCGGACCCCGTTCGTCGCGCCGACACCGCAGGCCCTGCTCGCCGCGCACATCACCCAGGCGCCCGAGCCGGTCACCAGGCACCGGCCCGCCGTGTCCGCCCAGCTCGAACAGCGTCCTGATGCGCTGCCTCGAGAAGCGTCCCGCGGATCGGTGGCAGAGCGCGGGTGAGTTGCTGGTCCAGCTCGAGCCGCTGACAACCCCGAGCACCGGCGGCATGACTCCCACCGGGACCACGCCGGTGGTCTCGAGTGGCACCGAGGAGGCGATTCGAAAGAGTCACCCGGCGCGAGTCGCGTTGCTGTTCGGGGCCGCCTCGCGTGGGAGTGCTGGGCCTCGTTTACCTGCTGGTCCATCAGCTCGGCCTGCCCGACTGGGTGTTCTACGGCGCCATCGCGCTGCTGCTCATCGGGCTGCCGATCATGCTGATCACCAGCCGATTCGAGCGCCGGAGAGCGCTGGCGCGGGCGAGCGGCAGAGTCTCGATTACGCCGAGCCGAGGGACTGCATCGGTTGTTTACCTGGAAGAAGGCCATTCAGGGCGGCATCATGGCCTTCGCGGCACTGGGGGTGATCGCCGTCATCTACACCGCCATGCGCCTCCTCGGCATCGGCCCGGTCGGTACCCTGGTGGCGTCAGGACGGCTCAGCGAAAAAGACCGCCTGGTTGTGGCCGACTTCGAGAACCGGACTGCCGATCCCAATCTTGCCGGTTCGATCACCGAGGCGTTCCGCATCGACCTCGGTCAGTCTCCTGTCGTGCAGATCATGAGCACCGCGCAGATCAGCGACGCGCTGCAGCGGATGCAGCGCGATCCGAATACCCCGATCACGAGCGCCGTGGCTCGGGAGATCGCGGCACGGGAAGGGGCGAAGGCGGTCGTCGCCGGCGAGATCAGCTCGGTCGGCAAGGGTTATGTGCTCTCGGCCCGCATCCTGAACGCGGGAGACGGCGCCGAGCTGGTGGCGCTGCGGGAGACCGCGACCGATGACGCCGGAATCGTCGCGGCGATCGACCGGCTCTCCGGTCACGTCCGGGAGCGGATCGGCGAATCGCTCAAGACCATCCGGACCGGGGAGCCGTTGGATCAGGTCACGACGTCGTCGCTCGAGGCACTCCGGCTCTACTCCGAAGGGTCGCGGCTCAACGACCAGGGTTCCGCCCGACAAGGCCATCCCGCTGCTGGAACAGGCCATCGCGCTGGACAGCGGCTTCGCCATGGCGTGGCGCAAGCTCGCGGTCGCCCTGAGTAACACGCGCGCCAGCCAGGAGCGACAGATCCTGGCCACCACCAAGGCCTACCAGTACCGCGATCGTCTGCCCGAGGTCGAACGGCAGTTCACCATCGCCTACTACTACGGCAATGTCGACGTCGATCCGGCCAAGGAGGAGGCAGCCTACCGTCGTCTCCTGGCCGTGAGCCCGGAGAACTACGGAGCAACCAACAATCTGGCCCTGTTCCTGGGGCGGATGGGTCGATTCGCAGAGGCGGAATCGGTGGCGGCTCCCATGGTGCGCTCGGCGACCACCGTGGGCAACATGCACATGCAGCTCCTCAACGCGCAGCTTGCCCAGGGACACACGGACGACGTGCGGCGCACGCTCGAGACGATGGCCAGGCTCGACTCGACCGCACCGGTCTATCTGCGCGGACGGGCCACGGCCCTCGGTGTCCTGGGAGAGTACGACAGCGCACAACGGGCCTGGCTGGATGTGGGACTCAAGCTCCGGGATCCGAGCTATCAGAGCATGGCCTCCATGGGTCTCGCCTCCTTGGCCCAGACCCAGGGTCGGTTAGCCGAAGCGGAGCGACAGGCTCAACTCAACATCGGCATCAGTCGAACAGCGGGGACTCCCGGGCGCGGCACTCGAGGGTGAAGCAAGTATTGCCCTGCAGTACGCCCTGTTCCGTGGGGACACCGTCGCGGCCCTCCGACTGCTCCGCTCCGCCCTGCAGCGGCGTCCACTCAACTCGATTCCCGCGCTGGACCGTCCCGTCGACATGATCGCCCTGGTCTATGCGGTCGCCGGTCAGCCTGCAGAGGCACGGCGGCTGCTCACAGAATATGAAGCGAGCGTACCCGAAGGGGTTCGACGGGGAGTCTGGGGGTGGTATCGCGCCACCGGATGGCTGGCGCTCGCGGAGGGCAAGCCGAGGGACGCGGTCGCCGCGTTCATCCGAGGGAGATTCGCGCCCGACTGTCCGGATTGCGGGGCGTGGGAAGAGGGCGTCGCCTACGAACGGGCCAACCAGTCGGACTCGGCGATCGCCGCGTACCAGCGCGCGGTCGGTCCCGGGACTGGCTTCAGGATTCTGTCGAACGCCTGGGGACTCGCGCCGAGTCTCAAGCGGCTTGGGGAGCTGTACGAGGAGCGGGGCGACAAGGCGAGCGCACTCGACTACTACACCCGATTCGTGGCGCTCTGGAAGGACGCCGATCCCGTGCTGCAGCCGACCGTGCGCGAGGTGCGCGGGCGGATGGCGAAGCTGGCGGGGGAATCGGGTCAATAGTCGACAGGGCAGCAGTCGATGGTCGATGGCCGATGGTCGATGGTCACGACTCTTGAGTGATGGGTCGCAGGTCCCCTGACTCCGAGACTCACGAGCCGCCAATGACGATTGCCGACGACTCCACACCCAACCGCTTACGACCACACACCATTGACCATCGACCAGCCCTCTCCACCTCCCTCTCCGACCGCTACCGCATCGAGCGGGAACTCGGTCACGGCGGGATGGCCACCGTCTACCTGGCGGAGGACATCCGGCATGGCCGCAAGGTGGCGCTCAAGGTGCTGCGGCCGGAGCTCGCCGCGGTACTCGGTGCCGAGCGGTTTCCTGGCCGAGATCAAGGTCACCGCAAACCTGCATCACCCGCACATCCTGCCGCTGCACGACTCCGGCGAGGCCGGGACGCTTCCTGTTCTACGTCATGCCCTATGTGGACGGCGAGTCGCTCCGCGACCGGCTCAATCGGGAGAAGCAGCTCCCGCTGAGCGATGCGCTCCGGATCGGGCGCGAGTGCGCCAGCGCCCTCGACTACGCCCACCGCCACGGCGTCATCCACCGCGACATCAAGCCCGAGAACATCCTGCTGCACGAGGGTCAGGCGTTCATCGCCGACTTCGGGATCGCGCTGGCGGTGCGGGCGGCCGGCGGCCACCGGATGACCGAGACCGGTCTCTCGCTCGGCACGCCGCACTACATGAGTCCCGAGCAGGCGATGGGCGAGCGGGACCTGGGACCGCGAAGCGATATCTACGCCCTGGGGTCGGTGATCTACGAGATGCTGGTGGGCGAACCGCCATTCACCGGAGCGACTGCACAGGCCATCGTGGCGAAGGTGCTCACCGACCGGGTCCATTCGATTCGGTCGCTCCGCTCCACCGTGCCGGTGCACGTCGAGGAGGCGGTGTTGCGGTCGCTGGAGAAACTGCCGGCGGATCGATGGGGGACGGCGGCCGAGTTCGCTCAGGCGCTCGAGACGGGACCGATCGGAGAGCCGGGCGGTCGCTGCAGTCGCGCCGGTCACCGATACCGGATCGCGCGTCGCGCCGCGTTCCTCAGGACGTCGACGGCTTCTCGGCTTCACCAACCGTCGGCCTGGATCGTCGCTGGCCTCCTTGCGGCGGTTGCCGGGGCTCTCGGACTTCGGCTGATCAACGCTCGGGTCGAACGACACCCATCGTTCGGTTCAGCGTGGACCTCGAGAAGACCGAGGAGTTCCCCGACGAGCCCGGACCTTGGCGCTCTCACCCGACGGAAGTGAACTCGTCAGCGCACGCGGAGCGGCCGGCCAATACACCTCTTCCGCCGGAGCGTGAACGAAGAGCAGTTCACCGAGATGCCCGGGACCGAGGACGGGCGCCGGCCGTTCTTCTCGCCTGACGGGAAATGGGTCGGCTTCACGACCAGGCGCAACCTGAAGAAGGTCCCTGCCGAAGGCGGGACATCGGTCGAGATTCGCCGACGGGGACTGGGGCGGGGGTGCTTGGGGCACCGACGGAACCATCATCTACACGCCCGACTACAAAAGTGGGCTCTGGCGCCTCCCGCCCGGCGGCGGGAAACCCGAGCAGGTCACCACACCCGACAGCACGAAGGGCGAACTCGCCCACTGGTGGCCTCAGTTTCTCCCCGATCAGAGACACGTGATCTTCACCAACTTCTCAACTCCCATCGAGCGGGCCAAGATCGAGGTGGTGGACCTCAAGACCGGAGCGCGGAAAGTCCTGGTGGAAGGAGGTATATACGGCCGCTATGTCGCGACCGGCCACCTGCTCTACGGGCAGAGGGGACGCCTCTCCTCGCCAGTCCATTCGATGCCGATCACCTCATCACCACCGGGTCCGCGGTACCCGTGGTTCCCGATGTCGCCATGGTCTCGATCGAACGGGATTGCCGCCTACACCGTCTCGGCGAACGGGAACCTCGCCTATGTGCCGGGATCGACGACGTAGGCTCCTACGCGGCCCGAGTGGGTGGACAGGAACGGGAACGAGACTTCCCTGAAACTGCAGCCGGCTGTGTATGATCAGCCGAGGTTGTCGCCCGATGGACGGAGATTGGCAGTCACCATCGGCACCGCGGTGAAGGAAGATGTTTGGATCTATGACTTCGACCGCGACATTCTGAGTCGCCTGACTTCGGGTACCGCGCCAAGCTTCGGTCGCCGTATGGACGGCTGATGGGCGCAAGGTCATCTACACCTCCGAACGGCCCGTATTCGATCTCTACTGGCGCACGGTGGACGCCAGCACTCCAGAGGAGCCTCTGCTGACCAGCCAGTACGACAAGTATGCCGGTTCCCTCTCACCCGACGGAAGGGTGCTCGCGATATCCGTCGTCCCACCCACGGTGTTGAGATTTGGGTGCTCCCCCTGGACGGCTCGGGCACGCCTCGCCCGTTCCTGCAGAGCAGGTTTTCTCCGCGTCGCCCAGCCTTCTCGCCAGACGGCAAGTGGCTGGCATACGACTCCGACGAGTCGGGAAGCCGGGAAGTCTATCTCCAGTCGTTCCCGGACCCCGCACAGGGCCAGGCATCAGGTATCGATCGGGGGCGGAGCCGAAGCCTACTGGACCAGGGGTGGGCGTGAGCTGGTCTACCGCAACGCGGGAAGCGTCATGGCCGTCTCGGTCGACCTCGCGTCTGGTCGAATCGGGCGCCCGACAGCGCTGTTCACTGGATCGTTCATCTCGCTCAACTTCGCCTCTCCCAGCTACCAGGTGACCCCCGATGGGAATCGCTTCCTGATGATCAAGCGCCTTCCCGAGCTGGCGCCCCGGCGGGTGAACGTGGTGTTGAACTGGTTTGAGGAGTTGAGGGAGAAGGCGGGGAAGTAGAAGGCGCACAGGGCGGTCAGGGCGGACAAGGCGGACGGGCGGACCGGCGGACCGGCGGACCGGCGGACAAGGGTGCTGCTGGCCTGCGACGAAACAACGGGGCAAATTCCATTGGCCCTCGTCGAGCACTGGCCGGCCCTGCTCGAGTCGGCGCACCAGCATAACGGGCCGGATTTGGTCATTGAGAAGCATGGAGCAGGACCGTGGGATATCGTCGCTTTACCGACCCTGAAGGAAACGAGTGGGAAGTCCGGGATTTCTCCAAGACGGCATGGGAGTTCCATCCCGTCGCCGACAACCCGGGCCGGATTACCCGGATCGATCCGCCGGGCTATGAATCCGATCCCTTCGAGATGAGCGAGGAGGAGTTGCAGCGGCTGCTGGGACGTTCCGGAGGCACCGGTCGCTCCCGTCCTTCCAAGTCGCCGTTTCGCGACTGACCCAGCCAGTTCACCAACGCATAGCGCAGGAGCAGGTCATGTGCCGTAATATCAGAACGCTTTACCACTTCGATCCGCCGGTGACATCCGAGGAAGTCCGCGCGGCTTCCCTGCAGTTCGTGCGCAAGGTCAGCGGATTCACCAAGCCCTCCACCGCCAATCGGGAGGCGTTCGACCACGCGGTGGAGGAGGTGTCGCATACGGTCCAGCACCTGCTGGATTCCCTGGTGACCACGGCGCCACCCAAGAACCGCGAGCTGGAGGCGGAGAAGCATCGGGCAAGATCGGCCAAGCGTTTCCCTGAGCGGCAGCAGAAGGCGGGTTGAACTCCGCTCCGTGAGATAAGAAGGAGTGGTGAACAGTGAACGGCGAACGGTGAACGGGCGCGAGCCAACAGACCAGGAGTGGAAGATGCTCTGGGTCGAATCCCGTTCACCGTTCCCTGTTCACCGTTCACCTCGATCCGATTGACCACCTCCTCCACCCACGGTTCGCTCGCATGCTCCGACCTCTCCCTGTCTGCCTCAGCCTTCTGCTGCTCGCTGCCGTCCCGGCGGGCCACGCCCAGGTCGGCGGGATCATCAAGAAGGCTACCGGGCAGGTCACCGGAAAGAAGACGGACTCGACCGTCGCACCGACTGCAACGCCCAAGTCTGATCCTTCCTCTATGGTGATCACCAACGAGGTGGCGGATCGCTACTTCCAATCGCTCTCGGCTCGGGATGCGGCGGCGCACCAGTGGCCGGGTCTGCGGCCGGTGCCGCTGGGGGCTGAGTGCGGTGGCGATAAAGGGGCGCTAGGCGTGGGCTAAAAAACGCGAGGCACTCGAGTCCCCCCAGTCAGGGGATAATGGGTTCGATGGGCAGCGCGGTAACCAATCCGCCAGGCGCAGCGTTGGAAAAACGCCCCGCACGTGCAGGGGCGAGTCCTCACCGGTCGGAGCATGAAGGTTCCTCGATCTTGAGGCGTTCATTGAAACGCGGGCCTCCCACCTTCGTACGATGGGCAAGGCCAAGGAATTGGTCGAGCTTCGACCAGCTCACGACCATCCACCATTGACCATCGATCATCATGCACAGTCGCATACTCCGCTCGCTCTGGGTCGCGACCCTGATCGCCGCACCGGCCGCCGCGCAACAGCCCTTCACGCTCGACCATTTCCGCCGCTTCGTGAGCGTGGGTGGCGTCGAGCTGAGCCCTGATGGCCGGACCGCGGTGGTCACCGTAGGCCGCCCCAACTACGCCGTGGACCGGAACGAGACGGAACTGCATGCCGTGGACGTAGCGACCGGGACGCAACGGCAACTGACCTTCGGCCGCCGCACCGCCGGCAGCGCTAGTTTCGCCCCCGATGGCAAGGCCCTGGCTTTCCTGGCGCAGGACAGCGCTGGAGAGAACCAGATCTGGCTGCTACCCATGAGCGGAGGCGAGGCCAGGCGGCTCACCTCGCATCGTACCGGCGTCGAGCACTTCAGCTGGCGGCCCGATAGTCGAGCCATCGCTTACGCGGCGGCCGACAGCGTACCAGCCCGTGAAGGCGACGCCAAGCACCTGACTACCTTCCAGGTGGGTGACCAAGACCTGTTTCTCAGGGAGAACATCCAGCCGCAGCACATCTGGCTGGTCGATACCGACAGCGCGGTGCCCCGGCGCCTCACCAGCGGCTCCTGGTCCCTCGAGTTCGTGCTGCCGCCGAGCAGTCCGCCATCCTCCCTCAGCTGGTCGACCGACGGGAGCGAGATTGCCTTCGTCGCGGTGGTCGCTCCCGCAAAGCGGCAAGCTCGATTCGGTGCACGTCCAGATCGTGAATGTGGCCACCGGTGCCATCCGTTCACTCACCGACGCGCGGCGGTTCGAGAACAATCCGGTGTTCTCACCCGACGGGTCGATGATCGCCTACTGGTATCCGCGCGAAGGCCGCGGAGATTTGGTGTGGGAGAACGAGGTGTGGGTCGCGTCAGCCAAAGGTGGAGCGGGACGGAGCCTGACTCGCGCCATCGACCGAAACCTGTTCGGCGCGCAGTGGATGCCCGACGGGAAGTCGCTGCTGATCGCGGGGAATGATCGTACCACGGTCGGGGCCTGGATCCAGCCACTCGACGGGTCCGCGCGACGGCTCGACCTGGGCGACCTGGTGATCAACGGCGCCTTTGGATACGACATCGCGGTCGCCCGGCACAGTCCGGTGATCGCCTTTACCGCAACCGCGCCTGACCGCCCCTCGGAGCTGTACGTGATGGATTCGCCAAGCGCCAAGCCGCGCCGGCTGACCGATTTCAACGCCTGGGCGAAGGAGGTCGCCTGGGGCGCGATGGAGCGGGTCACCTGGAAGTCCGACGCCTTCGAGGCGAATGGGGCCCTGGTCCTGCCGGCGGGATACTCCAAGTCGAAGCAGTATCCCCTCGTGCTGCTCATTCATGGCGGGCCGCAGTCAGCATCCAAGCTGCAGTTCTCGGCCCTGGCTCAACTCATGGCCGCGGAAGGCTGGGTCGTGTTTCAGCCCAACTATCGCGGCAGCGATAATCTCGGCAATGACTACATGAGCGCCATCATTGGCGACGCGGGTGCGGGCCCCGGACGTGACGTCATGGCCGGGGTGGCGATGCTCCGGAAGCGATCCTACATCGATCCCAAACGCACCGCGGTCACCGGCTGGTCCTATGGCGGCTACATGACGAGCTGGCTAATCGGCAATTACCCGGAGCAGTGGCAGGCCGCGATGGCCGGAGCGCCGGTGACCAGCTGGGAAGACCAGTACAACTATGGCGACGGCAGTGTGACGGTGCGGTACTTGTTCGGCGGTTCTCCCTGGGTCGACGGCCGGATACAGGCGTACCGGGATCAATCACCCATCACCTATGCGACCCGGATCAAGACACCGACCCTCGTCATGTCCAATATGGAAGACTTCCGGGTTCCGCCGACTCAGGCCTTCATGCTGTATCGCGCGATGAAGGACAATGGAGTGGAGACCGAGTTCGTCGGGTTCAAGGGAAGAACTCATGCTTCGGCGGACCCGGTGAACTCGCGGGAGCGGGCTCGGCTCTGGGTGGAATGGGTGAAGCGGCATCTCACGGAGACGACTGCGATTCCCTAAGAGGGGCGGCAATAAACGACATGACTTGGTCAACGACCCACCACCCACGACTCACAACCATAGACTGAGCTTATGACCCAGCCTGTCATTGCGCCGGAGGCCACGGCGCGGAAGCCACGGGATGACGAAATCGACGTATATGGGATTACCCATCCCGGCAAGGTACGCAAGGAGAATCAGGACCATTTTCTGATCTGTTCGCTCCGACCCGGGGTCGTCGTCCACCACACCAGCCTGCCCGACACGGGGCGGTGGTCTGGGGCGGAGCGATTGGCCTTTCTCGCCATGGTTGCCGATGGCGTTGGCGGGAGCGCCATGGGCGAGGAGGCCAGCCGATTGGCCGTCGCCGGTATCACGGACTATGTGACCCAGTGCGTGCACACCTACTACACCGCCGACACCAGTAATGACTCCGGCTTTGCCGATGCGCTCGTCGAGGCTGCGATGCAGGTGCACGCGCGGATCGTGCAGCAGACCCGGGACGCCGACGAGCCGCGAGGTGGGTCCACCACGCTGACCCTGTGGATTGGGGTGTGGCCCCGGGCCTACCTGCTCCAGGTGGGGGACAGCCGCTGCTACACGCTCCGGGGTGGAGTCCTGACTCAGATCTCACGGGACCAGACGATGGCCCAGGAGCTGATGGACGCCGGCGTGCTCAAGCGTGCCGAGGTCCCCCGCACTCGCTGGGCCCACGTCCTTTCCAGCTCCATCGGAGGACAGCAGACCGCGCCGATGGTGACCCGCCTGGACCAGGCGTGGGGCGCGGTGGGCCTGCTCTGCAGCGACGGCCTCACCAGACACGTCCCGGACGAAAAGATCGCCGAGCGGCTGGGCAGTATGAGTTCGGCGAAGCAGGTCTGCGAGACCCTGCTGCAGGACGCGCTCGATGATGGCGGGAGCGACAACATCACGATCCTCGTGGGACGGACGGTGCGGAAGGACGGGTGAGGGAGCGGACCGGCGGACAGGTGGGAGACGGGAGACGGAGACGGCGACCCGCAAAGCTACCGAGAATTCTGTCATTGCGAGGAGGCTGCGCAGCAGCCGACGCGGCAATCTCACCCGTTTCGGCCTTTAGTAACGCCCGACCGGAGCAATTGCCGCTGCTTGCCACAGAAAGGCCTTCAGGGAAGGTGAATCGGGTGAGATTGCTTCGTCGGCCTTACGGCCTCCTCGCAATGACAAAACCAAGTCGCCATTGACCATCGACACTCGACTATCCACTGCCCTCGCCGATCGGTACCGCATCGAGCGGGAGCTGGGTCAGGGCGGCATGGCGACCGTCTATCTCGCCGAAGATCTCAAGCACCACCGGAAGGTGGCGATCAAGATTCTCCGGCCGGAGCTGGCTGCGGTCGTCGGAGCCGACCGTTTCGTGCGGGAAATCGAGACCACCGCCGGCCTGCAGCATCCCCACATCCTCGGACTCATCGATTCCGGCGAGGTGAATGGCACCGCGTACTACGTCATGCCCTTCGTCGAGGGCGAGTCGCTGCGCGACCGGATCACCCGCGAGAAGCAGCTTCCGCTGGACGACGCACTGCGCATCGCGCGGGAGGTCGCGGATGCGTTGAGCTACGCCCACAACAAGGGCGTCATTCATCGCGACATTAAGCCGGAGAATATTCTGCTCACCAGCGGGCACGCGGTAGTCGCCGACTTCGGCATCGCCCGGGCCATCAGCGCGGCGGGCGGCGAACGTCTCACGGAGACTGGACTCGCGGTCGGCACGCCGGCGTACATGAGCCCGGAACAGGCGGCGGGAGATCGCGACCTCGATGGACGCAGCGACCTGTACGCGCTGGCCTGCGTGCTCTACGAAATGCTGGCAGGCGAGCCGCCTTTCAGGGGACCCACCGTCGAAGCCGTCGTGCGGCAGCACCTCACCGTCGAGCCAAGATCGGTCACCCAGTTGCGACCGGCGGTGCCGGCGGAAGTGGCGGAGGCGTTGAACCGCGCGCTGGCCAAGACGCCAGCCGATCGCTTCAACCCGGTGGGACAGTTCTCGGAAGCGCTGGGACGAGGAACCCTTGCACCTCGCGATGGCGGGACTCGCGTCGTCTCTGCCCCGCGCTCCAACGCACCGGTCATCGCCACACTTGCCATCCTCGCCCTCGGCGCGATCGGCATATGGTATTGGCGCCATCGTGGTCCGGCTCCGCTCGAAGTGCAACGGCGGACTCAGGTGACGATCGATCCCGGACTCGAGCTCGATCCGGCGCTCTCCCCCGATGGAAAGTTCATCGCCTACTCCGGGTCGAAGGGCGCGCTGATGGTGCGGCAGGTCGAAGGCGGGGTACCGATCGCGGTCGTGCGTGATGGTGGCGGGACCGGGCGCTGGCCCGCCTGGACGCCTGATGGTCAGCGTATCGTCTACATCTCGCCAGCGCGGGATCGAACTCGTGCCGGCTCTGGGCGGAAGCTCCCGTCTCCTGATGGCGGACAGCGCCAGGCCCCGCGGATTGGCCATGGCGCCTGACGGGAAGTCGTTCGCGTTTGCCTCCCACGACTCCATTTTTGCCAAGCCGCTGGATGGTGGAGCGCCGCGACTCGTCACCGTGGGTTGGGAGGTGCATTCCTACGCCTGGTCGCCCGATGGCCGCTGGATTGCCTACGTCTCGGGCAACCCGCAATACATCAACTCCAGCGACCTGGGGAACTTCGCGCCGAGCAGCATCTGGATAGCTCCGGCGGCCGGTGGTGCCTCGGTTCGCGTGACCGACGACCAGTTCCTGAACGTCAGTCCCACGTGGACGCCGGGCGGATCCCTGCTCTACCTCTCCTCTCGCGACGGGGGCCGCGATGCATACCAGGTCAACCTGACCCGCTCCGGGGCGTCATCGGGTCCGCCCTCCCGACTCACCACCGGCCTCAATGCACTCAGCATCAGCATGTCGCTGGACGGCAGCCGCTTCGCCTACGCGGCGTTCAGCGAGACGTCGAACATCTGGTCCATCGCCATTCCCACGAGTGGTGCCGTTTCCATCTCGCAAGCCACCCCGGTGACCGCCGGTAGCCAGATCATCGAAAACATCGGGGTGTCGCACGATGGGCAGTGGGTTGCGTTCAGTTCTGATCGCGGTGGTACTGTCCAGCTCTATCGCCTGCGGCTGGGGGCCGGGCCCGGGGAACCTGAGCAGCTGACATCTGACTCCATGGCCGCGTTCTGGGCCGATTGGTCTCCTGATGGAAGGGAAATCGCATTCCACAAATTCCTCGGGGACCACCGCGCAGATCTTCGTCATGTCCAGCGATGGGAGTTCTCCCGTTCAGGTCACCAAGGGCGCGGACGATGAGCGCTCGCCCGACTGGTCGCCCGACGGCAAGCACCTGATTCTGATCGCGAATTGGGGGACCAAACCGGCGCTGCACATAGTCACCCGAAACCCCGATGGGAGCTGGTCACCGCCCCGGCCGTTTCCTATCGTGATCGGGAACGACACGATTTCGACCCGCATCGGAGCGTGGTCGCCCGACGGTCGCTTCATCGCGTGCGGCTGTGGCCCGGGAGGACTGGTGATTGCGCCAGTCGACGGTGGTCACGGCCCGTCGCCTGGTGTCGCCGTTTTCAACCGATGGATGGGCCTTTCCCCAATGGTCGGCTGACGGCCGAGTCCTCTACCACTTGGCGGAGGAAAGAGGCCGGGTGACGAGCGCCATCGCCGTTCCGGTGTCGGGCGGAGCCCCGCACGTCGTGGTTCGCTTCGACGACCCCACGCGCCCCTTTCACCGTTTCGGGTTCCGGGTTCGAGGCGGCCGCATCTATCTCACCCTGGGCGACCTCCAGAGCGACATCTGGGCGGCCGAGGTGGCACGGCATTAACGCGATTTCAAATTTGAAATTTGGGAGCAGACGTGGAGGGCAGACATTAACTGTCGCCCTTTACACTGGCCAACCCATCCTTCTCACGCAGAGGATTTTCATGCCGCGCCGTTCCCGCTGGCTGATCGCGTGCCTGCTCACCCTCTCTCTCGTGCGCCCCCTCGCCGCCCAGGGCATCGCCCAGCACCCGCGCGTCGTCCAGGCTATCCAGCTCCTCCGCCTCTGGCTCGACGCCCAGCGTGATTACCAGCAGTTGCCGGGCGTCTCCGCCGCGGTGGTGCACGACCAGGAGCTCGTCTGGAGCGGCGGCTTCGGCTATGCGGACCGCGAGCGGAAGCAGCCCGCCACGCCGAGCACGATTTACAGCATCTGCTCGATTTCCAAACTCTTCACGAGTATCGCCGTGATGCGGGAGCGGGACGCAGGGAGGCTCCGGCTCGACGACTCCGTGGCCCAGCACCTGCCATGGTTCCGGATCCAGCGTTCCGACAGTGTCGGTCCCGAGGTCACCGTGGAGGGACTCCTCACGCACGCTTCCGGCATCCCCCGCGAGGCCGATGCGCCCTACTGGACCGGACCCGATTTCGTCTTCCCCACCCGCGAGCAGATCATCGAGCGTCTCAGCCGGCAAACGACCCTACAAGAAGCCGAGACCTACTTCCAGTACTCGAACCTCGGACTCACCCTCGCCGGCGAGATCGTGGCCGCCACCTCCGGCGAGTTGTACGCCCAATACGTGCGCGGCCACATCCTCGCCCCAATCGGCCTCGCCAACACCACGCCGGAGATGCCCGCGGACCAGCGCGGCAAGCGGCTCGCCGTAGGATACACCTCGATCCAGCGGGATGGCAGACGGAACCCGGTTGCCTTCTTCACCACGAAGGGCATCGCCCCCGCGGCCGGCTACGCCTCCACCGTGGAGGACCTGGGCCGTTTCGCGAGCTGGCAGTTCCGCGTGCTCGCCAGGAAGGGGGGCGAAGACATTCTCCAGACCAACACCTTGCGCGAGATGCAGCGGGTGCACTGGATTGATCCCGACTTCGAGACCATCTGGGGCCTGGGCTTCGCGATCTGGCGGAACAAGGAGAAGACCTTCGTCGGCCACGGGGGATCGTGCCCGGGGTTCCGCTCCCAGCTCCTGCTCAAGCCCGATGAGCAGGTGGCCACTGTCATCATGGTGAATGCGCAGGGGGTGAACACCGGGGCGTTCACCCAGCAGATGTATGCAATCATGGCGCCGGCCATCAAAGCGGCCGCCAGTGACACAGCTCCCGTGCGGCCTGCGGATACTACCTTCGCGCGATATGCCGGCACCTACGACCTTGGGTTCGCCGGAGAGACGGCGGTCATTCCGTGGCAGGACGGACTCGCGGCCGTGGACTTCCCGACGATGGACCCGATGGGAGAGATGGACCGGTTCAAGAAGGTGAGCGAGCACACCTTCCGCCGAGTCCGGAAGGACGACACACTGGCCGAGACCGTCGTCTTCGAGATTGGGGCGGATGGCCAGGCGACGGGCATGCGGTGGCACCAGAACACGTATCGGAGGGTACGGTAAGCTGACCAATTGGGGATTGAGAATTTGAGGGATTGAGGGATTGAGAGTCAGGGAGGCATCGACCGTTGACGACCGATCAGAGATTATCGACCGCGCTCGCCGACCGCTACCGCATCGAGCGGGAGTTGGGCCAAGGGGGCATGGCGACGGTGTACCTCGCCGAGGACCTGAAGCACGGCCGCAAGGTCGCGATCAAGGTGCTCCGCCCTGAGCTGGCCGCCATCATCGGGGCCGAGCGGTTCCTCCGCGAGATCAAGACGATCGCCAACCTGCAGCATCCCCACATCCTGGGCCTGATCGACTCTGGAGAGTTGAACGGCACCGCGTATTACGTGATGCCCTATGTCGAGGGAGAGTCGCTGCGGGATCGTCTGAACCGTGAGCGACTGCTGCCCATCCCCGATGCCGTCCGGCTGGCGACCGAGGTCGCCTCGGCGCTCGACTACGCCCATCGCCATCACGTCATTCATCGCGATATCAAGCCGGAAAACATCCTGCTGCACGACGGGCGGGCACTGGTCGCCGACTTCGGGATCGCCCTGGCCGTGAGCAGTGCGGGTGGCACCCGGATGACCGAGACGGGAATGTCGCTGGGCACCCCGCACTACATGAGCCCGGAACAGGCGATGGGTGAGCGGGAGATCACCGGCCGAAGCGACGTGTATGCGCTGGGCGCCGTGCTCTACGAGATGCTGGTGGGCGAACCGCCGTTCACCGGCCCCACCGCCCAGGCGGTCGTGGCGAAGGTCGTGACGGAGCAAGCGCGCGAGCTGATCCCCAAGCGCCACACCATACCGCCATACGTTGAGGAAGCAGTCCTTACCGCTCTGGAGAAGACTCCAGCGGATCGCTTTGCGACGGCGGCGGAGTTTGCCTCGGCCCTTGGCGCGGATTCCAGCAGCGGAAGCCGGCGAAAAACGGGGATGATCGGCGGGCAGCGCACCGCAGCACCCTCGACTCCTCGAAGCGCGATGTTCCGCACGGCGGTGCTGTCGGGTGCCGCGGCCGCGCTCCTTCTCGTTGGCGCCCTGACTGGAAAGGCCTTGTCGCGTCGGGACGGAAACACCGGCCGTTTTGCGCTTCAGATTGTGCCCGAGGCTGAGCATCACCTCGACCTGGCCTTCGCGCGCAACATCGGCATCTCACCCGATGGCCAAACCATCGCGTACGTGGGCCGGGGCAGCGGCGGACTCCAGATCTTTGTGCGCCGGTTAGACAGCTTCACGGCCACCGCCATTCCCGGAACGGATGGAGCGGCACTTGGCCCCGTGTTCTCTCCGGATGGGAAAGCCCTCGCCTACATCACCAACGCCGGCACCGCACTCTACCGGGTCTCGCTGAGTGGCGTGCAGGCGGTGAGAGTAGCGACCAATGTCGCCTGCTGCACGCTGGAATGGCGTCCCCAAGGCCTCGTCGTCTCGACTATCCGCGGGTTGGAGTTGATTCCGCCGTCTGGCGGGGCGGGACGCGTGCTGGGAGCCTTGGGCTTTCCGGGAGTCGCCACCATGCTGCCGGACGGCTCCGTCCTCGCCCTGACCGACGTCGGAGGCCGTCACGCCGAGCGGTTGAACGAGGGCACCGGCAGCTGGGAGACGATTGAAGGGTTGCCCGACGGTATTGACGACATCCTGTTCACGGATGGGCAGCTGCTGGCCCAGGTCGGAACCACGCTGTACGCAGTCCCGTTCGACATGAAAAGGGGACGGGTCGACGGTGATCTGATGGAACTGAAGACCGGCGTGCGACTGGGCGTGAGTGGCGGGTACCGTCAGAGCCAGAGCGCCCTCGGCGGAGGGACGTTGATCTACGTCCCCGCGGCGGGAACCAACCATCTCACGCTGGTGAACCGCCGCGGACGGGAAGAGATCTTGACCGACACCAGCGGAATATTTCACCGCCCGCGCTTCTCACCCGATGGGTCGAAACTGACGGTTGACATCACCCGTGCCTCGGGGCGTGATGTCTGGATCTATGATCTGGAGCAGCGCACCTTGTCGCGGCTCTCGTTTGAACGGAACGGACACGATGCGATCTGGGCACCCGACGGCAAAACCGTGGTGTATGCAGCGGCGAGAGACCGTGACACCCTCATAACGTTGTACTCACGCCGTACCGATGGGGGCCCGGAGCTGGATACCATCTCCACCACGCCGGGTCTCGCCGCTCCGGAGGCGGTGACTCCAGACGGAAGCCAGGTCCTGGCCTACGCGGTTGATTCAGCAACTGGAGCCGATGCCTGGCTTATTCCGCGCAAGGGCAGGCCAAAAGCTCTTCTGAACACTCAGTTCCAGGAAAGCGATCTAGCTCTGTCCCACGATGGTCAGTGGCTGGCCTGGGCTTCCAACGAGTCAGGCCGGGAAGAGATTTACGTACGACGTCTCGAGGGCGGCGCCAGACTCCAGGTCTCAACGGCCGGAGGCAGTGAGGCAGTCTGGGGTAGTGGAGACCGCGAACTGTTCTATCGCGCTCCGGGCTCGGACGGCCATCTCATGGTCGCGACTCTTTCTCTCGATCCACTCCGGGTGACGGCACGCGACACGGTATTCAGCGTCACGAAATACGAAGAGTCGGATCCGCATGCGAACTACGACTACGACGCCCATGGAGACCGGTTCGTCTTTCTGCGTGCTGAAATGCCGAACGAGATCCGGGTAGTTGGGAATTGGCGGACGCTGCTGGAGCGGAGATGAAAACCGCCGAGTCCGTTCGTCCCATAGACCTCGCCGAGATTCGCGAGGCCCAGCGTCGCATCGCGGGGACCATCTTCCGGACCCCGCTCGTCCGTCTGGAACTGGGCCCCGGCTACCCCGACATTCGCCTCAAGCTTGAGGTTCTCCAGCCCATCAACGCCTACAAGCTGCGCGGCGCCGCCAACGCCGTCGGGATGTTGTCCGAGTCCGACCGAACGCGTGGCGTCTGGACGATCAGCGCGGGCAACGCGGGCCAAGGCGTGGCCTACGCCGCGAGAAAAGCGGGAGTCCCCTGCACCGTCGTCGCGATCGAAACCGCCCCCGCCTCGAAGCTCGAGCGGATGAAGGCACTTGGCGCGAAGCTGGTGCTGGTGCCCTACGAAGTCGCGTGGAAGGCGCTCGAAGAACGGGCTTATTCCGGCGTCGAGGGTACATTTATCCACCCGTTTGACGATCATAATTTCATCGCCGGGCATGCGACGATGGGACTGGAGATTCTGGAGGACGCGCCCGAGACCGTCGCCGTGATTGCGGCCATCGGTGGAGGTGGGCTCATCACCGGGGTGGGGACCGCAGTGAAAGCCCTCAAGCCTACGATCAGGGTCTGGGGTGCCGAACCGGAGACCGCGGCTCCAGCTTCACTTTCCTTCGCCGCGGGGTCCCCCCAGACTTTCAAGGACTGGAAGGCGTCCTTCGTGGATGGTGCCGGCGGACAGAGTGTCTTTCCCCGGATGTGGCAGCGGATGAAGCCACTGCTCGATGGTTGTATTGTTGTAAGCCTCGAAGAAACCAGGAACGCCATGCGGCTGATGGCGGAGAAGGCGCGCATCATTGCCGAAGGCGCCGGGAGCCTGCCCGTCGCGGCCGGCTTGACCGGCAAGGCGGGTCAGGGTCCGATCGTCGCTATCGTCTCGGGTGGGAATATCGATCTGAAGAAGTTCTCCGAGCTGATCGCCACTGCTCCGGTGGTATGACCCCAAGCCGCTCACCTGGGCGCAAATAGCCAGCAAACGCAATCACGCTTGGCACTAAAAACGCGAGAACTGCGCAGGCCCCCCGGTTTGGGGGATAGCAGGTTGTTCGGAACCCAGGGTAACCGACCTTACGCGGGCGAGATCCCCAAAACGGGCGCGGGCCAACCGACGCACGACTCATGACTCAAGACTATTGAGGGCGGAGAGGCCGCTTCGCTCAGAGCCCCACGCCACTGCCTCACTCCCCACTGCCTCACGGCCTCACCTTCTGGCCCCCCCGCTCTCCGCCGGGTATCCTTCGTAACTCCTTAAAAGGCATCCCTCTCGGTGTCCGACCTGCGGCAACAACTGCAGTCCGCGCTGGGCACGACCTACACCCTCGAGCGGGAGCTCGGCGGGGGCGGGATGTCGCGTGTGTTTGTCGCCACCGAGAACGCGCTCGGCCGGAAGGTGGTGATCAAGGTCCTGCCGCCCGAGATGGGCGCCGGGGTAAACGTCGAGCGGTTCCGGCGTGAGATCCAGCTCGCCGCCTCGCTGCAACACCCGCACATCGTACCGCTCCACGCCGCCGGCTCCCAGGGCGACCTGCTGTACTTCACCATGCCGTTCATCGAGGGCGAGTCGCTCCGGGTCAGGCTCGCGAACGGCGGAGAGTTGCCGGTCCAGACCGCGGTTCGCATCCTCCGCGACGTGGCCGACGCATTGGCCTACGCGCACTCGCACGGCGTGGTCCACCGCGACATCAAGCCGGACAACGTGCTCCTCTCGGGCCAGCATGCGCTGGTGACGGATTTCGGAGTGGCGCGCGCCCTCGAGTCCTCGACGGGCGAATCCTCCCTCACCTCCCTTGGCGTCGCCCTCGGGACTCCGGCCTACATGGCGCCGGAGCAGGCCGCGGCCGACCCCCACATCGACCACCGGGCAGACATCTACGCCTTCGGCTGCCTGGCCTACGAGACGCTCACCGGCAAGCCACCATTTGCGGGAATGTCGCCCCAGCAGATGCTCGCGGCCCACGTGACGCAGCAGCCCGATCCGGTGGGCGCCCGGCGTCAAGCCTGCCCGCCGGCCCTCGCGGCGCTCATCACCCGCTGTCTCGAGAAGGCACGGGCCGACCGGCCCCAGACGGCCGCCGAGGTGCACGAGCAGCTGGAGCTGATCGCGACGCCGAGTGGCGGGAGTCAGCCGACGACGGCAGTGGCGGCGACCGTGGCGCCAAAGGCGAGTGTCAAACCGAAGGGTCGGTGGTGGAAGATCGGGACGGCTGCGGCGGCGGTTGTCGTCGGAGTCGCCGGATTCGCCATGTGGCGCGGGTCGAGCGCCGGCGGAGTCATGGATGCGAACCTGGTGGCGGTCGCACCGTTCGACGTGCTGGATCCCAAGCTCGAGATCTGGCACGAGGGGATGGTGGACATCCTCGCCCGGGCACTCGATGGCGCCGGGCCACTCAGGACGGTGGCGCCGAGCATGGTGATCAACCACTGGAGCGGGCGGGCGGATCCCTCATCGGCCAAGGCATTGGGCGAGCGAAGCCAGGCCGGACTGGTGGTGTTCGGCAGTCTGATCGCCACCGGGCAGGATTCGGTGCGGGCCAACGTGACACTATTCGACACCCGGACCGGGAAATCGCTCGGCGAGGTGGAGCGCCGAGGACTCGTGGCCTCGATGGACCGGCTGGTCGACTCGGTGGCGTACGCGCTGCTCACCCAACTGAGTCGGACCCGGTCGGTCGGCGCGTTCAAACAGACGGGGCTCGGCGGCCACTCGTTGCTCGCCCTCAAGGCCTTCCTGCAAGGCGAGCAGTTCATGCGGGCTGCGGCGTACGACTCGGCACTCGGCGCCTATCAGCAGGCGATCGCGCTGGACAGCGCGTTTCCCCAGGCGCTGTCCCGGGCAGCCCTGGCCATCGGCTGGTCCAAGAATCCGTTCGACCCGGTGGAGCTCGAGTACCAGCTGCGGGCCGGCCAGCTCAATCACGGATTATCCCCGCGCGACAGCCTTCTAACGGTGCTCGATTCGGTCGCCGGCGCCAACCCGGACGAGCCCGGGCTGGCGTGGACACTGCAGAAACGAGGCTTCGCGGCCCTGGATGAGCTGGTGCGCCGCTACCCGGAGGATCCGGAGACCTGGTACGGGGTGGGTGAATCCCGCTGGCACGATCGGATGGGACCGGGCATCAACGTAACCTACCGCCAGATTCTCGAGGCGTTCGATCGCGCGATCGCACTCGACTCCGCGTTCGCACCCGCCTACTCCCACGCGATTCAACTGGCGCTCGAACTCGACGGCCCTGATCGGGCGATGGTCTACGTCAAGGGCATGCGCAAAGCGATGCGCCAGGATCCACCGCGGCTCGGTAGTCGAATGACCGAGGCCGCACTCCTGGGCCAGCGGGACCTGCTGCTCCGGTTGATCGATTCGGCTTCGGCGTTCGACCTGAGCGACGTCGCGATCAACTTGGGGTCCTGGAGCGACAGCCTGGATGCTCTCCGCCTGGTCCTGGAATCCGCCGCCCGCGGCCGGAACGGGGAGTATCTCTATGGCGCCCCTGCGACGATCACGACGGGCTACCGGGACGATCGGTTGCTCTATCGTGGACACCTGCAGGCGGTCTGTGCCGGCTGGCGGGAGACTCAGCCTCGCCAAATCGGCTGGTGCGCACTGCTCGGCGCGGTGCCCGCCGACTCGTTCCGTCAATTGGCACAGGACAGATGGGAGGCTGCCCGCCGCGCGCCCACTTCCGGGCGGGAATGGGCCGGTGTGTACTGGGTGCTCCCCTGGTTGGCCGGACAGCGTGACGTCGCCACGCTCTCCACCATCGACCAAGCGATGGTGACTGCGCAGGCAGGCAATCCGCCCAACACCTTTGCCGGTCTCACCTCCCGCTACATGAAGGCCTCGGTGAGCGCCTATCTGGCCTTGGCGCGTGGTGATTCCGCAGGAGCACTCGCGCGATTCAAGACTCTCCCCGACTCGCTCTGCCCATCCTGCTACCAGGAATTGCTGGCCCGCGCCGAGCTCCAAGTGGCCACGCACGACGCGAAGGGAGCGCTCCAGACCCTGGAATTCTCGAATCGCTACCGCGCCAGCAGCCCGCACCTGGTGATCTGGGAACTCACTCGAGCCCGGGCGGCGGAGGAACTGGGGGATCGTGAGGTTGCGATCCGGTCCTACAGCCTTGTGGTCCACGCGTGGGAACAAGGCGAACCCCCGGTGCAGCCATACGTTGCCGAGGCGAAGGCGGGGCTGGAGAGGCTGGTGGGAGAACGGAAGGAGTAGGGACCAGAAGACAGGGGAACGGGAGAACGAGAATGGTGTCGCTCAGGGCGACAATGCTAGTGGCTGACGGCTGACAGCGAACAACGACCTACGACCCAAGACCCATGACCCAGGACCATCGACCATCGACCACCGACTACTAGGCCTTGACCATCAACCCTCACCTATCCGCCGCACTCGCCGGCCGCTACCGCCTGGAGAGAGAGCTCGGCCAGGGCGGAATGGCTACGGTCTATCTCGCCGAGGACCTCCGTCATCACCGGAACGTCGCGGTCAAGGTGCTCCGGCCCGATCTTGCTGCGACGATGGGCCCCGAGCGCTTCGCCCGCGAAATCGAAGTCGCTGCGCGGCTCCAGCATCCTCATATCCTCGGCTTGCTCGACTCGGGCGATGCCGACGGATTCCTCTACTACGTCATGCCGTACGTGGAGGGCGAGACCCTGCGGGAGCGGCTGTCCCGCACCGGAGAGTTTCCGGTACCAGAGGCGGTCCGCCTCATGGGAGAGATCGCAGAGGCGCTCGCCGTGGCCCATCGGCACGGAGTGGTTCATCGTGACATCAAACCGGAGAACATCCTGCTCTCCGGTCGCCATGCCATGGTCATGGACTTTGGCGTGGCCAAGGCGGTGACCGAGGCATCGGGACGTCAGCAGCTCACCACCGCCGGCATCGCGCTTGGCACGCCGGCCTACATGGCGCCGGAGCAGGCGACGGCGGATCCGCACCTCGACGGCCGAGTGGACATCTACGCCCTGGGCGTCGTCGGCTACGAGATGCTCGCCGGGCAGCCTCCCTTTCACGGACTCAACCCGCAGCAGACCCTCGCCGCCCATGTGACGCAGCCCGCGCCGCCGCTCGGTCAGTTGCGGGCCGGACTCTCGCCGGCACTCGAAGCGGCGTTGATGAAGTGTCTGGCCAAGCGGCCGGCCGATCGCTACCAGAACGCGGACGACCTGGTGACCGCCCTGGAGCCGCTCGCGACGCCGAGCGGCGGCATGACCCCGACCCACACCCGGCCCGTCGAGGCCGTCCCCAGTCCCGTCGCGCGCGCTTGCCCCGCTGGCTCGCCTGGGTGGCCGGTGGAGCGCTGGTCGCGGGCGGAGCGTTGGCACTCACCCTGGTGCGCCGGCCAGAGGCGGCCCTAGCCGTGGGAAAGCGGATCGCCATCGCGGTCGGTCCTGATCGGGAGCAGTGGCCTTCGCTCGCACCCGACGGCAAGACCATCGTGTTCACCCGGACCGAGAAGGGAGTCCGCCACCTCTTCGTACAGCAGGTAGACGGCGGTGCGCCGCTTCCGGTAACTACCCAGCTCCCTGATTGGCAGTGTTGTGGCGCCTTGTCGCCGGACGGCAGCCGCCTCCTCTTTCTCTCGGCACAAGGACTCTACATCGTCCCGACCTTGGGCGGACAGGCGCGTCAGGTCGTGGCCGGTGCGGCCTGTCGGCCGAGCCCGGACCGCCTGTCTTGGGGATCGTGGTCGCCGGATGGGCAGACGGATCGCCTACAGTCAGGACGATACGCTCTTCACTCAGGGAACCGAGGAGAAGGACCGGATCGCGATTGCCCAAGGCGGTCTACCCCACTCGCCGGTTTGGTCCTCCGACGGCCAGTGGATCGCCTTCGTGCAGCGGGAATTGGCAGTTCGTCCTCAGCGGGAACCTTGCGCCGAGTACGATCTCGGGTCGTCCGGGTCGGCGGGGGAACGCCGATTCAGCTCACCGATTCCCTGAGCCTCAACATGAGCCCGGTCTGGGTGCCGGGTCGGCTGGCGATTCTCTTCATCTCCGACAAGGACGGGGGTCGCGACGTCTACCAGCTCAACCTCACGAGCTCGGGCAACCGAATGGGCCACCGGCCCGGATCACCACTGGCCTCAATCCCGATCGCATCGCCCTCTCGGCAGACGGCAAGCGGCTGGCGTGGTCGATCTACAGCGAAACCTCCAACGTCTGGAGTCTTCCGATTCCGACGCGGGATTCGGTCTCGCTTTCCCAAGCCTCTCAGGTGACCACCGGCGACCAGGTCATTGAAACGGCAACCGCCTCTCGCGATGGCAAGTGGTTGTACTATGACTCGGACTTCCGAGGGAACGCCGATATCTGGCGGATCCCGCTCGCGGAGGGAGCCGCGGCAGGTCCGCCCGAGCAGATCACCAGCGATCCCGCCGCAGAGTTCAATCCTTCGATCTCACCCGACGGGAAAGAAGTGGCGTTTCATTCGTTCCGGACCGGGAATCGCGACATTTTCGTCATGCCCTCATCGGGCGGAACGCCGGTCCAGGTTACAACCAGCCCGGAACACGACTGGAATGCACGCTGGTCGCCTGACGGAAAGTCCATCGTCTTCGACCAGCAGCTGGCCCGCCGACTCCACGCTGTGGGTGGCGCGCCGCCGTCCGGACGGCAGTTGGGAGACCCCCCAAGCGCTTCCGCACAAGGGGTACGCGGCACTGCCAGTATGGTCGCCGGACGGGCGGTCGATTGCGTTCAGCGGCATTGGCATCGGGTGAAGGTGCTGGATCTCGACACCGGAAACGAACGGTCCGCTGATCCGAAGCATCGACTGGAACCTGGATCGCCTGGTCTCCCGACAGTCGCTCGATCTACTACACCAGAGAAGACTCGCTCAGGGGATTCATCATTCGGGTTGTCCCTGCCGCAGGCGGGCCACAGAGAACCGTGGTGTACGCCAACGCGCCGGACCGACAGATCCATCGGTACGGCTTCTCCGCGGCGAACGGACGTTTCTACTTTCCGCTCGTCGAGCAGAAGGCGGATGTGTGGGTGGCGGAGGTGGAGCCGAAGTGATCGACGGAAGTCGATAGTCGGTTCGATGGTCGATAGTCATGAGTCACAGGACCCGGGACTCAAGACTTGGGACTCATCATCAAGGACTGTCGAATCCAAGTACTAATCACGTCTACCGACCATCGACCATTGACCATCGACCATCGACTATCGACCGCCTCGCCGACCGCTACCGCATCGAGCGGGAGCTGGGTCAGGGCGGCATGGCGACGGTGTACCTGGCCGCACGATCTCCGCCACGGCCGCAAGGTCGCGATCAAGGTGCTGCGGCCGGAGCTGGCCGCCGTGATCGGGGCCGAGCGGTTCCTGCGTGAGATCAAGACCATCGCGACCCTCCAGCATCCTCACATCCTGCGGTCTCATCGATTCCGGCGAAGTCGAACGGCACCGCCTACTACGTGATGCCGTTCGTCGAAGGCGAATCGCTGCGCGACCGGCTCACCCGCGAGAAGCAGCTCCCGATCGCCGAGGCGGTCCGGATCGCGACCGAGGTCGCCGGCGCGCTCGACTACGCCCACCGCCACGGCGTCATCCATCGCGACATCAAGCCGGAGAACATCCTGCTGCACGACGGGCAGCGCCCTGGTCGCCGACTTCGGGATCGCGCTGGCCGTCGAGCAGCGCCGGCGGCAGCCGGATGACCGAGACCGGGATGAGCCTCGGCACGCCGCACTACATGAGCCCCGAGCAGGCCATGGGCGAGCGGGAGATCACGACCCGCTCCGACATCTACGCGCTGGGCTGCGTCACCTACGAGATGCTGACCGGCGATCCGCCGTTCACCGGCAGCACGGCGCAGGCGATCGTCGCCAAGATGATGACCGAGAAGCCGACTCGCTCCATCGCGAGTGACGGGACACGGTTCCGGCCGGAGTCGAGGACGCGGTGCTCACGGCACTCGCCAAGCTGCCGGCCGATCGGTTCGCCTCCGCCGCGGAATTCGCTGCCGCCCTGCGGGACCCCGCGCGAATCACCCGAGCCACGACCGCCACCCCGGTCGCCGCGCCGACGCCGGCGCGTCGATGGACTGTTCGGTCCGCGTCTGCCATGGGCGCTGGCAGCCGGCGTCGCCGCTGCGCTGGCCGCTCGTGAGCTGGTCACGCACTCGAACCGCGACCAGCCCGGTCACTCGGTTCGAGATACGTCCCGCCTCCGGCACCCAGTTCGCATATCCGATCGACGGAGTGGCGATGTACCTCGCACTCTCGCCCGACGGCCGCCAGGTGGTCTACACCGGAAGCCGCGGGCGGCAGCGACTGGGCGCTCTACATCCGGAATCTCGACCAACTGGATTCCCGGCTGCTCCCCGGAACCGACGGTGCGGTTGCGCCGGAGTTCTCGCCCGACGGGAAGTGGATCGCCTTCGGCGCGCCCGACGGGAGCCTCAAGAAGCTCATGGTGAATGGGACCTCGCTCACCACGCTCTGCCAGATTGATCGTGAGCGGCATCGCGGGCCTGACCTGGACCTCCAACCGTGAGGTGGTCTTTACCAGGGTGAATCTCACTGGGCGCGGCCTGTGGCGGGTGCCGGCCGACGGGGGTCAGCCCGTCGAGTTCTCCCAGTTCGATTCAGCGCAGCGGGGAGCGGCTGCAACTCGTCGCCGCGCTCGACCGCCCGACGGGAAGCTGGTGTTCTACAGCAGCACGAGGGCCAGCATCCTGGACCTGAAGATCGGCGTCGTCTCCACGGCCAGCGGGAAGACGAAGGTGTTCACCGATCTTCTCGGCGCGCGCGTGCTCGGCCTCGCCGACGGCTTCCTGCTCTATGTGCGGATCGACGGCGCGCTCATGGCGGTACCGTTCGACCCCGGTACTCTGCGAGGTCGGAGCACCGCTCCAGATCCTCGACAGCATCGCGACGCGTGGCTGGCAGTCGCCGGCGGCGCTTTCCGCCAATGGGACGCTGCTCTACCAGCGCGGCGGCACTGGCCAGCCAGCTGGTGCGGGTCGATCAGCACGGTGTACGCGCGCGCTCCTTCTCGATTCGGCGCGGGTCTACGCTCACCCTCGGCTCTCTCCCGACGGGCGACGCATCGCCTTCGAATCCCAGGCCGGCGCGGGCAACGAGATCTGGATCGCCGACCTCGCCGTCCAGACCGCCGAGCGGCTCACCCGGGAGGGATTCAACGACCGGCCCGAATGGACGCCGGACGGAAGCCGGGTGATGTACGTCTCCGGACGAACCACCGCGAATTCGCTCTGGTGGCAACCGGCCGACGGCAGCGGAGCCGCGGAGATGCTCTTTCAGGCACCGGACGCGATTCGAGAAGCGGTATTCGTCCCGACGGTGGTGACGAAATCGTCTACCGGATGGACACGCCGGACAGCAACCGCGATATCTACCGGCTGCCACTCGTGGGGCGAGCAGAAGCCGGTGCCGCTGCTAGCGAACATCGACGACGACAAGCAGCCCCGCGTCTCGCCCGACGGAAAGTGGCTCGCCTACGTCTCCAACGCGTCCGGACGGGAAGAGGTGTATGTCACGACCGCTGGCCGGCGGCGCACGGGTCGCCGTCTCGCGCGACGGCGGCGGGGAACCGCTCTGGTCGCCTGATGGGAAGCGGCTCTACTATCGGGTTGGTGCCCGACTGATGGCGGCCGGAGTCGTCACCACACCGTCCTCTCCGGTAACGTCGCGCGACACGCTGTTCGAGGGGCCCTACATCACCGATCGTTGGCACCCGAATTACGATGTTGCCCCGGACGGCAAGAGCTTCGTCATGCTGCAGCCGGTCGAGGAGAATCGCCAGCTGGTGATGGTGGTGAACTGGATCCAGGAGCTGCGGCAACGGACGGGACGCAGCAAGTGACCGGCTCGGCGAGCGAACAAATCAGCAATCAGCAATCGGCAATCAGCAATTGCCTGACACCTGACACCTGACACCCTTGACCATCGACCATCGACTATCGACTGCTTTGTCCGACCGCTACCGCATCGAGCGGGAGCTGGGCCAGGGCGGCATGGCCACGGTCTATCTCGCCCAGGACCTGAAGCACGACCGCAAGGTCGCGGTCAAGGTGCTGCGGCCGGAGCTGGCCGCGGTGCTCGGCGCCGAGCGATTCCTGGCCGAGATCAAGGTCACCGCCAACCTGCAGCATCCCAACCTGCTGCCGCTGTTCGACTCGGGCGACGGCGGATGGCCTGCTCTACTACGTCATGCCGTACGTCGAGGGCGAGACGCTGCGCGCCCGGCTCGAGCGCGAGCGGCAGCTCCCGGTCGACGAGACCTCCGCCTGGTCACCACTGATGGCCGGTGCGCTCGACTACGCCCATGCCCGCGGCGTGATCCATCGCGATCTCAAGCCGGAGAACATCCTGCTCCAGGCCGGCCAGCCGGTGATCGCCGACTTCGGCATCGCACTGGCCGTCGCCCAGGCCGGCGGCTCCCGGGTCACCGAGACCGGACTCTCGCTCGGCACGCCGCACTACATGAGCCCGGAGCAGGCGGCCGGCGAGCGCGACATCGACGCGCGAAGTCCGACCAGTACGCGCTCGGCGGCGGTGACCTACGAGATGCTGAGCGGCGAGCCGCCCCACACCGGCGCCACGGCCCAGGCGATCATCGCGCGGCTGATGACCGAGACGCCCCGGAGCCTGCGGGCGACCCGGGCCAACGTGCCGCCGGGCGTCGATCTCGCCGTCGGGCGGGCGTTGGCCAAGTCGCCGGCCGACCGGTTCCCGTCCTGCGGCGCCTTTGCCCAGGCGCTGGTGGCCGGCATGACCTCGGGCGCGGCTGCTGTCGCCGACGCGGCTGTCCCACGGCGTCGCGGGCGATGGGTCGCCGACCGCCATCGCCCTGGTCGTGCTGGCTGCGTGGAGCCCTGGGGCTGACCCGCTATCTCGGTGGACGCGCCACGACCATTGATTCGATTGCGGTCCTCCCGCTCGACAACTATTCCGCCGACTCCACCCAGGACTACTTCGCCGAGGGGATGACGGATGAGCTGACCAGCGACCTCGCCATGATCAGCCAGTTGCGGGTCACCTCGCGCGGGTCGGCGATGCAGTTCAAGGGCAGGAATCGCCCGCCGACCCCGGAGATCGCGAAGGCCCTCGATGTCGACGCCGTTGTGGAGGGCTCAGTGACCCGCTCCGGCGATCGGGTGAGGATCACCGCCCAGCTGATCGATGCCCGGGCCGACCGGCACCTCTGGGCCGAGACCTTCGAGCGCAATTCGAGCGACGTGCTGGCGCTCCAGGCCGAGCTGGCGTCGGCCATCGCCAGCGCGATCAACGTGCGGCTGACGCCGGGGGAACAGTCCCGTCTCTCGGCTGCGCCGACCGTCGATCCGGGCGCCCACGACGCCTACCTCAAGGGGCGGTTCTTCTTCAATCGTCCGAGCGACGAGAACCTGCAGAAGGCCATCGTACAGTTCAATGAGGCGATCAAGCTGAGCCCGAACTTTGCCCCGGCGTATTCGGGGCTGTCGGATGCCTACACCTGGGCGGCCTACAACGAGGGATTCATTCGTGCCAGCGACGCGAAGCCCCTGGCGAAAGCCGCCGCGGAACGGGCGGTTCAGCTCGACAGCCTGTCGGCGGAAGCCCACACCTCGCTGGGGGTCTACCTCGCTTGGTTCGACTACGACTGGGTCGGAGGCGAGCGGGAACTCCGTCAGGCGATCGCCCTCAATCCCAGCTACGCGTACGCGCACGACCAGCTGAACCAGCTGCTGGGAATCATCGGCCGCTTCGACGAGGCGATTGCCGAGGGCCAACGGGCCATTGCGCTCGATCCGCTGTCGCCCTCGATCCTGGAGCGACCTGGCGACGACGTTGATCTACGCCGGCAAGGCGGCGTCGGCGCTGGAGCTTGCGAAGAAAGCCGCGGAGCTCGACCCGACCTTCTTCTTCCCCCCGGCTACGGAGGGGATTCTGGCGCTCCAGACCGGCAACTACCGCGAGGCCATCGCGAAGTTTGAGCGCGCGCGGGCCCTGGATGCCCCGCCGTTCGTGACCGCCTACCTGGCGTACGCGCATGGCATGTCCGGTGACCGCAGCCGCGCGATGGCGACCCTCGGAGAACTCCAGAAGATGTCGCCCGGGGAGGAGGCAGCCCCGTTCAACCTGGCGCTGGTGTATCTCGGCCTCGGCGATCGCGCGCGCGCCCTCGACTATCTCGAGCAGGCATATGCGGCCAGCTCGGAGATGCTGGTCTGGCTCAAGGTGGACCGGATCTACGATCCGCTGCGGTCGGAGCCGCGCTTCGTAGCCCTGATGAAGCGCCTGAACTTCGTCCATTGAGGCGCACGGCTCGGCGGCCGACTGATCGGCAATCAGCAATCGGCGATCGACAATTCATGCCCATCGACCATTGACCATCGACCATCGACTATCGTCCGCCCTCGCCGACCGCTACCGCCTCGAGCGGGAGCTGGGCGCAGGGCGGCATGGCAACCGTCTACCTGGCCCAGGATCTCCAAGCACCATCGCAAGGTCGCGCTCAAGGTGCTTCGGCCCGAGCTGGCGGTCGCGCTCGGGCGCCGAACGGTTCTTCGCGGAGATCGAACCACCGGCGACGCTGCAGCACCCGCACATCCTGCCGCTGTTCGACTCGGGCACCGCCGACGGCTTCCTCTTCTACGTCATGCCGTTCATCGACGGCGAGACGCTGCGGACCGCTCGACCGCGAGACCCAGCTCGGCGATCGACGAAGCGGTGAAGATCGCCACCGACGTGGCCGACGCCCTCGACTACGCCCACCGGCACGGCGTGATCCACCGCGACATCAAGCCCGAGAACATCCTGCTGCACGACGGCCGGCCGATGGTGGCCGACTTCGGCATCGCGCTGGCGCTGAGCGCGGCGGCCGGCGGGCGGATGACCGAGACCGGGATGTAGCCTGGGCACGCCGCACTACATGAGTCCCGAGCAGGCGACCGCGCGACAAGGAGATCACGGCGCGGTCCGACGTGTACTCGCTCGGCGAGCGTGCTGTACGAGATGCTCGCGGGCCAGCCGCCGCATCTGGGCGGCTCGGCGCAGCAGATCATCATGAAGATCATCGCCGAGGATGCGACCCCGGTCACCCAGCTCCGCAAGTCGGTGCCGCCCAACGTGGCAGCGGCGGTGGACCAAGCCCTGGAGAAGTTGCGATCTTCGCCGCCGCCCTCGCCGCCTGGGGGTGGCTCCGACCGCCGTCGCCTAGCGGGGGACGTCAGGACCAGCCCACCCAGGCAGCAGATTGAGCCAGCTCCCCACCAATGAGGTTGCTGGGTCAGCTCGAGCCCGGCCTCGGCGTCGGGGTGTCGCACGCGCGGGCAGCTGGCTGGCCCTATTGGCCACCGACCTGGGCCAAACCCGTCTGTGAAACACATCACTTTGACCAAGGAACTAACAGTGTCGAAAAGTTGATACTACTCAATCCGTGCCCATCTAAGGAACTAACAGCGTCGAAAAGTTGATACTACTCAATCCGTGCCCACCGAGCGATATAACCGAGCAAGTCGGAGCGAGAATGGTTCCCCATGGCTCCGCGCCCTAGCAACGGAGTGCGAAGAGGCCTCGATGGATCAACAGCAAACCGGAATCCGGCAGCTTCTCTCTCTCTGCCGGAACGTCGCAACCGCAGTCGGTTGCCCACTCACCTTTGCCTGGCAGGCTGGCAACCGCAGTGGGCCGCGTTACGGTTTCGCGGCACCGCTCGCGGCTCTCTTCTGGCTGTCCGCCTGTGCCCCGCCAGAGCTGAGGGGGGGCCTCGAACCTCCTGCCACGGTTTGGAGGCAATCAGCCTGATCCCCGGGAGCATCACCCTCGCACCAGGTGATACCAGCCAGTTCGCGGTCCTCGGGGACCTGGAGCGACGGCTCAACGACTGTGCCGGCCGTGACCTACTCGGCCACCGGTGGGACGATCACCGCCGGTGGTGTCTACACGGCAGGCGCGAGTCCAGGAGCCTACCGGGTGATCGCAACCCAACAAGGTGGGACCAATGCGGACACCTCCGCGGTGACCGTTTCGGTTCTGCCCCCCACGCTCACGCAGTTGGTCCTCGCCCCCGCCAGCATCACGCTCGCACCGGGTGGTACCAGCCAGTTCGCGGTCTCGGGGACCTGGAGCGACGGCTCAACGACCGTGCCGGCCGTGACCTACTCGGCCACCGGTGGGACGATCGCTGCAGGCGGGCTGTACACCGCGGCCACTGCGCCAGGCACGTTCCGGGTGATCGCGACGCAACAGGGTGGGACCAAGGCAGATACCTCCGCAGTGACCGTTTCGGTTCTGCCCCCCACGCTCACGCAGTTAGTCCTCGCCCCCGCCAGCATCACGCTCGCACCGGGTGGTACCGGCCAGTTCGCGGTCTCGGGGACCTGGAGCGACGGCTCAACGACCGTTCCGGCCGTGACCTACTCGGCCACCGGTGGGACGATCACCGCCGGTGGTGTCTACACGGCAGGCGCGACTCCAGGAGCCTACCGGGTGATCGCAACCCAACAAGGTGGGACCAATGCGGACACCTCCGCGGTGACCGTTTCGGTTCTGCCCCCCACGCTCACACAGTTGGTCCTCACCCCCGCCAGCATCACCCTCGCCCCGGGTGGTACCAGCCAGTTCGCGGTCTCGGGGACCTGGAGCGACGGCTCAACGACTGTTCCGGCCGTGACCTACTCGGCCACCGGTGGGACGATCACCGCCGGTGGTGTCTACACGGCAGGCGCGAGTCCAGGAGCCTACCGGGTGATCGCAACCCAACAAGGTGGGACCAATGCGGACACCTCCGCGGTGACCGTTTCGGTTTCGCCCCCCACGCTCACACAGTTGGTCCTCACCCCCGCCGTTATCACCCTCGCCCCGGGTGGTACCAGCCAGTTCGCGGTCTCGGGGACCTGGAGCGACGGCTCAACGACCGTGCCGGCCGTGACCTACTCGGCCACCGGTGGGACGATCGCTGCAGGCGGGCTGTACACCGCGGCCACTGCGCCAGGCACGTTCCGGGTGATCGCGACGCAACAGGGTGGGACCAAGGCAGATACCTCCGCAGTGACCGTTTCGGTTCTGCCCCCCACGCTCACGCAGTTGGTCCTCGCCCCCGCCAGCATCACCCTCGCCCCGGGTGGTACCAGCCAGTTCGCGGTCTCGGGGACCTGGAGCGACGGCTCAACGACTGTTCCGGCCGTGACCTACTCGGCCACCGGTGGGACGATCGCTGCAGGCGGGCTGTACACCGCGGCCACTGCGCCAGGCACGTTCCGAGTGATTGCGACCCACCAGGGAGGGAGCAGGGCGGATACCTCTAGCGTAACGGTAACCACCCTGCCGCCATCCCGGCTCGAACTGGTGACTCAGCCAGCTGGAGCGGTGTCGGGCCAAGCGTTCTCTCAACAGCCAGTAGTGGAGCTGCGAGACGCACAGAACCAGGCCGTAACGGGAGCCGGGGTTGTGGTCACGGCCAGCAAGGCGACAGGGTCCGGTTCGTTGAGTGGGACTCTGGCCGCTACGACCGATGCGCAAGGTCGGGCGACCTTTGCGACCTTGGCGATCACCGGGAGCGGGCTCCATACCTTGGACTTCACGGCATTGAGCCTGACGAAGGCGACCAGTCAGGCGTTCGTGGTGGCCGCAGGAGCCCCGCTCGTGGTTAATGCCGGTACGGATCAGACCATCTCTCGCAGTACACCCGCCGCCTTGAGCGCCACTGTCAGCAGCACCCGTGGTCCGGTCAAGATGTTCTGGCGCAAGATCAGCGGGCCCGGCGTGGCGGCATTCGCCCACGAGCAGTTCAACTCGAGCTTCGAGAACGGCACGACCAGCGAGTGGGACGGCGACGGCGGCGGGCAGTCCATAGGGGGCGCCAGTGTCTCTCAGAACGTTGCTCACTCCGGTAGCCATAGTTGGATGGGATACAACGATTCCACACTCGCAGTGCCGTTCAATTACTCCGCTAAGCTACTCCGCTGGCGGTTCAACAACTCCGAGGCCTACTACTCCGCGTGGTTCTACTGGCCCAGCAGCTATGGAGTTACCGACATCGGAGATAACTATGTCAACATCTTTCAGTGGAAGGAAGGCGGCGCGCCGTTTGACCCACCGTGGATCGTGATAGCGAAGAATTTCTCTGGTGTGGACGAATTCGGCATCCATGACTATTTCGGCGCGGACATCACTCGGACCGGGATAGCAATACCGAAGAACACCTGGTTTAATATCACGGCCTACATGAAGGCCAGCACCACGGTGGGGGAACTGGTCGTCTGGATCGACGGGCAACTCGCCTACAACCGCAGCGGCCTGAATACACTTGGCACTGCGTCGACGCTTATGTGGGGAGTAGGCAACTACGGGACACCCGGCATCGGCCCCGGTAAACAACTCTACGTCGATGACGCGGTGGTCGTGCAGGCCTGGCAGGATATCACCCATACGAACGCGACGTTTAGCGCTGCTGGCGTCTACGTGCTTCGCCTCACGGCGTTCGACGGCACAACTACCCTGAGCGACGATGTGACCATTACGGTTCAGTGAGTCAGCGGGGCAGCCGCCCTGGCTCCCTCCCAAGGGCGTGAAGGGCGCGCCCTGGATACACCGCCCCATCTGCCCTCTCCGTTGCCCCAGTCTTGCTCACCGCTGTTATCTTGCATGGTACTCGCAAGCAATATCGGCTGAGCGTTCTGTCGACGCGTCGTTCGCGGGGCCAAGGCGGTTTCGATGACGGAGGTAACTCGGTCGGGCCATCGATGGGCTTACGGGGGGGGAACTCGCGCTTCATTCTAGGCACGCGTACCGACTCCACTAGCTATGCGGATGCGGCGACGCAGGTGCTGGCGTGGGCCAATGCTCACGAGTCCCGCTACGTCTGTGTCTCGAACGTGCACGTTACGATGGAGTCGTATGACTCCTCCGAGTACCGCGCCATCGTGAACGGCGCCGACCTGGTGACTCCGGACGGAATGCCGCTGGTGTGGGCCTTGCGACTCTTCGGCGTGGCTGAGGCCACGCGGGTATATGGCCCAACGCTCACGGAACACGTGCTCGAGCGCGCGGCGAATGCGGAGGTCGCGGTCGGTTTTTACGGCGCGACTCCGGAGGTGCTGACCCGCCTGCTGGAGGCGTGCCGGCGACGATTCCCGCACTTGCCCGTTGCATACGCCCACGCCCCGCCGTTCCGGCAGCTCACGCCCGAGGAGGATGCTCTGGTCGTCCGCGAGATGAATGGCTCGGGAGCGCGTATCCTCTTCGTGGGACTCGGCTGCCCCAAGCAGGAGCGGTGGATGGCAGCGCACAAGGGAAGTGTGAATGCAGTGATGCTCGGCGTTGGGGCCGCGTTCGATTTTCTCGCCGGACTGAAGCCACAGGCGCCCGGGTGGATGCAGCGCGCAGGACTGGAGTGGCTGTTCCGTTTGGCTACCGAGCCGCGTCGGCTCTGGCGGCGGTATGCGTATCACAATCCTCGTTTCGTGGCGTTGCTGGCCGGACAATACCTTAAATCCCTTCTCGCATGACGGACCAGCGGGAAAAGCGTGCGCTCATCACCGGCATTACCGGCCAGGATGGTTCGTACCTGGCGGAACTGCTGCTCACGAAGGGCTATGAGGTGCACGGCGTCATTCGCCGTGCCTCGACGTTCAACACTCACCGGATCGATCACCTCTACGCTGATCCCCACGAGTCCCCAGCGCTCTATCTGCACTACGGCGATCTGAGCGAAGGGCGCGTCATCCGACAGATCCTCGAGCGACACCAGCCACAAGAGGTCTACAACCTCGGCGCGCAGTCGCATGTCCGCGTCTCGTTCGACCAGCCCGAGTACACCGCGGATGTGGTAGGGCTCGGCACGCTGCGCCTGCTGGAGGCGGTGCGCGAGTACAGCACCCGATCGAGCGTACCCGTGAAGGTGTACCAGGCCGGCTCCTCGGAGATGTACGGCGCCGAGCCTCCGCCGCAGGACGAGAAGACACCATTCCATCCCCGGAGCCCGTATGCGGTGAGCAAAGTCGCTGCCCACTGGTTCGCCAGAAACTATCGCGAGGCCTATGGCCTATTCATCACAAACGGTATTCTCTTTAATCACGAGTCGCCCCGTCGAGGCGAAACCTTTGTTACGCGCAAGATCACGCGTGCCATAGGGCGCATTAAGGAAGGGCTGCAGCAGAAGCTCTATTTGGGCAACCTGGAGGCGTACCGCGACTGGGGGTTCGCTGGCGACTACGTCGAGGCTATGTGGCTGATGTTGCAGCAGGACGAGCCCGATGACTACGTGGTTGCTTCCGGTGAGTCGCACTCGGTGAGCGAATTCCTAGAGAAGGCATTCGGATATGCCGGCCTGGACTGGCGGAAGCACGTCGAGATCGACCCGCGGTACCTTCGCCCCAGCGAGGTCGACCATTTGCGAGGCGATTCATCGAAGGCTCGTCAGAAGCTCGGGTGGACGCCAAGGGTCTCGTTCACCGAGCTGATACGCATGATGGTAGATCAGGACTGTGGTCTGGCGGGTCGCGAGCGCACACTCGCCAACACGGGGTACCGGGTGGCGATTCCCGGCGTGGCGGCGCGATAGGGCCGCTCGATCGCGTCTACCTGCGGCGCATCACGGCGTCGCGCAGGTGGCGGACCTCGTCGTGGGCGCGCAACATGCCGTACATGGTCTTCACCGAGCGCGGGTAGCTAACCGCCGACCCCGCCCCTACACCCCCATCGGCGCCCGCGCACCCTGCGCGCGGACCTGCGCTTCCACCCACGGATAGGTGCGCCCGATTCCATCCCGTAGCGAAAAGCCAGCACGCCACCCGGTCGAGTAGATCCGTTCGTTGCTGAAGTTACGCGAAAGGACGCCCACCGGACCCTTGACGTGCACGATGCTTAGTCGTTTGCCGGCAACTTCTGCGACAGTTCGCACGAGCTCATCCACGGAGACGTATTCTGGACTTCCGATGTTCGTCGGCACGATCAGCTCTGAGTGCGCGAGCCGGTAGATGCCGTCCACCATGTCATCGACATACGTGTACGACCGGATCGCGCTGCCGTCTCCCCACACCTCCACTGTTCCGCCATCCGGCGCTTCCGCCACCTTCCGGCAGATGGCCGCGGGCGCTTTCTCGCGCCCGCCGGTCCAGGCCCCCTCGGGTCCATAGCAGTTTTGGAAGCGTGCGATCCGCACCTGCATGCCAAAGCGCCGCCCGTATGCGAGCGCCATGCGCTCGGCGTAGAGCTTTTCCCACCCGTACTCGTTGTCAGGAAGAGCAGGATAGGCCTGCTCCTCAGTGAGTTCCGGCTCGCCAAACTCCATGTCTCGGTAGATGCAGACCGAGGAGGAGAAGAAGTATCGGCCCACGCCGGCGCGTGCCGCCGCATCGATCATGTTGATATTGACCAGCGCGCTGTTGCGCATGATTTCACACTCGGCGGAGTGGATAAAGCCCATACCGCCCATGTCGGCCGCGAGCTGATAAACCTCGTCGAAGGGGCCCTTCGGAAGTTCAAGTGCGGCCTGGCAGGCGTCGCGTTCGCGCAAGTCGACCTGGAGAAAATCATCGGCGGCGGTGGGTGAGAATTCCGGCTTCTTCTGATCGACACCGCGCACCCAGGAGCCTTCCTGCTTGAGCCGCTTGACCAAATGACTCGCGATGAAGCCGCCCGCACCGCAGACCAGTGCTCTTTTCATGACCGCACTCTCCGTGAATACCCTGTTGATGTGCGGTGCAGGCGCGACACCCGAGGAGCGGCCACCCGCACCTACGACTCAGCAGCGACGCCTAACCGGACTCGGACGGCCCCGCGTAGTGCCTCGGCTTGCAAACTTCAGTTAGGGCAGACCCACCGCTGCTGCCCTTTGACGATGGAAATTCCACCCGGTCCAGATATAACCCGCCACCACGCCGATGAGCAGGTAATCATAGGGCAGGCGGTAGCGGATCCGTGGGAAAAAGACCGCATAACAAAGAGCGCTTTGCAGGTAAAGCAGATAGACCAGAACCTCCCACGCTTGCAGTGGATATCGCCGGAACCGCAGCAACCGAACCACGAAGAGCAGCAGCAACGGACAATAGGTCAGAATCATGATAAGGTTGCGGCCAGCAGTCTGTTCGTTGGCCTGGACCAGTCGGTTGATCGGGCTAAACCAGTAAAGCACCTTAGAGACGTACAGCCGAAGGGCTTGGAAAGGATGTCCGGTGAGCCAGCGCAAGGCCTCCTGACGGTAGTATTGCTGGCGTCCCGTCTCGCTGAGGCCACTGGCCACGCTATCGAAGGCGGTCATGTCGGTATTGCCACCGCCACTGGCCGAAGCCATGGCGGAATTGCCGATCAGGAAAGTCTGCGCGGCGTAGCTGGCGACGAGAATAAACCGGCCGGTATGAGCATAGTTACGGGCGATCCAGAGCCCCAGCACCAGTCCCACCATGGCCAGCAGCACACCCACGCGGACAACCTTGGGGCGAGAGAGGGGCCAAAGCCGCCAGGCCGCCACCACCAGGACGGAGGGAAGGAACATCGGGATGGCCAGGACCAGCCACCCATAGAGGAGACCGACCACGAGATATGACCATGCGGAACGCGGTTCAGGCCCCCCTATCAAGAGCAATCCGAGCAGGAAAAGGAGGGCCCCGAAGGTCTGGGCGTAGAGGGTGGATCCGATAAAAAAGAGGACCGGGTAGGCCAGTAGCAACAGTACCGTCAGGGTGCCGGCTGACGGCCCGGCGGCGCGGACTATGAATCTCCATGTCGTCAAGAGGGTTGCCACGAAGAGGAGCATGGTCACGAGGTGCAGCCCCGTTACCTTCAGCCCCAGGCCGACCCAGGGGGCCAGAAAGAGGGGCCAACCGGGTGAATGCAGCGTGGTCGGAGTCACCCCGTCGTAGGAGAACAGGCGGCGCGAGGCCAGATTTTCGGCCAGAGTAAGGTACTCGCGCTCGTCGGGGAAGCGGATCACGTCGCCCAACCAGATGACATAACAAATCCCCGCCGTCAACACCAGCAACAGCAGGCCCAGGACCACCGGCCGATGACGCTGTTCCAGCAGTCGGAAGAAGGCGTCTAATACATGGTAAATGGATCGAGCCGAGGGGGATCCGGATGCCATGCTCATAGAGTCCCGGTCACTTGGGTTCCTCACAAACATCGGTCACTCCAACAAAGTACCAGCCGAAGTTCAACTGCGGATCGGGCTCCCGAAGACTGGCTTGGTACTGGGCGACTGCCAAGCGTGGGCGATTAAGTCAGAGATTCGAGGCTGCAAATGCATGGCAACATCCAGCTACCCGCGCATCGGCCGTCATAGATGCTCAGCCCTCCGGCTTATCGGATAGCGCGGGGTGGAGATGATATCATAGTTAAAAAAGGCCAGGATGAATTGTATGCCGAGCATTACCGGCAACGCGGCAAGCATGACCGTACCCGCGCTTGCTTCTCTGCCTGATGAAACCGAAGCAAGCCATTTGATGGCTCCGAACACACCACCAAAACCGATGGCGACAACTCCGACTATGAGTTCTATCGATGCGAGAGAAAAGTTTCTCAGATAGTAGTTGTAGCAAATTCTCTTCAACGTGTTCAAAACGTGTTTGGCCGCGAACTCTGGCAGGACCCTTCCAATATGCAGGTTGCTAACCTCGGATCCGTACACCGACCGCATAGGTATATCCCTGACAACCGCCCGGATGGTGTTCAATCGAAACAAGATGTCTGATTCGAAGAAATACCGTGGGCTAATCTTGGAGAGCGGAAGCATCGCAGCGACCGATGCGTGAATGGCGGTATACCCGTTCGTGGGATCGAACAACTCCCAATAGCCACTGGAGAGTTTTGTCATGAATGACAGGATAGCGTTTCCGCAGATCCTGGCTAATGGCATTTGGGAGATGTAATCCGGATTGTAGAACCGATTTCCCTTCGTGTAATCCGCCTCTCCGTCGATGATCGGCTGAACGAACTGCGTGATCAGGTGCGGGTCCATTTGGCCGTCGCCGTCAATCTTCACGATGACCACTGCACCATCACCAATCGCCCTCTTGTATCCTTCACGAACAGCACCACCGACTCCAAGGTTGTTCGTGTTGTAAAGCACCGATACTCTTGGATCGGTGGTATTCTCCCGAACGTAATCACCCGTTTTCTCGGGACACTTGTCGTCGACTACGTATATCCTCCAGCATTCCGGCCCAATCTTCTGCAAGACGCTCAGTATTTGAGCCTTAACCCGATAGCATGGAATCACCACGGCGATTCGGTTGGCTTGCATCTACAAAGCGCTCCGCTTGAATGAAATGAAGGCGATGCTCGTAATGCTCGCGCTCAGGAGGTTGGACATTCCTGCGGGTGATCTCTATGGCCTTGGAAAGGTGAACACCGGGTGAATACTTCTCGGTCCCGTTCCTTCACCGCAGGCTGTCACTAGGGCAGAAGCGTCGGCAGGAGGGATGGATGAAGTCCCTGCCCAGGCGCCCGTTCTTGCCCCAGCACGCGCCCAAGGCGCAAGCCACCTCGATGTGGGCCGCTGGCATCGTCGTGCGACCTGGATCCTGGCGCACTGGCAGCGCCGAGGTGGACCCTGGTGATCGGCTGGCCTTCATGAGTACTCCGCGCCTGTCGGCCGACGGGGACTCCCAACCTGTTCACTGGGTCCACCTGCGAGGAGAGGATCGAAGGCAGCCTATACAAGGCGTACACCCGATGCTGGACGATACGACGCGGGCCGGGCGCGCGCCAGCGGTCCCGGTCGACGGGGCAGATCATCATAGCATGGCTGCCCTTAGCGGCGCGGGCAGATCTGCGGCGGGTCTGCAGTCCGCTAATCGAGACCCAAGCGCTGTCGAAGAGCAGGATCCCTGGGGTGTCGAGGCAGCCGCAGAGGCTGGCGCTCCGAGTGGTAGACGTGACAGTGCACCAGTCTCACGGCGCGGCAAAGCCATCGCGGAGGAGATAGGCGGCGACAGTACGGCCGGCGAGCGCATGACCTGGTTCGAGGTAGTGCACGTCGTCGAAATAGTACTCATTTACCTGCCTGCCACGGGCGACCGTGGCCTCGTAGTACTCCTTCTGCAGGTCGTATGCACGGATGTGCATTGCGGCGAACCGCTTGACCAAGTCGGCGTTCGGGTTGCGCCGGTTCTCGACCAGGTCGACCTCGGTGGGAGAAAAGAACACGACGATGTCGTCACGCGAGCGCCCACTCGGCTCCCACGCGGTGCGCAAGAAGTCCTCCAATGCCGCGACGTGCGTATCGATAACGTGCGTTGTGTCGTAGGGCGGCGAGTAGTTGGGGGGTGGGGCGATGAGTCGCCGGAGCCCCGCCGGCAGGAACCGGTGCCGGACGTCCAAATGGCTGAGCGCGAGCTTGAGGAAATCCCCGAGCGCCGAGACCGGGCGGTGCATGGGGTAGGCGACATTGCCCTCCCGGATGAATTGCACCGGCGGCCGCAGAAAGTCCGACCGGATGGCGAAGAGCACAAGCCCCCTTGGCTTGGTGGGCGCCAGCAGTGTGCGCGTGCGTGCCAACATCTGTGACACGGAATACCCGTTCACCCCGGCATTCAGCACCTTGATGTCGCCGCGACGCGTGTCCAATTCGCGTTCCAGCACTTCAGTAAAGAGGTCGCGCTGGTGAGTACGACTGCCACCATAGGTCACCGAGTTGCCGATGACCAGGATTCGCGTCTTGCTCTTGAGGAAGGTGGAGGCATCTTCGTTATCGCGCAGCCCGATGTCGTCGATGTAGATCGGGACGCCCAACCGGCTGGCCGACTGGTTGGGCCGCAGCTCATAGCCGAAGACGGGGTCCGACCGATAGATGATCGGGTCCAGCATACCCAAGACGCGCAGCGCCGCCTCGAGCAGCAACAGCGCCACCGCCACGGAGACGAGCAGGACGAGCACGTTGCCCGGAAGGCGCACCGATCGGCGCATGGGTGCAGCCTCGTGAGCCATCAGCGCTTCCTCATAATGCCTTGCCATCGTGACGGCAGGACATCGCGGTGCATCTCGCTCAGCAGATTGGGTATATGATCGGGGCCAACAAGCGATCCTCGGGTAAACACCAGAAGCGCGCCCGAGCTGCTTGCCCCACCGCCGATGCGACGGTAGCATGGACTTTCTGGTCTTGACGCGCACCGCGTAGCTCTTGTGCTCGCTCGATTTAATGTAATGCTCCTCTGAGACGATGAAGTCCTTTTTCAAGAACCTTGGCGCCCTCGGCATTGGCTGTGTCCTCGCCCTACTGCTGCTGGAAGGGTTACTGCGGATCCATAACCCGTTTGAGTCGCGGGTGCGAGCCGACAGGATCGTCTTGCCCGTCAAGAAGCGCTACGTTTTCGCGAACCAGCACATCGAAGGCCTCGACGAGACAATCGTCCATACAAAGAACTCACTGGGCTTCCGCGGAGCCGAGCCGCCGAACGGCTCACTCGACGGCCGGCTGAGCATCATCGCTGTGGGTGGCAGCACCACAGAGTGTTTCTACCTCTCCGACGGTAAAACCTGGCCTGACCTACTCCAACAGAAGCTCGATAGGCAGTTCCTTAACCTCTGGCTCAACAACGCCGGACTGAACGGACACACTACCTTTGGCCATCTGGTGCTGCTGCGAGACCACATCGCGCCCCTTCATCCGAAGGTGGTCCTTTACCTGGTGGGGGTTAACGAAGTTGGGAACGATGCGGTCATGAACTCCTTCGAGCTCGAAAACGTGAGACGGGGGATTCAGTTCAACTCGCCGCAGGGTTTTTTCAAGTCGAGCGCCGCCTACAGTGAAGTCATTTCCCTGGCACTCAACCTCTACCGCTACAGTCGAGGTCGTGCTCTCGGGCAAGAAAACCAGCGTGTCGATCTTCGTGCCAGGGAGCAGCGGCCGTACCCCGACCCCCGGCTCGCGGAGGTTCTGGAGGAGCACAGAAGAAAGTTCGTCCCCAACTACGCGCGGCGGCTGACCGACCTGATCAAGGAAACGCTGCGCGACTCGATTACGCCCGTGCTGATTACGCAGCCGGTGCTCTATGGCGATACGGTGGACGACCGCACGGGGGTCAATTTGGCTCGAGTCATGGTGGATGACTATACGGGGGACACACAACGGAGGATTTTGGAGCTCTATAACGACGTAACGAGGCAGGTAGCAGGGAAGATGGGAGTACACCTGATCGATTTGGACGCTGAGCTGCCCAAGAGCTCCAACCTATTCTACGACTTCGTTCACTACACCAACCGAGGCGCCGAAGAAGTGGCGGGGATCGTGTATCGCCATCTCGCACCCTACCTTTCGAACCGGTACCCAGAGTTTCTGCGACGACGCTGAGGCAGCGGCGTCTCGAGCGATCCCTCCCCGGAATCTCGGTCGTCCGACTCGAGGACCGACCCTGCCACCTTCAGCATTAGACGCCTGTCTCAGTGCTGTTCCCGTCCGACTCGGAATGCCAAAGGTGCTCGAGCGTGGCCGCGAGTCGCCGCCGAGTCATCCCCGCCAGCACACAGCGGAACTTCGCGACGGCCAGTCGACCGTCCCGCCCGGTCGTCGAGGCCACCTTCAGACCCACCCGCGGCATCGCGTACCGTCCCCGGCGGCCGGGACGGCGAAACGTCTGCACGGCCCCGGCAAACCCGAGGGTCTCGACAGCGCGCTGCTCCCTCTCGGTGAAGGTGCCGTCTGGGTAGGCAAACCAGCACGGCCCAGCCCCGGTTAGCGCCTCGACGCTGCGCTTGGACCCACTTAGTTCCTCCGATAGTGCTTCGCTGTTGAGCCAGGTGAGGAGGGGATGGGTCCGTGAATGAGCACCGAAGGAGATTCCCCCGGCTTGCATCTCCCGGATCTCGTATACCGAGAGGAAAATCCGGTCATGGTGGACGTATAACGTGGGGCATGCGGCAGCCAGGAAGTCGTCCAGGATCCGCCGGTGTGTTGGCTCGGCCATTTTGTAACGCTCGAGAATCTCCTGCTCCGGAGAGCCACCGACGAGCAGCGCAGCCCAAGGTTGGGGAAGCCCGACCGCGACCGCCTGATCCGCGGCGGGCAGCCGGCGAAATGCGCGTAGGCGTTCCAGCAGGTGGTCCCACCATAGGCCCGACCGGGATCCGAGAGAGTCGCTGACGAGGAACACGGTCGCGGGCAGCCGATACCCACGGAGGATGGGGAACGCGTTTTGGTACACCCCGCGGTATCCATCGTCGAAGGTGATCGCGACGACTCGCGGGTCGGCCGCGGCGACCGCCTCCTCGAGGCTGACGACCGCATAGTGTCGGCGGAGATACTCGACCTGCTGCCGGAACAGCTCCGTCGGCATCGAGAGCGACGATTCATGGCACCAACTCATATCATCATCTGGGCCATGAACGTTGTGATAGTACACGATCCGAGGCAGGCCGCGGTTGGCGATTCGCTCCCAGAGAAAGATCGCGCCGGAGTAGCACAACAGCGAACACACCAGGAGCCGGCGGTCCAGTCTGCGCCCGTTAAAGTCAGCCATCGAGACGCGCCTCGAGTGCTCTACTCGGACGGTCCGATCCACCCAGCGCAGAAAGCGTCTCGGACAGGATTCGAGCGAGCTGATCGGCGCTCCGATCGAGAGCGAAGAGGAGACTCACTCGTTCCTTGCCTGCCGATCCCATCCGTGTGCGGAGCCCCGGATCTTGGAGCAGCCGCTGGATGGCTGCGCCCGCCGCGGATGGATCACGCTCCGGCACCAGTAGGCCCGTGACTTGGTCCTCCACCATCTCCGGAATACCCGAGATCCAGGTCGCCACCACCGGCAGCCCCATTGCCATTGCCTCGAGAATGACTGTGGGGAATCCATCCCGGTAACCGTTCACGCCGATTTCGGAGAGGAGCACAAAGACATCGGCAACCCTCATGGCACGGTACACATCGCCGAGTGGCAAGGGGCCGGTCAATTCAACAATCCCGGTCAGCCCGGCCTCCAGGATTCGCCGCGCCAAGAGTTCGCGCTCCGGTCCGCCCCCGACGATCTTGCACTGGACGGGACAACCCTCCTGCCGAAGGAGTCGGCACACTTCGATCAGTGTGGTGTGTCCCTTGACGCCAACCAGGCTCCCCACCGAGAGCAGGCGAAAGACCCCGGGCGACCGCTGGCCGTCGACAGACCTGTCGTCGGGTGTTGGAGAGAGCCGAGAAGCCTCTTCCACATCGACTCCGTTGTACACGCGATGCAACTTGCCTGAGTATGCAAACCCGGTGACCGAATCGAGGTATCGCTTGCTGTACTCGCAGACCGGTACGACCGCGAGCGCATGCCGGACCTTGACCGGCAGCAGGACAGGTTTGACGAAGAGATCACTGGAGGCATGCGCGGTGAAGGAAAAGGTGATGCCGGAGAACAAGTTGGCGGCAAGCGCGATGCTACAACCAGTAGCAAAGTGGCAGTGAAGGTGGTCGATCCGGCGGCGCCGCATCTCGGACGAGAATCCGACCCCGCACACAAAGTGGTAGAGCAAGCGGGCGAAGACTCCTGGCTCTAATTCCGCCCAGCCGCGCGTGAAGACGCGCAAGGCGGAGAAATAGCGCCTCGGATGGAGCAACACCGCATAGAGATTCAATAGGAGATGCCGGGGAAGTCGGTCAGGGCGCGCGTACACGCAGGAGCGGAGTGTTTCCGCACTGCTCGGCGTCTGCCCTGACGGCACCAGCGAAGGGCGCCTAACCGCGAAGACCACGACCTCGAATCCCCGTCGCTTCAGGGCCTCGATTTCCCTGGCGAGGAAGGTTTCCGTCAGTGAGGGAAAGGTGCTCACCACGTAGCCAATCTTCCCACGGGTGCTGGAAGGCGCGCTCATGGAATTCGCGCGAGTTGGATGAGTGGGAGTGGCCGAGTCTTCACCATCAGGAGTGCACCCTCGTGCCGAACTACCGCCGTGTCACTGCGAAACCCACCCCGTCGGCTCCAACACGATCCGCCTGAGCCCGACCCCGCCGTTGGGCACGCCGGGATCAGCCGGATACTCGCGATGCTCCCGCCACACGTGTGAGCCGCCCGCCAGTAGCATATCGCGAGGCTCGCCTCCCTCGGAGGACCGTACGATCGCCACACGAGCGTCCGAGCTCCAGCCACCCGCCAGAACCATCGGTCCGCCCGCTTTGCGCCGGAGGCAGATTTGATGTTCGAAGTCCGCGCCAGTGACGGTTAACCTACCAGCCTGCTCCGTCCCACCGGCCCAGGTTACCCGGACCCTGCGGTTGGCTGGCGTCGCCGCGACAGCCAGGTCGAACGGAACCCGTCCCCTGCGCTCCGCCGTCACTATCCTGGTCGGCTCTGGGCGTCCGCAGTGTAGCTCAGCCAGGCTCGGGTCGATCCGGATCTGGGGTAGAGCAGCCTCGAGTTCACCCAGCCCTGCAATGCCGCCCCGCGCCCAATGGAGCGACAGACAAACATCATCCTTGGTCAACTCGACTGCGCCGTCCTCGCTTACCACTTGTGCGCCGGGAGCGACGTGAAAGCGCTGCTGGGCCAGGTGCTCACCAGACCCTTCGAGGCGGTCGAGCACCAGCCAGTACAGCCCATGCATCGCCACGATCGTGCGCCCATGCCACACCGGCTCGCGGAGGCGTCGGTAGCCGTCGTGGCGGCCCGACATGATGGTGCATTCCTCCGAAGTCGCCCACAAGAGCAGCTCCGGGCAGGGCGGTGACCAGATCTCGCCCCGCTCCGCCAGAAGCCCTTGCTCCTCGCCATCAATGCCGAGGGTGCTGTGCACCCAGGTGCTCCGGAGTTCTTCCCTGCGATCAACGGCTTCGTCGGTACCGGGATCGATCAGCAAAGGTGTACCCGCCACCGACAGAGTGAAGGACAGTGTGTCCAAGTGGGCGTGCTTACGGTTCAAGTGATACCCGATGGGCCCACAATCCCACACCAGCACATCGGCATCCATCGTCCACGCGGAACGGGCGACGAAGTAACCACCCTCGGGGAAGGCCCGACTTGCCGGCACGACCTCCGCCGCGTGGGTGTGCGCCGGGCCTTTCCAGCTATCGCCCAAGAGCCAGAACCCGTGGTCGGTTGGTTCCGTGATTAGGTCTTGAGCGCCGGTTCCATGCGTTGCAGCCATGGCCGCGCGAGAGGAGAACCGGCAGTAGGTGTCCTCCGCGTGGGCATCGCCGAACAGTGGCAGACAGCCCCCACCCTGGTCGATCCAAGCCTCGAAGTCGGCCATCTTCCGGACCGCCTCTTCCAAGGCAGCCGCCTGTGGGTAGCGATTCCGGCGGCAGAAAAGCCAGAGTTCGGCGAGCTCCCCGGCAACGATACGGTGGTACATGGTCGAGCGCTCGGCGTGGACGCCGTCCCGGCAGATCTGCTTCTGCAGCTCCCGTTGCAGGATCCGCCAGCCCTTCCCCCTCCAACGAGCTGCGCCGGCGAACTCCGGAAACACCTCACCGCAAAGCGCCAGCGCCTTCGCCTCCAGGAGCACATGGTTCCCGGGACTGTGATACTCAATCGTCTGGTAGAGATACTCCGCCAAGAGCCCTAGCCCGCCAATGAAACGGTCGCACTGAGCAGCCTCCCAGTCGGGCGCCGCCACGAATAGAAAGTGCGCCCACAGCCAGGCATTGATGCGGCTCGCGACCTCGAACGGCGTGTCCCATGGCAGCCGGCCGAGCTGGCCGAGGTGTCGGTCGATCCAGTCCGACGACTGCTCCACGAAACCGCGGACAAAGCGCGAGTCGCCGGAGTACCAGTAGGCGAATCCCAGCGTCGCGAACCAGTGATGGCGATTCAGGTCGCATATCCAGTCGAGGCTTGCCGAGTCCGGAGTCCACTCGCCCGGAGCGAGGGTCAAAGCGTCTCTCCCGCGTAACTTGAATCGCCTGCTCAGAAGGTCCTCCGCCTCGTCAACCGCTCGGACTTGCCGATCCTCGGGAACCGATCGCACGACCGACAAGATGTTCGCACTGGTCCAGTGCCAATGCGGAGCCACACGGCTTCGGAGATATTCCCGCAGGATCAGACCCGAGGCCGAGTCCGGTGGAACGATCTCCGCTCGCCGCGCCATCCACCCGGTCGGGAAGACCCGGTCGGCCCATCGCTTCTGGGCAATGTACCGGAGCCGGCGAGGGAGATATCCGAAGCTCTGGGACCCGAGCTTTCTCGCGGTCCAGATCAGCCAGTCACTCGTGCGTGCCATGAAGCCTCGTTAAGATCTGGTCGCCACCCTTACAATGCTCCCCCAGGCCTGAAGAAACGCACGCCAGAGTAGACGGAAGTCAGATCTGTTCGGCACGAAGGCTTCCTGAAGCGAGCACGCCTCTGACTTCCGGAAGAAGTGCAGAAAAAGCAGTGCGGCGACAACGTAGGACGCCGTTGCCGCGATGCTCGCCCCGATCACACCCCAGTACGGCAGCAACAGGACGTTGAGCAGGAGATCAACTCCTGCCGCCAGCCCAAAAACGAAAACCCCAAGTCCGGGGCGGCCCCTGGCCGAGATGTAGGTCCAGGTTACGTTGGTCGTGCTCCAGGCAACCGTGCCAATCAGAAGCCATCGGAAGGCCGGGGCCGCATCCGCGAATGCCTGTCCAAACAGGATTCGAACAAGAGGGCCGCTGGTCAGCGCAAGCGGTGCGGCGACACCAACTGCAAGCAGAGTAACAAGGCGGAGCGCGGCTGTGGGCTGCCCTGTCTTGAGGTTTCCGGTGGCGAATATCGGAAACAGCATCGTGCCGATCTCATTCGAGAGGCGGATGGTGATCTCTGCCAACCCGACAGCCACAGAGTAGATCCCGAGTCCCTTTCCGCCGAGGTACAGCATGACAAGGAAGAAGTCCAAGCGGCTCGTCAGATAGAGCGCAAGGTCACTCGCAAACTGCCGCGAGCCGAACGAGAGGGAGCGCCGAGCTAGCTCTTTGGAGAATCGGCCCGGTACTACCCCGACGCGACGGGCTGCTACCTGGAAGGCTCCGAAACAGAATAGCTGGGAGGCCAGGTAGGCGCCTGCGAATGTGGTCACCCCTGTGTGGTCAGCGCCGTATAGGACAAGGTATCCGATGACTGGCAGGGTCAGCGAAGTCGCCCCACTTGCTTTTGCCAGCTCAAAGCGATCTAGAACCAGGAAGTACTGCCGCTGATAAATAAGGAGCAAGCCAGCCGGAACCGCGACGATGCCGATCAGAAGCACCGGCCAAGGGAGGGCTGTCACTGCTTTGAAGCCGAGCGCGCGGCCTCCGAGGAAATACGTCAGCGCTACGAGTCCACCAGTCAGAGTTGAGCATACAACTGCGTTCGCCATGAAGTGGCTCAGCCACAATCGATTCTTGCTCGCGTGATACAGCTGCCCTTGCGGCATCCCGAGTGAAGCCACAATCCAGAGTCCGCTTACTGTCACCATAAAAAGGCTGAAAATGCCCTTACCTTCAACTCCCAACAGCCGCGAGACCATCACGCTCGATATGAAAACACCGATCAAGCCCGCGTACGAGATAACTGCGGCCCTGATCATCCTCGGTGCCCGTGCAGTGGGACTCGCCTGGGTACTTGTCAACGGAGGCCGACCTGGACTCGAGCCCGGTTCAGAACAGGGCTAGCCACGCCACGGCCCGCGCTCATTCGCTCGCAAATGGCGCAACACCAGATCGAAGCTGTTGTTTGAAAAGGGCAGCAGTGTGGCATCGACCCGGACGTGGGACAGCTGCGCGCTCGACCGGGCAAGGGCGGCCGCTTCATTATCTCTCACTCACCAACACACCCCTTCATACGCCCACGGCAGCCCCTTCAGCTCCTCCCACCCGTTCACATCGATCACGTTCTGCTCCGCGCGGGCAGCGGATGCGAATGCATCAAGGGGCGCGACTCTCTGCGCGGCCACAACGACTTCGCTCTTCTGAATGACTTCGCACAGGTTCGAATTCAGCAACGATGCGAGGTGGGGCAGTCTTCGTTGAATCTCATTGGCGTTCGCTCCAATCAGGCGCGCGAGGTTCAACTGTGGATCATAGATGCGCAGCTCATACCCGCGACCGAGCAGCGTCTCCGCGACCGCTACCATCGGGCTGCCGCGCAGGTCATCCGTGTCCGCCTTGAATGCCAAACCGAGCAACCCCACCCGATGCTTGTTCTTGCCAGCGATGAGGGAGATGAGCTGATCCAGATGCGCGCGATTCGACTCCAGTGTGTTCTCCAGCAGCGGGAGGCTAAGGCCTTCCTGGCGTGCATAGGACTTCAGGGCGCTCACGTCCTTCGGCAGACACGAGCCGCCGAAGGGGTTGCCGGGCCGCAGGTAGGTGCGCGAGATGTTCAGCTTGGTATCCGAGCACAAGACGTCCATCACACGGGTGCCGTCCTGGCCGAGCGACTTGCACAGGCGCCCAATCTCGTTCGCAAAGCCCACCTTCAGCGCATGGAAGTAATTGGACGAGTACTTAACCAGTTCCGCACTCTCCCAGGTGAGGACGGATCGACTGCCGCCCAGCAGCTGCTGCGGTTCGTCGCCCTCCGGAGCCGCCCCATCATGGGTGCCGATGACCGCCACGGACGGTTCACGGAAGTCATTCACTGCCGTGGCCTCGCGCAAGAACTCGGGGCAATAGTAGATGTGCACTTGCCCCGTGCTGCGTAGGTCCTCAAAGAATTCCCGGACTATCGCTCTCGTGCTGCCAGGCAGCATAGTGCTGCGGAAAATGAGCACGTGCCGCTTCCCGGAAGCCATCAGCGCCTCACGCATCTGTTGGGACACGTTCCGCACGATCGCGAGGTCCAGCCGGCCCGATTCAAGCGCCGGTGTGCCCACACAGATAATGGAGACATTTGAATTCCGCACCGCCTCCCCCGCGTCCGTCGTCGCGCGCAGATGACCGTCGCGCGACGCCTGTCTCAGCAGATCATCCAGTCCCGGTTCGATGATGGGCGAGAGTCCCGCATTGAGCGCATCCACCTTCGCCTGCTGCACGTCCGCGCCGATGACGTCGTGGCCGAGCTCGGCCAGACACCCTGCTGTCACCACACCGACATAACCAAGTCCAAAGATGCTGGCCTTCACTGGTTTCTTTTCGCTAACGTTGTCGGTCGGCGTTGGGCGATGACCCACAGAGACCGAAACCGAGAATGTTTGGGAAACGACAGGGGGATCGGAGAACGCCCGGTAATCCGCCGCGCGATATTCTTTGCGAAGGTGAGGGGGATACTATCCAAGGTTAGGGCTTCGATGTGGCTCATGATCGTGACGATCTCGTACCGGGCGTCGTCCAGCACCGATCGTATGTTCTTTTCCCCCGCGAAGCTCAAGTGATCGGGGAGGTACAAGGACCCTGGAAACTCGCTTCGAAGGATGTCTCCCCCGTTCCCGGTGACCAGCAGCAGGTAGGCATTCGGCTCCATAATGCGATGCAAGTCCGCGAGAAATTGTGCCGGATCGGGCAGGTGGGAGTAGACATTTATCAGCGAGATGTGGGTAAAGCGGCCGTCGAGTTCCGAGAGCACCTGTGTGGTGACGGGCAGGTTCTTGGATTGGGCCTTGGTGACCTTCGGTTGACAAGGTTCAATCCCGCGGACCACGGAACCTCGAGGGACCAGTTGCCCAACCGCTTCGACCAGTTCGCCAAAGCCCGCTCCGATGTCCAGCCACCTCAAGGGCTCCTTCGGGTGTCTCATCAGGCCCATCAATGGACTGAGTTTTGCTCGGTAGGCCGTCACCTTCTTCGCGGAGTAGTGTCCGACCACGTTGAGGGCTCCAGAGCCAAATTTGTGGAGCCCGGTGCGCGAGGCTTCGTCGATTTCATGTGCATCGGGGCGGGGATTGAGATAGACCAGGCCGCATTGGTCGCACTTGACCATGCGGAAGCCTCCTTCCTCTCCCCAGAACGACGACTGCTGGGACTTGCAGACGTAGCAGCTGACGGCCTCGAGTTTCACAATCCCACCTTCACCGAAGGGCTGGCGTCCGCGATCACCGCGTTCAATGCCCGGATGTCGGCCTCATATTGACGCGTCCGTTCCTCACGCAATTCCGTGATCTCTCGAACGTACCTCTCGTAGTCAGCCTCGATAGTGAGGATCGCTCGCCCGATGTCGTCACTGCGATTGCCGACGAGAACGGCTCCCTTGTAGAACTGAGCTTCCGTCGCGTCGTTGCGCGACACGATTAGCGGCTTCGTCGCGCCGATGGCTTCACTGGCGCCTCGCGGCCTGAGCGGATAGTCATCAGTGCTTAACACCAATACGGCATGCGCGTCCACGAGCACCCGCTCGTATTCGGCTTGCGACAAGAAGCCCGGCAGGGCCACGTTGGTGGGGGCGCTTGTCAGCAGAGGTTTGCTCAAACGCGACGCGTCGCCGGTGAGGCAGAACATCACCATCGGCAGTTGCCGCGCCGCATCGTAAATCACCTGGATGGGCTCGTCCGGGTCGAACGAGCACGGCACCAGAACCGTAAACGTTGCAGAGACTCTGGGAGTGAGGGCGTCGATGCGCGGGGCCTTCGTCTCCACGACCATCGACTTGATGCCCTGCCTGGCGACGAGCGCATGGATGCACTCGTTATGCACCAAGGTGGCAGTCGCCCGGTTCATGATGAGGCGATTGAGGCGGAAGCCAAACGGCAGGTGCAACCATGGGCCGTAAGTCGCGCCGTGGTGGGCGTCGACAATATACCTGCATTTCGAGACCCAACTGTAGAGAAAGACGACGAGGGGGCACAAGGACGGCGGCGTCGATGCGATCACGACGTCGGGCCTGGTGGTCCAAAGAATCCGAAATGTTCGCACCGCCAGGTAGAGGTAACGGAGCGGCGCGTTTATCCTGGATCTCAGCTTCCTCGGCGCCAAGTAAAGGGTTGCACCGAGGTCCCTGGCGAGATTCGTCGCGCGGCCGTTATGGGGGCGCCAATCGATGAAGGCCATTCTCGGCATGCAAGCCCGTCCGATGCTCTAGCGACGAGTCAGGCTGCCCTCGGCGCCCGCGCTTGGTGCAGAGCGGCACTCCCGGACGCCGCTCCAGCTGGGCCGCGCGGGAGAAGCCCGGCAATGGCGCCCATCGTGCCGAAGACGATCAGATTTGTGGTCGGCTCGTGGGCGACCGCGAACTGCGCCTGAAGGAAATACACCCCGAAGAAGATGGCCACCCACAGCGCCCCTTCCCGACCCCAGAGCTGCATAGCGGCTGTCCTCGTCCTCCAGAAGATCACGACGAGGGCACCAAGATAGAGTACCAGTCCGATCGCTCCGAGCTCGACCACGATGCTGAGCGAAGTGTTGTGAGCCGCGTCATCGCCAATGTTCATACGCCCGCCCAGACATCCGACCGGGCCAGACTCCTGGCAGCCCACAGTCATCTCTTGCCGATAGTCCGCGACATTCCCTTGGAAGGTGGCGAATCCCGAACCGAGGAGTGGCCGATCGCCCGCCATACTCAGAGCGACCTTCCAGAGGTTGAGTCGGTAATACACCGTGCTGGCATCGTCGAGCCTCTGCCGGGCACTCGTATCTGGCAGTAACACCAACACCAGCACACAGGCAGCGCTCGCCGCAACCACTCCGAATCGCCTCAGTTGAGTTCTCGCCTGGGTTGTCGACGGCTGCCACAGCAGAGCGAGCGACGCGAGTCCGCAGCCGAGCCACGCGGCGCGGGTATAGGAAAGGAAGACGCCGACGAGACAGAGCAGGCTAACCACTTCTCCGATCCATCGACTCCGCCGGCTGAGCAAGCGGGCGGACAGAATCGCAAGGCAATAGACCAGGCTCAAGGCAAGACCGTTCCACGCCGGCTGCATCAAGAGCCCACCGGAATGCCCCCCAGTATTCGCCACGCCCAGCCCAAGGAGGATGGAGGACCGAGACGGGTCGACGATCCACGCCGGGACGATGGCATCATACCATCCGACCCACTCGGCGATCGAGACCAGCGCCATGTAGGCACCGAGAGCCAGGAGCGAGCGCACCAGCGCGCGGAACTCCCGTTGACTGAAGCCGTACCGCGCGAGCAGCAGAAACATCAGCATCGGGAGCCCGACCATGGACATATAGATCGAGAAGACACTTCTGGTGAGAAGTCCCATCAAGGCTGTGTGCAGCAGTCCGTACCCGAAAAAGGTGCCGATCACCAGCAGGGACGCGTCCCAGGGCCTTGAGGAGCGTGCCACTACCATCCGTGTCGTAAGTCCAGCAACCAATATCAAGAGGGCGTAGTAATCAGGGCGAGCAAGTAGAGCGCCCGATCCACCGAAGTACACTACTCCGAACACCGCAAGAGCAGCGACATAGACTCCGAATGCCGCACCGGCATTCAGAAGAGTCAACCAGACGAAGGAGAGGAGCCATGCCACCTTCACGGCGTCACCGATGAGGCCAATCTCCTGGGTCGTGGAGATCAGCAGAAGTGCCATCGAGATGTACATGAGGCACTCGTCCCAACGGGTCCCAACGCTTACACGGTCCCTCGCACCGGAAGTCGTGTGCGCAGGACCCGCCTGAAGCCCGCCACCCTGGAGGGCTCCTTCTGGGACGTGCATAGGAGGAGAAGTCACGGAAGCCAGCTCATGCCGCTCCCCTGCCACGAAGGACCGTCGGGACAGTCCGGAGCAGGATCGCGGCATCAAGCAGCAAGGACCACCTGTCGATGTATTCCAGATCCAGCGCAACCCAAGCGGCAAAGCTCAGGTCGCTCCGCCCGGATATCTGCCACAAGCAGGTGAGTCCCGGCCGCATACTGAACCGCCGCATGAGCCACGGCTCCTCGAAGTGCCCTACGTCCCGCACCGGAAGCGGTCTGGGCCCCACCAACGACATCTCTCCGGTGAGCACGTGCCAGAGCTGAGGCAACTCGTCCAGTGAGCTGCGCCGGAGGAACCACCCCACCGGCGTGACCCGCGGATCGTCCCGGATCTTAAACACCGGGCCAGAGGCCTCGTTCTTCTCCTCGAGTTCGTCCTGCAGCGCCTCCGCGTTCGCCACCATCGTCCGGAACTTGAGCATACGGAACCGCCGCTTCATGTAACCATAGCGCTCCTGCGCGAACAGGACCGGGCCGGGGCTCGTCATCCGAACCGCGATAGCCACCGTGACCAGCACCGGTGCCAGCACGACCAGGAGCAGAGCGGAGCCGACGATGTCGAACGCCCGCTTGAAGGCCATGCGGTAGTCATCGGGCGCGACCGAGACCGCGAGCATCGGCATCACGGTTTCCTGCTCCATACGCCCCGGCGCGAGCGTGGTACGGAACAGGTCGGTCGGGTATTTGGCCGGCACCCCCACGCGCTCGCAGGCGGTGAAGGCGCGCTGGATCTCCTCGTAGTGCGATTTGATCGGCAAGCCGACGAAGACCTCGTCCACAATGCGGTGCATCAGGACTTGCTCCAGATCCTCGAGGCTGCCGAGGTGGGGCAGCCCGGCCATCGCGGGCGAGCGCTGCGGACTTGTGTCCACGAAGCCGACGATCTCGACGGCCTCTCCCGGGTCCGAGTGCAATTCCCGCCGCGCCCGCGCCGCGAGCGGCCCGCTTCCGACCAGCAGCACCTGCCGGGCGCGGGTGCCTGACCGGGTTCGGCGCAGCGCCCGAACCATCCCCCGAAGGGCCGCCGACATGGGAGACACCACCGCGGCGAAGAGCAGTACGTGCCCCGGCCGCACCGCCCCGCCTTGACTGGTCAGCGGGAACACCATCGCCAGGGCGCTGCCGATCAGGCTCGCCAGCAGCAGCCGAGGCCATTCGCCCCGGCCGTCACGCAACCGCGCGGGAGCGTAGAGGCCGCACGCCGCCAGAACGGCGGGCCAGGCAAACCCGAACGCGGTGAGCAGCAGGACGTTCTTCAGGGACAACCGGAGCGCCAGGAATCCCTGAAGGCCCTGCGGCATTCGGTCGAGGTTCGTTAGGACGACGATTCCCGTGAGGAGGCTCACCCCTAGCATCGCGTCGACGAGCCGCCACCCCGTGCGCGGCGCGGCGATCCGCCCCTTAGGCACCGCCAGGCCTTCGGGGGGCCCGTTCGTGGCGGGACCCTCACGGGCCCGCACTCCCTCCTTTACCCGGGAGCCGTGGCCCCGGCGCCCGCTAACGGCCCGCACCGTACACTTCCGCCCCCGCCAGATAGCGGTAGGCTCCGTCGTCACTGGCATTTCGGCGGAGGTCAATGTCGTTCAGCAGCGTACCGATCACTGGTGCCCGTGCCGCGGTCAATTGATCCATCGCGTAGCGCAGCGCTTCGATCTGCGTGCGTCCGGCGCGGACCACCAGCAGCACGGCGTCGGCGGCCGTGCCGAGCAGTGCCGCGTCGGCCAGCAGGTTGACGGGGGGACTGTCGATGACCACGAGGTCGTACCGCGGGGCGATCGCCTGCAGCACCTCTCGCACCCGCTCGATCGCGAGCACCCGTACCGGGGTCTTGAGCAGCGCACCCGAGGGCAGGATCACCAGCGTGTTGCTCTCGCCAACCCGGATGCTCCTTGCCCCGTCCTCGAACCGAGCCTTCCCCGCCAGCAACTCGGCGAAGCCAGGCTGGCGTGAGCAGCCAAACACCGAGCTGACCAGGCCCCGCCGCATGTCGGCGTCGATCAGCACGACGCGAAGACCGCGGGTCGCCACCGTCAGTGCGAAGTTGATGGCGGAGAGTGTCTTGCCCTCGCCGGGAAGGGGGCTGGTGAAGACCAGGACCTTGAGTGGCTGTTCCCGGTAGGCCAGGACGAGATTCGCATGCAGTTGATTGAAGGCCTCGGCATACGAGGCCGGTGCATCCGGGCGGCTGACCAGCAGGGCCGCGATTCCCGCGGCCTCCCGGCCGCTTCCGGGGCCGACTATCCCATCCGATCGGCTCGCTCTTCCCACGACCGGCGGGAGGGTCCGCTTTCGCCACCGGCGACCGGGCAGGGGCAACGACTTCAACAGCCGGGACTCCGCGCCGAGGGATCGCTCCGAGGACCGGCAGTCCGGCCGCGGAGAATGCATCGGCGCGCGATCGAATGGACCGATCGGCATGCTCCCGGAGGAGCGCGACGCTCATACCGAGGAGGGCACCCAGCACCAATGAGAGCGAAAGCGTGACCAGCGGTCGGGGCCGCACGGGACGGTCGGGCAATACCGCCGGATCGACGATCCGGACGGTCGGATCCTCCATCGCCTGGGTGATCTCGGCCTCCTTGAGGCGGGTCTGAATCAGGGTATACATCTCCTGCAACACCTTGACCTCACGTTCCATGCGCGCGGTGTGCACCTCCTTCTCCGGCAATCGGTTCAGCTCCCCTCCGAAGCGATTGACCACCTCCTCCAGCGCGGCGACCTGATTGGTCAGGCCCTGGAGGTAGGTTTCGGCAATTCCTTGAAGCTGCGCATCGAGTTCGTGGACTCGGCTGCTGAGCATTTGGACGTCGGGATCCTGCGGCGTCCTCCGCACCAAGAGCGCCGAGCGCTCGTTCTCGACCTGAGCCAGGGCCTCGAGCAGTTGGGCCGTGGCCTCGTTTCGGAACAGGGTCGGGAAGGCAATGAGGCGGCGGGACGGTGCCGCGCCCCCGGTGGCCGCCGCCGGCGAATCGTGGCGGATCTGCTCGAGTAACTGGCCCAGGGCCTGCGCCTCCGCCTGTAGCCCGGCGCGCTCGGCCTGGATCTGGGCTAGTCGCCCGACTTGGACCCGTGCCTCCTCTGTGGGATCCATCACCCGGGCGCGCTCGCGATAGGCACGCAACGCATTCTCCGCACGGCGTAACTGCCCGCCGATCGTGTCCAGCTGCGGCTTCAGATATTGGACCGTGCTGCCGGTGCGCGCCCGCTGGACTCCCTGGCGTCCGGCGATGAGATGCCCCGCCAGCAGGTTGGCCGCGGCGGCAGCCTGGGCCGGGTCGCTCGCCCGGACCTGGATGGCGATGAGGTCGGCATCCCGAACGGGCCGCGACACCTTGAGGGCCGCCTCGAAACTTCGAGCCGCCGCATCCAGCGAGACGACCCGCAGGCGCAACTCGGGTACCCACCGCGCGGCGGGTGCGAGCGCCAGGGTCACGCCACCGATCTGTACCGTCTCACCAACTCGCGCCAAAACCGCGCTCTGGATCGACTCCGGTTGCCAAATGCTGAAGCTGCTGTCGACCCCCCGTCGCAGGATGAGCCTCATGGTGTCGGTGGTCGGCGCGACCCGTAGTACCGAGAACAGCTGCGTTGTCCGCGCACGGCGCGGGGTGAGCACCCGCACCCGGAGGCCGAGGGAATCGATCGCGGCTACGGCCGCGGTCCGGCCCTGCAATACCTCGATTTCGGTGCTGATCCGGTTCTCGACGGACAGCTGCTGCACCAGTTGGGGCAGGTTGAGTTGCTCCAGCTCGAATCGCAAGACACTGGTCGCCTCGTAGACCGGGGTGGCGAGCACGGTGTAGACTCCGCCCAGGAGGATGGCGAGCAGCAGGCAGAGCGTCATCGCGATGCGCTGGCGGCGCAGGACCGCGGTGAAGGCCGCCAGGGTGAGATCGGCCTCGGGAGCGGACGGGTAGGGGCCGATCTCCGGGAGACGCGGGTCGCGCGGGAGGGGGAGCATGGGGGACATGGGAGCGCGTCAGTACTGGATCGTGGCCGCGACGATGATGGCCACCGAGGTGAGGGCCGCGGCCACCAGCACCGTGTTGCGAGCAAGCCAGCCTCGCTCCGGTACCCGCAGCTGATCGCCGGAACGAATCCGCGAATCCATCAGCTGCGACTGCGGAGACAGCTCCACAGACAGCTCCTGCCCCTGGCGGAGCAGCTCGACCTTGTTGCGGTTGCCGTCCGAACTCACCCCGCCCGCCAGCGCCAGGACATCGAGAATTGTCATGGTGCGGTCGACCTGGTACAGGCCGGGGTTCCGCACAGCGCCGACCACGGTGACCCGCAGGAGCGGGGTCACCTCCACGGAGGGATCCCGGAGGAAGGCCGAATACGTGGTGACCAGCAGCGCCTCGAGCGAGTCGGCCGAGATCCGAGTGACCTGGACCGGCCCGATCTTGGGAAACACGACCTCACCGTTCTCGTCTACGAGGTAATCGCCCGAGAGGTCCGGTTCCCGCCAGATCTTGAGCCGTACCATGTCACCGGGCTGCAGGTCTGCGGCGGCCTCCACGGCGACCGGAGGCTCCTGCCCTCGCACGCTGCTCGCGAGGACGATCTGCACCAGTGTCACCAGGGCGATCACACGGAAGGGATGACATCGGGCAAATGCCCGGCTGTCCTGCGGGGACCTGAGGACCATCGGGTGGCTCCATCCACGATACGGCGATGCCGCACCCAGTGGATGCGCATCGGACCTGCGAGCACTCCCTCCGAAACACGGAGGGGTAATTCAATCGGCCGTCGTACGGATTGTACAACGCGCACGTCACGACCCTGTCGTCCCAGGAGACAGGGCCCACGCATTTGCGAGCCTTTCGGTCCGCATTCGGGAGGACTAGCGAACACCAACCGCGCGGGTTGGCCCTTCGGCGTCCGAAGGGAACAACGCGCGCAAGCGCCATGCCCGGTCCCAGTCGCTCGTCTCTTGGGCCTTAGATACCCATACTCGCACAACTTGCCACAGGCCGGCGCGGTCGCGCGGTCCTTGGGGGGTTGCACACGGACGACACTCAGCGGGTTCGTTCACCACAACCTGCGCCGTGCGGCGCCACACCGCAAGAGGGCCATCGTGTCCAGATACTCGATGCACGGCTACGGCGAGAGTAGCGGACGCCCCGAGGGCCGAACAAGTTGCGGTGCGCTGGGACCAATCCATTGCACACCTGACACATATTATGGGAAGGAGTGGGGATGCTTGTTGAAGGTTTCTTCAAAGCGAGCCGCTCAAAGGCTCTGGAGCTCGCTCGGAGCCGGACTCTTCGTGTTCGTCAATTCAGCTGGTCTCCCGGGATGGCGGGACCGAGCCGCGCTGGGCGCGTAGCGGCCGGGAGCTCTTCCTCCGGGGCGACAGGCAGCTGATGGTTGTTCCGATCACTCCCTGGCCGACGTTCGTGGCCGGTACGCCCCGGCAATGTTCCGGCTGTCCGCCGTGGGAGTGGACTTCGGCTGGAAGTGATCACTCCCGACAATACTGCCGACCGCAAGTCGGAGCAGGCGAGGTTCACCATGGGATTCTTCGACTTTCCTATGGTGGACAACACCAGACTCTCCCGAGACCAACGGTGCGCCGTCGTGCTGCAGCAGTTCGACTCTTCCCACGCCCACATCCGGCTGTTGGACTTCCCCGGCTCCCGCGCGAGCCTCTGGGAACGACCCTACTACGAAGAGATCCTGGAGAACCTCCGGCGGCAGACGGCAGCCTTGTGAGGGATCCACGAGCCGGTATCCTTGCGGCATCCGTCGGACTCGCGCTCTCCCCTGGGATCCCCCATAGTATTGGGATCCACCCCCTACCTACTCAGACAGGCCCGGACTCGGCCGGTCACCCATGATCCTCCCACAGCTTGGCGAGCCCACTATCGATGGCTAACGCATTGGCCCGCCTCGCCGGAGCCATCGCCGACCGCTACCGGATCGGGCGCGAGCGGGGCGCACAAAAAGGACGGAGCCAATGACGGAGGGTTCTGCCTAACTCGCCGCGGACCGGCAGATTAAAGACTCACGACACACGACCGTCCCTTGACCATCGACCCTCGTCCATCGACCGCTGGCGCTGACCGCCACCGCATCGAGCGCGTGATCGGGAGACGGGAGACGGGAGACGGGAGTCGGCGACCCGCAAAGCTACCAGGAATTCTGTCATTGCGAGGAAGCTGCGCAGCAGCCGACGCGGCAATCTCACCCGTTTCAGCCTCAGTAACGTCCGATCGGCGCAATTGGCGGTGCTTGCCACAGAAAGGCCTTCAGGGAAAGTGAATCGGGTGAGATTGCTTCGTCGGCCTTACGGCCTCCTCGCAATGACAAAAGTGAGTCGCCATTGACCATCGACCCTCGACTATCGACCGCCCTCGCGGACCGCTACCGCATCGAGCGGGAGCTGGGTCAGGGCGGCATGGCGACGGTGTATCTGGCCGAGGATCTCAAGCACCACCGCAAGGTGGCGGTGAAGGTGCTGCGCCCGGAACTCGCCGCGACGCCTCGGCCCCGAGCGCTTCCTCCGGGAGATCGAGACCACCGCCAATCTGCGCCATCCCCACATCCTGCCGCTGTTCGACTCGGGCGAAGCGCGGCGAGACCCAGCGCGTTCCTCTTCTACGTCATGCCGCTACGTCGAAGGCGAATCGCTGCGCGATCGGCTGGACCGCGAGAAACAGCTCCCCATCGACGACGCGCTGCAGATCGCCCGTGAGGTAGCCGACGCGCTGAGCTACGCCCACGGCCACGGCGTCATTCACCGCGACATCAAGCCGGAGAACATCCTGCTGGAGAGCGGCCACGCCGTGGTGGCCGACTTCGGCATCGCCAGGGCGGTCAGCGCGGCCGGCGGCGAGCAGGCTCACCGAGACCGGGATGGCGGTCGGGACGCCGTGCAGTACATGAGTCCGGAGCAGGCTGCGGGAGAACGGGACCTCGACGGGCGGAGCGACCTGTACGCGCTGGGGTGCGTGCTCTACGAGATGCTGGCGGGGCAGCCGCCGTTCACCGGGCCGACGGTCGAGAGCATCGTGCACCAGCACCTATCACGGCGACTCCGCCGCCGATCACCCAGCTTCGGCCGGCGGTGCCAGCCGGTGTCGCGGCCGCGCTCCAACGCGCGCCTCGCCAAGACACCGGCGGACCGGTTCAATCCCGGTGGCCCAGTTTGCCAGCGCGCTCCGGCCCGCCACGGGACCGGTGGTGGTCGTTGAGCGCTGGCCCCATCCGCGCCGATCCTGGCCTCGCCGCGTCTCGTCGTGGTGCTCGCCGTCGCTCGGCCTGGTGCTCGTTCGCGCCGGGGATCCGCGGTGGAACGCTCCGCGGTCAGATCGGCCGCACGACTCAGGTCACCCGGGAGCCGGGTCTCGAGGTCGACCCGGCGCTCTCGCCCGACGGCGAGAGCATCGCCTACGCTGCCGGCCCCACGCACCGCGATGCAGATCTACGTGCGCAGGTCAGCGGCGGGCGCCCGGTCGCCCTGACCAACGACACCACCGACAACTTCCGCTGGCCCCGTTGGTCGCCCGACGGATCGCAGATCGCCTATCAATCCAATGACGGCATCTACGTCGTGCCCGCCCTCGGCGGGGCACCCCGCCGCGTGAGCCACTTCGACCCGGGCACGCTCCGCTCGCACCTGGGCTCGGGGACGCCGCTTGACCGGGTTCGACTGGTCGCCCGACGGCATCTCGGATCGCCTGGACACTGGGATACAATGGCGACGGGGTCACCGTGATGACGCTCTCCAGTGGCGACACCCTGACGCTTCCGGCCCCGGCCGCGCCTTCTCGCCGGCATGGTCCCCCGACGGACGGGCATCGCGGTCGCGGTAGGGAACGCTGCGTTCGTCTTCGGGACCGGGTATTTCGGGAACGTCGGGCGCCTCGGCGATCTGGATCGTGCACCTCGACGGGGCGGCCCCGACCAGCGAGTCGGCCTCGGACAGCGCGCTGAACGTGTCGCCCCAGTGGTCTCCCGATGGGCGTGACCTGTTCTGGATCTCGGATCGCGAGGGCAGCCGCGACATCTATCGACAGCACATGAGTGGCGACGGCGCGGTCGAGGGAGCCCCGCAGCGCGTCACTACCGGTACCGATGCGCAGGGGTTGAGCGTGAGCCGGAAAAGCGGCCGTATGGCGTATTCCCGGCTCAACTCGTAGTCCAGCATCTGGTCCATCCCGATTCCAGTTCGCGGCCCGGTCTCGATCCGCGGCGCGATGCGGATCACCACCGGGAATGAGATCATCGAGGATGTCGACGTGTCGTGCCGATGGACGCTGGCTGGTGTTCGACTCCGATCGGAGTGGCAATCCGGATCTCTACGTGATGCCCGCGGCCGGCGGCGAGGCGCGTCAGATCACCACGGATGCCGCGGGCGACTTCAGCGCCGACTGGTCCCCCGACGGTCGCCGGATCCTCTTCCACTCGCTGCGGAACGGGAACCGCGACATCTACACCGTGGAGGCCGACGGCACCGGCCTGCGTCAGTGGACCAGCGGTCCGGAGGAGGAGCTCGATCCCGACTGGGCGCCGGATGGGGAGACGGTTCTGTTCGAGGTGTCGGGTGCGCGAGGGCAGAGACACGGATTCGGCAGGCTCCGGCTGGTTGACGGCGCTGAGCCTGAGCTTCATCGCAGCCACGGCAGCGACTTCGCCCACTGGTCGCCGGACGGGAGGGCGATCCTCTCTCACAGTCCCGATGGACTGCGCCTTCATCGAGTCGACAATGGGGTGGAGACACTGCTGGTCTCCAATACCGCGATTGGCGGCGAGGCTTTCTATGGGGCCTGGTCACCGGATGGGAAGCAGCTCTACTACCTGGCACGGTCCCCGATAGGTTGGTCTATCCGCTCGATACCGGCCACGGGTGGCGCCAGTACCGTGTTGGTCGACTTCGACGACCCGACCCGTCAGCACACCAAGTACGGATTCTGCACCGACGGGAAGGTGTTCTACTTCACGATGGGGTCGCCCGAGAGCGACATCTGGGTGGCTGACCTGGTGAAGCCGTGAGCGCGATGCTCCCTCGCCTGACCACGCGATTGAAATCGCGACTGAGCCTGCCCCGAGCCGCCGTCCTGAGCAGCGCGAAGGAGCAGGACGTGGCTTCCGCACGTGGAGCATCGCGAGCCCCGCGTCGCAGCGCGACGCCCTGCCGAGCCGCGGCTTGAGCCGCGTGAAAAGGCGAGCCTGTGACCGACACGTTGCCCCGCCTCACTGCCGCCCTCTCCGACCGCTACCAGATCGAGCGGGAGCTGGGTCAAGGCGGCATGGTATGCCGGTCCGTCGCTGAAGCGACGACTCGGCTCCTGTCGCTGAAGCGACATGACTTGTTGAGGCAGGAGTCACTTTAGTGACACCAGCCGAGTGGCGGCTTGAGCCGCGGACCGGTGACTAATCGGCAATCAGTAATCGGCAATCACCAATTGCCTGACGCCTGACACCTGACACCTGGTACCTTTGACCATCGACCATCGACTATCGACCGCACTCGCCGACCGCTACCGCATCGAGCGGGAGCTGGGCCAGGGCGGCATGGTACGCCGGTCCGTCGCTAAAGCGACGACTCGGCTCCTGTCGCTGAAGCGACGCGGCTTGGGTGGTGAGAGTCACTTCAGTGACATCAGCCGAGTCGCGGCTTTAGCCGCGGACCGGCGACGATGAATCGGCAATCAGCAATCAACAATCGGCAAACCAGTGACCCAAGACTCACGACCCACGACCATTGACCATTGACCATCGACCATCGACTCTCGACCGCTCTCGCCGACCGCTACCGCATCGAGCGGGAGCTGGGCCAGGGCGGCATGGCGACGGTGTACCTGGCCCAGGACCTGAGGCACGATCGCAAGGTCGCGGTCAAGGTCCTGCGCCCCGAGCTGGCCGCCGTCATCGGCGCCGAGCGGTTCCTGAGCGAGATCAAGACCACCGCCAATCTGCAGCACCCGCACATTCTGCCCCTCTTCGACTCGGGTGCTGCTACCAGTGAGGCCGAGCCGCCGAGCCGCGGAGCCGCCGAGTTCCTGTTCTATGTCATGCCGTTTGTCGAAGGCGAGTCGCTCCGCGATCGGCTGAGCCGGGAGAAGCAGCTGCCGATCGCCGATGCGGTGCGAATCGCCACCGAAGTCGCGGGCGCCCTGGACTACGCGCACCGCCACGGCGTCATCCATCGCGACATCAAGCCCGAGAACGTCCTCCTGCACGATGGCCGGGCGCTGGTGGCGGATTTCGGCATCGCGCTGGCCGCCAGCAAGGCGGGTGGCACCCGGATGACGGAAACCGGGATGAGCCTCGGCACGCCGATCTACATGAGTCCCGAGCAGGCGATGGGGGAGCGCGAGATCACGGCCCGAAGCGATGTGTATGCCCTTGGGTGCGTCCTGTACGAAATGCTGGTGGGAGAACCGCCATTCACCGGCCCCACGGCGCAGGCAATTGTGGCCAAGGTGGTCACCGAGGAACCGCGCGCACTGATACCCAAGCGACATACCATCCCAACGAATGTCGAAGCGGCGACCCTCACGGCACTGGAGAAGCTCCCGGCCGACCGCTTCGCCAGCGCCGCGGAGTTCGCTGCGGCGCTGGGCGAGGCATCGTACGGCACCGAGCGGGTTACCGCGGCGATGACCGCCGCCGCCCGGCGAGATGGACAGCATCGGAGCCGGCGTTTTCCGGTCGTGCTGGCTGCGCTGGGAGGCGTGGCGCTGGGCGTGGCACTCCTGAGCCTGCTCCGCTCGCCGGCCTCACCACCGGTCACTCGCTATGGTTTGTCGCTCCCTCGGGGCCAGGAACCGGTGCGGGAATGGCAGGCGATCCCCTCGCCGGACGGGTCTCAGATCGCCTACGTGGGCCCGGCCGAACGCACGACGCAAATCTGGATCAAGCGACGGGACCGTTACGAAGCTTCTCCGCTCCCGGGGACGCTTGGGGTGACCAACTTCACCTGGTCTCCGGACGCGCGGTGGATCGCGTTCACCCAAGGCACCCAACTCAAGAAGCAGCCGGTCGTAGGAGGAACCGCGACCACGCTGGCTGATAACGTGTCAGCCTTTCCAGGAATCGCCTGGCTGGATGATGGGAATATCGTCTTCATTCGAGCCGGCGGAATCGGGCTCATGCGAGTGGCGGAAAGCGGAGGAGAGCCCACCCAGGTCCTGACGGATAGCACCGGAATTGGCCTGCTCACCCCATTGCCCGGAGGGCGAGGCGTGCTCTTTGGTCGCTGCCGGCGCAACTGCTCCCAGTTGGATCTCTGGGTGGTCGACCTGAAGTCGAGCAAGTCGCACCAGGTAGTTCCCGGTGCGGTCATGGGACAATACGCGAAGACCGGGCACCTCCTGTTCGTCCGGCCGGATGGCGTGCTGTTCGCGGCACCGTTCAGCCTGCGCTCTTTGGATCTGACTGGCCCGGCGGTTCCCGTGCTGGACAGTGTAGCGGTGCTCGGTGGAGTCTACCCGCTGTTCGCGCTTTCCTCCTCGGGTACCTTGGTGGTGCGCTATGGAGCGGCACCGGCAGTGGGACGGCAGTTTTCCATGGTGTGGGTGGACCGCACCGGGCGCGTGACGCCGGTCGATTCGGGCTGGACCCTTCAGTTTACCAACTTTGGCGAGAACTACGGATGGACCCTGTCGCCCGACGGCAAGCGATTGGCCCTGGGCCTCTCGACCGACGCCGGCGACGACATCTGGGTCAAGCAGCTTCCGCGAGGTCCCTTGTCACGGGTCTCCTATGACGGGGCATCGGAATACCGGCCTCGCTGGATGCCGAACGGGCGCGGAATCATGTTCGGGTCCAACCGGGCCGGGACCGGGACCGGCGGGCTGTACTCACGACCCGCTGACGGCACCGGTTCCGATTCGCTCATTCTCCGCGCGGAACAGGGGATCTTCGAGGGCGCCTGGTCACCGGACGACCGCTGGCTCCTGTTCCGGACTGGTGGCACCGTGGGCCAAACGGGAGGGCGGGATATCGTGGGTATTCGTCCCGGCGTCGACAGTGCGCCGGTACCGGTGGTGGTGACCCCCTATGACGAAGAAGCGATCGCGATCTCACCCGACGGACGATGGCTGGCCTACGAGTCCAACGAAACGGGGAAGACCGAGGTGTACCTCCGGCCATTTCCCAACACCAACAGCGGCAAATGGCAGATTTCGAACGGCGGAGGAGTCGCTCCGCTCTGGGCGAGGACTGGTCGCGAACTCTTCTACGTCAGCGCCGGGCGCGACATGATGACCGCCACCATCGGCCCCGGCACCCAGCCGACGATCGGGACCCCACGGGTTCTCTTTCATCTCCAGGATGACCTCTACATGACGCCTACGGAGTTCTACACCCCGTTCGATGTCGGTCCGGACGGCCGCTTCATCATGGGGCGGAGCGAGACGCCCGCCGTAATTTTTGACGCTCCGCTGGTCGTGGTGGACAACTGGTTCGAGGAGCTGGAGCAGCGGCTCGGGCGCCACTAAGGTGACTGACTCGATTACGCGGCTGACCGCCGCCCTCGCCGACCGGTACCGCCTCGAGCGAGAGCTGGGACAGGGCGGCATGGCCACGGTGTACCTCGCCCAGGATCTCAAACACGACCGGAAGGTTGCGGTGAAGGTGCTGCGACCGGAACTCGCCGCGGTGATCGGCGCCGAGCGATTCCTCTCCGAGATCAAGACCACCGCCAATCTCCAGCACCCGCACATCCTCCCGCTCTTCGATTCCGGCGCGGCCGACTCCTTCCTGTTCTACGTCATGCCGTTTGTCGAAGGCGAGTCGCTCCGAGATCGGCTGAGCCGGGAGAAGCAGCTGCCGATCGCCGACGCGGTCCGGATCGCCACCGAAGTCGCCGGCGCGCTGGGTTACGCTCACCGCCACAACGTGATCCATCGCGACATCAAGCCCGAGAACGTCATGCTGCACGATGGCCAGGCGCTGGTGGCGGACTTCGGGATCGCGCTGGCCGCCAGCAAGGCCGGTGGCAGCCGGATGACGGAGACCGGGATGAGCCTCGGCACCCCGACCTACATGAGCCCCGAGCAGGCGATGGGAGAGCGGGAGATCACCGCCCGCTCCGATGTCTACGCACTGGGCGCCATGACCTACGAGATGCTGCTGGGAGAGCCGCCGTTCACGGGGCCTACCGCGCAGTCCATCGTGGCGAAGGTGATGACCGAGAAGCCGGCATCACTCATTGCGCGGCGGGACCGGATTCCGCCAGCGGTCGAAGACGCGGTGCTGACCGCACTGGAAAAGCTGCCCGCTGACCGCTTCGGCACCGCGACCGAGTTTTCCGCGGCGCTGAATGGCGACGGGGCAAAAGGCCGAGCCGCCGAGCCGGCGAGCCGCCGAGCCGCGGGGCGTTCAGCCGCCGAGCCGCGGAGCCACCGAGCCGCCCTGTATGTCGCACTTGCCCTCACCTCGCTCGCCGCGGTGTTCTTCGCGTGGCGCGCGGCGCATCACCCGGTCCCACCGGTCACCCGGCTCACCCTCGACCTGCCGGATCTCAGAGTCAATCACCTCAGCTACTACGGCAGCGCCCTCGCGCTCGCCCCGGATGGCTCGGCGCTGGTCTACGTCACCGAGAGTCCGGGTGCTCCTACCAGCCTCATGGTGCGGCAGCGGGGAAATCAGACGCCGCGGCTGCTCGAAGGGACTGACGGCGGCGATGGGCCGTTCTTTTCGCCCGACGGCCGTTGGGTGGGCTATACCTCCGCCGGCAAGATCTACAAGGTGCCGGTCGCCGGGGGATCTCCGGTGCTCGTCGCCGATGCGGCGGCCAATGAGCTGGCCAGCGGAACCTGGCTGGACGACGGGCGAATCGTCTTCACCAATAAGTCCTTCGAGATCCTTACCGTGCCCGCGGCCGGTGGTCCGGTCTCCCGGGTCGTTCCGCCGCCTGTCAGCTTCGGCTGGGTTTTTCCAACTGCGCTCCCGGTCAAGGACGTCATCCTGATCACCGTCTGCAGCAACAATTGCTCGCGGATGACGCTGATGACGATGAACCTGAAGACGCTGGAGCAGGACACCGTCCTCCCCAATGCAGCCCGCGGATTCTACCTGCCGACCGGTCATCTCCTCGTGGTGCAGCAGGACGGCAACGTGGTTGGCGCACCCTTCGATCTCGACCGACTGCGGTTTACCCAGCCTCCGGTCGTTCTGCAGAGTGCGGTCCAGCTTGAACTCGGCATCACTCCCGAGTTGACCGTGGCGAATGACGGGACCCTTATCTACCTCGCAGCCAATCAGGTCGGCACCGATGCCACCATCGCCCGGGTGGATCGGAGCGGTAAGGCCAGGGTCCTTGATCCCGACTGGCAGACGCGCATCACCAGCATCGCCTTGTCGCCCGACGGTCGCCGACTGGCCGTCAGCACCCTGGAGCAATCCCGCAATGTGCTGTGGATGAAGGAACTCGATGCCGGGCCTCTCACCCAGCTCAGTTTCGAGGGCACCATCAATTATCGTGCAGCGTGGCGTCCCGACGGGCGAACCATCAGCTTTACGTCGGACTGGAAGGGGTTGCTCTCCTACCTGTACCAGATGCGGGCCGACGGCAGCGACAAGCCGGAACGGGTCCTCCCCAACGATACGCTGCAGGTCGATGAAGGCGTGTGGTCGCGGGATGGGCGCTGGCTGGTGTATCGCACCGGAGTCACCGGCGGCTTCCGCGACATTTACGCCCGGCCGCTGTCAGGCGACACTGCCCGGATCACCGTGGCAGCCGGCAATGCGGACGAGTACATGCCGGCGCTGTCGCCCGACGGCCGCTGGATCACGTACGTCTCGGTCGAATCGGGGAAGGAGGAGGTGTACGTCAGGCCTTTTCCCGAGACCAGCCGGGCCCGGTGGCAGGTCTCCGTCGCGGGGGGATCGAATCCCGCCTGGTCGCACTCGGGGCGCGAGCTGTTCTACGTGGACCGGGCGGACAGTCTGGTCACGGTTAGTGTGATGGGTACGACGGACTTCCAAGTGGGCGCCCGCCGAACGATGTTCAGCACCCGACCATTCCTGCTGCTGCCGTACCATCGAACGTTCGACGTGTTTCCCGACGATCAGTCGTTCCTGATGCTCAAGAGGCCGCTGACCACCAGTTCTGAGGCCAACCGGCTGACGGTGGTGCTCAACTGGTTTAGGGAAGTCGAGGCCAAGGTGCGGCAGGGTCAGTGAGCGAGTCGATGGGCGATCGTCGATGCTTCCGGGTCATTGAGATGCAGTGTCTTGCCGCTCTCGCCGAGCACCCCATTCGGGAAGGCGTGGGAGTCCAGATATTCGGGAACTAAGCTCGACCTGAGGAACACGACCCAGCCCCGCCCAAATGGCGGGGCTGTCTTGTTGGGGCAGTCTGGCACCTCGACAAGTGCAGAAGTGACCCCAGAAGCCCTTAAAATCCTGCCATTTCCTGCCAAATCGGCGTAAATCCCCGGTACATGCCTTGCCCTTCAGGCAATGATTGATGCCGGCCCCGTCAGTATCGGCCCCGCCGGCGTATCACGTTCACCAGAAAGGGCACGCAGCATGGCCTCCAAGATCATTGGCATTGACCTCGGTACGACCAACTCGGTCGTCGCTGTTATGGAAGGTGGAGATCCCGTCGTAATTCCCAACGCGGAAGGCGGGCGGACCACTCCCTCGGTCGTAGCGTTCACCAAGGACGGCGAGCGTCTGGTTGGTCAGGTAGCCAAGCGGCAGGCGGTCACCAATCCGAAGCAGACCATTTTCTCCATCAAGCGGTTCATGGGGCGCCGGGTGGATGAGGTCCAGGAAGAGGCGCGCCGGGTGCCTTACCGGATTGTACCCGGCCCTAATGGACTCGCCGCAGTTGAGATCGCCGGCAAGAAGTACACGCCGCCCGAAATCTCCGCGATGATTCTCCAGAAAATGAAGCAGACCGCCGAAGATTATCTCGGCACCAAGGTCGAGAAGGCGGTCATCACCGTCCCGGCCTACTTCAACGACGCGCAGCGGCAGGCCACCAAGGACGCCGGCAAGATCGCGGGCCTCGATGTGGTGCGGATCATCAACGAGCCGACCGCGTCGGCCCTGGCCTACGGTCTGGACAAGAAGAAGGAAGAGAAGATCGCGGTCTACGACCTGGGCGGCGGCACCTACGACATCTCGGTGCTGGAGCTGGCCGAGGGCGTGTTCGAGGTGAAGAGCACCAATGGCGACACCCACCTGGGCGGCGATGACTTCGACCAGCGGGTGATCGACTGGCTGGTCGCCGAGTTCAAGAAGGACCAGGGGATCGACCTGTCCAAGGATGCCATGGCGCTCCAGCGGCTCAAGGAAGCCGCCGAGAAGGCCAAGATGGAGCTGTCCACGGTCCAGCAGACCGACGTGAACCTTCCGTTCATCACGGCGGACCAGTCGGGGCCCAAGCATCTCAACTACTCGCTCACCCGAGCCAAGTTCGAGGCGCTGGTGGATGACCTGGTGCAGCGGACCATTCCCCCGATGCAGCAGGCGCTCAAGGACGCGGGGCTCGATCCCAAGCAGATCGATGAGGTGATCCTGGTTGGTGGATCGACCCGGATTCCCAAGATCCAGCAGATCGTGAAGGATTACTTCGGGAAGGAGCCCAACAAGTCGGTGAACCCCGACGAGGTCGTGGCCATTGGCGCCGCGATCCAGGGCGGCGTACTGGGCGGCGAGGTGAAGGACGTGCTGCTGCTCGACGTGACCCCGCTCTCGCTGGGCATCGAGACTCTGGGCGGCGTGACTACCGTCCTCATCCAGCGTAACACCACCATCCCGACCAAGAAGTCGGAGGTGTTCTCCACCGCGGAAGACAATCAGACCACGGTGGAAATTCACGTGCTCCAGGGCGAGCGGCAGATGGCCGTGGACAACCGGACCATCGGCAAGTTCCAGCTCACCGGGATTCCACCGGCACCCCGCGGCATGCCCCAGGTCGAGGTCACCTTCGACATCGATGCCAACGGCATTCTCCACGTCTCGGCCAAGGACAAGACGACCGGGAAGGAGCAGAAGATCCGGATCGAGGCGTCGAGCGGCCTGAGCGATACCGACATCGACAAGATGGTGAAGGCCGCCGAGGCACACTCCAGCGAGGACAAGAAGCGTCGCGACGAGATCGAGGCGCGGAACCAACTCGACGGTCTGGTCTACAAGGTCGAGAAGGACAGCAAGGAGTGGGCGGACCGCCTGGCGGCTGACGCGAAGAGCCGGCTGGACAACGCAGTCGAAGGAGCGAAGGGAGCGCTTCGCACCGGTGAGGCGGATCTGGTGAAGAAGGCGCTGGACGAACTCAACTCGGCCTACTCGGCGGCTGGTGCTTCATTGTATCAGTCGGCCCAGGCTTCTTCGGAATCCGCCCCGGGCGGTCCGGCGGCCGAAGCCCCCCCGCAGGGCAAGGAGGACGTGGTCGAGGCGGACTACGAAATCGTGGATGACACGAAGAAGTCGTAAAGCTTTAACCTGTTAGCTTTTAGCCGTTAGCTGTCAGCCGGGTGTTCGCCGGCCGAGGCTAACGGCTATTAGTTTTTGAGAAATTGTCCCGGAATGCGACGCAAACCACGGCCGGCGCATCCCACGTAGACTAGATTGTTTGGCGAGCCCCTTTGGGAGATACCGATGTCCGTACGCACGTTGAACTGGCTCAAATTCGGTGGACTGGTGATCCTGGCCTTCGCGCTGGGACTTTTGTTTGCCGGTCTGCTGGATCTGCCCAATCGATCCACCGCCCAGGAAACCGGTAGCTCCGTCATCACGCCGGTGCAGGCGCCTTCAATTCCGGCGACTCGCACCCTGAGCGAGATAAGTGACGCTTTCGCCACCGTGGCCGAGCAGGTGCGGCCCAGCGTGGTGTTCATCCGCAGTCAGCGGACTGAGACGGCCTCGCGCCGCCAGCAGCAACCCCAGATGCCCCCCGGCTTTGAACACTTCTTCCCCCGTCAGCCGCGGCGCCCTGAAGTGGAGCGCGGCTCGGGATCCGGGTTCATCGTCTCGACCGACGGCTATATCCTGACCAACAACCATGTGGTGGAAGGCGCCGAGAAGGTAACCGTCCGCCTGGTGGATCGGCGTGAGTTCGAAGCGAAGGTGGTCGGCACCGATCCGCTCACCGACGTGGCAGTGCTCAAGGTACCGGCCAAGGGGCTCACCGCGGCGGCACTGGGGAACAGCGATGAGGATCGGGTCGGCGAGTGGGTGCTGGCGATCGGTAACCCGCTGGGAGACCAGTTCACCTTCACCGTCACCTCCGGCATCATCAGCGGCAAGGGACGCAGGCTGCAGGGGCTCCAGCGCAGCCAGTCCACCATCGCCGACTTCATTCAGACCGACGCCGCCATCAACCCCGGCAATTCCGGTGGGCCGCTGGTCAACGTGAAGGGCGAGGTCATCGGGATCAACTCGGCGATCGCCAGTGAGACCGGGTTCTACTCCGGATATGGCTTCGCGATCCCGATCAACCTGGCGCGGGTGGTCATGAATCAGCTGGTGACCTCGGGCAAGGTACACCGCGCGGCTCTGGGTATCCTCGTCGAAGACGCGAGCCCAACCGACGCCGAGTACGTCGGACTCGACGAGATTCGCGGCGTCCTGGTGCGCGGCTTCCCGGATAGCGTGGCGTCTCCGGCGGAGAAGGCCGGCCTCGAGCAGGGCGATGTCATCATCGCGATCGACGGCAAGCCGGTGAATTACGTGGCGCAGCTGCAGCAGGTGGTTGGCTTCCAGAAGCCCGGCGAAGTGGTCAAGGTCGAAGTCGCCCGGAAGGGTGGAGTACGGAAGACCTTCAACGTCAAACTGATGGAACAGCGCGAGGAGACTCCGCTCGCCGAACGTGAGGATAGCGAGCAACCGGAAGCCGAGCGCAATGCCGTCACCGTGGATCTGCTGGGAATTTCGGCGCAGACCGTGACCCCGACCGTGGCCCAGGAGTACGATCTGGACCCGAGCACCAAGGGTGTGATGGTGCTGGACGTCCAGCCCAATGGCCCGGCCTATGAGACGCTGTATCCTCCTGACGAGGGGGGCCCCGACATCATCCAGTCGGTCGAGGGCAAGCCGGTGAAGACCGAGGCCGAACTGCGCGACGCGCTCAAGGCGTCCGGGAAGGGTTCGATCGTCACTCTGAAGCTCTTCAACGCCCGGGTGGGTCAGTCCCGCATCGAGCGAGTCAAGCTCAGTCCGTAAATCCAAACCAGTTTCGGGATGGACCCTGAAGAGGCCGGCTTTTTGCCGGCCTTTTCCTATATAATCGCCCTGTAGTTTGGGGACGGCTGAGGCTAAGTTATTGGTAACAGGAGGTTTGCCCGATGCTCATGGCCAGGCTCGTGCTGAGCGCAGTGCTGGCAGGCAGTATCGCACCAAACCATGCTTCAGCTCAAGATCGCTGGGCACAAGCCGATCAGCAGCTCCCCCGGCTCGACCCCGCGGCATTCACCAAGGTCCCTCCTGCCGTGGTCGCGGCGCTCCAGGCCAGGCACTGTACCATCCCCCAGGCCACCGGCGACCCGGCCCCCCACAACATCATCCGCGGCAGCTTCGTGAAACCGGGGCAGACCGATTGGGCCGCCCTCTGCTCTCGGGCCAAGGCCTCGGCGATCGTGATCGTGTGGGGAGGAGAATCGGCCTGCTCCGAGGAGCTCGAGGTCCGGGAGGACCGCGCGTATCTCAAGCGGGTAGCGGGAAACCAAATCGTCTACACCCGCCGCATCGCCCCAGCCAGCCGCGAGGGGATTCAGCGACTCTACGACCGCTACGGTGGCGTGAAGCCCCCCAACACCAATCGCCAGGGGATCGAGGATATCACGGAGGGGGAGGGGTCGGAAGTCAGGCTGTGCTACGAAGGGCGGTGGATTGAGCTGACGGGCCGACAATAAGGCACCGCTGGCACATTGATAGCCATAAGCCTTAGGCCTTAAGCTCTCCCACCAGCTTGGCCTCTCGCTCACAGCCTACGGCTTACGGCTAACAGCTAACGGCTAACAGCTAACGGCCTGACGGCTGACGGCTGCCGGCACCACAGGAGGCCCCCATGGAAGAGAACGCAGTCAACCTCGCCATCCGCACGTTTCTGAAGCAATTCGGAGTCGCCTCCCAGCGCGAGATGGAAATCGCGGCACGTTCCGGGAAGGGGGGCAAGACCCTGAGAGTCCAGGCCCTCCTCAAGATCAATGGAACCGAGGCGCACGCCGAGAGCGCGGAAATCCCGCTGGAATAGAGCGCGGTCTTTGCACGCCCGGGAAAGCACGAAGACACGAGGAGCAGAGTAGGCTCCTCGTGTCTTTGCTTCCTGCAGTAAGCTCTCTACAGCTTATGGCCTACGGCTTACGGCCGATTCCCCGACGGCTAGTTCAGCTGCGTCGTGGGCACGTAGAGTTGAACGTCGGCCGTCTGACCGGGCAGCAGGTGCACCCCGCAGTACCAGCTGTCCCCGAAGGCCCCCGCATCCAGCGGAATCACATGCAGGTCATACCGGGCGGACTCGAGGCCTGTGATTGAGAACCGTCCCTCGGCATCGGTAATTACATCGGCCACGATGTCGTCCTGAGGACGTCCGCAGCCTTCGACCGGAGGAGGCGGTGGTGGTGGCGGAGGCGGTGGCCCTACGGTGTCGCTGGGAGGTGGAGGTGGTGGAGGAGGCGGCGGTGGCCCCACCGTGTCGTGCAATGAAGCCAGCCCACGCCCAGTGGCAGCGGGTTCGTCAGGCCCGAAGGGAAGCGAATCCTGCGGGATTGGGCCCGCGAAGATCGCGACGACGCGGCTCGGCACGGTGACCGCGGTGCTGTCAGGACCAAAGGTCAGTCCGTGCACCTGACCGCTGATTGAGGAGTTCCCCCCGTGCAGCCCGGCAGAGGGATCGAGGGTTGGGGATGATTTGTCGCTGCAGCCAGCCAGGGCCAGGGTAACGAGCAGCAGCCCCGTAGGGGGTGGTTCTGCATGGAGTCCTCTCACTCACGGCGTTGTGGTTTTCCTGCCCGTCTGTCCGTCCACTGACTAGGAGCGGGCGCTCAACTGCGGTCCTGAGAACAAGACCCGCCCCACCCTTCTTCCGTCACCCGTTTCAACTCGCGCCGGCACGCCGGACCTGAGGTGTGACAGATGCACCTGTCATCGGGTCTCTCAGAGGTGAGCCAGACCGATGCCGCCCTCGTGCAACGCGCCCTGACCGGCGACCAGGCCGCGTATGCCGAGCTGATGGCGCGGCACCGGCGGCGGCTGGAACGATATGCCTGGTTCCTGCTCGGCAACCGCGAGGATGCAGAAGAAGTATTACAGGATACCTTCCTGCGCGCATTCAGGGGGCTGGACCGCTGCCAGGAACCATCCCGGGTAGGAACCTGGATCTTCCGGATCCTGGTCAATCGGTGCCGGAGCCGCCTCGCAAAGCTTGATCTCATCGACCGGGGTGCCGCGGCCGATGCAGCGCTCGCGGTGGCGGCGGCGGCGGCTGAATGGGAGCGGGGTGAGTGGCGCGAAGAAATCGAGCGGGCACTCAAGGAGCTGAGCCCGGACCAGCGCGAGGCCTTCTTGCTCAAACACGTCGAAGACTTCACCTATCAGGAGATCGAGTCGCTCACCGGGACACCGGCTTCGGCCCTCCGCATGCGGGTGCTTCGTGCCTGCGAACGGCTACGCCGTCGACTGCGGGAAGGATCACGAGACTATGCCTGATTCCGAAGAGCGGATCGACGATCCGGTAGTCGCCGCGATTGTGGCCGAGCTTAAGCACGGCCCGGTGCCGTCGCTGTCGGTCGAGCATCGGGTGATCGGCGCGCTCAACCAGGATCTCAAGACCCATCGCACCCGAGAGCGGCTCCGCTTCATGGCACGCGCGGCGGCCATGCTGCTCCTGGTTGGCGGAAGCATTCTGGCGGCCTGGCTCGGCTCGCGACGGCTGGTAGGTTCCCCCGAAGCAATCGGCTCGGCGAGCCAACCGGTGCGCTTCACCCTGGAAGCCGCCGGTCTCAACCGAGTCGCTGTCGTGGGAGACTTCAACAACTGGGACCCTCGAGCCACTCCCCTGCGCCGGCATGGCGGGACCTGGGACATCACCCTGCCCCTCCGGCCCGGTCGCTATCGCTACAGCTTCGTGGTGGACGATCGGAGATACCTGGCGGATCCCGGGCGTCCTCCCGCCGGCGACGATGATTTCGGGACTCCGACGTCGGTCATCACGGTGGTGAACTGATGGGTGACCTTCGTCGATCATCGCTCTCCGCCTCGTTGCGGCTCCTTGTGCTCTCGGTACTCGGGTTCGGATCGCTCCAGGCTCAAGACTCCAGACTTGAGACTCGTCTGCCTGCGGACGTCGCGACCCAGGTCCAGCGCCTGGTAGACAGCGCCGCCCAGACTGGACTTCCGACCGAGCCGCTGATCCAGAAGGCGCTCGAAGGCCAGAGCAAGGGCGCCGACGGTGCGCGCATCGTGGCCGCCGTTCGCACCCTGTCGGGGCAACTGGGAGAGGCCCGCAACGCACTCGGACCGGGAGCTCCCGAGGCCGACATCGTTGCGGGCGCCGCCTGCCTCAAGGCCGGAGCTACTCCGGCGATGATCAGCGAGCTGCGCCGACTCCGTCCCGAGCAGTCGGTCGCCGTCCCCCTCGGAGTGCTGAGCGATCTGGTCGCACTCGGGGTCGAGGTGCCCAAGGCCTGGGACCAGGTGCACTCACTCGCCGTGGCACACGGGCCCGATACCGATTTCCTGGCGCTGCGCGACCGAGTGAGCGCGCCGGGCGGCAGACCGCCTCCGGCTCCGACTCAGCCCAAGCTCGTTCCCTCGGCCGACTCTCCATCACCATGAGATCCGGTCGCGCGCTGTGGCTGATTGGAGGCGCTCTGATCCTGGAGTGGTCGCCGGCTCAGGCACAGGTGCAGGCGTCAGTCGAGACTGGACTCGGCGGAATCCAGTATCAGGGCAATCCAGGCGCGATCGCGTCGTTGGCACCGAGCTTCGCCTGGTCGAGTTCCCTGTTCCGGCTGGAGGCTGAGGGCGCTTACACCGGATTTGGAGACGAGCGTGAGGGGACGGCAGGACGCGCCAATGCCTCGCTCTTTGGCCGGCTGGGGAGCCGGTTCATGGCCGAGGCCTTCGGGAACGCCACAGGACAAACCGGACCCCACGTGTCCGAGGGCGCCTGGTTGGCCGGCGCCAAGCTCCATTACCTGAGCGGACTGCAGGGACTCTGGCTGGGCGGAGCGCGCGGCAGCGAACCCGGCAGTCCCGACCTGGCGGATCGAAGCGGGATACTGGGGAGATCTGGGCCCCGTTCAGCCTGCAGCTTCAGGCGGGACAGACGATGATCCAAGCTCAGGAATTCAAAACGAGCGTCGGCACCGATACGCTCACCCGCGATACGGTCCTGGTCAATCAGAGCAAAGGGCGAACTGATCTCTCGGCATGGGTCCGATGGGCCCGCGGTCCTTTCCAACTGGGGATGGGCGGCGGTAGTCACGGCAATGTCGCACGGCCGGCGGACTTGTGGTGGGAATCGGAAGCTGCCTGGTGGATCTCTCCCCGATTCGCCCTGGTAGGCGCCGCAGGCGATCGCCCCACCGATCTGACTCTGGGGATGACAGGCGGGCGCTTCCTGCTGCTCTCGATCCGGGCCAACCTTACCGCCCAACCGCCGCGGATTCCGGTTCCAGCGCCCGCGAAGGTGTCAGCCGGCTTCCGCATCGAGCGACTCAACCCGAGCGCGGTCGAGTTCAGTCTCCCGGGCCGCGGAGCGCACCTGGTCGAGCTGATGGCCGACTTCACCGACTGGAAGCCGGTTCCGCTGGAATACGCCTCTTCCGGGTGGTGGCGCATCGCGCTGCCGGTGAGCGAGGGGGTTCATCAGGTCAACGTGCGCTTCGACGGAGGAGCCTGGGAGGCACCGCCGGGAGTCGCCGCGGTGAGCCGACGACTTCGGAGGAATGAGCGGGCGAATCGTGGTTCAATAGGCAGAGAACGAGGTGTGATGCGAGGTCCCGGCCGATCCGCCGGGACCTTTTGTATCTCTGGCATAGGGCACATCCTGCCCCTATCGTTCTCCTCTCTACGCCCGGAACCGAGCCTCATCGTGCCAGCCCAAGCCGAACAGCTGAGGAGCGCCCTGAGCGACCGCTACGCCATTGAGCGCGAGCTGGGTCGAGGCGGCATGGCGACGGTGTACCTCGCGCAGGATCTCCGGCACGACCGTCCGGTCGCGCTCAAGACTCTGCATCCCGAGCTCGCCGTGAGCCTCGGCAGCGACCGGTTCCTCCGGGAGATCCGTCTCACCGCTCGGCTCCAGCATCCCCACATCCTCACGGTGCTGGATTCCGGAGAAGCCTCAGGGCTGCTCTGGTTCACCATGCCGTTCATCGATGGGGAGAGTCTTCGGGCTCGACTGCTGCGTGAGCGGCGGCTGCGAGCTGGAACCCGCGCTCAAGATCGTGCGCGAGGTGGCCGACGGACTCGCCTACGCCCACGAGCACGGCATCGTGCACCGCGACATCAAGCCGGAGAACATCCTGCTCTCCGGAGGACACGCCCTCCTGGCCGACTTCGGCATCGCGCGCGGGTTCCGCTCCGACAACGAAACGCAGCTCACGGTCACCGGTCTTGCAGTCGGCACTCCCGCCTACATGAGTCCGGAGCAGGCCGTGGGCGAGGCGGTCGATCCCCGCAGCGACATCTACAGCCTGGCCTGCGTGCTCTACGAGATGCTTGCCGGTGAGGCACCGCATTCGGCGGCAGCGCCCAGGGCATGATCGCGGCACGGTTCACTACCCCGCCCCGAGGCCTGCGGCAACTGCGTGGCGGAGGTGCCCGAAGCGGTCGAGGCGGCGACGCTCCGGGCGCTCTCCCCGGCCCCGAATGACCGGTTCACCACGGCGGCGGAGTTCGCCGCGGCGCTGAGCGCAGGCTCCCAAGCCCAGGCGACCGCCGATCTCCGACCAAGTCGCTCGCGGTACTGCCCTTCCTCAACCTCAGTCCGGACCCGGAGAACGAGTTCTTCACCGACGGCATGACCGAGGAGCTGATCGGCGCGCTCACCAAGGTGGACGGCCTGCACGTCGTCTCCCGGACTTCGGCCTTCGCCTTCAAGGGTAAGCAGCAGGACATCCGGTCGATCGGCACTCAGCTCAACGTGCGGACCGTGCTCGAGGGCAGCGTGCGACGGGCCGGGCGACGGCTCCGGGTGGCGGTGCAGCTCACCGACGTGGCCAACGGATATCATCTCTGGTCCGACAGCTTCGACCGGGAGCTGGAGGACGTCTTCGCGATCCAGGACGAAATCTCCCGGGCCATCGTGAATGCGCTGCGAGTGAGACTGTTGGGAAGGTCCGACTGAGCGTCCGCAGTCGCGGATGCGGACCCTGGTGCGGCGTCCCACCGACGACATCGAGGCCTACAGCGCCTACCTGAAGGGCCGGCATTTCTGGAACCGCCGCACCGAGGCCGACCTGCGCAAGGGACTCGACTTCTTCCAGCAGGCGCTGGCCCGCGATCCCAACTACGCCCTGGCCCACGCCGGCATCGCCGATTCGTACGCGATCCTGGGCTTCTACTGCATGATGCCGCCGACCGAGGCGTTTCCCGCCGCGAAGGCGGCGGCACTCAAGGCCCTCGAGATCGATCCCACCCTGGCCGAGCCGCATCCCACGCTGGCCTACTGCGCGATGTATCACGACTGGGACTGGGCCGAGGCGGAGCGGGAATTCCGCACTGCGATCGAGCTGAATCCGGGATACTCGACCGGCCACCAGTGGTACGGGAACTTCATGGCGGTGATGGGACGGCAGGACGAGTGCGTCGCGGAATTCGAGCGGGCGGTCGCCCTGGATCCGCTGTCGGGACTCAAGATGGCCGCGGTCGGCGTGGGGCTACTACTTCGGGAGACGCTGGGACGAGTCGATCGCGCAGTCGACCCGGGCTCTGGAGCTGGATCCCACTCTGGCCGTGGCCCACTGGTGGATGGGGCTGGCGCTGGGCCAGATCGGCGAGTTCGACCGGGCCATCGCGGAATTCGAGGAGGGAGTCCACCTCTCCAACCGGAATTCGGTAGGGCTCGCGATGCTGGGGACATTGCCTGGGACGGTCAGGCCGGCATGCCAGGGCCCGCGAGATCTTGAACGAGCTGTACGCGATCGAGCGGGAGCGATACGTCTCGTCCTATGATATCGCGACGGTTCTGGCCGGCTTGGGAGAGGCTGGACCAGGCGGTGGATCGACTCGAGCAGGGTTACAAGGAGCGGACCCACTGGATGGCGCTGCTCAAGGTGGATCCCCAGCTGGATCCGTTGCGAGACGATCCGCGGTTCAAGCGGTTGCACGAGAGCCTGCGGTTCCCCTGAACGGCAGCACTCCGGGCCGATGACCTCGATTCGGGTGATTCGCATCGCCAGGAACGAGAGTCGCCGCTCTTGCCGTGCACAGGCATCGGCACGATGCGGCGACGGCGGCAAATGTGGATTGCTACGTGATCACGAACCGCACAACTTAAGACCGGCCAAATCGTCGAGCGCGATGACCGCACTTGCTCCTCATGGAGCAATTCGAGGACGGCGTCGAGGATCACAACATCCTTGTGCGGACTGCTGGACGAACCGGTCAGTCATCACGAGGTAATGCGAAGCGGCGCTCACCCGAGCATGTGGCTAGCGTGTTTTCGAGATGCCGCAGAAGCGCGTCGTCAGTGGGGCGATTCCTCGGGCGAGAGTGACGCGCTAGCCCACATTACCTCTCATCTGGAGCCGGCGTAACCTCTTACTGCTTCACCCAGATTTCGGTGTACGTGCTGAACGATCCGCCCCCAACTGACGTCGAGAGATCACCGTTGACGGTAATTGTCTTTCCGTCGGCGGAGAGCGTGGACACCCCTTTGCCGAAGGGCTGCCCGTTCATCTTTACTACTGTCGATGCGTGATGGCTGTCCACCATCTTGATCGCCATGGTCTCCCCGCTCGGCTTCCCGTCGATCATGACCGGCACTTCACTGCCGTCGAACGGAGACTCGACAATCATGTCCTTGGAGGTGTCCCCGATAACAATATGATAAGTCAGGCGACGACCTCCACCGCAGCAAGCCTCGACCTTCATCGTCATCGTTGACACCGAATCCATGGGTTTTCTGACCCAGGTCCCGAGCGGCACCTGGGCGTTCAGTGACCTCGCAGTGAAGAGCGAACCTGCGATCATGACGCACCAGGTGAGACTCCTTCCCGTAACAATCGACATCGTGCCCTCCCCCGCTGTCACGCCTTGACTGGTTCATGCGCTGGTTAACCACACCAGCGCCTGGTCGGATTACCTGCCCTGAAAGTGGACTCCGGGGACGGTCGGTGGCAAGTTCCCCGACCTCCACCCAACCGTTCGGCGGAGTCGATCGACGGAGCGAGTCACGCCATCTGGCTCGCGCGAGAACGTGGATACCAGGTCCACCTGGTGGATCCCGTGCCACTGCACATCGAGCAGGCGCGCGCCGCGACCAGCCGTCGGCCGGGAGTTGACGCTGGCCAGCGCAGAGGTGGGCGACGCGCGCGCACTCCGACTACCGGACGCGAGTGTGGACGCGGTGCTTCTGCTCGGCCCCCTCTACCATCTGCCCGAGCGCGCCGACCGGCTCCAAGCCCTCGCCGAAGCGCGACGGGTGTGTCGGCCGGGCGGAATGATCCTCGCGGCGGCGATTTCGCGCCTTGCTTCAACGTTGGACGGCCTGCGGGGTGGTTATCTCGCGGATCCGACCTTCGCGGCGATTGCGGCGAGCGACCGGCGAGACGGGGTGCATCGCAATCCGACCGGCGACCCGGCGTACTTCACGACCGCGTACTTCCATCGGCCGGAGGAGCTGAAGGAAGAGTGCACGGCAGTGGGCCTGAAACACGAAGCGACGCTCGGCGTCGAAGGACCCGGGTGGCTTTTGCCGGACCTGGACGCTCGGCTCGCCGATGAGGGCCGCCGGGCGGTGCTACTCGAATCACTCGCTGCGCTCGAGGCCGAGCCGACGATACTTGGCGTGAGCGCTCACCTGCTCGCCGTGGCGCGGAGAACCTGAGGATCAGCCGACATGAATGTTGAAGAGCATCCGCGAGCTCTTCCCGGGGCTCAAGGACACGATCTACCTGAACACCGCCACGATGAATGTCGGATGTACGCCGGCGAGAGAGGCGTACGAGCGGGCGGTGGAACAGTGGTCGGCGGGCCGGTTCGACTGGGCCGAGGCCGAACGGGCCGGCGAGGATGCCCGCGCGGATGTTTGCGCAGATCGTGGGTGCGCAACCCGAGGAGGTCGCGATCGTCCCGGCGGTGAGTGTCGCGGCTGGCATCGTGGCAGCGAACATGCCGTCGGCAACACAGGGCGAAAACATCGTGGTCGCCGGGAACGAGTTCGTCTCGAACTACTTTCCCTGGGTCCTGCTGCGAGAGCGAGGGTACGAGAGTCCGCACGGTCATGTTCACGGACGAGGGGATTTCGCCTGATGACTACGCCAGTGCGGCGGACGGTGGAACCCGTCTGATCGCGGTCAGTGCGGTCCACTCGACCAATGGATTCCGCTCCGATCTCGCTGCCCTGAGCCAGATCGCCGCTCGCGTTCCGGAGCCTGGCTCTTCGTCGATGCCTGCCAGGCGGCGGGAGCCGTCCCCCTGGATGTCGTGCGGGACGGGGTCGATTTCCTGGCGGCCTCGAGTCACAAGTTCCTCCTCGGCTCGCGAGGAATGGGCTACCTCTATGTCCGTCCCCAGCTCATCGACAGAATCCAGCCCATCTTCCCGGGATGGAAAGCCGCTCGGAAGCCGCTTGAAGCGTTCTACGGTCCGAAGATGGACCTGTCTCCCACGGCCTCGAAGCTCGATACTTCTCTGATCTGGTTCGCCGCACTCGCCGAGCAGGCGTCGCTCGGTCTGTTTCAGCGGTTCGGGATTCAGGCCATTCTCGAGCGCAACGCCGCGCTCTCGCGGAGGCTGCTGGACGCGCTGGTCGCAGGCGGCGCCAAGGTGCGGCCATTTCCAGAACAGCATCGGTCCACGATCGTATCGGTGCCAGTCGAAGACGCCGAGGCCGCCATGGCCCGTCTCCGCGCGGCGGGTGTTGTGGCCTCGATGAGAGCGGGGCGGATCCGGTTGGCGGTGCACTTCTACAATCTCGAAGAAGATATCGATCGGGTAGCAGAGATTCTCTCGGAGAGGTGACCCGTCGGGCGCAGCCCATCGCGGCCTAGCCCGCTTCATCAACGGCGCGAGCCCGAGTTAAACTGCAGCCGAGACGTTCAGCTCACCGCCGGCGCGAGGCCTGTCCCCGCTGGAGCCAAGCAGGCCGGCCACGGACGGTTCATATTGAATCTCGCAGCCGTTCCGGGTCGTCAGGAAGACTCGAAAGGAGCTCGGCATGACCTTCAAACCTGCGCTATGGCGTCCGATTGCCATCGTGCTCAGCGCCATCAACCTTGTCGCGACCGGTTTCGCGGCCCAGGGGGGCGAAGGGTTGCACGCCGGGATTCATGCGGCACTGGCACTCGGGTTCGGGTTATGGGCCCAGCACCTGCGCGTGCGCACCGGCGGCGACGGTGAGATCCCGGATCGGCTCGAAGCGCTCGAAATCGAAGTGAACAACCTGCGGCGGGAGCTGGGCGAGGCGCAGGAGCGCTTGGATTTCACCGAGCGGGTGCTGGCGCAGGGACAGGAATCGCGGAGGGTGGGCCCGGAGCGGTAGAGCGCTGGGCGAAAAAGCGCGAGACCGCACCCCACCCCTAGGGGGGAATATCGGCGACAAGCCATTCGGGGTGGTAACCGCCATAGCGCGAAGGAGGTCGGCGACAGCAACTCGAGTTGCGAGGATCGCCCGCGCCTGGAGGCGGAGCGTCAGAAGGTCGGCCGATTCCCCCGGCACCAGAAAGTGCGAGACCCGCCCCCACCCCAAGGGGGGAATATCGCCAACAAGCCATCTGGGGTGGTAACCGGAATAGCCCGTCAGGAGATCGAAGCAGCACCCAAGCTGGACGCCTGGTTCTCGTGGTTCGAACCCTCTACAGCACAATCGTGCTTTGCAACTCACGGAGCCTGCCATGGATCTCGGCGCGTTTTCCATCAGCTTGGCGGTCAAGGACCTCGAGGCTTCGAGGAACTTCTACGAGAAATTCGGTTTCAAGGGCTTCGCCGGCGATGCCAAGAACTGGCTGATCCTGAAAAACGGCGATCACGTCATCGGCCTCTTCCAAGGCATGTTCCAGAAGAACATCCTGACCTTCAATCCTGGCTGGGACCAGAACGCGCAGAAACTGGCAACGTTCACCGATGTGCGCGAGCTTCAGCGGCAGCTGAAGGCGCAAGGCGTACCATTGGTGAACGAGGCCGATGAGGGCACGACTGGACCCGCCAGCTTCATCGCGGTCGACCCCGACGGGAACCCGATTCTGGTCGATCAGCACGTGTGAGGCGGGTAGTCGTTAGGGGGACGTGAGGTAGACTCCACGCCCGCCTGAACTGGACGAGCTGCTCCTTACCGCACAGCTTGTTTCCATTGACCGATGAGCCTTCAGGCGACCCTCAAGAGCCAGTACTACGCGACCCTCGCGATGCTTCGGGAGGCGGTCGATGCCTGTCCCCCTGAGCTCTGGACCAGCGATCGCTATGTGAATCCGTTCTGGCAGATCGCCTACCACACCCTCTTCTACACCCACCTCTATCTCCAGCCGGCTGAAGCCGACTTCGTGCCCTGGGAACATCACCGCGAGGGACACAATCGTTTCGGGGAGATACCCAACGCTGCCCCGACCCTGATTCCCTACTCCGTCGCTGAGATCCAGTTCTACTGCGACTTCTGTCGAGACCTGGTCGACTCAGCGGTGGATCGGTTGGATCTCGCAGCGCCGGATAGCGGTTTCTCGTGGTACCGGATGCCGAAGCTGGAGCATCAATTCGTCAATCTGCGACACATCCAGCACCATACCGGTCAGTTGGCCGATCGACTGCGACAGGATGCCAATAGAGGCGTTGAGTGGGTTGGTGGGGCGTCGAAATCGTAGAAGACCGCCGCATGGGGCAAGTAAGGAGACGACTGCCGTGGCCACCCAAGCCGACGTTCGCCGGATCGCACTCTCCCTCCCCACGGCCGAAGAGGAAGAGGGTCACTTCGCCTTTGGAGTAAGAGTGAAGGGGAAGCTCAAGGGATTTGCCTGGGTCTGGCTGGAACGCCTCGATCCCAAGAAACCGCGCGTGGCCAATCCGGCCGTCCTCGCCGTGCGCGTCGCCAACGTCGGCGCCAGGGAAGCGCTAATCTCGGCAGAGCCCGGCAAGTTTTTCACTGAGCCGCACTACGAGGGATTCCCGGCGGTGCTCGTGCGGCTTGCCGCGGTGAGTGCCAAGGACCTTCGCATCCTCCTCGAAGAGGCTTGGCGGTGCCAGGCGCCCAAGGAACTTCTCCGGTCCCTCCCATGACGGTCAGCATTCTCTCGGCTGCCCAGGCCAGCCTCGCGACGGCGCTCTTGTGTGAGGCCTTCGCCGAATACCCGGTCATGCGTTATGTACTGGGCTCCGCGGCGGACTATCGAAGGCGGCTGCACACTCTCATCGGCTTCTTTGTCACGGCCCGCGTCCTCCGTGAGGACTTGATCCTGGGCACGTTCGACTCGACGCAGCGGCTCGCCGGCGTTGCCCTCGTGACCCTGCCCGGGGACCGCGAGCCGCCCGAGGCGCTGGCACTGCAACGAGAGGCGACCTGGCATGAACTCGGCTCGGCCGAACGGGCTCGCTATGAGGCCTTCGGGGCAGCGAGCGGCCGGTTTGCCATCCCAGCCCCCCATCATCATCTCAATATGATCGGGGTGCACCCATCAGGGGTCGGCTCTGGGCATGCACGGACCCTCCTCGATGACATTCACCGTTTGGCCGCGGAGCATCCTGACTCGGCTGGCGTGACTCTCAGCACAGAAACTCCGGCGAATCTCAGCTTGTATGAGCACTTCGGATACCGCCAAATCGGCTCGGCGAAAGTGAGCGCCGAGTTGGAAACCTGGGTGTTCTATCGCCCGAACCCAGGCGCAAAATGGTAGAGGCGTGGGACGACGGAGCGAAGTACGAACCATTCATCGGGCGGTGGAGTCGCGGCATCGCGCGACAGTTCCTCGCGAGGTTGGCGCTCCTGCCGAGGGCGCTTGGCTCGATGCCAGCGGGACCGGAATCCTCAGCGCCGGCGAGATTCGGCTGACTGCGCGCGCCTGGGCGGCCAGAGGCGTCGTCGCATGACTACGATTGACATTGCCCGGAGGTATTTATGCCCCATCTCAACGAAATTGACACCTTCCGCGCCGTCTGGAACTCTGAGGCCCAAAGCACGATCCGACTTCTCGAAATGCTCCCGACCGATCAGTACGATTTCCGCCCCGATCCCGAGGGCCGCTCGATCGGAGAGCTGGCGTGGCACCTGAGCGAAATCGACGCGTGCCTGAGTTTCGGGATAGCCGAGCGCCGTTTCAGCCTCGAGGACGAACCCCCGAACCTCAAACGCCCGCGCGAGATCAAGCTGCTGGCGCCCGGCTTTCGCCGGATCCACGAGGAAGCCGTTGCCCGCCTCGAGAAACTCCGCAACGACCAACTTGATGAGTTGGTGACCTATTTCGATGGCCGGAGGATCACGATCCGTGAAGTGCTCTGGACGCAGCTACTTCATCACCTGATCCACCATCGCGGGCAACTTGTCTTGCTCTGCCGGCTGGCAGGCGGCGCGCCCCCGGGACTCTTCGGCCCGAATCGGGAGGCGATGCAGGCGATCCTCGCCAAAATGAAGGCGGCGAAGGCCTAGTGGTGATTCTCGCCCACCACCAGCTATCCCGCTAGAATCCGGCATGGAGTGGTTCATCAAGGCCTTCATCCGGTCCTCCCTGCTCGGGTTCGCGGCGCCCGGGCGCTCGCAGCTCCCGAAGGTGGACCCGTAGGTGGATCCCCGGACGCTGGACGCTTCGTTTCACGAGTTCGCGCGCCATGCCGGCATTGCCCTGGATTCGTCGCCGCCCTCGGTCGGCATCCAGGCGATGCTCGCTTTCTACCAGGATCGCCGAGTGGATGGCTGCGACCCAACCAGCGACGGCGACATGCTCCTGTTCCAATGGGGCACCTACGACTGGGGCGAGGGAGAGCGCTTCGAGCTCGACTTGACCCGCCAGGTGATCCTGCCCGATGAAGAGGATGACGACGCCATCTGGCAGCTCCACCTCACCTATCGATTTCCAACCAGCCCAAAGCTGGCGAGCCTCGAAAGCGGTAACCGCTGGTGCACGTCTCCCGAGGAGATCCAGGAGTTCGAGGAATGGGTCAAGGGCACGCCGGCCTACATTGTGACCTCCAATCTGCGAGCAGCATCGGTTCAGGTGCAGTATGAGTGCGCTGGGTGAGTCGCCCACGTCCTCTTCCTGACCTATAGGACTAGCATGGACCTCCCGGACCGAGTCCGCGAGGCTCTCGCCGATCGCTACACCATCGAGCGCGAGATCGGCCGCGGCGGCATGGCGGTGGTCTATCTCGCGCAGGACATCCGCCACAACCGCCCCGTCGCCCTCAAGATTCTGCTGCCCGAGGTCGCCGCCGCTCCGCACGCTCCCGAGCGGTTCCAGCGGGAGATCCTCTTCGCCGCCCGGCTCCAGCATCCGCACATCCTGACCGTGCTCGATTCGGGAGAGCTCGGCGGCGCCGAGGGCGGTGCGGGCAGCTCTGGTACACCATGCCCTTCGTCGAGGGGGAATCGCTGCGCGACCGGCTGCACCGCATGGGCCAGCTCCCGCTGGAGGACGCGCTCCGCATCACGAGCGAGGCCGCCCTGGCGCTGGACTACGCCCATCAGCAGGGTGTGGTCCACCGCGACATCAAGCCCGAGAACATCCTGCTCACCCGCGACGGCTCGACCCTGGTGGCCGACTTCGGCATCGCCCGGGCGCTCGACGCCGACGACAACCTGACCCGGACCGGCATCACCATCGGCACCCCGCTCTACATGAGTCCGGAGCAGACCGATGGCCGCGAAATCGACGCCCGGGCCGACCAGTACTCGCTCGCGTCGGTGCTGTTACGAGATGCTGGCCGGCGAACCGCCCTTCACCGGCCAGACCGTGCACGCGATCGTGGCCAAGCGGATCGCCGACCCGACGCCGAGCGTCACGACGCTCGAATCCGGATGTCCCAGCCGCGGTGGACGAGGCGATCCGGAGGGCGATGGCCCCGGAGCCGGCGACCGCTTCGTCACCGTGGCGGAGTTCGCCCAGGTGCTGCACGCGCCGCCCGAGCGCGCGACGGCCAGCAGCTCGAGGCCATGCCACTCGCCGGATCGCTCCGGCCAGGCGCCGGCCCCTGTCGCCGAGTCCTCGTGGCGCTGCTCACTCGGGAATTCTGATCGGCGGCGGGGCCCTGTTCGCCTGGCGGCGAATCGGCCGGCCGCGCGAGAGCGGCACCAAGGTCATCGCCGTGCTCCCCTTCGAGAATCTGGGCGACTCGGCCGATGCCTACTTCGCCGACGGTGTCGCCGACGAGGTCCGGACCAAGCTGGCCCAGGTCCGGGGCTCGAGGTGATCGCCCGCGGCAGCTCGATCGAGTACCAGCATCCCACCAGCGGACCCGACCGAGATCGCCCAGGAGCTGGGCGCCGACTACCTGCTGACCGGCACGGTGCGGTGGGAGAAAGGGGCGGACCAATCGGGTCCGGGTCACGCCCGAGCTGGTCGAAGCGCGCCCAGGCAAGGCGGCCCGCACCCGCTGGGTGCAGCAGTTCGACGCCTCGCTCACCGACGTCTTCCAGGTGCAGGCCGACATCGCGACCAAGGTGGCCGACGCGCTGGGCGTCGCCCTGGGCGACAGCTCGCGGCGCGAGCTGATGGCCAAGCCGACCGAGAACCTTGCCGCCTACGACGAGTTCCTGAAGGGCGAGGCCGCCGCCGGCGGGATGAAGAACGACCAGGCGAGTCTCCGGCGGGCGATCGCTTTCTACGAGAGTGCGGTGGCCCTCGACTCCACGTTCGTGCAGGCCTGGAGCCAGCTGTCCCGGGCGAGAAGCTCACTCTACTCCAACGGCGTTCCCGGTGCCGGAACTGGGCGACGCAGGCGCGGGTCGCGGCGGAGCGCGCCCGCCAGCTCAAGCCGAAGGATCCTTCGGTCTATCTCGCGATCGGCGACTACTACGGTAGCGTCAATCCGATCGACAACGAGCAGGCGGTCGCCGCGTACGAAGAGGGACTCCGGCTGGCACCCGACAACGTGGACCTGCTCGGTGCGGCGGCGATCACCGAGACCAGCCTGGGACGCTGGGACGGAGCGGCGGCGCGTCTCGCCCGTGCCTCACTCCTGGACCCGCGCTCGGCGAACACCTTCCGCCGGCTCTGCGATCGTCCACGCCTTTCTGCGAAACTACCCGGCCGCGGATTCCGCCGCCGACCGCGCGATCGCCCTGGCGCCGACCAATCCCACGATCGTCTCGGTGAAGGTGCTGATCGCGCTCGCCCGCGGCGATCTCGACAGCGCCCGCGCCGTGGTCAAGCGGACCGAGCTACAGATCGATCCCGGAACGCTGTTGCCCTTCATCGCCTACTACCAGGATCTCTACTGGGTGCTGGACGACGAGCAGCAACGGCAGGTGCTCGCGGCGCCGCCGAGTGCGTTCGACAATGACCGGGCCAGCTGGGGTATCGTGCGGGCCGAGATCTATCATCTCCGCGGTGATCGTGCCCGCGCGGCCGTCTATGCCGACTCGGCGCGGCTCGCCTTCGAGGAACAGACTCGCGCGGCGCCGGAAGACGGGCAGCGCCGAGTGCTGCTCGGACTCTCGCTCGCCTATCTGGGACGGAAGGCGGACGCGGTGCGCGAAGGGCTGCCGGCGTGAAGCTCATGCCGATCAGCCAGGACGGGCTCACTCGGGCCCTTACGTCCAGCTCCAGATGGTGCGGATCTACCTCCTGGTCGGCGAGCCGGAGAAGGCGCTGGACCAGCTCGAGCCGCTGCTCAAGGTGCCGTTCTACCTCTCTCCCGGCTGGCTCCGGATCGATCCGACGTTTGAGCCGCTGCGGAAGAATCCGAGGTTCCAGAGACTAGTACTCCCCTCAGCTCGGCAACGCGACTGAAGTCGCGGCTCGGCAGACCGTGGCTACGCCACGGGAAGTCCTAACGCTTCTTGGAATCGTGGGTCCTCGCGTCGCGCAGCGACGCTCGGCCGAGTCGCGATTTCAATCGCGTGACACGCCAACGGCGTGATCGCTCGGACATCTCCCTTCCTTGAGCGACCACGAGCGACCACGCCGTCTGCCATACCGCGCTAGCCGAGATTATCGAGTCGACGCCTTCTTCAACTCCTCGACCTGATTGGCAAGCTGAGCCACCTGCCGGGCCAGTCCCGCAACGGCCTGAATCACCTGTTCGATGCGAGGATCCGGCCCCGGGGGAATGCCGGGATCGAAGACCGGCTCGCGCTCGAGCTTCTCGTGCTTGGCTTCCTTGATCTCGGGCTTTTCGAACTTCTCGAACTTCTCGTGCTTTTCGTTCTTCTCCAGCTTCTCGTTCTTTTCCAGTTTCTCAGGCTTCTCGGGCTTCTCGATCTTCTCGATCTTGATCTCCTTCACCCAATCCTTGGCGACCTCCGGGAAATCCTTGTCGAAGAAGTCTTTCAGGGGTGTCTTCCCGACTTCGAATGGGGTCTTGGTCACCATGAAGCCAAGGATGGTTCCCAGCTCGCGTACCCGCAGCTCGCTGAGCGGTGTGTCGAGACTGATCTTTACTTCAGGACGATCCTCTTTCCCGACGAAGGATTGCTTCCCTCCGCCAGACTCTTTGCCCTGTGCCATAAGAGACTCCTAAGCTGCAGCGACTCTGCAAGCCGCCAGGTGAACGACGGTGCTGCTTCCAGCGGATTACTAGCCGAGCTACATAAGCATCTCCCTCTCATTCTGGACTGGTGATTGAAAGCCGGTGTGGAGCAGGTCGGCCAGTGCGGCGCTGATCGGTTGACGGCTGTGCTTTTCGTAGTAGATGAACCCTGGACTCGGATTCACTTCGAAGCAGTAGTACTCGCCTTCGGGGGTCTCCTTGAGGTCGATGCCGGTCATCAACAGGTCCAGCCGGCGCGCCAGCTCCAGGCAGGAGTCAGCGACAGCCGGAGGCAGGGTCGTCGGGTCCATCTCGACCTGACGGCCCTCGCGGGTTGCATAGCGATAGTCCACAGCATCGGAATGCACCCGCGTCGCGAACAGCTGCTCGCCCACCGTGTGTACCCGCACATCTACGCCCGGAATGAAAGCCTGGAACTGGGCCGGACCGTTGCGGAGCAGCGGCAGCCGGGAGAGTTGTTCCGGCTCGAGCCGGCGGACGATCGAACGAATGCCGCTCAACGATTTGTAGATGACCTCGCCGCCGCACTCGTCGTAGAAGCGGCGTGCGGCCTCCGGGTCGTTGGTCACCAGCGTCGGCGGTGTCAGCAGGCCGGATTGCCGCACCAGCAGCGCCTGATACACCTTGCTGCCGTTGGACATGCCGCCGCGAACCCGATTGACCACGGCGCACGGTAGTCCTTCCAACAGCGCCATCAAGCCGCTGTCATACTCGGCATACATCGCGGGGACATTCCGGGCCGCGACGTTCGCTGGGAGAGCGCGGCCCTCGGCGCCGAGGTAGCGGACGAAGACACCGGTGAGGTCGGCCAGATCCAGCTTCCAGTCGTCGGTGTTGATGTAGCCCTCCGGACCCTGATCCTGCCAATGCCAGTTGATGTGGAATCCGCCGGGATATGTCCCCATGTCGAGCAGCCGATACGGGTAGCCGCAATCGACCAGCCGGGCACAAACCAGCTCGGTGACCGAGTCGGCCAGTCCACCGCACACCAGAATCATGCGCGGCTCCCCGCCGCGGCGATCGGGCGACCATTACCCGTCTCCAGCGTGAGTAGCCGCGCCAGCCCTTCCACGATGTGCTGCCGAGTGGCTTCGTCGAAGTGATCGGGTCGGGGGAATGGTTCCACGGCGATGACACTGATACCGCTGGAGCCAGGAGCGAGAGCCAATTCAACAAAGGCGAGTCCGGCAGCCCTGGCAAAACGGCAAAGGGCAGGCTCCAAGCGGACCGACTCGAGAGATGGGTGACCTTGCCACACGACCTGGTCCCCCACAACGCAGAGCGTCTGGACGTCGCCGTAGGGATAAGGGAGACACGCAGGTGCACAGCCCTGCATTACCTCGAGACGATTCCACTCTTCTTCGCTGGTCACCATGTACCGCGCCAGGCTGGTGAGTGGCTCGTAGACCACGCCGGCCACTCCCGCATCGATCAGCCGCGCCCTCAACGCCCGGGCTTCTTCTGGAACGTTCGTTATAACGGTTTCCAGAGTCGGCAGGCCGGAGCGCCGGAGCAAGGAATGCCACAGGAGCAGCGGCGGCCTCGGCTGATACCAGATCGCGGCGGGATAACGGTTGACGACCGGACAAGGCAAACTCCACAGCCAGGCAAGGAACGCGGCCTGAGTCTCGGCGAGTGTGTACGCCAGGTCCTCGGGTTCCCAGTTGATGGATTCGATCCAGGCAGGACCCCGCGCGAAAACGCCGCTGATCTCGTTGTCGGTCAGCGGCGGCTCACCATCCCAGCTCAGTTGGCTTTTGGACTGTCTGTTATCCAGATGCCAGGCAAAGTAGGCAGGATCCGCGAGCGGATTGCGTATGGTGCGGGTTTTGTGGTTGCCCGCCTCCAACGCACTGCGAACGCCTGTCAACCAGGGATCTTGCGGATCACCCAGCAGGAGATACACGCCCATCACTCGTCCATCGCTGAACTGCTTATCCCAACAGGGACAGCTGTGGTTAGAGCTTGGAATCCGGCCCCGCAATCTCTAATTGGTCCTCGCCGAGGCAATAGACCTGAGGGTCTAGATCCACCCCTTTCCCCTCGTTGCATTCGAGGTAGCTTGGTCAAGTTGTCCCGCAGTACCATCACCGCAAATCACACAGGCCTGGAGGTCCCTATGGCCGTCGCCAAGATAACCGAGATCCAATCTTCTTCTTCGAAGAGCTTCGAAGACGCCATCAACGCCGGCATCGCCCGCGCGGAGAAGACGCTGCGCAACCTTACCGGGGCGTGGATCAAGAGTCAGAAAGTCGTGATCGCGAAAGGGAAGATCACGGAATACCGGGTGTTGCTGAAGGTCACGTTCGTGCTAAACGATTAGCGGGACAGGGCTTTGGCTCGACCGTCGCCCGCGACTAAAGTCGCGGCTCGGCAGAGCGTCGCTTCGCGACGCGAAGGCCCGATTGTCTCGCGATCAGGTAAGAACCTGCCGTGGCTAAGCCACGGTCTGCCGAGCCGCGATTGGAATCGCGTAAACGAGGGGAGACTTGGACACATTGAGCTTTGAGAATCCGATGGCAGATCGGCTACCGAAGCTGATGCGTGCCTATCTCGATGGCACCTTGGATCTCGAGTCTTTCATGGCCGAGATAGTGCCGTTGTACCGGGAGGAGGGCTGGGCACCGTACTTCGACCAGTCAAAGCTTACACCAGAGCAACGTCTTCGCGCCGAGGCATTCGAGCGCGGTTTCCGCAACCTCGGCCCTTAGCACGCGACCCCGTTTCTCACTCACCCTTACTCTCAAATCCAACCGATTCCCGCTCAATGTCCACCCCGCTCCAGGATCTCATCGCCAAGGATGAGATCATCGATACCATCAATCGCCTCTTCATCGGCACCGATACCCGCGATCGGGCCATGGTGCGCGATGCACTGGCCCCTCGGCTTCACGTCGACATGACCTCGCTCGCCGGGGGCGAGCCGGCGGAGATGGCCGGCGCCGATCTCGCCGCGGCGTGGGAGACAGGGTTGAAGCCGATTCAGGCCGTGCATCACCAGGCCGGCAACTACCGGGTCGCCGTTCAAGGTGAGGAGGCCGAGGCGTTCTGCTACGGAACCGCGACGCATTACCGGCCGACACGGAGCGGACAGAACGTGCGCACCTTCGTCGGCAGCTACGACTTTCGGTTGGCGAGGCTCGAGGGAAGCTGGAGGATTACCAGCTTTCGCTTCAACCTGAAATACGTGGATGGGAATCGGGAGCTGGAGAAGGCCGAGTAGCCCAGCCGTTCTCACGATGGACGTCGCCCTCCGTCCCTCGCGACTAAAGTCGCGGCTCGGCAGGCCGTGGCTGCGCCACGGAAGACTCTTGGGCCTGACCGCGGTGGAGAGTTGCTGGCGTCCCGAAGGGACGCTCTGCCGAGTCGCGATTTCAATCGCGTGAGAGGCCGATCCCTTCGTGGACCCGTGGGGAGTGAGATTCCTCGGTCGCTTCGCTCCCTCGGAATGACAACGCCTTTTTTCCTTTCGGCACCAATTGCTCCCCCTCCCCTTCCCCGTTCCCCGTTCACCGTTCACCGTTCACCTGCTCCCCGTTCCCCGTTCCCCGCAGTTCAGAACCGAAACCCCGTCCCGACCGAGAAGATCGTCCCCTCCTCGCTGTGCGCCACATCCAGCCGAGCCACCACTTCGTCGAGCCCGGGCAACCAGCCCAGTGACGGCGACGCCCAGAGGCCACCACCGAAGTCGCCGTGCAGCTTGGACGAGGACTCGCCCTGGTTCCACACCCGCCCCCCGTCGCCGAAGGCGAGCACACCCAGTTCGGCCGAGATGAAGTTGACGTTGAAGCGGAACATTCTCACCCGGGTCTCGAGGCTCCCGTAGACCGATCCGCGATCGCCGGAGAAGCGGTCGGTTCTGAAGCCGCGGAGGGTCAGCGGGCCACCCACCCGCGCGGCCTGGCGGAAGGGCGGTGCTCCGGTAAGCAGCACGCCGCCCAGTCGAGTCGCGAGCACCACCCGGCGCGATTGGCCAATTCCCCAGAGCACCCGCCCCTGGACGGAGAAGCGGCCGAATCCGCCCTGGTCCAGGTCCATCCACCCGGGAGCGCCCAGCACCTCGAGGATCGCCTGGTATCGCACCGGCTCTCGGACCGACTGGAGAGTGGAGTACTCCAGGCTTCCGCCGACGCCGGCGAAGCTGAAGTTGCCCGAGCCGTAGGGATGCTGTTGTGCGATGAGCGTCGTGGTACCGGTCGTGTCCGTGCTGCCGAACGAGATGAACGGCCCGACCTTGAACACCAGCTCCGGCCGGGAGGACAGCGAGACGCCGGCGCCCAACGCCACCTCACGGACCTGGACCTCGTAGAAGTCGAGGTCTCTGGTTTGCTGCGTCTCGTTGCCGTAGCCGAAGAATCGGACCACGTCGATTCCGGTCGCCTTGGCCGCCACGCAGCAGGTGGAGATTCCGCAGCACGTCGCGACGCTCGAACTCCACCTGCAGCCTCGCACCCGCCGGCCTGGTGGCGAAGGTGAATGCACCGCGCAGCTGCTGGCGATACCGGCCCTCTTCGAAGCCCTGCCAGTCCCGATGGGCGCGGATACCGGCGACGAGACCCAGGTCTCCACTGTATCCCAGCTGCACGCCGGACTTGGTCTGCAGCACCCCAGTCCAGTGGCTCGGGCGGAACCCCATCGCGCTCCCAGCGCACCCGGCGACTGGTCGCGCGGGGTACCAGGCGGACACCGCCCGGCGGATCGAGACTGGCGCTGTCAGGCGCAGCGTAGAGCACCACGCGCTTCGTGGATGGTCCGTCCCGTTTGAGCGCGATGTTCCCCGAGCGCGAGGTGATGCGCACCCCCGTCCCTCCTTGCTCTACTCCGATGAGCACGACCGAATCCTGGCCGCCCTCGAGGTGGAGTCTCACCTCTTCGGTCTCCTCGTGGAGAAATTGGCGGTGAAAGGTTTCGACCCCACCCACCTCGGCCCGGATCTCGACATCCCCCTGGTCCGACCGGCGAACCTCCACCCGTTCGTCAACGTCGGACAGCATCACATCGGGGTTGTGGTTGATGATGCGGTAGTACTGCGGGACAATCTTGGGAAGTAAGTCCCGACGGCCGGCGACGCCGGTGACGAGCAGAGACCGCGAGGGCATGCGCTGCGATTCAGGCAACGCGGCGACCGACTCCTCGATCCGTGCCGTCGTCAGCGCCTGCGCCAGCGCGGCCGCTACGCTGTCCCAGGTCGCCCGATTCAGCCGGACCAGGAGTTGACGGTCCAGGTCATAACCGCGATCGGTAAGCGGCCCAATCTTCGGCATCTTCGGACCGAACACCTGGTGCCCCGGCTCGTATTGGTTGAGCACCGCCGCGTTCCAGCCCTGGGCTCGAAGGAACGCCTCTTCCTGACGCATCGCGATCGGTACCCAACGCTCCCCTCCTCCGCTATCCGGCTCCAGACCCCAGAGCCAGTGCTCGGGACTTCGGTCCCGATCGCCGACCAGCACGTCCAGCAGCCGGGAAGCGAGATACCGCTCGACGGCGATGGCGGTGGTCGGGCTCGAGCCGGAGCTGCTCGAGCAATGCCGCCGTGGTGATGACCCGTGCAAAACGGCCGTACGGTTTTCCGTCGAGCTCGGGAGCCGGCTCGATCCACACCGGCCGGTCGCGCAGCGAATCGAGGAGATGGAACGAGTCGATACCGGCACGGAGAACGACGAGCGTGGGCTGAATCGCGTCGAGGCCGGCGCGCTGATACAGCCCCGCTGCCACGAGTGGCGCCGTCGGGTGTACGGTGGCGACGAGGTCCCGAAGGATGTCGTTGAACTCGGTACCCCGCAGGTTCCTGGGAAGGGAGACGGTGACCGGGTCTCTATCTACTGGAAGCAGCCGGAGGGCCTTGCCGTCTACCCCACGTGCAATGACGACGTTAGCGAGGGGTCCGTCATCCGGCGCGTATGCGACATTCCCTCCGCCGAGCCGCTCGGCGTCCGCCACCGCCAGGCACACGGTATCGGCCCAGAGCGCCCGCCAGCCCGCGCCCCGCGCCAAGCCGGGCCCCTTGGGCTGTAACAGACGGGGACTGAGTACGACCGCGACGGATTCCGGAGGTTCCCCCGAAGGAGCAGTGAGTACCGCCTGCGGCAACGCAACCGGTGCCGATTGCCAGGAGCCAGAGCACCGCGGAGTTCCGGGAAGGTGTTCCGCCGGGAGAAGTGGAAGACTCGTCTCAGCCGGCGTCGCCGCCGAGCACAAAGGCGAGCAGCAGGAGCAGGAGGACCACCGAGGTGATCACGATGTAGGTACGGTCCCGCTGTGCCACGAATCCGGCGATCGACACAGCCACCCGTGCCACTGGCGTCGCAATCAGGATGAGCAGCCCAAGCGCGACGGTGGCCTGTCCATCCAACGAGGCGACGCCACTCAAGACCTCCCGCAAATAGCGCGGGATCGCGGCACCGGGATGGGTCAGGCGCTCCAGGTCGCCGGTCGAGGAGAGGTAGCTGGGGTGGTGAACGAAGATGAGCACCATCCCCAGAAGGATGAACCCGATGCTGGCGAGGACGCCGGCCCGCAGCACGTTGCTGATGTCCCGCTCGAGGTCCTTCAAGACCGGACTCCCTTGAGGAGCATTTCCACCGAGACCCAGAGCAGGATCAGGATGAATGCCACCCGGATGGTGGCGCTTTCCAGCCGACCCAGGAGCCGCACTCCGATCCGGGCGCCGAGCAGGACCCCGACCGCCACCGGACCGGCGACGAACGGATCGATGTCGCCTCGCATGAAGTAGATCCCGGCGCTGGCCGCGGCGGTGACCCCGATCATGAAATTGCTGGTGGCAGCAGAGACCTTGATCGGGAGGCCCATGGCGAGGTCCATCGCCGGAACCTTGAGCGCCCCCGAGCCGATTCCCAACAGGCCGCTGATCACCCCCGCCAGGTACATCAGGCCGAGCCCGATTCTGCGTCCCGGACACCCGGTAGGAAACCTGCCGGCCCAGGGTTTCATCGAAGTAGCTGCTGTGGAGTCGCAGCCAGTCGGCCCATGGCGCATGCCGTGGGGTTTGCGCCTCGTCGCGCCCCAGTTTGCGAAACATCATGACCGCGGAGTAGGCCATGACCAGGCCAAAGATGACATAAAGCGTCTTGCTCCCGATCCGGCCCGCGAGGTAGGCGCCGGTGATGGCTCCGGTTACGGTTGCCAGCTCCAGCACCATGGCCACCCGGAGGTTGGTCAGCCGGTCCCGCACGTAACTCACCGCCGCGCCACTCGACGTCGCGATGACCGAGACGATCGAGGCCCCGATCGCGTAACGGATGTCCACGTGGAACCAGAGGGTGAGGACCGGAATGAGAATGAGGCCGCCGCCCAGGCCAAGCAGCGCGCCGAAGGTGCCGGCCGCGACCGACGCGGCGAAAGCAAGGAGGACGAATACCAGCGGAGTCACGGGCTAAGAATATCGCTATACTTGGGCTCGGGCGAACGTGGCGGAACTGGCAGACGCGCAGGACTTAGGATCCTGTGGGGCAACCCTTCCGGGTTCGACTCCCGGCGTTCGCACCTTGGACCCTCCCCGGAGCATGTTGCGTCCATCGACTCGCACCTAGAGGTCCGGCATGCTCAAGTCCGGTAGTCTGTGGCTCGCCCTCCTGGCAACGGCCCTCGCGGCCCAGGGTTGCAACCGGGTCACCAAGAACATCGCGTACGACCCCGCCGGCACCGACTCTCTCACCGCCCTCGACGTCTATCCGCCGAGACTGGGCCGGCACCATCCGGTCGTCATCTTCATTCACGGCGGGAGCTACGTCGGGGGCGACAAGAGCACCGAAGTGGGTGCGAAGCCCAAGGCGTTCGCCGGCGAAGGCTATGTCTTCGTCGCCATCAATTATCGCCTCTCCCCCGCGGTCAGGCACCCGACCCCCATCCAGGACGTCGCCAAGGCCATCGCCTGGGTGCGCCACAACATCGGGCGTTACGGCGGCGACTCCACTCGGCTCTTCGTCCTCGGCCATTCATCGGGCGCAAGCATGGCCGCGCTCATCGCCACCAATGAGCGCTACCTGAAGGCCGAAGGACTGGATCTGTCGTCTCTGAGCGGGGCGATCCTGCTGGATGGCACTGCCTACGATATCCCGCGCCGATTCTCCGAGGATTCGGTCGAGGCTCATCGCCTGCTCGCCATCTTCGGCGACGATCCCGCGGCCTGGGAAGATGGGTCAGCGCTGTATCACTGTGAGAAAGACAAGGGCATTCCGCCGTTCCTCATCTTTTTCCTCACCGCCCGCGCCGGAAGCACCCAACAGTCCCAGGCACTGGCGAGTGCCCTGGCTACTGCCGGGGTTAAGGTCGAGATCAAACCGATTCAGACCGTGGGGCACTACAAACTGAATCTGGAGCTGGGGCTGGACACTGATCCTGCGACTGCGGACGTCTTCTCGTTCTTGAAGACTTACAGCGATAAGGGATCCTGACCGGAATTACGAACAGCTCATCCGGTAGTTGACCGGCTCCCGCCGCGCTGCAGCAACGCCAGTCGCACCGCGTCTACCACGAGAGAAAAATCGTCGAGCTTGGAGATCAGCGGCACACCGCGCTGCTCGATCGGGGCCTGGACCTTGGGATCCCGCGCCGCCCCGGTGAGAAATACCACCCGATGCAGCAGCTCGGGGACCCGGGAGACCAGCGAATCGTAGAACGCGACCCCGCTCACCTCCGGCATCAGCACATCGCTCACCACCGCATCCACGTCGCCGGCTTCGACCACCCGCAACGCCTCGGCCCCGGACCCCGCCTCGAGGACCGCGAACCCGCTGCGCTCGAAATAGCCGCGCAACGCCCGGCGAATGGACTTCTCATCGTCAACCACGAGGACGGTGGACATGCTTACTATTCAACAAGTTGCGACATGCGGGGTCAAGTAGTTCCATCGGCCTAGACCCTCGTCGTCGGCCCCTCCCGGTAACGTCGAGCCAGCGGCCGCTCCTACTGCCCCCTCGCCCCGGGCCAGACTAGATTGCCGCCCATGTCGGACATTTCGATCGTCAAGACCAAGGAAGACGAAGCCTCCAAGTCCCTCCAGGTAACGGTCCCGGTCGATCGGGTACGGCAGGCCGAGGACCGGGCTCTCAAGTACTACCGCCAGCGGGCCCGCCTGCCGGGCTTTCGCCAGGGACACGCCCCCGAGGGGGTGGTTCGCAAGCGTTTCGGTGACGCTATCCGGCAGACCGTGCTGGAAGAGGTGATCCGGGAGAGCTGGGAAGCGGCCCAGACCAGCGAGCAGCTCAAGCCGGTCGCCGAACCGCACATCCATAATCTCAAGTTCGAGACCGGCGGGCCGATCGAGTTCGAGTTTCACGTCGAGGTTCGTCCCGAAGTCAAGCTGAGCCGCACCGGTGGCTTCACGCTCCACCGCCGGGTCTTTCCGGTGACCGACGCGGAAGTCGAGTCGCGCTTGCGCGACGTGCAGGAACAGAAGGCGACCTGGATCCCGGTCGAGGGGGAGAAGCCGTCCCCCGGCCACCAGGTCAGGATCGAAGTCGCTCCGCTCGAGGGAGACAACCCCGGTGCCGCACAGCCCTACGTGATGGTACTGGGCGAGGGCCGCGCGATCCCCGACGTCGAAGAGCGGGTCATGACGCTGCTCCCCGGCGAGATCGGTTGATACCGAAGTCCGTTTCCCCGACGATTTCTCGGATGAGTCCCGTCGCGGCCAGACCCGCAAGGTCCGCATCGCCCTGCACGAGGTGAAGCGCCAGGAGTTGCCGGCACTGGACGACAGCTTCGCGCGGGAAGTGGGAGACTTCGAGAGCCTCGATGCGCTGCGCGGCGGCGATTCGGACCGACCTGGAGCGGGACGCGGTGCAGACCGCCGATCAGTCGCTGCGCCAGGAGCCTGGTTCGCCAGCTGGTCGAGGCCAACGGCATCGCGGCCCCCGCGTCGTTGGTGGACCGGCTGATTCAGGGATACGGGCAGGCCTACCAGATTGATCAGGCCCGTCTGGGCGACTTCGCCAAGGAATTCCGCCCGATGGCCGAGTCCCAGGTGAAGCGGGACTTATTGCTCGACAGCGTCGTGGAAAGCGAGAAGCTCGCGCGCCACCGAGGCGGAGATCGACGCCCGGGTCGGGGCGATGGCTCAGGCACGGGGGTTGCCGGTCGGCCAGCTGTACGCCCAGCTGGAGAAGGCCAACCGGCTGCGGGAACTGGAGCGCGGGATCACCGAGGAGAAGGCCTTCGCCTGGCTCCTCCAGCAAAGCACCGTCGAGGAGAGCGCGAGCTGACGATGTCAACTATCTATCCGCCGTACGTGATCGAACGGTCGAGCCGCGGGGAGCGGTCCTACGACATCTTCTCCCGGCTGCTGATGGATCGGATCGTCTTCATGGGAGCGCCGATCAACGATGATGTGGCCAACATCGTGATCGCGCAGCTGCTTTTCCTGGAAGCGGACAATCCCGAGCGGGACATCTACCTCTACATCAACTCGCCGGGCGGAGTCGTGTCGAGCGGCCTCGCCATCTACGACACGATGCAGTACCTCAAGGCGCCGATAAACACCATCTGCATGGGGATGGCGGCCTCGATGGGCTCCTTCCTGCTGGCGGCGGGACTCAAGGGCAAGCGGAGCGCGCTGCCCCACTCCCGGATCATGATTCACCAGCCTTCGGGCGGCACGCAGGGAACCGCGGCCGACATCGAAATCCAGGCGCGTGAGATCCTCTATCTGCGCTCGAAGCTGAACGGCCTGTACGCCCAGCACACCGGTCAGGCCATCGAGACGCATCGAACGGGACATGGATCGCGACCGCTTCATGAGCGCCGAGGAGGCGAAGGAGTACGGGCTCATCGACAGCGTGATTACCAAGCACACCGAGATCCAGCCGGCCACCAAGAACCCTTGACGCTCCCCCGGAGCCGGGGCACCTTTTGACTGTCTTCCCCGGCTCCACTTTACCCTAGACCGCGGTTGGTTACATGTCCAACGACAAACATCTCCGCTGCTCGTTCTGCGGAAAGTCGAAGGATTCGGTCCGGAAGTTCATTTCCGGCCCGTCGGTCTATATCTGCAATGAATGCATCACGCTCTGCAACGAGATCCTGGCGGAGGACGAGGAGCGGGACGTCGCAGATACCATCACGCAGGTCCCCACGCCGAACGAGATCAAGGCGGTGCTGGACCAGTACGTGATCGGTCAGGAGCGGGCCAAGCGGACCCTTTCGGTCGCGGTCTACAACCACTACAAGCGGATCAACTTCGTCCTCCGCGCGGGAGAGCGAGGTCGAGCTCGACAAGTCCAATATCCTCCTGATCGGCCCCACCGGCGTCGGCAAGACCCTGCTGGCCCAGACCCTCGCCCGAATCCTCGACGTTCCCTTCACCATCGCAGACGCCACCACCCTCACCGAGGCGGGTTACGTCGGCGAGGACGTGGAGAACATCCTGGTGCGGCTGCTTCAGGCCGGGGAATTCAACGTCGCCGAGTGCGAGCGGGGCATCGTCTACATCGACGAGATCGACAAGATCGCCCGCAAGTCGGAGAACCCGAGCATCACCCGGGACGTCTCCGGCGAAGGCGTGCAGCAGGCCCTGCTCAAGATCCTGGAAGGCACGGTCGCCTCGGTGCCGCCCCAGGGCGGCCGCAAGCATCCGCAGCAGGAATACATCCAGATCAACACCAAGGACATCCTCTTCGTCTGCGGCGGCGCCTTCGACGGGCTGGAGAAGATCATCCAGGCCCGCACCGGCCGGCAGCAGATCGGATTCTCCAAGGATGCCCGCGGCGCCACCAGCGAGGCGGACAAGCAGAACCCCTTCGCCGAGGTCGAGCCGGATGACCTGCTGCGCTTCGGGCTGATCCCCGAGCTGGTGGGCCGCCTCCCGGTCACCGTGGCGCTGGAAGCGCTGGACGAAGAAGCCCTGATGCGCATCCTGATCGAGCCCAAGAACGCCCTCACCAAGCAATACCGGAAGTTGTTCGAGATGGAGAACGTGGGTCTCACGTTCGACCAGGAGGCGCTGCGCGCGGTGGCCCAGAAGGCTCTGAAGCGCGGCACCGGCGCCCGCGGTCTCCGCGCCATTCTCGAGCACACCATGACCGACATCATGTTCGATCTGCCCAGCCGGGACGACGTGCGGGAAATCGTGATCACCCGCGAATCGGTCCTCGAGGATCAGGCGCCGCTGGTAGTCACGGAGCGGGCGAGAACCAAACGGGAGGCTTAAGGCGAACAGGGCGGAAGGCGGACGGGCGGGCGGGGCACACGCCTTGAGGTCCGTGCCCGCCACGACCGCCCTGCCCGCCCGGATGGCCATGCCCCGCACTTCACCGCTGTCTCACCTCCCCATCGAATTCATCGGCAGCTTCCCCGATCCGGTAGTTCGGATCGAGCCGCCGCTTCCTGAAATAGCATTTCTTGGCCGGTCCAACGTCGGCAAGTCGAGCCTGCTGAACGCGCTCGTCGGCCGGCGGAAACTGGCGCGGGTGAGCGCATCGCCGGGGAAGACGACACTGCTCAATGTCTTCCGGCTGTCGTCGCTCTACCTGATCGACCTGCCAGGGTACGGCTATGCCCGGGCCTCGCACAGTGATCGGGCGGGGTACGCCAAGTTGATCAAGGGCGTGCTGACGCGCCGCACGACACTCACCGGTGTCGTCTGGCTGCTCGACATCCGGCACGCCCCGTCCAGGGAAGACCTGGAGTACGGCGGCCTGCTCGCTGAACGCAGCATTCCCCTGCTGGTGGCGCTCACCAAGTCCGATAAAGTGGGTCGCGGGGCTCGGGGAGAGCGATTGCGGGACCTGGCGAAAGCGCTGGAGGTTCCCGAGGAGCAGTTCGAGCTCACCAGCGCAAGTACGGGACTCGGCATTGCGGAGCTGGGCGAGAGCGTTCTCGCCGCGTCGGCCACGGAGGCACGATGAACAAGGCTTGGTTGATGATCGCAGTAACCCTGACTATTGCCTGCGTCGGCGCTTCCCACGCCCAGAGCGGCGAAACGAGTGTCGCCGGGGGCGACCTTCCCCCACCCGGTTACGGCACCCTGAGCCAGGACGACATCTCGATCCGGTTCAACGCTGGAGACATCGACATCCGCATGGTGCCGCTCGATCAGCGGGTGATGCGGCTGCTGGGCCCCGACGTCTACGCATCGCTCAACAAGCTCACGATGGAGCGCGAGCCTTCCATCGATTCCGTGGCCGCTCTGGGCGGAGCCTCGGATCCGGGACTGATGCTGGTGAGTTTCTTCGGACTGCGGGACGGGGTGCGCTTCGAGCCACTCAACGTCTTCCTGCGTAATCCGCAATCAGACCTACCAGCCGATCGGCATGGTCCCCTTCACTGCCAGCATCACCAACCGGCAGCTCGACACCCGGCAGCAGGCCACCGCGATCATGGTCTACAACACGCCGATTCCGGTCTATGAAACCTTCGGCGTCTCCTACGGCGTCCATCGTGGTGCCGAACGCCTGGCAAAACCAGCTCTCACGGGTGCAACGGGAGCGGACGCGCGTCATGTCGAAAGTGAGGCAGGGGCAGGTCGATAGCGCGAAGGTGCAGTGAGGATTGGAGGGGTGAACGGTGAAGGGCGAACGGTGAACGGGGAGAGCAGCGGGGCGTGAAACGGCACCTCATCCCGAGCGCAGCGAGGGACCTACCGTCCTGTCCCAGTGCCAAGGCAAGGACCCTGGATCCCTCGGACCCCCTCGCTTCGCTCGGGGTGTCTCGGGATGAGGTGCTGGAGTAGCTCGTTACTTTTCTTCCCCTTCACCGTTCACCGTTCACCGTTCACCGTTCCCCCTCAGTCCTCAGTCCTTCCCTCGTCACTTTCAGCTCCCCACCACCTCTCCACCCCCTCGAACGGCCGCCCCGCCACCAGCATCGCCGTAGACAACACATCCGCCTCGATCCCGTTGCGAGCCCGGACGCTGACCTGGACCATCCGATCCGCGGGATAGCCAGTCGCCGGATCCATGACGTGCCCCCGGACCATGGCGCCGTAGCGAATGACGGACATTGTGTTGGAACTCGTGGCGAGGGCGCGATCCCTCAAGAGACCGGCGGGACGAGGTGCGCCCGAGCCTGATGGATCAGCGAGGTCTACCCGCCAGCCATCGGTGCCCGGGGGGGCGCCCAGTGCGATGCAGTCTCCGCTCACGTCGAGGAAGGCGCGTTCGATCCCAGCGGCGCGAAGCACCGAGGCTGCCCGATCCAGCCCGTAGCCCACGCCAATCCCGCCCAGGTCGAGCCGAGTGACGGCACTCGGCAACGAGACTCGGTCGCCGTCGATCCGCACCACGCTGGCTCGTACCGCCTTCTCGGCTTCCCGTAGCTCGAATGCGCCGGGCGCGGCCTTCCTGGGCTCCCGGAAGCCCCACACCCGCATCAGTGGCTCGACCGCGACATCGAATGCTCCTCCGGTCGCCCGACGGGCGCGCGCCGCGACGGTGAGCACCTCGAGCAGATCCCGATCCACCTTCATCGCTGTCTTCCCGGCGTGACGGTTCAGCTCCGAGAGATCGCTGGAATCGTCGAAGCGGGAGAGCCGAGCCTCGACTCTGCGCAGCTCTTCCAGCGCCTGGGCGGCCGCCTCGAGTCCCGCGCCTTCCGACTGGTGGAAGAGCATCAGGTGAACCGGCTGACCCATCGCCCAGGACCAGCGCTCTACAAGGCGGCAAGGCGGCCAGGCGGCAAGGCGGCACGCGGTTCCTCCATTGGGCGAGGACCGAAGGCGAGGTTCTCCCACCGTTACGAACGCGCCGAGCATCGACACGAAGTCCCGGCGGTTCACTTCTGATCGACCAGGTGGAGTTCGGTGAGAATCAACCAGCTCTGCAGGTAGAACGTGATCGCCATGATCGTGCTGGAAAGCTCCAGTAGCCAGCTGAACCGCGGATCGACGTAGCGCACCAGCCAGAGCGAGCTGAACGACACGAGCAGCGCCACGAACGGCTCGACCATCAGGAAGCGCTTCAACCGGGCGGAGAGCCGGGAGCAGAGCGACACTCCCAATCCTGAGAGCGCAAAGATCACCGCCATGCTCAGAATGTGAGTATGGGTCAGGGTGAGCATCTCGGCATATGACTTGGGAAACTGCATCGCGCCTTCGGCCGCGGTGCTGTCGGTGCCGCGGTACCGGTCGCTGATGCCCGAAGGCGCCATCCGGGTCGTGTGAAGGACGAAGAGGAGTGCGGTGGTATAACCAACCACCTGAACGATGGTGACCCAACGCGCCAGGCTGCGGAAGGGCGCGGGGACGTCGTGCCAGAGCAGTTCGCCGGTTCTAGAGGTCATTTGAGCTTCCCTGCTGCGTGCCACTCGGTGAGGTCGGCAACCGCCTTGCGCACGGCGAGGGTCACCGAATTGACGCTGATCGTGGCTCCTGAGATCGACCGAATATCCTTGCCGACTTCCATGGGATCCTGGGCCGTCATCCCGCGGAATTGCTTGCGCCACGAATCGTACGCCACCTCGCCGCCATAGGGCTCGCGGTAAACCAGGATGTCTACGTCCTTCAGGTGATCGCCCTGATCCACCGCGACCAGAAACGTGATCGGCTGATCCTTCCCTTTCACGTTGCGCACCACCGCGTATCCCAGCACCGAATCGGCCCGCTCGACCCGCAGCACCGGAGCTGCATCCACCTGCACCGTGTCGGCGACGGCCCCATCTCCGAACACCCGAGCGAGACTCGCCTGGACCTTTTTCAGAGGGGCGTCCTGGGCCGTAAGACGTGAGACGTGAGACGTGAGAAGGAACGACATAAGTGGCCACAAGAGCCATTCCCGTCGAATACCTCTCACGTCCTCACCTCCCACGTCTTCACGTCCCACGTCTCACCTCTCACTTCTCACCTCTCACGCTTTTCTCTTTTCACGCTTTTCAGAATTGGTACCCCACCCCCAACCCCAACACCTCGTTCTGTCCCACGCCCGCCTTGTTCCGGCGCAATTGGTAGTCCGCCTTGAAGGCGACATTCCAAAGCGGCTTGTAGGTCAGGCCGAAGGTGGTGATCCGGCGAGCGAGCGTGTCGTCGTCGGGCGTCCCTGGAGCCGCCTTGGCCTGGGTGTCGTAGTTCTCGTAGCGGACGAAGGCATTGAGCCGTTGGCTCGTCGCCGGCGCGAGAAGGGACAGGACGTTGTAACCGCCCTCCACATAACCACCGGCGATCCGACGGCCGACGCCGAGTCCGTAGACCGCGTTGATCTTGTCGGCGTCGTAGACCTCGACCGTCGCCACGACCCCGCGCAGCATGAAGGGGCCGTGATCATAGCGGGCATCGCCCGAGACCAGCAGAACCGGCGCGTCGAAGGACCCGGTGCCGAGCCCGGGAACCTGGTTGGCCGATCCGCCATACCAGAAGGAGCCGCCGACCTTGAGGCCGGCCTGAGCGTACTCCAGTCGCCCGGTGAAGGAGGGATTGGCGAAGCTCGCCTCCCTGCCCTCCTGGCGCCCCTCGCGAATCCCTTCCTCGGCGGTGAACCCTTCGGCCTTGAGCCCGTTCACCAGGAAGACCCGGTAGCTCAACCCCGAGACTCCGGGAATCTGGCCGACCGCGCCGACGCCGATGTCCCGCCACGTGGTGGGGATGACGTCGTGATCGAAGTCGGGCCGCTCTACCCCGTTGAAGGTGGGCGGCTCATGGGTCTCGTTGATGATGCCGATCGGCGGCAGCAGGAGACCAGTCCGCAGCGTGAACGCATCGGAGAAGCGGTAATCCAGATACGCCTGCTCCAGCGCAACCTCGCCACCCGATTCTCCACCCTCGATCCTCGTGTCTTCCAGCTCCAATTCGGAGTGCAGCGTGATGCGGTCATTGAAAGCGTAGCCAGCGTAGATCACGAACCGTTTGACGTTGACGATCCCGGGAGAGTCCTGACCGGTCGGGTTGTTGTAGTGGACCTCGCCGTAGCCGCCGATGGTGAGTTTGGGGCTGGTGTCCTGGGCGGAGGCCCGGGCGAGCGGGAGCAGACATAGTCCCACCGCCCCGGTCCGGACGATCAAGTTCATGGGTGACAACGGGAAATAGTAGTTGAGAATGATTATCAGATGATATCTCTGACTAGCTTAGTCCCCTTTCTGCACTTCGTCAACCAGGTTTCCCAGGGCAGAGCGGTTCCACGTTTCCTCCGAGAAGCCGAACCGCTAGACTCTCTCAAATCCTGGAGGGATCTATGGCCTATCTGCCCCTGCGTGCCGTCGAGATAGCGGCACCCGTCGCCCGCCTCTATGACGACTGGCTCGCCGCCCTCGACGCGGAGCTGGCTGCTCCAGGCGCCGACTGGTCCCGTCTCGCGCGCAACGTGCTGTTCGACATCTGGTATCCCGGCCATGCCGACTACGACGGCATGCTTGCCGATACCAGGCTTCCGGCGGCAACCCGCATCGCTCTCCTGGGTCTGGATCCGCGCAACATCACCCTCGAGCCCGAGTACTACGGCGAGGTTGATGCGCCCCGGTTTGCCCGGGTGAAGCCCCTGCTCTGGCTCTGGTACTCCTTCGATCGCTCCCCGCTCGGCGGCCAGCATGTCCACCTCGGCATCCGGTTCCGCCGCCTGCTGGCGCCGAGGATCTTTGCCCGCTGCGGCGAGAACTTCAAATGCTTCCAGTACGTCGAGTTCTCCTATGGCTACAACCTGGAAGTGGGAGACAACGTGGTCGTTCATCGTCACGTCCTCCTGGATGACCGCGGCGGCATCACCCTCGGTAACCGGGTGAGCATTTCCGACTATGCCAACATCTACAGCCACACCCACAGCATCGTGGAGCAGCGCGAGGTGACCAACGCGCCCACAGTGATCGAGGATGACGTGCGCATCACCTATCACGCCACGGTGCTCGCCGGGGTGCGGGTGCGGGCCAACGCGATGGTAGGCGCCATGGCGCTCGCCACCAAGGATGTCCGGTCCTACCACGTGAACGTCGGGATCCCCGCCAAATCGGTTCGGGTCAAGCCGAATGCTCCGCCGGAAGCCTACGTGACCGAGCGGATTGGCGGCCGTAACCCCGGGGAGTCGTCTCGCTGACCACGAGTATCCTCGCTCTTCTGCTGCTGGCCGTCGCACTGGGACTCGGCGTCGCCCTGGTGCGGTCCCGCCGGCGTTCTACCGCCCTGGAGCAGGACCGGCGGCAACTCGCCCTCCAGCTCGACCGCCGCATCAACGAGATCTTCTCCCTTCAGGAATTGAGCTACGTCCTGGCCGAGTCGCTTCAGCTGGAGCGGGTCGCCGAGCAGGTGGTGCGCTACACGATGCGATTCCTCCAGGCCGACGGCGCCGTCGTGATCCTGGCGGCCGAGGATGGCAGCAGCCTGATGGTTGCTGGTGCGGAAGGCTCCTTGTCCGGGCTCAACGGCCAACGGCTTGCCCCCGATGATGCCACCCTGGTCATGCGGGCCCTGCAGAACGAGCGAATCGAAGTCGAGCAGGATGTCTCGGGAGAGGGTGTTCTGCTGATTGGAGACGTAAGAGCCCAGATCGCCGCAGCGGCCCCGCTCCGCGCTCATGGATTCGCCATGGGAGCCCTCGCGGTCGCCGGGCATCGTACCGGCAGCTTCAGTCCCGAAGACCTCTGGCTCCTGTCCACCGTCGCCACTCACGTCGCCGTGGTGATGGCCAACAGTCGGTTGTACGAAATGGTGCGTCAGGCCAAGGAAGAGTGGGAGACGGCATTCAATTCCCTGACCGAGGGCATCGCCGTGGTGGACGAAAAGGGCCGGATCAGCCGGGCCAATCGTTCCTTCGCGCGGATGCTCGATTCCGCCCTACCTACGCTGATCGGCCGGCACTTCTGGCCAACCGTGGTGGGAGACAGCGAAGGCCCGGGCGATCTCTTCGCCGCCGCGAGCCGGGGAGAACGACCCTCACCGGTCATGGTGCGGAGCGAGGTGCTTCACCGCATGCTGCGACTCACCGCCGCCCCGCTCTCCGAGCCGCTCGATGGCACCGCGACGATCATCCTGATCGAGGACGTTACCGAGCAACGGGCCCTCGAGGCCCAGCTCATTCAGAACGAGAAGCTGGCCTCGGTGGGACAACTGGTGTCCGGCGTGGCCCATGAGCTCAACAACCCGCTCACCTCGATCGCCGGCTTGTCGGAGTTCCTGCTGGAGCGAAAAGACCTTCGGGCCAGCGACCGGGAGCACCTGCGGGTGGTGCATGAGCAGGCCGCTCGCGCCGGCCTCATCGTGCAAAATCTGCTGACCTTTGCCCGGAAGGAGACGCCCGAGTCGGCCGGGGTGGACTTGAACACGGTGGTGGAACGCACCGCCCTGCTCGTGGCCTACGACCTTCGCCTCCGCGCCATTGACCTTGAGCAGAAATTGAGCAGCGAAGGGACCAGCGTGAAGGGCAACCGGTACGAGCTGCAGCAGGTGCTCTTGAATCTGCTGACCAATGCGGTCCACGCCATGTCCCGCCAGCACCCCGATGCACCGCGGAATCTCACCGTCGAGACGCTGCGGGAGGGCAACCAGGTCCTGCTGCGAGTGCGGGATACCGGCCCTGGAGTTCCTCAGCAACTCGTTTCACAGCTCTTCACCCCGTTCTTCACCACCAAGGATCCGGGCGAGGGGACTGGGCTCGGCCTCTCGATCAGCTATGGGATTGTCGAATCACACGGCGGCAAGTTGACCTACGCGCCGAGTCCCGGTGGAGGAGCCGAGTTCACGGTTACGCTCCCCTACGCGGTCGGGGCGGAGCAGCAACCCGCGATTCAGCCGGCCGATCTCGAGGGCCTGCCTCAGGGGAAAGCGGGGCGCTCCATCCTGGTGGTGGATGCCGATCGGGGGCTCCACCGAACTGCGATGGCCCTGTTCGGCATGGCCGGCCACCGGGTGGTCAGCGCGCTCACCGGCGACGAGGCGATGCCGCTGGTATTGGAAGAGGAGTACGACCTGGTCCTGGCGGATTCCCGTGCGACAATGAACGGAGAGGGATTCCTCGCGCACCTGCTTGCCGCGCGGCCCGACTGGAGAAGCCGGGTGGTGATCACCGCACCACCCGACGGCAACGCGGCTCAACTGCAGAGCGAGGGTTTCAGAGTGGTGGAGCGCCCGATTACGGTGCGTCAGCTGAGCGACGCCGCGGATGCGCTGCTCAACGGCTAGTAGCCTGCCTCCTCCGCCCGCCGGAACGGCTGCAGCGTAATCCGGCCGTGCAGCTTCCGGGCGACCTGATCGGCGCTCGCTACGGCCCAGAAATTCCCTCCCGCGTCCAGCACTGGGGCATCGATGAACCAGCGTCGAGCGGAGAGGAACACATTTCCGGTGAGCTGCAGATCGGCGCTGACCGAATCGATCACCACCCCGTCGTCCACCCCGTCGAACAGATTCCCCCGAATCCGGATCCGGGTGCTCCGCTCCACCAGGATCCCCTGGCCTACCCTGGCGATGGTGTTGTCGGCGATCCGGTAATCGCGGCTGGGCTCATCGCCCTCCCGCGAGGTAAAGAGCCGGATCCCGACCTTGCCGCCGATGATGATGTTGCCATTGAGTTCGTTCTCGCCGCCGTGCTCGATGGCGATCCCGGCGGTACGGGAGCCGACGATGGAGTTCTTCTCTACCGTGTTGGCGCGGGAGTAGCCCAGCCAGAAGCCGTAGTCGGCGCTGTCGGCCCGGTTCTCCAGGAAGGTGTTCCATTCGCTGAAGGTGGACTCGAACGCATTGTGATAGGCGAATGAGGCATCGTTCCGGATGACCAGGTTGCCGATCGAGCCCGAGACTTCCGGTCGCTGCCCGCTCAGAAAAAACCCGTCGCCCGACCAGGTCAGGTCATTGTCCGCGATGAGATTCGAGTCGCTCCGCTCGCGGAGCAGCAGGCCCGCGCTGTCACAGCCGTGGCGATAGGAAGGGCTCTCGCAGCGCACGTTGTGGTGGGCCTTGTTGCGCAGGATGGTATTGCGCGATGAGTGCCAGAGGTGAATCCCCCAGCCCGAATTGCTGCTGACATCGTTATCGGCAATGATCGCGTCCCGACTCTCGAACAATCCGATCCCGTTCTGAGCCCCGCGGGCGGTCACACCCGTCACCGAGGCGCCGCTGGTCCGCTTGAGATAGACCCCGTGCCCGTAGGTCTCGAACGTGTCGGGGTGGAAGATGTCGAGCCAGTCTTTCTCGTCGTATCGCTGGGGAGTCGACCGCAGTGCCTGGCTTCTGGTCTGGGAAACATCGACCCCGCTGATCCGGTGTCCACTGCCCCCGTCCAGTCGAATCCCGTAGCGATAGCCACGGATCCGGCCGCCGCGCACCGCGACACTGTCCACTCCGGTGCTGGTGATTCCAACGCCCCGATAGTCGGCGGGAACCGAATCGCCACTCTCGAGTGTGACACCGGTCAGATCGATCCGCGTCCCGGGGGCCGACGCGACGATGATGCCCCGTTCATCGGGATCGGCAATCCGATAGCGGCCCGGGCAGATCTTCACCTCTCCGCTCACCTGGGTGCCGGGTTTCTGGAGTCGAGTGCAGGCGACAAGGCCGGTGTGAACGGTGAACGGTGAAGGGTGAACGGGAGTTCCAGTAAATCCCGTTGCGGTACCCAGGGCTGGGGCCAGGAGCAGGAAGGTCGCGACGACAAGACGGATGATCATGGTCTCACAACATAGCCTCGCGCCCGCAGGTAGGCTCGTGCCTCGGGGAGGGAGGAACCCTGGTAGTGGAAAATCGAGGCGGCGAGGACCCCGTGAGCACCGGCCTCGAACGCCTCGGCGAGGTGCGCCAGGCTCCCGGCTCCGCCCGAGGCGATGACCGGGATGCTCACTCGGCTGGTTGTCTCCCGCAGCAGATCGAGATCATAACCGGTCCGGGTGCCATCCCGGTCCATCGAGGTCAGAAGAATCTCCCCCGCCCCGGACTGCTCGAGCCTGGTCATCCATTCGAGGCCGTCGAGTGCAGTTGGCTCGCGTCCTCCGTTGACGTACACCATCCAACTCGAAGAGTTGGAAACTGCAGATGGCGGAGCCCGCTTCACGTCCACCGCCGCCACGATGCACTGCGCGCCGAAGCTGTCCGACAGCCGACGAACCAGGTGGGGATCGCGCACCGCCGCGGTATTCACCGCAATCTTGTCGGCTCCGGCTCGCAACACCGATCCAGCGTCTTCCAAGGACCGGATTCCCCCACCCACCGTGAACGGTATGAGGAGCTTCTCGGCCACCCGGGCCACCATGTCGAGGGTAGTCGCCCGGGCCTCATTGCTGGCGGAGATGTCGAGAAAAACCAACTCATCCGCACCCTCGGCGTCGTACCGCGCGGCCTGCTCGACCGGATCCCCCGCATCCCGGAGCGCCTCGAAATGCACCCCTTTGACCACTCGTCCGTCGGCCACGTCGAGACAGGGGATGATGCGTCGGGCGAGCATGGTGGGGAATGGCAGAATGGAGGAATGGCAGAATGGCGGAATGGCGGAATGGCGGAATGAATAGCGCAATCCACGGATTTTGTCATTCGTTCATTCCGCCATTCGCTCATTCCTCCATTCTCAGAACGTCCTCCAGCTGCCCCGCACTCCCACCACCCAACAGCACTGCGATGTCCTCGAGTGCCCGCCGCTCCCGGGGCCAGGCGAGGCGCTCGCGTGCCGCGGCGAAGGGCAGCCAGTCGAAGGCGTCGTGTTCGTGGCTCAATCGGACAGGGGCCCTTTCCACGAATGCGGCGAAGGCCGGAATGAAGGCAACCTCATCCACCCGGTGGCGGTAAAACGTTTCCACTCGGCTCAGATTGTAGAGCCGGACTGGTGCGAAACCAGTCTCTTCCCGCAATTCCCGCAGTGCCGCTTGAAGCGGAGTCTCTCCCTCTTCGATGCTGCCGTGCACCACTTCCCAGGCACCGCTGCAGCGCCCTGCCGGTGCACGGCGAAGCGCCAGCACTTCCAGGATCTTGGCCTCCAGCCGAAGCGGGTAGACATCCACGAAGGTAACGCGGAATGTCGTCACGGGTTCCAGCTGCCAAATCTTGCGAGCAACGCAACCCCCGCCTGCTGCGACTTTTCCGGGTGGAATTGCACGCCGAGGACGTTGTCGCGTCCCACGATGGTCGGGAAGGTTCCCCCGTAGTCGCCGAGTGCCAGTGCCGCGTCGGCCGCGAGATCAGACGGGTGAAAGCTGTGAACGTGATAGTAGAACGTGGCTCCATCGGGAAAGAGCGACGACAGCACCGGATGCGTGGAGCCCTGCTCGGTTGGCCGGACCTCGGCCCATCCGACGTGAGGCAGTGGGAGACTGGTGCGGAAGCGAATCACCCTCCCCTGGAGCACGGCGAGACCTGCGACTCCGGGGGCTTCCTCGCTTTCCGGAAACAAGAGCTGCAGTCCGAGACAGATACCGAGCACCGGCCGGCCGGCTGAGACGACCGCACGGATCGCGTCCGGTAGTCCTCGCTCCGACAGATTGCGGGAGCCTTGTCCGAAGTGCCCCACGCCAGGCACCACCAGCCGGTCGGCGCGACGGATCTCCTCCGGATTCGCCGAGAGCCTGGCCTCGTGGCCCGCAGCGGCCAGGGCCCGGACGACGCTGCTGAGGTTGTTTACCCCGTAGTCCACCACAGCGATCACAGCACGCCTTTGGTGGACGGGACACCCTTCACTCGCGGGTCGCGGGCTATCGCCGATTCCAGGGCGCGAGCGAAGGCCTTGAAGGCCGCTTCCACGATGTGATGCGGGTTGTCGCCCCGGATCAGGTCCATGTGGGCGGTGAGACCGGCATGCTGCACCAGGGCCCGGAAGAACTCCGGGGTCAGGAAGACGTCGTAGTCTCCCAGCATCTGCCACTTGGGGATGTCGACGTGATAGGCGAGGAATGGACGCCCCGAGACGTCGATCACCACGCGGACCAGCGCCTCGTCCAGCGGCACCAGCGCATCAGCGTAGCGGCGGATCCCGGCGCGGTCTCCGAGCGCCTTTCCGATCGCCTGGCCCAGCACGATGCCGGTGTCTTCCACCGTGTGATGCCCATCCACGTGCAGGTCTCCCTGGCCCTCCAGCTCGATATCGATCAGGCCATGCCGGGCGAATGCCTCGAGCATGTGGTCGAAGAACCCCAGCCCGGTTTTCACCCGCGCCTGGCCTGCCCCGTCCAGATCTACCCGGGCCCGGAGGGTGGTTTCTTTGGTGGTGCGGGAGACTTCGGCGGTGCGGGACATGGGGGGCGGGTGTTAGAGTCTAAGGTCCAAGGTCTAAGGTCTAAGGTCTAGGGTCTAAGGTCTAGGGTCTGAGGTCTAAGGTCTGGAGTCCAAAGTCTGGAGTCCCGCTGCGGACGAAGTCTCGACTTCAGACTCTCGACTCTAGACCTTAGACCCTAGACCTTAGACCTTAGACCCTAGACCTTAGACCCAAGACAACCTGTCAGTCCGAGAAGATCGCCGAAAGGGCCACCACCACTGCATCCGTGTCCTCGGGGGTTCCCACCGATATTCTCAGACACTCGGCCAGCCCGGCTCCGCTCGACACATCCCGCACCAGAATCCCATGGTCCTCGACCAGTCGGCGAAAAACGGTGCCGGCGGGAAGCCGGTCGCAGCGGACCAGCACGAAATTGGCCTTGCTGGGGAACGCATGCAGTCCGGCGATACCACGGAGCAGGCCGAGGAAGCGGTCACGCTCCTGGGCAATGGTCCTGGCTCGCGCGGCGAATTCGGCGCCGTGCTTCAGCATGACCTCCGCCGCCACCAGGGTGATCGCGTTGACGTTGTACGGCAGCTTGGCCTTGGCAATCTCCCGGGCGATCTCCGGATGGGCGAGAGCGTAGCCGAACCGGAGACCGGCCATCCCCATCGCCTTCGAGAGAGTCCGCAGCACCACGATCCGCGGTGATTGGGGCAGCAGGGTGAGCGCCGTCGGGCCGCCGAAGTCCTGGTAAGCCTCGTCGCACAACAACAGCGCTTCGGTGCGTTCCAGCAGGGTCGCCACCCCGTCCTCTGGCAGGACCGATCCGGTCGGATTGTTGGGCGAGTTCAGTACGACCACCCGGGCCCGCTCCCGGCGCGCCACGCCGACGAGTGCATCGACATCGTAGGCGTATTCCGGTCCCATCGGCACCGGCAGATAGCGTCCGCCCATCACTCCAGTCATGATGCGATAGAGCGCGAACGAAGGCTGGGGAACCACGACCGGATCGCCGGTATTGACCGAGACCGAGATGGAAGCCTGGATGACCTCGTTGGACCCATTCCCGACCAGCACGCCCTCCGGATCCCACCCGTGCCGCTCGGCGATCTGCTCGACCAGCCGTCGGGGCACGAACTCGGGATAGCGGTTCCACGGCGTCGCCAAAGCACGCTCGACTACCTCATGCTTGAGGTGTTCGGGCACATCGAAGGGCGATTCGTTCTGGTTCAGCTTTCTCGCGGCGGAGAGGCCGGAGAGGGTGTAGGGGGAGAGAGCCCGGACGGAGGGCTTGATCAGAGCAATGGCGGAATGGTCGAATGGCGGAATGGAGGAAGGGGTCACGCTACTGCGCTCTCATTCCGCCATTCGCTCATTCTGCCATTCCGCCATTCGCTCATTCTGCCATTCCCTCAGTCCTTCCTCCTCGCCAACACCACCTCCAGCCGTTTCGACAGCGCCTTGGCTCGGAAGGGCTTGGTAAGGAAATCGTCGGCGCCGAGCTCGAAGACCCGGACCTCGTTGTCCTCGTCACCCTTGGCGGTGAGGACGATGACCGGCGTCTTCCGGGTGGCCGGACGGGAGCGGAGCTGCGACAGGACAGAGTAACCGTCCATGTCCGGCAGGTTCAGGTCGAGCACAACCACATCGGGAGCATGGCGATCCACCTGGTCCAGGGCCTCGACTCCGTTCCGGGCCTCGATGACCGCATAGCCCTCGCGGGCCAACAGGTCTTTCATCACCTTGCGAAGTGAATCTTCGTCGTCCACCAGCAGCACCGACGCGCCATGGACCGGCCTGATGACTTCGGTCGGCCCGGCCTCGTCGTCGATCAACTCGAAGGCGGTGGTGAGGTCGGGCACCGGAACCACGACCGCCGGGAAGGGGCCCGAAGGCGTTCCGGTCGGCGTCCCGTGCGGGGAAGCAGGCGTGCTGCGCTTGGACGGGAGGGGCGTGACGCTGGGTGTCGAGCCGCGGCTGCCGCCCCGCTCGTCCATCGGCACGTCCACCACGCGGAGCAGTTCCTCCACGCTGGTCTCCCCACTCAGTACATGCTGGAGGCCGCTCTCGAACAGCGATTTCATCCCGTTCGCCCTGGCGGCCTCGGCGATCTTGTCCGCGGTCGCGCCCGCCCCGATCCTCCGCTCCAGCTCGGCGTTCATGGTCAGGATTTCCACTACCGAGAATCGGCCGCGGTATCCGGTCATGGCGCAATCGGGACAGCCGACCGCGCGATAGAGTGTCGTGCCCTGCGGGATGTAGCGGCGGATCCTGGTCGGGATATCTCCGTCGTTGATCTCGCGGCAGCGGGGGCAGATCCGCCGCATGAGCCGCTGCCCGATGACCCCGCGGAGCGCGGGACCGATCTTGTAGGGCTCCATCCCCATGTCCACCAGACGGGTGATGGCGTTCGGGGCGTCGTTGGTGTGGAGAGTCGAGAGCACCAGGTGACCGGTCAACGAGGCCTGCAGCGCGATCTGCGCTGTCTCCCGGTCCCGGACCTCGCCGACCAGGACGACGTCGGGGTCCTGCCGGAGAATCGACCGAAGCGCGGCCGCGAAAGTCAGCCCCGCCTTCTCGTGCACCTGCACCTGCACGATGCCCTTGCCCAACCGGTATTCGACCGGGTCCTCGACCGTGACGATGTTGACGCCGTCGCTCTGCACCATGCGCAACGCGGAGTAGAGCGTCGTGGTCTTGCCGGAGCCGGTCGGCCCGGTGACCAGTACGATCCCCTCCTTGTTGTTGAGCACGTTCTTGATCGCGCCCCGCTCCTCCTCGCTCATGCCGAGCGAGTCGAGCGAGAGCACGGTCGCCTTCGCGTTCAGGATCCGGATCACGACCTTCTCGCCAAGCGAAGCCGGCAGGGTCGAAACCCGGAGGTCCACCGGAGAGCCGTTCACCGCCACTCGCGCTCGACCATCCTGAGGTCGCAGCCGGTCCGCGATATCCAGGCCCGACATGATCTTGATTCGGGAGATGAGCGGAGCCCCAGCGGTTCGCGGGATGCTCATGACCTGGCGCAGCACGCCATCGATGCGGTAGCGCACCGTGACACCGGCTTCGCCCGGCTCGATGTGGATGTCGCTCGCCCGGGAGAGGATGCCGTCTGAAAGCATCAGGTCCACCAGGCGCACGACTGGACGCTGGCTCGCCTCGTCGGCCGACGCACCGAGATCGGACAGCTCCTCATCGTCCTTCAGCTGGGTGACCTCGAGCCCCTCGTCCATGTTGCCGAGCAGTTGGGACATCACCTCCGAGCTGCCGCGGTACATCTCCTCCATCTTGTCGGCAATGCGGGAGGGGGAGCAGAGACGCAGCCGCACCTCGCGCCCCGTAGCGAAGGCGAGGTCCTTCTCGGCGTCGATGTCGTTGGGATTCGCAGTCGCGATCTCGAGATACGAGTCGCTGATGCCGATCGGAATGATGTTGAAGCGGCGGACCAGAGGTTCCGGCACCGCCTCGCGCGCCCGGGGATCGACCTGATTCAGATCCGCGACGGGGAGGCGGAATCGGGCGGCAGCGGCCTTCAGGATGTCGTCGTCTTTGGCTTCCTTGCGCTCAACCAGCGTGCTCCAGAGAGACACTGGTTCCTTCCCCGGTTCCTCGCGCAATCTGTCGAGGATCCCGGGCTCCAGAATCTTTTCCAGGCTGGGGACGAGCCACTCATCCGTGAACTGCATTTAACCTCAAGCCTGATAACCAATTAGGGGGAGGCGCCGCCCGCTCGAGCAGCACCCCAAAGGTAAGGTGGATGACCCGGAGATTACAGGGGCTATAAAATGCCCCACCAATCCGGATTCACATCCACCATCACCCCGACCTCACCGGTCTTGAGTCCGACTCCAGCCTCCACTCGAAAGAGCCGCAGAAAGAATTCTGCTGCCACTCCAGCCACCGGACGTACCCCGGCTGTTTTGTCCCACGGCGTGTTGGCCACTTCATCGCTGGTCCAGCCGGCAGCGAGGAAGGGACCCACGGTAATGGTTTGGCCGGTGGATGCAAAGGAGCCCAACGGAATTGCGAGAAACGGTACCGGAAAGTCCCACTCCAACCTGCCAAGCGCGATGGCTCTACCGCCATACGCCCGAAAAGGCTCTCCGGGAAGAGTGCCGCGTCCACCCAGGACGAAGCTTCGGTAAGCGGGGAGTTCCGCGGTACCCCAACCGCCGTACGCGGTGAAACCCAGGGTTCCCGGCCCGAGCGGCATTGCCACCGTGCCCTCGACAGTGGCCCTGAAATAATCATTCCCGCCGGAACTGCCTTCAAACGCAATCGTGCCTCGAGTGAGTGCCGGCCGACGGTAGGCTCCAAGCTCACCGGAGTTTCTGATCAGGGAGATTCGTCCCACCAAGCTCGCGTCCGAGCCCAACGCAGGATTCGAGCGGTAACTGCCGTGGGCCGGACTGGCCTCGACGTCGATGGAGGATGGGTCTTCATACCCCGCGTTCAGCGAGATGGCCGTAACCCCGGAAAGCGGATATCGCACACCCAGCCCGACCCGATCCACCATGACGTAGTCGCCATAGTCCTCCCCGGCTTCCTGAGCGAGGATCGAATTCAATACGCCGGAGATGACCGGAATGTCACTGAAGTCATGGATGGACCGCCCTCCCTCCAACGTCACGGTAGCGGGACCCGCGGCTACCCCGATGGCCAGTTCGCCGGTGAAGCGCTCGTCCGAAGTGCCGAAGGCCACCCGAGGCTTGAGCTGAACCCGCCGCTCCGCCAGAGCGAGGGTCGCGGCAGCCCCGAGCGTGAGACCCTGGACCCGATTGACGTGGACGATGTCGCTGACCGAGGGGACAGCGAGGCCGCCAGAACCAAGCCCGGAGAGGACTCGTCCCCCGGCGATGCGGCCCAGCTCCACCCTCAGGGAGTCGAGGTCCCGCTGCTCGACTGGGGCCGCGACGTGACCCAGCGAGGCCGCAAGCGGTTGATTCCACTCCCCGCCAGTGTCGGAGGCGGCCTGCAACCCGCCGATCGCAGGGCCGCGCAGGACGTCGGGAGGTATGGCTACGTCGAAGTCGTAATCTCCGATCTCCCAGCGACCCCGGATGATTCCGCGCGCGGGGAAGTCGAGCCACTGGGTGCGGCGCCGGATCTCGATCTCCTGTCGGTAAGGAAGCCACCAGCGGTCTTCGAAGCGCGCGTTCTCCAGCATGATGCTGATGTCCTCCAAGCCCTTCTCCAGATACGCCGCGGGCGTGAACCCGAAACGGAATCTCACCAGCTCGGCGGTCGCCGCATCGAGCGATAGAGTCCCTATGACCAGGGGTTCACCCCAATCCCTGGGTCGCACCTGGAGCTGGTAGACCAGAAGGTCGCCGTCTCGGGTCTGGATCCGCAAAGAGTCGGTGAGCGCGAAGTCGTACCGATTCAGTCCGTCGGGAGAGAGCGGGTGTGCCACGTCCTTGACCTCGTCACCTTCACCGATCCGGATCCGGTCGCCGAAATTGTTGGTGACGATGCCGAGGTGGTCGCGATGGTAGTTGATGTCGGTGGGCAGCCAGCGACCGTCCCGCCAACCCAGGATGGTCTGCTTGCTCAGGGCCGGGGCGCGCCAATAGACTTCGACGTCGAGCTCGTCGGCCTTGACCAGGCGTGGTGCGCCTTGCAACTCGTCGCCTACCTGCGCGAGAAAGAAGACGAAGCCGTGAGCCCGGGTGCGGTAACTGCGCAGGGATGAATCTCGCTGGGCCTGTCCTCTCACCTCTGTCGCGCGAGCAGCCAGCTCCAGCGCTTCCGGCGAGTTCCACTGCTGAGCGCGAAGCGAGGGGGAGAGCGCGGGTAGCACCAGGAACGCGGCGCAGCACACCGCCCATCGTGGCCGCCTAATGAGGCTCACCATCTCCTCCCGGTTCCGATTTCCCAATCGCTCCCCCCGCTCGCGCTTCGTGAGAATAACCCTCGTCCTCTGCGTTGCCAGCATCGCCGCCTGCGGTTCAAAAGGGGCGAACAGCCCACGGCCGGAGAGCGTAATTACCCAGACCCTTCCCGTCGACCAGCTCTATCTCGTCGAGGTCGGAGGGGTCCCTCCCGCCGATACGTCGGTCACCTTCAAGACCGGCGAGCCACGCACGGTGATCATGCGGCATCCGGCCCCCGACAATGGGGTCTTCGCCGAATTGGTCTTTCCCGCCGACATGTTCCCCAATGGAGGGCCGGAGGACTCGGTGACAGTGCAAGCCGCCGTGAGACCCGGTTTGTACGGACTCGACATTTCCTCGACCGTCCAGACTGACAAGACCGGCATCGTGCGGTTCAAGTATCCGGTGCACTTCTCGGCACCACAGGGCGCCCTCGCGAAATACGGGAACGCGGTTCGTTACGAGCAGGTGCTGCAGATCGGGCGGCAGATCGAGGACGGCCGCTACGCGCTCTACCGCTCGACTCGCCGTGCGTCGGACAATCTGGAGGCGCCCATGGTGCTGCCGGGCCGGTTTGTGGTCGGCGCACCCCGATAGTACCCTTACCTCCCCATGGAAACCCTCGAAGTCTTCCTGTCCCGCGCCCAGCCGGGGATGGTCCCGGTTACCCGTGAGGTGGTGCTGGACGGCGACACCCCGGTTTCCGCCTTCGCCAAGCTACACCGGGGCCCCTATGGCTTCCTCCTCGAATCTCTCGAGGGCGGAGAGAAATGGGCCCGCTACACCTTTCTCTCGACCAATCCCCGCGAGGTTTACCGCTACCGGGGCCGGACTGCGGAACGCTGGCGCCAGGATACCGGCTGGCAGGTGGTCGAAGACGACGTGGCTCCGCTGGAACACCTTGGCACCATGATGCGACAGCATCCGTCGGTCGAGGTTCCCGGACTGCCTCGCTTCACCGGCGGCGCCGTCGGCTTCATCGGGTACGACATCGTTCGGACCCTGGAACGGCTCCCCAACGCGCCGCCCGACGACCGTTCGCTGCCCGATGCCGTTCTCATGGTTGCCGACACCCTGCTCGTGCTCGACAACCTGTATAACCGCGCCACGGTCATCGCGAACGTCGAAGTCGCGGAGAATATGACACGGGCGGAGCTGGAGAATCTTTACCGCGGGGCCGAGGCGAAGATCGGGGATTGGCTGGAACGGCTGAGGCAGCCTTCACCGATCGGGCCGCTTCACCTCCCGGCGGCGGCTCCGGTCCCCCAGGTCAGCTCGCCCTACGGAGACGGGAAATTTCAGGACGGAGTTCGTCGGATTCAGGAGTACATCACGGCCGGCGACACATTTCAGACCGTACTGTCCCGCCGCCTCGATCTGGCAGCTCCGGACCCAATGCTGACCTATCGATATCTCCGGGCCCTCAATCCAGCGCCCTACCTCTATTTCCTCCACTGCGACGACCTGCACATCGTCGGCAGCTCACCGGAAGTCCTGGTCCGGGTGGAGAACGACGAGGTCACCTTGCGTCCGATCGCCGGGACTCGGCCTCGTGGCGCTACGCCCCAGGCCGATGCGAGGCTCGCCACCGAGCTCGAGGCCGACCCCAAGGAGCGGGCGGAGCACCTCATGCTGGTCGACCTTGGACGCAACGACGTCGGGCGGGTGGCGCGCTATGGCAGTGTTCGGATGACCGCCTTCATGGTGATCGAACGCTACTCTCACGTGATGCATCTGGTGAGCGAGGTGCGCGGCCTGCTGCGGGAAGGTCTCGACGCGCTCGATGCACTAGCCGCCTGCTTCCCGGCCGGAACAGTTTCGGGGGCCCCGAAGATACGGGCGATGGAAATCATCGACGAACTGGAGCCGGTGCGGCGTGGCCCTTACGCAGGTGCGGTTGGCTACATCGGTTGGGGGGGCAAGAGCCTCGATACCGCCATCGCGATCCGGACCGCCGTCATGAAGGGGAACCGGGCCTGGGTGCAGGCCGGCGCCGGTATTGTGGCCGATTCTGATCCGCAGGGCGAATGGCGGGAGACCGAGGCCAAGGCGCGGGCGGTCCTGGCCGCCATGGGGCTGGCGGGAATGGGGGGGGAGAAAGGGGAAAAGGGAAAAGGGAAAGGGCGAGGGCAAAAGGACTGAGCCAAGCGGCTCTCCCTTTCCCTTTCCCCATTCCCCTTTCCCCTTTCCCTTCTCTCCCCGACCCATACAGCCTGCCGTATATTCCAACCTCCCATGCCCTTCAAGCTCGTCTCCTTCACCGGCGATCAGGACTTCGACCTCTCCGCCAAGAACGCGTACATCGTCGGGCGGGCTGTGACGAGCGACATTCCGATCTTCGATCCGACGATCTCCCGCCGCCATGCAGAGCTGGTCCCCAATCAGACCGGCATCACCGTCAAGGACCTCGGCAGCTCGAACGGGACCTTCATCAACGGGACCCGGATCACTGAAGGAATCCTGGCCGCGAACGACTCGGTGACTTTCGGTAAGGTCGTGTTCCAGCTCAAGTCGCTGGACCCGACACCGATGCGCCCGCCGGGCAGTCAGCCTCCGCCACCCAATCAGACCATCGTCCGCCAGATCTCGGTGAGCGGCGGGCTCCCGGCGGCCATGTCGCCCTCGGCGTCGGGAAGCCCAAGCGGGGTTGGACAATTGAAGGTCGCGGGGGTCTCGACCCAGGAGCGCCAGGCCGTGAAGCTGTCGCTGCTCCTGGAAGTGGCCCAGAAGCTTTCGGGTGAGCTGGATCTCGACAAGGTGCTGAGCCGGGTCGTCACCACGACCTTCGACGTGATGAACGTGGACCGGGTCTCGGTGCTGCTCCGGAACGATGGCACCGGTGAGCTCATCCCCCGGATGTCGAAGAGCCGGCTGGGCGATGCCTCGGCACAGCACGTGCCCCGTTCGATCGCGCGCAAGGCAGTGGAGGAACGGGTCGCGATTCTGTCCGACAACGCGGCGGCCGACGATCGCTTCAAGGGCGGCCAGTCCATCATGATCCAGAGCGTCCGCAGCGCCATGTGTATTCCGCTCATGGCCTCCTCGGAACAGGTGCTGGGCATCCTCTACGTGGACAACCTCACCGCCACCAACTCCTTCAGCGACGAGGATCTCCAGTTCCTCATCGCCTTCGGCGGCCTCGCGGCAATCGCGATCAAGACCAGCCGCTTCGCGGAACAGATCCAGCGCGAGGCGATGGTCCGCTCCAACTTCGAGCGCTACTTCGCGCCCAACGTGGCGGCGGAGATCGCCCAGCAGCAGGGGGCGGTCAAGCTGGGCGGCGACAAGCGCCCGGTCACGATTCTGTTCAGCGACATCCGGGGCTTCACCAGCATGTCGGAGCACATGAGCCCGGATGCGATCGCCGGGCTGCTCACCGACTATTTCACCGAGATGGTGGAGGTGGTGTTCAGCCACGGCGGGACGCTGGACAAGTTCATCGGCGATGCGATCATGGCGCTCTGGGGTGCCCCCATCCCCCATGCCGATGATCCCGACCGGGCGGTCGCCGCCGCCATCGGGATGCAGCGGGCGCTGGTCGCGCTCAACGAGAAGTGGAAAGAGGAAGGCAAGCCAGAAATCGGCGTGGGGATCGGCATCAACTACGGCGACACCTTCGCCGGCAACATCGGCAGCCACCTGCGGCTCGAGTACACCGTCATCGGCGACGCGGTCAATGTCGCATCGAGGCTCTGCTCCAAGAGCGGGAAGGGCGAGATCCTGATCGGCGACCCGTTGTACCAGATGCTCAAGGACAAGCCCGAAGTGGAACCCCTGGAGCCGCTGGCCGTGAAGAATCGGGCGGCACCGGTGCCGGTGTGGAAGGTGAAGATCTAGCCAGGGCAGGCAGTCGATGGTCGGTGGTCAATGGTCGATGGTCGTGGGTCTTGAGTCTTGGGTCTAACGGCCCAGACTTCCACTGAACGACTCAGGACTATCGACCACCGACCATCGACCATCGACCCTCAATCCATTCGCTACGAACCAAACCGGTAGCCAGCCCCCGCCTCTTCCAGCAATCTCAACACCAACCTCACCGGCAGCCCCATCACTCCGAAGAAATCTCCGTCGATCCGCTCGACCAGGGCGGCGCCGTAGCCCTGGATGCCATAGGCCCCGGCTTTGTCCATCGGCTCTCCGGTGGCGATGTAGGCGCGGAGGAAGTCGTCGTCGCAGGGCGAAAAGGTGACGGAGGTGATGTCGGTCGCCAGTCTCAGCGTGCCGTTCGAGAGCAGCGCCACCGAGGTAATTACCTGGTGGGTCCGCCCCTGCAGTTTGCGCAACATGGCGAGGGCCTCCTCGGCGTCCGCCGGCTTCTCCAGCAGCTCATCGCCCAGCAGCACCACGGTATCCGCACCGAGAACCAAATCTCCCTTCACGCTGCGGGCCTTGTCCCGCGCCAGCCGCTCGGCGTACTCCACCGGCGATTCACCCGCAGCTCGTTGCTCCTCGATGTGCGACGGACGGACCTCGACCGGAATGCCCAGCATCTCCAGCAACTGCCGGCGGCGAGGGGAGGCGGAGGCGAGGGTTAGGGTCACGGGCATGTTGTTGGTTGACAGGAAGTAGGAAATAGGGAGTAGGGAGTAGGGAGTAGGGCGTGCAAACTGAAGCGGAGGAAGTGGCCCTACTCCCTACCCCCTACTCCCCACGACCGCTCCGGGTGTCCGCTCCAGCACCAACGTCACCGGTCCGTCATTCTGTATGTCAACCTGCATCATCGCCCCGAACTCACCGGTCTCCACCTTGAGGCCCTTGCCCCGCAGGGCCGAGACGAAGCGCTCGTAGAGCGGGATCGCGACCTCGGGGCGAGCCGCGTCGATGAATGACGGCCGGCGGCCCTTGGCGGCGTCGCCGTAGAGGGTGAACTGGGAGATCACCAGGATTCCGCCGCCAACTTCGTCCAGGCCGAGGTTCATCTTGTCCTGGGCGTCGCTGAACAAACGGAGCCCGCCGACCTTGTCCGCCATCCAGTCGACTTCGGCCGCGGTATCGGAGTGGGTAAAACCGACGAGGACGCAGAAGCCGCGGTCGATGGCCCCGGTGACCCGACCATCGATGGAGACCGAGGCGCGAGTGACGCGCTGAAGGACGACGCGCACCTAGGTTCTCCGCTGCGGGCGACAGCAGTCGGCGCGTGCGACGGGCAGCTTGGCTTGAGGGTCTGGCACGGGCTCGGCTGGAGAGATGCACTATTCTAATGTCCTTCAGTGGTTCAGGGAGGAGTTGTCCTTACCGGTGCGACCCGGTACGCCGGTCCGGCATCTCTCCCTGAGCCGCGTCCCAAGGATCCGATGACCGTGCTCCTCAGCCCTGGCCGACTGATGCTCCTGCTCGCCTGTCTCTCGCTGCAGGCGGCGATAGCCGGCGCCCAGGGAACGCCATCCGACACTGCCCTCGCCCTGCAGTATCTGCACGAAGCCGACAGCATCGCGGACCGGGACGGTGGGCGTCTCTGGGGTCATTCGCTTGCCGGACCGATGATGCTGGTGGATCGTGACACCCGCGCCATCGTCGCCAACGTCGCCGATGGCGAAGGTCGGCTGGTGAAGGCGGGGTCCGTGTTCGTAGGGACCCTCCCCGCCGATCAGAACGTCAGCAACACCGGATTCGACTGGAGCGGCACACATTGGACCATGGTAGCGCTTCCGGTGCCCACCAATCCGGTGTCTCGCGCAGCGCTCATGATGCATGAGCGCTGGCACCGCATCCAGGACAGCCTGGGGTTCCCTCCGGCAAGTCCCACCAACGACCATCTCGACACTCGCGATGGCCGACTGTGGCTGCGACTCGAGGGCCGTGCCCTGCAACGCGCGTTGCTGACCAATGGCGATCAGCGACGGGCTGCCGCGAGCGACGCGGTGCTGTTCCGGCGATATCGTCGTCAACTGATCCCCGGTGCCGACAGCAGTGAGCGGGCGCTGGAGATGAACGAGGGTCTCGCCGAGTACACCGGTCTGACTCTGGCCGGCTTCGGGGATTCGGCGATCGCGCGACAAGTCGGGATCCTCGATACCGCCTCGAGCCTCGGTCGCTCCTTCGCCTACTACACCGGACCCGCCTACGGACGATTGCTGGACGCGCTGGGTGCATCCTGGCGGGCATCGCTGAGCCCGAGTCAGGACCTGGCGGCCCTGCTGGCAACGGCTCTGACACCTGCCCTACCAGGGCCGGCGGATGTGGTTCAACGGGCCGGAGCCTACGGCTACGACGTCGTAAGCCGGGAGGAGGGCGCCCGCGCGGTGGCGCGTGCCGCCCGGCAAGCGGAGCTGCGAAAGCGCTTCGTCACCGGATCGGTGCTGCGCTTGCCACTCCGCGAGATGCGGATCGGGTTCGACCCCAACCGGGTTGAGCCACTCGATTCGGTGGGGCCGGTATATGGGATACTGCGAATCGTGGACAGCTGGGGAGTGCTGGACGTGAGCGAGGGCGGCGGAGTGGTGCGCGACTGGCAGGAGGCGATTGTTCCGGCTCCCACAGTTACCAGGGGCAAGATCTCGGGACCCGGCTGGACTCTGAATCTTGCGGAGGGATGGATTCTCGTCCCCGGCACGCGGCAAGGCGACTACACCGTTAAGCACTGATTCTGCTTGAAGGACACGATTGAGGGGCGAGGGTGGTAGACTTAGGTGTATGCCGTTGCGCCCCTTCTCCGGTGCTCGGTGGATCCACGAGCGCCGGCGTGTCAATTCTTTGCCCCACCGGCCCGACCCGTCCACCTGGCCCAATGATCGCCTGACCGTTGCGTGGCTCGGTCACGCGACGGTCCTCCTCAACCTGTTCGGCCGATGGATTCTCACCGATCCGGCCTTGAGACGGAGGGTCGGCGTGCATTTCGGCTTGGGAACCATCGGACCGCGTCGGCTCATCCCGCCTGGCCTGCGGCCCAGAGATCTCCCGTTGCTTGATCTGCTGCTGATCTCCCATGCTCACATGGATCATCTCGACTACGGCACGCTGCGCTACCTGCCCAGGCGGACGCCCGTAGTCACCAGTCAGGGTAACGCCGATCTGCTGAGTCGGTTCTCTCACGTGGAGGAGTTGTCCTGGGGAGAGGAAGTAACCGTCGGCGGAATCGGAGTTCGCGCCACTCCCGCCCGCCACTGGGGCGCCCGCTTGATGACCGACCGCCACCGCGGTTACGGCGGATTTCTGCTCGACCATCAGGGCCTGAGAGTCGTGTTCGCGGGAGACACCGCATACACCGATCGGTATCGCGAGATCGGGGCGGAGGCGCCGGTCGACCTCGCCATCGTGCCAATCGGAGCCTACGACCCGTGGATCCACAATCACGCGAGTCCGGAACAGGCCTGGGCGATGTCGCGCGATTTGAGGGCGCGGTACGTGATGCCGGTCCACCACTCCACGTTCCGCCTGAGCCGTGAACCCCCTGATGAGCCGATCCGCCGCTTCCTCGCCGCGGCGGGCCCGGAACGCGACAGGATCGTCGCCACAGAAGTCGGCGCGACCTGGAGCCTGCCCACGTGAAGCTGCATGTCACCCGCCGACAGGCAGGCTGGTTGGGAGTCGCAACGATCCTGCTCACAGCCATGGCGCTGTACGGAGGGGCCTGGCTGCTGGAGCGCGCTCTCATGGCTCCAGTAAGCAACTACATCCGGGACCGCACCCTGGCGTTTCTCCAGGAGAAGAACGTAGAAGGCCTGGTTATCACCTTCCCCAAGCTCAACCTGAGCCTGGTCCGCCGCCGGCTGGTCATCAACGACCTCAAGATCCGCTACGATCACAAGGACAGCACCCGCTACGAGCGGTTCCAAGCCACGGTCCCGCGAATCACGCTGACCGGGGTGGACCTGGGCGACGTGATTTGGCACCGGAATCTCCGTCTCGACGCGGTGCGGCTTTCCAGTCCGGCCCTGAGTAGGCTCCGGGAAACGGCCGATTCCGGCGCCAAGCCGGCGCCCCCCCCGGCGCCTGCAGTGGATGAAGATCGGGTCGTACCCGACTCACTTGCGGCCCAGATTCCGGCGCTCGACAGCGTGGTCTATAACCTGGTCTCGAGCTGGCTACCCGACGACTTCCGTCAGGCCCGCATCGAGCTGATTGCGGCGGACGATGCCACGATCGTTTCTACCGTCCGGAAAGGGAGCAATGTTTCCCGAGATTCGACCTCCAGCCTGTCGCTGCAGATCCGGGGCATCGAGTTAGACAGCACCGAGCGTCGGGTATTCGAATCGGCCCGGCTATCCGCAGCGTCGCTATTCCACATGACCACCGGATTGCGCGACTCGCTCCGCATTGACAGCCTGGTCCTTCAGCTGGATCCCAACGACACCACCGTCGAGTTCACTTCGCTCCGCACTTTCCCCGCCGATAGCGGGCACTCACTGTACCTCGGCGGCTTCAAGCGGGGCCACCACGGACGGACCTTCTCGCTTGATACCATCGCCTACGAGCCGCTCAAGACCGATTCGGCGTTCTTTGCCCACAGCCCCAGCCGGCAGACCAGGGTCCGGCTGTCCCTGAAGGGCTTGAAAGGCAGCGGCGTCCAGGCAGCTGCGCTGCCCCGGGGGCAGGCGGTAGTGCAGCGGGTCGGGATCGATTCGCTCCGAATCGACGCCATAGTCGATACCCGGACCGACCCGCACCCAAGGCCGAGGGAAATGTGGCCTCAGACGCTGGCCCGAGCCGCCTGGCGCCTCGCGATCGACACCCTACGGCTGGAGCATGGTTACGTCCACTATGGCGAGCTCAAGCCCAACCGCCCGGAGCCGGCGGTGGTGTGGTTCTCGAACATTTCGGCCACCATCACAGGACTGGGCAACCATCCCGACAGCACCCGGATTTCTACTCCGGCCGTGATGCTGGCCAAGGGACAGTTCATGGGTCAGGGATCGCTCGAGGCCAGGCTCGAGGTCCCAATCGTTCCGGATCATTTCGCCATGAGGGCCGAGGGCAAAGCGGCGGATCTCCGTGCGGAGGTGTTGAACCGGTTTCTTCTCACCGCGATGGGGGTGCGGGTGACCAGCGGCCGAGCTCACCGGGCGACCTTCGGCTTTCGGGTAGCTAACGGCAAAGCGACCGGAGATATGACTCTGATCTACGACAGCCTGACGGTCGAAATCGTGGATCGGACCACACGAAAGAAAGGGCTGGACGAGAAGCTGAAGACCTTCTTCGCCAACAAGTTTATGATGCGCAGCAGCAACATGCCGGACGACAAGGGCAAGCTCGACCCGGCCCCGATTTCCTACCGGTATCGATTGGGAGAGACCTTCTGGGGCGGGATCTGGCGTGCCGTGCGGAGCGGCTTGGTGAAAACAGTGAAGAAATAAGCCGCAGGCAGTAAGTTCGAAGGAGTGGCGGTTGGCAAGTTCCACGGCCGGCGCCTCATACGACCTTCACCGTATCTTCACCCGTTTCGACAATTTTTCCGTAGCCGGTGAGCGCTCGCTAGAGTGCCGATCGGCGGGTCAGTCAATCCACAACCAGGCTCTTCGGCCAAAGGACAGGGCTATGTCACGCGACCCGGTAGTCGAGCATGTCATCTCCCGAGCGGCAATGGGGCTCCCATGAGCAGGCGGGCGCGGTGGTGGCTCGTCGGGGGCGGGATTGTTGTGGTGATCCTCGCCTTCCTGGTGGCGTTGTTACCCGAGCGGTTCGAGGGTGCGCTAAGGGCCTCGGTCAACGAGTATCTCCGCGAGCGGACGCTCGCGATGCTCAACGAAAAAGATGTGGCGGGGCTGTCGGTCGACTTCGGGTCCCTCGACCTGAGTCTTGTCCGGCGCCACCTGATCATCAACGACATCCGCATCCGGTACGACCATCGCGACTCGACCCGGTACGTGCGCTTCATGGCCGAGACGCCGCGGGTAGCCCTCATGGGGCTGGACCTCGGCGACATCATCCGGCACAGGAGCTTCCGGTTGGACGAGGTGCGCATCGATCGCCCGGTGTTGAGTCAACTGCGGGAACTAAGCGGCAAACCCACGAAGGCTGAGAAGCAGCCTCAGGGTGTCGCAGTAACCGAGGAAGACACCCTCTCCATCGCCCCTCCGGTTGAGCTGGACACCCTGCTCTACCATGCCGTGTCTGCCTGGCTTCCCGATGAAATACGCCAGGGACGCATTGATCTCATCGCCCTCAATCACGCCAGCGTCCTCTCGGTTACCAAGCGGGGCAACGATGTCACTCGGGACTCGCTCGGCAACATCAAGCTGGAGCTTCGCGGTCTGGGGCTCGACAGTCTCAATCGGAAGATTTTCGAGGAAGTCTCCGTTGACCTTGAAATGGCGCTTCACGTGTCCGGGCGAGCCGATTCGGTCCAGATCGACACAGTTGCGATGCGGCTCGACCCCAAGGACACCGTACTTACCCTGAGGAGGGCTCGAGCCACCCCGTCGAACCCCGAGAAATCGGCCTTGTTCCTCGAGGGCCTCAGGCGCTCCAGCCGTGAGGGACGGCTCAAGCTGGATACCCTGACTTTCGGACCCCGCGCCACTGATCAGGGGTGGCTCGCGCGGGCCACCAAGCGGCGCAGTCGAATAAAGCTCAACCTGGGGCACCTCGCGATCGATGGTACACTGCTCCGTCGGGCGTTGGGTGAGCGGATCGAGCTTCAACGGATCGCCGTGGGAAGCATGACCCTTGATGTGCTTGCCGACCGGCGAGCGGAGAAAAGCCCTCCGCGACCCCGCACGATGTGGTCCCAACGCCTGGCCGACCTGGACTGGGCGGTGCGGGTGGACACCATCTCCCTGGACAACGGCACCATTCGATACGGGGAAATCAACGCCGGGCGACCAGAGGTCGCGCTCCTCTACTTCTCCGACGTCAAGGCCATGGTGACCAAGCTAGGCAACCAGGAGGGCTATGGCCTCAAGACCGCCCCCATTGCCGTGATCGATGCGACCGCCAAGCTGATGGGCAAGGGTGCCGTCAAAGCCCATATCGAGGTGCCGCAGACGCGCGGCATTCATTTCTCCAGCGTCTCGGGCAGTCTTGGCAAGTTCCAGGGGCAGGAGCTCAACTCGATGCTGCTTTATGCAGCGGGAGTGAAGCTCAAGAGCGGGCGGATGGACTCCGTCAGCTTCAATTTCAAGGTTGCGAATGGATTGTCCGCCGGGAGCTTCTCCTCGACCTTCGACAGCCTGAGCCTGGAAATCGTGAACCGGGTGAGCCAGAAGCGAGGACTCAAGGAAAAACTGCTGGGCAAGGTGGCGAATGCGGCGGTACGGAACTCGAACCAACCGGGTGAGAAGAGCTACCGCCCTGAAGTTCCCATCAAGTACGAACTCAAGAACAGCGACAGCTTCTGGGGAATGGTGTGGCAGTCGCTCAAATCGGGGTTGCTGAAGATGATGAAGGACTAGAGCAGCTGTCAGCCATCAGCCGTCAGACAGCTAGCGGAGCTGTTAGCTATTAGCTATCAGCAGATCCGGGAATGAGAGACCCTCCGACGGGTTGCCACCGGAGGGTCTCGTTATTGGCGGACCGCCAACAGCTAATAGCTAACGGCTCTGACGGCTGACGGGTTCCGTCTGACGGCTTACTCGACCGTCACACTCTTCGCCAGGTTCCTCGGCTGGTCCACGTTGCAGCCCCGGCGCACCGCGACGTAGTACGAGAAGAGCTGTAGCGGGACAATCGCGAGGATCGGGGTCAGCAGGTCGATCGTCTCGGGTATGGTGAAGGTCGCGGTGGCCAGACGGCTGATCTGATCGTCCCCATCGTTCTTGATGGCGATGACCTGCCCTCCGCGGGCCCGGACCTCTTCCACGTTGGAAACAATCTTGCCATGCACCGCGTCGCGTGGCGCGATGAACACGACCGGCATGTTCTCGTCGATCAGCGCGATGGGCCCGTGCTTCATCTCCGCCGCCGGATACCCCTCGGCGTGGATGTAGGAGATTTCCTTGAGCTTGAGGGCACCCTCGAGCGCCACCGGGAAATTGACCCCCCGTCCCAGGTAGAGCGCGTTGTTGGAGCGCCAGAACCGCTCGGCGAGCGCTTCGACTTCGTCCGCCCGATCCAGGATCGTCTGCACCTGCTCTGGCAGCGCCCGCAGCGCCTGGATGATCTGCCGGCCCTGGAGAATGCTCAGGTTGCGGAGCCGCGCGAAGCGGAGCGTGATGAGAGCGAGCGCGATCACCTGGCTGCTGAAGGCCTTGGTGCTCGCGACACCCACCTCGGGGCCGGCGTGCAGGTAGATCCCGCCATCCACTTCCCGCGCGATGGTCGAGCCCACCACGTTCACCAAGCCGATGGTTCGGGCACCCCGCCGCTTGGCTTCGCGGATCGCGGCGAGCGTGTCCGCCGTCTCCCCCGATTGGGAGATCCCGATGACCAGAGTGTGGTCGTCCACCACCGGATTCCGGTAGCGGAATTCGGAGGCGTATTCGACCTCGACCGGGATGCGGGCCAGCTCTTCCAGCATGTACTCGCCGATCAGGCCGGCGTGCCACGAGGTGCCGCAGGCGGTGATGACGATCCGGTTGATCCGCTTGATGTCGTCGTCGGTGAGGTTGAGTCCCGAGACTCTCGAGGTTCCCTCTTCCTCGAGCAGGTGGCCCCGCATCGCATTGCGCACGGTGTCGGGCTGCTCGAAGATCTCCTTCAGCATGAAGTGGGAATACCCGCCACGTTCGATGGTGGCGATGTCCCACTCGATGCGATTGACCGGCTTCTCGATCCTGGTCGCGGCCAGGTCCCGCACGTGGTAACCCTTGCGGTTGAGCACCACCATCTCGCCGTCATCGAGGTAGACGACGGAGCGGGTGTGAGCCAGGATTGCGGAGGCATCGGAAGCCACAAACCACTCGTTCTCTCCCACGCCGACCAGGAGCGGGGATCCCTTCCGGGCCGCCACGAGAACATCGGGCTCCTCGGAGCAGATCACGGCGATGCCGTACGCGCCGTCTACCTCGCGCAGCGCCTGGGCGACCGCTTCCTCGATGTTGCCGTTGTAGTACTCGCCAACCAGGTGGGCGAGCACCTCGGTGTCGGTTTCGGATTTGAAGGTGTGGCCGTGCTGCTCAAGCGCCCGGCGGATGGCGCCGGAGTTCTCGATGATCCCGTTATGGATCAGCGCGATGCGGCCGGTCTGGTCGGTGTGAGGATGGGCATTCGGCGTGGTAGGAGCGCCGTGCGTAGCCCAGCGGGTGTGCCCGATGCCGAGGCTCCCCTTCGGCATGTCCCCTTCGAGCTGCTTCTCGAGGGCGGAGAGCTTCCCGGCCTGTTTCATGACCGTGAGGCCGTGGCCGTTCACCACCGCGATCCCTGACGAGTCGTACCCGCGGTACTCCAGCCTTCTCAGCCCCTCAAGCAACAGGCCCGCAGCCTGGCGGGGGCCCACATATCCCACTATGCCACACATCCTGGAGAGCCTCGCTATGCCATGAGTTCGCGGCAGGCCGCCACCAGTTGCTCGGCTGCTTCGGCGGTTGGCGCTTCGGCAATGAACCGCACGATCGGCTCAGTTCCCGAAGGCCGAATGTGTACCCATCGGTCCTTCCACGCGAGCCGCAGTCCATCGCGAGTATCCACGGCCGCATCACTGAACCGCGCGGTCAACTGTGCGTACACGGGGGCCAAGTCCTTGCCCCGCTGTCCCTTAGCCTTAACTATCCGGTACTGTGGCTGCCCGGCGACCAACCGGGAAACAGCCTGACCGGAACGGGCGAGCAGGTGCAAAATTAGCGCCACACCCACCGGTGCGTCACGCCCGATATGAAGTGCGGGCAGGATCACACCACCGTTGCCTTCACCCCCGATAACCGCGCCTTGGTCCCGAATGGCCCGGGCGACGTTCGCCTCACCCACTGCGGCGCGCACGAAACGGGCGCCACACATTCGCGCGGCGTCCTCGACCACGAGGCTGGTTGAGAGATTGGCGACCACGACTGGCGGCTCGGCGGCAGAGCCTGTCCCGAGCGGTGCGAGAGAGCGGCTTCGCGGCTCGGCGGAACCATCGAGAACGGCGCGCACGGCGAACGCCAAAGTATAGTCTTCGCCGATCGGCCGTCCGGTCTCGTCAACCAGGGCAAGCCGATCCACGTCGGGATCCACTGCCAGACCAATCACCGCGCCGCTCTGGCGAACCAGTTGCGAAAGCTCGCCCAGATTCTCGGGCAGCGGCTCCGGCGCCCGGGGGAAACGTCCGTCGGTCTCGAGATTGATTCCCGAGACCCGGCAGCCCAGCCGCTCGAGCAGCTGGGGAATGGTGGTTCCGCCGGCACCACGGACACAGTCGAGCGCCACGTTGAACTTCCTCGCTCGGATCGCCTCGACGTCGAGTCCCGGGAGCGCCAGCACCTGATCAAGATGGCGCTGAATGGCGTCCCGATCCTCCCGGTACTGTCCCACCCCTTCCCAGCCGGTACGGGCCGGTCCTTGTTCGGCGAGAGTGCGAACCGCGGTGCCGGCCTCGCCGTCGAGAAAGATTCCATCGGGACCGACGAACTTGAGGGCGTTCCACTCGATCGGGTTGTGGCTGGCGGTGAGAATCAGCCCCGCCCCGGCGTGATGATGCTCTACGGCCAGCTGCACCGTTGGCGTCGGGACCACACCTACATCGATGACGTCAGCTCCCACCGACATCAGGCCCGCCGTGGCGGCCCGGGCGAACATCGGTCCGCTGGTGCGCGCATCCCGTCCCAGGACCACCACCGGCTTGCCATTCTGTCGAGCCCAGGCACCAAGGGCGGCGGCGTACCGCGCGACGAGTTCGGGCGTGAGATCCTTTCCGACGATGCCACGCATGCCGGAAACGCTGATCATCAGAGTGTCGGACATGGGTTGGAAAGGTAGGATGGGCCGGACAGGGCGGACAGGGCGGACGGGGCGGACGGGGCGGACGGGGCGGACGGGAGACAGGTCGATGGTCAATGGTCAATGGTCCGTCGTTGCTGCGCCGGTTGAGATCATTCATCCTCCCGGCGCCGACCGCCAGATCCTCTTTCGACCATCGACCATCGACCATCGACCATCGACTTCCGCCCTCCCGCCCCTCTACACGTCGATCGGCAGCCCCGCCGGATCGGGGAACGCGTTAATGAAGGCTTCGACCACGTCGGGATCGAACTGGGTACCGGAGCAGGTGCGCAGCTCGGTGTAGGCGTCCGACGGATCGCGGGAGGGACGGTAGGCCCGATTGGTCGTCATCGCGTCGAAGGCATCCACCACGCCCACGATGCGGGACTCGATGGGAATCAGCTCACCCTTGAGCCCATCGGGGAACCCTCTTCCGTCCATACGCTCGTGGTGGGAGCGCACGATCCGCAGCACGACACTCCTTTCCCGCGCCAGCGGGGCCAGGATCTTTTCTCCGAGGAGGGTATGCTCGGTGATATGCTGGAATTCGTCCGGGGTGAGCGGGCCGGGCTTGTTGAGCACCGCTTCCCGGGTGCCGATCTTGCCGATGTCGTGCAGCTCGGCGCCCAGCCGGATGTGCTCCAGCATCTCCCCGGTGTACCCTAGCCGCAGGGCGGTCTTCACCGCATAGCGGCTCACCCGGCGCGAATGGCCTCTGGTGTACGCGTCTTTCGCTTCCAGCGCGTGGGCCAGCGTCTGTACCGCCTCGAGGAACAGCTCGCTGATCCGGGTGGCCTGGCTGCGAACCCGCCGCTCCAGATTCTTCTGATAGAACCGTCGCTGGAGGAGGAGCTCACGCTTCTCGAGCGCCTTGAGCACCCGGGCCCGCACCTCCTCCAACATGGCCGGTTTCTGGAGGTAATCGAGCGCCCCTTTTTCCAAACAGCTGACTGCGGTTTTCACTTCGGCAACACCGGAGAGCATGATGACCGCGGTGTCGGGATAGCGTGCGAGTACCCCTTCCAGCAACCCCAGTCCGTCCATGCCCGGCATGTTGATGTCGGAGATGACCAGCGGGACTTCCCCCTCGCTCTCGAGCACGGACAAGGCCTCTTCTCCGCTACCGGCCTCGAGGCAGGTGAAGCCCAGGCTCTGGATCATGCGGACCATGGTGCCGCGCACCTGGAGGTCGTCGTCCGCCACGAGGGCACGCGGAGCGAGCACACTGGGCTCAGTGGGCGTCACCCGCAGATGCCCCTTCAACCCTCTAGCGGGCGAACGATCCACCGGCTTCTCCGTCACCTTGCCGCGCTTTGTTCAGGGCCATTAGGTTCCCGCCAACCTTTCTCCTCTGCAATGACCAAGATCCGCACCAACGATCTGGATCGGGGGTTTTCCACCCGCGCAGTGCACGCCGGCCAGCAGGATGATCCGCTGGCCGGGGCGGTGATGACACCAATCTACCAGACCAGCACCTATGTCCAAGAGGGTCTGGGACGCCACAAGGGCTATGAGTACGCCCGCACCCAGAATCCCACCCGGGAGGCGCTGGAGCGCAATGTCGCGAGCCTCGAGGGCGCCCAATACGGTTTCGCCTTCGGCTCCGGCCTTGCCGCCACCGACACGGTGCTCAAACTGTTGTCCGCCGGAGACCACGTCGTCTGCGGGGAGAATGTCTACGGCGGAACCCATCGGTTGATGGAACGGGTGTACGCCCGGCTGGGGCTCTCGTTCACTTTCGTGGATTCGCGCGACATCCGGAATATCGAGCGGGCCATTACGCCAGCGACCCGGATGGTCTACTGCGAGACGCCCACCAACCCGATGATGCACCTCACGGATCTCGCTGCCGTGGGCGATCTCACCCAGGCGCGAGGTCTGCTGCTCACCGTCGACAATACCTTCGCCACACCCTTCTTCCAGCGGCCCCTCTCGTCAGGCGCAGACATCGTCATTCATTCGACGACCAAGTACCTGAACGGGCACAGCGACATGGTGGGCGGTGTCGTCATCACTTCGCGCGACGACCTCGCCGAACGAATCGGCTTCCTCCAGAATGGAGCCGGCGCGGTGCCCGGCCCGATGGATTGCTGGCTCGCCCTCCGTGGCATCAAGACGCTGCCGCTTCGCATGCGACGGCATGACGAAAACGGGCGTCGGATCGCGCAGTGGCTCAGCCAACATCGTGCCATCACAAAGATCTACTACCCTGGTCTGCCGTCCCATCCTCAGCATGACCTGGCCTGCCGCCAGATGAGCGGCTTCGGCGGCATGATCTCGATCGACCTCGGCGATCCCGAGAAGGCCCGGCGCATGGTCGAGCGCACAAAGATCTTCGCGCTGGCGGAATCTTTGGGCGGAGTCGAGAGCCTGATCGGACACCCTGCGTCAATGACACACGCGTCGGTTCCGGCCGCGATGCGTCAGGCGATGGGCCTCACGGACAGCCTGATCCGGCTGAGCTGCGGGATCGAGGACGCCGACGATCTGATGGCGGATCTGGAGCAGGCCTTGGGGACTTGAGATGTTGTTGTATCAGAATGAAACGATGTAGAATTCATGACGTAGGGTCGCTCTCCTCACTACGGACGAGCCGTCTATGAGCACCTCGGTTCCAAGCACCAGGCCGCGGCGTACCCTGCCCGAAATTGCCGCCGTCTCCTGGGAGCACCCGGCCGACCGCGCCGCGCTCCAGGCCATGCGCGCGATTCCCGGTTTCGACGAAGCGGTCCGCAAGATCGTGGCACTCCTCGGCGGAGAGCGGGGCATTCGCCTGCTGTTCCAGGCCAACTCGGTCAAGGCCGGTCCCTCCCAATTCCCCACGCTCTACAGCACCCACGTCGAGGTGTGCACCACCTTCGACTGGCCCAAGGTTCCCGAATTGTTCGTCACCCAGACTCCGGTATTCAACGCCGGGGCATACGGGGTGGATGATCCCTTCATCGTCCTGCACTCCGCCGCGCTGGAGATGCTCGACGATGAGGAAATGCGCGCCCTCATCGCGCACGAGATGGGACACGTGATGAGCGGTCACGCCCTCTACCGCACCATCGCCGAGATCCTGCTCCTGGTGAGTTTCTCCGCGCTGCCGATCCTGGCCGGGATCGCCCTGCTCCCGATCCGGCTGGCGCTATTGGAGTGGATGCGGAAGTCGGAGCTTTCCAGCGACCGGGCCGGACTGCTGGGCAGTCAGGATCCCCTCGCGTCGCAGCGGCTCTTCATGAAGATGTCGGGAGGCGTGCGGCCGCCCAATGTCGTCGGCCAGCTCAATCTCGACGCCTTCATGGCTCAGGCGCAGGAGTACTCCCAGAGCAACGAGGGGCTCGATGTGATCTACAAGATCCTCAATACCCTCGCCCTCACCCATCCGATGCATACCGTCCGTGCCGGCGAGCTGCAGCAGTGGATCGCGGCCGGTGAATACGACCGGATTCTTCGGGGCGAATACACCAAGCGGGGTCCGGAGACGGCTTCGCGCCCGCTGCGTGAAGACTTCGCCGAAGCCGGCAGTCACTATGCCCGCGAGACCCGGGAGACGCTGGATCACGTCGTAGATGCCGCCAAGAAGGCCGCCGGCCGGGTCGGAGAGGCCTTCCGGAAAGCCCAGGAGAAATGAGAGTACTGGTCGTCGGAGGTGGAGGACGGGAACACGCCCTCTGCTGGGCGCTTCGTCACGACCTTCCCTCCGCCGACATCTACTGTGCTCCCGGCAATCCTGGCACCGCCGAAATCGCCACCAATCTCGAAATCTCCGCCACCGACATCGATCGGTTGGCGGACGCCGCCGACGCGTACGGCATCGATCTCACCGTCGTGGGACCGGAGCAGCCCCTGGCGCTGGGACTCGCCGATCGGCTGCGCGCCGAGGGGCGTTCGGTGTTCGGACCAGGGGCTGCAGGTGCCGCCATAGAGGCATCGAAGGCCTTCGCCAAAGAAGTGATGAAGAAAGCCGGCGTCCCCACTGCCGCGAGCCGCTCATTCGATCGCTTGGAGGACGCGCTGCACTACGTCGACAGCCATCCCGAGCCCCTCGTGGTGAAGGCCTCGGGACTCGCCGGCGGAAAAGGCGCGGTGGTGTGCAGCACCCGCGCCGACGCACGGAATGCCGTTCGCACGATGTTGGGCGAAGGACGATTCGGTCTGGCCGGTCGAGTCGTCGTCATCGAGGAGTTCATGGAAGGCGAGGAGCTCTCCCTGCTCGCGATAACCGATGGGCAAGGGATCGAGTTCCTTCCGCCGGCGCAGGACCACAAGCGGTTGGGCGAGGGAGACCACGGTCCCAATACCGGCGGCATGGGCGCCTACAGCCCGGTCTCTCTCGGTACACCTGCGCTGCTCGAGCGGGTGCAGCAGGAGATCCTGGTTCCGACCCTTCAGCAGCTCGCCCGAGAGGGAGCTCCCTTCTCCGGCGTGCTCTACACCGGGCTGATGATCGGCCCGGACGGCAGCCCCCGCGTGGTGGAATTCAACTGCCGACTCGGTGATCCCGAGGCGCAGGTCATTCTGCCCCTGCTGGCCGGCGGCCTGGCGGAATGTCTGGCCAGTGTGGCCCGAGGCCAGCCTCCAACCTCTCTGACCCTCGAGCCGGGATTGTTTGCCGTGACCACGGTCCTCGCCGCCCGTGGCTATCCCGAGGTTCCGGTCAAAGGAGCAGAGATCACCATTCCGGAGTCTTTGTCTCCGGAGGTGACCGTCTTTCATGCCGGCACGGCGCGTGATGAGGATGGCACGCTGCGGGTGTCTGGAGGCCGAGTCCTGAATGTGACGGCGGTCGCATCGAGCTTCGAGGAGGCCCAGGCCAAGAGTCGCGACGCGGCGGAGGCAATTCAATTCGAGGGGAAAGTATTCCGCAGAGACATCGGATGGAGAGAAGCCGCGCGACTCGCTTCCCGGGTGTGACGCAGAGCCTGCCTTAGTCGTCCTTCATCTGTCATGATTTCGCCGTTTGCCTGCTCTTGTAGGCGGAATACCTACGCGGCGATTCGCTTCCCGAGTGTGACGCAGATCCTGCCTTAGTCGTACCTTCCTGTGTCATTATGTCGGCGTTTGCCTGATTTTGAAGGCGGAATACCTACGGAGGATGTCATGTGTTCATCAGGTAGTCGCAGGATCTTTTCGGCCTTCCTCTCAGCGTCCCTCATGGGGCTGGCGGGCCTGGCGTGTGGTAGTTCGAGTTATGGAAGCAGCGGAGGCGGCAGCAGTTTTCCTCCGCCTACCGGCGCCCAGGTAATCATGGTTCACGGCGCCTCTACCAAGAACAACACCGCGTTCAGCCCCAATCCCTTCACGGTTTCGCTGAACGGGGCGGCCGCGGTTAGCGTCGAATTCGGCAATGACGACAATGTGACCCATACGGTCACCGAAAGCGTGGCGAATCCGACCTTCGACAGCGGGAACCTCGGCAAGGGGACAACCTTCCCGCACGACTTCACGGCCGCGGGGACCTACACCTATCACTGCAAGATCCATCCGAACATGGTGGGGGTGGTTCAGGTCAACCCGTAACACACGGGCAGGTACAGTAGAGTGTCGGGGCGCCAGTGCGGCGCCCCCTTTGCTTTCGGGTGTGGCTCCTTGATCGAAGCCACTTCGAGCCGCAGCTTCCAGCTCAAATGATTCCAAGCGGAGGTTCCCGTGCCGGAAAGCATGCTCGCAGGGTGGGAAAGCTTCTATGTGATCCTGGGCTCGTCGGCAGCGGCGCTCACCGGTCTCCAATTCGTGGTTATGGCACTGGTAGCGGATTTACCCCTGGCGGGCTCGAGCCATGACATCGCAACCTACGGCACGCCGTCAGTTGTCCACTTCTGTACCGCACTTCTCGTCTCGGCGATCCTGAGCGCTCCGTGGCCCAATCTGGATAGCGTCCATATCCCCTTAACCCTCACGGCGGCGGCAGCTCTTGTCTACATGATCGTTGTCATACGCCGGGCCCGCGCACGAGGCCGATACCAGCCGGTTCTGGAGGATTGGATCTGGCACACCATGCTCCCTTTCGCGGGGTATGCGGTTCTCTTCGGCAGCGCCCTGAAACTGCGAAGTCATCCGACTGAAACGCTCTTCCTGATTGGCGGGGTGACGCTCCTGCTCGTGTTCATCGGGATTCACAACGCGTGGGACACGGTCACCTGGCTCGCGGTCGAGGGACGACAGCGGAAAGAGGGCGAGAGCAGGGACTAGTGACTCGGTATGGCTCGTTCGATGGCCGCGAGCAGCTGGTCGCCGGCGATCGGCTTGTGGAGATACCCGGTGACGCCACAGGCGCGGTAGCGCGCTTCGACTTCGGGCCCGTCGTCCGCGGTGTAGACCAGGGTGGGAACTCGCACACCGCTCCCGACCAGATGCTGGTGCACCTCCAGTCCGGTCATTTGCGGCATGTGCGCGTCGAGGAGGAGGCAGTCCGGACGATCACCCCCCAGAGCGAGCGAGTCGATGAATTCCCGCCCCGAGGCGTAGACCGCAGCCTTCAGGCCGAGCGCCTCACACAACCGGCGCAGGCTCAGCCGCACCGAGGCCTCGTCCTCGACGATCGCGATTGAGATCGGATGACCGTTTCTCGAAGCTTCGAGGGACATCAGGGTGACAGGGAGGACAGGTGAACCGGCGCGCTGGCTGAGGCCGCCGATGATTCCAATTTCACCGTTCGGGTCGGGGTGTCGGTGTCGTTCCTGGCAGGGTCTGGTAAGGCGCCGGACGGCGCAGAGCCGAGCAGGCAGTGCACGGTGGCGCCGCGATCGGCGTTATTCTCGGCCCAGAGCCTTCCCCCATGCGCCGCGACGATCGTCCGGGAAATCGAGAGTCCCAGCCCCAGGCCCTCAGGCTTGGTCGTGACGAACGGCTCGAAGAGACGGCCCAGCAGGGCCGGCGGAATTCCGGTTCCACAGTCCCGAATCGACACCAGCACGTTGTTCCGCGCATCGGCGTTGGCGATCAACGTCAATCGCCGATCCGGCGCGTCCGTAGAAGTCATGGCCTCGCAGGCATTGAGGATCAGGTTCAGCAGCACCTGCTGGAGCTGCACCCGGTCACCCAGCACCGGCGGAAGATCCGGTGCCACCAGGGCGGTCGCCCTGACCCGCCGCGTGATCAGCTCGGCATGAGCCAGCTCGAGCACCTCGGAGATCAGCTCCTTCGTGTCCATCGGCTGAAGGTGGGTGTCGCCCCGCTTCAGTAAGGCCCGAAGCCGGCGGATGACCTGGGCGGCGCGGTGGTCCTCGCTGGCGATGTCTCCCAGAATCGCGTCCAATTCCTCCAGGTCGGGGGGCTGCCGCTTCAGCATGCGCCGGGCGGCCTCCGCGTTACTGGAGATCGAGGTGAGCGGTTGATTCAGCTCGTGCGCCAGCGCGCCGGAGAGCTGGCCTAATACCGCGACCCGCGCGAGGTGGGAGAGCTCGCGCCGCTGCTCCTCGATCTGCATCAGAGCCTGGCGCCGCGCGGTCACATTCGCCCGCGTCACGACGGCGCCGCCGTCCGGTCGCGCCAGCGCTTCAAGGCTCAAGGCGTAGCGCTCCCGCCGGCCATCTCGGTCGTCATCATACTCCATCTCGAAGCGGCGACTTTCCCGGCCGAGCACCTGCTGCAGACCGGCCAAGGCGCGCACCGCCGTCGCATCTCCCCGTTCGGCGGCGGAACGACAGGCCTCCAGGTAATCGTCTCCCACCCGCACCTGGTTGAACCGCTCGACGTCGGCGGTGTCGGCGGAACGCCGCCAGGAATCGTTCACCTGGAGCACGACTCCGCGAGCGTCCAGGATGGCCACATGGTCCTGAAGCGACGCCAGCAGCGCGTGATAGAGCTGGACCACACTGTGGCGTCCACTGTTGACCGCGGCGATGCAGAGCACCGGAAGGGTCGTCAGCAGCAGGAAGACCTGCAATAGCAGGACGTTGGAGTCGGTCGAGGTCGCTACGAAAGGACCGGTACCACGATCGGCCGCCCAGATTGCACCGAAGGCAACGAAGCTCAGGGCAACGCTGGCTCCGGCGGGACCAAAGCGCAACGCGGCCCAGATCAGCACCGGCAGCGGGGAGTACAGCGGCAAGGCGATATGCCAAGGGTGGCGGTCACGCCAGAGCAGGGCGACGGCGCAAGTCAGGGCGAGCGCAACCGTCAGCAGCACCGCCTCGAGGATTCGTCTCCTCTGAATGCGGAGGGACCACGGACTCGGTCTCGCCGGTAATGGTGAGCACCAGCGCCGGCAGAAGCGTGAGCCCAGTGAGCGCATTCGACATGAACCACCCGCTCCAGGGACGCCAGAACGTCGGGGCGCCTCCATGCAGCATCACGTCGGCCGCGCCGAGCGTGGCACCCACCGCCGGTGCGACCATCACCGCGCTGAGAACGAAGAGTCCCAGGGCACGAACGCTGTCCAGTCGGGGCGGCCCATGGAACGCCCAATGCAACATCAGGGCAGCGGTGAGCGCTCGCGCGATATTCGCGACATCCGCGAGCAGCACCCAGGAGACACTCCACTGTGGCCAGTGGGCGATGAAGTGGGCGAACGTGCCGACCAGGATGTACCAGATCCAGTCGCGTCGCGGGCTCACGACCAGTGCTGCGGTCAGTATCGCGTAGGGCGGGAAGAGAACGGCGGCGCCGATCTCCGGATACTGCATCAATGCGCCGGCCTGGTTGCCGAGCAGGATGAGCGGAGTGAAAAGCAGCAGCCCGGACGCAAGAGGAATCGTCCCTGCGTCGGCCACGGCAGCGTCGCGTGGGCGCTGTTCGGTCATGAAGGTGCTAGTGGCGCATTCGTTCCAGAGAGCGCCGAGTCGGACCGGCGGGTCCCGGCTGGCTCCGGCACCCAATAATACACAACGATTGCCCGGCGGCTATCGGCCCCCGAACCAGCGGGTCCGGCAGGTTCAGCCCTGCGGTCCGCGCCAGGCTCATTTCGGGACGGAACGACGGCGTCGCCGATCCATGGATGGCCTTCCCACCGACTATAGATTAGGACAGATGCCTGAACTGCCCGAAGTCGAGACCATCGTCCAGGACATTCGACCCGATCTGGTCGGACGCACCATCCGTCGGGCCTCTTTGTCGCACGTCGATGTGCTGCGGGGCGTAACCCGGCCCAAACTGCTCGCGGCATTGAAGGGCGCCGCGATTCGCAGTGTGACCCGTCGAGCGAAGCACGCCGTCATCGCGTTGGGGCAGCGCCGACTCGTGATCCAGCCGGGGATGACCGGGTCTCTCACCGTGCACCGCAAGCCATTGACCCGGGACGAGGCCAGGTACGCCGTGCTCCGGGCACCCCTCGATTCCGGTCGAGAGCTGGTCTACCAGGACGTCCGGCGGCTGGGCACCCTGCTGCTGCTCAACGAACGGCAATGGGCGGCGTACGACGCGGCCATCGGCCCCGAGCCGCTGGAGCCGGGCTTCACCGCCGAGGCGTTTCATGCCTCGCTCAAGCGGACCCGGCAGGCCATCAAGAAGGCGCTGATGGACCAGAAGCTGATTGCGGGCGTGGGGAATATCTACGCCAATGAGGCGTTGTTCGCGGCCGGCATTGATCCATCCCGGTCGGCCGCGTCTCTGAGCCAGACCGAGTACGGGCGGCTCTTCGTGGAGCTGCGGCGCATCCTGACCGCGGCCATCGACGCCGAGGGCACCACCTTTCGCGACTACCGGACCGGTACCGGCGAGCCCGGTAATTTTCAGCTGGAGCTGCTGGTCTACGGCCGTGAAGGCAAGCCCTGCCGCCGCTGCGGGACGCGACTGGTGGGGACTCACGCGATCGATGCGCGGATTTCCGTGTTCTGCTATAGATGTCAGCGGTGAGGTAGGACGTGGGACGTAGGGGTAGGACGTGGGACGTGGCTCAACCTTCTTTCGCCGGAGCCGATGCCGTGTTGCCTTGTCGCCTCGTCGCCCGTCGCCCCGTCGCCTGCTGCGTAGTCGCCTGTCGCCTGCTCCCCTGATGACCAGATCACCCAGCCTGTCCCTCCCAACCACCGACCTCGTTCGCCTCAAGGAACGGGTCCGGCGGCTGGCGGAGGATCGGCCCGGGGTCTACCGCATGCTCGACCCGCGGGGACGGGTGATTTACGTCGGGCAAGGCCAAGCAGGTGCGCACCCGGTTGCTCTCCTACTTCCGGGCCGATCATCCGGACGAGAAGGCGGCGCGCATTCTCCACGCCGCTTCCGACATCGTCTGGGACTACGTGCCGAGTGAGTTCGCGGCCTATCTCGGCGAGCTGCGACAGATCGTCCGCCACCGGCCGATGTTCAACCAGCGGATGAATCGCACGAGGAAGACCCTGTTCATCCGGGTCCAGGGCGGACCGGCGCCTCGCTTATCGGCCGGGGGACCGCTGGATGAGAGTGTCCGGTGCTACGGGCCTTTCATCAGCGCCGAACGGGTTCGCGACGCGGTTCGCGGCATGAATGACCTCCTGGGTCTCCGTGACTGCGCGCCCAACATGCCGATGGTCTTCGCCGGTCAGACCGACCTGTTCGATGTCGAGAGGCGAGCCGCCTGCATGCGTCACGATTTTGGTTTCTGCACCGGTCCCTGCGCCGGCTTCGTGACCGAAAGGGACTACCACGGCCGGGTGGAGACGGCGATTGCCTTCCTCGAAGGCAGGACGATTCAGCCCCTCGACCGGGTGATCGACGAGATGCAGGAGGCGGCCGAGGCAGGCGAGTTCGAGCGGGCGACCGTCTGGAGAGAGCGATTCGAACGGCTGGAATGGCTTCTCGCCGCGATCGCCCGGGCCCGCGCCGCGGTCGAGGCGCTGAGCTTTGTCTATCGTGATCCCGGGCTCAAGGGAGACGACCGCGCCTATCTCATTCGGCAGGGTGTGGTCCTCGCGTCCTATCCCTTTCCTTCGACACCGATCGAACAGGAAGCCTTCCGGGCGGTGGTCCAGGATGCCCTGGCCCGCCCGGCGCCCTCCGCGGGACCGCTGCCCTCCGGGCACCTGGATGAAATCCTGCTCGTGATGTCGTGGTTCCGTCGCCATCCCCAAGCGTTTCGGCGCACCACTCCGCTCAACTCGTGGGTGGCCTGAGTGCGGAGGCTGCTTCTGGCACTTGCCGTCATGCCTCTCGCGCTTCGGGCACAGGAAGCGCCAGAACGTGCTGCCCTCGAGCAATTCCGGGACTCACTCGCGACGATCGATGACACGCTCGCGCTGCGTCGCCTGGATCGCTGGTTCGAAGCCGGCGCACGAGGGACGGTACGAGGTGGCGGACTCCTCCTTCGTCGTGCCCTGGTTCGCATCAGGATGGGTCAGCTCGGCGATGGCTGGAATCTTGGGGCCGCCCAACGATTCTCCCGACAGGCCACGAAACTGCAGCCCGACTGGCCTGCCGCGTGGTACCTGAATGGTCTCGCCTCCCAGGAGCTGGGACGTTGGCGCGCCGAGACCGGGTCCAATCTCGGAACCCGGGTTGGCTTCAGTGCCTTTGACGGCGCGGCAGACCAGTACGTTCGCGCCCTCGCCGTCGATCCCGGATACCTCCCCGCCCTGCGTGCGCTGAACGAGGTCGCCTCGCTGCTCCAGGACACCACGTTGATCGAGTCCACGGTGTTGCCGGCGTTTCGTCACGCCGCGGCCACGGAGACCGGGAGGCAGGCCGGCGTCTTGCTGGCGCGAGGGAGATTCGAACGGCTCATGGGAGACGTCGATTCCTCCCTGGCCGCCCTCCGGGTGTACGCCGAACTCGAAAACCGGAGCGGCGCCGCACTGCATCAACTGGCATGGAGCGCGGCGCTGGCCGGGGACGAAGACGCTGAGCGGGTGTACTACGAGGGCGCCGAATCCGACGACTCGGATGCGGTCGCCGCCTACCGGTCCGACCTCGAGCTGCTGGCCGACGACAGCGCCCTGACAGTCTTCGACGCCACGCATGGAGAAGCTCGCAGCGAATTGCTCCGGCGCTTCTGGACCGTTCGGGACCGTCGCGACCTCCGCACCGACGGCCAGCGGCTGCTGGAGCATTTCCGCCGCCGCACCTACGCCGAGCGGCATTTCGCCCTGCTGACCAATCGACGCTCGAGCTCCATCGACGACATCTACCGCTCTGGCGACCTGCCCTTCGACGACCGGGGCATGGTGTACCTGCGCCAGGGAGAGCCGGACGAGGTGATCCATCCGACGCTGGCCGGCATGATGCCCAATGAGACCTGGGTCTATCGTCGCACCGAAGGGGACCTGTTGCTCCACTTCAAGAGCGGCGGTGCCTACACGGTGGGTGGCGACATCCAGGATTACCGGCTGGTGCGGAGCATCTTCGACCTGGGAGCCGGATCGGAAGCCCAGATCGAAATGCTGCTCGCCTCCCGCGCCGACCTGCTGGATGTGTACGCCAAGTTCCTCAACTGGGGGCAGTACGCTCGAGCCCGCGCCGCGGACCGGGAGCACGATATCGTGGAGAGCAGCATCGAGGTGGCGACTGTCACCGATGCCAACGTGCGGCATTATCCCAGAGGGATCGAATCCGATGCCGACGCCGTGGCGGTTGGGGAGCGTGGAGGGTTACCGATGGTACACCTCGTCTTTGCCATCCCACTGGAAGCCGAGCAACGTGGAGAACAGGCGCAGACGCATCTCCCGGTGCGGATTCGGGCCGGCTTCTACGATGCCATGGGAGTTCCCGGCCCCGCGATCGATCGCGACACGGTGTTCGACGTGCGGAATACGGAGGACGGTCTCGAGGCCCAGGGCCGTCTGGAGCTGGCCATTCAACCCGGGCAGTGGTTGTACCGCATGAGTGTGGAGACCAACGACTCGACAGGGACGATCTTGCCCGAGGATTCCCTTCGAGTCGAGCCGGTCGACGGATCTGGCCTGTCGGTGAGCGGCCTGGTGCTTGGGACCAGATCAAAGGGACTCGAATGGGTTGCGACGCCCGCCGATACCGCGCTCTTCAACCCCAGCGCGACCTTCGATCCCACGGACCAGGTGGAGCTCTACTTCGAGGTGTACGGTCTGGAGAGCCCGAGCCCGGTTCGGACCGAGGTGCGGATCAGTCAGGGGAGGCGCGAAGCGCTGCGCCTGAGCTACCAGCAGGAGGTATCCGGCGCCCCGCTCCGGGTGCGGCGATCGCTCGACATCGGGAACGTGAAGCCGGGCAAGTATCGGCTCGAGGTACGAGTGGTGACAGAAGATGGTAAGGAAGCGACGACTGCGAGGGAAATTGAAGTGAATCGCCGGACGCCGAGAGCCCCCAATTAGCTCTCAAGAGCCGCCGCCGAGGAGAACCGGCGCCCACCAGTCCGGCCGCCGCTCGACCATGGTCGGTTGAACCGCACCGACAACCTGAGGCCAGGTATACCAGCCCTGCGGTGAATCGTCGAACACCCGAAAGGCGATTCGGGGCAGGCTTCCGGCTTTCGCTTCGTGAAAATACTGCTGGTCCATCTTGAGCTCGAGCGACCAGCCAGACGCGCGATTCTCAGTTCGAAGCTCCCACCCACCGCCCTCCCGCTCCTTCCCCAGTCGCCAATCGGGATCCCCCCTCGGCGGCTGCCAGTTGCCATTCTGGCCCCTGAAGATCACGCTGCTGTCGATCATGCGGCGGAGGTACCACTGAAAATCGTCGTGGTCTGGCGCAGGAGATCCCTCGCCTTGGGTATCGAGGCTGATGACCAGGTCGTCGCCCCAGTAATAGGTCGAGTCCTCCACTTCCGCTGCGAGATACACGCTGCCTTCCCACCGGACCAGCCAGAGGCGCACGGCGCCACCGGGACGCTGGATGAGACAGGAGGGCGTCCCCCACTCCGCCGCCGTCGCACGGCCATCGAAGACCGGAGCCGTTTTCACGGTACTCGCCCGCAACGTGTCCGCGATCAAGCCCAGAACCAGCAGCGTGGTGATCATTCGACTTCTCAGTCTTCATCCAGGCCGAGCAATGGCACCAGGCGTGCTCTCGGTGGCAGCCCGGCTTCGAGCTCCATGATGCCCACTGTAGGAGGGAGACTGAATCGCCGACGCCCTGCGCCTCCCGGGTTCATCACGGTGACGACGACATCCAGCGTCACGAGCAGCGGCTTGTGGGTGTGGCCGAAGACGATCACTTCGGCATCCGGGTATGCCTCGTACAACAGTTCAGGCGTGGGAGAGCCAAACTGATCTCCGTGGGTCACCACGAAATCGAGCCCCTCGATCCTGGTCTGAACCACCTCGGGCAGGCGACCGCGAAGATCGAAGTCATCGGTGTTCCCGTAGACGGCAGTCACCGGCGCAATGGCCTCGAGCTCATCCAGCAACCCCGCCGGTCCGATGTCCCCCGCGTGCAGAATGTGGTCCACCTCCCGGAAGACTTCGAAAACCTCCGGACGCAGGAGGCCGTGGGTGTCGGAGATGATGCCGAGGCGCATGGGGTGGCGGATTGGAAGATTGAGGAGATTGTCAGATTGAAGATTGAAGATTGAAGATTGGGTGCAGCTCTCGATTGATATCAATTCATGCATCACCAACGATCAGTTCAATCTGCAATCTTCAATCTCAATCTTCAATTTCCTCCCTTCCACCTCTTCCCCACCTCCACCTCCACCCCCAACTGGTCGAGTACCCGTTGGACGACAAAATCCACCAGGTCCCCGATCTGCGTCGGACGGTGATAGAAACCGGGAGCGGCGGGAATGACCACCGCACCGGCCTCGGTTACCGAGACGAGATTGCGAAGGTGAATGAGCGACAGCGGAGTCTCCCGGGGGACCAGGATCAGCTTGCGCCGTTCCTTGAGCGTCACATCGGCGGCGCGCTCGACCAGTGACCGACTGGTTCCTCCGGCGATCGCGGCCACCGTGCCCATCGAGCAGGGACAGATGACCATGCCACCGGTCTTGACCGAGCCCGACGCCGGTTTGGCGCCGCGATCGTCGTCGGGGTAGACCGTGACACTCGACCAGTCTCCGCCGGTGGCCGCGCGGAGTCCCGCCTCGTCGCCGATGTCGCACTCCGCCTTGAGGAGCCTCCACCCGTGGCTGGTCGCAATCAACCAGACCGGCAGCCGATGGCGCGCCAAAAGCTCCAGGAGTCGGACCGCGTAGGGGGCCCCCGAGGCACCGGTGATCGCGAGTACGATCGGCAGCACAGCTCAGCGTCCGCGGCGATTTGGCGTAGGGTTCCTCACCGGGTGGCTGGGCGGGGGTGGCGGGGGTAGCTGGTCGCCGGGGAGCGACTCCTTACTTCCTCGCTTGCCCTTCTGCGTCGGATTTGGAGTCGTCCGCCTCCAGAATATGGACTCCTGTTCTGTTTTCTTTCTCCGCCGGCTCATGGCTCTCCTTTCACAGTGTTCATACCAGTCGATCCACCAGCGCGAAGGCAAAAACAGTGAGACTCATGATTCCGTTCATCGTGAAGAAGGCGGCATCGAGTCGTGACAAATCGCCGGGCCTCACCAGCCGGTGCTCGTAGGCCAGAATCAACGCCGCTGCACCCACACCGACATAGAACCAGGCGCCGAACCCCGCCCCCAGCCCGAACAGCACCAGCGCTGGAATCGTCACCCCGTGAAGCAGCTTGGCGACCAGAATGCTTCGCTTCTCACCCAGTCGCACCACCGCGCTGCGGAGTCCCTCGCCCTTGTCGAAGGCCTGGTCCGGCAATGCGTAGAAGATGTCGAATCCCGCGACCCAGGTAGCGACCGCAAGACTGATCGCAAAGAGGGTCCACCAGGGCCGGCTCCATTCGCCGGTGATCGCCAGGAAGCCGCCTACCGGAGCGATCGCCAGACTCATCCCCAGCCAGAGGTGTGGCCACCAGGTGAATCGTTTGCTAAGGCTGTACAACATGATCCAGCCGAGTGCCAAGGGACTCAGGTAGAGACACAGCCGGTTGAGACCGGCGGCAGACGCGAGGAACAGCGCGGCGGCGATGATGACCGAGACCCAGGCCTGAGCAAGGCTCAGCGCGCCGCGGGGCAGCTCCCGGTTTTGAGTCCGCGGATTGCGCGCATCAAACTCCCGATCGACGATGCGATTGAAGGCCATGGCCACCCACCGCGCCGCGGAGAACGCCACTACCACGAGCCCCACCTGCCGCCACATAACGCCACGCTGAAACGATGCCTCGAGAACGCCGAGCAAGGCGAAGGGGAGCGCAAACAGGGTGTGTGGCAGTTTGACCAGATTGGCGTAGCGAACCAGCAGGGACTCGCCGCTGAAGGTCTGGCCTTCCCGCAGCACTTGGTAGTCGATGGTCGATGGTCAATGGTCGATCGATGGGGTCGATGGTCGATGGTCGATGGTCTAGGGTCTAGGGTCTAGGTCTAGGGTCTTTGATCGCCGATACCGAGCTGTGTGCTCCTGTTTTCCGGATCAAGGGGACCATCGACCATTGACCATCGACCATTCACCATCGACCGCTCATTTCCGGGTTCCCACGTGAATCGCCGCGATGCCACCGAATACCAGGCGGTAGCTCACGTCGCCGAACCCCTGGTTCCTGATCCGGGCGGCGAGCTCATCCGGTCCCGGGAACGCGAGCACCGAATCCGGGAGGTAGGTGTAGGCGTCCCGATGTCTCGAGATGAGCCGGCCGATCACAGGAAGTACCTGCCTGAAGTAGAAGAAGTACAGGGAGCGCATCGGCTCCCGGGGCGGAGTGGTGAATTCCAGAACCACGAACCGCGCACCCTTTCTTGAGTACCCTTGCCGCCTCGGCCAGTCCCTGATCCAGGTCTGCCAGGTTGCGCACGCCGAATCCCACGGTGGCCCCGTCAAACACCGCCTTGTCGAACGGGAGCTCCAGGGCATCGGCATTGAGCGGGAGGACCCGGTCGGACTTTTCGCGTCCCAGTTGCAGCATGGGCAACACGAAATCCGCCCCAATCACCCGGCCACCGAATCCCCGTTGATCGGCCAGCGCCGCCGCCAAGTCCAGCGTCCCAGCGCACAAATCGAGGAACACTCCGGTGGGTGTCCTGCGCCAGTCCAGCCGGGCCACGGCCTGCCGCCGCCAGCTGGTATCCACATTGAGACTGAGCAGGTGATTGAGAAAATCGTAGCGGGGGGCGATCGCGGTGAACATCGCTCGGACGTACGACCGCTTTTCAGCGCCGGGCGGGACGGGTAACTTACTATCTGTGGCTAACATAGGCGCGCAATGTAGTCCCCGGCGAACCGGCTCCGCAAGCCGACGGCTGGCCCATGGCTGAGCCGCGGGAACTGGCCGCGCTCACCGACCAGGAAGTAGTTGTCCTTGCCCGGGACGGCCGAGAGGCTGCCTACCGCGAACTGATCCGGCGCTACGAACGACCGGTGTTTTCGCTGGTCCTCCGCATGGTGCGCGACCGGCAGCTCGCAGAAGATCTCTCTCAAGAAACCTTCATCAAGGCCCTCAACGCGATCGGGTCGTACCGGCCGGAGTACAAATTCTCCAGCTGGATCTTCAAGATCGCGAACAACGCCGCCATCGATCACCTGCGCCGTCGCGAGCTGGACACCTTGTCGCTCGACGGGGCACCGCACGCGGCGACACCCGAAGAAATTGAAGCGACCGCCCTTCAGGTCGGCGACAAGGGGGAAACTCCTCTCGAAGAACTCGAGGCCCGTGAGCTGGGCAGCGCCATCGAGCGTGCCATCGCGCAACTCAGACCCGAGTATCGAGCCTGCATTCTGCTGCGTCACGTCGAGGGTCTGGCGTATGAAGAAATTGCCCAATCGCTCGACCTGCCGCTGGGGACTGTGAAGACCTACATCCATCGTGCACGCCACGAACTCCGGGACCTTCTCGCGCACCTGAAACAGTGAAACCCATGTCCACAGCCCGCCGTAAAGCCACGCGTCTATGACGGATCACACCTTGCACTTGCGACCCGATGAGCTGGATCTGCTCCTGGAGGGTAGGCTCGCCACTCATCGGACGTCCCATGTCGAAACATGCGAAGAATGCCGCAGCGCGTTGGAGGAGTTGCGCGAGGTCGTGGCGCAACTGAACGCCCTGCCGGCCCTGGAGCCGCCCGCCGGGTTTTCCGAACTGGTGATGGCTTCGGTGCGGGTCGCACCGCTTTCCATAGGCCAGCATCTCACCGCAGATGATCTCGATGCCTGGCTAGCAGACGCGCTGCATCAGGAGGGGCGGAATCACTTGTGGGCCTGCGCCGAGTGCCGCCAGCTGGCCGATGCGGAGCGGGCCCTGGTCTATCGACTCGAACAGCTGCCACTGTTCCAGCCAGGAGCGCGGTTCGAGGAACGGGTCATGGCCAAGGTGGCGCTTCCGAAGAGTTGGCGGTCCCGGATCTTCGCCAGCCGCCGCTCGGTGGCGCTGGCAGCCAGCTTGGGCAGTCTCGTCGTGGGATCGATGGGTGCCAGCGTGGCATGGAGCCTTACACACCAGGATACTCTCGCCGCGCTGGGTACCTGGGCAACGACAGTTGCGACACAATTGACCCTCGCCGCGGCACAGGGCGTCGGCTCCCGTATTCTCGCGCAGCCCTGGGTCCTGGAGCTTCGCTCCGCGGCGAGCCCGGGCCGGATAGTGGCGCTCGCCGCGGTAGCGACCGCGCTCTATACTGGCGGTCTCGTCGCGATGCGCCGACTCCTGGCCCTGCCCGCTCCGCGAGTGGCTCGTGCCCTTCCATAGGAAAACGCTGATTCTCAGTCTCGGGTGGGCGCTGGTTCTGGCCCGCCCGCTGCATGCTGTCGGTGATCCGGGCGACCGGTTCAGCGACACGTTCTCCGCCTCCATCAGCTTCTTCCGCCAGCTGTTCCACGACGAGCCCCCTCGGGTGGTTCGGGACCACATCGTTTCGATTTCGCCGCAGGCCAGCTCCCTCGTATTCGACTACGAGGACGGCGGGACGCTGCGCCTCTCGATGCACGATGGACAGCTTCAGATCGACGATCGGGTCGTGGGCCGATTCCCCCAGGGTGGGGCGCTGGAGACAGCTTGGCGGCAGTTCATTCTCGAGGCGGCACGGGTAGGCACCGGCGAAGTACTCACCCTCGCGAGAAACTGGCAGCCGGACGGGCTGAGTCGGCGATGAGCAGGGGCTGGTCTCGCTGCTGCAGGAGCGACTGTCCCTACTGAGCGCTCCCCAGCCGGGAGTCGGCGTTGCCGCAGGTCGTCCCACCCGCCGACGCGAGTGGTCTGGTCATCGACATCTCCGACCTGAGCGATCCGGATCGCCTCGAGCCGCTGCTGCGCCAGGCGGCGGGACTGCGGGGCTCCACGTTGCGAGTTACCGTACCCGGAGGTCAGGCCCGTACTGGTCATTTCAGCATCGGTTCCGGTGAAACGGTTAGCGGCCCGCTGCTCGTGATCCGGGGCGATGCCGATGTGTTCGGAACGCTCGAAGGCAACCTCGCCACGGTAGATGGCAACGTCACGGTGTACCCCGGTGCAGTCGTGACGGGAGATGTGCTCGCGGTGGCCGGGGACGTGCGGGATCGCGGTGGTGAAATTCGCGGGGAGATCAGGACCCTGCGCGCCCAACCCTCTCCCGCCCGGCAAAAGACTCCTACCGAAGCCGCTCCAAGCCGTCTCGCGCTCACCGCCCGAAATGCGGCGGGGCTCGCCGGAGTGTTCATCACCCTGGTTCTGATCGGGACCGGTATGGTGATGTTCGCCAGGCCGCCGCTCGAAGTGGTTTCGGACACGGTGGCGCGCTCATTCGGGCGGGCGTTCCTGGTGGGGCTCCTCGGTCAGATTCTGCTTCTCCCCACCTTCGGCATGCTGGTCGTCGGGCTGATCTTGAGCGTCGCCGGCATCCTGCTGCTGCCCTTTGCCGTCATCGTGTACGGACTGCTGGTCGTGGTCGCAGTGCTGGGTGGCTTCCTCGCGGTGGCCCACGCCATGGGAGAACGCTACACCCGGCGCCAGCTGGCGCTGGGCGCTTCCATCAGCACCGCGAACAGCTATCGCTACGTCACGGTCGGGTTGCTCGGCATTTTGACCCTTTGGGCCGTCTGGGTCTTTTTCGGCTGGGTGCCTGTCGCGGGGACCTTGCTGCTTGCCGCGGCGGCGCTGGTGACCTGGTTGCTGGCCACGGTCGGATTCGGCGCGGCGTTGCTGAGCCGCGCAGGTTATCGCGAAGAGTTTGCCGGCCGTCTGCTGCCCGCCGAGGCGCTCACCGACGAATTCCTGTGGGCGACACCGCAGTTTGGAGTCCCGGCCCAGAGCAAGCCAAGCACCAGGACTCCGCCCCCGCCTCACCGTTAACCCAATGCGTCGTACTCCCCGGGGCCTCCGCCCTTCTTCTGCTTTTGCTGACTTCGCTCGGCGGACCGCTGCTCGCCCAGGACTACCGCACCGTGACGCTGTCCAAGCAGTACCGCGGGCAGGACAGCCTCCAGGCGGAAATCGAATTCGCCGCCGGCGTGCTCAAGGTCCGGCCGGGATCGCCGGGATCGCTCTACCGCATGGAGCTGTCCTACGATCCGGAACGCTTCGCGCCGCTCAGCAAGGTGGACAGCACCGGGACCGAGCTGCGCCTTGGCATCAAGAGCAGTGGCCAGGCCGGGATCAGCGTAGGGCTCAGGAATGATCGTCCCCAGGATGGGCTGATCGAGCTCAATCCACGCACGATTCTCTCGCTGGACGTCTCGCTCGGCGCAACCGAAGCCGACCTGGACCTGGGAGGGCTTCGGGTCTCCCGGGCCGAGATCCGGACCGGCGCCAGCGAGACCACGCTGCGGTTCAGCTCACCCAACCGGGTCCAGTGCGACCAGTTGACCATCAGCGTGGGAGCCGCGGAATTCTCGGCCTATCAGCTCGGCAACAGCGATTGTGAGACCATCCGGCTGGATGGTGGCGTGGGCGGCGTGCTGGTTGACCTTACCGGTGCCTGGAAGCGAGACGCGACCATTGCGCTGGCCGTTGCGCTGGGAGACATCTCGTCTGGTGTTGCCCCGGGAGGTCGGAGTCGAGCTGACCCTGGATCGGTTCCTCTCCAACTTCAATCCGGAAGGGTTCGTCCAGGAAGGCCGAATCTATCGCTCCCTCAACTACTCCACCGCGGGGCGCAGGCTCTCCCTGTCTCTCACCAGCACGGTTGGCGTGGTGAAAGTGGAGTGGAAGTAGGCAATTGCTCTAGCACCCACCATAGCTGTCCGAATCTCCGCAATCCCGCGCTGCCAGCGCAACGAGACCCAGCCCCAGCCAGACGCCACCTATCAAAGCCACGGTCTTTCCTACCGAGGTCTTCCGGGCGGCCACACTCTGAACCTCGCTGAGTGGGAGACCGAGAGTCCGCGCCGAGTCCTCCTGCGCCAGTCCTCCTGCGACTGTTCCCATCAGCGAATCGTCCAGGACCCTCGGAAACCGAAGATCGAATTTCGAGCCGTCGGTCCTGGTAACCTGTACCAGGTTTGGGTGTTTGTTGGTGACGAATTCAGCGGGAGTCGGTGTGCCAACCTGCCACGTAGTGCAGGCAGGCAACAATAGAGCCAGCGCGCCGGAGACAATCTGGCGCCGGAACAGGATTCCATTGGCCGTGGAAGTCATACGATCTCCTTGCTGAGACGCCGCGCCGTGGGGCGAGTTCGATCCAGGACGATCCTGAATCGCCACGAGGGCAGAGTAGCGCCCGGGCATCAAGAGGAGATCAAGTCGTTCGGCGTCGACGCTATTCGATGAATTGTTCTGAGTCGGCCCTGCAGAAGGGTCAGCCGGATTGGGGTCGCTGCGTCGCGACCGCGGCGACGAGACGGTTTCTTTGGCCCGGAGTGATCATGTCCCTTGCGACTACGTGCCTCGCGATGCCCGCCACGAACGAGTAGCCCCGAGGCTCCGCGACGAGCCAGCGCTGCCACTCGAGTTCATCCAGGGCTTCGTGGAGTTCGGTGCCAGTTTGGCCGCTTCCCACGCTCAGGTCGGTGGCCGACACTCGGTCTCCCAGCACCGCGGCGGCAGTCAGCACCCGCTGCGCGGTCGGAGTGAGTCTTCGGAACCCGATTCGAATGGCCGCCACGATAGCATCGGGCAGGTCTCCGGGGAGGGTATCACTGAGGGTCCGCAGCGGAGTCGGCCAGGCCCCTTCGCTCTCCCGAAGATCGAGCCCCAGGGCCACGGCATGCAGCAGTTCGATGACCAGCAGGGGCAGGCCCGCGGAATCCATCGCCACGCGGCGCGCCACACGATCAAGCTCGGTTTCGTTGTAACGGGGAAGCGCCCACCGAGCCAACTCGTGGATGGCTGAGACCGGTAATCCGCCGAGGGTCACTACGACACCGGGAACGTCCCTCGGTATCCGAACCCGGAGGTCGTCGATCTCCGGCCGCGCGCCGAGCAGGGTCGTGATGAAAACAATGAAGACCGGGGCTGAGTGGCCATCACGCAGGGCCGCGGCCAGGGTGAGAAACGAGTCCCGGTCAGACCACTGCAGGTCATCGACGGCAAGTAGTACCGGCTGCTCCTCAGTGATGGAATTCAGGATTTCCGTGAAGGCTCGGCCTACTCCCTGGTCGGGATCCTCGGCCGGAACGAACCGCTCGGCCCATTCCGGAATCCGGGCCGCGAGGGTACCAAGACTCTGCGCTGTTGCCGAGGAGAGTCCCGGCATGTCGAGCATTCCGCCCCGGGCGAGTCCCACCAGTGTCGCGAATGGCTCGGTCGAGTCCGCCTCCACCGCGCGGACCGCGGCGACCGCGGCCCGATCGAGACGGGCCCGTTCCAGCAGTTCCTCGAGCAACCGGGTCTTCCCGGTACCGGAGTCGCCCTCGATGATGGCAACACTCGCGCGCTTCTGCTCGCGGCACGCTGTCCAGGCCTGGAGCAGATGCCCGAGGTCGTCTCCCCGGGCCACGAGGGGAGTGCGCCTCGAATAGGCGTTCGCGGCCTCGCGGGCATCGGGGCCCAGGTTCCATCCCCGTCCCCGCCGGATCCGCTCCGCCAGCGCGACGGTTTCCGCCTCGGGAGCCGCCCCGCTGGACTCCAACAGCCCAGCACTCAAGCCTTCGAACTCCGCCAGCGCCGCCGCGCGATCTCCGCTGATCGCCAGTCCTTTCATGAGGGCTCGAACCGCGCCTTCGGCGAGGCGATCGAGCGAGAGGGCCCGGCGGGCGAACCCCACCACCTCCTGCACCGCCCCCGCTACGAGACTCTCGCCCGCGGCCCGTGTCAGGGCCTGGACCCCGAGCCGGCGCCAGGCTTCGCGCTCCTGCCGCAGCCAGTCCTCGAAGTCCGACGCTCCAGGGACTCCGAACCCTTCGAGGAAATCTCCTTCGACCAGGTTCGCCGCGTCGCGCCACTTCCCTGCACCGGCCAGACTCTCGAATCGCTCGGTATCGAGATCGAGAGCGGCGGGCTCTACCTGCACCTGACGGGCATCACTCTGTACCGCATCCTCGCCCACGGCGCGTCGCAGAACCCTGAGCGCCTCATTCAGAGAATGGCGGGCCTGGGGCTCCTGCTTCTCCGGCCACAACAATCCCACCAGGTGATCGCGGGTCCGGCCGCGAGGTGAGCGGGCCAGGTATATCAGCAATGCGAGGTGCTTCCGCCAGAGAAGCTCCGGAGGGGCGGGACCGCCGTCAGCGGTAATCTCGACCGGACCCAGCAACCGGCAGCGTATCACTGAACGCATCCCTCGGCGGCACGGTCCGCTCTTGCCCGCAGTTCCACAAACGAAGGCTCCGACTTCCGCCATAGTTCGCGGACCCGGGCGGCAAGATCACACGCGGAAGCGGTGCGACCCGCTGCGCGATCCACTTCGGCTTGAAGCAGCCGGGCGTACATGCCCATCATGCCGTCCACCTCACTTGCTTGCAGGTCATGCTGCGGCCAGCCCTCGATATCGGTATTGAGGTACCAGAGCCGCGTGCGATCCGCAGCCGTGCTGTCGTGCAGGGCAACCTGCCAGTCCAGCCGACGGAGGTAGAGCAACGAGCGCGCAAACGGATCCTGAACGACGTCGGCTGGAGCGTCAGCGATGAGGGGTTCCGACTTGGCAAGAGCCTCAGCCATCCGTCCCCGGGCCGCTTCCTGCAATGCATCGGTCAGCGCTCGGAGCCTCGCCGCGGCGGGCATCGTCATCCGGCTCGCGTACTCATTGGCCGCGAGAGTATCGCCTCGCGCATGTGCCTCGACCGCCAGGGCCCATAAGGCGCGGGTCCCCACCGCGTCCGGGCCGGCGATTTCCTTGAGTCGCGCCAACCCCCACTCCCGCGCAGTCGCAGGTACCCCGGGCAGTCCAAGGATGCCGGGCATCAATCTCCACTCGGCACGCTCGAGCAGACTGTCGGGCCGGCCCCAGCTCAAGGCTGCTGTGTCGAGCTGAGGCAGCGCGGCCAGTGGACGGCCGAAGGCCATGAGCGCAATCCCCTGCGCACGGTGACCATTCGCCCGCGCGAGTGAATCGAGTCCGGTTCGCACCAGGATCTTGCCAAGCCCGAGTTGTGATCCGGGAATATCAAAGGAGAGGCCGAGTCGGCAGAAGCGATTGATGCTTTCCATGGTGGTGGAATCGGCAGTCAGATCGACGTACCAGCGCTTGACGCTGGCGCGCCATGGGCGGAACCGCTCGTCGTAAGCCAGCTTGAGAAATCTGCGACGCTGCAGTTCCTCCCGCTCCCCCGATGGCGGTATTGCGAGCCTGCGAGCCAGGCTGGAATCGGCTTGGGCCCGCCGGCCCAGCCTCAAGTAGCCATACACCAGGTGATCGTAGGCCCACATCTGGTCCAGGTCCGGATCGATCGCCGAGGCGGAGTCAAACTGCACCATGGCCGAGTCAAGCGGATAGCCCACGAGCGGACCGTGATGAAACAGCTCGTCGGCGTACACGAAGCGCACATAACCATCCCGAGGGAACTTCGCGACCGTCGCGCGATAGCGCTCGAAACGCCGGGGCAGGTCGGGGTCCAGCAGGGACGCGGTCAGCTCCCGGTACTGTTCAGGAAGTTCCGGACCCCTGGTTTCGTACAGCTTCCTCAGGTAGTCCTCCAACGGCACTCGCAGGAAGCGGTAGACGATGCTGAGCCGCCAGGCGGCGGGGATGAACGTCGAGTCCCGTGCCAGGGCTGCTTCGTAATAGGTACGGGCCCGGTTGGAGGCGTCACGCTGGAATTCGCGTTCCCCCTTGAAGAAGTCGTCGTACACCTGGCGATCCGCGGTTCCTCGCGGTCGGATCTCCCGGTAGTAATTCCAATAGGCCGGAAACAGCCGATGGACGATCGAGTCGGCCGCGGAACGGCTCCAGTTGGGCACATCCGCCGGGTCGCCAGGAACATTCAGCACCATGGACGGCTCGGGCTCACTGTCCCGAACTGTGATTCGCAGCACCCATCCCCCTGCTTGTTGCAGCACGAGCCCGGAAACCACTTGGCGGGCGCCAAGATCTCGCACCGCACGCGCATCCCGCAGCGGAGCGGAAACCGAATCGGCCCAACAGGCAACCGTGGCCTCCGGGGTCACCCGTAACCGGCGGAACCACTCCACCTCTAACTGGACCATCTGGGCAAAGTCCCTACCGCCCACTCCGGGAGCCTCACCACTCGCGGTGAACGGGAGAAAGGCCAGGTCGGAGGCGCTCGGGCGGCGGCAGAAGGACGGCGGGCCGGAGGGCCGGAAGATCCAAACCGCGACCACGGCAACGACGATGGAGATCCCGAGGGCCTGCAGCCGAGCCGTTCGCCGGCGGGTCAGCGCCCGCAGCGCATTTCCAAAATCCGCCGCCGTGGCCCACCTGTGGTCGGGAGCAGGCTCCAGTGCCCGCTGGAGCACGCGGGCCAGACCACGAGGCACCCCGCTCCAATCGCCACGCTTGGGCGGCTGAAGCGGCGGCCAGTGCCGTCCCGTCAGCGCCTCGTACAGCACGACACCCGTCGAGTAGAGGTCCGATCGCGGGTCGGCCGGCTGGCCTAACGCCTGTTCCGGGCTCATGTACCGCATGGTGCCTATAGGCTGGCCGGGAATGGTGAGCTCGGTTTCCGCTGCCTTGCGGGGAGAGTGTGCGATGCCGAAATCGGCGATAAGGGCCCGACCCTCCAGCAGAAAGATGTTGGACGGCTTGATGTCTCGATGCACCACCTCGATCCGATGGGCGGCGGCAAGACCACCCAGCAGATCCAACCCCAACCGGAGAGCGCGCTCCGGGGAGAATCGCCCGCGGTCCAGATGGGCGGCGAGAGTTTCCTCGCCCAGGTAATCCATCGTGTAGTAGAAGAGGCCCTGCTTCGGCTCGGCCTTGTGGATGGAGACGATGTGCGGGTGGGGTGCCAGCTTGGCGAGCAACTGCGCTTCGCGCAGGAACCGCGCGGCCAGCGCGGCGGTGAACATCTCGGGCTGGAGAACCTTGATCGCGATCGGACGGTCCAGCGCCACATCGCGGCCCAGGAACACCGCACCCATGCCGCCGGTGCCCAGCAACCGTTCGACCGTGTGGTCGGGTGCCAAGCACGCGCGCAACCGTTCCATCAGCAAAGCGGGATCCACTAGCGCACCGTCGGGCTGGCGGGGAGACGCGTGAACCTACTCCCCAGACGGGGGCGGGGCGAGCCGGACCGTAGTCTGTAAGGAGCGTTATGAGGTCACCGGACCCAGAACCGGGAGCGAATCAACGGGGGCACCCGGCGGCGGCGCGATCGGCCCGCACCTTGAGCTCAGAGAAGGAGAGCTCCGCGTCGCGCCAGAGCTCCCGAACTCGTTGAGCGAGAGGGCACGCCGAATCGGTATGGCCGGCGTTCCGCGCCGACTCGGCCTCGAGTAAGCGGGCGTACACCGACATCATCCCGTCCACGTCGCCGGGTTCCAGATCACGTTGGGGCCAGCCCTCGATACCGGAGTCGGTGTTGTAGGCCCAGAGGAGGGACTTATCGGCGGCTTCCTTGTCACCCAGAAAGAGTTGCCAGGCCATTCGTTGCAGGTAGAGCACGGAACGGGCAAACGGGTCTTGCACCACACCGGTCGTATCGTAGGAAATCAGCGACTCGGAGAGACGCAGGGCCTCGCCTGGCTCTCCCCGTGCAGCCGCTTGCATCGCATCGGTCAGAGCGCGGAGTCTCCGGGCGGCCGGTGTAGTCAGTTGAGTCGTCTGGGAGAGCGCGGCTACAGTATCTCCTCGAGAGTAGGCATCCACCGCGAGGGCCCAGCGCGCACGAATTCCATTGACCCCGCTGGTGTCGAACGTCGCCAAAGACGACAGGCCCGCTTCGCGTTCCTGCTCCGGGACTCCCGGAAGGCCGAGAATTCCCGGCATTACTCTCCACTCGGCGCGGAGAAACAGGCTGTCGGGGCGGCCTCCCAGCACGGCAGCGGAGTCGAGATGTGGCAGCGCCGCGGTTGGCCGGCCGAGAAACATGAGTGCCAGACCCTGGGCCAGGTGACCATTGGCCCGCTCCGTCGGGTCCGGCGCCTTCCTGGCGATAATCCGACCCAGGGTCTCCTGGGCGTGGGGCACGTCGAACGAATAGCCCAACCTCGCATACCGATTCATTCGATCGAGGGTCGTCGAATCCACCCGAATGCCGATGTACCAGTTTTCGAGTGGCGCGAGCCAGGGACGAAATCGCGCATCGTAGGCAAACTTGAAGAAGCGGCGGCGCTGCGCATCCTCGGCCTCACCGGAGAGTGGAATACTCACCCGGTACTTGAGGTTCGAATCGGCCTGGGGCCGGCGGCCCAGTCGCAGATAGCCGTAGAACAGGTGGTCGTAGGCCGGCATCTGCTCCAGGTCGGGTTCGATCGCCACCGCCGCGCGGAACTGGGCCAGTGCCGAATCAAGGGGATACCCGACCAGCGGGCCCCGGTGGAACAACTCGTCGGCATAGACGAAACGGACGTAGCCATCCTGCGGGAAGGCGGCGGCGGTGGCACGGTAACGCTCGAACCGGCGACGGAGATCGGGATCGAGCAGGCCCTGGATCAGCGCGCGATACTGATCCGGCAGCTCCATGGCATGTCCATCGTAGAGCTCCCGCAGGTGCTGCGCGAAGGGCAGACGAAGAAACCGGTACACGATGCTGAGCCGCCAAGCCGCGTAGAGGAACGTGGAGTCTTCCGCTAGAGCAGCCTCGTAATGGCCGCGAGCGGAACCGTAGGCGTCGCGCTGAAAGTCTCTCTCGCCGGCGAAGTACTGGGCGTAGGCTTCCCGGTTCGAGTTGGGATTGGCCCGCTTTCTCAGGCCATAGTAGTAATCCCAGTACTGGGGGAAGACGCGCCGGACGATCGAGTCAGCAGCCGCGCGACTCCAGCCGATCGGATCGCTCGAATCCCCTGGCACGGTAAGCACGTGGGAGGGCTCCGGCTCGCGATCCCGGACCGTCATGCGCAATACCCAGCCGGTCGGCTGCCGGAACAGCAGGCCTGAGACGACCTGCCGGGCACGGAGATCAAGCGGGGCGCGGACATCGCGCAGTAACGGAGGTACGGAGTCTATCCAGCAGGCGACGGTCGCTTCAGGCGTCACCCGCAACCGACCGAACCAGTCCACCTCGAGCTGAACCATCCGGGTGAAATCGTCTCCACCTATCCCCGGAGTTCCCCCGCTCACCGTGAAGGGAAGCAGCGCCAGATCGGAGCGGCCAGGATCCCGGCAGGGTGAAGGCTGAGGTTTGGGCAGGAGCAGCCCGCCCACGATCAGACCCGCGGCTAATGCGAGGGCAATCGGGAGTCGTGCACTTGGCTTTCGCTCGATTGAGGCCAGCGCGTCCTCGAAGGCCTTGGCGCTGGGCCAGCGGTCGTCCGGCGCAGGCTGCAGCGCGCGCTTGAGAACCTTGGCCAGGCCGGACGGCACATCGGTCCAGTCGCCCCGGCTCGGCGTCGTGTGCATCCGCCAATGCCGTCCAGTCATCGCCTCATACAACACGAGTCCCGCGGAATAGAGATCGGACCGCCCGTCGACCGGCTCCCCGCTCGCCTGCTCCGGGCTCATGTAGATCACGGTGCCGATTTGTTGACCTGGAGTCGTCAGTTGGGTGTCCGAATCGGTCCGCGAGGAGTGGGCAATGCCGAAGTCACTGATCAAGGCCCGGCCTTCGACCATGAAAATGTTTGAGGGCTTGATGTCGCGATGAACGACGTCGATACGGTGAGCCGCAGCGAGACCATTCAGGACTCCCATGCCCATGCGGCGGGCCTCATCGGGAGTAAACCGGCCCCGCTTCAGCTGGGTGGCGAGCGTTTCGTCACCCAGATAGTCCATGATGTAGTAAGAGAGGCCGCCCTTTTCCTGGACGTTGTGGATCGAGACGACATGAGGATGAGGCGCCAGCCGAGCGAGGTGCCGTGCTTCGTTGAGGAACCGCTTCTGCAATGCGGCGATGGCGAGCTCGGGATTGAGAACCTTGATCGCGATGGGACGGTCGAGGGCAGGATCATAGCCCAGGTACACCAATCCCATTCCACCGCTGCCGAGCAGCCGTAGAACGGAATAGTCGGGCGCCAGGACCTTCCCTAGCCGATCCATCAGCAAGGCAGAATCCACGGTCCCCCGGAGGAGATTTTGTGGGCCTACAGTGCGTCCCTGCCAGTGACCCGAGCGCCGCCTATCCCAGCCTGGCGCGCACCCTTCCTCCTACTCCCAGGCCCAGTCGGCGAGCGGCGGAGCCGTCCCGCACCGCGATTTCGACAGTTCCTCCCGATCCCAGATAGGCCACGAGACCGCCGGTCGGCACATCGCCGAAGGTGTGCCGCAACGGACCGATGGAAAGCTCCTCGGCTTCGAGCACAGCGTAAGGGGGAACCAGGTCCGGTGTAAGGTTGGTGATGAGATTGCCGTAGCGGTCGACGAAAATCACTTCACCAATCACGCTCTTACCCTGGTACTGCGGGTGAGCACCCGACAGCCGGACCGGCACTCTGGTATACGGCGGACCGAGCGAGGCGACCGGTTCACCCCGGGCCAGGGCCGCCGCTGCTGGCGCGAAGACATCACGTCCGTGAAAGGTCGCCGAGGCAGTCTCGGGAAGCGGGAGACTGATCGCTTCTACTTCGGTTCCGTGCAGCACGGCGGTGAACACCCCGTTGTCCGGACCCACAAAACCGTGGCCTTTCGCAGTGAACCCGAGCGCTCCCCGGGCCGTGCCCACCCCGGGATCAACGACCACGAGATGGACCGTTCCCCCGGGAAATCGCGACCAGGTCCGCCCCAGCACATAGGACGCCGCCGGCAGATCGCCGGGGGCGATGGAATGGGTGATGTCAATCAGGGTGCATCCGGGGGCTAGGGAGAGAAGCACCCCCTTCATTTCGCCGACGTAGGGGTCTGCCGTGCCGTAGTCTGTAAGGAGGGTTATGAGGGTCACCGCGCCGGCGCCGTGCGCCTCAGCCGCGCATGATAGGCAAGGCGAACGTCTTCCCCCCAACCTGACGATGCAGCACATCGGCCAGCGCAGCAAGGGCAACCGCGGCGGGGCTCCCGGGAGAGCCCACGATGACCGGCACTCCGCGATCGGCTTGCTCCGCCAGGCCCGGCTGCAACGGTATCGAGCCGAGCAGCGGCACGCCGAGCTCTTCGGCCAGCCGCTGGCCTCCTCCGGAGGAGAAGAAGGCCATTCGCTTGCCGGTTTCGGGATCCTCGTAGGCGCCCATATTTTCGACCACACCGGCAACCGGGACACCAACCCGCTCGAACATCTTGGCACCACGCAGCGCGTCACCCACCGCGACCTCCTGCGGCGTGGTGACGATCACCGCCGTCGCGACGTGGCATGACTGCACCAGCGAGAGCTGCGCGTCGCCGGTCCCGGGCGGCAGGTCCACGATGAAGTAGTCGAGGTCGCCCCAGTCCACATCGCGCAGAAACTGCTGCACGATCTTCATGATGATCGGGCCGCGCCAAATGGCCGGCGCGTCCCGGTCTACCAGGAAGCCGAGCGACATCAGCCGGACGCCATGCGCCACATGGGGCTCGATCTTTCCCGCCACAACCGGAGGCTTTTCGAAGACTCCGAACATGCGGGGGATGTTGGGACCATAGACGTCCGCGTCCATCAGGCCGACCTGGTGGCCAGCCTGAGCCAGCGCCACCGCGAGGTTGGCCGAAACGGTCGACTTGCCCACCCCGCCCTTTCCCGACGAAATCGCGATGATCTTGCCGAGGTTGGGATAGTCGGATTGAGGCGGCGGGGGAGCCATCCCCGCGCTCTGAGGGGGTCCCGGCGGTGGATGGGTGGATTTCGCGGCACCGGCAGGATCCACCACACTGATCCGGACTTCCCCGGAGTTTACTCCTTCGACGGCGCGCACCGCGGCCCGTGCCTCCCGCACCAGAGTCGCCGGGTCCTCCCGGCCCAGCAGAAAGGTGAACGAAACCTTGCCGTCGTCCTCGACGACCAGATCGCGCACCATGCCGGAGGACAACAGATCGTTTTCGAGACGGGGGTTCTGGATCCGCGAAAGCGCCGCGGCGACTCGCGCGCTCAGTTCGGACATGTTACCTCAAAGCGGCTCGGCGGGTGGAGTGCTCAAATTGCCTCTACTTTGAGCACTTCGGGCACCAACTCCTTCAGCCTGACCTCGATGCCCTGTTTCAGGGTGATCGTTGAAGCGGAGCACCCGTGACAGGTCCCGCCCATTCGAAGCAGCAGGGTTCCCTGGCTCTCGTCAAAGTCCACCACCTCGACACTGCCCCGGTGCGAGGCAATGTAGGGACGCATTGAGTCGAGCGTCTGCTCAATGCGGATTAGGAGGTCAGGCTGAGTGGAATTGCTGGTCATGGGCATTGCTTACCGGGGCCTCAAGCCATGGGCCGAGGACGTTTGCTACAGCTTATGGTTACCTGCCTCTAAAGGTAACCCCTGAAGGTTGGCCCGGTTCAGCGACTCCATTTCCGGCCAGGTAGGCCCGGGCCTCAGTCAGGACCCGGGATTGCACCTCGGCCATGGAGCCCTCCACCGAGAGGCCCGAGGCCTTGGTGTGACCGCCACCGCCGAAAGGCTTGGCGAAGCCCGCCACATCAACATCGCCGACGGAACGGAGGGAGACTTTAACCCGGCCCGCGGCGATTTCCCGAAACAAGAGTGCCATCCGCACGCCCGCGATGCTTCGGGGAAATTCGACGATGCCATCGAGGTCATCCGGAGTGGCGCCGAAGCGCTCCATTGCGCCGGGCGGCACGGTGACCCACGCCAGGCCGTGCTCCCGTTCCACCACCATGGTCTGGAGAGTCTCGGCCAGCAGACGGGCCCGGCCCTCCGGCGCGTTGGCGTAGACGTCGAGGTAGATCTGCTCGGGATCGAGGCCGACTTCGAGTAGGGCGGCCGCCACGCGCAACACGTGGGGGCGCGTGTTGCTGAAGCGGAAAGCCCCGGTATCGGTGAGTATTGCGACGTAGAGCGCGCGGGCCGCCGGTGGGGTGAGCGCCCAGCCATTCGCGGCGGCGATTTCGTAGACCAACTCACCCGTTGCGGAAGCCTCGGGATTCACGTAGCGCGGCCCAGGAGGAAGCAATCCCGGGCTCACGTGATGATCGATACAGGCGACCGGCACGCCGCGTTCCCGAACCATACCGCCCAGCATCCCGAGCCGGCCGAGATCGGAGATGTCGAGTACGACGATCAGATCGGACTTGCGGAGCTCCTTCACCGCGGCGTCGCTGCGATCCACTCCGGGCAAATCATGGAACAGGAAGTGATAGCGCTCCGGGGTTGGAGACGGGTTGGTAACCGTTACCTCGCAGCCCCTGGCACGCAACAAGTGCGCGAATCCCACCTCGCTGCCCAGCCCGTCACCGTCCGGGTTGACGTGCGTCGTCAGGCAGACTCGCTGGCCGGGCGAGAAGATTCCGGCCAGTTCCCGTGCAGCGTCGATACGGTCGGGAGAGAGCGTTGTCATGCAGGTAAATCTAACGTCTCATCCCGTCCGGTTCAGTACCGAATGCTTGCGTCCATAGGTGAAATAGATCAACAACCCGATGACCATCCAGACGACGAGCCGGGCCCAGGTGTCCTTGGGAAGCGAAATCATCAGATACCCGCAGAACAGGATTCCGAGCACAGGCACCCAGGGCACCAGTGGAGTCCTGAAGGGCCGCGGGATATTCGGGTCGGTGTACCGCAGCACCAGCACGCCCCCGCAGACGATCACGAAGGCGAGGAGGGTGCCGATCGAAACCAGCTCGCCCAGCAGTCCGATCGGGAAGAAGCCCGCGATCAGCATCGCGACGACGCCGGTCAGGATGCTCGCGATCCAGGGGGTCTGGAACTTGGGATGCACCTTGGCGAACATCGGCGGGAGCAACCCGTCCTTCGACATGGTGTAGAAAATCCGGGGCTGCCCCAGCAACATCACCAGGATCACCGACGAGAGGCCGGCGATTGCACCGATCTTGACGATCGGGCGGAGCCAGGCCAGACCGGGGCCGGCCGCGTTGATGCCGACCGCGATGGGATCGGGAACGTTGAGCTGGTCGTACTTGACGATGCCGGTGAGCACGAGCGCCACAGTGATATAGAGCACGGTGCAGATGGCGAGCGATCCCAGGATGCCGATAGGCATGTCCTTCTGGGGATTCTTCGCCTCCTGGGCCGCGGTACTCACCGCGTCGAATCCGATGTAGGCGAAGAAGATCACCGCGGCGCCCCGGGCGATGCCCCCGATTCCGAAGTGACCTGGTCCGGTAGCGGCCGGGACGAAGGGCACCCAGTTCTCCCGGTTGATGTAGGCCATGCCGAAGGCGATGAAGGCCAGGATCACCGCCATCTTGATGCCGACGATAACGTTGTTGAAGTTGGCCGACTCCTTGATGCCGATCACCAGCAGGACCGTGATGAAGAACACGATAAACATCGCTGGGACGTTGATCACGTTTCCCGTCTTGCTCCATCCCTGCGCGAAGAGGCTCCAGAAGTTCCACCACGGCACGTCCGCCGCCACGGTGTGGGTATAGGGCGCTCCGGTGTATTCCGCGGGAATGTTGATCCCCATGTCCCTGAGCAACGAGACCGTATAGCCCGACCACCCCACCGCGACCGTGCTGGCCGCGAAGAGGTATTCCAGGATGAGGTCCCAGCCGATGATCCAGGCCACGAATTCCCCGAGGGTAGCGTAGCCGTAGGTATACGCCGACCCGGAGATCGGAATCATCGCCGCGAATTCGGCGTAGCACAGTCCGGCGAATCCGCAGGCGACGCCCGCCAGGATGAATGAAAAGACGATGGCCGGCCCGGCGTAGTTGGCCGCGGCCTGTCCGGTCAGCACGAAGATTCCGGCGCCGATGATGGCACCGATGCCCAGCAGCACGAGATTGCCCGCGCCGAGGGCTCGTTTGAGACTGTGGTCGGCCGCGATGGCCGCCTGCAGCGAGGCCACGGTCTTGCGACGGAAGAGGCTCATCGACGCTCCGTAAGGAGAGGGTGAAGGGCCCTAGGCCTGGGGACGGCCGAGGCGGGAATGCCGGTAACCAAACGTACCGTATAGTACGAGCCCGATGACGAACCAGATGATCAGCCGTTCCCACGTACGCCACGGCAGGGAAACCATCAGGTAGAGCGCGGAAAGCGCACCGGCCGGGGCGGTGAACCAGATGATGGGAGCCTTGAAGGGCCGGGGAAGCCCGGGCTCCCGGACCCGAAGCACCAGGATGCCGGCCGAGACGATCACGAAGGCAAGAAGGGTGCCGATCGAGACCAGGCTGCCGGCTTCCCGCACCGTGAACCAGCCCGCGGGAATTGCCACAGCGAGCCCGGTTACGATCGAAGTGATCCAGGGCGTCTGAAACCTGGGGTGAACCTTGTTGACCCACTGCGGGAGCAGGCCATCCCGCGCCATGCTGTAGAACACTCGCGACTGCCCCAGCAACATCACCAGGATGACCGAGGAGAGACCGGCGATGGCTCCCAGCTTGATCAGGCTGGAGATCCAGCCCAGCCCTGCCCGATCCGCCACGACCGCGATGGGATCGGGAACGTTGAGCTCGGTGTACGGCACGACGCCGGTCGCGATGCCGGAAACCAGAATGTAGAGCACGGTGCAGATGAGGAGCGAGCCGATGATGCCGATGGGCATGTCGCGCTGGGGATTCTTTGCCTCCTGCGCCGCCGTGCTTACCGCGTCGAAACCGATGTAGGCGAAGAACACCACCGCCGCACCGGTCATCAGCCCGCTCCACCCGAAGGCGCCCTTGATCGGGATCCCGTCGGGGCCGACCTGTTGCGGGGGAATGAACGGATGCCAGTTGGCCGGGTTCACCGCGTGGATCGCGCCGACGATGAAGACCAGTACCACCGCGACCTTCACGAAGACGATCACGTTGTTGACGTTCGCCGATTCCTTGATGCCGACCACCAGCAGCGCGGTGACGATGGCAATGATGATGACCGCGGGCAGGTTGAAGACCGCGGTCACCGTGCTACCGTCCGCCAGCGTGACCGGGGTGCCATGCGCGGCGCTGAGCCGGGCCGGCACATCGATCCCGATGTCGTGCAGGAAGGAGACCACGTAGCCCGACCATCCGATGGCCACGGTGACCGCGCCCAGAGCGTACTCCAGGACCAGGTCCCACCCGATGATCCAGGCGATAAACTCACCCAGCGTCGCGTAGCCGTAGGTGTACGCGCTTCCCGCCATGGGGACCAGCGACGCGAACTCGGCGTAGCACAGTGCCGCGAAGACCGACGCGAGGCCCGCGATCACGAAGGAGAGCACCACGGCCGGACCGGAATTCTGGGCGGCGACGGTACCGGTCAGCACGAAGATCCCGGTCCCGATGATGGCCCCGATACCCAGCGCGGTCAGGTTCCAGGGCCCCAGCGCTCGCTTCAGGCTGTGGTCCGTGGCGGCTTCGGCCTGAAGATCGGTGACGCTCTTGCGGCGGAAGAGGTCCATGTTGCCTTAGGTAAGGGAGGGGCATGGGAGGTGCCATAAGCCGTCAAGCCATAGGCCTTAAGCTGAAGCCTCTTGCTTATGGCTTACGGCTTATGGCTCAGGCACTTCGTAAGTATCCGACCGCCACCTCACACGTTGTAGTTGGGTGCTTCGCGCGTAATCGTCACGTCGTGGGGATGGGACTCCCGCAACCCGGCGCTGGTGATCTGAATCATCTCGACGTCGCGCTGCAGCTCCGCGATGGTCGCGGCACCACAATAGCCCATCCCGCTGCGGAGACCGCCGACCATCTGGAACAGCACATCAGCCGCGGGGCCCTTGTAGGGGACTCGGCCCTCGATGCCCTCGGGCACCATCTTCGACGACGACAGTTCCCCTTCCTGGAAATAGCGATCGGCGGAACCGTCCTGCATCGCCGAGAGACTGCCCATCCCGCGGATCATCTTGAAGCGCCGACCTTCCGCCAGCACCGACTCACCCGGACTCTCCTCGGTGCCCGCCAGCATCGAGCCCATCATCACCGACGCCGCACCGGCGGCGAGCGCCTTGACGACATCGCCCGAGTACTTGATCCCGCCGTCGGCGATCACTGGGACATCCCCCGCCGCCCGGACCGCGTCGATCACGGCGGTTACCTGGGGCACACCGACACCGGTCACGACTCGGGTGGTGCAGATGCTGCCGGGACCGACTCCCGACCTTGACGGCATCGGCACCGCGCCGCACCAGCTCCCGGGCCCCGCTCTCACTCGCCACGTTACCCGCGATGAGCTGGGCATCGGGAAAAGTCTGTCGCATGAGATCGAGGGTCTTGAGCACGCCCTCGCTGTGTCCGTGCGCCGAATCGATCACCAGCACATCGGCCCCGGCTGCGAGCAATTCCTTCGCGCGGTCGATCTCCTCGGGAGTCCCGCCCACCGCCGCGGCGACCCGAAGCCGGCCGTGCTGGTCCTTGTTGGAGTCAGGGAACTGCCGGCGCTTGAAGATGTCCTTGACCGTGATCAGGCCTCGCAGCACGCCTTGCTGGTCCACCACCGGAAGCTTCTCGATCCGGTGCTTGGCCAGAATCCGTTCGGCCTCGTCGAGCCCGGTACCGACCGGTGCCGTGACCAGCTTGTCCTTGGTCATGACTTCTCGAACCGGCTGATCGAGGTTCCGCTCGAACTGGAGATCGCGATTGGTGATGATCCCGACCAGTTTCCCCGCGGTATCCACGATGGGGACGCCGGAAATCCGGAACCGGTTCATCAGGGTCGCGGCTTCACGCAGCGGACGATCGGGACCCAGGGTGATCGGATTCATGATCATCCCGCTCTCGCTGCGCTTCACCCGATCCACCTCCGCCGCCTGGCGGTCGATCGCCATGTTCTTGTGAAGCACGCCGATCCCGCCCGCCCGCGCCATTGCAATGGCCATCTCCGCCTCGGTGACGGTGTCCATCGCGGCGGAAACCAGGGGAATGTTGAGCGCGATCTTGCGGGTGAGACGACTCGCGACCGAAACCTGGCGCGGGTGAACAGTGGAGTGCCGGGGGACCAGCAAAACGTCGTCGAAGGTGAGCGCCAGACCGGGACGGATGGTGCTCATGCCTTACACGTTCCGAAATGGGTCGGGGGTTCCATCCTTAAGTCTAGACGGCGGTTGCCGGGTGGGTCAAGGTACGTCGGGGAATGGCGGGATGGCGGTCGGTGAATCAGGCGGACAGGGCGGTCGAGGCGGACAGGGCGGACAACTAGCCCGTCTTACTTCCGACGTCCCCACATCCAAACATCCCCACATCCGCACATCCCTACGTCCCCACAGTCCTCACGTCCCCACATCCTCACGTCCCAGCGCCCTCGCGTTCTTCCGCCACGCCAGATAGATCGGAATGCCGAGTGCCACGATCAGCAGCCCGAACGCGGAGTACTTGCGCTGCACCGGATCGACCAGCAGGACGACGAGCAGAAACGCCACGGCGGCCATGTACAGCGCCGGCAGCACCGGGTAGCCGAATGCCTTCACGGGCCGAGGCAGATCGGGTTGAATGACTCGGAGCCGGAAGAGGGCGAGGGTGGTAAAGAAGTAGAACAGCAGCGACGCGAAGATGACGTAAGTCAGTAATTCGCTGTAGGTGCCGCTCAGGCAGAGCAGCATGGCCCAGACCGCCTGGGCTCCGAGCCCGAAGACCGGGGTGCGAAAGGTCGGGTGCAACTCTCCCGCCTTGCGGAAGAAGAGCCCGTCCTTGGCCATCGCGTAGTAGACCCGGGGCCCGGCGAGTACCAGCCCATTCACACAGCCGAACGTCGAGAGCATGATCGCGATCGCCATGAGTACCGCACCCACTGAGCCAAACATGACCTCGGCGGCCGCGACACCCACCCGATCCTGCGCGGCGTGCTGGATGCCACGCGCGATGGTGTCGGCGCCGTTGGGGTCGCCGTGGAAGGGGAGCAGGTTGAGGTACGCGACATTGGCGAGGACATACAGCAGCGACACGGTAGCGGTCCCGACACCGAGTGCCAGGGGAAGGTTCCGGCGCGGGTTCTGCACTTCGGCGGCGGCGAAGGTCACGTTGTTCCAGGCGTCGGCCGAGAAGAGGCTGCCGACCATGGCGGCGCCCAGCACCGGGAGCACCGCGAGGGACCAGGACCCGGTCCCCCAGAAGTCGCTGAAATTGGCGGCCGCGATTTCCGGGCGGCGGAACAAGGTAAGGCCAAGCAGGATCAATACGCTGAGTGCCGCGACCTTCGCCACCGCGAAGGTGGTCTGGACCCGTGCCCCGAGGGTGACACCGCGCGCATTGAGCACGGTCAGGACCAGCACGACGCCGAGTGCCACCAGGCGTTGATGGGAAAGACCGATTTCGATCGGACCGCCCACCATCTGCACGTGGCCCAGCGACAGGAAGACGTCCGGCGTGACGGCGGGTACCAGCACGCTCAGGAATTTTCCGAACGCCACCGCGACCGCCGCGATGGTTCCGGTCTGGATCACGGCGAAGAGAGTCCAGCCGAACAGGAAACCGATCAGCGGGGAAAGCCCGTCGCGCAGGAAGATGTATTGCCCTCCCGCCTTGGGGATCATCGCCGCGAGCTCGGCATAGGCCAGCGCCCCGGTGACGGTCATTAGACCGGTGACCAGCCAGACGATCATCAGCGCGCCGGGACCCCACGCATCAACCTGGCGACCGATATCGGCCGAGACGATGAAGATCCCCGAGCCGATCATGGTTCCCACCACGAGCGACACGGCCGCGAGTGGTCCAATGCCTTCGATGAACTGCTTCGCACCGGGCTTGGCGGCAGGTTCGGCGGTGACGGTCATGGTCCCGTGACGGAGTCGGTAACGGAGATAGGGAGTAGGGAGTAGGGAGTAGGGGGTAGGGTTAAGGAGTAAGTGGTAAGGCGTAAGTCGACTGCATCGCACTTGGTCCCTACTCCCTACTCCCTACTGACCACTACCTACTTGGGCTTCTCGATCTTCGGCTCCGGACGATTCCGCCGCCTTCACCGCCTCGTCCACCACCGCCTGACCCGCGGCCGCCAATCCCTTCATGATTCGCGAGGCGCTGTCCATCACGCTGGCCGTTCCGCTGATGGCCTGTACCGGCAGCTTGGCGGCGCGCATGGTGTCTTCCACGGTCTCGGTGATCTTGGCCAGGATGCCCCCCGGCGCGGCACGCTCGGCGTACTTGCTCTCGAGAAATTCGATGAAATCGAGGATCTGATATGCGCGCTCGTCCGGCAGCGCCTCGAGGCGTCGCATGATGCGCTGGCGGAGGAGGTCGTTCATGTCGGTGAACGGTGAACGGTGAACGGTGAACGACCAACGGTGAACGGTGATGATGGAATCTATAGCGATGACGGCGGGAGGTCAGCGCCCCCGTTCACCGTTCCCTGTTCACCGTTGTTCTCAGCTCCCCAGACCCTTCACGACGCCAAGCAGCTCGACCACCGGCGTGGGGAGGTATTTGCTGGTGGCCGACTTGATCGTCGCGCGGATCGTCAGCTCCTGCAAGGCGCCCAGGGCTCGAAATTGATCGAGCTTGCTCTGCGGCACGATGACATACACGAAACCCGGCTCCGGCAGCGGACCCCGGGTGAGCAGATAGGACTGGCCCGCGGGAATTTCCGGCCTCAACTCGTCCGCTTTCTGGATGGCGACGAACTGAACTCGCCACTCCACCACTTTGCCGACGTAGCGCGAGGGATTGGCCCGCACTTCCGCCTGCGAGACGCCGATCAGGACATCGGTGGTCGCCGGGCGGAGGTCGCTGTCCTTGACCCACGCTTCGACTTGCACCCGGGTCCATTCGCCCGCCTTGCCCAATACCCGGGCCTGCATGCCCGAGTCGAGCGAACCGAGTCCCGCGCCGCCCGCCACGGCGGCGAGGGGTGTGTTCCGAGTGACCTCGACCCGATCGGCTGGAGATGGACCGACCGGTGCGTCGGAGCTCGACGCCGTCGCCGTGGGTGCCAGGCTCTTGCGTGGCACCCATGCCGTCCGCTTCACCCTGGTCCACCCACCCTGAGTGCCGACCTTGTTGAGGAGCACTCCGGAAGTGAGCCGGGCCAGCACGGCACCGTTCGGGGCCTGCCGCAGATTTTCGCTGGGCTTCTCGGTGACGATCACATCGAACCCGTCCCGCTTGGTCGGATCGAGCGAGCTCGAGATGACCCATCCATCGATGGTGATCTCGATCGATTCTCCGTCTACTCGTCCGGTAGCGACCTGGGTGCCGGGCAGCAAAGTCCCGAGCACCTGCCCGCCCGGTGTTTTCGCGAAGCGCAGCTCCGCCGGTACCCGTTGCGTCTGGGCGAAAAGCGGTGTTGCGGCGAGCACGAAAGCGACAACGAGCGAGGCTGGTAGCCGGCCGAGGGCAGAACTAGATTGCGGCGCGTCAAGCACGATCTCGATTGTAGAAACGATGGAGGGCCATGTCAAACCGACCGGCGCCCGCGGCACCGGTGGTCCTGCTGGTATTGGACGGCTGGGGGCATCGCGAGGCCCGGGACGGAAACGCGATCGAGCTGGCCCGCACTCCCGTATGGCACCGCCTGTGGGAGACGTATCCGCGTACCCTGCTGGACGCGAGCGGCCTCGCCGTGGGCCTTCCTGAAGGCCAGATGGGGAACAGCGAGGTGGGCCATCTGAACCTCGGGGCCGGTCGCGTGGTGCCGCAGGACCTGGTCCGCATCTCTCAAAGTGTTCAGCGCGGGGACTTCTTCTCTCTGCCACCCCTGGTCGATCTCTGCACCTCGCTGCGGGAACGCGGCGGTGCGCTGCACATCATGGGTCTGCTCGGCCCCGGCGGGGTTCATGCCATCGATCAGCACCTGCTGGCCTGCGTGGAGCTGGGGGTGCGGCATCGGGTTCCCCGCATCGCAATCCACGGGTTCCTCGACGGACGCGATACTCTGCCGACAATCGGCGAGCAGGTCGTCGCCAAGCTGCAGGACGATCTAAAACGCATCGCGCCCGGGCAGGCGGTCATCGCGACGCTGATCGGCCGCTACTACGCGATGGACCGAGACCGGAGATGGGAACGCACTCGCCTGGCCTATGACGCGATGGTGCGGGGCGTCGGGGTCCGGGCGCAGGATCCGGTTGCGGCGGTTCGGGCCGCGCTCGCGCGAGGGGAGACCGACGAGTTCGTGAAGCCCATCGTGCTGGAGAAGGACGGTCAGCCCGTCGCGACGATCAAGGACCAGGACGGTGTGCTTTGCTTCAACTACCGGAGCGACCGGATGCGGCAGATCGTTCGCGCCCTGATCGCCGACCGGTTCGAGGGCTTCGATGTCCATGACCGTCCCCGGATCGCGCTTGTCACCATGACGCAGTACGATCGCACTTTCGCGGTGCCCCAGGCCTTTCCTCCGTTCACCATGGCGAAAATCGTCGCCGAGGTGCTCGCCGACAGCGGACGCACTCAGCTGCGTACCGCGGAGACCGAGAAGTATCCCCACGTCACCTACTTCTTCAACGGGGGATACGAACCGCCGTACAAGGGAGAGGAACGCTCGCTGGTGCCATCGCAGAAGGTGGCGACCTATGACCTGGCGCCTGAAATGAGCGCCGCCGGCATTACCGAAGTGCTGTGCGGCGCCATCGCGAGGAAGAGCCACGATTTCATGCTCTGCAACTTTGCCAATGCCGACATGGTGGGACACACCGGTGTACTGCCGGCGGTGATCACCGCGGTGGAAACGGTGGACCGCTGTCTGGACCGGATCATGGTCACGGCAGAGTCGGCCGGAGCGACGGTGCTGATCACCGCCGACCACGGCAATTGCGAGCTGATGATCGATCCCGTGAGCGGAGGACCGCATACGGCACACACCACCAATCCGGTCCCCTTCGTGGCCGTGCGGGCCGGCGAGAATCCGCTCCGCTCTGGCGGCGCCCTGTGCGATGTCGGACCCACGGTGCTCGGCCTCCTCGGCCTGGAACAACCGTCCGAAATGACGGGGCGGGACCTTCGCCTGCTCAGTGCGAAGTAGGCAGCGTTCCCCCCGTCCATCCCAGCTATCCCCCACTACCTTTCGCCGATGCGATCTCGCCTCAGCCTCACGCTTGCCCTGCTGTCCCTGGCAATCCGACTGGACGCTCAGGTCGGTCATCCGCCTTCGTCTTCACCCTACCGCGATATCGTCTACGGCATTTCGTTTGCGCCCTACGTGGGTTGGATCGGCGGCGACGGGGGGGATATCGGTGTCGGGCCACACGACGGCGTCGTGTACGGAGCACGGTTCGACTACCGGCTTAGCAACACTCTCTCGCTAGGCGCGAACTTCGAAACCGGAGTGCTCGATCGCTTGATCGTGGACGCCGACGACCCGGTGAATTCACGGGTGAAGGGCCCCGTCTCCCAGCGGCTCAGCATGTTGGAGGGAACAGTCCAGCTGAACATTACCGGCAAGAAGAGTTGGCATGGCTTCGCGCCCTTCGTCGGCGGGACTGCCGGTGTAGCCTGGGCGGAGGAGACACCGGCAGATACCAGCGGTTACCGTTTCGGCACCCGGGCGGTGCTGGCTCCGCTATTCGGATTCCGGTTCCTCCCGGGGCAGCGCATTCACTTCCGGGTCGACGGGCGCTGGCTTTTCTGGCAGCTCAAGTATCCCAGCTCCTACTTCGATGAGCCGGCGGACGACCCGGCGCCGCCGGGAACCCGTTCCCACGCGGTTCTCGCGGGGCACAAAGCTGAGGAGTGGACTGGTGGCGCCGAATTCCGGTTCGGCATCGGGATCTCGTTCTGACTGGCCATGGGCGCCTCCCTCACCAGGATCATCGGATTCACGGCGCTGCACCGTTATTTCCGGCCCGAGTGGTCAGCTGAAAAGAACCGCGCCACCTTCGGCGAATGTGCTGCGGAGCCGGGTCACCCCCACGATTACCGCTGTACCATAACGGTCGGCGGAGCGATTGATCCCATTACCGGCATGGTGATGGATCTCGGCCTCCTCGACCGCATCCTGGCCGATGAGGTGACCGGGCCGTTCCACGGCAAGCACATCAACCTGGATGTGGCGGCGTTTGCGTACGGCAAGACGATTCCGACCTGCGAGGCAATCGCCGAGTATCTCCATCCCAGGATCAGGCGACATCTCCCATCCGGGGTAAGGCTGCTCCGGATCCGGATCGCGGAAGATGAGACCTTGTCCGGGGAATGGACTGAATCGTGAGTATGGCGGATAAGCCCTCAAGGGAAACAAGGGCCGCGGTGTGCGAGCCCCCCGGGCCGGGGCCGTCTCCACCTACCGATCCAGCCGACTGATTCACTCGGGCGACCATGCCAACTCCTCGTGGAGCCACGCCCGATCGGGCCACGCTGAGTCGCCTGCTGCGGAACGCCCGCACAATCGCCGTGGTCGGCGTGAGCCCCAACCCTTCACGTCCAAGCCATGAAGTCGCTTCCTATCTGCAGGACGCGGGATATCGCATCGTTCCGGTCCGACCGGCCGTCGAGTCGGTGCTGGGCGAACGGGCCTATCCCGACCTCGAGTCCGCAGCGCGATCAGTGGGGACCATCGATGTGGTCAACGTCTTCCGGCGCTCCGAATTCGTGGCCGCCCTGGTCGAGCCGCTGCTCGCCCTCCGTCCCTCCCTGGTCTGGCTCCAGATGGGGATTCGCGATACGGAAGCCGCTCTGCGCCTCACCGAGGCCGGCATCCCCGTGGTCATGGACCGCTGCCTGATGGCGGAGCACCCGTCCCTGGTGAGCGATTGATGCTGCGGCGCTGCCTTCTCCCTGGCATCGTGGCCCTTGGGCTGGCGTCTCCGCTGGAGGCTCAGAAGACCGCCGATGAGGCCAGACTGGTGTTCACCGTCGGCGCCGGTTACGTCGGGGGCGGAGATCTCTGGTCGGTCAACGGACAGCCCCTTCGTGTGTCCGGCGGATTCGTGGATACGCTCAATCTCTCCCGAACATTGCGCAGCGGACTGGGCGTGATGTTCGCGGGCACCTACTTCCCCGGTGAACACGTCGGCTTCGGCGGCGAAGTAACCCTGCTGGGTCTGGGAACCGAGGACGGTTGTGCCGTGGGGTTCACCAGCGGAGATCCCGATACTCAGGAGATTTGCACCTCGATCTCGAGCATGGACCGGCGCGCCACCTCGGTGGCCATCTCCGGGGCGCTGGTCTACCGCGTCATGTCGAGGCAGCCCATCTCTCCGTACGCCAGGCTGAACCTCGGGTTCGTCATCACTCAACAGAGCCTGATCAAGGTTACCGGACAGCACAGCACATCGCTGGGCCCCTCGGATGTGCCGATCTACCTCGATGATTCCCCCGACCGGTTGCATCCCTACGTCGGCCTGGGGCTCGGCGTGACCGCCGCCGCGGGCAAGGGCTACCAGTTCCGACTCGAGATTCGGGACAACTACGTGCGCCTCCCGATTCCTGCAGGCCCTACAATCCACGAGGCCCTGGAGCCCGAGACGACCACGAAGGGCAAGCATATCTTCAGCCTGATGATCGGGTTTGACGTAGTGCTGGAACGGAAGCGAGGGAGACGGTATTGAAGGTTCAGGGCGCGGTGCTCGCCGGGGGCGGCGCAACCCGCATGGGAGGAGGACCCAAGGGCCTGCTTGAGGTGGGTGGGCGACGGGTGCTGGATCGGGTGGTGGACGCGCTGGTCGAGGCGCTGGGCTCCCCACCACTCCTCGTAGCCAACGCACCGGAGGCGGCCACCTGGGCCCCGGAACTGCGGCTGGTCCGCGATGTCCGGCCCGGCTCCGGTGCGGTTGGGGGGCTGTTGACCGCGATTGAACTCGCCCCAGCCCCGGTGGTCTGCCTCGCCTGGGACATGCCCTTCGTGCCGCCCGGTCTCATCGCCGCACTGGCTGAGGGGCTGGAGCGCTACGATGCCTTCCTGCCCGAGAGCCAGGGTCCCCGGGGGCTGGAGCCGGTCTGCGCCGCCTACGGGCCGGCCTGCCGCGACGCCATCGCCTCGGCCCTCGATTCGGGAGACCGCCGGGCGGTCGGCTTCCATGATCGGGTGAAAGTCGGTATCCTCTCCCTCGACCGGATTCGTCAATTGGGGGACCCGGAGCGCATCTTCTTCAACATCAACACGGCGGAAGATCTCGCGGAGGCCGACGCACGGTGGCACAGACCCGCATCATCTCGATAGTGGGGAAGAAGAACGCCGGCAAAACCACGCTCGCGGTTGCGCTGGCGAGCGAGTACGTGCGCAAGGGACGGCGCGTGATGGGTATCAAGCACGGATCCCACCCTGCGGACGTCGACCGGCCCGGCAGCGACAGTTACCGGCTCTTCCACGAAGGGAAGGCAGAGCGGGTGCTCATCGCCGCGCCCAACATGCGCGCGATATTCGAGCGCAGTCCGGATGATACCGATCCCATCACCCTGGCCCAGCGCTACTTCGACGGCGCCGATATCGTAATCGTCGAGGGGTTCAAGAACGCCAATATTCCGAAAATCGAAGTCTTCCGTCGCGAGGCGTCCGACACCCCGTTCTTCGATCCCAACTCGGCCAGTGCGAGTGAATGGGTCGCGGTGGTTACGGACGACGAGAAGTTCGAGGCGCCCTGCCCGGTACTTCGTTTCCGCGACACGATGTGGTTGCAGCTGCTGGCCAACATCGGATGGGAGAAGGCGCGCCTGCTCTGACCGGCGGGATGAACACCTCTCCTCTTACTCCCCGCGACGCCGCGATCCAGATCCTCGAGCAGGTGCGTCGGCAGCCCCCTCTCCGGGTGCCGCTGGATGATGCCCTCGATGCAGTGCTCGCCGAAAGCATCATTAGTCCGATCGACATTCCCGCCTGGGACAATTCCGCGATGGACGGATACGCCGTGCGCTCCGTCGATACTCGCGAGGCCAGTCCCGCCTCCCCGGCGATACTCCGGGTGGTCGAACAGATTCCCGCCGGCCAGTTCCCTTCCAATTCGATCGAGCCGGGCACCTGCGCCCGGATCTTCACCGGAGCGCCGGTTCCTCGCGGCGCCGACGCGGTAGTCCGCCAGGAGGATACCGACCAGGGCGGCGACAGGGTTGCGATAGCTGCGCGGGCCGAGCCAGGCCAGAACGTGCGGCGGGCCGGGGAAGACATCGGCCGCGGCAGCACCGTACTGAGCGCGGGAACCGAGATCGGACCGGCACACGTCGGTGTGCTTGCATCGCTCGCCGTCTCGAATCCCGTGATCTACCGCAGGCCCCGGGTGGCCATTCTGGGCGGAGGCGATGAGATCGTCGATATCGATCAGCCCGACGAGATCCTCAGCGGCCGCAAGATCGCCAGCTCCAACAGCCATACTCTTGCCGCGTTGGTCCGCCGTGCCGGGGGCGAGCCGGTGGGTCTCGGCATCGCCCGCGATACGCGGGAGAGCCTCCGGGAACACCTGATGCGCGCGATGGACTGCGATCTCATCATCACCACCGGTGGCATCAGCGTCGGAGAGCACGACTTCATCAGGCCGGTGCTGGTCGAGCTCGGTGGCGAGGTTCGTTTCTGGAGACTGCGCATGCGACCGGGGGCGCCGGTCGGCTTCGGCCTGGTCGGCGACATCCCGTGGCTCGGGTTGCCGGGAAATCCGGTCAGCACCATGGTGACGTTCGAGCTCTTCGCTCGCCCGGCGATCCGGAAGCTCTCCGGTCGCGCCAAACCCTTCCGTCGCTCCACTCCGGTCGCCCTGGGGGAGCCGATCAGAGTGACCGCTCGACTACAGCATTTTCTGCGGGTCGTCCTGACCAACGGCAAGGATGGCGGCCTCGAAGCGAAGCTCACGGGCCCTCAAGGCTCCGGCATTCTGACCTCCATGATGAGGGCCGACGCATTACTCATCGTTCCCGAAGGCCAGTTCGAGACCCCGAGCGGGGCGAAGGCCCACGCCCTGGTGCTGGATCATCCAGCGCACCAGGAACTCCCGGCCTTCTAAGCCTTTTCGCGGTCTGCGCTCCCGGGCTGGAGGAGCTGACCGCTCGAGAGCTGGTCGCGCTCGGCTGCGAGGACGTTGCCTCAGAGCCGGGTGGCGTTGCCTTCGCAGGGGACTGGGAGACGATGGCGCGCGCCAACCTCTGGCTCCGAACGGCAAGCCGGATACTGCTACGGGTCGGAGCGTTTCACGCGCGGGCATTGGGGGAGCTGGAACGGCGAGCGGCATTGTTGCCCTGGGACCGGTATCTGGTTCCCGAACGCCAGGTGAATCTCCGGGTGACGAGCCGGAAATCCCGGCTCTACCACCAGCGCGCCATCGCCGAGCGGGTAGCCAACGGGATCCGGGAAGTGACGGGCGCGTCTGCCGGGAGCGCAGACCGAGATGAAGAAGAGAGCGGGGATGAACAGGTCGTCGTGGTTCGGGTGCTGCGCGACGAATGCCTCGTCAGTCTCGACTCGTCCGGTGAGCTCTTGCATCGCCGCGGCTACCGCCTCGCCATCGCCAAGGCACCGCTCAGAGAGACACTGGCTGCTGCGCTAGTCATGGCAAGCGAATGGGACCGGCTCCATCCCCTGATCGATCCCTTCAGCGGATCCGGCACCATCCCCATCGAAGCGGCGCTGCTGGCCCGAAGAATTCCGCCGGGTTTCCACCGCCGATTCGGATTCCAGCAATGGCCGGGCTACGAGTCTGCCAGGTGGGACGCACTGGTCGAGTCGGCACGGGAGGGGATTCTACCTGCGGCTCCAGGGCCGATCCTCGGATCGGATCGTGATGCCGGCGCAGTCGAGGCGGCCCAGTCGAATGCCGTGCGGGCCGGCGTCGCTTCCGACCTGCTTTTTCAGAAAGCCAGCGTGTCGGCGCTCCGTTCGCCGGGACCGGTCGGTTGGGTGGTGACCAATCCGCCTTACGGCACGAGGGTAGGCGAGCGGCAACGGCTGCGAGATCTCTATGCCAAGTTCGGGAGCGTTCTCCGGAGCGGATTTCCCGGCTGGTGTCTCACGATCCTGGTAGCCGCTGGAGGGTTGGAGCGACAGCTGGGAATCCCGCTTCGCACGTCGCTCTCGACCAACAACGGCGGGATAGCCGTGCGAGCGCTCTCCACCCCCCTCGAACGCGACTCGCGTTGATTTCGCGCTTACGCGCCGTTAAGATTGTTCCTCAGAAGGGGAGTAGCTCATCTGGAGTCGGCTAGTGACTCCAGACGGTCAAATCGTCAAGACTGCGGGCGCGACAGCCAACCCGCACGGTTCGACCGGTTCCGGGCCACAAGCCCGCGTTCAAAGCGAGACCTTCGTCCCGGTCGGCCTGCCGCAGAAGCGGCGGCCGGCCTGATTGGACGAGGCCTCGCTTTTTCTTTTTGGAGGAGTCGGAATGAACAATGTGAAGACGTTCCTGCTCATGGGCGGCCTGATGGCGCTGTTCCTTGCGGCGGGACAGGCCATCGGCGGCTCGCAGGGGCTGGTGACCGCATTCGTGATGGGAAGTCTCCTGAACTTCGGCATGTTCTTCTTCTCGGACAGTCTCGTGCTTCGGATGTACGGAGCCAAACTGGTAACCGAGGAGGAAGCACCGGAACTCTACCGCATGGTGGACCGCCTGCGGCAGCGGGCCGGACTTCCCATGCCGAAAGTGGCGGTGGCGCCTCACGAACAACCGAATGCCTTCGCCACTGGCAGAAGCCCGCGGCACGCGGTCATTGCGGTGACCACGGGAATCCTCAAGTACATGCCGGGCGAAGAGCTCGAGGGCGTGCTGGCCCACGAGCTGGCCCACGTCAAGAACCGCGACATGTTGATCTCCACCATCGCCGCGGGATTCGCCGGCGCGATCGGCTATCTCCCCTATCTGTTGCTCTTCACCGGACAGCGGGACAATGAGGGCCGGCATCCGCTGGTGGAGATCGTGCTGCTGCTTCTGGCCCCGATTGCGGCGATGGTCATCCAGCTCGCCGTGTCGCGGCAGCGGGAGTTCGAGGCCGACCGCGTCGGCGCAGCCATCCTCGGTCGCCCGATGCCCCTCGCCAATGCGCTTCGCAGGCTGGATCTCATGTCCCACCGGATCCCCATGCAGATCGCTCCCGCAGTCGCACCGCTCGCCCAGGTGAATCCGCTGGCCGGACAGCACGGGCTGGCCTCACTCTTCAGCACTCACCCGCCCACTGAGCAGCGGATAGCGCGCCTCGAAGCAACGGTTCCCGGTGCCTGAGCACGCACCGGAAGTCTGGCTGGCCTTCGCCGGCCTGGTCGTCCTCCTCCTCGTGCTGGACCTGGGGGTGCTGAACCGGCGCCCCCACGCCCTCTCCCACAAAGAGGCGCTGTCATGGACCGCGGGAATCATCCTGACGGCATTGCTCTTCGGAGCCTGGCTGTTCTTCCGGGAGGGGCGGCAGACCGCGATGGAATATCTCGCGGGCTACTTGATCGAGCTGTCGTTAAGCGTCGACAACCTGTTCGTCTTCCTGATCATTTTTCAGTACTTCGCGGTACCTGCGGAGCTGCAGCCCCGGGTTCTCAAGTGGGGAATCTTCGGCGCCGTGCTCATGCGCGGCTTCATGGTGGCGGCCGGCGCGCTGCTGATCCAGCAGCTGACCTGGATCATCTACATCTTCGGCGTCATTCTCATCATTACGGGGCTGCGAGTCTACAAATCGGGCGGCCATCGCGTCGAACCGGAAAAGAACCCACTGGTGCGGTTGGCACGGCGATTCATTCCGGTTACTCCGAACTACTCCGGTCAGCACTTCTTCCTCACCACGGCCCAGGGCTTGACCGCGACCCCGCTCTTCCTGGTCCTTCTGGTGGTGGAATGGAGTGACCTGGTCTTCGCGATCGACAGCATCCCGGCCGTCTTCGCCATCACTCGCGATCCCTTCATCGTCTACAGCTCGAATCTGTTCGCCATCCTGGGACTCCGGGCCCTGTTCTTTGTGGTGGCCGGCGCCATGGAGCGGTTCTCCTACCTCAAGCCCGCAGTCGCGCTGATCCTGGTCTTCGTCGGTGCGAAGATGGTGGGCGGGTACTGGGTGCACGTGCCGACGGACATTTCGCTGGGCGTCATTCTCGGGGTCTTGAGCGTAGCCATCGTCGCCTCGCTGCTCAAACGACCGAAAGCGGTCGGCGAGGAAACCTAGGCCGTCACGCCCGGTGAGCGGGACAGGCGGCAAATCATATATTACCGGCTGCCCCATGAGTGATCTCTTCCGAGGGACCACCGCACTCATCACCGGCGCATCGCGCGGGATCGGGGCCGCTTTTGCCGACCTGCTGTCTCAGCGTGGCGCGAACCTGGTCCTGGTTGGCCGCCATGCCGGCACGCTCCACCCGATCGCCGAGCGGGCCCGCGCGCGTGGAGTGCGAGCCACCGTCATCCCGGCCGATCTCGCCAATCGCGAAGCCCCCGACGAGATCGCCGATGCCGCAGTACGAGATGGCCTGACCATTGATCACCTGATCAACAATGCTGGAATCGGAGGAGCAGGCCGCTTTCAGGATATTCCTGTCGCGGAACAGCTGCCCACCATTGACGTGAACGTCCGCGCGGTAACCGCACTGGCCGGCCGCTTTCTCCCCGGCATGTTGCAGCGCCGGCCGCGGCGGACTTCTGAATGTCGCTTCCACATCGGCCTGGCAGGGTCTGCAGTGGCTCCCGGTTTATTCCGCCTCGAAGGCCTACGTGGTCACGTTGAGCGAAGCGATCTGGGTCGGATTGCGCGGCACCGGGGTCCGCTGCTGCTGCCTCTCACCGGGACCGGTGGACACCCCATACTTCGACCACAACCAGATTGATCCCCCACCCCGCTGGGCGATGCAAAGCGCCGAGGCGGTGGCTCGAGCCGGTCTGCGAGGGTATAAGCGGGACGACTGCCACGTGCTTCCGTTCCTGCCCTTCCGCCTCCTCGCCTGGAGCACCCGTCTCGTACCTCGCGCCCTGGCCGCCCGGCTCGGCGCCTGGTACGGCAAACCCCACACCGAATGATCCGGTTATCAGCGTTGGCCCTGGCCACTATGGGAGGATTACTCATCCGGGGCCTCCAGTATGGGGCCGTGGCAAGTCCGCTTCCCCGGTCCGGCCCCGAACGAATCAATGCCAACCCGAACACCCACCCTGCAGGACGGCTTAGCGGTCGAACACTGACCCTGGTACTCGAGGCCCGGAGTGGGCGCTGGTATCCCGCAGCCGATGACGGCCTCAGCGTCGAGGTGCAGGCGTTCGCCGAGGGAGGCGGCCCGCTGCTCATTCCCGGACCGCTGATTCGAGTGCCGGCCGGCACCGAGGTACGGCTCAGCGTGCGGAATCGACTGGCATCTCCCCTGATCGTTCACGGGTTCGATGCACGCCCTGCTTCGGGAAATGACTCTCTCATCGTGCCTTCGCGCGCGACCCGGCAGGTTCGCTTCCGGGTAAGCGAGCCCGGCACCTACTACTACTGGGGTACGACCACTGGCCTGAGCATCGCCGATCGAGATGGACAGGATAGCCAGCTCTCCGGGGCAATCATTGTGGACCCGCCGGCACCGGCGAGCGTCGTTCCGGACCGGGTGTTCATGATCGGGGTGTGGTTTCGGCCCGCGGACACGAGCGCCAACCATACGGTGACCGAACAGGATGTCATGGTCATCAACGGAAAGTCCTGGCCCCACACCGAGCAGTTCACTTTCGTTCAAGGCGACACTGTTCATTGGCGTTGGCTCAATCCCTCGGCGAGCTCCCACCCGATGCATCTGCACGGGTTCTATTTCGAGGTGGAGAGCCGGGGCGACGGCCAGCACGACACGACATACCTCCCGGATCGGCGGCCTCGAGAAGTCACCGAGCTGATGCTTCCCGGTGGCACGATGGCGATGAACTGGGTCCCGGAGCGTTCTGGAAACTGGCTCTTCCACTGCCACTTCTCGTTTCACATCTCACCCGACGCATCACTCCCCGATTCGGGATTCGAGGAGAGTCCGCCTACCGGTGGCAGCAATCATCCCCAGCACAAGCATCGAATGAGTGGGCTGGTGCTGGGCCTACACGTAGTTCCCCGACCGGGTGTTCCCGCGCCGCAGCCACCCAAGGAACCCGCTCGAGAAATCCGTCTCCTGGTGCAGACCCATGCCGGCCGATTCGGCCCAGCCCCGGGCTATGGCTACGTGGTGCAAACGGCGGGCACCGAACCGGCCCAGGATTCGATCGCGATCCCCGGAGCTCCCCTGCTCCTCCAGCGAAACCAGCCGGTCCGAATCACCGTGGTTAACCACCTGACCCAACCCACGGCGGTTCACTGGCACGGCATCGAACTGGAGAGTTTCCCCGACGGAGTCCCCAACTGGAGCGGGAGCAACGATCGGCTCATGCCGCCCATTGCCGCCGGGGATTCGTTCGTCGCTGAATTCACCCCGCCGAGAGCCGGGACGTTCATCTATCACAGCCACCAGAACGAATTGGAGCAGATGCACCTCGGGCTCTATGGGCCGCTGATCGTGCTCGAGCCGGGAACCAGCTTCGACCCGGCGACCGACCACATCGCGATCGTCAGTCCCGACGGTCCGTCCAGCGACAGCATCGGCGGCCTGCTCAACGGCAGCAAGAATCCGGGACCGATCGTGATGCGGGCAGGAACGGCGCACCGCCTGAGGCTCATCAACATCCACGGTGACAACCGGGTGCTGTTCACTCTAGAAGCTGGCGGGAAACCGGTGGACTGGCGGCAGCTCGCCAAAGACGGCGCAGCTGTGGCGCCGGGCCTCTCCGAACCGCGACCGGCCCGATTGCTCACCGGCCCGGGAGAAACAGCGGATTTTGAGCTCCGGCCGGACACCGTGGGCGATCTGACCCTGCACGCGGAGGCGCCCTTCACCGAACGCCCGTGGAAGGTTTCCTTGCCGATTCGCGTGCTTCCGGATAGCGCGCGGTGACTCAGGTCTCACTGCTGGACCGGCTGGGACTCCACCGAAAAGACCTTCGGGCCTGGGCGATGTATGACTGGGCCAACTCGGCGATGGTGACGACCATCGTCACCGCGGTGTTCCCCATCTATTTCTCCGCGGTTGCCGGCGCCGACCTCGGCAGCGCGCAGGCCACCTACCGCCTCGCCCTCGCCACCACCATCGCGCTCGCCATCATCGCGGTGCTCGCTCCCATCCTGGGTACCCTCGCCGACCAGGCGGGGATCAAGAAGCGATTCCTCGGTGGTTTCCTGGTGATCGGCGTGGTTGCCGTCAGCCTCATGTTCTTCATCGAGCGGGGCGAGTGGCTCTACGCGGCGGTCCTCTTCATCGTGGCCAACATCGCGGTCAACGGCAGCTTCGTGTTCTACGATTCGTTCCTGCCGCACATCGCGTCCCGGGACGAGATGGACCGGGTATCCACCGCGGGCTACGCCCTGGGTTATGTGGGCGGCGGGATTCTCCTGGCACTCAACCTGGCCTGGATTCAGAAGCCGGAGTGGTTCGGCCTGCCCCACGGGCCTGGCCTCACCCCGGCCCAACAAACCCTCCCCACCCGGCTGGCATTCCTCTCCGTGGCGGTGTGGTGGTTGCTCTTCTCCATTCCGCTGTTCCGTCATGTTGCCGAGCCGGGGGGAGCACGAGGCGGACGAATCTCGGTGAAGGATGCCTTCAGCACGCTGCGGGAGACCTTCCGGCACCTGGGCCGCTATCGCCAGGCGGTCATCATGCTCGTGGCGTTCCTGATCTACAACGACGGGATCGGCACCATCATCCGGATGGCGACCATCTACGGAACCGAGCTGGGAATCGGCCGCGGCGCCCTCATCGGGTCGATCATGATTGTCCAGTTCGTCGGGATCCCCTTCGCGTTCCTGTTCGGCGCCTTCGCCAGGAGGATCGGGACCAAACGCGCGGTGATGGTGGGCCTCGTGGTCTACGGGATCATCAGTGTCTTCGGCTACTTCATGCGGACCGGTACCCACTTCCTCATTCTGGCTCTGATGGTCGGAATGGTTCAGGGCGGGACCCAGGCGCTGAGCCGATCGCTCTTTGCCAGTCTCATTCCCCGGCAACAATCAGCGGAATTCTTCGGCTTCTTCGCCGTGGTGGAGAAGTTCGCCGGTATCTTCGGGCCCGCGCTATTCGCCCAGGTGATCGCGCTCACCGGTTCGAGCCGCGGGGCGATTCTCTCCGTGATAGCTTTCTTCGTGGTGGGAGGAGTGCTGCTGCATTTCGTGGACGTGGAACAGGGCCAGAGAGCCGCCCGGGAAGCCGAGGCGGCTCTATCGAGCTGAGATCATAGCGGAGGCGACATGGAACGACCGGTCGGTGTGACGATCCTCGCGATCCTGGCGCTCATCTCGGGAGCTTTGGGAGTGTTGAAGGGACTGGTAGCACTGGGATTGGGAGGCGTCGCAGCAAGCTGGGTGGCGACCAGCTATCCGGCCGCCGGAGCGGTTGTAGGCGTGCTCGCCGTCGCCTACGGCGTCGTGGCACTCATCCTCGCGTGCTTCTCGCTCGGGTTCGGCTTTGGCGCCTGGAACCTCAAGTCGTGGGCATGGACCCTCGGCGTGGGAACCGAGGCGGCGACGCTGATCTGGGCCCTGCTGGTTGCGCTGGGTCCCGGCACGCTGCGAGGCCAACTGTGGACCATCGTGCTGGCCGGTGCCATTCTCCTTTACCTGACCCGGCCCGAGATCAAGAGCGCGTTCGGCCGGGTCTAGGGCGTGGGGACGGCCTCCTCGGCACAACCCTTGAGCTTCTTTCCGTCCAGTGTCGCGGTTGCCTCAAGACCGAAATACTCCCCCGACATTCCATCCACGCAGCCCACATCGTCCAGCCGCAGCATCAGGCGATGGGCCTGATCGGCTGTCGCCGTGGTCCACTCCCGGGCCTGATCAGCAGCGTTAGGTGCAGCGCCGGGGAACACGATCGCCGGGTCCTCGGGCCGCTTGAGCACCAGGGAATCGGGATAGACCATGACGGCCCAGAACGGTTCGTTCCCGCGGGCCTTGAATTGCCAGGCCGGTTGCGGCATGTGACACCCACCCCCCTCCCCCGGATGGGCTGCTCTCAAGATCCGGGTAATTCGCAGCGCATCGCGATATCGAGCCCCAGGACCCAGGGCCGGCGAACGCACATCCACCGAACGCACCACGAGGTAGATCCGTTCGCCGGCTGCGCCGCCCAAGCCGGCAGTCGCACGCTGGAGCTCCCCGTTGGTCTGGTCAATCACCGGACGGGGGAGATCCTCATCGCACCCAACGAAAGTGGTATCCCTTCCCTGAACCGCGAGCAGGCCGCGCACAACCGCACCCGTACCCTGAGAGATCGGGAGCGAATCCTGAGGGATGGGGACCGAGGATTCGCCGGCACCGTCATTGGCCGGTGGTTCCTTTCGGGCTTCGCATCCCACCAGCGCCGCTACGAGCAGGCACCATCCGCGGGTCCGGACCAATGCGTTCCTCCGGTAGAGTGGATGCTCCATTGTATGAACCACAGGCGCTTGGGGCCAGAGTGTGGCGCCTCTTGTGGTCGGCCGGGGGAATTCCTACCTTCCGGCACATGAATGGAGAACTGGGATCGACTGTGTGCCGCAAGACCATCACGACCACCCTCACGCACGGCGAGGGACGGTTGGTCTAGCGCGCTGTTCGAGCACGCCATGACCACCGACCCGCCGTACGATTCGTCCGGCGGGTTTTTTCATGACCCTGCAATGAGAGAGGCCTGTGGTTGATACCATCGAGCTGACGCGGGAGCTGGTGAGCCTTGAGACGCCGACCGGGCACGAAGGGCCGGCCGTACGACTCCTGGCGGAGCTGCTTTCCAGCCTGGGCTACAATGTCGCGCGCCAGCCGGTCTCTCCCGGGCGGGAAAACCTGTACGCGTACCGCGAGCCGCCGGACCTGGTCTTCAGCACCCACCTCGACTGCGTGCCCCCGTACGTGGCACTCCGGGAGGACGAGACTCATCTGCATGGACGCGGCACCTGCGACGCCAAGGGAATCGCGGCGGCCATGGTGACCGCCGCCGAGCGGCTCGCGTCGAAAGGTCAGCCACGCATCGGGTTGCTGTTCGTCGTGGGAGAGGAGAATGGCTCCGACGGCGCACGGGTCGCGGCCGCCCTGGAGCCCAAGGGCCGGTTTCTGGTGAACGGAGAGCCCACCGAGAACCGGCTGAGCATGGGGCAGAAGGGATCGCTCAAGATGGTGCTCGAGTGCGAGGGCCGGCCCGCGCACTCGGCGTACCCCGAGCATGGCCGCTCGGCGATTCTCCCGCTGCTCGACGCCCTGGAGCGGTTGCGGAATTTCAAGCTGCCCAGCGACCCGATGCTGGGCCATGGTACCCTGAACATCGGAGTGCTCGAGGGTGGTGTCGCTCCCAACGTTATTCCGCCCAAGGCACGCGCGGAGGTCCTGGTACGCACCGTTGGGCCCACCACCCAGCTCCAGGGCGAACTCGCCGCGTGTGCCGGACCGGAGGTTCAGGTGAGCTTTCCGGTCGAGCTCCCCTACTGCAAGAACACGGCGGCTGCACCCCAAGGGATGGGAGACCACCGTGGTAGGCTTTGCCAGCGATCTCCCGTTTCATGCCAGCTGGGGAGCGGGGTATCAGATGGGTCCGGGAACGATCCGAGTGGCCCATACCGCGGAAGAGCGCATAGCGAAAGCCGATTTGCAACGGGGGGTTGATCTGTACGTGAAGCTGGCGGAGGACCTGCTAGGGAAGGACCACCGATGATCCCGGTCTCTATCCTGGGCGCCACCGGCACCGTCGGGCAGAAGTTCGTCAAACTGCTCGACGGGCATCCCTGGTTCGAGATCGTCGCTCTCGCCGCGTCGGAGCAGAGCGCGGGGAAACCGTACGGAGAAGTGGTGCGCTGGCGGGAAAGCTCTCCAATACCCGAGTCAGTCGCCCACCTCGTGATCCAGCGCGCCGAGCCGCCGTTGCCGGGACGAATCGTCTTCTCGGCGCTCGACGCGGAGGCGGCGGGTCCGTTGGAACAGGCTTTCGCGCAGTGCGGTGCCTTCGTGGTTACCAACACCCGGACCCACCGTATGGCCGCGGACGTGCCGCTCCTGGTCCCCGAAGTGAATCCGGATCACCTGTCACTCCTGCAGCGGCAGCAGCGGGAACGGGGATGGAAGGGTGGTATCGTCGCGAACCCGAACTGCTCCACCGCGGGGCTCGTGATGGCGCTGGCGCCGCTCCACGCGGCGTTCCGGCTTGAAAAGCTCTTCGTCGCCACCATGCAGGCGTCCTCCGGAGCCGGTTATCCCGGTGTTCCCTCCCTCGACCTGCTGGGCAATGTCATTCCCTTCATCGCAGGTGAGGAGGAGAAGATCGAGGCGGAAACCCGCAAGATCCTGGGCAGCCTCACCGGTTCAGCGGTGGAACCGGCCTCCATCGCGCTGAGCGCGCACACTAATCGAGTGCCGGTGGTGGATGGGCACACCGAAGTGGTCTCCGCCGGGTTCGCCCGCAGAGTGAGTCCGGCCGAGGCGCTCGAGGCCTATCGGAATTTCCAGACCCCGGCGGCGGTGGCGAATCTCCCATCCACTCCGGCTCGTCCGATCGAAGTGGACTCGCGACCCGACCGTCCACAGCCTCGTCTCGATGTGGACCGGGGGGTCGGCATGAGTGTCACCGTAGGAAGGATTCGTCCCTGCCCCCTTCTCGACATTCGGCTGGTCCTGCTGAGCCACAACACCGTTCGTGGGGCCGCGGGTGCCGCGATTCAGAATGCGGAGTTGTTGGTGGGACAGGGGTATGTGAAGGAGTAGTCGATGGTCGATGGTCGATGGTCAATGGTCTAGGGTCTTGGGTGTGAAACTTCGGGGCGCGGTGACTCAGCCTGGCTAGCTACTGACCATCGACCATCGACCATCGACCATCGACCATCGACCATCGACCACCGACCACCGACCACCATGCGCCTCGCCCTCATCGGCTACGGAAAGATGGGCCACGCGCTCGCGGCTCTCGCCATCGAGCGGGGTCACGAGGTCTGCACCATTGTGCGGGGAGAGGAGAACCCCGAAGGAGTCGCGCTTACCGCCGATCGGCTGGGTGGCGCCGAGGTGGCGCTCGAGTTCACGAGACCGGAGGCGGCGCCGGGGAACCTGCTCCGAATGGCGCGGCTGGGGCTGCCGACGGTGAGCGGAACCACGGGATGGTCTCCCAGCCTTCCCGCGATCGAACGGGAGGTGATGGCCCACGGAGGGGCTCTGCTCTACAGTCCCAACTTTTCCGTCGGGGTCCATCTCTTTCTCCGCGCCGCGGCCGATCTGGCGCGGCGATTCCGGGGCCGGCGCGATTTCGAAGAATTCATCCTGGAGCAGCACCATGTAGCCAAGCGGGATGCTCCTTCGGGCACGGCGCTGCAGCTTCAGGCAGCCGTGACCGCTGCGGACCCCGACCGGCCCTTCCCCATCAGCTCGGTGCGCGCCGGCTCGACCCCGGGCAGCCACGTGCTGGCCTATGATTCTCCCTTCGAGGTGATTCGCCTCGAGCACACCGCGCGCGGGCGGCACAGCTTCGCGGCGGGAGCGTTGCTGGCTGCGGAATGGCTCCCGGGACGCAGCGGAGTCTACACTTTCGACGACATGCTATTCGGAGTGGAGCGATGAGCGGGCTTGCGGGATGTGGGACGGCGCTGGTCACGCCCTTCACGACGGCGGGCGCGGTGGACGAGCCGGCGCTACGAGGTCTGGTGGAGTGGCAGATCGAGAGTGGGATCGACTTCCTGGTCCCCTGCGGCAGTACCGGCGAAGCCCAGACCCTTACGTCCGCGGAACGGGAGCGTGTCGTCGCACTCGTGGTCGAGACCGCCAACGGGCGAGTGCCGGTCATGGCGGGCGCGTCCCACAACGACACCCGCCAGGCGGTCGAGGAAGCCCGCCGGATAAGCGCTCTGGGCGTACGGTGGCTGCTGGTAGCGACACCTTACTACAACAAGCCGACGCCGGAGGGACTCTTCCGCCATTTCAGCGCGGTGGCCGATGCCTCCACCGTCCCCATCTGCCTTTACAACATTCCCGGGCGCACGGCAGTCAACCTCAAACCCGAAACAGCTCTGCGCCTGGCCCAACACCAGAACGTAGCCGGCATCAAGGAATCGAGCGGCGACCTGGCGCAGGTGCAGCATCTCCTCGCCGGTCGTCCGGCAGGCTTCGCCATCCTCTCGGGCGAGGACTGGATGACCCTGGCCATTCTGGCGGCAGGAGGTGACGGCCTCATTTCGGTGGCATCCAACGAGATTCCCGTAGACATGCGGGCGCTGGTCCATATGGTCGCGCAGGGAAACCTCGACGAGGCGCGACAACTTCTTTACCGGGTCCTTCCCCTGCTCGAGGCCAATTTCCTGGAGACGAATCCCGCTCCGGTGAAGGCCGCTCTCGCCGCGATGGGCAGAATCCAGGATGTGGTGCGCCTCCCCCTGGTGCCTCTCTCCGAATCCCGTCGGGGTGCGCTGCTCCTGGCCCTCAAAGCCGCCGGAGTGAACCTGGCGGGCCATGAAGCCTGATCATTTCACCGACCTCCGGCAGAGTATCGAGCGGTTCGCCAACGGGGTGCCCGCGGGGGAAGACGCAGCCGCGCGTACCGCCTTCGAGAGGTTAAAGACCGGCCTCAATGCGGGCACCATTCGGGCCGCCGAACGAGATCCGCAGGGCAGTCTGGCAGGTCAATCAATGGGTCAAGGCGGGTATCCTGCTCGGCTTCCGCCTCGGGAAGGTCGTGCCCGCTGGCTCTGACGGACCAATCCCGTTCTTCGATAAGGACACCTACCCGGTTCAGCGGCTGACGATGGAGGCCGGCGTGCGGGTCGTGCCCGGTGGATCGGCCATTCGGGATGGCTCTCACCTGGGGCGCGGAGTGGTGTGCATGCCACCGATGTATGTGAACGTCGGGGCATACGTCGATGAAGGAACGATGATCGATTCACACGCGCTGGTCGGCTCCTGCGCGCAGGTCGGTAAGCGGGTGCACCTGTCCGCGGGAGCCCAATTGGGTGGAGTACTGGAACCAGTCGGTGCGCTTCCGGTCATCGTCGAAGACGACGTAATGATCGGGGGCAACTGCGGAGTCTACGAAGGGACCATCATACGGGAGGGTGCCGTGCTCGCCGCAGGGACGATTCTCACCGGCGCGATGGTCTTGTACGACCTCGTGCGCGATTGCGTCTATCGCCCCGAGGGCGGCCGGCCTCTCGAGGTTCCGGCCGGCGCCGTCGTGGTGCCAGGAAGCCGTCCCATACGGTCCGGGCCCGGGCTAGTCCAGGGTCTGCAACTCTACACGCCGGTCATCGTGAAATACCGGGACGAAAAGACCGAGCTGTCCACCAGACTGGAGGAGCTGCTGCGCTAAACCGTGTTGCGCCTCGCACCGCCCGCCGGTATGATAGTCGCGCTTCCCGACCTGCAGGAGCCACATGTCAGTCTCGCGCTTCGTTGCCGCCCTTCTCGTCGGCGCCCTGGCCGCCCTACCGCTCCAGGCCCAGAGCGATGGTGGGCTCCGCGGCCTGATCCCCGACCTGTTTTCGTTCGGCGACTGCGGCGAGCCGCTCTGCCTCAATTCCAGCGTCAATGCCGCCACCGGGCACGGCAGCCACTACATCGGCTCGACCGTCCAGGGCACCGACAACCTGATCGGATTCCTGTCCGGCGCCATCGCGGCCGCCGTGTCGAGTGTCCCGGTCAGCACTGCCACCAGTGCCGTGGCCTTCCGGTTCGAGGGCGGCCGGCCGGTTCGCGAGGTTCGTTCCGGTGGGCCCATCTTCGGCGAGCGAGTGCAGACTCTTGGCAAGGGACGGCTGCTGCTCGGCGTGAACCTGACAGCCGTCGATTTCAACTCGGTGCGCGGAGTGCCGCTGGACAACGTCGTCTTCAACTTCACCCACCAGAACACGGGGCGGGGACCTGCCTTCCCTCAGACAGCGCACTGGGGAGTCCCGGCGTTCGAGAACGATATCATCGCGGTCAACACGTCGATCGACCTCAATATCCAGATGGCGCTGCTGTTCCTGACCTATGGTCTTACCGACCGCATCGATCATCGGCGTGGAGCTGCCCCTGACCCGCTCCGATCTGAGCGGCGGCAGCATTGCCCACGTGACACCATTCACCAACCCGACGCCCCACTTCTTCGGTACGTCGGCCAATCCCTCGCTCAACGCCGGTTCATCCATTGACGGGACGGCCACAGGCATCGGTGACGTAGGCGCGCGCCTCAAGGTGAATCTGGGCGGCAGCGACCGTGGTGCCTTCGGTCTATCCTGGCCGATGTCAGGTTCCCGACCGGGCAACGAGGAGGATTTCCAGGGTTCCGGCGAATACGCCGTGCGCGGGCTGGGGATCGTCTCGGCCAGGTACGGCAACTTCTCCCCTCACCTCAACGTCGGCTACCTCTGGCGTTCGGGGAAATCGCTGACCGATGCGTTCCTCGTTACGGCCGGGTTCGACCATCTCATGGCGCCAATGGGCGACGACTCGCCGTGGACGTCATCACCCAATGGCAGGTGGGCACCAATCCGCTGGTCCTCCCCGGCACCGTCACCTTCACGACACCCTACCTCCGGCACGTGCGAGCCTACCAATATCCCTGACCGCAAGGACGATCTGATCGATGGCTCGCTGGGATTCAAGTTTCTGATTGGGAACCTGCTGATCCTCGTCACCAACGCGCTGGTGCCGCTCAACAACGGCGGGATGCGAGCCGATTGGGCTGGTACGATAGGAATTGAACGGACCTTCTAGATCAGTTGTTGAGAGCACCCTCCTGGATCCACAGAGCGATGAGGTCGTAGTTGCCCGGCTGCAGCTGCACGAAAGGAGCGTCCGGCGGCATCGGAGTCGGAACCCCGTGCAGGCGCTGAAGCAGAAGTCCGGTCGTCGTGTCGCCGGGCACGAGGTAGTTGCCGCTGGTGACGAGTGAGGCGTAGGTCACCGCCGCGCTCGTCATGGTTGGAGGCGGCCCAGGAGTCACGTGACAGAACGCCAGGGCACAGGAGCTCTGCAGGATCGGCTGGACCTGCTCCGAGAGGGTCGAGGTGGTCACCACCTGCACCGTTCCGTCTCCGTCCTGACCCGCGCACGTTGGCCGTGATCGTCGCCGTTCCAACCGCAACACCCGACGACTTTCCCGTCCGCATCCACCGTAGCGACGTTGTCATCGTTCGATGACCAGGTCGCCGGGTGCCCGCTCAGCAGGTTCCCGTCCTTGTCGTAGACCAGTGCTACCAGTTGCAGTTCCCGGTCGAGAAGCACCGAGCTGTTGCCGGGTGAAATCGTCACTGTCGCAGGGGAACCGGGGCAGTTGGGGCAATCGTCGCTGCACGCCGAACCGATCAGGCCAGTGATCAGAACGGCGCCAACGAGGCGCAGTGCGACGGAGCTTCGCATGCAGGCGTTCCGTGGGGAGACCGGAGCCAATGTAGGTCCGCAGGGCGGCTTGTCAAACGGAATGAAGCCGGATATTAGCGCTGGTTGAGCCTCATCAACTTCCAGATCCCGCCGTCGGGACGGAAGACGCCCTGATAGCGAATCCGCTGGGTCTCGGTGGGCAGGCCGGCATAGGTGAGAGCCAAGCGAACCTGGAACAGCCCCTCCGCCGAGGTCGCTCCAACCGTCGGCGGTTGGCTCTCCTCGAGGGCGGCCTCGAACTTGGTGAGACTCTTTTCGTTCAGCAGTTTGCTCCAGTCGCTCTCCTCCGCTGCGCTCATCCCCGGATAGGCCTGACGGAGCCGCGTCATGTCCCGACTGTTGAGTGCGGCGACGAAAGCGGCGATGCCACGTCCCACCTGATCCACCGCACGAGCCTTCTCCGCCGCAGGATCCACCGGAACCGGCGCCGGGCCGGTCACCCGAATCTTCGCCGAGGTAGACTTGCCTTCGCTCGTGGCGGAGATCGTTGCGGTCCCCGGGCTGCGGCCGACTACCAGGCCTCCGGCGACCGATCGCCACGGCCGGATCGCTCGATTCCCAGGTGGTCTGACGGTTGGCGAGCGCGCCACCCTTCGCGTCGTGGGCCGTGGCGGTCAGGCGAACGCTGTCTCCAAGACCGAGATCGTTGGGCGGGCTGGTCAGGGTCAACGAGGCGACCGGCACCGCACTCACCGTGATGGTGCCACTGGCCGATCGCCCTTCGCTGCTTGCCGTCACCACCGCGGTTCCCGGCCCGACTGCCAGTATCTGGCCGTTGGGAAAGACCGAAACGGCCGAGGAGCTCGAGGTCCAGGTGATGGTTCGATCCTCGAGCCGCTTCCCGCTTCCGTCTCGCAGAACGGCCGACAGCGTCATCGTGCTGCCGACGGCGAGCGGAGCAGCGTCGGGGACGACCGACATCGCCGCGATCGGCTCGCGGACCGGGGGCAGCGCCGCGGGAGAGACGACTTCGATCTTGGTTGTCGTGCTCCGTCCATCCACGGTTGCGATGATCGTCGCCTGCCCCGGACGCAACGCCCGCAGGGTGCCGCTCTCGGTTACCGTGGCGATACCCGGGGCGGAGCTTGACCATTCGATCCGCCGGTCGACGATCGGCGTGCCGTCGGCCGCCTCGGGTACTGCCGAGAGCTTCAGGTTCTCACCCACCTGAAGCGACGAGCGTGGCATCGTCAGCTTCACGCGGTCTACCCGCTGCTGAAGAGCGGGTGCCGCCGCCGAATCCACTTTCGGCGTCTCCGACCGCGGCGGGCGGCGCGGGATTCGTGGTTTCCGCCAGCGTCGATTCCGCCGGTGTGTCCGGCGGCGTCATCGAGGCTCGATCCCAGTTCCGTCGAACCACTGCGAAGCTCGCCACGCCGGCGAGCACGCGCCGCGGCGGCAATCCAGCGCAGCCGGGACTGCCGCCGAGGAACGCTACTCGGCGCTGGGGCCGGCCGGGACGCGGCGGCGTTACCGGAGTGTCCCTCTGCCCGGCCGGGACAGGCCGGGCCATTATCGGGTGCTGTATCGTCTCGCCAAGCGGCCCCGGCGATGCCGGGGTCTCCGCCTCGGCCAGAGCCTCGGAGGGAACGGCGGTGCGCCCGGAGCGACGGACGGCCGGTGCCGGACTGGTCGGCGTGCTGATTCGCTTGCTGAGCCTGGCGTTCTCGCTGCTCACCGCCATCGAAATGAGTTGCTTGCGGGTCGGGTCGTCGTGGGCGAGCGGCGAAGCACCAACGACGGCGACCGCATCGTCGATCGTGGGCCACCGCTTCTCCGGTTCCTTCTCCAGCATGCGCATCACGATTTCCGCCAACCTTGGCGGGCAATCGGGGCGCGAATCCAGGATTGGTTTGGGAGTCTCCTGGAACTGCGCGAACATGACCGCCATGGCGGAATCGGCGCTGAACGGCGGAGCGCCGGTAAGCATCTCGTACGCGACGATGCCGAGCGAGTACTGGTCCGACGCGCCGGTCACTTCCTTGCCCAGGCACTGCTCAGGACTCATGTAGGCCGGTGTCCCCACGGTCACGCCGGTCACGGTGAGCCCGGTGGCGGAGGACACCTTGGCAATCCCGAAGTCCGTCACGACCACCCAGCCTTCATCGTCGATCATGACGTTGGCCGGCTTGACGTCGCGGTGAATCACCCCGCGACGGTGAGCGTAACCCAAGGCACTCCCGGCCTGAGTCAGAATGGCCTGCACCATGGGGATCGGCAGGGCGCCGGCCGTCTTGAGGATGGGATCCAGCGACTGGCCGGCGATGAACTTCATCGCGAAGAACAGCAGGGGATAGCGATCCCGGACCGCATAGATCGGGATGATATGCGGATGGTTGAGCGCAGCCGCGGTTCTGGCCTCACGCCGGAAGCGCTCCGCCATGCCCTCGTCCAGGATCGCCGAGGACATCACCTTGATGGCAACCTTGCGATCCAGCGCGATGTCGTGCGCCAGATAGACCGTGGCCATTCCACCGCGGCCGACTTCAGTCAGGATCTCGTAGTCGCCCAGGGTCTCGGCCTTGAGGCGCTCGAGCAGCGCTTCCTGGATCGACTTGGGGAGAACGGCGGATGAGACGAAGCCGGTGGCCAACGCCCCTTGGGAGACGTCTACGCCGCAGTTCTGACAGAACCGGGCATCCGGGGGTATTGGGCGCCCGCAGTTGCGGCAGGCAGCTTCGGTAGTCATGAGGCGATGACGGTCCGGCGCATACTATCCTGCGATACTTGATAGGCTCAAAGGCACCGAAACGGCACCCTTTGAGGAATCTACATAACGCCCCCCGAAACAGAACCCAAGGGGGGCAGGCGAAATTGAGCTAACTCTTTGACTGGCGAGGGCCTCCACGATGTTCCATACCCACTACCTCTGGTTCCAGACCAGGCAACGGCAGGAGATCGTGGACATCACCGATGAGGTGGCCGAACAGGTCAGCAAAAGCGGGGTGAAGGAAGGAATGGTCCTGGTCTCCGCGATGCACATCAGCGCGTCGGTGTTCGTCAACGACCACGAGTCGGGACTCTGGCACGACATCCTTCATTGGCTGGAGCACAGCATCGCGCCGTGGGACCCGCAGCGCTACCGGCACAATGAGACGGGAGAGGACAACGCGGCCGCACACCTCAGGAGCCTGACCGTGGGTCACGAGGTGATCGTGCCGATCACAGCCGGCAAACTCGACCTGGGACCCTGGCAGCGGGTCTTCTACGGTGAATGGGACGGTCAGCGACGCAAGAGGGTCATCATCAAGGTGTTGGGGGAGGCTTGACGGCCTTCACCGTCACCTTGGCTTTCACCTCGCTGTCCTTCACCGCGGCGGCGAGGGTCTGAGTCCCGGGCTTTGCTCCCAGGGTCCATTTGGTGGCCGCGACGCCATGCGCGTCGGTCACCGCGCGGGCCGGACTCACCTTACCCCCCACGGGGACGAACGTGACCGTGCGATTGGCTATGGGATTACCGAAGGCATCCTTGAGGACCACCCGAAGAGTCTGGGGGAGCACCCGGCCCGCCGAACCCTGGGCCGGTGGACTGGCGAAGCCCAGGCTCGCCGGACCGCGCGGCAGACCCTTGGCGGTGACGATCAGGTCCTTCTCGATCGGCGATGCGTGCACCGTGAGCCGCTGCGTCCCTGCCCCGCTGCCCAAGGTCCAGCGGCCGTAGGCGATACCGGCGGAATCGGTGGCGATCGTACTGTCCCCGACGCTCCCCACCTCCGGTCGCAGCACGACTGAAGCGCCTGAGATTCTATTGCCGAACCGGTCCGAAACCCGGATCGCGATGGGAGCCTTGAGCGCACTGCTCACTCCGCCGGACTGACCACCGCCGCTCACGAGCGCGAGCGCGGAGGGACTACCCGGCTCCGCCGTGCTCTTGATGGTCAGCGCGGGAATGTCGTGGGAGTCGCCTACCTGAACCCGGACCCGCTGGCTGCCCGCCTTGGTCCCCAGGCGCCAGGTCGCGCGAGCGTGACCGAGTGAATCGGTTCGTTCTCCGAGTGCGGTGACCTTGCCGCCATCGAGTGCGAGCCAGCTCACCGGAATGTCTGCCAGCGGTGCCCCGGCCGAATCGGTAACGCCCACCACAACCGGGCTGCCGAGGGTGTCTCCCGCTGGAGCACCTCCCACCGGACTGGCGAGTATGAGGCGCGTATTGGCCGGGGCCGGATCGGCCTCGGCGGTGACGGCAACGACACTGTCCAGACCGGACACCACCACCGTGAGCCGTTGCCTGCCGGGCCGGTCCGCCAGAGTCCAGGTACTTCTCGCTCGGCCTGCCGCGTCGGTGAGTGCCGTCTCTTCGGTCGAGGCGGGTTCAGCCGCGAATCGGACTGGCACGCCGTCCATTGGACGTCCGCCGCGCGACAGAACCTGTACCATCACCGGCTGAGCGAGGGCACTGCCGGCCTGAGCGTGCTGACCCTTCCCGGCAACCACCGACACTGAGCCTGCAACTGGCACGACTGCAATTTCGATTCGCGCCGAAATACCCTGGACCCGCGCTTCGACCATGGTTCGGCCCGGAGTAACTCCGCTGACCGCGCCCGAGCTGTCGACCCGGGCGATGTTCGAGTCGCTGGAAGCCCACTGGGCCGGCCATCCCGAGAGCGGATGACCTCGAGCATCGAGCATCACTGCCGCGGCAGGACGACGCTCGCCCTCAGGAACCCGGAAACTGCTGTCAAACTGAATCTGGACCGCGGCCACAACCGGGCGCACCGCTACCCGGGCCCGCGCGACGCGTTCGCCCGCGGCCGCCACGATCGTGGTGATCCCTTCTCTAACCGCGACCACAGTACCGGCACTGTCTACCGAGGCCACGGTCGGGTCATCGCTGCTCCAGGAAGGCGCACCGGGAATGAGGGCGCCGTGATCGTCCTTGAGGGTGGCCGTGAGCTGAATGGTGTCGCCGATGGATCGCGCCGTATCCGCCTGGGGCATGATTCCGACCCACGCCACCTTCGCGTTCCTCGGCTGGGGCTGCTTTTCCGAATCCTCCAGAATACCCGTGGCTCGGGCGAAGGTCAGGATGGAAATCGTCGCCGCCCCTGCGGAGAGCGTGGCCGCCGCAACTTTGACGGCGTGGGCGGTTCCGCGGGTGAGCGGGTGCGAAGCGAAGAACGGCCGTGGCGCCGAGCTCATGGGGACACCACCGCGTGGGAGCGGGTCATGACACCGTCCGAGAGATCGAGGGTAATGCGACGACCACCAGTGGCAATTCGGGCAACCGGACCACGGGAGAACGCCAGCACTTCACGAGTATCCGCGTCGCGGACCAGCGCCATCGGATAGGCCGGGTTCCAACGAACCTCCACTTCTCCCGAAGAGAGGCCGCGGCTCGACGGCGTGATGACGGAGGAGGGGTGTGGAGTTCCGCCCTGGATCCGCTTGACGCTGCGCCCATCGCTCAACGAGATGGAGCTCAAATCGGTGGCTGGAAGGGGAACCACAAAGGCAAAGTGCCGTTCGGCCCCGCCAGGCAGATCCGGTACCAGCTCACCCATGAAGCTCAGGTCGAACGCGGTACCGCCGGAACGATCCTGCCCGCGTACCCGGTAGCGGCCTGGAGCTGACGGGAGCCGCGCCGGGGCGTCGACCACGAACGAAGGCTCCAGAATGAGCGAGTCTCCCAGGATGCGACCCCAGACCAGTAGACCAGGCCGACGAATTCCGGCGGGCGCGGTTGCCACCATCGGTCCCGAACCCCGGTAGTTGAGCACCGCCTGGTAGTTGTAGTCGCTGACCCAGTCCGGATTGCAGTAGCTCATGACGTCCTTGTGGGTCGCGGGGGACTTGAGGGACAGGTCCCCCTGATCGAGGCCCCACACTCCGATCGAACCGCCGACATACGGGAAATTCGGATCCGGCCCGCCCGGGTTGCCGCAGGGCGCGTGCTGCCGGCCGAAATTATGTCCCAGCTCGTGGGCCACCACCTCGGGGGCGCTGCCGGCTTTGTCCCAGGCGACCGAGGCAGGTGCCCCGACGTAGCCCAATCCCGCTATGCCGCTGGTGTAGGACGTGGGCACGATGCCCACATAGTGCCGGTTGCTGCCGTCGGCATTCTCGAGAGCGTAGATCTCGCTGAGTATCTGGCCCCAGCCACCATTGCCGTCGTTGCTCTGCAGTGCCGGAGCGCTGGTGGTGAAGGTGGAGCGGACGTCCACATCGACCACACCGAGCGGCCACATGCGCCGAGTCAGGTCGGCGAGCACGGCCTTGTTCGCGTTGGTGGCGTTGCCCGTCATGCCGTTGGCGGTCAGGTGCACCGGCACCAAGCGCAGGTTGAAGGCCGGGACGCCGCGGACATCCACCGAGTGAGTCCCGGTCGCCGGCCAGCGATTGTCGGACTCATCCGCCTCGGGGATCTGGTCAGTCGGATCGAGCACGGCCACGATGCCCAGGTCGGGGCTTACCCGATTCGCGGGAATGACGACGTTCCAGCTGGAGCCCAGGGTCGCGGTATCCGCCGACTGGGGAACGCCGGCAGCGGTGCCGGACACGGTGAGCGAGTCTACCTGAGCGCCCTGGTGGTACAGGCGAACCAGGACTCGCGGCTGGGCTGAATTCGCCTGGTTCGCGGTGACGAACACCCGCAACAACGCCTCCCGGCCCGCCACCATCGGCACGCTGCCGTCCGATCGCTGAGCCGACTGAATCAGTTGCGTGCCATTGATCACCAGGTCGAGCAGAGGCGCTGCCGCACCCGAGTAGGTCACGGTGACGGCGGCAGATTCACCTGCCGAGAGCGTGACGTTGGCGCTCGAGACGCTGGCGGAATAGATCAGGCCGGGCGAGTTCACATGCTGCGCCGTCACCTGATAGGTGCCGGGAGGGAGACCCGGCAGATTCGCGCTGGCGGAGAGGGCGTGCGAATAGCCAGCTGGCCCGCTCAACGTTACCCGCGCCGCGGTTTGGGCAGGCAGACCGGTGATCGCGATGGAGATCGCACCCGTCACGGGGCCGGTGGGATTCTTCGATTCGCCACTACAGGCGGTCAAAGCGGTCAAGGCGACGGGCGAACAGGGCGGACAGGGGCCTCAATGTGGCCCAACGCCCGACCTGCCCGCCCCCGACCGCCGTTTTTAGTTGGGAGCATGAACCCCACTCCCGCCATAGTTCCGATCGGCGCCGAATGCCTGCGATTCCAGCGGGAATGGCCGAGTGTTGTCGACCTTGGCCAGGAACTGCTTCACCGAGCCGGGGAATGGAGCCGTGCTCGCGTGGCCGCCGAACGGATCGGTGTACCAGACCTTGGGCCCCGCGGAGTTGTTGATCACCGTCTGGTTGAAATACACCTCGCGGGTGAGCCCGTTGAGCTGCGACCGCGGATCGTCCCAACTCACATCCAGCGTCTGACCGCTGGACGTGGACGCGTCACAGGCTCCGCCGCGGGCCTGGTCGCCATTGGATTCGGTCTCGTAGCAGGCCGCCATCGAGCGACCGGTCAGGTCGCTCACATTTCCCTCGAAGAATCGGCTCGGTGCGAACACCGCGAAGTGCGGATCGAAGTAGGCGAGCTGAGTTCCGTCAGCCTTCCGGATGTAGTTGCCGCTGACCCAGTCCTCGTAGAGTCCCTGACTGAACTGGGAATACTGGCCGTTGGGAACCAGGATGAACTGGTTCACACAGCTGCGGTCCGGAATGAACCGAACGCCGTTGCCGACGGGAGAATTCGCCGGAGTCGGAGCACCGGCCTGAATGTGGGTGCTCTTGTCGCAGGAGCGGACGAACTCGCCCGGGGCGCCGAACGCCACCATCAGCGTCGCGTGGATCTCGGTCCCGTCGTCACAGCGGACGTGATACGCCAGCTCGTGAAGGTTGTTGGTGAAGGCATCCTTCGAATGGGTGCCCTGGTGGATCTTGGTGAGAAAGTCGCAGGTGACCCCCACGTCCACCCGGCTGTTGCCCACCGTCTTCTGCAGGTGGACTCCATTTTCCCACTCGATCTTGTGGCCGACGTGATCCTCGTGGCGCTGGCCATTGGGATCCCAGGCGTCGAGAGCCTCGTTGGCCACGCCGAACGGCAGCGGACCAGTGGTCGAATAGAGATTGCTTCCGCTCGGATCCCGGCCGTGTTCGTGGCCGAACCGGCAACCGGTCTGCGGATCGATCGGAGGATGCCAGGTGGGGTACAGCTTGCCGTCGGGACCCACCACCGAATAGCGGTCGTGGATCTCCCTGGAGCAGGTGTCCCAGTGGCTTGGGGTCCACTGGCCATAGGCGTGGCTGAACGCGGGAGTCGGGCCCAGGCCGGACCCGGAAGTACCGTCGTCGGTGCAGGCTCCCCAGAGCCCGCCCGCGATCGATACGATCCCCAGCAAGGCCCCGTAACGTGCCGTAGCGCCTGCCATTTGGCACCTCGCGCCCCACACCGCCCCAACCGTGCCCACCCCGCCCCACCCTCCTTGGGTAGGTGGACTATCTGCAGGACTCCTGCCGCCTACAAGGCGACAGAAACCGTACAGACGAGAAGTTTGACAGCGGAAAAATCAGGCGCTGGCGACGAGCCCTGGAGGGAGTCCGACAACCCGGTTTCGGCCTGCCTCTTTGGCGGCGAAAAGCCGGTCGTCGGCCTGGTCAAGCAGATCTTCGGCGCTGGTCCCGTCGGCCCCGTAGACCGCGATTCCCGCGCTGATGGTGAGATGAACCGCCTCGGGGCGTCGAGGCAGCGGAATGGCAAGCTCGGCGACCCCTCTGCGAATCGCCTCGACCCGCTCGAAGGCGGCCGATGGGTCCATGCCGGGGAAGACGGCCACGAATTCTTCTCCCCCATAACGGACGATGAGATCGCTCTGGCGGATCGAATCCAGAATCGACTGCGCCACCATGCGGAGAGCGACATCGCCGGCGGCGTGGCCGTAGGTGTCATTGAACCGCTTGAAGAAATCCACGTCGATCATTGCCATAGTCAGCGGCTGGTCGTAGCGGCGGGCCCGGCTCAGCTCGATGATGACCCGCTCGTCGAAATAGCTGCGGTTGGGAAGGCCGGTGAGACGGTCGCTCCGGGAGAGCCGGCGCAGGCTCTGGGAGCGCAGCACGATTGCAGCGGCGAGAATCGACGCCACGCCAAGCAGGATGAGCCGGGAAATCTGGGTAGACCAGTCGAAAAGCCCGTAGGGGAATGGCGCGTACCGGGGATCGTTGAGATCCCACAGCGAAGTCGCGATCAGGACCAGCGCGGTGTATTCGACGATCGCCAGGAAACCGGCCGCGAGCGAGACTCGCGAATCGTAGCGGAGACTCGTCGCGCCGATGGCCAGGAAATACACCTCGAAGGTGGGCCGGCTGTTGACCGTGGTATGCGGCTCGCCCAGCACAAGGAAAATTCCCAGGGCCGCACTCACGAAGGTGACGTCCATCAGGCTGCTGGCGAAGCCCAGCCAGGGCCGGTAGAAGCCCCGCCCCAGGACGTAGTAGAGGATCGCCGCGAACGCGAGGGCCGAAAGATTGGTAGAGATCCCCACCGCGGACTCGGCGACATTATTGCCGAACAGGATGCTGGTGAGCGGAATCGGGAGCAGCATCAGGATCAGCAGCAGGCGCACCCGGGCGACCAGAAGCTCGCCTTGAGCCCCGGCATCCACCTGGAGTGGATCGGGTGGAGACAGCAGTCGTTTGAGGATCCCCGGTTCGGGCGGAGGCGGCGCCCCTGGCCCGGGGATGGCCATCGCACGCGAGGTCCGTCTCGTGTGGCGGTAAGGGGTTGTCACGTGGTGTTGGTCATTGGCCGTCGCGCCTTGAGCCTTAAGCCGTAAGCCATAAGCCGTAAGCTGTAAGAAGCTGTAAGCTAAGAGCTATGAGCCGTTAGCTGTTAGCCCCCTGCCATCAGCCGTCAGAGCTTACGGCTTAAGGCTTATGGCACCCCCCTTACATACCTCGATATTTGGGACCACTCCCGCCCTCACGCGGAGTCCAGCGTGGCCCCAACACGTCGGTGGCTTTGCAGTCGACACAGTTCGGCGCATTGATGCGAAGCTCGTCGCCCGACCTCTCATACACCCCGGCCGGACAAACGTGGGAGTAGAAATCAGCCACCTCCGGGCCGATATCGGAGCCGACCAGAAGGTGCCCCGGAATCGTATCGCGGGTCGCGTTGCCCGACTTGAAGACTGCGTCGACCTTGCTGAAGGTGAGGACGCCGTCGGGGACAAAGACCGGCTCGGCGGCTCGGCGGCTCGGCGGCTCGGCACTACCGGCCGACTCGCGCTCGGCCTCGGCGTCCTCTGGCACGGCGATCCGGCCCCCAGGCAGCTTCCCTCCGGTCAGCGTCATCAATCCCGCCTTGGCCCCGCCCAGGAAGAAGCCGTCCTTGAAGGCCAGCCTCATGTTCCGGGTGCGGTGGAGGTCGCCGACGATGAAACTGCCGTCCACCGTGCGGTCGTAGGCTGAGAGCGCCGCCGCCGAGGTGTCGCCGGACTTGAGGGCGGCGAATGCGGCGCGGCGATGCGTAGATCCCCGACTGCATGGCGTAGTGAATCCCCTTGAGAGACGGCACGTCCACGAACCCGGCAGCGTCTCCTACGATCAGGACCCCATTACCGGAACGCCGTTCGGCCAGCGCGTAGTATCCACCCTCGGGAATGGTCTTGGCACCCCATTCCACCAGCGTCCCCCCCTCGAAGTAGGGCTTGAAGAAGGGGTGAAGCTTGAGCTGCTGCAGCAGCACGTGGACATCGAGATCCGCCCGGTGATAGTCCAGCCCGACGACTAGACCCAGCGCGATCATCCCTGGTCCCATGGGATACATGAAGCTGCCGCCGAAGGCGTCCGTGGGGAGCGGCCAACCGAGGGTGTGAATCACCCGGTCGAGCGGACGTTTGGTCTCCCAGAGTTCCTTCACCCCCAGAGCGAAGATCTGCGGATTGAGCGACTGAATGTCCTGCCATTGACGGTAGGCCTGGGAGAGAGTGCCCCGAGTGCCCTCCGAGAGCACCGTAATTTTCGCGCAAAGGTCGGTGGGTTCCTGGTAGGAAGCTCCTGGCGCGCCGCTCCGGTCCAGACCGGAAGGAGTCGTCCGGACTCCTTTGACCGTGCGACCCTCGACCAGGAGAGCACCAGCCGGAAAGCCGGTGAAAATGTTCACTCCCAACTCCTCGGCTTTGGCACCGAGCCAGCGAACGATTTCGCACAGCGATGCCACATGAAAGCCCTGATTGTGCATCGTGGGCGGGGTCGGAAGCCGTATCGCCTTACTCCCCGTGAGCAGGCGAACCGATTCCCGGGTTACCGGACCGCGGAATGGGAAGTCGCTGTCGGAGAGATCGGGGAAGAGTTCCCGGAAGGCGCGGGGATTTACCACGGCGCCGGAGAGACTGTGCTCACCCAGGGCGCCGGCCTTTTCCAGCACACCGATATTGAGATCCGGGAGTCCGCCGCCCGCCTCCTGGTCGCGCTTTGCCAGTCGGGCCAATTCGATCGCACCGGCAAGACCAGCAGGACCAGCTCCCACGAACAGCACATCCATCTCGATCGCCTCAGCGCCGGGCGGCTGATCGAGAATCAGTTGCTCCAGGGGCAACCCGAGTTGGTATCGCTTGGGAAGAATCGGCGTCACGCCGGGTGCTCCGGGCTTTGGGTGGAGGCTGAGAATATAGTTGGAGCCGTCAGCCGTCAGCCATCAGCCGTCAGCTGTCAGCTGTTAGCTGTTAGCTGTTAGCTGTCCGCGGCTGCCTGCACGGCCCATTCAGCCATTCCGCCATTCACGCCATTCCGCCATTCCAGCATTGCTTAGATTCCCGTCCACATGCACACACCACCGATTCCGGGCTTTCGACCCGTTCCGTTCACGGGAGTCATCTTCGTGATGGCCGAGGCGGCCAAGCTCGGCTATCGGCCGAGCCATGCCGATTGGTGTAACCTGGGACAAGGACAACCGGAGACTGGGCCGCTGCCTGGCGCCCCGCCGCGGGTTACGGCCGTGGCGATTGATCCGGCCGATCAGGACTACGCCCCGGTGCCCGGGCATCTCGGAGCTTCGGTCCGCGGTAGCCGAGCTTTACAACCAGCAGTATCGCCGCGGGCTCAAGTCGCAGTACACCGAGAAGAACGTCTGCATTTCGGGCGGCGGCCGCATGGGACTCACCCGCGCCGTCGCGGCGCTGGGGCAGATCAACCTGGGCCACTTTCTCCCGGACTACACGGCGTACGAGGAACTGCTCGACATCTTCAAGCTCTTCACGGCGATCCCGATCCTGCTGGATGGAGGCGTTGGATACCGTTTCTCGGTGGAGGACCTGCGGCGGGAGATCACCGGCCGTGGACTGTCGGCAGTGCTGCTGTCCAATCCATGCAATCCGACTGGCCGGGTGATTCGAGGAACTGAACTCGAAGGCTGGGTAAGACTCGCGCGTGAGTTGCAGTGCACGCTGCTGATCGATGAGTTCTACTCGAGATACATCTGGGCGGACGGGGCGGACGCCGCGGGCGGGGCGGGTGTGTCAGCGGCGCGTTATGTGGAAGACGTGGATCGCGATCCGGTGATCCTGTTCGATGGGCTCACCAAGAACTGGCGCTATCCCGGCTGGCGCTGCACCTGGATCGTGGGCCCCCGGGCCGTGATCGATGCCGTCTCCAGTACCGGTTCCTTCCTGGATGGCGGGGGCAGCAAGCCGCTGCAGCGCACGGCGGTCTCGCTGCTGGATCCGGCGGTGGTGGAAGCGGAAACCGCGGCGATCCGCCAGGCCTTCCTTCCCAAGCGCGCCCTTCTGCTGGAAGGGCTCCGGAAAGCGGGAATGCGCTTCGACCTGGATCCCCAGGGCACCTTCTACTGCTGGGCCGACGTGTCCGGGCTCTCTCCCTCGATCAATGACGGGATGTCGTTCTTCCGCGCGGCCCTCAAGGAGAAGGTGATCTGCGTGCCCGGGGAGTTCTTCGACATCAATCCCGGCAAGCGGCGGAGCGGACGGCCATCCCGCTTTCGCAATCACGTGCGGTTCTCGTTTGGACCAGAGCGGCGGGTGATTGAGGAGGGCGTGGCGAGGATTCAGAAGATGGTGGGGGCGTGAATGCGTAGGACGTGGGACGTGGGACGTACGAGGTAGAGCTATTGACTTCAAGTCTTGTCTTCCCCACCTCCTACGTCCCACGTACTACGCCCCACCCTCCTCTTCTCTCCTCGCTCTCAATACTCGATAGACCGGATAACTGGCGACAAGCAGTCCAAGGGAAATCAGGCTGTTTCTCCGATCGGTAAGCACGTTGCCCACCAGGAAGGCCAGCGATCCCAATACCAGAAACCACGTCACCCAGGGATAGCCGATGGCGTGATATGGACGCGGCAGATCGGGTTCCCGCTTCCGCAGCACGATGACCGCAAGGAAAGATGCAGTGTATTGCACCACGTAAAAGAACGCCGCCAGAGCGAGAATCTGGTTGAAGGTTCCGCTCACGATCAGCGCGATGGTGGCGAGTGTCGTAATCAGCAGCGCCGGCACCGGAGTTCCACCAGGGTTGACGCTGCTCATGCCTCGGGCGATCAGCCCATCCCGGCTCAGCCCGTATGGCAGACGGGAGCCGATCAGGAGAATCGCGTTCGCCGCGCTGAACAGCGAAAGCACGATCACCACCCGAACCACCGTGTCTCCCCTCGGCCCGAAGATCGCCTTGGCCGCCGCCGCCGCGACCAGGGTCTCTCCCGCCATGGTGGACAGCGGTAACACCCGCATGAAGGCAACGTTGAGCAGCAGGTAAATCGCGATTACCGCCAGGACACCGCCGGCCATCGAGCGGGGAATGTCGCGGCCCGGATTCTTTACTTCGCCGCTGAAGTACAGCAATCCATTCCACCCGTCGTAGGTGTAGATCACCCCCTGACAGGCCAGAACGAGCGCGGTGAACGTTGGAATCCAGGACGGTCCCGGGCCGCTCACAGCCGAGCTGACGGGATTTTCGGGGACGAACACGAGGCAAACCCCGGCCAGCCCGACCAGGACCAGCGTCTTGAGCAGACTGGTGATTTGCTGAGTCAGGTCGCCGGCCCGGATTCCTTTCACGTTGATGGCTGTAAGCAGCAACATCATCAGGACCGCGATTGCCACGGAATGGCCGTGCAGCGCGGGAAACAGGACGTCGCTGTAGTCGCCGATCGTGACGCTGATCAGCGCATTGGCAGCGCAGCTCGAGAGCCAGTCGCTCCAACCGATCGCGAAGCCGGCGTAGTCACCGAACGCGCGCCGGGCGAAGACATACTGCCCGCCGGACACGGGCAACATGGCGCCGAGTTCGGCCAGCGTGAGGGCGCCGAGCAGCGCGTAGATCCCCCCCACAACCCAGACACCGAGGAACCAGGGCGGGCTGGGCAGTTGTTTGGCGACATCGCCGGGGGTCCGCAGGATGCCGACACCGATCGTGTTCCCGACGATGACGGCGAGCCCGAAGGCGACGCCCAGGATTTGAAGGAGGTGGCCCCGCGAGGCGGGGGCGGCGGTTTGCGTGGAAGGAGAACTCAACCCTAGGACTCGGCCCGGAGTTTCCGGATTTCTTCGGTGAGCCTGGGAAGAACTTCGAAGAGGTCGCCGACGATGCCGTAGTCCGCGACCTTGAAGATCGGGGCATCCTTGTCCCGGTTGATGGCCACGATGGTCTTGGCGGTGCGCATTCCCGCGAGGTGTTGAATCGCCCCGGAGATGCCGACCGCGAAGTAGAGCGAGGGGCTCACGGTCTTCCCGGTCTGTCCGACCTGGTCGCCATGCTCGCGCCATCCCGCGTCCACCACGGCGCGGCTCGCGCCCACGGCGGCACTGCCCAGCGCGGCAGCCAGCTCCTCGAGCAGTTTGAAGTTCGCGGGGTCCTTGAGTCCGCGTCCGCCGGAAACCACGATCGGGGCCTCGGTCACATCGAGCGTCGCCTGAGCCGGGGCCTTGATCTCCTTTACGGTTACTCGGGCAGTGAAAGCCGGAACTGTGTACGGAACCGCTGGTGCCCGCCTTGCCCGACTCCATCGGCGGAACCGTGTTGGGCCGGAGCGAGAGAATCGCAGGAGTCCCATCCAGCCGCACGCGCTGCAGCGCCTTGCCAGCATAGACCGGTCGGGTGACGAGCACCTTCCCACCTTCAGACCCGATTCCGACCACATCGGTGGCGCAACCTACGCCGAGCCGCGCGGCGACCCTGGGAGCCAGGTCGCGTCCCGGTAGCGGTGGCGGCGAACAGCACCGCTGCGTGGCCTGCCGCGGCTGCTGCCACCGTCGCGGCGAACCCGTCAGGCTGGTAGAGACGGAAGTCAGGGTGAGTCGCGAGGAGAACCCGATCGGCGCCCCATTTCCCGAGCTCTTCGGTACCCGACACGGCCCCATCGCTCAGGACGATGGCGTCCACCGTGGCACCGAGGAGGTCGGCGAGCTGGCGGGCGGCCGTAAGCACCTCGAACGAAACCTTGCGCAGTGCCCCGGACCGGCTCTCGGTAATTGCCAGAATCGATGACATTCAGAATCCTTTTCAGCGTACAGCGCCTTAAGCCATAAGCCTCATGCCGTACGCCAAGCCGTAACGCTTATGGCTTTAGGCTTAGGGCTTGCGGCTACCGCTGATAATTCAAATCACCTTGGCCTCAGCGCGCAGCAACCGCACCAGCTCGACGACAGCATCGGGGCCTTCTCCGACGATGCGACCAGCCGGTCGTTCCGGTGGCAGCTGGAGCGACTGAACCGTGAGGGAGCCCGTCCCGAGCGGTGCCGGCTTCAACTCCAGCGGCTTCTTCTTCGCCGCCATGATGCCCTTGAGCGCCGGGAGCCGCGGGTTATTGAGTCCCTTGTCACAGGTGAGCACCGCGGGAAGCTGACAGGTAGAGACCTCGATCCCGCCTTCGATTTCCCGTTCTGCTTCCACGGTCCCGCCGGACACCTTGAGATGCGCCACCGCCGTGATGCAGGGTAGACTCATCAGCTCCGCGGTCATCACCCCGACCTGATGGTTGTAATCGTCCACCGCCATCTTGCCGAAGAGGATGAGATCATATCCGCCGGCGGAAAGTTCCGCGGCGAGGGCGCGTGCGACCTCGAGTCCATCCGCCGACCCCGGGCTCTGGAGCAGCACGCCGCGATCGATCCCCATGGCCAGCGCGGTGCGAATGGTTTCCTGCGCGGCGTCGCCCCCCAGGCTCACGACGACCGTCTCGCCGGAGCCGGCGGTCTCCTTGAGCTTGATCGCCTCTTCCAGGGCGAACTCGTCGTAGGGATTGGGAATGAACTTGACGCCGTTTTCCTCGATGGACTTGCCATCGGCGGCGATGACGATCTTGGTCGTGGTGTCGGGGACGCGCTTTAGGCAGACTGCGATTTTCACTCACCCACCTCGGGAAGACTGGTCGGGGGTCCGGCTCGGCCGGGGCGGAAAGTAGCGACGGGGGCGACTGGTCGCTACCTCCTCACCCCTGTCCCCTCTCCCGCGATGCGGGAGAGGGGACGCGTTCCACTGGCACCTCACTGCCGACTTATGGTGACTCAGCTATCGGTGGATTGCCGATCTTCCGCAATGGCGAGACGTCGAGGAGTCACCCTCTGGAAGCGAGACCGCGCGAGAACCTTCAGAAAGTGCCCCACAGCGTCTGAAGCGCGAGCGTGGGAAATCCTGCGCGACCGCCGGGTACTCGGACTCAAGTTCCGGCGTCAGCATGTAATTCACGGCTACGTGGTCGATTTCCTCTGCGTCGAGCAACGATTGGTGCTGGAAATCGACGGCGACATACATCTCGATCCGGTTCAACGGGAACGGGACGCGGAGCGTTCTTCACACCTGCGAGATCGAGGATACCACATTCTGCGGATTCAAAACAGTAACGTCAACAAACGGGGTCTAGAGCAGGCACTGAAACGTTTCATTGACACGGAGCGCCCTCCCGCGTCGCGGGAGAGGGGTAGGGGGTGAGGGGAAAAGAGGCCAGGACAGGCAAGAAGGAATTAGCAAGGCAATCAACCCCCAAATTCCCGCTTCAAAACCACCTTCAGGGCCGAGCCTCAGCGAGGTCAGGACATCGCCGGCCGATTACTCCTCGGCGCCCCCACCCCCAAACCACCGCCGGACAACGAGGCGGACGGTACGGCGGAAGCCGGGTGTCAGGAACCGCTCGAGTGCGCCGCTGGTGGCGTTCACGTTGAAGGTGCCGAAGGTCGCGTACTTGTTTTGCAGAATGTTGTTGCCGATAAGGCTCAGTTCCCACTGCGCTCCGCTCCAGCCCACCCGCGCGTCCGCCACGAAGTAGCCATCGAGCTCACTCGTCTCATTCGCCTCATCCCCCCGCAACCATTGCGCACCGATGTACCGCCCGTCGGCTCCGACGCGGAACCCCGCGGGAAGCTGAAATGCGCCGCCAAATTTGACCTGATGGTCGGGTGCGAGTGGAAAGTGGTCTCCCGGCTCGACCTCATTATCACCTCCGAAGTCTTCCCGGACGCTGAACAATTCCGCCTGGCTCTGGAAGGTGGCCTTGGTGTAGGCGTAGTTGACGTAAAGGGAGTGACCGCCATTGAGGAAGAACTGCGCGCCCAGCTCGACCCCCTCGCGCCGGGTCCGGTCCAGGTTGGTGAAGAACCCTTCGATGGTCGAACCGGACGGGGCCGAGTCGGACGCCGAGAGGAAGATGTCGTCCGTGACATTCGTCCGGTACGCCGAGGCGGTCAGCAGCACGTGACTCGCCACCAGGCGGCCACCGATCTCGAACGTCGTCGCGTTGACCGGCTTGATCGGCGGATCGTCGCCCAATGCGAACGGGAGGGGGCAGGGCTCAGCTTCATCGGCACAGGCGAGCTCGATGACAGCGGGTGCCCGGAAGCTGCTTCCGGCCGAGCCGTAGAAGGTCAGGCCCTTTCCCGCATCGACGCTGAGGCCGATTCGGGGGCTCAACCGGTCGTAGGTGCTCGTGGTGTCGCGCGTGGGGTCGAGCTGATTCTCGAATGGAATCTTGACGTAGTCGTACCGGGCACCCCCGGAGAGCGTGAACCGACCGGAGGTCACATCGACGATGGCGAAGCCCGCTACGTCCCAGGTGGGGCTCTTCACGAAGGTCGTCTGGACGGTTGGGCCGGCGAACTTGGTCGAGTCGGCGAACAGCTCCACTTCGGTCCGGCTGCTAGAGCCGTCGGCGCCGATTCTGAACCCCAGCCGAGCGCCGGAGAGTTGCCGCTCCAAGCGATAGTCCGCCGAACCGCCGATGATGAGATTGCGCGAACGCCCAAGATTGTCCGGGTCGGTCGCCTGGTTGACATTGAATCGCTCCGCGCGGTGGCGACGCACAAAGGTGGACGCGGAGAACCGACCGCTCCCCGCATTGGCATACATCAGCGCCGCGAGCTGGAGGTTGTTCAGGTCCTCGAAGTCACCGGCGCTGAGGTTCGAGTCCGGCTTGACGTCATAGATGCTCTCCGGCAGCGATCCGGCTGTTTCCACCCTCGACTTGGCGCCATAGCCCTGAAACCGGATGCCCCACGTTGGTGCCAGCCGGCCCAGGTTGAAGAACCCGTTGTACTGCTCTGCGTTAGTCTGGTCGCGCCAGCCATCTTCGGTGTCGTAGCCGCCACCCACGTAGTAGCTCCACTCCCGTTCATGCCCGAAGCCGCCGCTCAACGAACCGTCGGTCCCGATCGTCTTGTAATTGCCACCGGACACCTCCAGCTCGCCACGGGTCGGACCTCCTCCACTATTCGACACCAGATTGATCGATCCACCCAAGGAGTTCCGCCCCAGAAGTGAGGCGGTACCCGAGAGGAGTTCGATCTTGGTCACATGCTCCATGGGCAGCAGGTCGAAATTGACCTGTCCGGCGTCGGGTTCGTTCTGTCGGACCCCATCCAGGAACACCGACACCCCTTGAGGCAGGCCGACCACGGGAGAGGCGTAGAAGCCACGGGAGGAGAGCGTGAGTTTGTACGAAGCCCCGAGGTCGTCGTAGCTGGAAATTCCTGGCTGGGCCACGAGCAGGTCAGTCAACACCCGTGGTTCGTAGGCTTCGATTTCCTCCCGGGTGATGATCGTTGTTCGGGCTGGTATACCCGAGCCGACAGCCGGGCCAGCGGCGGGCAAAATGGAACCGACCACCTCGATGGGCACCAGCTCGACTACCGTCGTGTCCTTCCTGATGCTGTCCGGCTGCTGCGCCGCCAGCGGCACGACGAACCCCAGGACCAGTATCGCGCTGGTCGAAAGACATTTCATCATGATTGGCGATCGGTTGTGAGGGGTCGAGCAACACCGAAGAATCAACGCAACTGAATCGGCTCACCAGGTGATCCGTACCGCTCGTAAATCGCGGCCATTCGGATGCGGTCAGGGGGCAGTCCCACCACGAGCAATGCGTCGTCGCTCGGGCCGCCCCCATCATAGTCCAGACAACAAAATTCGACCGTCCGAGACCCGTCTCCTATCGGCTCTGAGAGGACGGGATTACTGCGTTCGCTCGAACCGCACCGTATCCGCGGGCGTGAACCCGCCGGTGCCGTCGCGATCCTCATAGATCGAGAGCCGCTCGACCTTGCTGCCCCTCCGCGTCTGAACCAGAACCCCATCATCGGGACGGCCGCCACCGTCGAGGTCTTGACAGCAACGATCGATGGTCTGGCTGGACTGGAGGCGGGTCGCGGTCGACCAAAGCACGAAGAGGAGGAGCACCAGGATCATGAACGAGAGGCCCAGCATGAGCAGGGTACGGCCGGGATCCTTCCGCCCGTGAGGTGGCCCTTCCCCGCGGGCCCAGCGCCCCAGCACCTCGCCTTCGAGCGAGGCACGAGGGCGAAAGTGAATCTGCCCCAGGAGAGCATCCACTTCGGCCGGGTCAGTCAGCCAGGCGATCACGGGATGTCCTCCTCGAGCAGGACGCGCAAGCGGCCAAGCGCACGCCAGAGTCTGGTCCGCACTACCGACTCGCGAATCCCGAGAATCTGGGCCACGGCCTGAGTATCCATTCCGCTCCCATAGCGGAGCCCGATTATCTCCCGGTCCCGCTCGCCCAGTTCGGCCACCGCGGCGAGGAGCCGGCTCACCTCTTCCTCCCACAGCAGGCGCTCCTCGGCCGTGGGCGCGTCGGCGACCAGGTCACGCATCGCGCCGAGCGACGTGTGGCGACGGACCCGTGCCCTCCGGTGATGGTCCCTCAGCGTGTTTTGCGCGATACGGAAGATCCAGACCCGGGCATCGCCCCGATCAGGATCGAAACGCTCGGCCGCCGCGAGCACCTTCAGGAAGGTCTCGGCCGTGACGTCGTCAGCTTCGTCGGCACTGGATAGGTGAAACCGAACGTACGAGTAGACGGCCTGGCCGTAGGCCTCGTACCAGGCCTTGGCTGCGGCATGGTCGTGGGGCGTCGCTGTGGAGACAGCGGCCGGCGCGTTGTTCCCGATGGACATTTGGGAGTAATACGTCGGAACGGCGGGAATGTCACGGGGAGTAAGGGGAAGGGAGAAAGGGGACACAGAGAAAGGGGAAAGGAAAGAGAGGACGGACCCCTTCAGCTCGATTCCCCTTCCCCTTCCCCCTTTCCCTCTTCCCCGCGGTTCCTAGTGGGTCCGGCAGCACCCCCATGCCGTGCAGGTGGCCCAGCCGGTTCCCTTGCTGGCGACAAGGGGGAACGGAGTACCACCGCCGGTTTCCGGGTCGAAGCGCCACTGGGCGATGGACATGGTCCAGGGAAGGTTGGGTTCCGAAGGCGCCAGACCCTTGCTGGTCGAGTCGTGCCAGTCGATCGTGATCGCGTAGCTGGTATCGAACGACGCCGAGACGAAGCGCCCGACATAGTCGTTGCCCTGCTGAGAGACCGTCCAGTAGGAAACGGTATCCTTATCCAGCAGCCCCAGACGACGCACTTCGCCCCCACCCGTTTTGATGAACCGGGCCACGATCCGACCGGCCGCGAGCTCCTGTCGGGTCAGCTTGAAGTTGCTCGCCTCCGGCTCGATGATGACGTCTACGCTGTCATCAATGATCGCCCGGTCGGCAGCGCCGAGACGGGTCCAGAACTGCTGGTTCTGCGCGTACGCAAGCAGCTGCTGCTGATCGGCCGGCGCGGCGGCCCGGCCCCCCGAGGTGGCGGTCGGTTGATTGCTGCACGCGCTTATCACACCCAGCGCCGCAACTATGCGTGCAACACGATTAGCCCATACAGGACGCATGCGGTGACCTCGCTCTTGAGGAATTGGTCAGCGTGGCGCTGCCAAGTCGCGAAGACGGGATACCTGGCTGGCCAAGGCAGGTTCGGCTCCACTCCAGAGCGCCAGCGCCTGCCCTGCTCTGGTGCGGGCCGTGGTGCTATCCCCGGCGTGCGCGGCGAGCTCGGCTCGCAATGACAAGACTTGGGGCAGTGCCGCAGCCTGAGGGATGGAACCCTGTGGCACATCGCCCAGGAGGGCGACGCCGAGGGTGGGCAGGGCATCGAGAACCCGGTCGAGCTGGTCGATCGCGGCGGCGGTGTCGCCGACGGCGAGCCGCACTCGCGCCTCGCCGAGGGTGGCATCCAGTGCGACGTCGCCCGGAGTTCCGCTGCGCCGGAGTTTGGCAACTTCGTCCATCTGGCGTCTCACGCCCGCTTTGTCTCCCTGGCTCGCCATCCACTGCAAGCGCAGCAGAGGGTCCGCGACCGGTGTGGCCCGATGACTGGAGGTGATTCCTACCGCATTGAATTCGAGGGCGTGCACCCGATGCAGCAGCACATCATTGACCTCGGCCTGTCGGCCGGGCGCGACGTAGGTCTTCACTTGAGCGCGCATCCTGCTTTCGAGACCCGTCAGGCTGTCCTGGGGCGTGCCCACCGAGGCGTAGGCGAGCAGTTCCAGCCAGGTCTCCCGTAAAGCAGGAGTAACCGCGACCGGTGTACCGTCCGGCGCTTGCGCTTCGACAGTGCTTGCTCCCCGTCCCAGAAGGGATGCCGCCTGACCCGGGCGTCCGACCAGCACCGCCGCGCCAGCCAAGGCAACCGCCGAGGTTGGACTAGCCTGGGACGGGTCGGCGAGGAGGCTGTCGGCAAGCGCCCGTGCCGCCTCAAAACGTCCCAGCTTCAGCAATACCCGCAATTGCCCGATCTCGAGCCGGGTCCGCTGATCCGCATCTGCGGCGACCGCGCGGCCATCCCGGTAGAGCAGCAGCGCCGAACGAACCGGAGGACGATCGTCGCGCAGTTCTCCCAGACTCTCGAGTGCGCGTCCATGGGCCTCGATGGCATCCGGGTTGGTGGGGAAAGCAGCCAACCACGCTTCGGTGATGGACCGCAGTTGATCCCGATTCCGCACCACTGCCGCGGCGAGGGAACTGGGGAACGCCTCCGGCTTCATGGTGACCACGTCCCCGATCGGATAAGGCACGAACGCCAACGTATCGCCCGCCAGCGAGGGGAAGGCGCCGAAATACAGGGTGTCTTTCTCGACCGCGAATCCGGTACGGAATGTGTTGTTCTCGGTGAAGAACACCCGGCTCAGCCGCTCGAAGGCCACGCCCTGGAAGGCCCGGTAGGACGAAGGGAGCATGGTGAGTGCTCGGGTGTACGCCCGAATCGCGCCCTGATAGCTGGAGCGGAAGTTCCATCCCGAAGGGCTGCGCGCGTCCCGAATGACGCTCGGGTCGTTCGCCTGACAGTCACCGAGGCCGAACCAGGCCCGGAAGTCCATCGAGTCCCGGGCCACCATCGCCCGATACTTCTCACACGATTCGGCGAATCGCCCTTCAGCGAACGCCACCATGGCCTGACCCCAGGCCCGATCCGGCGGACCGAGCCGGTCGGAGACTCCCAACGCACCGAGCAGAAGGGGACGCCAGTCATTCGCCGGGCGTCCCGACCAGGAGAGCACCTGGGCCAGCCACAACTCCGCCAGCGCATACTGCGCGTCGAGACCAAGTGCAGCCCGGAAGCCCTGCTCGGCACCAGGCAGATCCCATCCGGCCAGGGCGAGATGTCCCGCGTCGAACGCTCTCCAGGCCGCGACGGAACGGGTGCCCATCGCCCCGCCAGTGGCGGTCGGCGCTAGCGGGGCTTCAATCAGCAGCGAATCGGCCAGCAGATCGAATCGGGTCTCGGCGTCGCTCAGGTCTCCCGCGATCTGGGTCTGCCGTTCCCGGATGACGGCGCCATTCCCGCTCACGTCGTACAGCGCGGCACGAATGTGGATCGTGTCGCGGAAGCTCCAGACCTCGCCGGTGAGAAGCCGCCCCGCTCCTCGTTCCCGCGCCAGGCCAAGACCATCGGAGAGAGAAAGCGGACCAGGCTGCCGGCGCCTCCGGTCGGCAACCCAGAGCGGATCCACGATCCGCAGGTCCTCCCAGCGGCTCAATGCAGAGTGCAGCAGCGTCTCGCACTGGTCACCCGTCAGGAGCTGCGGCGCGGCTTCGCCGCGATGGGTGAACGGAATCACCAGATAGAGCCCGTCGTCGAGCGGCGGGCCGGCAACTGGCCGGGGCCGCGTGAAGATCAGGCCCGCAACAACCAGGGCCGCGACGATGACGGCTGCGGTCAGCGCTTTACGGGTGACCGGGCGGGATGAAGCCCGGCCAGGCTGGATTGCGGCAAGCGCGTCCGAGAACTGACCGACCGTCGAGTACCGATCGGCCGGCAACTTGGCCAATGCTTTGGAGACGACTTCTTCGAGCCCGAGAGGAAGCGAGGGACGGCGTCCGGCGAGTCGAGGTGGTGGATCAACCAGGTGTCCGGCCGTGACGCCGAGGGTGGGACCGATGAAAGGCGGCTCCCCCGCCAGCATTTCATAAAGCACGCAGCCGAGGCTGTAGATATCGCTCCGGCCATCGAGACGTGCGTTTCCGGTGACCTGCTCCGGGCTCATGTAATCGGGCGTGCCCCGCGCCTCGCCTGGTAGGGCCCGTTCGCCCCAGCCCACCGCGCTGATGGCTCGCGCGATGCCGAAATCGGCCACGACGGCGTGACCGCCCTGGAACAGGATGTTCTCCGGCTTGATGTCTCGATGGACTACGTCATGACTGTGGGCATACGACAGTGCCTCGGCGACCTCGCGGGCAATGTGTATCGCTTCGTCCACCGGCAACGCGCCCTCGCGGGCGAGGCGGCCGCCCAGAGTCTCGCCCGGGACGTAGGGCATGACGTAGTACAGAATCCCGTCGGCTTCACCGGAATCGTGCAGCGGAAGGACGTTGGGATGGGAGAGCCGCGCGGCAATCTGAATCTCATGCAGGAACTGCTCGGCCTGATCCCCTTGAGCCAGGTCACCGCGGAAGACTTTGACCGCGACGAGACGATCGTGGCGCAGGTCGCGCGCGAGATAGACGGTCGCCATACCGCCGCGACCGATCTCCCGTTCGATGGCGTATCGGTCGGAAAGCAGTTCTGGATGTTGGGAAATGACTTCGCCCAGCGGACCCTCGCCTGCACGCGTCCGTGAACCATAGCTTCGCTGACCCTGAATCGGCCAGCAGAGCAGAAATTAGCTGCAAAGAAACCTTACACAGGCGCCCTGAGGCTAGAATGCCTCAAAGCCCGTTACCGCCTGCCCCAGGATGAGGGAATGCATGTCATGAGTTCCCTCGTAAGTGTATACCGATTCGAGATTAGCGAGGTGCCGCATCGAATGGTACTCGACCAGGATTCCATTGGCGCCAAGGAGACGACGGGCCTCACGGGCACACTCACAGGCCATGTTCACGTTGTTGCGCTTGGCCAGTGAGACTTGCTGTGGGGTCACCGTTCCAGCGTCCTTGAGCCGGCCCAACTGGAGTGCCAGAAGCTGGGCCTTGGTGATTTCCGTGAGCATCTCGGCCAGCCGGACCTGCTGAATCTGGGTCTGCCCGATGGGGCGGTCGAACATGATGCGCTGTTTGGCATAGCTCAGCGCTTCATCGTAGCAGGCCATCGCGGCGCCTACCGCACCCCAGGAGATGCCGTACCGCGCCTGATTAAGACATGAAAGCGGGCTCTTGAGACCGCCAGACTTGGGAAGCAGTGCATCCTTGGCGAGATGCACGTCCTCGAGAATCAATTCGCTGGTGTCCGAGGCTCGAAGCGAGAGCTTCCCCTTCTGGTCTCGGGCGCTGAAACCCCTGCTGTCAGTCGGCACGATGAACCCGCGAATGGACTTGGGATCACGCAGGTCTCCGGTCTTGGCCCAGATCACCGCCACGGTTGCCTGAGACCCATTGGTGATCCACATCTTGGCACCGTTCAGCACCCAGCCCTCTTTGGTTTCCTTCGCGGTGGTGATCATGCCCGCTGGATTGGAACCGAAGTCGGGTTCGGTGAGACCAAAACAGCCGATTGCCTGACCCTGGGCCAACGCCGGGAGCCAGCGCTTCTTCTGCTCGTCAGTGCCGAAGGCGAAGATGGGATACATCACCAGCGCGCCCTGGACCGAGGCGAAGGACCGGATGCCGCTGTCGCCCCGCTCCAGCTCCTGCATGATCAGCCCATACGCGACGTTGTTGAGTCCGGCGCAGCCGAACTCCTCCGGCAGATTCGCCCCGAGCAGTCCGAGCTCGGCCATGCGGGGGATCAGCTCCTTGGGAAACCGCCCGGCGATGTAGGCCTCACCGATGATCGGCATGACCGCAGCGTCCACCCAGGAGCGGACGGTGTCCCGCACGGCGCGCTCTTCTTCGGATAGCGAGCCGTCAAGCTGGTAGAAATCGACGCCGGTGAAGCCGGTGGCCATGCCTGCCTCTGGGAGGAGTGCTGGGAGAGCTAATAAAAGCGCGCTGGAAGGTCCGACGGAAGGCGGCTACGCTCTTGCGGCCCGAGGATGGATGCCTAACTCACGCGCCCGACGGCGAAATTCGCTGCCATGATCCACCGGCTGCCCGTTCTCCGCCTGCCACTGATGGATCATCTCGTGGAGCAGGGTCTGTTCCGCCTCGCGCCAGCCATCGCTTCGGACGTGGCGCCGGCTAAGGCTGATCTCCACCGCGGCGCCGGTTCGCCGGTCCAGCCGGACCTCACCCAGCCGGCGCTTCATACGCCGAGAGATCCGGATGGGGAGCGCGCTGAGCGCGCCGGCGAAATGCTCCTGGTTGAGTCTCGCGTGCAGCTCTGTGAAGTAGACCACCAGCGGCTGGTCTTGGGGCGCCGTCCCTTCCCGACCCCGGGGCCGCCGGGCGGGAGGAGCATGCTCCTCTACCGGAAAGGAGAGGAACTGCTGCCGAGCGGCCAGTCGCGCCTCGCGCCGCACCCCTGGAGCCAGGAAGCGAATGATTGCCGAGAGAATCGTATCAGGAGCGTCAACGTAGCCTTCGTGAATGCGAAGCTCGCGTCCCGGAAGCCAGGAGACCATCACCGCCCGGTTGCGATGGGTGACGACTCGGGGAACCGGCGGCAGTCCGAGCTTCAGGAGCCGCTCGCGAAGGGCGTCGCCACTCGGGCGCGTCGGTGGGAGCTTCTCCGGTTGTACCACCGGCGAAGTCTCCGCGAACCGGTCAAACGCCAGGCAGAGCTGCACGTTTCCTCGCAAAGGCGGAGATGGTTCCTTGCCGGAATTGGCCGGCGCTCGGGTCCCAGAGGTGGTGCTCGATCTGGATGCGGGATCCATCGATTCGAATCAGGTTGAAGACCGAAGGCCGCCGCCCTCGGGTGCGATCGGTCGGGGTGCTGGCGGTGCTCACCGCGAGGGATCCGTCGATCTGCGTTGCGGCCTCTTCATGATCATGGCCGGAAAGCGCCAGCTCTACTCCCAACTCGATCAATCGCTTCTGGGCGGTACGCCAGCGCGCGAGCCCCATCCGGTGGGAGATCTTCCCCCCTACGATGTTGTGGTGCACGACGGCGACCCGAACGGCGTCGGCTGGCGCCTCGGCGTAGATCCTCCGCACCCGGTTCACTTCGCTTTCGGGCAGGTGGCCGATCGTGGTCATGTCGTTCGGGTTCCAGGTGAGCGAGCCGAAGGCGATGCCGTGGCTGCTCAACAGCGCCGCAATCACCACCCCCGGGATCCTGAGCACGGGCGTGAGGTCCTCTCCAAAATAGCGCCGGTACTTGGCGTACTTGGCACGCTGACCGAAAATCCCGAACGGACTTGCCCACCACTGGACGTCATGATTGCCCGGCATCACCAGCAGCGGGGCGATGGGCTGCAACTCCTGCAAGAACAGGTGAGCCGCCATGAACTCACCATGGCGGGCTCGCTGGGTCAGGTCTCCCGAGACGACGATGGCCGCTGGACCTAGCCGGGCGAGATAGGCCGGCAGCCGGTCAAGCTGGTTCAGATCCGCGTGCACGCCGAAGTGAAGGTCCGAGACGTGCGCGAGGATGGTCTCAGTCACCAGATCACCCGCACCCGATACGTCAGAGTGGCCTTGCCGCGCGCCGGTACCTGGACCCGGAAGCGGGTACGGGTGGAGGAGAGCTTGTCGGGTTTGACGCTGCTCGAAACCAGAGACCATTCGCCGCCGCGAACTTCGATGACGTCGACCGAGGCGGGCGTATCGGCCGCGTTGGTGACCGTCACCCGATAGTCGGCCGTCGCTATGGTGCGCCAGTATCCGGTGCCAGTGCTGTCACGCTTGGTGCTGTAGTTGGTTTGCACCCGCTTGGCCGTGAGGTCGAAGGCCTCGCCGGCACCGAGTCGGAGGTCCTCGCCCGCCGGGGTGTGGTCCAGCGCCGCTTCGCCCACCAGCTGGAGGCGGCCACCGCTGTCGGGCTCAAACAGTCGTGCCACGCCACCGGGCAGAGGCCGGTCGCCGAAGTCGGTCTTGCGGGGACGCTGGATGACGTAGGTGACCTGCACCGGCACGTCCTCCTCGTCGCCGAACTGCGGCAGGCCGCCCCAATACGGAATGTTCCCCGTGACCTCGTAGCCTTTCGTGTAAGACACGCTCGCGGGTTCGAAGAGCGCGTCGAGCGAGTGACGCCGGGCAGCAGTGTGACCTTGCCGGGCAAGGTGTAGAGATGAAACTCGCCCACCTTCTGCTCGATCGCATCTGCCAGTTACTTCCCGCGCGGCCATCGGAGCGCCATCGGCCGACGCTTCCCGAGCTGGTCCGTCACCTGGTGCCTGGGCCACGTTTCCAGCGAGCAACTGGACCTCGGCATCCTTGAGGTTCAGCGATCCGGCTCCGATGACCGCCATGCCGTTCACCCGGGCCGTTCCGCTCCCAAGCAAGACCTGATAGCTGGCCTGCCATGACGCACCGCTCGTGAAGTAGCCAAGAGGGAGAGATTTACGGGATTGGCTGCTCCTGATGCCCAGATTCACCACGGGATCAACGACTACCAATTCTTCGGGGAACAGCGGCACTCCCGGAGGAGAGAACATGATGCCGCCGTCGGACAGACGGTAACGCTCAGGATCAACGCCGAGCACCGTCGCACTCACCGTGTCCTTGCCGCTCCGGAACAGCAGCTTGCGGCCGATCGACCGGCGCAGCACGCTCTGGTAATCGATCCCGCCGTCGTAGTTGGCGGCGAGGATCGTGACGACGGAATCGGTGGAAAAGATGGAGGAGGGATCCACCGTACCAAGAGAGACCTTGTGACTGGACTCACCCTTGGGGATGTCGACGGACACCGAACGACGGACCAGGACCCGGCCGTCGTTGTAGATCGTGACGCTCTGGGCGGTCAGCGGCGAGCGGTGAGCCGGTCGCCAGCCCGTCGCAACTACGCGGGAACCAACCATTCCTGCCACAAGCGGACCGCTCCCACCGAATAGCGAACCGCCGCTAACCGCCGAACCGTCTTCATCTCATTTCTCCTTGGCCTTGGGCCGTTCCGCAAACACTTCCAGCGCCACCCGCTGCACGATCCGCCGAGTCACGATGTAGGTGACCAGTATTGCGATGATGGCGTAGATCCGTGCCAGCGGGAGTGCGGGCATGCGGAAGGCAACGTAGAGTCCGACCAACAGGGTAGCGGCGAGGGAGATGCGGCTGGCGAGCCGGTTTGCACGGCGCAGGTTGTCCGCGGTGCAGGTCGGGCAGAGATCACCCCATTGAATGCCCGTGACCCGTTTGCCGCAGTGGGCGCAAGGGACCTCAGGCCACCCGCTTGGCGACAGCATCGCCGAACTCCCGGGTGGTCGCGGTGCCGCCCAGGTCGCGGGTGCGGACCTTGTCCTCGACGATCGCCTTTTCGATGGCCTCCCGGATCCGGGACGCGGGTTTGATCTCTCCGAGGTGGTCCAGCATCATCGCGGCGGCCAGCATCTGCGCGGCCGGGTTCGCGATACCCTTCCCGGCGATGTCGGGAGCGCTGCCGTGCACCGCCTCGAAGATCGAGGCGTGGGTCCCGATGTTGGCGCCCGGCGCCAGGCCCAGCCCGCCCACCAGTCCTGAGACCTCATCGCTCAGGATGTCTCCGAACATGTTGGTGGTGACCATCACGTCGAACTGTTCGGGCTTGAGGACCAGCTGCATGGCGCAGTTGTCCACGATCATGTCATTCGACTGGACCCGACCCTCGTACTCCTTCTGAATCCGCTTACCCACTTCGAGGAACAGGCCGCTCACCATCTTGAGGATGTTGGCCTTGTGAACGATGGTGACCTTCTTGCGCCCATGACGGAGCGCGTACTCGAAGGCGTAACGGATGATGCGCTCGCAGCCTGCCCGGGTGACGATGGCGGTCGACTCGCCGACGGCGCGCGGGTCTCCCCCGATCGCGATGAAATGCTCCACCCCGACGTAGAGCCCCTCGAGGTTCTCCCGGATCAGCACGATGTCGACGTTGGTGAATCGTCCGCCGGGGACGAACGACCGGGCCGGACGGATGTTGGCGAAGAGCTCGAATTCTTTCCGCAGCGCGACATTCACCGAGCGGAAGCCGGTCCCGACCGGAGTCGTGAGCGGCCCCTTCAGCGCCAGCTTGCGATGCCGAATGCTCTCGATGGTGGCATCGGGGAGTGGCGTACCGGTGGCGTCCACCGCCGCGACTCCGGCCAGCTGTTCGTCCCACTCGAAGGAGACCCCCGTAGCCTCGAGCACCTTGACCGTCTCAGTGGTGATCTCGGGCCCGATGCCGTCACCGGGGATCAACGTCGCGTGGTAGGTCACTGAGCCAACTCGAAGGGGAAGGTGGCCTCGAGTGCGTTGACCAAGGCGCGCTCCGGGGTCGTGCCGCTGGCGTAGGCGACGGTCCGCCACAGCACCTTGCCGAGCCGCACATCGGCCAGCACCAGCGAGGCGTCCACCCGTTGTCCTACCGAATCAGGAGTGAAAGCGATTGCGGCGGGGATAAAAGCGTAACGCCCTCCAGCCACCGCGAGCAGCGAGCGGAGCGAGCTCCGCAGCGGGTCGGGCACGTCCTCCAAATCGTGAGCGCGCATGATCCCCTGCCCCATGTGGTCGGGGTCGGGTGCCACGCCAACCGCCCGGTGGGCGATGCGCCGCAGATCCGGAGGGAATACCCACTTGGGTTCGGGAGCCCGGGCCAGGAGCGTTTGTTCAATGATCGAATCCGCCCAGGCCACGGCGCGGACATGGTCATTGAAGGGCGGCTGCTCCATCAGGGCTTCGTCCCCGATCAGAATCGTGAGCGGGATGACGGCGACGGTCTGTCCGGCCATGGGCGCCGTGGCCAGAGCGATGATCGGCTCAGGCTTCTTTTCCTTGGGAGTGGTCTCTTCCGGTTCGTGTCCACCGCCACAGGCCAGACCGGCGGCAAAAAGCACTAGGCTCAGGCGACCGATTCGCACGGATTTCTTCTTGATGGAGGGGTTTGGCACGGCACAAAGCTAAGCGGGAAGGTGGGGGAGGGAGAAGGGAGACGGGAGACGGGAGAAGGGAGACAGGAGACAGGAGACGGGAGACGGGAGACGGGGATGACATTCCGAGGAGCGAAGCGACGAGGAATCCAGATGCTGGCCTCGGCATTTGGATTCCTCGCTTTCGCTCGGAATGACAGCCGATGTTCTCTCCCGTCTCCTGTCTCCTGTCTCCCGTCTTCCGTCTCCCGCTTCCTACTCGAGCGATAGCCCTCCATCGACTACGAGGGTCTGCCCCGTGATGTGCCGAGCCTCTTCGGAACAGAGAAAGGTGATGACGTGGGCGACGTCCTCGGGTTCCGCAACCCGCCCCAACACGGAACTCTTCTGGGCCCGTTCGATGACTTCCTTCGGCAGCATGCGCATCCGCTCCGTACGAATGAATCCCGGGGCGACAGCGTTGACGTTCACGTTGGCAGGGCCCAATTCGACCGCGGCGGCGCGGGTGAGCCCGAGTAATGCCGCCTTGCTGGCTGCGTAGTTACTCACCCCGAACCCCGGCCGTTCCGCCTGGTGGGCGCTCACGCTCACGATCTTGCCGTAGTGCTGGCCCCGGAAAATCGGTGCCACCGCCCGGATGCAGTTGAAGGCGCCGGTAACGTTGGTGTCGAGGACTTCCCGCCAGGCTTCCTCGGTCAGGCGCCACAAAGCTCCGTCGATCGCGATGCCCGCGTTGTTGACCAGGTAGTGCACTGTACCAAATCGGGCTTTCACATCGCCGATGAATCGGTCGACCGCGCCGCGGTTCCGCACATCGCAGCGGGCCGCGTGCACATTGGCGCCCATCGTGGTGCAGGCGGTTTCGGTGAGCAGCGCCTGCTCGGTCACATCGCGGCCGGGGAGATCGACAAAACAGAATCCCACGTGGCAACCCAGCCGCGCAAATTCCATCGCAATGCAACGGCCGAGGCCGGTGGCTCCGCCGGTCACCACGGCGACCTTGCCGCGAAAGCCGGCGCTCACCGGCTGCGGCTGAGGCTGTTCCAGGAGAGTGGGCGAGGTCTCACTGCCCTCGGCGTCCCAGACCGGGCCGCGGCCGAAGCTTCCGAAGGAGGCGGGCATAGGCGGGGCAAGGTACGGGTGGGAGGAAGGGAGGGCAAGGATTTTGGGTGGGTGATGACGGCGTGAGAGGTGGAGTAGGGAGTGGGGAGTGGGGAGTAGGAAGTAGGGGGGAGAAGGGAATAGGAGTAGAAATCAGCTGCGACATTACTCCACTCCGCTTTCCACTTCCCACTCCCTACCACCTACTCCCTACTCCCTACTACCACCCAATCCAGTCTCCCCTACATTGGCTTCATGCGACTCATCATCTGGCTCGCCATCGGCCTCAGCGGCGCCGTCGCGTGGGGCATGCTTGCGCTCCATCGCGGCGAAACCATCAGTGCCGCCTGGTTGGTCGTGGCGGCAGTCGGCACTTATCTCGTCGGCTACCGTTTCTACAGCCGGTTCCTCGCCGAACGGGTCTTCGAGCTCGACGACCGACGGGCCACTCCGGCCGAGCGGCTCGACAACGGGCGGGACTACTGCCCCACCTCACGCTGGGTGCTGTTCGGACACCATTTCGCGGCGATCGCCGGCGCGGGCCCACTGGTTGGGCCGGTTCTGGCTGCGCAATTCGGCTACCTGCCGGGCACGATCTGGATCGTATTCGGCGTGGTGCTGGCCGGTGCGGTTCAGGATTTCGTGATCCTGTTCGGCTCCATGCGCCGCGACGGGAAGTCGCTGGGCCAGATGGCGAAGGAGGAGATCGGACCGGTAACCGGTATCGCCGCGATGGTCGCGGTGCTGTCGATCATGATCATCCTCCTGGCGGTTCTCGCTCTGATCGTGGTGAATGCGCTCAAGGGAAGCCCCTGGGGTGTCTTCACCATCGCTGCCACCATTCCCATCGCGTTCCTGATGGGATTCTGGATGAAGGTCTGGCGTCCGGGAAAGACGATGGAGGCAACGGCCATCGGCATCGTCCTGCTGTTCGCGGCACTGCTCGGCGGGCGCTACGTCGCCGAGAATCCCTCGCTGGCTCCGCTCTTTACCTATTCCGGACCGACGCTGGCCTACGCGGTGATCGGGTACGGATTCCTCGCCAGTGTGCTACCGGTGTGGATGCTGCTACTGCCCCGCGACTATCTCTCGACCTTCATGAAGATCGGGGTGATCCTGCTCATGGCGGTGGGGATCCTCCTGGTGCTGCCGCCGCTCAAGCTGCCCGCCCTCACCCGGTTCATCGATGGGTCGGGACCGGTGTTCGCCGGAAAGCTCTTCCCCTTCGCGTTCATCACCATCGCCTGCGGCGCGATCAGCGGTTTTCACGCCCTGGTCTCCAGCGGGACGACGCCCAAGATGCTCCGCCGGGAGAGCGATGCCCGACTCATCGGCTACGGCGGGATGCTGATGGAGTCGTTCGTTGCGGTCATGGCGATGACGGCGGCCGCGGTCCTCGACCCGGGCCTCTATTTCGCGATCAATGCTCCGCTCGCAACTCTGGGAGGAACGCCGGAATCGGCCGCCCAGGTGATCCGCACCTGGGGATTCACAGTCACCCCCGAACAGATCACCGGTCTCGCCGCGTCGGTCGGCGAGTCCACCCTGCTCGGACGGGTCGGCGGCGCTCCTTCACTCGCCGTAGGAATGGCCCAGATCTTCAGCCATGCGTTTGGGCAGGGTCTGATCGCGCTCTGGTATCACTTCGCGATCATGTTCGAGGCGCTCTTCATCCTCACCGTGCTCGACGCCGGGAGCCGGGTCGGCCGCTTCATGCTGCAGGAGTTGGCCGGGCACGTCTGGGAGCCGCTCGGCCGCACCTCCTGGTATCCGAGCAACATCCTCGCTTCCGCGCTGGTGGTGGGCGGCTGGGGCTATTTCCTGGTGCAGGGCGTCCTCGATCCGCTGGGCGGGATCAACTCACTCTGGCCCCTGTTCGGGATCAGCAATCAACTGCTCGCCGCGGTGGCGCTCTGTGTTGGTACCACCTTGATCATCAAGCGCGGCAAGGCCCGCTACGCCTGGGTCACCATCGTCCCGCTGGTGTGGCTCCTCGCCGTGACCCTCACGGCAGGCTGGCAGAAGATCTTTTCCCCCGATCCCCGGCTGGGATTCCTGTCCCACGCAGCGAGCCTGATCACCCAGGTCGCAGCAGGGTCGCTCGAGCCCGCGCGTGGCGCGCGGCTCATCTTCAACGACCGGCTGGATGCCCTGCTCGTGGTCATCTTCGTTGCCGTTGTGCTGCTGGTGGTACTCTCGTCAGCCTGGGAATGGTTGCAAATCCTGGGGAGACGAAAGCCCGCTGTCGTGCGGGAATCGCCGTTCGTTGAGACACTCTATGCCAATTGAGACGAGGTTGAGCCGGCTGGTGCAGATCGTTCGACGGGTACTCGGCATGCCCGATTACCAGGAGTACCTGCGGCATCTCGAGCGCTGCCACGCTTCCGGACCCGTCCCTTCGGAACAGGAATTCTTCGAATCGTACCTGCGGTCCCGCTACAGCCGCGGCCCGTCCCGCTGCTGCTGACCCTCCAGCTCTCGAGCCTGCCATGAAACGGCTGCTGAACTATTTCCTGAACGGACTGATCCTCTCCGCCCCGGTTGCGCTTACCCTCTACGTCTGCTGGCGGCTGTTCCGGGCCATTGACGGGTGGCTCCGGCTCCCGATCCCGGGGGCTGGCTTCGTGCTGACGGTTGCACTGATCACCCTGATCGGATTCATCGCCTCAAATTTCCTGGCCCAACGGGCCCTCGCGCTGATCGAGCATCTGCTCAACCGGGTCCCCGGAGTCCGTCTGCTCTACACCGGCATCAAGGATGTGCTGGGCGCGTTCGTGGGGGAGAAGAAGCGCTTCAATCAGCCAGTTTTGATCACCCTGGATCGCGAGGCGGGGATCAAGGCCATCGGCTTTCTCACCCAGGATTCCCTGGATGAGCTGGGCATTCGGGATCATGTGAGTGTGTATCTGCCCCAGTCGTACAATTTCGCCGGACAGACGCTGGTGTTACCGAGCGACCTGATCACCCGGATCGACGCGCCCAGCTCGAGGGTGATGGCGTTCATCGTGTCGGGAGGGGTGGCGGAGGTTGGGGAGTAGGGAATGAGAGAGTGAGAAAGTGAGAGATTGGGGGATTGGAGGGATTGAGGGATTGAGAACTGCCATTCTTTCAATTTCTCAATTTCTCAATTTCTCATGTTCTCATTTTCTCATTCCCTCAATCTTCCCAGCCACTCCGTCAACCACCGGCCCGTTCGGCCAAGGCCTCTAGTTCATCGCCAGCGGCATGTCACCGCTCACGATCACGAACTCCGCGCGGCGATTCCGCGCCCACGCCGCCTCATCGCTGCCGGAATCGACCGGGTCCTTCTCACCGTTGGACACCTGGTCCAGCCGGGCAACGTCGATCCCCTTCTCAGTGAGATACTGCTTGACCGCCGCGGCCCGGCGTTCGCCAAGCGCCTCGTTGTACTGATCCGATCCGCGTTCGTCACAGGCACCGGTGATCCGAAGTCGCACCGCGGGGTTGGCATTTAGGATCGCCACCTTGCGGTCGAGGACGGCCTGGCCGTCCGTCTGGATCTGGGCCCGGGCGACATCGAAGTAGACCATCACGCCCAACTCCTGGCGGAGCTCGGCGTCCTTCTCGGCCGCTTCGCGGGCCGCGGCCTCGGTCGCCAGACGCACTTGTTCGACCGAGTCTGCGCGAGCCTTCTCGGCGAGTGCCAGCTGCTGCCGGGCCTGCTCGGTTGAGTCGGCGGTGGCACGAGCCACGGCGTCGAGCGAATCCTGCACATGTCGCTGGAGTGCGATTTCGGCCGCGGTCGGCTGAGGAGCCGGCGTCTCAGGCGGGGGAGAGCTGTGGCACGCTGCCGCCAGAACGATGGCCGCGATGGGGATTAGGAATGTGATCCTGCGCATGATGACTCCTGTGCCTCGTAGGGGGCCAGCTGCCCAGCCCCTGTCCCCGCGTGGTCCCATTGCCGCGGGGGAGGCCCGGAACGATCGATTCGTCCGGTGTTCAGCGATGCTCAAGTAACCGTGCGGCGCCCTGAAATGAAGTGCCACAAGATCGACACAACCGCGACGAGCAGAAGGAGGTGAATCAGTCCTCCAGCCACGTGGAAAACGCTGAAGCCGAGGAACCACGCCACAACCAGAATGACCGCTAAGGCACCAAACATGATGTGCTCCTTCAGGTGAGTGGCGATCTGGACGGTCCCGGGACCGTCCGGTCGCGCATCTATGTACTGCGCCGGCCGCAAGCGGCCAGAGGGATTTCACCCTGACGATGAACTCTATGCCGTAGGCCCGGGGAGCGGCATCGCTCGTTGGACTGGATTCTGGGCTAGCTCGAAAGGACTACCTCACACTTACTATCTCACAACTCCGGGTCACGGTCGCGTATGTCGATGATCTCGCCAATCCACGTAGGAGCGGACAGGCCTGCCCCGCCGACCTGGACCCAAGCGCCCTCGAGCTCCTCTACTGCCTGAGAGAGACGGCGCTCGAGGCTGTCGGCCAGGATGCGGAGGTCCTGAGAGAACCAGGGCTGGAGAAGATTGACCGGGAGGCTCGCGACCTTGTCGGCGAGCAGTCGGAGGCCGAGCAGCATCTGCAGCGCGTTGCGACAATGATCCGCGGCCGAAGAGATCCGCTCCCGCAGCGCCACTTCTCCGGTCTGGTCGTCTGCGGAGTTCGCGGAATCGCGAGTCTCAGTGGTAGTCTGATCATGCACGACTTGACGCGCGCTTCTGGGCAGCACCGGCGATGATGAGCGCCACACCTGCTACCATCGCCACCCCACCGACCCACGGAGGGATCGATTGCTGCTCGTTCGCCGTGACCTTGACGTCTCCAACCTCGAGCATCTCGCGCCGGGTGGTAATGCTTCCCCCGCGAAGCAGCAGGAAGGCGCCGAGACCGAGGATCAGGATACCGGCCAGGATGAGCTGACGCATGGGCATTCCCTCGTAGGCGTGATCAACGCGGACACCCGAGTCTCACCGCAACTGCTCGACCGACCATCCCGGCACACCACCATCGATGATCCGGCGGGCCAGGCTGGAGCATCGCGCGCTCGCCTCCTGCTCGGTCCGGTAGCGTTCTGCGAGGCTGAAGGGCCGCGTCCGGCCGTTGCGGTGTATCTCGAGTTCCACGGTCCAGCGTTTGGACTCGTAGAGTTGATAGGGCCGGACCAGGATATTGAAGCCCTTGTACCTGAATCGTTGTCATGCTGCCTGCCCCTTCGCGCCCCGGTTCACACCGACGAGACGGTCAAGGGCCCGGTCAGAGTAATGGTGACCGGCGTTCCGGCGGCCACCACCACGTCGCGGCTCGCGGTCTGGATCGCGACCACGGTGCCCCCCGCCGCCCCTACGACACCGCCGATGATGGCGCCCTTGGTGTTGCCGCCGATCACCCGGCCCGCGACCGCCCCGATGGCGGTCCCGACCGCGACCTTCTCGATTTCACCAGCTGTGACACCACGACCCTTGAGGGTATGGGATAGGGAAGTGACCTCGGCTGCGATCGGATAGTCCTGACCTCGGACCGTCACTCCTGTCACCTGGATGGTGAGGGTGCCATCCGCCTGGCCCTTATTCCGGGCCGGTGTGATTTCGGTGATCGTCAGCTCCACCGTGGAGCCCGCGGGGATCACCACCCGGCCAGCCGCGTCCAGGATGTCGGCGTCTATCGTCGTCGTCACCGTTTCGCCGGCCTTGGTGCTTCGCGAGGTGATCGTCCGTCCCATCGTCGCATCGATTGTCGCTCCGGTAGCGAGGGTGCGGGTCCTCGCCGTGGGCGCCGGTGTGCTTCGGGTGCTGTCGCTGACGGCGACCTCCGGATTGCCCTTGCCACAGGCCAGGAGCCCCACTACGGCGAGTCCTACGAACATCGATCGGGTCATCATATGCTCCACTTCTCAAGTGACGGCGACTTCGCGCCGGGACGGCTCATCGCAAGTACAGGTACAGTCCAACTCCGCCGACTCCTGCGGACAGGACCGTCACTACCGGCTCGTCGATAATCAGGCCGGTGACAATCCCCGCCGCCCCAACGATCATGAGCGCGAGACCCTCACGCCTGGTGCCGTGTTGATACGGATCCTTGACCAGAAGCGCGGGTTGTTCGTGGGCCAGGCTGGCCGGGGACCGCAACGTCGCTGAAACGGCGAGCTGAACGGTGGACCCGCGCAGGCTGATCGGGGCCACGGCCTGCGCGCCCGCCGGCTGCACCGGAACTAGAAAGGTGGCCGTCAGCAGAACACTCAAAGGAAAGAACCGCATTGGTACCTCTTAGGTAAACGAGAAACCGCCATCCCTAACGTCCGCTTACCGGCCCGCGTAGTCCTCACGGGTCACCGGTCCTCATCCCCGTTGCTAGGGGAGCGGCCTCCGGCCTCGGCGTCCCACGCCTCGGCGGGAGAGAGGCTCTTCCGCAACTCGATCAACGCCATCCCGCCGAGCAGCGCTGGCCGGGGCAGACTCGACTCCAGTACCAGCGGCGGGGTGCCCCCCCGCAATGGCTTGGCCTTCCGGGCCTCGAAGATGTCCTTTCCGGGTCTCCGCCCCTCCAAGTCGGTAGCCCGGTGCTCTGACCACCAGGCGATCGCTCGCCTCAGGGTGAGCCAGGAACTCGGGAACCGTGTCGGTAAACCAGAGCACGGCCTTCTCCACCAAGGGCCGCTCCTGCGCCGGGATCACCGCCTGGATCGGCGCCTTCCAGTCTCGCGCATTCCGTACCCGGTCGAAGGCCGCCGCTAGTTCTTCCAGTCGATAGCCGGTCAAACGCTTCGGATCGTACGCCACGGATGCGGTCATCGTTCCCTCGCGCGACAAGTGGACCTTTGGCTGCAACGATTACAACTCTACCCCGGTTGCCCGGGGGAACGTATCGCTCGATGGAGTGAATTAAGAGCGATATAGCCAGGCGCCACGAGGGACCTCTCGACCGAACCAGCCGATTGGTCCCTCGGGTTTCTTCGCTTCGCTTCACCCCGGAACCAGCAACCAGCTCGGCTGGTTCGCGCCACTTCGCGGGATGTCCCGGACGCCGCCCATCGAAAAGGAGGGAGGAGGGCAAACCGTTAGGGCCAGCCCTCCCGGATACAGCGTGGATTATCAATGTCAGTGGGCCGGGCGGAGAGGACAATCAATCAAAGGATTGGAACTTGATGGAGTCGAGCGGGACGACTGGGACGAGACTTGGCCCCGGTCCATGAGGCGGGCGCGGAATCTTGGCAGGATCCGCCGCGCGCTGAGAAAAGGCAGCGATCTCCAAGCGGCGGTTGCCTGGCAGCTTCGGCAACCGTCTGACGCCCGGCGACCGCTTCAGCCGTCCCCGGATTCCGTGCCGCTTGAGCTGACCAAATAGCGACCGAGTCAGTTCCGATGGCAGCGCCTGAATCCCCTGAACCACCGAGCGGACGGTCTGGAGAAACTGGTCGAACGAGGCACCCGCCATGATGAACCCGGAGACTCCGGCCCGGACGAAGCTCACCACATCCTCCTGTGGCGCCTCCAGGCCCATGATGATCACCCGCGACTTCGGTACGGCACGATGCAACGCTCCGGCCAGCGCAAGCCTGTCTTCGCCCGCCTGCCGCAGATTCAGGAGCACTATATCGGGTCTGGTCGCGCGCACCTGCCGCAGGGTTTCCTTCATGTCCGCCGAAGCGGCGAGGACGTGGAAACCCGGCTGGGCCCGGATCAGCGAGGCGATCTCTTCACGCGCCCGCGGAATGCCGTTCACCAGGACCAACGAGATGCGCTTCCTCACCTGAGTCACGTCAGCCGACCTCGGAAATCAGGAATCATAGGAAATGGCGCTCACCGGCAGATGGTTCCGTCGGGTGACGCCCGTCGAGAAGTACTCGTGTCGGAATGTGATGAAGCGGGAGGGGAACAACAATCGCTCGTGCGGACCAGTCGGGAACTCGCTCGAAAGAGCGGGTCCTCGGCGAGGAGTCATGGATAAGAGGTTCTCGAACCTCCTCTGGAGTGCGAGAAGGCGGCCACCTCGAGGCGGCTGTGCAGCGCCAGCTTCTCCAGGACATTGTGCACGTGGCTCTTGACCGTGTGAACCGCGATGTGCAGCCGAGTCGCGATCTCCTTGTTGCTCAGGCCCTCACCGAGGAGATCAATGACCTGGCGTTCCCGGCTGGTCAGGCGCACCGCCTCCAGAACCTGGGCCTTGTTCCCTCCGGCCGCACGCCTGGCGATCTGCGAGAAGAGCGAGTTGGTCAGCGCCGGGGGCAAGACCTCGGCGCCGGCGGCCACGGCGCGTATAGTAGCGAAAAAAATCCTCGAACGAGGCGTCCTTCATGATGAAGCCGGACGCTCCAGCCCGTACGTAGTTTGCGATATCCTCCTGCAGCGGCAGGAGACCCATGACGATTACCCGGGCCGCGGGAACCTCGCCGTGGACCGTCGCGGTCAGGCTCAGGCTGTCGTGGTCCTCCAGCCCGAAATCCAGCAGGACGACGTCCGGCTTGGCTTCGCGCACCTTCTTGAAAGCCTCGTCGACATCCGCGGACGCGGCCAGGACCTTGAATCCCGGCTGGGTGTGGATCAGCGCCGCGATCCCCTCTCGCAGCAGCCGGTTGTCGTCGATGAGCACCAGCGAGATGGGAGCCGAAACCGGACCGGTTGCGGCATCCCCAGCTTTCTTCGCCTTACGCTTGAGTCCCTTCGTCACCGGGTGACCGATTGGGGCCGCGGGGATAGTGACGAAGGGAAAGCGCCGCCGGACAAACTGGAGGCGATTGGGGGAAGGTATCGGCCACAACAGAATCAGCGAGCGGGGATTCGCGACCATGGTAGCGCCCCTCCCGTATGCCGATGCTGACTTCGCAGCTAGTCTATTCCTACGCATTAAGGGTATCGTGCAGCGCTACATACTGCAAGACTCGATCCAAGAGCCACCGTTGCCCGCGACCTGGCCCAATGAACAGTTGACGATTGCTGATGTTGCATCCAGTTCAGCGTTCGTCAATCGGCATTCGACCATCATCAGTCTTCACTCGCCCGTCAAGCTTGCTCCAGCCAGTCCGTCAACCACCGCCCCGTCCGGCTCACCACCATCGAGCTGTCATTGCCGAGGAAATCCAGGTCGGCGTGGCCCAGTCTCGGATCCGCGTAGGTGCCGCGGGTTCGGGCTGAGTCACGCGCCGCGAGCAGGGCGGCGACCGCGCGCCGAGTACCGATCCAGATCAGGCCGTCCGAGGCGCGGATGCCGATTCGCTTCGGCAAACCAAAGCTGTCGGGCGCGATGTAGAGATGGGCGAGGAACGGGATCAGACTGGTATCCCGCGAGAAGGAAAGCAGGGTGAGGTAACGAATCCGGAGCGACTGGTCCTGCGTCGCGAGAAAGCGAGCTACCAGCGTGTCCGCGGCACCCTGGTCCAACCGGCCGAACACCCAGGCGTCCCCCAGGTCGTAGTTCCCCTCCGGAATCCTCGGTAGCAGTTGGGCGAGCAGCGGCCAGGTCGCCTTGCTTCGCACGACTCAGCTCCAGCTCGATGGCATGAAGCGCGGGGAGCAAGTCGGCCGGATCCTGACCGGCCGGAACTTTCAGGGCACCCTTTTCGATCCGCTGGCGCCAGGTGCGAACACTGTCCGCGCTGGTGGGATCGCGCAGCTCGGCGATGCGAGTAAGGGCGAGTAGCCCGTCATCCCAGGGCCGCCGCCCGGTAAGGGCCTGCTGGATCCGAGGCCACAACTTCCGGGTCTGCTTCTCACCGAGAATCGCGGAGGCAGTGTCCGCCGCGGGCGTCCCCTCTTTCAGTCCCTCGTGAATTTCGGAGTAGATGGTGCGGGTCGAATCGCCAATGCGGATCTGAACCTGAGCGGCCGCCGAGTTGCCCTCGATCAAGGTGAGGGCGAACAGGACAGCGGCCGCTCTCACGCGGCGATGCGGGGCTGGGGCACGGCGAGCCAGAGCAGCACCGCCACCACCATTGCCGCTGCGGAAACCCAGAGCGCGGTGGCCGCCCCGGCGTGCTGGTAGAGGGCGCCGAATCCAACCGCGGCAGGCAACGCAGCCAATCCGGTAACGGCGTGATAGGCACCGAACCCGCGACCAGTCCGTCGGGGAGCCAGGCGGGCAACCAGGGCCCGCTCGGACGATTCGGTGAGACCGGCGACCAAACCGAGGGTCAGGAATGCGGTCACCGCCGGCATCACTCCCGCGCTAAGACCCATCGCGAACGCTCCGGCCGCGAAGAGCAATCCCCCAGCCGCAACAAGACTGCGCTGACCGATCCGGTCGGTGAGCCATCCTCCCGGATAGGACGACGCCGTCCGCACGACGTGCAGTCCGGCCCAGACCAGAGGAATCATCGCGACGGGAACGCCGACGTCCTGCAGCCGGAGGAGCAGCAACGTTTCGGGAAGGCGGCAGAGCACCAGCGCGGCGAGGGCCAGCACCGGAGCCCAGAATGTCTGGCCCGGTGGCATCCACCGACGTGGCCGGTGCGCGAGGCAGGCCTCGACCGGTCGTGCGGCGCAGGGTGACGATCAGCACCAGCATCGCGACGAGGCCGGGAACCGCGCTCCATTGCAGCACCTTTCGGACGTCGACCGCTTGCGAGAGCAGCCACCAGGCGAGCAACGAGCCGGGAATGGAGCCGAAGTGATCCGCCGCGCGATGCAGCCCGAAGGCGCGCCCCTGCAGCTCCCGCGGCGTGACCTCCGCAATCAGCGCATCGCGAGGTGGCGTACGCAGACCCTTCCCGACCCGGTCCAGCACCCGAAACCCCACCACCTGCCACGCCGCGCTGGCTATCGCCATCAGGGGACGCACCAGAATCGCCGACCCGTAGCCGAGGAGGATGAGGGGCTTCTGCCATCCGCGCTGGTCGGCCAGTCGACCGCTGATCCATTTGGTGACCGCCGCGGTCAGGTCGGCCGCCCCGTCGAGCGCCCCGAGCGTGGTCGCCGTACCACCGAGCGTGCCGACGACGTACGCCGGCAGGAGAGGGTACACCATCTCGCTCGCGAAATCGTTGAATAGCGAGACGAGGGCGAGGCCCTTGACGGTCGGGGGAATGGAGGAGATGAGTTGAATGATTGCGGAATGGCGGAATTCTGAATTGCCGAGGCTTGAGGATCGCTGATCAAATTCTTCATTCCGCCATTCTGCCATTCCTCTCATTCCGCCAATCTCAATCCGATCCCCTCACTCATCAATCCCCAACCCCATCCCCCACCTGATCAGCGAGACCGGCAACCCGCCGTAACTCAGAAACTCATTGTGGAATTGCTGGAGCTGGAAGGCGCCACCTTCCCGGGCGCGGTAGGCGTCCCGCAAATGGAGAATCTCCCGGCGGCCGATCGCATAGCACAGCTGGTAGGTGGGCCAGGCACAATACCGGCTCACCTCGGCCGCGGCCCGGCTCCGATCCATGGCGAGATGATCCACCATGTAGTCGGTCGCTTCCGCGGGCGTCATGCCCCGGGTATGCAGTCCCACATCCAGCACGATCCGGGTGGCCCGCCATAGCAGGTGAAGCCGCTGAAAGAGCCGCTGCTCAAGGGAGGCGAAGTATCCCTCCTCCGCCATCAACTCCTCGCAGTAGAGCGCCCAGCCCTTCTACCGTGACTGGGGTCCACAGCACCCGCCGGACGGTGGACGGTTGCGCCTGCGCGGTGAGCATCTGCAGATGGTGCCCCGGATAGGCTTCGTGAATCGCAGTGGCCGCCACCTCGTGCATGCAATACAGGCCCTCGGAGGAGCGCGCCCCGTTGGGTGAGGTGACGTAGAACATTCCGCTGCGATCGGCAGCCATCGCTCCCGGCGCCTCGTAGGCGGCAAAGGGAACCAGCGGCCGCAGGAAACGAGGCGTGTCCACCACTTCGAGATCCCCGTCGGGAATTCGGACCAGGCTGCGCTCGGCCACGAACTGGCGAGCGCGACCGGTTTCCTCGCGGAAGACGTGCACCAGGTCGGATCCGGGCGGCGACTGATTGCGGAGCCGCTCGACCAGCTTGCGCCACGGCGTTGAGGGATCGATTCGCTTCGCCAGTGCGGCGACTTCCGCCTCGACTTCCTCCCCCAGGTGCAATCCGTAGCGGTAGAGCTCCGGAGCGCCGGCCTGCAATGCGTGTTCGTGGTGCAGCCGCCGGTTGAACTGCTCCTCGCCGATGGCAAAGGAGAGGTCGTCAGGGTTCGCATTAAGCTCACCCCGCAGCGCCAGGGCGAAGCGCTCGAGCGCTGCCTCGGCTTCGCCTAACGCCTCGTCCAGTTCCTCGCTCGCCTCGGGCGCCCAGGTCTTCGCCGCGCTAACCGCCTCCCGAAACAGCGCCGGACCTCCCGCCACCACGGCCGTAGCCGTTTCCAGAAAGATCCGTGGCGGGTCTACCAGGGTTTCACGAGCGGAGCGGAGGAAGGCGGGCGTGGCCTTGAGACGACCCAGGACTCCCTGCCCCCGCGGCCTGGATTCAGGATCGCGGCGACGCAGCAGGGAGTGGAAGCCTTGAAACAGGTGTGAGAGCCAGTAGCCGGGATCGTGGATGTGGGGCTTTTCCCGCTCGAAGCGGAGGACGGTAATGCGGATTTCGTCGAGGAAGGCAGTGCGATCGATTTCCTCTTCGGTCTCGTCGATCTCCAGCTGCTCCACGGCGATGGCCATCGCCTTGAAGGCTGCCAGGTGGGTGCGCATCGCATCGGCGTCGAATGCACCCAGCCGGTGATCCATCGAGGTGACTCCCGTCGCGCTGGCCGCGGCGGGATCGAAATGCCATCGAAGATCGAGATACGATCGGTAGAGGTCTTCAGTGCCCGGCATCAACCGCACCCATCCGCGCCGCCTCGACCAGACGGTGGCAGTCTTCGTCCGCAAGTGTATGAGCCGACCGCTTGGCGGCCTGGAACAGCGCGTCCACGGTGCGGGAATCCTCGGGATCGTATCCGTGCTCTTCCAGCCAGCACTTCACATTGGAGACCCCGGACTGGGGCGAGATGTCGATGCGCTGGTTCAGCCCGAATTCGCCGGCCGGAATGCTGGAATAGACCCGGTCGGCCAGCCAGGCATCGCCCTTCTTACGAGCCTTGATGATCGCGGCCGCGTGAACTCCCGTCCCCGTGCGGAAGGCGTCGGCACCCACGACCGGATAGTTCGCCGGAATTGGCACACCGGTCGCCTCGGCTGCCACCCGGCAATACTCGGGCAGCCGAGAAACATCATGGGTGTAGAGGCCGAGCATACGGAGGTTCACGATCAGCAGATCCATCTCCGTGTTGCCGACTCGCTCGCCTACCCCGAGTGCCGTGGCATGCACCCGGTCCACGCCCGCCTCGATCGCCGCCAGGCAGTTGGCAATACCGAGACCGCGGTCACGGTGCCCGTGCCAATCCAGCTTCACGTCCTCCCCGCATGGCCTGATGATCTCGTCGCGAACGAAGCGCACCAGGTTACGGACTCCCGATGGCGTGGCATGGCCCGTCGTATCAGCGAGACAGAGCCGGCGGGCACCCCAACGAATGGCATTGCCATAGAGGGCCTTGAGCGTCTCGGGGCGGGCGCGAGTGGTGTCCTCGGTGACGTACATGACCGGAAGCCCCTGCCGCACCGCGAAGGTGACCGCTTCCTCCGAGACCCGCAGCATCCGATCCAGAGTCCAGTCCTCCGCGTACTGCCTGATCGGGGAGGAGCCGATGAAGGTCGCGGCTTCCAGGGCGAGCCCGGTCTCCTGGCTGATCTGGGCGATGGGTTCGATGTCCTTGACCAGCGTCCGGGCGGCGCAGTTGGGACTCAGGGGCAGGCGGGTGTTCGCGATCTCCCATGCCAGAGTCCGTACCTGGTCCACCATGCGGGTCCCCGCCCCGGGCAGCCCGATGTCCGCCGAGGCGATGCCGAGATCGGCCATCAGGTGGAGCAGGCGGAGCTTCTCCGGCATCGTGGGATCCGAAACCGATGGCGACTGCAACCCGTCGCGGAGAGTCTCATCATTGAGATCCACCCGCGCCGCGCGGTAATCGAACCCGCCGTCCAGCGGATTCCAGTCGTAGATCAGGTCGGCTTCGCGCATGGGGGAAGTGTTGCGGAGGTCCCGGGTGCGGGTCAAGGGAATGGCGGAATGGCGGAATGGCGGAATGGAAGAATGGCGGAATGGAGGAATTGAGATGGGGCAGTATCTTCCCTCCGTCCATTCAACCATTCCGCCATTCCGCCATTCCGCCATTGTCCCTCGACCTCGACTATCCCACCATGCAGCGCCTCGGGCGCCGGGTTGCCGATCTGGTGGCCCGCCATCTGGCGACGCTCCGCGACCAGCCCACTCGGCGAACCCTGACCCGGCCGGAGGCCGACCGCCTGATCGCCGGCCCCGCTCCGTCGAGCGGCACCGACTTCGAGACGCTGCTGGCGAAGCTCGAGCGGGACGTGATCCCCTACCATACCCGCGAGCCGCACCCTGGCTTCGTCGCCTACGTCCAGAGCTGCTCGGCTTTCCCGGCGGTGCTGGGAGACTGGATAGCCACGGGATACAACTTCTTCGGTGGTGCCTGGGTCGTGGCTCCCGGGCCCACCACGCTCGAATTGACGGTGCTGGACTGGTTCCGCGGTTGGCTGGGAATGCCCAAGGGAGCGGGCGGTCTCCTCACCAGCGGCGGCTCAACGGCGACTCTCACGGCCGTAGTCGCCGCCCGTCATGCCATGTGCGACGACCCCTCCCGCCTGGCTCGAGCGATGCTTTACACCTCCGAGCAGGCCCATTCCTCGGTAACCCGCGCCGCCTGGATTGCGGGACTGCCCCGGGACCACATCCGCGCGGTACCGGTAGACGGCGAGTGGAGAATGAAGCCGGACCAGCTCCAGGAAGCGATCACTCGGGATCGGAATGCCGGACTGCTTCCGCTAGCCGTCGTGGCCAGCGCCGGAACGACCAACACCGGAGCCGTGGATCCGCTCGTCTCGATCGCCGATCTCTGCGAGCGGGAAGGCCTCTGGCTCCACGTGGACGCGGCCTACGGCGGGTTCACCGTCCTCACCGATCATGGCCGCCGCCTGCTGGATGGGATCGGCCGGGCCGACAGCATCACGCTTGATCCCCACAAATGGCTCTTTGTGCCCTTCGAGTGCGGTTGCCTCATGGTGAAGGAACCGGCCCGCTTGCGCGATGCCTTCCACATCCTGCCGGAATACCTCGAAGCGCTCGACACGGCCGCCGAAGAAGTGAACTTCGCGGATCTGGGGGAACAGCTTTCGCGGTATTCGAGGGCCTTCAAGGTCTGGCTTTGTGTGCAGTATTACGGAACCGATGCTCTGAGTGCGGCGATCGAACAGGGGATTCGCAACGCGGAAATCGCGGAGGAACTGATACGACAGGCGCCGGGGCTCGAGGTACTCTCCCCCGCTCGGCTCGGCATCTTGTGCTTCCGGGCCCACCCGGCGGGTGTCTCGAATGGCGGCGAACTCGACCGCCTCAACCTGCGAATCCTGGAGACGGTGAACGACACCGCCCACTATTTCATCTCGACCACGCGGCTGAATGGCGCGCTGGCGCTCCGGATATGTACCCCGGGTTTTCGCACCCGGCCCAGAGGATATTGAAGGGTTGATCGGAGAGATTCGCGAGGTAGCCGCCAGCTTATAGAGCGGCGATTGGGGTGGAAGGCTGCGACCGGGCCCCGAATCCTCCGGAGGCCTCCGCCCCCTGTATGGGGAATATCGCCTCAGGAGCGACGAGACTCCTCACCATTTTCCGACCGCACGGTACCAAAACCCCACTGTCCCGCTATTCGATCGTCACTTCCGAATCGTCGCCCAAGCTGGCGAAGCCCTTCAGCCCGATCGCGGTGACCCGATCGCCCAGCATCGAGTGGTGCAGGTCGCTCTTAACTACCGTGCTCTTCCTCCCGATGATGGAATGCCGGATCCGGCTGTCCCGGACGTCGGCGCCGCGTTCCAGGGTAACGTTGGGCCCGATCTCGCTCCGCTCGATCCTGACTCCTTCCTCGATCCGAACCGGATCGTGCAGCGTGACGCCGGGGAACTCCTGGCGCAGCGCCGCCCCTTTGCGGAGCAGGATCTCGTTGGTTTCCAGCAGGGTGTCCAGCTTGCCGCAGTCGTACCAGCCCCCGACCTCGGCGGTGAGAATCTTGCTTGCCGTTGTCGATCATGTGCTGGAAGGCATCCGTCAGATAGAACTCGCCCTTGTTGGTCGGGCTCTTCAGCACGTGGTCGATCCCCCGCCAGAGCGCCTCGGTATCGCGAATGTAGTACAGCCCGATGTTGGCGAGCTTGGAGATCGGAGTGGACGGCTTCTCCACGATCTGCGTCATGTACCCCGACTCGTCGGTCACCACCACGCCGAACCGCTGGTAGTCCTCGACCTCCTTGGCCCAGATGATCCCGTCGGCGTTGGTCCGGTTGATCATCGTGAGGTCGGCCTCGAACACGGTGTCCACGAAGACGATCAGCACCGGCTCGTGGACGAACTGCCGGGCGAGGTTGACGGCGCCCGCCGTGCCGTCCTGGACCTTCTGCTCGATGAAGCGGCTGGGAATCGGGTAGCGAGCCCTCGCGTACTCCTCGACCTGCTCCTTGAGGTGCCCGGTGATGAAGATCAGCTCGGTGACGTCGAGACCCTCGAGCCGGTCCATCACCCAATCCATCACCGGCCGGCCCGCAACCTTGAGCAGCGGCTTGGGAATCAGGTGGGTATGCGGCCGCAGACGGGTGCCCTTCCCGGCCAGAGGTATGATCACCTGCATCGGTCACATTCTCCCGTAACGGTCCTCGAGTCGGACCAGGTCATCGAGTTCAGGGGTCGAAGCTTCGAGCACATCGGTATCCACCACCGCTTCGATCTGGTGAATCAGCTTGGCCGGAATGTGCACCGACTCGCCCGGCGGTGAAGCGGCGCGCTTCCAGCGTCGCTCCCGGCTTGGTGCGCAGCACCAGCTCGCCCTTCAGGACGTGCATCGTCTCGTCCTTCAGGTTGTGGTACTGCAGGCTCAGGACGTGTCCCGCCTTCACGTGGAGAATCTTGCCCACGTAGCGGTCGGTGCGGGCCCAGACCAGTTCATAGCCCCATGGCTTCTCAACGCGGTACGGCGGATCGGCCATCAGGCCTCCAGTGGAGTGAGCTGATATGACGAGGGCGACGTGATGCACGCCCGGACGCAGACCCCGCAGCCAACGCAGCCCTCCACCTTGATGACCGGGTGGCCGTCCTCATCCATCGCGAGGGCCGAGTCTCCTACCGGGCAGGCATCGGCACAGACACGGCAGGTCTGGCCCTTGAAGGTGACGCAGCGCTCCGGAACCAGTTCCAGGGTCGCAAGACGATAGCCAGTCCAGCCCGCCGATGGGAGGGTAAGGGCACCAGTCGGGCAAGCTTTGACGCACGGCATGTCGGGGCAGACCGTGCAAGGCTGGATATTCGAATCAATGTACGGTGTGCCCGCGGCGAGTCCCCCTTCGCTCGTGGCAAGACGGATCGCCTTCGGCGGACATGGCTCCGCACACAGACCGCACCTGGTACAAGCTGCGAGAAAGCCGACTTCCGGCAGCGCACCAGGCGGCCGCTGGTAGCGCTTGGTGACCACGCGTTTCTCGGCCCGTTCCATGGCGTTCTCGATCCACTGCCCGAAGGTGGATCGGAACAGCGCCCGGCGGTCGGTGGGTTCGTACGGGATGCGCATTCTGGTCAAACTACCATGCTGCTTCGAAACTGAAGAGCCAGCGGAAGCCGAACTCGTCTCCGCCGGGGTGCTGGTCCTGGGCCAGATCCGCCCGGCTCACATACAGCGGGAAGTCTACCCGGGTGACAAAGCTGGTCTGACCGATGCGATGCCTGGCGCGAATCCCCGCACCGGCGTCGGCCAGGAATTCGATATTGCGACCCGTGGCGGGGTCCGCGTCGTCGGCGATGGCGTGTCCCGCGTCCCCAAACGCGGCCAGGCTCACCCTGCTGAACAGTTTGGCCTCTCCCCGGTCGAGTACCGTCCGTTCCAGTTCCAGATTGGCCGCCACCAGAGCGGACATGGAGACCGTGGGGTCGATGCCGCGCAAATTGCCGCCGCCCGCCATGTGATAGTACACATCGGGCCGCAACAGAAGGGCGCCGCGAGAACGGAGAAACGGATTGGTGATCCGCTCCAGCGGGTCGGCGCCGGAGGCGTAGATCTGGCGCTGCTTGGCGGTTTCACCATCTCCCCCGGTACTCACCCCTGCGAAGCCCCGAAGGCCGAGGCGCCAGTGGGTATCGAGCGACCGGTCGGCGGTTCCTTCCAATGTGGCGCGATAGAAATAGGGATCGAGGTCATTCCGCCCGGTGGCGTTCGACAGGCCCTGGCTATTGTAGACCAGGCCTCCTCCCGCGGTGCCCCGGAGACTCAGCTGCCAGGGGCCGCGTCGGTCCCGAACCCCCGCCGCCACCTCCAGCTCTGCCGTCCCCACGTTCTCGAACTCACCGGGCACGAGGTATCGGGCGTCATCCGGAACCACCCAACGAAGCCGGAGTCCGATCTTCGCGCTCGGGCCCGAAGCTCAGATGCGGGCGATGAGTGCGCTCTACCGAGTCAGCACCGCGCCATAGCGGCCTTCGACATTGAAGACATCGAGCGTCTGGGTCATGCCGGGGCTCCGGAGCCAGACCGGATTCCTGAGCCGCACGAATTCATCGAGGTCGAGCACGTCCTCGTCGGTGGCCCAACCGGTGCCGCCGCTCACCAGGAACTGATTCTGCTCAAACCGGCCGAAGTAGTCGCTGCGCGAGCGGAGACCCAGGGTGATCCCGCCGGCATCGTTGTACCAGACGGTCAGGCAGAAACCCTATCGTCGCCTGATCCCGGTGGACCGGCGTCGAGAACTAGGTGTCGAGATAGAGATCGTAGTCCCGCCGGCCCAAGGGATGGAAGCCGAACTTCTTCTGGTTGTTCAGCATGTCCCAGTCGTGGGTCTGGACCCGCGGATCGAGCAGGATCTCTCTGGGCTCGCTCCGAGTCTCGACCGTCACCCACTCCCGCTCGGCGAGGCCGATCGAACGGGCCGCCGCGGTATCGCTCTGGCCGACGACCCACACTTCGACCGGAACCCGTCCCGGTGCCTTGCGCACGACCTCCACCCGGGTAGACCAGCCGTCGGACGTCGACGCTGAGTCTTGTCCGACTCGCGATCCGCCCACCGATGGCGTAGTCGATCAGATCGGTGCTGTGCAGACCCTGCGCGAAGAAGCCGGTCAGGTCCATGCCCGAGACCTCTTCCGCTACATCGCGGAAGGCTTCCTCGTCGACGTGCTTGAGCTTCCAGCGATCGTAGTAGGTGCGGAGGATGCGGTGCATCGTCTCGTCGCCCACGAGATACTGGAGCTGGTGGAAGAACTGCTCGCCCCGGGTATAGATGCTGATGTTGTAGCTGGTGAAGTCTTTGTAGTACTCGCTCTGGAGGCTGGCCGGCTCCGAGGTTCCATCCAGGTCGAGCCCGGTTAGAAACGCCTCGTCTCCTGCGGCACCACCGAACTGCCCGTTGGCCTCGTCGAAGAGAGTGTTCTGGTAGCTGGTGAAGCCCTCGTCGAGCCAGCCCTCACGCCATTCGTTGTTGGCGAGAATCCCCATCAGGTAGTTGTGACCGAGTTCGTGCACGATGAGGCCCTGACTCGCCGAGCCGTCGTGGATCATCATAGGGAACTCGGTGCCGCCGCCTTCGATCCGGTGCACGTTGCTGATCTGAGGCCAGGCGAATTTCCCGAATACGCCATCGAGCCATTCGAGGGCTTTGCCGGTGCGCTGCACCGCGATTCCCCGTCCCCACGAGGCGGTGTCTTGCGGCTGATAGAGGACGTGAATCGCGACATCGCCCCAGTGTCCGCCTTCGTAGCGGTAATCGGGGTTCATCGACATGGCGAAGTGGTGGACGTTTTCGGCGTACCAAACGATCCTTTTTCTCTCCGGACCCAAGAGGGGCCTGTCGATCGGCAGGTCGACCCGTCGCGCTATCGCCTCGTCGCCCGCGCCCACGCAGTCGCGATCCTTCTCACCAAACATGGGCGCCTTGGAATAGAAATCCCGCTGATACTCGATAGGCCGATCAGGCACCTGGTTGGCGCGCTCCCAGCCGGGGTCTCCGCAAAGTGGAACACCGGTAGCACCCATCACTTCGTCCGCTGGCAAGTCGAGGTCCACCAGAAAGGTCGCGAACTCACCGTAGAACTCCCCGCCCGGGATAGACCGGATGCTCGTTCCAGCCGTGTTTGTCGTAGACCACGACCTTGGGGTACCACTGCGCGAAGTCGTACGCCCGTCCCCGACGACCCTGACGGCGTGGAAGCGTGGAAGGTCGCGCATCCCATCCCATCGTGACGCGCATCGAAGCACCGGGGGCAAGCGGAGCCGGCAGCTCAAAGCGCACAATCGTGCTGTCGGGAGCAAAGGGATAGATGGGTTCAACCGCCTTCCCCATGATCTGAACGTTCCCGACGTGATTGTATGCGTAGTCCGGGTCCTTAAGATCGTTGAACCGTCGGCGCCGCTCTACCGAATCGGCATCGCTCCAGCGTGAGCCAGGACGGAACGCGTTGAGATAGAGGTGGAGCGAGAAGGTGGTGAGCGTGTCGGGGGAGTTGTTGACGTATACGATCCGCTCGCCGCCAGACAGCTCGAAGCGCGACTCGTCCAGCCGCGCATTGATCTCATACCGCACGGCCTGCTGCCAATAGGCGGCGCGAGGTGACGAGGAGCTCTGAGCAATGGCGATCGAAGGTAAGGACAGGGCGAACAGGGCGGACGCGGCGCGCAGGGCGGTCATGGCGCTATGAGAGTGTGAAGGAATAGATGATACCACGCAGCGGAGCGCCCAGGAGATTCACTCCGTTGAAGCACGAAGGCCCACCCAATTCGAGTGAGCCTTCGAACCCTCGAGCCGCTCCCTCGCTGCCGCTCGGGACAAGCTCGCCGCCGAGCCGCCTACCGAGCCAGCAACTAGCCTCCGCAGTCGAACCAGCCTGCGACGGACCGACCCGTCGTAGACCCGATCGCCTACCCGGACGATCACGCCACCCAGGATGGCCGGCTCCACGTCGAAGTCTGGCAAGACCTGCTTTCCGATTGCTTTCGTCAGATCCTCAGCGATCTTCTTCCGCAGCTTATCGTCGGCCGCCCGGGCGATCGTCACCTTGGCCCGAACCCGGTCGAGCTTGATGTCCACCAGCGCCAGGTACTCCGACGCCATCGGGCCGAACAACCGCTGCCGGCCCCGCTTCACCACGGCCTGGAGGAAGAGCACGAAGTCCCGAGGCGCATCAGGAAGGGCCGCCGCCAGGATCCGGGACTTCTCCGCCTTGGTGATCCTGGGTGACATCAGAACCGCTTCAATCTTCGGCGACGACCCGATGGCGTAAGCCACCGCGTCGAGCAGCTCGGCGTAAGCCATGGTGTGGCCGCTCTGCTCTCCCAGCTGAAAAAGTGCTTCAGCGTAATTCCGGGCGATGGTGACCGGCCTCAATTGCTCTTCCCCAGGGAGTTGATGTAGCCCTGGACCAGCGCGCGATCGGCCTCGGCGTCGAACCGCTGCTCCACCAGACGCGCGGCCGCCGCGAGCGAGAGGTCAACCGCCTCCCGGCGCAGGTCGGCGATGGCCTTCTCCCGCTCCTCCACGATGTCCCGCCGCGCCCGGTCCAGCAGCGCTTCCTGCTCGTGGCGGGTCTTCTCCAGCGCGGCAGCGCGCTCCTTATCGGCCGCGGCCTTGGCATCGGCGATGAGCGCCTGGGCCTCGGTCCGAGCCTGGGCCAGCTGACGCCGGTTCTCCTCCAGCAGGCTCCTGGCTTCGGCGTTGGCCTTCTCTGCATCGCTCAACTGCCGCTGGATGGCCTGCTCCCGCTCCTCGGTCACTTTGAGGATGGCGGGGAAGGCGAACTTCTTCAGCAGCCACAGGAGCAGCAGGAAGACCGCCCAGGTCCAGAAGAAAAGACCGAAGTTCACCTCGAACGGCGAAGCTGGACCGGCGTGCTCCGCCTCCTGGACCATGCCGGCCAGCAGCATGAGTGTCATCGGTACGTCCTCAGATCAGCTTGAACAGCAGGGCGAAGACCAGTGCGATGATCGTTGCACCCTCGAGGAGCACCGCGAAGAGCAGGCCCGCCGCGCGAATCTCACCGGCCGCCTCGGGCTGCCGTGCGATGCCCTCAGCCACCTGACCGCCGATGCGGCCCAGACCGATGCCGGCACCAATCAGGGCCAGGCCCATGCCGATACCGGCGCCGAGCAGACCATTGATGTTCTTGGCGGCAATGTCGCTGAGTCCACCTGCCGCATCCTGTACCAGCGCAAGCAAGTTCAACATGTTGGCTCCACTTTCCGCTCCGGGAGATCAAGGATCAACTTGCGCGCCCGCCGGCCGGCCCGTCGAGTCTCCCGCTCGACGCCGTCACCGCGGCTCACCAACGGCCCGGAGGCCAGTGAGCTTTGTCCGCCGTTCGGCGGACTGACAATCCAGAGCAGCGCGGACGCGCGGTGCCCGGAGTACCTCCTACTTCCTACTTCCCACCGTCCCACGTCCCACGTCCCACGTCCCACGCTTGTTGGGTTTAATGCTCGTGCTGCATCAACCCGATGAACACGGCGCTCAGCAACGCGAAGACATACGCCTGCAGCACCGCGACAATCAGCTCCAGCATCATCACGCCAAGGACCAGCGACGCGGTGACGAGCCCGATGCCATAGCTCCAAGCGCCGAGGTTGCCGAAGAGGAAAATGATCCCGAAGAGGGAGAGGATGACGAAATGGCCGGCCGTCATGTTGCCGAAGAGACGGACCGCCAGCGCGAACGGCTTCACCAGTTTGCTCATGATCTCGATCGGCGCCATCGCCACCGCGAGGATCACCGCGCCCGGTCCGTGCATACCCGGGACATGCATGAAGATCGAGCCCATGTACCCCTTGGGGCCCAGCTTCCGGAAGCCGGCGACTTCGATCACGAGAAAGACCAGGACCGCAAGCGCGCCGGTCACCGCCAGGTTGCCGGTGATGGTCGCCCCGAAGGGCAGCATGCCGAAGAGATTGCCGAACAGGATAAAGAAAAAGAGGCTCAGGATGAGCGGGACGAACTTGGCCCCGGTCTCCCGCCCGATGTTGGCGATCGCGATATCGTCCCGGACCCAGAGGACCATGCCTTCCATCGCCCCGGCCAGACCCTTGGGACTCGCCTGCCCCGCCCGCTGCTTCGCCAACGCCCGTCCGGTCCACCACAAGATGAAGAAGGTGAACGCGGCGACGACGAGCAGGAAAAAGACGTGCTTGGTGATCGAGAAATTGAGCGTCAGCGGGCCGAGATGAACGTCGGGCCAGCGGGGGAAATGGACCGTCACGCCGTAGAACGGCTCCCAGGTCCAGGAGTCGGCCGCGTGGTGCAGCACCATTTCGCCGATGTCGGGCTTCGTTCCCTGCAGGATCATCGAACCCAGCGGACCTCGAGAAAGAGAAGCGGTACCAGCACGCCCAAGAATCCCAGCGCCGAAGGAAGCGGTGGGAACACAGTCCGGTCTATCACAATCGCGGCGGCCAGGGCGGCAACCCCGGCGAGCCGCAGTCCCATCCCCTCGGCGAACCCCTTGAGCGGCCCGGTACCCGGCTCATGCCAGGTGCGCCGAAGCCGAGCCAACGCTACGACCTCAATCACGGTACCCAGGGAGCCGAAGGCCAGCCCGGGAAGGAGAGCTCCGCGCCCCCAATAGAGCACCAGCGCCACCGTTACCAGGACGGTGAGGGCCACGCCCCAGCCGACCGCCTTCATTCCTTGCGGTCGTACTTGTGGGGGTGCTCCGCCTCATACTCCCGCTCGTCCGCCCGGAGCCTGTTGAACACCCAGACAAAGCTCAGAACGGCCCCCAGGAGCGTCCCAGCCACGGTAAACAAAGGGGAGAGCTTGAGCCAGCGGTCCAGCAGGAATCCCAGCCCCATGAACAGCACAATGCCAAAGGCAAAGCTGATCCCTAGCGAGACGTACTTATAGCCGGTGCCCAGCTCCTGGGAGGACCGCTTTTCTGGGGTCATAAACCGGGCTCAAAATACCCGCTTGTGAAAAATTTCGCAAACCCTGACCTACCCCTCAAAAGGCCTCCGCCACGGCCACGTAGAACTGCCCCCCGTCGGCCCCGAAGGCTGCATCCACCCGGTAGTTGAGCGGATACTTCTTCGTCAGCTGAAAGCGCAGTCCCGCCCCGGCCGCAGCTCGCAAATCCCCGCCGTCAAACTGGGCCGGCGTGGAGGAAATACCCGCGACCCCTCCGAACACCACGAACCCGAACCGGCCGCCGATCTTGCGGCGGTATTCCGCCTGAAGGCTGGCTTGGAAGCGGTCCTGGTAGCGACCCACCTGATAGCCCCGGATGCCCTTCAATTCACCAATGCTGCAGTAGTTGCTGATCGGGACATCTCCGCTGACATAGCACCCGTCCACGCCGAGTGCAAGGACTTGGCGGCCCTCGGCCCAGCCGTGGTAGAAATCGACGTAACCATAAGTCCGCTGGTATGTGCTGTCCGAGCCGAAGCCGTCGAAGGACATGGTAGTCGCGAGAGAGCTGTTCCAGCCGCGCACGGGATAGTACGTGTTGTCGCGGGAATCGAATTGCACGACCGGAGCGAGGCCGAGGCTGTTCACCGTCTTGCTGAGTCCGGCGAATTGAGCCAATTCGGGTGGGATGGTATTGCTGTTGATGCTGAACTCGGAATGGACATATTGCGCGCGCACCCCGCCGTACAGGTCTCCGCTCACCCGGCGGAGTCCCTGACCAAAGAGGAAGCTCACTGGCTGTTTGATCTCGACCGATTCCCCGTCGGTGCCCGCGTCCGTCCCGAAGCCGAAGAAGTCGTAGAACAGCTTGAAGTATCCGATCCCGCCGGCCGCACGCCATGCGTCTCCATCGAAGTGGCCAATGCCCATCAACGCGGCTCCCCAGGTGCCGTTATCCGACGCGTACCCGAGGAGCATGCCGGTCGAGGGAGGAGTTTCGGGATGGTCATCCAGCTTTCGAAATGCCATTCCGACCAGGGCGATTCCGAAGCCGAACTGCGAGTTGTAATTGGGAATCGGCGCGACGGCGAGGGTGGTTCCCCGGTCAGGATTGACAACCTCCGAGTCGCGCCCGACATCCTCGGGTGTCACTGGTGCGCCCCGAGAGGGGGACTCGGCGGCCGGAGGGGCGAACCACTCCGAGGTTGAATCCGCCTGGGCAAGGAGGCCGGCTGGAGTCAGAACGAGGCCGAGAGCCAGCGCGGCCCCACCCGACCATCCAGCCCGTCCACTCCCGCGTTCGGCAGAGGCCATCACGTTCCGTTTCAGACGGGAAGACAGGTACCAAAGTCACATCTAATATCGTGGCCGATAGTGTCCTTTGGTCCATCTCCGGAATGTCCCGAAAGGGCACGGGACCAGACGTTTGCCGCAATTCCTGAAACGGGCTAAGCTCCACTACGTACGTCGTTCGTCCCGTTGCCTGTTCACCGCTTTTTCGGGATCTGATGACCGTAACCCAGGCCCCCAGTTCCGACATCCAGCAGCTCGAGCGACTCGCATCCGCCGTGGGCAGCCTCCGTACCCAGGTGGCACGGCGCATCGTGGGACAACAGGAGGTCGTGGACGGGATCCTGACGGCGATCCTGGCGGGTGGCCATGCGCTGCTGGTCGGGGTTCCTGGCCTGGCCAAGACCCTGATGGTCTCCACCGTCTCGGAGACGCTTCGCCTTGGGTTCAACCGGGTTCAGTTCACCCCCGACCTGATGCCCAGCGACATCACCGGCACCGAGATCATCGAGGAAGATGTGTCGACTGGCAAGCGGGCCTTTCGGTTCGTCCATGGCCCCATCTTCGCCAACGTGGTCCTGGCCGACGAAATCAATCGTACTCCGCCTAAGACCCAGGCCGCGCTGCTCCAGGCCATGCAGGAGCACAACGTCACCGCTGCGGGCGGGACTTATCCGCTCCCCGAACCCTTCTTCGTCCTGGCAACGCAAAACCCGATCGAGCAGGAGGGCACCTATCCGTTGCCCGAGGCCCAGCTCGACCGGTTCATGCTGGAGCTGAGGGTCGGCTATCCCAGCCGGAGCGAGGAAGAGTCCATCGTGGAGCAAACCACCGGAAGCCGGAAAGAGCGGCTCGAGCCGGTGCTCGATGCTGAAGCGGTGCGCGGTATGCAGGACCTGGTGCGGCGGATTCCGGTCTCGAAAGAGCTGATTCGCGCATCGGTGACTCTGGCCCGGATGACCCGCCCGGCCGATGCAGAGGCCCCGGCCTTCATCAAGGAATTCGTGGAATGGGGAGCAGGACCACGGGCCTCTCAGTACCTGGTTCTCGGCGCCAAGGCGCGAGCGGCCCTCGAGGGTCGTCCCATGGCGGACCTCGACGATGTGCGGACGGTCGCCCCCGCCGTACTCCGCCATCGGGTACTCACCAATTTCTCCGCCGAAGCGGCCGGTCGGAACAGCGAGGATGTCGTGCAGGAACTGCTGGCGGGAGGCGCCTGGCTTCCCTGAGTGGACTGGATCAGGCCACCAGAAGCAGGACGAAGAGCATCAAATTGAAGGAGTGAAACACCGAGTCGAATACGCCGCTCAATAGGGTCCCGATGAGGAGCTTCTCGTCCTGAGTGAGCCGATCACCGCTGGCCTTCTCCCAGACTGGAAATCCCGCCTCGTCCCTCGTCGCCGTCGCGAAGACCCCTCCGTTACCCCTCAGAGTGAGATCGGTGGTGAATCTGCTGGCGTCGGCATCGAAGTCCTGGAACCCAACCAGTTGTACCGACTCCCCGCCCTTGTTGAGCACGACGTCGATCGCGGTGTGGGAATTCTCCGATATGGGGTTGAAAGTGTCGGTCAAGTCGAAATGCAGGTCCTCCTCCGCTCCCACCAACGCAAGGGTCACGCGCTGGTTCTGGGGGTCTCTCTGAGCAAAACGCAGATCGAAATCCATTGGCTCGGCGCCGTCGGAGAGGATTCCATCGACCACCAGATCGAACCCGTCGCTGATCGGGATCCCATTATCCGGCAGGGTTACCGTATAGTCGGCGTAGGTCTGCTGAGCCGTTCCCGTCACCCGCACCCTGACTCCCACAGTCTCCCGTCTGACTGATGTCCTCCACGTCCAGCATTCCCAGCTGAGTGGCGGGATCAAGCATGCCGGCCACCACGCCGTAGAGGACGAACCGCACCCCGTGGGCCGGACCTGAGTCCGAGCCGTTGTCTTCGTACTGTTGGGTAATCGGATCGTATTCGTAGACGTTGCGGTAGAAGTTGTCGTCGATCGCATCTCCCATGCTGCGGAATTGGCGCCCGCCAATGCGCGGGAATCTCCTGTCCCATTGCCGGAACGGCGAGCGTGCCGGGTCCCGCTGACCCATCATGAGCAGAGATTGCGCTCCCAGCACTGCGGAGAGCTCAGTCCCGTGACCGCGGGAAAGCACGTCCAACGCGTTGAGGCCGAACTCCGCGACATTCTCCACCCCAACCAGCGGGCCGTTGGTGAGCGTTCCGACCAGACCCCTCATGCTGGTCACCAGGCCCTGCGGATCACCGATCTCTACCCTGCTGGGAGCAGTAGTGTCCTCGCAGGCGCCGAGCAGGAACGCCAGAGCGAGACCGGAGGCTGGCAGGACAGGCCGGAGGGTGAGACTCATCATGTATCCAAGGTTCGGCGGAAGGCTGTTCTTGTCCAGACGAGGGCCGGACGCGATTCTGCACATCGAAACGTCGAGGCGCCCAAGCCAACCGGCCCGGATCAGGTGACCCGGGCCGGTGTGCCTTCGACAGGTGTTGGCGGACGGATCGACTAGGCTGACACCATCAGCAGGGCGAAGTAGACCAAGGCGCCGCCAGGCCGGACCGCCGAATCACCTTCATGGCACAACCCTCCCTGTTCAGGTTCGGTGGAATCCTGTGTTTCCGGACCAGTTGCTATTCAGTAAAAGTGACGGTGGGATTATTCCCGCAGCCGGCGAAAACGACGTGGAAAATGCCGGTCGTGTTCGCGACGGTGCCTTGCAAATCCACTTCGCCAAGCGCAATCGGCTGAACCGAGCTGCAGCCGGGGTCGAATTGGAGGGGGACGGGCGTGGTTATCGTCAACTCAAAGTCCTCGGTGGAGCGCCTCCAGTCGAAGGTGCCGACGAGGGTGAGGGTCCCGCTGGGCAGCGGGGCGACGACGTTGAGGAAGTTGCCCTGATCAGCGGTAAAAAGGACGGTCCCGTTCAGGTGGATGTGGGCAACGGCCTTCCCCGGCCTGGCTCGATCGGTGAAGTCGTCAAACTGGATCGTGGCACTGTTGATATCACCACTCCGGTTGGCGAGTCCGTTGCGAACGGCGGTCTCGGTCGTATCGGAGGCGCCGTCCAGGAAGGTCCAGGTCAACTGGGTGAAATTGAGATCGTAGTCAGTGCCCGGAAGGAGATCGCCGTCGTGCACCCCGAGGATGCCGGTGACGCCGACGCTCCCACCGCTGGCGACGTTGCTGTGACAGGGGGGATCGGTGAATGTGAGGTTGGCGTTATCCAGAATGTCGTCATGGTCCGCGTCGTCGGTGTTGGACGGGACCGGACAGCCGGCGGCTGAATTGAACCCGAATGGAAGCCCGGGATGATCCAGGGTGATGAGACCCAGCGCCAGACTCACCCCTTCAGCCACAGAGGCACCAATCTCGGTGCGGAGGCTGGGAGCCGGGCCTCCACCACCACCACTGATGCCGGACAGGCCCGAGCCGCCCCCGCAGGCACCCAGGAGAACGAGGGGCATAAGAACAGCCAGACGGGAACCAGGCATCTAGGCCCTCCGGTCGGAAACCGCTGAACGCTGGCGCTTCGGGGTACTGGTAATCTAAGCGGGTAACTACTGGAATTTGGCACGACGTGCAGCCTTCGGCCACTGCTCAAACCTTGTGGCTGTATGGGATTTGGCCAGTGCCAGCGAACTTGCGGCCCAGCGGGGCTCCGCCACTGGCAGGAACCTGCCTGAGGGGTAGTCTAGACGGGTCGGGGAAACGCCGTTTTACGCTTGGTTGACGGTGGCGACCAAGACTCCTGTATCCTGCCTTCAGGGTTCGAGACCATGCCTCCGCACTTCCATCTCAAGTGTCTGGGCAGCCCGGAGCTCCGGTCCCCTTCGGGAGATCCGGTCAAGTTTCGCACCCGCAAGCCGCTCGCCCTCCTGCTCTATCTCGCGGTCGAACCGAGACACCCCCACCGGCGTGACCGGTTGGCCGACCTCTTGTGGCCCAAAGGCTCTGCGCTGGAGGGCCGCCACTCGGTGGCCACGGCCCTCTCGGTGCTGCGCGGCAAGCTGGGACGCCCAGGCGCTGGAGACCACTCGCGATCTGGTCCGTTTCACCTTCGGCGATCTGGAGCTCGACCTGGACCGGCTCGCCCGGGGCGACGTTCTGGGGGACGAATTCACTCCGTCGCTCGATGTCGGAGGCTTCCTCGAGGATTTCGAAATCGTCGATGCGCCGGAATTTCAGATGTGGCGGGACCAGCAGCGCGCCCGGCTTCTTCCCTCGCTGCGCGAGGCCTTCATCCGGCTGATGGACCGTTGTCGCCGCACTGGGGATTTCCGCCGCATCGAGGTGCTGGCCGACCGGCTGCAGGCACTCGACGATCTCAGCGAAGACGCGATCCGCGCCAAGATGGAGGCCCGGGCCCTGGACGGAGACCGCCTGGGTGCGTTGCGATTGTTCGAACAATGGCGGCTGCGCCTGAGCGACGAGCTGGGAGCGCAGCCCTCGGCGCTGATCGACGGGATGGCCATTCGGCTGCGGCGACGGGGCTGGGAGCAGACCCGGGCGGTGCCCCATGCCCCCGGTCTTCACCGATCGCTGGAAAGGTCGCCGTTTCGTCGGTCGCGGCGATCCAGTACCAGACGCTCTACGAAGTCTGGGAGCGCACGATGAGAAGTCAGGCTCGCCATGCCCTGATCCTGGGCGACTCCGGGCATCGGCAAGAGCACCCTGGTCGAGCGACTGGTCACCGCGGCGCGGGCTCGAGGGCGCCGCCTCCACCCGGGTCCAGTGCTACGAGCTCGAGCGGGACATTCCCTACACGGCGATCGGGGGACTGGTTCGCGGGCTGCTGGACCGGCCCGAGATCGCCGGCACACCACCCGAGTGGCTGGCCGAGCTTGCGGCGCTGGTGCCGGACCTCAAGGCGAGGTTTACCGGGCTCCCTCCGGTACCGGAAACTCAGGGCGAGACCGCCCGGATCCGTCTTGCCGAGGCGATCCACCAGCTCCTGATGGCGGTGGCGGAGGAACATCCGGTCATCGTCGTGGTGGACGACGTGCACCTGGCGGACGACGTGAGCGTCGCGGTGCTTCACCTGCTCATGCGCCGGACCCAGAGTCAGCGGATCATGGTGGTGCTCACCGCGCGACCCGCCGAGCTGAGCCGGGCACCGTCGGCGGCGCGCCTGCGGGAGAACCAGCGTGGTCTGGGACTGGAGATCATCGAGCTGCCGCCACTCACGCCGGACGAGAGCGCCGAACTCGTCGAAGGGATTGGCCCAGGCCGCGGAGACCGAGCCCAGCCTCACGGTTCGACGGGCCCTGGTGCGCGCCGCCGCCGGCATTCCGATGGTGCTGGAACTCCTGTTCCGCGACTGGCAAACCAACGGCGACCGATGCCTGGCCCTCTCGGTGGGTGCGATGACCGCCGATGCGATCGAGGCGGGAACCGAAGGCGCCTATCGCCAGATCCTGGACCGGGTAGTCGGAGACCTCGACGACATTTCCCGCGCGGTGCTCAACCTCGCCTCGATCCTCGGTGCCCGGCTGAACGATCTTCCGATGTACCAGCTGGTGGATCTGTCGTTGCTCAGACGATGGCGGGGATGGCGCGGCTCACCGAGCTGCGGCTGCTCCGGGACGGCGGTCACGCGCTCGACTTTCGGAACGAAGTGATCCGGGCTCACGCGTACTTCGGCGTGCCCGTCGCCGCATCGGACGGCGTTGCATGGCCGGATAGCGGATCTTCTCTTGGCGAGTGATGGTCGGGGCGAGTCGGTGCCTGGGTTGGAGATAGCGTGGCACTGTGTGCGGGCGGGACGCCCTGACGAATGCACGCCCTATCTTGCTCAGAGGTGCGCGACAGGCGATGGAGAACGGGGCGCCGTTCGAAACAGAGCAGGCGCTCAGCTCCGCGCTGGGGTGGCTTCCGATTCGTCACCGCACTGAAGCCACTCCTGCTATTGGCGGAATGCCTTCAAGAACAAGGGCGATGGCGCAGAATCGCGAGCTGATTCTCGCTGCGCCCATGGATCCAGCCGATGACGAGTCACGAGAGATGGCATTTGTCCTGGTTGCGAAGGCGAGGTGTTTCGAGGGCGCCTCATGACTCGAGATCTTGCAGACCTGGAGGCTCGCTTGGGAGTGTCGTCGTCGCAGCGGAATGACGCTGAGATCGCGTACGCGTGCGGCCCATGTGTACAGCCACTTGATCTACCACAAACGGGTCCAAGATCAACGAAGGCCGTGACCTACTCGACCAGTGCGGATCGATCCCCATGAATGCATTGTCCATCGATGAGAGGATCCGATCTTCTCCTAGCCAAGACTAGCGTCATCATACATGGCTCACCTGGATTCGAAGCGGAGAATCCAAGAACTCACAGGAACTAGAAGCACCATCGCCTGGAGCAGCAACGTCTAGGCATAGCAAATCAGGCAGCGGCATTCATCGAGAACATCCTGGGTTGTTTCGCGTCAACTCAGGGAAGTACGAAGAAGCCGCACCATATTTCGAAGCGAGCACTCCAACTTGCCGAAGAGCTTGGAAACGACGGCCTCGTATCCAGAGCAGCGGCCAATCTTGCGATGGTTACTGGACAGGATGGGCAATACGAGGAGGAGGCGAAATGGGCGCTTCTGGGAATGACGCACGATTCCGTCGGTTGTGAAGATCTCTACCGCTTCAAGCTGGTCTACCACCGCGCTTGGGCTCTTGACAATGCTCGGCAAGTCCTGCGAAGCGCTCAACTGTCTATCGAGTTGAGGCAGCGAAAGTGGAGAACCGATGTACCTGATTGGGTTCGATTAGTGAGACCTCTGGTGTTTGCCGATGTGAAGTTCATCGCGGGAGAGAGAGGAGAGGCCACGAGGGATGCGGCGCGAGTCTTCGCTGATCAAAGTTCCAGCTCATCCTCACGACTCGTACGCCGGCGTTTATCGCTCGCTGGAGGGCTAAGCTCGCTGGCGTGGAGCTCGACCCTGACAGTGTCTTCGAGGAGTTGTCCTCGCATGAATCGGCGACTTGCAGCAGTTACGACGCGGTTGATCGCGCAGAGATCCTCAGCGCGTTGTTGCACGTGGAAAGACTGCTTGGGCGAGGAGACTGATGCGACGGCGAATAGCTGAAGACTGCGCTGACAACTCTACCACTAGCGGTAACAACTCAGATTGCCCTTCTCGAGCTCCCAGTCTAAGCCGAGACTACGCACCTAACCAAGAGCGCTTGGCCCTACGGGTCGCGCCCTGACCCCAACTAACTCGCTTTGAGCCTCCCTCGCGCGGGACCGCCTTCTCACCCGTGTCGGAAGCATAGGAAATCTCAGCCATCACACGACGAATCACAACCGAGTTAACGACCAAGTCCACCAGGTTCGGATCGAACTGAGTTCCTCGGCACTTCTGACAGCTCACCTACAACCGCCTCGACCGTCAGCTTCTTTCGGTAGGGTCGATCCGTAGTCATCGCGTCGGTTGTATCGGAGATCATGATGATTCGTGCACCGAGTGGAATCGATCTCGCCGGCCAAGCCATCCGGATATCCATGACCATCCCATCGTTCGTGGTGACTTCGCACAGCTTCCTGGATTGCGCCTCGGAAGCTCGAGATGATCCCGACCAGATCAGCGCTCTTCGCCGAGTGGGTCTGCAGAAGTGCCATCTCCTCAGGAGTGAGCTTGCGTGTCCTTCCGAAGAAGAGGCGCGAACTCTTCATGGATCTTGCCGACATCATGCAGAACTGCAGCCGTGTATACCTGCTCTACCTGCATCCGTACTCATCTCGGCTTCTTGCGCGATCGCCTTCGCAAGTGTTGCGACTCGGATTGAGTGACCTGAGGTATATGGGTCGCGTGCTTCAATTGCCTTGACCATCAGGTCGAGGAGCTCGCGCCCGCTAGTCTGCAGCTTCCGGTACAAGCCGTAGACGTGGCGGATCACGATGACCGGGATGATTACCCCAATCAGTCCGAGGGGACCGAAGCCCAATTATCTGTTCTGACTTGCGATACAGAAATGCCACAAGAAGAGCTATGGCGCTCGCGCCCAGGTCATAGCCAAGCACGCCGCGCGCATTGAGGTTCCAGACTTCACGAAACCGGCGCCCTGAACTGAGTGCGACGGCAGCGTTAACCGCGACCGTATTTACCGCGAAATAGCGTGGCTGCCAAAACGAAGAACAGGCCGAGATCTCGTTGCACATCGGCAGACTGAACCCCACCATTCACTGCAGGATACGCTGGAGGAACTGCACCCACCAAGCAGCTTGGTAGAGCAGAACGCCAACCACAATCGCAGAGCGTGCCTCTGGGCGGTATTGAAGGCGACCTTTATGGACTGGCCGCCTGTGTCAAATTCACTTGCAAAAGTAGAGGCCGCAGCGACGAGGCCTCCCCAAAAACCGCCAAACAGCACTGCCGCGGCAAGGTGAATTACGAATGACGCTGAACCCGCTTGCCTCAACTCGAAGGGGATTCCCCGACAAGGTCGATAAGGTAGGCAACAACGACGAAGCTGCAGAGAGCCCAAATGCCAGGATTCTCAAGGCGAAACTCTGCCAAGCGACGGCACCAAAAGCTGTCGCAGGACGAGACTCCGACCACAAAGGTCAGAATCTGGACGTCTTTCGACGCATTCATGAAAAGACTAGCAGGGCCCCGGACCCATTCCTAGTTACTCCAAATCTGGATCCTTCACCCAAAGAAGTCACGCGGGCGAAGAACTCGATGACTTTCGCGAGCAAGCTGATGTGCAACATGAGCGTCTCCTTCGAACGAGTGGTATAGGACCTCGGGAAGGGGCACGCCTCGCTATGGCGCACCTGACGCTCCGCTCTCAGTTGTCCGCTCGTCTCCGCTGATCCTGACCAGCATCCCTGCACCAACGAAGACCGGGGCCGCCTGCCGTTTTTTCCTTTCTGAAAGAAGGGTGGTCCCGCTCACGCCTTCATTCCTGCATTCCTGCGTTGGGACGCCGACGGGCCCGGCACCTGCATCCCTGACGAGGTGCGGCGGGCCCGCTGAATTTTGTTGCTACGACCTAAATGGGGCGCCGGGCCTCCGCCCAGCGGTTGGTCGCATCGAGCACCGCGAATACCGCGGCGCGCTCCGCGCTCTCTTTGATCTCGGCCGTACCCATGAGCAATACCGCTTCGCGTCCACCCAGCCCCTGCACCGCCACCATCACGAACTCGCGATCGAACGCCTCGACGATCTTGGACCCCTCGAGTGCCACCGAGTTGTCCGCCAGCAGCTGGTCGAGCGCCGAAACCGCCGCCCGGGCCGCCGCCTCTACCCGGCTCCGCGGGGTGTCCGAGCTCTCCTCTTCGGCCACCGCCCGCACCTCACCGAATCCCAGCGTCACCTGGATCGAAATCCGGTGCGGCCGCTTGCCCGGTGCCACGGTGAGCGAGTCGAACAGCGCGGCGCGCCGCATCGAGCGCTCCCGTACCGCGTCCTTTTCCAGCGCCTCGATGGGCCGGACGTCGGCGGTCTGGGCAATGCTGATTTTGCGATGATCTACCTTGAGCCCGAGCTGGGCCAGGAGAGCGGACTCTATATTGCGGACCAGTTGCTTCGCCTGCAAGCCCGACTGGGCGAGAATGTGGACCTCGCTGACCTCGCCGAGCGGGGTGGTGACCACCCGGGCCGAGAGCACCCCTTCCAGGCTGGTGAGCAACTGCTCAGCCCGGCGGACTCCCCAGGGATCCGGCGGGCTCTCCAGCGGAGCCGGCCGAGCCGAGGAGTCGGGTTGGCGGATCGGGGTGGAAGACAAAGTCCCGGCTATCCTTTCGTGCGGTCTCAAGCGACCGCGTTACGCCCGTTGGCCTTGGCGTGGTACAGCGCGCGGTCGGCCAGCACCAGCAAGTCGCCCTCGTGGGGCCGTCTCACATCATACTCGGCGACCCCGATACTCGCGGTAACCAACCCCACCGGATATCCCAGACGGCGTCCCACTCCCTCGATCCCGGCCCGGATCGCCTCACCGACCCGGTTGGCTCCCGCCAGGTCGGTCCGGTTGAGCAGGACCACGAACTCGTCTCCACCGTAGCGCGCCGCCAGGTCCGAGGCGCGGATCGCGCTCTTGAGCTCGGTTGCCACCGCACGAAGCACCGCGTTGCCCGCCTCGTGCCCGTACTGATCGTTCACCAGCTTGAAGTGGTCGAGGTCGATGAACAGGACCGCAAACCCCTCCAGGCTGCGCTTGCTCCGCTCGACCTCGTAGGTCAGCCGGTCGTACAGGACTTTGTAGGCGGCGAGCCCGGTCAGGGTATCCACCGCCGCATCGCGCTGAGCCTCTGCGACCCGACGAGCCTGGTAGGGCGCGCACTGTTTCAGCGAAGCCCGTCCGATGGCCGCCGCCTGGGCAAACGCGGCGCAGGTCTCGAATCCACAGGCCCGGCAGTCCCACGGCTTGCCGTGAGGACCCAGGCCGATCGCGGCGAGCACTTCATCCACCCGGGCCGCATCGGGCCGCATCAGTCGCGGCTGGATCTCGAAGACGGCTCCGTAGCTCGCCACGACTGCATCGTCCACCACCGGCTGGCGGCTTCGGGGCGGCTCGCTGTTCTCCACCACCGAACGGCGCCAGAACAGCTCTTCGCGCGGACCCGAGAGCGGGTGATCCAGCCACCCCTCGTGGGATAGTAGATCCACGAATCCCAGGTCGAGCCGATCGATCACCACCGCGCGCGACAGGCCGCGCAGCTCGGCCAATCCCCGCAGCTTTCGGAACCGCTTGCTCGAGTGCCGAGCCTCGTCCAGCAGCGAGAGCGGCATCCCGCCCGCCAGGCTCACGTGGCGGCGATGCTCGGCCGGGACCCGGGCGTAGTGTGGGGGCTGAGCCAGGGGGCTCACGCCGCGGAGCCGGAACAGCTGCTCCAGGTCCTGGAAGGTGATCGCCGAATCCAGCTCGCCGCGTCCCGCAGGCGGGCAGACCCCGGCGTACACCACTTCCAGTCCTTCGCCCCACTGCGCCCGCAGGTACCTCGCTTCCGCCAGCGCGGGCAACGTCACCGGCGCGAGGTAGGGGACCAGCTCCGGATAGTCTCTCCGGATTGCCTCCACTACCACCGGATCGGTGGAGCGGATCATGGTACCCCAGTCCTCGTCACGCCACAGCCTCAGGTACTCCGAGGCGACCAGCTCGTCTCCTACAACGCCGCGGGTCACCATGCGGAACCCGGCGGCGTAGCATGCATTCACGATTTGCTCCGGTGCGGCCGGGTAGAAGTACGCCACGGCCTCCGGACTCAGGATCAGCGCACCATCGCCTCGCGTGGCGACCGCGATTGCGCGACCCAGTTCACCAGTGACTTCTATCGCGTGATGCGGGCATGCGGGAACGCAGAGCCCACAACGAATGCAGCTCTCGTCCACGATCCGCACCAGTGGATCCTGCACCTCGACCGCGCCGGTCGGGCACACGCGCACGCAGGCCAGGCACGTGACGCAGGCCGATGGGTCGATCGAGAAAATCACCGTGTGGAACCCTGGTGCTGAATCGGGAAAATCCCGGGTTGCCGAATATGCGCCTCCAAGACCCGACTGTCAAGAATCGTGAGCACGCAAATCCCAGTTCCCGCAGAACTTAGCTCGCTGACCTACTCCAAATTGTAAGCCTTGATTTTTCGGTAGAGTGTGCGTTCGCCTATGCCCAGAACCTCGGCCGCTTTACGGCGATTTCCCCGGAACTGAGTAAGCGCCGCAGCGATGGCGGCCCGTTCGACTTCGGCCATGGTCATGCCCGGCCGATAGACGATTTCCCCCTTTTCCTCCGGCTCGGATTCCGGCAAGACATCTGCCACGGGGCTGTTTTGGCCAAGTTCAATAACCTGAACACGTTGCGGCCGATCGTCCAATCGGCGCCTCATTTCCTCTACTTGGAGGCGTAAGTCCATGAGACTACGTAAGATAAACTCCAATTCCTGGCTTGGCAGATCGCGACCTGTTGCTCCAATCCGCATGGGCAGCATGCGGCCGGCCCCCTCCAGGATGTCGGCCGGGATGTCGGACGCCCGGATCTCCCGCCCCGGGGCGAGCACCACCATGGACTCGATCAGATTCCGCAGCTGCCGGACGTTGCCGGGCCAGGGCGCCTCGACCAGCAGGGTCATCGCCTCGGGAGTGATGCCGCGGAAGGGACGGTCGTGCTGCCGGGAGAACTCCCGGATGAAGCGCTTGACCAGGACCGGGATGTCGCTGCGCCGCTCGCGCAGGGGCGGCAGGTAGATGTTGAGGACATTGAGCCGGTAATACAGGTCGTCCCGGAACTCTCCCAGTGCCACCAGCTCCTTGAGGCTCTGGTTGGTGGCGGCGAGCACCCGGACGTCCACCTTGATCGGCTGAACGCCGCCCACCCGGAAGAAGGTCCGGGTCTCCAGCACCCGCAGCAGCTTCACCTGGACGCTGGCCGAGATCTCGCTGATCTCGTCGAGGAAGATGGTGCCGCTGTCGGCCAGCTCGAATCGACCCAGTCTGCGCTCCGCCGCTCCCGTGAACGCACCCTTCTCGTGGCCGAACAGCTCCGACTCGAGCAGCGTCTCCGGGCAGCGCCGCGCAGTTGACCGGAATGAAAGGTTTCCCGCGCCGCGGCGACAGATCGTGGATCGCTTTGGCGACCAGTTCCTTCCCGGTGCCGGATTCTCCCTGAATCAGCACGGTACTGGAGACCGGGGCCATTTGTTCGATCCGGACCAACAGCTCCTGAATTGCCGCGCTTTCTCCGGAGATGCCGGTACGCCGCTGGAGTTCGCGCCGATCCAGCAGCCGCTCGATGAGGGCGACAGTGTCCGGTGGGTTGATCGGCTTGAAGGCGACTTCGGTGACGTCGACGCCGAGCCCCTCCGGGTCATTCTGCGCCGGATCGGTTGGCTCGAGCAGCGCCAGGGTCGAGACTTCCTCGTCCCGGGCCTGAGCCACCAGCTGGTGGGCCATGGGCTCGTGGATCGCACCGGTGAGCACCAGCAAATCGGGGCGCTCCCTCCGCAGAGCACCCCGCGCGTCATCCATCGCTGAGATCATCACGGTGCGGTGCTGGGCAGCCTCGAGCGCCGCGTTGAGCCGTACCGCGGTTTCGAGGTCGTCCATGGTGATGAGAATTTTGGAAGCCATCGTGAGTTTCAGATTGAAGATTTCAGATTGAAGATTGGTCTTGGATTGTGCCTTGCCGAATCGGCAATCGACAATCTGCAATCAGCAATTCCTAGTGTTCGCTGTTCCTGCCTCGGATGAGACCGCACCGCGTGTTCCACCAGGTCGTCGAGGACCGCCAATCCGTCCCGCACGCCGCTCGGACTCCCGGGGAGATTGATGATCAGCGTCTTCCCGCGCACACCGGCCAGCCCGCGAGCGAGCACCGCGCGATGAAACCCGGGATAGGCCGTCATCCGAAGCGCCTCGGCAATGCCGGGAGCTTCTCGCTCGAGGATGCTCTTCGTGGCTTCGGGAGTCACGTCGCGCGGGCTCAGACCGGTGCCTCCGGTCGTGAGGATCAGATCGGCCTGGTCTCCATCGGCCCACTGCATGAGCATCGCGGCGATGCGGTCGGACTCATCCGGGACAATCCCCCGGGTGGCTACCCCAAATCCCCGCTTCCTGGCCCAGTCGGCAATCGCATCGCCCGAGCCGTCGGCCCGTTGGCCTCGCGAGCCGGCGTCGCTGATGGTGAGAATTCCGAGGCGAATAGTCATGGCGGGCGGGGCGAGCAGGGCGAACAGGGCGGACGGAGCGGGCAAGGGTGATAAGACGACGACCGCCACGCCCGCCCCGCCCGCCATGCCCGCTCTTATTTCTTCACACTCCCCTTGGTGTAAAACGGCTTCTGCACCACCTCCGCCGGCTGTTTCTCACCTCGGATTTCCACCTCGAAGCGGCTACCGGCCTTCGCAGCCGCGACCGGCAGGTAGGTGGTTCCAATCGGGATGCCGAGCGAGGGACTCATGGTGCCGCTCCGGACCAGGTCCACCTGCTGGCCTCCGCTCCAGACCGGAAAGCCATGGCGCGGAACACTGCGCTCCAGCATTCGGAAGCCCACGAGTTTGCGCTGGAGTCCCTGGAGCTTTTGCACCCTCAGGGCCTGGTCTCCGACGAACGATGCGCCCTTGTCGAGCTTTACCACCCAGCCCAGACCTGCTTCGAGGGGTGTCGTGGTGTCGTCGATATCATTGCCGTAGAGCGCGTACCCCACCTCGAGACGGAGCGTGTCGCGGGCGCCGAGCCCGATCGGCGTGGCCTTTCCCGGACCGGTGAGCGCGTCCCAGATCTCCCGCACGTCGTCGGAACGGCAGTACAGCTCGAACCCATCCTCTCCGGTGTAGCCCGTCCGCGAGATGAAGCACCCCTTCCCCGCCACCTTGCCGACCGCGAAGCGATAGTACCCGATGTCCGGGAGCAGCTGGTCGGTAATCGGCGCCAGCAGCTTCTCGGACGCGGGGCCCTGCAGGGCGATCAGCCCGACCTCATCCGAAATGTTCCGGAGACGCACGTTGCCGCCCTTCACCTTCTGCGCGACGAGATGCTCCCAGTCCTTGTCGATGTTGGCCGCGTTCACCACCAGCATCACTTTGTCTTCGAAGCGATAGACCGTGCAGTCGTCGATGATCGTGCCCTTGTCATTGAGCAGGGTGGAGTATTGCACCTGTCCCGCTTCGAGGGCTCCCACATCGTTAGAGGTCACCCGATTGACGAACCCGTTGCGGTCCGGACCGGTCACCTCGAATTCACCCATGTGGCAGACATCAAAAATCCCGGCGTGCTCCCGCACCGCCTTGTGCTCGGCCAGGATTCCGGAAGGGTATTGCACCGGCATTTCCCACCCGGCGAACGGCACCAGTCGGGCGAGGAGTTCGCGGTGGGCGTCGTAGAGGGGAGTGCGTTTCAGAGTTGTGGTGTCAGACATTCAGAGTTTCAGGTCGGTGAAAGGTGAACGGCGAACGGTGAAGGGTGAACGGGGAACGGGGAACGGGGAACGGGACAGAATTTGGTGGCTGTCTGCACGCCAGCTGAATCGCGATTCAGCCAATCTCCCGTTCACCGTTCACTGTTCACCGTTCACCGTTCACCGGTTCCCATCAGCATCGCGAGCAGCGCTTTCTGTACGTGCAGCCGGTTCTCCGCTTGATCCCAGACCTTGGACTGGGGTCCTTCGAGCACTCCTTCGGTTACTTCCTCGCCGCGGTGAGCCGGTAGGCAGTGGAGGAAGATCGCGTTCGGGTGAGCGAGGCCCATCAATTCCTCATCCACCGTGTAGCCCTGGAAGGCCAGGGCCCGCGCCTCGGCTTCACCCTCCTGTCCCATCGAGGCCCAGACATCGGTGGTGACGACGTCGGCTCCTTCGGCTGCTTCCTCGGGAAGCTCGGTGATGAGAAGATTGGTGAGCTTGCTGTTCCGCTCGAAAATTTCGTGGTCCGGCTCGTAGCCCTCCGGACAGGCGAGTCGCATGTCGAAGCCCAGCACGCCGGCTGCGTCCATCCAGCTATTGGCCATGTTGTTTCCGTCGCCGATCCAGGCCACGGACTTGCCGCTCCATCCGCCCAAACACTCCCGCATGGTCATCAGATCGGCCAGCACCTGACAGGGATGCTGCAGGTCGGTCAATCCATTGATCACGGGGACATCGGCGTAGCGGGCGAGCTCGATCACATCGGCCTGGGCGAAGGTCCGGATCATGATCCCGTTCACGTAGCGCGAGAGGACCCGCGCCATGTCCTTGATCGGTTCCCCGCGACCGAGCTGGATATCTCGCGCCGAGAGGAAGACTGCCTGCCCGCCCAGCTGGTGCGCCCCTACTTCGAAGGAGACTCTTGTGCGGGTGGAGCTCTTGGCGAAGACCATGGCGAGTGTCTGTCCGTCGAGCGGCCGATTTCGGTACTTCCCGCTCTTCATCTGCCCGGCGAGGTCGAATAGCTGGGAGAGTTCGGTTTTCGAGAGATCGGGAACAGCCAGGAAGTCGCGTTTGGGCATGCGCTGCAGCGTTCAGAGGGGTACGCCAATTTGGCAGAGTAAGGTAATCGGTCCGGAAGTCCCCGGGCAGGTACCCTGCCTCCAGATGACACTCGGCCTTGACCGGCTTAGGGTTAGGTAGCCTGGGAGACACGCATGCAGCCATTCGATCCCGCCTCCTTCGTCCTGGTAACCGCCCTGATCGGCGGAGTGATTCTCCTCGCCAGCGCGGTATCCGGGCTTCTCGAAAAGACCAGCATCCCCCACGTCGCCGTCTTCCTGCTGCTAGGCCTGCTGCTTGGACCTCACGGGCTGGGGCTGGTGGACTTCGGAATGCGCTCCGGTGCGCTGGGCGCCGTGGCCACCCTCAGCCTGGTGCTGGTGCTCTTTACCGACGCACTCGGCATCAATCCCCAAGCGCTCAGGCAACATCTCGGAGTCGCTGCAGTACTTCTCGGACCAGGCACGCTGGTTACCGCAGTGATCATCGGACTGGCCGCGGCGTGGCTGCTCGGAGTCGGTCCGGCGCAGGCCGCGGTACTCGGCGCGGCGCTCGCATCAACCGATCCGGTCATGATGCGTAGCCTGGTCCGTCGGCCCGGAGTCCGACCGGCGACCAGGACGGCGCTCGGGATCGAGAGCGGGCTCAACGACGCGGTCCTGTTGCCCATCGTCGTCATCGCGATGGCCTTCATGCGGGAAGCGGGTCCGACCATTGGGCAGGTAAGCCGAGTGGCGCTGGATGTACTCGTGCTGGGACCGGCCGCCGGTGTGGCGACCGGGTATCTCGCTGTGCGTCTCCTGGAGGCGGTGAGAGGGCGCTACGGGATCCGGCGGGATTACGAGTCGATGTATGTGCTGGGCGTCGCATTCACCGCATTCGCGATTGCCGAATCGCTCCACGCCAGTGGTTTCATGGCAGCCTTTGCCGCGGGGCTAACCATCGACCTGCTGGATGTGGAGCTGTGTGACTGCTTCCACGATTACGGGGAAGCCACGTCCACGATGTTGTTGCTGTTCACCTTCGTACTGCTGGGGCTGTCGCTCATCTGGACCGGACTCTCGATCATGTCGCCGCAGATCCTGGCGTTCGCGGTAGTGGCGCTGGTGGCCCGGTCGCTGGTGCTGCTCGTTGCCCTGCCTCGCAACGCCGTCGATCCCGACGGTCGGAAGCTGGTGGTATGGTTCGGCCCCCGCGGGTTGAGCTCGCTGCTCCTGGTGCTGCTGCCGATTTTCGCGGGAATCGAAGGGAGCGAGTCGCTATTCGCGCCGGTCGCCACCGTCGTGCTGTTGTCCGTGGTGGTGCACGGCGGGATGCTGGCCCTCTGGACTCGACGGCTGGAGTCGGCGCCGGTGGCTACGGTCGCGGACAGTGATCAGACTCCGCTCGTCCCCCATGCGGAGCTGATCACCTTCGACGATCTGAAGCGGCTGAAATCGGCGGGAATCCCCTACCGCCTGCTCGATGCCCGCTCGGTTGGGAGTTACGGCAGCTCCGAAGTCACCGCTCAGGGCTCGGTGCGAGTGGATCCCGACCGTCCCGTCGAGAGTGCCGCGGAGCTGGCGCTACCCAAACACGACTGGCTGGTGGCCTACTGTGCGTGAAGGAATGAAGCCACAAGCACCCGGGTGGTGCGAGAGCTGAAGCAGGCGGGTTGGAGCAAGGCCAGAGCGCTGGTGGGCGGATGGGGGAAATGGGTAGAACTAGGGATGCCCGTCGAGCCCAAGGGTTCCCGCGATTCGAAGTCGCGGGCCGGAAGTGCGTGGCTGCGGCGAGCGAGTGAGAGTACTGAGGACTGAGCTGAGGTTTCCGCGATTGAAATCGCGACTCGGCCAGGCGTCGATGCCACGACCTCCCCGCGATTGAAATCGTGGCTCGGCAGAGCGTCGCTGCGCGACGCGTGCTTCCGTATGTCTTAGGCTGCGTTTTCCAGGCGGAGGAACGTCTGACTTCGGTGGGGTGGTGCGATCGGACCGCTGCTATTCTGGGACCGTAGGAGTACCGCCTTCGAGCATCTCCCCCGCGATTGAAATCGCGACTCGGCAGAGCGTCGCTGCGCGACGTGCTTGCAGCCCTTGGCTGCGTTTTTCGGTCGGGACGGTAGGACTTCGGTGCGGACAGGACGGGCCGACGCTATTCTCGCCATGCTGCACCAGTTATACCTGCACGTTGTCTGGACCACCAGCGACCGCGCCCCGCTGATCGATGCCCCGCTGGCGAGGTTCCTGTGCCGAGCGTTCGCGCACTGGCGCGAGAGAGCGGTCCTACATCCTCGAAATTGGGATGGTGCAGACTCACGTGCACGTGCTGGTCCGGATTCATCCCACGACGCGAGTCGCTCGCTGGTCAAACGGCTGAAGGGAGCGACCTCAGCATTGGCGGCCCAGGAAGGGTACGCGCCGGAGGGAGCGCGCTTGTACTGGGCCAAGGGCTACAGCGTGCACAGCGTGAGCGGGCGCGCCCTGGAGACCGTGCGGCAATACTTGCGGTGTCAGCCTCGACACCATCCCGCCGAGGCGATCCTCGATTGGGAGGGCGATGTGGAGGCGGAGTACGATTCAGCCAGCGTGGCGGCCATGGCTGGGGATTCGCAGCGCGTTTTTCCCTAACCCGCCGCGTAGGCTGGGACCTTTTCCGTGGCGCAGCCACGGTCTGCCGAGCCGCGACTTCAGTCGCGAGGGAACCGAGCCTCGACTTGAGTCGCGAGAACCCGAGGTGCAAGTGGAGTCGTAGCCATTGCGCGCCAAGTCTTTGCCTCTGGATCAGGACCTCGTCCTGGATTCCCCGCGATTGAAATCGCGACTCGGCAGAGCGTCGCTGCGCGACGCGTGCTTGCTACGCGTCAGGCGGCGTTGGTCCGGTCTGGGAACCCCGAATCCCTTGGGCTGTGCGCTCCCAGCATGAGACTCCTGAACCTGCCACTTTGCCCGGCGATCAGATTCCGTGGCGCAGCCACGGTCTGCCGAGCCGCGACTTTAGTCGCGAGATCACGCGCGACCAGAAAGCGCCTCGTCCCCTCAACGGGCTCCCAGCGCCCTTGCCGCGCGGGCGTAGTCCTTCTGCTTGACCCACAGGATCATGCCGTAGCGCTTTCCTGCCGTCACGGCGTCCGCCGCGACGACGTTTATCCGTTTCGCACCGAGCTTGTCGAGCTGACGCGACACGGCGCCCACCCGGTCTTTGCCCTGAATGACGAATCCTTGCTTGACCTTGCTCAACCGCCATCCGTAGCCCCGCGCGGCCCGGCGCAGCCCTGCAAGATCTTCCGTGACCAGGTCCACCTGGGCCTTTCCCCGGCGCGCGGGGAAGGCGGAGAACGCCTGCAGGTTGACGTTCGCCCGCCGCAGCGCGTCCAGCACACTGGCTCCCTGTCCGGAGCGATTGGGAACCATCACATAAGCGTAGCTGACTTTCTTCACGCGATCCGTCATACGACCTCCTCGGGTTCAGGGCCTCGGCTCTGCCCGTGCTCCGGCCTGAGATAGGCTAAGTGTATGGCCTAAGGCCTCACTCGGCCAATGCGGCCGGCTCTCGGCCAGAGATTCTCAACGCGATCTCTGCCGAACCTGCCGCGTAGCCCGGGACCTGCACCGTGGCGTAGCCACGGTCTGCCGAGGCGCGACTTGAGTCGCGAGATGCGAAGCCGAGATGCTGAGGAACTGCGCCTACGTCGCCCGTCGCAGCACCTTGCCCGCGATTGAAATCGCGGCTCGGCAGCACGTCGCTACGCGACGCGGGCTTACATATGCGCCTGGCCGCGTTTAGCCAGGGATGCCCAACGCGATCTCTACCGAACCCGCCGCGTACACCAGAACCTGCTCCGTGGCGTAGTCACGGTCTCCCGAGCCGCGACTTGAGTCCCGGGGCGAAGCCGAGACGTCGAGGAACTGCGCCTAGGTCGCCCGCCGCAGCACCTTGCCCGGCCGGGCCCCAGTCGCCTTCCCTTCCGCGAATACCGGGGCCCCATTCACCCACACCGCAACAATGCCGGTCGAGAGCTCGTGAGGCTTCTCGGTCGTCGCGTTGTCGATCACCGTGTTGGGGTCGAACAGCACCAGGTCAGCCGCGAGACCCTTCGCAATCCGTCCGCGGTCGGTGATTCCGATGTGCTCGGCCGCCAGCGCGGTCGCCTTGTGCACCGCTTCAGCCAGTGACATGACCTTCCGGTCCCTTACATAGCGGCCCAGAATCCGGGGATAGGTGCCGAAGCCGCGTGGGTGTCCCCCATCGAGCTCCCCGTCGGTGCAAAAATTGGTGTGGGGCCAGCGCATAAGGCGCTCGATATCGGGCTCGGTCATACTGGTGCCGATCACGCTCTCGTTGACACTCCCATGCTCTTTCTCCAGCTCATGAATCCGTCGCACCAGCTCGATCAGCGCCGTGACCGAGTCGACGCCAAGCTCTTTGGCAGCATAGCCCACGGTGCGGCCCTGGAAGGCGGGAGTGGGTTCGTAGTGATCGAGCAGCAATCCTTCCGGCGTTGACACCTGGGTCACCGCGAACTCCGCTGCTGCTCGATCCTGATAGTCGCGGTCGGGGAACAGCACGGTGAGCGTGGAGTGCCAGTAGGGATAGGGATAGATGTCTGCGGTGATGTTCACCCCCGCGGAGCGCGCGGCGTCCAGGATGCCAACCAGGCTGTCCGCTTTCCCCCAGAGATCACGCATCGCGAGCTTGATGTGCGACACTTGTACCGGCATGCCGGTCTCCCGCCCGATCGTAATGATTTCCTCGATGGCACTCCAGAAGCGACGGTCCTCGCTCCGGATATGGCTGATGTATCGGCCATGGTACCCTGCGGCAACCCGCGCCAGGGCGAGAACCTCGGCGGGCGCCGAGTAGATCCCGGGATCGTACTCGAGTCCCGTGGCGAGCCCCAGGGCACCGGCGGCCATCTCCTGTCGGAGGATATAGGCCATCCGGCCCACTTCTTCCGCGGTCGCCTCCCGCCGGAAGTTCTCTCCCATGACGATCTGCCGGATCGTGTTGTGGCCGGCATAGGAAGCGACATTCACGGCGACCGGATTCTTGTCCAGTCCGGTGAAGAAGTCGCGGAGCGGGTAGACCTCGCCGCCGTCCTGCCCCACGACCACGGTGGTGATTCCCTGGCTCACCGAACCCAACGCATCGGGGTGCTCACGGACCCCGGCGTCGTTCTCGCTGAATCCCTCGTCGGCGTGGCTGTGGGTGTCGATGAAGCCGGGCGCTAAGGCCAGTCCATGCGCCTCGACGACACGCTCTCCGGTCTTAGGCTGGAGTTTACCCAGCTCCGCGATCTTCCCGTCCTGGATCCGTAAACTCCCCCGGACCGGCTCGGCACCGGATCCGTCGAATATCAGCGCGTCCCGAATCAGGAACGCCGATGGCGAGGTTGGGGCGGACTGGGCCACCAGGCAGAGCGGAAGCAGGCCGGCAGCGAGAATGCCGCGGCGGGCTGAAACAAACAGTTGTGATTTCATGCCTCAACGATACCGAGGAAATTGACGAGGGCGAAGGGCCGGGTAGCTTCCTCGCACCCTCATGAGACCGGAGACGTTGATGCTGCCCCTTCGCCGAGTTGTTGCCCTGCTGGCCCTGCTTTCGGTTCTGCCCCGATTGGTGTCGGCCCAGACCGTATTCGTCCACGCCGCGCGCATGCTGAACGTGCGCACCGGACAGATCGAGAGCCCCGTGACAGTGGTCATCTCGGGAGATCGCATCCAGGCCGTCCGCGCCGAGCCGCCCGCCGACGCCAAGGTGATCGAGCTGGGTGACGTGACTCTCCTCCCTGGCCTCACCGACATGCACGTCCACCTCACCGGTGATCTCGAGGGTGATTGGGTCCACCGGGACGTCACCGAAACTCCGGCTGATGCCGCGCTTCGCGGCGTCGTAAACGCCCGCAAGACTCTGCTCGCCGGGTTCACGACCGTCCGCAATGTGGGCGCCCCGGGTGGTTCCGATGTGAGCCTCATGCACGCCATCGATGAGGGATGGGTGATTGGGCCGCGCATCGTGCCGGCCCGAAGCGCGATCGGGATCACGGGCGGCCACTGCGACATCACCGGCTACGCGCCGGGTATTGCGACAATGGGGCCGGAGGACGGAGTCGCCGACGGAATCGATCAGGTGCTCAAGGCCGTGCGCTACCAGATCAAGTACGGGGCCAAGGTCATCAAGATCTGCGCGACGGCGGGAGTGCTGTCATTCGAGGGGCCGGTCGGGGCGCAGCAGCTTTCGGAAGACGAGATGCGGGCCATCGTGCAGGAGGCGGCCCGTCACGGTCTGAAGGTGGCCGCGCATGCCCACGGGACGGAGGGAATCCTGGCCGCGGTGCGGGCCGGGGTGGCCTCCATCGAACACGGCTCCATGCTCAATGACGAGGCCATCTCGCTCATGAAGCAGCGCGGCACTTACCTCGTTCCGACCGCATACATCCTCACGGCAGTCGATCCGGAGAAGATGCCGCCACAGATCGGCGCCAAGATGCGTCAGATCATTCCTCTGGCGCATGAGAGCCACCGCAAAGCGATTCGCGCCGGCGTGAAGATCGCCTTCGGCACCGATGCTGCCGTCTATCCTCACGGCGACAACGCCAGGGAGTTTGCGGTCCTGGTCGGTTACGGCATGAAGCCGATCGACGCGATTCGCACCGCTACCATCAACGCGGCCGACCTGCTCGGCGTCTCGGACCGGGGCGAGATCGCAGCCGGAAAACTGGCCGATCTCATCGCCGTACCGGGAAACCCGCTAGACGATGTGCGGGTCCTCGAGCAGGTACGCTTCGTGATGAAGGGCGGAGCCGTGGTGAAGCAGGAGTGAATCAGGGTGTCGGAGTTCGATAATAGTCCACTCCGGAAAGGATAGCGCGCAGGGCGCGTCCGCTCACCACTGTGTCGAACTCGAGCACCTCGACTGCGCGGGCGTCATTGCCCACTCGGAACCTTCCACGCTCCAGCGGGACCAGCAGCTCTTCGGTGCCTTCGGGTGCGACCAACAACAGGCGACCCTTTCTCAACACGACCCGGAAGTTCGAATAGAAGGGATTCTGGGCACGATAATGCCCCGGATAGTTCTGCCACTCCTTCGGAAAGTCGAATCCGGTGCGCCCCCCGGCTCCATCGCGCGGGAACCAGGCGTCTCCATGCAGTAGCTCGACGACCCGCCCATCCCGACGTTCGGCCTGCAGCGGAAAGAGGTTCAGGTCGGGATCGTCGCTGTAGAACTGATCCGGGCCCATGCGTTTCAGCGGCAGTTTCCTGCCATGCCAATCCAGCATCAGGCCAGTTCCCTGGGCCTGGAGTTCCATCCGCCGACCCAGCGAATCGACGTAGCCTCCGACATAGTCCGCTGCGTTGCCAATCTCGGTGGCCGGAGCCGCGACCGGCACCGGAGGTAGGGGCTGGTGTCGGGCCGTGGCCCGTAGCACCCGCAGGGCGTAGTCGGCAACTCGTTGTGGCGTGCCCGGACCATTCATCAGCACCACCACACCGAACTCTTCCTCCTGGTCCGCCAGCATCGCGGCGCGGAACCCGGGCATTCCCCCGCTGTGGCCGAACGTGAGACTGCCATCCAGCCGATTCAAGACCAGCCCATAACCGTAGTACGCATCGGCCCCCATCTCAGGGGCGCGGATCTTTCGCTGGACCATTCGACTGAAGCTGGCGGGCTGAAGAATCCGGCCCCCGGAACCGCGGCCCTCGTTCAACAACACCCGAAGGTATGTGGCCATGTCGCCGGCCGTGCTGACGACATTGACGTCTCCCGCGCTTTGCTCGGTCCACTGAGCCGGGACTAGCGGATGGTCCGAATAGGGTGGCCGGTCATCGTAGAAGTACTGATAGCCCGTCGCCGCGCGATCGCGAGTGTCCTGGGTGATTTCCGCTTCAGTCGAGCGAAGATCCAGGGGCTCGAGAATCCGATGGGAGACCGACGCGGCGAACGGCTTCCCTTCCACCTCTTCGATGATGAGGCTGAGCAACTGGTACCCGAGATTGGAGTAGGCGAAGCGTTCCCCGGGCGCGAAGGGCGGTTCCATGTCCCGGAGCGCCACCGCCGAGTAGGGTGACGAAGGGAGATCGTTTCGATCGCGGGGGAGCCCGGCACTGTGGGTCAGCAGGTGTGCAATGGTGATCGGCGGGAACGACGACTTCACCTTGAACCAGGGGAGATAGTCGGTGACCGGCCGGTCGAAGGCCACCACTCCCTCCTCGCGCAACTGCAGGAGGGCGATGGCCGTGAAGGACTTGGACAGAGAACCGATCGGGAAGCGGGTCTCAGGGGTGAGCGGCGTGTGTGCCGCGAGGTCGGCAAACCCGAAGGCGACGAGGTGCAGGAGCTGACGGCGGTCGGTCACCGCGATCACCGTCCCGGGCACCTGCCCTTCCCGCATGTGCTGTACGACAAAGGAATCGACGTAGGCGTAGGCCAATGCGAACGAATCCTGCTGGGCCGCCACCCCCCGGGCCAGCAGCAGCGTTAAGCCCGCCATTCCCAGCACTCGCATGTCTCGACCAGCCTTGCGGAGCTACTGGACTACGCCTTGGGATTCGCCGAACGGAGAAATGCGGTACGCGGTACTCGGAACTCGGAACTCGGAACTTAGAGGATATACCTCCGCAAATCGTCGTCGTCGATGATCTTCGACAGCTTCTCCCGCACTCGGTCGGCGTCGAATACGATGCGCTTCTCGGGGTAGTTGGGCAGCTCGAACAGCACCTCGTCCATCAGCGTCGACATCACGGTATGGAGCCGCCGGGCCCCGATGTTTTCCATCCGGTCATTGGCCATGAACGCCAGCCGGGCGACCTCCTGCACCCCGTCAGGAGTCAGCTCCAGCGTCGCGCCTTCGGCGGCAACCAATGCCTGGTACTGCTTGGTCAGCGCGTTCTCCGGCTCAGTCATGATGCGGACGAAGTCCGCCTCGGTCAGGGGCTGCAGCTCGACCCGGATGGGGAATCGTCCCTGCAACTCGGGGATGAGATCCGAGGGTTTGGAGACATGGAACGCGCCGGCCGCGATGAACAGGATGTGGTCGGTGCGCACATACCCGTAACGGGTCTGAACCGTTGAGCCCTCGACGATAGGCAGCAGGTCCCTCTGGACTCCCTCGCGTGACACGTCGGGTCCGGTCTGGGCCCGCTCCCCGGCAATCTTGTCGATCTCATCGATGAAGAGGACGCCGTGATTCTCCACCCGGTCGAGCGCCTCGTTCACCACATCGTCCATATCGACCAGTTTCTTCAGCTCCTCGTCGGCCAGGATCCGTCGCGCCTCGGGAAGTCGCACGTTGCGCCGCTTCTTCCGTTTGGGCAGCATCTCCTGAAGCATTTCCATGAAGTTGATGTCCTGGCCTTCCATGCTCTGGGGCGGCTGCATGATCTCGAGCATTGGGAACGCCTGCGGTGTCACATCCACCTCGACCTCCCGGTCGTCCAGCTGGCCTTCCTTCAGCATCCGCCGCAGCTTTTCCCGGGAGCGCTGATGCCGCTCCTCCTCGGCACTACCAGGTTTCTCCTGCCGGGCCTGCCCTGCGGGACCCACGACGAAGATGCCGGGCATATCCGCCCCCTCCGCCCCATGCTTTCCTAGCGGTTCAGCCCTGGGAGGCGGTGGCGGAAGCAGGATGTCCAGCAGCCGCTCGTCGGCCCGCTGCTCGGCGATGGGGTAGACATCATCCTCCCGCTCGGTGCGGACCATGCTGATCGCGGCATCTACCAGGTCGCGGATCATGGACTCCGCGTCCCGCCCGACATAGCCCACTTCGGTGAACTTGGAGGCTTCGACCTTGATGAACGGCGCCCCCGCGAGCCGAGCGAGCCGGCGCGCGATTTCCGTTTTGCCCACTCCGGTGGGACCGATCAGGATGATGTTGTACGGTGTGATCTCGTCCCGGATGGTCTCCGGGGTCTGGGAGCGCCGCCAGCGATTGCGAATGGCGATTGCCACCGCGCGCTTCGCGGCCTGCTGACCCACGATGTAGCGATCCAGCTCGGCTACGATCTGCGACGGGGCCAGTTCCTCGAGCCAGGGTGGCTGGGGAGGAGGTTCCTCGACATGGGGGAGAGGTAGTGGTTCAGTCATGGTGGTTTGCAGTTCTTAGCTCTTAGCTCTTAGCTGTTGGCTGTTAGCCGTTAGCTGTGCGGAAGTGGAGTAGGCGCCTCGGCCGAACCGGAAATAGCTAACAGCTAATCGCTAAGGCGCTTATAAAAGATCTGGCACCGGTTTGAGCACCACTGTGAGCAAGAGCTCAAAGAGGTCCTCGTGGCGATGGTTATAGCGAAACTGCATCTCGTACAGGGACAAGGGGAACCGGTGCGGGGCCACGCCCCGATGCCGAATCAACTTGCCTTTGGCATAGCTCCAAAACCCTTCCAGGCCATTGATGTGGACCCGCCCGCGGGTGAACCGCCGGCGATGGTCTACCCGCAGGTGGCGATAGCCACAGAAGGTGAGCGCATCGTACCCCTTGTACCGGTCGGTGTACACCAGGGCCCCCCGGCGGACCAGCTTCACGGTGGCCGCCAGGAGACTCTGGCGCGTCACATCCGGCAGGACGCTGACGGCCACCCGGCCGCCCCGTTCGAGAATCCCAAACACCGGGATCTTGGCCGGTGCCCCGCGCCCCCGCTTGCCGCCGCGGTGGCGCCACGATCGCCGCGGACCGAAGTACGACTCATCCAACTCGACTTCGCGGCGCAGCAGGCCGGGCTCTTCCTGGGCCACGATCGCCCGGCGAATCAGGGTGAACACCCGCAGGGCGGTCGGATAACTGACGCCCGTCTGCACCGCGGCCTGGCGGGCGGTCACCTCCAGCTCGAACAGCTTCAGCAGCCAGACCCAGCGGGTCGGGCGCACCCGCGATTGCCCCAGCCACCGGCCGGTGAACAGTCCGAAGGTGTAACGGCACCGTCGGCAGCGGTACCGCCCTTCCGCCAGCTGATAGGCGCGTCGCTGGCCACACGCGGGACCGTGGGGCAGCTGCCGCCCCGTCCCCAGCAGCCGGACTCGCAACCCGCGCCACGACGCGGCCTCACTACGAATCAGGCGCTCGAAGGCATCGGTCCGCATGACACCAGTCTACTCCTGGTGCCAGATCTTTTATAAGCGCCATAGCTAATGGCCAATAGCTAATAGCTATAGCCAAGCGCTCTGCCTCACAGTTCCAGAATCGTCAGATTCCGATTGGTAAACACGCAAATATCCGCCGCGATTTCCAGCGAGCGTTGTACCACGTCACGGGCCGACAACGCGGGATCGGGGGCCAGCGCCCGTGCCGCGGCGAGGGCGTAGTTTCCCCCCGAGCCAATGGCCAGCACCCCGTCATCGGGCTCGATCAACTCCCCGGCGCCACTCAACAGGAAGGTGTGCTCCACGTCCGCGACGATGAGCAGCGCCTCCAGCCGGCGCAGCACCCGGTCGCTCCGCCAGTCTTTCGCGAGCTCGACCGAAGCTCGCGGCAGGTTTCCAGGGTACCGGTCCAGCTTCTCCTCGAATTTCTCGTACAGCGTGATCGCATCGGCGACCGATCCAGCAAACCCGGCCAGCACCTTGCCACCCTTGAGTGCCCGGATCTTGTTGGCCTGCGCCTTGACGACGGTTTCCCCGATGGACACCTGGCCGTCTCCGCCCATAGCGACTTTCCCGCCTTTGCGGACGGCGAGAATAGTGGTGGCGTGGTAGGTCGGGGACATGGTGACAGGTGATGGGTGGTGGGGTGTAGGCAGTAGGGAATCAGGGAGTAGGTTAACAGCGATCAGAAGGGTTCACATGGATCGAACAAGTCCTGCATCCTGCAACGATGCCACTCAAGTCACGCCCTACAACCTACACCTACCACCTACGCTCTCGGATGCGCCTGCTGATACACCTGCTTCAGCCGTTCGACGCTGGTGTGGGTGTAGATCTGGGTCGTGCTGAGGCTCGAATGTCCCAGCAGCTCCTGCACCGCGCGGAGGTCGGCCCCCGCATCGAGCAGATGAGTGGCGAAGGTGTGCCGCAGCGAGTGGACCCGCAAGCCGTCGCCGCCGACGTGTTCGAAGGCCCGATGGACCAGGCGTTGAACGCTGCGCGGGCTGAGGCGGCGGCCGCCACGGCCCACGAAGACTGCCTGCCGATCGGATCTCGGCAACCGAACCGGACCCTGTCGTGCGTCAAGGTATCGCCTGAGCGCGCGGCTCGCCCGATTCCCCACCGGCACGATGCGTTCCTTCCTCCCTTTGCCATGGAGCTTGACCTGGTCGCTCAGCAGGTCCAGGTCATCCAGGTTCAGCGCAGTGAGCTCCGACAGACGCAGTCCGCTGGAATAGAACAGCTCCAGCATTGCGAGGTCGCGCAGGGCGGCGAATTGATCGTCACTGGCTCGCGCCTCCATGACCTCGAACAGGGTCTCGGTGCGCGACCGGTCGAGATAGGTCGGGAGCTTGCGGCCGAGCTTCGGTGCCTTGGCTGCCCGGAGCAACGGGCTCTCGATTCCATGCTCCCGCTGCAGGTAGCGATAGAAGGCACGAACCGCGGACAGGGCCCTCGCGATTGATCGCTTTCCCAGGCCACGCCGCTGCAACTCGCCCAGAAAGCCTCGCGCTCCCAGACGATCGACCTTGTCCCAGCGGAATCGGGAGCCGTACTCCTTCACACAGTATTGCTCGAAAGCCTCGAGGTCGCGACCGTAGGCGCGCACCGTGTTGGGCGATTGCTGGCGCTGCTTCTCGAGGTACTCGAGGAAGCCACGCAGCTCTCGGCGACTCGGCGGCTCGCTGCGAGCTCCCGCGACTCGATCGCAGTCATAGTCTGAGATAACCAAGCCTCGAAGTCCCGTCTCGCACGGTCGACCAGCGCTTGCTTCTTCGCTTCCTTCCCGCCTCTCCCGCCTCTCCCGCCCTGTCCGCCCTGTCCGCCCTGTATAGGTTCCAACAATCCAAAATTCGCGTTCATGGGCTGGAAGTGACGGGGATCGGCCTCTCGAAGGTAACGATAGAGGCCTCCCAACATCGTGCTCACCGGCGGTACCGCCGACGGCAGGCCGTGCAACCGACGAGCAAGGTTGATTCCGGCCACGAGCCCGGTCCCGAGAGACTCGGTATACCCCTCGACGCCGGTTAGCTGGCCGGCAAAGAACAGCGTGTCATCATCCTTCGCGGTGAGCGCGTGACCCAGGGAAGCCGGGCTGTTCAGATACGCGTTACGGTGAATGCTGCCGTAGCGCAGGAACTCTCCCTGCTCGAGACCGGGAATCATGCGAAACACCCGTTGCTGTTCGGGGATCCGCAGCCGGGTCTGAAAGCCCACCAGATTCCACATCTGCCCCGCTCGGTCCTCCCGCCGGAGCTGCACCACCGCATACGGCTCGCGGCCACTCCGCGGATCGGGCAACCCGACCGGCTTCATGGGTCCGAACCGCAGAGTCTCGGGGCCGCGGCGAGCCATCTCCTCGATCGGCAGGCACCCTTCGAAGTACGGTACCTTGTCAAAATCGTGACCACTGAACTGGTCCGCCGAGACCAGTGATGAGATGAAGGACTCGTAGCCATCCCGGTCCAGCGGGGCGTTGAGGTAGTCGTCCCCGTCGCCCTTGCCGTAACGGGACAGCGCGAAAAGCCGATCGTGGTCGAGCGATTCCGCCGAGACGATGGGAGCGATGGCGTCGTAGAACGCCAGCGCAGTACCGCCCAACCGCTGGCTGATCGACTCCGCCAGCCGGTCGGAAGTGAGCGGGCCGGTTGCCACGACACCGGGAGAGGGAAGCTCGGTGATCTCCTGGCGGCTCACCGTAACCCGCGGGTGGCTGCTGACCCGATTGTGCACCTCCTGGGAGAACTGGTCGCGGTCCACCGCGAGAGCCGCGCCGGCCGGTACCCGGGCCAGATCGGCACACTGCAGCAGCAGACTTCCCAAGTCGCGCAATTCGGCCTTGAGCAGTCCGTGCGCATTGGTGAGCTCAACCGATTTGAAGGAATTGCTGCAGACCAGCTCGGCGAGACGATCGGTCTGATGGGCCGCGGTACGGAGGCCGGGCCGCATCTCGCACAACGTGACGTCGATTCCCCGCTCGGCCAGGGCCCATGCCGCTTCGCAGCCGGCGAGCCCTCCACCGACTACGGTCGCTTTCACGTCGCCGCGGCCTCCTCGGCGTCCATCACTACCACCTTATTCCGGCATTTCAGGCAGGTCAGGGTTTCTCCCTCTGCTTTGTTGACTTTCTTCTCCATGCCCACCCAGCCGCAGTTGGGGCACGTCTCGGGTACCGGGCGATTCCAGGTGGAGAAATCACACGCCGGATACCGCACGCACCCCCAGAACGACTTGCCGCGCTTGGTGCGCCGCTCGGCCAGGTCTCCCTCGAGACACTTGGGGCACTTCATTCCCAGCGGGATCGAACGGGTTCCCTTGCACTCGGGATACCGGGTGCAGGCAAGGAATTCGCCGAAGCGTCCGGTCTTGATCACCATCGGCGCGCCGCATAGCTGGCACTTCTCGTCCGAGGGCCGGTCCGGAGTCTTCTGTTTCTTGAGCGACTTCACATAGTCGCATGACTTCTTGTAGTTCTCGCAGGCGAAGTAAGGTCCGAACCTGCCGGTGCGGAGCTCGACCTTGGCGCCGCACTTGGGGCAGCGCTCGCGTGCCAGCTCTTCGGACTTGAGGCCATGTGCCTCCGCCACGATGGCGCTCAGGTTTACCGCATCCAGGGCCCGGGTAAAGGGACCATAGAAGTCCTGCAGCACCTGTTGCCATCCCAACTCTCCTTCTTCGATCTTGTCGAGCTCCGTTTCCATCTCGGAGGTGAACTCGACGTTGAAGATGGAGGGGAAGCTGTCGACCATGATGCGCTCGACCGTCTCCCCCAGCTCGGTGGGAGAGAATCGTCGCTGCTCCAGGCGCACGTACTCCCGAGCGGTCAGCGTGCTGATGATCTGCGCGTAGGTAGACGGCCGCCCGATGCCGAGTCGCTCGAGCTCCTTCACGAGGCTCGCCTCGGAGAACCGGGGCGGCGGCTCGGTGAAGTGCTGGTTCGGAGTGATCTGACGAACCTCCACCCGGTCTCCCACCGCGAGCGGCGGAATGGGGGGAAGATCGTCCATTGACTTCCCTTCCTCGGCCTCGCGACCCTCGAGATACAGGGTGTGATACCCATCGAAGACCAGCACCGATCCCGTCGCGCGCAACAGATACCGGCCCAGATCGAAGTCTACGACGGTGACATCGTACACCGCCGGGTTCATCTGCGACGCCACGAACCGCTGCCAAATCAGCTGGTAGAGGCGGAACTGGTCGGGCTCGAGGTAAGGCTGGACCTGCTCCGGGCGGCGGCTGACGTCGGTCGGGCGAATCGCCTCGTGGGCATCCTGAGTGCGAGCGGCCTTCGAGGTATACGTGTTCGGCGATTCCGGGAGATACGGCTTGGCGTAGTTCTTTTCGATGAAGCCTCGAACCGCGGCGATCGCGGTGTCGGAGACTCGCACCGAGTCGGTCCGCATGTAGGTGATGAGGCCAACCGGGCCCTCCTCGCCCACATCGATGCCTTCGTAGAGGTCCTGCGCGGCCCGCATGGTCCGCCGGGAAGAGAATCCCAGCTTCTTGGCCGCTTCCTGCTGAATCGTGCTGGTCGTAAACGGCGCGCCGGGCCGCTTGCGCCGCTGCTTCTTCTCGACCTTGGAGACGACGAAGGGAAGCTTCTCCAGCTCCGCGACGACCTGCTTCGCGTCCCGTTCGTTGGTCAGATGCGGATTGTGCCCGTCAATCTTCTTCAGCTCGGCATCGAACGCCTGTCCATCCTTCGCGCAGGCCGCCTCGATGGTCCAGTACTCCTGCGGCTTGAATGCGCGAATTTCCCGTTCCCGCTCGACGATGAGCCGAAGGGCCACGGTCTGCACCCGCCCAGCGGAGAGTCCGGTCTTGATGCTGTGCCAGAGGATGGGACTGGCCTTGTAACCCACCAGCCGATCGAGGATACGGCGTGCCTGCTGTGCCTTCACCTTATCGTCGTCGATGACGCCGGGATGGGCCACGGCCTGCTGCACCGCGTCCTTGGTGATTTCATGGAACAAGACCCGATGGAGCGGCGCCCGTGTATCCAGCTGATCCGCAACGTGCCAGGCGATCGCCTCGCCCTCACGGTCCGGGTCGGTCGCGAGATACACGGCGCGAGCCGACTTCGCGGCTCGCTTCAGCTCATTCAGGGTCTGGGTCTTTCCTTTAATAGTGACGTATTCGGGCTGGAACCCGTTCTCGACGTCGACGCCGAGCTTCCGGGTAGGAAGATCCCGCACGTGCCCGATAGTGGCTTTGACATCGAAGCCGCGGCCCAGGTACTTCCCGATGCTCTTCGCCTTGGTCGGCGATTCAACCACCACGAGCGCATCACCCTTACCGCCCGCCGCGGGGGTGGGTTCGGGCTTACGGGTGCGCTTCCGAGGTTTGTTGGCCGCGGAGGGGAGGGCCTTGCCGTTCGTTTCGGCGGCTGGCGCGGTCGCGGCTTTCTTCCGCGACGGGCGCCTGGCCGCAGTCTTGGTCTTCTGCGTTGCCATGGCTCCTAAACTGACGACTTCGTTTCTCCGGAGGTACTTCCCAGATCGCCCACAAGAAAGCGCGGGACGGGGGGGTTGGCAAGGAGAGAATTGCTAATCAACAGTACTACAATGACTTACGCTACCACCCTGCGCGGTCTTTCGCCAAGGCGACGATTTCCTCCGCCAGCTGAGCCGCCGACTTGATGTCGGCTTTGACTTCGGCGTCGGCTTTGACGTAATACGGCTCCCGCTCCTTGAGGAGGGTCCGCATCCGCTCCATCGGATCCTCGCCGGCCAGCAGGGGCCGGACCCCGGACGCCTCTACCCGCTTGGCGGCGGTAAGAACCATCGTCTTGAGATAGATGACCAGGGAGGCTGCCTGGGTCGCTTCGAGGGCACCCGGTTGGGAGATCCACCCTCCGCCCGGGGAGATCACCGCCGGCTCGCCGCTCAAGGCATTCACCATGGCCTGCCGCTCCAGCTCCCGGAACTTGATCTCGCCATGTTCCGCGAAGATCCGGCTCACCGGCATCTGCATCTTCCGGACGATGATGCTGTCGCAGTCGACGAATCCCGCCCCAAGCCGTTCGGCTACCAGGCGTCCGACCGTGGTCTTGCCAGCCCCGGGAAGGCCAACCAGAACGATGTGCTTCTTCATGGCGACAGTGCGCCCCATCGCGCGGCCAGGGTCTGCAAATAAGCGGTGAAATTCCGCCGAATCTCGGCCAGAGAATCTCCGCCGAATTTTTCCAGAAACGCATCCGCGACCACGAGCGCGGTGAGCGCCTCCGCGATGACGCCCATCGCCGGCACCGCGGTCACGTCGGAACGCTCGCTCTGCGCGCTCGCCGCCCGGCCGGTGGTAAGGTCCACCGTGGGCAGGGGCGACATGAGGGTAGAGATCGGCTTCATGCCAACCCGGATCACCAGCGGCTCACCGGTGGTCACTCCACCCTCCAGCCCACCCGCGTTGTTGCTGCGCCTGCGATAGCCGCCCCGCAGCGCGGGATCCGGCGCATTGCGACCGGGAACCGCATCCGCATCGATCGGGTCATGGACCTCGGAGCCCGGCCGCCGGGCCGCTTCGAAGCCCATTCCAATTTCCACCGCCTTCACCGCCGGGATCGACATCAGCGCTCCGGCGAGACGGCCATCCAGCTTGCGATCCCAGTGGACGTGGCTCCCCAAGCCAACCGGAAGGCCCCGCACCACAACCTGCGCCTCGCCACCCAGGGTATCGCCATCCTTCTTCGCCTGATCGATCCGGCGAATGATTTCGGCCTCGATGGTCCGATCCAGTACCCGGATCTCGGAACTGTCGGCCGCCGGGTTGAGCGGGACCGGAAGCGAGGGCACCGGGGGAACCTGGATCCCGCCGAGCGACACGATATGGCTGCCGATCTCCACCCCGAACTCTTCGAGCAGGCGGCGGGCAAGCGCCCCCGCGGCGACCCGGGCCGCGGTCTCGCGCGCGCTGGCCCGCTCCAGAATGTCGCGGGCATCCTGCCGGTCATACTTCAGAACCCCGACCAGATCCGCATGACCGGGACGGGGCCTGGTCAGCCGCCGCCGTCGGACGTCACCCGGGGTGCCCTCGGGGGCCATCACTTCTTCCCAGTTGGCCCAATCGCGGTTTTGGATCATCATCGCGACTGGTGTCCCCAGGGTCTCCCCGGCGCGAACACCGCTCAGCCACTCGATGCCGTCCCGCTCGATTTTCATGCGGGCACCGCGGCCGTAACCCATCATCCTGCGTCCCAGCTCCTGATCCACCTGCTCCGCCGTGACCGATAGTCCCGCGGGCAGGCCCTCGACAATCGCTACGAGAGCCTTGCCATGAGATTCACCGGCCGTCAGGAACCGCAGCGCCACCTCCGTACCTCCCTATAGCATGCGAGCCCGACACGACGTCGGGCTCGCGCAGGTCCGGTCGCCCGGACTTTCCACCGCCAGACTGCTCAGCTCCCGCCGTCGTCGATAATGCGCGGCGTGATCAGAATAATCAGGTCGCGGCGATGCTCCTCGTTGGAGGAGAACCCGAACAGCTTGCCCACGATCGGAAGATCGACCAGCAGCGGGATTCCGGACCGGACCTGGTTCACTTCGGTCACGGTAAGGCCGCCGATTACCGCCGTTTCGCCATCGGCCACCAGCAGCTGGTTCTCCGCGTTCTGCTTTCGGATGGTGAAGCCCAGGTCGGCCGCGGCCAAGGTCCGGATGTCCGACCGCTCGGCCACAACCTTCATCAGCACCTGACGGTTGTTGGTCACGTGCGGCGTGACCTTCAGCTTGATACCGGTCTCCTTGAAGTTCACCGTCGCCTTGGGCGGTCCCAGGTCGCCACTGGCGCCGGAGCTCACGTCAACCACCCGGACCGGGACGTCTTCACCGACGTTGATGAAGGCTTCGCGGTTGTCCAGCGTGGTGATGAGCGGCTCGGCCTGCACGTCAGCCACTTCCACCCGCTGCAGCGCCTGGACGAAGGTCGTGAGGTCGAACCCGCCGATGGCGGTCCGCCAGACGACTTCGAGGGCCGGGCTCACGATGAGCGCGTCGGCATTGGCGATTCCTGCCACGGACTCGCCGCCGATGACGACCGTGTTCTGGTCGAACGGATCGCCCGTCGAGGGATCGGTCCGCTGGACCAGCTTGTTGAAGAATACCTCACTGCTCCCCAGATCGTAGCGCAGGCCGAGGCTCTGCACGTCGGTCCGGTCGACGAATATCAGCTTCGACTGGATCGAGACCTGCGGAGTGCGGATATCGAGGTTCTTGACGAAATCCGAGACCTCCGCCACCCGGGTGCGGGTGTCGGTGACGATGAGCGAATTGGAGGTCGTATCGGCCACCACCTTGCCGCGCTTGGTCAGGATCGCGCCGACGCTTCCGGTGAGGGAAGAGGCGGTGACGTAATTGACCTGCACCAGGCGAGTCTGCAGCGGCTCGATGGAATCGAGGGCGGCAAGGGCGCTCGGCGAGTCGACCCGGATGATGCCGCCGGGCAGCTCGATTGCCTGCAGCCCCTGAGTGGCCAGTACGGCCGCGAAGGCCTCGGGCCAGGGCTGATTCTTGATTTCGGCCGAAACGGTTCCCTTGATGTCCTTGCCGAGAATGATGGTCTTCCCGGAGAAGGCGGCGAAGCCGGCGACGACGTCCGAGATGTCGGCCTTGTCCCAGGTCACGGTAATACGGGGCTGCTGTTCCGCGTGAGCGGCCGCCACGACCGGGGCCGGAGGTGTGACCTCAGGGGCTGCCACGGGCTGGCGGATCGGCGGAGCGGGCGGCTTCAGCTCCGAGGGCGCCCTGCTGGACCAGGCGAGGAAGCTCTGGTCGGCGCCGAAGCTGATGCGGACGGCGTCGCCATCGCGCTCCACCCGATAGTCGCGCTGCTCATCCAGATAGATCGCCACCCGAACGACATCCGGGCGGAACTGGGAGTAGCGGACGTCGGAGACGCCGGCGCGGTTGATCCCGTCGTAGGTGGCGCCGGCCGACAGCGTAGCGCCGAGGACGTCGATCACCAGGCGATTGGGGTCGCGGAGGACGAAGTCCTTGACCTCGACCGCTCCGCGGATTTGGATCACGATCTCCGCGCGACCAGGAGTCGGGACCACGCTGACGGCGGTCACCTGGCCGGTGGGCGGCGGGGCCGCACGGCCGGGCGTCGCTGCGACTAGCGTCGCCGTTGCGATAGCGAAAAGAAGCTTACCGGTCATGGGGTCTCTGCCTCCCGTTTGCGCATCGACAGGGTCTCCTGTCGCTCGAAGCCGATGTCTTCCACCGTGAATACCACGTCCTGCTGCCGGATCTGTGCCACCTTGAGGCGGCCGACCTGGTCTCCTACCCGCAGCTTGTACCGCTTGCCGGAGTTCTTGTCTCGCAGCACCGCGACGCTGTTACTGGCCCGGCGCAGGTCGAGATAGATGCCCAGCAGGATGAGGTCGGAAAACTCGGGGCCGACCTTGGCCGTCGAGATGAGGGACACGAAGGGATCACGCGAGCCACCGGCGTAGGTGAAGCTCTCCCGCAGTACCTCGGTCTCCCGGGCGCGCTGCAGGGAATCATTCCGCACCGAATCGGCTCCGGCCTGGCGCACCGAATCCTGCCGCGCCAGCTCGGACTTGGTCTTGAGCGAATCCTGCTTGGCCTGCTCCCGGGCCTTGCGAGCCGAGTCCGCCTTCTGCACCGCCATCTGCTGCGGGGTGAGCTTCTGGCCCGCGGGTGCCTCGGTGGTCGGGGCGGGTGCGGTCGCCAGACCAGCGGGCGGTTTGCCGCACGCGGTCAGGACTTCGGGGCGGATCATGCCTTCGGGCGGCTTGACCGCAAGCTTCTTCTTGCCAGCCGCGGTCTTCCCCATGTCCGTGATCACGGAATCGGAGCAACCCGTGTAGTGAACGCGGACCAGCGAATCGGCGGTCCGGATGCTGTCACGTTGGGCGCGAACGGCCGCCAGGTCCACGGCGGCATCGGCCTCGTCGTTCTTCGCGCCGCCGCCACACGCCGGCAGCGAGAAGCACGAGGGCCAGAAGCGAGCGCCGCAGGGAATCAGGTGCCACTGGCTTCTCCCTCCGGGGTCGCGGTCTTGATGAAGGTGCGGATCTGGAATCGGGCTTCGAGCAACGAGCCGGTCGAGTCGCCCAAGGCCTTGGCCCGGCCGAGATCAACCGTGTTCAGATTCAGGTCCACCGGGACGATGATGCGCTGCAGGCTCGCCACGTCCGACAGGAACTCGCCCAACTGGTCGTAGCGGCCGACGACGGAGTACTGATACTTGTAGGTCTCGAACGGCGCCGGTCCGGGCTCGGGGGCCATGGGCGCGAACTGCGCCACCTGGACTCCGCGGATCTTGGCGCGGGTGGAGATCTCGTCCATCAGATTGGCGACTTCATTGCGATCCGGCACCAGCCGGCGCATGAGTTCGAGGCTCGAGCGATAGCCTTCGAGCCGGCGGCGCAGATCATCCACGCTGCCTTGCGCCAGAATCTTCTTGGCGCTGTCGGTCAGGATCACCAGCGAGTCGATGGTCTTCTTCCGGGCGGCGATGGTGTCTTTCTCCTGCGTGATTCCCGGAACGCCGAGCATCTGGAGCCCGGTGCCCGAATACCCCATGTAGCCCAGGATCAAGGCCAGCACGATGATCAGGAGTGGCGTCGTGCGCTGATTGGTAGCGGCCATGCTTACCTCACCGACTGGCTGAGTGGCACGGTCCGGATATACGCCGAGTCCGCCTGCTTGAACGCGGCCTGGATCGTGAATTTGGTGACCGGGCGCTCCAGCTCGACCACGGTGCTCGCCTCGAGCGGCGTCACGTCCTGCAGCCAGGGCGAGGCCTCGAGCTGCCGGAGGAACCGGGTGTACGCCTGGAGGTCCATGGTGCGGCCTTCCATCTTGAACTGCATCGGCCGCTCCGTCGTGTCCGCCGAATCGACAACCGCCGCCGCTATGCTCTGAACCGAGAGCGAGGTGAGCCAGGTGTAGGGCGGCAACGACTTCGCGACTTCATCCAGCACGTGGGGCCAGACATATCGATTGCCATCCACCGAGCGGATGGTGTGGATCTGGGCCAGCAGGGAGTCGCGGATCGTCTCGGCTCGCTTCTTCTGCTGCAACAATCCCTCGAAGCGCTTGTGCTCGTCCTGGACCTGTTCCAGCCGCGGCTCGAGAGAGGCCAGCTCGCGGCGGGTCGAGACGAATCCCCAGATGAGGTATCCGCCGACCACGACGCCGACCACGGCCGCGGCCATGAGCATGGGGTCCTTGATCCGGGTCCCCAGCGCTTTGAACCGGTCCAGGAATTCTTTGCTCCCGCCGCCGGCGCGCTTGCGCTTCTGGCCAGGACGGAGATTGACAGTGATCATCATGGATGTGGCTCCGGGCCCCGGGTCACGCCGCAGTCCTGAGCGCCAAGCCGATCGGCAGCATCAGGAGCGGTGAGACCTCATCGATGTTCATCGTTTCGAAGACCCCATCGGCCACCCGCAGCCGTTCGACCGGGCTGGCGAGTTCAACCGGAAGACGCAGCCGGTCTCCCAGCACCTTGTTGAGACCGGGGATCCGACCACCGCCACCGGTCAGCCAGAGCCGCCCGACTCCACCGGCCGAGCGGCTGGCCGACTGGAGAAAGGCGGCGGCGCGCTCGATGCCGACGGCCAGTTCTTCGCCGCGAGTCTCGAGGAAGGGATCCAGGATCTCACTCCGCTCGAAGCCCTGCAGCAGCTGATCGGCCTCCTCGGCGGACAGCCCGCGCTCCCGCTGGATGTCCTCCCGGAACCGGCGGGTGCCGACCGGCAGGTCCCGGGTGAGCACCGGAATACCGTCCTCGAGGATGTTGATGTTGGTCATCTCGTGGCCGATGTTCACCAGGCCGACCACGCCTCGCATCGCATCGGGATAGTTCACTTCAAAGGCGTTGTGCAGCGCAAAGGCGTCCACGTCGATCACGCTGGGCGTGAGCCCCGCCTCGGCGAGCAACGCCACCTTGTTGTCGACCAGTTCACGCTTCGCGGCGACCAGAAGCACCGTCATCTGGAGCCCCTCACCGGCGGGGTCCAGGATCTGGAAGTCGAGCTCGACGTTCTCCATATCGAAGGGAACGTGCTGCTCCGCCTCCCAGCGAATCACCTCGCGGGCCTCGGCCTCACGCATGCGATCCATGGCGATCTTCTTGATGATCACGTCGCGGCCACCCACGGCGATGACCACCTGCTTGGCCTTGATACCGGCGGAAGCCATCAGGCCCTTGATCGCGTCGGCCACGATCCCGGGATCCATGACCTCACCCTCGACGATCGCGTCATCCACCACACTGGTGTACGCCACCTTGGTGAGGACGGGATCGCCGGCGCCATGGGAAACAGCCACGAGCTTGATCAGCCCGGAGCCAATATCCAGCGCCACGGTCGTCTTCTTTCGGCTGAAGAGGCCCATAGTTTCCCGGCGTAACTTGAGGTGAGAGCGGTAGGCTACGCTATTACACGTGCCTAATTTTGTCAAGCTTCCAAAATGCTTTAAGTCAGTTTCACCAAGCCATTGATTCTAAAGACTTTACATATTCAACGATGAGACAGAGCTTGAAGCGATCATGAGGAGCAAGGCCTCACAAACTCTGACACCTGCGAGCTCAAGTGTCGCAACCGTCACGACAGTGCTGTCAGCCGCCTCTTGGAGCTTTCCGGCCACCACGACCAGCGGTCCGTTGGTGCCCGCAGGCGACCCTCTTGGGTCCTCCCTGCACCTGGTCTTTGACGGTCCCGACCACCGCTTCATGCCTTCGCCGCGAGATGCCCGTGCACAAAGTCAGAGGCAGCGCGCCCGAGGGGGCAACCCAAGTGCCACTCCCCAGGGATACCACTGCAAACCATTGATGCAAAACGAGTTAGCGATGTGATCCTGGCGCACGATCTCGCCCGAAAAGCCGTGGGACCCTCTTGGAAATTGCCGGAAGTGCCTTATCCCGAAGGAGTTGTGCAAGACCAAATCACGGGCCGAAAATGAAGAAGGCGACGGAGCGCTCCGCCGCCTTCTCCCTGCTCTTGATTCACTCAACCCTACCAGCAGGCCGGCACGCCTGCCTCAGTCACGGCCGCGTTCGGCGCGTTGGATGTGCTGCCGACAAAGATGCCGCAGTTCTTCGGGTTGTAGGCCAGCGCCGGGTTCGTGACGGAGGCCCTCCAGTTCGGCCACCCCACGTAGGTCAGGACGAGCACGTTCCCCTGGCTGGGCACGAACGAGAGGCTGCCATAGCCGCTGGGACCTCCGTTGATCTGCGGCCCGCTAGTGATCGAGGCAGTGTAGTCGTTGTTCTCCAAGAAGTACGCTTCCTGCAACGGCACCAGGGCCAGCAGGTCCGACTTCATGGACGCCAGGATCGTGTCTTCAGAAGGACCAGTACCGTCGCAGGCGGTCAGAATGCCGATGCTGCAGGCCACCACGATCAGCCGCTCGATGGGCGTAAAGCCGTTCCGAGGCATAACCCTCTTCTCCCGCGCTACCGTAAGAGCGCCAGTTGTGAAAAGGGCGGCGGATCGCTCCGCCGCCCTCTGCCCTACCTGGTGCCGCGCGACCTTACCAGCAGGCCGGCGCGCCTTCCTGAGTCACCGCCGCGTTCGGCGAATTCGCGATCGCGCCGGTGAAGATGCCGCAGTTCTTCGGATTGTTGGTCACCGCCGGGTTGGTCATGGTCGCTTTCCAGCCCGAGGCGTTGATGTACGCCAGGACCAGCACGTTACCGGTGCTCGGGACGAAGGAGACCTTGCCGGCGCCGGCCACGCCGTTGACCTGGTTGCCGTTGATCACGCTACCAGCGTAGTCGTTGTTATCCGAGAAAAACGCTTCCTGTGCCGTCACCAGGTTCCGCAGGTCCGACTTCATGGACGCCACGATCGCCTTCTGCTTGGTGTTGGCGAACTTCGGGATCGCGATGGCGGCCAGAATGCCGATGATGACCACCACGATCAACAACTCGATGAGGGTGAAGCCGTCGCGGCGCATTCTCTTCTCCCGTGCCAACCGTGGGGGCCCCGTCCATTAAGGCCAATGGAGTTCTGTTTCCTTCTTGGGAGGCAACCTCAATGCCACTCTATCGCTAACTGCCAGAAGTCATTAACGCTGTAATATCTACGTCCGGCCTCCCCCGTTGTTCCCGTCCCCGGGGCCGGGATCTCCTCTTGGAAATTGCCCGGGAATCTATGGAGCCCGGGGCAAATTGGCCCGTTGGCCAAAAAAGAAGAGGGCGGCGGATCGCTCCGCCGCCCCCTCCCTATCTGATGCCGCGCAAGCTTACCAGCAGGCCGGCGCGCCTTCCTGAGTCACCGCCGCGTTCGGCGCATTCGCCACCGGGCCGGTGAAGATGCCGCAGTTCTTCGGGTTGTTGGTCACCGCCGGGTTCGTCATGGTGGCCTTCCACCCGGCCGCGTCCACGTAGGCCAGGACCAGCACGTTGCCCTGGCTCGGGACGAAGGAGACCTTGCCGGCGCCGGCCACGCCGTTGACCTGGTTGCCGTTGATCACGTTACCAGCGTAGTCGTTGTTATCCGAGAAAAACGCTTCCTGTGCCGTCACCAGGTTCCGCAGGTCCGACTTCATGGACGCCACGATCGCCTTCTGCTTGGTGTTGGCGAACTTCGGGATCGCGATGGCGGCCAGAATGCCGATGATGACCACCACGATCAGCAGCTCGATGAGCGTAAAGCCCTTGCGATTCATATACTCCTCTCCCGCTTGCGTGAAGGTAACCTTCTGCCGTGGCCGCCCGAGGCACGGAGGAATTCGATCAACCGGTTACAAAGCAACCAAAATGCCAGCCCAGCAGTACGATGCTAAGTGATTTGCAGTAAACAGCTTAGGCAATTCAATCTCGCCGGCGAGGTCGCGGCAGGCCTCTTGGAATCTTGAAATTTGCCAGATTAGAACCGACTCCAGCTGCGGGCCGAAAGGGCCCGAAGGGGAGTACTTCGACTCGCCGTGCGCATGATGGCACAACGAGATAGGGCAACCGAGCCCAGGCCCGTGAGCCGGGCTGTATCGCTCGGGCTGTGCCGCAGGAGGACCAACCCGGTGACTTGGGTGCCGGACCCCGTAATCATCAGCCGCCCCGCGACAACCACCACCCCGTAGAAGTCGAAACCGTCGGCCAGCTCCAAGTCACCATCCGCCAACAGGAGGCCCTGTCCCCGCCCCCGCTCGATACGGCTTCCCGACGCGACGCGGATGATGGGGAAGAATCGGAAGCAGCGGCTGGAGGAATCGAGGGGTTCGCCGAGGTTGGTCGCGGCCGAAGGATCACAACCGCCAGTCGCGGGATCGAGCACTGGCCCTGGACCGCTCACCAATCCGGCGAGCTGTTGGTTCGCGGCGGCGCGCAGGCTCGTGAAATTCCAGGTGCCGAAGTTCGAGAGCAAGGAATCGGACGCGGTCGAATCAACTACCAGCCCCGGGCTGCCCGTAAGGCAGCTTCCGCCGGTGCAGCCGCTGGAGAAAACCACGGTTCCCGAACTGTCGCTCACGGCCGCGGCGGGAGAAGCGGAAGGAGGACAGACACCACCCCACCCGGGCGGGATATGATCCGCGCCATCCACACTCATGCCGCCTCCCAGTTCAAGCGGACCACGAGCCACGATCGCAGCGCGGCCTGGAAATCCTGGTGGCTCCACCCGCATCCATCGCCCCACCGCGGCCCGCGCCAATTGGTGGCCGCCGGCGTCGTTCACCTCCCCGAACCCGGTCTGCAGGTAGAGCAAGGCCCCGAGGTGGGTGATCGAGTCGGCAAGAAGCTGGCGGTTCGATGCTCCTCCCCCGGTCGCGACCGTGGCTCCCGGCGGCAGAGTATCCCATGACTCGGTCGGCCAGCTTCCAGCCGCGCGCTCGACCGTGCCCTCCGCGGCCGCGGTGGCCTGGGTCGCCGCGAGAGCCTGATCCGCCGAGCGATTCTCCAGGCGGGCAAGCATGAGCCCCGTTCCGGCAAGGAGCGCCAGAGCGGTGAGGGCGATGAGAGTGAGGGGCAGAGCCGCCCCTTGCCGATTGAGGGAGAGGCGACGCTTCATGGGACGGCATTCCGAAGCGGAAGCGCGACTCGCGCTGTGTCTCGCAGCAACTGCGGCGCGCCGAAGGATCCCGCAACAGCCTGCGCCGCCACCGCCCGAATCGTCAGCTCACCCGATCGAACCGCGAACGCCCGCGAAGCGAGCCCCCCGGCCGAATCCCGGAAAGTGAACGAGAGTCCGTTGGTATCGAGTGGGCCAAGAACCGGTTGAATGACCTCTCCAGCACTGACCGATCTCGCGCCGAGCCAGTAGTCGCCCTGCGACTGATAGAGCTTGATCTGCATGATCTCAAACAGTCTGACAGGAAACAGCGGGCCGGTGGACGCGGCGGCGAGGGTCACGGAATCGAGCAAGGTAGAGAGACGCAGCGAGGAGGCTCCGCCGCAGGTTGAGGCGCCTACCGCAGTGACCGGTCCGCTGACCCATTCTCGGCCCGGACCGGCACCGACATAGACCAGCAGGCTGTCACGTCCGGGCTGAGGCCGACGAAAGGCGCCGTGGGACTCACCGCGCAGCTCCACTGACGTCGGACTCACCCGGCAGGCAATTCCGCTCCCCCGCGTGGCCCGGTAGGTCACGGATTCGGTGGCAAAGGCGAGGAGGTCGAGATTCGCGGAATCGGTGGAGACGTCCCGCAGGTCCGTGGAGATGAAGGCCGCGGCGCTCCGCAGATTACCCTGCAGGAGAACCCGCTGGGCTTGGAGAGAAGCAGTCCGCTGCTGCCCCAGCAGAAGGCGGTAGACCAGCCCGAGCACCAGGACGGTGAGCAACAGCGCCACCATGCTCTCGACCAGCGTGAAACCCGCCTTGTTCACGCGCACGAAATCACCGTCAGGATCGTGTCCGCCCGGATACCGCGATGGGTTAGGCTGGTGATGATGACTTGAAGGGAGCGGGTGCCGCCCGTGCCGATGAGCGTCCATTGCTCGCCAAGCCCGCCACCCAGAGGCCTGCTGCCGCCACTCAGCGCGGCACAACCACCCGGGACTACGGCGGCCTTCCGTACCAGCTCGATTCTCTCCGAGCCGGCCAGCGTGGCGCGGGTCCGGTTTCGGGCTTCAACCAGGAGGCGACCGGTGAGTGCGGTAGTAGTAACCGCGCCGAGCAGCCCCACGTCGAAGACGATGAGGGCGACGAGCACTTCTACGGTACTGAGTCCGGCCTTTGAGCGAAGCATGACAGGTACCTCCTGCCGCGAGCATAGTCTCGCGTGCCAGGAAGCCAGTCATTCAGACGATGCGCGCAGGATCAAAGAGATGCGAATAAAAAAAGAAGAGGGCGGCGGATCGCTCCGCCGCCCCCTCCCTATCTGATGCCGCGCGACCTTACCAGCAGGCCGGCGCGCCTTCCTGAGTCACCGCCGCGTTCGGCGCATTCGCCACCGGGCCGGTGAAGATGCCGCAGTTCTTCGGGTTGTTGGTCACCGCCGGGTTCGTCATGGTGGCCTTCCACCCGGCCGCGTCCACGTAGGCCAGGACCAGCACGTTACCGGTGCTCGGGACGAAGGAGACCTTGCCCGCGCCGGCGACACCGTTGACCTGGTTGCCGTTGATCACGTTACCAGCGTAGTCGTTGTTATCCGAGAAAAACGCTTCCTGTGCCGTCACCAGGTTCCGCAGGTCCGACTTCATGGACGCCACGATCGCCTTCTGCTTGGTGTTGGCGAACTTCGGGATCGCGATGGCGGCCAGAATGCCGATGATGACCACCACGATCAACAGCTCGATGAGCGTGAAGCCCTTACGATTCATAACTCCTCCGAGAATGACGGGGCGCCCAACGCGCTGGCCGTTGTGGGGATGACGGAACCTCGTTGATTACCAAGGCAATGGGCATACCAGTCTGGCAATTTGCGGCCAACTCACTCGCGAATAAGCACTTGAGCATGAACGACATCATTTGTCCCGCCTGAGGCCGAATCTGCGGTCAGGGAATTTGCACGGTTGGGGGGTGCCACAGTGTCACCCACGACCCAAATAACGCCAGTCGGGATCGCTCAACGGGTCCTTGATTTTCAGCTTCGGGAGAGAGCCAGGGTTCAGCTCGGCTGCTCCTCGTAGCGGCTCAGCTTGCGGTACAGAGTCGAGGGATCGATGCCCAGCACTTCGGCCGCGCGAGTCTTGTTCCCGCCTTCGGACTGAAGCACGTACATGATGTAGGCCCGCTCGATCACCTCGAGAGTGGGATTGGCATACGACCGCTCCGAGACCAGCGGCTCCTTCTTCCGCTTGGTGATGCGCTCCGGGAGCGCGGCAGGCTCGATCACGTTGGCCTTGCTGAGGACCCAGGCATGCTCGAGCGCATTCTCCAGCTCGCGGACATTGCCGGGCCACTCGTAGACCATGACCGCATCGAGGGTGTCCGCCGAGAGCGCCTTGGGCTCAGCCTGCTGCTCCGAGGCGAGGCGCTGCAGGAACGATTCGATCAGCAGCAGGATGTCCTCCCGCCGTTCCCGCAACGGGGGCAGGTTGATGGCGATCACGTTGAGCCGGTAGAAGAGATCGGAGCGGAAGGTGGCCCTCCGCATCTCTTCTTCCAGATCACGGTTGGTGGCGGCCATGATGCGCACATCGACCGGAATGGCCTCCGTGGCTCCGACCGGGATCGCTTCCCGCTCCTGCAATACCCGGAGGAGCTTGATCTGCAGCGAGGGTGGCATCTCGCCCACCTCGTCGAGGAAGAAGCTCCCACCCGCGCCGCCGCGAAGAGCCCCTGCTTGTCCCGCACGGCGCCGGTGAAGGAACCCTTCACGTGACCGAACAACTCGCTCTCCAGAAGGTTCTCCGGCAGGGCTCCGCAGTTGATCGACAGGCAAGGTCCGTCGGTTCGGTTGGACAGGCTGTGGATGTAGCGGGCGATGACTTCCTTACCGGTACCGCTCTCCCCCTGGATCAGGACCGTGGAATCGGTCGGTGCCACCTGCTCGGCCAGTTTGAGGACCTCGTTGAACCGCTTGGATTTTCCGATCGGCCGGATGACGCCGGTCCGATCCCGGCGGCGGATTTCCTGCTTCAGGTGCTTGTTCTCGACCCGTACCGCCCGGTAATCACAGGCCCGGCGCAGAATGGCGACCAGCTCATCGTTGGCGAACGGCTTCTGGATGTAGTAGAAGGCGCCCTGGTTCACGGCCTGAATCGCCGTCTGCAGGGAGGCCTGGGCCGTCATCAGGATGACCGGGGTCATCGGGTCCTGCTCCCGAACCGCGTTCAGGATGTCGATGCCGGTGACCTGCGGCATCCGCACGTCGGAGAGCACGATGTCATAGGTCCCGCCGCGAATCTGTTCCAGGCCGGCCTTGCCGCCCTGCGCGGTGAGCACCTCGAAGCCCTCTTTTTTTAGCAGGATCCGGAGCGTATCGAGAATGCCCGATTCGTCGTCGATGACCAACACCGAGGGTTTCTGAGTCATGCCGTGACCTCCGACGCGCGACGAGCGGGGAAATAGATGGTGAATGTGGTGCCCTTCCCCAGCGCCGAGTCAACCAGGGCGAGGCCGCGGTGGGCCTCTACGGCACGCTGCACAATTGCGAGCCCCAGGCCGGTACCGCCGGACCGGCCGGTGACGAACGGCTCGAACAGACGACCGCGCAGCTCATCGGGAATGCCAGGGCCGTTATCGCGCACCTGGAGCCGCAGCGGGTGTTCGATGTTGTTCCCCAGCGGCAGGTCGCCCACCTTGGCCGGACCGGTTGTCACGGTGATGAGTACCGGCCCCTTGGCTGCCTGCGCCGCATTCAACACCAGATTGAGCACCACGCGGTACAGCAGATCTTCATCCCCCTCCAGCACGGTACGCTGGCCCTGGACCCGAATCTCGGTGTCCGCCTTGCAGTCCGGATGCTCGCGAACGATCCGGACCGCGGCCGTCACCACCGCCTGGAGATCCACCGGGGAGAACTTCGTGGCCCGGACCCGGGAGAAGTCCAGAAACTCGTTCAGCAGCCGGGTGAGGCGGTCGCTCTCCCGAACGATCAGTTGAGCAAGATAACGGTCATCCTCGTCGGCCTGCGCGGTCCGGGCCAGCTGTTCCACCGAGCTGCGGATCGAGGCGAGCGGGTTCCGGATCTCGTGGGCCAGCGACGCGCTCAGCGCCGCCACGGCCTCGAGCCGCTCGGCCCGCAGATTCAGCTCCTGGATCCGCTTCAGGTCGGAGATATCGGTGAAGATGGCTGTCACCGAGGGACGGCCATCCGCGTCGCGATCGAATGTCGTGGTGCTCAGACCGATGGGGAACACCCGTCCGTCGTCATGCTGCACGGTCCCCTCGCTGCGACTCACCTTACGACCGTGGCGGATCGCTGATACCATCGCCGCCCACATCTCGGGAGAGCGGTGCTTCAGCGTGTCCAGGATCGGGTGCCCCGTCATCCTCGCCCCGTCGAGCTGAAGCAGGCGCTCGCCCATCGGATTGAGAAAGGCCAGCCGACCCGAGCCATCGATGGTCAGGACACCCGAGCGGATATTCTGGAGAATGTCGGCGGCCTCGAGCCGCGCCCGCCGCAGCTCGGTCTGCAGCGATTCGCGCTCCGCTCCGGCCTGACGAAGCCGGGACGCCAGGAGCGCCACCACCCCGTAGGAACCGAGGATGATGACTACCTGACCCCAGAAGCCCAGTCCCGGACGCACCGGGTGCCCCCAGTATACGTCGGCAAAGTAGAACAGCGCCGCCATGAGCGCGACCGGAATCCCCCGCCCGAAGGAGAGGAGCAGCGCATAGCTGGAGGTGACCAGGATGTAGAGCGCCGGGAAGGCGCTGTTGGGGCCACCGGTCAGGTGGACCAGCAGGGTCACCAGCGCCACGTCTACCGCGGCCTGGAAGAACAGAAAGACATCGCCAGGGTGGCGTCGCCGCACCCACACCGCCCAGTACCCATAGGCCGTCACCACGAGGCCCAGGCTGACCGCGGTGCTGATGAGGAAGGCGCGGGACGGGTCGGAGGTCCAGATCAGGGCAGCGCCGGCGAGGTTGCCGACGGCCAGCATCAACCTCCCCGCGAAGATCCACGAGAGGAGGGTACGCTGACTTGGAAGTGCGGGGGCTGTGGCTGGCGAATGCGCCATACCGGGAAGTCTAGTCGGTGGTGGGTGGTGGGTTGTAGGTGGTGGCGGGTACCGACCATCTACCACCCACCACCCACCACCCACCACCTTACAGCATGCTCTGGACCGTGTATATGCTGCGCTGCCGCGATGGATCACTCTACACCGGCGCCACCACTGACCTGGGCAGACGACTCGAGCAGCATCGGAACGGACGCGGCGCCGCGTACACTCGAGGGCGGTCGCCGCTCGAAGTGGTGTATCAGGAACCCGCCACCGACCGCGGCGTCGCACTTCGAAGAGAATGGTCCCTCAAGCAGCTCTCTCGGGCTGGCAAGGAACAGTTGATCATGAGTCGCGGCAAAGTCACTTCCCCATCGGAATTCAGGGGATTCGGTTCTCCCCTCATGGGCTTCTTCGGCCGCCTCAAGCGGCATAACAACCGGGAATGGTTTCAGGTCAATCGCCCGCTGTACGAACTCCACGTCAAGGCCCCGATGCAGGCCCTGATCGAGGAGATGGACGTCCGGTTCGCCCGGTTTGCCCCCGAGATCGTAGGTGACCCGCGGCTCTCGATGTTTCGGATTCACCGAGACGTTCGATTTTCCAGGGACAAGTCGCCCTACAAGACCCACGCCGCCTGCTGGTTCTACCACCGCGACGCGGGGAAGGGCGTCGGCTCCGGCGCCTCTGGAGCCCATGGCGGGGCGGGATTCTACCTCCACCTCGCTCCCGAAGGGAGTTTTCTCGGAGCCGGCCTGTGGATGCCGCCCCGTCCTGCGCTTCAGAAGCTGCGCGAGGCATTGGCCGAGGATCACAGGAGCTTCGAGCCGACTGTCCTCGCCCCGGCCGTGAAGAAGAGATTCGGAAGTCTGGATGAAGAGGCCGTGCTGAAGCGTCCGCCGCGCGGATTCGAGCCGGACCATCCCGCGTCACGCTGGTTGCGTTTTCAGTCCTTCACGATCGGGCGGAGTATCCCTCGAACCCACGTGCAGAGCCCGCAGTTGCCCAGGATCCTCGAGGCGGACTATCGCAAGCTGTTGCCGTTTGTTCGGTGGTTGAATGGGGTGTTGGGGTATGGCGTGCTGCAGAGGAGATTGTGAGATGGGGAGTAGGGTGTAGGGAGTAGGGAGTAGGGTGTAGGGAGTAGGGTGTAGGGAGTAGGGTGTAGGGTATAGGCGTAGGGTGAGTAGCGAGTAGGGAGTAGGGTGTAGGGTGTAGGGTATAGGGGTAGGGTGAGTAGCCGACAGAACCAGCACAAGAATCAATTCGCAGTCAGTATCCTCCGGTCTCTTGCCTACTCCCTACTCCCTACTCCCTACTCCCTGTTTCCTATTCCCTATTCCCTACCCTCCACCTCACGTCCACTTCACCCGGTACCGACACACCGCCCCACCCCGAGCCCGACATTCTTCCTCCACCACCGTCACGCCCCGGGCTCCGCACATCTCCAGCGCCCGGCGGTACCAGCCGATCACGGTGAGGCAGTCCGGACCGCTGAAGGTTTCGGCATCGTGGGTGGTAAGCACGCCTTCCTTCTGGTTCACCATCTGATACTCCCGCCGGCCGGTTTCGTAGTACATGCGGTAGATCGTGGGGGCCTTGGCGAGGAAAGCGTGAGGGTCACCCGGTACCAGGAACGCGTGGTGCAGGGTTCCAAGATTCTGGTCGGCTGAGGCTTCACCGAGGCGCAGAAAGAACGAATCGTCGCCGCCGCCGAGCACGGTGACGATGGCGTCGTCGAGCCGCTTGCCGAGTTCGAAGGGATACCATCCCAGAATGAGAGTCCGTTGCAGCTCCCGCCGATCCGGAGCCGTGAGATGGGCAAGGACCCGTTCCACGCCGGCCGATCCGAAGTGCTGCTCGATGAAACCGAGGCGAGCCTTCAGGACAGCGCCCTTGATCTGTTGCATGCGTCCGCTCGAGGCTGGGTTTGCGGGATTACCTTCCGTGGCAGCGGCGGAGTATACATTGCTCCCAGCCTCAACGCCGAGTCATGATCGATGACCGACCATTCGCCAGAGCCGGTCCGCCTCGACAAGTGGCTTTGGGCCGCGCGGTTTTACAAGACGCGCGGCCTCGCGGCAGAAGCGATCGATGGCGGCAAGGTCCAGGTCAATGGGGAGCGGGCCAAGCGGGCGAGACCGCTGCGCCAGGGCGATGAGCTGCGAATTCGGCAGGGTCCTTATCAGCACACGATCGTAGTCCGCGTCCTGTCGGAGCGGCGCGGACCGGCCAGCGCCGCCTCGCAACTCTACGAGGAGACGCCTGACAGCCTGGCCGCTCGGGAAAAGCTGGCGGCCCAGATCAAGAGCATCAATGCGGCACTGCGGGGGGCGGGGGAGCGGCCCACCAAGCGGGACCGGCGGGAGCTCGAGCGGTTCCGGCGCCGGGAGAATCTTTAGCGAGGGTCCAACGCTCTACGCCCTGCGCTCCCGTTCCAGCAGGGCACGCTTCCGGTCTTCTCCCCAGCGATACCCGCCCATCCCCCCGTCGCTCCGCACCACCCGGTGGCAAGGGATCAGCACCGCGAGGTGATTCGCCGCGCAGGCACTCGCGACCGCGCGAACCGCGCTGGGATGCCCGATGCTTTGCGCGACCTCGGTGTAGGTCCGGGTCTCGCCCGGCGGAATCCCCCGCAGTGCTCGCCAGACTCGGGCCTGAAACGCGGTCCCCTGAATGTCCAGCGGCAACTCGGGATCCGCTCCGCCTCCGTCGATGACCTTCGCCACTCGGCGAGCGATGGACTCGAGCTCCGTATCCGCCCTGCTCAATGTCGCTCCAGGAAATTCGGCGCGCAGGTCCTGCTCCAGAGTTGTACCCGAAGAGCCGAGCTTGACCGCGCATACCCCGTGCTCGGTAGCTGCCACCAGGGCTGTCCCCAACGTGGTCGAGACGAGGCTGTAACGGATCGCGGTTCCCGTTGCACCGCGGCGGTAGGCCGCCGGCGTCATCCCCAGCCGGTCCGCTGCCCGCTCGTAAAGCCGGCTGCTGGACCCGAATCCGGCTACAAAGGTTGCTGCACTCACGGTCTTTTCCTTTCGTAATACCCGTTTCAGTGTTCGGAACCGCAGCGCCTCGGCATATGCCCTGGGCGAAACGCCGGTTACTCGCTTGAAGGTTCGTCGGAGCGTGAAGGGGCTGGTGCGGCAGGCGGCCGCGAGGCGGTCGAGCGGTATGGATTCGGCTCCATTGTCTCCCAAAACCTCGCAGGCCCGGCGGACCAACTCGAGGTCGCGCCTCCGCCGGGGAGCCACCGCCTCGCCGCATCGGCGGCAGGGACGGAATCCTTCTGACTCCGCTCCGGAAGGGTCAGGATAGAACCGGACGTTCCGGCGCGCGGGCCTGCGGGAGGGACATGAAGGCCGGCAGTAGATACCGGTAGACCGCACCGCGTAGACGAAGGTCCCGTCGGCACGACGGTCCCGTGTCAGGACGGCCCGCCAGGCTTTTTCGGTGTCAAGCATTGGGGTCATCATCGTTCTCCCGGCCTGCAAAATGGCGACTGGAGCGCCGGGAGGGCCATCCGATTCTGGCGGGTAAAGTGAGAAGCGGCGGAGGGCGCTACATGCCGCGAAACATCCCGACGTAGTCCTCGGCGAAGCGATCAAAATTACCCGGCGGAGTCCCGGTCAGGGTCGCGATGTCCCGGCTGGCCTGAGCCATTTTCCCCAGCGCCAGATACTCGTAGAGGGCTGCGAGATCCTTGGCCAGCCATTCCGGCACCTCGTTGCCGAGCAGCGCAGCAATCACCTTGGCGGGCGGTTGGTCCGCGTATATCACCTGCTGCCGCAGCACCGCTCCGATCCGGTCGGCCACGTCGTGCAGGGACAACGCTTCGGGGCCGGTCAGCTCGTAGGCCTTCCCCTCGTGGCCCTTGCCGGTGAGCACCGCCACGGCGGCGCGTGCCACATCCCGCACATCCACCATCGCCGCCCGGCCCCGCTTCATGCAGGCAAAGAAGGCTCCCTGGCTCCGAATGGTCGGCCCGAAGCTGAGGGTGTTCTGCATGAAGTAGGCGCACCGCAAATGAGTCCAGGCCAGACCCGAACGCTCGACCTGCGCTTCTACTTCCCGGTGCCAGCGAAACATCGCCACCGGTGCGTCGGCCGCAGCGCCCATCACGGAGAGTTTCACGATGTGCTTGACCCCTGCCCGACGGGCCGCATCCACCACGGCCTCCTGCATCTCGACCATGCGGGTGTCCACCGGGCTGACGAGCAGCACGTGGGTAATGTCACGAATCGCGCTGTTGAGGGAGACCGGCCGCCCGAGATCTCCGGCGACCACTTCAACGCCCGAGAGTCGCAGCCTGGCCGCGCGAGCCGGATCCCTGCTCAGCGCTCGTACCTTCAGTCCGCGGCTCGCCAGCTCCCGCACCGCCGGGAGACCCACATTGCCAGTGGCTCCCGTCACCAGGACGTGAGTCTCCATTACGCTCCTCGCTTAGCCGGCAACTCGCTCCGCGCCCTCCAGCCATTCCGCCGCGCGCTCGAGTTCCCCTGGAGCGAGCTCATGACCCGCGTCCCACCAGGTCAGCGTGACCTGTGCGCCGCCACGCTTGAACAGTTCGGCCAGCCGCTCCGCGTTGGGCATCGGAACAATCGGGTCGAATCGACCCTCGGAGAGCAGAATCCGGGTGCCGGTCAGGACCGGACGCTCCTCCGGCTCCAGCGGAACCATCGCACGGAACAGCACCGCCCGCTTGAGCAGACCGGGACGGAGCAGCAGCAGGCTCGCAGCGATGTTTGCCCCGTTGGAGAAGCCGACGGCAATGATCCCCTGAGGATCGAGGTGGTAGCGCACCGCCGCCTCCTCGACGAACACCGCCATCTCATGAGTCCTGGCGATCAGGTCCGGTACGTCGAACACGCCTTCGGCCAGGCGACGAAAGAATCGCGGCATGCCCCGCTCGAGCACGCGGCCCCGCGGACTCAGCACGGCGGCGCCCGGAGCGAGGGCCGAGGCCAACGGAAGCAGCGAGTCCTCGTTGCCTCCGGTTCCGTGGAGCAGCAACAGCGTCCGCGCGTCTCCCGGCGCACCGGGCACGAACCGGTGCACGAAGGTGTCGGTCATGAAGCCGCCGCAATGCCTCGCTGAGGCAGCACGAGCGGAGGCAGGATGGCCTCGAGGTTTTGTCGATTGCGCTCATACTGCGCCGGAAGCTTGAGCGTCTCGCCCAGAGATTCCACCGGCTCGTCGATCAGGAACCCGGGGCCGTCGGTGGCAACTTCGAACAGCACCCCGCCCGGCTCCCTGAAGTAGATCGAGCGAAAATATTGCCGGTCGATCACCGGGGTCGTCGGCAAACCACGCTGCAGCAGAATCTCGCGCAATCCCAATTGATCGCCCTCGCCGGTCGCGCGCCACGCGATGTGGTGCACCGACCCGACTCCATTCAGCGCGTGCCGGGTATCCGGTTCGATTCGCAGATCCACGATGGCTCCTGGTCCCCCGGCCCCAGCCTCGAACCGATGGCGGTTGTCCTCCGCGCCGAGCGGGCGGAAACCGAGCGCCTCGGTGAGGAGAGCCGCGGTCTGATCCGCACTTACCAGGGTGAGGGTAGCCGAATGAATGCCGCGAATCGCGTGTTGCGCCGGCACGACTGAGTCGGACCAAACCCCCGTCGAGGACGCACGGTTGGATTCGATGAGCTCGAGTCGGAGACCGTCCGGGTCCACCAAACCGATCGCCAGCTCGCCGAATCGAGCCGGAATCTCGAGCGCCCGGAGCTTGTGCTGCGCCAACCGCTCACGCCAGAACTCGAGAGCGCCAGCAGGTACCGTAAACGAGGTGACACCTACCTCTCCGCTTCCCGCCCTGCCACGGGTGGCGCCCGGCCAGGGGAAGAAGGTCAGGAGACTTCCCGGCCGGCCGATCTCGTCGCCGAAGTAGAAGTGATAAGTACCGGGGTCGTCGAAGTTCACCGTCCGCTTCACCAGCCGCAATCCGAGGAACCCGGCATAGAAATCCAGATTGCGCTGGGGATCTCCGGCGATCGCGGTGATGTGGTGAATGCCCTGTGCAGTTGGCGCCATACGTCCTCCTGAATCCATGATCGATTTCCTCTCAGATCGTGCCGGCGACCGCCCGGCCCAGTTTGCGGCAAAGCCGGCCCAGTTCGGCCTGCTCCTCCCGAGTCAGGTGCCGGAGCACCTCGGTGATTCGGACCGCATGACCGGGGAATGCGCGGGAGATGATCTGCCGTCCAGTGGACGTCAGCTCCACCCGGTGGGCCCTGCGGTCCGCCGGATCGGCCCCTCGCCGCACCCAGCCGCGCCGTTCGAGGTTGTCCGCCACCGTGGTGAGGTTGCTACCGCTCACCAGGAGCTTCTCGCACAGACGGGCCTGGGCCATCGGCCCCTTGTGGTACAGGGCCTCGAGCACGCCGAACTGGGTTTCCGTGAGCCGGTGCTCCTTGAGCAACGCCGGATTGAGCCGAGCTCCGATGGCGTTCACGGCGCGACGCAGCTTGACGAAGGTATCGAGAGCCCGGGCCGTTCCGGGCGATGGGGCCGCCGGCATATTGATCCATATCGTATTGTTCGACGTCGAAGATAATGAGCGAGGCAGACCGGGGCAAGCTCCATTCAGGAGAGCGGCTCGTCGGCCAGGGCAACCAGTAATTCACCGTCCAGCCGGTGCCCTCCGGCAAACGAGAGTCCCCTGCTGCGGATGCCGAGGCGCTGGAGTTCCGCCAGTTGGGCGGCCTGGAGATTGGCAGCGACCAGCGGGTCATCCTTGCCGCGAACCAGCGTGACGGCCCGGGATTGCCAGCGCGGGTCTCCCAGGCTGGCGAGCACGTCCTCCGGGAACAGGCTTCCCCAGAGAACCAGACCGGGAACGGCCCGCGAACCCTTCGCCTCCCAGCGGGCCGCCGTCGCCCCTCCCTGAGAAAAGCCGAGCACTCTGGCATCTGTCGGAAGGCCACCGAGTCGTTCCTCCACGTGGCCGATCAGGCGGTCCAGGTAAGCGACGTAGTCGGCGATCTCGGCTTCGCGATCCTCCCGAGTCATCCAGGTGGCGCCGACTTTGTGACTGTGGCGTCCCTGATTGCTGGTCTCGAGATAGAAACGGGAGAGGGCTTCAGGCGCCACGATCAGGCGCCGGCCATTGTCGAGCGGGGAGACGTCGTGCAGGAGGGCGCGGGCCAGCTGCGAATGGCCGTGCAGCACGATCCACAGCTGGGAGACCGACTGCCAGGGCCCGAGGCTGTAGAATCGCGCCGTGCGTTGGACCGGCAGGTGATGTCGTTCCATCGCGCTCATAGACCCACGAGCGCGGTCAGGACCTTTTCGTCAGCCAGTCCGATGTGGCGCTTCGTCTCCTGTCCGTTCCGGAAAACCAGAAACGCCGGGATCCCCCGGATATTGAACCGTGTAGCGATTTGAGGATTCCGGTCGGTATCCACCTTGAGGACCAGCAGTTCGCCGGCATGGGCCCCGGCGAGGCTGTCCACATGCGGGGCGGAGATTTTGCAGGGGCCGCACCAATCGGCGTGGAAATCCACCAGAACCGGCACCGATGCGGAGCGGATGGTCTGATCGAAATCCTGTTCCGTGGCGACCAGCGGGCGGTCCAACCGGATAGGCCTGCCGCATTCAGCGCACTTGGGTCCGCTGGACAGGCGATTGAGGTCAACCCGGTTGAGCTTGGAGCAGAACGGGCAGCGAACCGTTACGGGTCGCGGGGTCTGAGCAGCCTCGGTCATGAATTCGCTCCCCGCGGTCCGAACCGCAGAGGGACCCGGAATCCGCGCTTACAGTCGCTTGAGCAGCGCCTCGAAACGGGGATCATCCCGGAGGCTGATGAGGTCGGAATCGTTCTCCAGCCACTCGCGGTGGCCGAAGCCATTAGTGATGGCCCGGTCGAGACACGCGAAGGCCTCTTCCGGCTGGTTCGACAGCGCGTATACGCACGCGACGTTGTATAGCACGCCGGAATCCTCGGAATCGATGCCCCGGGCCCGGGAAGTCAGCTCCAGCGCGCGCTCTCGCTGTCCCAGCTGTATGAGCGCGATGCCGGCGAGGTAAAGCGCACGCACGTCGTCCGGGTTGAGCTCGAGGTGCTTCTCGACCAGCTGTAATCCACGGCGAAGCGACGCCTGGCCTTCCGCATGGCGCCCCAACGCCTGATAAGGCAGCGCGGTCAGCATCGCTGCCTGGTACTCCTCCGGGCGTACCCGGCTGGCCTCCTCGAAGTGACCGATCGCCTCCTCGTACTTGCCCTGCTGCTGCATCGCGCGCGCGAAGAAATAGTGCGCCTCGTAGAGCTTGGGGTTGAGCCTGATGGCGGTCGAGAACTCCTGCTCCGCCTCCTGGTACCGCTTGCTCAGAGAAACCGCCAGCCCGCGCGACGCGTGCGCCTCGGCCTGATCGGGATTCAGTTCCAGCGCCTTCCGGCTGTAGCTATCGGCCCCTTCCAGGTTGGCCTTGCTGGCATCCCAGTACATGTAGAGGAAGGAGCAGCAGTCGGCCGCGCCGGCGTAGGCGAGCACGAACTTGGAGTCGATCTCCATCGCCCGCTCGAACATCCGGCGGGCAAACTGAATCCCGGTGCGCCGGAACTGGTGAAAGAACTGTCGTCCCCGGAGGTAGTACTCGTAGGCCTCGATGTCCCTGGTCGGGAGCGATTTCGATCGCGCGCTTTTCATCTTCGCTCAGCACCACTCGGAGGGCACGTGACGATACTCTGGGCAATCTCGTCCTGGATCGCGAAGACATCTTCCATGTCGCGGTCGTACCGCTCGGACCAGAGATGATAGCCGTCCGCGACGTTGACCAGCTGGGCCGTCACCCGGAGCTTGTTCCCGGCCTTTCGCACGCTCCCCTCCAGCACCGTTGCCACCTTCAGCTTCCGGCCGATCTCCCCGATGTCCTCGTTCTTGCCCTTGAAGGCAAAGGCCGAGGTGCGCGAGGCCACCTGAAGGGCCTGGATCTTGGTAAGGGCGTTGATGATTTCGTCGGCCATGCCTTCGCAGAAGTATTCCTGGTCCCGCCCCGAGCTCATGTCGGCGAAGGGGAGGACGGCGATCGACTTGGCGGCAGCGGCAGGTTGTGGCACCACGGTTGTCGGTTGGTTACCAGGTGGGGTAGATCCGTGAATCGCGAGGGCCTGCCCGAACTGGGCGGCGGTCGCATACCGCTCGGCGGGCACCCTGGCGAGGGACCTCGACACCGCGGTATCAACGGTTTCAGGGATGTTGGAACGAGCGGCGCGGATCGAAGGAGGAGTCTCGGTGAAGCGCTTGGTGATGATGGCCTGAGCGGTAGAACCGGTGAACGGCGCCGAGCCGGACAGCATCTCGTACACCATGCAGCCGAGACTGTAGACATCGCTCCGGCCATCGAGCTCGGGCTCTCCGGCGGCCTGCTCCGGGCTCATGTACGCGGGTGTGCCGACCGCGCTGCCGGTCTGGGTCAGATTCTCGTTGGCCGCCGCCGTCACCGCCTTCGCGATACCGAAGTCGGTCACCAGCGCCTCACCCTCGTGCAGCATGACGTTCTCGGGCTTGATGTCCCGGTGAACCACGCCCTGACGGTGCGCGTAGTCGAGCGCGGCGGCGACATCCCGGGCGATCTCGAGAGCGTCGTCGAGCGACAATCGCTTGTCCCGGATCAGGCGCTGGCGCAGCGATTCCCCATCCACGTACGGCATCACGTAGTAGAGCAGGTCCCCGGCCTGACCGGAATCGTGGAGCGGGACGATATGGGGATGGTTGAGCCGGGCCGCGACCTTGATCTCGCGGAGGAAGCGCTCGGGACCGAGACTCGCGGCGAGCTCGGGGTGCAGGACCTTCAAGGCCACCTGGCGATCATGCTTGAGGTCGTGCGCAAGGTAGACCGTGGCCATGCCGCCGCGCCCGACTTCCCGCTCGACGCGATAGCGGTCTCCCACTGCGGTGCGGAGCTGATCGACGATGGCAGGCACTACCCGAGCCTCTGCACGATCGCCTCGAACCGAGGGTCCCCATGCAGGGAGATGAGATCGGAGTCATTCTGGATCCAGCCCCGCAATCCGAACCCCAGGTCCACCGCCTTCTCCAGGCAGTCGAGGGCCTCGGCCTGCTCTCCTTGCACGGCAAAGAAACACGCGGTGTTGTACAGCAGACCGGAGTCCTCCGGATCCACGGCGAGGGCGCGCCGGGCCCATTCAAGGCCCTGTTCTTTCCGATTCTGGTGGGCCGCCGCGATGGCCCCAAGGTTGAGCGCCCGGGCGTCGTCGGGGTTGAGTTCCAGATGGCGTTCGATCAACTGGAGCCCACGGCCCCAAGTGGCCTTGGATTCCGCGGTGTGGCCCATCCCTTCATATGCCATCGCGAGGAAACACGGCGCGAGCCAGTCATCCGGTCGGAGCCGGCAGGCCTCCTCGAACGACGCAACCGCCTCCGGGAGCTTGCCCTGCTGCACCAGCACCCGGGCGTAGAAGTACCGGGCCTCGAACAGCTTGGGGCTGAGCCGGATCGCCGCCTCGAACTCGGCGTTGGCCTCAGGGTACCGCTTGGCAAATCCGAGAGCCAATCCGCGCGAGGTATGCGCCTCGGCCGAATCGGAATCCAGTTCGAGCGCTTTGCGGCTGGCCGAGTCCGCCCGTTCCAAATGGGCCGCGCTGGCGTCCCAGTAGGTGTAGATGAATGCGCAGCAGTCGGCGATACCGGCGTGGGCCAGTGCGTAGTTGGGATCGATTTCGATGGCCCGTTCGAACATGCGGCGGGCGTACTCCACGCTCTTGCGTCGCCACTGGTGAAAGAACTGCCGCCCCCGGAGATAGTAATCGTACGCTTCCACCTGCACGGTGGGAGGCCTCTCGATGGCCCGCTTGGCCTTGGCACTCAGCACGACCCTCAGGGCCTTGGCGATGCTCTCCGCGATTTCGTCCTGAATCGCGAAGACATCCTCCATGTCGCGGTCGAACCGCTCCGACCAGATGTGATAGCCATCAGCCACGTTGATCAGCTGAGCAGTGATCCGCAGCTTGGTGCCGGCCTTGCGCACGCTGCCGCCAAGGACGCTGCCGACGTTCAGCTGCCGGCCGATCTCCTGAACGTCCTGGTCCCGGCCCTTGAAGCCGAACGCGGAGGTCCGGGAAGCGACGTGCAGCTCCTCAATTTTCATCAGGGCGTTGATCAGCTCCTCCGCCATCCCCTCGCAGAAATACTCCTGGTCGTGCTGCGGGCTCATGTCGGCGAAGGGAAGCACCGCAATGGACTTGGGCGCCGGGGCGACCGGCGTGGCGAGTGGAGTCGCGTTGGGAGGAGTCATGACCTTGGGGGAGCCGAGCGCCTGGACCACCTGGGAAGCACTCGCATACCGGTCGCCCGGGTCCCTCGCGAGCGCCTTGGTCACGACCGACTCCAGTTCCCCGGTCACCTCCTGCCTCGTCTTTCGCACCGAGGGCACCGGTTCGGTGAATCGCTTTGTAATCACCGCCTGTACCGTCGCCCCGCTGAACGGTGCCCGCCCGGTGAGCATCTCGAACACGACGCACCCCAGGCTGTAGACATCGCTCCGGCCATCCGGCTCACCCTCGCCCGAGGCTTGTTCCGGGCTCATGTAGGCCGGGGTCCCAACAGCCAGGCCGATCTGGGTCAGGCTCTCCCCGCCGGCCGCGCTCACCGCCTTCGCGATCCCGAAATCGGTGACGATCGCCTCTCCTTCGTGCAGCATCACGTTCTCGGGCTTGATGTCCCGGTGTACGACCCCGTGGCGGTGGGCGTAGTCGAGCGCCGCCGCGATATCGCGCCCGAGTTTCACCGCATCCTCCACCGGCAGCCGGCTCTCCCGGTTCAGCCGGTCACGTAACGACTCCCCTTCCACGAAGGGCATGACATAGTACAACAGGCCCTCGGCCTGCCCGGAATCGTAGAGCGGCAGAATGTGAGGGTGCTGCAGCCGGGCGGCGATTTGAATCTCCCGGAGAAACCGCTCGGACCCGAGCGTGGCCGCGAGCTCGGGATGGAGCACCTTGAGCGCGACCCGCCGGTCGTGTTTCAGGTCCTGGGCCAGGAAGACCGTGGCCATGCCGCCGCGCCCAACCTCCCGCTCGACCGCATAGCGATCGGCCAGGGCGCTCCGCAAACGGTCAGCGACAGGGGTCATGCGGCTCAGAGCTTCGCGAGCAGTGCTGTGAATCGGGGATCCGCGCGCAGCGAGTCGAGGTCCGAATCGTTCTCCAGCCAGGCGCGATGGCCGAAGCCGTTTTGCACCGCCTGATCGAGACACTCGAGCGCCTGGTCCGTCAGTCCACCGAGCGAGTACACGCAGGCGACGTTGTACAGCACCGACGAGTCCTCCGGAGCCAGCGCCAGCCCGCGCCGGGCCCATTCCATGCCCCGGTCCCGTTCACCGAGCTGAATCAGCGCGCCGGCTCCGAGGCACAGCGCGCGCACGTCGTCCGGGTTGAGGTCGAGATGCTTCTCCGTTACTCGGATTCCGCTTCGCAGGCTCGCCTCCGCTTCCGCGACCCGGCCGAGGCTCCGGAGCACTTGGACCGCGAGCAACAGTGTCTGGTAGTCCTCCGGCCGTACTCTCGAGGCCTCCTGATATTCCTTGACGGCATCGACGTACTTCCCTTGCTGGAACAGGGCCCGCCCGAAGAAATAGTGGGCCTCGAAGAGCTTCGGGTTGAGGCGGATGGCCGTCTCGAATTCGCGCTCCGCTTCCTGGTACCGCTGGCTCAGTGACACTGCCAGCCCGCGCGCGGCGTGCGCCTCGGCCAGCTCCGGCGCCAGTTCGAGGGCCTTCTTGCTGTAGCGCGTCGGCCCCTTCGAGGTTGGCCTGGCTGCCGTCCCAGTACATGTAGAGCATCGAGCAGCAGTCGGCGGCGCCGGCGTAGGCTGTGGCGTAGGTCGGGTCGATCTCTTTCGCGCGTTCGAACATGCGGCGGGCGAACTGAATGCTGGTTCGCCGGAACTGGTGAAAGAACCTGCCGGCCGCGGAGGTAGTACTCGTAGGCCTCGACGTCGGGAGCGGGAACCTGCCCGATGGCCCGCTTTCTCGTCCTCGCTCAGCATCACCCGCAGCGCCCGCACGATGCTCTGAGCAATCTCGTCCTGGATCGCGAACACATCCTCCATTTCGCGATCGAAGCGGTCCGACCAGAGGTGGTAACCGTCCGCCACGTTGATGAGCTGCGCGGTGATCCGGAGCTTGGTCCCGGCTTTCCGCACGCTGCCCTCGAGCACGGTGCTCGACACCGAGCTGCTCGCCGACCTTGCGGATATCCTGATTCTTCCCCTTGAACGCGAAGGCGGAGGAACGCGACGCCACCTGGAGCGCCTGGATCTTGGTCAGGGCGTTGATGATCTCCTCGGCCATGCCTTCGCAGAAGTATTCCTGGTCCCGTCCCGAGCTCATGTCGGCGAAGGGGAGGACGGCGATCGACTTGGCGGCAGCGGCAGGTTGTGGCACCACGGTTGTCGGTTGGTTACCAGGTGGGGTAGATCCGTGAATCGCGAGGGCCTGCCCGAACTGGGCGGCGGTCGCATACCGCTCGGCGGGCACCCTGGCGAGGGACCTCGACACCGCGGTATCAACGGTTTCAGGGATGTTGGAACGAGCGGCGCGGATCGAAGGAGGAGTCTCGGTGAAGCGCTTGGTGATGATGGCCTGAGCGGTAGAACCGGTGAACGGCGCCGAGCCGGACAGCATCTCGTACACCATGCAGCCGAGACTGTAGACATCGCTCCGGCCATCGAGCTCGGCCTCTCCGGCGGCCTGCTCCGGGCTCATGTACGCCGGGTGTGCCGACCGCGCTGCCGGTCTGGGTCAGATTCTCGTTGGCCGCCGCCGTCACCGCCTTCGCGATACCGAAGTCGGTCACCAGCGCCTCACCCTCGTGCAGCATGACGTTCTCGGGCTTGATGTCCCGGTGAACGACGCCCTGGCGGTGCGCGTAGTCGAGCGCGGCGGCGACATCCCGGGCGATCTCGAGAGCGTCGTCCAGCGACAATCGCTTGTCCCGGATCAGCCGCTGGCGCAGCGATTCCCCATCCACGTACGGCATCACGTAGTAGAGCAGGTCCCCGGCCTGACCGGAATCGTGGAGCGGGACGATATGGGGATGGTTGAGCCGGGCCGCGACCTTGATCTCGCGGAGGAAGCGCTCGGGACCGAGACTCGCGGCGAGCTCGGGATGCAGCACTTTCAGGGCGACCTGGCGATCGTGCTTGGGATCGTGCGCCAGAAACACCGTGGCCATGCCACCACGTCCCACTTCTCGTTCGATGCCGTATCGGTCGGCAAGAGCGGATTGGAGTCTGGTGCGCAGGTCAGCCATTGAATGCGGTGCAGGAACGGGGCAAGCGGATTTCTCGGAGGATAGGGCTTAAAGGATACTGATGGCCGCAGCACCCCGCCAGACGCCTCCTCAAGCCCCATCAGGAGTGCGCCGGACTCTCCGGGCTACGGGGTTGTCAGCGCGAGATGCGCGCCTTGTGCGAAGTGGAGTGCCAGCGATGAGGGCCGGAAATCCGTGCAGTCGGCTCGGCAAGGAGACGGTCGATTCCGGCGGGCGGCAATGGAGGCGCGAAGAAGTACCCCTGCCCCAGCTCGCACCCCAGGTCGATGAGGGCCTCGCACTGTTCGACGCTTTCGACGCCCTCCGCCACGGTCTGGAGCTTGAGGGTCTCTCCCAGCCCGATGATGGCGCGCGCCAGCGCCGATTTGTCCACCCCGGCGCCGACGTCCTCCACGAACGGTCGGGCGATCTTGATCATGTCGATGGGGAAGCGCTGCAGATAGCCGAGCGAAGAATAGCCGGTCCCGAAATCGTCGATCGCGAGCCGTACGCCGAGGCCCTTGAGCTCGCGGAGTCGAGCCAGCACCTGACCGGTCTGCTGCATCAGCACGCTCTCGGTGATTTCCAGCACCACGGCGTCGGGTTCCACCCGGGTATCGGCCAGCGCCTGGCGGGTTTCATTGACGATATCGAGCTCGTGAAGCTGACGGCCTGAAACGTTGACCGCCACAGTCAGAGCCAGTTCGGGATACATCGCACGCCACAGCTCAACCTGGCGGCACGCCTCCCTCAGGACCCAACGGCCCAGTCGCACGATGAGTCCGGTTTCCTCGGCGAGCGGCACGAAGTGCTGGGGCAACAGGTGGCCGAACTGGGGATGTTCCCAGCGCAGCAGGGCCTCGACACCATGGACCTTTCCGGTCTTGAGGCTGAAGATCGGCTGGTAGACCAGATTCAGCTCTTCCCGCTCGATCGCGCTGCGGAGTGCCACCTCCATCTCGAGGCGCTGCTTCAGGTCGTGATACATCTGGGACTGGTAGGTCTCGCACAGGCCCTTGCCCTTCCGCTTGGCGGTGTACATCGCCATGTCGGCGTTCCGGAGCAGATCATCGGCCGTCTCGTCTCCTGTTGCCGATGCAATGCCGATGCTCGCGCTCACACTCACTTCGTTGCCGCTCAGGCTGAAGGGACGGGCCATCGCCTCGACCAGCCGGCCCACCAGGAGGCCCGGACCATCGGGCGAGCCCCCGTCCTCCAGCAGGATCGCGAATTCGTCGCCGCCGAGTCGGGCGACGGTGTCGGCGGTCCGGACGCAGGCCTGCAGCCGCTCCGAGGCGGCGACCAGCAGTCGATCCCCCTCGCTGTGCCCCAGGCTGTCGTTGACCCTCTTGAAGTCGTCCAGGTCGAGGAACAGCACGCTGATCGCGTTGCGCTGCCGCTGGCGCAACTGCAAGGCGTGGCTCACCCGGTCCCGGAGCACAGCCCGATTGAACAGGCCGGTCAGCGGATCGTGGAAGGCCTGTTTCATCAGCTGGGCCTCGAGCCGCTTGCGCTCGCTCACGTCCCGGGTGTTGAGCACAACACCCCGTACCGTAGGATCATCCAACAGGTTCGTCGCGATGGTCTCGGCACTCAGCATCGAGCCATCGAGCTGACGAAACCGCCATTCGGTCGGCTGGGAGACCCCGGGATTGCTCACTGCATCGCTCAGGAAGGCGCGGGCCCGTTGCTGGTCGTCCTGGTGGAGCAGCTCGATGATGGGCCGGCCCTTCAGCGGGCCTGGGTCATAGCGCAGCACCCGGGTGACCGATGGACTCACGAAATGGATGGTGAGGTCCGCCTTGATGACCATGATGACGTCGGAAGAGTGCTGCACCAGGGAGCGGAAGCGGGCCTCGTTCTGCCGCGCGGCGTTCTCCGCCAGCAGGCGCACGTTCTGCCTCACCGCCACCAGCTGGCGCGCCACGACCAGGATGGTCATCAGCACCGCCCCCACCGCGATTCCGCTGATGGGGTCGGCCCACGGTTCGAGCGCGGCGGTGAGGAGCAGACCGTAGGTGGACGCGACCGCGAGATAGGGCAGCGGGCTCACCGGTTGGACCCGGGGCCGGTGCGCCGCCATGTTCGAGCTTCGAGGGACCGGACTCCGGCAATACAGCTCGCCGCTCGAGATCAGCATCAGGTAGAGCAGCAGATAGACCGCGTCGGTCCACGCTGCACTCCGTTCCCCGGTCTGCAGGAGCACCAGGTCGAAGGTCAGGTCGGCCACGATCCCAACCGTGATGCCGATGACAAGGAGGTGGAAGGCGAGTCGGTTTCCATCCAGGGGGCCGCGCAGCATCACTGTGGCAATGCCGAGCAGCAGCAGCAGATTGGCCAGCGGATAGGCGAACGCGAGGACGGTGATGACCGTCCCGTAGCCGCCCGCGGCGCCCGCGGCCGTTGTGGGCCGGATGGTGTAGTACCAGATCACCACTGCGCCGCCGACCAGTACCATGGCGGCGTCCAGCACGAACTTCCAACGCTCCACCCGAATCCGCCGCGCCAACGGGAAGGAGAGCAGCGCGGCCAGCATCAGGAACGAATCGGAGAGGTAGAACGCGTCCGCCCAACTGACTGGAGGGTTCTCGCCCAACGCGGTCAGGTAGTAAACCGAAATGCTGTTGCCGATGAGGACGGTGAGCGCGCCCAGCGCGAGCAGTCTGAGGGCCTGCCGCACCGCCGGGTCGAGGTCCTGATTGCGGGAGGCCACCGCGTTCAGGAGCATCACCGTCAGGTTGAGCGGCATGAAGGCGACGTTGCCCAGCAGATCCCGCAGCCCGGCGGATCCCCACCCGGCCCGCTCGAAGACCAGGTAGAACATCATGTACACGGCGGCCAGACCGGTGAGCGTGCCGACCGGAAGCCGTGAGGCTTTCCGGTTCAGAATGCTTAGGACCCCGGCGTTGCCGTCGGCGTTAGACAAAACACCCCCGTAATGTATAACTCATTGTCGGATAATAAGATCCGCCATCTGACCCTGACAGACAGACCTCACCGTAGCCGGTTTTGAAGCAAGGCTGGTGCCGGGGCAGGGCCAGCTGGCGATCCTACGTCAAGAAATCGATCGCCGGCACCGCCGGAGTCGATCGCACTTCCCGCCGCCGGCTTGGCGGTCGGGCTGGCCCCTTGTGGCTCAGCGAGATGCAGACTCAGAAGATCAGGAAACAACTGTCGAGGAACTACACAGCTCCAGGGCGGCGCTTCGCTTGCCTCCACCGGTAGGATGTGGAAGGAGGCGCACTGCCCTGATCTTATCGACGCGGATAGACGACAACTGATCGTACACGAGATCACGCCCGCTGGGAAGACTCCCGATGACCGCCGCTTGTCAGGGCTCGGGATTCCCCGGCGCCGGGCTGGCGCGCAGGCGAACGGCAGCGAGGGCGAGCACGATGGACTCCTGCGAAGCGAGCAGTTCCCGCAGCACCTCTCCTGAAGGCCGTGGCGCCCGTTTGGGCCGATCGGGTTGTTCGAGAAAGGGCCAGAGCGGCACTCGAATGCTCTCCGGTAGCACGCTTTCGAGATACTCCAGCGCGGTACCGCGAAGGTACGGGTCATCGGTTTGCAGTGCCCGGTATGCCAGACGAAGCGGAGCGGCCGGCCGTACCAGCGAGAGCAGCGTGAAGACGTGCTGCAGGCTTCGATTGGCGCGATCTCGTACGATGTCCACCTCCATCGTAGGCCAGAGCTCATTGTCGGCATCGAGCAGCTGCCGTCCTTCCCAGACCCCCCGCTCCACGGTGACTTCGCGGTGGATCGCCTGCATGACTTGTTCATCCTTGACCGGGGGATCAAGCATCCGTTCCGCCATCCGGGCAAGCGCAGCGCCGGCGCGATAGCGGACCTCGAAGCGACGGTCTGCCAAAGCCCCGAGGAGAGCCTCGAATGCCGGGACGGTGAAGAGGTCCGCGAACACGGCGACCAGCCGGCGCCGCACCGCGAAATCTTCATCCGGGTCGAGCAACCGGCTGGTGAGGAGATCGAGATTCTCGGGGGCGACCCGGCGCAATGCCGCGACGGCATCGGGCACCACGGCGTCCCAGGCGAGAAGGTCGATCATGGAGCCGACCTGATCGCGGGAAGGTGTCCCGGTCCGGAGTCGGGCCCGAACCGCCGCGGTATCGTCGACCGTCGGAGTGGGCGGCTTCGTCGTCTTTTCCTCCCTGGCCTCCGGACCGGCAATCGGAAGAGAGGCGGGTCCCAGCGCTCGGACTCTTAAAGCGGTCAGGTCCATCGCACCGACGGTCTGGAACATCGTTGCCGCGACTTCCTCCGGCTCCAATTGGTCTTCCCTGGCGCGGAGGCTCCGCTCGAGCGCCCCGACATAACCGCGCTGCATCCGGCGGGCAGTCGCGAGGGTGCCCAGGGCCAGCGTCACTGTCACCACGAGCAGGAGAGGCGTGACATGGAGCGGCGCGGCAAGGATCGCGAGCTGCGCCAATCCTGCCCCTGCGATGTCTCCCAATCGAGCGCCGCCGACATCGATGACGGGTTTTGCGGCTCGCCGCTCCAGAGCGGAAACAGGAGAGTAGAGCAGCTCCTGCGCGGAGCGGAAGACTGAAGTGCGGAGCACCGCTTCGACAGCCCGGGCCACGGCGACCGAGGGGAAGCCCGGTGCCACCAGACCTCCCAGGGAGCCGAGGGCTACTCCGCTGGGGAGCAACATTGTGCTCCGGGCGACACCGAGCCGATTCACGATCGACCGCACGAGCGATATCTGCAGCAGGACAGCCAGCAGCGAGGTCGCTGTGTAGAACACGGCGAAGAGCCGCAACAGCCCGGGACCCTCGGTGATCCTGGACGCCTGCAGCTTGAACACGTAGTCCAGCACCTCTTCGGCGGCGGCGGCAAGTACGACGATATAAAGGAGTAACCGAAGGTATGACGAGCGGCGGAGCGCTTCGATAGCCGAGGAGGTGGCATCACCCGTCTCAGGCTGAGGGGGACGGCCGGCCAGGGCCCGGGCGAGGGGCTGTACCAGGATCGCCGCGCTCAGGTGGAGCAAAGCGAGGACGGGAAGCATGGAGCTGGCGGAGAACGCGGTCCCCATGCGTTCCGTCAGGAGACCACCCAGGACTCCGCCAACCGAGGCCCCGCCGGTAATCATTCCCACGGCCCGACGCGCTGACCTGGGGTCGAACGACTCGTTGACCAGGGCCCAGAATGCCGAGACCAGGAGGGCACCGAAGGCGGTGACGTGGAGATAAACCAGAAACGCGGCCGCCCGGAGAGACCCGAAGGTCAGCAGCCACTCGCCGGCGAGCAGGATCGCGGACCCCGCGAAGAGCCGCGGCACCAGAGTCGCCGGACCCTGCTGGGCCAGACGTCGTGCCAGCCATAGTGTGACGAGGATCGACATGACCGCGGAGGCGGCCACCATCCGCGGCAGCAGGGTGACGCCAAAACTGGTGATGAAGAGAGCGTCGCGGGTGGCCTTGGCGGCCAGCTGAAATGCGATCGCCACGGCGCTTGCCAGGACCGCGGCGCGGATGATACCGGGCTGCCCGCCCGTATTGCCCATGCTCAGAAGGCGAAGCCGGCCTGAATATAGAGGCCAGTACGTTCGTCGCCGGCGGCGACGGCAGCGCTTACCGTGTAGTCGCGCGCAATGGGCGCCAGCCAGATGCCGCCGCCGAAGGCGCTATGCCAGACATCGGAGTTCTCACCCTCGAGAAATACCCGGCCCACGTCGGCCAGCCCGAATACGCCGAAATCCGTTGGGAGGACGATGGTGGCGACGCCCCAGGGCCAGCCGCAGCTCCGCGTTGCCGTAGGCCGATGCATCCCCGGCATAACGGTTATCACGGCCCAGGCGGACGGTCCCGGCATCTCCGATAAAGGCGGACTCGAAGAATGGATAGGGACCCCAGATCTTCCTTGCGCCGGCCCGGAAGGCGAAGGTTGGCTGGAGTGGTAGCTTCGGGCTCAGAAACGTGGTGGCCTCTGCGGCCACGTCTCCGAAAGCCTCCACGACATCCCACCATGCCGGGAACACCCGTCCGGTGACCTCGAAGGTCCAGCCCCGAGAGGCGGCATGCAGCCGGTTCCGGCTGTCGAAACGGAAGGCTACTCCGGCCCCCACTTCCCCGAAATTCCCCGAGCCATACGGATTGACCGTTGCGAGGAACCGATCGGTACGGTTGTCGGTGCTCGCGTACTTGAGATAAGGTCCGAACGCGATGTCCCCGTGTTTGGTCAGGGGAAAAAGGAAGAGGGGCGCCACGGTGTAGGCGTCCTGAGTCACCCTATAGAACTCGGCGCTCCCGGGGTCGTCGATTTCGTTGCCGAAGCCGTGGAAGTTCAGCACGTCGATCCCCGACGCCCGCGCCACCAGCAGAAATCCGGCCCGTGAGTTCTCCCGATGGAACTCACCTCGGTAGTCCACCCGATAGGAGAGCGGACCGGTGGCGAACCCCGCCCTGATCCGCTGACGACTGGCAAAAGGAAGCTTTCGGAAGCCGTACCGAGTGCGGGTAACCCCAGCGCCGAAAAAGACGCCCAGGTCGGGGCCGAAGGAACCCCAGACCTGATACTGCCAGCGATTCCCCCAGTCCCGGGGAGGGAGCCGACCCTCGGGGTGGGGCGGCAGGACGTACGGCTTGCGATCGATTCCCGCTCCTTCTCCCAGAGTGTGCTGCGGCCCTGCGGGGTCATCGTAAAACCGGTTGCTCCCGCTGGCCGCGGAATCGACCAGCACATCGTTGCCTTCATCCGCGAGAATTCTCAGGGTCGGGCCACCTCCGCTCCCGGAGACCATGGCACTGTCGTTGCCATTTCGCAAAAAGACCCGGATATCGCTCGTCTCATTCGCCAGGAACTTGCGATGAAACCAGGGGGGCCCGGGTCTTTCGCGGGAACCTATCGTAAGCTCGAGGCCTGACTCGTCCCGGATCGCGGTCGCAACGTCGCCGCTGTCGGTGACGGTGACGTCTACTTCGCCCGCGAGCATCTGATAGTACTTCCGCGCTTCCTTGGGCAGGCCGTTTCTGCGTTGGATGATCCATTCGGTCAGCCGGCTCCCGATGAGCTGGAAATGCTCGGGGGGAAGGGCGGCCACCGCGTCCTGAATCACGTTATCGGTGAGAGCAGCAGTCAATCGGCTGACGACGGCCTCCCAGTCCGACCAGGAGAGGCCGGTGAGCAGCCGACGATCCAGGTCGCGCCCGTTCCAGGCGGCGCCGACCGGATTGGAGTAGGCGCCCTTGAAGTCGGTGAGCTGAGGGACGCTCTGCCGCGCGATCCACAGCAGGAATCCGTCGTACTTGGCGAAGGCCTGGTCCCGGTCGAGGGGTATGGGGACCCAACGTCTTGGTACCGTCTTTCCGAAATACGCCCAGCGCCATTGGTCCCGGTGCCGGTCCCAGTCGCCGATCAGAACATCGAACAACCTGGCCGTAAGGAATGCGGGTCCGTCCACCTGATCATCCGGAGATCGTTCCAGCCGGGCGAAGAGACTGTCGGTCACCACGATCTCGCTGGCTCCGCCCCAGTGCGCGGCCGGACCCGACCCGCCGACCCGCTCCTCCAGAGTACCCATCAGGCCGGCGAAATCCGCGCGAAACTCTCCCATCCGCTCCACATCCGGCAAGACAACGATCGTCGGCTCGGCATGGAGTATTCCGGCCGCCTTGAGGAGCCGACCTACCACCGGCGGTCCCGTGGGTAGCGCCGAGCTGGTCTGATCCCGCGCCACGCCTTCGGCGACGGTCTCACGCAGCTCAACCGGAAGCGCCCCCGAGGGATCCTTGTCGAGCGAACGGAAGAAGAACTGGCGCCCGTCCGGCGCCTCGAGTCTGAGCGCCTGGGTCTCCTGGCCGCCGGTCCGCGAGACCGCGCGCACTCCCCCCTCGAACCGATCCATGTCCAGCACCGGGACCGTGATCGGCGTGGTCCACACTTCGCGATATTCGCTTCCCAGCAGAAATCGATGCAGACCGCTGGCTCCATAGTGCTTCCCGGCAGCCTGAACGGTGGTCTCCGCGGCCGGAGCGGCGGAATCCTGCTGTGCCTGGAGCAGCGGGCTGGGGAGAGTGGCCGCCAGGACAAAGGCGGCCGCCTTCCGACTGGCGAAGGTCATGGCAACCCTGCTTTCTTTTGGAGGTACGCGCGACCCACCATGTAGGCCAGCCCCAACCAGCACAGAGCCAGCACCACGTTCACCTTGGCAAACTGCGATGTGCCGAACCGAAGCTGGCTGGTCCCCACGAAGACGAGTACGGCGGAAAGGACATCCCCCGTCCGGACGAAGAAGGAATCGATGACCTGTTTCGCCTTGTACTTCTGCTCCCGGCTGGTGGGGAGGAAGAGCACATTGCGCACCGTGTTCTGCAGCGAATAGTCGTTCGCGTTCTCGGCGATCTTCACCCAGCGAACCACGGAGAGAAGCGGGAAGAAAGCGATCGCCGGATAGCCGACCATGGCGAGGATTGGCGCGACGAGGACCGCCACCTGAACTCCGAAATACTTGAAAAGCCGGGACACTACGAACAGTTGAAGCAGGATGCCGACGCTGTTGACGACGAAATAGAACTGGGAGTAGAACGCCCCGATGAACTCCGCCTCCGAGAGTCCACCGGTAGCCTCCTTGGCAACGGCGGCCTTGGCCGCGGCGGTCAACGTGCTCGAGAGGATATACTCCCCCGTGGTGTTGACCCAGTTGAGCACCAGAATCATCAGGGCGATCAGCAGGAGATAGCGATCCCCGAAGACCAGACGGAAGGTGCCGGGCCGGGGCGGCAACCCGCTACGGGAGAGCGTTACCGCCTTCTTCTCTCCCCTGGTGACGACCTCGTACTCACCAGTCGCCGCGGGTACCGCCGCCGTGGTGAACCGGGTGAGGAATCCCGGCCTCCGCATGCCGCCGCTCTCGCGCATCCACGTGATTGCTCAGGACCGCGGCGATCGCCAGCAGAGCAGCGGCGACCAGCAGCAGCTGCGGCACTCCCACCAGCGGGATGAGCCGGTTGGTCAGGAGACTTCCAACCACGGCACCCAGCGATGCCCCGAAGGCGACAATCGGAAACAGCCGCTCGCCCTGATCCTTGGTATACAGGTCGTTGGCGAAGGACCAGAACTGCGCCACGATCATCAGATTGAAGATGCCGACCCAGAGAAAGAACGGGACACCGACCGGCACCCGAGCGCGAGCCAGCGCCCAGAAACCCACAAGGCACATGATGAAGAAGCCGGTAACCACATTGAGCAGGCGCCGGCGTGGGAGTCGGTCGGCCAGGGCGCCATACGCGGGAACCAGCACGAGAAGGAGCAAGGCCTGCCCCGCGGCGACGTAGCTCTTGACCTCGGCCCCTTCGCCCGAGAGGATGAGCGCCTCTCGAACCGGTTTGAGGATGTAGTAGGCGCACAGCAGGAGGAGCACATTGAGGCCAAGGAGGAGTGCCGTGGCTCCTTCCCCAGGTCGAACATCGGTGACCAGCCGCAGCGCACGATCCAGTGGCGTCGCCCGGTCCACAATGGACGCGGTCATTCGATGGTCAGCGTGACGTATCGGAGCCGGCTGTCCCGAAGGACTTGAAGAATTACGTCGCCGGGTGACAGCGCCGACAGGCCTTGCCGCAGGTCCGCGATGGAGAGCACGGCGGTTCCGTTCATGGCGTGAATGACGTCGCCCGGCTGCAGCCCATCGGGCGCCGCGGTAGCATCGGGCGTGAGCGCGGCGACGACCACACCGCTCGGCTTCCGCAGCCCGGGGATCTGCTCCGCCAGGTCCTGAGTCATGTCGAGCCCCAACACACCGAGGCGAGGGATGAGATTCCGCTCCGGTGTCACCAGGTCTCGCAGCCGGGAAGCATTATCCTGACGCTCGACGACCGGCACTCGTATGGTCAGGCGTTGCAGCCCGCGGCGAACATCGAGTGCCGCGGGTTGACCGATGGGTTGGCGATAGAGCGTGACGTCAAACTGGCGTCCGTTCTCGACCACCTTGCCGTTGACCGATACTATCACGTCACCGGTCTGAAGCCCGGCGCGTGCAGCCGGGCTGCCCGGATACACATCCCCGATGACCACACCCCAGTTCTGCGGCAGCCGGAGGGCCGTCGCCATGGCGGGCGTTATCGTCTGGGCAAAGACGCCGATTTCGCCGCGGCGAACTCGACGATATTGCCGCAACTGGTCCGCCACGTGGCGCACGATGTTGCTGGGCGCCGCGAAGCCGATCCCCTCACTGCCACCCGACTGACTCAGGATGAGGGTGTTGATACCCGTCACCGCGCCATCGGTGGTCACCAGCGGTCCCCCACTGTTTCCCGGATTGATGGGGGTGTCGGTCTGGATATAGACCATCCGGTCGTCCTCTCGAAGCTGGCGGCCTACCGCGCTTACCACACCCATCGTCACACTGCTGGCGAGACCAAGCGGGCTTCCCAGCGCCAGGACGATCTCTCCCGGCGCGAGCGAGTCGGAATCGGCCAGCCGCGCCACCGGGAGTCCCGTGGCTGAGATCTTGAGTACGGCTAAGTCGGTCTCGCGGTCGACCCCGACCAACTCTCCGGGGAGCTCGCGGGGAGGCCCGGCCACCAGGGACTGACCCGGTGCGTCCGGCGCAGCCGGAGCCGCCAGCGCTATGGTGAAGCGCCGTCCGCCATCGACCACGTGCGCATTGGTGACGATGTATCCGTCGGAGGTCAGAATGACGCCGGAACCGGTTTGTCGCTGATTGCCCAGGAAGGCCGCCCCATCCTTTCCCCCCACAGGCCCCCAGGCGGTGACCCGAATCTGTACCACCGCTGGTTGCACCTGAGCGGCCACCTGGGCGAGATCCCGGCTCAGGGCCCGCAGGCTCTTGCTGGGCGGGGAGTGCGATCGGGCCAGCTTACCAGTGCGAGAAGGACACGCAGCCTTGCAACTACGGCGAAGCCTTGGTCAGCGGGCGGCACTGGTCTGCTCGGACAGCTTCCGGTTCCGGCGTCAGGGCAGGCATCACCCGCATGTCGCACTCGACACACTCCTCGCTCCAGGCGTTGGGCGGTCGATGTCTTTCCCACCAGCGTTTGGCCCGTTCCGCGTCCCAGGCCGAGTCGGCCACCGCGGCCCGCAGCCGTTCGGCCAACTCACCGGCCGACTGAGGACGGTCCTCCGGACGCTTCGCGAGACAAGCAAGAACGACTTCGTCGAACGCGGCAGGCAGCTCGATCTCGGTGCGACGGGAGGGTGGTATTGGCGGCTCGTTCGCGTGCTTCAGCATCATGGCCACGGCCGATGGCGCGTCGAAGACCAGCTTACCCGTCACCAGCCAATAGGCCACACAACCGAGGGCGTAGATGTCTGCCCGGTGGTCAACCGGAGTCCCCAGAACCGTTTCCGGTGCGATGTACGCGGGAGTACCGGCCGTCGCGTTGGGGGCCGTGAGCAGCGACTGGCCAGGGTCTGCGTTCTCAGCCTTCACCAGACCAAAGTCCAGCACCTTCACGAAATCAACTTCGAGACCGAGACGGCAGGTGAAGATGTTTCCAGCCTTGATGTCGCGGTGAACCAGCCCGTTTACGTGAGCCTCTTCGAGCGACGCGCACGCCTGAGTCAGCAGGTACACGGCCCGTTCGGGCGGCACCGGGCCGAAGGTCTGCACCAGCCGCTCCAAGTCCAGACCGTCGAGCAACTCCATTACCAGAAAGAAGGTGCCGTCCTCCGACACACCGAAGTCGTACAGGCTTATCGTGTGCGGCGACTTCAGCGAGGCGGTCGCCTGCGCTTCACGGCGGAATCGCTCGAGAATCAGCCGAGCGCCGGCTGCACTGGTCCCACCGAGCACTTCCTGACGGATGAGCTTGATGGCCGCCGGGCGGGCGAGGGTGTGATGCGAGGCTCGATACACCTCTCCCATGCCGCCCTTACCGAGCACCTCGTCGAGACGATAGCTCCCCAGCTCGCGGGCACGATTGACCTGCCGGCCCAGGCGCCGGATCACCTTGACGGGGACCACCGCGATGGCAGCCGCGATGTAGTTGGGGAGGAAGGCCCAGAGGTAGTTGAACAGGGTCGCGTTCACTTCCTGTCCGCGCAGGGTCGAAATCCAGAGCGCGAGCGGCCCCATGGTGGCCGCCAACAAACCGGTGAAGAGGGTCTTCGGCACTGTGTTGGGCACGATCGAGGGATAGACAACGATTCCCACGATGATCCAGGAGGGGCTCGGCTGGGTGACATGGGGCTCCCACTGCTCAATCAGGCCCACGAGCAATGACGTAAGCACCAGGTAGCCCGAACCCAGGTCCAGCAGGAGCTGCTGTCTTAAGCCCTTAACACGGGCCACGTAGGCCAGGAGCAGGGAAGCAGCCAGGCCGATTCCCGCAATGAGGTTCCCCGGCATCGGCCAGACCGGGTAGTAGAGCATCGTCACTCCGAGAATCCGGGCGAGGACGTTGTTCATGAAGAGGGCGAACGCCCACAGGGCCGCGAAAGCCAGGCTGGCCGCCCAGACCCGTTGGCAGGTCTGGAGCATGACATCGATAGGCAGGCTGCGCTCAAGCCCAGTGGTTGACATCGCGGGGGCTGGCGTGGAGGGACGACGTTGAATAGTGCGTTGTGCGGCCATGATACCCTGGAAACGGACGAGGGGCTTCCTGAACGTAGCCTTTCCCGGGCCATGATGTAACCGCCCGCAGGGCCTGCAACAAAAGGCGCCCCCGGTCGAAACCCCGGGGGCGTCTCCGTGCAGTGACGTCGTGTGAGGCGGGCTAATGGGCCGCCGTTGTATCCACGGTGAGGGAGAACCCGCTCTTGTCCGCCTTGAGGCGCAGCACGGCACGTCCTTCCTTGCCGTTAACCAAAAGGAATGCCCCGTTGCTGTCCGCCTTCAGGTGCACCAGCTCGCCGTGATCGCCTTTCGCGCTCACGCGAACGGGCCCGGTAAAATCGGCGTCCGCCGAGAAGCGCTCCCCCTTGTGCAGCTCCGCGACCACTTTGCTCCCGGCGAGAATGGGGCGCTCGAGACCCGAGGGCTCGAAGACGATCGATCCCACCTCCTCCCAACCGCTCTCGCCTTTCGCAGCACAACGGAATCCATCCTCTATATCAAAGTCATCCTCGCCGACCGGAACCAGGTGGCACCCTGTCAGTACGGGCAGATCGGCGTCCGAATCGAGCGCGACGCTGAAGGTGAAGCGCGCTAGATCGTGGTCGGCGCTCCGGCGGATCGCCATGTGATTCACGGTCCCCAGTCGCTGCCCGTCGAGGACAAAGGGAATGTCCGCCTGCAACTGGGCGGACGAGCCGTGATGATGGACTGCGCGAGTCAGCGCCTGTTTCACCGTACTCTTCGCATCCTTGACGACGGTGAGAAGCAGCATGCCGACTAGAAAGACGCCGAGGGCGCCGAGGCTGATTTTGGTCCACAGGGTACGCATGGGAGACCTCCGGGGAAGGACCGACGAGGCAATGGTGACCTTACGGGCCCGGAGATTCAGCGGTTTCAGAATGGGACATGGCTAGAAGATGCCCTCAGTCAGCCAGGCCAAGCCTTGTTGCGACCGGCTGGGTGCCGGGAGTAGCCGTCGAACTTCCTCCGGATCCGAGAGCCAGACCACACCCGCTGTGGTGAGCAGCAGCATGTCTCCAGCGGCCACGAGGCTAGCCTCTCCGGACACGATGCACGTGGCCTCCCCGTCGAGCAGCAGCGAGCGCTGGTCCTGGTTGTGGGACCCAACCGTGAGATAGAGCGCCTGACGCTCCCGCTCCTCCGGCGAGCGATGGTCGAGGTAGGATCGAAACATGGAGAGGTGGTCCAGAGTGATGTCGGTTCCGGCGGCCGACACGGTGTCGCTGAGCCGCTCCCGGATCCGGCGGGCAAAGAAGGCGGCATACTCAGGCCGGCCGATGACCTCCTTCATGGCGCTCGCGGTGCCGAGAAACTGGGTCTTGAGGTGAAACCGAGGATGGTACGTTTCGACGGTGTCGGGAATGGGGGCGCCCAGATCCTTGAGGATGCTGTCGGCGTGTTCAAACAGGTAGACCACGTTGGGAGCGAAAGGAAGAGCTTCGAGAATGAAGGGGTTTCTTCGCAGCCCATCCCGGACCGCCCGGACTCCCCCCGCGACATTGTAGGTACCCAGCCCGACGCTGAAGAGTCCGAGTTGAATCCCTCCGTGACTCACTTCAAGGCCGCCCTTCAAGATTTCCCGGGCCTGGAGCAAGCGAATGAAGAGATCGCGCTGGAGGGAGAGCTGAACCGGTGAGCCGTCGAAAGCAGTGTTCAGGACCCCGGGCCCCACCACCAGCACGTGGCATCCCCGGAGTGCCGCGCCCAGCAGCATCCCGCCCCAGAAACGACTCAGCCACTGCGGATCCGAGACGATGATGGTAGAGCCGGCCGGCATTAGAGAGTACAGCGTAGCCTTTGCCGCGGAGGAATGCTTGGCCCCATAGCCGGTCTCATTGAGCGCGATCGCCGCCCGGGCGAACCAGTCGCGACTCTCCAGTTCCTTGATCCGCTGGTAATAGTCGGGAGGCTCGGCAACCGGCTGGAGTACCCGGGGGATCTCCTCCGGCCGGAACCCCTGGCTCAGCAGCAGTTGCCTCGCCTCGGTCTTGAGAGTGAGCGCCGCGGGGCCCGAGAGTACGATGGTCCGGTCCAGCCATTGAAACTGCGCGTAGTGCTCCCCGACGCCCAGACCCGTGAGCAGAGCGATGCCTTTGCCGGGGTCGGACTCGGTGATGTCGGCGAAGGCGATCTTGCGATGGTCCCGCATGATGTCATCGGGCAGAGCCATGGTGAGTCCGCCCACAAGCACCCGGCTGCGAAAAGACGGGTCGGGAGGATTGGTGACGCTCACGTGCACACTGATCAGCTTTCGCAACCAGGCCTGCCCGTACACGGCTGTGGCAGCCTTGAGCTCGGCCGAGCGGGCCACGGCGGCTCGCAGCGCAGCCTGGGCAGCACGCACCCGTTGGTCCACCATCGAATCTCCCGAATGGATCTCCCGCCTCAGCGGGTCTCCCAGGAGAGAAAGCCAGAAGCCCGCCTTGCTTCGCTGGTAGTAGTACTGATCGAGGAAGATCAGGTAGGTGGGGATGACATGAGTGCGGTCGTACCCGGCGGCGGCGTCGGTGAGTGATTTCAAGTACCCATCCACCGCAATCCTCATGGACGTTGAATCCGGGCGATCGTTCTCCGCCTTCCCCGCGAAGTCGTGGATCCAGAGGACGTGGTAGTCCCGGGCCTGCTGAATGGTTCGGAGCAGGGCGGCCTGGAACCGCTCGTCGGTGGCGTAGACCAGGTCGTGACCGGGCAGGAACTCGGAGCCAATCACCTTGCCAATGAGGTCATCCAACTCGGATTGTCCATCGTGCTCTTCGGGGCGCAGCGCGAGCTGAAACGGGATCCAGACGACGCGGCTGTCTCCCCAGCGCAACCTCGCGCTTTCCGCTACCTCTTCTACGATCCCGAGAACGGCGTCGAAGACCCCGAGGGCCCGGCTTCTTCCATTAGCGGGAATGACGGTTCCACTGTCGGCCCAGGTCCGGAATGCCGCGAGGGCACGGGATCGCAGCGCGATCAGCACGTCGTCGTCCCGGATTCGCCCGAAGTCGCGATTGAACGGCAGCAGGACCTCTTCCAGCAGGATCCGGCGGGCGGCATCAGCCGTGGGGACGGATTCAAATGCCCGTTCGAGTTCCCGATGGAACTCGGCCTCCTCGAGGCTTGGGGTGTGTCCGGGCGGATGGGCGGAGTCGCCGATGACGATGTGCGCCGCCATCGCCGAATCTTCCACCAGAGCAAACTCGGGAGGGCCGCGCGGCAGCGCCGGGGAGGTCATGCGCGAAATCCACAGAGCAGACTGCCGCAGACTGGTCAGACTGGTCAGGATCACCGAATCGATCGGCACGATCTCCAGCTCGGCCTTGTTGGGGGCTGGCGGCGCGGGCCGGTCGAGCTTGCGAAACCGGGTTCTTCCGGCAAAGGGCTGAAAGAGAGGAACCGAGATGCCGGCCTCGAAGGCACCTCGCACCGGGGCCCAAACGACTCGGAGTCCGCTGCCGCCACCCAGCAACCCACCCCGCCGCACCGGATCGGACACCACCACCGCGAAGTCGAGTCGAGTGTCGGCGAGCGAGTAGTCGACGCCGAGGTGAAGCCGCAGCGCCGGAGACCCGACGAAGAGCCGCAGGCCAGCGTCGAAGTCGGAACCGAGGACGCCGCCGTATCCCTCCAGCGAGAGCCCGGCTGCGCTCATCGCGGGGTTCAGCAGGTCATGATAGATGCCGACGGTGCCGTGAGCGACGGCCTTCGAATCCGTTCTCCCGATTGTCGATGCCGAATGCCGCCGCTCCGTACGGCTTCAGGGCCTGGGGAAGGCCCATGGAGCGGATCAGGCTGGAATCCTGAGCCGGAAGGTCTTGCGGGTGGACGCCCGCCCATGGCGCGAGCACCAGGCCTCGCGTCAGGAGCAGGATTACTTGCTGCCTTCGTACGGAGCCGCACAAGGTGCTCACGCCTTCCTTGGCGAGGGCCGGGATCAACCTACCCCGCAAGGCGACAGCGGCAAGTAGGGGAAAGCCAACCGGGCGGGAGGACATCCCCCCGCCCGGTGGCGATAACTCGTTGGATCGCGGGTCTACTGGACAGCGTTCACCATGTCGAAGATCGGCAGGTACATGGCGACCACCATGCCGCCGACGATCACGCCGAGGACGACGATCATGATCGGCTCCATGAGGGAGAGCAGCGCTCCTACCGCCACGTCCACCTCGTCGTCATAGAAGTCGGCGATCTTGGAGAGCATCTCGTCCAGTCCGCCGGTCTGCTCACCTACGGCGATCATCGAGATCACCATCGGCGGGAAGACCTTCGACTTCTCGAGCGGCGCCGCAATGGTCTCACCGCCGGCGATCGACTGGCGGGAGGCCATGACCGCATCATGGATGACCCGGTTGCCGGCCGTCTTGGCCGTGATCTCGAGGCCGTCCAGGATGCTCACGCCGGAGCTGATCAGGGTGCCCAGCGTCCGGGTGAAGCGGGACACGGCCGACTTCCGCAGCAGATCGCCGAGGACCGGGGCGTTGAGCAGCATCTGGTCGAGGCGCTTCTTACCGTCGTCGGTGGCGTAGTAGCGACGGATGCCGAAGACCGAGAGACCGATAACGGCGAGGATCACCCACCAGTAGTTGATCAGCAGCTGTGACGCACCGATCACGATACGGGTCGGGAGTGGCAGCTCCAGGTTGACCGAGGCGAACATCGCCTGGAAGGTCGGGATCACGAAGATGAGCAGCACGGCCACGGCGACCCCGGCGACCGTGAAGATCACTCCCGGGTAGACCATGGCGCCCTTCACCTTGCGGACCAGGGCGTCATTCTTTTCGAGGAACGTCGCCAGACGGAGCAGAATGGTATCCAGAATACCGCCCGCCTCGCCGGCAGCGACCATGTTCACGTAGAGGTCGGTGAAGGCCTTGGGATGCTTGGAGAAGGCATCGGCCAGAGTGTGCCCGCTCTCCACGTTGTACACCACCTGCCGGGTGACTTCGGCGAGGGCGGGGTTCTCGGTCTGCTTCGCGAGGATGTCCAGGGATTGGACCAGCGGCAGACCGGCGTTGATCATCGTCGCGAACTGCCGGGTGAAGATGACGATGTCGCGGGTCGAGACGCTCTTCCGCTTGAGGCTGAAGGTGATCGCCTTCGGCTGCTCCCGGATGTTGACCATCATCATCTTCTGCTGCTTGATGTGCTTTACGACGTCGTCTTTCGACGGCACATCAAGCTGGCCCTTCAGGATCTGGCCATTGGCAGGGTTTCGTGCGGTGTACTCGTAGACTGGCATGAGGCAGCCCCCCCTGGGTTAGCGCCGACCGGCCGGCTTGGCGGACTTCTCCACCGTCCCCATCTCCTGCTCCTCCAACGGCGTCTCGCCACACATCCGGAGCAGCTCGTTCGGATCGCCCGAGGCCCGGAGACATTCCTCGAGCGTCACTTCACGGCTGGTATGCAACTGGAACAGCGAATCGTTCATCGTCTGCATGCCGTGCTTCTTGCCCGACTGCAGCGCGGAGTAGATCTGGTGGACTTTGTCGTCGCGGATCAGTGCCCGGATGGCCGGGGTGCAGACCATGATCTCGCAGGCCATGGCGCGGCCCCGACCCTTCGCCTTCTGCAGCAGGGTCTGGGTCACGACTCCTTCCAGCACGAACGCCAGCTGGGCGCGGACCTGCTGTTGCTGGTTCGAGGGGAACACGTCGATGATGCGGTTGATGGACTCCGCCGCCGAGTTGGTGTGCAGCGTCGCCAGGGCCAGGTGGCCGGTCTCGGCGATCGTCAGCGTCGCGGCGATGGTTTCCAGGTCCCGCATTTCGCCCACCAGCAGCACATCGGGATCTTCGCGGAGGGCGTATTTCAGCGCGTTGGCGAAGCTCTTGGTATCGGTGCCAACCTCGCGCTGGTTGATGATGCAGCTCTGGTGGCGGTGGATGAACTCGATCGGGTCTTCCACCGTGATGATATGGCCCTTCCGCTCCTTGTTGATCTTGTCGATGATCGCCGCGAGCGTGGTGGATTTTCCTGAGCCGGTCGGCCCGGTCACCAGGATCAGCCCCCTCGGCTTCTCGGCCATCTTGGAAAGGATCGGGGGAAGGCCAAGATCCTGGAAGGTCCGCACATTGAAGGGAATCATGCGGATCACCATGGCGACGCAACCGCGCTGCTTGAACACGTTGCCGCGGAATCGGGCAAGGTTCTGGATGCCGAAGGAGAAGTCCAGCTCGTCCTCGGTCTCGAATCGCTTTTTCTGATTTTCGGTGAGGACCGAGTAGGCGAGCGAGAGGGTGTCCTTGGGAGACAGCACCTCGGTCGCCGAGGCGTTGGTCATGTCTCCGTCGATCCGGAGCTTGGCCCGCTCGCCGGCGGTAACGTGGAGGTCCGAGGCCTCCTTCTCGATCATCTCCTCCAACAGCGCACGCAGATTGATCGTCATCCAGCCGTCTCCTTGATGACCTCTTCGAGCGTGGTCACGCCCTTTTCGATCTTCACGAGTCCGTCCATCCGGAGGGTGAGCATACCCTCGGCCACCGCCTGATCCCTGAGCTCCGCCACCGAGGCCCCTCGCAGAATGCCACGCCTGAGGTCGGGGGACAGGGCCATTACTTCATAGAGCCCGGCCCGCCCCTTATAGCCCGTGCCATTACATGTATCGCACCCAGAGCCCTTCATGAAGGGCAAGTTCCGGACCTTCTCCACATCCTCGTTCAGGGACTTGAGTTCCACCTCGGTATAGGTGTGGGAACCCTTGCAATCCTTGCAGATACGCCGTACCAGCCGCTGAGCCACCACCAGGTTGACGGCGCTGGCGACGTTGAATGCCTCGATCCCCATGTCGATCATGCGGGTGATCGTGCTGGGTGCGTCATTGGTATGCAAAGTGGAGAGGACCAGGTGGCCGGTGAGGGCGGCCTTGATCGCGATGCCTCCGGTCTCCAGGTCCCGGATCTCCCCGATCATGATGATGTTGGGATCCTGACGCAGGAACGCCCTCAGTGCAGCGGCGAAGGTGAGGCCGATTTCGTTGCGGACCAGGACCTGGTTGATCCCCATCAGGTTGTACTCGACCGGATCCTCGGCCGTCATGATGTTGGTCTCGATGGTGTTGACCCGGGACAGGGCCGAGTAGAGCGTCGTCGTCTTGCCCGAGCCGGTCGGCCCCGTGACCAGCACCATGCCGTACGGATTCAGAATCGCCTTCATCAAGTCCGCCTCGGCCTTGGGCTCGAAGCCGAACTTGCTGAGATCGAGGGTCAAGTTCCCCTTGTCGAGAATTCGCATCACGATCTTCTCGCCGAAGAGCACCGGCAGAGTGGATACCCGGAAGTCGATCACCCGGTTGCCCATTTTCAGCTTGAGGCGGCCGTCCTGCGGCACCCGCCGCTCGGCGATATTGAGCTGGGAGAGAATCTTGACGCGCGAGGTGAGCGCGGCCTTCATCTTGACCGGCGGCTTCATCACTTCGAGCAGCGCGCCGTCGATGCGGTAACGCACCCGGATTTCGTGCTCGAACGGCTCGATGTGGATGTCCGACGCGCCCCGCTTGACCGCGTCGGTCAGGATGCCGTTGATCAGCTTCACGACCGGCGCATCGTTGATCTGCGCCTGGGTCGCGGCCTCCTCCTCCATGTCCTCCACGATCTCGACATCCGTATCACCCATGTCCTCCATGTCCTTGAGCAGCGTCTGCAGCTGCTGATCGGAGGACTCGTAATGCTTTTCCAGGAGATTGCGGAGGGTGTACTCTCCGGCGATGACCGGGAACAGATCGTACCGGGTGATGAACTTCAGGTCGTCGAGCACCCCGGTGTTGGTGGGGTCCGCCATGGCGACGGTCAGGGTCCGTCCTTCCCGCTTGAGCGGGAGCAAGATGTGTTTCAGCGCGAAGTCGCCGGGGACCATCTTGAGGATCTTCGGATCCACCTCGAACCGGCTCAGGTCCACCGCCGGCATCCGGTACTGGCGGGCCAGGACCTTGGTGACCTCGAGCTCCTGCACCAGTCCCAGTTTGACCAGCACGTAGCCCAACCGGTGGCCGGTGGACTTCTGCTCGCTAAGTGCCGTCGGAGAGTTGCTCACGGGTGATGAGCCCCTCGCGGATGAGTATGTCACCCAGCCGATCGTTGCTGGCCGCAGCTGTCGCCATCGCGCCAAGTTTCGGATTGTGAGGAATGACAACGGTTTAGGGGACTTGCTCCTAAGCTAGATAGAGGGGAGGGGGTGTCAAGTCGGGACCGCGGACTGGCGGACCGGCGGACCGGCGGACCTCGAGGTTACTGAACTGCCAAGGATTCTCGCACTTTCGCCAAAGTGGCGGGGCCGATTCCTCCTACCTTGAGCAGATCGTCCACGCTGCCAAAGGACCCGTGCCGATTGCGATAGGCCACGATCCGTCCCGCCATGTAGGGCCCGATGCCGCCGAGACGCTCGAACGCCGCAGAGTCGGCAGCATTGATATTGAGCGTGGCACGACGCGGCACCGGTAGTTCGCCGCTGGGTCGGCCGGAAAACACGACATGGGGAGAGAGCACCGCGAGGAGTCCCGGACCCACTCCCGGTACTCGATCGAGTCCCTCGAGGCCTCCGAAGGGGCCATGGACATCGCGATCAGCCTTGATGGTCCTGGCCAGCGTGCGGCCGACTCGAGGAAGCCTGGCGATCTCGTCCACCGATGCCTTGTCGAGGTCGATCTTCTCGCCGACGGCGAGCGGCCGGTCCAGCACCAGAGACCGCTGCCGCTGGGCTGCGAGAGGTTGAGCGGAATCGGCCGCCAGCAGGACCAGACCGCCTGGAGCTGCGTCAGGTCGGTTCCACCAAACCCGAATTCCCTGCCCTGCCAGGGCGAGTCCCAGGAGGAGAAGGACGGCACGGCGCTCGGGAGGCATGGCCCACCGTAATGCCGGGCTGGCAGTGAGAGGTACTTCAGGTAACGCGAACGGCCCCCCAAAAAACGTGAGAAGTAAGAAGTGAGAAGGGCGTTTCTCCGTCTCACTTCTCACCTCTCACTTCTCACGCTTTTGGGCAGGCTACCTCTCCGCCTTTCTCACCAGAGCCATTCCCACGTCTCCCACCACCTGAAGCGACTGGGCGCTGACCTTGTCCAGGGTGTCCGCCGGCGTGTGCCAGTACAGCCGTTCCACACTGTCCGGATAGGCAAAATCCACCAGGTCGATGGCCCGGATTCCCACCTTCTGCAGCTCCACGTGATCGTCGATCAAAGTGGGGCCGAGTCCGGGAGAGTAGACGAAGACGCTGCCGTGCCCGATTTCCCGGGCTGTATTCCAGACCAGCTCCACCACTTCCGGGGCCGCGAGTAGCGACTGTCCTTCGGGCAGCAGCTTGAGATCCTTGTCCGCGACAAGGTCGAAGAGCACGGCGTAGAGCGGCAGCTGGCCGGGCGGGAGGTGCCGGGCGTAGTAGCGCGATCCGATGAGAACATCGTCCTTCTCTTTCTCGAAGTCGCCGTAGTCCTCGCCATCGACGAACAGCAGGTCCACCCCGACCTTGGGCGGAGATTTCTTCAGGGCGTCGGCCATCCCCAACAGGACGGCGGTGCCGGAGGCCCCGTCATTGGCTCCCGGTACCGGCGTGTGGGGACCGGTGTACTTGGGATTGTCCGAGCGGGGCCGGGTGTCCCAGTGGGCCAGAAACAGGAGACGGTCCCGGGATCCGGGATTGAACCTGGCGATGAAGTTGGTGAGCGGCAGCGTATCGCCCTTCTGGGTGACATGCTTCCAGCTCTGGACCACGACGGTATCGGCGCGCTGATGGAGCAACGAATCCATCCAGGCAGCCTGCGCCGCGTGGCCCGGCGTTCCCGGAATCCGGTATCCGAATCCCACCTGCCGTTCGAGGTAGCTGAACGCGCCGGGTCCATCGAACTCGTGGGGAGGGACCGCCGCGGATGAGCACGCGAAGAAGCCGAGGGCGAGAAGCTGGAGGTGGCGGATGGTCATGGGTCGGTGTCAATGGTCGATGGTCGATGGTCAATGGTCGATGGTCAATGGTCGATGGTCAATGGTCGTGGGTCCTGGGCCCTGAGTCTTGGCTCCTTGAGACTCGAGACTCACGACTAACGTCCATTGACTATCGACTATTGACCATCGACCATCGACTATCGCCTCTCGACCGCTACCGATAATCTCCCGCGAACAACGACAACTGCACCGAGGCGGTGATGATGATCTGGGAGAACTTGCGATTGATGTGGCGCGCTTCGCTGAGCGAATAGGAGAACTGCAGACCGGCCGACAGGGTCTGCATCACGTCGGTATCGAGACCGGCTCGAAGCTCGCGCCGCCGGGTATCCGAGGTGACCTCGCAGTCCGACACACTCGGCCGATCGAGGCAGGTGACGGTCTTGGACCACAGCGCAGTGAGCGACGAGCGCGCAACCTTCTTCTGCCGGTTGATCCGGAAGGGGAGGGGGAATGAGTAGTTCAGGCTGCCGTTGATGTCATCCTGGTCCAGGCGGTTCAGGTTTCCGTTATTCTCCGACTCCTGGTCCAGCATGTTGTAGGCCACCGTGAGCGCGACTCCATTGGTGAAGCCGAGCTGCAAGTCAGGAGTGACGGAGGATGACTTGGTCGAGCTCACCGTCGGCGCGCTGCCGGCGACGCCGGGCAGCGTAGTGACGCCCTCCCTCACCCGAAACGCCGTGCCCAGCCCGACCAGTGCGAACGGTCCATTCCGCAGCGTGCGAGTCCACCTCGCGCTCCCGCTGGGCCATTCCCGCTGCAGGCTCTCGGTGTTGAGATAGCGGCCGACGATCTGCTGGAAGCGGTTGGACCGGATCCGGGAATAGCTCAGCTGAGCAGTGATTCCGAAAGGAAGGTCCGCGCCGCCGCCGAACGACGTCGTGCGAGTCTCGGTCGCCCCGATGGCATCCTCGCCCTCCTGATTGAGAAAGTCGTCCAATCCTCCCAGGGCCAGCATGTACGACAAGCCAGGATCAAACGCCGCGAGATCGTAGGTCGAGGTATGCCCCAGGCGGTCGCTCAGGTCGAACGGGCGGGCCCGGCGAGCCAGCCGACCCAGCGAGGTGCTGTCCCCGAAGATGCCCGCGAGGATGCCGCCCAGATCGATGCCGACTCCGATTTCGTTAAGCCGGCCGTTGTTGAGCGTCTGGGGAAGAATGAAGGCGCCAGCCGTATCGTCGATTTCCCGGACCGGATCGCGACTGGTGAGGCTGCGGGAAAGCACGAAGCTGCTGCCGCTGAGCAGGCGGGGCCGAAGCCATGAGGTGATCTTCGGGGTCAGGCCGAACGCCGTCGTAAGTGACCGGTCGCGCTCGACACCCACATCCATGCCAAGGAATTGCTGCCTCGAGTCGTTGACGAGGCGTCCCAGCGTGGTGGAGTCGGGATAATCCCGGAGGTCTCGGGTGCTGGCGAGGTCGCCGGAGATGCGGAGCATCCCCAGGGGTTGCCAAGTCAGCCCCGCAGCGTTGCGCCAAAGCTCGCTGAGCGACTCCAGCACCGGGAGCAGCGAGTCGGATGCCCGCTCCACCGGCACGCCGAAGGAGGTAAGCCGCGACTCGTTCTTGAGCAGTCCGCTGGAGAGACGAACCGAGGTAGGAGCCAGATTGACGAAGGGGCGCCGCAGCGCGTCCCCGCCCTGCGTCTTGCGCAGAAAGCCCGGCAGGTGGTCAACCAGACCGCCGAGGTTGAGACCGAACCCGCCTCGTCCAGGAATCAGTCCATAGGTGGCGTTGAAGGTCCGAGCGTTGGAGCTGGCGGAAGAAAGCTCGGACTGGCTCCGCCCATCAGTAATGGCGGCGTTGAGGGACAGTGGGTCCAGGAGGCCGCGGACCAGCCAGGTACGACCTCGGACTGACCTCCGCAGCGACACGGTCCAGGCCAGGGTCCAACTCTGCGGCTTTCTCAGGTTCGAGAGATCGGAGCCGCGGATGTCGGTGCCGGTCAGCAGCTCGGGGTCGGTGTTGCTCCGGACATAGGCAACACCAAATGGCATGGTGATGCCGAGCGACGTGGGAAGAAAACGGTCGAGGCGCAGGGAGCTTCCGGCGGTCAGTACGCCGGTGGTACGGTAGCTCGGATCCTGACCCAGCTGCTGAAAGAAGCCGTCCTGCCACACGTAGCCGAGGTTGAAGTCTCCCACGTCGGAGGCGGTGAGGTGGGCGTCGAGCGCCATCGCAGTGCCGAGGTTCGCCACCGGATCAACCAGGCGGATGTCATCGATCCAGACCTCCGCGCTATCGGTAGGCGCATTGGACCCTACCCTGATGATGCCGGCTGCGAGCTCCTGTACCGCGGCGAGGTTGGGCGGACTGACATCCGGGTCCCCGACGTGAACCAGGTAGCCGTTGTTGCACAGCACGTAGGCGGTGGACACGGTGTCGCCGCCGCAGGCGACGCGGACCGCGCTGTCAGCCGGAAGGCCTTGGAGGCGGCGCGATTCGATCTGTGCCCGCATGTTTCGAAAGGTCTCGAGATTGACGGAAATCTCCGGCAGCCAGGTTGTGGTAGAAGAAGGAGTCCGGAACTCATAGAAGTTCCGGCTGTCGCTGCCCAGGCGGATGTAGGCCTGGTAGTCGCCCTCGATCCAGCCATCGCCTGAGCCGCGGGCCCAGACGCGCAGTTCCCGGTAACCCAGCACATTCTGCGGCCCGCTGGGGAATCGGAAGTACGCCTCGGCGCGCTGCCTCTGGGTGAAACGGCTGGCCAGGATCCGCAGCGACCGCTCGTTGATCTGCCGCCCAAATTCATCGACTGAGCCGCCCTTGCTGGAGGTGGATCCCGACACTCCCGGGGGAGAGACGTAGCCCAGCTCGCTGTTCTCGGTGGAGATCGTGGAGGCCACGACCTCTCCGACCGGCGCACCGGTCGCGCCCTGAATGCTTGCGATCGGCGACTCAGCCCGGCGGACCCACGGAGCACCGAGGAAGCGCATCCGGCCCAGCGCGAACCGGGCGAGGATGTCGGATCCGCCCTGGTCCGGGTCGGCGACCACGGTCAGCCGCAGATGCTGGATGAGCCGGATGTTGGGAGTGCCCAACTCGAACTCCGGCCGGCGCAACGGAATACGGTAGAGCTTCCAGCCCGCGATCGAATCGGCGTTGAACACCCCGTCGCGCACGAAGTACTTGGGCGAGGTGAGGTCCACTACCCAGCGGAACGCGTTCTCGGCAGTGCCGGTTGCGTTGAGGAAGTTGTCGTTGTTGAGATCTTCCGTGTCGAGCAATCCGTTGCCGTTGGTACAGCGGGCGCCCAGATCGCCCCAGCGGTAGACCGGAACGGTGCTGCTGAGTATCCGTTCACAGAGCGGCGGATTGATCACCGGACCCGAAGGTGAGAAGACCGTGTCCGGCCGATCCGAGAGGATCCCGATGTCATCCACCTCGGCGTTGAAGATCCCGGTCGGCTCCCGCTCGGTATCCAGCAGGTTCACTCCGTCATAGCGCCTCCCTGAAAAGGTGGAGTCGACCCTGACACTGTCCGGCGCCAATGCGAGCGCGTCTTCATTCACACTACCCAGGTCCAGTACGATCTGAACGTGGGCTGAATCCGCAGTGCGGGGATTGCCCTGAAAGACCCAGAACTCGAGAAACTCGTTCTTGGACAGGTCGACACCGGTACTGCTCAGCGCCGACACCATCGAACGCCAGCGCGGCTGATTGGGCCGCGCCGGCAGCGACCAGCGAGAGTGGTTGTTCTGCTGGACGATGCCACCCGCCGTGTCGGCGTGGAGGGTGGTGTAGAGCACCGTCTCCAGCTGATCCGCCGAGCCGGCCACCTGGATGCTGGGATCGATGTCCTTGGCTCGCAGCTCCACTACCCCACCGGAGCCGTTGGGAATGAGGTTCTGCCAGGTCATCTGGACGGCGTCGGCGGAGTCGAACGCTGCACCGACCACCTGAGTCACGCCATCGGCGAACTGGGGCTTACTGGAGAACTCCCAAAGGTTTTCCCTCAGGGAGACCGGCACCCCGTTATCTCCCTCGAACTCCTCCAGGTAGGCCTGCCCCGATCGATTGGGATCCGGCCGCGTGACGGCAAACTCCGCATTGACATCAAGGCGGGAAGGCGCGACGGCGGGACTGGAAGTGAGCTTGTTGAAGAAACGGGTAACCGCCGCCGGCTTGAAGCGCAGATCGGTGCTGATCCCGCCCACCATGTTTGCGCTGGCCTCGAACCCCAGCTGCGGGCGATTGAACGCCGATTGCTCCACCTGATAGATGCCGATCAGGTTGATGCCGCCGGTCTGGCCCAGGGAGTAGCGGGTGGCAAGGCCGTAGATGGAAGTCGGAGCCACCGCGAAGATCCCTCGCTCCTCGAATCGGGCAGTTACCTGAGTGCTCCCCGCAGTTCCAAACAGCCCGTTCGGATCGAGGAAGGTGACCTGCCCTACGTCATACGAGATGTTGTAGTCGACTCCGCGCTCGAGCACTCGACCGTTCACGATGAGCTGCTCGCTGCCATCCCTGATCTGAAGGGCGTTGAGGTCGAGGGAACCTCGGTCTCCGGTACTGCTGGCGTTGTACTGCAAGCGCAGAACAAACTTGGCCGGAGGGCCTTCCTGGAACAGCAGGTAGATCGGTGTCTTGTAGAGCGAATCGGATACCTCGGACAGGTTCAGCTTGGTACTGTCGGCGAAGGGAATCAGCGTGGGGAAGATGATGTATGCTTCCTTCACCGTCTGATCGGCCGCCGCATCCCGGACCCGGGGGAAGAGCCGGTCCTGAAGATTGAAGAGGGTCGGATCGCTGGAGGTCGAGAGTCCCAGCTGGGAGAGATAGGTAGGCTGTGCTCCAGGCTTAAGGGGCCGTTCCGACTGATTGAGGGTCGATGGTCAGCTTGAGCGAGGTCCGGTCCAGGTCGGTGCCGGCCACCCGATACACCTGACGCATCTCATGCCGGAACGTGGGCTTGGTGAAGTCGACTTTCGGCTCGACGATGAGTCGCAGCGTATCCCGCGACAGCACCGCCGGGCGCAGGCGGATTGTCCCGGGCCGGAAAGGTGCCGACCTGTCCCGCCGGCGTCGTGTAGCTGACGGCGAGATAGTCATTGCGGTCCAGACGGGTGCCGAGTGCAAACCAGAGGCCCGAACCGTCCAGGTAATAATCGACTCCCTGGATGAGCAACTCCCAGATCGCGTTTACCCGCTGGGTCGGGTCGGCGCCGATAGCAATGGCGGTGATGCCGCCCAGGTTGGGATTGGTACCGTTGTGGGTCGCCGAGGGACGGTAGCGATAGATCCGGACCTGAACCGGCTGGCTGGGCGCCGGCGCCTGAGCCGGGTTCACCGAGAGGATATCGAGCGCGGGGTAGCCGGGCAGCAACTGGGGATCCACCACCCAGAAGAATCTCCCACTCTCGAAGTCGAGGTCGCGCAGCAGCCGATCCTGGGGCTGTACCGTCGTGGCGCCGACTGTGTAATTCCGTTCAGCGACCTGGCTCCCCTTCTGAGTCGCGGCAATGGTCTGGAGTTGCAGGGCTCCGACTTCGAATGTCGCGTTGACCCCGAAGTTGTTGGCGGGAATCGAGGCGGTGATGAAGCGCGAAGCGGGCGGGCGAAAGATCACCGTTCCGACTTCGACCCGTCGCACAATCTCATCGGGAAGCCCCTCGTAGTAGATCTGGAAGTTGTTCTTGGCGTTGAAGTCGCGTGAAGTGTCGTAGTCCACGTCGACGTGGAGCCGGCGGGCCAGGAGGCCTCCGGAGACGATGCTGAGCTCGGTGTCGAAACGTGGGGTCTTGAAACCGCCCTGGCATCCCGCATTGGGATCGAGCAGCTCGATCGGCGTGCAGCGCTCGTTCTTGAGTCGTTCGGTTCGGATCTCCAGCCGGGCCTGACCGTCAATCGTCAGGTCCACATAACGCCGGGAAACGCCGAGCAGCCCTTTTTCACTGCGGAGTGAATCGGCCTCGAACTTATCCATGGCCTTGCGACCATAGACCTGCAGCAGGCGTCGAGCAGTAAGCTCGGCCAGGCGGCTCGAATCCACCGAGGCCCGGACTCCCGTTTCCCAGGCATCCCCGGCCTGACTGGGCGGTATCCGGCGTCCCCCATACCAGGGGTTCCGCAGGGTAGCGGGCTCCTGGAGGGTGAGGGGGACCGCCTGAAACCGCAGCCATCTGCGGGGGGGGGGGGCAAAGTATCAGCCTGCGCCGCTAATCCTTCCCGGCAGGGCCAGGAAGAGAGTCAGGGCGATGAGATTGCGCGCCACTCGAAGGAAATTGACCGGGGGCGAAATGGCGAAGTCAGACTTGAAGGCGAGGGACACCGGCAATATAATGACCGTTGGAACTCCTTACAACTCGGAGACTTAGCTCACGTGCGCCTGCTGGATCGGTACCTGCTTCGGCAACTCCTCCCCCCGCTCCTCTTCGCCTTTACCGCGATGACGAGCATCATGCTGCTCAACCAGGTGGCCCGACGGTTCGGCCAGCTGGTGGGGAAGGGATTGCCCTGGACCGTGATCGGCGAGGTGTTTCTCCTCTGCCTGCCGTTCATCATCGCGATGACCCTGCCGATGGCGGTCCTGATCGCGATGCTATACAGCTACAGCCATCTGGCGGCGGACAGCGAGATCACCGCGATGCGGGCCAGCGGGGTGAGCGTGCTGCAAATGTTGCGACCCGCCCTGCTCGCCGGAGGCACCCTCGCCGTGGTGAACTTCTGGTTCACCGATCAGATCCTGCCGGACAGCAACGCCAAACTGCGCAACCTGCTGATCAACATTCAGCGCAAGAAGGCGACACTCGGGATGCGGGAGCAGGTGATCAATGAGATCCCGCCCTCCGGCCTCTTCCTGCGGGCCAGTCGCATCGATCCCAACACTGGCCGCCTGCGGAATGTGACGATCTACGACATGGCAGCCACCGACGGACGCCGCATCATTTACGCGGACAGCGGAGTGATGGGGTTTTCGTCCGATGCCACGGATCTCACTCTGCGGCTCTTTGACGGCTCCATTCACGCCTTCAAGGCCACCGAACAAAATCTCATGCAGGTGACCGATTTCACGGTCAACAACATCCTCGTCAAGGACGTTTCCAACCGGCTCGACCTGGAATCCAGCGACGGGGTCCGCGGCGACCGGGAAATGAGCACCTGCCAGATGATGGACGTCGTCTGGGAGGCGGACTACGAGACCCAGTTGACCGATCAACGCCGCGCCATGGCGCTGCAAAAGGACCTTCGTGCGCTGTTGGGACTGGAACCGCCTCCACCGCTTGCCTCTCCGCCCGCGCCCCGGCCAAAGGGCTATTGTCGCGTGTTCCGTCGAGTAGGAGGCTGGCTCAAGTCTGAGACGGTTGGGGAGGATTCGTCTACACAGGCTGCAGCGCCGGTCGACAACATGACACCCAAGCAGGGGAGCGACCGGCTTCCGGTCACTCCACTGCGGAACACTTTTCCGCAGGCTCCACGCCAGGCTGCCGCGCTCCGACGGCCCGTGCCGCTCACCCAGTGGGGGGAAATTTCGGCGGCCCTGGACGAAGGCCGAACCTCGCAGCTCCGGGGTGATCAGTATGAGGTCGAGGTGCACAAGAAGTGGGCAATCAGCGCGGCCTGCCTGGTATTCGCCATCGTCGGCATTCCCATGGCACTGCGATTCCCCCGCGGCGGCATGGGCCTGGTAATCGGCGGCGGGTTGTCCGTCTTCTCGATTTACTATATCGGGCTTATCGCCGGCGAAGGCCTCGGCAACAAGGGGATCGTGTCGCCGGCCCTGGCGATGTGGGCGCCGAACATCATCTTCGCCGTCCTCGGGATCATCGGCCTCTACCGGGTGAGTCGTGAGTCGGGATCCACCCGCGGCGGCGATCTCGCCGATCTATGGGACATGCTGACCGGACGCCTCCGCCGGAAACGGGCCGCCTGATGGGACTCCGTCTGCTCGATCGCTACGTCCTCCGGTCGTGGTTTTCCATCTTCGTGCTGACCGCGCTGGGGTTTCCCCTCGTTTCGATCATCATCAACATGACCGACAACCTGGAGAAGTTCCTCGACCGCGGGCTCACCTTGAAGGAAATCGTGGTGAGCTACTTCTATGCGGTGCCGGAAAACGTCTTTCTGGTGATGCCCGCCGCCGTCCTCTTCGCCACCGTCTTCACCGTGGGAACTCTGGGAAGGAACTCGGAGCTGACTGCAGCCAAGGCCGGCGGGCAGAGCTTCCATCGCATGGCGCTGCCGCTCTACCTCTCCGCGTTGTTCGCGGCCTGCCTCGCCGTGGTGGTCGGAGAGCTGTCACCGGGAGCCACCGCGCGTCAACTCGAATTGCAGAAATCCCGGCTCTCCAAGCCCAAGACCGCTCGGTACAATTTCGTGTATCGCGCCGACCAGGGATGGGTCTACACCATCCGTTCCCTGGACGTGGCGAATCGCTCGTTGCGCCAGGTGGTGCTGGAGCGGCAGGGCACCGGTCCCGAATATCCCGGCCTCGCGGTAATTGCCGACAGCGCCACGTACGAAGACTCGCTCGGAAAATGGCGGGTCTGGTCGGGTACCAGCCGGATATTTGCGGGCGAAGGAGTCGAGCAGGAGTACCGCTTCAAGTCGATGCAACTCCGGGCACTGCGGCAGAATCCCGCCGACCTGCTGGTCGAGCCCAAGTCTCCGGAGGAGATGCGCTACGCCGAACTCACCCGGTACATCGATGCGCTGAAGCGATCGGGAAACGATGCCAGCAAGCTCGAGGTGGAGCGGGCGCTCAAGATCGCCCTTCCGGCAGCCTGCCTGGTGATCGCGCTCTTCGGTGCGCCGCTGGCAGTCACTTCCCCCCGCCAAGGCACCGCCATCGGCATCGCCATCAGCCTCGGCACCACGTTGATCTATCTCTCCACCATCCAGCTCTCCAAGGCGGTAGGGACCAGCGGCATCGTGAACCCGGTCGCCGCGGCGTGGTTTCCTAATGCCCTCTTCATGGCGGCCGCCGTGTGGCTGTTGGCGAGGGTGAGGACGTAGTGGGAATTGAAGATTGATGATTTCAGATTGAAGATTGAAAGACGGAGCAGTCAAATCTGCAATCTGAAATCTTCAATCAGCAATTACCCGAATTCTGTATATTTCTCCCATGTCCACCACCTCCCGACCCATCATCATCGGCACCGGCATCGCGGGGCTGTGGACCGCCTGGCGGCTGGCCGTTGAAGGGCGGGCCTCCGTGCTGCTCACCAAGGGTGCGCTCACCGACAGCGCGAGTGCCTGGGCTCAGGGCGGCATCGCCGTAGCACTGGGCCCGGGAGACAGCCCGGGTCAGCACGCAGCCGATACGCTCGCCGCAGGCGACGGGCTTTCGGATCCGGAAGCAGTCCGAGTGCTTACCAACGAGGGACCCGATCGCATCCGGGAACTCCTCGCGATGGGTGCCGTGTTCGACCGAGGCCCCGACGGCTCACTCAGGATGGGGCTCGAGGCGGCACACACCCGGCCTCGGATCATCCATGCCGGCGGTGACCGCACCGGTGCCGCGCTGATGGCATGGCTGACCGAGATCGTCCGCGCCGATCCCCTGATCGAGATTCTGGAACACACCGAAGTCGCCGCGTTGCGACACGACGGTCAGACGGTGACCGGCGTTGTCGCTCTCGCCGACTCGGAAATCAGGGAAATTCCGGCCCCCGATGTCGTGCTCGCGACCGGCGGTGTGGGCCAACTCTATTCCGTCACTACCAATCCGCTGGTGGCGACCGGCGATGGCTGGGCGCTCGCGTGGCAGGTCGGCGCCGAGCTGCGGGATCTCGAATTTCTCCAGTTCCATCCCACCGCCCTCAAGCTTCCCGGCGTCAACCCGGCACCTCTCATTACCGAAGCGGTGCGCGGGGCCGGTGGGCTTCTGCTGGACCGCAATGGTGATCGCTTCGCGTTCGACGCTGACCCGCGAGGCGAATTAGCTCCGCGGGATGTCGTGGCCCGCGCGGTGGCGGCGGCGGACGCCACCGGGGGAGCCTGGCTCGATGCCCGCGAGATTCCGGATTTTGCCGGCCGGTTCCCCGGGGTCACCAGTATCCTGAAGACGTACGGGATCGATCCCTCGAAGGAGCTGATTCCGGTGGCGCCGGCACTGCACTACGCCATGGGAGGAATCCGCACCGATCTCGACGGCCGCACCACGCGCAAGCGACTCTGGGCGGTAGGTGAGGTTGCCTGCACCGGGGTACACGGCGCCAACCGGCTCGCCTCGAACTCCCTGCTGGAGGGATTGGTGTTCGCCGATCGCGTCGCGCGCGCCCTGACCGAAGGGTCGGAAGCGGAGTGGAACAGGACTCAATTGGTCAGGGCGGTGCCGAGTACAGCGGTCACACCCGACTTGAAGGCTCCCAATGCCGATCGTGATTGCGAGCCCTTACGGGAACAGATGCGGCAGATCATGACCGCCGATGTCGGCCTGACCAGGACCGAGGGGCGGCTCACCCACGCCAAGCTGGCGCTGGGTCGGGTCGCACGCCAGATACCGCCGGGTGCCTGGCGGACGGCGAACCAAGTGCTCGTAGCCCGACTCATCACCCAGGCGGCTCGCCGCAGGCGGGAAAGCCGAGGCGGGCACCGGCGCCTCGATTACCCACCGCGGGCCCGGGTAGGAGGAAGCACGGCGTGACCGTCGTCTCTCCCTCGGGAGCGATGCTTCCCGTCATTGATCCCGAGCCCCAGGCGCCTGGCGACATTCCGGCACTACAGCAGGAGATTCGGGAGCTGGCCAGGCGGCGCAATGCCGTGATCATCGCCCACAACTACCAGCGACCCGAAGTGCAGGATGTCGCGGATTTTGTGGGCGATTCGCTCGGTCTCTCGCGCAAGGCGGCCGCCGTGGAACAGGATGTGATCGTGTTCTGCGGTGTGCACTTCATGGCCGAGACAGCGGCCATTCTGGCGCCGACCAAGCGGGTACTATTGCCGGATCTTCGGGCCGGTTGCTCGCTCGCGGCGACCATCACCGGGGAGGACGTCCGCCGCTGGAAAGCAAAGTTCCCGGGGTACATCGCCGTGGGGTATGTCAACACCACCGCGGAAGTGAAAGCCGAGCTCGATTACTGCTGCACCAGCGGCAATGTGCTCGACGTGATCGACGCGATCCCGGAGGACAAGGGAATTCTCTTCTGTCCCGACTTCTTCCTCGGCGCGCACGTGAAGCGGATGCGTCCCAACCGCCGCATCGAGGTCTGGCTTGGTGAGTGCCACGTGCACCGCGAAATCAATCCGCAGACCCTGGACCGCGTCCGGCATGAGCATCCCGATGCCGAGGTCCTGGTTCATCCGGAGTGCGGTTGTGCCGGCCAGTTGATCTATGCGATGGGCCGGGGGGACATCAAGCCGGAGGGAGTGCACGTCGCCTCGACCGAACGGATGGTGAATCTCACTCGGGAACGCCCGGCGAAGGAGTTCATCATCGCCACCGAAACCGGCATCATGCACCGCATGCAGCAGCTGAACCCGGATAAGCGCTTCTACGCCGCCGACCCGGAGGCGGTCTGCGCCTTCATGAAGGTGATCTCCCTGCCCAACGTGCGTGATGCCCTGGCACTCGATCGCTACCACGTCAGCGTGCCCCCCGACATCGCAAAACGGGCCCGGGGCGCCCTGGACCGGATGGTGGCCCTTGGTCGGTGAACGGTGAACGGTGAACGGTGAAGCGGTGAACGGGCCGACGGCGCCTGCACGACATCGATGCGGACGCCGCACGGGTAGCCAGGGAAGCGCTTGTCGAAGATGGCCCGCATGACGTCACCTCCGAGCTGACCGTCCCCCCACATCTCACTGGTTCTGCCGTCATCGAATTCCGCTCGGCGGGAATCGTTGCCGGACTCCCCTATGCCGATGCGGTCGCGGAGCAGTGTGACCTGGGAAGAATCCGTTGGGCCGCCCGCGAGGGAGATCGCCTCTTTGCCCGGGCAGTAATCGGCACGATGGAGGGGAATCTCAGGGCAATACTCCGTGCCGAACGACCCCTGCTGAATCTCTTGCAGCGGGCATCGGGGATCGCGACGTTGACCCGGATGTACGTGGACGCGGTAGAGGGCACCGGCGCCAGGATCCTGCACACCCGGAAGACCGCCCCAGGTCTCCGCCTCTTCGACGTTCACGCGGTCCTGGCCGGCGGTGGATCGGCCCACCGGCTGGATCTCGCCCACGAGGTGATGGTAAAGGACAACCACTGGCGGGCTCTGGAGGAGACCGGAGTCCCTCTCGTCGACGTGCTACGCGAAGCTCATGCGCGCGGCGTGTCGCGCTTCCATGTCGAGGTTGAAAGTGCGGCGCAGCTCGAGATCGCTTGCGAGGCGGGAGCTACGAGGTTGTTGATCGACAACCAGGTGCCGGAAATCGTGCGGGCCTGGACCCGCGTCGCGCGATCGCTCGCCCCAGCTATCGAGATCGAGGCGTCAGGGCGGAATCGACCTGACGAACGTCCGCGCCTATGCCGAGGCAGGAGTGGATTTCATCTCGATTGGAGCCCTCACCCACAGCGCGAAGGCGGCGGATGTGGGGTTGGAGGTGGTAGGTAGTCAGTAGGTGGTAGGGTGTAGGGAGTAAGGGGTGGTGGGGTGGGAGTGGTCCTTCATCGACCCCTTCTAGATTAGCGCTCTCATTCGCTACTCCCTACTCCCTACTCCCTACGCGCACGTCCCAGCCTTTCCACGCGTAATACACCGGCACACCCGTCAGGATGATCCCGACGTCCAGGGTGAATTGCCCGGTCTGCGACACCAGATAGTTCCCCAGCAGGAACAGCGATCCTCCCAGAAATAGCAGCGGTACCACCGGGTAGCCCCAGGTCTGATAGGGGCTCTCCAGATCGGTGCGCCGGCGCAGGACGAAAACGGCGGCCACGGCCAGCGCATAGAACGGCCAGATCCCGATGATGAATTGATCGGCCAGTTCGGAGAAGGTGCGGATCAGGATGAAGATCACGCCCAGGGCGGCGGCGAGGAGAATCGCGGCGGTGGGAGCGCCACTCTTCGGATCCACCCGGGCAATGACCCGGGGGAAAAGACCATCTTCGGCCATGGCGAAGAAGATTCGCGGTGCAGTCATCATGGACCCGTTGAGGGTGCCGAACGTCGAGACTGCGACCGCGCTCGCTACGAGTACGGTACCTATCGCCCCGAAGATGAGTGTCGCGACATCCGCCGCGACCAGCTCCGCTCCCTTCATCTGCTCGATCGGAATGAGGTGCAGATAGACCAGATTGGCGCTCAGGTAGAGCACGACAACCAGCCCGGTCCCGATGAAAAGCGCCCTGGGGAGATTGCGCTGGGGATCCCGCACTTCACCGCCCACGAACGCCAGATCGGCCCACCCATCATAGGCCCAGAGGATGGAAACCATCGCCAGCAGGAACGGCGAGGTTGAAACGCTGGCATGCTGGTTCAGCATTTCGCCAGGACCCATGCCGGAGCCAATCACGAAGCCCAAGCAGGATGAGGACCGCGAGGGCCACGACCTTGAACAGAGTGCTCAGGTTCTGCAGCACGGCACCACGCCGGATCCCGTAGTAGTTCACCACGGCCACCAGAATGATCAGCACTGCACCCAGCAGCTGATCCGCCCTGATCGGAACTCCAGCTATCGGGATTCCCGCTGGATCGAGCCCGACTGCTCTCAGGGCATAGCCAGAGGAGGTGATTCCGATCGCGCCGTATGCTCCCGGACGGATGATGAGGAGCTCGGCCCAGCCGAACAGGAAGGCCGGCAACGGCCCGAAGGCTTCGCGGAGGAAGACATAGATGCCTCCGCTCCTGGGGAATTTGGCGGCGAGCTCGGCGTAGGTGAGGGCGCCACAGATCGCGACGGCTCCGCCAATGACCCAGGCCAGGAGAAAGAGCGGGACATCATCGATCTTCTGCGCTACCAGCGCCGGGGTGCGGAAGATTCCGCTCCCAATAGTCGATCCGATCACCACAGCGACCGCGCTCCAAAGTCCCAATCGGCGCGGCAGCCGCTCTCCCCAGGGGTCCGGCCTGGTTGGCTCTGTCAAGCGATCCTCTTTGGCGACATGGAGATAACACGACGGATGCCGTAAGTTCCCACCGTCGGGCCCGCTTGACAAGGCAGCGTGGGAAGCCGTTCTTACCCCACCTGCCCCACCCGATTTCCGCCTTGGAGCCCGTCTTGATGCCTGTAGAGTCTTCCCCCAGTCCGACACTGTATCGCCGGCTGGCGATTACGGCCTCCGTCCTCGTGATCGGCCTGATCACCTTGGGGGGGGTGGTGCGGATCACAGGCTCCGGGCTCGGTTGTGGCGATCATTGGCCACTGTGCGACGGGCAATGGTTCCCGCCGCTCGACCTGCCCACTCTCATAGAGATCAGTCATCGCTGGGTCGCTGCCCTGGTGACGGTAGCGGTCTTTGCGCTTTTCGCGGTCGCCTGGCGGAGACACCGGGAACAGCGTGAGTTGTTTGTTCCCGCGCTCACGGCGGCGATTCTCCTGGTTGTTCAGGTCTTGCTGGGCCCGGTGATCGTGAAGCTCGATCTGCCACCGGCGGTGGTCATTGTGCACCTGCTGAATGCCATGGTGCTGCTGGCGGTCCTGGTCGTGGCGGCGCTCCGGGCAGAAGGGGTTTCGACAAACGGCGCGGCGCCGCGTCGGTCCAGGCCCTCCCTGGTTCACCTGACCGCCGGCCTGGGCTTCGTGACTATCGGGCTCGGAGCCCTCACCGCGAATCTCGATGCCGGTCTGTATTGCCTGGGATTCCCGTTGTGCGGCGGCAGTGCGGCGCCGCCCGCCACGACTCTCGGGCTGGTTCAGTGGATTCACCGGCTGGCTGCCTTCACTTTCCTTGGCCTGGCGATGACTCTGGCGGCGCGGAGCTCGCGGTGGGGAACCGGCGGACGTCGGGCTGCGTTTGCAGTCCTGGCCCTCACCCTCGGCCAGGTCGCCATCGCAGCGTTCATGATTCTGCACCTGCTGCCCACTTCATTTCGTGCGCTGCACCTGCTGGTGGGAACCCTGGTTTGGGTGAGCCTCGTTCTTCTGGTTTATCGGACGGGAAGAGAGGCGGTCAGGTCGGACGAGGCGGTCAGGTCGGACAGGGCGGACAGGGCGGACCGGGCAGGGGCGACCGCCATGACCGCCTCGACCGCCTCGACCGCCCCGACCGCCCCGACCGCCGCTCCATCCCTAATCGCCGACCTCATCACTCTCACCAAGCCTCGGATCATCTCGCTTCTCCTGGTCACGACCGTCGCCCCGATGTTTATCACCGGCCACGGGCTGCCCAGCGCTGCCCTGGTGTTCTGGGTCTGCGTGGGAGGCTATCTCATGGCAGGCGGCGCCAACGCGATCAACATGTGGTTTGATCGGGATATAGACGACCGCATGACCCGAACCCGTCTCCGCCCGATCCCGGCCGGCCGGATCTCGCCGGTGGCAGGCCTGCTCTTCGGCGTTACGCTTGGCGCGCTCGCCTTCTGGACCCTCTGGCGGATGGTGAATCCGCTCAGTGCCTGGCTCGCTCTCGGGGGTCTGCTTTTCTACGTATTCGTCTATACCATGCTGCTGAAGCGTTGGAGCCCGCAAAACATCGTGATCGGTGGAGCGGCCGGCGCCTTCCCTCCCCTGGTGGGCTGGGCGGCGGTGGCGGGAACGCTCGACCTGGCAGCGCTCTATCTCTTTGCCATCATCTTCTTCTGGACCCCGCCACACTTCTGGGCTCTGGCGCTTCTCAAACAGGGCGACTACGCGAAAGCCGGCGTCCCCATGATGCCCAACGTGCGAGGTGAACACTGGACCAAGGTCCAGATGTTGGCCTATACCCTGATGCTGCTGCCACTCACGATCATGCCTTCGGTCTTCGGAGCGCTGGGCTTGTTCTATGCCTTGGCGGCGGCGGTGCTCGGGGGGCGCCTCCTCTGGTACTGCCTCAAGCTCCTGCGTGAAGCCAGCGTGACGCCGACCGCGTGGAAGATGTACAAGTACTCCCTGCTCTACCTGGCCCTGCTGTTCGTGGCCATGGGGATCGACCGCGCGCTGCCGTTTGGACACCGGTTTGAGCGGTCGCCCATCCTGATCCTCGATCATCCGGAGGTCGAGGCCATCGGAGTACCGGATGGAGGTCGGTGAACGGCCGTAGGCTTCCATCGCCCGAGCCACTCTCCCGGCTCTGGCCCCGGGTTCGTCCTCACCTGGGCCCACTCACCCTGGCGGCGGCGTGCCTGCTGGGCAGCGCCGCGATCTCACTCGCCTTTCCACTGATTGTCGGCAAGCTGCTCGACGCGGCGTTCGTCACCCGCGGGCGGCAGTTGCTGGACCGGATTGCCATCCTGCTCCTGGGGCTGTTCGCCGTCCAGGCGGTGCTCAACTACGCCCAGGCCTACCTGCTGAGTGCGACGGGAGAGCGGGCGGTTGCGGGTCTGCGGCAGGAGCTGTTCGCCAAGCTCCTCTCGATGCCTCCGGGATTCTTTGCCGATCGGCGGACCGGAGAGCTCACCAGCCGGCTCAGCACCGACGTGGGCCTGCTGCAGGGCATCCTGAGCCATCAGATCGCCGAATTCTCCCGTCAGATTCTGGCCCTGATCGGTGGCATCGTGATGCTGACGGTGAGCCAGCCCAAACTCACACTGACTGCTCTGGCGGTGGTTCCGGTCGCGGTGGGGACGGCGTTCTTCTTCGGCCGTCGGCTCCGCGCGATGAGCACCGGGGTGCAGGACAAGATGGCCGATGCGACCGCCGTGGCCGAGGAGGCGTTCAGCCAGATCCGGACGGTGCAGAGCTTCGTCCAGGAGCCTTACGAGCGGGCGCGCTACCGGGACCGGATCCGGGAAGTAGTCCAGACCGCGGTCCGCCGGGCCCAGGTGCGGGGCGTCTTTTTCGGAGCAATCACTCTCACTGGCTTCGGAGCGATGGTGGTGGTTCTCTGGCAGGGCGGGTTGCTGGTCCTGGAGGGCAAGTTGACCGCCGGTTCTTTGTTCTCCTTCCTGCTGTACACCTTTACCATCGCGGGTGCGGTTGGCGCTCTGGCGTCGTTCTTCAGCAGCTATCAGGAATCCGTGGGGGCGGCGGAACGGGTCTTTCAACTGCTGGAAGCCCCGGTCCCCATCTCCGACCCCGAGCACCCGGAGCCGCTTCCCACGCCGGTACGGGGCAGTCTCGCGTTCGAAGAGGTGTCCTTCAAGTACCAGAACTCCCCGGACACTCCATGGGCACTCTGGAAGATTGATTTGAGATTGGAGCCGGGCGAGGTGGTCGCGATCGTGGGGCCCTCGGGGGCCGGAAAGACGACACTGGTCTCGCTGTTACCGCGCTTCTGGGATGTAACCGAGGGGCGGATCCTGATAGACGGCACCGATATTCGCCGGCTAGCCCTGGCGGATCTGAGAGGGATGATCGGAGTGGTGCCCCAGGAACCGGCCTTGTTCGGCGGAACAGTCCGGGAGAACATCGCGTACGCACGTCCTGGCGCCCCTGAGAACGCGATCGAAGCGGCGGCCAAGGCCGCACACGCCGCGGAGTTCGTGGAGCGTCTCCCGGCCCGTTATGACACGATCGTCGGTGAGCGGGGAGTAAAGCTCTCGGGCGGCCAGCGGCAACGCATTGCCATCGCCCGGGCGATTCTCAAGGATCCGGCCATCCTCATCCTCGATGAGGCCACGAGCAGTCTCGATACCGAGAGCGAGCGCTTGGTGGAGGATGCGCTGGAACGCCTCCTGGTGGGCCGGACCACACTGATCATTGCCCACCGGCTCAGCACCGTGCGCCGGGCCGATCGGCTGGTGGTCCTGGACCGGGGCCGGATCGTCGAGGAAGGGACCCACGCAGACCTGCTGGCGCAGAGTGGCCTCTATGCACGGCTGTATCAAAAGCAGTTCCGGGAGGGAGATCCGGTATCCGCCGTCTGACCTCATCCTGATGATCCAAGGTTGTCCCAACAAAAGGCCCCCGCTCACGCGGGGGCCTTTCGTCAGTCATGATTTCGTTAGACTCACGGAGCAGTAATATCCAGCCGGATCCACTTGGGCTCCGGTTCGGGATAGAACGGCCCGAAGTCGGCGAACGTTACGTAGTAGGTGCCTGCAGCCGCGAAGGTAATGGTGCAGGATTCAGGTCCTCCACCTCCATTGCCGCCGCTGTCGCAGGCGTCGATGATCGACGTCCCGGTGGGATCGAGGACATAGACCCCTTCATCAGTCGTGCCCTCCCACGTTTGAGTGAAGGTCAGGTCTCCAGGCGCAGCAACATTAATCTTGTACACGCGGCAGGGTGCTCCGCTCGAATTGTCGCACTCGGTTACGGTGTTCCGCGTCCCTACGTCAACATAGGTGATCGTCTGCCCCGAAGCGGGAAGTGCGAGGAGGGGCGCCGTCGCAAGGGAGCCGGTACCGGCGAACCCAGTTGCCACCGGTGTGATGTTCACGTCAGACGGAAAACCGGCGAATGGCGCTGCCGGCAGGAACCCAAGGACGATGTCGTTCGCGTACAGGAGACCGGCCGCAGCTCCAGGAGCCGCGATGAAGCTAATGGTCGAGCTGTCCGCTGAAACGGAAAGTGTGATGGCCGGCGTGCCCGTCGCGCTCCCATGAAGTAGCGTAGCGGTAGGGAGGAACCTGAACGGTGCATTAGCTGTAAGCGTAACGGTGTCCTGCAACGCCGGCGCGGCATTGGAAAGCACGGCGGTAAAATTGGCCGGCGGACTCGGCGCGGTCACTGTTTGCGACCCCAGGATCGTGTAAGGGCCGAGGGCTGGTAGCACCTCCACAACCTGGCTACCGATCTCAGTCAGCCCAGACAGGCTGGTGGGAGCAGGGATGAAGGTGAGTTGTGTGCTGTCCGGGGACAACCCGGTCACCGACGCAAGGGTCGTGTCGTGGGTCGCTGTATCAATCACGGCCACCGTGCTCAAGGAGGTGAACACGAACCCGGTGGGCGCAGTAGCCGTCACGGGAGCACCCAACGCCGGAGCGGTGTTGGAGACCGTCACCGGTCCGATGGGCGGCGTGTTCAGGAACGCGCTGGACGTGAGCCTGAAGGTGTCCAGCCTCGGCACGAATGGAAGATTGGGGCTATAGGTGAGGACCGCCGGCTGGAACGAGACCGTGGTGTCGATCCCGGGGCCCGGTATGAACCGCAAAGAAGTGCTATCGGCGGATACATCGACGGTGATGACCCTGCCTGGCGCGGTCGCAATTGCAACTGCGCTCGGGCTGAACTTCCAGGGTGCAGGAATGGTGACGGTAACCGTGTCGCCCAGTACCGTCGTGGTGCTCGACAAATTACCAACGTCAAGATGGGATCCCACGACGCTCGGGAACGAGACGACCGGAACGGTCTGAGTCAGGCCGCCCGAAGTGACGGTGAGAGTGGCGGCCGTGAGCCCTACTCCCTTGACGAAGAACCGCGCGCGGGTCGCGTCGGTTGGCGGCACCAGCTGGTTGTTTGCGTCGTAGACCGGAATGAACGAGTTATCCAGATCGACCGGAAGCTGGGCTGGATCCGAACTCGTCATGCTGAAGGTGGCGGCGAGCCGGTTGCCCTGCTCGTCAAACAGCTCGGTCAAGATGGCCACGCTGTCGCCTTGCGCGACGAACACGGTCGCTGGGGAAGCCCGGAGTCCGTGGGCCCCGTTCCGCAGGGAGTCAGTCGGGTCCCCCTTGCATGCAACGATGCCGACCGCGGCCGTAAACATGACCCAACGAAGTTTGGGGTGCATCATGACGGTGTACCTCACTCTTGACGTCAGTTAGAGGATCACTGATCCATGCGGAAGAAATCGATATTCAAATACCGGCTGATATCCGTCAGCGCGTCATTGCCCAGCACTTCCCGCCAACCCGGCTGGCTGGTTTCCTTGAGATCGTTGGAGTGCAGCAGCTTGTAACCGCCCACTCCACTCAGGTCGGCGAAGATGTAGAACTCCCGCTTCCCTGTCGCATACCGCCAGACCTGGTACGGCGGCGCCTTCCCAGCCGCCACCCGGTCCAGCTTCTCTTCGGCTTCGCCCTGATGCCTCAGGTAGACCCTGCCGCGGTCGGTATTCCATCCGGCGCCGGTGCGGCGGCCGCCCTCGCGATAATGCTTGTTGGCGTAATCAATCAGCTGATAGAACGCTTCACGCGCTTCATTGCGCGGAGTTCCCTTTGTCGGATCCCGGCTCTGCCAGAACTGGGTCATGAACTCGCGCTTCGCTGCGAGGCTCAGGCCGTTCTTGTAGACCGTCAGCTGGTCCCGTGGCGCCTGATAAATCAGCGGAGCGTAGGCGCTGTCCAGCTGCGCCTCGTTCATCTGGCCGAAGTATCCCTGATCGGTCACCCGGTCGGCGGCGAGTCGCACGGCCTCGCGACTCATGGTCTCCTGGAAGTCCGCCATCACCAGCTCGTCCGACCGTTCCTCGGTCTTGCCACCCGCGGTGAGGCTCAGGGTGAGGCGGTAAGTCCCGGCGGGCAATCCCGTCAGGTCCAACTGCCCCTTCAGAAGCGATCCTCCCGCGGCGACCTGCACCGGTGTGGCCGGAGTCTTGATCAGAGCCTTGCCGCCGGTGTCGGTCACCGCGACAGACATCGTCCCGGGCTCGTCGCTCTCGGCATAGGCTTCGAGCAGGTAGAACGCTCGAGCCCTGAGCGGTGTCAGCCGAAGCCGGGTCGCGGTGGTGACCAGGGTGTTGCCCCAGCGCCGTTCTCCCGGCTTGGGCAGCGTGTCGCTCCCGGTGACCGGCCGCATCGCCGGAGACAGCATGAGGTCCGAGGCGCCTGGCGGCCCGCTGTAGCCGACCAGATCCACGCTGGATGCCATCTGCTGGCCGGAAACCGAGTCCTCCACCGTGACATCGAGCCGGAAGTGACCCGGAGCCAGACTGAACTCGACGACCTCCATCGAACTGGCGCCAGCGGCCTTCAAATCCGACCGGGCGTGGTTGGTCCAGCTGTTCTCGTACAACGCCAAGCCGGTGGAATCCGAAACCTTGACCCGGACCTTGTAGCTGAGCTGTCCCCCCGGATCACTCGATGTCGGGGTCATCCCACTGAGCGGGATCTCGGCGAAGGCCGTAACCCTCGTCTGGTTCCCTTCCGCCCGATAGTAGCGGAAGGCGCGCAGCGACAACTCCGGAGCCGACTGTTTAGCGATCGCCGAGCCCGCGCCCACCACGGCGCCGGCCAGGGCGACCATCAACGACAACCGATTCATTGCGTCCCTTCCAGTGCCGGGAGTCCGAGAGACTCCCGGGCACCGGTCAATTCAGATTACCACCCCAAGCCAAAGCTGATGAAGTGCGTTGGCCCGAGGATGCCGAGATAGCGATAGGCGTAATCGACCCCAAGATTGAAGTTGCCCATCGCGTAGAAGAGTCCACCGCCAGCGGCCAGACCCTCGAGGTTCTCCTCGTCGTTCATCGCCGTCGGGAGGGTCGAGGGATTCAGGTTGTTGGAGGGGAAGTAGGTGTAGCTGCCCCGGATGGCGGCGCCGAAGGCGGACCCACCGAGGTTCTTGGACATCCACTCCGCGCCGCCGGAGAAGCCGGCCTTGTTGTTGTTGGGCTGGTTGAAGTCGGCCAGGAAGGTCAGCCGGTTCTCCGTTCCGGTCACGATATCATAGGCCAGTCCGACCCGGAACGTCGTGGGGAGCGGGAAGCCCTTGGTCCTCAGCTCCGAAGGCTGGGGCGCCGACGGCACGGGATCCTCGCCGGGCAGCGGCGTCCGGGGTGTCTCGCTGTTCAGCGCGTTGCCGGTATAGCTGAGGTCGGTCCCCAGGTTGGACAGCACGAACGAGAACTTGACCGGGTGATTGTTCAGCGAAGCGTGGAAGTTGGTGCCGAAGTCCACCGCGAACGCATTCCCGCTGGCATCGCCCAGATTGTCCGAACACGTACTTCGCGGTAATACCCGCCGAGAAGCGGTCCGAGAAGTTCTGGGCGAAGGTCAAGCCGACGAAGGTTTCATTGACCGAGTACACCGACCCGGTGCCGTCCGGCTGGTCGGTGGTGTAGACCGGCTGGTCCTTGAAGCCGAAGGTACCGATCTGCACGCCGACGGCGCGAGCGCCGCCGCTGAAGGGGAAGGCGAAGCCGCCCCAGCTGTAGCGGGTATCCGCGACGTAGTCGTAGGTCCCGACCATGAGGCCGGGCCGCGTCATGAGCGCGGTGCCGGCCGGGTTGTAGTACAGTGCGCTGACGTCGTTGGCGATGCTCGCGAACGCGCTGCCGAGTGCCGCGCCACGCGCCCCGGCGCCGAGCAGCAGGAACTCGGCCGAGGTGGTGCCGTACGGCGTGTTGTCCTGGTCAGTCCCGGCCTGAGCCGCGAGGCCGACCGGGAGACCACCCAGCAGGGCCGCCAGCAGCACCAGGCGCTTGGGAAGATTCTCGATCATAGCTTGCGATCTCCTGGGTGCTTGGGGGCCAGGCGGAGACCGCCTGGCCCCACGGTATCACTACTGGGCGAAGTTGACCACCGTAAACCGGCCGACCCTGCGGGCGTCGCCGGATTCGATGTGATAGAAGTACACGCCGCTCGCGACCACCTGATTGTTCCGGTTCCGCACATTCCAGCTGCACTCGCCGCCGGTCGGATTGTCCGCGGCACCGGGGAACAGGTTATCGAAGTTCTGGCAGGTCGTGCCCGGGTTCTCCAGCACGTTCACCAGGACTCCGCTCGACGAGTAGATCCGGATGATGGCCTTGGCCGGCAGGTTCACGAACTTGATGAACTTGGTGTCCGTGGTCTGCTCGAACTCGCTGGTGACGTAGTACGGATCCGGTACCGTGTGGACCTGCTTCAGGTCCAGCGTCACCGCCGAGGCGACATGGTTGACCGCCTGGTAGCTGATAACCAGCTGACGCCCCCAGCGCCGAGAAGGTCGCTCGTATCCGGCACGAAGGCGTAGGGCCCGAAGTTTCCGCCGGCGCCGTTACCGCCGAAGATCGACGCCGATGTAACTCCGCAGCGTCCACACCGTGGGTTGGGCCGGCATCGCGGCCGTCAGATCGAACAGGAACATGTGACCGGTGACATACATCACGAAGCCATTCGGAACCGCCGGCAGCCGTCGGCACGTTCGGTGGGCAGCACCGGCGGCGAACGCCACGTTCCCGGGATGATGCCGATCGTCCATCACGTACGGCGCGGCAGCCGCGCACGGGATAGTCTCCGCCAAATCCAGCGGAGGCGGAGCCACTCAGCGCCGGCTCGACACAACCGAAGTCGGCCATTGTCACCACGTTGGTACGGGTATCGAACGACCCGGCTCCGGTCTGTCCGGCCTCGTTCAGAATACCCCAGCCGCCTCCCAGGTTGTTGGCCTGGAAGGGAACCGGCACGTTGTGGGTGACGTCGATGACTGAATCGACTGTCCCCGGCGTAGTGCCCCAGTAGACCTTGATAGTCAGCCGCACGGATCGCGGCGCCGAGGGTAGCCTCCACCGTCCGCCAGCCGTTGTCGGTATTCAGGAAGGTATGCCAGGTCTGCACGGTGTTGACACCGGTGAGATGCCCGGCATTGCTCGCCGCGACGGTCCCGCCGTCGTTCCCGCCGTGCGGGTCAGGGGTCGTGATTCGTTGGCCCCATCGAACCAGCGGGGTCCGTTGTACATGCACTCCTCGCACAGTGCCCCCTGGAGAACTGATCGCCGCGTCGAAGCAGCCACGGCCCCAGGCGTTGGTGATCTGGTAACTCGTAAGCCTGGTGGCCACCACGCCGGAGAGCTTGATGCCGGCCGGGATACCGTAGCCCGCCGACAGCTTGGGATCGGCCGTGGCGACCGGCACCGGAGCCGAGCCGGCGGAAACCGTGCTGCCATCGAGCTGCTGCTGGATGGGCAGCGTCACGTTAGTCACGTCACCGTCGGAGCCGGTAAACCTTGAAGGTGTAGGTCGCGAGGATGCCGTTACGGGCATCGCCGAGGGTCAAATCCACCAGCTCGGCGGTAATCGTCCCGGGCTGCTGCGAACAGCGGTGTTACGAATTGTCCGACGAACGCCAGTGAGCCGCCGTCGGCCGGCGGGAACGGCCCGCTGAACTGGCCGGTAGTCGGGTCAAGGGTTGGTTCGGCCGTGATGAGCGAATCCACCCGGACGCCCCGGCCCATGACTCCCGAGGAGATCGAGCCGCTGGAGCTGTAGTTCGACGCCGGACTCACCGGAGTCACCGCCTTGGTGGACCGTGGCGACTCCAGGCTCGAGTTACCCGACTGGAAGGAGTTCACGTCGAACGCGGTAACCGAGTAGAAGTACCGGAAGTTGTTCCGCGGCGTCCCGTCGACGTAAACGAAGGGTACGCCGGTGTCCTCCAGCGGCCTGCAAACGCTCTTGGGCCCGCACGGACCGGCGAGCCCGCCGCCATTCACCGCGGTGTCGGCGGTAATGACCTGCGCCGTCCCGTTGGCCAGGAGCACCCGGGCCGGGCCCGGACGAACCTGGATGACCGGGCTGACCAGAGGCACGTCAACCGGCGTAACGCTCGCCCCGATGTCGGTGCCGTCCTTGTTATTCACGACGAGGCCGGGGCATGAGGTAGTGAGCCCGAACTCGGGAGCACAATCCAGGTCGGTGTTGATCGTGCCGGTATAGTCGGGAAGTGAGGTGCCGGCGTAGTCGAACTGAGCCAGCAGGGTCATCTCGTTCGGGAGAGTCCACCCGACCGCGGTAGACCCGGTAGCCCTCCACGTCGTTCTGCTTGTATCCCGGATCGTAGAACGGGTTCGGGGTCCCGCTACGCAGCGGACTGCTCGCCACCTGGAAGAAGGGATCGCCGGCCCCGGTCTCGGTGCTGGACGGCTGCCACAGCACCGTCACCTGATTGTTGCCGGGAATCAGGAAGAACTCGGGCGACGCCGGTGCTGCCGGCAGCAGGAACTTCGCGTCGAAGAGCACCTGGGCGAAGATCGACTTCTGGAGGAGCGAGCCGTTCACCACCGTGAACTCGGACTGCTCGACCACACCGTCGCCGTTCACGTCGTTCCAGTCCCGGAATCCCGAGATGGTATCCACCGTGCTGGCGCCCGTTCCATTCGCCATCCGGACCGGATCGCTGAGGAAGGTCGGGTTGCCCGGCACGATGCAGTTGTTCGGATTGCCGCACACCGGCTGGGGGCCCACCGGCGCCGCGAACACGTAGGCCACCACGATGGAGCCGAATTGGCCCGGCCCCAGGGTGAGCGGAGTCGACGACTGGAAGAACCGCATGTCGTCCGGGCCGCTGGTGTTCACGAAGCAGATGTGATCCGCAGTCGGGCTGTAGGTACAGGAGGCATCGCCCGCCGCGTTGTTGATGTTCCCCGAGAGGTACCGGTACAGCTGAATCGTGTTCTGGGCGTCGTCGAAGGCGCCCTGGTTGATCGTGTTGCTGAACAGGTTGATGACGCCGGCTCCGGTCGGGCTGGCCAGGTACTTCACGCCGACGAATCCAGCGCCCGCGAAGAACGGCGACCGGAAGATCGAAGGATCGAACTGCCACCCGGCGGCACCCTCGATAGTCGTGGGCATAGACGTAGCCCAGCGCGAACGGCAGGTTCACCGAGGAGTAGTTCGCACCCGCTTCTGCCACGTCCATGTCGGCCGAGAACGCCGCGAACAGGTTATCGATCGAGTAGCCGCCTTGGGGAATGGTGACCCCGAAGCGCTGCAGGCTTATGTCGTGGAACTTCTGCGCCCGCTCCATCAACACCGGCTGTATGGACGGCCGAACCGCCGCATAGTCGGCCGCGTTGAGGGAGGTGATGTTGTAAAACGTATAGATGAAGTACAGGATGTCCTCGTTGCCGACCGGGAAATTCCAGGTCATGCCCCGGGTCTCCACCATGATGCCGAGCGGGTGCTTGCGGCCGGCGTTCAGGGCCCCGTTGCCTTCCCACGACAGGAACCACACGTCCTGCTGCGAGGCAAACTTGCGGCAATTGGGGTTGGCCACGTTGCCCGGATCGGTTTGCAGCGCCGGGTCAAAGAAGTTGGCGGTGACATCGCCGTTCGGAACGCAGGCGGCGTCCGGCCACTCGGCCAGGTCGTCGGCGCGCGACGAATTGTACAGGCCCTGGATGGCGGGGGTGACGGTGCTGACGTTGACCGGTTCGCCATGCTCGGTGGTGCCCTTCGGGTCGAAGAAGAAGGCGCCGACGGTGTCACCCGCCCAGGCACCGCCGTTCGAGCCGATGATACCGGCCAGCTGCAGACCCGAGTTGAAGACGTACTGGTCCGGGGTACCCTTGGGCCAGAACCCACCGCCGATGGTGGACGAGTTAGTGGAGTCCACGCAGACCCGGCCGTCGGTGGCCAGGCCGCAGTAGACCCGGTTGCCGGTCAGTGCGCCCAGCACGCTGCCGCTACGCGCGAACAGGCGAAACCCGCGCGGCTTCGCACCCGGCTTCGGCAGCGCGTCCGCCACGCTGGGAAGCAGGGCCGCGATCGCCAGCGCGATCAGGGCTGCTGTAAGCGCCCCTCTCGTACGGAATCGTGAGTGCATTGCATCCTCTCCAGAGAGAAAAAAACGTGGTGCCCGGCCCGGGGCGACGCCCCGGACCGGTCAACCGGCTACGCCTTAGAAGCTCAGTTCCACGCCGAGGCGAACCCGCCGCTCGGGACCCGTGAAGTTCTGCTCACCGCGGATGTGGTTGTACACCGCATCCACCGCGCGGGTCTGCTCCGCTACCGTGAAGATCCCATCTCCATCGCCGTACCGCTGCTCGGTCCGCTGCATGTAGATACAGTTGGGCGGAGCCGCCACCGCGTCCGAGGTCACCCAGATGGCGCAGGAGTTCGCGGTCAGGTCGATGTCACCGGCGTTCGGACCACTCGTCACCAGCGCGTTGTTGGCTCCCGCTTCGGCCTGGTAATCGGCCAGCTCGCCGCGCTCGATCTCTTCCTGTTCTTTCGCGTTGGTAATGTCGTTGGTCGTGGTGAAGACCTGCAGGATGTTCCTGAAGTTGAACAGATTCCGAACGTCGGCATAGGCGGTCAGATCCACCCCGCCCATCCGGAAGCCCTTGGTGAGCTTCATGTCGAAGATCTTGAGCATCGGCAGCCGGGCGCCGTTGTAGTCGCCTTCGATCCGCCTGGCGCACACGGTCCCCGACAGCACGTTGTCGTCACCCGAATCGCCCGGGCAGCGGGTGTACGGCGTGCCGCTGGCGAAACGGAAGGTGGCGAACACACCCACGTTCTGGAAAATGGTTCCTCCCGTCGTACCCTCGTGCCAGTTGTCCGGGAAGTTCAAGGCCAGCTGGCCGGCCAGGTTGTGCGGCCGGTTCTGGTCGGTGGTCAGGATCGCCTGAGGCGGAGGATTGTTGCCGCCGCTCAGGGCGTTCAGCACCCGGGAACCGAAGTTGATGTAGGTCGACGGATCCGATCCGGTGTTCTTGGCATCCTCGAAGGTGTACGCCAGGGTGCCGTTGAACAGCTCGCCGAAGCGGCGGTCGAACCGGATGTCGACACCCCGGGCGTTGCCGAAGTCGGCGTTGGTGACCACCCGGATGTCCACCGGCGCCTGCTTGAACGGATCGTAGAACGATACCAGACGGCCCGCGGCATCCGACAACTTGTCCTTGTTGTACGCGGAGATGTCCAGCACCATGTCGTCGCTGAACGAATGCCGGATCCCGAACTCGAAGGTGATGGTCTTGCCGAAGTCGAGATCGCTGCCGTAGAAGTGGTTGGTGTTGGTGACGCTCAGGTCGGTGTTGATGCCGCCCAGAATCAAGCCGAAGTCGGGCGCCTGCACCTGGTGAGCATAGGAGAGCCGGAAGTTGGTCCGCTCGGTCACCGGGAACGACACCTGCACGTGCGGGCTCAGGTAGTTGTGGCTCTGGTCCTCGACCATGATCGCGTCCGGATCGGACGAATTGAAGCCCGGCATCGTGGAGATACGGGGGAACCAGCTCCTGTTGCCCAGGCTGTCGGTGTAGTAGGGCCGCGAAGCGCCGGTCTTGTACCAGTCGTACCGCAGGCCGCCCACCAGCACCAGGTCGCCCAGGTCGAGCCGGTCTTCCACGAAGGCGTTCCAGCGGGTGGGCTGTTCCTTATAGGCATCGGAGAAGGCCTGGCTGGTCAGCTGCATCGAGTAGTTGGTGATGTAGTACTTGGTGTACTCGCCGCCCAGCTTGACCCGGTTGTAGCGATCCACCTGCCAGTCCAGGTTGGCTTTGCCGACCGCACGGTCTTCCTTGTACATCGAAATCCGCCGGTTGGGGCCACCGCCATCGAAGAAATTGACTCCCAGGTCGTTGTTGACCGGACCGCGGCTGGAGGTCGAGTAGGGGTTGTTGCGGTACTGGTCGAACAGCTCATACTGGCCAGGGTTGTCCAGATCGAATGGTGACCGCCGGCCCTTGTTGCGCTGGAAGTTGCGGATCAACTCCTGATCGAGCGGGAAGTTGTCGAAGTTGAACTGGAAATCCATCGGCTTGATGATGAACCCGCCCCACGGATTCCGGGTGTCCGACTCGCTGCTCGAAGTGAGCGGACCTTCGTTGACCCGGTCCCACTGGTAGGACCCGTAGACGTCCAGTGCCAGCGCCCGCTCCGCCGACTTGGAGAGATTCTGGGTGATGTTCAGCGTGGCGACGTTGTTCGCGGTATAGAGTGCGTCAAAGTCCACCGAGGTGCCGAACATCCGGCTGTAGCTGAAGTTCCGGGTGTTGAGCTGGTTGCGCAGGAAGCTCAACGCGGCCCGGGAACCGGTGCCGTAGGTATAGGCCAGCTTGGCACCGGTCTGATAGGTCGACGTCGGTGATACCGGCGCCTGCCCACCCCGGCAGTCCAGCCCGTAGTTGTTGCGAATGTCCGCGACGTGCGGGTTGCTGGGATCCGCCGAGCCGGCACTCTTGAACGCATCACAATCGCCGCGGTACATGGCGAACTTGTAGATGTCCACGCTGTCGACACCGCCCGACACCGGCACAGCGACCGTGGTGTCAATTCCGGCGCTGACCATGATCGGGGCCTTCTCGGAACTAAACCCCTGAGCCGTGCCGGGGAGTGGGAAATCGGCCGAGCCACCGGTCGTCTGCCCAACCAGGTTACCGTCCAGATAGAAGCTGAGGTTGCCCGTGATCGGACCGCCGAAGCCGACCCGCACCCGGCTGTACCCGACGCTGTTGTTGAGCCCGGTAAGCGCGTCACTCTCGTAACCGAGGGTCCCGCTCCAGGCGCTACCACCACCCCGAGTCTGGACTGCGATGACGCCGGACTGGGCATTGCCGAATTCCGCCGACGAGGCGCCAGTGGTCACCGAGGCGTCTTCGAATCCGCCCGGAGAAACCGCGATGGTGCCGCCATCCATACCGACGAAGCCGCCACCCCGATTCCCCGGGCTGACCGGCACACCGTCGATGTAGGTCACCGCCTCATCGGTACGACCACCGCGGATCGTGATGGTCCGCGAACCAGAGCTGGCTACGACGCCCGGCTGGAGGGCCAACACGTCCTGAATCCTGTCCACCGGAAGCTTCTCCACGAAGTCGCCCTGCAGGCTCTGCTTCGTGGTCACCTGGTCGCGAGGCACCAGCGCGTTCTGGGCGCCGACGACGGTGATTTCGGTGATTTCAATGGGGGTCTGCTCGAGAGTGAAATCCTGGGTGATCGTCTGACCGGCCGCGACGCGAAGGCCGGCGACCCCGACGGGCTTGTACCCCACGAACGTTCCGACCAGCTCATACACGCCGGACGGGACGTTGTTGATGAAGTAGTAGCCCTGACTGTTCGCCACCGCGCCAAAGGCGGTTCCATTGATCCGGACCTGGGCGCTGGCGATCGGGGCGCCAGCCTGGTCTCGAACTCGTCCCTCGATCTTACCAGTCGCCTGCGCCAGGAGCGTTCCGGCTCCCAGGGTGAGAGCGACTGCCGCACACGCGACCCAACGCGTTAAGCGGGCGAGAGCGCTAACACTTCTTTCTTTCATGGAAACGTCCTCCGAAGACGTGAACACAAGACCGACTGCACCGAAGGATCGAAGACGCGCACAACCGTGGCGGCCCATAGGCCACGCAACGGAGTGACTACGCCGGGACAACCTGCAGGAGATGTGAGAGTGAATCGGAAAACGAACTACTTCCCGGCCGCGGCCGTGGTCGGGAGCATGAATATGAAGGCCGCCTCCGTATGTGTCAAGGAACCGTAACGCGTCGAAATCCGAACACTCGTTCTGAGTAACCGTTTGAAACAACAGAGGATGCAGGGTGCCTTTTCAAGTCAGTATCAGGTCGCGCTGCGGGGTTGCCGGGGTGACTCGAGGTCCGTCCGGCCCCCAGAACATGTTGACCTCGCTCCGCACCCCGAACTCGCCGGGCAGGTAGATCCCCGGTTCAATGGAAAATCCCACCCCCGGGATCAGCTCCCGGTCATCGTGGGTCTCGTAGTCGTCCAGGTGGGGACCCGATCCATGAAGGTCGCGGTCGATCGAATGACCGGTGCGGTGCACGAAGTACCCGCCCCAGCCGGCGTTCTCGATCACGGCGCGAGCCGCGCGGTCGGCCTCGAAACCGGCCACCGGTCGGCGTCCCGCCGCGCCTTTCACCAGCGCAATCGCCGCATCGCGCGCATCACGCACGGTCTCCCAGACCCGCTGCACCTTGTCCGGCGGATGCCCCCCGCTGAAGCCCATCCAGGTCTGATCCGCGAACACCGTCGCGAGACCGCGGCCCGCCCACAGATCCAGCAGCACGACCTGGTCCGGCTGCAGCACCGCGTCCTTTCCCGCGACTGGTTCATAATGAGGATTCGCGGCGTTGGCACCGAAGGCCACAATGGGCGGATGGTCGAATTCGAGGCCGCGCTGGTGTAACCCGTCCACGACCCTGGCCTGCAGATCGGTCTCCCGGATTCCCTGCCGGCGGGCGACCGCCCAGCGGAGTTCTGCCTGGGCGACTTCGGCCAGGACTTCGGCCGCATATAAATGATCGGCCGTCTCCGCCGCACTCCAGCTCGCCGCGAAGCGACTCACGAGCAGTGCAGAAGGCACCACGGTTCCACCCAGCTTGCGGATCAGCTCCACCACACCGGCAGGAACCCGGTCCAGATAGGGGACCGCATCCTCCGGGGAAACCTCCATCGCGAGCCGCTTGCCCCGGACCAGGACACCCAGCTCATGGTGCAACTCCTCCCACTTGGCGTAGGGACGGATTCGACCGGGGAAGCCATCGACCGGCTGCAACTCGATCTTGTGAGCCACAGCCACCGCTTCTCCCTCGCGCGGGATCAGGACGAACAGTCGCCGGCTTCCCATGCCACCTACACCCAGCACCCGACCGGTGACCGGGTTGACCGCGCGGAAATCGTAGAGCAACCAGCCGTCGAGCTGCATTTCCTTGAGGCTGGCCTGAATCGCCGAGACTTGCGCCGCAGTAAGCATCAGTATCCCCCAACGGGCATGGCCCGCCAATGGCAAGCGTCTTCGCCCCGACCGCGGCAGCGATCGTGGACCATCAGGCCTTCGAAGCCGGTCATCATCCGGAGCAATTCTCCGAAGGCCGCACCGTAGAACGAACAGGCTCCCCCGTCCGGGACGGCGTGGATGGACAACGGCGAAGGAACCTGCGCCACCGCCCCATCCGCTCCCACCCGCAACGACGCGTTGAGCACTCGACGCGCCGCGTTGGTGGCGACCCGCGCGCCGATCGCCTTCCCCATTCCGGCTGGAGTTACCTGCGCCAGAGCCCGAGCCGGCAAGGCACTCGAACGGGCGGCATAGCGGGCTGCCCGCCTGCCGGCATCCGCGAACACCAGCTGCGCGTCGGGGCGGCGCCCCGCCAGCCGAAAGACCGCGATAGCCTCGTCGGTCGCCACCCGGCCGTCCCGCTTGGCCGCGTCCTGATATCTATTGATCTGTGCGGCCACGGTCGCGCTGAGTCCCAGCCGCTTGGAGACGATCTCCCCGGCAAGCTCCTCGAGCCCGTCCTCCACCGGCGTGTCGAGGTTCCGGAGCGCCTCGAGCAGACTCAGAGGGATGATGGCGTGAACAGGCAAGTAGGAGAATCGGGCAAGAGGAGTCAGGGAGCAGTCGGTCTGGCGGGCATTAGAATAACCGAAAGCGATCGCCCCTGACAATCATCACGAGGTTAGCCGATCAATCCCTTGACATCTCCCCTCGAGCCAGTCGCCGCACCGGCAAGTTTCCTGGTCAGCGGGGCCATTGCCCTGTTGGCCTGGGCCCTCCGTGCCCTGACCGGTCCCGGCGCCCTCGCCGCGACCGCGGTCGGCACGGCCATCCTCACCGGGACTGGGCTCCCGGGCGGGGCGGCACTCCTCACCTTCTTTATAGGAGGGAGTATCGTATCCCGGGTCAGCCCGGATCCGGGCATCCGCCTGGGCGCCAAGGGCTCCCGTCGCGATCACTGGCAGGTGCTGGCCAACGGCGGAGTAGCGGCTGTCGGCGCCTTGCTGGGTCCAGGCCCGGGTGTCTGGATCGTGACCACAAGCCTGGCGGTAGCCGCCGCGGATACCTGGGCAACTTCCGTCGGTGCGTGGAGCTCGAGGCCGCCGCGTCACCTCCTTACCGGCCAGGTGGTCCCGCCGGGAACCAGCGGAGGTATTACACTCCTCGGAACGGCCGGAGCCGTGGCCGGGGCGCTGATCGTGGCTGCGGCTGCCTCCATCGTCTCCGACGACAAGGGGCTTCTCCTTTTTGCGGTGCCGGTCGGCGTCCTCGGCATGCTGGTGGATTCGGCGCTGGGGGCGGGATGGCAGGGACGGTTCTACTGCGCTGAATGTCGGGAGGAAACCGAGCGCAGAGTGCATCGATGTGGGGCGCGCGGCGTACCGCGCGGAGGTTTGCTATGGCTGAACAACGATGGAGTGAACGCGCTGGCCACCGGGCTCGGTGGAATCGCCGGTTGGGCTGGCTGGTGGTGGCTGGGCTCGCGCTGAGCATTGCGGCCTGCACCGCCGAAGAGCGGGATCCGGTTGGCATCACTCCTCCTACCGGCGGCGGGGCGACAAGCGGAGGAGGCGGCGGCACTGGTGGCGGCGGGGGCGGCACAGGAGGGGGTGGTACCTCCATGGGCGGCTCGGCAGCCGAGGCGCTGGTGGGTGCCTGGGAGAACGTCGTCGCGATCGAGATGTCGGGTGACTTCCAGACGGTGAGGACGCGCTGGGATTTCCGCAGCAGCGGGACCTGCCGTCAGACGGTGAGCACCTTTTCGGTTCTGGACGGCAGGACCTTCGTCACGGTCCGGGACTGCGGCTTCACGATCAACAACGGCAACGTGGTGATCACGTTTACCGACAGCATGACGTCGGTCAGCTTCTCCCTGAACTTCCCCCAGTTCACCCGCGATCGCATCCTCCTCGGGGGCATCCCCTTCGATCGCACCGCCTGAGGCACTCGTGACCAAGGCCGGGGTCGACGTCCTCGTCGTGGGAGCGGGACCGGCGGGCAGTGCCACGACCCGTCACCTGGCGCGGCAGGGGTATCGAGTAGTCGCGGTGGATCGCGCGACCTTCCCCAGAGAAAAAGCCTGCTCCGAGTATATGAGTCCGGAGGCGGTTCGTCTTCTCGACCGGCTCGGCGTCGTACCAGCGCTGGAGGCGGCCGGCGCTGCTCCGCTCTACGGGACCACAGTCATCGGTCCGGCTGGAAGCCGACTGACCGGATTGTTTGCCCAGGCCGGTGTTTCCCTGTTGCGACCCGCTGGTTTCTCCATCCCCAGACGAATTCTCGATGCGCAACTGGTTGAGGCGGCGCGGGCAGCGGGGGGAGAGGTGCTGGAGGGAGTCGGCCTGGAAGCACTTCTCTATGAAAACGGCGCGGTGGGTGGAGCCGTACTGCGCGATACTGCCGGGCGGAGGCGGACGGTTCGCGCCCGGCTCACCATCGGCGCCGATGGTCTGCGTTCCGTCGTGGCGCGCCGGATCGGACGGCGCACCCATGGTCGGCCTTCACGCATGGCCTTTGTCGCCCATGTCTCGGGTGTGAGCGGAATGGGCGATGTAGCCGAGATGCATGTGGGTTCATCCGGGTACGCGGGACTCAATCATCTGGGCGCAGGCGTAACCAACGTGGCCCTGGTGGTTCCCCGGAGTCTCGCCGTTCAGGCGAGGGGGCGCCCAACCGCATTCTTTCAGGAACAACTCGAGCGCCTTCCCGGAGTGCGAGGACGGGTGCCGCCCGCTGGAATCATTCGCGAGGTCCTGGTCACCGGTCCGTTCGCCGCCTGGTCCGGGAAGGTAGTGACCGACGGCGCTCTCCTTGTGGGAGACGCGGCCGACTTCTTCGATCCCTTTACCGGTGAGGGCATTTACGCGGCCCTGCGGGGTGCCGAGCTGGCGGCCGATGCCGCCGCGGAAGCGCTGCGATGTCCGGGCCCGGTCGCCGCTTATCGCCTTGCCGGGTACATTGGCGCACGCAAGAGGGCCTTCGCCGGGAAGTGGGCGCTGGAACGCCTCATCGGTTACGCCATGCTGTTGCCCGGTTTGTTCGATCGCGCCGTCGAGCGGCTGGAGCGCCGGGGACTCTCCCATACCCTGATCGGCGCGACCGGAGATCTGCTCCCCGCCCGCGAGGTACTGCACCCCGGTTTTCTGGCCAGGATGGTGTTCTGAGCGTTCCCGATATCGACGGCGCCGATTTCCGGCAACTGCTCGGCCGCTTCGCGACCGGGGTGAGCATCCTCACGGCCAGGGACGGTGGGGGACGGATCGGAGGAATGACCGCCAACAGTCTCGCGTCGGTATCCCTGGTGCCGCCTCTCGTGTCCGTCTGTGTCGAGCGCCTCGCCGAGATGCATCAGGTGCTGAATGGCGCGACCCGGTATGTACTCAACGTGCTGAGTGAGGCACAGGAGGACCTGTCCCGCCGGTTTGCCGCCCTTCCCGTCGCCGAAAGATTTCGTGGTGTCCCCTATCGCGAGACCGAGGACGGGTTGATCGTACTCGAGGGAGTTCTGGCCCATATCGAATGCGAGCGATACGCCGACTTCCCGCTCGGCGATCACACGCTATTCGTCGGTCGAGTAACCGGAGGTCAACCTGGAGAGGGAGCTCCGCTGCTCTACTACCGGGGCAACTACGGCTCCATGAGAGCACTGTGAACGGAGTCGAGCTCGCCGCAATCGGGCGGGAGCTGCTGGATGATCCGGCAGCCGACCCCGCAGCCGTCCGGGAATCCCTGCACAACATCGCACGATCCAATCGCTGGTTTGGCGGTCGCCAGGCGCGTTCGTCACGGCCTCGCCCAGGCTCTGCCGAGGTCTGCCCTCCGGTAGCACCCTTACGATGCTGGACGTTGGTACCGGGCTTGGCGACCTGCCGGCGGACGCCGTGAGGTGGGGTGCCAGCCGCGGCATTCGGCTGGTTCCCTACGGGCTCGAGCGGAGTCGGCCCGCCGCAGAGCTCGCCAGGGCTGCCGGTCTTCCCATGGTTCTCGGTTGTGCCGGATCCCTTCCTATCAAACGCCGCTCGGTGGACATCGTGGTCCTGAGCCAGGTCGCTCACCACATGCACGGCGACGCCGTCATCAGCATGGCCCGGGAACTGACCTCTGGTGGCTCGGATCGGCGTGGTGCTGGCGGACCTCCGTCGCTCGAGGCTCGCGATGCTCGGCTTCTGGATGGGCTCGCGATTACTCCGCTTCGATCCGGCGACTCGCGCCGACGGGCTGACCTCGGTGCGGCGCAGTTACACGCGGGTGGAACTGAAGACCCTGCTCTCCCGTGCCGGCATCGATGCGACCGTCGAACAGCGGCCGGGGTTCCGATTGGTCGCCACCTGGCGCAGCCGATGAGAACGGTGGATGAGCGCCTGATGCACGCGCCGGCGGATGCGGTGTTCCGGGCGGCGAGTGACGTCGAGCGCTGGCCCGAACTGCTTTCGCACTATCGCTGGGTCCGCATCCTCGAACGGCGGCCGGAGAGTGTGATAGTGGAGATGGCCGCCTGGAGACCGTTCGGCGTGCTCAGGTATCCCACCTGGTGGGTATCGGAGATGTGGGTGCGGCCCGCCGATCTGGAGGTACGCTACCGGCACATCCGCGGCATCACCCGCGGGATGGACGTGGTGTGGCGGATGGTGCCGGCGGGCGAGACGACGGACGTCTCCATCATTCACGAGTGGAACGGCCCCAGCTGGCCCCTGATCGGGCGCCCGGCTGCGGAGTTGGTGATTGGGCCGGTGTTTGTGCACGGCATCGCGTCGCGAACGCTGGCGGGAATCGCCCGCCACGTCGAAGCCGCCGCGATGGGAAACGGCGGCAACGCCGCGGTGAAGTGACCGAGACCGAGGTACCATGGGAAACAATCATCGAAGAGTCGTCATCACCGGAATCGGGGCCATCACCCCGATCGGCATCGGAGTGGAAGGCGTCTGGGATGGTTTGCGGAGCCGCCGCTCGGCCGTACGAGAAATCACCCGCTTCGACGCCACCACCATTCAAGTCGCGGATCGCGGCACAGGTCGACGACTTCCATCCCACCGATCACATCGAAGAGCGACGGGCCCGGCGGCTCGATCGGTATTCGATGTTCAGCGTGGCCGCCACCCGGATGGCGCTCAACGACGCCGCCATTGATCTCACGAAGGAGGACCGGGATCGGATCGGCGCCATGATGGGGACCGCCTTGGGCGGGGTGGCCCGGGCCGAAGCCGAGCACCGCCACTTCGTCGAAGGCGGAGTGCGGGCCGTCGATCCTACGCTGGCGTTGCAGGTATATGCCGGCGCGGCGAGCTGCAATATCGCGATCGATTTCGGGCTCTGCGGGCCAAATTCGACCAATGGGATGAGCTGTGCGTCCGGCACTATCGCGATCGGTGACGGGTTCCGCGCCATTGTGCGGGGCGATGCGGATGTAATGGTTGCGGGCGGCGCCGAGGCACCGCTGGCCCCCCTCTGCTTCGCCGCCTTCGCCATCATCCGGGCGATGTCCACCCGGAACGACGATCCGGCCACTGCCAGCCGTCCCTTCGACCGGCATCGAGATGGGTTCGTGATGGGAGAAGGCGCGGCAGTAGTAGTTCTCGAGGAGCGGCAGCGCGCTCTCAGCAGAGGCGCCAAGATCTACGCCGAGGTGTGTGGCTACGGCCTTACCAATGACGCGTTTCACATGACCCAGCCGCGTCCCGATGGGCGCCAGGCGGCGCGGGCCATGTCCCTGGCACTCGCCGAGGCCCGATTGACTCCGGGCGAGGTGGGGTACCTCAATGCCCACGGTTCATCCACGCCACTCAATGACCCCACCGAGACCACGGCGATCAAGCAGGTCTTCGGGGAAGCGAGCCGAAGCCTCAGGTTGAGTGGAACGAAGGGCTACTATGGTCATGCCCTCGGCGCGAGTGGAGCCTTTGAGGCCGTGATCTGCGCCCTGGCCAGCAGCCGTCGCTGGATGCCGCCGACCATCAACCTCGCGGAGCCGGATCCGGCCTGCGACCTGGACTACATCGCCGGGGAAGGCCTCGAGGCCGACCCCGAATTCATTCTTACCAACTCGTTTGGTTTTGGAGGGATAAACGCCAGCCTGGTGCTCCGGCGGAACGACCCCTAGAGCGTCGGGGGGCCATCGTTTACAGTTCACCGTCCCTTAGGCGGCCCTACACCCTTTCCCTCGGGAGCCATGGCGTCACTCACCCGCCGGTTGACGGCAGAAGCGCTCGGTACCTTCAGTTTCGTGTTCATCGGATGCGCCTCCGTCACTGTGGCCGGCATTGTCGGTGGAGATGGCGGAATCCTCGGCGTCGCATTCGCCCACGCGTTGGCGCTGTCGGTCATGATTACGGCCACGATGAACATCTCGGGCGGGCATCTCAATCCGGCGGTAACGCTCAGCCTGCTCAGCGTCCGCCGCATCGACGCCAAGTCGGCCCTCCTTTATATCGTCGCGCAGCTGGGTGGTGCCGCCCTCGGCGCCCTAATGGTGAAGCTGCTGTACAGCCACGCCTTCACCCACCCGATCACACTCGGCACACCGAGCCTGGGCAGTACCATGACCTGGGGCACGGCGATCGGGATGGAAGCCGTCCTGACCTTCTTCCTCGTCTCGGCAGTCTTCGGAACGGCGGTGTCACCCGACGCGCCCAAGGTCGGGGGCTTCGGCATCGGGATGGTCCTGTTTTTCGATATCATTGCGGGGGGCGCGCTGACCGGCGCAGTCATGAACCCGGCTCGCGCATTCGGACCGGCTCTCATCTCCGGTACCTGGTACGCTCAGCCGGTGTGGTGGATCGGCCCGATTCTTGGCGGGTTGATCGCGGCGCAGATTTGGGAAAGGGTGCTGCTGCGTAAGGAGTAGCAAGGAGAAAAGTTAAGAATTGAAGATTGAAGATTTCAGAATCTGAAATCTTCAATCCTTCAATACCCCTCAGTCGTCCCTCATCACCCTCCTCGTCCTCCCCCACAGCACCACCACGTATCCCAGGTAGATCAGTCCCGCCACCACATATGCGGCGACCATGTAACCGCCGTTGGCCGGGGTCTCAGGCATCGGTGGATCGCTCCCCGGCTTCCTGAGCCAGTCTGAGCCCGTAGGCCAGCGTCACCAATCCGACATACAGCAGGGTGAAAGAGGCGAAGGAGATCAGGAGCGTCCGCAGCATCTCGGGGTCGAGCGATGGCGCGCTGGGTTTGAGGATGATGGGTGTTGGGTGGAGACCCCGAAACAGATAGACGCTCAAGTGAACGAACGGCACCAGCACCATGGCCATAATGCCAACGACGGCCGACAGCCGCGCCCGCTCGGTGGGCACCTGGATCGCGGTTCGCAGGACGTGATAGCCGAGCAGAAGGAAGAAGAGAAAGAGGGTCAGCGAGAGCCGCGCATCCCAGGTCCACCAGGCACCCCAGATCGGCTTCCCCCAGATGGGCCCCGTGGTGAGCACGACCGCGCAGAACACCACACCGACCTCCGCCGAAGTCGCCGCGAAGCGGTCGAAGTGCTGATCGCCCAACCAGAGATAGAGGATGCTGGCAACGCCGGTCAGGCCAACCGCCAGGAACGCGCACCACGCCGATGGGGCATGGATGTAGAAGATTTTCTGAGCCAGTCCCTGCCTGATCTCGGTCGGGGTAAAGCGCAGGGCGAGGACCACCATGACTGCCAGCGCCAGGAGGGCTATCAGCGTGATCCACCAGCCACGGCGGATCAGGGTTCGGGCCCGGGTCGGGTCGGTGTTCATTCGTCTACTACGGCGGAGAATAGAAGCAGAGAGACAGTGATGAAGGCCACGTCGTAGAGTACCAGCAACCTAAGCCCTCCCGCCACCTCGCTCAACGCACGGCCGCGTCAGCAGCCGCATGGTAATCTGCACCGCGAAGACGAGGGGAGGCACCATGAACGGCAGCAGCAGCACCGGGAGCATCAGTTCGGCGAAACGGGTGCGCACCACGATGGCGCTGAAGAGCGTGCCCACCGAAACCAGACCCGCCGTGGCGAGGAGAAGCGTAAGCAGCAGGCCTGGCAGCGCCTGACTCAAGTCCACGTTGAAAAACAGCACGAACAAGGGCAGCGCGATCGCCTCGACCAGCAGCACGAAGGTCAGGTTCGCCAGGTACTTCCCCAGAAACAGCGCTTCCCGGGAGACCGGCGCCAGGAGCAAGCCGTCAAAGGCGTGGTTCTCCCGTTCGACGGCGAACCCGCGGTTCATCGCCACTACCGCAGCGAACGCGACGGTCACCCACAGGATGCCAGGCGCGAGATCGATAGTGGCCACCGCGGTGGGATCTCGCGCGAAGTTGAACACCACGAGGAGCAAAGCCGCGAACATCGCAGCGGAGAGGAAGCTGGTGCGGCTCCGCAATTCGACCCGGAGGTCCTTGGCCGCGATGGCCAGGGCCAGGCGCAGACTCTTAACCAAGAGCCAGCTCCTGGTACCGGGTTACGAACGGATCGAGTGACCCTGGTCGCGCTTCCTGAAGAGCCCACTGGCCGCTCCGAAGGACCCCGACTCGAGTCGCCAGCTCCCAGGCCTCGGCGGGGTGGTGAGTGACCAGCACGACGGCGCGCCCTCCGAGACATCGCTCCCGCAGCAGAGTGCGCAGCAGCTGGGCCGAACCGGTGTCGAGGCCGGTGAAGGGCTCGTCCAGTAACAGGACCGCCGGGTCGTGGAGCAACGCGCGAGCAATCGCCGCACGCTGTTCCAGTCCGCGGCTCAGGTCGCGCGGCAGGTCTCCACTTCGCTCGGCCAGCCCGAAGCCAGCAAGGGCCTCACGGGCCCGGCGTTCCGGATTGTTGAGTCCGTACAGCCGCGCGGCGAAAGCGAGATTCTCGAGGAGAGTGAGGTCGTCGTAGAGGAGGGAGTGATGAGAGAGAAACCCGATCGGACGGCGGCTCTCCGGTTCTCCCGGACGAAGTCTGGTGCCGACGACTCTCACTTCGCCGGAGCTTGGCTTGATGAGACCGGCCAGCAGCCGAAGCAGCGTCGTCTTCCCTGCTCCGTTTGGCCCCAGCACCATCAGCACCTCGCCGGCGCCGAGAGTGAGATCGACTCCACGAATCGCGCGAACCGGCCCGTAGGCGCGCTCCAGGCCGACTGCCTCGAGCGCCGGCCGATCAGCGGAGAGCATCGATCCGGTCGCCGAGCTCGGAGAGATCGAAGGGCTTTACCAGATACCCGCTGTGCGGCAGGTCCAGCACTTTGAGCTGGGGCTTGAGGCTGACGTAGGCGGAGGTGACAATGACGGGAAGTGCCGGCTGGATTTCCCGAAGACGACGGATGAGCGCGATGCCGTCGGTGTCGGGAAGCCGCATATCGAGTACGGCCACATCAGGCGGCTGGTCCTGAGCGAGCCGAATCGCCTCGGCACCGGTTGCCGCGAACGAAGCGATGTACCGGGCGGCAAAGTACCGCTCGTAGCTCAGGCGAATAGCCGGCTCGTCCTCCACGAAGAGAACCCGCCGGCGCGCGGGGGGGTGAGCCATCCCCCCCAATATAGCCCTTAGAGCAGCGGCCTCCAGCTGGAACAAGTCGTCCAGTTTGGTGAGTACCAGCAGGAAGCGAAGTTCGTCATTTGCGTTCCTGAGCACTACCACCTGGCGTCGCTCGGAAGCCCGTCGCTGCACCAGCATGAGCGCGCCCAGGCCCGCCGAATCCACCTGACGGGTACCGCTCAGGTCGATGATCAGGCGACCGGTACGCTCCGGCAGCTGCTCGAGCAGGTTCACCGCCGACTGGCGGAACTCGGTGCGCGACTCCAGGCCGAGATGCTCGGGTGCTGCCAATTCCAGGGACGTCGTTTGCGTGGTGAACATCGTGTCCTCCCACGCCCGAATACACAGAAGCGCGATCGTTCGCCGCCTGCTACTCCCGCGGGACGCTCGCGCTTTCGCGCTGCACCCGCCTTCGGCACCGAGCTATCTCTTGCGCCACTCTCGCGCTTGAGACCTCTAGTTTTGCGGCCCCGGATCACTCCGGGTGTGCTATTATCGGGCGAGTCAATTGTTTTGGAACCCTTGTGGGTTCCGGCCATAGCAATTGGCGAGTCCAGTGCCAGAATAGCCTTAAGCCGTTATGACTACAGTGATCTTACCGATTTGCCGTCGGTCCGGATTGACCCGTTTTTCCTAGCACTACGCAGTATTTCAGGGAGCTTTGCTAGCCACCAAAATACCCCGGTTCCTGCTCCCCTGCGACCGATTCTTCCTTACCTTTCCCTTTCCTCCAGCCCCCAGTCCCATGACCGACCAGCTCGACACCCTGCTCTCGGAGACCCGCCGTTTCCCGCCGCCCGCGGAGTTCGCCAAGGCAGCGGCAGCGAAGAGCGAAATCTATCGGGCAGCCCAACGCGATCGTCTGCGGTTCTGGGAAGATCAGGCCCGCGCGCTGGAATGGATCAAGCCCTGGAAGACCGTCCTGGAATGGACCCCGCCGCACGCCAAATGGTTCGTGGGCGGCCAGCTCAACGTTTCCAGTAACTGCCTGGACCGGCACCTCAAGGGACCACGTCGCAACAAGGCCGCGATCATCTGGGAGGGCGAGCCGGGAGACCGGCGGGTGCTGACCTACTGGGAGTTGCACCGGGAGGTGAATCGCTGCGCCAACGCCCTCAAGGCGCTGGGGGTGACACGGGGCGACCGGGTAGCGATCTATCTGCCGATGATCCCCGAGGCCGCGATCGCCATGCTGGCCTGCGCCCGTATCGGCGCGGTCCACTCCGTGGTCTTTGGCGGCTTCTCCGTCTGAGTCGCTGCGAGACCGGATCAACGACGCCCAGGCGGTGGCTCTCATCACGGCGGACGGCGGGTATCGCCGGGGCAGCGTGCTTCCGCTCAAGCGCTTCGCCGACGAGGCGATCGCCGAGTGTCCCTCGATTCGCAACGTCGTCGTAGTCCAGCGCCGGGCCGGCGCCTCGGGAGACGAATCGTTCGCCGAAATGAAGGAAGGTCGGGACCACTGGTGGCATCGCCTGCTCGATGAGGCGAAGCCGCGTTGTCCCCCCGAGGCCATGGAGGCGGAGGATCTGTTGTTCATCCTCTATACCTCGGGGACAACCGGGAAGCCGAAGGGCATCGTCCACACGACCGGCGGCTATCTCACCCAGGCCGCTGCGACGATGCGATACGTCTTTGACCTGCGGGAGGACGATGTCTTCTGGTGCACGGCCGACATCGGGTGGGTGACCGGTCATTCCTACGTGGTTTACGGACCTCTGGCCAACGGTGCCACCGTCGTGATGTACGAGGGCGCACCCGACTGGCCGGAACGGGACCGGTTCTGGAAGCTTTGCGCCCGCTACGGCGTGACGGTGTTCTACACGGCGCCCACCGCAATCCGCGCCTTCATGAAGTGGGGCGAGGCCTTCCCGGCGAAACACGATCTCTCCATGCTCCGCCTGCTGGGTACCGTCGGAGAGCCGATCAATCCTGAAGCCTGGATCTGGTACCACAAGAACATCGGCGGAGAACGCTGCCCGATCGTGGATACCTGGTGGCAGACCGAGACCGGCGGCATCATGATCACCCCGCTACCTGGAGTCACCACCACCAAGCCGGGCTCCGCGACGATTCCCTTCCCGGGCATCTGCGCCGAATTGGTGGACCAGCAAGGGAAGCCGATGGTGAAGGGCGGTGGGCTGCTTACCCTGACCGAGCCGTGGCCCGGCATGCTCCGCACGATCTACGGAGACGACGCCCGCTATCAGGAGGTGTATTGGAGCAAGTTTCCCGGACGATACTTCGCGGGCGACGGGGCAAAGGTGGATGAGGATGGCTACTGGTGGATCCTGGGCCGGGTGGACGACGTGCTCGAATGTGGCAGGCCACCGGATCGGGACGATGGAAGTGGAAAGCGCCCTGGTAGATCACCCTGCCGTGGCCGAGGCGGCGGTGGTCGGCAGGGCCCACGAGCTCAAGGGCCAGGCCCTGGCGGCCTTCGTCACCCTCAAGGAAGGCCACAAGGCGACCAATGGGCTCAAGGACGATCTGAAGGATCACGTGGTGAAGAAGATCGGTGCCATCGCGAGACCGGACGACGTCCTCTTTTCAGCCGACCTGCCCAAGACCCGCAGCGGAAAGATCATGCGCCGGCTGCTCAAGGACATCGCGGAAGGACGCGCGCTCGGCGATACCACGACCCTGGCCGATCCGGCGGTGGTGAGCCGGCTCAAGGATCAGTACGAGGCGGAGGAGTCGTAGGGCGAGATGGCGGAATGGCGGAATGCTTGTCCCGAGCGCAGCGAGGGAGCGGAATGGCGGAATGGCGGAATGGCGGAATGGCGGAATGGCGGAATGGCGGAATGGCGGAATGGCGGAATGGCGGAATGGCGGAATGGCGGAATGGCGGAATGGCAAACCAAACTGTGATTCAGAAAGCATAGTCAAGGAGCAAGTGTACTGATGCGATTCACTCCTCTAGCAATTCTCCTGGCGGTCTCGGCCATCACCGTTTCCGCCTTTTCCGCCTCTCCTGCCTTACCCGAAATGACGGTCTACAAGACTCCGACCTGCGGGTGCTGCTCCAAATGGGTCGACCACGTGAAGGCGGCGGGCTTCACGGTGAAGACGATCGATCAATCCGATCTGACGGAACTGAAGGCCGACCTGGGTGTCACCAAGGCCTTGTCCTCATGCCACACCGCCCTGGTGGACGGATACGTGATCGAAGGACACGTCCCCGCGGCGGATATCGAGCGCCTGCTCAAGGAGCGGCCCAAGATCGCTGGCCTTGCGGCTCCAGGGATGCCGGGTGCCTCACCAGGCATGGATACCAGCAAGGATCCGTACGAGGTGCTGGCCTTTGATGCGGCGGGCAAGACGACGGTGTGGGCGAAGCACTAAGCCGTCAGCCGTTCAGCCATTAGCTGATCTAGCACAGATCTGAACGGCCCTCAGATTAACTGAGGGCCATGCTATCGCTAATGCTACGCTAACGGCTGACGGCTGACGGCTGACGGCTGACGGCTAAAACTGTATCTGCGCTCCCATCTCTACCACCCGGTTGGGCGGCAATCCGAAGAACGCCGTTGCGGTCTGGGAATTCCGGCTCATCAGGACGAAGAGGCGCTTCCGCCACATCGCCATCCGCTTGGGCGGCGTGGTGCCCTCCTCCGCCGCGGTGGCCCTCGGCGCAACGGGAATCAGGGATTCGCGTCCCAGATAGAACGTCGTCTCGAGCGGGCGCACCGTCACGCCGCGCGACTGGATCAGCCGCAGCGCCGCCGGCACATCCGGCGTTTCCATGAAGCCGTAGTGGGCCTTGAGCGCGTAGAACTTCTGGCCCAGATCGGTGAACTCGAGCCGTTCCTCCTCCGGAACCTGGGGGATCTCCTCGGTCATGACCGACAGCAGAATGACCTGTTGATGCAGCACCTTGTTGTGTTTGACGTGGTGCAGCAGCACCGGCGGCGCGCCGCCCGCGTTGGAAGTCATGAAGACCGCGGTGCCTGGAACCCGGGTGGGGATCCGTTTCGCGACGTCCCCCAGGAACAGGTCCATCGGAAGCGAGATCTCTTCCATGATTTCGTTGAGGCGCCGGCGGCCCTGCTTCCAGGTGCTCATCAGCGTGTAGATGATCGCGGCGAGCACCAGGGGGAACCAGCCACCCTGCTCGACCTTGATGAGATTCGCCGAGAGAAACGAGAGGTCCACCACCAGGAACAAGGCGGTGAGGGCACCACTCTGAAGCCGGCTCCAGCCCCACCGTTCCCGGGTCACCACGTAAAACAGCAGCGTCGTGATCGTCATCGTCCCGGTCACGGCAATGCCATAGGCCGACGCCAGGTGGGACGAGGTCTTGAAGGTCGCAACCAGGGCAATGCAGGCCACCATCAGCCACCAGTTCACCTCCGGGATGTAGACCTGGCCCCGCTCGGTGTAGGAGGTGTGCTTGATGGTTACCCTGGGGCTGTAGCCCAGTTGAACCGCCTGCTGGGTCAGGGAGAACGCGCCCGAGATGAGTGCCTGGCTCGCGACGATCGCGGCCGCGGTGGCCACGACCACCATCGGGTAGAGTACGCTGCGCGGCACCAGGCCGTAGAACGGGTTGGTCGCCGCCTCCGGATGGGTCAGCAGCAGCGCCCCCTGGCCGAAGTAGTTGATCATGAGGGCCGGAAGCACCAGGCCGAACCAGGCGATTCGGATCGGCCGCTTCCCGAAGTGTCCCATGTCGGCGTACAATGCCTCACCACCCGTCACCACTAGCACCACCGATCCGAGGATCAGGAATCCCTGGACCCCATCCCGGAGGAAGAGCTCCACCGCGTACCACGGGTTCATTGCCCGGAGCACCGAGGGATACCGCGCGATTCCTCCCAGTCCGAGCACCGTGATCGAAATGAACCACACCACCATGATGGGGCCGAAGACCCTTCCCACCCGCGCTGAACCGTGACCCTGGAAGATGAACAGCACGACGAGGATGACGATCGTGATGACCCACACCCAGTGCTCCAGCGTCGACGTGGCGACCTTGAGTCCCTCTACCGCGCCCAGCACCGAGATGGCCGGAGTAATGACCCCATCGCCGTAGAGCAGCGCGGCTCCGAACAGACCGAGCGTGATGAGCACCCAGCGGCTATGGCCACCCTGCCGCGGCCGGATCAGCGCCAGCAGCGCCAGGATCCCGCCTTCGCCGCGGTTGTCGGCCTTCATGACGCAGAGGATGTACTTGAATGAGACGACGAAATTGAGCGACCAGAAGATCAGCGAGAGGACGCCGAGGACGTTGTCGCTGGTCAGGGGAATACTATGGGCTCCAGTGAAACATTCCTTGAGCGCGTACAGCGGGCTGGTGCCGATATCGCCGTAGACCACTCCGAGAGCGGCGAGCGAGAGCGCGGCAAGCGCCCGTCCGCGGGCCGGCGTGCCGCCTGGCGCGGCGCCGGGGCTCACTGCGGTAGAGAACCAGGTTGCGCGGCCCGGCGGCGCCAGTCGAGCAGGGCCACGACGAAGATCAGCGTGATGATCACGGCCGAGCCGACGCACCAGCGGCAGATGGCCTCGATGACGAACAACTCGAGATAGGTCAGATAGACGGTGAAGGACAGGCCCACACCGGAGAGGAGCAACAGGAGAAGCGAGTTGATACGAGCTTCCGGTCGGCGCAGGGTCTCCATGCTCAGCAGCAGCAGCACGAGGTATCCCGCCACACCGTAGAGCGCGACCTCCAACCCCAGAAAGCGGCTGAACGCGCTGGTCTGAACCGTCTCACAACCCCCGGTGCCACACACCAGCGTGCCGATTCGACCGATCTTGTACAGGTACAGGTAGAGCGACACGAAGAAACCGGCCAGGCTCAACACGGCTGCGGCCATGCGGTACTTCATGGCTTGGTCACGGCGGCCGGGCTCAGGGAATCCACCAGCTTCTTGATCTCGTCATACGCCATCCGTCCCGGGTAGAGCCGCCCGCCGATCAGGAAGGTGGGTGTCGAGGTCACTCCCACTGCGACGCCTTCCCGCGAACTGGCCTCGATCCGTCCGGCGTATTTTCCCGACTGCATGCAGGCATTGTACTTCGCCACGTCCAATCCGCTGGCCTTGGCGTAGTCCCGCAGGATCCCGTTGGGGTCGCTCTTGGTGGTCCAATCGGGCTGCCAGGAGTAGATCCGCCGGTGTTGCTCCCAGTATTTCCCCTGCTCGTCCGCACAGGCCGCCGAATGCGCCGCGACCCTGGTGTGCCGGTGAATCTGGTCCAGCGGAAAGTCACGATAGCGCCAGCGGAGACGCCCGGTCTGAATCAGGCGCTCTTCGACCGAAGGCATCTGAACCGTCTCGAAGTCCTGGCACGCCGGACACTGATAGTCCGCGTATTCGGTGATTTCGAGCGGTGCCGAATCCGAGCCCAGGAAGTAGCCGCGAAACCCCGCCGTGTCCGCCGGGAGGACCTGCACGTTGGCGGGGATGCTGATCCTCGGCCGCCGCATCACCAGGTAGCCGATGATCGCCAGACCGGCCACCCCCAGAACACCCAGCACCGTGTAGAAGCGCTTCATTTCGCCCGCCGCCATGGTTGGTCGTCCTCCGGCTCGTCGAATGGGTTGCCGCCCCGTGCAGCCTCGTCCACGATCCGCCGGCTTTCGGCGATTTCGGGCGTGTCGTAGGTGCTTCGCACTTCATAATGGAACAACTCGCTTCGGACATCGCCCAGCCGTTTCAAAAGCTCCGGTACGGCGTCGAGCAGTCCGCCCGAGCGATCCAGCTCCTCAATCCTCGCGGCGAGGGCCCGGAGCAACTCGAGCAGCTGCTTCCGACGGGCATCGCCGTACACTTCATCGTGCTCTGGCATGGCGAAGAATCTACAATGGCCGGTGAAACCAAGGGAGCAACCGGGAGTTTGCTCCGCCGAGTCGCCCAAATTATATTCCCGTCGCACTTTAAGGCACTCAAAGGAGAGCACATAGAATGGCGAAGAGTAAGCCAGCACGACGTACCCCGGCCGCTCCCCGTCCCTTCGAGCAAGCCCGGGATGAATTGTTCAGCCATATCCTGCGCTGTGGAGTCCTGGAAGCCCTGCCGGAACATCAGAAGGAATGGTTCGACGATACCATGCAGTATCTCGGCGAGCGCTACAACGAGCTCGGCAAAGAGGAGCTGACGCAGATTCGTACGCTCGGCGAGCGTTACGTGCAGCCGGTGATGGGACGCGGCACGCCCAACGTCGAAGAGGAAGCCGCCGTCGAGTAGGAAGCCACGAGCTAGCAGTCTGGTGAGCCGCCCGCCCCGGGCGGCTCGATTGTTTTCAGGGCCATCGTCGCCAGCGGTATCCCGCGGCGATCCGCAAGCCGCCGCCGATTCCTGCCTCGAGCGCCCACCCAGCTGCGCGCGCCGGGACGTGATTCCACACCGAGACCCAGCACCATGTAGCCCCTGGTGTCGCGATTACCGCCGGATTCCACGTCGGCGAGCGCCACGCCGCCCAACCCGTAGAATCCAACCCCATGAGTCGCGCGTGGGCTCAGCAGAAAGTGGGCGAGCAGCTCGCCTCGAAACGCCGCGGCCCCGTCCGCCCCACCGGCGGCCAGCGTGAGCGCGAGTCTCGCGCGTTCACCGGGACGAAAAGCGGCGTAGCCTCCGCCCGCGACCAGCTCGGGGGACGCGAAGGTCGTCACCGCGTGCAGCCCGTATTCGACGATTTGCTGGGCCGCAAGCAGCCGACCGGCCAGCGCGGCGCACAACGTGGCCACGGCGACCGTCCCGGTACGGCTCACCGCTTATCCAAGGACGAGGTCGTAGGTGATCGGGATGTCGGGAGCGAGACTGTGAATCACCGAGCAGTACTTCTCGATCGAGAGGTCGATGGCCCGGCGCGCCTTGGTCTCATCCAGCCCTGTTCCGCTCAGGTGATAGGTCAGCTGGATGGCGATGTATCGACGGGGCTCCTCATCGCGACGCGTGCCCGAAACATCGATCTGAAGTCGGACCAACCCAACCCGCATCTTCTCGAGGATCGAGACTATGTCGGCGCCGGTACAGGAGCCGGCCGCCAGGAGCAGCAGAGCCATGGGGCTGGGCGCGGCGCGATTGGTCCCGTCCACGTGTATCGGAGGCGCGGTTTCGCTACTGCCGTCGAACTCCTGTCCCCGCTGCCAGGTCAGGGTCGCCTTGGTCTCTTTGGGCATGGTGAGCAGTTGTTGAGATTGGCGAAGGTTCACCCGCCGACCGGACGGCGGGCGCGGGTAGCCGCGTGCTGATAATCCCAGATGGCGTACAAGGCGATCGCGGCGGTGGCCCAGGCCAGCGGGCGCACCAGGGAAGAGTCAGTGAGCGCGGCAGCGAGCGTCAGCATCTGAGCCAGGGTCACGGCCTTGCCGCCCAATCGGGCCGGAATCGACGCGGGCCGTCCCGACACCAGCGTAACCACGAACGTGACCGTCGCCACCACGTCGCGTGCGAGCACTCCCAGGATCTCATACCACGCGAGTCGCCCCGAGAAGAGCACGACGGCGAATGCGGCGGCCATGAACAGTTTGTCCGCCACCGGATCGAGAAATGCACCGAGCCTGGACGGGCCGACCCGGCGAGCCAGCGCGCCGTCGAGGAGATCGGTCACCCCGGCGATCACCAGAATGACCAGCCGATGGTCGTCGTCCCGCGCCAGAACAAACCACGCGGCGAGCGGAAGGCGAAGCGCGGTGAGCGCATCCGCCGCGCCGAAACGCGGCGCGCCACCTTGCTCGGCATCTGGGCGAGGACTACTTTCGGACATTCTGCGCACTCTCCCGAGGCGAGGCGCGATGGATCTCCAGCTCCTCAAGAAAACCGCCATCTTCGCGGACCTCGACGACGGGGAACTTGCCCGCGTGGCGGAAATTTGCAAAGAGCAGACCTTCAAATCGGGGCAGCAGATTTTCAAGGAAGGCGAGCCCGGGAATCGCTTCTACCTGATCATTGCGGGAGACGTGCGCATCAGTCGCAACATTCCGGGGAGCGGCGAAGAAGCGCTCGCGGTTCTGCAGTCCGGAGCCTGTTTCGGGGAGATGGCGGTGTTCGATCGCTCCGAGCGATCCACCGACGCCGTCGCGAACAACCCGGTGACGGTGATGACCATTTCCCGGCCGGATTTCGAGATCCTGCTCGATTTCAACCGGGACATGGCCTACAAGATTCTCTGGTCGATGGTCCGCCTGCTCTCCTCCAGACTCCGGGTGACCAACGATAACCTACGCTCCCTGCTCGCCATCTCGATGTTCTGAAGTATCCGGCCGTCAGGACATCGCCTGATGTCGACTTTCTCCCACTCCTGTACCGAACTCACCGGGATCATGGGCGCCCGACTGGGCGATGCCGCGGGACTGGCTGCCCTCGCCGCCGGTGCCGCGAGCGCCGCGGGACTCACTCCTTACGGCCCCCCGGTGCTCCATTCCGGCCCGCGGGGCACGGTGGTCGCCGTGCTTTGTCACGGCGGACACCTCATTCTGCATGTCGAGCCCGACGCGGGGAGATGCCTGGTGGACATTGTCGCGGCGACACCCAACGCCGCCTCGCGAGGCACCGAGGCCCTCGCCCGACGGCTGAACGCGGAGGTTCACCACTGATGCTCAAGGAAAGTCCTGACCATCACGATGCGGATCTGATCCTGAAGATCTACGATCTGCGTCGGGAGAGTGTGATGCGGGAGTCGAGGGCGAAACTCCGGGTGGAATTCTGGCCCCGCACCGGGGAGGAGGCGGTCGCGATCACCCGCACTGATCACCCGCTCAACACCGCGTATCGGCAGGTGTCGACCTACTGGGAGATGGTCTACGGGATGGCCCACCATGGAGTGATCCATCCCGACTTCCTGATCGACAACAACGCTGAAGGACTGACGATGTACGCGCGGATCGAGCCGTACCTCGCCGAGATCCGGGCCGCTACGTCGCCCCGGTCGTTCCAGCACACGGAATGGGCGGCCGAGCACACCGAGATGGGGCAGCGACTGATGAGCGTCTTTCGCCCTCGGGTGGCGCATGAACTTGCCGCCCGTAAGAGCCCGCCGCTAACGACCGCCGCCCACCCCTCGCACGATGCCCTCCGCCCGCAGACCGCGCCGGAACTGCTCCGCCACGGCGAGCACTTCGTCGGCCTTGACCGCCCGATAGCGGTCGGCCGCGCCTTCCAGATCGGCCAGACCGTTTCCGATAAGCCAAGCCTCCACGATTTCTCCCGCGAGCGCGGACGCCGACTGACGCTCCACGTCGACCTGGCCCGCGAGATAGTTTCTGGCCCGGGTGAGTTCGTCGGGACTCACCAGATCGGCGGCAAAGTGTGCCAGCTCTTCCAGCATCGCTGACCGGGCTTCTGCTTCGCGCTCCGGTGCGGTCGCGATATAGGTGACCAACGCGCCGCCCCGCGCCTTCTGCCATGACGACGCCACCACGCTGTAGGCGAGCGACCGCCGGTCCCGCAACGCCTCGAACAATCTCCCGCCCAGTCCGCTGGCGATGGCAGCCCAGATCTCCGCCGCGAGGCGCTGCGGGTTCCGACGGGAGGGACCCGGGAAGGCCATCGCCACCGCCGTTTGCGCCTTGCTGCGGTTGACGATCCGTTCGACCACCTCCCCGTCGAGCGCCCAGGGCAGATCATCGCCCGGTCGAGCCGGCATCCGGGCGGCATCATCGCCGAAGACTCCCGCAAGCGCATCACGCGCCTGCTCCGGGGTCAGGTCGCCGACGGCCACTACGACACCGCGCATCGGATCGAGACGGGTCTGGTGCCACTGCCGCACATCCTCGAGAGTCAGAAACTCCACCGTATGCGGCAGACCGATCGCGGGGATGCCGTAGTGCTGATCTCCATACGCGGCACCGAAGGCCAGCTGGAAGGGGTAGCGAAACATGTCGTCCGCCATTTGCGCCGTCTCTTCCACCAGCAGCTTTTGCTCCGCCCGCACCTGTTCCTCTGCGAATCGCGGTTCGCGGAAGACGGATTTCAGGAGGCCGGCCGCTTCCGAGAGATTCGGAGCCAGCACCGTGGTACCGAAGCCGAACCAGTCATAGGTGACACTCGACCCCAGCGAGCCACCCAGCCGCTCGAAGGCGAAGGCGAGGGCGGCAGCGTCGAGGTCCCCCGCCCCGCGAATCGCGCTGCGGATCGTCAGCGCGCCGAGGCCGGCCTGGCTGGGCTGCTCGAAATGAAGCCGCGGGACATAGAGCCCGAGAGAGACGGTCGGCACTCCGGGCTTGCGACGGATCAGCAGGTCCCACGCGGGAAGTCCCGTGTGCAGCACGCCGGCTTCCTCGCGACTGCTGCTGGATCGGGGAGGCTTGGCGGTTGGCCCCGCGGGTGCGAGCTCCCGCACTGCGTCCGGGCGGGGGCGGGAGAACGCCATGGCGAGAGTGGCCTGTGTCAGGTCTTCTCCTCGGTCCCGCGGATGGCAAACCACGGTCGCGAGCCGGTCCGACAGCAGAATCCTCGCGGCCGCCTCGCGGACCCGGGCACCGCCAATCGTGGCGAGCTCCTGAAATTCCCGGTCGAGCAGCGCGATGGAATCGAGGGCTTCGGCACCCGCCAGGGCAGCCGCTCGACCCACCATCGACTCCATGCGGCGCGCCCACCGGGTGAGGAGCAGGGCACGCGCCCGCTCCAGATCCGCATCCGGCGGCCCCTTGGTGGTCAATCGATGCACCGCGGTGGCCGTCGCATCGAGCACGGTCTGCATTCGGCCCGGCTCAAACTCCGCGCTGATACTGAACACGCCGATCTCGGTCGGGGAGTAATGATGGGCGCCCACCGAGGTGGCGATCCCCGCTTCCCGCAGGCTCTGGTACAGCCAGCTTCCTCTCCCAGCGCCCAGAATCGCCGCAGCCAGGTCGAGCGCTACGGCGTCACGGTCCAGCGCAGGAACACCCTGCCAGCCGATGGCCAGTTCGCTCAGACGTCACATCGGCCCGCAGCGTCCGACCTCGGACGTCGCGACGCTCCGGCTCGGAGGGCGACCGATCGATCGCACCGGCGCTCGGGGCCCAGTCTCCATACGCGGCGTGGGCCAGGTCCAGTGCGGCGTCCAGATCGACGTCGCCCACAATGCCGACGATGGTCCGCTCCGGCACGTAGCGAGACTTGTAATACCCGACGACATCATCCCGGGTAAACCGGGCCAGGTCCTCCTCACGCCCGATGCGCCAGCGCCGCATCCGGTGCCGGTCGTACATGGCTTCGTGCAGGGTTTCCTGGGTCAGCGCGGCGGGAGTGTCCAGCTTTCTTCGGGCTTCCTGGATGACGACGCCGAGTTCCCGGCGCAGCTCATCCGGGTCGATGAGAGCGTGCCGCAGCGCGTCGGATTGAATGTCGATCGCCGCCCCGAGGCTCGCAGCCGGCAAGGCGACGACATACGAGGTGTGATCGTAGCTGGTTGAGGCGTTGAGGTATCCGCCCGCGGCCTTGGTCTCCCGGGCAATGACTCCCACTCCGCGACGCGGTGTGCCCTTGAAGAACATGTGCTCCAGCACGTGCGAGATCCCGACCCATTGATCCGGTTCGTCGAAGAAGCCGGCTTTTACATGGGTGACGACCGCGGCGACTCGCGCGGAGCGTTCGGGCAACACCAGGAGGGTCAGCCCGTTGGGCAGGACCTCGCGGTGCACGCCCTGAGTCCATACCGGGAGTGGCAGATTCGAGATGGCCATTTTGAAAATGGTAGCGCCGCACGAGGGTGCGGCGCTACCACGACCGGAGAAGCCGGCCGGGAAGAACGGTCAGAGTCAGACCAACCGAAGAACCCCCGCCTCCACACTGCCCAGGATAAAGGCCTCGGCATCGGTGGTCGGAATGATGACCCCGGTCTCCGCCACCCCACGACGGGCCAGATCCACCATGAACTCGAGCATCGAGGCGTGGGCCCATTCCCGGTCCGCCGCTTTCATCTGGAGCAGGATCTCTTCCCACGAGCCCCGGAAAGTCCGACCGGTAAGATTGGTTACCGCGTGAGGCCCGCCGCCAGTCGGCCGCTTCTGCATCGCGTGCAGTTCGGTGAGCAGAGTACCGAACAGCTCCAGCTGCGTCGGATCCCGCAGGCTGCCGTCGGGCTGGGTGGCTTCGACTTCTGCCAGCAGCAGATCCACGGTGTCGGGTTCGCCCGCGACTTCGCCGAGCCGGGTGAACCAGGGGCGCAGCTCGGGATCGTCATCCGGCAGGTGGTAAACCGCCTTCTTGAGCTCGATCAACCGCCAGATGCCCAATTCGTCGTAGTGATCTTCCGGGACGGTCTGGTGCAGGTGATGGAGAGCCGCCTCGGTCTCGCCCCGGTCGTACAGCATGTTGGCCAGATAGATCCGGGCCTCGCTGTAGTGCGGGTCGATCTGGAGTGCCCGGCGGAGCCAGTAGAGCGCCCCGCTGTCGTCGTTCAGCCGATGCGCCGCATAGCCAACGCAGGCCGAAGCCTCGGCGCAGTCGGGCTGAGCATTCACCGCGAACTCGAAGAACCGCTGGGCCGCGGCGAGAATTCCCTCACGGAACAAGGCACGGCCGATCTGCAGCATCAGCTCGTGATCGTCCCGGAAACCCAATACCAGGATCTGTTCGAACGCCGTCAGGGCTCCGTGACGATCCCCCAGCTTGAGCAGCACCTCTCCGTATCCCGCCAGCGCGTCCTCGTGGTCCGAATCGAGCGCCAGGGCGGTCTCGAAACTCCGCCGTGCCCACGCGACCTCTTCACGGGCGAGGAACGCGTAAGCCATCCCCACGTGGAGTTCCACGGAGTTGGGGTAGAGAGCGGTGCCTTCTCGGAGAAGCTCGACGGCCTCGTCGTAGTGGCCGTCGTTGTACAGCTGGTGGGCGTTTTCGTCGTAGTCGTCGGAGCTGAAAAACCGATCGTCCATCGGGGGGTGCCTCCGGTGACGAATGATCATAAAGTAGGGAAGTCGCCAACCGGGAACAAGGGAGGGGGTGGTTCCCAAGTCCTTCCCAATTGACAATCTACGTGTCGCAAATATGTTACTTACTGGTCAGTTATTTAGGAGACAGGCCACATGTCGAGCTCACCTGCCGAAGATCGCGTGCCCCGATGGCAACGCCGGCCCGAGTCGCGCCCAGAAGAAATCCTCGAGGCTGCGCTGCACGTGTTCGGAGAGCAGGGATTCGCCCGCACTCGCCTGGAAGAGGTGGCGCGACGGGCCGGAGTGAGCAAGGGAACGCTGTATCTCTACTTCAAGTCGAAGGAAGATCTCTTTCGCGAGATGGCGCGGGCCTGCGTGAGCGCCAGCGTCGCCGAAGAAGAGGAATTTGTCCGCACCTTCGAGGGCTCGACGAGGGATCTGCTCGAACAGTTCATCCGGCGTTACTGGGCGAAAATGAATGAGCCCGCCAATCTCCGGCTGGTCCGTGTCGTACAACTCGAACTGACCAACTTCCCTGAGCTGGCCCGCTTCTTCTTCCAGGAAGTCATCCTGCGGATGCGGACCCTGATCCAGTCGATCATCGACCTGGGCATCGAGCGGGGTGAGTTCAGGCCGGTCAATTCGGCGTTCACCGCCCGCGCCCTGCAGACGCTCTGCGCCCAGCTGGCTCAATCGCAGCATGGGTTCCGCCCCTATGACTTGCATCCGATGTCGAATGATGACCTCGAGTCAGGGATCATTGATCTGTATCTGAACGGTGTCCTGCAGCGGCCGTCGTCAGCGTCGAAGGAGAGTGTATGACCCGAACCTCTCTGCTGATTCTCGCGACGCTCGCCGTCGCTCCAGGCGCCGCGGCACAAGCTGGCCCCGCCCCTCTCACGCTGGCTCAGGCCATAGCTCTGGGGCGGCGAGCGCGGTATTGATGCGGCTTTGGCCCGGTACAACGTCCGCGTGGCGGAGGCACGCACCGGCCAGCGTCGTGCGGATCTGCTTCCCAGTGTCACGCTGAATGGCTCCCTCGCTCGCAAGACAATCAATCTGGAGGAGTTCGGATTCCCTGGCGTCGCGATTGGCGTCACGCCCGACTTCAACGTCGTGAACTTCAACGTCCAGGCGACGCAGACCGTGTTCAACGCCGAGCGCGATTTCGCGGCTCCGTGCCGCCAAGGACTCGGCGCTCGCCAGCGGTTACGACGCGCAGGCGGTCGGTGACCTCTCGGCGGCCACCGCCGGACTGGCCTACCTCCAGGTGTTGAGCGCCGAGGAAGCGGTCGCCGCTCGGCTGGCGGATAGCACCATTGCGGACGACTTGCTGGACCAGGCGAGGAAACTCACTGAGGCTGGCGTGAGCCCCGAAATCGATCGGACCAGGAGCGAGGTGAACTTCGCCACGGTCCGGACCCAGCTCGAGGTGGCGCGCAACGAACGTGACCGGGCTCGCCTCGACCTCGCCCAGGTGCTCGAGCTTCCGCCTGCCCAGCGCCTCGTCCTCTCCGATTCCCTCGGCCCGACCACGCTCACCGTTCCCACGGATCAGGATGAGGCGGTCGCGTTCGCACTGGCCCATCGGCCGGACATGCTTGCGGAGCAACAGAGAACCAAGTCAGTGGAAACCTCGCTTCGCGCGATAGGCCAGGAGTACATCCCGAGCCTGGTCGCCGGAGCGGGCTTTGCCGAGAGCGGGCAGGAGTTCAGCACCCTCGACAACACGTACGTCGTTCAACTCGGCATCAGTCTTCCTCTGCTCGATGGCTGGAAGCGCCCCAAGCGGCAAGACGAGGCCGCGGCCCGGGTGGACGCCCAGAAGCGGCGGGAGAGCCATCTCCGCTTGCAGGTGGAAACCGAAACGCGCCAGGCGCTTCTCGACCTGACCTCGGCTGGACAGCAGGTCGGGCTGGCCACCGACCGAGTCCGGTTGGCCGAGCAGGAACTGTCCCAGGCCCAGCAGCGGTTTGACGCGGGAGTCGCAGGCTCCATCGAGACGACCAACGGTCAAATCGCGCTGTTCACTGCCCGAAACGCGCTGATCCAGGCCCGGGTCGGGTATGCCACCGCCCGGGTGCGGACGTATCGGGCGTTGGGCGTCGTCGATCAACTTCAGTGACGGTACCGAACAGGAAGCTTTCTATGGCAACGCACGCAGTGGAATCAGCTCTGGAGACCTCGGTACCCGCCCGCAGGCGGCGGGTGCTGCCCATCATACTAGCGACAACCGCCACGCTGGCCCTGGGTGCATTCGCCTTCGCCAAGTGGCGGTTCGCCCGGGTACACGTCACCACCGACAACGCCCAGGTGGACGGCCACATCACGGTCATTTCGCCCCGGGTGCAGGCCTTCGTATCCCAAGTGCGGGTGGACGACAACCAGCGGGTGAACGAGGGCGACACTCTGGTCGTGCTCGACGATCGGGATCTGCGGGTTCGGGAGGATCAGGCCAAGGCCGATCTCGCGAGCGCGATCGCGGCCGCCGGAAGCAACACCCGCGGTGGACAGGCTCAGGCTCAGCTGGCCTGGAGCGAGGCTCAGGCCTCGAGTGCGCAGGCCAACGTCGCCTCGGCCGAGGCCGCCGCCCGGAAAGCCGCGGCAGATCTGGAACGAATGAAGGTGCTGGCCCAGGAACGCATCGTGCCCCCCCAGCAACTCGATGAATCCGAGGCGGCGGCTGATGCCGCCAAGGCCAACCTCACCGCCGCCCAGAAGCAGGCCTCAGCGGCGCAGAGCCAGGTCTCGGCGTACGGCGCGGCCGTGACCGGAGCGACCGCCCGGCTGGAGAGTGCTCAGGTCAGCGCTCGACAACGCGCAGCTCCAGCGGAGCTATACCGTCATCACAGCCCCTACTGGCGGGAGTCGTGGCCAAGACGGAGCGTGGAACCCGGCGCTCTCGTCAGCGTCGGCCAGGGATTGATGCAGCTGATTCCGGAAAGCGACGTCTGGGTCACCGCGAACCTCAAGGAGACCCAGGTCCGCGATGTGAATCCCGGCGACAAGGCCACCTTCACGGTCGACGCCTATCCTGGCCGCACCTTCTACGGTCACGTCGAAAGCCTGAGTCCGGCGACCGGCGCCAGGTTCTCCCTGCTGCCACCTGACAACGCCACCGGCAACTTCACCAAGGTGGTGCAGCGGGTGCCGGTGCGCATTTCGGTCGATTCCGGCGCTGGACCCGGAGCATCCGCTTCGCCCCGGCATGTCGGTCGAGGCCACGATTCAGACCAGGTAGTAGCGATGGCCACCCTGGCGCTTCCGGCTCGACCGGCCCGCCTCTCGCGGGAAGAGGTCTACCGCCACCGTTACCTCATTGCCTTCGCGGTAGTATCCGCCAGCGTCCTCGAGCTGGTGGATACCAGCATCGTGAACGTGGCCATTCCCCACATGATGGGGAACCTGGGAGCCACGCTGGACGAAATCGCCTGGGTGAGCACCGGCTACATCGTAGCCAACGTCATCATCCTGCCGCTGACCAGCTGGCTGTCGGACCGCTTTGGCCGCCGGAACTATTACACCGGCTCCATCATCCTCTTTACCCTCGCGTCATTCCTCGCCGGCAACGCGCATACGCTCGAGGAACTCATTGCGGCCCGGGTGATCCAGGGCATCGGCGGCGGCGCGCTGATCTCCACGGCCCAGGCGATCCTGTTCGACGTGTTTCCGTTGAAGGAACGCGGGAAGGCCATGGCGATCTTCGGCATGGGCGTGATGGTGGGGCCGACTCTCGGGCCCACCCTCGGTGGATGGATCACCGACAACTACTCCTGGCCCTGGATCTTCTACATCAACATCCCGCTCGGCATCCTGGCGGCGATGATGATCGTGGCGGTATGTGCCGGAGCCGGAACACGTCAACGAGCGGGTCGATCACGTGGACTGGCTTGGCCTGGCGCTGCTGATCGTCGGAATCGGCTGCCTGCAGGTGCTGCTCGAACGGGGCGAGTCCAAGGGATGGTTCGACTCCGGCGAAATCCGGATTGAAACCCTGTCTGGCCGCGATCGCGCTGATCGGGTTCGTATGGCATGAGCTCACTACCGATCATCCCGTCGTGAACCTCCGGATCCTCCGTAACCGGCAGCTCGCCGCCGGGGTCGTCTTCGGGCTCGTCCTTGGGTTTGCGCTTTATGCCAGCGTCTTCGCCTTGCCGGTATTCCTCCAGACGCTCAGAGGATACACCGCATGGGACACCGGCAAGGTGATCCTGCCGGGCGCCATTGCCAGCGCAATCACCATGGCCATCACCGGCCGGATCACCGGAAAGATCGACGCACGGTATCTGATCGTCACAGGCGTAGGGCTCTTCTTCTGGGCGATGTGGCTGCACTACCACTTCACGCTCGACATCGGGATGCACGATCTGCTGCTGCCCATGATCCTGCGTGGCGTGGGCCTCGGTCTCATCTTCGTCCCCCTGACCCAGGTTGCCGTCGCCGACCTGAGGCCGCAGCAACTTGCCCAGGGGACCGGCCTCTTCAACCTCTCGCGTCAATTGGGCGGGAGTTTTGGAATCGCGGTAGCCGCCACGCTGTTGAGCCGCTTCACTGAGCAGAGTCGCGAAGGGCTCCGCGCGCACCTGACGCTGTCGGAGCCTTCGACGGCGGTCTGGATGCAATCGATGGTCGCCCGGCTGCAGCAACTGGGTGGGAGCTTTCAGGAAGCCCAGGCCGAGAGCATACCGGCTGCTGGATCTCCGCCTCGATGCCCAGGCTGGCATGATCGCGTTCGAGAAGGTTTTTCTGATCATGGGGGTCACCTTCGTGATCGCGTTGCCGCTCCTGCTGTTGTTCCGGACCGGACGGACACAGGGGGGACCGGTGGGACATTAAACAGCGGCGAACGGTGAACGGTGAACCAGCGGTGAACGGTGAACGGGCCCGGCAAGGGTAAGCTCGAGCCGGGAATGGCCAAGAATGGATGCTCGATTGGAGTAGCTTAGCTTACGTCTGTTCCCGTTCCCCGTTCCCTGTTCACCGTTCACCGTTCACGCTTCCTTGCCCGACATCCTCGACGACTTCGAATCCGACGCGACGCCAGCAGCCGGTGCCTTGCTGCTGGAGCTGGTCGGCCGATACCTGGAAGCCACTCGTCAGGGGGAAGGGCCCGTCTCCACCGCGACTCACCCCCGGTGAGCTGGCTCAACGTTTCGCGGTCCCCATGCCCCGAGGCGGACGTCCACTCGCGGAAGTGGTTGCGCACCTGGAACGCGATGTCCTTCCCCACTGCAACCGACTCACCCACCCGATGTACCTCGGCCACCAGGTTTCGGCGCCGCTTCCAGCGGCGATCTGGACCGAATCCCTGATCGGAGCGATCAACAATTCGCTCGCGGTGGCCGAGATGTCACCGGCCATCACCGCGATCGAGCGTCAGTTGATCCGCTGGATGGCCGAGCTGGCCGGCTACGGCGCAGAAGCAGGAGGGACATTCACCTCGGGCGGCACCGAAGCGACTTTCACGGCACTCCTCGCGGCCCGGGCGAAGGCGCTGCCGGATGCGTGGGAAAACGGGATCGGCAATGCCGCACCCGCCGTGGTGTATGGGGAAAACGCCCACTACGCCGTGACTCGGGCCATCGGTGAGCTTGGGGATCGGACTCCGTGCCGGTGTCGTAGTCCCCAGCCGTGACTTTCGCATGGACCCGGGGGCCCTTGACAGCCGTACTCGACGACCTGGGGCGGAAGGGCCGCCAAGTCATGGCGGTCGTGGCCACCGCAGGCTCTACCCCCACCGGGGCGTTCGACGACCTGGAGACGATCGGTCGAACTTGTGAAGCCCGCGGCTTATGGCTGCACGTCGACGGGGCGCATGGCGCTTCCGCGCTACTCTCGAGCCGGCATCGCCATCGGATGCATGGCGTGCAGCGGGCCCGTTCCATCGCCTGGGATCCTCACAAGATGATGCTGTTGCCACTCGCGGCGGGAATGCTGGTGGTTCGGGACGAGCGCGATATCGATCAGGCTTTCTTGCAGCGGGCGCCGTATCTGTTCCATGGGGCGGAGAACCAACCCGTAGCGGATCAGGGCGTGCGGAGCTTCGCGTGCTCGCGCCGTACCGATGCCCTGAAGGCGTGGGTTGCCCTGCAGCGCTATGGAGCAGACGGCATTGGTGAGTTGTATGATCGCCTGTGTGACCTGACCAGCGAACTGCACGGCCTCATTGAACGACATCCCTCATTCGAGACCCTGCACTCTCCCGAGTGCAACATCCTCTGTTTCCGCTTCGTGGGAGACGGTCGATCCGATGATGAGGCTCTTGATCGCCTCAACAAGGAGCTCCGCGAGCGCTTCAATCGGTCGGGAACCGGATGGATAACGACGACCGTGCTCAACGGGCGCCGGGTTCTTCGGGTGACGATCATGAATCCGCGGACGCGGCCTGAGCACCTCCACCGCCTGCTCGAGGGCCTCTCTTCCGAGGCGGTGCGAATGTCGTGACTGCTTGCCAGTCTCGGCCGCGCCCGATAGCTTGGCGGCCCCAACCGTGACCCTGCCACTGTGACCTTTCAGCGCAAGCTGCTCCTCGGTACTTCGCTCATGGTCCTTCCAGTGCTGCTCATCGGCCTGGAGGCGATCCGCAGTAATATCGAGGAGCGGCGCGCCCTTGAAGCGCTCGGCGCCGGACTGGGGCGCACCCGGACCTACGCCGAGCTCGAAACCGCAATGTTCAACCAGACCGAATCGGTCTGGCGCTACCTCACCGGAATGGACAGCTCGGCCCGCAACGAGTTCCGCCTGGCGGGAGAAGTGGTGGACTACTGGTATGACCGGTGGCAGGGCGAACTCAAGCCGGACGAGATGGAGCTCGCGAAGAGCGTCCAGGAAATTCAGCGCCAGATCCAGGCGGTGGGAGACAGCGTCTTCCGCCTCTACGACGCCGGCCACCACGCCTTGGCCTACCAGACTGCGCAGCGCGAGCTGAAGGGACGGTTGCAACCGGCGTTGACCACGCTCAACCGGGAGATCTACCGCCGAGCTCGAGAGTTCAGTGTGCAGACCGCGTTCGCACGGGTGGAGGAGATCGTCGACAACGAACGACGGATCCTTCTGGTCATTATGGGACTTGCTCTCGCTGCCGGCCTCCTCATCTCGTGGCTCATCGCACGGAGCCTCGTCCGTCCGATAACGCAGTTGGGCAACGCAATGACGGTAGTAGGTGGCGGTGACCTCGACCACCCGATTCGAACTCAAGCCAGCGACGAGATCGGAGATCTGGCCCGATCGTTCGCAGGTATGACGGAGAATCTGCGGAAGTCGCGGGCGGAGATGGTGCGGCTCAACGGAGCGCTGATCCAGTCCGAAAAGCTGGCCTCGTTGGGAGAGATGGCGGCCGCAGTAGCTCACGGCCTCCGCAATCCGCTCGCGAGCCTGCGCGCCTCGGCACAGCTGGCACTGCGGCACCCCGAGTCTCCCGCAGCCCGCGAACAGCTCTCGGCTATCATCCAGGAGGTGGACCGCCTGGACCGGCGGATCAGTCACCTGCTGGCCTTTTCCCGTCCCGCGCCGTTTCATCCGATGCCGGAGCGGGTTCCGGAGCTGGTTCAAGGCATCCTCCCCGCGTTCGTCGAGCGGCTGCGCGCGCAGGGCGTGACGCTGGAGCAGGACCTCCCAGCTACGCTTCCCGAGGTCCGGGTGGATCCGATGAAGCTGGAGCAGGTGCTGGTGGAAATCGTCTCCAATGCGCTCGATGCAATGCCCTCGGGCGGACGACTGGCTATCGCGGGGCGAATGGAGCAGTCAGGCGAGACTGCCGGGCTTGCCGTGACGGTGAGCGATACCGGTTCGGGCATTCCCGAGCAGGTGCTCCCCTCGGTTTGCGAACCGTTCTTCACCACGAGACCGGAGGGAACCGGCCTCGGCCTCGCCACCGCGCGGCGATTCGTGGAGCAGCATGGCGGACGCCTCGATCTGACCAGCCGAGTAGGAGAGGGAACCACCGTGACGATCTGGCTGCCCCAATGAACGGATCCACCATCCTGATCGTGGACGACGAGCGCACCCTCGCGCGCGCGATGAAGGCGTTCCTCGCCGAGCACGGCTACGAGAGCGAGGTCGCCGGAAACGCAGAGCAGGCGCTGCAGCTCCTGCCGACCCTTCATCCCGACGTGGTCTTCAGCGACGTCCGGCTCCCCGGCATGAACGGCATCGAGCTGCTCAAGCGGATCAAGGAATTCGACCCAGCCATCCCCGTGGTGATCATGACCGCCTTCGGCTCGATCGAGGGAGCAGTCGAAGCGGTAAAGCTGGGCGCCTTCGACTACGTCAAGAAGCCGCTGGATCTGGAAGAGCTGAAACTCCTCGCCGAGCGCGCCCGCGAGACCTCGCTCATGAAGCAGGAGCTCTCGTACCTGCGGCGTCGAGCCGCTCGGGGTGTCGCCTTCGCAAACGTATTGGGTGAGTCACCGGTCGTGCGCGGGGTACTCGAGCAGGTACGGCAGATAGCGGCGTTGGACGAAACCCCACCCGTCCTGATCACGGGGGAAACCGGAACCGGCAAAGGGCTCGTGGCCAGGACGATTCATGCCTCGGGCAGCCGGGCCACCCGTCCCTTCATTGACGTCAATTGCACCGCGCTGCCCGCGACGCTCATGGAAGCCGAGCTCTTTGGATACGAGCGCGGCGCATTCACCGACGCCAAGGAGTCCAAGATCGGCCTGTTCGAGGCGGCCGAGGGCGGCTTCCTCTTCCTCGACGAAATCGGCGACGTGGAGCTGGCGCTGCAGGGCAAGCTGCTCCGTGCCATCGAAGAACGAGTGGTGCGCCGGGTCGGAGGCATCCGGGATCGGAAGATCGACGTGCGAATCCTCGCCGCGACCAACCGGGACCTGGAGCGCGATGCCGGCGGAGAGCGGTTCCGCAAGGATCTCTATTTCCGACTCGCCGTCATTCTGATTCGTCTGCCGCCCCTCCGCGAACGGGGCAATGACGTGCTGCTGCTGGCCGAGCACTACGTGCGGGAGTTCGCGGCCAAGTACGGGCGAGAGGTCCGGGGGATCGACCGGCTCGCGCGGGAGCAATTGATGGTGTATCCCTGGCCCGGGAACGTGCGCGAGTTGAGTCACGTCATCGAGCGGGCCGTGCTATGGAGTCGAGGAGGGGATCTCTCAGTGGAGCATCTCGCCCTTACTCGACCTTCGGAACAGGCCTACGAACCGCCGGCGGCCTCTGTCCAGCCGCCGAGCCGCTCCTTCGCTCCGCTCAGGACAGGCTCCCCCGCCGAGCCCGCCAGCCTCGAACAGTGGGAGCGTCAGCTCCTCGAACAGGCCCTCAAGGAGGAGGGTGGGAACCAGACTCGGGCGGCTCAGCGGCTGGGAATCTCGCGGGATACCCTGCGTTATCGGATCAAGAAGTATGGGTTAGGATAGTGGGTGATCTCACCCAAACTGGGTCATATCACCCAGTTGCGCCCCAATTCGGTGGTGGGGGCCTATTCTATAAGAGATTGTAGTAGAATGACTTATGAATTGTTAGCGGACCAACCGATTCCGGCACGCCGCCTGCTTTACCCCAAGTCGATACTGCTGCGCTGCAGATCAGACGTTTTCTCTTGGAGGGTACCTCGATGTCTTGGACCAAGCCCGAAGCTGAAGTGGTTGCGGTCACCATGGAAGTCACCGCGTACGTCGCGACGCTTTAAACTCGCGATGCACCGGACGGGGCTCGCGAAAGCGGGCCCCGTTTGTTTTGTATGGACCTGATTCTTCTAGGCACCGCCGCGGGCGGCGGGTTCCCTCAGTGGAACTGCTGGTGCCCACCCTGCCGCGTTGCCCGTACCGATCCGGTTCGGGCCCACCCCCGCACTCAGTCCTCCGCCGCGGTCTCGGCGGACGGCAAGCGATGGTTCCTGCTCAATGCTTCACCGGATGTCCGGCTCCAGCTGGGACTGCTCAATGGTCAGGCTCCAGCCGGGGTTCGACACGTGCCGGTCGAGGGCGTGGTGGTAACCGATGCGGAACTCGATCATACCCTGGGCCTCGCCCTGTTGCGCGAGGCACGGCAGCTCCAGCTCTACGCCACCGACGCGGTCCTGGGAGTTCTGCGCGAGGATTCCCGGCTGCTGCCGGTGACGGAGGCCTTTTCGGAGGTCGCAGTCACTCGCCTGTCCCTTGAGACCGTGGCGCCATTGCTCTACCGGGACGGCACCTCAAGCGGCCTCGAAGTGACGGCCTTCGGCGTCGCCGGAGATCCGCCTCGATTCGCCCGGCGCGAAGAACCCGGGCACACCGTCGGGCTCATGCTGCGCGACTCCCGGACTGGGGGCAGAGCTGCCTTTGTCCCGGGATGTGGTGCTCTCGATGAAAAGCTGCTCCATCGTCTGCGGGGGAACCGACTCGTTTTTCATCGACGGCACCTTTTGGGACGACGCCGAGCTGCTCACGTTGGGGATCAGCGATCGGTCCGCGCGACAGATGGGCCACGTGCCGGTTTCCGGTGCGGAGGGGAGTCTGGCCCGACTTCGCGACCTGCCCTGCCGAAACCGGGTATACACTCATATCAACAACTCGAATCCCATGTTGCTGGAGGATTCGCCCGAGCGGCGGGCCGTCGAGGCCGCGGGCATTCTGGTGGGAGACGACGGGATGAGATTCTCTCTATGACCACGGTGTTCAACGAATCCAGGCTGACGACGGTGCCGCGGCCCGCCATTCCGGAACTCACTCGGCCGCTCAGTCCGGGAGAGCTGGAAGAGGCGCTACGCGGTTTCCACGGCTCCTATTACGTCGAGCACCCGTTTCACAAGCTCATGTATCAAGGGAAGCTCACTCCGCGTCAGTTCCAGGGCTGGGCAGCCAATCGCCTCGCGTACCAGCGCGTCGTCCCCCGCAAGGATGCGGCGATTCTATCCAATTGTCCGGACCCCGAAGTCCGCCGGGAGTGGATCCAGCGCATCATCGATCATGACGGAACCAGGCAGGGAGAGGGCGGGATCGAGTTGTGGATCAAGCTCGGGGTGGCACTCGGCGTTCCCCGGGAGGAGATGGAGGACGAGCGTCACGTACTCCCCGCCGTCCGCCTGATATGCGAATCTTACGTCTGGTTCTGCAAATCGAAGCCCTGGGTCCAGGCGGTTGCCTCGTCTCTCACCGAACTCTTTGCCCCCAAGATCCACAATCAGCGGATCGAAGCCTTCCCGATCCACTATCCATGGATCCCGCCCGAGGCGCTCGAGTATTTCAAGAGCCGACTGGTCCAGGCACCACGAGATGTGAAGCATGGGCTCTCGATCGTGCAGCAGCACTGCAGAACCGTGGAAACGCAGCGGCAAGCCTTCGAGGCTCTGGCCTTCAAGCTGGAGATGCTGTGGGCAATGATCGATACGATTCATAACGCGTACCGGGAGGACGGGAGATAGTCGATAGTCAATGGTCGATAGTCAGCGGTCCTTTCGGGAAGGTTCCGGCGAAAGGCCCTAGATTGACCGGCAATGACCTCTGACCATCGACCGCCGACCATCGACTATAGGCAGATGACTCCCGATTCCCGTCCTCAGCTCTGGCGCCTCGCCAGGATCGATTTCGACCGGGTACGCCAGCGTTCGGTTCTGCTCTATCCGGAGGGGGCCATGTTCATCAATGACACCGGGAAGGCGATCCTGGAGCTGTGCAACGGGGAGCGGACCGCCGGAGAGATCGCGCGTGAGCTGGGCGAGCGGTATAACAGCGACGTATTGAGTGATGTGATCGAGTATCTCGCCGGGCTTGAGGATCGCAACCTCGTCGTAGATCGAGCGGCGGTGTCGTCATGACCGGACCCCGCGTTCTGAATCAACCAACGACGCTGCTGGCGGAAATCACCTACCGGTGTCCTTTGCACTGCCCGTACTGCTCCAATCCGCTGGAAATGACCCGGGCCGAGGCGGAGCTCTCGACTGCGGACTGGAAACGGGTCTTCACCGAGGCGCGAAACCTCGGCGTGCTCCAGCTAGGCTTGTCGGGCGGTGAGCCGCTGGTGCGGAAGGACCTGGAAGAGTTGGTGGCGCACGCCCGCAGTGAAGGCCTGTATTCGACCCTGGTCACCTCGGGACTTGGGCTTACCCGGGCTCGCGCCCAGAGTCTCAAGGAGGCCGGGATCGATCACGTGCAGATCTCGTTTCAGGATTCGGACACCGAATCCGCCGAACAGATCGCCGGCATTCGGTCGGTGAAGCAGAAGCGGGCGGCGGCAGTGCTGGTGCGCGAGCTCGATCTGGCCTTCTCGGTCAACGTGGTGCTGCACCGGCAGAACCTCAACCACCTGGGCGACATCATCGAGATGGCGGCGTCCATGGGAGCGGACCGCCTGGAGCTGGCCAATACCCAGTACTATGGCTGGGCTCTGAAGAACCGGGCCGCGCTACTTCCCACCAGGGAGCAGGTCGAGGCCTCGAAGGCAGTGGCCGAGGCAGCCATCAAGAAGTATCGGGGGAAGATGCAGATCCTCTACGTGCTGCCCGACTATTACGAGACCTACCCGAAGGCCTGCTACGGCGGGTGGGGCAATGTGTACATCCTGGTGACGCCCGACGGACGGGCTCTGCCCTGTCACGGCGCAACTCAGATTCCCTCGCTCTCGTTCGTCAATGTCCGGGAGCGGTCTCTCGACTGGATCTGGCAACACTCTCCAATCTTCAATGCCTTCCGCGGCGACAGTTGGATGAAGGAGCCTTGTCGCACCTGTCCCCGGAAGAACGTGGATTTCGGCGGCTGTCGCTGTCAGGCTTTCGCCCTCACGGGCGAGGCGACCAATCCCGACCCGGTCTGCACCCTCACGCCCCTGCGTTCCATCATTGACGAGGCGTTGGAGCTGGAGGCCGGCCGGCCGGAGTACGTGTATCGGTGGGTGGAAAAAGAGCCTGTCGGGCCTGGAGTGCCGTAAGCCATAAGCCGTAAGCCAAACTTTTGGGGCTTATTGGCTTACGACTTATGGCTCATGGCTGGCATCTCCCACCACTCACTCGCTCGAAACGGATGGTCTGCTCCAACCGCGTCTGAGCACCACGTGGGAGCTCACCGCTCGCCGGAATTGAAGCCTCGGCCTCAATGGCGCGATCCCAGCGCACCAAGCCGGTCGTCGGATCCCAAAGCATCTGCCCTGTCTCTCGCTCGACTTGTTGAGCCGTGTCGGCCAGCGAGTCGGTCCCCAGCCTCGATTGCAGGTGACGGGTGCCAATGATTCCATAGCGCTGCAGAGTGCCCTTGGCGGACTGGCGCGCGATGACCCATCCAGTCGAATCCTGCCAGCGTTGGCCCACGTCCAGCGGCGTGCCCGGCACCGGTGGGAACAGGTCGTCCAGCACAGCGGTGAGATCGGTTATCTCGGCGACCTCGCCGGGCACGAAGGGGACATCAATCCGGGAATACCGCCCTCCAGGTTGGAGCAAGCCGAGGAATCGACCACCGATGACTCCGTCGGTATCGACCGAACGCTTGCCAGTCGGCTCGGCTCGCCACACCATCAGGGAATCGAACCAGCTCTCGAGCAGTATGCCCCCTGTCGTATCCCGGGCGGTCACGACCAACAGCCCGCTTCGCCCGCTGTTCTGACGCAGGACGCGGTTACCGCTCTCGATTCGTAGATTTGTCTCCACTGTCTGGCGAAATCGCGCGCAGGCAAGATCGGCCGTCCGATAACGGATCGGCGCTGCCTGAGCCGACGCCGAGGCACCAATGGCCAGCACGGCCACGATGGACAACAGTCCGGAACTCACTTTCATGAGGACAATATGACACCGGCTCCCCGCCTCTGTCGGATTCTGGTTCTTGCGCTGGCTTTGCTTTCCTTCCTCGGGCGGCTGGGAACCGCGCAAACCCGGACGCTCATTCACGCCGGCAAGTTGATCGACGGTGAGTCAGACCAGCCCCGGGCGGATCAGGGTATTCTGATCGAGGGGGAGCGGATTTCGAAGGTAGGGTCCTGGAGCGAGGTGTCCGCCGCCGCAGCCGGCGCAGCCGTGGTTGACCTGACAGCGATGACGGTGCTTCCGGGAATGATCGACAATCACACTCACATCCTGCTGCAGGGAGATATCACGGCGCAGGATTATGACGATCAGCTGCTGAAGGAGTCGATTCCTTATCGCACCATCCGCGCGACGGCAGCGGCTCGTACCGCGCTCATGAACGGATTCACCACCATGCGTGACGTCGAAACCGAGGGCGCGATGTATGCCGACGTGGACGTGAAGACCGCGATCAACCGAGGGATAATTCCGGGGCCCCGCATGTTCGTCGTGACCCGGGCGATGGCTCCAACCGGCATGTACCCGCTCAGCGGATACTCCTGGGAACTGCGCGTACCCGAAGGCGTGCAGATCGTGGACGGTCCCGACAACGTTCGCAAAGCGGTACGGGAACAGGTCAAGTACGGCGCCGACTGGATCAAGTTCTACGCCGACCGGCGGTACTACCTGGGCGAAGACGGGAAACTGCACAGCTGGGTCAACTTTACCGACGAGGAGATGCGCGCCCTGGTGGACGAGTCACATCGGCTGGGCCGCAAGGTCGCCGCACACGCCATCGGCTGGGACGGGATCGACGCCGCGCTGCGGGCCGGGGTCAACAGTATCGAGCATGGGGACGGGCTGACCCCCGAGCTCGTGGACCGGATGATCAAACAGAAGGTCTATTGGTGTCCGACGATCTTCGTCGGTGTGTACGTCGCGGAGGGCCGGGGCGGGATCTGGCCCAAGATGGTGGACCTGGAGAAGGCGGCCTTCGGAATGGCCCTCCGCCGCGGACTGCTGCCGTACATCTCCTACGGCACCGATGCCGGCGGATATGCCTGGGATCAGAACCAGGCCCAGGAGCTGGATTACATGGTGCGCTACGGGATGACCACGATGCAGGCTATCAAGTCGACCACCTCGGTTGCTGCCAGGCTGCTGGACCAGAGCGCCAACCTCGGCGCGATTGCCACCGGCCGCTACGCCGACTTGATCGCCGTGGAGAAGGATCCGCTGGCCGATATCACCGAGTTGCAGCGGGTCCAGTTTGTGATGAAGGGAGGAGTGATCTACAAAGGCGGGAAGTAAAGATGCCGAGATGGCCGGGATTCCCCGGCCATCTCAGTTTCGCAACCCGTTGTCGTTCACATAACGAATCAGGTCCGCGTTGGTAACCATCTGCATCTTTTCCAGGATGCGGGTCCGGTAGGTACTCACAGTCTTGGCGCTCAAACCCAACCGCTCCGCCAGGACCTTCACGCTCAGGCCGGTGCCCAGCCCACGAAGCACCTCGTACTCCCGATCCGAAAGCCTCTCGTGCAACACCGTGCTGGTACCGGCCTCAAGCCCGGTTGCGAGCCGCTCGGCGAGTGCCGCGCTCACGTACTTCCCTCCCCGGTAGACCTTGCGGATGGCCTCGATCAGCTGCTCCGGCGAGTGGTCCTTGGTGAGGTATCCGGCCGCTCCGGCGCGAAGCGCACGGACCGCCCATTGGTCCTCGGGATGCACGCTCAGCACCAGGACCTTGACCGAAGGATGCTCCTTCCGCACCTGCTGCAGAACCTCGATGAAGCTGGGTCCCGGCATGGAAACATCGAGCAAGACCACATCGCTGGGTGTTTCTATCACCCGCTCCAGCACCTCGGCGGCTGACGCCGCCTCTCCCACCACGGTGATTCCAGGATGGTCCGCGGCAATACGGCGAAGGCCCGCGCGCACGATGGGGTGATCATCGGCAATGAGCAGTCGGATCACGCAACCGCCTCCTGCTTTTCGAGTACTCGGGAGGGAATCCTCACCTCGACTCTGGTTCCCTCCCCTGGCCGTCCTTCGATCTCGAGGACGCCGCCGCAGGCAATCGCCCGTTCCCGGATTCCGATCAGGCCGAGGGAGGTCCTCTCAGCCAGCTCTACGGGAGTAATCCCGCGTCCGTTGTCCGCCACCTCGAGCCGCAACTCGTCCCGGGTCTGCAGGACCCCAATCCGAACCCGGGAGGCCTGGGCGTGGCGCGCCACGTTGGTGAGCGCCTCCTGCAGAATCCGGAACACCGTCGTCGCGCGTGCGTCATCCACCGGACTATCGTCGGACTGGAGATCGAGGTCGGTTTCGATACCGGTCCGGCGGAAGAATTCCTGCGACTGCCACTCGATCGCGGCGACCAGACCGAGGAGGTCCAGCACCCCGGGGCGCAATTCGGTCGCGATTCGACGGACCGAATCGACCGTGCCATCCAGCCGGGTGATGGCGTTCGCCAACCGGTCAGACAGATCGCCCTGGGGGCGTGGCAAGCGGCTGCGTACCCACGAGAGATCCATCTTGAGCCCGGTCAGCGCCTGGCCCAGCTCGTCGTGCAGCTCCCGGGCGATCCGGGTGCGTTCCTCTTCACGCACGGTCTGCAACCGGGCGGCCAGGTCTCGCAGCTCCTGGCGGGAGCGGCGCATCGCCTCCTCGTTGGCCTTCCAGTCGGTCACGTCCCATACAATGTCCAGCAGGCAGTCTTGCCCGCCGAGGTTGATCTTCTCGGCCCAGACCTGGTTGATCTGCCGTTCCCGGAGCCGAGTCCGCGCCTCGAATTCGTACCGGCGCACCATCCCGTCCCGCTGAAGCCGCTGGACCAGCTCATCCCGTGCCCCCGGATCACGCCAGAGTCCCAGGTCATGAGGCCGCCGCCCGATCACGTCCTCCCGAGGCAGGCCCACGTCCCGAAGGAAGGCCTCATTCACCTCGATGTAGCGACCCTCCTCGAGAGTGGCGATGCTCATCGGGAAGGGCGACGAACGGAACGCCTTGGCAAACTTCTCCTCCGACTCGCGGAGCGCCTGTTCCTGTCGGGCCCGCTCGCTGATGTTCCGCTGAATCCCGAAGTGTCCGGTGATCCGCCCATCGGCATCATGGAGGCAGACGTAGTCACCCTCGATCAGCATGGGCGTGCCATCCGCCCGGCGCTCGTGGGTGACCGTGTGCAGCCGGCCGGCGTCGAACAGCGCGCGCCACGCCGAACGACCGTGGGCCAAGTCGTGGGAATAGAAATCGGCGGGCGTGAGTCCCAGGATCCGGCTCTGAGGCCACCCGTACTCCGCCGCCATCGCCGCGTTGACCCTGGTGATCCGCTGATGGGTGAAGATGTAGTCGAGAAGTTTCTCCTTGTCGGCCTGATCGTTCCACCGGATCGGCCGGTCCAGCATCATGAAAAAGAATCCGTCAAGCGACTGGGTGAAGAAGGCCTCGAGCAGCTTCTGCTGTTCGGTGATGGTCGCTTCCGCACGCAGCTGTTGAGTGAGGTCGTGGTACACCTCGTAGAACGCCACGGCCTTCCCGTCTACGGTGAGCGGGGAGCCGGTATGGGACACGTCGACCAGCGATCCGTCGCGCCGGCGGCGGCGCATCTGGCGCCACATCCGGCTCTCCGAGCTGAGGAGCCGCTCGACGCCGGTGTTGGGTTCGGCCCCCGAGGCGCCGATCAGACGGTCAATGTCCACCCCGACGGCTTCCTGGACCGAATAGCGGAACAACCGGCTGAATTCCGCGTTGGCGCGGATCAGGCGGCCGTTCAGATCCCGAAGCGTGAGCGCGTGGGGAAAGGTTTCGAAGAGTTGCTCGAGGTAGGCCTGCTGGACCCGCAGCTGGCCCGCGGTCTCCCGGTAGCGCAGCAGCGTGACCCCTGTTGCGACCAGGGCGAGTGTCAGGAGTACGATCAGGAGAACCATCGCCATCGTTCCGTGAAAGACGAATCATGGTACGGACGCTGCACCCACAGGTCAACGATAAGGGCCGACTAATAGCCCATTGTCGCAGACCCGGCCAGCGGCGTGTCCTGATCCGACGGTGCCTCCGAGGCGAAGGTTACATCGACGTGAACGACGATGTCCTCATGCATCTTGAGCATGCCGAGCATCTTGCTGAGCCCGCCGATCCGATAGTCTTTCAGGTTGAGCGGCACCGTCGCCCGCACCTGGACGCCGCCCTGATCCACGATCACTAATCCGGGGAACTCTACTTCCCGCTCGACACCGTGAATCAGGAAGCGGCCGTGAAGCGTGACGTCGGCGTTGTCTCCGGTCCAGGCATCGGTGGCCACGCCGGTCAGCTCATAACGGATCGTGGGATACTTGTCGGACTCCATGGACTTTCTCATGTCCTGATCCCGCTTGTCCTTGCCGGTCCGGAGGGTCGAGACCGGGGCCTCGACCCATCCCCGGACTGAAGAAAGCTCGGGACCACCGGTCATCTCTCCACTCAGAGTCGTGGTGGTTCCGACGAAGTCGCCCACAGTGGCGCGGCCGTCAAAGGAAAGGGTACCAGACACGACCTTGCCCGAGGCGATCGGCAGCTGCGCCCCGGCCCGGCCGGTGACCGTGCCCAGCATCAGCGGAGTGATCAGCCCGAGGATCAGGCGGGTCTTACGGTAGTGGCTAGCGGCGATCATCTTGCCCTCGTGTCCCAGGTCCTCCAAAGCGAGCGGGCATCGCTGGATGTCCGCCCGTTCCGGAGCTACTCCCATCCGATGGATGCGGTTCGCCTCCCGACTCCGCTCCGCTACTTGGTAAGGCGCAAATAAGGTATGACCCGGATCAGACCGGCTCGATCGGGACCCTGCTGAAGGGAGAGTCGGACCTTGGCGGATGAGCTTGTAGGACCAGGGACTACAACGGCGGATTTGGACCCCGGACCCGGGGGCGGTGTGAGCCTCCTTGGCCCTTTCTCAGCACAGGTGACCCTATGCCCCACGGACGCATTTACCGCGATGTAACCGAGACTGTCGGCAACACCCCGCTGATCGAGCTGAGCCGCATCAGCGCCGGACTCCCCGCACGCATCGCGGTGAAACACGAGGGCTATAACCCGTTCGATTCGGTGAAGGACCGGATCGGCAATGCGATGATCACCGACGCGATCGCCAGCGGCCGCCTCAAGCCCGGTATGCTCATCGTGGAACCCACCAGCGGCAACACGGGGATCGGGCTGGCCTATGCGGCAACCGCGTTCGGCTACCGCTGCATCTTCACGATGCCGGATACCATGACACTGGAACGGCGGCACATACTGAGGGCCCTTGGGTGCAAGATCGTACTGACCGAAGGGGCCAAGGGGATGAAGGGTGCCATGGCGCGCGCCGAGGAAATCGCAGGACGCCTGGGCAACAAGGCCTGGATGCCGCGCCAGTTCGACAATCCGGCCAACCCCGCGATCCATTACCGGACCACGGGGCCCGAGATCTGGAGCGACACCGAGGGGAAGGTGGACATCTTCGTTGCCGGGGTGGGAACCGGAGGCACCATTACAGGCGCGGGAAGATTTCTTCGGGAAAAGAAGCCTGACATTCACATCGTGGCGGTCGAACCCAACGAAAGCCCGGTCTTGTCGGGAGGCAGCCCGTCGCCCCACAAACAGCAGGGCATCGGCGCCGGCTTCGTGCCGGGAAACCTCGACACCACGATCTACAACGAGGTGATTAGAGTGACCAACGAGGACGCCATAGCCACGGCGCGACGTCTGGCGAGAGATGAGGCGATCTTCGCCGGGATCTCATCCGGATCGATCACCTGGGCGGCACTCAAGGTCGCATCCCGCCGGGAGAACGCCGGAAAGCTCATCGTCTCCATCGTCTGCGACTTCGGCGAGCGATATCTGTCCAATCCGGTCTACACCGAGCTGGCCGACCCGGACTTCGCCGACGTGGAGGAGGCGGTGGCCTAACAGCGTGAGAAGTAAGAAGTGAGAAGGAAGAACAGCGTGAGAAGTAAGAAGTGAGAAGTGAGAAGGAAAAGCACGACGGGGCTGATTCTCCTGCGTCCCGCTGTTCCTTCTCACTACTTACTTCTCACGCTTTTCTTCTTCTACTCCGCCCCCATAAAGGGATACCTGTAGTCCTTCGGCGGATTGAAGTTCTCCTTGATGCTGCGGGGGGAAACCCAGCGCACCAGGTTGAGAATCGAGCCCGCCTTGTCGTTGGTCCCGCTGGCGCGGGCGCCACCGAAGGGCTGCTGGCCGACGACGGCGCCCGTCGGCTTGTCGTTGATGTAGTAGTTCCCCGCCGCATGGCGCAACGCGAGGTCGGCCTCGACCAGCGCGCGTCGATCCTGCGCGAAGACTGCACCAGTCAGGCTGTACGGGCTGGTCGTGTCCACCAGGGTCAAGGTCTCGGTCCAGCGGTTCTCCGGATACACGTGGAGACTGAGGACCGGGCCGAAGATTTCCTCGCACATCGTGCGGTACTTGGGATCCTCGGCCTGCAGCAGCGTCGGCTCGATGAAGTACCCCGTCTCCCCGTTGCAACCGCCTCCCGCCAGGATCTTCACGCCCGAATCCTTCCTGGCCTTCTCGATGTACTCCCGGATCCGGTCGAACGCCTTCTGGTCGATCACGGCACCCATGAAGTTCCGGAAGTCGGCTACGTCGCCCATTCGGATATCCGCGATGAGCGCGAGCAGGCGTTCCTTCACCTGGGGCCAGAGATTGGAAGGCACGTAGGCGCGAGAGGCGGCACTGCACTTCTGGCCCTGATACTCGTAGGCGCCGCGGACGAGGGCGACGCAGAGCGCATCCACGTCGGCGCTGGGATGGGCAATGACGAAGTCTTTGCCGCCGGTCTCACCCACGATTCTGGGATAGGCCGCGTATTGCGGCAGGTGTCCGGCGATGGTCTTCCACAGCGACTGAAAGACCTCCGTCGAACCGGTGAAGTGTATTCCCGCGAAAGCGCGATCCGCGAGGAGCAGGTCGCTCACTTCCCGCGCCGGGCCGGGAACCAGGTTGATGACCCCCGGGGGCAGTCCCGCCTCTTCCAGCAGCTTCAACAGGTAATAGTTGCTGAGCGACGCGGATGCGGCGGGCTTCCAGAGCACCACGTTCCCCATGATGGCGGGTGAGGTGGGAAGGTTGCCGCCGATCGCGGTGAAGTTGAAGGGCGTAATGGCGTAGACGAACCCTTCCAGCGGCCGATGATCCATCCGGTTCCAGGTCAATGGCGCCGAATGCGGTTGCTCCCCGTAAACCTGTTGCGCGAAGTGCACGTTGAAGCGCCAGAAATCAATCAGCTCACAGGCGGAATCGATTTCCGCCTGATAGGCCGTCTTGCTCTGACCCAACATCGTGGCAGCGTTCACAATCGGGCGCCACGGCCCCGCCAGCAGATCCGCCGCCTTGAGGAATACCGCCGCCCGATCCTCGAACCTCCAGTTCGACCACTCCCGCCACGCTTTCTGGGCGGCACAAATGGCACTGGTGATCTCGGCCGCCCCGGCCTGATGCACCTTGGCCAGCACCCGCTTGTGGGCGTGCGGGCTCACACAATCGATGGTGCGGCCAGTGCGAACTTCCTGTCCCCCGATCACGATCGGGATGTCGATGGTCTCCCCGGCCATCTTGGCCAGAACGGCCTTCAGTTGGGCGCGCTCCGCCGAACCGGGGGCGTAGCCCAATATCGGCTCGTTGACTGGTCGGGAGATGTTGAAAGTACCGCTCATGGATACGAAACCTGAGACTGGAAGGCGGAGAGATTAGCCCCCACCCCCGGGCGCGGCAAGAGCGCTAGAAGCGGGCCTGAAGCTGGGCCAATCGAGCCCCTGGACTTACGTGTAGGTGTTCACAGCCGTCGCTTTGAAGCTAGCGTAGACCTGGACTCCCACCGCCAGGCCTAATCGATCCACTGCGGCCTGGGTCACCTCGGCTACCAGGGGAGGCCGGGTGCCCAGGACGACTCGAACTCGCTCACCGAAGGGGGGCTCCGGAATCAGTTCCACCACCGGCCCACGGAAGACGTTCTGGGCGCTGCCGGCGGTTGGTGCCGCTCCATAGAGCGTGATCTCGCGGGGACTCACTGCGAGGAACTTTCGGTCGCCACCCTCCGTTCCCGGCACCAGCACCGGACCCTGGTCGGTTTCGACTCGATTGAGCCCCCCCGGCTGGGGCACGCTAGCCCGGCCTTGAAACAGGTTCACGCCGGTGAACGCAGCGACATAAGGCGAACGCGGCTGCCGTAGCAGTCGGTCCGGAGTGCCCGACTGCACGATTCGGCCAGCCTCCAGCACCGCGATACGCTGGCCGAACACCACCGCTTCGAGGGGATTGTGGGTGACGAAGATCGTGGTGCACGGAAGCGAGGCCAGCATGGTACGCAGGTCGCCGCGCACCCGGGCCCGGGTCTGGACGTCGAGCGCCGCGAGCGGCTCGTCGAGGAGCAGGAGCCGCGGCTTGAGAACCATGGCGCGCGCCAGCGCGACGCGTTGCTGCTGGCCCCCTGAGAGACCGGTCAGACGTCGAGCGGCGAGGTCGCCCACCCCAAACCGTTCCAGAGCCTTGTGGCAACGATCGATGAGTTCCGATCGTGGCACTCCTCGCGCCCTGAGGCCGAAGGCCACGTTTTCGAACACGTTCAGATGCGGCAGCAGCGCATAGTCCTGTGGCAGCCAGCCGATCTCTCTGGCTTGCGGCGGGAGATCGATCCGCTTCGCGGCATCGAACCAGACCGTCCCCTCCAGGATGATCCGACCCGAGGTCGGGCGGGCCAGCCCGGCCAGTAGTCGGAGGACGGTCGACTTTCCCGATCCGCTTTCCCCGACCAGTACCAAGGTCTCCCCTGGTGGAATCTCCAGATCGAGATCGAGGGAGAATTCGCCGTATCGGGTGGCGAGGAGAGCCTGGAGCACGGGTGCCTTCAATGAACCCGGGACTGGCCGTACCGCAGCGCGAGCAACAGTCCGAAAGACAGAAGGATCAGGAGGACCGAGAGGGTGATCGCCGCGCCCAGGTCATGCTGCATCTCGACGTAAACGGCGAGGGGCATGGTCTGAGTCACGCCGGGGAGGTTGCCGGCGAAGGTGATGGTTGCGCCGAATTCCCCGAGAGCGCGGGCGCAGGCCATCGCGGTTCCCGCCACAACCGAAGGCAGGCTCAGCGGGAGCATCACTCGAAAGAACGAGTACAGCTCGCTGGCGCCGAGGGTCGAGGCGACTTCGCGATAACGGGGCTCAACGGTGGTGAAACCGGCGCGCACGGGGACGAGGAAGAACGGAGCGGCCATGAAAGCCTGGGCAACCACCACCGCCGCGGTGGTAAACGGCAACGACACCCCCAGCACCGTGAGCGACTTCCCCAGGAGTCCGGTTCTTCCGAAGGTCAGCAACAGGATGAGCCCCGCCACGGTGGGCGGAATGACCATGGGGAGCTCGACCAATACTTCGGCGATCCGCTTTCCCGGGAATTGTCGGCTGGCGAGCAGGTACGCGGTTGGGAGACCGAGCAGGACGACGAGCCCGGTAGCGAGCAGACTCGTCTCGAGGCTAAGCAGCAGCGCCTGGCGGATCTCGGGCCGGCCCAGCCGGGTAACGAGTTCTCCCGGAGGGGTACGAACCAGCAGGGCGACGACAGGCAGTACGAGAAGAAAGGCGAGCCCACCAACCGCGAGCCCTAACAAGGCGCGGATAACAACCGTACGAAGCAGCCTCATGGAGCAGTCTGGGACACGGGCGGCACAGGGATGAAACCGGCGCTCCTCATCGCCTCCTGCCCTTCGGCCGATTCCACCAGCGCGAGGAAGGCCTCGGCCAGCTCACGAGAGGGCGCCTCGTGGACCACGGCGATAGGATAGGACGCGATGACATTGGCGGCTTCTGGAATGTCGAGCGTGATCAACTGCGAAGCGCCGGATCCGCTGGCATCGGAACGGTAGACTACACCCGCGTCGGCCTCCCCGAGCTGCACCTTGGCGACGACTCCTTTCACGTTCTCCTCGTAGCTCGCGACGTTGGCCAGAACCTGCTGGCGGTATTCCGTGCCGAACCCTGGCTGCGCAGAAAGCTTGTCGAGCATCTGACGGGTGTACTGGCCCACCGGGACCGCTTCGGCGGCGATCACCACCTTCACCCCTGACCGCGCGAGATCCTGCAGCCGCCGGATTCCGGCCGGGTTGGCTCTCGGCACAATCACCACGAGGGCATTGCGGGCGAAGAGGACCGGGTCGCCTTCGACGAGGCCGCTGTCCCTTGCGGTCTGCATCCACCGCTCGTCCGCCGAGGCAAGAACATCGGCCTTGGCTCCCTGTTGGATCTGAAGGACCAGTTGCTGCGAGCCCGCGAAGTTGAAGCGGACGGTCGTCCCGCGGTGCCTGGCTTCGAAGCTCTTGCCGAGGCGAGAAAACGGCTCCGTGAGGGACGCGGCGGCGAAGACGGTGAGCGTCGGCTGCTGGGCAATGGCGGTGGAGACGGACCCCGCAAGCAGCGCGAGTACGCGGAGGCCAACGCGACCGGTCGGACAGCGTTTCATTTTCCGATCATGACTTCGGTGGATTTGATGACCGCGAACACCTCGTCGCCGACTTTGAGCCCCATCCGTTCGACCGAATTCCGAGTAATGATCGAGATCAACTCCTGCTCGCCGATCGCGAGCCGGACCTCGGCCATGACACCGTCGACCTGGATTCCGATGATCCGACCCCGCAGCCGGTTTCTAGCACTGAGATCCTGAACTGGGGCCGGGGCGGTCTGGGTCTCGGTCCCCAGCATTGCCTCGATCTTGGCGCGGGAGAAAAGCCATTTCCGCCCCACTCGACTCGCGGGCAGCTTGCCGGCCCGAGCCAGGGTCTGGACTCGCTTGCGGTTGAGCCGAAGCAGAGCGGCGACCTCTTCCACCCTCAATGTATCCATATTGTCCTTTCGCTTGGCTATTATATCCCGTTAAGAGTTTTGCACAAGCAGACTTACGCCACCCCCTGGCTACATCGTCCGGTGAATCGGCGAAGCGGATTCGGTTGATGACTTCACGTCGCCCGAGTGCTGCTTACTTCGGAGGAGCTGCTCGAGCCGGGTTGTCGTTCCTTGTTGCAACACTTGGCAACTAACGCCTTTCGCCTCATGCGCATCCCGGAAATGCCGTTCGTCAAGAGCGAAAATCGCACGAGATCGGGCTCCGCAAGGGGGCTGGACAGGAGGTGGGGGGGGTGGGCTAGACTGGGTTGCGGCCCCTGTCCAGCAGGGGGCGTGTTTGCATCCTCCGACCGAGCGGAGGGTCCACTCCTCACAGCTGACTCTCTCCTTGAGCTGTGGGGCCCCCAGTAGCGGGGGGGGCGAGGCCCAGCTTCCTGACAGGCTTCTCGGGCTGTCACGGAGGGGCCAGACCGAGTCCCGCACCAACAATGAAAAGAGGAGTTTGTGAACGTCCTGGTGTTGGGTGCCGGCGCGGTGGGGACCGTGTCCGCCCTGAAATTCGCGCAGCATCCCATGGTGACCCGGCTGGTCATCGCGGATGCTGTCCCTGGTCGAGCCCAGCTACTCGCCGACCGCATTGGGAGCCCGCGCGTGAGCGCCATGACGCTTGACGCCGGGAACCGTAGTGAACTCGCCCGCGCCATTCGCGAAACCGGTACGACCATTCTCCTGAACGCCGCCCTTCCGGCCACCAACCTGGTCGTGATGCGAGCGTGTCTCGATGGAGGTTGCGACTACATCGACATGGCGAGCGGCGGGGCCGCACTGGACGGCACCCCGAAACTCCCTGACCAGTTTGCCCTCGACCAGGAATTCAGGGTCGCGGGTCGTCTGGCGATCCTGGGGATGGGGGCCGATCCGGGAACCAGTAACGTCTACGCCGCGTACGCCGCCAAGCACCTCCTCGATACGGTGACCGAGCTGCGGGTACGGGACGGCGACAATTCCATTTGCCAGGGACACGACGGGTTCCTGGCCGCGTTCAGCCCCTGGGTCTTCATCGACGAATGCCTCTGTGGAGCCATCTCGTGGCGCGATGGGACCTACCACCTGGAGGAACCGCTCTCCGGCTTCGAGCCATTCAACTTCCCGGAGCTCGGCGTTCTTAACACCTACTACGTTGACCACGAAGAGGCGCGCACGCTGCCGATGTTCTTCCCCGGCCTGGCGGCGGCGGACTTCAAGCTTTGCATGGACGATGTGACCTGGCAGACGCTGCGAGTCCTCAAGCAGATGGGTCTGTCCCGAACCGACAAGGTTCGGGTGGGAGACAGCACGGTTTCACCTCGCGATGTCGTCGTCGCCCTCCTGCCTCAGCCCGGCGATCTAGCCGGACGGATGCGGGGGAAGACTTGCGTCGGCACGCTGGCTCGCGGAATCCGCAATGGAGAAGAGCGCAGCTTCTACATCTACAATGTGACCGACCACGAGAAGGTCTACGGCGAGTTGGGAGTGCAGGCGACTGCTTATCAGACCGGTGTCCCTCCAGTGATCGCGGCCGAGTTGATGGCGAGTGGCCGCTGGAGCGGGGTCGGGGTCATGGCCCCCGAGCAGTTCGATCCGGATCCATTCCTGGCCCGGCTGGGCGAGATGGGAATGCCTTGGCATGTGCGGGATGAGGAAACCGGGAAGATCGACGCGGTCGAAATGGATTTCGCAGAGCCGGTGGCAGCGTAGGCCGGGGCCAACCGCTATCGGCAAGAGGCCAGTAAGGCTCCCATGACACGAAGCCCTCCGCCAGAGCGGAGGGCTTCGTGTTTTCCAGGGCCCGTCCTCAGAACTTGATGGACATTGAAGCGGAGACGCTGCTCGGTGTGGCCAGGAAATGGGGCTGGCCCAGTCCGAAAATGGTCCATTTCCCGTCCATGATCATTGCACTGGTGATCCCGACCGCGGCTCCGCCCACTACGTCGCTCAGCCAGTGCTTATTGTCGTTGATGCGGGACCATCCCGTGAGAGTCGCCGCACTGAAGAGGCCGATCTGCGCCGGCAGGAAGTGCACTTCATGGCTGACCGATGTCGCGAGCGCGAACGCCATTGCGGTATGTCCGGAGGGGAACGAAACGTTGCCGGAGAAAGGCTCGAATTCATTAGGCTCCGGAGTAGTGCTATGGTTCGGGCGCGTTCGACCGACCACATACTTGATGATGCTGTTCGAAAGGCCGGCGGTGACCAGGGAGCCGGTGATGCGGCCACCCGCCCGCGTGATATCATCGTCCGACGCGAGGAGGCCGGCCAGGATGGTGCCGAGGCCGACGGTGGCATAGACCTCGGGCTGCCCCATGTGACGAAAGACAAAGGCGATATCATCTTTCGTTTCGGTCCGGTGGCTCTGGGTGTAGTCCTGAACCGTCTCGTCCAGCAATGCGCTTGCCACTACAACGCCGGCCACCGCCGCTGCCTCGTACCATTGCACCGCGTGGGGCTCGCTTGCGGAGCTCCCACTACTGGATCGGGCAATCGCGGGGGACCCCGAAATGGGAGCAACCCACGACTGAAAACGTGGAGTCTCCCTCGGCACTTGAGCGGCCAGCGAAGCGGGCACCCAGGCGACCGCCAGGCACCAGCCGATCAGGTTGCGCATAGAGGCGGAAATCTAGTACCTTCGTGGCCGGCGTGTTTCCCCTAACTCTTTGCCGAGTCTATCGATGCGTCGCGCCATCCCAATTCTCCTGAGCCTCATTGCAAGCCTCGCCTGTCGCGACTATCAGCTGGCGCGTCATGTATCCAGTCAGGCCGGACTGGTCCCCGCGGATCAGTTTGCCTCGTATGGTCGCGAGCAGGCCATCGCGGTCGCGATCGGCCGGGAATTCGCGAGACCCTACAACTCCGGCCCTGACGCACAGGCAGAGATCGCCGCCACTTATGCCCGGAACAAGTTTTCCGAAGATATCGTCGATATCACGCCGGACCCGCTGGGACAGCGCCTTACGGTAACGTTCAAGAGCGGCTGGCGTACTGCGATCGTCCCGATCGACGACGGCAAGACCGGGGACGAAACTAAGGTCCCATCCTGACGGCGCTACTTCAGGTCACCACTACTGTCCCCTCGGAGGAGCTGGCGCGTCGCATCGCGGAAACGGTGGTCGCTGAGCGGCTCGCGGCCTGCGCCCAGATCTTCGGACCCGTTACGAGCGTGTACCGCTGGCAGGGGCAGATAGAGGAAGCCGCCGAGTGGTACTGCCTGCTCAAGACCAGCACCGCCGCGTACCCCGGCCTCGAGACCAGAATTCGGTCGCTCCATCCCTACGAGGTACCGGAGATCATCGCGACCCCGATCGTATTCGCCGCCGGGAGCTACGCGGCGTGGATCGAGAGTGAGGTGGGAAACCACGTAAGGAGTGAGGAGTAAGGAGTGAGAAGTAAGGAGTGAGGAGTGATAACCGCGCTGTTACTCCTGACTCCTCACTCCTCACTCCTCACTCCTCACTCACCTTCTTCCGCATTTAGTCTTCGACCAGCTACAACCACCGCGGTCCAGGACCCATGCCCGCTCGCCCCGATGCTCCCCTCGCGGAGTACCTCTACCTTCTCGCCGGCGATCCCGAAGACTTCGTCGCCGCCTGCGCCGACCTCCTTCCCGCCGACATCGTTGAAGCGCTGAACGACCTGCCGCCGGAGGCCGCCTCGAAGGTTGTAGGAGCCCTTCCTTTCCACACCGCAGTTGAAGTCTTCGATCAAGCCGAGTTGGAAGGGCGGGACGAAATTGTCGAGCGGCTGCCGGACGAGATCGCGGCCCCGCTGGTGCAGGCCATGTCGGCGGACCAGCAGGTCCGCCTGTTCCGCAGCATCAAGGGATCGGACCGGGCCCGGCTGGGCTATTGCCTCGATGCCCCGACCCGGGATCAGCTCAAGCTTCTCCTGAGCTACCCGCCCCAGAGCGCGGGTGGCCTGATGACCACGGAGTTTGTCGGCGTGCCTTCGACTTGGACGGCGGCCCAAGTCCGCCAGCTCGTGCACGACGTGGGCAGCGCCAAGGAAACCGTTTACGCCATCTACGTGCTGGACGAGAAGACTCAGCGCCTGCAGCAGGTCATCTCGCTGCGGGAGGTGATGACCGCCTCCGACACGACGCCGGTCAAAGAGATTGGCGAATCCCGGAAGCCGGTCACTACCCGGCCTCTCACCGATCGGGAAGAAGTGGCCCGCCTCATCGCCAAGTACAATCTCCTGGCCATCCCCGTGGTAGACGAGGCCAACCACGTCCTCGGCATCGTCACGGTTGACGACGTGATCGATGCCTTGGTGAAAGAACAGACTGAGGACGTGCAGAAGTTCGGCGGTATGGAGGCGTTGGACGAACCGTACATGGAGATCGGCCTGCCTCAGATGATTCGCAAGCGGGCGGGTTGGCTCTGTGCCTTGTTCCTGGGGGAAATGCTCACGGCCACTGCCATGGGGTACTTCGAGCACGAGATCGAGCGAGCGGTTGTGCTCGCCATCTTCCTTCCGCTGATCATCAGCTCCGGCGGGAACTCGGGTTCGCAGGCCACCTCACTGATCATCCGGGCCATGGCGCTTCGCGAGGTGGGATTGCGCGACTGGTGGCGGGTGGCGGCCCGGGAGTTCCCGACCGGCCTGACGCTCGGGGCAATCCTGGGGATCATCGGCTTCGTGCGCATTGTAGCCTGGCAGGGCCTGGGACTGTACGACTACGGAGTGCATTTCTTCCTAGTGGGCCTCACCGTGGCGCTCTCACTCGTCGGCGTGGTGCTGTTCGGCTCGCTGACCGGATCAATGCTGCCCTTCGTGCTTCGGCGCATCGGCTTCGACCCCGCGAGCGCGTCGGCCCCGTTCGTAGCCACCCTGGTCGACGTGACCGGGCTGATCATCTTCTTCAGCGTGGCGCTGGTGGTGCTGAAAGGGACGCTGCTGTAGAGGCACGAGGGGGAAGGACTGAGGACTGAGGACTGAGTCAGTACCGGGTACCGCGTACCCCCATCCCCTCCTACCTCCCACGTCCACACGTCCCACGTCCTCACGTCCTCACGTCCCCACGTCCTGACGTCCCACGTCCCCACCTCCCACGTCGGCCATCACCGCCGCGATCTCCTGCAGGCTCAGCATCCAATCCACTCCGCCCCGGACCAATGCCGCCCGAGGCATGCCGTAGACCGTACAGCTCGCTTCGTTCTCGGCGATCGTTCTGCCGCCGTTGGCCCGAATGACGCTCATGCCTTCGGCTCCATCATCACCCATCCCGGTCAGCAGCACGCCAAGTACCTTGCCGCGTCGCGCCCGGTCGGCGGATTTCATGAGAATATCGACACTCGGGGCGTGACGGGCCTCCTGCGGCTCGGCAGAAAGCAGCACCGTGAGATTGTTGCTCAGGCGAAGCTGGCGCCCGGCCGGGGCGATCAGTACTCGACCCGGCACTAACCGCTCACCCTCTTTCCCCTCGGCGACCCTTAACCGGCAGAGCGAATTCAGCCGCTCGGCGAACGGCGAGGTGAATCCGACCGGCATGTGCTGAACGATCGCCAGCGGCAACGGGAATGACGCGGGCAGACGTTCGAGGATGTATTGCAACGCAGCGGGGCCGCCGGTCGAGGCGCCGATGACGCACAGCTCACAATGGCTCAGGTCCACTGCCGGGAGCGCTGCCGCCGGACGCCGCACCGCGGGCCGCGGATCTCGACTCCCCGGCCGCCACGCCCCCAGCCGATCCACCAGCTCGCGCCCCAGGCCATCGAGGTCCATCAAGTTGATGGCGGTCTTGTCGATGAAATCCGCCGCGCCAAGACTCAGTGCCTCCAGTGTCGCCGCGGCGCCCTCGCGGGTGTGGGCGGAGAGCATGATCACATGCAGGCTCGGTCGCCAGGCCAGCAGTGCCCGCAGAGTGGCGAGGCCGTCCATCCCGTGCATGGCCACATCGAGCGTGACCACATCCGGGTTCGCGCCGGGGATTCGCTCCAGCGCCTCGTGGCCACTAGCCGCCTCGCCCACTACTCGGCACTCGGGCTGGGCCGACAGTACCCGGGTCAGAGCCTTCCGGATGAAGGCCGAATCATCGACGACAAAGACCCGGATCACGCGTCGTCTCCGGTTCGGCGGTACGCCATGGATCCGTTGACGAACACCGGCTCGAAGGTCGGCGTGCGGTCCACCAGCGACTCCGAATGGCCCAGCAGAAGGTAGCCGCCGGGGAGCAGCAGCCGGCCGAAGTGACCGATCAGGCTGATGAACGAGTCATCGTGGAAGTAGATCAGCATATTCCGGCACAGGATCACGTCGTACCCTGCCCAGCCGAGACCCACCGTGGGAGCGGCAAGGTTGGCCTGAAAGAAGTTGACGCCCTTGCGGTAACGATCCTTGAGCTGGAACCGCTCACCGTTCCGGATGAAGCACCGCTGACGGACTTCCTCATCGCAGACCCGAAGCGAACCGGGCTCATACAACGCGGCGCGCGCCTGCTCGATGCGGGCCGCATTTAGGTCGCAGGCATCGATCTCCCAGCGGTACCCCTGCAGCTCCAATCCGCTATCCACCAGGTTCACCACGAGCGAATACGGCTCCTCACCCGAAGAACACCCCGCCGACAACACCCGAAGTGGCCGGGACCGCAGTGCCGTTTGGAGCGGTGGAATGACGTGGTTCAGGATGAATCCGAAGTGGTGCGGTTCCCGAAAGAAATAGGTCTCGTTGTTGGTGATCCGGCGGGAGAGCTCGGCCGTCTCCGTCTCACCTGCCGGGTGGAAGCGGAGATAGTGGTAGTACTCCCGGAAGGTTTGCAGATGAAGGTCGCAGAGTCGGGAGCGGAGCCGGGCCTCGAGGATGTCGCGCCGCGCCCCTTCGAAACTGAGACCGAATCGCTCCCGGACGAAGTCGGCGATGAGTTTCCAGTCGGCTTCGGCTACTTCGCTCATGCCGGAGCGGAGGTCGCGACTTCCGACTCTCCACCCAAAGCGGCGAGCGCCGTTCGTGCTACGACGGGTTCCAGGTCGCGAGCCAGCGCGAGCAGGAGTGGACGGCGTTCCGGGATTCGCAGCCGACCGAGTGCGCGCGCCGCTTCATTCCGGATGGCCCAGTCGGGATCCTCAGCCAGCGCAGTGAACAGGGGCAGGTCGCCGGGACCGGCCAGGTCCGCCAGCCCCTGCGCCGCGACTCGGCGAATCTCGACTTGCGGCTCCTCCAGACGCTGACGCAGGAATTCAACGGTACCGGGCGAAGCGATGTTGGCCAGTGCGGCGATGATTTCGATCTTCTCGTGGAGTAGCGTGGAGCCGTAGAGGGTCTGCAGCGGTCCCGTGGCCTGTGAGGCGCCCAGCCGCCCCAGCGCGCGAATCACGTGATAGCGCAACGAATCGTTGGTGTTGAGCAGTGCCAGCAGGGTAGCCAGCGTGCGTCCGCCCGGGCGTCGGGTCAGCAGGTCCAAGACGTCGGTCTGCACCGACTCCTCCGGATCCGCCAGCGCCCGAAGCAGGAGGACTTCGGCCCGGCCGCCTTCCATCTGGCCCACGACCCGAAACGCCGCGCGCCGCAAGGCGGGCGACGGCGCATGTGCCATCTCCAGCATTTCCGGGTCGAACGCGCGACAACCCGAGTGCTCCACCACGCGAATCGCCCGCAGCCTCACCGCCTCGTCCACGTCAGACTGAAGAAACGGAGCGAGGCTCAACTCCAGGTCCTGCGCCGGCATCCGCCCCAGGGCCGCCGCCGCCGCATCGCGTTCCTGCCCGGCGCTGTCCTGCAGCAGTTGCAGCAGATCAGGGATCGCCTCGGCGGCCTCCAGCGCGCCGAGGGCCCTGCACGCGGCCGCGCGAATCAGCTCGCTTTCGTCCCGCAGCAGGCCCAGTATCCTAGGAACGTCGTCAGCGGTGAGCTCACCCACTTCCAAAGCGCCCTGCCGGACCCGCACATCGGGATGGGCGAGCAGGCCCCCGAGCGTCGTGCGGAGGGAGCCATGGAATCGCCGCACCAGTGGACGAAGCCACGCGACGCCATCACGATTCACCGCCCAGCGAACGACCCAGGGGTGCAACGACTCGAGCCCACCGGCCAGCGTCAGAGTCGCGGCCGCGCGCACCAGAGGTCCACCGCCTCGCGTACCCCGGCGATCGTCGGATGCGTTGAGCGGATCGAGAGGTTCGCCGGCCGAGACTTCTCCTAGAAGCACAGCCGCGAGGTAGCGCCAGATCCCTCCTTCCGACCGGTCGGCGTCGATCCGTTGCCCCAGACGCTGCAGAAGAGGCATCCCGGGATGGAGCGCCGCCGCCAGGGCCAGGACCAGCGGCCCTCGCAGCTCGACCGTGTCGGACCGGAACAGGAGAGTAAGCAGCGGTTCGGCTGCCTCGGACGGGCCGATCTTTCGCAGCGCTTCCAGGGCAGGGATAGTCACGAAGCTTTCCGGCACCAGTCCTACGAGGACCGGTGCCGCGAGGGGATCGCCGATCTCTCCCAGGGCATCGGTTGCCGCCAGCTGGAGCCACGGTTCTTCGCCCAGAACCTCGATGAGCCTGGGCACTGCATCCCGGGCCCGCGCTTTCCCCAACGCTTCAATCGCCGCCTGAACCACGTTCACCTGTTCATGCTTGAGCAGCTTGAGCAGGGCGGGCCAGCACTCCACAGCGCCAATCTCACCCAGCACCTGGCAGGCGAACATCACCACGTCGGGATCCGGATCCTCGAGCATTCCGCCGACATGCTGGATGGCATAAGGACCCTGCCGCGTCAGCGCGGCAAGTGCCGCGTTGCGGAGTACCGCGTTGTCGGGGGAACCAACCAGCGGGGCGAGGCGTGCCGGCTCAATGCAGCGCGCAGCCCAGGCGATCGCAACATCCCGGACCGCAGACGACTCGTCCTCCAGGGCGGCGAAAATCTCCGCCTCCCTCAGGGCATGATCTTCCGGGGAGGCGAGAGCGTTGAGCCGGGCAGTGAGTGCCGAAGCGGCGCGCGGCATCAGCTCTTGAAGGTTTCGACTCGCACGCGGAGTGCTTCCGATTCGCCAGCCAGGTTGCGGGAAGCCGCACCCATCTGTTCGACCGCCACCAGATTCTGCCGCGATACCAGAGCGATGGATTCCACCGCCTTCACCACCATGTCGCCGCCGCGCTTCTGCTCCGCGACGCCTTCGGACATCTGATGGGTAAGCTTGTTCATCTTCTGCGCCGCCGCGGTGATTTCCCGGGCGCCCGCGGCGTTCTCCTTGACTGACGCGGCAATCTGCCGGGTGAGGTTCGCCATGTTGCCGGCCATCGCGAGGACCTGGCGGGCGTCGGAGGCCTGTTCCTCCGTCGCATGCGCCGCCTCGGTGACGAGCTGCGATGTCTGGTCAACCGAGCCGACGATCGTCGCCAGGACCTGTTCCATCATCGTCACCGCCGAGCGGGTTTCCCGCTGCACGGTGTCGATGACCTGCGCGATCTCCTGCGTCGCTTGAACCGACCGCTCGGCCAGCCGCCTGACCTCGTCGGCCACGACCGCGAAGCCCTTCCCTGCGTCGCCCGCGCGGGCCGCCTCGATCGTGGCGTTCAGCGCAAGCAGGTTGGTCTGGTCGGCGATGTCCTCGATGACCTTGATGATCTTGCCGATCTCCTGCGACCGCTCTCCGATCGCACCGATCGATTGAGTCAGACGGTCCCCGCCCATCCGGGCTTCGCTCACCGAGCTCCGGGAAACTTCATCGACCTTATGGACGCGGGATGCAATGGAGCCGACGGTGCCGATCATGTCGTTCAGCGTTCCGGTGACCTCCTCGACCGCCGCCAGCAGGGTATCGCCATTCTGGGCCGTCTGGGCCAGCACGACGCTCATCTGCTGAATGGAGGAAGAGGTCTCGTCCACATTTGCCGCGAGCGCTTCCGCATTCTTGGCCAGCGCCTGCATCTGCGCCGCCATTTCCACCATGGTCGACGAGGTCTCCTCGGTCGAGCTCGACTGGGCCTCGGCCCCCTTGGTCATCTGGGTTGCGGAAGCGGAAATCTCTTCGGCGGAAGTGGCGACCGTGCGGGACGAGGTAGTGATCTGGCCGACGACCTGCCGCAGGTTTTTGACCATCTGCCGCATGATATGCTCGAGCCACCCGATCTCGTCGCGGGAGAGGCTCTTGATGTCGATGGTCAGGTCTCCATTGGAGACCTGCTCCGCGGCGATGCCCAGGCGGGTGAGCGGGTCCGCGATGAGCCGGGCGACGAAGAGCGCCGCCAGGAGTCCCAGTACCACTCCCGACGCGACCAGGACGAAGATCAGCGACCGGGAGTCCTGGTAGATCGCGTCAACCAGACCGCCGCCCGATCCCCCCTGGGCCGCAAGAACTGCCGAGTGCATGCGGTCGAGCTGTCGGATCGCATAGCCACCCACGACTCCGGTGGCCACCAAGGCGATCGCGAAGCCCGTAAGGATCTTCCGGCGGATGGTCCAGTTCCGGATCACCTGCAGAATCTGTTCGCTCATGTGACGAGGGGTGCTGGGGTAGACAGGTTTTCGAGCAGGAGTGCCTTATCCAGCTCGATGAGGATGATGAGCCGCGGGCCGAGCCGCGCTACGCTCGTGACATAGTCCACGCGATGCGAAACGACTTCATCAGGCGGCGGGACGATGGCGCTTTCGCCGATCTTCACCACCTGTGAGACGACGTCCACCAGGATGCCGACCATGCGGCCGTAAGCCTCCACGACCACGACCCGGGAGCGAGGGGTCAGCTCGGCCCGCTCCAGTCCGAAGCGGGTCCGGAGCTCCACTACCGGAAGGATCCGTCCGCGGAGGTTCATGACACCGCGAATATGCTGCGGGGCCTGGGGAACCCGGGTGATCTCCGGCACCCGCACGATCTCGCGCGCCCGCGCGATCGGGATGCCGAATTCCTCACGGTCCAGGCCGAAGATGACCAGGTGCCGCTCTGGCTCGACCTCTTCCGCCCGGACGCCGGCGCCTTGCTGCGCCAGTTCGTCGGCGAAGGTCAGCAGGCTTTCCCGCGTGGAGAGCTTCAGTTCAGGTTGCACGTCGGTCATGAGAGAGTCAGGGTGGGGGCCTCGGTGATCCGAAGCTCTGCGAATCGCGCCGTGTCGAGAATGCAGGCTACCCGACCGTCGCCCAGGATCGTGGCGCCGGAGATCGTCGGTGGCCGGCCGAGCGAGGGGTCGAGGGCCTTCACGACAACGTCCTGGTGCCCGAGTAAGCCATCAACCAGCATGCCCCTGCGCTTTCCGCCCGATCGCACCACGACGCAGTAGTTGCGAGAGCCCCGGGGCATCGCCCCTCCCAGCACCTCGCCGGCATCGGAAACCGGTATGACCTGACCCCGCCAGAGCATCATGCCGTGCCCATCGATTTCGTGAATCGCATCGGTCGTCACCCGGAGTGATTCCGCCACATCACCAAGAGGCACGGCGTAGCGCTCGCCATCAACCGCGACCAGCAGGGAGCGCAGCACCGCAAGGGTCAGCGGCAGGCTCATGGTGAACTTGGTTCCCTTCCCCGGTTCACTGGCGACTTCGATGCTGCCGCCCAGCGTCCGGATCGAGTTCGCCACGACATCGAGTCCTACGCCGCGCCCTGCCAGTGCCGAGACCCGCTCGGTGGTGGAAAGGCCCGGCAGAAATGCCAGCGCCAACACTTCCTCGCGCGAGGGAGTCGCATCCGGCGCAACCGCCCCCAGCTGTCTCGCCTTGTGGAGGATGCGCTCGGGGTCGAGGCCCCTGCCGTCATCGGAGACCGTGAGGATGACCCGGTCCGACCGCTGAACCGCCGAGAGTGTCACCGTCGCTTCGGACGGTTTACCTGCGTGCTCCCGGTCGGCCGGCGATTCCAGGCCGTGGATGATGGCATTGGTCACCAGGTGGACGAGGGGCTCCCCCAGCCGATCGATGACGGTCTTGTCGAGCTGGGTTTCGCTGCCCGAGGTCACCAGCCGGACCCGCTTCTCGTGGGCGTTCGCTACCTCGCGCACTAGCAGGTTGAAGCGCCCGAACACCGTTGCGATGGACACCAGCCGGGTGGCCATGAGCGCGCCCTCCAGCCGTTTCAACGTCTTTTCCAACGACGCCAGCGCATGCTCCAGGTCGGTGAAGCCCGCGCCTCGATGCCGACCGGCGAGGTCCCGAACCGCTTCCCGCAGGCCCAGGCCCGCGATCATCGTCTCACCGAAGGTCTCCAGCAGCCCATCGAGCCGTCTGGCATCGACCCGAATGGTGCTGACCACTCCGTCGGTGCCAAGCTCTCCCACCTCCGAGCCGCTCCGGCGCTCGAACCTGCGCCGCTCGGGGTACGGGGCGGATTTTTCCGCGCCAACGGACTCGGACTGGATGAACTCGCGAGCATCGCTGATGAAGGCCTCACTGCGATCGGCGGCAAGCGGACCGCGGGCCGCGCGACCCACCATCTCCACGAGGAGACCGGCGCCCTTGAGCAGCAGGCCCGACGCCGCGGGTCGCAGGTCGGGCCGCTCTCCCAGGAAGGCGCAGACGTCTTCCATGCAGTGCGCCAGGGCCTGGATCGGCGCGAGGCCCATCATGGCCGAATTGCCCTTCAAGGTGTGCAGCGTGCCTTTGAGGGTCCCGAAGAGCTGATCCGCCGGGTCGCCTTCCTCCCAGCGCCGCTCCAGGACGACCAGGGTATCCCCCACGGCCTGAGCGAGCGGAGCGCACTCCGCTACATACTCCTCGAGCAGCTCCGCGAAGGGATTCCCGGCGTCGTCCTTCATCCTTAGCCCCGAACGCCGCGTGCGCGGGCCCGCTCCACGAGCTCGGTGAGCTGGGCGGGTGTGAACGGCTTCCGGAGATAATCCCAGGCTCCTGCCGCCCTGCCCCTTGCCTCGTCCTCGGCGCTGTCCTCGGTGGTCACCAGCACGATGGGGACATGGGGATGCAGGTTCTCCGCTCGCCGCCGCTCGAGAAACTCCAGGCCGTTCATCTCCGGCATGTTGAGATCGAGGAAGACCATCTCGATCTCGGGATGAGTCGTGAACAGGGCGTATCCCTCGCGACCATTCTTGGCGTGCAGGAGGGTGCTTCCTGCCAGCGCCCCCTTCGCGAAGACGAGCATGTACATCTGGTGGTGGAGTCGGGAATCATCGACCACCAGAAAGACGGGCTTGGCGCTCATCCGATCGGCTCCGGGATGACCTGGCGGATTACTTCACGCAGCTCATTGGGCCGCCACGGCTTGCGGACGACGGCGGAGACGCCCAGGGCGCGGGCGTGCTGAAGGAGCGAGGAATCCTCCGGCTCCGCGGTAGTGAGAATGATCGGAATGGAGTGAAACTCGTGCCCGCTCTTGCGGAGCGCTTCGATGAACTCGACGCCGTCCATGTCGGGCATGCGGAGATCCAGCAGAATCAGATCGTACGGCGCGGTCGAGTCGTTGATGAGCTGCAGCGCATCGCGGCCGTTGAGGGCCGTGATTATCGCGTGTTCCCGTTTCGAGAAAACCAGGCCGTACATTTTTTGTACGAGCGGAGAATCCTCGACGATCAGTATTCGCATGGCGCGATCGTCCCCCCGATCGAGATGGCCGACAGCACACTGATGGGTTTGGTCCAGAGGACGGGGACGGGCAAGAAGCAGGCCCGTCGTTGTCGAACTCTTGAACAGTGGGAGGGGCGAGCGACGATAGGCGGGAAGTCCCCTGCGCAGCTGCGACTCCCTTACACCCGCTAAGTCCAAGCCGTAGCGCACGAAGGCGATACGAACCCGGAGCCGGAGGCGGCCAGCGCGCGCGGCCGCTCGAACGGCTTCAGGAGGTGATTTCTTGGCCCCTTAGGCCGACCAGATTCACATTTTCCGGGCTTGCAGGACGCGAGGAGCGGCTACCTTAGCGAACCAATACCGGGATGGGGTGGAGCACTCGACCGTCAGCGCCCCTGGCGGCAGCGTCGATCGAATCCCGGTCCCAGATGACCAGCACGATGAGATCCCTGGAGCCCGCGAACGTCTCGAGATCCTGCTTGGCCAGAACCGGCTCCTTGAGCGGCCGGTTGAGCGTGTCAGCTCGGTAGGGGTGGGTATGAAAGGTTCCGACCAGGCCTGGTGCGCCTTCGCAATCACCGGTAACCGCGAACTGGAGCTGCTTCATGTTTCGCGCGGGAATCCACCCGTCCACTTTCACTGTATCTCCCGCGGAGGTGCCCGTGAGGCAGCCGAGGTACTCTCGCTGAGTCGGCCGTACGGTACCCAGCATCTTCTCCAGCTGGGTCAGGTCCTCCAGTTCGTCCCAATGCTCGTTGGAGCGGTCGAAGATCGCGTTCATCGAGTCGGCGACCGGCCGCGACAGCAGGATCACGCGCCGAGCGGATGAGCAACTCCACAGAGGCACGAGGGGAAGGACGGAGGCGGTGAGCAAGACTTTGAGCGCGTGCATTTCGAAGAGTAGCTGAATCCGGTGCGATTGAAACTGGCGCCGCGGCGGATACCTTGAGAGTGTCCCCACAGGAAATCGGAATGGCAGCTGCCGACCAGACCCCCAGCGCGTTCACCGACGCCCTCGAAATCTTCTATGCGCCGTCAGACGTCTTCGAACGGCGCAAACTGGAGCCTTCCTTTGGCCTCCCGTTGATCATCCTGGTCCTGGCGATAGGTATCCTGTTCTTCGTTTCCCGCGGTGCGATGGACCCGATCTTCGAGGCTGAGTTCAAGCGCGGGATCGCGCAGGCGATGAAGCAGAATCCCCAACTCACGCCCGAGATGGCCGAAAAGTTCAAGGAAACGTCCAAGAAGTTCACGGCACTTATCGTGATCGGCTATGCGCTCTTCGGGCCGTTAATCGCAGGCGTCGCCTTGTGGCTTGCCGGTAAGGTGGTTGGGGCTAAGCAGGAGCTGGCCGCGGCCTGCATGGTAGCCACTTTCGCCTTCTATCCCAGGATCCTGGAAGGAATCGTCGAACGCGCTCCAGGCACTGCTGCTGCCCGAGGAGTCGTTGGTGGGCCGGTATAGCGTCACGCTTGGGCTCGGTCGGTTCCTGAATCCCGATACTGCCAATCCCCTGCTACTGGCGCTGGTGGGCCGGATCGATGTATTCACCATCTGGATGACCGTCATTCTCGCGATCGGGCTGTCCGTCACCGGCAAGATTCCCCGGAGCCAGGCGGCGCTCGCCGCGGCCCTCGTATGGCTGGTCGGAGCCCTGCCTGCCCGTGTTGGGAGCTCTTCGCGCGATGGGCTGAACCAGTTATCAGGACTTCCTATGAAACTCCAGCGCGGTACCATCATCACGCTCGTCGCCGTCGTTCTCTTCGGCGCCCTGCTGCTGTTCAATACCCTGTCGGCGCAAAAAGCCGAGTGCAACGTGTGCGTCGAGTTCAACGGCAGACGCAATTGTGCCGCGGCGTCGCACGAAAACGAGAAAGAGGCGATTCAGTCTGCTCAAACCACCGCCTGCGGCGTGTTGGCCAGCGGAATGAATGAGTCGATCGCGTGCGGAAGGACCAAGCCACTCTCGGTCCAGTGCCGCACGAAATGAAAGGAATCCACACCCGATTTCCCCACCCCCTGACGTTGCTGGTCGGCTGTCTGCTGGTCGCTGCAGCCTTGACCTACCTTCTTCCTCCCGGTGAATACCAGCGCCACGACGACCCTGTCACCCACCGCCAAGTCGTAGTACCCGGGACTTTCAGCCCGGTACCACGCTCTCCCGTCAGTTTGTTCCAGGCCGCCGTGGCGATTCCGCGAGGCATGGCGGCCGCCGCCCCGGTGATCTTCCTGGTGTTTCTCATCGGGGGTGCGTTCACCGTCGTGGACCGGACCGGGGCGCTTCGCCGTGCCATCGGCGCTCTGGTCCGGAAGCTCGACCGGCGCGAGACACTGGTCATCCCGGCCTGCTGCGCGGCGTTCGCCGTGGGTGGCGCACTCGAAAACATGCAGGAGGAGATCATAGCTTTCGTGCCGCTGCTGCTCCTGCTCACCCGACGGCTCGGCTTCGACGCTTTGACCGCGGTCGCCATGAGCCTGGGAGCGGCAGCGGTGGCGGCGTCCTTCAGTCCGGTCAATCCATTTCAGGTTCAGATCGCCCAAAAGCTGGCGCAGCTCCCGCTCGGCTCAGGTTGGGAGTTCCGGACCCTGCTGATGCTGGGAGCGCTCGCGCTCTGGACCTGGGGAGTGATCCGCCATGCACGACGGACCCGCAAGACTCCCGAAGCAGTTGAACTGGAGGCCGGCGAATCACTCGGCTGGCGCACTCCACTGATCCTGCTTCTGGTCCTGGGAGCGTTCTCCGTATTCCTGTACGGGATCCTGAAACTCGGCTGGGACTTCGATCAGCTGTCCGCAGTCTTCTTCATCATGGGAGTGTTGGCGGGTCTGTTGGGGAGACTGGGGATTCGGGGGACGGTGGATGCGTTCGTCGAGGGGTTCAGATCGATGACCCTGGCGGCTCTGCTGATCGGGTTTGCCCGCGCCATCTCGGTGGTGCTCGAGCAGGGCCGGATCCTCGACACCATCGTTCACGGACTCTCCGCTCCTCTGGCCAACCTGCCACCGGCGGTATCGGCGATCGGCATCATGGCGGTCGAAGCCGGCATTCATGTGCCGGTCCCCAGCGTGAGCGGAGAGGCCGTGCTCACCCTGCCGGTGCTGGTCCCCCTCTCCGATCTGATTGGGTTATCCCGCCAGGTAACCGTGCTGGCCTATCAGTACGGCGCCGGTCTCTGCGAATTGGTTACTCCGACTAATGGCGCCCTCATGGCCATGCTGGCGGCCGCGGGAGTCGGCTACGACGACTGGCTCAAAGCCTTCACCCGGCTGATCGGCGGCCTGGCACTCCTCGGGGGCGCTGCGATCATCCTCGCCATCGCTATTTCGCTTTAGCGAGCGCGGCCATGTCATCGTAGTGCTCGAAGCCGCGGTTCAGACCGGACTGTCCCGTGGTGTAGAACCAGTTCGCAACGAATCCGCCCGTCCGATAACCCATGGCCTGGAATCGTTCCGCCAGCGTAGGCCATCGGGTATCCAACCCGGTGCACCAATCCACGTTCAGCTTCCGGTGAGGCTGGCCGGTGAAAATTGCCGCGTGGCTGGGCAGGAGGGCGCAAGGGCGAAGTCGAATACGATGCCCTTCCTGGCACAGCGCTCGAGCTCCGGTGTGGTCGGATACCTGTAGCCGTAGAGGCCAAGATTCTGGGCCCGAACGGTGTCGAGGATGATCAAGAGCACGTTCGGATCGCGGCCGGCGGCCTACCGCCGGTTCAACGCCCACCGCTCGCTGAGAACCGGGCCGAGTACCGTGAAGACCGCAAGGGGCACCCAACACAGGGCGAGTCCTGCACTAAGGCGCAACAAGCTGGGAAGTTGCCTGCCTCCGCGCCGGTCGATGCATCGAACCACCTGAACCGCGGCTCCGAGAGCGAGCAGAATTGTCGCCGCAGCGTGCAGTCTGAGCTTGAAAATCGCGAGAAGCAGAAACCCGACATCGAAGAACACGAACGGGCCAAATAGCGCCCGAGGGTCCACCAGCCGCGTCGCCAGCGGACCAGCGGCTCCAGCAGCACGACAATTAGCAGGTGGAAGAAAGGTAGGCAATCGGAGCCATCCAGAAGGCGTCTGGATCCGACCCAGTTATCGTTCGAAACAGGACATTTCGCGATACAAGAAACCCTGCTTCCAGATAGCCCGGTGAGAAGAGCCATCCCGGCTGCCAGCATGATCCGCGTTCTTAGAGACAATTCCTCATGGGTGAATTGGAGGTTCATGCTCCGGTCTCGCTAGATGTGATCTCCGGGTGGCTGCTAAGGCCAAGGAATGCTCCCGACTTTGGCATGGGCTGCGCCCGCCAGAGGACGGCTGGCTGCGACCACAACAGGCCTAGGGGTTGGGTCAGTTTGGCCCGAGTTGATAACGCTCTGATTCGCTGCGACTTACAGGTGTTCGCCGGAGCAACGATGCCGGCCGATGTGGCACTAACGTTGCATCTTACGCGTCTACTCAGAGTAGAGCACTGACGTTGTGACCCGCAAAAGGGTACGTCGATGAGCGAATTGACCATAAGGGAAATGGAAAACGGCGAGGAATTCGCCGAATGGTTCTCCGACCTGACGTTGCGGGAGGAGCAGGAGACGGGTGACAGCGTTCACCTGGAGGAACGTTTCCTGGTCCTGAGCAACGAGATCGGCGACTGGATTGGAGGCCTCCGGTACTCCCTCCGGGGTGGAGTTGCCCATATCCTGGACCTCGCGGTTACGCCGGAGGAACGGCATCATGGTCACGCTCACCTGCTGGTGGATGCCTTCGAGACCCGCGCCCGCGAGTCCGGTGCTCACCTGGCCGAATTCTGGACCGACGACCTGCGTGACGAGGGTGAGCTGATCCTGAACGGCTGGCAGCGGGTGCTCAAACGCGACGAGTACTTTGGCGCTAAGACGTGGTATCTCATGGAGAAGCGGCTGACTTCAGCTGCTTGATCCGCTGGCGCGGCAGTGACCGCGCGAAATCCGAACCTTCCCCCCAGCCTTCAACTGCTCCACATTACAGGTGTTGACCGCGCCGCCGTGGGCCTTCCCACGGAGCATTTGCTTTTGTGCCGTATCAAACCAGGAACTGACTTGTGACGCTCACGGCCACCGCCCGGGCTCTCCTCACCAAGGTGGAAGTGCTTCGCGACCTCGAGGGCAGGGTACGCGAGTTGATGGATGCCCACGAGCGCAAGCGGAACCTCTGGTTCCCGAGCGACCTGCTGGAACCTCCGCCCGGAGAGTCGCCGGACGATCATGTGACCATGCTGCGCAAGAGGGCGACCGGCATTCCCGACTCGGCTCGCGCCGCCCTCGCGCTCAACACATTGACCGAGGAGGGGTTGCCGCACTTTCACCGGCTCCTCGCGGTGCACCTGGGGGACGACAGCTTTTGGCGGCGCTGGAACAACATGTGGACGGCGGAGGAAGATCGTCACGGCGCCGTGCTGCATGACTACATACGGGACACCCGGCTGATCAACCAGAGGCGTCTCGAAGAAATGCAGTACTCCTACCTGGAGAGCGGTTTTCATCCCGACTGGGACATGGATCCCTATCGGGTCTTCGTCTACACCACGCTCCAGGAGCGCGCCACCCAAGTGTCCCACAGCGGTACGGGGCGGGTCGTGGCCGACTACGAGCCGCTGCTGAACGAGGTGCTCTCCAACGTCGCGCTCGACGAGGCCCGGCACTTCGCCTTTTACCGGACCGTGTTCGAGGAAATCCTGAAGCGGGATCCCGATCAGGCCCTGCATGCGGCGTCGTTCATCATGCCGAGCATCGAAATGCCCGGCCATACCATGCCGGGCTTCCGGGACATCGCGGACGTAATTCGCCGGGCGGGGATTTACGGCCCGCGGGATTACCTGCGGATTGTGCAGGAGCAGATCCAATACTGGAGGATCGAAACGCTCACCGGCCTCGGAGACCTGGGCCGCCGGGCGCAGGAAAAGATCATGGAAATCCCCGATCGCCTCCGGCGCATCGCGGATCACATCGAATCGCGCAGCAAGTCCAAGACGTTCGCCTTCGACGTCGTGTTCAATCGTGAATTCGCGATGGAATAGCTCGCGGCTCCGCAGGCTTGCCTGGACCGCTGTAGCCGTCCTGGTCGTTGCCTGCGGAGCCAAGAAGGCGAAAGGCAAGGATTCAGGCGGCAAACCCTCCGACCCCGCCCAGGCGGACGCGGAGGAGCTGGGCCGGGCGCTCTTCGACGGGATCGACCGGATCATGGCCTACCGGAGTTCTCACCAGAACAAGCTTCCCAATTCGCTCCGGATTGCAGGTATCGACAGTCTGAGCAGCACGATCGTCCTCCGCTATGCGAAGACCGGCTCGTCCCCCCTGGTGACAGCCGCCTTCAGGCGTCCTTCAGGCCGGCAGGTAGCTAGCTGTGAAGGAACCAACGACCTGCTTGAGGATGCCAGCCTGCACGAGGGAGTATTCACCATAACGTGCACCATGGTCGGCGGAGGCAGCCGAGGCTTCTCAGTCGGAAGCCGTCCCTCGGAGTAGCCAGCCCACCGTACTGTTTCCATGCCCGCAGTCATCCCCATAGCCCGAATCCTCGTCGCGCTCGTCTGTCTCGGCGCCGCGGTCGTCGCACTCACCCATTGGGCGGTGAAGGCCAAGAGGCTGAGCCCGTTTGGCGGCTTCGCCCGAGCCATACGCCGAGTGAGTGATCCGATCATCAAGCCGCTGGAACGGCGCATTGTGCGATCCGGTGGCAACCCGGTGAACGCGCCGTGGTGGCTATTCTGGATCGCCGTAATCGGTGGATTGATTCTCCTGAGTCTGCTCCAATGGTCGCTGGGGACGCTTGCCTCCCTGGGGTATGCGGCTCAGGCCGGGCCGCGGGGAGTCCTCCGCTTCCTCGTTGGTGGGCTCTTCGGACTCCTGATCGCCTGTGTGTTCATTCGGGTCATCGCCTCCTGGCTGGGGATTTCGAATTACTCCAGCTGGATGCGGCCGGTCGTCTTTCTCACTGAATGGCTACTCGAACCGCTCCGCCGCCTGATTCCGCCGCTGGGGATGTTCGACATCAGCCCCCTGGTTGCATGGTTGCTGCTGATCCTGGCCCGTTCTCTGGTGCTGGGGCTTCTGTAGGTCGATGCCACCGGTTGATGCGGTAGCAAGCGGAGTCAGACTCACCATCCACGCCCAGCCCCGAGCCGCTGTCACCCAGGTGGTCGGCCTGCACGGGGATGCGATCAAGATCCGTCTCACCGCACCGCCGGTGGATGGCGCAGCGAACGAAGCCCTGATTCACCTGCTGTCCGATCTTCTTGGGGTCCCACCCGCGAGAGTCCGGCTCACCAGCGGTGGCACGGGGCGGCGGAAGATCGTGGAAGTCGATGGCCTTACTACGGTTGAGGCGCGGCATCGGCTCGGACTTGGCGATTAGCCACTGGGTGAGCTATCTTCAGTTCAGTGACAATCGATGTCGTGGTGATTTGCGCCTATTGCAGCCACGTTAAACAAGTGCTAAAACGGCCGCCCCCGGGTGCCGTTTTGGCCTCGGGGATTTTTCATCACTATGCCCTTCGATCGCGCCTCACGACTTGAACTGCTTCCCCGATTGCTCGGGGAGCGGATTCTCGTGCTTGATGGTGCCATGGGCACCATGATCCAGAGCTACAAGCTCTCGCGAGGCGGATTACCGGGGCCCCCGATTCAAGGATTGGCCCCGCGATCTCAAGGGAAACAACGACCTCCTGGTCCTGACCCAGCCACAAATCATCGAGGCGATTCACACCGCCTACCTCGATGCCGGCGCGGACATCCTCGAGACCAATTCGTTCAACTCCACCGCAGTCTCCATGGCCGATTATGGCATGGAATCGTTGGTGCCCGAGTTGAATCGGGCGGCTGCGACGCTCGCCCGGCAGGTCGCGGATCGCGCCGAAGCGGCCGACGGACGCCCCCGGTTCGTGGCGGGCGTTCTCGGCCCGACCAACCGCACGGCTTCACTCTCTCCAGACGTGAATGATCCCGGATTCCGCAACATCGAATTCCGGCAGCTGGTCGATGCCTACACTGAAGCGGTGCGCGCCCTCCTCGAGGGCGGTGCGGATCTGCTCATGGTTGAGACGATCTTCGACACGCTCAATGCCAAGGCCGCGATCTTCGCCATCGATGCTCATTTCGCGGCCACTGGAGATCGCGTTCCGGTCTGGATCTCCGGCACAATTACCGATGCGAGCGGGCGGACGCTATCCGGCCAGACCACCGAGGCGTTCTGGAATTCGGTCGCGCACGCGCGTCCCCTCGTCGTCGGTCTCAACTGCGCTTTGGGGGCACGGCAGCTTCGCCAATATGTCCAGGACTTGAGCCGGGTAGCGCCGGTCTTTGTGAGCAGCCACCCCAATGCGGGACTTCCCAACGCGTTCGGTGGCTACGACGAAACTCCGGAGACCATGGCCGAGGTGATTCGCGATTTCGCCGAAGGCGGGATGGTAAACATCGTAGGCGGGTGCTGCGGCACGACACCCGCCCATATCCGGGCCCTCGCGGAGGCGGTCAAGGGTCGTCCTCCTCGGGTACCGCCCTCGCCGGAAAAGCACTGCCGGCTCAGCGGGCTGGAACCACTCACCATTGGGCCGCTGACCAACTTCGTGAACGTCGGTGAACGGACCAACGTGACCGGGTCACGCCGCTTCGCGAAGCTGGTGTTGGAAGGCCATTACGAGGAGGCGCTCGAGGTGGCCCGGCAGCAGGTCGAAAGCGGGGCCCAGATCATCGACGTGAACATGGACGAGGGAATGCTGGATGCGGAGCGGGCCATGACGACCTTCCTGCGTCTGGTGGCATCCGAGCCCGGCATCTGCCGCGTTCCGGTGATGGTCGACTCTTCGAAATGGGCGGTGATCGAGGCTGGGCTGCGCTGTCTCCAGGGCAAAGGCGTGGTCAACTCGATCAGCCTGAAGGAAGGCGAGGAAGCCTTCGTTCAGCACGCTGAGCTGGTGCGCCGCTACGGGGCGGCCGTAGTGGTGATGGCCTTCGATGAGCAGGGCCAGGCCGATACCGCGGATCGGAAGGTCGAGATCTGCCGGCGGGCATACAGGATCCTGACCGAGCGCGTCGGTTTCCTGCCCGAAGACATCATCTTCGATCCCAACATCTTTGCGATCGCGACCGGAATCGAGGAGCACAATGGCTACGCTGTTTCCTACTTCGATGCCACCCGCGCGATCAAGGCGAAGCTCCCTCACGCACTGGTAAGCGGTGGCGTGAGCAATGTGTCATTCGCGTTTCGGGGCAACAACCCGGTGCGCGAGGCGATCCATTCGGTATTCCTGTACCACGCGATTCAGGCCGGGATGGACATGGGGATCGTGAACGCGGGCCAGCTCGCGATCTACGATGACATTCCGCCGGAATTGCGCGAGCGGGTAGAAGACGTCGTGCTCAACCGCCGGGCCGACGCCACCGAGAGACTGCTTCAGGTTGCCGACACGGTCCGCGGGCAGGCCACCCAGCCTGAACGCGACCTCGCCTGGCGTGAAGCGCCGGTCGAGGAGCGGTTGACCCACGCGCTGGTCGAGGGCATCGCGGACTTCATCGTGGAAGACACCGAAGAGGCTCGAAAGCTGGTGCAGCGGCCGATCGAGGTGATCGAGGGCCCGCTGATGCGGGGCATGAACGTCGTGGGCGATCTCTTCGGATCCGGGCGGATGTTTCTGCCCCAAGTGGTGAAGAGCGCCCGGGTCATGAAGCGGGCCGTAGCCCACTTGATCCCGTTTATCGAGGCGGAGAAAGCCGCGAACGCCGATACCCGGACCAAGGGTCGGGTACTCATGGCGACGGTGAAGGGAGACGTGCACGATATCGGCAAGAACATCGTGGGCGTGGTCCTTCAGTGCAATAACTACGAGGTGATTGACCTCGGCGTCATGGTGCCGAGTGCCAGGATCCTGGAGACCGCGCGGGAAAAACAGGTGGATCTCATCGGGCTGAGCGGCCTCATCACTCCCTCCCTCGAGGAGATGAGCTTCGTGGCCGGTGAACTTCAGCACGCCGGATTCACGACTCCACTCCTCATCGGAGGAGCCACGACGTCACGAATCCACACGGCGGTGAAGATCGCCCCGCACTACCAGAGTCCCGTAGTGCATGTTCTCGACGCATCGCGAGCCGTTGGGGTCGCGGCCCGGCTGCTGAGCGACGGCCTGCGGGAAGAGTTCACCCGCGAGGTGGCCAGCCAGTACCAGGCCATCCGGGAGGCGCGCGCCGCCGAGCGGGCGGAAGACCGGCTCACGCCTATCGGCGAGGCGCGGCGTAACAGACTGGTGGTGGATTGGGCCGCCGTGACGCCGCCCAGGCCTTCCTTCGTCGGTATCCGGCAGATCGCGCCCTATCCGCTCGAGGACCTGGTCGCGTGGATCGACTGGACACCATTCTTCCAGACCTGGGAGTTGAAAGGGCACTACCCGGCGATCCTCGATGATCCCGAGCAGGGAGCGGCGGCGCGCAGCCTCTTCAAGGATGCGAACGTGCTGCTGGAGACCATCGTCCGGGAGCGATTGCTGGAGGCGCGCGCGGTCTTCGGCTTCCTGTCCGCGGCAACGGTGGGAGACGACATCGAAATCTCCCGCGAGAACGGGAAGGGACAGCTCGCCACCATTCGGACCCTCAGGCAGCAGATGACGCGGCAGCCGGGACGGCCGAATCTGGCGCTGGCCGACTTCGTCGCGCCGAGAGAAAGCGGGGTAGCCGACTTCATCGGTCTCTTCGCGGTGACGGCGGGCCACGGGGTCGGGCAGCTGGTCGAGCAGTATGAACGCACGAACGACGATTACTCCGCCATTCTGGCCAAGGCGCTGGCGGATCGACTGGCCGAAGCGCTGGCCGAACGGCTCCACGCCCGGGTCAGACGGGAGTTCTGGGGATACGCCGGAAACGAATCTCTCGATCAGCTGGCGATCATTCGTGAGCAGTACCAGGGAATCCGCCCTGCTCCGGGCTATCCCGCCTGCCCGGATCACACCGAAAAGCGCACCCTGTTCGATCTGCTCGGCGCGGAGGAAAAGGCGGGCATCCGGCTGACCGAGTCGTTTGCCATGCTGCCTGCTGCCTCGGTGAGCGGCTACTACTTCTGGCGGCCGGAGTCCCGTTACTTCGGCTTGGGAAAGATCGGGAAGGACCAGGTTGAGGACTACGCCCGGCGCAAAGGTATGAGCGTGGGTGAGGCGGAACGCTGGCTGGCGCCGAACCTGGGGTATGAGCGATGAGAGACGTACCGGGTACCGAGTACCGAGTACCGCGTACGCTTGAAGTATTGGGCTGCCGGTGCGATTCCCCTGACCGATGCAACCTGCGACCTGGGGCGTACTCGGTACTCGGTACGCGGTACTCGGTACCGCCTCAACTGTCGATGACCTCACTCAAGGAATTGATCGCGGACGGGCGCACCCACGTGTGCGATGGCGCCATGGGCACGATGCTTTATGCCCGCGGCGTCTTCCTCAACGTGTGCTACGACGAGCTGAACCTGAAGCAGCCCGACCTGGTGCGCGAGATTCACCGCGAGTATGTGCGGGCCGGCGCCGAGTTGATCGAGACCAACACCTTCGGCGCCAATCCGGTCAAGCTCGGCGGCTACGGTCTGGCGTCCGAGACCGAGAAAATCAACGAAGCGGCAGCGCGGCTCGCGCTCGAAGCTGCGGGAGAACGCGCCGTCGTTCTGGGCGCTATTGGTCCGCTAGGCGTGAGGATCGAACCCTTCGGGGAGATGGCGGTCTTGGAGGCTCAAGCGGCCTTCGCCAGGCAAGTGGACGGCCTGCTGGCAGGCGGGGTCGCAGGCATCATCCTCGAAACCTTCAGCGACGTGGAGGAGCTGCGGGCCGCGTTCAACGCCGTCCGAAGCAAGAGCGATATCCCGGTTTTTGCCCAGATGACGGTCGGTACGGATGGGAAGACCCACTATGGCACCGATCCGGCGGCCTTCGGCCCGATCCTCCAGCAGATGGGCGCCGACGTGATCGGTGTGAATTGTTCAGTCGGGCCACATGGCGTGCTCGAAGCGGTGGAGAAGCTCGCTAAAGTAGTGACGACGCCGATTTCGGCACAGCCGAACGCCGGACTGCCTCGCGAGGTCGGGGACCGGAAGATCTACATGGCCTCGCCGGAATACCTCGCCGAGTACGCGCGCCGGATCGCCGAAGCGGGGGCGCGTTTCGTCGGAGGCTGCTGCGGCACGACGCCGGACCACATCAAGGCCGTGGTGGGGTTCGTGAAGAGCGTGTCGCCTCAGCACACCAGCGTGCAGGCGGCGGCTCCGCCCCAGGCCAAGCCACTCGAACCCGTTCCGCTCGAACAGCGCTCGCACCTTGGCGGCAAGCTGGCGCGGGGGGAGTTCGTCACCACCGTGGAGATCGTCCCCCCCAAGGGGGTGGACCCGGAACCGATGTTCCGCCAGGTGCGGGAATTGAAAGCTGCCGGGGTAGATGCGGTGAATGTACCCGACGGCCCCCGGGCCCAGAGCCGGATGGGTGCCCTGCTTTCCGCGCTGATGATTCAGCACGAAGTCGGCATGGAGGCGGTGGTACACTATGCCTGCCGTGACCGGAATCTGCTGGGGATGCTCTCGGATCTGCTGGGCGCCGCGGCGAGCGGGGTTCGCAATCTCCTCATCGTCACGGGTGATCCTCCCAAGATGGGTCCCTACCCCGATGCAACGGCGGTATTCGACATCGACAGCATCGGGCTCACGAATCTCGTGTCGCGGCTCAATCACGGCCTCGACCCGGGAGGCAACTCCCTGGGAGAACCGGCGCGATTCGTGATCGGCGTCGGCGTGAATCCCGCCGCGGTGGACCTCGATCGAGAGCTGCGCCGCTTCGCCTGGAAGGTGGAAGCGGGGGCCGAGTTTGCCGTGACTCAGCCGGTGTTCGACATCGACCAGCTCGACCGGTTCCTGACCCGGGTCGAGTCGTTCCGCATTCCGATCATCGCGGGGATCTGGCCACTCATCTCCCAGCGCAACGCCGAATTCCTCGCCAATGAGGTCCCCGGTATCTCGATTCCGAACGCGATCCTGGAGCGGATGCGTCAGGCAAGTCTGAATGGCAAGGAACAGGCGCTTCAGGAGGGAGTGATGATCGCCCGCGAGATGCTCTCCGCCGTAAAGGCGAGGGTGCAAGGGGCGCAGGTATCGGCGCCGCTGGGACGGGTGCCGGTGGTGTTGGAGGTCGTGGGACGGGACTGAGAGATTGAAGATTGAAGATTTCAGATTGAAGATTTGGCGTGACCTTAAGGCATCAAATCTTCAACCTTACATCTTCAATCTTGAATCCCTATCAATCTTCAATCTGAAATCTTCAATCTCAAATTCTTAACATCGCCCTCAGTCTTGCCCTCACTTCCTCCCATTCTTCGGCAATGATGCTGTAGTACACTGAGTCGCGCAGCCGGCCGCTCTCCGTCACCATGTGGCGGCGGAAGACTCCCTCTTCCTTAGCGCCAATCCGGAGCAGGGCGGCTCTGGATCGCTCATTCAGCACATCGGTCTTGAACTCGACCCGGATGCAATGCCAGGTATCGAACGCGTGCCCCAGCAGCAGCAGCTTGGCCTCGGTGTTCGCGGCGGAGCGTTGCCAGTCCACACCGAGCCAGGTCCAGCCGATCTCGACCCGCCGATTGGGCCTGTCAATGTTGCCAAAGCGGGTGCTGCCGATGACGGCACCGGTCTTCTGGTCGACCGTGGCGAAGGGCAGCGCCATCCCGGCGGCCTGGTCGCGCAGCGCCTGGTCCACGTACGCGCGCAAATGTTCGGGGGTCCTGATCTGCGACACCGTGAGACGCCAAAGGCGTTCGTCGAGGCCCACGGCGCACAGTCCCGGCAGGTGCTCGAGTGACAACGGCTCCAGCCGCACATGCGAGCCGCGAAGAACGACAGGAAGGACTTCCAATTGCTCTTAACTCTCTGAATCCTTGTTGAAACCCCGTTCTAGAATCTTCAATCTGAAATCCTCGATCTGAAGCTCCACAACCTCAGTCCGACACCTTCAGCCTATACCCCACACCCGGCTCGGTCAGCAGGAGTTTGGGATGAGTGGGATCCGCCTCCAGCTTGTGTCGGAGCTGAGTCATGTAGACCCGCAGGTAGTGGGTTTGTCCGATCGAGTTGATTCCCCACACTTCCTTGAGCAGTTGTCGGTGAGTTACCACCTTCCCGGCGTGGTGCACCAGAGTCTGCAGCAGGCGGTATTCCAGAGGGGTCAGGTGCACCTCCTCGCCTCGAGAGAAGACCTGACGGCGGGACAAATCCACCCGCAGGTCTCCTTCGACAAACTCAGGCTCGTCCTTTCCCGACTCGGCTCGAGCTGCGTGGCGCAGCGCCACCCGCATCCGGGCCAGCAGCTCCCCCACGCCGAACGGCTTGGTGAGATAGTCATCGGCACCGGCGTCAAGCGCCGCGACCTTATCGGCCTCCCGTCCCCGCGCCGACAGTACGATGATGGGCCGGGAAGACCATTCACGAATTCGACGGGTCAGGTCCAGGCCGTCGCCATCGGGCAAGCCGAGGTCCAGCAGAATGATGTCGGGATTGCGGCTCGCTGCGTGAGCCAGGCCCTCGCGAGCGGTGGGAGCCTCCACCAGATCATACTGTCCATCCCCGAGCGCCACGCGAAGGAAGCGGCGCATCTGGGGCTCGTCCTCGATCAACAGGACCAACGGCTGCGGAACGGCCATGGTCGTGCCCCGTGGAAATTCAGACGGTTTCGGCGACGGCCTCCCTGGGCGGCAGTGTGGGAGGCGTCCCTTCGATGGGAAGCGTGAACCGAAATACCGCTCCCCCGCCTGGACGGTTTTCCGCCCAGATGCGGCCACCATGCGCCTGCACGATGCCACGGCAAATGGTGAGCCCGAGCCCAACACCGCCACCGGGTGGCGCGCCGACCGATCGATAGAACTTGTCAAAGATCCGGGCTTCTTCTCCTGGCGGCAATCCCGGTCCCCGGTCTGCTACATCGACGATGACTATCTGGTTGTCCACTCGAGCGCTGATCGTAATGGGACTGCCCGGCGGCGTGTATTTGGCGGCGTTCTCCAGCAAGTTGATGAGTACCTCCTCAATGAGTAGGCCGTCGAGGGGGACCAACGGCAGGTCCGGGGGCAGTTGGACCTGGACCTCCCGCCCCTGGAGCCGCTCGTCGAGCCGGATGAGTGCCACGCCGATCGGCTCCTCCAGCGGCTGCCACTCCTTTTGCACCACGAGGGTCTGGGTTTCCACCCGGATCATGTCGAGCAGGTTGCCGATCAGCCGGTTCATCCGCTGCGCTTCCTCGACGATGGTCTGCAGCAGATCTCTACGCACCTCATCGCGCATGGAACGGTCCTGGAGCAGGCTGGTGGCTGATCCCGTGATGCCGGCCAGGGGCGTACGCAAGTCGTGCGACAGGGAGCTCAAGAGCGCGGTGCGGAGCCGTTCGGCCTCGATTTCCACCTGGCTCTGCTGGGTCTGCCGCTCCAGGGTCATCCGTTCCAGGGCAAGCGCGAGTTGGTCCGCGAACGCCTCCAGCAGTTGCCGCTGAGCGGGGTCCTGAAAGCGCCGGGGATCCGTGGGCATGACGCCCAGGACCCCGACCAGGTTGCCGCTGGCGCGCAGCGGCAGATACAGGGCCTTGGCGGCGGGGAGAGTATCGGTGCCGAGGCCAGCCGACTGGGCTCGTTGAAACACCCACTGCGCCACACCACGCTCCCGGTCATCCAAGGGGTAAGCCGGAGCCTGCCCTTCGGGCGGGGCAAGGTGTCCGGTCTCGTCCGGCAGCAGGAGCTGCACCGCTGCCCCGAAGCTGGCGCCGATCTGGCGCCGGCCCACGTCCACCAGCTGGGAGCGATCTCTCGCGGTCGCAAGCTCCCGGCTCATCGCGTACAGCGCTGCCGTCCTGCTCTCCCGCTCCCGGGCGAAGGCGGCCTGCTCCCTTACCCGTACCGTCAGCCCGCTGATCACCAGGGAAATGAGCAGCATGACGCCGAAGGTCGAGACGAACTGCAGATCCGAGACTGCGAAAGTCAAATAGGGGGGAACGAAGAAGAAATCGAACAAGGCGATGCTCACCAGCACAGCCGCAAGCGCCGGCCCGCGGCCGGAGCGGCTCGACACCACTACCGTGCCGAGCAGATAGATCATCGCGATATCGGTGACTGTCAGGTGGTGAAGCCCCGCCCACCCGCCCAGCGTGCACAGGGTCACTACCAGCACGGCCCAGAGATACTCCTTGAGCGGCGACACGCGCGAGGGCGACGGAGACCGCCGGGGCACATCCCCTTCGATCTCGCCACTGATGACGTACACGTCCACATCTCCGCTGCCCCGGACCAGCTTGTCGAGCAGCGAGCCTCGAACCTTGTCCCGCCACCGCGGATGGGTCGGCTTGCCGACGATGATGCGAGTGACGTTGTGCTCACGGGCATAGGCCAGGATCTCATCGGCCGTGTCCCGTCCCTGCAGGGTCGCGACTCGGGCCTCAAGCTCTTCGGCCAGCCGCAGGTTTTCGACCAGAGCTTCTCGATCGGCCGCGGACAGGCTGATCGCCGGATTCTCGACGTAGACCACAACCCATTCACAGGCCAGACGCGACGCCATCCGGTGCCCAGCCCGGATCAGCCGGGCGCTGGCGGGGTTGGGTCCCACCGAGACCAGCAGGCGGTCGCCGGCGGGCCAGATCTCCCGGATGCCCTGCTCCCGCATGTACCCGCGCATCTGCGCGTCCACCCGCTCGGCCACCCGGCGGAGCGCCAGCTCGCGGAGCGCGATGAGATTTCCCTTGCGGAAGAACTCTTCCCGAGCCCGCTGGGCCTGCTCGGGGAAGTAGACCTTGCCCTGCTCCAAGCGGCGCAGTAGATCGTCGGGGGTCAGGTCCGCCAGCTCCACCTCGTCGGCGGCGTCGAACACCGCATCGGGGACGGTCTCCCGCACCTGAATTCCGGTGATCTGGGCGACCACGTCGTTCAGGCTCTCGAGGTGCTGGACGTTCAGGGTGGTGTAGACCGAGATGCCGGCGTCGAGCAGCTCCTCGACGTCCTGCCACCGCCGCGTGTGGCGGGAATCCGGTGCATTGGTGTGGGCCAGCTCGTCCACGAGCAGAATGGCGGGATGGCGAGCGAGTGCCGCATCGAGGTCGAACTCATGCACGGTGATGCCGCGATACTCGATCTCGCGGCGGGGCAGGACTTCGAGACCGGTAAGGAGAGCCTCGGTTTCGACTCGCCGGTGGGTCTCCACGACCCCGACCACGACATCCACGCCTTCGACCCGCTTGACGCGGGCCTCCTCCAGCATAGCAAAAGTCTTCCCGACGCCGGGATTGGCGCCGAAGAAGACTTTGAGCTTACCGCGGGCGGCCCGCCCCTCCGCTTCCCGAACCTGGGCGAGGAGGAGATCGGGGTCCGGACGGCGATCGTTCATCACCTCATGGTGTCGCCGTCAGGCTGTCCAGCGCAAGGTTGAGCTGGAGGACGTTCACTCGCGCCTCACCCAGGAACCCCAGCTGCCGGCCCTCGGTGTACCGCGCCACCAGGTCGCGGACTTGGTCGGCGGACAGCGAGCGCGCCTGCGCCACCCGGTTCACCTGGTAGGCTGCCGCGGCCGGCGTGATGTGCGGATCCAGCCCGCTCCCCGAGCCGGTGACCAAGTCGATCGGCACCGGGCCCGTGGCACTGGGATCGGCCGACCGGAGCGTGGCGACCCGATCCTTGATCGCATCGGTAAGCGCGGGGTTCATCGGTCCGAGATTCGACGCCCCGGATGCCGCACCATTATACGCTGGACTGGTGCCGGACGGCCGGCTCCAGAAGTACTTCGGATCGTCGAACGGCTGGCCGATCAACGCCGAGCCGACCGGCTTGCCGTCTCGCAGAATGAGGCTTCCCTCCGCCTGGCGCCGAAACGCCAGATGACCAATGCCAGTGACCACGACCGGGTAGATGGCACCGGTCAGGATCGTGAGCAGGACCAGGGATAACAGCGCGGGGCGAAGTTCCGAACGCATAGGATGCTCCACTCAGACCAGATGCAAAGCCACGAGAATCATGTCGACGAGCTTGATCCCGGGGAACGGCAGCAGCACGCCGCCTACCCCGTAGATCAGCAGGTTGTTGCGCAGCAGCGCGGCCGCGCCGATCGGACGGTACCGGATCCCCCGCAGGGCGAGCGGGATCAGCGCGATGATGATCAGGGCGTTGAAGATCACCGCCGAGAGAATCGCGCTGGTGGGCGTGGCCAGGTGCATGATGTTCAGGGCACCAAGGGCGGGATAGGTGGTCGCGAACGCCGCCGGAATGATGGCGAAGTATTTCGCCACGTCATTGGCGATGCTGAACGTGGTGAGGGCGCCACGGGTAATCAGCATCTGTTTCCCGGTCTCCACGATCTCGATCAGCTTGGTCGGATTGGAGTCGAGGTCGACCATGTTGCCGGCTTCCTTGGCCGCCTGGGTGCCGCTGTTCATCGCCACGGCCACGTCGGCCTGGGCCAGGGCAGGAGCGTCGTTGGTTCCGTCTCCCGTCATGGCCACCAGCCTGCCGCCTGCCTGGTGCTTCCGGATCAGCTCGAGCTTGGCCTCCGGAGTCGCCTGGGCCAGGAAGTCGTCCACCCCGGCCTCGGCCGCGATCGCGGCGGCGGTGAGCGGGTTGTCGCCGGTGATCATGACCGTCTTGATGCCCATCTGCCGCAGCTCGGCGAACCGCTCCTTGATACCACCCTTGACGATGTCCTTGAGCTGGATCGCGCCTAGCACCCGAGCTCCTTCCGCCACCACGAGCGGGCGTGCTACCCTGCCGGGCGATTCCCTCCACCGCGGTCTGGACATCGGCCGGCAGGTTGCCACCAGCGCTCTTCACCCAGGCCTCGACCGCGTCGGCTGCGCCCTTGCGGATCTGGCGGCCGTCCAGATCCACGCCACTCATGCGGGTCTGGGCGGTGAACGGGACGAAATGCGCCCCCAGGGCGTGCACGTCCCGCTCCCGCAGGCCGAACTTCTCCTTCGCCAGCACGACAATACTGCGACCCTCGGGAGTCTCGTCCGCCAGCGAAGCCAGCTGCGCCGCGTCGGCCAGAGTTTCGGGTGACACCCCGGTCGCGGGCATGAAGGCGACCGCCTGCCGGTTGCCCAGCGTGATGGTCCCGGTCTTGTCGAGCAGCAGGACATCCACGTCTCCCGCCGCTTCGACCGCCCGGCCCGACATGGCGATCACGTTCTTCTGGATCATGCGGTCCATGCCGGCGATGCCGATCGCCGAGAGCAATCCGCCGATGGTGGTGGGGATCAGACACACCAGAAGGGCCGTCAGAACCGTCATCGTAACCGGCGTGCCCTGTCCGGCGGCCTGCACGCTGTAGACCGAGAACGGCAACAGCGTCACCGTGGTGAGCAGAAAGATGATGGTGAGCCCCGCCAGGAGAATCTCGAGCGCGATTTCGTTCGGGGTCTTCCGCCGCTTGGCCGCTTCGATCAGGCCGATGATGCGGTCGAGGAACGACTCGCCGGGATTGGCCGTGATGCGCACGACAATCCAATCGGAGAGAACCCGGGTGCCGCCGGTAACCGAGCTGCGGTCTCCCCCGCTCTCCCGGATCACCGGGGCGCTTTCCCCGGTCACGGCACTCTCGTCCACCGAGGCAACTCCCTCGATGATCTCACCGTCTCCCGGAATCAGCTGGCTGGCGTGCACCAATACGACGTCTCCGGCGCGCAAGCTGCTCGCCGGCAACGTTCTCGAAATCGAGATGGTCGGTCGGGTTTCTGAGCTTCTTGGCAAGGATGTCACGCCGTGCCTTACGCAGCGTATCGGCCTGCGCCTTGCCTCGACCCTCCGCCATCGCCTCGGCGAAGTTGGCGAACAACACGGTGAACCACAGCCAGATCGAGACCCCGAGAATGAACCATGGGTTCTCCGGGAGGCGGCCGCTGAAGGCGAGCACGGCCAGGATGCTGGTGAGCAGGCTGCCCACCTCCACCACGAACATCACCGGATTCCGGACGACGTGTCGTGGATTCAGCTTTCGGAACGCGTCCAGCACCGCGCGCCGAACGATCGGGCCGTAGAACAGTGGCTTGGCCTTGCTCTGGGTGGACATTGGTTCCCTACCTCGCGTGGATCATCAGGTGTTCGACGATCGGACCCAGGGCGAGTCCGGGCAGGTGCGTGAGCGCGCCCACCAGGACTACCGTGCCGACCAGCAGCAGCACGAAGAGAATGGTGTGGGTCGGGAAGGTCCCGACGGACTCCGGCACCCGCTTCTTCGCGGCCAGTGAGCCGGCGACGGCCAGGGCTGGGATGGCGCACCAGAACCGGCTGAACAGCATTGCGATGCCCCCGACGATGGTGTAGAACGGGTTGGTGGCGGTGAGACCACCGAATGCGCTGCCGTTGTTGTTGCTCATCGAGGAGAAGCCATACAGCATCTCGGTGAACCCGTGGGGTCCCGGATTCAGGACGCCGGACCTGCCCGCCGCCGTGGCGACCGCCAGAGCGGTGCCGACCAGCACCAGCAGGTTGGGGACGAGGATCGCGACCGAGGCCATCTTCATCTCGAAGGCCTCGATTTTCTTGCCGAGGTACTCCGGAGTGCGTCCCGACCATGAGCCCGGCGATGAACACCGTGACGATCGCGAAGAGCAGCATTCCGTAAAGGCCGGACCCGACACCGCCGTAGATGATCTCGCCCAGCTGCATCAGCCAGAGCGGCACCAGCCCGCCCAGCGGCATGAACGAGTCGTGCATCGAGTTGACCGAGCCGTTGGAGGCCGCCGTGGTGGCCGTGGCCCAGAGTGCGGAGTTCACCACCCCGAACCGGACCTCCTTGCCCTCCATATTGCCGCCAGCCTGGCTGACGCTCGCGTGCTGGTCGACGACTTCGGCGGCAATCAACGGATTGCCAGCCTGTTCCGTGATGACGCAGGGGAGCAGTAACCCCACGAACACGATCGTCATCGCCGCCAGCACGGCCCACCCTTGTCGGGTGTCCTTCACCATTCGGCCGAAGGTGTAGCAGAGCGCCGCAGGGATCACGAGGATCGCGAGTACTTCGAGGAAGTTGGAGAGCGGCGTCGCGTTCTCGAACGGATGGGCCGAGTTGATGTTGAAGAACCCGCCGCCGTTGGTGCCCAGCTGCTTGATCGCTATCTGCGAGGCGGCCGGGCCCACCGCGATGGTCTGGGTGGTCACCCGCGCGGTATCGGGACCGAACGGCTGCAGCAGGGGAACCGTCTGGTACGCCCCGAAGGTCTGCACGACGCCCTGTGACACGAGGGCCAATGCAAGCACGAACGAAAGCGGCAGCAGGATGTAGAGCGTGCCGCGGGTGAGATCAACCCAGAAGCTGCCGATGGTGCGCGTGGAGTGGCGTGACAGGCCGCGGATCAGCGCCACCAGCACTGCCATACCCGCCGCCGCGGAAACGAAGTTCTGCACGGTGAGCGCCAGCATCTGCGACAGGTAACTCATCGTCATTTCGCCGCCGTACGCCTGCCAGTTGGTGTTGGTGGCGAAACTGGTGGCGGTATTGAAGGCGATGGTAGGCGAAACCGCGGCCATGTGGGCCGGGTTGAGCGGCAGCGCCGCCTGAGCCCGGAGCAGCAGGTACACCGCCAGCGGTACTGAGCAGGCTGAACAGCAGGAAGCTCCAGGCGTACTGCTTCCAGTCCATCTCGTCGTCGGGGCTGACCCCCATCACCCGGTAACACAACCGTTCGACCGGTCCCAGGAGCCGGCCGAGCCAAGTCGGTTCACCCGTATAGACCTTCGCCATGAAGGTGCCGAGGGGCTTCGCGAGGCCCAGCAGCACGACCATATACAGGCCGAGCTGCAGCCAACCGTTGGTGGTCATTCGAACAGCTCCGGCTTGAGAAGCGCCGCGAAGAGATAGATGAGCAGCGCGATGGCGATGATCAGCCCAACCCAGGTGAGCGCGGTCATGACGGATTCCTCAGAGCTTTTCGCAGAGCCGGACAAAGCCCCAGCTCAGAGCGAAGAAAATGACCACCAACAGCACCAGTAACCCGTCGAGCATACGGATCCCAGGTTCTTGAGTAGGCGGATAGCTTAGGGCAAGTCGCCTCAGGACGGGGTCAAAACTGGCGCGGCCGATATCAGGATTTCGTAAGAATCTCCCGCCGTTGCCCCTAGGAACCGGGCGGTAGCGCGGTATCTTCCTCCGCCAGAATGCCCTTCCCCTGCAAATGGGAACCATGACCGAGATCGTGACCCCTTCCCCATTGAGCCAGTTGAGCGAAGAGGAGGAGCTCTTCCGCTCGACCGTTCGGGAGTTCGCGGAAACCGAGATCCGACCCCATGTGGCGGAGATGGACGAAGCGGCCCGCTTCCGACCCGACCTGATTGCCAAATTCTTCGAGCTGGGCCTGATGGGGGTCGAAGTGCCGGAACAGTGGGGAGGGGCGGGCGCCAACATCTTCCTCGCGGCCATCGCCATCGAGGAACTGGCGCGAGTGGACGCATCCGCCGCGATCTACGTGGACGTGCACAACACGCTGGTCAACAATGCAATGCTCCGCTGGGCCAATGACGAGCAGAAGACCCGCTATTTCCCCCGGCTCACGTCAGACCTGCTCGGCGCATTTGCCCTGTCGGAGCCGGCCAGCGGGAGTGATGCCTTCGCGCTCGAGACCCGCGCCGAAGACAAGGGAACCCACTGGGAGCTTACCGGACGAAAGTTCTGGATCACCAACGGAGGAGAGGCCGGTTTCTTCCTGGTGTTCGCCAACGGCGACTTCAGCAAGGGATACAAGGGGATCACCGGGTTCCTCGTCGAGCGCGACTTCCCCGGATTCAGCGTCGGCAAGAAGGAAAACAAGCTCGGCATCCGGGCCTCCAGCACCACCGAGCTCATCCTCGAGAGCTGCAGGGTCCCCAAGGAGAACGTGCTGGGACCAGTGGGCCGGGGATACAAGATCGCGATCGAGACCCTGAACGAAGGCCGGATTGGAATCGGGGCGCAGATGATTGGTATCGCACAGGGCGCTCTCGAGGCCGCCACCCAGTACGTGAAGGAGCGGAAGCAGTTTGGAAAGGCGGTCGCCGAGTTCCAGGGAGTTCAGTTTCAGCTGGCCCAGATGGCGACCGAGCTCGAGGCTGCCCGGCTGCTGGTCTATAACACCGCCCGCCTCAAGGACAGCGGTCAGCCCTTCCTGCGCGAGGCGGCGATGGCCAAGCTCTTCAGTTCCCAGGTGGCGGACCGAATCACTTCCCAGTGTCTGGAGCTGTTCGGCGGCTACGGCTATTCCAAGGAGTATCCGGCGGAGAAGTACTACCGGGACGCCAAGATCGGGACGATCTACGAAGGGACCAGCAATATGCAGCTTCAGACCATCGCCAAACTGATCTTGAAGGAGCCATGACTGGCCGCGTGAGGCTGACGGCAAAAAGGCAGTAAGGCCTGCCTCTTTTTGCGTTCCTGTCTGTAACGTTCGCCACGAACGGAACACCCTTTGCTCTTCAATTCACCGCCGGAAAGGCCCCGGCCAGGGTGAGCCATCAAGCGAAGTCATGACAAGGGGTTGCGGGGAGACGTCCTCCCCTCGATTTTACCTGCCCCGCTTGTTGGTCCTCATCTGCAGGGCAAGACAAGCCAAAACTGGGAAGTTCCCAAACCGAGGGCGCCGAATTGTCACTTGGCCCGAGTTTTCGCCGCATTGCAATCGCCGCCGCGCTGCTCAGCGTTGGGGCGTTTGTCATGCCGGCCCACGGCCAGCAGATGGCAGAGGGCCTTCAGCTTCAGCTTCGCCGCTGGTATCGGCAGGCCTCGCGATCGGCGCCGGGCACCTGGGGTATCGCGGTCGCCGATCAGCAGGGCCAGCTCCTCTGGAGCGTAAACCCTGACCGTCCCCTCATTCCGGCCTCGACCGTCAAGCTCCTGACAACCGGATTCGCTCGGACCATTTTGGGCGGCGATGCCCGCCGGTCGACGCGAGTGGTGGGGCTGGGTCGGCTGGACGAGGGGACCGGCGAGTGGATGGGTAAATGGGCCATGGAGCTGAATGGCGATCCAACCCTGGAGAGCCCCTCGGGCGGCGGGCCCCGACTCGACGACCTCGCGGAGCAGCTTGCGGCACAGGGGATCCGGCGGCTCCGGGGCCCCATGGAAGTGGTGAGCGCGGACGGACCGGCCGAGGCGCTGTATCCCTCCGCATGGCGTTCGGCGAACCGGGGCAGCATCTACGCTCCGTTGGTCGGATCACTCACCCTGCACGAGAACGTGGTCTGGATCCACGTGAAGCCGGGACCCAAGTCGGGCCGTCGCGCGGTGCTGGTCGAGACCTCGCCGGCGGGGCTCGAGGCCCTGGTGGACGTCCACGCCACCACTGTGGCTGGATATCGCTCGCGGCTCTCGCTCCGGCGCATGGCCGACGGGGGTTACTTGATCAACGGCCAAATCGGGGTGAATGCCTCGGTTCGCCGGCTGGTCACGGTCGCATCGGATCCCAAGGCAATCCTTGCCGCGGCATGGGCCCGGGCGCTGCAGGACGTGGGAATCGAGTGGGACCGAACCCCCAACCCAATCACCATCGAGGGCGACGCCACCGACGTCCTGGCGGAAGTTACCTCGGCGACGTTTGACTCGATCGCATCCGAAGTGAACCGCCGCAGTCTCAACATCGGGGCGGAGCTCTTGCTACAATGGGCGGGCGGCAGGGACCATGCGCCCGAGCTGCTTACCGAGCATGTGCAGCAGGTCGCCGGCGTGGACGGCGGTGTGCACCTGGTGGATGGGAGCGGGATGTCGCACGAAGACCGGGTCACCCCCGCGACCTTCATCTACTACATGGCCAATTTCCTGGTGACGCCCGCCGGGCGGAATTTCCCCTACCTTCTCCCGGCGAACGGTGAAGGGACTCTGACGCGACTCGCTGGAGGGATGCCGGCCCAGGGCGTGGTCCACGCGAAGACCGGGACCTTGAGCGGCGTTTCTACTCTGGTCGGGTATCTGGGGCAGAAGGACGGGATGTATCTCGTCTCTCTGATGTACAACGGACCTCGCTCGAAGACGGCGAAGCGCCAACAGTGGCAGGCATTCCGTCTCCTCGGGGCAAATGGCGTGACCATCCCGACCGAGGTCAGTGACGACCCCGAAGCGGATGCGCCGAGTACGGGAGAGGAGATCGGCGGGGAGCCGGAGAACTGAACCGCGCGCTGAGATCTGATTCAATACGACGAGGAGCGGAGAGTTCTCCGCTCCTCTTTTTTTACCTACGCCCCCTGGCGGATTATCAACCCCGCCAAAGCCGCAGCAAGCATGATGAGTGGCTCCGGGACCCGCCTGATGAATACGGCTGTTCCCAGCGCGGTGAGAGCAATGATCACGGTTGGAAAATCGATCAGCGCGCCGCGGGCCAGCACCACGACCGATCCGGCAATCGCGCCGGTGGCCGCTGCGGTTATCCCCGCGACGAACGCAGCCAGCGCCGGCCGCTTGGCGTACTTCTGGAAGTACGGCGCTGGCAGGACGGTGAGTAGAAAACAGGGAAGGAACGTCGCCCCGGCCGCGACGATGGCCCCGGCAAGGCCCGCTATTAGATACCCGATGAATCCCGTGGTGATGACGACCGGCCCGGGCGTGATGAAGGCCACCGCGACCGCATCAATGAACTGCCGTTCATTCAGCCAGCCATGCTCCAGGACCACTCCGCCGTGCAGGAAGGGCACGATCGCAAGCCCGCTGCCGAAAACGAAGGAGCCGGCGTAGGCGAAGAACGCCATGATCTGCAGCAGGACTCCCGCTTCCATTGCTGAGCCCGGCCGGCGCAACCAGGCCGGGGGCACCCGCCAAAGCCAGGTCGCGAAACCGCCCATCAGGATCAAGCCAACCAGCTCTCTGCCGGTTACGACCGTGCTCACCGCGACAAGCAGGAAGATGGCCCACAACAGAGCATCCTGTCCGATAGTCTTCCGGGTGAGCAGCCAGGCGCTTCGGCTGATGAGGCCGATTACCGCAGCCGCCACGCCGTAAAACACAGCCTGCATCCAGGGCAACCCCTGATACCGGGTGTAGGCCCAGCCGAGCGCAACTACCATGATGAAACTGGGGAGGACGAAGCTCAGCCCCGCCAGCGTGGCACCGGCAATTCCGCCCCGCAGGTACCCGATGTAGAAACAGAGTTGGGCCGCGAGCGGACCTGGTGAGAGCTGGGCCAGTGCGATCCCTTCCCGGTATTCCTCCTCCGAAACCCAGCCGCGCTGCTCGACCAGGTCGCGATGCATGGCACCGACCAGCGCGATCGGTCCACCAAATCCCAATGTCCCCAGCCGAAGGAAGTACCATCCGAGAGCCCGGCTGATCCGGGCTGGTGTCCGGGCCTCGCCGCTCATTCGGTGAACTCGATGGTTCGACCAGCTCCCTGGGCGCGTGCCCGCTGGTAGACCAGCGCTGCTGCCGCGACGTCCTGCAGAGCAATGCCAGTGCTGTCGAACACGAATACCTGATCATCACTGGTGCGACCTGGCTTCCGTCCGATTATCAGATCCGCTAGTTCCGCGTGAACCTGGGATCCCCTCATGAACCCGCCGCTAAGGGCGTGGTGGAGATCCCCCATCCTGACGGCCTGCTCGAGCAGGTCCGGCACAACCCTGCTTGCCGCCATGAGCGCGGGGTCAATCTCGATCTTCTCACCGTTGTCGGCGCCGACGGCCGCGATGAAGGTCCCTTCGCCGACGTCTCCCTGTCGAATCAGCGGAGTCTTGGAGGGGGTACAGGTGATGCAGACCTGGCTCACCGCGAGCGCACTCCGGAGATCGGTGGTCGCACTGACCTCGATGCCCAGCTCGGCCGTCAGATCAGCTGCGAATCGTTGCGCCAGCTGGGTATCGAGATCGCAGGCATAGACTCGATCGAGGGGCCGCACCAGGTTGAGAGCCCGGACCTGAGGTCGGCTTTGTGCTCCGCACCCGACGATCGTGGCAACCCGTGCGTCTTCCCGCGCCAGCAGTCGAGCCGCAAGGGCCGTGGCGGCGGCGGTGCGGAGGGCGGTGATGGCCGTCGAGTCAAACACCCCAAGCGGCTGGCCCTGTTCGGAGTCGCACAGGAGTACCAGCCCCTGAATCGTCGGCAGACCTCGCTGCGGATTACCGGGGAAATTCGCGTTGAGCTTGCCAGCCACGTAGCCACCCAGCCCGGCAGCCTTGAAGTGGAAGCCTCCGGCAGGGGCATGGAGAGCGCTGACTGCGGGACCGAGGATTTCCCCCCGAGCCAGCGATCGGAAGGCCCCCTCCACCGCCTCGATGCAGTCGGCGAGCGGCAGCAACCGTTCCACCTCGCTGCGGGAAAGGAGCAGAGTGCTCATCCAGCCGGAGCGGGAGAGTGCTGCGGGTTCCAACTGTGGGTCTCCCCTCGGACGTAGCGGCACCAAGAGTAGAGCGCGTCATAGAGCACGAAGCCGTGACGGAGCTGCTCGAGATCGTCCCGGAAGTTGTGAGACAGGCCGAGCGAGATGGCGAGAAGGCCGGCACACTGGGGGGCAAGGTCGGGACGTGCGGTGTCGGCGCCGCGCACGATCACCGCCAGCTCGGCCAGGGCGGGATCGTCCAGCTGGTACTGCTTGAGGAACGCGTCGAAGCTGCAGAGCGGCCCCTCGTGGCTCAGTCCTACGCCCTCGACATCGTACGGGGTGGCACCGTGTTTCTCCGCTTGCGTCAGTACCTCTCCCGGCGAGACGAAGAGAAACTCAGGGGACGCATCGATGAACCGGGCGATGAGCCAGGGACAGGCGACCCGGTCGATCTTGGGTCGTTCCCGGGTGATCCATTTCATGGGGGCCTCCCGGCTGGCGGGTTGCCCCAGCCAGCGCACATGATACATTAGAATCCCGTGAATGATTCAACAGAATCACCGCGACCGCAAGGGAGCGCCCCCTGGATTCTCCTCATCCATCGGCTGCCGCCCCGGCCGGCCTATCTGCGGGTCAAGGTGCGTCGTCGCCTGGCTCGGCTGGGCGCCATCCCCCTCAAGAGCACGGTCTATGTCCTTCCCTGGAGCGAGGAGGGCCTGGAGGACTTCCAGTGGCTCAGGCGTGAGATCGAAGCGGAGGGGGGAGAAGCGGTGTTGTGCGCGGCATCCCTGCTCGAGGGTTTGACGGATGCCGCCCTCGAGGCGCGGTTCCAACGCGCCGCGGCTTCAGCACCTGTCGCATCACCTGCGAGCGGACCACCCGATGTCTCCGGAGGTCGGGTCTGGGTGACGCGGCGGGACGTACACGTCGATCGGATCGCGAGCGCCTGGCTCATCAAACGCTACGTCGATCCGAAGGCCCGCTTCAAGTTTGTCGAATCCCGGGGCTACCGGCCAAAGAAGGGGGAACTGCGTTTCGACATGTACGAGGGGGAGTTCACCCACGAGGGAGGGAGCTGCACCTTCGAGGTCCTGCTGCGCCGGTTTTCCCTCGGCGATCCGGCGCTGGAGGCGCTAGGCGAAATGGTTCATGATATCGACTGCAAGGATGGAAAGTTCGGCAGGCCGGAGACAGCGGGCCTCAGGCGGTTGGTGCAGGGTGTCGCCGCCGCCAGCGATCAGGATCCGGTGAGGCTGGAGCAGGGCGCCGTCATCCTCGACAGTCTCTATGCCGGCCTCCCGCGCAGGCGATCCTGATCTCGCTACGAAACCTCCTCACATCATCAGGTGGGCCAGTTCCTTCCCCTCCGGCCCCGGGGAGGCAGAGCCCCTCGGCTCCAGGGTGAGCGCCGCTCCCATGACCGGCCCGCCGCTCGGCGGCATCGGCAGGGTGAGAAACGCCGGGGTGCGTTCCCCGGTCTTCACCTCGACGCCACGAACCATCCCGGTCTCGGTGATGAACCAGAACTGGCACATCTGTCCCGGTTGCGGCGCGGGAAGGCCGTAGACCACGACATTCCAGCGGTGGGTGCGCTCATCGGCGAAGATGACCATGCCACCCTCCTGCTCTCCCATGCGGATGCTGGCGTGCCGCACCAGGTTGGCGGTGCGCATGATCTCCAGAGTGTCGCGCGCCATCGCGAGCTCATGGGAGAGGATATCGCTGGCCTCGGCAGTGGCTCGCTCGGAAGCGCGGACCCGTGCGGTGGCCCAGCCCCAGGCACCGACGGCGAGAACGAGCGACGCCGCGGCCGCCAGAAGGGGCGCGATACTCCGCCGCGGTCTGATTCCCAGTGCCGAATCGACCAACCGTCGCTTGAGGCCGGGTCGCGGCGTCACCGGTGCAGTCCCCAGTGGCAGCCAGGCGAGTTCCTGCTCGATTCGGTGAACCGCATCGCGGCAGTCCTCGCACCCCTCCAGATGGGTGTGAAAGGTCGACTCCTCCTCGACATCCAGGCTGCGGACGACGAAGGCGGTCCGATGCTCCTCGAACCAAGCATGCGTGCTCATACGACCCAATCCCTGATGGAGGCTAGTGATCCCCGCAGTTTGTCGAACGCGAGGCGAAGACGCGTCTTGACCGTGCCCAGCGGAATTCCGAGGCGCGCGGCAATCTCCGAGTGGGTGAGGCCTTCGAAATAGGCCAGCTGCACCACGGCGGCTTGTTCCTCGCGTCAGTCCGCGAAGTGCTTCGTGAACTGCCTCGTGCACGTGCCAGCCCGGCGTCGCGGCCTCATTCGGCTCGATCGGCCGGGTCCAGCTTTCACCCCCACCAAATGCCCGGTAGCGTTCGAGCTTGCCGACCTGGCGTTTATGCCGCCGCAGCCGATCAATGGCCCGATTGCGCGTGATGCGGAGGATCCAGGCCAACAACCCGCCTTCCGTGCCGTCGTACAGATCGACCCGACGCCACACGATGTTGAAAGCTTCCTGGACTACCTCTTCGGCTTCGTCTCGATCGCTGAGCATGCCGTAGGCAACGCCGAGGAGCCATGGAGTAGCGAGGTCAACCAGCTCTACCAGGGCCTGCTCATCCCGCGCCAGCAACCGATTGTAGAGCGAGGCCTCGCGGGCGTGGGACAGCAGGGTACGGCCGGGACGGCCCGGGTCGGGAGTACTTCCGGAGGGGAATGAGGGCGTCACCCTGGTCAGTCTGTGAGGTGACGATCAATGGCTGGAAACATCAGGACCTCCTCGGCGTCCGAAAGGTACAACCAAGGCATGGCTGTACCCTTCCACAACGCCGGGGGGCCCAGATTGGTTCTTTGTCCTACTCGACCACGACGTCGATCGGACCGAGCGAGTGCTCGTCGGCCAGCGCATCATGGCCGAACCCGACCATGACCGTCCCCGTGGCCGGAGCCGCTGCGTTGACCACGACCTGCTGACTGTAATGGGCAGCGGGGTCCACGGTGGCGGTGGCGATCCCCGCTGGAGTGAACGTCAGCAGGCTGAAGTGCTCGCCCTCAACATCGTCGAGGTTGTCTCCCGCGGCATTCAGGAAAGTGGCGCGTACCGTCACCGTCTGGCCCTCCGGAAGGTGCAACTTCCCATCAGGATTGGTCACACCATTGACCGACAGCGTCACGCTAACCGGATCGTGATCTTCGGTCGCCGTGGTTTCGTCGCTGCTACATCCGGCGACGACTACAGCCCAGCCAAGAGCGAATCCGAAGAGAGAAAGTCTGCGAGAGGTCATGCCCGATTCCTTGGATTAGTGTGTGGGTGGAGACCAGTTGAACGCCGCGCGCACGGTCAGGGGTGGTCCCGGATTGATGAAGCCGGAGGCGCGGATCTCCGGATACTTCTGATCGAACAGGTTCTGTATGGCGACGTCCAGCTGCAGGCCGGCCCCGAGTGGGATCTGGCCATTTAGGTCGAACACGATGTACGGCTGGGTCCGGACGGTGGCCTCGCCTATCGGCGTGTAGGGTCCCAACGCTCGCGCATTGAGCGCGACCAGGTAGCGCGACGCCAGCACGGTGTTGACGCCCGCCTGCACGGTGTACTTGGCCACCCCGGGCACCTCCTTGCCCTGCCCGCCTTCATCGTGGTTGGACAGGCACACCGGGCCCCGATCGCAGTGGACCGGAACCGCGGTGTCGGTTGGAGCTCGGACTCCGGCGAGATCATTGTGGATGTGCGCATCGGCGAACTCGCCGGTGAGATGCGCGTCGGTCCAGGTGCCAGCGAAAGTCAGCGAGGTGACGCCGAAAAGACGCACCCGTGCCCGGCCGTCGAACCCCTGGCGAACACTGCTGCCGGCGCTGGTGATTTCCAGGGTAACCGGATCGACAATGCGCTCGTTGTCGACGTCGGTTCTGAAAGCGGAGAACTGCAGCTCGGCGTTGTCGTTGTGCCACTCGACACCAAGCTCGCTGGCCCAGGCCTCGAGCGGTGCGCGCCCCACGTCTTCGATCACCCCGGGGGCCCCCCGGAATCCATGGCTCAGCGAGGCGAGCAACGAAGTATTCTCTCCCAGCAGATACCGGGCGCCCACTTTGGGGCTTACGATCGCAAGGGTGTGCTCGGAAAACTCCCCTCCGGCGATCCAGTCCCGGCTGCCGTAGTGCAGTACGTCGAGGCGCCCCCCGATATCGATTCCGAATCTGGTGCCAAAAGTCCGCCGATACCTTGCGAAGGATGATCCTGACGCGTAATCGGCGTCGACATTGTCTTCGGCTGCGACCGGCACCCGGCTGCTGGTCTCGAACCGCTCATAACTGGCACCGTCGAGCCGGCCTGCGACGCCGAAGGTGAATTCTCCCGCTGTCGGCGTCCACACCACCGATGCCTGGGCTCCGGTGGCCAACCGCCGATCATGCTCACCCGTCTGTTGCAGCGCCTCGCCGGTTTCCGGGATGTTCAAGAAGAGATCCCATCGGGAGCTGAAGGCCCACGCAGTGCTTTCGAACGCGGTGCGGGTCCCCAAGGGAGTCGCGTATCGCCCATGGGCCACTATCCGGAGCGCCGACCCGCCATCGGTGGGGTCGGTGGCCTGCTCCAGATGGCCGGCATTGAAGTCGGCTACCGAAACGAACCCTGGCGAGTTCCACCCCGTCGCATAGACCCCCAGGCCGCCCTCGATTCGCCCCGCTGAACCGGCGCGCTTCCAACCGCGCAGCAGCGAATTCACCAGCCAGTACTGGCTGTTGTCGCGCCAGCCCTCGGAGCGCTCACCCGACATGTCCAGCACGGCGCCGCCGGTTTCCTCCCGCCGGCCGGTGCGCACCCATCCGCCGATATCACCGTAACTCGAGCCGGTGAGCGCCAGGGAAGTACCGTCTGCGTCAGCCGCCGTGAATGCCTCCACGACACCCGCCAGCGCGAAGTCACCATAGAGCGGGCTCGCAGGGCCGTGGATGAGACGCAGAGAGCTGACCGCTTCCGGCTGCAGGGAATTCCAGTCCGAATACCCTTCCCCGTGTCCGTTGATCGGGAGATTCACCGGCACTCCGTCGACCACCAGCAGTACGTCGCCCGAGTGATCCGAAGTGAATCCGCGTACCACCACATCCGAGGCGAACCCTGGACCCTGGCCCTGCTCGTGAACCTCGACCGCGGCCGCCCGGCGGAACACGTCGTATGGACTGTCGCTTGGAGTGTGCTCGAGGACCTGACCGGTGAGATTGATCGTCGCGACCGGAGGGGGCGCCGCGTGTTCCCGCGCTGCGGTAACCTCGAGCGGTTCGAGGACCACCGGCTCCTTCTTGGTCGTGTCAACCGGCTCCTGCGCGGCAAGCGGCTCCCATGCCGTAATGCCCGCAAGCGCCGCGGCGGTGAGCGCCACACGCCTGGAAATGACTCGCCACATGATGTCCACCGTTCCTCACGAGAACCTGACGCAAGTCCCCGATCTGCCAGGGATCGAAGGGTCGCGTGCGCCCGGGAATGGGCGCTTACTACTTGCTAGTTGGGTTCAGGCGAGAAGCGGAGGGCCGACGGCGTAGGGGAGGGTGTGCTCGGGACTCTGGACGAATTGTGCTGCAGATGGAAATCCGACGTGGGAGAAGCTGGCGCCCATCGAAGGGATCGCCTGAGCGGCGTTCGTGAGCAGCGCAGCCATTGGTGCATGACAGGAACCCAGGCAGGTGCAGCCCTGATGGTCCCCGGCCGGTGCCCCATGGTCGCCATGCGATCCGTGGTGATGCATTCCGGCTTGGACCGCCAGGTGGCCCACCGGCCCATCATGTTCAGGGCAACGGTGAATTCCCGCTCCGTCCGTGAGCTGGACGCTGAGCAGGAGAACCACCTGCAACAACGCGGTGGCACCGATGAACACATCGCGAAGGCGGTTCATACGCGACGGAACAATACGTTCAGCCGGTGATTCAGGCAACGTGACTGGACAATTTTCGGGCCGCGGCCTCCAGCACCGCATCAGTCTTACAGAAAGCGAATCGCACCAGGTGCCGTCCCAGTTCGGGACGGCTGAAAAAGCTGGATCCCGGCACACTGGCCACGCCTCTGTCCACCACAAGTTGACGGGCGAATTCGGTATCCGGCAGTTCTGAAATCCCCGAGAAATCGCACAGGATGTAGTACGCACCCTCGGGACGGATGGATTTGAAACCGGCTTCGCTCAGGCCCTTCCAGAGCAGGTCTCTCCTCCGCCGGTAGTCGGCCGCCAGGCCTTCGTAGTAGTCCCGGCCCAGGGTCTCCATGGCGACCGCCAGCGCCTCCTGCAAAGGGGCGGGGGCGCCGACTGTGAGAAAATCGTGAACCTTGCGGATGGCATCGGTTACCCGCGCCGGAGCCATGATGGTGCCGATTCGCCAGCCGGTAATGCTGAAGGTCTTGGACGCGCCGCTGATCGTCACCGTGCGTTCTCGCATACCGGGCAGGGTCGCGAGCGGAACGTGCCTGCCTTCGTAACAGATGTGCTCGTAGATCTCGTCGGTCACGGCCCAGGCATTGTGGCGCTCGCAGAGGCGCGCGATCGCTTCGAGCTCGCTCACCGAAAGCACCCGGCCGGTGGGGTTGGCCGGCGTGTTGACCACGATCGCGCGGGTGCGGGTAGTGAACGCCGCGGCCAGACGTTCGAGATCCAGCGCCTGGCCCGGCGCCTGGCTGACGAAAACCGGTCGCGCATCACAGAGAATCGCGTCCGGCCCATAGTTTTCGTAGAAGGGCTCGAAGACGATTACCTCATCACCGGGATCCACGATCGCCATGAGGGTCGCCGCCATCGCCTCGGTGGCTCCACAGGTGACGGTGAGTTCCGCTTCCGGATCCACCGTGAGGCCGTACCAATCGCTGTACTTCTTCGCGATGGCTTCCCGGAGCCGTTGGGCTCCCCAGGTAATCGCATACTGGTTCACGTTGTCCCGGATGGCGCGAGCCGCGGCTTCCTTCAAGAGGTCCGGGGCCGGGAAATCAGGAAACCCCTGAGCGAGATTGATGGCCCCATGCTGATTGGCGAGACGGGTCATCCCCCGAATCACCGATTCGCGGAATCCGATCGTTCGGCGGGCGAGATGCATGAGTGGTAGTTTAGGCGTTCGCCCTCGGAGGTACCATGCCGCCCGCGGAACCTGCGCCCGCTCGCACCGCCCGGATCCTCTACCTCGGCCTTATGGCGGGGCCGCTGCTCTTCTCCGGCGTGGCTTTGGTGTTGCTTCCACCCCAGACCCCGGTCAATCAACCGATCCTGCTGTACACGCCGTTTGCCCTGGCCGCGGTGCTGTTCGCCGGCGGGCTGATGATTAGGACTCGGATTCCGGCGCGCACGGTTGCTCAGACAGAAGACGAATGGTGGCAGGTCAATCTCTCCCGGGCCCTCATGGTGTGGACCCTGTTCGAGGGCCCGGCCCTGTTCGGGGCCGCCATGTATCTCACCCTGGGCACACTGACCCCCCTCCTCGTGACCGGGATCGGGCTCGTGATGCTGCTGCTCCACTCTCCAACCCGGCTGAGCGAGGGTTGATGCGGATCGTCTCACTGCTCCCGGCGGGGACCGAGATCGTTGCCGCACTCGGCTGCGAGGCTGACTTGGTCGGTATCAGCCACGAATGCGATTACCCCACGGGCATTCTTCACCTTCCCAGAGTGACCCGAACCTCAGTGGATTCCTCCGTCTCCGGCGCACGGATCGACGCCCAGGTTCGTCAGCTTCAGGCCGAGGGGAAACCGGTGATTGCCTTGGAGGGAAAGGTGCTGGAGGCCCTGGCACCTGATCTCATTATTACCCAGGATCTCTGTGAGGTCTGCGCCGTGGCTGACGGTGCGGTCTATCGGCTGGCTGATGCGATGGACTCTCCCCCTCAAATCATCCCGCTCAGTGCCCGCGACCTGGGCGGAATTCTGGAGGACGTCCGCACTGTAGGGCGCGCGGTGGGACGCGAAGCGGCTGCGGACGAAGTCGTTCGGAGCCTGGAGATGAGGCTGCAGCAACCAGATGGAGCCGACGGATCGCCCGCTCGACCCATGCGCCGCGTCCTCTGCGTCGAGTGGCTGGACCCCCTCTACCTGGCGGGGCACTGGGTACCTGAGCTGGTCCGGGCCGCGGGAGGGGAAGACGTCGGAGCCGAACCCGGAGCTCACTCCACTCGCCGATCGTGGGGCGACGTGGCTGCCCTCAAACCCGACGTCGTTCTGGTGATGCTTTGCGGTTTCGGGCTCGATCGCTCGGAGCAGGAGCTGGGAGAGCTACAGCACCCGATTGCGAGACAGTTGCTGGCCGACACCGAGACCTGGATCCTGGATGGGAACAGCTATACCTCGAGGCCCGGACCCCGGGTGGTGGACGGCGCGGTACGCATCCGCGCCGCCCTTCAGGGGCAAGAGATGGACGGGTTACGTCGCTACGCTATTACGGGCGCGCAGTCTGGATGATCAGGTCATCCACCCACATGGTCTGGGTGACCGGAGAACCGACTCCGACGTAGGGGAGCAATCAGGTACCGGCGTCGGCGGTGGGGCGGTGGAGGGGGACTGGCGGCGACTCGCTGGTGCAGGGTTGAGCCGGGTGATTCGGTCAGGTAGGTTCTGCACTTCCTCTGGCACCCATGGATCCCCAGTGCAACGTCGCGACGCCTTGAGACTGCTCGGCGCGCTGGCCGCGCTCCCCTTGCTGCCGGCAAACGCCGAGGCCGCGTTCGACTTGGCCCGCCGGATACACGGTCGGACGGGAGTGAAGCTGGAGAGGAGTCTGTCGCGAGAGCAGACCGAGCTGGTCGCGATGATCGCCGATATGGTGATCCCGGAGACGGACACGCCCGGCGCCGCGGCGGTGGGGGTGACCCCTTTCATTGATCTTCTCCTCACCGAGTGGTACCCGCCGGTCGAGCGGGACCAGTTCCTCCGGGGCTTGGACGACCTGGACGGCCGAGCGCGGGAGAATTACGGCGCCGCGTTCACTTCCCTCCCGGAAGTCAGCCGCTCCCAATACCTGACCATGCTGGATGTGGTCACGGGCGACCCTGGAACCGCCGAGAAGACCTTCGCTGAGATCAAATCCCTCACCATCTACGGCTACTTCACCTCCGAACGGGTGCAGAAGGAGGTCCTGAAGACTGTGGTGATTCCTGGCCGTTACGAGGGCTGCAAGTGACCGCGCGCTCCTGGGACGCGATCGTCATCGGCTCCGGCATGTCCGGCGGCTGGGCCGCGATGGAGCTCACTCGGCTGGGCCTCAAGACTCTGGTCCTGGAAGCGGGCCGCCCGATTGACCCCAAGGTGGACTACTGCGAGCACGTGCAGCCCTGGGAGCTTCCCTTCCGGGGTAAAGGGGACCGGAGCCGCATCGAGCGGGAGCAGCCGATCCAGCAGCACTGCTACGCCTGCGACGAGTGGTCAGGGAAATTCTTCGTGAACGACGGGGAGAACCCCTACACCTATCCGGACGACAAACCGTTCTACTGGATCCGGGGCCGGCAGGTGGGCGGCCGGTCCATCATGTGGGGCCGGCAGGTCTACCGCTGGAGCGACCTCGACTTCGAAGCCAACCTGCGGGACAGCCATGGGGTGGATTGGCCGATCCGGTACGGGGACATCGCGCCCTGGTACGATCACGTCGAGCGCTTCATCGGAGTGAGCGGCCAGGCGGAAGGGCTGAGCCAGCTGCCGGACGGCCAGTTCCTGCCCCCGATGCAGATGACCTGCGCCGAGCGGGTAGCCCGGGAGAAGATCATGTCGGCCTTCGGCGGCGAGCGGGTCATGACCATCGGCCGCTGCGCGATTCTCACCGCCGACCACAAGGGCCGCGCCGCCTGTCACTATTGCGGCACCTGCGAGCGGGGGTGCATCACCCGCTCCTACTTCAGTTCCATCAACGCCTCCCTCCCCGCCGCGCAAGCCACCGGCCGCCTCACCCTCCGGCCCTACAGCGTGGTGCACAGCATCATCTACGATGGAAAGCTGGGCCGAGCCACTGGAGCCCGTGTCATTGACGCACAGACTCACGAGGTGCTCGAGTTCAAGGCGCGGCTCGTCTTCCTCTGTGCCTCGACGCTCGAGTCCTGCCGGATCCTGCTCAATTCCGCCACTCCCGAATTTCCCAACGGCCTCGCCAATTCCAGCGGCGAGGTGGGCAAGAACCTGATGGACCACCACATGGGCGCGGGCGCGTACGGCACGATGCCGGGCATGGAGGAACGCCGGGAATTCGGCGAGCGGCCGAACGGCATCTACCTGGCGCGGTTCCGCAACGTGAAGGACGCCCACCCCGACTTTCTCAGGGGCTATGCGTTCCAGGGAGGAGCCGGGCGGTCGGGTTGGTTGCGCGGCGGAGAGACCAAAGGGTTCGGCGCCCAGTTCAAGCGGTCCTTGATCGAGGAGATGGGACCCTGGCGGATCTCGCTGTACGGCTTCGGCGAGTGCCTGCCCCGCAGCGACAACTTCGCCGTGATCGACCCCGACACCATGGACGTCTGGGGCATTCCCGCGCTCCGCGTAACCTGCACCTACGGGGAGAACGAGATGGCCCAACGGAAGGACATGATGGCGACGGCAGCCGAGATGCTGGAGGCGTCCGGCGCCACCGACATCACGACCTACAACGACGACGCCATACCGGGCCTCGTGATCCACGAGATGGGGACCGCGCGGATGGGCCGGGACCCGAAGACCTCGGTCCTAAACGGCTGGAATCAAGCCTGGGACGTGAAGAACCTCTTCGTGACAGACGGGGCGTGCATGGCCTCTTCCGCCAACCAGAATCCATCAATCACCTACATGGCACTTACCGCACGCGCGTGCGACTACGCGGTTCGGGCCATGAAGCGCCACGAACTGTAGCCGACACTCAGGCCCTGTCGTGAAGCTGAACCGACGTCAATTCTGTCACGGTGTGGCGGTCGCAGCCGGAGGCTTGGCTTTACCTTCGACTCGGCTCCCCACGCGTCCCGCCGACAGCCTTGGCAAGATCGGCATCCAGCTCTATTCGGTGCGCGACCTTTTCGAGGTGGATCCGCCCGGCACCCTGCAGCAGCTTGCCCTGATCGGCTACCAGGAAGTCGAGCTGGCGGGGCTGGGACGCCGCTCTGCCGTTGAGATCAAGGCTGCCTTGGATAAGGGCAACATCCAGGCCCCCTCGTCGCACGTCCCGCTTGAAAGCCTGGGGAACAACCTGAGCCAGGCGATCGACAACGCAAAAATTCTGGAGAACAAGTACCTCGTCTGTCCTTGGCTCGACGATGGCATGCGGACCATCGGCGGGTATCGCCATGCGGCGACCTTACTGAACCAGGCTGGCAATGTCGCTCGGCGTTCGGGAATCACGGTAGCCTACCACAACCACGACTTCGAGTTTGCCGGCCTGAGCGGAACCACCGGCTATGACATTCTCCTTGCCGAAACCGACCCGGACGCCGTCAAATTCGAGATGGATCTTTACTGGATCAGGAAGGGCGGCGGCAACCCCCTGGCCTACTTCGAAAAGTGGCCGGGCCGCTTTCCCCTGGTGCACGTAAAGGACATGGGCCCCGACGGCGAGATGGTGGACGTGGGCGCGGGCGTCACGGACTGGGTGGCGATCTTCTCGAAGTCCAGCCAGGCCGGGATCAAGCACTACTTTGTGGAGCACGACAATCCGCCGTCGCCGATCGCGTTTGCCCAGGCCAGCTACGACTATCTCCATGGCCTCAAGTGGTAAAGCCGTGACTACCATGAGCCGGCGCGGGGCGCTCGGCCTCCTTGCCGGCGCCGCAGGCGGCCTCCTGTCGAGCGTGCCAGTGCCGGCCGAGTCCCGTCGCCTGTCGGCCATCGTCCCCGGCCGCCTGAAGCAGTCGGTTTGCCGTTGGTGCTATGACCCAATGCCGCTCGAGGAATTGTGCAAGAACGCGGCGGCGATAGGGCTCGCTTCGGTCGAGCTGCTCGACCAGGCGGAATGGCCGGTGGTCCGGCGTTTCGGGCTTACCTGCGCGATGGCTAATGGACCGGGACCCATCGAGGAGGGGTGGAACCGGGCCGACCTCCACGAGCGTCTTGCGACCGGAGCGGAGCGGCTCCTCCCGCTCGCCGCCGCGGCGGGCGTGCCGAACCTGATCGTCTTCTCCGGAAATCGGGGCCGGCTGTCGGACGCCGACGGCATCGCCAACTGCGCCCGGGGGCTGTCACGGATCACGCCTGTGGCTGAGCGGGTCGGTGTGACTCTCTGCCTTGAGCTGCTCAACAGCCGGGTGGACCACCATGACTACCAGTGCGATCACACGGCCTGGGGTGTAGAGGTCCTGCAGCGCGTAGGCTCGCAGCGGCTTAAGCTCCTCTACGACATCTACCACATGCAGATCATGGAGGGTGATGTCATCCGGACCATCCGAGACAACATCCAGTACATCGGTCACTTCCACACTGGCGGCGTCCCCGGCCGCGGCGAGATTGACGACACCCAAGAGCTCAACTACCGGCGGATCTGCCAAGCCATCGCTGACGCCGGATTCAAGGGCTATGTGGGGCAGGAGTTCGTCCCCACGCGGGACCCGATGACTTCGCTTCGCCAAGGCGTCGAGATCTGCACAGTCTAGCCCCGGCTCCCCGGCTAGGCGGGGTCCATGCGCTGCGCCTCCGCGCCTAGGGGTGAGCTGTCCCGATGGTGAGATCGTCAACCCACATCGTTTGAGTGACCGGAGACCCCACCCCGATGTATGGCGCAATCAAAAACTGGTTGAACTTCATGGTCGAATGGCTCCCGGTACGGAACAACACGTTCTGGTGATCGATCAGGAGTTGCCCATCGAACCAGTACTGGGCGATGCCGTTGGTCTGGCCCTTCCCGCCTTGAATCGTGTTAAGCTGGAAATAGGCCTCCACGTGATGCCAGTCGTTCTTGTATCCCGGACCGGGCGCGGGCTTGAACGCGCTCTGGGCGGCCTTCCATTGCTTACCGTTCCGCCAAGCGGTGCCGGATTGGTAGCAGCTCGTCGCATAGCCATCCGTATTGCCGTTGCAGCCGGCCGCGGCGCGATTCTCGGTAACCAGTGACAGGTCCTGGTTCAGTCTGCCGGTGTCGATGTTGAGCGCGTCCTGCATTGCCAGAATCGGGATCCCGCCGTTCTGGTAATTGTGCTCGACATAGGTCGTGAGATGCGTCGCCGAGGGTCCGATCCACTGACCGTCGTCGGTCGTGATGAACTGGAACTCATGGGGATGATAGCTCACCCCGGATCCCACCCAGTTGGAGCTGTACTTGACCCAGTAGCTCAGGTACACGGATTCGGTGGGGGTAAACCGAACGCGCATAGAGTCCGCCGAACGCCGGCGTGGAAGACCCCTGGTTGAACTTCACTTCCAGCGACTTGGCTGCCGCCCGGGCATGTGCTCCGCTGCGGTAATCGTGAGGCTGGTGTTGTCGTACCAGCCGCGAGCCGCAAAGCCGGTATCCTCGAAGCCTTCCTGGACCAGGGTAGTCGGAGGAGGCGGCGGAGGCGGAGGCGGCGGTGGTGGAGGTGAAGTCGTGTCCCGCACCACGACGGCGGCAGAGTCCCCGATCGTGGTGCCCGACGCAAACGCACGCACCACGAAGCTGCCGGCAGTCGGGCCTGCGGTATAGGCCCCGCTGCTCGAGACGGTCCCGCCGGTGGAACTCCACACGACCGTCACCGGACGCGAGACCGTGTCCGACCACTGCCCCTGCGCTACGAAGGTCCGGCTCGCACCCGGATCGAGCGTGACGCTCGCGGGCGTGACATCCAGCGAGACCAGCTGCGGCGGAGGCGGAGGTGAAGTCGTGTCCCGCACCACGACGGCGGCAGAATCTCCGATCGTGGTGCCTGACGCAATCGCACGCACCACGAAACTGCCGCCAGTCGGTCCCGCGGTATACGCACCGCTGCTCGAGATCGTGCCGCCGGTGGCACTCCAGACTACGGTCACGGGATGCGAGATGGAGTCGGACCACTGTCCCTGCGCCACGAAGGTCCGGCCCGCACCCGGATCGAGGGTCGCGCTCGCTGGGGTGACATCAAGGGCGAGCAGCTGAGGAGACGGAGGGGAGGTTGAGTCCTGGATTTCCACTGTAGCGGAATCGCCGATCGAAGTGCCTGACGCATAGGCCCGCACCACGAAATTACCGGCGGTCGGGCCTGCGGTGTAGGAACCGCTGCTCGAGACGGTCCCGCCCGTTGAGCTCCACACGATGGTCACCGGATGCGCGACCGAATCCGACCATTGTCCCACCGCTACGAAGCCCTTTTGCTCGCCCGGACTGAGCGTCACGCTCGCCGGAGTGACGTCGATAGCAATCAGCTGAGGGGGCGGAGGCGGCGAGATCGTGTCCCGCACCACCACGGCCGCGGAATCTCCGATCGTGGTGCCGGATGCAATCGCACGTACCACGAAGCTGCCGGCCGTCGGGCCTGCGGTATAGGCACCGCTGCTCGAGACGGTCCCGCCCGTAGAACTCCACACGAGAGTCACCGGACGCGAGACCGAGTCCGACCAGTGTCCCTGCGCTACAAAAGTCCGGCTCTCACCCGGATCGAGCGTCACGCTCGCAGGCGTGACATCCAGCGAGACGAGCTGAGGCGGCGGTGGCGGAGGTGGAGGAGCGCCCCGGAATCGACCGTGACCACCGCAGAGTCGCCATACCCACCACCCTGAAAGACCGCGCGGACCACGTAGGTTCCGGCCGTTGCCGAAGCCGTGTAGGCGCCGTTCCCCGCGATGGAGCCACCGGACACCGTCCAGGTTACCTGAACGGGCCCATGACGTGCCGTCGGTCCAGAAACCCTGAGCAGCGAACACCTGAGTGGCATTCGGCGCCATGGTCACGCTGGGCGGTGTCACTTCGATGGAAGTCAACTCGGCAGGATCGAGGCCGCCGGACTTGGCGGGTGCGGAACAGGCGAGAAGCGTGAGCGAGGCCGCGTGGGCGAGTAGCCCGACGTGACGGGTCAACGTCATGGACCGATCCGAAGTGAGCGTGGGCAGCCCAGCCGTTTTCCCGTCCACCACCACCGCCCCTGGGAGCGGAGGAATGATGCGCGGAGCCACTCCGCATGTCAACGTAAAATACAGTACACCTAGTCTAACAATTCCGTTAAGCATCGTCGTAAATGGCTATGGGAATAGTGATTACAACGAGATAGCAATTTCGCGTCAATTTTGACTGAACTATTATGTGACAGTGATCGCGATCACGAACAATGGGCCTCCGGGCGACTTGCCCCCGCTGGCCCGCCTAGACAAAGCACAGCGCGACGCCAGATTAGCCGCCCAGTCTTTCACTCGCGAGAGGTAGCGTCCGAATGGATCCGCATCAGTTCGCCTTCCTCAAGACCCTGCTCGACTCCCCGGGTCCTTCGTCCTTCGAAACCTTGCCCTCCCGAATCTGGCGTGCCGAAGCCGAGCGCTTCGCCGATCGGGTGAACGCCGACGTGGGCGGCAATTCCTTCGCCGTGATCAATCCCGACGGCAAGCCGCGCATCATGCTGGCGGGCCACATCGATGAAATCGGGGTGATGGTTACCTACATCGATGACGACGGTTACCTGAGCTTCGAGGGGATCGGCGGCTGGGACCACCAGGTCTTCGTCGGACAGCGAGTACTCCTGCTCGGTCGCGCCGGCCCGGTCCCCGGGGTCATTGGGAAACGGGCCATCCATCTCATGGAGAAGGATGAGCGGGACAAGGTTTCCAAGCCCGAAGACCTCTGGATTGACATCGGGGCTTCGAACCGGGCCGAGGCTCAGGCTCGGCTGCGAGTTGGCGATGCCGGGGTCCTCGCTTCAAGCGTGATGGAGTTCCCCAATGGGAGAATCGTCAGCCGTTCTCTCGACAATCGGGTCGGAGCCTTCGTAGTGCTCGAGGCGCTGCGACTCCTCGCGGCGAAGCGGCCGGCTGGTTCGGTCACCGCGGTGGCCACGACGCGAGAAGAGATCGCGTACACTGGTGGCGGGGCGCGTCCATCGGCAACCGGACTCGCGGCCGACGTCGCTCTGGTGGTCGATGTCACCCACGCGACCGATTATCCCGGATTGGAGAAACGGAAGCACGGGGACTACCGACTGGGTGGCGGGCCCGTCTTCACCCGCGGCGCCTCGGTGAATCCCGTGTTGCTGGACCTGCTGATCGAGGTGGCAGAGGCGGAGCGGATTCCCTACACGATCGAGGCGGCACCTCGCGAGACCAGAACCGATGCGGACTCCATCTTCACAGCCCATCGCGGGGTGGCAACCGCGGTGGTCTCAGTCCCGCTGCGCTACATGCACAGCCCGAATGAGATGGTTTCGTTGGAGGATCTGGAGCGGGTGGCTCGGATACTGGCGGGTGCAGCTCGGCGGATTGGGGAGACTACCGACCTGGTTCCTCGCTGAGGCGGTTACGCCCACATGGTCGACAGCGCCTTCTCGACGGCGGCCCGGACTTCGGGATCCTGATCGTGCAGGAATCCTTTCAGCGCGTTGGCAGCCGATGGACCGGCGAGGTGCAACGCCTCGATCGCCGCGAGCCGCGACGCGGTCGATTTCCGTTTGAAGAGCCGCCGGCTTGGTTCCGCGGCCTTCTGCAGCGCGTTGATCGCGTCCTTGGAACCAATCCGCCCCAAGGCGAGATACATCTCCCGTTGGATGTCGGACTTGGACTCTTCTTCGGCCGCAATAGCCAGGCTCATCGCAAGGCCCTGGGTCTTCCTGCCGTCGAGGTTGGCCACCGCCTGTAGCCGCACGGCGGCGGAAGAATCCTTCAATGCGTGCCGGAGCGCTTCCGCCGCGGTATTCCCGCCGATCCTCGCCAGGGCTCCTGCCACTGCCCTGCGTACCCGTTCGTCGGCATGGCCAACCTGCTTCGCCAGCTGATTCACTGCGCTCTCCAGCCGCAGCTCGCCCGCCAGATCGGCCACATTGCGCACCACGAACCAGTCGTCGTGACTCAGCATGTGGATCACCAGGTTGGTCCCCTCGGTCATCTCCTTGAGGGCGTTGAAATAGGCTCGGCGGTCCCCGGCATCCTCCGCCGTGGTCATTTCGTGCAGCAGGACTTCGGTCGCATCGGCACCCATCCGCCGCATGACCGCGACCGCCTCAGCCCGATGGGGTCCACTGGTCACCAGCTTGGCCAGTCGTTCCAGCGCCGACCGCGGCAGCATCCGCCGAAGGGCGATGCCGTATCCCCGGTGTTCCGCCGCTTCTCCCCCTTTGGTCTCCAGTTCGATCAGTGAATAGGCGGCGTGGAGCAGGGTCGGCCACTCCTTTTGCCGCGCCGCAACTTCGGCCGAAGCCACCAGCTCGTTGAGCAGGTCGCTGGTGCCCTGAGATGATTTTTCTGACTCGAGCCGAGTCACCGTGTCCTGAAGCGGGTTCACCGTGTGAAGCTCCAGGGTGGCGAAATGCATCAGACCAACTTGCGCCTCGCTCAGCGCATCGGGCCCCAGGTCTTGCAGGGTTCCGTCCTCTGACTCGGCGTTGGGATCCCGCCGTGGCATCTTCGCCAGCTCCGGATCAATCGGAGAGACTTGAATCGCGCCGGAACCAGCGGCATCGAGCCTGGCCATGAGATGGTCGAACGAACCGTAGGTGCCCGGCGGAACCGAAATCGCCCGGACCAGGGAGAGCAGTGCCGGCATCATCAGGCCGGCCGGGAGGCGAAACCCTCCGACACCTATCGCGGCGAGCTGCGCGTGGAGCGCATCGATGGGTACCGATCCGAAAGGAACCTCATCGGTCCCGAGGTTGAAGCCGCGGTCAGTCAGGGTGACGCTGAGATTCCTTCCACCCAGACTCTGGGCGAAGGCTTTGAATGCCACCCTCTGCTCCTCCTGGGCCTCCGGTTTATCGCGGAGCAGGAAGACGACCGTGGCGAGGGCCGAGAGTGTGGCTGCGGGATCGGTCATTGAGGGTGTGGGCAACGTTCCAAGATACCTCCTAGCCCTTGATGCAGCAATGTGTTACGACCGACGCTGCACTATGAACCACGGCTCCACTTCTAGCGCGGCGAGGAACTCTTTACCTTTTCCCGCCTATGACCATAGCCGTTGCATTGCCTCCGCGGGCAACGCTGGTTGCCGCGGTCGGCCTGATGTCGGTAGTCCTGACCGGTCCACTCGCCGGGCAGTCTACCGCCGATGCCATCTCGCTCCTCAATGATGTCCGCTACCTGAGCGACGACAAGCTCGAGGGGCGGATGATCGGATCCCCCGGCGCCGACAGTGCCGCAGCCTACCTCTCCCGCCGCTTCAAGAAAGTCGGCCTGATTCCCTCGCCGGGAGGCTGGTTCCAGAGCTTCACGGTCTCCCGTGACGCGCCCGCCGCGGCGCACGCGGGAATCGGCGGAGTCACCGGCAAGAATGTGATCGGGGTGTTGCCGGGACGCGATCCCAAGCTGCGGGGCGAGATCATTCTGGTTGGGGCGCACTACGACCACTTGGGCCGCGGCGGGTTTGGCAGCCTGGATCCCGACAGCACCGGGAAGGTTCACAACGGAGCCGATGATAACGCGTCTGGCGCCGCGGCACTGGTACACATAGCTCGCCGGTTGGCCATCCAACCCCCCGCTCGCACTGTCGTGTTCGTTGCCTTTAGCGGGGAAGAGGAAGGGCTGCTGGGGTCGGCCTACTACGTCCGCAATCCGGCGTTCCCCCTGGCCAGCATCTACGCCATGATCAACCTCGACATGGTCGGCAGGTTGCGGAACGATCACCTCATCATCTACGGGTCGGCGACGGCGGCGGAGTTCCAGGGCCTGATCGATTCACTCAACACCCAATCGGGGTTCGTCATTACCTCCCGCGGAGACGGGTACGGTCCCAGCGACCAGTCCTCGTTCTACGGCGCAGGGCGTCCGGTGCTCCACATCTTCACCGATCTCCACGAGGACTATCACCGTACCACGGACGATTGGGACAAGATCAACGCCGATGGGCTGGCGAAGGTAGCCGACTTCACGGCGGAGCTGGTTCGCGCGCTCGCCGCCCGCCCCGGGCCGCTGAATTTCGTCAGCAAACCCGCGCCCACCGATTCGGGCCCGCCTCCGGTCACCCCCGGTTACGGCGCCTACCTGGGCACCGTGCCCGATATGAGCGACAATCCGGGTGGAGTCCGATTGACCGGTGTGCGCGCGGGCAGCCCGGCGGAGAAGGCCGGTCTGCGAGGAAGCGACGTGATCGTCTCTATCGGCGGCATGGCAACCCCGGATCTCCAGGCCATGACCGATGCGCTCCGGGCCCACAAGGCCGGTGATGTCGTGGATGTCCGCTATGTGCGTGACGGTGTCGAGCAGACGGTGTCGGTGACGCTGGGAACCCGGGGCAGCTGATGGCATCGACTCTCGACCCTCAGCCGATTCTCGCCGGGCTCCGAGGTTTGTTTGCCCGGGATGCGGGACGCAACGCGTTACTGCAGTACGCCGCCGACCGGATCCAGGCGGCAGGCCCGCCATTCACCTCGGTATACCTCTACATGCTGCACGGCGAAGAGCTTGTTCTGGAGACTTATGCCGGGCGGGAAACCGAGCATACCAGAATTGCGGTCGGCAAGGGCGTGTGCGGAACGGCGGTGTCCACTGGGCAGGACCAGAACGTCGGTGACGTGAGGGCGATCGACAATTACATCGCCTGCAACACCTTCACCCGCTCGGAGCTGGTTGTCCTGATCCGCCGAGGCAAAATGATCCTGGGTCAGATCGACGTGGACAGCGATGTTCCCGACCCCTTCGGGCCTGACGAGGCAGCGGCGGTGCGGGCCGTCGCCGAGGGTCTGGCGGTCCTGCTCTGACCCGTAGGTCTCCTCAAACTCCCCTGCGATGTCCCTGCGTGCCTGGTCTTCCGCCCGCTGGACCGTTCCCCTTCCTCCCGGACACCGCTTCCCCATTGCGAAATACGCGCTGATCCGCGATGCGGTAGTCGCCTCCGGAACCTTGTCGCCCGGCGCGATCGCGGAGCCTGATCGAGTCTCCATTGAAGCATTGCATCTGGTCCATGACCCGTCCTACGTGACGTCCATCCTCGAGGGATCACTCGACAGCGTCGCCGCCCGCCGCCTCGGCTTCCCCTGGAGCCCCGAACTTCGGGAGCGCTCCCTGCGAACGGTTCAGGGCACTCTGGAGGCCGCCCACGATGCCCTCGCGCAGGGCGCCGGGATGAACCTGGCGGGTGGCACGCATCACGCATTCGCCGACCGCGGCGAGGGCTTCTGCGTGTTCAACGATGTCGCGGTAGCGATCCGCCTCCTCCAGAGCGCTGGGGCGGTGCGAAGGGTCGCGATCGTCGATCTGGATGTGCATCAAGGCAACGGAACCGCCAGGATCTTCGAGAATGATCCGGAGGTCTTCACCTTCTCGATGCACGGTGACAACAACTATCCCTTCCGCAAGGAATCGAGCCGGCTGGACGTTGGGCTACCCGACGACTGCGACGACGCTTCCTATCTCGGAGCGGCTCGGCCAGCAATCTGGACGCGGTGCTGAATGCGGCGGACCCGGAATCTGGTGTGTTATCTCGGAGGCGCCGATCCGTTCATGGGCGATCGGTTCGGCCGCCTCAAGCTGTCGATCGAGGGACTGCGGCGACGGGATCGGATGGTATTCGACGCCTGTCAGCGTCGTGGCCTGCCCGTAGTTCTGACGCTGGCCGGTGGTTATGCGGCTGACCTGAACGACATCGCCACGATTCATCTCAACACCGTGCTGCGAACTGCTCGCCTACTACGGGTAGCCCAGGAGTCCCGGACCGATGGATGAAACCCGGCTGACCAGACCTGTGCGCGGCGTGGAGATCTTCGAACGTCGCGTCGGCAGCGGCCCCCCGGTCGTCGTGCTGCACGGCGGGCCCGGAGCTCATCATGACTACCTCTTGCCCGGGTTCGACGCGCTGGCCCGCGATCGGGAACTGATCTACTACGACCAGCGGGGAGGAGGCCGCTCACCAGTTGCCCGCGACGTGTCGGTCGGCTGGCGAGAGCACGTAGCCGACCTCGAGGCTCTGCGCAGGCATCTGGAAGCTGGAACGACTCACTCTGTGCGGCTACTCCTGGGGTGGGCTCCTGGCCATGCTCTACGCCGTCGAGCATCCCGGACAAAGTGGAGCGAATCGCGCTGGTATCACCTGCCCCGTCGTGGCGCGCGGCCCGCATCGAATTCGAGGCGCGCTTTCGGGCCCGTTCCAACGACCCCGGAGATCGAAGCGGAGCGCCGTGCGCTCCGCGCGAGCGGACTCCGGGAGCGGGACCTCGCCGCCTACCAGCGCCGTCTCTTCGAGCTAGCGGTAGCGGGATATTTCCACGATCCCGCGCGAGTCGGGGACCTGACTCCGTTTCGCATCACCGAACGAACCCAGCGTGAAGTCTGGGAGAGTCTCGGCGACTACGATCTCCGGCCCGCACTCCGTCGAGCTCGGGATCCCGGCCCTGGTGGTCCACGGAGACGATGATCCGATTCCGGTCGAAAGCGCCCGCGAGACAGCTCGCTGCCTGAACGCCGAGTGGCGACTGCTTCGGAATTGCGGCCATGTACCGTATGTCGAGGCCTTCGATGACTTCGTCGAGTCCCTGGATACCTTTCTTCCGTGAGACCCACACCGTTCGATCAGGTCTTCGGTACTCTCGCCGTGGAGCGGTTCCCCCGGCTCCGCGACTCGCTAGCACGCATCGCAGCTCGACCCCCACGACCTCGATGCTTTCGTCCTCGACCGCGAGGTCGTAGCCCTGCTGCGGGATCTGGTTCCCGAAGGAGCCGGCGAATCCCTGGAACAGCACCTCAGCCTGCTGCATCACGCCTATCTCTACTGGCTGGAGGGTGGTTGGTCGTTTCGCCTGAGCCGCAGTCACGCGCCGAGGCGATGCTCAGGTTGGACCCGGTCGCGACAGTCGAAGCACCCACGGTTCCGCGGGCCTACTACATTCAGTTCCCCGAACGACTCGTCTGGGCCGAGCTCGAGCCCGGAGCGCCCCACGAGCCGCTCGACGGTCTCTTCGTCCGTCCCTGGCCGGGCGGCGGGTACTTTGTCCTCGGCGTGTTCGGCATGCATCCGACCCGGGAAGGATTCACCGTGGTCGAGGCCGACGGTTTTCCAGTCGAGAGCCCGGCGCGTGAGGACGGCTCCTCCCTCTTCTCACCCGGTGATGGCCGGCGGCACCAGCGCTCAGCTCGCCTCCCTCGTGGGACAGGAGGAACTGCTCGAGCTGGCGGCGCGAACCGCCGCTCTGGTCGGTGATGTCGTGCGCAGAATCGGCGCGGAGAGCCCTCAGCACGCCCCAATCGAGATTGCCTGAACCATGATGGATCAGAAGGCCGTGGCGCGGGTGTTCGAGCAGATCGCTTCCTTCATGGAACTGAAGGGAGAGAACACCTTCCGGGTCCGGGCCTTTACGACGGCGGCACGGGCGCTCGCCGCCTTCCCCGGCGATCTCAAGCCGGCGCTCGAGGACGGTTCGTTGGCGAGCACCAAGGGGATCGGGCCCGCCACCCTCCAGATCGTTACCGAGCTGCTCACCATCGGCCGCTCATCCCTGCTCGAAGAACTCCGGGAACAGGTCCCGCCCGGCCTCGTGGAAATGCTGCAGGTCTCCGGACTCGGCGTGGCCAAGATCCGTCAGATTCACGACGCCCTCGGGCATCGATTCGCTTCCCGAGCTCGAGGCGGCGGCCCGGGACGGCCGGCTGGCCAAGCTGCCCCGGTTCGGCGCCCAAGACCGCCGAAAACATCCTGAAGGGCATCGCCTTCCTCCGGCAGGCCAGCGAGTTCAAGCTGTCCCATCACGCTGCCGAGGAAGCCGAGACCTTGCGCGTCGCCCTGCAGCGATTGCCCGGCGTGAGCTGCGCGATCGATCGGCGGCGAGGTGCGGCGGTGCTGTGAACTGGTGAAGGAGTTGATCGTGGTGCTGGTCGCCGAGGCGGCACCGGCGGAATTGTTCAAGCGAATGGCCCAGTTGCCCGGCGTGCATGAATTCGGTGGGCACGACGAACGTCAGGTGACGCTCCGATTTACCGGCGGGTTCCAGCGCGCAGGTCGTGGTAACTACGCCGGTCAATGCCGGAGGAGTCCTGGTCCAGGCCACCGGAAGCGAGGCCCACCTGACTCAGCTCACCGGCTTCGCGCAACAGCGCGGCTTTTCCCTGACCGGCGCGGCCCTCTGGAAGGGCAGCGAGTTTGTCGCGACGCGGAGCGAAGCGGATTTCTACAAGGCACTCGGCCTGCCAGAGATACCGCCGGAGATCCGCGAGGGCCGGGGAGAAATCGAAGCCGCGGCGAAGAACGAACTCCCCAGACTGCTCGAGCCCGGCGACCTGAAAGGGTTCCTGCATTGCCACAGCGACTATTCCGACGGATCCAACACCATCGCCGAGATGGCCGCCGCATGCCGGGAGGCCGGGTACCAGTACGTGGGCATTACCGACCACAGCCAGGCGGCAGCGTACGCCGGAGGACTAACCTCCGATGATCTCAAGCGGCAGTCGGACGAGATCGACGAGGTGAATCAGGGCCTGCAGGGCTTTCGAGTTCTGAAGGGGATCGAGGCCGACATTCTTGCGACCGGTGGGCTGGACTACGACGAGGCCACACTCGGCCGGCTCGACTTCGTCATTGGGTCGATCCACAGCCGGTTCGGGATGAACGAGCAGGAGATGACGGCGAGGATGCTTGGCGCCATGGACAATCCATTCCTCACGATCATCGGTCACCCCACTGGTCGTCTGTTGTTGTCGCGCGATCCCTACCCGCTCGATCTCGATCGCGTCCTGGAGAAAGCGGCCAGCACCGGAGTCGCCATGGAGATCAACGCGGACCCCCATCGGCTCGACCTCGACTGGCGCCGGCTGCGCGACGCTCGCGACAGGGGCGTCGTCCTGTCCATCGGCGCCGACGCGCACAGCATCACCGGCCTCCGCCACGTCCCGTTCGGGGTGGGCATGGCGAGAAAAGGATGGCTGACCAAGCGAGACATTCTCAATGCCCGTCCGTTGAACGAGTTTCTCAAGCACGCCGCGAGCCGGAGAGGTCACTAGTGAAGCGTGCCACTCGACCCAAGCTCGCGAGTGCCACTGCACGCGCGCCGCTGATTCTCGCCCGGCTCAAGGCCGCGTATCCCGACGCTCGCACCGCCCTGACCTTCGGAAACGCGTACCAACTCCTCGTCGCGACCATTCTTTCCGCCCAGTGCACCGACGTAAGAGTGAACATGGTCACACCGGAGGTATTTCGCCGGTTTCCCAATCCCGCGGCAATGGCTCGCGCCAGGCGGCCGGTGCTCGAGCGATTGATCCAGTCGACCGGCTTCTTCCGCAACAAGGCCAAGAACCTGATCGGCATGGCCCAGGCCCTCGTAGCCGACCATAACGGGGAGGTGCCCAACTCTATGGAAGAGCTGAACGCCCTTCCCGGAGTAGGTCGCAAGACTGCCAATGTCGTACTGGGGAATGCCTTCGGAATCAACGTGGGGGTAACGGTCGACACCCACGTCGCGCGCCTGAGCCAGCGCCTGCGCCTGACCCGCCACGATGATCCGGTGAAGATCGAGCGGGACTTGATGCCATTGTTTCCCCGGGAAGATTGGGCCCTGCTGTCGCACTTGCTGATCTTCCACGGACGTCAGGTGTGCATTGCACGGCGCCCCCGCTGTGAATCCTGCGTGCTCGCCGACTTGTGTCCCTCCGCCAGGATTCCGTAGCAGGCAGCTCTGCCCTGCAAATGATCCCTCCCTTCCGGCTCGAAGTCCTCGGCGAGGCGGGTTTGCTGCAATCAGGTCCCGCTAGGGAATAGTGGTCTGATAAACCTCAGTGCGGAACGGGTGAAATCCGCGCTTGATGTAGTTCGGCAGCGCGGAGGGGTGATCAAGCGTGCAGGTGTGCAACCAGACTCGGGAAGGTCTCAGTTTCCAGGCCTCCTCCACTGCCCTGCTGAGCAAGAGTGTACCGAGACCCCGGCCGATAGCATGCGGCATCAGTCCGAAATAGGCGATCTCGACTGACCCGTCGTCGTGCCGCTTCAGTTCGAAATAGCCACCCGGCGCATCCTTCTCATAAAGCACCCAGGTCCAGACCGGCCCTTTGAGGTATTCCTCAATCTGGCCGTCGGTCCAGACCAGCCGGTCACGCCAGTAGAATTGCTTTCCCACCTCGGCATAAAGAAATCGAAACAGGCTCACCGGATACTCTTCCATCCGCTCGATCCGGACGCCATCCGGCGGCACGGCTGAGCCCCGCAGATCACCGGGAGAGGTCATCTCGAGGTAAGTCCTGGTCACATCGATTGTTGACATCGCGGCTCCGAGGAAAGCGGCAAATATAAAGAACTTACTTCCCCATTCCGCACCGCCGGCTCGCCTGGGCTGTGCAAGTCCGACCCCCCACCGCATCTCCCGCCCGTCCCAAGACTGAGGCACCCATGCTCCGCACCGGCAAGCTGACGCTCGCCCTGGCACTTCTTGCCGGGCCTGCGCAGGCGCAAGGCTGGATCGAAATCGAACGGCCAAGACTTCCCAACGGTTCGCCAACGATTACTCGCACAGAGTCACAAGTCCGTACCACGATTGAAGGGAGAATCGCCCGAGTCGAAGTCGCGGAGCAGTTCCGCAATCAGGGCGGAAGCATCGCGGAGGGCAGCTACCTCTATCCGCTTCCTGGCGAAGCCGTGTTCCAGAACTTTTCCCTGTGGATGGGCAACCAGGAACTTCGGGGCGAGATGATGAATGCCGACCAGGCTCGCGGGATCTACGAGGAGATCGTACGTCGCCAGAAGGATCCTGCGCTCTTGCAGCTCGCCGGTCACGGCTTGGTCCGAGCCAGGGTCTTTCCGATCCAGGCCGGCGAGACCCGCAAGATCGCCTTGCGGTATACCCAGCTCCTCGACCGGGCGGGAGACGCCCTTCGGCTCCGCTATGCCGTGGGAGACCGGGGCCGCACGAACTTTTCCTTTGTGGTGAACGTTCGTGAAGCCGGCAAATTCGGGCAGCCCTACTCGCCGACTCACCGGATCGCGACAGAGCGTCATGGCGGCCAGCTGGAAATCACGGTTGAAACAGACGGCGCCGGAGACATCGAGCTCTTCCTGCCCTTGCGTCACGGAGTCGTGGGAACCAGCGCGGTTACCCACGCGCCGGGCGGTGAGGATGGCTACGTGATGCTGCTCCTGTCCCCCGCAGTGAATGAGGATGGTGCCGTGGTCCCCCGGGATCTGTCGTTTGTGGTGGATGTCTCGGGCTCCATGTCCGGGACCAAGCTCGATCAGGCCAAGGCGGCATTGCGTCAGGCACTCGGAACCCTGAACTCGGTGGACCGCTTCCGCCTCGTCTCCTTCAGCTCCGGAGTCCGCAACTTCCGCGAGGGCTGGAGTCCCGTGACCGCCAGCTCACTGCAGGAGGCTCGACAGTTCGTCGATGCGCTTCAAGCCGAAGGCGGGACCAATATCGCCGGAGCGCTTGACGCCGTTCTTGGGGCAACGGTGCCGGAGGATCGGTTGCCGATAGTGGTCTTCTTGACCGACGGCGTCCCCTCAGTCGGCGAACAGGAACCGGATCGCATCGCCGCAGCTGCGGCGGGCCACGTCGGGCGGACCAGGATCTTTACGGTTGGAGTGGGCCACGACGTCAATACCTATCTCATCGACCGTCTCGCCAAAGAAGGGCGTGGCAGTGCGGAATACGTCGCGCCCGATGCCAGCGTCGAGGTGGCGATGGGTAACCTGCTCGGCAAGATCCGGCGGCCCGCGCTGGTGAACCTCCGAATCGTCGATTCTCCAGTCCGGTTGGTTGACCTGTCGCCTGGTACTCTTCCCGATCTGTTCTACGGCGAGGAGCTGACGGTATTCGGCCGCTATCGTGGCGAGGGGAGCGGCTCGATCGTCATTGAGGGAGAGCGCAACGGCCGGAGGGAGAGGTTCACCGCCCAGGCCAGCTTCCCCAGGAGTCAGCCGGCCAACGACTTCATTCCCCGGCTGTGGGCCTCTCGCCGGATTGGAGACCTGACCCGGCAGATCCGCCTCGAAGGTTCGAGCGAGTCGCTGGTGCGCGAGACACGTGATCTGGGTCTGCGCTATGGCATCCTGACGGAGTACACCTCGTATCTGGTCCAGGAGCCCGGTGTAGTCGCGATGAATCGCCCGATGGAGGACGCTGCCGCTTTGCCGGCCACCGCACCCATAGCTCAGACCGGGCAAGGCGCGTTCGACATCGCCCGGCAAAGCGCTTCACTCTCCAAGACCAGCTCGCTCGCGGAGGCCGACAAGGAAGAGAATCAGAAGGTCTCTACCCGCGGCGCGATGAACAAAGACATGAAGCGCGTCGGCGGTCGGATCTTTGCGAGGCGGGACGGCGTCTGGACGGATGCCGCCCTGAGCGATAGTCTGCGGGTGATCGAGGTGGCGCCATATAGCGACGCGTACTTCGCCGTCGTCAGGGCGCTGCCTGAGCTGGGTCCCTGTCTGGTTCTGGGAGACGAAATGGTGATCGCCGGCAGATCGGTGACCATTCGAATCACGGCACAGGGCGCCCGGTCAATCTCGGATCGGGATCTCACGGCACTGGTGAAGGGATTCCGGGGAGTCTGAGGTGGCGCACACCGTCGAATCGCTGTACGCGACGTACCATGACTCGCTCGTGCGGATGCTGTATCGCCGCACGGGCGATCAGGATCGGGCCGAGGACCTGGCTCAGGAGGTGTTTGCCCGGGCCCTGACCGCCCCGCCGGATAACCCGAGGCCCTGGCTGTTCGCGGTCGCGCTCAACCTGGTGCGTGATGACGGGCGCCGCGCGGTTCGCCAGGGCCGGCGACTCCAGCTCCTCAAGGCGGAAACCACGACCACGTCGCCGGGGCCGGAACACGATTACGAGAAGGAGCAACAGATCCGAGCTGTTCGTGCCGCACTGGAAGAGATGAACGAGCGGGATCGGGACGTGTTGTTGCTCAAGGCCGAAGGATTCAACTACGACGAAATCGCCGCGACCACGGGGCTGGCGAAGGGCGCCATCGGCACCACCCTCGCCCGAGCTCGACGTCGACTGGTCGAGGCGTATCGCAAGCAGGATAAGGACCGCTATGCCGCATCTTGACGAAGGCCACATCCATGCCCTGCTCGACGGCGAACTGACCGCCGCGGAGCGGGAGGTTGCGGAGGAGCACCTCCGAGCATGCGCCGAGTGTCAGCAGTTAGTGACCGAGGCCCGGAGCCTGTTCGCCGAGGCCGACCGGCTGGTGGAAGCTCTGACGCCGCCCGCGACACGCGGCCAAGCGGCTCGGCAACCCACAGGTTCCGGCTCACGACCAAAGAACTATCAGTGGTTGGCTTGGGCGGCGACCGTAGTCATTGCGGTCGGGTTGGGGTACTCCGGGAGCGAGCTTCTGCGTCCGGGAGCCCAGGCCTCCGGCGACGCTGGGCTCAAACAGGAGGCTCTGCCCGCGACGGAAGCCGCGCCCAGTAACGCCGCCGCGCCGCCGCCGGGGGATGTCGCCTCAGGATTGGAACAAAAGGCCACCCGCCCCACCGCTCCTGAGCTCGGGAAGATCGAAGCGGCTAACAAAGCTGCGGACACGCCAGCGACGAAAAGAGCGGGTACGCTTGCCGATTCATCCACGCCCCTCCAGCGGCTTGATTATGCGGATGAATCTCCCGCGGAGGGCCAATTGCTCCGAGACAAGGAAAGAAACGCGAAGGGAAAAAACGAGAAGGATGCCCGAGCCCAGGCCGAACCTCCGGGTCGTCTGGTCGAAGCGCCAATGCCCAAGCCCACGGTGTTGAATACTGAAATCCCTGCCGGGTTCCGGGCCAGCTCGCTGGAGGAGGCAGTCCGGGTTCTTGAGGGAAGCCTCCTGCTGATCGATGGAATGACGCCCCAGATGGTGCTGGTCGGTCCCGGATCTGCATTTGCCGGCGGGAATCCCGATCAGGAGCTAGTGCGAGTGGTGTACGACGACCCGCCCGGGCGGCAGCTGTTGCTGGACCAGCAGCGAATCGGGCAAGCGCGGGAGGGTGCTGCCCAGGCCCGAGCCGCCTCCAAGCTCAACCTGCTGCCCGGAGATACCTTGGTGACCCCAGGTGCCGATGGCTCGTCAAGTCTGAATTGGACCTCGCAAAGCATGTTTCGGCTTGGACTTAGAGGATTCCTCCCAGCCGACTCCCTGCGTGCTTTGGCACGCCGGGTGCGGTGAACGGTCGTTGGCCCCTACATTGTCAGAGAGTCCGGCTAGATTAGGGATCCAGAAGGTCTGGATTTCCGAAGCAATGGCGCACATCGACGAACGTACGCTCGAGCAACTGCTGAACCACAAGATGTCCCGGCTGGACATTGACGTGGTGCTGGCCCATGCTGCCGAGTGTCGCGGATGCGGTCATCGGCTCGAGGAGTGGCGCGATCACTTCGAGGAGATCGCAACGCTGCTTCCCGACCCGCAGGCGAGCCCACAGCCCATGGCGCTCCCGGCGGCGTTTGTGCTGGTACCGGACAATCCCTCTCCGAAGCATCGCTTCGATCTCACCAACCTGCTCTGGATCGCCGCCGTGGGCCTGGCGCTGGTCGTGGGATACGCGGCCAGCCGGCTCCAAAATCATTCGTCCGATGGTTTGGCCACCTCGCCGATGGCCGGAGTCGACCCCATGGCCGACTCTCCCCAGAACCTCGCAATGGCGAAAGACAGCGTGCCGACAGTGCCGGTTGACACGGCGGCCCAAGCGGCGGACGCAGCCAAGGTAGACCTTCCTCCGGCTCGTCCGGTGCGCACACCTCCTCAGGACCCGGCGCCCGCACCCGATCGCACCACGACAAAATCACCGGCCCCCGCCGCATCACTGGGCGCATCTCCTCCGCCGGATGCATCGGTAACCACGCCCGGCTTCCGGCGGGTCGCGCTGGGGGAGGCATCCAGGCGCCTCGATGGAGGTATTCGCTTCCTGAGCAACATGAATCCCGATCACGTCGAGGTCGGACCCGGTTCTGCGGCACTTGGCGCCCAAGCTCAACTCGAAGTCGTCCGGGTCGTCTACAACACCCCAGATGGATCGCGGATCCTGCTCGATCAGCAGCGAATCCCGGCCGATGAATCGGGATTTCGCCCGATCAACGATGCGGCGCTGGAGAATGGGGATACTCTCTACGGGAGCTCTGCTCAGGGCGTGAATGTCGCGACTTGGGTGGACAACGACGGCTACCGTATGTCTCTCGCCCTTCGCGCTGCCCCCGACTCGCTGCGCAAACTGATTCGCCGGGTTCGCTGACGAGTCCTGTCCCAATCGTCCTCCCATTCAGCGCTGCAAATCCCTCCTGATCAGATTAGCTTGACGGCCAGACCTGGCTACGACCTCGTGAGCCAGGCGGAAACGACTGACAACGTTCAGGAGATTCCATGAAACGTGACCTTTTTTCCGGTCTCGCCCTCCTAGCCCTCCTCTCTGTTGGTGCGCGCTCGGCTTACGCTCAGGAAGGGGTCTACTTCGGTGTTGGCGGTGGCGGAACGGAGCCCGTGGGAGACTTTAGCGACGAGGCAAACTTTGGGTGGCATGGTCTCGCGATCATCGGGTATCGCCCGGGAGCCCACTCGCCCTCCTCCTTCAGGATCGACGGCCTGTATGGCGAAAACGATTTTGAGGCCGGCAGTGGCAAGACCAAGCTGGCTGGCGGTCTCGCCAATGGGGTCTATGAGTTCGGCTCCGGGAAAGCCAAGGCCTATCTGGTGGGTGGCATCGGGGTTTTCAGTGTCAAAGCGGGCAGCAGCAGTGTCACCAAGTTCTCGGCGGGTGGCGGAGCTGGGATTGCGCTTCCGGTGGGCTCGGACTCACGGGTGTTCTTCGAGGCTCGATACATCAGTGTGTTCACCGAGACCCACAATACTGCCTTTATCCCGCTGACACTTGGAATCACCTTCGGGGTGAATTAATCCGAAATCTTCGACAACTGAGCGGCTGCCCTGCGAGGCAGCCACTTGTTGTTTTCAGACCCTTGCCGCCGCGATTCCCGCCGTTCGACCTGTTGCCCAGGCCCAGGCAAAGTTGTGCCCGCCGATGGGGCCGAAGGCATCCAGCATCTCTCCGCACAAGTAGAGGCCAGGACAGCGGCGGCTTTCGAGTGTAACCGGGTGAACTTCGGAGAGGGCAACGCCGCCACCGGTAACCTCCGCCTTTCGGTATCCTTCATCGCCACTCCAGGGGAGCTCGTAACGAACCAGCAGATCCACCAGGCGGCGGCGGGCGTCGCGGGCCAGCTGGGAAACGGGGTGAGTCGGTTCGAGACCAGCCTCCGCCAGAAGTCCTTCCGCGAGCCGGACCGGGAGCTGGCGACGGACGACGGACCCAACTGTTGCGGCGGTGCGTTGCTGCAACATTCCATTCCACTCTTCCTGACCCAGGTCACACCAGCTCGCCGTGATTCGGGGTAGCGGCTCACCGCGAAGCCGAGCTCGCGCCGCGAGGTGGGAGATGTCGAGGACGGCTGGCCCGCTGTAACCGCGGTGGGTGAAGAGAAAGCCGCCGGTCGTCTGGAAACGGTTTCCCGGAGAGGACAGCGAGACATGCAAGGAGACGCCGGCCAGCTCCCGATGGGGGGCGGAGTCTCCGGTCAGGGGCGTAAGTGCGGGATACGGACTGAACATGCTGTGCCCCAACGCCCGGGCCAGTTCCAGCCCGACCCCGTCGCTGCCGGTGTTGGGGACCGAGAGCCCACCCGTCGCGAGCACCACGGCCCGCGCATCGAGTGGCCCGTTGCCGGCAGTCTGGAGCCGCCATCCTCCGGAGATTTGCCCAAGGTTGGTCAGCCGGGAGCCGAACGACACCAGCACCCCGTGACGCTTCGCATGGTTCACCAATCCATCGCGGACGTCCCGGGCCCGGTTGGAGCTGGGGAAGAGCTTGCCGCTCTCCTCTTCCAGCGCCAGAGGAATCTTGAGGTCGCGCTCGAAGAAGGCGCGTTGCTCTTCCAAGGGGAAGGAGAGTAGCAGGCGCCGGAGGGTGTGGGCCGACGACTCGGTGACGAATCGGCCGGGATCGAGAGCAGCCGGGAGGACATTGCATCTTCCTCCCCCGCTGATCAGGATCTTGCGACCGCCATCCCGGGTGCCCTCCAGCAGCACTACCCGGACCCCGGACTGGGCGGCGGCGATTGCCGCCATCAGGCCAGCCGCGCCGGCGCCAACGATCACGACGGGAAGATCGCCCGATTCCATGGTCGCAATATGGAGCCGGTCCCCGAGCCGCGTCATACTACTGAGCTATGAAAACCATCATCGAGCCATTTCGCATCAAATCGGTCGAGCCGATCCCGATGTGGCCACGCCGCATACCTCGACGCTGCCGCGTTCTTTGCCGCAGATCCCCAATCTCCAGCTACCGGGCCAAGCCTGGTCGTTGAGCTCTACCGGGAAGCGGGAATCCGAGGAGTCGAGATCGGCACCGTGATGTTTGGACGACGGGACCCGGAAGCCGGCGCCGAGTCAGCCGCGCTCATGGAGCTGGTGCGGCTCGCGATGCCGCGCCTGGTGTATACCCAGAGCCACGTGAATTATGCGATTGAGGCGATCCTTAATGTGTGGGAACGTCAGGCGGCGGTGCGGTGCTACCGTTTCCTCGAGCAGGCTCCCTTTCTCAGGCACTTCACGGCGCGGTTCGCCCCGTTGTGACGGGTAACTCGACACCGGGCTGACGGCCTTCATGATATATAAGTATGCGGCATACATATGTGCCTCCCATCAAAAACCGGCTCAGGACCGAGCCAGCGCGGCGCAGTTTACCGGACAGGTCTCTCCAGGACACACGTCCAGTTCGCACAGCCGGCAGATGTGATCAGAGTGAGCGGGACTGCGGGTGATTCCGAAAAGAAGCTTCTCAACCAGCCGCATGAACTGGCCTCGTTCGGCTGGGCCCAGATGGCCGAGAGCGGCGTCCATAGATTGACGGCGGGCTTCCAGGATCCGTTGATAGACGCGCTTCCCCGCAGAGGTGAGAAATAGTGAGACGGAGCGGGCGTCCTTTCCGGCCCGACGTTCCACAATGCCTTCGGCCTCGAGGCGATCAAGCAGCCGCACCGTACCGGAATGGGACAACTCAAGGGCTCGGCGGAGCGTCTCGATCGTCTGGCCGGGCTCGCCTCCGACTGTGACTATCGCGGCCGGGCCGGCGGCGGCATGGCCCGCCACACCTTCGGTCGCGGTAGCCAGCTCGTCTCCCAACGCAACGGCGAGAGCACCAAGCAGATTGGTGGAGCGCGGATCACTCATGGTTCTAATATGTGACTAAGTCACATATCTGTCAAGAGGGCCCCTACCGTTTTCGATAGAGGCCATCAAATGCCACCTGCCAGTCTCCCTGCTTGTTTGAGGTTTCCCACAGCTGGCGAACTGAACCATCGGGATTCCGGAAAAAGGTCAGGCGTTGCCCTTGCTGAGTTCCGTCGGCCTGGGGCACGGTGCCGGTGAACAGCATCTTGCTGTCGGCGTAGGACCCGGTGAGATGGAGATAGTTCCCCTCGTTGTCCACCCAGAATTGATGCCAGCGGCGCGCAACCCGATCGTAGAAGTTGAAGCTCTGGCCGGTGCTACCGCGCGCTCCGGTCCAATGTTCATGCAGGACGCATCCATCTTCTTCTAAAGTGATGTCATTGGTTCCGGCGTCCTTTCCCTGTACCGTGACGTTCCATCGGCCGACCCAGAAGTCGAACTGCCTGAACTCCTCCGTGTCGCACTTCGAGGCAGGCTGTTGAGCGGCGGGAGACGCGGTGATGATCGCCGGAATTCCCCACGCGATCGAGAAGAGCACACGAAGAAACGTCATGGCCGGACCTGTGGTCGAAAGTGAAGGTGTGGATGGGGCTTCGCACCTTACGCCTTCGATCCGATCGGGGTTGCAGCTAGAACTGGAAGTACAGGAATGGACTGGGTATCGCGAACTGGATCAGGCAGAAGGCGAGCAGGATCGCGAGCCCAACAGCGGCGGTGCGACTTCGAGGGAAACGGATTGCCCAGGTGTTGGGAGCGAACCAGACAACCAGCAGGGCGGCCGCCGTGAGGAGCAGGATCGGCGTGGTAACGAAGTATTCGAATCCCCCGGGTCCCGGACGTAGTCCACTCATGGCGGCCAGCATTCGTCCGGCTTCCCCGAGCGATCGGGAGCGGAAGAACACCCAGCCAATCATGACGGCGAGGAAGGTGGCGAATCTGGCCAATCCGACCGAACGGGGGACCAGTCCCAGCCGGCCCAATCGGGCGTGCGCTGCAAGCAATCCGCCATGGAACAGGCCCCACACGACAAAGGTCCAGGAGGCACCGTGCCAGAGACCTCCCAGGAACATCGTGACGATCAGGTTGCGCGCCGTCCGCCAGCGGCCTCCCTGCGAGCCACCGAGGGGGATGTAGAGATAGTCCCGCAGCCAGTAGGAGAGCGACATGTGCCACCGGCGCCAGAACTCCGCAATGTTTCGCGACTGGTAAGGTGAATCGAAGTTCTGGGGGAACTTGAACCCCAGCAGGAACGCGAGTCCCACCGCCATATCGCTATAGCCGGAGAAATCGAAGTAGATCTGCAGGGTGTAGCCCAGGGTCGCGAGCCATGCCTCGCCCGTGTCCAGATGCATGGCCTGCTGCCACAGTGGATCTACCAGCCCGGCCGCGAGCACATCCGCCACGAGAACCTTCTTGGCCATGCCGATCACGAGAAGCCAGAGTCCCGTCACCCATTCACCGGAATCAGGCCGGCGTTCGAGGTGCTCGATCTGATCGCCCATATCGGCATACCGCACGATCGGGCCGGCTACCAGATGGGGGAACATCGCGACGAACGTGGAGAACTCCAGTAAACCGCGGGCCGGGCGTAGTCGACCCCGGTAGACATCGATCGTGTAACTGATCGAGTTGAAGGTGTAGAAGGAGATCCCTATCGGTAGGACGAGGTGCATCAGCGGCAAGTCCACCGCAACACCGAGTGCCCGCCCGATCCCATTCATCGTGGTGGCGAAGAAATCGAAGTACTTGAAGATGGCGAGAATGCCGAGGTTGAAGACCAGCAACAGCACCAGCCAGATGGTGCGCCGGCGCCGGTCAGTGCTTCGCGCGATGGCCGCGCCGGCCAGGAAGTCGGCCGAGGTGGAAAGGATCATCAGCGGGACGAAGCGATAATCCCACCAGCCGTAGAAGAAGTAGCTCGCGGCGGTAAGGAACAGGAGCCGCGGGCGCCGCCCGGGCAGCAGCCACCAGCCCGCCAGTGTCAGCGGGAGGAACGCGAGAAGAAAGATGTAGCTATTGAAGAGCACAGACGGTCTGTCGCCCTAAGAGAAGCGCCACCAGCCGGTCGGCGTTGGCGGGCATGAAGTGCAGCGCGTCGTAATACCAGGCAGGATTGCCGCCGAAGCTCGACAGGTTACGGGTCTCGACGTAACGCAACAGTCCAGCACGCTCGAGACCACGCAGCGTATCGGCCAGTCTCGTTGCTTCGCAGGGGGAGATCGCCGCCCGACCCGGCGCGCTCCAGCTCGGGATGGATCGGTGGAATGAATGCGACAACCTGGATTCGCGCGGCCTGAGCCTCCTGCAGCATTGTCGACAGCAAACCCAGCCTTAGCGAGGAGAGACGGGAGAAATCGCTGTATCGCGGCAGTATACCGGGGATGGATCCCCGAACCTGGTCAACCTGGGCGAAGGTGCCGGCTTGCACCTGCGCGTCGAAGCGAGGGTACTCCTGGACTCCATCGGCCGACAGTCGAGTCGAGGGAAGCTCCGGCTGGCCCAGCACCGCGTAGCGCAGCGAGCGGACTGAGGCGACAATGGCCTGGCGGCTCCACAGATCCTCGGCCACGGCGGTCCAGTGGTGAGGTTCCACCACCCCGGCAACCAGGCCCCGCAGCGCGCGGGAATCGGCCAGCGGCCGGTGGGGTCCCTCGGTGTCCTGCAGCGCCTCTGGGTCAACGCCGAGCAGAATCTTGTGTACTACCGAATTGGGATCTCGATGAAGCCAACGGAAGACGGCGAGATAATCCTCCGCGGCTGCGCCGTTGACGCCAAAGTTGAACGCAGGCTCGCCGGTGAGTTGGCGGATGCATGCTGGCCGGATGGTCTTGCTCCGGGAGGAACCGATGACCACTATGCTCGGCGGCGTCGGGAGGCGGTTATAGAGACCAGCCTTGTAGTCGCGGTCGGCGCTGATGGCCGGGGGCAAGAGTCCGGTGCCGAACGCGGCAAGAGGATCCACCAGCCAGGATAGCGCCGCCATCCCGCCCACCGCGGCGAAGAAGGTGAAAAGGAAGAGGCCTACAAAGGGGCCGTCCCGGGAAGTGCTCGGCGCGTCACGATGACGGTGGCGCGGATCCGCGGCGACGGGGCTATTCTCAACTGCCATGGCCAACCGCCTTTCGGAAGCCTCCTCAGCCTATCTCCGCTCAGCGGCCCATCAACCGGTGCATTGGCATCCGTGGGGGCCGGAAGCGTTCGCCGCGGCGCAGGCCGCCGATCGGCCGATCCTGCTCGATATCGGCGCGGTGTGGTGCCACTGGTGTCACGTCATGGACGGCGAGTCCTACGAGGACCCCGCACTTGGCGAGTTCCTCAACCAGCATTTTACGTGCGTGAAGGTGGACCGCGACGAGCGTCCCGACGTAGATACCCGGTATCAGCGCGCGGTTCAGACGATCTCCGGTCAGGGTGGGTGGCCGTTGACGGCCTTCCTGACCCCGACCGGAGAAGTCTTCTACGGCGGCACCTACTTCCCACCCGACGGGAAATATGGCCGGCCCGGCTTCCGCTCCGTTCTGGAACAGGTGCTGCGGGTCTATCGCACCCAGCGCGAGCAGGTCCTGACCCAGGCCGGCGCGATTCGCGGCGTGCTGGAACAGCATCTCGACGAGTCGATGCCGGGCGAACCGAATGAGTCCCTGCTCGGCCGATGCTGCTCAGAGTATCGCCCGCCTGTTCGACTCGAGGCATGGGGGCTTCGGGACCCAGCCCAAGTTTCCCCACCCGTCGGCTCTCAGGTTTCTGCTGGTTCGATGGCATGATACCGGCGAAGCGTGGGCCCGCGACATCGTCGAGGGCACCCTCCGGGGTATGGCGCGCGGCGGAATCCACGATCAGCTCGGCGGGGGCTTTCACCGCTACAGTGTCGACGCCCAGTGGATCGTGCCGCACTTCGAGAAAATGAGTTACGATAACGCCGAACTGCTTCGAACCTACTTGGATGCCCATGCCGCGTTCGGCGGCGAGGAATATGCCGAAGTGGCCCGCGGAATAGTACGCTGGATCCGGGAGGTGCTGGCCGATCACGCGAAGGCGGGTACGGAGCCAGCCAGGACGCCGACGTCGGCCTGGACGACGATGGCGACTACTTCACCTGGACCTTTGACGAAGCTGCCGCCGCCCTCACCGAGGAGGAACTGGCGATCGCGGCGCCGTACTACGACATCGGAACCGCGGGCGAAATGCACCACAATCCCGCCAAGAATGTCCTGATCGTGGCCGAGCCGCTCGAGACGATCGCGCACCGGCTCGAAGTCGACTTCCCTGCCGCGGAGTCACGATTGAGGCAAGCGCGAGCGAAATTGCTCGAGGCGCGCACTCGGCGGCCCACCCCATTTGTGGACCGCACCCGGTACTCGTCGTGGAACGCGATGCTGGCCGGAGCGCTCTTGCAGGCTTCCGCGGCCCTGGATGAACCCTGGGCCGGTGAGCACGCACTTCGCACCCTGCGGCGGCTCCGATGCGGAACAGGCTGCTCCCGACCAGATCGCGCACACCGCCGGGTGGAATCTCCGGAATGCTGGAAGATCAGGTCTTTACCGGCATGGCCGCGCTTGATGCGTTTGAATACAGCGGTGATGCCGGAATGGCTCGAGTGGGCCGTCGCCATCATGAATCGAGTCTGGAATGACTACCTGGACCCGAGCCGGCGGCGGACTGTTCGATCTGGCGCGCAACCGCGGCGGGGAGGGACTGTTGCCGACCACTGCCAAGCCGGTACAGGATGCACCGACTCCCTCGGGCAATGGCGATGGCCGCACTGAGTCTCGCGAGGCTGGCGGAGCTCACGGGAGAGCCGGACTGGGTTGAACGGAGGGATGCCCTGGTTCAGGCGAATGCCGGCCGCGCGGCGGAGCTCGGCTTGCACGGAGCCACGATGTTGCTCGCCATCGATTGGGTGGTCCACCCGGCGACCCATGTGGCGATCGTCGAGGAACCGGGAAGTTCCGGATCAGCAATCGGCGGAAGCCATGCATCGACTCGCAGCTCCGCAGCTTCCTTCCCCAGACGTGTGGTTCAGCGATCGTTCCGAACGACGGATGTCGGTAAAGTCCCCTTGCCGCAAGCGGTGCGCGGAATGCTGGCATCGAGCGACCGGCACCCGGGGATTCGTCTGCGTGGGCACCGCGTGTCGACGCGCCGGTTCACACCGAGGTCGAACCTGGAGAGAGACCCTGGCAGAATCAACCGGCGAGCGATGAGAGAGTCTGCCCTGGGCGAATGAACCGGAGTTGGCGGCGATGTCAGGTGCCGGGCGCCGGGGGCCCGGGTTATGTTGCAGCAGCGGCTGGTCGGCCTCCGAGGTCCAGCCTTCCCTCTCAACTTCCCCAATCTCAATCCCTGATCCATGAAGACCGCTACTTTCGAGACCAGCAAGGGCACCATCGTGGCGGACCTGCTCGATGAAGAGACGCCCAAGACGGTCGCGAACTTCGAAAAACTGGCCAACCAGAAGTTCTACGATGGAACCCGGTTTCACCGCGTCATTTCGAATTTCATGATCCAGGGCGGCGATCCACTGTCCAAGGATCCGAATAATCCGCGGGCCGGAACCGGCGGCCCCGGCTACACCATCAAGTGCGAGACCCAGCCGGAACACCCATAAGCACGTGGCCGGGACGCTGTCCATGGCCCATGCCGGGAAGGACACCGGCGGCAGCCAGTTCTTCATCTGTCACTCACCCCAAGCCCACCTGGACGGCAAAGCACACCGTCTTCGGTCAGGTGACCGAAGGGCATGGACGTGGTCAACCAGATCCGCCAGGGAGACGTGGTGACCTCGATCCGGGTGTCCTGACTCCTGCAGCTCGATTTCGCGGTACTCGCCGACTACGCCCTGATCGACCAGCAGGGGAAGCTCTCCGTGCTCGGGCTCTTTCAGCACGTGTGGGTGCCGCAGTTTCCCGCCGTGCACCCGCGCACTCATCTGGTGCTGCGGGTTCGCGGCAGGCGGACCGAAATCGGCCAGCACTCGCTGCGGATCCGGTTCGTGGACGATGAACGAACGGAACTGCTCGATGGCCAGGGCACGGTGCAGTTCGGGGAGCCGCCCGCGGGCGTGACGGATGTCGAGGCCGGCGCCGTACTGGTCTTCGATATTCCGCTGCCGCACCCGGGGGGCTACGCCTTCGAGATCAGCATGGACGCCGGCGAGGTCTACCGGGTACCGCTGACCGGTGTCTCAACTGCAGACGAGTGGCTCATGATTACTCACCGTTAGTCAGCGTCTGATTTCGCTTTGACAAGCACTTCTGTCCATTCGGTAGACTCACCTCAACATCCCTCAATTCCCTCGGCACCAAAGTCCCGTCCTCTCATCGGAGTCTCTCTATGCGACGATCGCACGTTTGGCTCGCTGTCGGAGGTCTGGTCGCGGCAATTGTCGCGTCCGCGTGTGCTGGCGGCCCAAGGGTTCAGCGTGAATGAGCACTCGACCTGCGCCATGGGTCGCGCGGGCACCGGGGCACGCCATGCCCTGCCCGGATGGCTCGGCCATGGTGTTCAACCCGGCGGGACTGGCGAGTCTCGAGCAACGGCCACGGGGTGGTGACGGCCAACGCCACGATCATCGCCGCGCGAGGTGCAGCTACACCAATTCTGCCACCGGTTTCAAGGACGATCTCAAGGACAACAACTACCTGGTCCCGTCCGCCTACGTCGGCTATGGCATCACGGATAACATCGCGGCCGGGCTGGGCTCTTCGCCCCATACGGACTGACCACCGAGTGGCCCACCTCGGCGCAAGGCCGGTTCCTCGGGTACCGGAGCCACATCCAGGCGATCTACGTCCAGCCGACGATTGCCGCAAAGCTCGGCGAGTACGTGAAGGTTGGCGGTCGGGTTTGATATCAACTTCTTCTCGGTCGAGCTGCGCCAGCACGTCGACCTTGCCGGCGTCGGGCTGCCCGGCGAATCGCGGCGCTCCTCCGGGTGACCACCTTCGGCAACATCGGCTTTCTCGCCGGAACCGACATCGCCAACGCCAAACTCGACGGGTAGCGCGACCGGTGTACGGGTACCACGTCGGCATCCTGCTCCAGGCGACCGACAAGCTCTCCTTCGGGGTCCGCTATCTGTCGCGTCAGAAGATCGAAATCGACGACGGGAATGCCAGCTTCAGCCAGATCAACACCGGCATCGTCCTGCCCAATGCCAATCCGCTGGGTCTGCCTGCCGGGAGCTCCGCTGGACGCGGTTCCTGGCGCCGCAGTTTCAGCCTGGCGGTCGCCTTGTGAACCAGGGCGTCAAGACGGCCGTGCGCCTTCCGGAGCAATGGTCGGTCGGGCTGGCCTATCAGGTGACACCGTCGCTGGTCCTGCTCTTCGATTACAACCGGCAGAACTGGGACGTGTTCCAGTCGCTGCCGTTCGATTTCGAGGTGGCGCCCGACTCAGACCCTGCCCGAGAATTTCCAGGCGACCGACACCTTCCGCTTCGGAGCCGACTATCGGCTCGGGACTCGCTCCAACATCCGGATCGGCTATCTCAGTCACAACGCTGCCGCGCCGGACGAGACCGTGACACCGAACCTTCCGGAAGCTTCACGTTCGGAGTTTACCGCGGGATTCGGCACCGCCTTCGCCAAGAATTTCCATGTCGACCTGGCCTACCAGTACATCGACCAGGCCGACCGCGCGGGGCGCAGCACTCCGGCGGGCACGCCGAACAACGGGCTGTACCAGTTCTACGCCCATCTGTTCGGGGCGTCCCTCTCTTACGCATTCTAACCCGGGAGCCGAGCCATGAGACTGCATCACGTAGCCGCCTCGCTGCTCCTGGCCCTGCCAATAACGGCCGGGTGCAAGAGCGACGACACCCTGAATTCGCCCAACGTGATCGACCCGATGTTCCGCCGGTACGCGGCGCTCGGCAACAGCATCACCGCCGGCTTCCAGTCGGCCGGCATCAACGACAGCACCCAGAAGCGAGCCTACCCCGCCCTGCTCGCTGCCGCGATGAGCACCGGCTTCACCTATCCCTCGCTCAACATGCCGGGATGCCCGCCGCCGCTCACCAACAACGTGACCCTGACCCGGGTCGGAGCCGGCGACGGCCGAGCACCTGCGCCCTCAAGCCGATCCAGTTCGAGCTGCTCAACAATCTGGCGGTACCGGGCAACCAGGTGATCACGCTGTTGAACAATTTCAGCGGCTCACCATCGCAGTTCGACCCGCTCAAGACCATCATGCTGGGTGGGAAGACCGAGGTGCGAGCTGATGATGGAGCTGAAGCCCACCTTCGTCACGGTGTGGGCGGGCTCTAACGACGTGCTCGGAGCCCTGATCGAGCAGACCAACCCTGGCGATCCGTCGCAGGTTACTCCGCCTGCCCAGTTCGTGGTGCAATACGACTCGCTGGTTGATTCGCTCAAGGCCACGGGCGCGAATGTCGTGCTCATCGGGGTTCCGGACGTCACCGCGATACCGTTCGCGTCGCTCGGGCGCGATCTGGTACTGCCTCAAGAATGGGGGGTGCCCAGCACCTCTCCCCCCGCAGGATCCAACGCTGGGTGCGATACCGACATTCTCGGTGGCCGCGTCCTGTGCACCACCGGGCGGTGTTCAGGTACTTGTTCCCTGGACCAAGTCGGTCCCCAAGCTCGGCGCGGCGCTTCAAGGGGTACCCTCGACCATCGATTGTTCGGTGGACAACGAAACCATTCTTGCGTCCGAATTGCAGGGAATGGTGCAGGCGGTGGCGGCGTACAACCAGAAAATTCAGCAGGTGGCGCAAGCCGAAGGCTGGGGGTTCTTCGACATCGATGCGGCGCTCAAGAACCTCGTCGGTACGGCGGTTCCCCAATTCCCTGACCTGACCCAGGTGCCGACGGGTGGTTCGGTGGGGTTTGGTCCGCTGTTCTCGCTCGACGGCATTCACCCGAGCTCGGTCGCTCAGCGCGTCTTCGCCGACTCGGTCGCCGAGATCACCAACCGGACCTACGGTACCAGTCTGCCCGTTCCGGTCTGTGGATCGGTGACCTGTCCGGCTCCATGATCGCTGCTCGAAGACCATGGACGTCGCAGTCGCACGCTGGACCGACCCTCTGGCGAACTCCGCCGGAGGGTCGTTCGTTAGAGGGACCCGACGGATCCGTGGGCAGACTAGTATTCGACTCCTTCAACTCTCACTGAATCATGAGCTGGACCCGAGAGCGCGCGCTCGCACTGATGCAGGAATACACCGCCTCCGAACCCCTGCGGAAACACATGTACGCCGTTGAAGCGGCCATGCGGGCCATGGCCGCGAAGTACGGAGGGGACCCCGACGAATGGGGACTGGTAGGGCTGCTGCACGACTTCGATTACGAGCGATTCCCCAATGCGGCGCACTCGCCGACCGAGCGAGCATCCCGCCGAGGGAGTGCGGATTCTTGCGGCTCAGGGATTCCCCGAACACCTTCAGCGCGCCATCCTCTCCCACGCCAACTACAGCGGCGTGCCACGCGATACTCCAATGGCGCGTGCCCTCTTCGCGGTGGACGAGCTCTGCGGATTCCTCGTGGCCTGCGCACTGGTTCGCCCGTCGAAGAGCCTTGAGGACCTCGAGGTCTCCAGCGTGAAGAAGAAGCTCAAAGACAAGGCCTTTGCCCGGGGCGTGAACCGCGAAGACGTGACGCAGGGTGCGGCCGAGCTCGGGGTGCCGCTGGACGAGCACATTCAGTTCGTGCTCGAGGCGCTGCGTCCGGTGGAGAGCACACTGGGACTCAAAGGGTGACCGAAGGCACGCTGCGGACGGAACCCGGCATGGGCAGGCGTCCGGTCGAGCGTGCCTTCGACCGAGCGTCGGGTAGCCCGGCGATCCCGGGAAATCGGGTGACCGTCCTGCAGGACGGCCCCGAGGTCTATCCGGCGATGCTGCGGCTCATCGCCGAGGCGCAGCACTGGATTCACTTCGAGAACTACATCATCCGCGGCGACCGCACCGGCCAGACGTTCGCCGACGCGCTTGCGGTGAGGTCGCGCGAAGGCGTCGCGGTTCGCCTGTTGTACGACTGGCTTGGCTCGATCGCAACGCCACGCCGATACTGGAAGAAACTCCGTGATGCCGGGAGTCGAGGTTCGTTGCTTCAACCCGCCCAGCCTGATCCGGCTATTGGCCAATGTCTCGCGGGACCATCGCAAGACCGTCGTTGTGGACGGCCAGCGGGCGATTGTCGGTGGCCTCTGCATCGGCGACGAGTGGTCGGGAGATCCTGAGAAGGGACTCTCCCCGTGGCGCGACACCGCAGTCGAGATCGCGGGCCCGGCGGCCCAGATGATCGACGCGTCCTTTGGCCGGGTGTGGAAGACCGTGGGATCTCCGCTTCCCCTTAGCGAACACGCTTCCGAGGTCCCTGAGTTCGGGGAGGCGAGTGTCCGCGTCGTCGCCGGAGAACCTGGGCGGGAGCGAGCCTACCGGGTTCTCGAATATCTCGCCGCCGGCTGTGGGACCCGACTCTGGATCACCGACGCCTACCTGGTTCCGCCTCCGCGATTGTTCACCGTACTGGTCGAGGCCGCACGCGATGGGGCCGACATCCGCCTACTCGTTCCGGGGACCAGTGATGTGCCATTCGTCCGCAACCTGACCCGGATCGGTTACCGGGACCTTCTACGGGCCGGCATCCGGATTGCCGAGTGGGAAGGGCCCATGCTGCACGCCAAGACGGCGGTAGTCGATGGTACCTGGGTCCGGGTAGGCTCCAGCAATCTCAACGCTTCCAGTCTGCTCGGTAACTACGAGCTGGACGTGGTCATCAATGATTCGGAGCTGGCCACTACCATGGAGGCTCAGTTCAGGAAGGACCTGGCGTTGAGCGTCGAGGTCGAACGGCGCCAGCTTCCCGGTTCGGCCCGGCTGGGACGGCTGGCCCCGTCCCGTCTCACCCGGCAATCGACGGGTGAGCGCCAGTTGGTGCACGCCCGGACGAGGCGCAACCTGCGGGGCCGGACCGCAATCGCCGCGCGAACCGTGATCAGTGGGGCCTGGCGCTCCTTCTTTGGTCCGCTCAGCCTGGGACTCGTGGTGATCGCACTGCTGTTCTTTGGCTTGCCTCGGGCGATGGCGTACGTCGTGGGAGGGCTTTGCATCTGGCTGGGCCTGGCGGCTGGAATAGAGGCTTGGAGGCGTCGCAGCGACTAGCCAGGAGCCATTCAGAACCCGCCGTAGTCGCATTCCCTGCCGCTCCCGCATCTTCCATGTCAGGATGAACCATCCCCCCGCTCCCGAGGCTTGCCTGCGCTTGTAATTCCGGTCCCGATCCCGGATACTCAGACACCGATCCCATTGCCCGACAAGGAGTTTCCTATTCCAGACCCGCCCGGCGTCGAAGGCTACCGCTGTCGAGTCGCCCGGCCCCCCAGGGTACGGAATTCAACATCGGAGTCCCCCGCTGCGTAGTCCTGAGATAGCCGACGCCGACCTGGCGGTTGCGGCCCAGGGGGGCGACCGTGAGGCGTTTGGTGAGCTGGTCCGCCGATACGGCCCGGCGGCGCGGCGGGTGGCGCGAGCCGTCCTCCACCACCCCGAAGACGCTGATGACGCCGCACAGGATGGCTTTTTCTCGGCGTGGAAGAACATCCATCGCTATGACCCGGGACGGCAGTTCGCTCCCTGGATCCTTCGTATCGTGGTGAATGCAGCTCATGATCTTCGTCGCCGCAGACAGATCAGGGAGACCGATCCGGTGAGCCCTCAGCTTCCCGGGGGCGAAGCGTCACCCGAGGCCCTGGTCGAACGGGGAGAGCTGGGAGAGCGTATCGACAGGGCACTGGTGGACCTCGCCGGAACGGCAACGGCTCGCGGTTGTGCTCTTCGATTCGGAGGGGTTCTCCCACGGAGAGATCGCCGAAATGCTGGGCATCCCGGTGGGCACGGTACGGTCGGATGTCTTTCACGCGCGGAGGGCGCTGCGCACGCGGTTAGGACTCGAGCCCCGAGGTGATTCGTGAGCCAGGAATTCAAGCTTTCCGAGCACGGACCCGATCCCGAGATCGGTGCCCTGCTCCGGTCTCACCTCGAGGGTCTGGCCCCGGAGCATTTCGTCCATCGAGTCATGGCGGGGCTGCCGCAACGAATCGCGCTGGATAGCTGGGAGGTGCTGGCTCGCTGGGCCCGACCGGGAATCGCGGCGGCGGCCATCCTCACGGCAGCCCTTGGTGCATGGCTCGCGGTTCCCGGCCGAAGCGATCCGGTCGGCGAGCCGTTACTCGAGCTGAGCACGGCGGCAGACAGCGAACTCATTCTCACCGCCATGATTCCCGAACCATGAGAGACGACGATCGATGATGCGCAGCACCTGGAAGGCGGGCATTCTGCTTCTCGCCGCATTCGTCCTCGGCGCCGCGGTTGGCGGTGCCGTGACTGCCAGAGTCTCCCATCGGACCCTCTGGGAGGGGAAGCCGCGGGACAGGATGGAAGGCTATCTTCGCCTGCTGGGTGAGTCGCTCGATTTGAGCAGTGCCCAGCGCGACAGCGTTCGGGCCATCCTCGATCGCCATCGGGGGGACATGGACGCCATCTGGCAGGAAGTAGCCCCGCGTTATGAAACCATGCGCTCCCAAATCCGTTCAGAGATCCGCACTCAGCTCAATCCAGAACAGCAGACGCAAGTATGCGGACCTCACGTCCCGACTGGACCAGGAGCGGCGCCAGATGAACGCCCCTGCTCCACAGCACTGACGGCCATGACTCGTCTTCTCCGACTGCCTCCCTGAATCCGGCCCTCGTCACCGTGGCGATAGCGGCCTCCACGCCGATCCTGGCGGCGCAGCAGCCTATCGTGACGCTCCAGGAAGCCAGGAAAATGGCCCAGGCCGTCCAGCCTACCGTGGTCGGTGCGTTGGGCGCGGTACGTAACGCAGACGCGCAGGTTCGGAGCGCCAAGGGCGCCTGGCTGCCAAGTCTCAGTGCCTCTTCGTTTGGAGGCACGACCTATCAAGAAGGTCCACCTCGAGTCAATTCGAGTACCGGCGAACTGGTGGGCGGTAACACGTCATCCCAGAATCTCAATTTCGGGCTCAATGCGAGCTGGGACCTTTTCACCGGCTTCCGTCGAGGCGCTGATTCACGGGCGGCGCACGCCGCCCGTGATGCGGCGGAAGCCGGGCTGATCGATGCGAACTACCAGGCGAGCCTTTCCGCGACGCAGCAGTTCTTCACCGCCCTGGCGGCCCAGCAACTGGTGCGGGTGCGTGAGGCCAGCGTCCGACGGGCGGAGGAACAGCTGAAGCTGGCGATCGCCAAGCTCCACGCGGGAAGCGCCACCCGTTCCGACTCGCTGAGATCGGTCGTGATCCTGGGCAACACCCAACTGGCGCTGGTGAGCGCGCAGGCCGACGTGGCGGCGGCGCAGGCCGAACTGGCCCGGCTGATCGGGGCCGAAGGGCGGGTGGCGGCCGCCGACGACTCCGCCTTTTACCAGGTTGCGGCGCAGCTCGACACCGCTCGCCCTGCTCCAGGAGGCGCTCTTGACAGTCCCCGCGAGTGCAGAGCGCCGAAGCGAGCGCCCGCGCGGCCGACGCCAATCTCTCCTCCGCCAAGTCGGCCTACTGGCCCAACCTTTCTCTCGGGGCCTCGACCGGCTGGTCGGGGACCGACAACCGCAATTGGGACCTGTTCAACCAGCGGCAACTGGGCGTGGGCCTGAACTGGAACTCTGTTCAACGGATTCAACCGGGAGGAAACGATCACCATCCGTGGCGAGCACCTTGGATCAGGCAGAGGCCACAGCGAGCGATACCCGCCGCGAGGTGTCTTCCGTTCTGACGGCACAATTTGCCCTGTTGGATGCCGCCAGGCTCAAGATTGATATCGCCCAGACCAGCGTCGCGGCAGCGCAGGAAGATCTTCGGGTCGTGGAGCAGCGCTACCGCGTGGGCGCCGCAACCATTCTCGACCTGCTCAACTCGCAGGAAGCGCTCACTCAAGCCGAGGTGGATGCGGTCGCCGCCCGGTTCGACTATCTCCGTGCCAAGGCACAGATTGAAGCACTCATCGGACGGGACCTATGACCTCTGCCCTGAAGTCGACCGACGAACGGATGGCTGTTCTGCCCAGCGACGTCCCCCGGGACGCCATGATTGTCACCCGCAACCTGCAGCGTGAATACGACATGGGCGGTGAGATCGTGCGGGCACTGCGGGGAGTCGATATCACGATCCGTCGCAACGAATTCGTCGCGATCATGGGCCCCTCCGGCTCGGGCAAGTCGACCCTGATGAACATGATCGGCTGCCTGGACACCCCGACCCACGGCGAATACTGGCTGAACGGCCACCGGGTATCGGAGCTGGGAGACAACGAGCTGGCCCGGATCCGGAACAAGGAAATCGGGTTCGTGTTCCAGACCTTCAACCTGCTGCCGCGGGCAACCGCCCTGCACAACGTCGAGCTGCCGCTGGTGTACGCCGGGGTGCCCGGCAAGGAGCGTAAGGCACGGGCGGTGGACGCCCTGACCCGGGTCGGACTCGGCGACCGGATGGAGCACCGGCCCAATGAGCTGTCGGGCGGTCAGCGGCAGCGGGTGGCGATCGCGCGGGCGTTGGTCAACCAGCCCAGCATTCTCCTGGCCGACGAGCCGACCGGAAATCTCGATTCGACCACCAGCGTCGAGATCATGGCGCTGTTCAACCAGTTGCACCAGCAGAATCAGACCATCGTCCTGGTGACCCACGAGCACGACATCGCGGCGCACGCGCAGGCGCCAGGTGCATCTCAAGGATGGGATGGTGGAGCAGGACTTCGCGACCAAGGCCTGAATCAGCCGATCCAGGGATTCCCGGATGGCCCGGCCTGACACCTGAGACTCGAGTGCTGATGCGCAAGATCTTCCTGACTTTTCTGACGCTGGCGGCGGCCTGCAAGGAGCCGCCTGCCGCCTCCGCCTCCCTACCTGGCCGTTCCGGTGGAACGCCGGGACATCGTGGTCTCCGCCCGGGCCAATGGGGCGATCCAGCCCGACACGACCGTCGAGGTCAAGTCGAAGGCCTCGGGTGAGATCCTGGAGATGATGGTGGAGACTGGGGCACAGGTGAAGCGCGGCCAGCTCATGGTCACCATCGATCCGCGCCAGCCGCGGAACACGCTTGCGCAGGCGGAAGCCAACCTCGACGTGGCCAAGGCCAAGCTGGCCAACGCCACCGCCCAGAAACACCGTGCCGACGAGCTGTTCGGCTCTCAGGCGCTCACCGAAACCGAGCACGATCAGGCGATGCTGGACTACGCCAACGCGAAGGCCGAGGTGGTGAGCGCCCAGGTAGACGTCGAGAACGCGAAGATCCAGCTCGAAGACACCGACGTTCGGGCGCCGATCTCCGGCACGATCATCGAGAAGGACGTCGAGCGGGGACAGGTGATCTCGTCGCCCACGAAGGACGTCGGCGGAGGCACGGTGCTGCTCAAGATGGCCGATCTCAACCTGGTCCAGGTGAAGACCCTGGTGGACGAGACCGACATCGGGAAGATCCAGCCGGGTCTCCGGGCCACGATTACGGTTGACGCCTACCCCAATCACCCCTTCGACGGGATCGGTGCTCAAGATCGAGCCGCAGGCGACGATCGTGCAGAACGTCACCATGTTCCCGGTGCTGGTGCGGATCGAGAATCGCGAGGGTCTGCTGCGGCCCGGGATGAATACCGAAGTCGAGATCCACGTGGGCCGCCGCGACAGCGTGCTCGCGATTCCCAACGCCGCGCTGCGGACTCAGCGCGACGTAGGCTCCGCCGCCCAGGTACTCGGCCTCTCGATGTCCGACGTGCAGGCGCAGCTTGCCAAGAGCAGCCCAGACCGGCGGAGAACAACCTCAGACCACCGCGAGCCAGGGTGGCGGCGGGACCAAGCCCAGCGGCGCCAACACCCTGACCCTGCCGGATGGGCGCAGCGTCGTGCTGCCCGCGGGGGTCACGCGAGGCCCAGGTCAAAGCCATCTTCCAGAAGCGGATGAGCGGCCAGGAACCCACTGCGGAGGAGCGGGCGCTGCTGCGGAAGGTGTTTGCCGGGATGGGCGGCGGCAGCAGAGCGGGCGAAGTCCCAGAACCAGCCTGACACCCGGTTCGGTGGACGCTACATCGTCTTCACGCGTCGGGGCGGAGCCATCGTGCCGCTCAACATCCGGACCGGTCTCACCGACCTGGACTACACCGAGGTGGTCTCCGGGCTGAATCCGGAAGACTCGGTGCTCGTGCTGCCCAGCGCGAGCCTGGTTCAATCCCAGCAGGAGTTCAAGGAACGGGTGACCCGGGTGACGGGCACCGGACTGCCGGGCCTGCAATCACCGCCAGGGGACCTCCAAGGCCCCACGCCACCAAGGCCCTGACCATGCTGATCGGTGAGACTGTCGCGGTCGCGCTGCAATCCATCCGGGCCAATGCCCTGCGCTCGATTCTCACGGCGCTCGGCATCATCATCGGCGTGGCGGCGGTCATCACGATGGTGGCACTCGGCACCGGAGCCCAGAAGGCGGTGGAGGATCAGATCGCTTCGCTGGGAGCCAATGTGCTGAGCGTGTATCCCGGGCATGTCGTTTACGCGGCGGAGTCGCCTCCACCAACCGGGTGAGTCTCACCATCGACGACGCCGATGCTCTGGAGCGGGACGGCCAGTTCATCAAGGCCGTGGTGCCCGAAATCGTCGCGCAACAGCAGATCAAGTACATCAACAAGAACATCAATACCAACGTCACCGGCACGACGGCCAACTTCCCCGAGGTCCGGAACTACACGCTCGCCCAGGGGAGGATGTTCACCAGCGGAGATGACGCCGCTCGCGAGCGGTATGCGGTACTCGGCGCCGACATCCCGGAACTGCTGGAAGCCAATCCCGTCGCGCTGCTCCACCAGACGATCCTGATCCGGGGCATCGCCTTCGAGGTCATCGGGATCATGGCCTCCAAGGGGGCCACCGGGTCATGGCAGAACCCCGACGAGCAGATCTGGATCCCGCTGCAGACCGCGCGCTACCGGGTCTTCGGCACCGACCGGCTCCGCTCGGTCGGGGTGCAGATTCGCAGATAGATGTCCCGGTCGAGCAGGGCATGGTCGATATCGAGCGGGTCCTGCGGCGTGAACACAAGATCCGTCCAGGCGGGGAGAACGACTTCCAGATCCGCGATGCCAAGCAGTTCCTCGCGACCCAACAGTCCGCTTCCGAGATCTTCACGACCCTGCTGGCCAGCATCGCGGCCGTGAGCCTGGTCGTCGGCGGCATCGGCATCATGAACATCATGCTGGTGTCGGTCACCGAGCGGACCCGTGAAATCGGGGTGCGGAAGGCGCTGGGCGCGACGCAGTGGAATATCCTGTTCCAGTTCCTGGTCGAGGCGCTGGTCCTGTGCCTGGCCGGCGGAGTGCTCGGCATTCTGCTCGGCGTCTGGGTGACCGACCTGCTCGCCAAGAGCAACGGGTGGAACACCCTGATCTCCCCGCAGAGCATCATTATGGCGTTCGGGTTCAGCGCGGCGATCGGGCTGATCTTCGGCATCTGGCCTGCCCGGCGCGCCGCCAAGCTCGACCCGATTGTTGCATTGCGATACGAGTAGGCAGGGAGAAGGCAGGGCAGAGGGAGAAGCCTAGGGAGCGATGAAGTCATTGTTCCGCGAGTCCATAATCCCTGCCTTTCCCCTTACTTTCGACCCTCCATGTTCCTCACCCTTCTCGCCGCCCTTCAGGGCCCGCCGCCGGATTCGACGGGCCCCGGCTTTTTTGCCACGGCCCCCCGGCTCGAGGTTACCGTCACCATCGACGGTGACCTGAACGAGCCGGTCTGGTCCCAGGCCGCCAGGCTCACCGACTTCCATCAATACCAGCCGGTCGACAGCCGGCCCGCCGAGGAACGCACCGACGTGCTGGTCTGGTACGCCCCGAACGCCATTCACTTCGGTATCATCGCCCACGAGAACCGACCCCGGCAGCATCAGAGCCACGGTCGCCGACCGGGACAACCTAGACGCCGACGATCGTGTCACCATCTACCTCGACACATTCGATGACCGGCGGCGCGCGTTCTTCTTCACGGTGAACCCGCTGGGCTCGCAGGAAGATGGAGTCAGGACCGAGGGCGGCTTTACCGCCGGCAGCCTGCTGGGCGGTACCATCGACAAGAACCCCGACTACATCTGGGAATCGAAGGGTCGGCTGACCGACTCGGGCTACGTGGTCGAGATCCGGATTCCCTTCAAGAGCCTGCGCTATCCGGGCAACGGTGCTCAGCGCTGGGGGATCAACGTGGTCCGCAAGATCCAGCGCACCGGCTACGAAGACACCTGGACCGACACCCGGCGCGCCAACGCCAGTTTCCTGATCCAGTCGGGCTCGCTCGACGGGCTGCACGACCTGCAGAGCGGCATCACGACCGAATTCCAGCCCTTCGTGACCGCCGCGGCCAACGGCGCTCCCACGCCGACGCGGATATGAGCGGGAGAATGTGGATCCCAGCTTCGGGGCCAACCTCCGGCTCGGGCTAACCAGCAACCTGTCGCTCGACGCCACCTACAATCCCGATTTCAGCCAGATCGAATCCGACGTGAGCCTGGTGACCGTGAACGAGCGGTTCGCGCTCTTCTTTCCGGAGAAGCGTCCGTTCTTCCTGGAGGGGATCGAGCTGTTCGCTACGCCGAACCAGCTGGTCTACACCCGGCAGATCGTGGATCCGATCGTCGGCGGCAAAGTGACCTCGAAGCTCGGACCCGAACAACATCGCCTCTGCTGACCGCGGTGGATCAGGCGGGCCCAGCCGACACCTGGTTCAACATCGCGCGGATCCGGCATGACATCGGCGCCAACTCGACCGCCGGCGTCACCGCGACCTCCAAGGACGCAGCGGGAACCTACAACCGGGTTCGTGGCCGGAGACGTGCGCATTGTCTTCGGAAAGCTCTACTACGTGGCGGGCCAGCTCGGGGGATCCTGGACGCGAGACTTTGCCGACGTCGATCCCCGATCCAGCCCGCTCTTGGAGGCGCGAGTTCGACCGCACGGGAAGGTCGTGGGGATTCAACTACAAGGTCACGGGCATCGGAAAGGACTTCGAGTCTCAGGCCGGGTTCGTCCCCCGAAACGACATCGTCCAGGCGCACGCGTTCAACCGGTTCTCCATCTACGGCGCTCGCGGAGCATTTCTGGAGAAGGCAAACTTCTTCGGAGGGCCGTTCTACACCTGGCTCTACGACGGACTTCGCAAGTGGGGAATGCCCTCGAGGGAGTCTGGCAGGCCGAGGCCGACTTTACTCTTCGCGGGGGGTGGCAATTCAATCTTCACGGAGAGCTCGGGTTCACCAACTTCGAGCCCGGGGCGTACAACGGTTACCAAGTGGACCAGGGCGGTACTACGGTTCCGTACGATGCTCCGAGCGGAACCGATAACAATTTCAACGTGAACGTTCGGTCTGACGACACCGACCTGGCAGACGCTCGATGCGTTCGTCCAGGTGATCCGGGCCCGCGGGGCCATTTTCGCGGAAGGCGCGGAGGGATATGAGACCCGCGTCGTCGGTACCCTGGATCTGAGGCCGACCGGATCGATTCGGAGTGCGTGGATCCAACACCTATTCCCACATTACCCGACAGTCGGGATGGCTCCGAATTCGCCCGGACCATCATTCCCCGGCTCGAAGATCGAGTATCAGCCGATCGCGGCCGCTGTTCTTCCGGGCCGTCGGGGAGTACGTCGCCCAGCGCCGGGCCGCGCTGGAGGACGCCGACAACGGAGATCCGCTCCTGATCAACGGCCAGCCCGCAACCCTTCCAGGAATCGAACGGGTTGCGCGTGGACTTTCTGGCGTCGTTCGAGCCGTCGCCGGGAACCGTCGCGTTCCTGGGGTATGGCAGCTCGCTCGACGACACGCGCCGCATTCAACTTTTCCGAGATGACCCGAGCCAGTGACGGTTTCTTCGTGAAGCTGGCCTATCAGTTCCGCTGGTAGAGCCGGCGGCTCATCCCGGCTCCAGCTCCACGCTGGCCCGGCCGTCCTCCCCGTAGTGGACCGTCACCCGCCAGGGCCTGCAACAGACCTCACAGTCCTCGACGTACTCCTGCTCAGCACCGCCGCCTGGATCCATGCGTTATCACGACCTCCTCGCCGCAGTGGGGGCAGGTCAACCGTGGCGTCCTGATCGGCGAGACTCCTCCTCCGGAAACTCTTCATCCTGATTCGTCGACGCTCATCATGCAGTCCCTCCGAGCAGCTCACTCGACCGCGCGCCAGGCCTGATCGATGGCCGAATTGGTGTAGGCGAACGCGCCCGGCATCGGCGTTGGCGATCGTGATACGGCCGAAGCGTCGGCGTCCCACGACGCAGGGCTCCTGATCCTTCGGGCCACGGCCCGTCCCACAGCGAGTTGTACTCGTAGCTGTAGCCGTGGGGCCACCGATTGACCGTGATGGCGGTGATGTCGCCGGCCGGATCGAAGTCCGTTGGACCAAGCATTCGGACCAGCTGGTCCCTCAGCGTCCGCTCGAAGCGTCTCGAATGGGGTCTGCAGCAGCTCCTCCTGACCGGCGCGATGCTGAACCCGAGAGGGGGAGCCGGGCTGGCAGGGAGTCCGCACCAGCTTCGACCACCGCCGGGGTCTCCGGATGTTCGCGGCGCCTGATAGGTTCCCAGATCGACCGGGAAGTCGAGAAAGGCATTGGCGTAGTAGCTGCCCGGTGCGTACACGTCGAATACGCCAGCTTTCTGAAACGCCTCGCCAGTTGCGGAGCGCGACGTTGGCGTACACCAACGGGACCTTGGCCCCGTAGGCGAGTGCCTGCTTCTGCGCGTCCGGCAACTCGGGGCAGAGATAGGGAATCACCATGTTCCAGCAGGCGAGGACACAGGCCTCCGGCCCGCACCGACCTGGCCTTTCCGCCCCGCACATAGGTGACCTCGACCTCGCGGGCCGAAGCGGGATCGCCCCGATGGCTTACCCGGATCACCGTGCTGTTGAGTCGAATGCGGGTCGAGTTGAAGCCTGATCGAGCTTGCAGTAATCGAGCCGGGCGGTCACCACGTCGTCCATCGAATCGCCGGGCAGCGCCTGGGGGACCAGGCGCCGGGCCAGCAGCCGGGCCACCGACGCATTGCCGTCGGGAAAGTGAAAGATGTATGGCTCTTCTTCGTTCATCTCGAGCAGCGGCGTGCGCCCGATGCCCGGGCTGGGCTCATCGTCGTCCAGCTTCAGGCCCGTCGAACCCCGGCATCTCCAGTCCCCAGCAGTCCAGGGCGGGTACCGCGTCGATCCCGACGCCGTAGAGATCGTGCGTCATGGCCTGAAAGAGCGGAATCACGCCTCGGCGTCGACCTTTACGACATTGAGGAGGAAATCCCGGTAGCTCATTCGGGCGAGCCGGGCCTTCTTCTCCGCCGAAGTAAGTCCGGGGAAATGGTTAGTCCGGTTCCCGTGCACCCGGAGGATGTCGCGCCTGATCGCCTCGGAGAGTGGCGCGCGGTCGAGCAGGCTCCGGGAGATGTCGGACATGTTGCCCGTGCACCATCCGATCGACTCCGAACGTCTCCCGATCGAAGAACATGCCTCTGGTCATACCGAGCTTCTGGATAGCGCCCTCGATCGAAGGCGGTGTAGAAGCGCTGCAGGTCGATCCCGAGTTCCGTCAGCAGCCCTCGGGCCACCGCGCTGTACTGAGCCGGACTCTCGATGGACTCGGTTCCGCCGTAGGAGATGAGAAGCCGCTCGCCGACGGTGAACTCGTTACGCTTCGCGTGGCCGCCCAGGTCATCGTGGTTGTCGAGCACCAGGATCCGGGCATCGGGCCGGGCCTTGCGATAGAAGTATGCCGCGGAGAGTCCGCTGATTCCGGCGCCGACAACGACCAGGTCGTATCGCTCGCCGGTGTCCGCGGGTCCGGCCGATAGGCTCTCGAGGGTCCCGTCCCGCAGCTGGTGCGCGACTTCGTAGGAACCGGGATGACTTCCTCGGAGTCCGGTCAGAGCCGGTGGGTAGTAGTCGGGCGCCTGCTCCGGAGCGTAAGTGAGTCCTCACCTCCAGCGGTGCAACCGAACGGCATGAGCGCCATTCCCGTGGCAATCGCCAGCCCATCGAGAAAGTCCCGGCGGCTGATCGTTCCGGTCCATTCCGAGTCGGCGATCGCTCGCATCGGTCATGATCGTTTCTCTCTTGCGGGAGGGTTGCGGCTTCCGCGAAGATACGGCTTCCTGCCGACAACTGGCCAGCACTACGAGGACCCATGCCTCGCTCGCGCATTACAGGCACCGGGTTCGCCGTTCCCGACCGCGTGGTCCGCAACGACGACCTCGCCAAGCTGATGGACACTTCGGACGAATGGATCCGAGTCCGGACCGGAATCCAGGAGCGGCGCTGGGCCGCCGAAGGGGAGACCGGCTTCGGCCTGGCCCACGAGGCCACGCTAAAGGCCCTGGAAATGGCAGGCCGCACCGCAAAGGACATCGAAGCGATCGTCTACGCCACCTCGACCCCCGACCACTTCATCCCGGGAGGCGGAGTCTTCCTGCAGCGCATGCTGGGGATCCCGACCGTTCCCGCACTCGATATCCGGGTCCAATGCAGCGGATTCGTCTACGGACTCTCGGTGGGCGACGCCTGGATTCGGGCGGGAGAGTACCAGCGGGTGCTCGTGGTCGGAGCGGAGATTCAATCCACCGGCATGGACGTCAGCACCCGGGGACGCAATACCGCCGTGATTTTCGCCGACGGCGCCGGGGCGGCGGTCCTCGAGCCTGCTGAACACCCGATCAGGGATTGCTGGCTTTCGATCTCCGAGCCGACGGCAACTTTGCCGAGGTGCTGTGGGTCGACGGTCCCGGGTTCGAGGTACCACCCGCGGGTTTCGGTGGAGCACCTCGAGGCAGGGAGATACTTTCTCCAGATGGACGGCAAGGAGGTTTTCCGCCATGCCGTCACCCGGATGCCGGAGTCGGTCCGCACGGTGCTCGGGAAGGCCGGGCTCGGCACGACCGACGTCTCTCTCCTGATCCCGCATCAGGCCAATCTCCGCATTTCCGAAGCGGTCCAGAAGGCACTGGGCCTCCGGGAAGACCAGGTCTACAACAACATCATGCGCTACGGCAACACCACGGCTGCCACGATCCCCATCGGGCTGGACGAGTGCGTCCGGGCCGGCCGGCTGGAGCTCGGGAGACGTCCTGGTCATGACGGCTTTCGGCTCGGGGTTCACCTGGGGCAGTGCCGTGGCCCGCTGGTGAGGGCTGAATCTTCTCAGGGGCGCTGTTCCGTAGTGGAACGAGCCCTAGATAACGAGCCGAACCAATGTATCGATTGATTGCCGGATTGCTGATTGTCGCTGCTGGAATCGCCGGGTACTTCCTGGCGCGGAGTTTCGTGCGGCGACGGCTGCGGTTCGTTGACGCGATCTATTCCCCGGCCGCCCCCTGGATCGCCGGAATGCTGGCCGCGCTCTCGATGTGGCCGGTCGCGTTGCTTCCCCTGGTCAGCGGTACCACCGCAGTGGTCTTCGGCCTCGGCGCCGGATTGGGGACCCGCTCCGGCGGTCAAGACGCTGAAGCAGGGAGAGGGGGGTGTGATCGTGAGTCGTCGGTATTAGGAGAACGGGTTATCTTCCCCGCATGCCGAACGTCCTCTGCACTCGCTGTGGCCAGGAACGCGACCAGCTTGCCTTCCGCCCCTTCCAGAATGACATCGGGCTCCGGGTATACGAGCAGATCTGCAATGTCTGCTGGCAGGAGTGGCTCAAGACCCAGCAGCAGCTGATCAATCACTACGGGCTGAACGTTCGCGATGCCCAAGGCGAAGGAGTTCCTGTTCTCGAACATGGAGAAGTTCCTGTTTGGAGAAGAGAACAGCGTAAGAAGTGAGAACGTGAGAAGTGAGAAGTAAGAAGTGAGAAGTGAGAAGTGAGAAGGCTGCCCCCAAATAACGAAGCCCTCCGTGTGCAACCGGAGGGCTTCAGTTTTACCGCCTTCTCACGTCTCACGTCTCACTTCTCACGCTTTCTCCTACCAGCTTGTCCCCACCCTCATGATCAGATCGATCCCCGGTCCGCTGGGGTAGAGATCTTCGGTCAATCCGATCCTCCAATCCCGCCCACCCGACGTGCGGTAGATCCAGCCGAAGTCCAAGTCGAGTTCCTCCCGCTCAAGCGCGGTGGCCTCGGCGTCGTCGTACTGGGGAGAAGCCCAGTAAAGGTTGGCGTAGAGTGACTGCTTTCCCCAGAACCGGTAGCGCAGGCCGGAGGTAAGGGCGATAAAGCTCTGATTCTGAATCTGCTTCAGCGGACCATGGCGGGGAGTGTAGCCCAATCCAAGCTCCCCCTCATAGGTAAGCCGGGGGGAAATCTGCGCGCGAACGGTGGTCAGCAGGCTCGCCGAAACGACGCCGCGGCCATATCCGTCCGCCGCCGTCGATGTCGGGAGAGTCACCGAGAGGACCGACTGGACTTTGGGACTAAAGCGGTGACCGGCCCCGATTCGGAGGTCGTTCAGGTGGAAGTTCGAGCTGGAGTATTCGACCCGAGTTCCGTCCGGATAGCGGTAGTGATAGTCGAACTCGTTCTCGGGTCTCCCTTCCCGCTCCGGAAAACTGATTCCGAAGAGATCGTGATACCAATTCAAGAATCCATCCAGTCCGCCGGCAAAAACACCACCGACTGACACATCGGCCAGGAGGAAATCATAGGGCCCGAGATCCTTCGCGATGCCGAGGCTGAACCGGTAGCTCTCGGCATCGAGCAGAAACGAAGTATCGGCTCGAGAAGCCGAAGGCGAGTTCGGTCATGCTCGCGTAGTCGAGCCCGACCGCAAGGCGCCACCCCGCTCGTGGCTCTACGAAAGGCTGGAAATAGATCCCCGAGCGGGACTCAACGACCGGATTGTTGGGATGGTATTCGGGAAGGCCCTGAGCCGCGGCTGGCTCAGGCCCGATCCGAGCAGAGTGAAGAGGAGGCCAAGGCCGGCGAACCCGGCCTCACGCCTCATCCAGTGATCTCCAGAGGTACCAGGCGGCGTGAGTGCGAACCGGTCGAAAACGCTCGCCGAGCTTTTGGAGGGAGCGTGGACTTCGAATCCGGTACAGGTTGAGAGCCGCCCGCTGGATGCCCCCGTCTCCGACCGGCCAGACATCCAGGCGGTTCAGCGAAAAGATCAGAAACATCTCCGCAGTCCAAGCTCCGATTCCCTTGACCGAGGTCAGGCGTTCTACCACCTCGGCGTCGGGCAGCGATTCGATCCCGTCCAGGCCGCCCGCCGCGGCGAAGCGGGCCAGCTCACGCAAGTACACTGTCTTGGCGCGAGAAAGACCGGCCGCTCGAAGCGTTCTGACGTTGGCCTTGGCCAGCGGCTCCGGTTCGATCGGAATCCGGTCGCGCAGTCGGTTCATGATCGCCTCGGCTGCACGACCGGAGATCTGCTGGGAGACGATGGCATCCACCAGCGATTCGAACGCCGGCTGCTGGGAAAGTCGCACTGGCCCATGGCGCTGGCAGAGACCGGCCATGATGGGACAACTGAGAAGGGCGTCACTCATCGTAGCTGAAGGGTAAACTGGCCCGGTAAGCTAGCCATGCCGAGGCACGGGGTACATTACCGCTCTTGACACCTTCGAATGAGCGGGCAGTAGACTGCGTTCATGATCGGTCACCTGGCGTTCTTCGGCTTTACCGGCACCGGCGCGGCGCGAGTCGCGTTCGGCGGGGTAAGCGCACGCTAGGCTGACCTGACCGGACCACTCGACGCCCCGCCGGAATCCGGCGGGGCTTTTCGTTTTTACTGGAGAGAGCGATGCGCGTTGCGATCCAGGGCACCCGTGGTTCGTTCAGCGAAGCCGCGGCCCGGCAGCAATGGCCTGATGCGGAGGTAGTCGCCTGCCGCGAAGTGGGAGACGTGGTCAAGGCGGTACGCGAAGGCAAGGCCGACACCGGCTGCCTGGCCATCGAGAATTCGCTGGTCGGGTTCGATCACGCCGACGTATGACCTGCTGCAGGAGGCTTTCGGCGACAGCAGGCTTTACCTGAGCCGGGAGATCCTGCTTCCGGTTCACCACGCGATCCTCGGGCTCCGAGGCGGAAGCTTGACTCAGGTTCGGCGGGTGCTGTCTCACCCGGTCGCCCTGGGCCAGTGCCGGATCGTGGCTCAGCCAGCACCTGCCCGATGCGGAGCTGGTGAGTTCCTGGGACACGGCGGGCAGCGCCGAGATCGTGGCGCGGGAGAATGATCCATCTCAAGCCGCGATCTGCGCCGCACACGCGAGCGAGGCATACGGCCTCGAACGTGTTCGAGGACCGGATCGAAGACGACCCCACCAACCAGACCCGATTTCTCACTTTCAGCAGCGAACGTCCTGCGGCAGTACCCGGCACCGCGCCTCAAAAGACCTCGCTCATCGTCTGGCTCGATCACCGTCCGGGCATGCTGGCCGCGGCGCTCCAGGCCTTCGCTGCGCGCGGGGTCAACCTGACCTCCCTCCAATCCCGGCCGGAACGATCCGCCCCCTGGACCTACCGTTTCTACTTCGACGTGGAAGGCGCGACCGATGACCCGCGGCTGGCCGAGGCCCTCGAGTCGATCGAGGCGCTGGCGGCTCGAATCGTGATTCTTGGCACCTATCAGGCATGGCAGCATGAAGGGAAGACCGCCTCTCCAGCCGTGATGGCCCCGCCACAGCAACGTCCCAGACCCAACGTGCCGCTCTTCGACCGGGCTCAGCGGCCCGAAGACACCATCGTCCAGGTCGGCAAGGTAGAGATCGGAGCCGGCCGTCCGGTGATCATCGCGGGACCATGTTCGGTCGAGAGCGCCGAGATGATTCTGGAGACGGCAAAGGCAGTTGCCGCCGCGGGGGCCGATCTCCTGCGCGGTGGCGCCTTCAAGCCTCGGACCTCACCCTACGACTTTCAGGGGCTGGGCGACCAAGGGGCTCAAGTTCCTCGCGGAGGCGCGGGAACAGACGGGTTTGCCGATCGTCACCGAGGTGATGAGCTGGGAGGAGGTCCCGCTGGTCGCGCGCTACGCGGACATGCTCCAGATCGGCGCCCGGAACATGCAGAACTTTGCGCTGCTTCGGGCCGCCGGTCGGAGCGGGCGACCGATCCTGCTCAAGCGAAGCGGTGGTGCGACGATCGAGGAGTGGCTGCACGCGGCCGAGTACGTGTTGTCCCACGGCAACGACCAGGTGGTGCTCTGCGAACGAGGCATCCGGACCTTCGAGCGGGCCACCCGGCATACGCTGGACCTGAACGCCGTGGCCCTGGTGCGGGAGCGGACTCACCTGCCGGTGATCGCCGATCCGAGCCACGCTGCCGGGGTGCGCTCGATCGTACCGTCGCTGGCGCTGGCGGCCCTGGCCGCGGGTGCGCATGGAGTGATCGTAGAGGTTCACCCCGATCCGGACCATGCGCTGAGCGACGGAGCCCAGAGCCTGGACCTGACAACGTTTGCTCGATTGGCCAAGAGGATTCGAAACGGAGAGGCGGTGAGCGGCAGGGTCTGTGACTACTGGCCCTCCGACTTTGCCGACGACCGTCATTCGCTTCTTGTCTCGCATGATGTCCAGCTTGAAGCTCTCGCTCGCCTCGTAGCTCCGGAGAATTCTCAGGAGGTGCGAGGCACTGGCCGGCTCTCGACCGTCCACCGCGAGCACGACGTCCCCACCCTTCAGCCCCAGTTTCGAATCCGTCGGGCACACTGATGACCAGGATGCCGTCGCTGGTGCCGAAATAGCGGCCCAGGTCGGCATTGAGCGGCACCAGCTCGAGATCGGCCAGCGGCGAACCGAAGGCGAATCGCATCGGAGCGTCGGGATGGACCACCCCCATCCGAGACATCGGATAGCGAGCGCTGGCTGTCATCATCCGGATCGAAGCGAGACTCTCCACGCATGGCGTCCTGGAATTGGCGGAATGCTTCGTCGTCTCCCAGGGAATAGCCGTAGCCGCCATCCGGAGTTCGCCACATGATCGTCGGCTCATCTCCGGTGATGAGGCGGACGGTCTTCCGTTCCTTCCCCCGGCGAAACTCCACCGCCGATGGTGTCGTTGGGTTCGAGTCGCGCGGCGAGCTCGGTGAGACGGAGTCCGGGCGCAGAATCATCGATGTTCGTCCGGGCCTGACCGTCGAGCAACGAGGTGCCGGCCAGCTTGATGATCACGTCGCCCGAGCGAATGCCGGCCTTGGCTGCCGGCCCATTCGGAGTCACCGAACTGACCAGAGCGCCGATCGAATCGGTATCACGAGCCCGCAGGTTCACCGAGATCCCCAGCCGGGCCCGGCGACTGGTGAGAACCTGGAACATCGGGCGGATGTCCCCCTCGACGCCGGATGACACCGGGCGGAATCGACTTTGGGCTGGGGTAGACTATCCTGAGCGACGACAGCCGGGGCAGATCAGGAGACAAGTCGCCAGAGTGATCAGAGACCGCCGCATTGCTTCAGCCATCACCATCGATCAGAGGCCCACGTTCGAGGCCCGAGTCACGTGGACATCCATGAGAGCGTCGAGCAGGCCGATCCGTTCCCGATAGAGATTCAGCAGGGCGGTATCGCGCTCCCGGGCGCGAAGCAGCTGGGCCATCTCAAGTTGCCGATCGATGCGGGCGATCTGATCCTCCAGCGCGCCGGCCATTCCATCGGTGTGGCCATCGGTGATGCGGCCGTCGGCGTTGTACGACTCGAGAAGCTGCTCGAGCTGCCCGGAGCGGGTCATGGCGTCGGAGAGCGCGGTCGAGGCATTCAGCGAGGAAGACGACGTGGCACGACGAACCAGCAAGAGCACGGCGATTCCGGCCGCGATCGCGACGCCCCCGGTCGCGAACCGCCGAGTACGGATGCGGTGATCGGCGCGGAGTCGAGCGTGTACCACCGGCCAGGCGTCCCGGGAGGGCTTGAGAGTCGGAAGCGCCTTGAGCCGCGCCACCCGCTGCTCCAGGCGATCGGCTTCGCGGCGGCATTCCGCGCACTCCGCCAGATGCTTTTCGGCCTCGGCAAGACCGGGCTCGCGTCCCGGCTCCCGCAGCCGAACCAGGGTATCTAGTTCGATGTGTGTCATACCAGCGTCTCCTCCCCGAGCCAGCGGCGGAGGCGGGTATGCGCGCGCGCCAACTGCGACTTCGAAAAGCTTACCGTCCTGCCCATCATCCCTGCGATTTCCTCGTGGGTGTATCCCTCGACATCGTGCAGCCACACCACCGCTCGTGAGGTCTCGGGCAAGCGCTCCAGTGCCGCCTCCAGATCCATGCGGAGCCCGTGATCCGCGCGGGGTCCGTGATGCGCCTCGTCTTCCAGCTCATCGGTATCCCGATACTTGTTCCGCCGGAGCCGCATGAGCGCTTTGCTCGCCGCAACCGTACGAATCCAGCCCCACAGACTCCCTTCGCCCCGATACTGCCGCAGGTTCCGACAGACCTCGAAGAAGGTCTCCTGCAACACGTCCTCGGCGTCCTCCGAGGTGCGGCAGATCCGCCGCGCCAGGTTGTAAACCGGCGTCTCGAAGGCGCGATAAAGCTCCTCCAGCGCGGCGGCCTCGCCGGCCCGGGCCTGGGCCAGGACAGCTTCTGCGTTGGGGAGGGGGATGGCATCGGCCATGGTGCCGGTAAAGATGCGGGAATCGAGCCCTACAGTTGCAGGGAGGGAGGCCCGAAATGCGACTGGATCGGGCCCTAAAAGACCGAGCGGAGGTCAGGGTGAATCGATCAGCCCTAACCTCCGCTGTCACAATAGTTTAAATCGCTACGGGGTGGTGCTGCATGCGACGCCTTCAGAACATTCAACCGGCCGGCGCCGAAAACTCTCGCCGGACCGATGATGTCGGTGTTGCTGGCGAATGCATTCCTCGATGCGTTTCGGCCGGTGCACTGCCGGGAATCTGGGACTCCGACAACCGCCGCAGCAGCCGCAACATGAGGAGCCGCCTCACTGGTGCCGGCCGCGATAAGGTAGTCCCTGGTGCTGCAGGCGAAAGGCAGAGTGAGCTGGAAGTGGCTGCAGGGCCCGAAGACGAGATCGAACTGGTTGCCGCCCGGCGAGCAGGTCGCCGCCGGGGGCGAACAGATCGACGCCGGAGCTGCCGAAGTTCGAGTAGCTCGCCAGCATGTCGAAATTCTGCTGGTTGAACGGGGCGGTGGCGCCGACGCTGATGACGCCCTTAGTCTGGGCCGGGCAGGACGATCAGGTTGCCGTCCTCGTTGAGATTGGCGCCGTCGTTTCCCGCCGAGGCAACGACGACGACTCCATGTCGCGGGCGAAAGCCACTGCCCGATTGAGCACGCTAATCAGGCCCTCGACACCTGGCAGGGTCTTATCGATATAAGCACGAAAGACTCATGTTGATGACGTCGGCCCCGCTTTGAACTGCCACGACGATGCCGGTGATGATATCGCCGAAGCTGCCTGAGCCGGTGACCCGCAGAACCTTAATGGAGCAGAGCCTGGCGTCTGGCGCCACGGACGCGACACCGATTCCGTTGGTCGCGATGAACCCGGACGACAGCGTGCCGTGAGCATTGTAGTCGAGGGGATCCAGGTCACCGGGGAAGACCGGCGTGCTGATCACTGAGAGCATCAGGCTAACGCGGCCGTCGATATCGATGTGGTCAGGATCGATGCCGGTGTCGAGGACGCAAACCAGTCTTCCCGGCCCCGCCGTTGGTGGTGCCCCAGGCCTTGTCGGCCTGGACCTGCCGGATGTTCCACTGGAAGGGGAAGAAGGCGGCGTCGCTCTGATCGGTACCCTGGGCCGCGGGCCCGATTGCCGAGGGAGGTCGGCTGATCGGCCAGCCGGAGGTTGGCCTGGTCGGACGGCGGAATCCACTGAACGATCAGGTCACGATCCACCCGGTCAATTCCGGGCGTCTTGCTGAGGGATGCGCCGGCTGCATCGGTCAGGCCGGAGATCTCCGCCACGCCGATGTCCTTCTGGCGTCGGGACCACTTTGCCTCCGAGCGCCTGCACCGCTTTCTGGAATCCGGCGGGTTCGTTGGTCTTGAACGCCACCAGATGGCGGTCGCTGACGCTGGTGGATGCCGGGAGTTGGGGGACGCGAACTCGGGACGTTGTTTCACTGCGGGGGACCAAGGACTCTTCAACGCAGGCGGCGGCAATGAGCACGGTCGCCGCGGCGAGCGCGGGACGCACCGAAAGTCGGGAGAACATGGAGCCTTCTGGGAGGGAGGTGCGACAACTTGACCGTCGAAAGAAATCCCGTCAAGAGCGGCATTCACGCCACAGCAGGTACGGGATAGGAGTTATACTGGTGGCATGACCGCGACACGTCTCACATCTCAATCCGGACCCGCCCCCGACCTCTGGCTTCACCACCTGCAGGACGAGGCGGATGCCGCGTTTCTGTACCGGGAGCTGGCCCGGGCCGAGGGTGATCCCCGAAGAGCCGCACTCTACGATGGCTTGGCTGCGGTCGAGGACCGGCATGTATCGGTTTGGCACAAATTGCTGGAAGACCACGGCCACCCGGTCCCCTCGATTCGCCCCTCGCGGCGGGCCCGGACCATGAGTTGGGCGGCCCGGCGCTTCGGGCCGGGCTTCCTCCTCCCGATCCTGCTGGAAGAGGAAGGCCGGGAGGTGAAGAACTACCTGCAGCTGTCCCGCCAGACGCCCGAGGCGGATACCCGCAGTGCAGCGCTACGCCTGGCTCGGGAGTCGGCGGAGCATGCCGGCTCGCTGGCCGGGCTCAGTGGAGGCGCGGGGGAACCATGGCATAAGACCGGGGCCGGCGGACTGCTCCGCAACCTGGTGTACGGCTTCAACGACGGTCTGACCGCCAATTTTGGCCTGGTGGCGGGAATGCTCGGCGCGCAGGGACACCTCAACATGCCGGGCCACGCGGTGGTGGTGGCAGGAATCGCCGGGATGGTGGCCGACGCCCTGTCGATGGGCTCGTCGGGATATCTCGCGGCCAAGAGCGAGCGCGAGGTCTTCGAACACGAGATCGCGATGGAGAGGGAGGAGATCCGGCTGATGCCGGAGCTGGAACAGGAGGAGCTGACCCTGGTCTACCAGGCGAAGGGAATTCCGGAAGACCTAGCCAAGGATATGGCCGCGCAGGTCATGCTGGATCCGGAACGGGCGCTCGAGGAGCAGGTGCGGGAGGAGTTGAAAATCGGTGAGGCCAACACCACCCCGCTGCGTGAGGGCTGGATCACCGGAGTATCGACAGCGTTCGGCGCTTTCATCCCCGTCGCGCCGTTTCTCGTGAGCACGGGCGCTGGTGCCATCTGGACCTCACTGGCGATCTCGATGGCGGCTCACTTCGGGGTCGGGGCCGCACGAAGCTTCTTCACCGGTCGCGGAGTCATCCGTAGCGGCCTGGACATGTTCGTGGTGGGACTCGGTGTCGCGGGTCTGGGATACCTGGTCGGCGAGTGGATCACGAAACTGCTGTAGACCTCACCCCCGACCCCCTCTCCGCGGGTGCGCGGAGAGGGGGAACGCGTTTAATGACCCTACGGCTCCAGAAACTTCTGTCCTATCGTCGTTCCCGCCGAGATGAACGTCTCGTCGCTGTTGACCAGGATCGCAACCACCAGTCGCTCCTTGGGACAAAGCAGAAGGTGCGCGGTGCCTCCCATGCTGCCGCCGGTGTGGCTGATCCATTCCCGCCCGTCCATGGTCCGAAGCGTCCCCCAGCCCATTCCGTAGTCGGTGGCCTTCCCGTCCGCGGTGCGTTGTGGGGTCCACAGCATCTTCACAGTCGCGGGCTTGAGCAGCGTGCCTTCGAGCATCACCTCTCCGAAGCGGGCGAGATCCTCGGTGGTCGAGAGGAAGCCGCCCCCGGCCCACTTGTAGCTGTTGTCCACGTACCGCGCGTTGAGCATCCCGCCGTTGGAATCGGGCCGCTCGTAGAACCGGGCCCGGAAAGGAATCAGGCTATCGGGAAACTCCGCCACCGTATGGGTCATGCCCGCGGGGCCGAACACCCGATTGGACATGAAGGTGAGGAACGGCTCGCCGCTGGCTCCCTCGATAACCGCAGCGATCAGATTCCACCCGTAGGACGAGTAGGAGTACTTCGTGCCCGGCTGGAAGAGCAGCGAATCGTCCTGAAAGATCTTGAGAGCCGTCGAGCACCGTCGCATAGTGCTTCTGGTTCTCGAACTCACCCTCCTTGTAGTGCCGGATCCCCGCGAGGTGACCTGCCAGTTGACGGGTGGTGATGGGCCACCGTTTCTGGGGAAACGACGGCACGTATTTCTGGATCGGAGCGTCGAGATCCAGCTTGCGCTCCTCGCACCAGCAGGCCCAGGGCGGCGGAGGTAAGCGGCTTGGAAACACTGCCGACCCGGAACCGGGTCAGCGGGGTGGCCGGGACCTGCTGCTCCACGTCGGCCATTCCGAAGCCTTCGCTCCAGATCACCCTGCCGTCCTTGATGACCGTGATCGAGGCACCCGGCGCGCCGAGGACTCGCATGGTGTCGCGGACGAACTGCCGGGTCCACTCTATTGCCTTCTCATAGCGAGCCGGCGCTCCCAAGACGGCCGGTACGGGCGCGGCAGTTTGAGCCAACGGCGGGAGAGGCCGAGCAACAGCAGTCCCAACCATAGAATCGGGCGACGCATCAGGGCTCCCGGTCATGATCTGGTAAGTGGAGATGCTCGACTAGACCACGAGATTCAGCAGGCGGTTCGGAACGTAGATGACTTTCCTCAGGGCTTTGCTGTCCACGAAGCGGGCGGTAGTCGGATCCTTCAGCGCGATCGCCACGAGCGGACTTCTCCTCGGCGCCCTGAGGGATGCGGATCTTCGACCGGGTCTTGCCGTTGACCTGAACCGGGATCTCGATCTCATCCTCGACGATGAGGCGGTCCTCCCAGACGGGCCAGCGCGCCTCGAACACCGACGAACCATGGCCCAGCCGCTCCCAGGACTCTTCCGCGAAGTGCGGCGCGAAGGGCGCGAGCATGATCACCAGGTCTTCGATGATGGCGAGCGAGTGGGACTCCGCTTCCTTCATCGCGTTCACCAGCTCCATGAGCGCGGCGATCGCGGTGTTGTAGTGCAGCGCCTCGAGATCTTCGGTCACCTTCCGCTTGGTCCGATGCCAGCGGGCAACCAGATCCCTGGGCAGCTCCGTTTCGATCGCGGCACTGCCCACCAGACGCCCAGACCCGGTCGAGGAACCGGCGCGGTCCGTTGATGCCGGCGTCGCGGAAGTCGCCACCTTCCTGGAACGGTCCCAGGAACATGAGGTACATCCGGAAAGTGTCGGCTCCCCACTGGGAGATGTACTGGTCCGGCACCACGATGTTGCCCTTGGTCTTCGACATCTTGGCCCCGTCCTTCACGATCAGGCCATGAGCCCGGAACCGGGCGAACGGCTCCGTCGAACTGAAGGTGGCCAAGGTCGTGCAGCACCATCGTCATGAAGCGGGAATAGAGCAGGTGCAGCACCGCGTGCTCGTTGCCGCCGATGTAGGTCGTGACCGGGCACCAGGTCCTGGTACGAGCCGGGTCGAAGGGCCGATCGGCGAACTCGGTGCTGGGGTAGCGCAGGAAGTACCACGACGAATCGAGGAACGTGTCGGACACGTCGGTCTCGCGGCGACCCTTCTTGCCGCACGATGGGCAGGCCACGTAGTACCACTCTCCGTGGCGAGCGAGTGGTGACACGCCGGAATCGTCGGGACGGAAATCCTCGATCGGCGGCAGCAGCACCGGGAGGTCCTTTTCGGGGACCGGGACCGGGCCGCAGGCAGTCGCAGTAGATGATCGGGATCGGCGGACCCCAGTAGCGCTGCCGGGAGATGCACCAGTCATGCAGCCGGTATTGCACTCTCCCCTTGCCCTGTCCGTTCGGCTGCCAGCCAGTCGATGATGGCCCGCTTGCCCTGCTCTGCCGGCAGGCCGTCGAATTGGCCCGAATTCACCAGCCGGTGGCCTTCCTCTCCCGGCTCCGCCTCGTCGACCGGCGTGCGCGGCAGACTCCCCTTCCCGGGCCAGCACTCTGACGATCTCGAGTCCATACTTTCGGGCGAACTCGAAGTCCCGCTCATCGTGGGCCGGCACCGCCATGATGGCGCCCGTCCCATACTCCATCAGGACGTAGTCCGCGATCCACACCGGCACCGGCTTTCCGGTCGCCGGATTGATCGCGGATGAACCGAGTGAAGATCGCCGGTCTTCTCCCGGTCTCCCACCTTGCGACTCACCAGGTCCTTCCCCGCAGCCGCCTTTACGTAGGCCTCGACCTCTGCCTTCCGGTCAGGGGTGGTGAGATGCCTGACCATGGGATGCTCGGGCGCCAGCACCATGAAGGTGGCGCCGAAGAGGGTGTCGGGGCGGGTGGTGAAGACCGTTGACGCTCAGAGGCGGCGATGGCGACGGGCGACGAGGCGACGGGTCTGCTATCACCTGTCACTACCGGAAATGCGATCTCCGCCCCCTCCGAGCGGCCGATCCAGTTGCGCTGCGCGGTACGGGTCGTCTCCGACCAGTCGATCGTCTCCAGGTTCTTGAGCAGCCGTTCGGCGTACTCGGTGATCCGGAAGAACCACTGCTCGAGGAAGCGTTGCTCGACCACGGCCCCGCAGCGTTCGCAGCGTCCGTTCTCGACCTGCTCGTTGGCGAGCACCGTCTTGTCGTTGGGGCACCAGTTGACCGCCGCGCGCTTCTTGTAGGCCTTGCCCGCCTTGAAGAGCTGCAGGAAGAGCCACTGGGTCCACTTGTAGTAGTCGGGGTCGGTGGTGGAGACCTCGTGCCGCCAGTCGAACATCCCCCCGATTCGCTCCAGCTGTCGCCGAAAATTCGCGATATTCTGGGGAATCAGTTTGGCCGGATGCATCCCGACCTTGATCGCGTGATTCTCGCTGTGAATGCCGAAGGCGTCGAACCCGATCGGCTCGAAGACATCGTAGCCCTGTAGCCGCTTGAACCGCCCGAACACGTCGCTGCCGGTGAAGGCGAACATGTTCCCCACGTGCAGTCCCTCCGCCGAGGGGTAGGGGAACATCATCAGGTTGTAGAACGGTGCCGGCGGCCGGTCGAGATCGGGCTGGTTGGTGCCCTTCTCGGCCCATCGGGCGCGCCACTTGGCCTCGACTACGTCGGGCTGATAGGTAGGTGCGTCTACGGTCATAGGGGCGGGAATCTAGGCGGGAGAGGGGAGACGGGAGAAGGGAGAAGGAAGACGGAAGACGGGAGACGGGAGACGGGGCCCCCGAGGATGAGATGACCTGCGAGGGGCTGCCTGGTCTCCATCCTGAATTCCCGTCTCCTGTCTCCCGTCTCCCGTCCTCCCCTTTCCCTTTTCCCCCTCCCTGCCCTAACTTCCCCACCTCCCACCACTTACATCGCACGGAACTCTATGGCCATTGCGCGCCAGACGTTCATCCGCAACCTGCATCAGGTCGGGCTGTTGACCGTGGCAGCGCTGGGGATCGCCGTCGCGGGAATTCTCTGGGTCCTGCTACGGGGTCGTGTCTGGCTTCAGTCCGCCCCAGATCATCCTGATCGCCACCGTGGCGATCGTGATTCTGGGATTCCTGGTAATGCTGTTCCTGGTCAGTTGGCTCACCCGGGTGATTCTGCGGCCCGTGTCGAACGCGGCGGCCGTCGCAGCGCGAGTGGCCTCGGGTGACCTCACCGCACCGGAGTTCATCGCGCCTGGCGGTGCCAGCCAGGTAGACACCCTGACTAACGCGGTTTCTGCGATGGTCACCGAGCTGCGGTCTCTGGTTGGTGCGATCCGGGGCAACGCCCAGGAGGCCGCGGCGATGGCCCAGGAGATTTCCAGCGCGACCGAAGAGATGAGCGCGTCTACCGAAGAGGTATCCGGCACCTGCAACGACCTCACCGATCGCGCGACCCGTCAGGCCACCCTGGTGCGGGCGGCGGCAGAAGACGCCGCCAAGATCCTCGCCATTGCCGAGGAGCTGGCCTCCAGCGCGCTGGGATCGGCGGAACGGAACGCGGCTCTGGCTGAACTGGCGCGCTCCCACAAGGACCAGCTGGACGAAAGCTCCGCCGAGCTGCAGCGGCTGGCGGAGGAAGTCGAGCGCGGTGCCGAGGAGGCGACGGCGCTCGCCGCCGCCAGCGAGGAAATCGGAAAGTTCGTGACGCAGACGAAGGCGATCGCCCGGCAGACCCACATGCTGGCCCTCAACGCGGGAATCGAGGCCGCTCGGGCCGGTGAGGAGGGCCGGGGCTTCGCGGTCGTCGCGGAAGAGGTGCGCAAGCTGGCTGGTCAGGCCGCGCAGGCCGCCACTTCCACCAGCGACACGGTGCGCGCGGTGCAGAACCGGGTCGAGTTGGCCCGCGACCGGCTGCTCCGGCTCGCCAAAGGCGGTCAAGCCGCGCGGGTGGCGGCCGACACGGCCGCCCGGGGATTATCCCGGGTTGCCAACGATGCCGAGCAGAACGACAGCTGGACCCGGCAGATTTCCAAGTCGGCCGACGAAGTGCGCGGCCTGATCGGCGGGATAGTCGGCCGGATGACGGAGGTCTCGGGAGGCACCGAGGACGTGGCGGCGGCGGCCGAAGAAATCGCCGCGTCTTCTCAGCAGTTGAGCGCCTCGACCACGGAAATCGCGAATTCGGCCCAGCAGCTGGCCCACGCGGCTCAGGCGCTGTTCGGCGAGGTCAGCCGATTCAAGGTTGAAGAGCGCTGACGATCCGGGCCTGAATTGCGTCGAGCGATTCAGGCAGCGGATCGAGAGCGGTACCACCAGAAGCCGCCGCATGATGCGCTACGAGATCGAGCGCCTGGCCCCGTCCGGGCATGAGATTCCGCCCAGCTTCACCGCCCGGACTGAAGCGGCTCCCACCGCAAGCCATGAGGGCAGCGGACTCCCGGCCTCACCCCCAGCGAACACCAGATCGATTCCCCACTCTTCGGCCTGGATCCGGGAACGGCCCAACGAGTAGCTGACATCCGCGATAAGCAACGCACCGTGTCCGCCGGGCAATCGACGCCAGATCAGCCAGCGGCATCGGCTCGGCGTGCTCGTCCTCTCCGCTGAACCACGGCCACCGCCTCGAAGGCTGGTCCCCGCAGAAAGCGATCGAGCCATTCGGGACGCATTATCTGTCCCGGTGCTACGCAGGCTCGGGCAACCTCCCTCCCGCAGGCTTCTCCGATTCGGGCGAATCGCTCCGCGCGGTCTCCGGCGACGACCATCAGCAACCGCTGGCGGACCAGGCTGCGCACCGCCAGCTCCATGAAGCGATCGGCCGCCCCCGGTAGCAGGATCACCGGCTGGGAGGTGCCCAGCAAGCTGCCCGAACTTCCGTGGTCGGTGTCACGCGGGATGGAGCCAGGTGTCCAGGATCCCTTCCGATACGATTTCTTCGGTCTTGACCAGCCGGACCCCTTCGTCGCCCCAGTCCCGCAGGGCGTGCTCACCCAGTTCATACCGCACCGCCTTCACCGCGTCGGTGACCACGAAGAGTCGAGTGTGCGGGCGACGAGCCAGCCAGCCTTCGACCGACGTGGCGCACGCAGATCTCGAGCGGCAGGCCGTAGAACGCCACCGCCTCGGGATCGAGCGTGCGGACCACGGTATCGGTGTTGGGATTGCTGAAGACATCGAAATGGCGCTTGAGAATCAGCAGATCGCCGGCGTGACGGGCCAGGCCCAGTCCGCAGCACCTCGGGCTCCTGCCGTTCGAAGCCGACAGCCAGCGGCGTCTCGCAGCGTGGTCTTCGCGATCTTCCTTTGCCCCGGCGTGCCGCGCATGCAGTGAGGTGGCCAGGTCGTTCGAAGTCGGGATGCTCGCTCAGCTCGAGATCGTCGGGCAGATGTTCCTCCGCGCTGGCAACGATGCGGATCCCGCTTGGCATGGGCGTAATCGGTGAGAGCCGTCAGGCGGGGCACGATCGCGTCGGCCCGCGGGACATGCAGCCTCCCCGCGGGAGAGATGAAGTCGTGTTGGGTGTCAACATCCCAGAAAATGAGTCGACTCACGGTAGCGGGCTGTCCTCCTCCGATTCGGCGCCAAACCGATCGCGCCGCAGCTGTTCAGTGTCCGACGCAGCCGTCGGGCTACCGCCGACGGTGGGATACAGGTCGATCAAGCGACGCAGCTCGGTCATGGCACGACCCGGATCGGCCAGTCTCCGTTCGTAGAACTCGGCCAGAGCCAGGCCGATCTTGATGTCGTCGGCTGGCCGCAGGTGGCGGGTATCCCGGAAGTTGTCCAGCTCGAGCGTCGCCATCCCGGGATTGGCCAGCGGTCCGGCCAGGATCGCGGCGCGCCGCACCTGGGCCTCGGCGTCTCCACCATCCTGCCGTGATCGCTCCAGGTACTCATTGGCGGCGGCGTCGAACAAACCCCGCGCGGTCAGGGTCTCGATGCTGGCGTAACTCGCCCGTACCGCGTCAGTCCGACGTTCTGGAGAATCTCGACGCACAAGTCGGTCATCGGTTCCAGGAACCCGTCGAGCAGACCGAAGACCAGGCCGTAGATCGCCCAGAAGGCGCCGAGCAGAAGAACCGCGCGAGGAGTGACCCCGGTGACCCACAGCAGGAGTGCCACGAGAGTCGCGCAGAGCAGAATCCCTCCGGCCGCAAGCCGGAGGAGACGAAACGGGTCCTGATCCTTGCTCGCAACGCGGGCAGAAAGCAGCGGAAGCATGCCGATGGCTGGCGCAACTTAGGAGTGATCGGAGTGGTCGGCAAGCACGCATTCGACTCATGGGGGCCGCGTTGTGGGTGATCATCTGAAGGCTGTAACTTACAGGCCAGCACCGTTTCCCCCGCGCCGCCTCCACCGCTGCGCTCGCGCTGGGGAACGCTCCGCTCGCGGCGTTTCGGCGGGGTGGTGCCCCCGCAATCATCCATTCTCGCGGCGCCCATCCGGTCGCGGTGGCATCATCCAACGGGATGCGGGGCGTCGCGAGGGCGGTCGAGCTGCTCGAGTCCGGGGCCGATTCGCTCGATGCGGCGGTCGAGGGAGTCAAGATCCAGGAGCTCGATCCGGAGGATGATTCGGTAGGTTTCGGCGGTCTGCCGAACGAAGAAGGCGTCGTGCAGCTGGACGCCTCTTGCCTGCACGGTCCGACCGGTCGCGCGGGAGCGGTGGCCGCGCTCGAGGGGATCAAGACGCCGAGCGAGGTCGCCAAGCCGGTTGAGGACCTGCTCACGGAAACGTCACGGCAGAAGTGGCTGACCTGGCGGGCAACCCACAACGCGGAACGCGTATGGCCGGAGGATCAGATGCCAGTGCCGCGTTCGAGCGGGGCCGTCTACCTGAGTGTGCTGAGCACCGGTGGAGACATCTCTTCGGTGACCAGCGCCAGCGGTCCGGCATGGAAGGCTCCGGGCCGGGCCGGTGACCTGCCCATCCTGGGCGCGGCTCAGTACGTCGACAAGGACGTTGGTGGCGCCGGCTCGATCGGCCGAGGAGAATCGGGGACCATGGAGTGCGGCGGCTTCCTGACGGTCGAGAACATGCGACGAGGCATGAAGCCCACCGATGCGGCGCTGGAAACCCTGAAGCGCATCGTGGCCAGGGCCCCGTCCGGGCTGCTGACTCGAGACGGCCAGCCCAAGTTCTCGCTTACCTACTACGCCGTGAACAAGCGCGGTGAATTCGGCGCCGCATCGCTCTATCCCTGCCGGTACGCCGCACACGACGGACGGGGCGCGGCGGAGCGCGATATGGCATACCTCTACGACAAGGCACTCTGATGCGGCGCATCTCGCGGGCAACACTCTGGGCGGTGGTTCTTCTCGCCGGCCCTCTGGCAGCCCAGGAGAGCAAGAACACCGCCCCATGGAAGGAGAGCTTCTACCCGCTGCTCATTTCGCAGGCCAATGAATTCCCCGTCCTCGTGATCCATTTCGAGGAGCGGAAGCAGGCCGACTATTTCGCCCGGTCGCCCTATGCCGGTCGTTTCCAGGTTGATGTCGGCGCGGGGACGAAGGGCAGCCATTTCGCCATTGTCGGGTTCGACGCGCCGCTCCTGTGGGAGGACTGGCGACTCTCCGCCCGGGCCGGAGCGACGAAGGCCGCGCGATTCGGCTACTTCGGCCTGGGAAACGACACCGAGTTCGATGAAGACTCGGCCAGCGATGCCCAGCCGTTCTTCTACCGGATGCGGCGAACCCGTTACTTCGGCTCGGCCGAAGTCACGCGCCACATCCACGGACCGTTCTACATCGCGGCGGCCGCCGACGTGGAGCACAGCAACCTCAGCGACCTGCCCGAGAACTCGCTCTTCCGCCAGGACTTCGGCACCGGTGACGTGAGCGACACCGACATCCGGGGCCGGCTTACCCTGGTGGTCGACACCCGGGACAACGAGTTCGATCCGAAGCGCGGGGTGTTCGCGGAGGCATCGGTACAGGAAGGAAGCGGCGGAGACGGATACACCCGTTTCACCGGGGCGGTGCGAGGTTACGTGCCGATCAGGGAAGGCACTACCATCGCGGCGCGGGTAGCCGGATCCGGCATGACGGGTGACCCACCGCTCAACGCGTTGTTTGAGATTCCGGTCTGGGGCAATAACGTGATTCAGGCGGTGGGCGGCGTAAACTCGAACCGGGGCTATGATTTCCAGCGGCTGACCGGGGAGGACGTCCTCCTGTTCAATGCCGAAGTCCGGCATGACCTGCTCAACCTCGGCGATTTCGGAGCCTTCACGCTGGTCGCCTTCTTCGATGCGGGCCGCGTCTTCCAGAACGAGCCGTTCAAGCTGACGACCGAGGACATGAAAGTTGGAGCCGGAGGCGGGCTGGCGATTCGGGTGCTCCGGTTCACGATCTGGACCTTTAACTTCGCGGGCGGATCCGACGGGTTCAAGTTTACCGCTGGAACCGGGTGGGCCTTCTAGTCCGCGAGTGGCAGGATTGGCAGCTTATGACCGTCCCTCGAAGCCCCCGCGACAGCAAGGCGACCCGGGAGCGCCTGCTGCGGGCAGCGCTCGACCTGTTTACCACCGATGGATTCCAGGGGACCACGACCCCGACGCTCGCCTCGCGCGCAGGAATAGCGGAAGGAACCATCTACCGGCACTTCGCGAGCAAGGAAATCCTCTACAACGAAGCGTACCGGGAGAGCCAGCGCTGGCTGGCGGGTCTGGTACGCGAGGTGGAGCATGAGCGGGGCTCGAGGACGCCGGAGCGACTGGCCCGGCTGGGCCGGCGGCTCGTGGTGGCCGCAGCGGAGGATCCGGCCAAGGTCAGGATGGCACTCTCGCCGCGTGACGCCCGATTCCTCGACGGCCACAGCCGGGAGACTGCCCGGGAATTCCGCGAGTCGCTTCAGCACCTGGTGGCGACCGGGAAGTCCGACGGCCTGGTTCGCGCCGGACCGGCCGACCTTTGGGGCGCGGTCTGGCTCGCGCTGATCAGCTTTGCGGCGGAGCGGGTAAGCTCGAAGGAGTGGGCACCCGATCATCCCCAGGTCGGGCAGACGATCGAAGCAGCGTGGGAAGCTATTGCGGCGCGAAGTACGTCAGCTCGCGCGGATGCTCCACTCGCTTCGACCACCTGAGCGCCCGCGTCATCCCACCACCCAACGGCCGCACCACGAACTGGTCTCCCACCCGGTAGGCTACGGAGTCTGTACCCCACCGGAGCGGTTCGGTCCCCGCTGAATCGAGTGGTTGAGAACCGCTGCCCAGCCGGATGCAGAGACCGGCACCGGCCGGGCAATCCATCACTTCTCCTGCGGCCGGATCACCCACCAGAACCGCCAGTGCGGAGTCGGCTGCGCCCCGGCCCACGCCTTCCAGCGGAGTGACGGACAGACGGGAGGGAGGAGCGGCGGCCGCGATGACACTGGTAGCCGACTTCACGTAGATCGTTCGGGAATCGGGGGACCAGGCGAGGCCCTGCGGCTCGGCCCCGCCCGGCTCCGTCACCCGCCGCTCCGCGCCGTTGATCAGGTTCATGACCCAGACGGCAGCGGTGCCCCCTTCTCCACGGACGAATGCGAGCATCGAGCCGTCGGAGTTGAGCCGCGGCAGATGCTCATTGAGCCGGGTAAAGGTGACCTGGTAGACCGTGCCTCCGCTAACCGGAGACGCGAAAAGATCTCCGGAACCACCCTCGCCGTCGGCGGTGAACACGACGTACGGCTCCTGGCCGATCTTGAGCTTGTGCGAGAGAGGTGAGAGCGAACCCGTGCAGGACGCGACAAGAAGTAGCGTAAGAAGTGAGAAGTGAGAAGTGAGAAGGGGACACGTTTTCTACTTCCCTTCGCTGACATTCGACTTGAGCAGCCACCATCCATTCGGGTCGACCACCACCTGCTTCGGCTTGGAGCGCACCGACTGGAGCGTGAGTCGGGTTTCCCGCCCCTCCACCTTGACTGGATACAGCTTGCCATCCACGGAGAGCTCGAGGTTCGGCAACCGGTAAAGACCCCAGGACTCCTTTTGCTGCTGCGTGATGACGAGATCCAGGGCCTTACCGTGGTGTTTCCACTTGAGGTCGAGAATCGGGTAGCCGGGCTGAGTGAGAGCCTGAATGAAATACCAGGTCAGCGAGGTTCCGGCCGCCTGATCCATCACGGCGGCGAACTGACTCGAGAGCGCCGTGCTGTCGCGATAGGTCTTGAAGTACTCCCTGATCCCGGCAAAGAAGGCCGAGTCGCCGATCAGCCCGCGAAGGGAGTGAAGCACCCACGCACCCTTGGGGTAGTTGTTGGTATTGAGCAGACCCATCAGGTCGGTCGCGGCTGGATCAATGATCGGACGCTCGATTGTCGTGGTGTCCCCGAAGACCTCCTCCGCTCCCTGCCGCATGGATTGACGGAACGCGCTGTCACCGTCGGCATGACCCAGCCAGAGGGCCGCGAAATAGGTGGCGAAGCCTTCCGAGAGCCAGAGATGGTGCCAATCGCTCTCGGTCACCGCGTCACCGAACCACTGGTGGGCGGTCTCATGGGCGACGGTTTCCTCCATCAGCTTCTTGGCCCCATATGCCTTGTCGGAATAGAAGATCGCGGTGGGGTTCTCCATGCCGCCGAAGATCGTCGTGGACTCCACATGAGAGAGCCGGTCGTATGGGAAGGGTCCTATCGTCTCACTCATGAAGTCGATCATGTCTCCTGCTCGACGGAACGGCCCCGCCACCGCCCAGGCTGAATCCTCCGGATAGGTCACCACCGCGAGGGGCACACAGCGGATCTTGCACGCCGCATCGGGCAGCACCGTCGTGGCAAGAGGACCGGCGCCCACTACCATGCCGTAGGTGGGAATCGGCTGCTTCATCGTGAAGTTCCACACACTCCTGCCGCGCGGAAGGGAGTCGATCCGCTCCAGCACTCCATTGGCGATGACCTTCACGCCCGGGGGAACCTCGACATGAAAGTCCACCGTCGCTTTGTCGCTCGGGTGATCCTGGGTCGGCAGCCACTTGTGGACCCGGTCAGGCCAGTTGTCCGCGAAGATGACCCGCTGGCCGTACTGGTTGGTGCCGATGATGAGCCCATCCTTCACCGGGCCGTGATACCGGATCATCGAGACCAGCGAATCGCCCGCCGCCTTGTCGTGAGGCAGGTAGACGCCATCGGCTTCTCGCGCAAAGATGGTGCGGGACAATCGGGTATTCTCGCGGCCGTCCTTGAGGACGCGCACCACGCGCAGTGAGGTATCGAGCTCGATGCGGAGCGGCTCAGCCGAGCCCAGACGCCACGTCGTCTGAACCTGACCCAGGATGTGGGTTCCGGTGTCGCCCAGGACCAGGGTGACGTCGTAGTGCAGCGCATCGTGGGCCGGCCGAATGGTGTCGGGCCGGACGGCGAGCTGGTCCTGCAGGACCAGCAGGAGAGTCAGCAGCATCAGGATGAGCTCCGGCGGCTACGTCTCGATGTCGACGCCCAGCTTCGCGTCGCGGATTGCCTCGAGGTGTTCGGCGACAACGCGGCGATGAACCGGGTGGACCAGGTACCGTTCCAGCGCGTCCAGGTCGTCGAATGTCACAGTCAGGACATGGGAGTATTCGCCATTGCTGGGGCCCAGGTTGGCGCCCCAGCGGATATCGCGAATTTCCGGAATCGGGCCTTTCATGTCGAGCAACGCCGCGGCCAGGGCCGCGACGCGCTCCGCGGGCACACCGGGCTTGAACCGGAGCAGCACCAGGTGCAGGATCACGAGGCTACTTGCCCAGCACTTCCCGGTAGAACCCGAGAATGTCCGACCAGGCCTTGTCCACTGCAGGGGTGTCGGAGCCCTTCCGTCCCGGCTTCAGGAAACCGTGGCCAGTGCCGGGATATTTCGCGTAGCGGAAGGACTTCTTGGCCGCCTTCATCTGGCGCTCGACATCCGGCAATGTGGCATCGATGCGCGCGTCGTCCTCCCCGTAAACGCCCAGCACCTTGGCTCCAATGGCAGGGATGGCGGTCGAATCGGGCGGGGATCCGTAACACACTACCGCGGCCTTGAGTTTGGGATTCGCGGTCGCATACCCGAACGATCGGGCCCCGCCCCAGCAGAATCCTATGGTACCGATGTCGTCCGACCGGACCGAGGGAAGCGATCCCAGGTACTTGTACGCCGCGTCGAGATCGCCATTCACCTTGTCGGGGACGAGCTGGGCCGTCAGCTTCCTGCCCGAATCGGGGTCAGCCGGAGTGGCACCGAATCGGGAAGACAGCAGATCGGGCACCACGGCCACGTACCCGGCGCCGGCCAGCTTGTCCGCTACGGTCGGTTCCCAGTCGGTCAGGCCAAAGATCTCGTGGATCACGATGATTCCCGGCGCCTTGTCCTTTCGCTCCGGGTACGCCACGTAGGCTCGAATCGAATCGCCGGCTGCATTGGTGAACTTCACCCATTCTCCGTGCGTCGTCGGCATCTGCCGGGACACCCCAACCGCCAGCTTCCAGCCGCCAAGCAGGCCCGCCAGGAGGCCCGCGGCGGCGATTGTTCCAGTGCCTGCCCATCCCGAACGCATACCAGTCCCCTTTCGGTTGTCGTTACTCCGCATACACACCCTCCAGCGCCGACTCGGGCGGAGGCAATCTGTCCCGGTCGGCCAGGGCCTCTTCCGTCGCGGCATCCACTATCGCGGTGGCATTGGCCTCGATGCGCTCCAGCTCCGCGGCCGTCACGCTGTGCTGGAGCAACCAGCTCTCGTAGAGACCAATCGGATCCCGTTTGCCCCAGTACTCGAAGAGCTCGGCCGGGAAGGTCGCGCGGGCTTCCCGCTCGTCGTGAGTCGCGTGCCCGCCCATCCGGAAAGTCTCAGCCAGAAGCATCACCGGACCTTCTCCGCGACGGCAGACCTCCAGGGCGAGCCTGGTCGCGGCAAAGGCATCCAGCACGTTATTACCGTCGAACGCCCAGCCCGCCATGCCGTATGCGCCAGGCCAGCCCTCAAAGCTCTCGGCGGCATGATGTTGATCGAGCCGGGTTCCGAGCGCCACCTGGTTGTTCTGAAGGATGAACACCACGGGCGCCCGCTGCACTGCGGCGAAATTGAGTCCTTCGTGAGCCACCCCTGCCTTGGCGGATCCATCTCCTACCCAGGTCACCGCGACCGCCGCCTCGCCCCGCATCTTCGCGCCCAGAGCGATCCCGACACACACCGGCACCATGACTCCGACCGGAGAGATCGGCGGTATCACGTGGTGGGGCATCGAGCCGATGTGCAGGTCGCGACCGCGCGACGGACCATTGGCAGCGGCGAGGTAGCCGCGGAAGACGTCGCCGATCGGCATGCCCATGTCGCCGCATGCGGACTGATTGCGAATCATCGGGGCGACGTAGTCGACCTCCGGATCCAGGGCGAAGACCGGCCCGACGGTTGAAGCCTCCTCACCAGTCCCCAGCCAGGCCTTGGAGATCACACCCTGCCGCACCCAGCGCGAGAGCGCGATGTCCTGAAGCCGGGCGAGCAGCAGCCGCTCGTAGAGAACCAGAAACGCATCCCGAGACAGGGCCGCGATCACGTCCCGCCTGGCGGGGTCCCGCTCGATCGTATTGCCGAATTCCTGCAGTAGCACCGGATCGGAAGACCAGGAGACGTACTCGGGAGGATCGAAGGCGGGATAGCGTTTCACGAAGCGAGGAGTAGGGAGTAAGGAGTGAGGAGTGAGGAGTAAGGAGTAAGGAGTGAGGAGTGAGGAGTGAGCAGTGAGAAAGGGAGGTGGAAGGAGCCAGTGCCTTCCTCCTTACTCCTTACTCCTTACTCCTTACTCCTCACTTCTTGAATAGTCTGGCAAAGACGCCGCTCTCTTCGGCGCCTTCCAATGCTTCGCTAAACGCCTGCATCGTCGGGTGACGATCATTCGGGTCCAGCGACATGGCACGTGCCAGCGCCACATCCAGCTTGGCGGGAAGCTCGGAGCGCACGTCGCGCAGCGCCTTCGGCTTGCCCCGGAGCCGTGCAATCATCATTTCCTGCGCGTTGCGCCCCTGAAACGGAAGCTGCCCGGTGAACAGCTCGAAGCCCAGGACGCCAAGGGCGTAGACATCACTGCGGGCATCGAGCGCTTTGCCGCGAATCTGCTCCGGGCTCATGAACTCCGGAGTTCCCAGCACGATGCCGGTAGCGGTGAGCTTGGCGATTTCCGGTTCCGCGCGCCGCTCTTTGGCCAGCCCGAAATCCATGACTACGGCCTTTACACCTCCGGGAGACTGGGCATCGGGCACCAGCATGACGTTTTCCGGCTTGAGATCCCGGTGGATAATTTGCATGTCATGCGCGTGCTGGAGCCCGCGGCACATCTGGAGCATGAGGGGCGTCCCGATATCGAGCGGCAATGGGCCCTCGCGCACCTCGCGATCGCTCAGCAGCTCCCCGGGCAAAAAAGGCATCACCAGGTAGATCAGCCCGTCTTCGGTCTCCCCCAGACGGATGATGCGGCAGACGTTGAGATGCTCCAGCCGCATGGCGAGACCGGCCTCTCGCCGTAGCCGCTCGATCGAGCTGGTGTCTTCCTGAAGCCGAGGGGAGAGGACCTTGATCGCCACGGTCTCTTTCGAGGCCGTGTCAACCGCCAGATACACGTACGACATCCCCCCTTCACCCAGCTTCCGTCCTACTTCATAGCGGTTATCGAGGACGTGATTGGTGAGCAGGCTGGCCCGGTCGCGACTCGGCGCTCTCGCCCGGGCCGCCTCCCGGACCTGGGTTCGAATACTGACGCTGGTCTGGGAGGGTCCCGGCGGCGCGGTCGAGCCGACCTCGACCAGCGGCGAGCCGTCCTGGGGACAGAACCGCGCCGGGTCGGGATAGACCCGCTGGCACCGGGGACAGCGCCGGTTGTTCAATCCCGGTACCGGTTGCGGCCATCAGCCTTGGCCTTGTAGAGGTTGGCGTCGGCCAGGCGCAGCAGCGACTCGCCCTCGCCGGCCCGCTCGTCCGGGTAGCATGCGATGCCGACGCTGATGGTCACCCGCACCGTGCGGCCCGATTCTCCGAAATCGTGGTTGGCGACGCGCCGGAGGATGCGTTCGGCGAAGATCCGCGCCCCGCTGGCCCCGGTCTCGGGAAGCAGGACGACGAACTCTTCTCCGCCATATCTAGCGACGATGTCCACCGCACGCTGTTCCCGCCGCAGAATCGTGGCGAGCTGGCGGAGGACGTTATCGCCGACCAGATGGCCGTAGGCGTCGTTGATCTGCTTGAAATTGTCGATATCCACCATCAGGCACGCGAGCACCGTGGTGTAGCGATTGGCCCGTTCGATTTCCTGGGCCAGCTTCTCGTTCAGGGCGCGGCGATTGTAGGTCTCGGTCAGCGGATCGGTCTCGGCCAGCTGCTTCATCTGCTCCCGGCCCAGCACCGCATTCTCGAGGTCGTACGCCTTCTCCAGGGCGGCGACGGCCGCGCGGACCACCTGGTCGGCGAAATCCACGTCGCGGTGATCGAGCGGCGGGTCTTCCTCGGTGGTCCGCAGGAAGAACACGCCCGCGGGCTGGTCCCGCAGGGTGAAGGGCAGCGCGATAGCCGATCGGGTCGGCACCGACCGTCCTTCGGCTTCCCACTCGGCGCGCACCTCGTGATAGAGCGGGTCGGTGAGAACGTCGTGCACCAGCACCACCTGGCGGGTGTCCAGAGCCCGGCGCACTTCGGGATAGCGCTTGAGATCGATCCGCAGGTTCCGCAACATCGGGTTCTCGTAAGCGGCCACCACCAGCGCGTACTCGTCCGAGTCGGCGTTCGACACGATGAGCGAGCACTTGGAGATTCTGAGTCCCCGTGCCACGCGCCGCACCAGGATGTGATAGATCTCCTCCGGCTTGAGCGACGCCGTGACTTCCTGGAGGATGTCCACCATCTCCGAGCGACTGCGTGCTTCGGCCCGGGCCTGATTGAGCTCCCGGCCCACCCGGAGATGCGCCTTGACCCGTGCCAGCAGCTCCCGCACCCGGAAGGGCTTGGAAATGAAGTCGGCCGCCCCGAGACCCAGCGCGCGGACAGTGGCCTCCTCCGGGGGCATGGAGGAGATCATCAGGACCGGCAGGTCCTTGTGGTTGGGATCGCTCTTGACCCGCTCGAGCAGCTGCAGCCCGTCGACCCGGGGCATCATGATGTCGAGCAGCAACAGATCGTAGGTATCCGCATCGAGCCGCTCGAGCAGGTGGTCCCCGTTGGGGACGCTCACCACCTCGTAGCCGTTCTCCTTGAGGATCCAGGCGAGGGTTCGGGACAGGGCCTGGTCATCATCCGCTACGATGATCTTCGGCGCGATCATTCAGCCCACCAGACGCTGGAACAGATCGGGGTCCACATTGCCCCCGCTCAGAATGGCGACAGTCGGGCCGCTAGGAACGAAATGTCGGGCGAGCAGTGCCGCGACTGCCGCCGCTCCAGAGGGCTCGACTCGAAGCCCGGCCTTCACGAAGAGGAACCGCACCGCCGACTTGAGCTCGGCGTCGTCCACCTGCACCGCATCCCGGACTCGCCCGGCGATCGCCGCGAAGGGAATGGCGCCGATCGAGGGAGTCAGCAGGCCATCGGCGATGCTGGGTCCCGGCTCGATCCGCTCGGAGCGACCCGCGGCGAGCGCCGCGGAAAGCTTACGGACGTTGGCGGGCTCCACCCCGACAATGTTTGCGGTGGGGATCAGATCGCCCACTGCGGTAGTTACGCCGGCCAGCAGGCCCCCTCCACCAGTGGGGACCAGCACCGCGCTCAAGTCGGGGCATTGCTCCGTGATCTCGAGCCCGCAGGTGCCCTGCCCTGCCACCACATCGGAATGCTCGTAGGGCGGAATCGGCACCATGCCTCGGTCGCGCACCAGCTGGTCGCAGACCGGCTCGCGCTGCCGGCGGTCGCTCACGAAGACGATCTCCGCACCCTGCTCCCGGACTCCGTTGATCTTGACCCGCGGCGCATCCTCCGGCATCACCACGACGGCGGTGACGCCCAGCCGTTTGGCCGCGTACGCCAGCGCCAGTCCGTGATTGCCGCTGGAGTGGGTGACTACCCCCCGCGCCCGATCTTTTTCCGAGAGACGAGAAACGGCGGTGTAGGCTCCCCGGAGCTTGAACGCGCCGACCGGCTGCAGGTGCTCGCACTTGAGCCACACCGGAGCGCCGCTCAGGCGGCTCAACGCAGGGGATTCGACCAGCGGGGTTCGCAGCGCCACCCCGACAAGCGCGGCTGCCGCGTCGCGAATGGACGCGAGAGTAACTCGGGCAGGATACGTCGACGTCAGGGACACTGGGCGAAAGTAGGACCCTGCGGGTAGGGGGGCAAGGGAGTGTCGAGGGAAAGTAATGAGGGCTGAGGGCCGAGGACCAAGCACTTACTCGGTCCTCAGTCCTCAGTCCTCGTCACTCACTGGCGCCGGTCGTCGCCTCGGCTTCGGCACCTTCCTCGTCTTCCTTGACCACGCGCGCCACGTCGACCACCGAATCGCCCTGGTCCAGGTTCATCACTTTGACACCCTGGGTATTGCGTCCGATGACCCGGATGCCTTCGACCGGCATCCGGATGATCACCCCGTGACGGGTAATGAGCATCAGCTCGTCGTCGGGCTGCACTTCCTTCAGCGCGACGATGGCACCGGTCTTGTCGGTCTTCTTCAGGGTGATGATCCCCTTCCCGCCCCGCTTCTGTACCCGGTAGTCGGACAGCTCCGACCGCTTGCCGAAGCCCTTCTCGCTGACCACCAGCAAGGTCGCGTCCCGCCGGATCACCACCATGCCGATGACTTCATCGCCCTTCTCGAGCTCAATGCCTTTCACCCCGCCCGCGACCCGGCCCATCTCCCGCACCTCACCCTGATGGAACCGGATGCTCATGCCGTCGGAAGTGGCGAGGACGATGTCGCTCGCCTCATCACAGAGCTGGACGTCGATCAGCTCGTCGCCGGCTTCGATGTTGATCGCATTGATCCCGGTGGAGCGCACGTTGCCGTAGGCCGAGAGCACCGTCTTCTTCACCGTGCCAAGCCGGGTGGCGAACATGAGCCATTTGTCGTCGGCGAATTCCCGCACCGCAACGGTGGCGGCGATCCGCTCCTCCGGCTTGATGGCGATGCAATTCACCACCGGTTTCCCACGGCTCGCGCGGCCGCCCTGGGGAATCTCGTGCACCTTGAGCCAGTACACCTGGCCGGTGTTGGTGAAGAACATCAGGTAATCGTGGGTGCTCGCGATGAAGAGGTGCTCGATCCAGTCCTCTTCCTTGGTCGTCGCACCCTGCAGCCCCCGCCCACCTCGACGCTGCCGCTTATAAGTGGAAATCGAGATCCGCTTGATGTAGCCGGTGTGGGAGATGGTGATGACCATGTCCTCTTCGGCGATCAGATCCTCGACCGAGAAGTCGCTCTGGTCGGCAAGGATCTCCGTCCTACGATCGTCGCCGTATTTCTGGGCGACTTCCTCCATCTCCTCCTTGAGGATCGCCATACGCCTGGGCTTCGAGGCCAGGATCGACTTCAGCTCTTTGATGGTGGCAAGCACTTCCTTGAGCTCTGCTTCCAGCTTCTCGATCTCGAGACCGGTGAGCTTGGCCAGCCGCATGTTAAGGATGGCATCGGTCTGCTTTTCGGTGAGCTTGAACCGCTTGCGGAGCCGGGCGTCAGCATCCGGCACGTCCTTCGACTTCCGGATGATCGCGACGACTTCGTCGATATTGTCGACCGCGATCTTCAAGCCGTCGAGGATGTGTTCCCGGGCCTGCGCGGCGTCGAGGTCGAACTGAGTCCGCCGCACAACCACTGCATGGCGGTGCTCGATGTAGTGCTGGAGCAGCTCCTTGAGGTTCATGACCTTCGGCGCGCCGTGTACGAGCGCTAGCATGATCACACCGAAGGTGGCCTGCATCGCTGTGTGCTTGTACAACTGGTTCAGGACAACGTTGGGGATCACGTCGCGCTTTAGCTCGATCACAATCCGGAGCCCGTCCTTGCTGCTCTCGTTCCGCGCGTCCGAGATGCCTTCGATCTTCTTCTCGTTGACCAGATCCACGATCGAGGCATGAAGCCGTTCGATGCTGACCTGGTATGGCAGCTCGGTGATGACGATCTGGGACTTGCCGCTCGACTCCCGTTCCTCGATCTGGGCGCGGGCCCGCATGATGATGCGGCCCCGGCCGGTGTCGTAGGCTTCTTTGATGCCATCCCGCCCATAGATGTAGGCGGCGGTGGGGAAGTCGGGACCCTTGATGTGCTTCCGCAGGTCCGCGATAGTAGCCTCGGGATCGTCGATCAACGCTTCGATCGCCTTGGCGACTTCGCGGAGATTATGAGGGGGGATGTTGGTAGCCATCCCGACCGCGATCCCGCTCGAGCCGTTCACCAGCAGGTTGGGGATTTTGGCCGGGAGGACTGTCGGCTCCCGGAGCCGGTCGTCGAAGTTGGGCTGGAAATCGACCGTGTTCTTGTCGATATCCTCGAGCATCGTGACGGCGACCGGCGTCAACCGAGCCTCGGTATAGCGGTAGGCCGCCGCGTTGTCGTCGATGGTACCGTAGTTCCCTTGACCATCTATGAGCGGATAGCGCAGGGCGAAATCCTGGACCATGCGTACCAGCGCGTCGTACACCGAGGAATCGCCGTGGGGATGGTACTTGCCCAGCACATCGCCGACCACCGTCGCCGATTTCTTGTAGGGGCGGCCCGGCACCAGGCCCAGCTCGTTCATTGCGTAGAGGATCCGGCGGTGCACCGGCTTGAGACCGTCGCGCACATCGGGCAGTGCGCGCGACACGATGACACTCATCGAATAGTTGATGAATGACTGCTGCATCTCCTCTTCGATGAGGCGCGGCAGAATCCGTTCGCGCGAATTCGGGGCGGTCATGAGTGTCCGAACTGAGGGTAAGGCGGGGCCGAGGTACAGCCGAGGACCAGCAAATATACTCGGGGTGAGGACCCGAAGGCAACCCGGGGGAGGCTGCCTAAGAGCCGAAATGCCAACTAGTTACGGAAGTACTGCGGGGGGAGCTCAGCCGGTCCGCCCTCGGGTCCGGCCGAGCAGGAAAAACGCGTTAGTGAGACTCCCGTACCAGGAGAACCGTGCCGGACGTCCGACCCACCACCCGGGGGTCCAGCGGCATGATGACCCGGCCGATCGGCTCACCCTGAGCATCGAAGAGCTCGTACACTTCCGACTGTCCGTTTGTCGTCCGCATAACCATTGTTGCACCCTCCAAGCTGACCTGCCTGCAGCGGCCAAGCCGCCATCACAGCGAGTAAGACGCTCGAGCCCGGCAAAGGGTTGCCTCCCCCACCGCGCAACCCTTCCGGGGGGAGCATTGTCTAGGGCCAGCGACCGATACCTCCGGAGCCTGGTGGACGACCGTGAACTGATCGCCCGAGTCCTGGCCGGAGAGGCCACCGCGGAGCGAGAACTCTATGACCGGCATGTGGACCGCGTGTACCGCCTGGCCTATCGCCTGGCGGGGGATCCTGATCTGGCCATGGACTTCACTCAGGACACGTTCATCCGGGCCTTCGACCGCCTGGCGTCATATCGCGGAGATGCCGCGTTTTCGACCTGGCTCACCGCCGTCGGCGACCTCGGTGGCGCTCAACGGGCTGCGCAAGCTCAAACGATTCCGGGAGCGGGAGACCGACCTCGAGCATGGTGACAAAGTGGCATCACGCCGATCGGCGGAACCGGATCTCAAGGAGCGGCTCGCTCGGGAGATTGATCGGCTGCCCCTCGGGTACCGGACGGTGTTCGTGATGCACGATGTCGAGGGTTACACCCATGAGGAGATCGGGACGGCGCTGGGAGTAGAAACGGGGACATCGAAGGCGCAGCTCTCCCGGGCACGGGCGAAGCTGAGGGAAGCGCTGGCCGATTTTGCCGGGGAATGGAAACCATGAACGACGACGAGTGGGACGAACGGCTCTCCAAGGCGGCTCGGAGCTATCACCAGCCGCCCGAGACTCCGAGAGAAGAGATCTGGGCCGGGATTCGGGCACGGCGCAAACAGCGTTCGGTCCTGCGGCCGCCCCGGGTGATCTGGTGGAGTGTCGGCGTGGCTGCCCTCCTGGTGCTCGGCATCGGCATCGGGCGGCTCACGGTGAAGACCCAACCGGCCCCATCTGCACCTGAGTTGGCCGCCCGGTCCCCAGATCGCCAGACGGTGGCCATGGCGATCGTGGCAATTCAGCACCTGAGCCGGGCCGAGGCCCTCCTCACCGGCTTTCGGGCCGAGAGCCGGAGCGGAGGAAGCGAGACGAGTTTCTCGGCCTCGGCTCGCGATCTCCTTAGCACGACCCGTCTCCTGCTCGATTCGCCCGAGCTGACTGACCCGCAGATGCGGGGCCTGCTCGAGGATCTGGAGTTGGTGCTGGCCCAGATCACTCAGCTAGGCGTCCAACCGGGCATGAGGAAGTGGACTTGATCACCGAAGGATTGAAACAGCGCGGGCTCTTGCCGCGGCTGCGGTCGGCGATTCCCGCCGGCTCGGCGGCTCCCAGCGCACAAGGAGAAATCTGATGCGGAATGCGTATCTGTCGGCGGCGTTGCTGTTGGTGCTTGGCGGGGCAGTGTCGGAACCGAGTTCCTCTCGCCGCGGCTCCCCAGGCTCAGGCCTCGGCGGTGCCCGCTCCATGGGCCGCCGAGGATCCCGCGGACAGCCTCTACCGCGCAGCTCGCGATGCGCTCAACCGCAACGACTACTCGCGGGCAGCGGATCTGTTCCGCAAGATCCGGGATACCTATCCCAAGTCGCAGTACACCCCGGATGCCTACTACTGGGAGGCTTTCGCGCTCTATCGCCGCGGCGGAACCAGCGACCTCAAGACCGCGCTGAGCTCGCTGGAACAGCAGGAGAAGAAGTATCCCAAGCGCCGCCACCCGGGGCGACGCCCGGTCTCTGACGACCCGGATCCGCGGTGAGCTCGCGAAGCGTGGCGATCCGGACGCGGCGGCAAAGGTCGATAGCCAGGCCAAGGCCGCCGCGACGCAGGGCTGCTCCGACGACGAAGACGACACTCGCATCGCGGCAATCAACGGGCTGCTTCAGATGGACCCCGACCGCGCGATTCCGATCCTGAAGAAGGTGCTGGCCCGTCGTGATACCTGCTCCGAGGTTTTGCGGCGCAAGGCGGTGTTCCTGGTTTCGCAGAAGCGGACCGCCGAGACGGAATCCATTCTGCTCGGGGCGGCTCGCAACGACCCGGACGAGGAGGTGCGCCAGCAGGCTGTGTTCTGGCTGTCCCAGGTGGGAACCGAATCGGCGGTGACCGCCCTCGATTCGATCCTCCGGACCTCCAAGGACGAGGAGCTGCAGAAGAAGGCGATCTTCGCTCTCTCGCAGATGGACAACCCCCGGGCCAGCTCGATCATCCGCTCCTACGCCGAACGGAGCGACGCGTCGAGCGAGGTGCAGGAGCAGGCCATCTTCTGGCTGGGCCAGCACAACTCGGCGGAGAATGCCGCGTACCTCAAGTCGCTGTACAAGCGTCTGTCGAGCGAGGAATTGAAGGAGAAAGTGATCTTCTCGCTCTCCCAGATGAAGGGCCAAGGGCAGTGGGAAGTGGTTGATGGATCTGGCTACCGATGAAACCGAAGACGTAGAGATGCGGAAGAAGGCGCTGTTCTGGGCCGGCCAGACCGGGGCGCTCGACCACCGAGCTGGTCAACCTCTATGGCAGGATGCGGAATCCCGAAGATCAAGGAGCAGCTGATCTTCGTGTACTCGCAACGCGGTGACAAGGCATCGGTGGACAAGCTCCTCGACATCGCCAAGAACGATCCGGACAAGGAGCTGAGGAAGAAGGCGATCTTCTGGCTCTCACAATCCGATGACCCGCGCGCCGCCGATCTGCTGCAGTCCCTTCTCGAGCAATGAGAGGAATCTCGGAAATGCCTTTGACTATCCGCGCGACTCTGCCTCCTGGCGCTCGCCCCGTTGGAGCCCGTGGTGGCGCAGAGCCTCGCCCAGCGAGTCGCCGCGGCGTCCTGATGGGGAAGTGGAGTTCCGCTTCGCTTCGCGGCCCGGCGTCTGTGGCGACGGCAAGGGCGTCATCGGAGACGGGCGACACTTCATGATGATGCATGGAAACGGCTTCTCGATGTCCGATGCTGAGGATGAAGAGGATGATGACTACATCCGTAACTGCCCCTGCGAACCGGGCCCGGTCCGAGTCTCTCTCCGGGTGCGAGGCCATAAAGTTGATGACCTGAACACCTACGTCGGACCGCTTCCCTCCACCGGCCGGACCGGAGTCACCGACCTCGGCACGGTCGATGTGAAGTCGGCGACGAGTTACTTGCTGAGCATCGCAAGAACGGTGGGCGGAGACATCGGGCACGATGCCATCTTCCCCGCGATCCTGGCAGACACAGTCGTTGTCTGGCCGGAGCTGCTCAAGATCGCCAAGGATGAGTCAGTGGCGAGAGATACGAGACAGAGTGCGGTATTCTGGGTCAGTCAGGCTGCGGGCGATGCGGCGACCCGTGGGTTGGACTCGCTGGTCTCCGATGAGAAAGGCGACCGGGATATCCGTGAGCACGCGGTCTTCGCTCTCTCGCAGCGCCCGAAGGACGAGGGCGTGCCGATCCTGATTCGCATCGCGAAGACCAACAAGGACCCGGGGATCAGGCGCAGGGCGTTGTTCTGGCTGGGACAATCAGAGGATCCTCGGGCTCTCGCCTTGTTTGAGGAGATCCTGACCAAGCGCTGACGGTGGTGAATTACCCAAAAGATTACCGCGGTAAGCAGTTTCGGCCCTTCCCACCACACATGAGGTAGCATTCGGGTCGCGGGGTTACATTTCCGCCCCATGTTTTTCCCATCGCGCCTGCTCGCCGTCGCCTTACTCTCGGCTGCGTGCGGTCCATCCGGGCCCAAGGCCTCGATCCAGGTTCTCCCTCCGGGCAGCGATCCCGTCGTTTCTCCGGTCGGAGAGGCGACGGACGCGGTTTGGCTCGGCGGCGATCGTTGGGCAATCATCGCTCCTCAGGACAAGACAGTGAGCCTGGTGGATTTTGCCAAGCGCACAATCGGTCCCTTCGGTGGCGCGAAGGGAGCGCGTGAATACCAGCAGCCCTTTCACATCTTCCGCAGCGGCGACTCCGTCGCGATAGCGGATTGGCAAATGCGTCGTGCAACGATCTGGTCTCCCGACGGCCAGATGCTCGGCATCATTCCGGCAGTCGACGCGCTGCGCGGGGCACTGCCACGAGCCAGGGACGCCGAGGGCCACTGGTACTTCGAGCTCCGGCCACAGCCCGGCCCTGACGGGGCCGGCAATCGCGATTCGGCCTTCGTGGTGCGTACCGCGGCGGATTTCTCCCAGGCCGATACGGTAATCCGTCTCGCACCGCTCGACGTTGTCGAGATGATCTCCGAGGGGCGCCGACGTTTTGAGCGACGGCTGCTGAGCGGACAGGACCGGTGGGGCGTCTTGCCTGACGGCTCGGTGTGGGTAGCACGGGTGCAGCAGAACCGGGTGGACTGGGTAGGGAGTGACCGGAAGATCCACCGGGGTCCCGAGCTGCCGGACAAGGTCTATCCGGTGACGGAACCCGATCGTGAGCTCTTTCTGCGGCGCTTTCCCCAGGAGCTTCGGGCCAGCGCCGAGCAGATTCCCTTTGCCGCGATCAAGCCACCGTTCGAAGCGGCTTTCACCACTCCGGCCGGTCAGGTTTGGCTGGTCAAGAGCCGGGCTGTCGGCGACTCGCTGCGCAGCAACCAGGTGGTCGGACGGGACGGCCATCTGACTCGTGAGGTGCGCCATCATGGCCACGGCCGCGTCCTCGCAGTGAGTCAGAGCGCCGTGCTCCTGGCCGAACCGTTCGAAGGCGGGATTCGACTCTACGAACTGGCGTTGCCCCAAGTGACTCCTGGCCGGTAATCCACCGATGTTCAACCGTCCCCTTTGGAGTCACCTCATGACCCGCTGGAGTCCGATCGCAGTCGCACTGGGAGTGTTCGTCGCCGCCTCGTGTGGCCGGAAGCCAGCCAGCACCATCGTGCTGGACAAGCCCGTCGCGACGCTGTCTCACACTTTCCAGCAGGTGAGCAACGTGGTGGAGCTCCCCGACGGACGGCTCGCCATGGCCGACGTCAAGGCGCGGAGTTTCCTGCTGCTGAATCCCACCAATGGAGAGGTCCAGAGCTCTCGGAGAGCACGCCGACACCATCTGGCCGCCGGATTCATTCCCCAACCGCCACAAGATTCCCGGGTTCGTGCTGCGGATTTCTCGCCGACACCCTGGCGCCTGGTGGATTTCGGCGCGGAACGGACCACGCTCTGGACGCGTGGAGGGTCAGCCGCTCGGCGTGATCAACCGGGTCGCGGTTGGAGGCCACAACCAGCCGCTCAACTACGACGTCGGCAGTCAACGGCTACAAGGAGGACGTGCGCTCGGTGATGGGAGGGCTCGAGCCGGGAGACGAGGTCAAGTACGACAGCCTGAACGTGCTGCGGATCCCACTGGGAGACACCATCGCGGACACCGTGGCCCGGCTGAAGCTGCCGCCCTGGGGTGACGGCCAGTTCGGTGAACAGAAGAAAATCGTCTCCACCATCTTCGGGGGCAGAGATCTGTTCGGGGTGCTACCGGACGGTTCGATCTGGGTTGCTCGCGCGTCAAACAATGCGGTGGACTGGCGTGATCCCTCGGGGAAATGGCAGAAGGGACCCGTCCCGATCCTACACCGGATCTCGGTCACCGAGGATGACAAGAAGAGTTTCCTGGAAAAGGTGCGTTCGCAGATGAGTCAGGTCGGGGCACCGGCCGGAATAGAACTCTCCTATCCGTTCGCCGACTACAAGCCACCGTTCAGCGCCGGCCTCACCGGTGCAGATGGTTCGGTCTGGTTGCAGCGCTCCCGCGCCCTCGGCGACTCGACTTCGGTGTGGGACGTGGTCGGACGAGACGGGAATCCGATTCGAACGGTGCAGCTACCCCTGGGGACCGGGCTCGCCGGATTTGGAGCTGACGGTGCGGTGTATGTGCTGCGCCGGCTGGATGGGGGTGTGGGGCAGGTGGTGGAGAAGTACAGGGTGCAGCCGTAAAGCCGTCAGCCGTCAGCCGTCAGCCGTAAGTCTAAGACCTTAGGCCTTAGACCTTAGACCTATGGCTTAAGGCCTAAGCCAGCAGGTAGTCTCGCCTAATCTGCAGGCACGCCCTCGGGCGGATCCGTCTTCCGCCGATTCCGCCGCACGCCCGCCTCGTACCACTTCCGCGTGATCTCGCCGGCCAGCTCCCGGTTGCCAAGTCCAAAAGCCAGTCCAGCCGCCAGCGCTACCGAGCCGAGAATGAGCGTGAAGGCCGAGGTGACGATCTCCTCGGCGACACCCACCTGCTGCAGCGCCATGAACAGGGCAGATCAAGACCATGATCCCCTTGGTCAGCTTGGCCAGCGTGGGAACTCCGGAAACCCCGCCGGCCGAGGCCAGAATGATCGCCCTGGACAAACTCCCCGATGATGATGCCGAGGATGATGATGATGATTCCGGATATCAGGGTGGGAACGAAGGCGATCATCCGGCCGAACATGTCGCGGATGTTCTCCAGGCCCAGCGCCGAACTGGCGAACAGAATCACCACGAGCATCATCAGCCAGAACACCAGCCGGCCCACGGCGTTGACCGGATCCATCCGGCCCCGATTGACCGCCTCGGCGAAGCCGCCGGCCGCGACCATGCGCTTGAACTCGAGTCGCTGCAGGGTCTTGTCGGTCCAGCGCTCGAGCTGCTTGGCGACCAGGTAGCCGGTCAGCAGGATGACCAATGCTCCGATCAGGCCCGGCAGAACGTCCGCCAGCTCACCGGCGCCCAGCAGGATCCGATCCCAGAGTTCGCTCATCCAGTCACCTCGATGACGACTTTGCCCAGTTGTTCGGCGCGCTCGCAGCCGTTCGAACGCCGCGCCGGGCTTCCGCCAGTGGCACCACGCTATCCACCTCAGGCCACAGGCGGCCGCGCTGCGCCTGCTCGGCCACCGCGCGGTACTCCTCGTGGCTCCCCATCGTCGAGCCCAGAATGCTCCACTGATACCAGAACAGCTTCCGCACGTCGGTCACGACACATGGGACCGGTGGTTGCCCCACAGGTGACCAGGCGTCCTTTCCGGGCCAGGCAGCGCAGCGACTTCTCCCACGTCTGCTCTCCGACATTGTCGACCACCACCTCGACCCCGCGCTTCGAGGTGAGGGACCGGATCTCCTTCGGCACGTCGGTTTTGCGCGTGGTTCAACACGACGTCGGCGCCGAGGCGCGGGCTCGCTCGAGCTTCGGCGTCTGACGAGCTGGTGACGATAACCGACGCGCCGAGGAGCTTGGCGACCTGAAGCGCGGCGAAAGCAACTCCGCCGCCGATGCCCCAGATCAGCACCGTCTCCCCGGGCCGGAGTGCCGCGCGGTTGACCAGCATGCGCCAGGCCGTCAGCGTCGCGAGTGAAAACGCCGCAGCCTGGGTGATCGGCATCTTCGGCGGCACCGGTGCCAGGTTTCGCTCGGGCACCACCACGAACTCGGCCAAGGTACCGTGCCGGTGTTCTCCCAGCACGCTGTAAGTCAGGCAGAGCGGCTGCTCTCCGGCTTCACACCACTCACAGCCGGCCGCAGGAGATGCCGGGATTGATCATGACCCGGTCTACCAGGACGAAATCTGGTCGCTCGCCGGTCCGCACGTCGGACACCGTGCCTGCGCCATCGGTTCCCATGACATGGGGGAAGCTGTATTTGACGCCCGGCAGCCCGGCGACGACCAAGAGATCGAGACGATTGAGCGCGGCCGCCTGAATCCGAACCCGCACGTCATCGGCCGCGTGCAGGTCGGGATCAGGGACGTTCTGAAGGAGGAGATTGTCGAGACCGCCGGTGGCGGTCAGGGTCAGCGCCTTCAAAAGGACGGGACTCGCCACTCGTTCCCCGGGGAGGAGCTGCACGGGCGTGTCGGTGCCACTGGGAAGCATGCGCCAGAGTAGCGCGGTCTCGGTTCGATTCTTGTCCATGGTGCGGCTCGTGGCCCAGGCGATACGGCTACCATCCGGGGAAACGGCGATTGCGCTGATCGGAGCATCGCTGGAGACGAGCGGCGCGGCCGACGAGCGACGCAGCACCAGATTCATTTCCTTCTTGTCCTTCCGGTCCGCGATGTAGATCAACTCCCCGGTCGGCAGATAAGCCGGGGTATGCTCCTGACGATCCTTGGCGCCAACGGCCACTAACGGTGCGCCGCCTCCGGCCAGGGACACGGTGTAGATGTCGCTCTGGGAATTCTTGGCGACAGGGAAGCCGGTAAAGGCCACCGTGTTTCCGTTGGGAGAAATCACCGGATCCTGGGCGCCACCCGGGAGTCCCACCAGCTCGCGCAGGTCGGTTCCGTTGACCTGCATGGTCATGATGCGCTTGACCCCGCTACGAGTCCCGGTGAAAACGATGGACTGTCCGTCCGGACTCCACACCGGCTGCAAGTCAGGTCCGGGATCGTTCGTCAGGCGGACCGCGTTCTGACCGTCGGCATCCGCCACGTAAATGTCGTAGTTCCCGCCGCCCCGGTCCGAGCTGAACGCAATCCGAGTGTGATCAGGAGAGTAGGCCGGATCGATGTTGTTGGAGGAGCTATCCGCGACTATCGGGATGAAAACCCGGTTGGGAGAATTGACCAGAGAAAAGATTCCCAGCTTGCCGAACCGACTGGAGACAAGCAGGAGGTCCCCGGGCACGAACACCACGGCGGTAACCGGTTCGCCAGGTCCTGCCACCGCCGAGATCATAGCGCGACCGGGAGCGATGGCCTGCACGGTCCCATCGGCGCCAATTCTCGCGACGCTGGGGTTGTTGGAGCTCCAGGTCACGCCCGGCAGCGGATCCGCCCGGCTTCTTCTGCTCATTGAGATATGACACAATGAGCCGGGTCTTCTGGCCGGGAGAAAGCGCCACGCGAGAACGATCCAGTCCGAGCGTGGCCGCTACGACCTGCATGGTCCAGGAGAGCGGGGCAAATCCCCGGGCCGCGAAAGAAAGCGTCGTGGTGCCGAGTTGCTTGGTCGTCAGCAGGCCGCTCGCCCGGTTGAACGTCGCGAGTGACGTGTCGGCGAGAACCCAGTCGATGGGGACATCGGGGATGATGGTGGAGTCCGCCGATTGCGCCCTGACCTTGAATTCGCGGCTGGCCAGGAGCGGGATACGTACCGTGTCCGCCAGGCGTGGACTGGTCAGGAACCGCGCCACTGGCGGATAGACGTTGACCGGGAGTCGCCGTTCCTGGCCAAAGCCCCGCACGATCACCTCGGCCTGTCCGGCGCCGATACCCTTCACCATGCCCTCGGTCGAAACCTGCGCCACGGCAAGATTGGTCGACGCCCACTGAAGGTCACCGTTGATCAGGTGGCGGCTCTGTTGCTTCGGGACGACCGTGCTCAGCAGGAATGAGTCGTTGACCTGCAAGACGAGTGCGTTGAGTTGCAGGAAGAATTCGTCGGCCGACACGAACACCGGGATCATGGCGGCCAATCCATTGGGCATCATGGCCTGCAACGAGCCCTGGCCGGGCACCAGGGCGGTCACGATTCCCGAAGTGTCTCCGACGGTGGCGATGTCCGGGCGAATCGATTTCCACGTCGCCTTGAGCCGGCCGACCATGCTGCCATCGGCCCTGACGCCGAAGGCAACCGGGTGAACCCTCTCCCGGGGCAGCGCGTAGATCGCGGGAGGCTGGACGATTACCGAGGCGAATTCCGGCAGCGGGGCCGGCAGTTTGATCGTGACGGCGGACGAGGGGGTCGAAGGCTCACCGTCAACCCGCACGAAGATGGCCTTGGACTTGCGACCCGCACTCACCACAACCTGGGCCTGTCCGGGGCCGACAGCGGTGACGGTTCCAGTGCCTTCCACGACGACGACGGCGTCGTCGGTGGAGCGAAAACTCATCCGCAAAATTGCATTGCCGTTGCTATCGAACGCCTGAACGGCGAGCCCCTGCTTCTGTCCGACCATCAGCGACAGGGTATCGGGGCTGACATATAGCTCGGTGACGCTCTGCGACGAGACCCATCGCGGGCCGGCGAGCAGGAGCATCGTTGGAATCAGGATTCGGCGAAGCGCGTTCATAGCTCGAGATTCTAGCGTGACTCTACTCACAAACCGCAAAGCCCAGACCATATGTTGCAAGGCCGTAAGTGCTTGCCCTCGTTGGTGATCAATCCTAATCAGGAGGTCGCCGGTCTGGCAGGGAGCCGAAAATCGACACGGAAAGGGGGAACCGCCAGCCGCTACTGGAACTCCCGGGGGATCCGCTCGTTCCACCGCTTCTTCCGCACCAGTTTCCCACCCTCCGAGATCCGGCGCCAAACGGTCACGTCGAAGGCGGCGGAGTCGGAACGAATGTCGATCGTGGTCTCGAGCCGCAGGTCCCGCCCGGTCCGCCGGATCCGGTGGACCTCCACACCCAGGAAGCGCGAAGCCGCCGGGTTGGTTTCGTTGGTCTCGTAGTACTCCCGCTCGGTGTTGTCATACCTGGTAGACCCGATGGTCCACGCATAACCAAACTTCCACTCGACCGATTTGATCCCTCGGAGGGGGTCGTGGGTGATCACCTGAGCCGGGACTCCCGGCACCTCGATGTCATTTACATCGGGCCGCTCCTGCCGAGGCTCAGGAGCGGGCAGCTTCACCGGTTGAAGCGCCCCCGGGGGGATTACCGGTAGGACGAGCACCGACTTCTCCGTCGCCAGGTGAACGGTCGAGTTCATGAGATATGGCGTGGGCCAGATCATCGGAAACTGGGCGTTGGAGACCGAGAGGCGCATCCGGTGCCCCGGCCGATAGGTCCAGGTAGTGAAGTGAAGCGGGATCGAGAGGTCGTACACTCCACCGGGGCGCATGCGCTTCGGCGCCTCGCTCGAGCCGGCTTGGGTCCCATTGAGCAGGCCGCCGGCTACCAGGGCGACGGAACCGTCGGGGAAGATGTCCTCCAGCCGAACCGTCCAGGTAGCGAGCGGCGCTCCGGCAGTAACCCGGAGGCGGACGTTGGGCAGGCCGATGATTTCGACTGTTTCGTTCAATGCCGGCCCATCCCAGACCAGACTCCCCGCATCGTCCGGCCGCATGTCTCCCGTTGGTTCTCCCCACCAATCCCCCGCCGTCACTCCAAAGCCGGCCAGGTATCGGAGCGAAACCGTCGGCGAGTCTCCCTGATCATTCGTCGACCGGCCGGGTAGGCCGAGACGGTTGTCCGGCAGAAGAGCAAGGGTGTCCCAACGGGTGCGTGCGATGGGCCAATCTTCCAACCGCCACTGTCCTGGAGTCGTGGCCAGCTCGGGATCCGGTCGCACGCTGTCTCGCACAAACACGAGTAGCCTCGGTTCATCCAGTAGCGACGTCGGCTGGCCGCGGAGCCAGTGATTCCACCAGTCGACCACGCGAGCCCGCCATTCATAGTTGGGACCGGGGTCGCCATCGTCGGGCCAGGCGTGGTTCCAGGGTCCGATCTCGACCTTGATCGGCGCCTTGAGCTGGTCGAGGGCACGGATCGGCGTATCGCGATAACCGTCGAGCAGACCGCCGATGAAGTAGGTCGGGATCTGAATCGCCGAGTAGTTCCAGCGCAGGGCGTGCTTCCGCCACCAGGGACCATCCACTGACTGCCTCAGGTAGGTGAAGATCCAGGGCTCGGCATCGAAGCGGTCGCGAAAGTAGGCGGAATCGAGCTGGTAGTCCGGAGTCCGGGGCAGCGCGTTCTCGTGATCGATCTGCAGCGCGTACCAGTCGACGTGGAGCGCCCCGTCGATGTAGTGGATATCGTCGTGGTAGAGATCGTCCGAGGCGTGGAGTGCCACGATCGCCTTGAGCTCCGGAGGGCGCAGCATCGCAACCTGGAGCGCATTGAACCCACCCCAGGAGATGCCCCACATCCCCACGTTGCCGTTGGATCGCGGACTCCGTGCGATCTGTCGAATGATCTCTATCGCGTCCGCCAGCTCCTGATCCGAATACTCCCGCTCGGGCAACCTGTCCTTCGGAGCCGCCGGTTCCCCTGATGTCCACCTTGGCCATGATGAAGCCGTGGCTCGCGAAGTAGGAATAGAGCGGGAAGTCCCGGGCGTAGAACGAATCGTCTTTGCGATAGGGGAGGAACTCGAGCAGGACCGGAAAGGTTTCGCCGGAGTCTTTGGGCGTCGGTCTCCACCAGGTGACGGCGAGGCGGACGCCGTCGGGCATGGTCAGGAAACCGCGTGAGGAGGAGTAGGTGTATGGCGCTGGCTCCCACGCTGGCGCATGGTGGCTTCCGGTGCCGATTCCTCCAATTATGCTCGCAGCAATCAGGGTGATTGATCGATAAGAAAAACACAGAGACACAGAGATCACCGAAGGAAGAAAAGCGTGAGAAGTGAGATGTGTGTTCTCTGTGCCTCTGTGTTTCTCATGCCTTGCCTTTCCCGCTGGATCTTCGGTCAATGCAGCGAGGCAACCGGCACCCGCAGCACGGCACGCGAATAGCCATCAACAGCGTCACCAGGGGTGGGGAAGCTTACCGGAACCGGATTCCTCTCCCCGTGAAAAACCGCAAGCGTGTCCGTTGTCCCTGCCGGCCCTTCGAGTGTGAGTACCAGAGCGTCGCTCACCAGGCGCTGATCCAGCAAGCGGATTCCGTGGGTGCGGTCACCCCGGGAGGGATCCACGCCGGGGAGAGACACCTCGTAGCCTGGGTTGAACTCCACCGTGATCTCGATCGGTTCAGTCAGGACGGCCTTGATGGTCGGCTCCAGGTCTCGTGCGGTCTGACGCGGTGGTTCGGATGACAAGGGCATTCCGCCTTTCACTCTCACGTCGCCGACCGTGGCACCAGGGGGGAGATGAGGCCGGAAGACGAGGGTGTCTGCCCGGGCAGAGCCCTCCGGGCGGACGGCTGCCGTAAGCACGTGGCCACTCCGCTTCAACTCAATTTCATAGCGGCCCTCGCCGGCCCGGGCATGGTGAACGACCAGTCGATCCCACTCGGCGGGCAGCTGAGGCGAAAGCTCAATCGTGTGATGCGGCACGTCGGGCTTCCAGCCGATCAGGCCGCGGGTAACGACGGTCGGGATCAGAGCGGTACCAAAGAACTGCTGCGGCACCGCGGTCGTTAGGGGCTCGTACACGATTCCCGAGAAGACCTCGGGATTTTTCCCGAGGCCCGCGGCGAACCCGCTCTCCACCAGCTGAGACAGGGCCTGATACCCCGCCACCGGGTTGCGGTAGCGATACTGCCCCAGCGCGGTGAGCCCAGTAGTGAAGGGCCAAACGGTCCCGTTGCTGTAATCCAGGGGATCGAATGACTGGCTCTGGCCTGCGAGGGATCGGGTCCCCCAGTCGGTGTTGAGAGTGGCGCGAGCCTGCGTTGCAGCCGCTGCCATACCCCGGTCCTCATCGTGCAGCCCGAACGCCAGCGCTATGCTGGGCCACGCCGTCAGTTCCACCCGAGGCTGATCCTGCTCCAGCAGCGCAAAGGCGTACATGCTCGAGTCGGCAACCCAGAAGCGATCCCGCAGCGTCGCGAGGGCGCGGGTTCGCAGATTGAGCGCGTCGGTTGCGAGGGGAGATGTTGGTCGGCTCGGCGGCTCGGCGGCTGAGCGGCTGGGCCGTTTCGAGGCTTTCGCCGGTTTGACCGGCTTCTCGGCCCACTCCGCCATCTCTGCGAGACGTCCCAGGGCTTCGATCCAGACCGCCGTCAGGTAGATGTCGGCTTTGACGCCGGTACCCAGACTCCCCGCATCGACCGCTCCGAGCCCCGCCTTCGAGTTGAGCATCAGCCCGGAACTGGAATCGGAGACGGAACGCGACCACTCGTAGGCCCGCTTGATGGCAGGCCAGGCCTGGCGGAGGGCCGCCGTGTCTCCCGTCTCTCGCCAGTATTCGCCCCAGCCCACGATCCACCACGGTGTGTCCTCCGCGTGGTAGAAGGCGTAGGGGAAATCCTCGAACCATTTGATCCGGCCGGCGCTCTGCGAGACCTCGTGAGGTACCCGACCGTCGCTCCGCTGGTATCGAGTGAAGAAGTCGAGTCCCTGGCGGGCGAGTCCGTACCGCCCCGAGGCAAGTAGGCCGAGCGAGGTCACCGCGGCATCGCTCCCGAAGTACCAGGCGAATCCGGGACGCGCGCCGCGCGATTGACTGGGTCCATATCCCGCCACCAGCCCGCACCCCAGATCGGGATTGCAGGCGAGAGCTTCATCCAGATTGAGCGCCGCCCAGCGCAGCGCGAGATCGAGCCTGGAGTCCGGCGATTCGGTCCACATCGTCGAGTCCAGCACGGCCCGGGCGTGGGCGATTCGCTCGGCGTATAGTGCCGGGATGTTCGAGAGGACACGCTGATAGATGGCTTTCACGCTGTCGCGCGGCGCGGCCGCGCCGACAAACACGATCGGGATCCCTCGCAAATGGAATTCCTGGTGCGCCGGAGGCTTACCTTGGGTGCCGGGCTCGAGCCCGACACCTCCGAGCGCAATCCGCAATCGGAGCGGCGCCTCGGACATTCCCGGTTCGGTCTGGGCCGCTGCCGAGGAGGCCATCGGGCTACCCACGTACGCGTTCAGGATGCGCTGGCTCTCGGACAACAGGAAGGCGCGGTCGGAGTCGTCCCAATAGGCGTACTGTCCGCCCATCGCTCCGGGCCACGCCAACTGCAGGTCAGGGACGAACTCGACCTGGAGTTCGAGGGGCCGGGCCGCGTCCACGTCAAGCACCATGACCACCGCAGGTTCATTCAGCGCGGCGAAGATCTGTTGCCGGACCGTGAAGGCGGGATGGGTATAGGTGATGACCGCGCCCGTGGGTGTGATCTCGGTCTTTCGCGCCAGGACACGGCCGCTCACCGGATCGTCGAGGAGAGAAGTCCGGAAGCTCAGGTCGAGATTGTGCAGCAGCTTGACAGGCCAGGCCCAGATCTCGAAGTCGCCCTGCTCCGTACCGACGGCGATGGCACGACGTCCGATGGCGCCGACGTAGGCTCCTGCACGAGCGGGGCCCGTGAGATTCAACGCACTCCGTTCCAAGGTGATGGGAGCGAGGGCGCTGGAGTCGGCCCTGCTGGATTGGGCGAAGCCGGAAGACGGGGCCAGACCCGCTCCGGCAAGGCAACCGCAAACGACTATGCTCCAATGAGTTAACCTCATGGGCTCCCTTGGGTGGTCATGGTTCATCCCGCCCGCGACGCAAAGAACAATCGCTGCATCGCAGTCCGGGACTCACGAGTTCTTCCAGCGTCTTGCAGTTACCGCAGAGATGTGCATCTTATCATCGTTCGAGCAAGCGGGCGCATCCAGCCCACACACCAGCGGCGGGTGTGACGCCGCGGCAGCCTCCGGAGGAAGCGACGATGGCCGAGCTGCATGACATGGAAATGAGCTGGTCCGACTCAGGCTGGATGGACCCTGCGCCGACCCCAATGGAATCGTCCAACCCATCGCCCACCCCGATGAAGTCGGCAGCGGCGAATGCAAAGAAGGCAGCAGTAAAGAGGGCAATAGTAAAGGCAGTAGTGGTGAAGAAGGTCCGGAAGGCGCGGGCCAAAAAGGCCGTGAAGCGGGCGGTGAAGAAGGCGGTCCGGACCAAGAAGAGAGCCGCAAGGCGGATGACCCGGACGCGCCGGCGGGCAGTAAAGAGGGTTCTCAGGACCAAGAAGAGAGCCGCAAGACGGACGGCCCGGACTCGCCGGCGGGCAGTGCGCCAGGCCGGGAGGAAGGTTCGGCGGGCAGTGCGCCAGGCCGGGAGGAAGGTTCGGCGCGCAATAAGAAAGACAGCCAGAAAGGCCAGGAAGGCGGTCAGAAAGGGGAGTTAGCATCCCTCGGATGCGGGTCTCCCGTAAGCGCTCCGGGCTCCCGGAGCGCTTTCTTTTTCCGGGCTGGACCCGCAACATGGGAGGAGCCAGATCCGGGCCACCAGCAGGAGTACTCCATGATCTTCCTCACGGCCGGTCTCGTTCTGATCGTTGGACTCTCCATCCTTGAGCGGCTGCGAGAGCGGCCATCCTTCGACTGGTCCCGGAGCTTTCGCCAGTCGCCGCTCTTCCCTGAAACCGATCTTCAGGTGGAAGGCCTGGCTCGGGCCGGTGACGTGAACCTGGCAATCGCGATGTTTCAGCGGCTCCACAAGGTGGATCACAAGAAGGCCCAGCGCGCGGTGAGTCTCCTGGCCAGCGGCGAACGGCAGCAAGCGGCCGCCTTGGCGCAGGTGGGCCCGAGCGTCTTGCCATCGGCGGCACTACTGCGGCGCAACACGAAACTCGGCCAGTTGGCCGAAGCGATGCGGGCCGCTCAGACCGCCTCCGGGAAGACGGTCGGCAAGCGCAGAACTCGCTTCGCGACAGTTGCGCTTGCCGTGGGGACCGCAGGCAGCCTCCTGGCCCAGTCTCCCAAACTCGGCAGCATCAGTTTCCCCACGTCCGGATCATCCAAGGCCCAGGCAGCGTTCACTCGCGGCGTCCTGTACCTCCACAACTTCGAGTATGACGACGCGGCGAAGGCATTCCAGGAAGCCGAGCAAATCGAACCCGGATACGCTATGGCCTACTGGGGCGAGGCCATGACCTACAACCATCCGGTCTGGCAGCAGCAAGACCGGGACAAGGCGGTCGCGGCCCTCGCCAAGCTGGCCCCCACTGCGGACGCCCGGCGGGCCAAGGCCAAGACGGAGCGGGAAGGCCGCTGGCTCAGCGCGGTGGAGGTGCTGTACGGTGAGGGCACCAAATTCCAGCGAGACACGCTCTACGCCCGCGCGATGGGGCGGCTGGCCACCGAATACCCCAAGGATGTAGAAGCGCAGGCCTTCTATGCCCTATCCCTGCTCGGCATGAGCCACCACGGGCGGGATGTGGCGCTCTACATGCGGGCCGCGGCTATCTGCGAAGAGATCTTTCGAGACCATCCGGACCATCCCGGAGCCGCCCATTACCTGATCCATTCGTATGACGACCCGGTCCACGGACCGCTGGGACTCCGGGCCGCACGGGCCTACTCGGTGATCGCGCCGGCAGCCCCGCATGCGCAGCACATGACCAGCCACATCTTCCTCGCCCTGGGAATGTGGGACGAAACGGTGGCCTCCAACGAAGTCGCGACGAAGATGACCGGCAACACGAGCGGCCACTATTCCCTGTGGCTGCTCTATGGCTACCTGCAGCAGGGCCGTTACGACGAGGCGCGTCGAGTGCTGGGCCAGATGGAGAAGGATGCGGGTACCAAGGGGACCTGGGGGAAGCGCTTCCACCTCGCTGCCGCCCGGGCCGCCTACCTGGTCGAGACTCGGGATTGGGATAGTGACGCGGCCTCGATCAAAGTGGACACTGCCGGTTTGGATCCGGCGCCCTTCCTGCTCGGGCTTCCGGATGGCTGGGCCGCTCTGGACAAGGGCGACCAGGCGACGGTCGATCGGATAACCAACGCAATGGAAGCACGACTTCAGCAATTTCGGGGCGACACCAGCTATGCCCTCGGATCGACGATCAACAGCGCGGAAATAGTCCTCGCTGAGCTCAAGGGAATGTCTTTAGTGAAGGCCGGAAAGAACCCCGAGGGGATAGCGTTACTTCGGCAGGCGGCGGCGCAGGAAGACAGCGTCCCCTATGACTTCGGGCCACCTGAGACGATCAAGCCACCGAAGGAGCTGTTGGGTGAGGTCCTGCTGGCGGTGGGACAGCCGGCCCAGGCCAAGCTCGCGTTCGAACAAGCCCTCGCCCGCACTCCCCGAAGACCCGCCAGCCTGATCGGATTGGCGAGTGCTGCAACCAGGACCGGCGATACCGAAGAGGCAACCACTGCATTGACCGAGCTGGAGCAAGTCTGGAAGGGGCCGGCGGACAAAGAGGCCGAAAGTGGTGGCGGGCAGGTGACGGCACCGCTCCCCGAGCGGAAACAGCGATGCGAGCCCCGCGCCAGTTTTGCACCTGATCGGCGTCCACTCCTGCATCTGGCCGATGGGGCCTATCCGGTCCTCGATATTTCTCTCCATGGCTTGCGGATTCGGCATTTCAACCCGGTTCGTCCGGATTTTGGGGCCCGCATCGCCGGTACTTTGCAGTTCCCCGACCAGCGACCGCCACTGCCTGTCGAGGGGATCATCATACGGGTGCAAACGGCCGACGTGGCCATCCGATGTGAGGAGGGTGCCTTACCGGAGAGCTGGATTCTGGAGGAGGTGGCCCGCTCCCAGGCGAACTCCCGCAGCTAGTGCCCATTGGAACTGCGTACCGCGGAACACGCTGAAGACGCGGAGTGCTCGTCGCGGGGATCAGGAGAAGAAGCGCAGGTAGGCGAGGTACCCAGCCAGCCCGGCGACACTCATCCCCACAACCACCAGCAGCGCCTTGGCCAGAGGAGCGGCACGCTTCCACCGGGTCAGGGCCCAGTGGAGCACGCGGCGCAGCCGCACTTCGCCCCAATCCATCGCCCGGGCTACGGTTCGGGATTCCCGGGCCAGTAGCGCGCCGCCGAGGGCGATGACGAGGAAACCGGGCCCTGGTGCCGGAAGGGCAACGATGCCGACCGCCACAATCAGCACTCCCGCACCGACCGAAAGCACCCTGCCGAGTTTCCCCCGACGAGTCTCCCGATGGTGCTCGTACTGCTCTTGAAAACGATGCCCCGGCTCCGCCTCTTTCAGGCGGTGCCAGGCGGATTTCATGCTCTTCAAGACCATCGAGGACCCGCCTGGAGGTTACTCGCCTAGCACCGGCTCCGGCGTCGTGTCAGGCAGCGGTGCGATTTCCGGATTTTGGGTAAGGATTCGGACGCAGGTATTCCAGCGCAGGATTGCCTCATCGTTTCCGGCCGGACGCAGTTTCTCGGCCTTCTCGTACCAGTCCATCGCCTCGCGGAACCACTGGTAGGCCACACTCTCCGCCCCCGGCGCCCGCAGTGCCAGGTGAGCCTTGGCTCTCCGCTCGCAAATCACGCCGGCGTAGTAGGCCTTGCGATACGGGTCGGTGAGCCGGGCCAGTACCTCCTCGCGCACGAGCAACCCCGGCGGCGGGGCCCTTTTCGAACTGATCGGTGAGACAGAGCAGGAGCAGGATCAGGGCCGACCTGATTCGCCGGCTCGATCTCGAGCACATCGAGGCAGATACTCTCGGCCGCCCACGGCTGACTGAGCAGGCGGTAGCGCTCCGCCTTGGCCATGGCGGCGGGGACGCCATCCCGGGAGAGTCGTTTGAGGGTAAACATCGGAGTCCTTACCAGCTGTTAGCTGTTACCTGTTAGCCGTCAGCCGTCAGCCGTCAGCCGTCAGCCGTCAGCCGCTAATTGTTACCTCACCTCCCACCTCCCACGTCCTACGTCCACGTCTTCCGTCCTCTAAAGCAGTCTCACCAGCTTCGCCACCGGGTCGTACAGCTCATCCACGACTCGTTCTTTCAGCGGGATGATCGCGTTGTCGGTGATCTTGATGTTTTCGGGGCACACGTTGGTGCAGCACTTGGTGATGTTGCAATACCCGATGCCCTGGGCCTGATTCAGCTCGGCGGCGCGGTTCTCGGTGTCGAGCGGGTGCATCTCGAGCGCCGCGACGTAGACCAGATACCGGGGCCCGATGAACTCGTCGTGCTTGTGATGCTCCCTGAGGACGTGACAGACGTCCTGGCACAGGAAGCACTCGATGCACTTCCGGAATTCCTGGACCCGGTCGATATCCCCCTGGTCCATGCGCCAGGTGCCGTCCGGCGCGTCGGGTGGACGCGGCGAAAATCGCCGAATCTGCTTCTTCACCCGGTAATTCCACGAGACATCGGTCACGAGATCCTTGAGATGCGGGAAGCTCCGCATCGGCTCGATAGTGACCGGACGGTCAGCCGGAAGGTCGCTCATCCGGGTCATGCACATGAGCTTCGGCATCCCGTTCACTTCCGCGGAGCAGGAGCCGCACTTCCCGGCCTTGCAGTTCCACCGCACGGCCAGGTCGTTGGCCTGCTGGGCCTGCACCTGATGCACCGCATCGAGGACCACCATGCCTTCGGTGACCTCGGTGGGATAATCCTGGAAACCACCGGTGCCGTCCTGGCCCCGCCAGATGCGGAGCGTGGTCGTGGGCATCAGCCCATCTCCTTGATGACCGCCTTGAGCTCGTCGGGCATGTCGCGAAGCCCCTCCCGTACGACCTGCATCTCACCGCCCGGACCCTTCCGCACGATGATGTTGAACTTGGAGGACTCAGGGTCCTTATCGGGGTAATCCTCCCGGAAGTGACCGCCCCGGCTCTCTTTCCTGGTGAGCGCCGAGCGGGTGATCGCCTCGGACACGGTAAGAAGATTCTCCAGGTCCAGTGCCGTGTGCCAACCCGGATTGTACTCCCGATTGCCGTCCACTCCAACCTGCGCAGCGCGGAGCTTGAGGCGTTCCAGGCCTTCCTGGGCGCGCAACATGTCAGGTTCGTTCCGTACGATGCCGACCAGGTCCTGCATCATGTCCTGCAGCTCGTGCTGCACCTGATACGCCCCTTCCTTCGTTGCGCCGGCCCGTTCGAAGGGCGCAACGGCTCGGCGTGCCGCCTCATCTACCTGGCCCGCGTCAACCTTCCCTCCCGAGTGGGATCGAGAAAATGCTGCGGCATGCTCCCCCGCGCGCTTGCCGAAGACGAGCAAATCCGAGAGCGAGTTGCCACCCAGGCGATTGGCGCCATGGAGCCCGGCGGCGCACTCGCCGGCCGCGAACAGCCCCGGTACCGTGGACATCTGGGTATCCGGGTCCACCCGGATCCCTCCCATCACGTAGTGCGTGGTGGGACCCACCTCCATGGGCGTCGTCGTGATGTCGATCCCCGCCAGCTGCATGAACTGATGATACATGCTGGGCAGCTTCTTCTTGATGTGCTCGGCGGCGTTGGGGAGCTTTTCCTTGATCCACGAGATATCGAGATACACGCCCCCATGCGGACTGCCCCGCCCTTCCCGGACCTCCTGCATGATGCAGCGGGCCACGTGGTCCCGGGTGAGCAGCTCGGGCGGACGGCGGGCGTCGCGGTCTCCCTGGGTATAGCGCCAGCCCTCTTCCTCGTTGTCGGCCGTCTGGCTGCGATAGTTCTCCGGAATGTCATCGAACATGAAGCGGCGCCCGTCCTTGTTGCGGAGGACGCCGCCCTCACCACGCACCCCTTCGGTGACCAGGATGCCCCGAACGCTCGGGGGCCAGACCATGCCGGTCGGATGGAACTGGACGAACTCCATGTCCTGCAGGTCGGCGCCGGCGTTGTAGGCCAGCGATTGGCCGTCGCCGGTGTACTCCCAGCTGTTGCTGGTGATACTGTAGGCCCGCCCGATGCCGCCGGTGGCGAGCACGATCGCCTTGGCGCGAAACAGCCGGAAGCGGCCCCGGTCACGGTCGTAGCCGAAGGCTCCCGCGATCCGCTCGCCATCCTTGAGCAGGGCCAGGATGGTGCACTCCATGTGCACGTCGATGCCCTGGTGGATGCCGTGGTCCTGCAGGGTGCGGATCATTTCAAGGCCGGTGCGGTCTCCCACGTGCGCCAGCCGGGGATACTTGTGACCGCCGAAGTTGCGCTGGAGGATCCGGCCATCTGGCGTGCGGTCAAACAGGGCGCCCCAGGCTTCCAGCTCCTTCACTCGCGCCGGAGCCTCCTTGGCATGCAGCTCGGCCATGCGCCAGCTGTTGAGATACTGTCCGCCGCGCATGGTGTCGGAGAAATGGACTTGCCAGTTGTCCCGGTCATCCACGTTGGCCATGGCGGCGGCCACTCCGCCTTCGGCCATCACCGTGTGAGCCTTCCCCAGCAGCGACTTGCACACCATGCCGACCTTCACGCCCGCCGCTGCCGCCTCGATGGCCGCGCGGAGCCCCGCTCCACCGGCGCCGATCACCAGGACGTCGTGGTCGAAGGCCTGATGCTCCATCAGAAGAGTCCTCCAGTCGGTCCAGATCCCCATCGAGCAGAGCCGGATGTAGATATCACTGAAGGCGACAGTGAAGAGACTGAACCAGGCCCAGAGCCCATGGCTGCGGTTCAGGCAACTGGAACAATCGTAGGCAGTCTTGCGCAGGGAGCGGATCCGGGAAGTCGAAAGCCGATCCATCATGCCACCGACCACATGGCGCATCGAGTGACAACCGAAGGTGTAGCCGGTGAGCATCACGAGGTTGACCGCGAGGACCAGGGTCCCGACTCCCACGCCAAACTCCACCGCGCCGGTTTGCGGATTGATCCACCAGAGCGCCTTGTACACATCCGCGGCGAGAAAGCCGAGCACGATCACAGCGAGCAGCAGGAAATACCGGTGGATGTTCTGGAGAATCGAGCGGGAACGACTGCTCGCCGAGATAACTGGAGCGTGGCTCACCCACGGTGCATGCGGGAGGATCGGCCCAGAACGCCTTGTAGTAGGCGCCGCGATAGTAATAGCAGGTGAAGCGGAATCCTCCTGGCGCCCAGAGGATCAGCAGGGCCGGAGAGAAAGGGAGCCAACCCGGCCACCACGAGGGCGGCGGCCCAAACAGCGCGTGGGGCGAGACTCCGAAAAGCTCAGGTGAGTAGAGCGGAGAGAGATACGGTCCGTAGTTGTAGTGAGCGTTCTGCAGCGCAGCCCAGGTGGCGTAGACCACAAAGGCCGAGAGTACGGCAAACACGACGATCGGCTGCACCCACCAGGCATCGCGCCGAGAGGTCTTGAGGAAGCCGGATTGCACAACAGGGAGCTGCGATTGGGCCATAGCAGAGGCTCCGTCCCGGTGCCGGGACGCTGGCTCGGAGGATCAGGGTAGTTCCGCGGGAGTCCGGGCAGGAAGAATATTGGGAAGCTGAAGCTCGTGCCAGAGGGGGAGTTAGCCTGAAAAACTCAGAGCTCTCGTTCATGAGGAAAACGTGATAGACTGTTTGATACCACTGTTTTATTTGCGCGCCTGGGTTCTGGCGAGGGATTCATGGAAGTCACCAGTGCAGAGTCATTCGTCGCCTACTACGAACGGGTCCGGGAACGAACCCTTCGGGTCTCCGCCTGCATCCCGCGCGATCGCATGGAGTGGCGCCATCGGGACGACGCCTTCTCCTTCGGCGACATCCTGCGCCACCTCGCCGCGACCGAGCGATTCATGTTCGTCGAAAATGCGCTGCTCCATCCGACTCGCTACCCTGGGCACGGCCGCGAGCTGGCCGACGGGTACGACGAAGTCTTGGCCTACGTAAACCGGCTGCACGCCGAATCCGTGGCAATCATTCGCGGTCTTTCACCGACTGATCTACAGCGGAAATGTCAAACGCCGGGCGGAGCCCCGCTCGCGGTATGGAAGTGGCTCCGCGCCATGATCGAGCACGAGATCCATCATCGCGGGCAGATCTACGTCTTTCTCTCCATGCTGGGCATTCACGGCCCGCCGCTGTATGGGCTCACGTCGGAAGAGGTGCGGGCTCGAAGCGAGAGATAGGCGGACCGGCGCCACCGGCGGACCGGCGGACCAAAGGAAAAGCTAGATTTCCCCCGTTCCTCGATTCGCGAAACCCCGTTGGAGCTTGAACTATGAACTGGATCAACCCCGGATTTTCCGGTCGCCACTCACCGGCCTGGGCTGCGCCGTGCTGCTCGTGAGTCTCTCTCCCGCCGGGTTGTCCCGCACCTACCCGCCCAATACCGCCACGGAAAAGAAGACCGCGATCTTCGCTGGCGGGTGCTACTGGGGCGTCGAAGCGATCTACGACCACGTGAAGGGCGTCAAGTCGGCTGTCTCCGGCTTTGCCACCGGCGCGCCTCCACCTCCCTCGGTTCAGCTACGGCCGGGCCACAACGGGTACGCGGAAGCGGTGCGCGTAACCTATGACCCGGCTCAAATCAGCTATGACCAGTTGCTCGAGCTGTTCTTTAGCGTGGCACATGACCCCACTCAGCTCGACCGCCAGGGGCCTGACGTAGGACCGCAATACCGGTCAACGATTTTCTACCAGGACGAAGAGCAGCATCAGAAGGCCGTCGCCTATCTCGCCCATCTGGATTCGGCCAAGACGTTTCCTCGCCCGATCGTGACTGAAGTGGTGCCGCTCAAGAGCTTCAAGGAGGCGCCGGCTGACCAGCAGGATTATTCCGAGCATCACCCTCAAGAGCCTTACATCAAGATCAACGACGCGCCGAAGGTGGAGCAATTGCGGCGCGACTATCCTGCGTTGTACCGCTAATGGCGGAATGGTCGGGCGAAGGTAGCTAATCTTATATTCGCCGCCTGTCCGCCTGTCCGATCGTTTCCACGACTACGGCGTTATATCCACCAGTTCGCTCTTCTCACTGCTGCCCGATACTGTCTCCAGGGCCGTACCGATATTGGGGCAATAGGTCTTGTGCTCGTGGGCTCCGTTGTCCAGAGCGTTCCACTCATCGGTGGTCATGCACCCGGTGAAGCTCCCAAACGGAACGGTCACCGGTACGTCAAGCACTATGACTTTTCCCCAATCCTCCGCCACACCCTTTTCATATTCTTGCCGATACGAGACCCCAACCTGCGCGGCCGGGTCGGCGGGCATGATGATTCCAGGCAGGGCGTTGTCGACCCCCCACTCCCAGGAGCCCGCAGTGCTGACCACCGTGCCGTGGTCGAGCTCCTTGCTATCCTCGCCGAGGTACCAGACGGCACCAGTTCCATCCTGGGCATACCAGTCGTAGGTATCCTCGACGAGATCACCATTGTCGAAGACCTGGTCATGCACCTCCCGCGACTCCACGCCGTTCACTACCCGGGTAGCCGCCATCACCTCGACCGTATTGGTCTCCTGGCCAGGCCCCGCGTAGTGCCAGACCGTACCGGGTACCAGCGGAAAGAGGGGGTTATCCACGGCGGCAGAGAGGTCGTTCGGGATGACGGGGTTGTACTGGACCCCGGTGGATGAACCGCTGTTGCAGGAGGCGTCAGCAGCCAGGAGCATGGCTACAGCCGCGGCGATTCCGGTGAAACGTCGGTTCATGTCCTCCTCCGTAGTTGGGTCGTGCCTGGCAATACTTCCCCAAGGAACCGACGAAACGAGGGTTCAGGACAGGAAGCAGGAGGGCTAGGGAGCCCGGCTCCTCAGAGGCAGCAGGTAGGGTTCGGTTCCCCCAATGGAATCGTCGATCGTGATATTGTGGCCGTCCTTCAGAAAGATGCGCCCCCCCTCGACCAGCACCTCTACCCGTGTCGCGGTCCGGGGGATTTCGATGTCAAATGTGGCCGCCGGTCCATGATTGCCGATCACCAGGCGTGACGCCTGGGAGGTAAAGGTCGCGCTACCCGCAGGTGCCCGTACCACAACCTCCGCTCCGGCGGTCAGACTGATCCGGGCCTGACCATCCAGCTGGGCCTTCTCAAAGAAGATCACGAGGCGTTCGCCGGGAACGACGGCGATGCCGGCCGGACTCCGGGGCGTCACGGAGTTGGCTTCGGGCTGCGGCGTTTCGGGCCCGCGATGGGTAATCCAGTGAGCCGCCGCTGCCACCCAGCCGCGGAGCGGCGATCCGGGGGCGGCGTACAACAGCCCCGCGGAGCCGATGACCAGGGCAATGCCTGCTGCCCACTTCTGCCACCCGGTGCTGCGGCCCCGGGCTTGGGCCGCGACCCACCGGGCATCCACGCTCGGAGGGTCGTGATCTGCCTGCGTCAGCAGACTTCGGATCTCGATAGCGTCCCTCTCGGCCAACGCCACCCGTTCCCGGCATTCCCCACATTCCGCGACGTGGGTTCGTGTCCAACGATCGGTGGTGGTGAGCACCTCACCATCCAGCAGTCGCGCAACCTGTTCGATGTCGAGATGGTTCATGGGGTCTCCTCATAGGCCGCGCGAAACAGTTGGCGGGCCCGGGCCAGGAGAGTGCCGATGCTCGCTTCCTTGAGATCGAGGGCATCGGCCATATCGCGATAGCTGTATCCCTCGGCCTGGAGCAGGAGAAGCTCCCGCTCCCGCTCCGGCATTCGGTCGATCACCGCGCGCACCCGCGATCGGGATTCTTCCCCGATGGCAGCCTGTTCTGGGGAAGGCGGCGGATCGGAGTACACTCTCTCGCCCCGTTCCGGGGTCAGCAAGAGGCGACGACGGTTCCCGGTGGACCGGGCATTGCGAAACAGGTTCATGGCGACGCTGATGAGCCAGGCCTCGGGTCGATCGGGCATTGCTTGCCGATCATACAGCTTGATGAACGCTTCCTGAGCGATGTCGGCTGCCAGGTCCGGTTCACCCGACAGGCGGTCGAAGTAGCGAAACAGCCGGGTGAAGTGGATGTCGAACAAGGCCACGTACTGATCGTGAAAGGCCGCTCGAGCTCCAGTCAACGCCTCAACCCGAGGCGGATCGGCCGGCATCCCGGCGCGGAGCGCTACCAAGAGTTGACCATGCATGGTTCCAGCTAGAGGAACCGAACGGCGGGGGATTTGTGACAGAAGCGGCTGGCCGCCGGTCAGAAACGCCAGTCGAGTCCCAGCACGAGGGGAGAACGGGGCCGCATCTCGACCGCGACAGGCCGTCCCGTGGCGGGGTCCCGCGCATAGGTGAGCACGTTGGTCCGCCCGAAGAGGTTGGTGAAGGTACCAAAGACCGCCATCTCGACGGGGCGCCCTCCCATCGTGAAGGACCACCGTTGCCGGGCGCTGATGTCCGACCGCAGATAGGTCGGAAGCCGTACCGCTCCGAGCGGTTCTCCGCCGTAGTAAGGGCTCCCGGCGAACTCACAGCCGCGATCCGTGAGATTGCAGGCCTCCCATTCGAACCCGCTGGCGATCGTAGTGGTCCGGCGCCCGAAGAGCGCAGTGGCGCCGAGCCGCAGGGAGAGGCTCCGGGTGGGAAGGAAAGTCACGCCGCCCTGCAGCTGATGGGTCGCCGCGAGATCAGGGACGTAGCTCGAGCCGCCGTAGCTGAGACGGACCCGTTGCAGGGCGTAGCTGGCGACGATGCCGAATCGCGAGCCGGTGACGGAGGCGTCTACCGAGACTCCCTGCGACACGCCCGATCCGACGGTGAAGCTTCCGGTCGTGAAGGGCTCTCCGTCACTGGGGGCAACCAGCAGCAAGCCGGTTTCCCTCCGGGAGTAGGCCTGCGCGCCGACTTTGACACCGTGTGTCGGGTGGTAGTTCAACGCCAGGACGCCCTGATCGCTCTGCGCCACTGGAACGCCGTGGGTCCCCGCGCCCAGATACAAGTCAGCCGGGAAAATGTTACCGACGACCGACTCGGCGTTGCGCAGCGATTGGGCAAACTGATGAGCGCGGATGTAACTGCCGGTGAGAGTGAGACGGGAGACGGGCGACCAGCGAACTTCGGCCCGGGGACCCAGCCGCGGCCCGCCATTTGAAGCCGCAAGGGACCCGCCGACCTCGAGCAGCGCCCTCGAACCGAGCGCAACCTGCTGTTCCCCGAACAGAGTGACGACCGGCGTCAGCGTGCGAGGGCTATAGATCGGCTGATCCGAATCGGATTGCAGCTGGTATGAGGTGCGGCTCTGCTCCAGTCGCAGGCCGAGCAGGGTGTTTCCTCCGGGTCGCGGCCGCTCCACCGCGGCAAGGAAACCGAGATCGTGACGGGAGTTATTCAGCTCGACCGGCCCGATCCTGGCGTTCCACGCCGAGGCGGCCGCTCCCTCCGCGCTCCAGCCCTGCAACCTCAGGTTGACCTGGGAGAATGTCCGTTGCCATTCAGCCCCGAAGGAGCGGCTTCTCCAATGAAAGAGGTTGCGACCAGTGGCTGGCTGGTTGGCCGACGCGGCCGCATCGATCGCATTCACGTTCTCGTAGCCCAGGACTCGAAGGCCCCCGCCCAGCAGCGGCAGCTGGAACTTGGCGAGCCAATCATGGGTCTTGGCACCTAGATAAGTCGGGTCACGCGGTGCCACCAGAGTCGGCAGTCCGGATCGAACGCTTAGCAGGAATCCGATACCCGTGGTACCAAGCGGACCGTCAACCGTGAGCCTGGCCTGCGTGGTCGTCATGCTGCCGCGGGTTTCGAGCCGCGGACCAGGAGAACGGGTGGCGGCGGCAACCGTCCCGGAAAGCGCCGCGGGATAGTCGGGAGACGGGCTCGCCCCGTCGAGGCTCAACTGGGAGAGCGCATCGGGATTCCAGGCGCTGAACAGGCCGGCGGCATGGTAGGGATTGAAGACTGGAATACCGTCGAGCAGGTAGGCCGTCTGATCCGAGGCGCTCCCGCGGACATGAATCCCATCGGGTGATTCCGGCTCGATGCTGATCTGACCACTCTCCAGCGCCTGGAACGCATCCGGCTCTGACAGCAGTGGATTGGTCCACATGGCCGCGGCGGAGACGCTCGGATCGGGAGAGCCGCTGGTTTCGCCGGGCCGCAGACCACGGGCGGCGAGGGGGACCTGCACTTCGATGACGGGCAGCCGGACCGGTTCCGGATCCAGCGAGATGTTGACCTCCAACTCCCCCTCGGCGGGAACGAGCACCTGGAGTGTGCGAGGGGTGTACCCCATGAAACGGATGAGGAGGTGTTGCGGGCCGGCGGGAACATCGACGAGCAGGTAACGCCCGTCTCCCGTGGTAATCGTGTCCCGCGCGAGGTCGGTCAGGACGACGACGGCACCGGCGAGGGGCACACCGGTGTCTCCATCACGAACCACACCCGTTACCGAGGGCGGCCCGGACTGGGGGGCCGACAAAATCTGGATTGCTGCGAGAAGCGGAAAGGACATTGCGGTGCCCCGCAAGTTTTCCTTGACAGCGCCGCGGACTATCCCGGCCGGAACAACCGCTTAGATGGTTGGACGCTTGACCTCGCTCAACCGAACACTTTCCACCGCCGATCCGTCGACCCAGGGAGTCAGGTCCGGGTGCGTTGCCTCCGGATAGGAGGCAAAACCGTCGTGACTAAACTGCGCCGAGGCGGGGCCGAGCACCAGATGGAAGGTTGTACCCCGCTTGGAATTGTTCACGGCCCACAACCGGCCGCCGTGCGCGGTGACGATAGACCGGCAGATGGCCAGGCCGAGTCCAAGCCCGGTCTCCTTCGAGGTAAAGAACGGACTGAAGACCTTTTCGAGTTTCTCGTCCGGAATGCCGATGCCTTGATCGATCACCGACACCTTTACCGAGTCCTTGCCCTCCCCGGCTGTTACGATGTCGATCTGGCGTTCGTCGCGCGGCTCGTAGCTCATGGCGTCGCAGGCGTTGACGATCAGATTCAGCAGAACCTGCTGAAGCTGCACCCGGTCCGCGAGTATCAGTGGCAAAGAGGGTTCCAACCGGGTGCGGATGCTCACGCTGCGCTGCATGAGTTCGCTGTGCATCAACTGGAGTACCTCGGTGACGACCTCATTGAGGTCGCAGGGTCGGGGATCCAGATCGCCCTTCTTGAGCAGCGTCCTCAGACGATGAATGACCTGCCCCGCGCGCTGGTCGTCATGAACGATGTCCTTGAGGATCTCACCGATTTCCGGCGGGGGATTCGGCTCGCGAGCCAGTAGCCGCTGGGCGGCCTGGGCATTGGCCAGAATGGCGGCGAGCGGCTGACTCACCTCGTGCGCCAGGGCTCCGGACAGCTCACCGAGGGAGGCCACCCGACTCAAGTGGGTCAACTCCCGGCGCTGCTCCTGAGCCTCATGCTCGGCCCGTTTCCGTTCGGTCACATCGCGGATGATGATGATGAAACAGGGCTCACCGCCCATCTCGACGGTTTCCGCCACCATCACGGCCTGCCGGTGATCTCCCTCGCGAGTGAGCATGCCCAGCTCGAATTCCGAAGTGGGCCCTCGGATCTCCAGCCGGCGCTCCCATGCTGCGCGAGCTTCGACACCGCTGAACAGGCCTAATTCCGCCATGGTTCGGCCGATGGCTTCCTGCCGGTTGTACCCGAACATCGCCTCCCACCGCTCGTTGACTTCGATGAGTCGGGAGTTGGCCTGGCCGACGATCAGCATGGGATCGGGGCTCGAGTGAAATGCCCTGCCGAAACGCTCCTCCGAGCTGCGCAACGCCTTCTCGGCGGCCACCCGGTCGTCGATTTCCTGCTGCAAGGCAACGACCGCCGCCGAGAGCTCGACCGTACGCTCGGCCACTCGTCGTTCGAGATCGGAGCGGGCGTCGCGCAGCGCCTGTTCCACCACCTTCTGGTCCTCGATATCGGTACAGGTGCCGTACCAGCGGACGATTCCGCCCTCCTCGTTTCGCACCGGTCGAGCCCGGGCCAGGTGCCAGCGATACTTACCAGTGGCCCGCACCCTGATTCGGTGTTCGATCTCCAGCGGTTCCCCCGTTTGCATCGCCTCAGTCACCGCCCGGATGCACCCATCGCGGTCATCCGGGTGCGTCATTGGGAGCCAGCTCTCCTGACCGGTTTCGCCCTGCGGGACCCCGGTGAGCTCAGTACCATCGGCGGTTGAAGTAGTCGAACTGGCCGTCGGGCCGCACCGACCACACGATCTGCGGCATCGCATCGGCCAGCTCACGCAGCCGTGCCTCGCTTTCGCGCAGGGCCCGTTCCTCGCGGCGCAGCTCCTCATTGGCCTTGCGCTCGGTGATGTCCACATTGACCCCGAGCATGTGCTCCGGCCGGCCCATCCGATCGTAGAGCGCCTTCCCTTTCGACAACACCCAACCGGTAATTGAGTCATTCCGTTTGATCCGGAATTCGCACTCATATGGAGTCCGCTGCTCGATCGCCTCCTGAATGGCCTGCGATAGCGCGGCCCGGTCGTTGGGGATGACCAGCCCGAGGAATTGGTTGAAGGAGAGCTCCTGCTGAATCGGGGAAAGACCGAAGATCTGGCTTGACTTGTCCGACAGAACTACGACTCCGCGGAGCATGTCCCATTCCCAGGTTCCGACCTGGGCGGCCCCCAGGCCGAGATTGAGTCGCTCCTGATTCTGCCGGGCCTGCCGCTCTCCCACGACTCGCTCTCGCATGATCGCAGCGAGAGAGAGCGACAGCACCGAGACGACGATCAGGAAGAGCTGGACCGCGAGGGCATTTTCCGCCGGCGAATTCGCCGCGAAGGGACCGTGGCCGTGAACCGCCCCCCAGATGGCCAGCGAGGACACGAGGAGCAGGGCCGCGCTGATCCCCCGTGGCCCGAACCGCACCGCCGCCCAGACCAGGAAGGGCAACGGCGCGTAGAGCATGACGGGAGCGGGGTTCGGATCGGCCAGGTTGCCCGCGAAGACGGCGAAACCGACGGCGAGGAGACCGCCCCCGAGCACGCCGGCCTCGAGCATAGCGCCGGAGCGGCTGCCCGCGCAGCGGCTCCAGTCCATCCCCCAGCCAGGTGACCAGGACGGGAGCCAGCGTGAGGGAAGCAAGCGAGTTGGAGAAGAAGCGGGTCCTGAGCACCTCCCAGTAGCCAGAGCCGCCCCAGTGATTGAGGGCTACAAAGCCGGCATCGAGAAAGGAGGAGAGGAGAGTCGCCAGAGTCGCCGCACCGAGCACGAAGATGCTGACGTCCCGGAACTTGTCGAATCGGAGCGGTCCTTTGACGAAATACCGGACGCAGCCGGCTCCCAGGAGCGCCTCACTGCAATTGCTTACGAACCAGCACAACACCATCGGCATCGGTACGCCGAGTTGCAGCTCCACGAGCAGATGGGCGGGAAAGGCGGCAAGCAACAGGACCCACCACGAGCGGGTGGGAGTGAGCAAGAGGCCGGCGAGCAGCAGCGAGTTGGGAGGCCAGAGAGTAGAGACGGGAATCGGATGCAGCGTGAGCTTGAAGCCAAGCCTCGCCCCGATGTAGTAGGCGACGCCCATCAAGAGCGCCGCGCGGATCGGGGAGAAGCCTTGGTCGCTGTCGGTTTTCACGCCTCGATACCAAGTTGGATCACGGAAGGAGACCTCCTGAGCAAAATATGAAGAGTCTTATCCACCCTCGCCAGCTATCACCCTCGAGGCCCAAATGACCGCTGATCGGGATGCCCAGCCGAGGGGCTCGAGGGGATGATCTCATTCATCGTCCCGGCCTACAACGAGGAACGATTGCTGGGCGCCACACTGGACGCAATTCACGCGGCAGCGGAAGCTACGGGTGAGGGCCACGAGGTGATCGTGGTGGACGATGCGTCCTCCGACCGCACCGCCGAGGTAGCCCGGGAGCATGGCGCCCGGGTCGTTTCCGTCGCCAACCGGCAGATCGCCGCGACCCGGAACGCCGGCGCCCGGGAGGCACAGGGTGACCTGCTGATCTTCGTGGACGCCGACACCATCGTCAATCCGGAAGTCGTGCGGGCGGCGTACAGCACCATGAAAAGTGGCGCCGTTGGGGGCGGAGCCGGCGTGCGGTTCCAAGGCCGGCTGCCCTGGTATGCCAAGGCACTCACACCCCTCGCCGTTTGGGTCTTCCGGAAGGCCCGTCTGGCGGCCGGCTGCTTCCTCTTCGCTACTCGTCGGGCCTTCGACGCCGTGGGCGGCTTTGACCAGTCGCTCTACGGTGCCGAGGAGATCGCCTTGAGCAAGGCCCTCAAGCGACAGGGGAACTTCGTGGTCCTGAAGGAATCGGTCGAGACCTCGGGGCGGAAGTTCCGGGCCTACACCAGCTGGGAGATTTTCGCGGTCATGACCCGTCTGGTCCTCCTGGGCCGCCGTGGGGTGCGCACGCGGGATGACATGGCGTTCTGGTATGCGAAGCGGCGCGAGGATCCGGATCAGGGGCGCCAATGATTGGCCTGAGCAAACGTGGATTCGGGGTGATTGCCAAGCCCGGGACCGGCCTGCTTGCGGTGGGGTGGCCACCCTCCTGAAGCCGCGGTCCACCACCTGACCTAAAGGGCAGCCTTGCGCAAGCGTGGCAAGGGAGGCATCCTCGTGGAGAGGAGGCGCCAATGGCGCTACCCGAGCTGCTCACCACTACGATCCCTACCGCTCCGGGCCGAAAGCCCAGGGACGATGAGCTCGATTTGTTCGGGCTCACCCACCGGGGCAAGGTTCGCAAAGAAAATCAGGATCATTTCCTGCTGGGGACGGTCAATCCGCAGGTCGTCATCCACGGCACCAGTCTTCCCGAACCCGACAGCCTGCCCCTCCGAGGCGAGCGGCTTGCGACCATCCTGCTGGTCGCCGATGGGGTGGGAAGCGGGACCGCAGGAGGAGAAGCGAGTCGCCTCGCGACCGAAAGCATTACTCGCTACGTCTCATCGACCCTTCGTTGCTATCACTCGGCCGGCTCCTCCGCGGAAGAGGAATTCTTCAACGCCCTGCGGGAGGCGGCACTGGAGGCACACACCGCGGTGCGCACCGAGGCGGCCGGGCGGCCTGATTCCGCGAGGATGGCGACCACGCTGACCCTGGGCATTGCCGTCTGGCCCTGGCTGTACGTGGTCCAAGTGGGAGACAGCCGCTGTTACCTCCACAAGGATGGTCTGCTGCGGCGGGCCACGAGGGATCAGACGATGGCCCAGGACCTGGTGGACCGCGGCGCCCTCCCGCCGGAGCGGTTGGCGGCGTCGCCATTCAGCCACGTTCTGGTGAGCGCAATTGGCGGCGAAGAAGCCAAGCCCGAAGTGACCCGGGTCGACATCCGGAAGCGAGGCTGCGTCGTGCTGTTGTGCACCGACGGCCTCACCAAGCACGTCACGGACGAGGAGATCAGCACCAGAGTCGACGCGATGGAATCTTCCGAGCAATTGTGCCGGGAGCTGCTGGATCTGGCGCTGGAGCGCGGTGGAAGCGACAACATTACGGTGCTGGCAGGGCGGGCAACGCGAAGGCCCTGACCGGCGCCGTTGGAGGACATATGCTGGCGCCCACCCTTCGGCTCATTCCCGCCTCGATGCTGGTCGCCGTCATTCTTGGATGTGGCAGAGGAAACCCCCAACCCGCGGGTGGAGGGGGGTCCCCGCCGGCGGCCGCCGCCCTAACTGGTGGCGGGAGTCTGGGTGGACGGGAATGGAGCCTCACTTTACTGGGCGGAGCACCCGCCGAGCCCGGGAATGGCGGCAAGCCGGCGACTCTCACCTTCAGCGAGGCGGACAACAAGGTCAGCGGCTTCGGCGGATGCAATCGCCTCGCCGGGTCCTTTCAGGTAAAGGGCGATTCCTTACGGATTGGCCCTCTGGCTCTCACCCGGATGGCCTGTCCGTCCGGCATGGAGCTGGAGACGAAATTTGGCGCCGCGCTCGATGCGACCCGAAGCTATCGGATCACCGGGAACCGACTCGATCTCCTTGGAGATACCGGAGTCGTGGCAAGTCTCGAAGCCAAGTGACGGCTGCGATGAACCCGCCAGACCATCACGAACGGCGACCCTCCTAGCGCTCGGCTCGTCCCGCCGCTTTGGCCGTTCGAGGCACCTCCCCGAATCTCACTGGCAAGAGGAAACATGGCGGTAGCCGGCAGCGGCTTCTCGACCTGGATCGGCTCTCGCCGGGTGAATTTCATCGCGGTCCTGCTGGTATTGACCGGGCTCTACTTCATCGCAGGGAAACTCGGCCTTCAGGTTGCCTCTCCCAATCCCAGCGCCACGGCAGTCTGGCCTCCGACCGGAATCGCACTCGCCGCCATCCTGATCCTGGGCAACCGGGTCTGGCCCGCGATCCTGGTCGGTGCCTTCTTCGTCAACTTCACCACCGCGGGCACCCTTGCCACTTCGCTGGGGATTGCCGTCGGGAATACTCTCGAGGCGGTGCTCGGCGCCTACCTGGTAAGACGGTTCGCCGGCGGCCGCCTCACGTTGATGCGGGCCGAGAACCTGTTCCGGTTCATCGTCTACGCCGCGCTCTTCAGCACTGCGGTGTGCGCGACCTGCGGAGTGCTGACGCTCACCTTGAGCGGGGTGGCGCGATGGAGTGAGTTCGGCCCGATCTGGCTCACCTGGTGGCTAGGTGACATGGTAGGAGATCTGGTGGTCGCGCCGTTCCTTCTCGCCTGGAGCCTGTGGCGCCGGGAGGGAGAGGCCCCGGGAACGGCCCTCGAAGCGGTCGCCTTCCTTGGGGTTCTCGTGCTGGCGGCCATGATCGTGTTCGGCGGACTCTTCCCTTCCACCATCAAGCACTATCCTCTGGAATTTCTCTGCCTCCCATTTCTGCTCTGGGGAGCATTCCGCTTCGGCCAGCGGGGTGCGGCGACCAGCACGCTGGTTCTCGCCGCGGTGGCCATCTGGGGGACCGTTCGAGGACTGGGCCCGTTCGCCAGCTACAGTTCCGGCGATTCTCTCATTCTGCTCCAGGCGTATATCGGTGTCGCGGCGATCACCACCCTGATGCTGGCCGCGGTGGTCGCCGAACGCAGGGATGCGGAGCGACGCCTGCGTCACCTCTCCGTCAGCGACCCGCTGACCGGTATCGGGAACTATCGTCACCTCATCGAGCGGCTGCAGGCGGAAATCAAGCGCTCCGAGCGCACCGGGCGGCCGTTCGCGGTGCTGTTCCTGGACCTGAACAACCTCAAGCGGATCAATGACCGCTACGGCCACATGGTCGGCAATCGCGCGCTTTGTCGGGTGAGCGAAGTTCTCCAACTCACTTCCCGCAACATCGACACACCGACCCGCTTCGGAGGCGACGAATTCGCCCTGGTATTGCCCGAAGCCGATGAGGACTCCGCCCGGCAAGTGGGCTACCGCATCTCCGAGCTGTTGGCGGGCGACCCGGAGGCGCCGTCACTCACCGTAAGCCAGGGAGTCGCCGTTTATCCCCGCGACGCTGCCACGGCGGAGTCGCTCCTGGGCGCGGCCGACCACAGTCTGTATGGGATGAAGGCCCAGGCCCGCACCCAATCCGGTCGTGCCCACTCTGAACTGCGGCGAGCCCAAACCGTCGACCGATTGAAAGGCGACGATCCTTGAGTTTCCAGGATCACTTCTCCGCCAGAGCGTCGGACTACTCCAAGGCCCGACCGCTCTATCCGCCAGCGTTGTTCGAGCAGCTGGCTCGGCTCGCACCCGGGCGCCGGGTTGCGTGGGACTGCGGCACCGGCAACGGCCAGGCCGCAACGGGCATCGCGGAACACTTCGACCAGGTGATCGCCACCGATCCGAGTGCGGCACAGCTGGCAGAGAGCTTCCCCCATCCACGGGTGACCTACCGACTCGGTCCAGAGGAGTCGAGCGGTCTTCCCGACGGATCGGTGGATCTCGTCACGGCGGCTCAGGCGGCACACTGGTTCGACCTTGCTGCCTTCTACCGCGAGGCTCGCAGAGTGCTCCGGCCCGAGGGAGTGATTGCGCTGTGGTGCTACGGCCTGTGCCGAATCTCGCCGCCAATCGACGGCTTGCTCTCAGTGTTCTACCTCGAGACCGTGGGTCCGTACTGGCCCCCGGAACGGCACCACATCGACGCCGCGTATCGGACACTGCCCTTTCCGTTCGAGCAGCTTCCGTTTCCTCGGCTCGCGATGGAACACCGATGGAGCCTTCCAGAGCTGACGTCGTACCTCGGCACCTGGTCGGCGGTGAGCGGTTTCCGGAAGAAGCGAGGCAGCGATCCACTCCCGCCGTTTGTCGCGGCACTCGGAGTAGTGTGGGACCCGCCCGACGAGCGGCGCCGAGTTGAGTGGCCACTCGCAGTTCGAGCGGGACGCGTGTGACCGAGATAGTTCCGCCCCGACGGGGAGTGACGTAGGTTCAGGAGGGTACTCCCCTAAGGAACCTGAGGAGAACGTGATGCGCGGTCCTGCCCTGCATACTGCCGAGGACGCTACGCGGAGAGAGCTCCGGGGAGCGAGTCTGCGGTTGTTCCTCTGGCTGGTGGTCTGCGTGATCGTAGGTCCGCTGGTCCGCTCGCTTCCGCTGGGGCAGACTACCCGTACCGGGATCCTGGCCTGGCTGCTGGTCGCCATGGCGCTGTACTGGTTGTACGCCGGCCTGGGGTATCGTCCCCTGCTGTTGGTGCAGCTGGGGATTTTCTCCACCGCCGCCGCGCTGCTGGCCATGAAGGCAGGGCTCGTCGCGCTGGGCGTCCATAGCTTCGACATTCTCCGCGCCACGGCGCGGGTCCTTCTTATCGTCGGCGGGGGATGCGCCGGCGCCAACCTGGGCATGATGCTCATCGCCTCGCTGCTGCGTCGCACCCCATCCGCACCCGACCATGTCAGATCCGGCTAGCGATGGCGACACACCCTACCATTCATTTCCGTGAATCCCTATGCCTCGCACCCGTGATCATAAGACCCGCTGGTCTTCCCGTCGCCAACCGAAGCGTTATGGCGGTGGTGCCCATCGAAAAGGCAGTGACAACTACGCCGCGAAACTGACCGAGAAGAAAGTCCAGCTGGCCCGGCGGCTCTATAAGCGCGGAGCCCAGATCAAGGTCCTTGCAAAGAAGTTTGGGGTTGATCCGTCCACGATGTCGCTCGCGGTGCGGCGCCTCACCTTCCGGCACGTCCGCTAGCGACCCGGGGGTGGAGCAGTCACGGCCGGACATCCCGAAGGAGACCGGGAATGGACGAATGGTTGGCGCGCCTGCTGACGGTTACCTATCCGACGGTCATCGTCTGCGCGTCGGCCCTGCTCGGCTATTGGCTGAAGCTGCGTCACGAGCGCCGCATGCTCGAGGCGCGGCGAGGGCAGGGTCGCGCCACCACCCCAGTGTGACTGAACCCGGCGTGGTCCTCGACGCGGATCCGCCGGCGGACCGCAATTGATCATGCCTGCCGCCATTCAGCTGCGGGTGGCACGTCCAGAGGACCTGCTCTTCCTGCTGAGGCTCTCCGAGCGTCTCGGCGATTTCCCGGTCCCGCCCTGGCGTACAGCTGCCGAGATCGGTGCTGCGGACCATGCGATTCTGCTCGAGGCCCTGCACCATCCCCGCAGCGAAACGACGATTCGACTGGCGGAGACGGCGGAGGGCCAACCACTGGGCTACGTCTTCATCACCACCAGACGCGACTACTTCACCCACCAGCCGCACGCCCACGTCGAGATCCTGGCCCTGGCGCCGGAGGCCGAAGGCCGCGGCATCGCGCGAGTGCTGATGGCGGCGGCGGAAGGCTGGTCACGGGAACAGGGCTACACTCGAGTGACTCTGAATGTCTTCGCGACCAATCAGCGGGCGCGCGGCCTGTACGAGCACCTGGGATATCGTCCAGAGACGGTGCACTACCTGAAAGACCTTTGAGGCGTGGACGACGACTGACTGTACGCCGTAGGCCAACAGCGTGAGAAGTGAGAAGTGAGAAGTGAGAAGGGGTTGAGACGTCGAGATCTCATCTGTCCCCTCTCCCTCTCACTCCTTACTTCTCACTTCTCACTTCTCACTTCTCACGCTTTTTGGCCTCACGTCTCCCCCACCACATCCTCGTCCCCATTCGTTGGCGGCACCCCCATCATCGCGACCGCGCAATTGATCAGCGCCACGTGGGTGAAGGCCTGGGGGAAATTTCCCAGTGCCACCCCGCTGGCCGGGTCGATCTCCTCGGAGTAGAGGCCGAGGTGATTGGCCTGATTCATCATGCGGCGGAAGATGCGCTCGGCTCCTTTGCGGTCTCCGATCCGGAGCAGAGATTCGGCCAGCCAGAAGGTACAAATCGAGAAGGCGCCCTCTTCTCCCAGGAGCCCATCGGGGCTGCGATAGCGGACCACCAGCTCGCCGTCGCCGGTGGTGAGCTCGCGCGCCACCGCGCGGACCGTCCCGATCGTGCGGGGATCGTCCCAGGGGAGGAAGCCCCTTAGGCCCACGGCGAGGGCGGCCGCATCGAGGGTCTCCGGATCATCGTAGACCTGCACGAAGGACTGCTTCAGCTCGCTCCACCCGTGGCTCAGGATCTCGTCCCGCACCAAGCCTCTCTCGGTTCGCCACCGTTTCGCGTCGCCATCCACGCCCATCGCCTCGGCCATTCGGATTCCCCGATCGAGCGCGACCCAGCTCATGAGCTTGCTGTAGACGTAGTGACGAGCACCGCTGCGCATCTCCCAGATGCTCGAGTCGGGGAGCCGCCAATTCCGGCTCACCCAATCGACCAGTGGGCGCAGCACCCGCCAGGTCCCGTCAGTCATCTCGTGGTAGCGCCGCCAGATTTCCGCGGTCGCCATGACATCTCCATAGACGTCCAGTTGCAGCTGTCCCGCCGCCGCGTTTCCTACCCGCACCGGACGGGACCCGAAGTACCCGCTCAGGTGGTCCAGCGAGCGCTCCGTCAGCTCCCGTCGTCCGTCCAGTCCATACATGATCTGGAGATGCTGGTCCGATTCGTGGCGGCAGACCCGCTTGAGGAAGCGCATGAAGTGATCCGCTTCCTCGTGATGCCCCACGGCTTCGAGCGCGGCGAGGGTGAAGGCGGCGTCCCGCAGCCAGACGAAGCGGTAATCCCAATTGCGTACCCCGCCGAGGACTTCGGGCAGCGAGGTGGTCGGCGCGGCGATGATGCCGCCCGTGTCGCCGTCGGTGAGCAGTTTGAGCGCAAGCGCCGATCGCTCGACGTGGGCATGGTAAGGACCGGTGTAGCGAAGCTGGGAGGCCCACACCCGCCAGAAAGCGGCGGTCACTTCCAGCTTGCGGGCACTGTCATAGCGGTCCACCGGGTGCACGTCGTCATCGTCGTAGCGCAGCACCAGCCAGTGGGTGTCGCCTTCCTTGATGGGCAACAACGCGACGGCCCGCCCATCCTTGACGTTCCACTCGAACTGGGCCGTGCCCGAGAGGGTGGCTACTTCCTCTCTACGGTCGGTGGCGAAGATGCCATGCCGCAGCTCTTCGATGCGGGTCTCTCCGGCCGCGTAGTCGAACCGCGCCATGAAGTCGATCCGCATCCGGACCTTGCCGCCGGTGCAGGTCACCTGGCGATGCAGCTCGGGGTGCCGGCTGGGCGGCTTCCCGTCGAAGCCGACCGGCATGAAATCCACGACGCGGACCTCGCCGTCGTCGGTACGGAACGTGGTTTCGAGGATGTTGGTGGACGGGAGGTAGCGTTGCCTCGTGGTGTACGGCTCGTCGGGCTGGATAACCCAGGTGCCGCCCTTCTCCGGGTCGAGGATCGCGGCGAAGAGGCTGGGACTATCGAAGCGTGGCAGGCAGCACCAGTCCACCCCACCATGCAGGCCAACCAGGGCCGCGGTGCGCAGATCCCCGATCAGGCCATAGCTGGAGATGGGTGGTTGGTCGGGCATTGGTCGGGCAGTGACGAGGTTAAAGGACTGAGGACTGAGGACTGAGGACTGAGTTGTACCGAGTACCGAGTACCGAGTACCGAGCTTATGGCTGACGGCTGACGGCTCTCCTCAGTCCTTTCTACTCTTCCTCACGCTCGCCAGTCGTGTCACCCAGCGGGTGAGGCTGGCGGGGCTGGCGGTTCGGTACGCCGCGCCGCGGGCTCGCTTGCCAACCACGATGGTCATCGCGCGGCCCTCGAGTGCCTGGAAGGCGTATTCGTCGGTCGTATCGTCTCCTGCGTAACATACCATTCCACGGCGGAGGGCTCCCGGCTCGCGGGTCTTGAGCCAGCGGAGCACGGCGCGGCCCTTGTTCACCCCGGGCAAGCGGACATCGATGACCCGGCGTCCGGTGTGGGCGTCCAGGCCCCAGCCCAGCAACACTTCCGCGGTCTCCTCCCACACCTTCTTCCCGAACTCGGTCGAGCCGCGCCAGTGGACGGCGATCGAATAGGGTTTGGTCTGCACCCACACGTTGGGCCAGGTGCGAAACCAAACCTCCAGAAACCGGGCCGCCCGGCGAAGTCTGCGAGGGTCGCCATGCAGCCAGCGGCTCCGGTTGGCTCCTTCGAGAAGATCGGCCCCATGATTGCCGATGACGGCATCCACCGGGGTCCGCAGCACACGCATGACGCCGTCCACATCCCGCCCGGAGACGATGATCACCTCGGCACCGCACTTCCGCAGAGAGCGCAGAGCCCGGCGAGTCGCTGCCGGGACCCGGGCCTTCTCTCGCGGCCAGTCCACCAACGGGGCCAGGGTACCGTCCAGGTCGAGGAACAGGACCGGCCGGCTCACCATCGCAAGCCGGGCGAACTCCGCTCCCGCCTGGCCGAGCGGCCGTATCACTTCTTACGTCTCAGCCGCTCGACTTCGGCAAAGATGGATTCCATCCAGTCGAAGACAGTGCTGGTTTCGAGCCGGCGCCGCATCCGGACCAGGCGGCGTTCCCTTTCCTCTGGTGGTGTCGCAAGGGCCGCGTGGATGGTCTCCGCAACGGCGCCGGCATCGTATGGGTTGACCAGGAAGGCACCGCGCATCTCGTGCACCGCCCCGGCGAAACGGCTCAGCACCAGGGCACCGAGCCGATCGCGCTGGCAGGCCACGAATTCCTTGGCGACGAGATTCATGCCATCCTGAAGTGGAGATACCACGCAGAGGTCCGCCGCCCGATAGAAGGCGGTCAGGGCAACGGGGTCCTGTCCTTCCCGCACCAGGCGGATCGGCTGCCAGTCACCTCGACGATAACGGCGGTTCACCTGCTGCGCGATCTCCGCGACCTCTTCTTCGTAGGCCACGTACTCCGGCACTTCGCCGCGCGACGGCACCGCGATCTGCAGCAGGACCACTCGGCCGATGTATTCCGGATGGTTCTCCAGCAGTCGTTCGATGGCGCGGAACCGCCGCGGAATGCCCTTGGTGTAATCGATCCGGTCAACCCCGAGCAACAGCTGGCCACCCTGAGGCAGCGCGTTGCGCCGGATTCGCCGCGACATCTCGGCGACGTCGGCCCGGGCCGAGGAGCGCTCGAACGCCTTCACGTCGATCGAGATCGGAAAGGCGCGGACCACGGTGCGCTTGCCGCCGAATTTGACGCGGCCGTGTCCCAGCTCGACCTTCGCCTCGGGCACGAACCGGCGGACCGCCGCGAAGAAGTTGCGGCAGTCGGATTTGGTCTGGAAGCCGAGCAGATCGTTACCGAGCAGCGCGCGCACCAGGGTCCGGGCGGGCGGCAACAGCCGAAGGATATCGGCGGCCGGCCACGGGATGTGCCAGAACTGATGGACGAAGAGCCGCGAGGCGCCTCGCAGCATGGCGGGGACGCAGGCGAGGTGATAGTCCTGGAGCCAGACCACCGCCTCACGACCCGCGGCCTCGGTGATCGCCGCAGCGGCGAAACGCTCGTTGACCCGGCGGTAGGTCTTCCAATGCTCCTCTTCGTACATCAGCCGGGCGATCTGGGAGTGGCACAATGGCCACAAGGCGCGGTTGGCCGTCTCGACGTAGTAGCCCCGCACTTCTTCCGGCGAGAGCCGCAGCCGTCGCAGCCGGTAGGCGGGGGATTGCGGCGGCACCCGCACCCCGTCTGTCGCATCGGTAACATCGAAATCGGCGGCGCCGCTCCCCCAGGCGATCCAGGTCCCTCCAGTCGCGGCGAGCATCGGCTGCAGCGCGGCGGTCAGGCCTCCGGCCGGGGCATTGACCGTGATCTGCCCCGAGCCGTCACGTTCATGAATGAACGGTTCTCGATTGCTGACCAGGATGAGTGCCGGAGCATCCGGGCGGCGGAAGCGTGCCACTACGTCCATGCCGAAGCCTACTCCCGAGGTTGGGACTCAAGGAAGGGCGCCATTTCACTTGCGCGGGACCCGCGCCCTCCTCACGTTTCAGCACCTCCACCATCTGGAATTCATGGTTCGAGCGATCCCGCTGGCGCCGGCCCTGCTCGTGGCCTGCTCTTCCCCCACACCGAGCCCCCCACCGCTCCAGGACCGGGCGGCTCTGACTTCCAGCTTTCAGGAACAATTATCCCGCTCCGCCGACGCGTGGAATCGCGGGGATCTCGAAGCTTTTCTCTCGGACTACGCGGCAGACAGTCTCACCTCGTATGTCTCGGGTGGGCACCTACACACGGGCCTGGATTACATCCGGGGGCACTACGTTCCGCGATTCGCGCCGGGTGCCACCCGCGACAGTCTGCGGTTCGAGGAGTTCAATGTCCGGCCGCTCAGTCCCCCGCTTTCCCCAGTGACCGCCCGGTTCATCCTCTATAGCACCGAGGGTACCACCGCCAGCGGTCCCTTCACTCTCGTGATGGAGCGCCGATCCGATGGCTGGAAGATCCTCCACGACCACACCTCGACCGATGCGCGCTAGCCTCCTGGTCCTCGCCGCGCTCGCAGCGGCCTGCGCCCCCCGCGAGAAGGACCGTATCGCGCTGGTCGGCGGCAACATCATCGACGGCAGTGGCGGCTCCGTCCTCCGGGACGGAGTGATCGTGATCTACCAGGGCAAGGTCGAAACCGTCTCCCCGCGCGAGGGATTCAAGATTCCCAAGAGCGCGGAAGAGATCGACGTCAGCGGGAAGTGGATCATCCCCGGGCTGATTGATTCTCACGTCCACTCCTCCCGGTGGTCCCTGCCCCGCTTCCTGGCCTACGGGATCACCAGCGTCCGCGACGTGCACGGTAACATGGACTCGGTGCTGGCCCTGCGCGAGGAAGCCAGTCTGGGGGGGAATGCCTGGCCCAGAGTGTACGCGGCCGGCGCGATGATCGACGGGGCCCCCGCCACCTACAAGGACGCCACCGAGGTGAAGACTGCGGCCCAGGCCCGCCGCGCGGTCGACGCCCGTGCGGTGGCGGGAGTGGACTTCATCAAGACCTACACCCGGATCACTCCGGAGCTCTTCAAGGCACTGCTCGACGAGGCCAACGCGCTCAACCTCAAGGTGACCGCCCATCTTGGGCTGACCGATGCCGAGACCGCCTCGAGGCTGGGGGTGGCATCGATCGAGCACATGACCGGTATTCCCGAAGCAGCGAACCCTCGGGGAGCGGAGAAGCTCTACGCCGAGCATCGGGCATCGTTCTTCCGGGGATGGAACGCCTTCGAGAAGAGTTGGGCGACACTCGACTCCACCAACCTGTCGCGGGTCGCCGCGACATTGGTTGACCGGCAAGTGATCCTGGTGCCGACGCTCGTGCTGCACGACACCTTCAGTCGCCTGGACGATCCCGCCTTGCTGCTGGATCCCGACCTGAAGTCGGTCCCCGACTCCGAGATCCGACGGTGGAACCTGCCCGACCTCAAGGCCCGGGCCGGGTGGACCGATGCCCACTACGCCGCGTTCCGCGCGTCACGGCCCATGCAGGATCTCTTCGTGCGGGAGTTCCGTGTCGCAGGCGGAGTGATTGCGGCGGGGACTGACGCTGCCAATCAGATGCTGCCGCCGGGACCGACCCTGCACACCGAGATGGCCCTGCTGGTGAACGCGGGACTCACCGCGAGCGACGCGCTTCGTGCCGCGACGCTGAATGGCGCCCGTCTCCTGGACGCGGACTCGATTGGGACGCTGGCAGCGGGGAAGGTGGCCGACCTGGTCGTCCTGGACGCGAACCCTCTCACTGATATCCGCAATACCCGGCAGGTGAGCCGGGTGATGGTTCGGGGCCTGCTATACGACGCTGATTCCATTCGGAAAACCTGGTAGGCATGTCGCTGCCCCGCCTGCTGTTGGCGTGGCTTGTCGTTACGCTTTGGTTTGTTCTCTGGCAGCAAGGCAGGAATCGGATTGGACCCGTTGCAGTTGACCGCGCTCATCCCGGCGCACGGCAGACCGAGTGGTTCGCCGCCGTGCTCGAGGCCCTCCTTCTCACGCTTTACACGGCACTGTGGTTCGCCAGCCTGGGGCACGGGGGCTGGCTCCTGCTCTTCCTGCTCGTCGGTTTACTCATCGAAGTCCCTCTGCGGCTGCGCCAGCATCGGAGTCCCATCCTGCCGTGGCGCGAGGTCGCGCTCGGAGTGATTCGGATCATCGTCGCAGGAGGGCTGCTGGCCTGGCGATTGGGATGACGGCGCAGGAAGGCATCGCACGGCTTCAGGCCTACTTCGGAGCGGCGTCCACCCGGCAGGGGATTCTCGCCCGTCGTCTGCTTGGCACCCCGTCGGAAGGCGACGAACAGCTTGCGAGAGATCTCGCCCACCGGCTGGCCGGCGAGATCCGCGCCGATGGCAGCCTGGGAGGGGCATTCGTTTCGACCGCGTGGGCCATCGTTGAGCTGCATGATCTAGGCGGCGATCAGGCAGCGACGGCGAAACTCGCTGGGTGGCTGCTGGCCAGACAGGACGCGCCGGGGAGCTTTGGCGAGGGCTGCACGCCGCCTCGCCACTCGGCCCGGATCTGCGAACACTTCATGAAGGGCTTCTTCGCGGTGGCGACGCCTACCGAGCGGGTGGCACCTCTCACCCTCCCGATCGGGAAGGTGATTCGTTCCGAAGGCACCGCCCGATTCGCCGCCAGCTGCCTCGCGCTGCGCGCCGTCATTCTTGCCGGTCACGGCGATCACTCGGGCGTAAGAAAACACCTGGAGAGCCTTAGCGTTGCCGCAACTGGTTCTCTCCCCTCGGATCACTATCCGATGGAGTTGATAGCGACTGCGCTCTCGACTCTGGCCCACGCGGGTCACCGGGACCCGGCCACGTCGAGGTACCGGGATGTGGTGCTCGAGCAGCAGAAGGCGGACGGCAGCTGGAGCGGCCTCGATATGTTCGTGGCCCTCGAGGCCCTGATGGCCGAAGGCAGTGACCAGGCGCTTGCAGCTGTCCAAAGGGCGGCCCCATTCTTGCTTTCGAGCCAGCGACGGGACGGCACCTTCGGCGCCTTGGCGCGGCAAGAACGGGCGCTGATCGGACTCAAGGCGCTGCTAATTTCGCCGCGATAATCACCCCTGATTCCAAATGACACCCACTCGCCGGATCCAGCGATATCTCCTGTGCATGGGTCTTCTTTCGGCTGCCTGCCGAGGTGACGCGCCCGGCTCCTAGGCGTCGCCGGCCACGGTCCAGCATCCGGTGAAGGAGATCGAGCTGGCGACCATCCAGCTCACCCCTGAGGCGGAACGCCGCCTCGGGATCGAGACAGCGAAGGCCGAGCGCCGGCGGGTCGCGCAGACTCGGACCCTGGGCGGAGACGTGATGGTGCCGCCGGGCGGGGCGGCGACAATTACCGCACCTCGCGCAGGGACTGTGCTGGCGCCTCACGATGGCGCGATTCCGGCCGCGGGCACCCCAGTATCGCGCGGCACTGCCCTGCTTCGGCTGGTGGTGCTGCCGGCTGAACGGGACGCCCTGCACGCGCGCGAAGAGCTGGCGGTGGCGGAGGCCCGCTACGAGAATGCCCTGGCAAAAGCAGAACGGGCGAGGCAGCTGGCCGAGGGCGAGCTCGAATCGATCGAGAATTACGAAAACGCCCAGGCCGAGCTGCGAAGCGCGGAGGCAGTGCTAAGGGCGGCGCGGGCTCAGGTGAGCCTGCTCGAAGGGGGAGCTCCCGATTCCACGGAGCTTAGCGCGCTCACCGTTGCCGCTCCGGTCGATGGGGTGATCCGTACAGTGGCAGTGGCTCCGGGCCAGGTTGTGAGCGCCGGCGCCGCGATGATCACGGTGGAACGCACTCACCCGCTGTGGGTCCGCGTACCGGTCTACGTCGGCGATCTCCAGGGCATCGCCACGAGTCGCGGCGCCAGCATCCAGGATCCTGGCGCTCAGCCGGGAACCCCGGGGCGCTCTGCCCGGGCCGTCACCGGACCCCCGTCGGCCGATCCGGCCGCGGTCACCGCCGATCTTTACTTCGAAGTGGCCAATCACGACCGACGGCTCCGTCCTGGTCAGCGGGTGGGTGTCACCGTGATGCGTCACGCCGAGATGGAGGGGCTGGTGGTGCCCTGGTCGGCAGTATTGCACGATCTCCACGGGGGCACCTGGGTCTACGAGCGCACCGGCGATCTCACCTACGCGCGGCGCCGGATCGAAGTCGCTCACGTGGTGGATGAGTCCGCCGTGCTGTCGCGCGGCCCGGCACCCGGCGCCATCATCGTGTCGGTCGGCGCAGCGGAGCTCTTCAGCATCGAGTTCGGGATTTCCAAATGATGCGGTGGCTGATCGCGACCGCGCTGCACCAACGAGTCATCGTGGTCGCGCTGGCCGTGGGCCTCGTGCTGGTGGCTCCGCCGATTCTCCGGGAAACCGCGCTCGACGTCTTCCCCGAATTCGCTCCACCTCTGGTCGAGATCCAGACCGAGGCGCCTGGCCTTTCCACCGACGAGGTGGAGAGCCTGATCACGGTACCGATCGAAAACGCCCTGATCGGTACCAGCTTCCTCAAGACCATACGCTCCAAGTCGGTGCTGGGCCTCTCGTCGGTCGTGCTGCTGTTCCCCCAGGGCACCGACGTGATCCGGGTGCGTCAGCTGGTGCAGGAGCGGGTGACCAGGGTAACACCGCTGTTGCCGGCAGTGGCGCGGCCGCCGGTGATTCTCTCGCCACTCTCGTCCACCAGCCGCGCGTTGAAGATCGGCCTCTCCTCCGATTCGCTGTCGCAGGTGGAGCTCACCACACTCGCCAAGTGGACCATGCGCCCCCGCCTCATGGCGGTGCCCGGTGTAGCCAACGTGGCGATCTGGGGCCAACGGGACCGCCAGCTCCAGGTGCTGGTGGACCCCGACCGTCTGCGGAGCCATGGCCTCACGCTCGATCAGGTGGTGAACGCGGCGACTGCAGCGACCACGGTGGGCGGCGGGGGCTTCCTCGATACCCCCAATCAGCGCCTTGCGGTCGCGCATCGCATGACGCTGACCGGCCCCGAAGACCTCCGCCGCATGCCGGTGGCCTTTCGGAACGGCGCGGCCCTCACCCTGGGCGACGCGACCGAGGTCACCGAGGGTACCCCGCCTCCCATCGGCGACGCGGTGATCAACGACGGCCCGGGCTTGCTCCTGATCGTTGAAAAGCAGCCGTGGGGCAATACCCTCTCGGTAACCCACGGGGTCGAGCAAGCGCTGGAAGAGCTCAAGCCTGCCCTTCAAGGTGTCGAGGTCGACCCGACCATCTTCCGGCCGGCGACCTTCATCGAGATGTCTCTCTCCAATCTCAACCGGGCGCTCTTGGCGGGCTGCGTGCTCGTCATCATCGTGCTCGCGGCCTTCCTGGCCGAGTGGCGGACTGCTTTCATCAGCGCGGTGGCGATCCCCCTTTCGCTGATCACGGCCGCGCTCATCCTCCGCTATCGGGGCGGCACGGTCGATACCATGGTGCTGGCGGGGTTGGTCATTGCCCTGGGCGAGGTGGTGGATGACGCGATCATCGATGTGGAGAACATCGCGCGGCGGCTCCGGCTCAATCGGGAGCTTCCCTCACCGGTGCCCGCCTGGCAGGTGGCACTCGATGCCTCGCTCGAGGTTCGGAGTGCCGTAGTCTACGGCAGCCTCATCGTAGTGCTGGTGTTCATGCCGGTGTTCTTCCTCCAGGGACTGGCCGGATCGTTCTTTCGGCCGCTCGCCACTTCTTACGTGCTGGCGATCCTTGCCTCGCTGGTCGTTGCCCTGACGGTGACGCCGGCACTTTGCCTGCTATTGCTGCCCCATGCCAAACCACGAACCCAGGAACCGCGCCTCGTCCGCCGGCTCAAAGAGGGTTACCGTCGTTGGTTGCCCCGGGTCATCGATCGGCCGGTGGCCAGCGTGGGCTTCCTGGTCGTCGCGCTGCTCGCCGCGATGATCGCCTGGCCGTTTCTGGGTGAGGAGTTCCTGCCCAAGTTCAAGGAGTACGATTTCCTGATGCACTGGGTGGAGAAGCCGGGGACTTCGCTCGATGCGATGCGCCGCATCACCGTCCAGGCCAGCCGCGAGCTCCGGTCCATTCCGGGTGTACGCAACTTCGGGTCGCATATTGGGCGAGCCGAGGTGGCCGACGAGGTCGTCGGGCCCAACTTCACCGAGCTGTGGATCAGCGTCGAGACCACGGTTGACTACGACTCGACGGTTGCGAAGGTCCAGGAAGTGGTGGACGGCTACCCCGGACTCTATCGCGATCTGCTCACCTACCTCCGGGAACGGATCAAGGAAGTACTCACCGGGGCCAGCGCCACGATCGTGGTGCGGATCTCGGGGCCCAACCTCGAGGTGCTGCGTCAGAACGCGGCGGAAGTACGCGACTCGATCGCCCACGTTCCCGGCGTGGTGGACCTCAAGGTGCAGCCCCAGATCCTGGTGCCCCAGGTCGAGGTGCGCTTCAGACCCGAGGCGGCACAACGATTCGGCCTCACCTCGGCGGATGTGCAGCGTTCGGTATCGACCCTGGTTCGCGGGACCAAGGTGGGCGAATTCTATGAAGACCAGAAAGTCTTTGACGTGGCGGTATGGAGTCTGCCCGCGGTGCGACATGATCCCGGCGCGCTCCGCCGCATGATGATCGACGCTCCCGGCGGGAGCCAGGTGCCGCTCAGCGCCGTGGCCGACGTGGTGATCACGCCCACCCTGAACGAGATCACGCGGGAGGGAGCCACTCGACGGCTGGACGTCACCTGCAATGTTGCGGGGCGCGATCTCGGCAGTGTCGCGCGCGACGTGGAGACTCAGCTGGCCAAGGTCGCGTTTGATGCCGGGTATCACCCGGCGGTGCTCGGTGAGTACGCCGAACGGGAGGCCTCCAGCCGGCGTCTGCTGCAGCTGGCGCTGCTCTCGGTCGTGGGTATCCTGCTCGTTCTGCACGCCGACTTCCAGTCGCTCCGACTGTCGCTGCTGGTTTTCGTTTCCCTCCCCTTCGCCCTGATCGGCGGAGTGGCAGGAGTACTGATGACCGGAGGCGTGTTATCGCTCGGGTCGCTGGTAGGCTTCGTGACGGTTCTGGGTATCGCGGCCCGAAACGGGATCCTGCTGGTGAGTCACTTCCGGCATCTGGAGCAGGAAGAGAAGATGGTGTTCGGCCGGGAGCTGGTGCTGCGAGGCGCGGAGGAGCGATTGGCCCCAATTCTCATGACCGCGCTGGTGACGGGACTCGCACTGCTGCCGATTGTCTGGGGTGGCAGCCGCCCGGGACACGAGATCGAGCACCCGCTCGCGGTGGTGATCCTGGGTGGGCTGGTGACCTCCACGGTCCTGAATCTGTTCCTTATGCCCGCCCTTTATCTGCGCTGGGGGCGGGGGCTAGGCCCGCGCAGGGACTAGACCGGCCGCTCGGGTTGGGGCGACCCTAGCGGTCGCCCTTTTTACCGTCCCTCTTCTCCGATCCTCGCGGGGCGACCACGAGGGTCGCCCCTACGACCTCCGACCCTCGCTCGGGCGACCACGAGGGTCGCCCCTCCTACCGGACCTTCCTCGGGCGACCACGAGGGTCGCCCCTACGACCTCCGATCCTCGCGGGGCGACCACGAGGGTCGCCCCTCCTCGGACCTTCCTCGGGCGACCACGAGGGTCGCCCCTACGACCTCCGACCCTCGCTCGGGCGACCACGAGGGTCGCCCCTCCGCGTTTTCTAGAACCCCCTCGCGTCGCCTCGAGACCCGCCAATCGTTTGATCGCTGCTACCCTGGGATCCGAACCCGCACAACGGCCGCCTCCCAGTGCCCTACGACCCCCAACGCCACCACCGGCGCTCCTACCGCCTGTCCGGGTACGACTATACCAGCCCGGGACCGTACCTCATCACGCTGTGCACCCAGCACCGCCGATTCTTCTTCGGGTCTATTCGCAACGGCAAGATGCGCCTCTCGCCGGCAGGACTGATGGTGGACGCCGCGTGGAGAGCGCTTCCGAATCGCTTTCCTATACTCAGGCTCGACACCTTTGTGGTAATGCCGGACCATTTTCACGCGATCGTATGGCTTGGCGGAGGAACTCAGTCAAAGGAACAGAGGATTCACAGTGGCAGCACTCTGCTCCGGTCCTCTATTGAGAGCAATTCCCTCAGCCTGCGCCCGACTGGCCTCCGAGGTCCCCCAGCCGGATCGTTGGGTCGGGTCATCGGGGCTTTCAAATCGCTCACGACCGTCGCGTATATCCGCGGAACGGTGGAGCAGCGATGGCCCGGCCTCGATCGCCGGTTATGGCAACGGGGATACTGGGAGAGGGTCGTGAGGAGCGAGATCGCCCTGGTTCGGCTGAGACGGTATATCGAGGAGAATCCACGGCGGGCGTAGGGGGTTAGGGATCGAGGACGCAGGGGCGACCCTCGGCTACGAGTGGGCGACCACGAGGGTCGCCCCAACCCCGCGGGGTCGCCCGAGCGAAGGACCGCCCGAGCCTAGGGCCGGTTAAATTGAAGCCATGGCCGCCAAGACCGTCGACCAGTCAGCGAGAGTTCGCCTCACCACCTTCTCCCACGGCGCCGGCTGCGCCTGCAAGCTGGGGCTGGTCGACCTCGCGCAGGTCCTGAAGAACGTGCCGGGGGCGAACGATCCCCGGGTACTGGTGGACGCCGCGACCCGGGACGATGCCGCGGTCTACCAGATCGCCCCGGACCGGGCCCTCATCGCGACGGTGGATTTCTTCACCCCGATCGTCGACGATGCCGCCACCTGGGGCGCCATCGCAGCGACCAACGCGCTGAGCGATGTGTACGCGATGGGAGGCGTTCCACTCTTCGGGCTCAACCTGGTGGGCTGGCCCCGCGGCAAGATCCCCTTCGAGCTGCTCGGCGAGGTCATCATCGGTGCGGGGACCGTGGCCGCGCGGGCCGGATGCCTGGTGCTGGGCGGCCATTCGGTGGATGCGCTCGAGCCGCATTTCGGCATGGCCATCATCGGAGAAGCCCACCCGGATCGCCTGCTGACCAACGCCGGCGCCCAACCCGGTGACGTCCTGGTGCTCACCAAACCGCTCGGCACCGGAGTGCTGACCACGGCACTCAAGCGTGACGTGATCAGCGAGAGTGACCTGGCCGAAGCGGTGCGCAGCATGACTGCCCTCAACGACGGCGCGATGCGGGCGGCCCTTGCCGCCGAGGCTCACGCCGCGACCGACGTGACCGGGTTCGGGCTGCTGGGACATCTGGGTCATGTGGTGCGCGCGAGCGGCGTGGCTGCCCAGATTGGCTTCGAGCAGTTGCCGCTGCTGGACCGGGCCTACGAACTCGCCAACCGGGGTGTCGTACCCGGAGGCACCGAGCGCAATCTCGCGGCGGCGACCTGGGCCAGCTTCGACGATGATCTCAGCCCGGCCGAACGCCTGCTCTGCGCCGACGCGCAGACCTCGGGAGGATTGCTGATCAGTGTCGCAGCCGATCGGGCGGATTTCCTGCTGAAGCGGCTGCGCGAGGAAGAGACGCTCGCGGCGAGCGCCATCGGCCGGGTGAGCGCCGGCCCGACGGGTACGATCCGGGTTTCCCGGAGACTCTGATCGGTGCCGCTGCGCTGGAACGCCACGCGGCTCGATCAGCTCGAGTCCGCGATTCGGCAAGGCAGGCGGGTATCGCTATACCGCCGTGGCACGGAATACGTGGTGACCGCGGTTCGGCTCACGACTCGGGGAAATCGCGACGCCCTGGTGGGAAGGCATCCGATGACGGGCGAGGAACTCGAGTTTCTGCTGGATGAGCTGGATAATTTCGAGGTAGTAGGGGAGTAAGCCCTTGACCATTCGGGTCGGGCTCTGCACATCTGAGCTATGTTCACCTCCCTCCTGGTAGGTCTGGACGGCTCGCTCCAGTCACTGATCGCGCTGACCCAGGCGATCCATATCGGCCGGCGGTTCCGCTCCCAGATCATCCTGGTTCACGTCGCCCGGGCGGAATCCCTGGCGGGACTCCGCCCCCAGTGGATGGCTCCCGGCTCCGATCAGGGAAGCTCGAGCGATGATCACTCCGCCCGGGCGCTGCTCGAGGGAGCGGCAGAGACGGTTCGGCAAGCGGGCCTGGCGGTGCGGACCGAGCTGCGTAGGGGCGACGTGGTCGAGACGTTGCGGGAGCTGGCCGCCGATGTGGGCGCCATCGTGGTCGGCCGCTCCGGTGTGCTGGGCGGGGGAGACCCGCTGGGCCCCGATACCCGCGAGCTGATCCGGCGCTGTCCCCGTCCGGTCCTGGTCTGCGGTTCCGCCCCGAGCCCGATGAATCGCTGCCTCGTGGCTTACGACGGCCAGCCGGCGAGCGAGGCCGCGCTTTCGTTCGCGGCGCGTTACGCCGAAATCGCCGAGGCGCATCTCGACGTGCTGCATGTGGCCGACGATCCCGCCGCGGGACATGCCGTTCTCGCTCGGACCTCCGCCGCGTTCTCCGCATCGCCCTTCAGTTACGAGACTCACCTGGCCACGGGGAAGGTGGAGGAGGCCGTGGCGGCAGCGATCGTGGAGTTCCGCTCCAACGGGCTCTTCACCGGCACCAGTCGAGAGGAGGGGCGCCGGTTGGTACCCTCCCACACGGAGGCTATCTTGCGGGCCACCGATATCCCCGTCCTGGTCCACAGTGAGCCGCACGACCCAGGTGCCCGCACCACGACTACCCATCGCCGTCCTTCACCTTGATGAGAGCTGCCTGGGCAACGGCCGCGACGGAGCAAACCCCGGCGGCGCAGGCGGCCTGATCGAGGCCCGCACGTCGAGCGGAATTCAGCGACGGGACTTCTACATTTCCGCTCCCGACACCACCAACAACAAGATGGCCCTGTGCGGCGCGATTGCGGCGCTGCAACTGCTTGCCGGTAAGGGCAAGCGGCTCCGGGCGCTGGTGATTTCCGATTCGGAGTACCTGGTCAAGGGAGTCCGCGAATGGGCGCCCGGCTGGAAAGCGCGGGGATGGACCAGGAAGGGTGGCGCCATCGAGAATCTCGAGCTCTGGAAACTGCTGGTGGGATCAGCCGAGGATCACGACGCCCAATGGGCCTGGGTCCGGGGTCATCGCGGTCATCCGAAGAACGAGTACGCCAACGACCTCGCCGTGAAGGCCGCGAAGGAACAGATCACTTCGAAGGGCGCGGTCGAATCGGGCTTCTCGACCTGGCTGGAAGCGAAACGGGCGAAGAATCAGTTCGTCGAGTATGACCCCGATCGAGCCTTCGCCGCCCTGGAGCAGCGGATTCGGGGAGGGGAGGAGGTGCCGGTGGTGTTGGAGGAGTACGATGTGGGACGTAGGACGTGAGACGTGGGGACGTGGACGGGGCATTCCAGAGCCCTTCCGACGCTACGCCCGAATCCCCACTCATCCTTCCATCTCCTCACGTCCCCACGTCCCACGTCCTACGGTTTTCAGTGCGCCCACTTCCCGATCGAATACCCCAGCACGACCCGGCCGGTGATGGCGTCTTTGGGCACGGTGTAAACCTCTCCGCTCACGCTGAACGCCTGTGAGAGACTCCAGGTAGCCCCACCCATGAAGGCGAAACGGCTCAAGTTCACCTCGACCTTCTGGCGGTCTCTGAAGCCGGTGTTGTCGGTGTGGTCCACCTGGAAGCGGGGATGCAGGATGTTGTAACCGCCGCCGACATAGGGACGGAACTTCCCGCCGCCCCAGTTCCAGCCCAGGGCCAGCTCCGCACCGAAGATGTTGGGCTGGTAGCGATCGTGGGATTCCTGTCCGCCCACGCACTGCGGGTCAGTCGAAGACGAAGGGCAGACGAAGGGCGCGTAGATGCTGCCGATCGTGGCATGGACCCGGCCGGTCAACAGCGTTGACGTGCCGATCGGTACGGTGCGGCCCAGGGCGAACCCCCAGAGGTTGGGCTCGACATCATTGATCGTGATGGGCGGGATCCAGCTCACTTCGAGATAGGTCCCGTGAGCCAGCGCGAACGCCAGTCGAGGCCGCACGAACCCGAACAACAGGTTGGTATTCTCCGGCCCCTTCCCTGGACGGCAGGTCGTGGGCGTGGCGGTCTCGTCATCGACGTCGGGGAGATAGGTGCCCTCGAGGCTCAGCGTAACGGTTCCCGGCCGCGCGACCCGCGGCCCTTGCGCGACGCTGAACGCGAGAGGAACTGAGTAGTGAGCGAACAAGTCCGCCTCGTGAGAATCCTTCGAGGGCTCGCAGGTCTGTGCCGCGGAGACCCCGGAAAGACCCGCGGCGAGAACGGCGGTCACGAACAAGACGCGCATCACTACTCCTTGCTTGACAGTGAGGGAGGCCGGCTCTAACCTCCGCCAGACATGACCGATCTCGAACGGCTGTTCCGCCGGCTGGTGGATAACCTAATCGCGATTGACCCAGCGCGCCTACACCGGTCCATGCCGCTCTCGGATCTCTACGAATCGGTCATTCCGTACCGCACCAACCGACGCTCGCTCTCCATAGATACCGCCGAGGACTACGACTTCCTCCTGCTCCGCCTCTGCGGCGGTGAGGGAGGATTCGTCCGCATGCTGTCCCCGGATGTCGCCGAGCGACTGAGCGCGGAGTCCGCCAGCTCGAACCCCAACCTCGATCTGATCCGCGCCTACGCCGACGCGGAGTTGCAACTGGGAACCGAGCCGCTGGCCCACGCCCTCGGACCGGGGCCGGACGAGGCGTTCGCTCCTCCCGAGGACATCGGGTTCGACATCTCACCACCCACGTCGCCGCGAGAGCCCGAGGGCGGAGCCGATGTGATCTCGTTCGAGACCCTGCGTGCCGCTCGACTCGGCCCCGACCCGGTCCCCATCGTTCCCGCTCCCCCGCGGATGACGGCTGAGCCGGATCCTGATCCACCGGCTAGAGTGGATTCGGGTCCCCGGTGCGGTTTCTGCGGCGGGCACCTTCCATCCGGCAGGCCAGTGAATTTTTGTCCCCACTGCGGGCAGAATCAGACTTTCACCCGCTGTCCCGAATGTCAGGCCGAGATCGAGCTGGGCTGGCGACACTGCGTAAATTGCGGCCATTTCATGGGGGAGGGGTGAGCGGTGAACGGAGAACGGTGAACGGTGAACGGGGAACAGGAAATGATCTGTTCTCCCGCGTTCCCGTTCGCCGTTCACCGTTCTCCGTTCACCGCTCCCCGTCCCCTCTGCAGTCGTGAAGACCCACCGCATCTCCCTCATCCCCGGCGACGGCATCGGTCCCGAGGTGATAGACGCCGGGTTCCCCGCCATCGAGGCCGCGGCCCGGTCGGATGGCGTCACCCTCCAAACCGAGCGGCTCCCCTACTCCGCCAGCCACTACCTCAAGACCGGCGAAACGCTTCCCGACGCCGGCTTCACTCACTTGAGGGATGAGACCGACGCGATCTTCGTCGGGGCGTTGGGAGATCCGCGGGTGCCGGGGAATGAACATGCGCGGGACATCCTGCTGGGTCTGCGGTTCCGGCTGGACTTGTACATCAATTTCCGCCCGGTCAGACTCCTGCACCCGCGGCTTTCGCCCCTTCGCGCCGCCGACCGGGCGACGATAGACTTCGTCATCTTCCGGGAGAACACCGAAGGGCAGTACCAGGGCGTCGGGCGGGCCGAACAGGTGGGTTCCCCGAGCGAGCGCCAGATTTCCGAGGAGATTCATACTCGCAAAGGCGTCACCCGGATCGTGGAAGCCGCCTTCGAGTGGGCCGACCGGCAGGGAAAGAGCCGCATTACCATGAGCGACAAGGCGAATGCGGTCCCCTGGCAGCGGCTCTGGGGCGAGATCTTCAAACAGGTCGGCGCACGCTACCCGGCCATCAATCGGGAACACCGCTATGTGGACGCGCTCGCCATGGAACTGGTGCGGGAACCGGAGCGTTTCCAGGTGATCGTGACCAACAATCTCTATGGTGATATCCTTTCCGACCTGGGCGCGGGCCTGGTCGGCGGACTCGGCGTCGCCGCGAGCGCCAACCTCCATCCGGGACGGGTGGGAATGTTCGAGCCGGTCCACGGCTCGGCGCCGCCGCTCGCCGGCAAGAACGTCGCGAACCCGATGGCCACCGTACTCACCGGAGCGTTGATGCTGGAAGCGTTGGGATACCCTGAAGCAGCGAAGCGTCTGGAGCGAGCGGTGACCGTCGTGGTCGCCGAAGGGCCGACCACGCCCGACATCGGTGGCCGCTCCACGACCCGGGAAGTGGGCCGCGCCATCGAGGAGGCAATCCAGTGCTAGTCGCGCTCACCCGGGCCGTGAGTCGTACCATCAACGACTGCGAGCTCACTTTCCAGAAATACGAAACGATCGATGTGGAGCTTGCCCGCAAGCAGCACGCGGCCTACGAGGACGCGCTGCGCCAGGTGGGGGCCAAGGTCATCTCCATGGCGGCGCTCGACATGTGTCCCGATGCCGTCTTCGTGGAAGACACCGCCGTCGTGCTGGACGAGGTCCTGGTCCCCGCGCGCATGGGAGCGCAGAGCCGGGCGCGCGAGGTCTTCAGCGTCGCCGAAGAGCTGGCATTCTGCCGCCGGGTCCTCTCGTTGCCGCCACAGGGCTCGCTCGAGGGGGGCGACGTGATCCGGGCGTGGAAGACGATCTTCGTGGGAATCTCCCGTCGCACCGACGAGGCCGGTGCGGAAGGACTGCGCACCATCCTTCAGCCCTACGGTTACGGGGTGGTCACCGTGAAAGTCCGGGGTGCGTTACATCTCAAGACGGCCTGCTCCTACCTCGGCCGCAACATGCTGCTGCTCAATAGCGCCATGCTGGACACCCGGGCGCTCAAGGGCTATGAAATCCTGGAGGTTCCCTCCAACGAACCAGCCGCGGGCAACGTCCTCGTCGTGGGCGAAACCGCCATCGTACCCGCCAACTTCCCGGCAACCCAGAAGCTCCTGCGCCGAATGGGCTTCGCGGTAATCTCGCTGGACGTTTCTGAACTGCAGAAGGCGGAAGCTGGTGTGACCTGCTGCAGCATCCTGTTCGATGCGCCGGCCGGAGACCTGAGCCGCAAGATCAAGTAGCCCGCGCGGGCTCCTCAACCCCGTCGATCATGACTTCGATCCGCCCGATCGCGACGGGGAGCGCCATCTACCAGGGAGAGACCGAGGTCCGCTGGACTCCAGGGCGAATCGTGCTCGCCGCTCTCGTCCTGCTCGGTTTCCTGGTCTTTGTCTACATGCTGGTCCCTCTCTTGTTGCGGGGATTCCTCCAGGCCCAGCTCAGAATCGGTAACACCGAGCTGCCTCTGGTCCGCTGGCTGCTCTCTCACGAGCGCACCGCTCCCCTTCGCGATCAACGACTGGCGCCAGAGTTCCAACGTTCCCACTCAACAGCAGGGACCATGAAACGCACAATCCTCACGGTGATTGTGGGAGGGATGATGCTGATCGGCTCGGGGAGCGCCGAGTGCCAGCAATCGGCCAATGCCCTCAAGCGGCTCTTCGCCTCCGACTGGGAATTCCGCCACCGCGAGCGTCCCGAAGTCGCTACCTGGCAGGGAGACCACCGCTACGACCAGAAGCTCACCGATCTCTCTCCCGCCGCGATAGAGCGACGCAAGGCTCACGATCGCGACATGCTGGCGCGACTGGGCGGGATTCCACGCGCCGGCCTCTCCAAGCAGGACGCCTTGTCTTACGATCTCTTCAAACGGGAAAAGGAGATTGCGATAGAAGGCCAGCAATTTCCCACCGAGCTCCTGGCGCTCGATCAGCTGGATGGCCCCCAGCTGATGATGAGCCAGCTCGCCCAGGTGATGCCCTTCACCACTAAAAAGGAGTACGACAACTACCTCGCCCGCCTCGCCGCGTACCCGACATTCATGGCCCAGGTCATGGATCTGCTGCGCCGCGGGATGGCGGAGGGGTGGACCCAGCCCGCGGTACCGCTCCGGGGCGTTCCGGCCCAGATCACCGGGCAGCTGGTGGACACGGTCGAGCTCAGCCCCTACTACGCCCCGTTCAAGGCCATGCCCGCGACGATGACGAGTGAGGAAAAGGCCTCACTGCGCGCTGCCGCCAGGGCCGCGATCCTCGATGGCGTGCAGCCGGTCCTGGCCCGGTTCCGGGAGTTCGTAACCGACAGCTACCTTCCCGCGGGAAGATCGTCGCCCGCTATTTCCTCGGTGCCGGACGGGGCGGACTACTACCGTTTTGCCATCAGGCGCGAGACCACCACCGATTTCACCGCGGAACAGATCCACCAGCTCGGCCTGAGTGAAGTGGCGCGGATCCGGAAGCTCATGGACTCGGTGATCACCGCCAGCGGGTTCAAGGGCTCCTTCGCCGATTGGCTGAAATTTCTCAGGACCGATCCCCGGTTCTATGAAACGACGGCGGACGGCCTGGTGCGCCGCTATCGCGATCTCGCCAAGCGAATCGATCCCGAGCTGCCCCGCTTGTTCGCCGAATTACCCCGGGCTCCATACGGAGTTCGAGCCTTCCCTGATTTCGAAGCTCCGTCCCAGACCACGGCCCGCTACTACGCAGGGGCCGCGGATGGTTCGCGCGCCGGTTACTTCATGGTGAATACCTACCGGCTTGACGCCCGCCCGCTCTACGAGCTGGAGGCCCTCACTCTCCACGAGGCGGTGCCGGGCCATCATTTGCAGATATCCCGGGCCCAGGAGCTCACTGCGCTCCCCGATTTCCGGCGCAATGGAGAGTACACCGCGTACGTGGAAGGCTGGGCGCTCTACGCCGAGAGTCTGGGGGAGGAATTGGGATTCTACCGAGACCCCTATTCCAAATTCGGTCAACTGACCTATGAAATGTGGCGTGCGTGCCGGCTCGTGGTGGACACGGGAATCCACTCCAAAGGTTGGAGCCGCGAGCAGGCGATCAAATACATGGTGGACAACACCGCCAAATCGGAACAGGATGTGACGGTCGAGGTGGATCGCTACATCGCCTGGCCGGCCCAGGCGTTGGCCTACAAGCTCGGCGAGCTCAAGATCAAGGAGCTGCGGGCCCGGGCCGAACGGGAGCTGGGCCCGAAGTTCGATATTCGCCGGTTCCACAATGCCCTGCTGGATAACGGGCCGCTGCCGCTCGATGTGCTGGAGCGGGAGATGATGGCCTGGATTGCCGCGGAGAAGCGGTAGACGGAAGACGGGAGACGGGAGACGGAACGGGGACTGAAGCTGAGGATTACCTCAACCTCGGCGCCAAGGTGAGGAGGTTAGGTCCCTCGTCGCTTCGCTCCCCTCGCGTTGCTCGGGGCAGGCTCTCGGGATGAGGTGTTACCTTCGCCCCGTTCCACGTTTCCCGTCCCCCGTCCCCGTCTCCCGGCCCGTCCGCCCTGACTGCCTCGCCCACCCTGTCCGCCGGTCCGCCGGTCCGCCGGTCCGCCTCTCACCGATACTCCCCCGTCTCGGATCCGTGACCTTTCGTGACCTCCCGCCTTTAGGATGCCGCCGTCTCCCACTCCGAGGAAGCGTCGTGAAGCGCTCTACCCTCTGTGCCGCACTGGTTTTTTCCACCACCGCCGCGGTCCTCGCGTGTACCGGCCTGATGGCGGGTCCGGTCCAGCCCGATTCTACCACCGCCCTGACCGGCGTGGCGCCCGACTCGGCCTACAAGCGGGCCCGCGCCCAGCTGGGCACCGAAGTCTTCACCATTGTCGAGGAGAACGTCGGTGAGCGCTGGATCAAGGCGACCCGCTACCCCAGCCCCACCGCGAAAGCCAACAGTGCGCCGGCATGTCGTCTCATTGTGACAGTGCACGTGGAAGAGACCGACGTAAGGACCACCGGCCAGTGGGCCGCCTCGGAGGAGCTCACGACCGAAGCGGGCCGCGCGACCTGCGATCAGGAGCTGGCCGAGACTCAGGCGAGAGTGGAGCACTTCGCGGCGAATGTGGGACCGTAACACGGCGGTCAGGGCGGTCAGGACGGACGGGGCGGACAAAAACGTGAGAAGTGAGACGTGAGAAGTGAGAAGGGGTTTTCCAGAAATGGTTCCCCTTCCTCCTTTTCCCTCTTACTTCTCACTTCTCACTTCTCACGCTGTTCCCGTCTCCCGTCTCCCGTCTCCCGTCTCCCGCCCCCCACCCTTGCATCCCCACGGCCCCCGTGGCTTTTTCCACTAGGACCCCTTGTGGAGGAAAGCCGTGAAGGACAAGGAACTCGAAGCGTTGATCCGGAAGAACGTCGCCAAGGCCTCGGCCCCCAAGGCCAAGAAGCGGCCCACCTACGACGCGACCCTGGACGCCACCCGCCGGCCGTCGGAGAAGACCGACGACCACGATCCGGCCCAGGAGGAGACCAAGGAGTTCTTCAAGGCGATGAAGCGTAGGGAGTTCTAAGCCTAAAGAATTCTTCAAGGGAGATGATGCGCCGGGAGTTTGGAAAGTTCTGGCGCAGGCTGTTGTCCGATGATAGAGTAGAGTCATGGCGTTCCGCCGCGGCATCTACATCGTTCCAACCCACCGGTGGTACATCGAGCGGACGGTCTGGCTGATCGCCGGCCTCGTCATCCTCGCAACCACCGCCCTCGCGGCATTCGTCAACCCGCTCTGGGTCCTGGCAATCGTCGTCACCGCCCTTGCTTCCATCGTTGTCTCCCTCACCGGCTTCTGCGTCGTTGGTAACGTGCTGTACCGACTCGGTTTCAAACCGATGTTGGGACGCAGCGGACCGGGCAATTTCTACTTCATGCAGACCGACCGCTGGTATCTCGAGCGGCGCATCTACCTGGCGGTGGGGATCAATCTCACCATCGCCTCGGTGCTGTCGCTGGTGCACAGCGCTCTGGTGGCTCCTGTTCCCCGGATTCGTCGGGGCGGCGATGCTGGTGTTCGCGACGACCGGCTTCTGCATCATGGCCAATAGCCTCTATTGGATGGGGGCCGAGCCTCGCCTGGCGCCGATGCAGGGCGCAACCGAGCCCCCGCCCGCTCAGGGCCAGCACGCCGAGGCCTGAAGCGCCGGTTTCCTTCCGCAGCCCACCGCGTCTCAACTGACTCGCAGTTGCTACCAAGGCTCCCATGCGCCATCGCGAATCGCACCGCACCGAGCGTATCGGTTGGCTTCGCGCTGCCGTGCTCGGCGCGAATGATGGTCTGATCTCCACCGCCAGTCTCATCGTCGGCGTCGCCGCGGCGGCTGCGCCGCCATCGGCGATTCTGGTCGCGGCGGTCGCCGGGCTCCTGGCTGGTGCCATGTCGATGGCGGCGGGGGAATACGTCTCGGTCAGCTCGCAGGCCGACACGGAGCGGGCCGACCTGGAGCGGGAGCGTCACGAGTTGGCCACCGATGTGCCGGGAGAGAAAGCCGAGCTGACTGGGATCTACGTGAAGCGCGGGCTGGATCCGGCCCTTGCGGCGCAGGTCGCCGACCAGCTCATGGCGCACGATGCGCTCGCCGCTCACGCCCGCGACGAGCTGGGCCTCTCCGAAATCACCGCTGCCCGGCCTTTGCAGGCTGCGCTTGCCTCGGCCGCGAGCTTCGCCGTGGGTGCCGCACTCCCCCTCGCGATCGTCGCACTCGCTCCGGGGGATCGGCTGGTACCCGCGATCGTAGCCGCTTCGTTGGTCTTGCTGGCCCTGCTGGGAGGATTGGCAGCCCGGATCGGGGGAGCCTCGGTCGTCAAAGGGGCAATGCGCGTCACCTTCTGGGGTGCGCTCGCCATGGGTGCGACCGCGGCGGCGGGGGCGCTGTTTGGAGCGAGTCAGTAGCGGGAAAGCGGAGGAGACGGGAGACGGGAAGAAGTGGAGAAGGGAAAAGCACGAAGGAGCAACCATTTCGGCAGGCCCCGTCTCACTTCTTACCCTGCTCCCTCCTTCTTTCTCCCTTCTCCCGTCTCCCTTCTCCTCGTCTCCCGTCTCACCCGTCATGGGTGCTTCTGCACCCGGAAATTCACGGTGCCAGTCGCGTTGGTGTATTGCACTCGAATGGTCCACGCTCCGGTCGCCCCGGCGGCCGTGTCCAGGGTGCCGTTCACCGCGAGCGACTGATTGTACACCTCGGCACCGGTAGCATCCTGAATCACCAGCGTGATGGTTCCGGCCGTCACGGTGGTCGCCTGGTTCACGCTGGCCTTGGTGCCGGTGATCTGCCAGGTGTAAACCCTGGTGCCGGTGAAATTCTTGACGTTGCTCACCTGGTACTGAAAGTTGTCGGTGGCGTTGTTGACCTGCGGCTGGATGCCCGGATCGGTCGGCGAACTGCAGCCGACCATCAAGGCGATCGCCAACGCGGGTGCCCGCCACGTCATCCTTACTGGGCTGGACATATTGGCCTCCTCCTGAGGTTCCGCGGGGAAGCTACCCAGGCCACCCTGAATCCTTGATGAGGCTTTGCGCGAAGAGTCGCGGGGGTTCTAGACCCTTGGATGTAGGCCGATTTTAGGCCTCCCTACAGACTTGTTTCGGGAAAGTATCGCGCGGTAGGTTGGGGCATCTTTCCAGCCTGCCGCGCGATTTCTTTGCGCCGCTCCCAGGAGCGGCTGTTTGTTTTGGCACCTCGTCCTGAATCCACCCAGAGAGGAGGATCCCATGGAGAGCACTCCACGGGCCAGGCTGGGCCCGGGCGCATTGGTACTCGCCCTGGTCATGGTCCTGGACGGCTGCTGCAATCCACCCGAGAACATCGCGTCCCAGAACGTCGCCCTCCGGCCCCAGGAGACCAGCATGTGGTGCTGGGCGGCCAGCGGTGAGATGGTGATGGAGTTCCTGGGAGTCCAGGTGCAGCAGGGAGACGAGGCCAACAAGGAATTCGGCCGCACCGATTGCCTCAACAGCCCGGTGCCCAACGCCTGCGTCCAGGGCGGCTGGCCCGAGTTCGACAAGTACGGCTTTTCCTTCAAGCGCACTTCCGATACGCCGCTCACCTGGGACCAGATCAAGTCGCAGATCTACTGCGCCAAGAAGCCCTTCGCCTTCGCCTGGCACTGGACCGGAGGCGGCGGGCACATGATGGTGGTGACGGGATACGCGACGCTCAACGGGACCCACTACGTCGCGGTCAACAATCCCTGGGCACCCAATGTGGGAGCGCAGTATCTCACGACCTACGATGACTACGTGAGTGGGACCGATCACACTCACTGGGACGACTTCTACGACGTCACCAAGAATTGACGAGAGGAGGCCACCATGTTTCGCTGGCTGGCAACGATCGCTCTTGTGGCGGCGGCGGTGCGTCCGGTGAGTGGCCAGGAGCGCAAGGATACGGCGCTGGCCGCCGCGCGCGAGTCGGGTCCCGCCGCGACGGCCGGGCTCGATACCCTGCGGACTCTGGCGCGGGAGCACTACGCCGCCCTCGGTTTCTCCGATCCGGAGCAGGCCGCGGGCGCTTCGCTCGGCGAACCGCTGGTCGAGTTCTTCGTCCGGCTCGACTCGCTCCAGGCCTATTCCACTGCCAAGAAGCCAGCGTCACTCTTGTCCGGAGGAGACAAGGTGATGTACCCGGTGCTGGCTGGAGCCGCGACCCGATCCTCCATCGAGGTCGAACGGGGAAAGGGCGGCTGGCGCCCGGTCGCCTACGGCGGCTCCACCCTGGCGGATGCCATCACCCGGCAGCGGGATCAATTGGTGGCCACCAGCCACCGCTCCCCGGGAGAGTACTTCTTGGTCCGCATCCCGGCACTGGGCCTCATCTTCCTCGGGGCGGATTCGGCCGGCACGCCGATGCTGAGTCCGTTGCTCGATGATCCGCAGGGTCGCTGGAAGGCCGGTGCGACCATCGCCGCGGATTCCGTCTTCTCCCAGCTGGTGGCCGACGCCAAAGCGTCCAAGGGATTGCCGATGTGAGCCGGCGGGCCGATCATACACCGTCCATTGTCGCCCCACCCGTTTGCCGCACGTTCGGGCTATGCCAACGCGGCCCCTGACCACAGACACGACGCCATGCTGATCCGCCGCGCGACACTCTCCGACGTCGACCTCGTCGCCCCCCAGTTCGATCTCTATCGCCAGTTCTACCAGCAGCCCCCCAATCCGGAGCTGGCGCGGCAGTTCATCACCGAGCGGCTGGAGCGCAACGAGTCGGTGATCTTCCTGGCATTGGACGACGAGAGCAATCCGCCTCGCGCGGCAGGCTTCGTCCAGCTTTTTCCGCTCTTCTCCTCGACCCAGGCACGGCCGATGTGGCTGCTGAACGACCTGTACGTGTCGGCCCTCTACCGCCGGAACGGCGTGGGGCGGCGGCTGATGGACACGGCGAAGGAGCACGCCATCGCGACCGGTGCGTGTGTGATCGAGCTGGTCACGGCGGCGAACAACCGGACTGCCCAGGTGCTGTATGAAAAGGTGGGTTACAAGCGGGACGAGGAGTTTGTGCGGTACGAGTTGCTGCTGTAGGGACCGCAAGCCGCCACGCCCGCCGGTGCCCAGGACCTGCGCCTGGCGCACCTAGGTCGATACCGCATCAGGTTCGTCGGCAGGATGCGGTCGATGCAGACCTTCAGTCGGTCTGACGCACTGCCGGAGTCTTGGCCTTCGTCTTGGAGACCTTCACCGTCTTTTTCATGCTCATCGTCCGGGGTCGCCGCCTTGGCATCACGGGTGCGGTCAACCGATGGGGCAAACTCACATCGGCAGGTCTGGAGGGTGACGTCCTCCCCGTCCCACTCGACGAAACCCAGTGGAGCATAGTGATGCTCAATGCCACGTGGTCGCGTCATGGCCGGGACGGTATTCCCGGCTGGGTCTAACTCCGACGGCCATTCGATATTCCCCGTCGCCACCCGAGCCGGGATCAGCCAATAGTCCCCGGTTCGATACTCGCCTCCCGCCAGGAACTGAACCTGAATTCCATCCTCCAGATCGATCCAGACCACGTCTGACTCCTCTGCCCCCGCCTGCGTTTCCTTGACGGGGACCGCCCCCATGGTGAGGACCAAATCCTCGGTCTCGACCTGATCCCAGCGTCGCACCTTCGGCTTGATCAGGATTTCGCTCCGTCCGATGCCCTCGGCCGGCACGGTCGCGGGATCAACCGATAGCAGGTCACCCTCCACTTTGACCAACTTGACGAGGCGTCCCGGCTTACCCTGGAATTCCAGAGTGTCGTCCGACAGCTCCACCCAATTCCCCGCCTTGAAGCCACGGGTCCCGGAGACGACGAGATCATTTCCTTTTGTGTCCATCCATGCGGCGGCCACGCTGCCGTTGTCGCGCGACCACTTGAAGGTCGCTTCCTCACCTTGTCCGCCCTCGTGGATTTCCACCCGGTAGAGCTGGTTCTCAGCGCCTCGGTACTTCGAATCCGGTGGCAAGACACAGGGATCCTCATCCTTCCTGCCGGGATCCACGCGGGCGGCCAGATGGGCCTCGCTGAGGCCCCTCCAACCCGCCAACGGCGTGGCGCAAGGCTCGAAGTCCTTGATGTCCGGCATGCCGGCGTCGTAGGGCAATCCCTTTACCTGCCAGACGACCTTGGCCCGTCCACAGGTGTCCGGCCCACCCAACGCTTTCTCGCGAATGTCATCATCATCCAGCGGAGTGATGTAACGCTCCCAGACATCGAGGTAGACCCAGCAGGTCAGTCCCTGGTGGATGTGGATCTGCTCCGAGAGCGGATCGTGCTCCGGCAGAGGATAGTCCTTCTGTTCGGTGTAGCTCCAATCGTCGGCGTCATTCTCCACCAGGATGCCGTCCACGTAGCAGTGCCCCCGGGTGAGGTGGAGTCCATTCGCATCGGCCGCCAGCTCGAAACCATCACCGACGGGCACCGCGTGGGGCCCGAGCAGGTCCGAGGCCAGCGTGCGAACGTAGTGCAACAGGATCGCCACCTGTTCGTTGTCGTCGGCGTCCAGCGTGACCCGCCCCTGCTGGTGGAGTACTCCACTGTAGTGTCTCGTGGGGTCAAAGGTGACCCGGCTGAAATCGCCCTTCATGGCTCCCTTCCTCAGGTGATCTTCTGGTGCGCGGCGCGCGGACCCGCCGCCGATACCTGCTATGTCGCGAAGATGATCCCGACGTCCATGTCCGCCCACGGTCTAACTTGGATTCAGGTCGAGATCTAGATCGTTTGGTGGGCAGAGGCGATCTTGCGAGGCTGGTGCGGGCACGGTAGCAGTTTAGTTGCCCCGCGAGGACAACGAATTGATGCTGTGAAGCGGTGCGGAGGCGTGAGCCCCCACACCGCATCACGAGTTTCGCTAGAGAAGTGGAACTACCCGTTCGTGCCTCGAAGCGGGAGGTGGAGTGAGATCGGGGACGGGCTCGAAGTCCTCCACCCCGCAATAGTTGAGCAGGCCGGACACCTCTACTGCGTGCTCCATGGTGTCCACCATGACCTCGGTGTGCCCATTGGTGACCAGGGGAATCATGCGGAGACGGTTGCGTCCTCGACGGTGAAGGGTGCGTCCCCCGGGGCGCCACGGCCCCTCGACTGCGGATAACTCAACGCCTTCACGCCTCAGTCCTTCAGCCAGACGATATGCGACGATGGGCTGATAGCGGTGGCGGCGGGTAACAAAGCTGAATGCTGGCATCACTAACCTCATCGGTCAGCGGTGGTTTCCTACCTGACGACTAGGTCCCACGGTCTCAGGGTAGGGCGTAGCGACGGTGTGGTCGGTGAGTGGCGTCACAAGGCGGGCAGGGCGGGCAGGGCGGTCGATAGCCGATCGCGGCAAGAGAAGTGTGCCGGCAGCTGAACGGCTAACAGCTAATAGCTAACAGCTAACAGCTGACAACTGACGGCTGACGGCTGACGGCTGACGGCCGAGGGGAGGCATCCATGGCCACCACCATCAAAGCCCGCCTCTACACCAACAGCGACGACGCCTTCGTCGCGTGGGCGCCGAGTGAGTTCATTCCGGGTTGTCGCGGCTTTCTGCTGGAGCGGGGACGGCGGAGCGGCTCGGGCACCAAGGTCGAAGAGGTCGAGAACCGTCTCGGCTTCAAGAAGGACGATCCCCACTCCGGCGATCACAAGCCCTCCAGCTTCTGGCCCTTCCAGCGCTTCAACTGGACCGACCACGCGGTAGACGTCGGGAACCAGGTGCGCTACCGGGTCACCGCGATGATCGACGATGGGAGCGGCCGGCCCTACAAGAAGGGCGCCTCCAGCCGGTGGACCCGGTGGGCCAAGCTCTCGCCCAGCGTGGGGCGCGGGCTCTCCTGCTACTTCAACCGCGGTCTCGTGCTCTCCCAGTTCGTGGCGCGCTATCTCCGGGACAAGAAGATCTCGCCCGCCACCTTCAAGGCTCGGCTCAAGACCAGCCTGGACCCCGAGTTCCGCCGTTTCCTGGAAGGAGACCTGGGAGCGAGAATCGGGAAGATCCTGAAGGACGCCAAGGAGAAGAAGACCGGGCTCTACGCCGCGCTCTACGAGCTGGGAGACGCCAAGCTGGAGGACGGCCTCATCGCACTTGGGCCCCGCCTCCACCTCATCCTGGCCAATGGCTCCGACAAGTCGGGCGACGGCAACGCCGATGCCCGGAACCACCTCAACAACTCGGGGATTCCCACCATAGATCGGATGCTCAAGTCGAAGGGGCTGGGCCACAACAAGTTCGTGGTCCTCTCGCGGCTCCAGCGGGCCGAGGGCGGTCTGGACCGGCAGCACCAACTGGAGCACCACCGGGCTCTGCACCCAGGTCAACAACGGACTGCTGATCAAGAACCAGAAAATCGCTCGGCTCTACCGCAAGCAGTGGGGCCGGCTCAAGGACGCCTCACCGCCGAGTCTCGATCCGGCCAATTTCCCGCCGGCGCTGGTCTCCGCCAACGACAACTCGCACAGCTTCGAGATAGACGGAGCCCGGGCCACGGTCTGGTTCACCCGCACCTCCGACGGGCGGGACATGGATGCCCTGCGCGACGTCATCAACTCGGCGAAGGACGCGATCCTGTTCCTGATGTTCACGCCGGGCAAGCAGGGACTTCATACGCTGGCCGGCCAGCGGGCCAACGAGGAAGGCATGTACGTCCGGGGAGTGGTGAGCACCCTGGGCACCCAGGCGGGAGACAGCGACAAGAACGTGCTCGACGTGCGGCTGGTGAGCAGCGACCGGCACTTCAAGCCCGATCACTACACCGTCGCTCCAGCCCCAGGGGATCGATGTGGCGCTGGGCCCCTGGATCGCCGAGGTGACCCGGAAGGGATTCCTGTCCCAGGTGGGGCACGCCATCGTGCACTCCAAGGTGCTGGTGATCGACCCGCTCTCCAAGAAGCCCATCGTGGTCACCGGCAGCCACAACTTCTCGGCGCCGGCCAGCGAGAAGAACGACGAGAACCTGGTAATCGTGAAGGGCCACCGGAAGCTGGCGGTGGCCTACGCCGCCTACGTCATGGCGGTGTATTCCCACTACCGCTACCGCTCGTACATCCGCGAGACGCTGGCCCAGGGGAAGATTCCGTGGAGCTACCTTGATGACGACGACGTGTGGCTCAAGCAGGAGTTGAAGTCGAAGGCGCTGGAGATTGGGTACTGGACGTAGGGACTGCGACCTTAGCCGATGCATCCGGCGTTCTGGCGAACAGGGAGTCGAGTACTAGTCAGGCAACTTTGCCAATCGTCGGTTTCCCGAGTAGCACTTATCGAGAAGATCCTGATAACGTGTCGGGAGCGGCATTCGTGTTATAGAGTGCGTGACGTCGCTGGCATATGCAGCAGATGACCCTCGGCATAAGCAGTGGCGTTTGGGGACTGAACGGGATATTCCTCTGTCACACGCCGGAACTCCCGGTAATGTTTCGAACCCCGTGGTCGTCGGCTTCGGCGGGTGGTTGGACTTCAAGTTTCTCTTCTCCGGTAGGAACCTCGCCGGTGAGAACCGCATCTACGCCGTGGACCAAAACGGCCAACTGCTGTCCTACGGGGACGCCGGAACTCCCGGTAATGTTTCGAACCCCGTGATCGTCGGCTTCGGCGGGTGGTTGGACTTCAAGTTTCTCTTCTCCGGCAGGAACCTCTCCGGTGAGAACCGCATCTACGCTGTGGACCAAAACGGCCAACTGCTGTCCTACGGGGACGCCGGAACTCCCGGTAATGTTTCGAACCCCGTGGTCGTCGGCTTCGGCGGGTGGCAGGACTTCAAGTTTCTCTTCTCCGGCAGGAACCTCTCCGGTGAGAACCGCATCTACGCTGTGGACCAAAACGGCCAACTGCTGTCCTACGGGGACGCCGGAACTCCCGGTAATGTTTCGAACCCCGTGGTCGTCGGCTTCGGCGGGTGGTTGGACTTCAAGTTTCTCTTCTCCGGCAGGAACCTCGCCGGTGAGAACCGCATCTACGCTGTGGACCAAAACGGCCAACTGCTGTCCTACGGGGACGCCGGAACTCCCGGTATATACGATGCATGGCCACTGGCGGTACCTCGAGCATGACTGGATTGCGAAGCCCGGAACATTCATCTATGAACCCGCTGGCGAGGCTCATACGCTGGTGATCGCCGACGACTCTCCAGGGCCGGCGGTGATCTTCTTTGTAGTCGAGGGCGGCCTCATCTACCTGGAGAAGGCGGCCAACAGGGGGATTCGCTGCCTACGAGGATGGATTCACCTTTCTTGACCTGGCTCGGAAGCACTATCGCCAAGCCGGACTCGATGTGCGCCAGCTTGACCTGCTGGTTCGCTAGTCGTTAGGCAACTATGCCAATCGTCGGTTTCCCGAATAGCACTTATCGAGAGACCCCTCAGTAAAGGGGGAACATATGACTTGGATCGGAAGAAAGAAGATCGCGTTCGTTCCGTTGTCGCGTCCCAATGCCCATCCACCGGATTTCATTCCACCTGCACTGGGAAAACGACATCCTGCGGCGGGCACTGTACGACCCCGATCCCGCAACCGGCAAGGATAAGTCGCTCCGCGCCTTCATCCACACGGTATCCTCCGGTGTCGCCGACCTCGATGCCGTCGTGACGGAAAGGCACAGCGTCGATCTCCAGGACGTGCCCGCGTCCGTTCTTGAAGGCGAAATCGGTGACCGGCTGCGCGCCGAAGGTTGCGATGCGGCTGCGATCGTGATGCTCGGCGGGCCTGGCGCGGGCACCAATAGCGGCTTCTGGTCCCGTTTCGTCATGCTCGAACCCGTCGGCACCTGGGCCATGGAAGTCATGCACGGTCTGACCGGCTTCACCGATATCTACCCGTTCGGCGACGACGTGGATCAGCAGGACCCCCCGATGGGCCTGTATGACGAGATGTCGGCCGCAGCTGGCACCCACCCCTCCGCTTATACCAAGACCGGCGTCCAGTGGCTCGACCCCGGCACGATCGCACAACACGTGGGCCGAGTGAACACCTACGCGCTGCACGCGATCAGCCTCACCCAGCCGCCGCCGACTGGGCGAGTGGCAGCCGTAAAGATCGGGACGAGTGTCCCGTACCTGATGGTAGAGGCGCGACTGAAGGCCGATCAATTCGACGCCGGCATTCCCCAGGAAGGCGTGCTCGTCTATCGGGTTCAGACTCCCGATCCGCTGGGACATCGGGTGAATCACCTTCGCCCTTTGATCCTCGAAACGTTGGGGCCGCTTTCTGTTGGGCATACGTTCGTGTCCGACAACGGGATCGGCATCAGTGTCACAGGCAGCATTCCGGGCGGGTTCTCGGTTATCGTGGAAGACCGAAATGCTCCGTTCGATATCGGCCAACTGCTGTCTTACGGGGACGCTGGAACTCCCGGTAATGTCTCGAGCCCCCGTGGTCGTCGGCTTCGGCGGGTGGCAGGACTTCAAGTCTCTCTTCTCTGGTAGGAACCTCGCCGGTCAGGACCGCATCTACGCCGTGGACCAAAACGGCCAACTGCTGTCTTACGGGGACGCTGGAACTCCCGGGAATGTCTCGGCCCCGATGGTCGTCGGCTTCGGCGGGTGGCAGGACTTCAAGTCTCTCTTCGCCGGTAGGAACCTGGCCGGTGAGAACCGCATCTACGCCGTGGACCAAGACGGCCAACTGCTGTCGTACGGGGATGCCGGAACTCCCGGCAATGTCTCGGCCCCCGTGGTCGTCGGCTTCGGCGGGTGGCAGGACTTCAAGTCTCTCTTCGCCGGCAGGAACCTCGCCGGTGAGGACCGCATCTACGCTGTGGACCAAGACGGCCAACTGCTGTCGTACGGGGACGCCGGAACTCCCGGTAATGTCTCGGACCCCGTGGTCGTCGGCTTCGGCGGGTGGCAGGACTTCAAGTCTCTCTTCGCCGGTAGGAACCTCGCCGGTCAGGACCGCATCTACGCCGTGGACCAAAACGGCCAACTGCTGTCCTACGGGGACACTGGAACTCCCGGTAATGTTTCGGCCCCCGTGGTCGTCGGCTTCGGCGGGTGGCAGGGCTTCAAGTTTCTCTTCTCCGGTAGGAACCTCGCCGGTGAGGACCGGATCTACGCTGTGGTTGCCTAACAAGGGCATGGAGCCGCCAGCGGGCCAACGAGGAAGGCATGTATGTCCGGGGAGTGCGAGCCCTCGGCACCGGGCTGGAGACAGCGAGAAGAACGACGAGAACCTGGTGATCGTGAAGGGCCACCGGAAGCTGGCGGTGGCCTACGCCGCCTACGTCATGGCGGTGTATTCCCATTACCGCTACCGCTCGTACATTCGGGAGACGCTGGCCCAGGGAAAGATTCCGTGGAGCTACCTGGACGACGATAATGTGTGGCTCAAGCAGGAGCTGAAGTCGAAGGCGTTGGAGATTGGGTACTGGACGTACGGGGAGTCCGACCTAGCCCCAGCTTCTTTGGATAACATGCCGGCTGCAGGACAAAGTTGGTAATGTCAGTGGCGTGGCAGCGGATACCGAAAGAAGAGTGGCAGGGAACGCGTGACGGAACGGCATTTCCCTCTATCACACGCGAGACATGTCACAGGGGATAGTGTGTTATTCCGGCGACCCGACAGATGGAGTAGAGTTAGGCGGCTAATTCTGATCCGAGAGACTGGAGCGGAGGTCTGGCTGGAGACAGCGGCCTTTTCGTCCGGCTTTCACGGACTCGTCAGTGGGCTGTGCCCATAAGGGCGGGTCGCTCCGGATGCTGCGGCGATAGAACAAACCATTGCAGCGGCAACCAGATTGGTGGAAATACGCATAACCCCTCCTAGGCTGAGTATCGTGGTGATTGAGGTGAAAACGGATTGAACTCTTGAACTAAAATCCGCGACTTGCCTCATCAGCATTCGGAGTCGACCCCGGTATGGACACGCAGCACGTGTTTCGGCATGGTCAATGTAGCCGGTACCTCTGAACTTGGGAAACTCAGCTCTAACTCTGACTTCCTCTCAAACACCCAGCCGCCTAACCAGCGTTGGCACCTGACGAGCGAGGGCTTTAGGGAATTAGCTTCGAGAACTCATAAACTCATCGCCCGCAGTTGAAGCGCGGACGTTAGCCAGTCACCCGACGCGTCACGAGCACAGCCACATGGTGATCAAAAAGCCCCGCCCGAAACGAGGTGTCGCGATCCTCACCTCGGTAGCCAGAGACCTGCGCTATGAGTGGGACATGGCACGCACCTCGGCGCTGCTACTCCACCGTGCGGCGGAGGACCGCAATCAACTCTTGGTGAACGTCTTTCTAGAGGACTTCCTCCTTCATGCCCGAAATCTAAGGGATTTCTTCGCCCCTTCAGCGCGCCCCGATGACGTCCTCGCCTGTGACTTTCTGGGTAGTACACCGCGGCTTGCCCTGCCCCATCTCCGCAGCACGGAGATCCGCAACCGCCTGAACCGCCGAATCTCTCATCTGAGCTTTACGCGCCCACGGTTCCGAGCGGGGTGGAATGTACCTCGCCTATTACGAGAGATCGACGCGGCGATGATCTTCTTCGTCGCTCGCCTGCGTATGGCCCACCCCACTATAGCGGCTCCTGTCTTCGGTGCGGGCTAACCAGCGCTTGCACCTGAGTGAAGTTGCCCCAAAAAAGTGGACACGCGGTTAAGTCCTGCTGACGACGTACTGGGCCTCCTGCTCGTCGGGTGAGCGGTAGCCATTGCTCGAGTGCCGCCGGGTGCGGTTGTAGAAGGCGGCGATGTACTCGAAGATCGCCAAGCGCGCCTCCTCGCGGGTCCGATGGCGCTGCTGGTAGACCAGCTCGGTCTTGAGGGTGTGAAAGAAGCTCTCGGCCACCGCGTTGTCGAGGCGATCGGCCTGGCCGGCTCGTGCTGGCGATGGCCCGATGCGCGGCGAGTTGCTGCTGCACGCGAGTCGCGAGGTACGGACCGCCCCGATCGGAGTGGACGAGGAGCCCGGGTGCGGGCCGCCGAGTCCACCGGTAGAAGCCGCTGGCCGAGACCCCGAGCACCCGACAGAGGCTCCGCACGCGGAACTCGGCGCGGTGGGCGGCGATGAAGTGGAACTTCACTTCTGGTCGTCCGCGAAGGTATGCCAAGGCTTTTTTTAGGATGTCGCGCTCCTCCGTGACGGCCCGGAGGCGCTGCTGGAGCTGCCGCAACCATGGGCCCTGGCTCCCGCAGGTGAAGCGCGGACTGTAGAGCACAGCCATCTGAGCCTCTTATGATGCGCGAGGAGCAATGCAGCGAACCCTTCGCTCGTGGCAAGCCGTTCAGCGACTCTATCTCGACACTGCGTTGAGATGGCGTCGTTGGGCCTTTCGAGGGCAGGAACAAGAGACCCTCGCCCCGGCCCTTGAGAAGGCCGTTACCCGTTTCCAGCAGCCCTATCCCGCTGCTCGCGTAGAGGCCAACCTCCTCCGGGAGTTCAAGCGACACTACGATCGGATCCCACACCGCCTCCCGAGCCCAAGGAGCAGACTGGAATGGCTCGCTCTTATGAGGCATTACGGAGCACCAACGCGCTTGACTGACTGGACTTACTCCTTCTGGATCGCAGTCTATTTTGCTGTGGCCCGTCGGCACCGTGGAGATACGTGCACGGTGTGGGGCATTGACTACCGATCCCTTAATAACCGGTCCGCCGCCAAGCTGGATGCTTGGTGGTGCGAGGAATATCACCGCATCCCCAGACCCGATAAGGACCCGGAGTGAATCGCCCCGGCTTTCCCGGAGACCCGGTTACGTGAGTGCACCCTCTGCGACTGGGGCAGTCTGAGTGCGGTGAAACTGCTCCTCGTATTCCGCCGGGGGCCGGTACCCCAGCGGTTCCAGCAGACGCTGCGTGTTGTACCAGGCCACCCACTCCAGGGTGGCGTACTCGACGTCCTCGAGGCCGCGCCAGGGGCCCGCCTGCCGGATGACCTCGGTCTTGTAGAGGCCGATCACGGTCTCGGCCAGGGCGTTGTCGTAGGAGTCGCCCCGGCTCCCCACCGACGGCTCGATCCCGGCCTCGGCCAAGCGCTCGGTGTAGCGGATCGCGAGGTACTGCACGCCGCGATCACTGTGATGCACGAGCGGCCCATCCAGGTCCCGGTCGTAGAGGGCCTGCTCCAGGGCGTCGAGCGCGAGGTCGCTCCGGAGCGAGGTGGTCGCGCGCCAGCCGACGATCCGCCGGGCAAAGACATCGATCACGAAGGCGACGTAGACGAAACCGCGCCACGTCGCCACGTAGGTGAGATCCGAGACCCACAGCTGGTTGGGACGGGTGGCGTGGAAGGCGCGCTGCACGAGATCCTGAGGGCGCGCGGCCAAGTCATCGGGGATCGTCGTCCGGGCCCGACGCCCCCGCACCACACCCCGCAGCCCCAAGTCGCGCATCAGCCGGGCGACCGTGCACCGGGCCACTGGAATCGTCTCCCGGTGCAGCTGCTTCCAGACCTTCTTCGCCCCGTAGACCCGCCGATTGGCCCGCCACACTCGCTCGATCTCCGGCTGGAGGGCCGCATCCCGCTGGGCCCGGGCCGGGAGGCGGCTCGGATCGGCTGCGCGCACCTTCTGCTCGTAGTAGGTCGACGGAGCGATCGGCACCACCGCGCAGATCGGCTCGACTCCGTAGACTTCCCGGTGGCCGTCGATGAACGCCACCATTACGTCCCGCGGCGGTCGAGCTCCGCCTGGGCAAAATAGGCCGACGCCTTGCGCAGGATCTCGTTGGCCCGCCGGAGCTCACGATTCTCCCGCTCCAGCACCTTGACCCGCTGCTGCTCCTCCGTCGTCAGGCCCGGGCGCCGGCCCGCGTCGCGCTCCGCCTGCCGCACCCACCGACGGAGCGTCTCCGCAGTGCACCCCACCTTGGTCGCGATCGATCGAATGGCCCCCCACTGCGATCCATGCTCGTGCGCGTGTTCCTGCACCAGGCGCACTGTCCGTTCCCGCACCTCCGGGGAATACCGTGTCCGTTTGTCCATGGCTCCAACCTCTCAACAATTGGAGCCTCCGGCAATCCCGGGGCGATTCAGAGCTTCTTAAGGCGATGCTCTTCAGCAAGCAGCTGCCATGTGTCTTCGCGGTCAATCCAATGCGGCTCAACAACCGCTTGGCTGTCCAACAGGGGCTTTTTCTAGCACCAACCACCCTCGAGCATACCTTTGATGTCTGTTTCAGGGAGACGGGGTTACCATCCGCGGACCAGCTGATGTTGACGCTCGAACTCGAAGGTGGCTTTCTCGAAGATGCGCTCTTAGGTCTCCGCTCGATGGGAATTTCACAAGTGGCGCTGTTTCAGGACCTGGACGGATTGGCCCGCGGCCTAGAAGACACGATCGCAATACCGCATATCTACGAAGCGGGACGCGACCATAGTGCCACTCATCCAGCGCTGAATGCATATCCTTTTCACGGATGAGACCAACCTCCCCGCTGATCCGAAGGCGCGCTTTTTCGCCTACGGAGGGTTGATCGCACCGCCCAACTCCTTGGGCCCCCTTCATGACGGGGTCGCAGCGATCCGGAAGACAGCAGGATACCGTCCCGCGGATGAACTCAAGTTCCAGACCACGGCCCGCCCCAACCATATCTCAATTGATCAATGCACTCAGGCCAAGAATGACGTCGTGGACCTGTGCGTGCGTCTTGAGTGCAAGTTCATTGTCTATATCGTTCTTCACGCCATCGCCAAGAACACACCTCTCTCGGATCTCGTCTCTTGGGGCGCGAGCCATGTAATAGGCAAGTACAATCACTACCTGTCACGTATCGGCGCAGATGGCATTGTCGCAATCGACCGGCTGCCGGGGGCTGCAGAATACTCAGTACTCACGGATCGCTTCTCCAAGGGCCTTACCTTCCCGGACGCCCCACCCGTTGTCCTTGACCGCATCAAGCTCTTCGCCTCCACTTGCATCAACGCGTCGCACGCCAGTTCAGCTATGGACATAGTGCTTGGCTCATTCCGCTATTGTATCAACGAGCCGAAGAACCTCCCAGCCGCTAGGGCCATGATGGCCAAGGTGTCCAAGCTGATCTGGTGCGAACGCGAAGGTGATACCGTCTATCCATTCGAGCGTGGTTTGATCTTCCGGCCTAAGGACATCAAGGTAGCTGCCTACCAACAGGAGTAGGATCTGCTTGCGTGGATCAATGAGCTTCTGAAGAGCGATGGCGCTGCATAGCCAGCGCATGGACCAGCCAGGACAACATTGACCTGGCCACACTCAACGCCAGGTTCGCTCTCCATGTCCACCCTGACGCTCTTCGCCCTGCTCCGCGCGATTCACATTGTGGCCGGCGCGGCGTGGGTCGGCGCCGTGCTCTTCACCGGCCGATTCCTGATACCGACGGTCCAGGCCCTCGGTCCTGCGGGGGGCCAGCTCATGCAGCACCTCACCCAAGTACGCCGCCTGCCGGCCTACATGATTGGGGTGGCCCTGACCAACGTCGTATCAGGACTCGCACTCTACGGAATGGACTCCAGCGCCTCGTCCGGCCGCTGGGCGACCAGCCATCAGGGCATGATCTTCGGGTTGGGCGGCCTGCTCGCGATAATCACCCTGATACTCGGGCTTACCATCAACTCACCCGCTGCCAAGCGCATGGGCTCCCTCGCCGGATCGATCCAGGCCGCCGGTCGCGCGCCGACGGAGAGTGAGCGGGCCGAGCTGGGTCGGCTGCAGACCCGGATCACCCTCGCGAGCCGGATCGGAGTCGTCCTGCTGGTGACGGCGACGGTTATGATGGCGGTGGCGCGGTACGTTCCCTAGCGGCCGCTCGACCCCACGACCGGCAGGGTCACATCCGGCACTACGGAGCGGTTCTCCACGGCGCAGTCATTGCGAGGTCCCCCGAGTGACAACGAGTCCGGGCTCGGCATGGAGCTCGGCGGACAGGACACTCACCTGTGAATGATTCGCAGCAGGTCGGCGGGACGTGGGTGGCCTATGCCGCTGCGTTGTGGGCGCTGGTGTTTGCCGCTTTCCACATTGTCTGGGCCGCCGGCTGGTACCCGCTGTTGGATGCCGAGCAGGCGCGGATCGCGTTCGCAACCCCTTGGAAATGGGCTTACGATGTGGTGGTAGCCGCCATGTGTGTCATCGCGGTACCGGTCGCTCTGGCGCCCGTCATGTCGTGGGGCCGGCACATGCCGCGGCGCCTCATACACACGCTTGCGTGGGTTGGCTCGGCACTCCTGGTGCTCCGGTCTGTGGCCAGTCTGGTCCAAACCGGCTATCTGGTCGCAACGGGCCGGTTTCGTTTCGCGGTCATGGGGATCTGGGAACCGTGGTTTTATCTTGGCGCCATTCTGTTCAGCCTGAGCACGTGGCGCGCGGGGCGTTGGTGGCGCACCGCCTGACCTGGGGCTTGAAGCTGACGAGCCGGCTGGCGGGCGGTCGGACCGGCGGCTCGGCGGCTCGGCGGCAAGCTTGTCCCGAGCGGAGCGAGGGAGCGGCTCGGCTCGGAATGATAGGGGTTGCGGTCCCCCCTTCCCAATAGGCGACGAAGTCGCCCCGAGCGTAGCGAGGGGGCTGGATAGGAAGGGGGACCGGGGGTTAGGTCGTGGCAAGGCGAAGGGCCGAGCATAGTGCCATGACGGCGAATTGCCAGGTTCGGCCCGAGGCTGAATACTCAAGCATGGGCAAACACCTGCGCCACATCGTACGCTGGCCCTCAATAGCTCCACTGGGCCTGGCCCTCGCCTGCACCACCAACCATCCCGTGACGGTCGCACCCGACGCGGTCCAGCTCAGTCAGTACCTCGAAGCCCACCCGACCGCCGATCTCCAAGTCACCGACACCGCCGGGCACCGTTACTGGCTGCACGACCCCGTGGTCCAGAATGACTCGCTGATCGGGGTGAAGAGCCGGGCAGAACCCGAGGTGCGGCGCGGACTGCCGCTGGCGGAGATCCGGAGCTTGGCCCGACCGGAGTTCAACACGGCCAGGACCATCGGCTTCGCGGGCGGCGCCGTCCTCACTATGGTGACGGCCTTTGTCATCTTCTCCGGTGATGAGGCGGAACTAACCCTTCCTGCCGCGGTCGTGAGTGGGGGAGAGTAAGGAGTGAGGAGTGAGGAGTGAGGAGGGAGACCGCGGACGGGTTGTGGGGAGTAGGGAGTGGGTAGTAGACGTCATTGCGAGGCCCCCTGAGCGAGGCGCCGTCCTGAGCAGCGCGAAGGAGCAACGAGCGAAGGGGCCGTGGCAATGGCTCGCAGTGACAGCAAGTGGAGCAGCGCAGGAGGTACGTTATGAAAGCAATATCGCAACCACAGTATTACTCGCGACGGCGTCGGTCCTGGCGGCACAGTATCCAGCTCAGGACCAACCGGCTCGCCGCACGATGCTCACCCAGGACCAGATCCAGTGGGGCGACGGTCCCGCCTCCCTCCCCAAGGGCGCCCAGTTCGCGGTGATCGAGGGAGACATCAAGGCGAAGGGCCTCTTCACCTATCGGCTCAAGATGCCGGACGGCTACCAGATCAAGCCGCACTTCCATCCGGTGGACGAGCACATCACCATAATCTCCGGCACCTTCCACATGGGCGTGGGAGACAAGTTCGACACCGGAGCGGGAACCACTCTGCCGGCCGGCAGCTATGTCGTGATGCCGGCGGGAACCCACCACTTCGCCTGGAGCGAGGGAGAGACCATCGTGCAGGTGCACGCGATAGGGCCGTGGGGGGTGACGTACGTCAATCCGGCCGACGATCCCAGAAAGCAGTAGACGGGAGACGGAAGACGGGAACGGAAGACGGAAGACAGGAAACGGACGACGGGAAAAGCACTGTCATTCCGAGCAAAGCGAGGGACCGAGCTATCCTAACCTTGGCGCCAAGGTAAGGAGGTTGGGATCCCTCGCTTCGCTCGGGATGAGGTGATCACGGCTTCGGCTACCTTCTCACTTCTCACCTCTCACGTCTCACGCTTTTCCCCTCTCACCTCTCACTTCTTACTTCTCACGCTTTTCGTCCGCCCCGCCCGCCCTGACGCCCTGTCCGTCCTACTCATTGAACGACCACCCAATCGTCAACGCCGTCGTCACGTCGTTCTTCGCCGCACCCGACTGGGGGGGGTCGCTGTCGTAGGAATCGGAGAGCCGGGCGCCCAGGAAGAAATCGTGGAACAGCTCGTACTTGACCCTGAGCTCGACCTGGGCCCGAAACCGCCCCGCCTCGGTCAGGCTGGGGAAGCCCTTGGCCGACCCGGAGAAGTCGAGCTTGGGAGAGTCGAACCGGAAGGCGACGACGTCGATGCCCAGCAGCGCTTCCAGCGACGTGAGGCTCGAATCGCTGCTGTAGAATTTTTCCAGGTTGACCACCAGCCCGACCGGTATCCGGATCTCCTCCCGGTTGTTCTCGACCAGGGTCCGCATGGCCACCGCTCCCAGCGTGCTGCGAAGGGCCAGATCCAGCTCGTCGTTCTGCTGCCACTGGCCCAGCACGCCCGCACTCCAGTGCCGGCCCAACATCCCGCTGGGCCCCGACGCTCACGTTGTTCTCGGTGATCGGGTCCGAGTCGGACTGGTCCTGCAGATAGGTGCTGAACTGGAGTGTAGGTCTCGAAGTGCGGCGCCCGGTACCTGATATCGCCACCGAGCTGAGCTGCACGTTGTCATTCGCCTTGGCGTAGGTGAATCCCACATCGACGCTGCCGTGGAGCCGGAGCCAGAACCGCTGGTCGACCGTAGCCACCCGACCACCTCCCCGACGGGCACCTGTTGACCGCGGGGCCGGAGATCGCGAGGGTCCCGTCCTGGGCGCCCTGGATCAGGGAGCCGAAGAGTTTCTGCCCCGACTTGAGTGTCAGCTTCGAACGGTCTGGGGCTGCTGAGCCGAACGACCTTGGTCCACTCGATCGAAAGACGCCCCATGTCGTCGGTGGAGTAGTCGAGCTTGCCGTGCGACAGGTCCTTGACCTCTCCGGTGATCCGATTCCCGTTGATGAGCACCACAACGTCGGTCTTCTGAGCCTGGAGGGGCGCGATCGCACCCATGAGGGCGAGGGCTGCGCCGCCGCATGCCACGGCGGTCAGGACGCTCGCCATGCGCGAGGTTGCCATATGAGCGAGGATGGAGGTGGCCTAGCTTAACCTGCTTTCGGCGGGGGCGGGAGACGGGAAGCGGAGAAAAGCGTGAGAAGTAAGAAGTGAGAAGTGAGAAGGAAAAGCATGAAGGCGCCAGCTCGGCAAGCCCCTTCTCACTTCTCACGTCTCACTTCTCACGCTTGTCCCTTCTCACTTCTTACTTCTCACGCTCTTGGGCTGCTTCTCCGCCTGTCTCCGCGTCCTCCGCGGTAAGCGGTTTCCCCACCTGTTGGGATGCCCAGGGTGGCGACCAACATCCCGCGGTAATCTCCAGTAAGTATTGTTGCGCTCTATGACCAAACTCTCCCGCAGGCTCGCTTGCGCCGCGCTGCTCCTCAGCGCCCTCTCCCTCCCGCTCCACGCTCAATCCTACCACCTCGCCCGGACCGTTCCGCTGGTCGGGGACGGGGGCTGGGACTATCTGACCTTCGACAGCACCGCTCACCGGCTGTTCATCGCCCACTCGACCCAGGTGCTGGTGGTTGATGCCGAGAGCGGTGCCCTGCTGGGCCAGATCCCGGGGCTGAATGGCGCCCATGGCGTGGCCCTCGCCCTGGCCGAGGGACACGGCTTCGCCACCTCGGGCCGCGACAGCAGCGTCACCATGTTCGACCTCAAGACCTACCAGGTGCTCAAGAAGACGACGGCCGCCGACGATGCCGACGCCATTCTCTACGACCCGGCGTCGGGCCGCGTCTTCTCCTTCAATGACACGGCCAACTCCTTCACCGCGATCGATCCCGCCTCGGGTGCGGTGATCGGCACCATTGACCTCGGCGGGCAACCCGAATTCGGGGTCTGGTCCGGAGACGGCACGCTGTTCGTCAACCTGGAAGACAAGACCGAGATTGCCCAGATCGACGCCGCGGCCATGAAGGTGACCCGCCGCTGGTCTCTCGCCCCGTGCGAGGAGCCGACCGGTCTCGCGATTGACCGGGCTCACCACCGGCTCTTCAGCGGGTGCAGCAATCAGGTCATGGCGATCTCCGACGCGACGAACGGTCGTCTCATCACGACGCTCCCGATCGGCCAGGGTGTGGATGGTTGCGCCTTCGATCCCGGTGCCCAGCTCGCCTTTTCCTCGAACGGCGAGGGTACCGTGACAGTGATCAAGGAAGACAGCCCCGATTCCTTCCATGTGGTCGCGAACGTCGCCACCAAGCGAGGCGCGCGCACCATGACGCTGGACGAGAAGACCCATCGCATCTATACCGCCAGCGCCGAATACGGGGCGACGCCCGCTCCGACCGCCGAACGTCCGCATCCGCGACCGAGCATCGTGCCGGGGACGTTTGTGCTTCTGGTCCTCGAGCCGTGAGAGAGACGGGAAGACGGCAGGCCGACAGGCGACGAGGCGACGGGTGGTGGGGAGTGGGTTGTTCGGTTGTGGGTTGCGGAGTTGTGTCATTGCGAGGCCCCCTTCGCGAGCGCAGCGAGAGAAGGGGCCGTGGCAATCTCACCCGCTTTCCCGTTCCTAGACCCCCGAAAAACGTGAGAAGTAAGAAGTGAGAAGGGACAAACGTGAGAAGTGAGACGTGAGAAGTGAGAAGGGGGTTGCCAAACTGGCTGCCTTCATGCTTTTCCCTTTCACCTCTCAATCTTACTTCTCACGCTTTTGGGCGTCCTCCGCGTGTTTCCGCGACATCCGCGGTAAGCAGTTCCTTGTTGGGAATCTGGATTGCCCGATTTCGCTTGGTCGCCCCTCACCTTCCTCGCCCCTACTCCCTACTCCCTACTCCCTACTACCCGACACCTAAGCTCAACGTCCTCTACGACTTAGAACCGGCCTACAATCTCCCCACGCAGCCCCCCATATTTCCGCCCCCTTCCTTATATAGGGAGCAGTTCTCCATGAAGACCCAGGGGCACCAGCAGGACGTGCTCTTCCTCTCCGGGACCCGGACCGGCTTCGGCTCGTTCGGCGGCACCCTCAAGGACCTTTCCGCAATCGACCTCGGTGTCGTGGCCGCGAAGGCGGCGCTCGAGCGGGCCAGGGTGGAACCGGGCCAGGTCGACCACGTCGTCTTCGGCAACGCGCTGCAGACCAGCGCCGACGCCATCTACATGGCGCGGCACGTCGCCCTCAAGTCGGGCCTCCCCATCGAGACTCCCGCGGTCACCGTGAACCGGCTCTGCGGTTCCGGCTTCGAGTCCATCATCCAGGGCGCGCAGCAGATTCTGCTCGGCGAGTCGAACGTCGTTCTCGCCGGAGGCGCCGAGTCGATGAGCCAGGCGCCGCACGTGGTGCGCGGCGCGCGCTGGGGACTGCGGCTCGGGCCCGGCGCCGCCCTTTGAAGACCTGCTCTGGGAATCGCTCAAGGATCCCCAGTGCGGCTTCTCCATGGCGGAAACCGCCGAGAACCTGGCCGACAAGTACAAGATCTGCCCGCGAGGAGGTGGACGCCTACGCGCTCATGAGCCAGCAGCGAGCCAAGGAGGCGTGGGCAAGCAGTGCGTTTCAAGGACGAAGTCGTGCCGGTCATGATCCGAAACCGGAAGACCCGGCAGGACGAGCCTTGGACGCGCCGACGAGCACATGCGCCCCGACACCACCGCCGAGGGGCTGGCCAAGCTGCCGCCGTACTTCAAGAAGGACGGCGTGGTCACGGCGGGAAATGCCTCCGGCATCTGCGACGGCGGCGCCGCGGTGGTGATCGCCGGCGAGACGACGCGATGCCGCGAAGAAGCTCAAGCCGATCGGCCGGCTGGTGGCCTGGGGCGTCGCCGGTGTCGAGCCCAAGTACATGGGCATCGGTCCGGCGCCTGCCGCGCGCAAGGCGCTCGCCAAGGCGGGAATGAAGCTGGAGCAGATGGACCTGGTCGAGGTGAACGAGGCGTTCTCGGCGCAGTACGTCGCGGTCGAGAAGGAGCTGGGGCTCGACCGGAATCGCACCAACGTGGACGGCGGCGCCATCGCGATCGGCCATCCGCTCGCGGCGAGCGGCACCCGCATCACGCTGCACCTGCTGCACGCGCTGCGGCGCCGGGGGAAGCGGTTCGGCCTGGGCAGCGCGTGCATCGGGGGCGGACAGGGGGCGGCGGTGATCGTGGAGGCATTTCAGATTGAGATTTCGATTGCAGATTGAGGAGGTCGACATCTGCTCTCAATCTGAATCTGAATCTTCAATCTCTGGAGTCCCATGGAAATCCTCCCCGCTCTCGCCATCCTCGCCGTCGCCTACTGCCTCGGCAGCCTTCGCGTGCTCAAGCAGTACGAGCGCGGGGTCAACTTCTTCCTCGGCAAGTTCACCGGGGAACGCGGGCCCGGGGCTCACTTTCGTGCCGCTGGGGCTGGCCCACATGAAGCGGGTGTCGCTCCGGATCGTGGCGCTCGACATTCCGCCGCAGGACGTGATCACCCGGGACAACGTCTCGGTCAAGGTGAACGCGGTGCTGTACATGAAGGTGAACTCACCGCGGAGTGCCATCATCGAGATCGAGAACTATCTCTACGCCACCAGCCAGCTGGCGCAGACCACGCTGCGGGCGGTGCTGGGCGAGACCGAGCTGGACGAGCTGCTGGCCGACCGGGAAAAGATCAACGCCATCCTCAAGAAGATCATCGACGAGCGGACCGATGCGTGGGGCATCAAGGTATCGGCCGTGGAGGTGAAGGACGTGGATCTCCCCACCGAGATGAAGCGCGCCATGGCCCGGCAGGCGGAGGCGGAGCGGGAGCGGCGGGCCAAGGTGATCGCGGCCCAGGGCGAGTTGCAGGCATCCCAGACTCTGGCCGATGCGGCGCACACGCTCTCCACGGAGCCGGCGGCGCTCCAGCTGCGCTACCTCCAGACCGTCGTCGAGATCGCGGCGGAGAACAACTCCACCACACTGTTCCCCATTCCGATCGAGCTGTTCCGCCCCTTCCTCCACATGGCGGGGCCCGCGGGTCAGGCCGGAGCCGGTCAGCCGGCCGCGCTGCCACTGCCCCAGGTGACCACCGCTCTGCCCGCCCCGGAAAGCGCCATGCCGGCCAGAGAGTTGGCCGAGATGATTCAGAAGCTGCGGTTGGAGGCCGGCCAGAAGGGCGAGAAGCCCACCGGCTGACATCTCCCACCTCTCCATGACCGACTCTCCAATCGGGAAGATCGACCGGGCCGCTCTCGAGCGGATCATCCAGCGCGCCGCCGAGCTGCAGACTGGAGAGCGCGACATCGGCGAGGGGCTCACGCCCGAAGAGGTGCTGGCGCTGGGGAAGGACGTGGGCATACCGGCCGGCTATCTCCAGCAGGCCATACTCGAGGAGCGTTCCCGCATCGACCCGACGGGGGGCCGCGGGTTTCTCGACCGAGCAGTCGGGCCGGCGGTCTGTCAGGCGCAACGGGTGGTGCGCGGAACTCCGGAGGAAGTCGAGGAGCGGCTGTTGCGCTGGATCGACGACAACGAGCTCTTCACCATCCAGCGGCAACAGCCGGGGCGCATCTCCTGGGAGCCGCTTCGCGGGATGCAGGTGGCGTTCCGCCGGTCCGCCGCAGTGCTGGGCAGCGCCAAGCGACCCTTCATGCTGTCCCGCGCCCGCACTCTCAACGCGACGATCACCGCGCTGGAAACGGGCTATTGCCACGTCTCCTTCAGCGCGGATCTTCATTCCGTCCGGGGCGCGTTCCTCGGCGGATGGGGAGCGCTGACCGGTGCCGGCGTCGCGGCCACCGCGATTCTGGCTGTGATGACGCCGTTCTGGTGGATCGCCGTCCTACCGGTCCCGGTTTTTCTTGGCACTGGTGTCGGGGTTCTGCGACAGTACCCGCCGATCACCGAGCGGGTGCAACTGGGTCTCGAGCGGGCGCTGGACCATCTGGAACGCGGGGAAGTGAAGCCGACCCATGCCTTGCCCAGCACAACGGCGAGTTTGGTTGGGACGGTGATTCAGGAGGTGAGGAAGGCGTTGAAGGCGTAAAGGTCGATGGTCAATGGTCCATGGTCGATGGTCAAGACCTTCGCACCTTGGCAATGACCATCGACTATCGACTATCGACCATCGACTATCGACTCTCTACCCTCGACTCACTACCACCAATGCCCGAAATCAAACACGTCGGCGTCCTTGGCTGCGGCCTCATGGGCAGCGGCATCGCGCAGGTTGCGGCCAGCGCAGGCTACTCCACCACCGTCCGGGAGGTGTCCTCCAGCCTGCTGGATAAGGGGAAGGCCGGCATCATCAAGTCGCTCGACAAGTTCGTCGAGAAAGGGAAACTCACCCAGGCCGACCGCGACGTGACGCTCAAACGGCTCGATTTCACCACCGAGGTGTCCTCGCTCCGGAGCTGCGATCTGGTCATCGAGGCGGTGACCGAGGACCTCGAGTTGAAGAACGGGCTCTGGAAAGAGCTGGATGGGATGTGCCCCAGCCATACCATCTTCGCTTCCAACACCTCGAGCCTCACCATCGCGGCCATGGCGGCGGCGACCAAGCGGGCCGACCGGTTCGTCGGATTGCACTTCTTCAACCCGGTGCCCCTGATGCCGCTGGTGGAGGTGGTGCGGACGGTCACCACGAGCCAGGAAGCCTTCGACCGCGCCTTTGCCTTCGCCAAGAGCCTCGGCAAAGAAGCGGTCTCGGCCAAGGACAACTCCGGGTTCATCGTGAATCTGCTGCTGGTCCCCTACCTGCTCGACGCGATCCGGGCCCTGGAGCACGGTGTGGCGAACACGGTGGACATCGACAATGCGATGAAGCTGGGCTGCGGCTACCCGATGGGCCCGCTCACCCTGCTGGACTTCGTGGGCAACGACACGACCTACAAAATCGCCGAGATCATGTTCGCCGAGTACCGGGAACAGCGGTATGCGCCGCCGCCGTTGCTGAAGCGGATGGTGTTGGCCGGACTCTACGGGCGAAAGAGCGGCAAGGGTTTCTACGACTATGGTCAGACTCCTCCAGTACCGGTTGATTTAGGGGTGTAGGGCGTGGGACGTGGGACGTGGGACGTGAGCTAGGTGGCAAGGCGACAAGGCGATAGGCGACAGGCGACAAAGGGCGACGAGGCGACAAAGGCGACCAGCGACGAGGCGACGGGTTGGGCTGTGCACGAGTCCCGACCGGCGTCCCCCCTTCCCACATAGGGAAGGGGGACAGGGGGTTAGGTCAAAAGGCGACAAAGCGACGGACTAACGGACGTCTGACGGCTAACGGCTGACGGCTGACGGCTAACGGCTAACACGAGACTCAGGGGGCTCAATGCTTTTTCTTCACGGCGACGGCGGCGGCGGATTCCTGGGCTACGATCTTCCGCGATTGCACGCAGCCCTCAACGATTTCCCGCCGGCGCTGCTGGTGGCGGCGGTGATCTTCGAGATCCTCTTCCTGCTCACCAAGCGCGACTCGCTCAGGATCGCGGCTTACTGGACGCTCCTGGCCGGCGTGATCGGCGCGGGGCTCGCCGTGCTGAGCGGCCTCGGGGCGGAGGACAAGATCGCCCACGGCGAGGCGGTGCATGAGATCATGGAGGAGCACGAGGAGCTGGCCTTCATCACGACCGGCATTTTTGCCGTGGTGGCGATCTGGCGCTTGTGGCGGGAGCGGGTCATGAGCCGAGGGGAGCGGATGGCGGCGTTGCTGTCTCGCCCTGGTCGGATCGGGCTTCCTGGTTTCCACCGCCCAGCACGGCGGAGAGCTGGTCTTCGACCACGCCGCGGGAACCACGACACCCGCACTCGAGGAGGAGCTCAAGTCTCGGGCGCTGGGACACCAGCACGAAGAGGGTGATGACGACGAGGATCACGACGATGCGGCACCCGACTCGGTCAGGGGGCCGGCCCCATCGCAATGACCAGGGGAGGATTGCCGTTCGGTTCTGGGGGGCCAGATCCTTCTGGCTCTCGCGCTGTCATCCCAATACCACCCGGCCGACGTTCCCTCCCCTGCCCGGGTCCCCTTTTGCCGAGCTCAACCTTCCGGTCGCGCGCGCCACCGGCATCGTGGCCGATGCCATGCGACAGGACAGCCTGCCGCTCGGCCGAGTCGAGCCGCGCGACGGCCTGATCGAGACTCCCTGGTTCAATGCGACAACTCTAGCCGCCACCAACACTCGACGTCTGGGACCCGACGTAGTCCAGGTGCGGGCCTGGCTGGATCCCACCAAGCCCGGCTCCAGCCGGGTGACAATGGAAACGGTGTACCGTCCACTGGCTGATCCCTCGCTGCCCGATCGTGAGCTCGACCGGTTGGTACCCTCGGATCATCCAGTTGGGAAGCGGGTGGGAGATCTGGTTACCGCGCTTGCTCGAACTTACGGCCCGCCCCCCGCAGATTCTGTTCGGGAAACTCCTTTTGCCATTCCGGGAGCGGATTCCCTGGCCGACAGCATTCCGTTTGTGCTGCCGAAGCCGGATTCGGGTGGTAAGCCGTAAGCCGTCAGCCATCAGCCGTCAACCGTCAGCAGCGGCCGTCAGCCGTCAGCGTCCGCCGGTCCGCTTAGCCGTTAGCTGTTAGCTGTTAGCTGTTAGCAATCAGCAATCAGCAATCAGTAATTGCCACGAAATCCGCCCCCACCACCAATGGCCAGACTTCTTCCCTGGACCTCCCGACGCACCGGCCGCGCCCTTGCCGCGTTTGCCGCGCTGATCAGCCTGGGCATCGCGCTCTATACCGCGATCTCACAGGTTGACCGGGTCCTCCATCTCTACGATGGGCTCTGGATGCTCGGCGGGGCTGCGGTGGGGCTGGCGCTCAGCGTCCCGGTGGTCTGGTCCTGGCCGCGGGACAAAGCCATCGCTCTATTGGCTATCGTGACCGTCGTCGGGTCCTGGGCGCCTTTGGTCGCTCTGGCACTCCGGGCCAAGATTCCCATCCTCTCACGACTCAAGGGCGCAGTGTTCTTCAGCAGCGCGGACGTGGTTGGAGTGGCGCTGCCGGTCGGGGTGGTGTGTCTGTATCTGGCGGTGAAGGAGTATCGGACGTGAAGACGTGGGACGTGGGACGTGGGACGTGGGGACGTTACTCGGAACTCGGAACTCGGAACTCACAACGCGGTACTCGGTACTCGGTACCTCCCCTACTGTCCCAACAGGTCCGCCGGAATCGCATTCCCCTGCCGTTCATCATCCCACATCACCGACGCGATCCAGTAGCGCTTCCCATCCCAGTAGATCTGCAGGCTGTTGACGCCACGGCCGAAGACCGGCCCGTCGGCCTTGGCGCGCATTTCGTAGGTACTGAGGATATGGCTGATGTTTCCGAAGGTCTTGGTGGTCCGGTGGATCTCGGTCTCGAAGAACCCGTTTTTCACCATGCCGGCGTCGGCCGCGTCCACAAATTCCTGATGGGTCATTACCTCGACGCTCGTCTTGCCGGCGCGATCGGCTCCGGTCTGGACGAAGCGGATGTCCGGAAGGTAGAGAGTACGGTCACGTCCCCAGTCCCGGGGTTGTCCGGCCGGCCCGGAAATCACGTCATAGAACGCCTTCATGATGCCGTCCAGAGAGCTCACGTCCTGCGCTCGCGGCGTCTGGGTGGGAACCTGCACATGCTGCTGGGCCGAGAGCGAGGAGATGGGACCAGTCGCGATCGCGGCCAGCGCAAAGGCCGTTATCAGAGCCCGAAGCACCATGGGAATGTCCAATGGGAGAGGTTTGCAACCCGACGGCGGGGAGCTCGCGGATGTTTCGGAAGAGCTAACAGCTAATAGCTAACAGCTAACCGCTTACGGCTTACGGCTGCTCTCTCACATCACATACGCCTTCACCCACGTCTCCAACTTCTCGAGATCGAGCCCCGCATCCTTGCAAGGTCCGGACGGCAACGTCATGGTGAGGCCAAGGACCGGGATTTTCCCGGCGACATCATGCAGACCGCTTACCATGTCCCGCTCGCAGGCCACGGCGACGACGGCCTTGGGTCGCCGTTCGCGGATCACCCGTCGGGCCAGCTGTCCCCGGGTAGCCACGAACACCGGCACCTCATATTTCCCGGCAATCGCCAGGACACCATCCAGAGACGCTTTGGAGAGGCAGCGCGGAATCAGCAGCAGGAGCTCACCCCGTCCTACCTTCCTGCCTCGCGCTTCCGCCATCTGATCGTAGACTTTCACGGCGGCGTTCTCGACCCAGTCCCGCTTGCCGAAGCGGTCGGCGACCGCGGAGGTGAGCCGCATCAGGCGGAGCAGCGGGCCCCGTTCAGCCAAACGCTCGGGAAGCAAAGGCCGCCGCAGCGCATGAGACAGGACGATGAGGCCCCACCACACCCAGAGCAGGATGGCTGCCCCAGCCAAGCCGAGCCACAGGTATCGGGGGAGCGGTGAGTAGACGAGGCCCAGTCGAGGACCGACGAGGAACAGGAGCGCACTGATGATGCCCAAGGCGAGCGCCAGGGCGACGGTAGACCAGACCAGGAACAGCCAGGGCGGGCTGTCGAAGTTCCCCTGGTTGGCCAGTGGCTTTCCATCCCACTCGTCCCACTCGTGGCCGAGCCGACGGTCTACGTCTATATGGATCAGTTTGGCGCGCTGGACTTCCGGCATGGGGGTAAGGCTTTCCCGCTGGCAATTGCTTGTCAAGGGACCGTACAGACTTACGTTTCCGCGATGACAGCGACTCCCAACCTTCGGGGCGCTTTCCGAACGGATATCCGCGCCCGGGCCGCCTATGCCGAGGGGGCCGGCATCTACCGGATCGTCCCCATGGCGGTGGCCCGGCCGATCGACCAGGAAGACCTGGCCACGTTGATCGGCTGGGCGGAAGCGACCGGAACCGGACTGATTCCGCGCGGAGCCGGCAGCGGCATTCCCGGCGGAAGCATCGGTCCCGGCGTCGTGGTGGACCTGCGCGATTATGTCCCCTCTCGACTGGAAATAGATCCCGAGCAGCGAACCGCAGTGACCGGCGCCGGCGTTTCGTTGCGTGAGCTGAACTCCCTGGCAGCCCGACACGGTCTCCGACTGCCGCCCGACCCTTCCAGCGGAGCGTGGGCAACGCTGGGTGGCATGGTGGCGACCAATGCTTCGGGCGCCCGCAGCGTTCGCTATGGAAGTGTGCGGCGCTGGGTGAAGGACCTCGAGCTGGTGGGGAAAGAAGGAAAGGTGATGCGGCCGGCTCGGCGGCTCGGCGGCCCGGCCAAAGCACCCAGCGCTAGAACGAGGGAGCTGATCCGGACCCATTTCCCCAAGACCCGCAAGAATTCATCGGGCTACGCCCTCGACGCCTGGCTCGAGTCGGGCGACCTGGTCGATCTCCTGATCGGCTCCGAAGGGACCCTCGGATTCATCACCGAGATCGGGTGGCGGCTGGATGAGATTCCGGCGGCGCGGGCTGGCCTGCTCGCATCGCTTCGCTCTCTGGATGACCTGGAACCGGCGGTGAGAGCGGTGAACGGATGTGACCCGAGTGCCGTCGAGCTGCTGGATCGGACTTTCCTCGACCTGGTCGCACTTGCCGGGCGTGAAGGACAGTTGCCACAGACCTCGCCGGGCACCCAGGCAGTGCTCCTGATCGAGTTCGAACGCAACAACGAGAAGGCAGCGCTTGGCGCTGTTGGAGACGCCGCTCGTTTGCTCGACTCCATTGCGACCCAGGTGGAAACCGCGGTTTCCCCGGCGGAGCGGGAGCGGCTCTGGGCCCTTCGCCACGCGGCGAGTCCCATCCTCGCCGGTCTGCCGGTTGATCGGCGTTCCATGCAGGTCATCGAAGACGGCTGTGTTCCGCTTCCTCGCCTGGGCGAGTACATCCGCTTCGTGCGGGAGACCGCCGAGGCCCAGGATCTCACCGTGGTGATCTTTGGCCACGCCGGCGATGGTAACGTTCATGTAAACGTGCTTCCCGAGTTGGACAGAAGGGGGTGGACGGAGCGGGTCACCGTTCTGTTCGAAGCGGTGAACGCCGAGACGCTGCGCCTGGGCGGCACCTTGAGCGGCGAGCATGGCGACGGCCGGTTGCGGGCCGGATGGCTGGAACGGCAGTACGGTCCGGACATTCTCGAGCTGTTCCGCGGGATCAAGACGCAGTTTGACCCCCATGGTATCTTCAACCCCGGCGTAATCCTGGCTGAACCCGCCTCCGCGATCCGACAACTCAAGGTCGGGCCCGATGCCGAGCCGCTGCCGGAAGACATAGCTGCTGCCCTGCGGGAGATCGAGCGCAGTGGGGGGTACGCGGTCGACCGGCTGGAGATTGCGGACGGGATTGGCTGACTGCCTGGGTGAACGGTGAACGGTGAAAGGCGAACGGGAGCAGACTTCCCGATTTCGGCCCCGTCCCCGTTCACCGTTCACCGTTCACCGTTCCCCGTTCCCCGTTCCCCGTTCCCGTCTCCCGTCTCTCGACTCATGGAAATCCTCAAGACTCCCACCATCACCCTGATCGCCCGGCCCCAGTTCATCGAGCCGGATCACCTCCGCGTGTCCTGGAAGGGCGAGTCGTCAGACGGCGAGCGGCTGGCGGAGTTTGCCGGGCGGCTCTGCTATATGAGCCAGCACAATCCGGCGGGTCGCTCCACGGCGGAGTACCTGTCGAACATCCTCAAGCAGGGGCACGGCTCGGTCTTCGAGCATTCCACCTACGTCATCCTGATCGAGGGGATCAGCCGCTCCTGCAGCCATGAGCTGGTCCGGCATCGGGCCGGGTTCGGCTACTCCCAGCTATCCCAGCGCTACGTGGACGAGTCCCAGGCGGCGTTCGTGATGCCGCCGGCCATCATCGGCGACCAGGCGTTGGAGGCGGAGTGGCAGGCCCAGGTGGAGGCGGCGCAGAAGGCCTACGTGACGGCGGTCGAGCGGCTGATGAGCAAGTACGAGTGGGTCGCGGACCGGGTCCATCGGCGGAAGCTGGCTCGCGAGGCGGCGAGAAGCGTCCTGCCCAACGCGACCGAGGTGAAGATCGTGGTGAGCGGCAACGTGCGCGCCTGGCGCACCATGCTGGAACTTCGACTCGGGGAAGGCGCGGAGCTGGAGATCCGCCGCATGGCGCTGGGTTGCCTGCGAATCCTGCAACAGCAGGCGCCGGCCTTATTCGCCGACTTCGAAGTGTACCGGGCACCCGACGGGACGGAATGTGGAAGGGTGGGGTTCCATAAGGTGTGAGGGGAGGTAGTCGGTGGACGGTCAGGCAGTCGGATAGTCGGTAGTCGATAGTCCCGCTCGTTCATCGAGAGCCGACATCTCTGACCATCGGACCATCGACCATCGACTTTCGACCTTAGACCTTGGACCCTCGACCACCAACCATCGACCATCGACCCTAAACCACCGCAATCGATCCTCAAACACCTCCACATCAGCAAACATCCTGCCACTTTCTTCAAACTTCCTCAAAAAAACTATTGTGCGTTCGTAAGTTCTTTCTTACTTTAGTATTGCATTCCATGTCAGACACCGCGCCGGCTCGCTCCAATGAGCGGCCTTTTTTTAGAAACACGCGGTGACCAATCACGGTGAGGAACCGTTTGGCAGTTCGGATCGGACTAGCCTTCAACCTCAAGCCTCTGCCACCGGCCACTGCTGCCGGGGCAAGCATCGACCCCTCCGTCACTGCAGGTCCCAACGGCCGAGCCCTTCGGTACGATCTCGAGCAACCCGATCTTTACGCCGAGTGGGACGAACCAGCCACCATTGACGCAGTCGAGCGGGCACTCCGTCCTCTAGGCGAGGTCATCCGCCTGGAAGCCGTCTCCGATTTTCCGAGACGACTCCTGGAGAGCCGGCCTGACTTCGTCTTCAATGTGGCCGAGGGACTCTTCGGGGTCAGTCGGGAGGCGCACGTCCCCTCAATCTGCGAATTCCTCGGCGTCCCCTACTCCGCATCGGACCCGCTGACCCTTGCGCTGGCCTTACACAAAGGCCGGGCGAAGGAAGTGCTCCAGTGCCGCGGGGTGCCGACCGCTCCATTCATGATGGCGCGGACCCCGGCCGATGCCCGCAACTGCTCGCTTCCCTTCCCGGTCTTCGCCAAGCCCGCCTTCGAGGGTTCCGGCAAGGGTGTCAGCGTGAAGAGTGTCTGTCAGAACCGGAAACAACTGGTCAAGCAGGTTGACTACCTGCTCTCGACCTACCAGGAACCGGTTCTGGTGGAGAGCTACCTGCCGGGCGCCGAGTTCACCATCGCGATCCTGGGCAACCGCGAGGAGGCCCGTTGCCTCCCGATCGTCGGTATGCGGTTCAACGAGCTGCCCGAAGGCGCTCCGCCGATCTACGGCTACGAAGCGAAGTGGATCTGGGACCGTCCCGACGATCCGCTCGAGATCTTCGAGTGCCCGGCTCGCGTCCCGGCCCGACTGGCGACCCAGATCCGCAGCGTGTCGCTGGCCGCCTATCACGCGCTCGAATGCCGCGACTGGTGCCGGGTGGATGTCCGGTGCGACGCTCAGGGCATTCCGAATGTGGTCGAGCTGAATCCGTTGCCCGGAATCCTTCCCGACCCGCGCGACAACTCCTGCTTCCCCAAGGCAGCCCGGGCGGCCGGAATGTCCTACGACGAGTTGATCCGCAACGTAGCGGACGTCGCCTGGCGCCGGATCAGCGGCCGGTCCCTCCTGGCGGAGGCGGCCGCGTGAAGATCGCGATCCTGTACGATGGATCTCACGAGACCTGGGACGCCAAGGATGTTGCCTCCGTCATGGACAGCGTCCGGGAGATTCAGGCCTGCCTGCGCGCTCGGGACTACGAGGTCACCCAGGTTCCCGTACGCCACCAGGACTTCACCTGGCTCACCAAGGCGCGCCGGGTTGATGTGGTCTTCAACCTGTGCGAGGGTATCGGCGGGATCTCGAAGTTCGAGGACTTCGTGGTGGGAACGCTGGAGCTGGCCGGCATACCCTACACCGGGTGTCGGCCCTGGCCAGTCGCCCTTTGCCATCGCAAGCACGTGGCGAACACCGTGCTCGCCCGCAACGGTGTCCCGATCCCCCGATTCACCCTGGCCCAGGGCAACCGGCTCCCGTCCGATCTGACCCTTCCGGTCATCGTAAAGCCCGCCGCGGAAGACGCCAGCGTCGGGATCGATTCGGCCTCGGTCTGCACCACCAAGAAGGCGCTCAAGAAGCGGCTGGCGGAAATGACCGAGCAGTGGGAAGAGGTGCTGGTGCAGGAATACGTCGCCGGCCGGGAATTCAATGTCGGCTTCGTAGGCCGCCAGGTACTCCCGCTGGCCGAGCTGTGCTTCGACGGCATGCCGGAAGGCAGCTGGCCCATCCTCACCTATGCCGCGAAGTGGGACGTGGGCAGCCCCGAAGACCTGGGTTCGACCCCGGTGTGTCCCGCGGAATTGCCGGCAGACATCGCCAAGCGGGTGGTGCAGGTGGCGCGTTCCGCCTGGGAGAACCTGTGCAACGCCGAGGGCTACGGGCGGGTGGACTTGAGGGTCGACACCGACGGGCAGCCCTTCATCCTCGAAGTGAATCCCAACCCCGACATCTCGGACTCGGCCGGCCTCTCGCGCATGGCGAAGGCACATGGCTGGGAATACGAAGAGCTGATTGCCCGGATCGTCGAGGAAGCGCTCAACCGTTCCAGCTCCCGCCAGGCGGCCGCGGCTCTCACCAGCGGCACTCCCACATGACCACGCTGATCCGGGTCCTCCTCCGTGAGCTCACGCCTGCGGACGTCACCCGGGTCGTCGAGCTGACCCGGGACACCAGGGTGTTTCGCGACGAGGAGATCGTCATTGCGGAAGAGGTTGTCATCGAGGCGGTCAAGACGGTCGGGGCGGACACGGCGGACACGACCAGGGGAATGACCGACCTGACCGCCTTGATCGCCCTGACCGTCCCTACTACGCACTAGGCGCTGAAGTGGACGGTAGGATTGTCGGCTGGATCTGCTGGGGTGCGACTCCCTGCACCGTCGCGACCTGGGATCTCTACTGGATGGCGGTGGATCCGGAGGTGCACGGCCAGGGCGTGGGGACCGCGTTGCTGGAGGCGATGGAGCATCGCCTGAGCGACAAGGCCCGACTCATCGTCATCGACACTTCGGGCCGGCCCGATTACGCGCCGACCCGCGCCTTCTATCGGGCTCGCGGTTATCAGACGGCCGCCGTGGTACGGGACTTCTATGCCCTGGGCGATGACCAGGTGATCTTCTCCAAGCGACTGCATCGGGAACGGCAGAACTAGTCTGGGACGAATTCAATCAGGACAGGGATGAACGGCTTCCTCCGAGTGGGGGAAGCCGTGTTGATTCGCAACAATCCGTGCCGACTAGACAACACCGTAAAGCCCCCACACATTAGAAAATCCGCATTCCACTCCCTTTGACAGAGGGCAAGGTTATGACCCTTGCAATTGTGCGCCGGGGCTTGCCGCTGGCAGCGGCAGCCATCCTGTCAATCACAGGAGCAGTCACCGCGTGGGCGCAGAATGGCAGGCTGGGAGGAACCGTCACCGACAAGGCCACCAGCGCGCCGCTGGAGAACGCGCGGATCCTGGTGACCGGCACCAGCCTGATCGAAACCACGAACAACGAAGGCAGGTACGAAATCCGGAGCATTCCACCCGGCACCTACCAGGTGCGGGCACTCCGGATCGGCTATTCGCCGCTGGTCCAGACCGTGACCATCGGCCAGGACGAAACCGGTGCACTGGACTTCGCGCTGACGGCGGCGCCGGTCCAGCTGGATGAAATCGTCACCACCGCGACGGGGCAGCAACGCAAGCTCGAGGTGGCGAACGCCGTCTCGACCATCGACGTCGCCTCGGTCGCGGCGGAGCAGCCGATCACCCAGGTGGCCGATCTGATCTCCGGCCGGGCCGCGGGAGTCCAGGTGCTGAAGAGCGCCGGTACCACCGGTAGCGGTACCCGGATCAGGATCCGGGGCTCCAACAGCATCTCCCTCTCCAACGAACCGCTGTACTACATCGACGGGATCCGGATGGAGAGCTCCGCCTCATCCAGCACCCTCGACATCGGCGGCTTTGGCGCGGGCGACCCCCGCACCAACGGCCCCTCCCGGCTCAACGACCTCAATCCCGACGACATCGAGTCGATCGAGATCGTCAAAGGGCCGGCGGCCGCCACCCTGTACGGCATTCAGGCCTCCAACGGGGTGGTGCGGATCACCACCAAGAAGGGCAATCCCGGCAAGGCCAGGTGGAACGTCTTCGCGGAGGCGGGGGGAGTCACCGATAACAACACCTATCCGCTCAACTATTCTTCGGGCGCGACACGCACCGCCGCGACAGGTGTCGACTACTGACTACTTCTGCATCCTCCAGGCCGAATTGGACGGGCTCTGCACCCAGACGCTCGGTCCTCAAGTACTCACCGCTCGAGAACGTCCTCGACCCGCCCGCTCAAGACCGGATTGCGCCAGCAGTACGGCGCCAGCGTCTCGGGTGGCAACGAGTTCGCGACCTATTTCATCTCCGGCGGCTACGAAAACGAGGACGGAGTCTTCCGGCTTTCCCAGATCGAGGAAGACTCGGTCCGCAACGCGGTCGGCACCGTTCCCGACAACCAGATCCGGCCCAATACCCTGGAACGCTGGAGCCTGCGCGCCAACCTCGGTGCCAACGTATCCCGCAACTCCGACCTCCAGGTCTCGATCGGGTACATCTCCAGCGATACCCGGTTCGTGGAGAACGACAACAGCGTTCTGACCATTACCGGCAGTGCCGAGACCTCGACCAACCCGCCCACCGTGATGGATGGCTGGTACTACACCCCGGCACAGCTCTTCGCTGAGCTGGCGAGCCAGGGCCTCAAGCGGTTCACCACCGGGATGACGTACAACTGGCGGCCGAACGCCTGGCTCACCACCCGGGCGACGGTCGGTTATGACATCGCCAACCGCAACGACATCCAGTTCTTCCCGACCGGACGCGTCGCACCACAGGACCAGAACAACGACGGTATCCGGAGCGACAACCGGTTCCAGGTCTCCCAGACCTCGGTAGATCTCGCCGCCACGGCCCGATTCAAGCTCTCGCCCGACGGTCGGCTCCAAGACCTCGGTCGGTGGTCAGTGGTTTCGGGACTTTTCGACCGGTACCCTGGCCACCGGCCGTGGCCTGGTCCCCGGATCGGAAACGATTTCCGGCGCGGCATCGGTGGAAGCGAGCAGCCAGACCACCGAATCCCGGTCGCTCGGCACCTACATCGAGGAAGAGATTGCCCTGAAGGAGCGGCTGTTCCTCACCGGCGCCGTTCGCTTCGACGACAACAGCGCGTTCGGGAAGAACTTCAACGCGACGGCGTATCCCAAGGCCAGCGCCTCGTGGCTGATTTCCGAGGAGCCGTTCTTTGACAAGGGCTTCTTCAACACCTTGCGGCTGCGCGGGGCCCTCGGTGCTTCAGGCCAGCAGCCCGGCACTACCGATGCGGTTCGGTTCTTCTCGCCGGTGACCGGCAAGAAGAACGGGCAAGGGCTGTTCGGCGTGACGCCAGGCGGTCTGGGCAACCCGGACCTCAAGCCGGAACGGTCCACCGAGATCGAGCTGGGCTTCGATGCCGCCATGGCCAACGACCGGGTCTCGGTCGAGTTCACCTACTACAACAAGGAGACCAAGGACGCTCTGATCCTGAAGCCGGTGATCCCCTCGGCCGGCCAGGTCGAGAGCCAGTTCTTCAACCTCGGCAAGATCCGCAACTACGGCGCCGAGCTTGCCGTTGACGCCCGGGTGATCGAGAAGCGAGAAGTTCGTGTGGGATCTCGCGGTGAGTGGCTCCCTCACCCACAACACCATCGTCGAGCTGGGCGTGCCGCCGTTCTATGCCCCGGGAAGCTTCTACCAGCGCCATGTAGAAGGATTCCCCGCCGGCGGGTTCTGGGGCGTGGACGTGACCTACAACGACGCCAACAGCGACGGGATCATCGACGCCAGTGAGGTGACCGTCGGGACCCAGGTGCACTACAAGGGTCCCGCACTGCCGACCCAAGAAGCGTCGATGAACAGCAGCATGGGATTCTTCAATAGCCGGGTTCGGCTGGGAGCGCAGTTCGACTATCGTGGTGGCCATCGGATAGACAACTCGATCGAGAATTACCGCTGCTACGTGGGCAACTGCCGCGGGCTGGTGGACCGCACCGCTCCGCTCCGGGAGCAGGCCCTGGCCGAGGCCGCTTATACCGGCGCCTCCAGCAACGTGATCTTCGACGAACCGGGCTGGTTCATCAAGCTGCGGGAGCTATCGCTCACCTTCTACGCGCCACTCAACTGGGCCCGCAGTATGGGCGCCTCGACCGCCAGCCTCACCCTGGCCGGACGGAATCTCTGGACCATCACCGACTATTCCGGAGTGGATCCCGAGGTCAACGCATTCGGGCAGGACAATTTCGGCGCCAGCGACTTCGAATCGCAGCCCCAGGTCCGCTATTGGACCGCGCGGGTCAACCTGAGCTTCTAGGCGGACACGACATGTCAATGAGCTCATTTCCATGCCGGCCGCCTCCTTTTGGGGAGCGCGCGCCGCGCGGCGGGTCATCACTCATGGGCTCCTGGTGGCGGCGGCCCTCGCACTGCCGACCGGTTGCGGCCTGCTGGACACCGATCAGCCCGACATCATCGAACCGGGCGGACTGGAAACGCCCGAGGGCGCCGAGGCTCTCCGGGTCGGCGCGCTTCACGACTTCGGCTTCGTCAAGGATGGGGACGGCAGTCAGTTCGACACCGAAGGGCTGGTCCTCCTGACCGGGGACATGGCCGACGAGTTCATGCACTCGGGGTTTATCCCTTCGACGGTGGAGTTCGACCAGCGGCTGCTGGTGCCCAACAACTCCAGCCTGGACGACGTGTTCTTCCGGCTGCACCGGGCCCGCACCCTCAGCGAGGGAGCCGCTGCGGCGCTGGAGCATTTGCCCTGGACCCCGACAACAACGCCGGGATTCCCGAGATGTTGAGCCTGGCGGGCTTCACGTATGTCTATTTCGCCGAGGATTTCTGCTCCGGAGTGACCTACAGCTCGACCGTGAATGACCAGCCGGTCTTCGGACCGCAGCTGGACACCCAGCAAAGCCTCGACACCGCGATCACGCGATTCGACTTCGCCCTGAGCCTCCCCGCAATCGCCGTGGATCCCAACATCGAATACCTCGCCTCGGTCGGGAAGGCCCGGGCGCTGCTGAACAAGGGCGACTTCGCCGGGGCGGCCGCCGCGGTAGCCGCTGTTCCGACGGATTTCCAATATGTCACCGAGCATGGACCGAGCCCCCTGGAGCTGGCCAACGCGATATTCATCTACGGGACCGGCGGCAGCAGCGGCAGCATAAGCATGTCCGACGTGGAAGGCGGAAACGGGCTCCCCTTCCGGACCAATAACGATGCACGAGTACCGTTCTTCGACACCGGCGAGCTTGGGCTGGATCAGACGACGCCGCAATTCGATATTCTGAAGTATCCGGACCAGAGTACCTCCATCGTCGTCGCCGACGGGATCGAGGCCCGGTTGATCGAGGCCGAGGAGCGGCTGCAGGCCAGTGACATTCCCGGCATGCTGACCATCCTGCAGGATTTGCGGGACAACGCGATTACTCCGGCACTTCCGACGCTCGGCACCCCTGCCGGTCAAACCGATGCGGTAGACACCTTGTTCACCGAGCGTGCCTATTGGATGTACGCCACGGGGCACCGCCTGGGCGACGTGCGACGCCTGGTCACCCAGTACGGTCGCACTGTGAACGCGGTCTTTCCGGTAGGTAGCTATCTCCGCGGAGGATCCTATGGGACCGTGGTCAATTTCCCGGTCCCGCAAGCCGAGGTGGATCAGAACCCGAATTACGACCCGTCCAAGTGCGATCCAACGAAGCCCTGACGAGCCGTCGTCGACCGGTCGAAGGACCTTGATGTCGTGGGGAACCAACTACGAGTACTAGCCCTCTGGGCCACGGCCCTCTGCTGGTCCGCCTGCGGGGGGAAATCCGATACTTCGGATGAAGTGGCGCCCAGCGCGGGAGAAATCGCGGTGCGGATAGAGAGCCACTACTGGTCTGACGCTACGATCTCGATCTCCCGGGGGGGGACGTGGAACCGGGTTGGGCTGGCCGGAGCCAACAAGACTTCCAGTTTCGTCGTCCCGCTCCGGCAGATGCTCAACGATCAGTCCACCCGGCTGAAGGCCGACCCGGTGGGAGGGGACCTGCCGGTGGTGTCGGACGCCGATAAGTATCCGGGCCGGGTCGCTGATAGTCTGGACCCTCGAGTCTACTCTCTCCCGGTCGTCTATCGCGGTGTACTAGATCTCGAGTAACCTATTCGAAGTGCACGACAGACTGCGACAGATATTTTTCCAGCCTCCACCTGATTTCCTCGCCTCCCGTCGCCTCAAGCTCCTCGGTGACGTACCCCTGAGTCGCTCCCAGGTGAAAGGCGCCGAGGTGAAACAGTCCACCGGCGCCCAGACGACGCATCGGAATCGTGAAGTTCTGGGTAGTGCCGGGCGCCACGGTCCCCAGGCGCTCGGTGGTGCCGTTGTGGATCAGGTTCACGACGACGTCGCTCTGGTGGTGGCTCTCGACGATGAGCAGGAAGTCGCCCGGCGCCGGCTCCACGTCGGAATCCTTGCTGTGATGGCAGGCGAAGCCCAGTGCGATCAGCAGCAATCCAGCGACCCAACCACGTCGCGGCAAGGCCATACGAGTCTATCTCCCTTGAGCTCCGCCTTTCACCACTGAACCACCCTTCATGACGAAGCCGACCTTCATCATCCGGTGCAGATCGGCCAGGGCATCGCCCTCCACGGCGATCACATCGGCGTACTTCCCCGGCGCCAGCGATCCCACCTTATCCTCCCACTTCATGAGCTCGGCGGCGCGTATCGTGGCCGACTGAATCGCCTGCATCGGGGTCATCCCGTACCGAACCATGTAAGGCAGCTGGGCCGCGTTCAGCCCGTGAGGGTAGACCCCGCTGTCGGTCCCGTAGGCGATGTTGACCCCCATCGCGACAGCTTTCCTGAACGCCGTCCGCTGGGTCTCGGTGGTCTCGGTGTTCTTGCGTAAGACCTCCGGCGGCCAGCCATCGCGCTTGCCGATCGAGTCTATATAGTCGCCGTTGTAGATATCGGCCACCAGCCAGGTCCCATGCTCCTTCATGAGCCTCAACGCCTCGTCGTCCGCCAGGGAACCGTGCTCGATCGAGCGTACCCCGGCGCGGACTGCCCGCTTGATCCCCTCGGCGCCGTGGGCGTGCGCGGCGACGAAAGTCCCGTAGTTGGCCGCCTCCTCCACCGCGGCGCGAATCTCCTCCTCGCTGTACTCGGGCGCGCCAGGATTGGTTCCAGCGGCAAGCACGGCTCCAGTGGCGATGAGCTTGATGAAATCGGCGCCTCCGTTCAGGATCTCCCGCACCCGCTGCCGGATCTCGGGAACCGAGTTGGCGACGCCTCTCCGCATTTCGGCGGGGACCACAACATCGGGAGCGAGGCCAGTCACCTCTCCGCCGCCTCCCGAAACGGTGACATAGGCGCCGGCTACCTCCATGCGGGGCCCGATCACCGTGCCATCGTCGATCGCGTTCCTGAGTGCCACGTCAACGAAGGCTCGAAAAGTCCCGACATCCCGAACCGAGGTGAAGCCCGCCAGGAGTGTGGCGCGAGCCTGTCGTACGCCGATGAAGGCGTTTTCGGCAGCTGAATTGAGCAGTGGATCGGCGGGACTCGCACCCTGGATGGAATCCTCCAGATGGGTGTGACAGTCGATGAGTCCTGGCATCACCGTGTAGCCGGACAGGTCGATGACCCGGGCGCCCTTGGGAATCGGGGCAGAAGCGGGCTGCACCGCCTCGATCCTCTCACCCCGCACCAGGATGACCTGACCGGTCCGAACCTCGCCCTGCACCACATCGACCAGGCGACCGGCCCGTATGGCGGTGACCTCCTGGGCCTGAAGGTGTTGCGCTGAGGCAATCGTCGAGGCAGCAAGAATGCAGGTGAGCGTTGTCTTCATCTCTGCTGAACTCCAGTAGGAGTGCCTCGTCGCCTGTCGCCTCGTCACTTCACCCGCCTTCTGTCTCCCGTCTCCCACCTAACCCCCTGTCCCCCTTCCCTATTGGGAAGGGGGTACGCCAGCGACAAGCCTCCTCGCTAACCCACCGTCGCCTGTCCGCCCTGCCCGCCTCGCTCGCCCTGTCCGCTCACCGCCTCTTCTCAAACTCCTCCCTCGCCCGCGCGATCCGGCCCAGTACCGTGTTCAGCTCGTCCTCCGTGTTCCACGCCTCGCTCGCCTTTGCGGCCTGCTCCAGACGGTCGAGCCAGGCAATGAAGTAGTCGGCCGCGGCGGAATCACGGGGTGCCACGCCACCGACCGTCACGTAGATCGGGCTCGTGGTGCCGAAGGGATAGAGGTCGAGCACCGGCGCAATCGCGCGGTCGGCATAGGCCCGAACGGTGTACCAGCCGCTCTTCGTCACCCGCAGGGTAAATACCGTATCCCGCGCAGTGTGATCTCCGCTGAGCGGCAGGTCGGCCACGACTTCTCCATTGCCGATCAGTTGGAGGTGGTCAACCGGCACGTACGAGCGAAACCAGATATCAAACCGGACTTCGCTTCCGCCGGCAGGGAGCTTCACCTCCTGGCCGACCTCGGCACCGTTGGCCTTGAGGCTCACCAGGGGACCGTTGGTCGCCATACTCTTCCCCGCCTTCAGCGCGGCGAGCCAGCGGGAATGATCCAGCGGGACTGGCGAGCGGACAAACACCCGGTCGGTTCCCAATGGTCCCCGAAGGGAGGCGAAGTTGGTCATCGCATCGGTGCCGGCGCCGGCAGGGATGCGAAAGCCGCAATTCAGGAGTTGATACCACACCCGTGCTGTGGTCAGGTGATCGCTGAATCCTACGACCTCGATGTAGTCTATGTCGCCCAGGCCTGCGTCGATCGGCAGCGCATTGGTCAGGGCCGTCGCTGTATCAGCCGGATCGGGATACTCATCGAACGGATGGACATACCCGAACAACGCCCCCTGCTTGTGTCCCTGCTCGGCCACGAAGCTGTTATCGGGGAACAGACTGGCCGCCGGAGTGCCGGCGTATCCGGCATAGCCGGGGAGAACCAGGTGACGGGTCAGGCCGAGGAGTCCGGTGTGGCCCCAGACACTGGTGTGGTATTCCTGGTCGTGCGCGATGAGCAGGTCGGGGCGGGAAACACGATCAGGCTGGCCGCTGAAATAGGTCACATCCGGAATCCGGTCTTCTTTGTTCACGATCAGGTTCTCGACCACATTCAGCCCTTCGGCCCGGGCCTGGAACGCGAGTGTAGTGGGCGTCGCACGGTAGTGGCCGCCGTAGTTCATGTGGACGTGCAGATCCCCGCTGGTCCATCCCTGGGCGCGCAGATTGACGAGGCGGTCCAGCCGAACGAGGCGCGCGGTAAGCTGGTCCTCCGTGACGCTCACCTTTTCGCGGTAGACCCGGTATTCGGGGCCGTGAGTTACCTCGATGGTGGCGTCGCCCGCCGGGAGCGTAAGAGTCGAGGTGCCGGAGGTATGGAAGTAGCCGTATTCGTAGCTTCGTTCATGACGGTCAAAGGCGTCATCGGCATGGCGCCATGCATCGTCGGGGGCGACACTGCGACCGTCGGGCAGCGACACCGAGACTCGGGCGGGAAGTTCCCGTCCGGTGGCGGCATCGACTACCGTGACCTTGAGCCGGCCGATTCGCTCGCGATAGGTGCGCTTGCCAATCTCGATCCTGGTGCGCCCGCCTCCGGGTACGTCAACCGTCCAGAGCCCGGTGTTTCCCCCTTCATTCGAGATGTAGGCGATGCGCCGTCCATCGGGAGACCAGCGCGGGTCGGTGGCGTCGAAATCCCCATAGGTGAGCTGCAGCGGATCGCCGCCGTCGGCGGTCATCAACCAGAGCTGGTTCCATTGCCGGCCGAGGTAGCTGGAATAGACCACACGCCTCCCGTCGGGAGACCATGCCGGACGCGCCCGCCAGGTAGTCTCTTCATCGTACAGCTGACGCATCGGCGCCCCGGCTGTGGCGGGCATGCGCCAGAATCCCCCCGACCCCCAGATCTTCCCCCGGTTGGAGACCAGGATCAGCTCTCGACTATCGGGAGACCAGGTCGGTGAGAGGTAGTGATCGAATCGGCTGTAGTAGTAACGGGGAAGGCCGCTGTCACGATCCTCGGTCAGACGAACTGCCGGGCCGGCGGCCATCCCCTTCTCGACCGGGACCAGGAAGATGTGCCAGCGCCCTTCGTAGGACGTGGACACGAAGGCGATGGACTTGCCATCCGGCGACCAACGGGGCTCGACGTTCACTGCCCCGTTGGCGATGAGCGGGTGGGCATCCATCGTTTGCCGATCCACCACCCAGAGGTCAACCGCATCGTTGCGGTACGAGGCATAGACCAGGTGCCGGCCGTCGGGCGACCAGTCGGGCTGATGGTCGTAGGCGCCGGTGGTGAGCTGTTCGACATCCATGGTCCGCGAGGGCGACGCCGGAACCGAGCCGGCCCAGAGCGACCCCTGCATCGCCACCACGAACTCCTTCCCGTCGGGAGACCATGCGACCGAGGAGGGTCCGCTGGTGACCTGAGGCAGATACATCTCCCGGTAGTAGTAGTTGTGGGGGAGTTTGATCTGTTTGAGAACCGGCTCGCGCTGAGCCAGAGCAGGGGTCGCCGCCAACAGCAGGGAGCCGCAGATGAACGCAGATGGACGCAGAGGGATCATGGACCCTGGGGGACATGGGCGGCACGGAACCGAGAACCTACGGCAAACAGCTAACAGCTAACAGCTAACAGCTAACGGCTAACAGCTGACGGCCGACGGCTGACGGCTACCCCAAAATCTCCGCCACCGCCCGGTCGGTATGAATCCGCGCCGTATCGAGCAGGGGAACACCGACCTCACGGGCCTCCCGCAGGAGCAGCGGGATTTCCGTGCCGGCCAGCAGCACAGCGTCGGCACCCTCCCGCTTCAGTCGTTCGATCACGCCCAAGAACCCTTCCCGGGTCTCGGCCCGGAAGTTTTCAACCACCAGTTCGTCCATGTAGGCGTCATGGATGTAGACCTGATCATCGGGATTCGGAGCGAGGATTTTCATTCCGCGACGGGCAAAAACGTCGGGATAGGCGCGGCCCTGCATGGTGTAGCGAGTTCCCAGCAGGCCCAGTGTCTTGTGGCCGCCCGCTTGAGCCGCATCGGCCGCGGTCTCGACGATGCTGAGAAGAGGAATCGGTGATCTGCGCGACAGCTCATCGAAGATGGCATGCGGAGTGTTGGAGGACAGCAAGGCGAAGTCGGCCCCGGCCCGAGCCAGGCGCTCGATTTCGAGCGTGAGCCAGTCGGCGAGCTCGGCGAGCCGGTTGCCGGCGAATAGGTCCTTCAGTCGGCCCAGGTTGATGCTGTTGATCAGGATCGGAGGATAACTCCCGTCGCCGGTTCGCTCGCGATACCCGGCGATGATCAGGCGATAGTAGTCCACCGTCGAGGGCGGAGCGATGCCGCCGATGATGCCCAGGGTCTTCATTCAGGCATCTTCCCGTGCTTGAAGATGTCCCACCACAGCTTCTGATCGGTTTCGGAGTAGATACCGAGCAACGCGATGATCTCCCGGGCGAACTCGACACTCCCGATGCCGTTCGCGGTGATGAGGTTCCCATCCCGCACCGCCCACGCGTCGCTGTAGCGAGCTCCCTCCTGATACCCGGGAACCAGTCCGCTCAGATAGGCCTTGCCGTTACTGGTGTGCTGCCGACCCTTGACCATCCCCAGTTGAGCCACGGCGACGGTGGCGGCACAGATGGCCGCGATCGGCACCCGAGCTGAGTCGAAGGCTTTGACCACCCTGGCCAGTTCCGGCCCGGGTTGCTGCTGCTCCCACATGTCGCCTCCCGGCAGAATCAGCAACGCGGCGCCGTCCGCCGTGACTTCCGCCACCGTGGTATCGGGGGTTACCTGGAGCCCACCCATGGAGGTCACCGGCTGGGGCCCGAATCCTACGGTTTTGACGACGTACTGGCCGCTCTTCCGCACTTCGCACATGGCCAGCGCCGGCTCCCAATCGGCGTAGCCGTTGAAGACGAGGACGTAGACAATCTTGTCGTTAGCCATTAGCGGTTAGCTGTTAGCCATAAGCCGTAGGCCATAGGCCATAGGCTGTTTCCTTCTCACTTCTTACTTCTCACTTCTCACGCTGTTCCGTCTCCCGTCTCCCGTCTCCCGTTCACCGTTCCCCGTTCCCCGTTCACCGTTCACCGTCTCACCGTCACCGTCACCGCCCGCCGTCTCCCTCTCCAATACACCGCCATCCCGATAACGACAAACGCTGCCGCCCCGCCGACCACCTTCGCCTCGAAGAGCAGGACGCTCGGCGTATCGCTCGGCGGCACGACCGCGACCCCCATCGCCAGCAGGGTCAGGCTCAGGCCGGCGATACCGACCAGCCAGGGCTTGACGCCGCGCGCCGTAGGCGATGGCGTGCGGCGGGTGAAGACCAGGTAGGCGGTGAAGAGGTACAGGTAGGGAATGAAGTAGACCAGGAGCATCGTGTCGAGGATGATCAGATAGGCTTTCTCGACGGTGGTGCCCCTTCCCAGGACCGAAAGGAAGAGGAACAGGGTGGCGAACGTCGACTGCACCAGAATCGCGACGTATGGCGTCTTCCACTTGGGATGGATCCGGCCGAAGGCCGGCGGGAAGTAACGATCGATGCCGATCATGAAGGCAACCCGGGCAGGCCCGGTAAGCCAGGCGCCGATGCCTCCGATATTGCCGATCACGTAGAGCAGGGCCATGCCAGGCACCAGCCACGCGGCCACCGATCCTGCTGCTTCCGCTCCTGCGGCCACGGCCTGCAGGAATCCGGAAACCACGTTGACCTTGCCGGTCGGAACCAACGCGAGCACCGAGGCGGTGCCGACCAGGTACAACAGGATGATGAAGGGAGCCGACAGAAAAATGGACTTCGGCAGGGTGCGAGCCGGATCCTTGGTCTCCCCGGCCATGACCGAGCAAAGCTCCAGGCCGGCGAAGGCAAAGGCGATCGTCGCCCAGAGATTGATGGAGGAAAAATCGGCCAGGTCCGGGACCAGCGAGGCCGAGGTGATCGGGGTCGCGGAGCCCCGGGTGGCGAACGCCCACACCCCGAATCCGACGAGCGCCAAACCCGGGAGATAGCTCGCCACCGCTCCGATGTTCTGGAGCCATTTGCCGGTTCCCAGCCCGACAATATTCATGAAGGTGGCAAACCAGAGCATGGCCAACGTCGCGGGCAGCACATACGACCAGTCGTTGACCAGATCCGTGTTGCCCCGCCCCACCACGAAGGTCGCGATGACCGCGGTGGACATAAGCAGGTTGGGATAGTAGAGCAGGTTGTTGACCCAGTAGCACCAACCGCACAGGAAGCCGTGCGAATCGCCGAAGGCGCGCTTGGCCCAGGAGTAGATCCCACCCTCGTCGGGATAGCGCGCCGCCAGCTCGGCGACGGCCAACCCCTGAGGGATGAAGAAGAACAGCGCCGCGAGAACCCAGAGCGTGAGAGAGCTGGGGCCGGCTGCGGCCGACGTCGCGAGCCAGCGCAGACTGAGAACCGCGACAATGTTGAACAACACGAGGTCGCGGAGGCCCAGCGTTCGGGGAAGCTTGGTCGGTTCGGAGATGGGGAGAAGGGGGAAAGGGGAAAAGGGAAAGGGAACGGAATCCGGTTCCTACTTCCTACCTCTCACGTCTTACGTCTCACGTCTCACGTCTTACGTCTTACGTCTTACGTCTCACGTCCCACGTCCCACGTCCCACGTCCCACGTCCCACGTCTCAACGCCTCACCCCAGGTACAACTTCTGGGGATCCAGCACATCCCGCAGAAGACGCAATTCCTCTGCCCCGGGCGGAGCAATGAGGTCGAGGTGATCCCGGGCTTTCAGGGGCCACCCTACGCTGCTCTTCACGTCTTCCACTTTGACGTCAGGATAGATCGCGGCGAGCACCATTTCGCCGGTCTCGGGATCGGACTCCAGGATGCCTTTGTCGGTGATCACCTTGACCGGGCCCGCGCCCGGCATGCCGAGTTCCTTCCGCGACTTGCCCTTGCAGCGCTGACCGGGACTGGTGAGGAAATCCACCTGTTCGGGAAAGGCGCGGGGATTGAGCCGGCTGATGATGAGCACCCGTTGGGCGTGAATCGCGATTTCCGCGGCGCCACCCGAGCCGGGCAGCCGCACCTTGGGCTTCTGATATTTGCCGATCACCGTGGTGTTGATGTTGCCGAAGCGGTCCACCTGCGCCCCGCCCAGGAAACCCACTTCGATCTTGCCATTCTGCAGGAAGAGCTGGAACACGTCGGCCATGCTGCACACCATGAGCGACCCGGTCACCAGCGAGGGATCGCCGATCGAGACCGGCAGCCGCTCCGGAACTGCTCCGACCGCGCCCGATTCGTAGATCAGCACCAGGTCAGGCGCCTGGAGCGCGCGCGCCAGGTTGCAGGCCAGGTTCGGCAAGCCGATCCCGACGAAGACCACCTCGCCGTTCGCCAGCTCCCGGGCGGCGACGGCGGACATTATTTCGGAGGGCGAGTAGGTAGTCAAGGTCGATGGTCGATGGTCAGATGGTCGATGGTCGATGGTCGATGGTCGATGGCAAATCGGTAATGAGTCTTGGTCAAGACCGCCAATGGTATCTGACTATCGACTATCGACCATTGACTGCCAGTCGTCCGCTAGAAACCGTAATTGACCCCTGCAGCCATCTGAGTCCCCGCCTTGAGCCGCTCCTTCAGCCCCGGCTGCTTCTCCATATACTCGGCGCGGTCCCGGACCCCGTGCACGAATTCGTCGAGATAGGCCTTCAGCTTCTCGGGGTCGCGGGAGATCGGCTCCCAGTTCACGTAGAAATCGTTGTCGCGGTCGTAGTAGCCCTGAGCATAGGACGGGTGGGCGCCCCAGGGTTCCAGCACCACGGAATCCACAATCATCCCGGGAATCAGGGTGCGATTCGGGTCGGCGCGGATCACCGATTCGTCCACCAGCTCCTCGACCACCACGATCACCCGCTGCGAGGCGAAGGCGGCTTCCTTCTGGACGCCGAGCAGCCCCCAGACCTGGGTGTTCCCCTGCTCATCGGCTCGCTGCGCGTGGATGATGGTGACGTCGGGGCGGAGGGCCGGGACCGTTGCCAGCTCGACCCCGGTGTAGGGGCAGGTCACCGTCCTGATCAGCGGATTGGCCACCGGGAGGTCGGTGCCCATGTAGTTCTTCATGGTCCAGAACGGCAATCCCGCAGCACCGGCACTCATCCGCGCCACCATCCCGAAGTGACTGTATTCCTCGATCTCGAGCGGGGGAGTGCCCTGCTCCACCGCGCGCCGGAAGGCGTGCAGCGAACCGGCGCCGGGATTGCCGGCCCAGGAGAAGACCAGTTTCCTGGCGCAACCGGCGCCGATCAGCTGGTCATAAATGAGATCGGGAGTCAGCCGGCAGATCGTGAGATCCTTCCGGCCCTGGCGGATGATCTCGTGGCCGGCGGCGAAGCAGATGAGGTGGGTGAACCCTTCGATGACCACGGTATCGCCGTCGCGCACGTGCGCGGCAATCGCGTCTTTCATCGAGACCAGCTTGCTCTTCATGCCTGATGGCCCGGGTTAGATCGGTAACGGACTGATCGGATCCATCACCGTGATCTCGACGAGGAGTGAATCGGTGGCTGGAGTTGGGGAGCTATCCTATCGACCGCGAGGCGGCGGTGCCAGTGGCGATGGCTTCGATGCCCTTCAATTCGTGGATGAGATGGCTGGCTGCCCCGGTGAGGTGCCGTTCCAGCAGGGCCGCCGCCGTTTCGCCATCCCGCCGCTCCAGCGCCTCGAGCAGACCCCGATGCTCCCGATCGAAGGTCTCCCGGTGCTTGAGCATGAGTCCGTGAGAAAGCCAGTAGCGATCCACCCGACGCAACAGGCCGGTGATGAGTTCCTGGAGCCGGGGCCGGTCGTCCAGGCCATAAATCGCTTCGTGGAATTCCACGTCCAACGCACCCCACTGGGCTCCGCCATGGGTCCGCTCCGCGCGATCGAGCAACGCCTTGGCGCTGGCGAGTTGAAGCGGCGTGAGCCGGGAAGCGGCGCGCCGAATGGCCGCCGTCTCGAGAATGACCCGGATTTCGTAGATCTCCCGGATCTCCTCCGAGGTCAGCGCGCTGACCGCTGCTCCCCGATTGGGCTGGTAGGTGACCAGTCCTTCGGACTCGAGCTGGCGGAGCGCCTCGCGCACCGGGATATGACTGACTCGGAGTTGGGCCGCGATTTCGTCCTGCGGTAGCGGCTCATCGGCCCGGAGGTGCCCGGTGATGATCGCCTCGCGCAGCACCGCAGCCACCATTTCGTGGGTCGGCTGGCGGCGGCGGGGGCGTTCGAGTCGCTCCAGGACCTGGTTGAGCTCCACGCTTTGGACTCGGCCTCCGTAGGGGGTTTCGGCCTCAGAACTTGCGAGATCATATATTATATATTACTTTAGCCAAAGTCAATAAGCACTAGTACATCCGCTCTCAGGGACGGTGCCGCCATGAGCTCGAAAGAGTCGCCAGACAGTCGCGTCAGCGGCCAGCCCATTCCCTATCCGCCGGCCTTTCGCGTATCGTGGAGCCGGACTGGAGACGGCTGCCTGGCTACCGGGACGTGACTCCGGAGGAATGGGAGAGCGCGGTCTGGCAGCGGAAGCACACCATCAAGAACCTGAAGGAGTTCAAGGCAGCGTTGGGCCATCACCTGCCCGACAGCCTGGCGGCGAGCATCCAGCGGGACCACGATGAGCGGGCCACCATGTCCATGCTCATTCCGCCCCAGATGCTCAACACCATGAACGTCGAGCAGCTCTGGGAAGACCCGGTGCGTCGCTACATGGCGCCCGCCTTTGACGACCGGCGGACCGACTGGGCCAACCACCCCAAGGCCTCACGCGACAGCCTGCACGAAGCCGAGATGTGGCAGGTCGAGGGGCTGACCCATCGGTACCCGACCAAGGTTCTCGCCGAGCTGTTGTCCACCTGTCCCCAGTACTGCGGGCACTGCACCCGCATGGACCTGGTGGGCAACGACGTGCCCCAGGTCGAGAAGCTCAAGTTCAACACGCCGCAGAAGGACCGGCACCAGCAGATTCTCGAGTATCTCAGGAAGAATCCGACGGTGCGGGACGTGGTCGTGTCCGGCGGCGACATCGCCAACCTGCCGATCACCGTGCTCGAGCCGTTCGTGAGCGCCCTGCTCGATATCGAGAACATCCGCGACATCCGGCTGGCCAGCAAAGGCCTGATGGCCATCCCCCAGCACTTCCTGCAGGACTCGGTGCTGCAGGGACTCGAGCGGCTGGCGAAGAAGGCGTTCGACCGGGGCGTGGACCTGGCGCTTCACACCCACGTGAATCACGCCCAGCAGGTGACGCCGCTGGTGGGCAAGGCGACCCGCAAGCTGCTCGAGATCGGCTTCCGCGACGTGCGCAATCAGGGCGTGCTGCTCCGCGGGCGTGAACACGACCCCCAAGGACCTGCTCGATCTCTGCTTCATGCTGCTCGATCACGCCAAGATCATGCCCTACTACTTCTACATGTGCGACATGATCCCCAACTCCGAGCACTGGCGGCTGGGAGTCTTCGAGGCGCAGCAGCTGCAGCACGACATCATGGGCTACCTCCCCGGCTTCGCCACACCGCGCATCGTGTGCGACGTGCCGTACGTCGGGCAAGCGCTGGGTCCACCAGCTCGCGGCCTACGACCGGGAGAAGGGCATCTCCTACTGGACCAAGAACTACCGGACCAGCATCGAGATGGACGTGCCCGACGTCATGACCCGGCAGTACGAGTACTTCGATCCGATCTATCTGCTGCCCGAGTCGGGGCAGGAATGGTGGCGGGAGCAGATGGCCCGCGAGGGCCGCAGGTGCCGGCGCACACGCGTGAGCAGCGGAGTAGGGAGATAGGAGTGTCGGGAGATAGGGAGTCGAACCGAGAGTCCGCTACTACCCTACTGCGCCTCCGATAACCCTACTCCGCGTTTATCTCGGCCGATTGTCGATTTCTCAACGACTGAGACTGAACTATGGCACAGCGCGACTACCCCCGGATCCTCGTCTCTCCGCCCGGTCCCCAAGGGCAAGGCCATCGTCGCCAAGGACGAGCAGTGGACCTCCACCTCCTACATCAAGGAGTATCCCCTCGTCATCGCCGGCGGTAAGGGCGCCATGGTCGAGGATGTGGACGGCAACCGCTACATCGACTTCATGGCCGGTATCGCCGTGTCGTCCACCGGATACAACCATCCCAAGGTGGTCCAGGCCATCAAGGATGCGGCCGACCGGTTCCTGCACATCTGCGGCACCGATTTCTACTTCGAAGGGCTTCTCCAACCTCGCCGAACGGCTGGCCAAGGTGGCGCCCGGCAAGAGCAAGAAGCGGGTGTTCCTTTCGAACTCGGGTACCGAGGCGGTCGAGGGAGCCATCAAGCTCGCCCGGAATCACACCCGGCGGTCCGGTCTCATCGCCTTTCACCAGTCGTTCCACGGGCGGAGCTACGGGGCGATGAGTCTCACCTCGAGCAAGGTGAAACAGCACGCCCACTTCGGGCCGATGCTCCCCGAGGTGTATCACGTTCCCTTCGCCAACCCCTATCGCGCGGGCAGTGCACAGGCCGCGATGGACCAGTCGCTCGGCGCGATCGAGGACCTGTTCACTCGGCAAATTCACCCCGAGGATGTGGCAGCGATCTTCGTCGAGCCGGTTCAGGGCGAAGGCGGCTACGTGATTCCGCCCGACGGCTATCTCACCGCGCTGCGTGAACTGTGCGACAAGCACGGCATCATGCTGGTCTTCGACGAGGTCCAGAGCGGGGTGGGCCGCACCGGGAAGATGTGGGCCTGCGACTGGGAAGGCGTCGAACCCGACATCCTGGTGACGGCCAAGGGCCTGGCCTCCGGCATGCCGATCGGCGCATTGATCGCTCGGGAGTCGGTGATGACCTGGGAATCCGGCGCCCACGGCTCCACCTTCGGCGGCAATCCGGTCTGCTGTGCCGCCGCGCTCGCGACGCTCGACGTCGTTGAGCAGTCCCTGCCTCACGTGCAGCAGATGGGCGCAGCGGATGCTGGCGGGACTACGCCAGCTGCAGGAGAAGTTCGCCTGCATCGGCGATGTGCGGGGCCGCGGACTCATGATCGGTGTCGAGTTCGTGAAGGATCGCGCGACCCGTGAACCCTATCCCGAGCTCATCGATCGCATCACCGAGCGGGCCTTCCGCAAGGGACTGCTGCTGCTGGGCTGCGGGAAGAGCACCTTCCGTCTGGCACCGCCGCTGGTACTCGACGAGTACGATGTAGACACCGGGCTGGGCATTCTGGAGGAATGCCTTCGCGAAGAAGACTGACTCGACGTAGATTCACGCCCATGAGCCTCAGGCTTCGTACCTGGCTCGTGGGCGTTTTTCTTTGGCTCACGGGCTCACCCCTCGCAGCTCAAGCCGCTCCAGACACATCCACCGGGGACACGACCTTGGTGGCTGGAGCCGGCTACGGACTCTACGGTCCATTGGCGTGGTTGCAGAAGTGGATTTTCGGATCCCGCCATCGAAAGGCCTGGGCCGCCCCGGTTGAGGTCGAGCGGTTCGACCTCACCTCCGTAGCAGGTGGCCTCACTCCCATCGGTTCCGACAGCGGGCGCCGGTCAGGGTTCCTCTACTTCCGGGGCGCCGATGGATCGCTCTACACCTACCATCAGATAGTCGCCGACCTGAGCCATCTGCTTCCCAGCGGCCTGCGGAACGATTTCGGCGCTGGGCTGACTCAGGACCTGCAAAGCGGCCGGCATCCAGGGGCGCCGTTCGTGGTGCCGCCCCTTGCGGCTGCGGCTGGGCTGGGTCCTCTACCTACTCCACGGCTTGGCGTGATGCCGCAGGACGCGAGCCTCGATCGGTTCGGCACCCGGTTCAGCGGCACCGTCGGATTCCTGACTCAAGGCATCATCAGCCGCTTCCGTACGACAGCCGGTGTCGCCGACTCTGCCATCCCCTCCAGCGAGCTGATAGAGCTCCTCCAGACGGCAACGCCGCCAACCGTAGATCGGCAGGCGTACCTCCGAGAGCGGATGTTCGATGTGTACCTCGGCAGCTGGGATCCGATCCCGCAGGACTGGCTCTGGCGCCGTGACTCCTCCGGAGTCTGGAAACCGGCCCCACGACCGCGCGACTTCGCCTTCATCCGGCTCGACGGGCTGGTCGCGGGGCTCGCGGGGCAGCAACTGCCGAACTTCGCCACGTTCAGCAAGGAGTACGACAGCCGCCTTGCGGTCACCACCCGGGAGCGGACTCTCGACCGCCGGATCCTTCCACCCCTGGATCGAGCCGCCTACGTCGCGACGGCCACGGCGCTGCAGGACCAGCTGACCGATTCGGTGATCGAGGACGCGGTGAGCCGGATGCCCCGTTCATACTTCGAGAAGACCGGTGAAAAGCTGGTTCACGAGTTGAAGGTCCGGCGGGATCACCTGCCGGAGGCGGCGGAGCGATACTATCGCATCGTGATGAGCCAGGCCGACGTGTATGGCTCCCACGGTGACGACACGGTAACGGCGGTACGAGGCGCTGACGGCACACTGGAAGTGGACGCGGGGCCGCGATTCCAGGCGTCGCTTCGATCCCAAGCAGACCGACGAGGTCCGCCTCTACCTCTTTGAGGGCGACGATCGAGTCCTCATCCGCGGTGAGGGAGACAAGGGACCGAGACTGGTGATCGCCGGGGGACCGGGCGATGTCGTGGTCGACTCAACCGGGATCGGTCGGCTGACCGTACACGACGCAGCCGATGTCAGCATCGAAACACCGGGCAAGGTCAAGCGAGAGAAGGATCCACTCCTTCCGCCGGCGTTTACCGATACGGTGACGCACGATCCACCCCCGCTCAAGCGCAGCAAAGTCTCCTTCGCACCATGGCTCGACCTGAATTCTGATCTCGGCCTCTTCATCGGCGGCGGCCCGGTGTGGACCTCGTATGATTACGGCTACGATCCTTACAAGTCGAAAATCAGGGTCCGCGCTGCGTACGCGACCACACCCAACGACTTCGATTTCGACTTCCGCGGAGAGTTTCGGCGCAAAGGCAAGGGCTCGTATTTCCTGGTCGAATCCGAGGCTTCGGCGGTCGAAGTGCTGAAGTTCTTCGGTTACGGCAACGAGACGACGAGAATCAGCGATGGCGCCTTCTACAACACCGGGCAGTGGCTCTTCTCGGTGTACCCCTCGATCGTGTTCCCGGTCGCCCCCAGGAGCCAGGTGAGGCTGGGGCCAACCCTCAAGTACGTCTCCACCGATCTCGAGGCGAATACCTTCATCGCGCAGGATCACCCCTACGGTACCGATGGGTTCGGCCAGGTGGGCGTACAGGGCTCCGTCATCCACGACACCCGCGACTCGTGGCGGTTCGCGACCCGCGGCGTACTGCTCACCGCGGGGAGCAGTTTCTATCCGGGGATATGGAGCGCCGAGGAAGCGTTCGGCGAGGTGGATGGATCGGCGGCGACCTATATCACCCCGACCCCGGCTTTCACCGTGGGTATCCGCCAATCAGGCAAGTACGTCTGGGGAAAATACCCGGTGCACGAGGCCGCGTTCCTGGGCGGCTCCCGGACCGTGCGGGGCTACTCGAAGCAGCGCTACGCCGGCGACGCCGCCCTGTACACCAACCTCGACGCCAAGCTCCGCGTCGGCACCATACCGTTCGTCATGGTGTGGGACATGGGTATTCAGGGTATCGCGGACGTAGGCCGGGTGTTTCTGTCGGGAGAATCGTCCGACGTCTGGCATTACGGCATCGGTGGAGGAATGTGGGCCGCGCTGCCGGACAAGAGCTTCATGGGGCTCTTCACAGTCACCTGGAGCGATGAGCGCACCACGTTCTGGGGTGGGGTCGGGTTCATTTTCTAGGGTGGACGGTCGGGCGAGTGGACGGTTAGACGGTTGGACGGTCAAGAGGTTCCCTTCATAAGAAGGCCTCCGCATCACGGGGGCCTTTTCCTGTCAGAGGAACTCTTGACCGTCTAACCGTCTAACCCTACAAGTACGACAGCCAACCAGCTCGAGATCGGGCCTTGAGACCGGCGAACCAGCGGCAGGGGAAATACAGGATCGCGACTGCGAACGCGAAGACCAGATAAAGGAGTCCCAGACTCCAGGGGTAGCCATCCGGCGGAGGCGGCATCCGCATCGGGTGGTTGGCGAACAGCCAGGGATCCACCTGTCCGACACGGATGAGGGATACCAGCAAGGCCAACGCGTGGATGAGTGGTATGTGAAGCAGGTAGTAGAAGAGGGGCACCCTTCCGAAGACCGCAAGAAAATCGGCGATCCGGCCCGCGGGCATGCTCGAGCAGCGGAATCGCGGCGATCGTGGGACCCAGGGTCATGAGCAGGAACTGGAGCGACGCCGGATACTTGGTCGTGTTGAGGAAGGAGAGTAGCCCGGGCATCCTGGAGGTTTCCCAGTGGCGCGGATCGCCATAGAGATTGAATCCCCGCAGAACCAGGAACGCGGCGATCCCACCTAAGCCGATTGCGTAGCAAGCCCGCCGACGCCGCCTCGGGTTCCCATCCCAGCACCGCTCCGAAGGCGTACCCCAGCGCCATCACCGCGACCCACGGCACCAGGACGTAGAGGATCACCAAAGGCGGGCCATTTGCGCCCAGTTGAACCTCACCGCCGAGGTAGAGCACCAGCCAGGGCCAGGCTGGCGGCGGGCCGTCCGGGTTCAGGTTGGCGACAATCGGATCGAGCAGGTTGTGACCCGCGACGACCAACGCACCGATGCCCGCGATCACGGGCAGCGGCAGCCAGATCAGTCCGGCGAGCACGATCATGGACCAGCCGATCGCCCAGATCACTCCGGCCAGCAGGTAGTGAGCGAAATCGAAATTGAAGGTCCAGCTGAGCCGGATGACGGTCAGCTCGAGGAGTATGAGCCACGCCCCGCGGATCAGAAGGAAGCGGGAGAGCCCGGCGCGGTTCTGGAGTCTCTGCCCCAGCAGAAAGGCGCTGGTGCCGGCCAGGAAGACGAAGGCCGGAGCGCAGAAGTGGGTGACCCAGCGAGTGAAGAAGATGCCCGGCGTGGGTCCTCCAGGCGGGAGCCCGGAGTAGACCCGCACGTGGTCGATGGCCATGAGCACCATCACGACGCCGCGGATGATGTCGACCGCGACTATCCGCTCGCCGGTGAGCCTTCCGGCTCCAGTCACTCTACCTCCTCACGGTCCGCTCACCGGCTCGGCGGCTCGGTGTTAGACGGTCGGCTGTTCCCCAGTCAGGAGGTTTCCCGTCCGCCGAGGAGAACTAGCCGCCGAGCCGTCCAGCCGCCGAGCCGCCTAGCCTTCAATCACCGTGCGGCTCTGTTCCCGGGCGAACTGCTGCACGTACCAGGGCCCGCAGCCTCCCTTCCCCGACGAGCCGGACCCCTTCCACCCGCAGAACGCCTGCGCGCCCGGCCAGGCACCGGTGGTGGCGCCGGTCCGCTTGTTCACGTAGCAGACCCCGGCCTCAATCTCGTCGAAGAAGCGGTCGATCTCTTCCTTCTTCTGGCTGAAGAATCCGGCCGTGAGGCCATACTCCGCCTTGTTCGCCTCGGCCAGGGCCTCGTCGAGACTTGCCACCTCGCCGACGGCGAGGAAAGGCACGAACAGCTCCTCGAAGAAGAGCGAGCTCTTGAGCGGCAGGGCGGCGATGGTCGGCGCCACGAAGTGACCCTTGTCGAACACCTCGCCTTTGAGTCGCTCGCCACCGGTGAGAATCTTGCCTTCTTCCTTTGCCTGATCCACCGCGCCCTGCCACCGGTTCACCGCTTTCCCGTTGATCACCGGGCCGAAATAGACGTCCTTCTGCGAGACGTCTCCCATGACCATGGCCTTGGTGCGCTCCAGCAGCTTGGCGAGGAACGGCTGGGCCACCGCGCGGTGCACGTAGACCCGGCTCGTCGCGCTGCACTTCTGGTTCTGCAGCCCGAAGGCGGACTTCATCACTCCTTCGGCGGCGGCGTCGAGATCGGCCGAATCCATGACGATTACGGCGTTCTTGCCGCCCAGCTCCATCAGGCAGGGCTTGACCCACTTCTGGCTGATGCCATGGTGGATCCGCATGCCGACTTCCTTGGACCCGGTGAAGACGACGCCGTCGGTCAGGGGATGCTGCCAGAGCGGATCGCCGATTTCGCGGCCGTGGCCGCTGACGTAGTTGAACACTCCGGCGGGCACCCCCGCGTCACGATAGACCTCGTACAGCTTGAGTCCGGTCCACGGCGTGTCCTCGGCCGGCTTGTACACCACCGCATTCCCGGCCAGCAGGGCCGCCGATGACATACCGGTGGAGAGGGCCAGCGGGAAGTTGAACGGTGCGATGCACACGAAGACGCCGTAGGGCCGGAGCATCTCGGTGTTCTTTTCGACCGGAGTCATCTTCGCCATCGGACGGGTGAAGCCGTCGGTCTCTTCGACCTGGAGCGCGTAGTACTCGATCAGATCAGCCGACTCTTCCGCGTCTCCCATGGCCTCGAAGCGGGACTTGCCGACCTCGAGGCTCATTACCGCAGCGAGATCGAACTTCCGGTCCCGGATCAGCTCGGCTGCCTTCCGAAGAATCGCCACCCGCTCCTGCCACGGCCTCCTGGCCCACGCCTTCTGCGCGGTGTGTGCCGCCTTCACCGCCTGGTCGACGTGATCGCGAGTGGCGCATGCGAAGCGGCCGAGGACGAGGCCGGTATCGATCGGCGAGACATCGACGATGGGTTCCTGTCCCGGCGATTCCACCGGCTTGCCGTTGATGTAGAGCGGATAGCTCCGGCCGGCTCCCGCTCGAACCGCGGCCAACGCCTCGTCATACGCATGATGGAAGGCGCCGAGATCGACGTTGGTGCTGGTGTAGGTGACTTTTTGCTGGGGTGCTGTGGCGGTCATGGCTTCTCTCCTGACAGTGATGCGGGAATCCGTAAGAGGGAGTAGGGAGTAGGTGGTAGGGTGTAGGGCGTGATACCGAGAGACGCCCTACTCCCTAAACCCTATTCCCTACTACCTGGCGCGACTCCCCGACGACATTTCGCAATGCGGCGACAAACCGCCGCACGAGCTCGTCAATTTCCTCTTCCGTAATCACAAACGGCGGCGCCAGGAGCGCCAGGTCTCCATCGGTCCCGTTGGCCTGCCCCACGTTGGGCCATACCATCAGGCCTTCCTCCAGGGCGGCATCGGCGAATCGCTCGGCGAATTTCTGCTTCCGGGGAAAGGCGGTGCGGCTGCCCTTGTCCTCGACGAACTCGATCCCCGCGAGGAGGCCTTTGCCTCGAACATCCCCAACATGAGGCAGCTCTCGCAGCTGCTCCAGTTTCCGATGGAAGCTTTGTCCTACCTCGGCACAGCGCTCGACCAGTCCGTGGCTCCGGATGTACCGCACCGCCGCGAGCCCGGTCGCGCAGAGCACCGCGTGATGCGAGAAGGTCTGGGCGTGAAGCAGGCTGCCTGAACCCTTCGCGATCGGATCGAGGAGCCGGGTGGGGGCCAGCACAGCCGAAAGCGGCGCGTAGCCTCCCGTAATTCCTTTCCCCAGCACCTGGATGTCCGGTATCACGCCGTACGGTTCGATCGCGGACCAGGTTCCGGTCCGACCGGCTCCCGCGAGTACCTCATCGGCGATGAAGAGCACCTTGTACTTGTCGCAGATCTCGCGCACCCGGCGGAAATATCCCGGCGCTGGCACCGACGCGCCGGTCGAACTGCCGCCCACGGGTTCGGCGATGAAAGCGGCCACATTTTCCGGTCCTGCGCGAAGGATCGCATCCTCCAGCACCGACCCGCTGCACACCGGACAAGCTGGAACTCCAGCTTTCGCCTCCGTCCGCAGCCCTCCACACTCGCACCGGTAGCTGTACGGCGCGGGAATCCGCACCACGTCAACCAGCCATTCACGGTAGTAGGTCTTGTAGTGCTCCCGAGCCGACGCCGAAAGCGCGAGCAGGGTGTTGCCGTGGTAGGCAGGGAACAGGGCGATGATCTTGTGCTTGGACGGCTTTCCGGTTTCCACCCAGTACTGGCGGGCCAGCTTGAGCGCGGCTTCGACAGCCTCGGAGCCGCTGGAGAGGAAGTAGACCTTTTTCAGGTCGCCCGGAGCGAGCGCGGCGAGTTCTGCCGCGAGTTCCTCTACCGGTTGACTGGTGAACGCGGTGCCGTTCAGGTAGGCAATCTTCGAGGCCTGATCCGCCATGGCCGCGCCGATCTCCCGGACCCCGTGACCGATGTTGGCGACGAAGGCGCCACCGGACCCGTCGAGATAGCGCTTCCCGTCTTCATCGATCAGCCAGCAGCCTTCCCCCTTGGTGATCAGGGGAAAACGCCGGTTGAGCTTCCGGTAAAAGACGGGCGAGTCGGGGTACTGGTGGAGTGTCATAGGGCGGAGAAATTTGGTCCCCTGATGGGTGATTTACTAGGGGGGCTAAAAGCCGTTGCAGCCTGCACTTAGCGGAAGGGAATATCGGGTTAGGAAACGCAGAGACGCAGAGGGCACAGAGGGAGCCGCCGACCCTAAGCCTGCGCTGAGCTGATGATCAATCCTTCTCTCTTTTGTCCGTTGGGAAACACGAGGCACAAAGGACACGGAAACTTGATACGACGAGACCAACTTGGATCGGGGCCCTCTGTGCTCTCTGCGCCTCTGCGTTTGCAGTAAAGAGACAGAACTGCAGTAGGCAGCACCTACGAGCGACCAACAGAGCCATGCCGCTACTGGGAGCCCGAGCTGCGGAGGCGGCGGACCATCTCGGCGAGATTCTGAATGATTACGATCCTGGTGGCCGGACCTCGCCGTATCATGACGAACGTCTTGCCATCCCGAGAGACATCATAGTTCGCGTGGGGCGCGGCGCCGAGAATTTCCTCGAGACTGAAGAGCACCTTCTGAGAGACAACTTCAAATTCAGGGACCGTCCTGACCTGCACCGCACTCAGCTCGACCCGGCTCTCGGAGAGACCACGGTAATACAGCTCCCTCCCATCGGGGGCCCAGACCGGCTCGGATCCTCCGGTCTGAGAGACCTGGACTTCATCCCCTTCGCCCGACATCGCACGCACATACACCTGTTCGACACCCGATTGGTCCGAGGAGAATGCGAGCCAACGGCCATCGGGTGAAGCTGCCGGGTATCTGGTCTCGAATCCGTTCACCAGGATCGGCTTGATCGGGCCCCGCCCATCATTCTCCACCTCAATGAGATCGGTGCCACTGCCCGGCTCGAGGTCGAGCCCGGTCGTGACCAAGGTGTGCCGGTCAGGGAGCCATTGCCCGGTGTAGCCCAGATTGCCTGAGGTCAGGAGGGACTCGGCCGGAGCGGTGCTCCCCGGTCGGGTCCGTAACAGGCTGAACACCCCGCTCTTGAAGGAGGTGAAGAGGATCGTCTGCCCGTCGGGCGACCAGATGGCATCATGTCCATCGCGGGTGAATGTGCCCCTGGAGAGAGTCCGCTGGTCGAGAGAAAGCACCCAAACGTCGCGTCCATCGGCCGAAGTGAAATCGATACTCAGCCGGCGACCGTCGGGAGAGAACTTGGGAGCGTGGAAGTTCTGCTTCCCCTCCATGACCGTGCGGAAGCTTCCGCTGCGGTCAGCGAAGACCAAGGTCCGCGGTTCTTCCGGGATATAGGCGATCAGCCCGTTCGGCGCCACGGAGAATTGCGCGATCCCGGTGCCTGTGATCGAAATGTTTTCAGCGATTTGCAATGGTGGGCCGCTCGTCGAGGCGCTCGAGGGCTGCCAGGGAGCCGCCCACATCGTGCCACCGGGTTGGACATAGACCAGAAAGCCATTGGTGTAGCGAGCTTCGACCATCGGGAGCTCGCTGATGGTTTGCTGCTCGCCGTTGCGCAGATCAACCCGGATGCAGGGACCCGACCCGGTTCCAAGTGGCGCTCGGATCGCAAGAGCATACCGGTCCCCGGGCAGCACCTCCTGCAGCAGGAGACGGGGAGTCTTCGGCACCAGCTCGGAGCTGATCTGTCCGTCGGGATCGAGCCGGGCGATGCCGCCTCCCTGGCTCATGGTGAACCAGAAGGACCCCTTCGAGTCCCAAGCCGCGAAGTTTGCCCGGACCTCCAGGGGAAGGGGCACCCGATTCCCGCCTACGATCGGGATTCGAAAAGCACGATCATTGGCGGCGCCGAACCCCGATGCCCACCCGATGATCCAGCGGCCGTCCGGGGAAATCTGTGGATTCAGCATATAGGTGCTGCCCCCGATTTCGCGGGCCGAAACGGCATCGAGCCGCTGATATGAGAGCGTGTTCAGCCCCAGCTTGTTCTGGCTCACGAAGACAACCGCCTCACCGTCCTGGGTCACGGCGGTCTGCCTGAAGAGAGAGGCGACGCCGGTCCCGCCGAGGTTAGGCGCGAGAATGGCGAGACGGGATGGTGGAAGCGTGGAGTCCTGCCGGCCGAGCCGGCGGCCGGCAATGAAGGTTGCGGCCACCACGGCGAGCAGGAGAATCGCGGCCGAAGCCGCATAAAGGCGGGAACGCCGCAGGGACCGGCTCGGTGGCATCGCGCGGGAGACACTTTCCTCGCTCGCCAGCCGGCCCGTCGGCGCGCCGGTGATCGCCTGGGCAAACTCCGCCGCGCTCCCGAAGCGGTCGGCAGGCAGCTTCTCCAGTGCGGTAAGCACCGCGTCTTCCACCTGCTGGGGAACCCGCTCGCGAAGCCGGCGGATCGAGGCCGGCTTCTCGGTCATCACCTTGGCTACGATCGCCTGCGCGGTTGAACCGGTGAACGGCGGGTCGCCGGTCAGCATCTCGTAGGTCACACAGCCCAGCGCATAGACATCGGAGCGGGCAGTGATCTCCCGCTCCCCCATCGACTGTTCGGGCGACATGTAGTGGGGAGTACCCAGGCTCAGTCCCGTCTCAGTCATCCGGGTTCCGCCTGCGCTGCTCACCGCGAGCGCGATCCCGAAGTCGGCCACCAGGGCGGTGCCATCGTGCAGCAGGATGTTCTCCGGCTTGATGTCGCGGTGGATGACACCGTGCCGGTGGGCGTAGTCCAGGGCGCTCGCGACCTCCGTCGCGATCCGGGTGGCCTCGGGAATCGGGAGCTGCTTCTCCCGGGTCAGCCGGTCCCGGAGGGACTCACCCTCGACGAAGGGCATGACATAGTACGCCGAGCCCTGCACCTCACCGGAGTCGATCAGTCCGAGGATGTGGGGATGCTGCAGGACGGCGATGGTCTTGATCTCGCGCAGGAACCGCTCGGCCCCGATCACCGCGGCGAGATCGGGGCGGAGGACCTTGATGGCTACCCTCCGTCCATGCTTGAGATCCTCCGCCAGATATACCGTCGCCATGCCGCCCTGCCCCAGCTCGCGCTCGATCCGGTAGCGGCTGCCCAAGGCTTCGCTCAGCGAAATCACGCCATCCTTCATGACTTTCTCCGAGCGCAGAGGACCGGCAAGTTCGGGCCTCAGCAAGACCTGCCGTGACCGCTCAGTATGCCGGGCATGGGACCTAACATTTCCGGATCGGTGCCTGGACGCCAGTCCGCCGGGGAATCTCCCTACAGCGTCCCCCTCAATCCTGACAACTGGACCAACACCGGCCGGGACCCCTGACTAGGCCAATTTGTCAATCCACTGGTGGCGCATATCTCCCCCACGCCGTGCCGGAAAACCCTCCACTTGCGGCCCGCGTTTCAGGCCGCATACTACACCACCTCCAGCGGGTCCACTCTCGGAAAGCTCGGCGCCACCACGATGCAGGCTCTCTATGGGCGCCCGGTCTTCGTGGTCGAAGGCGACACGTTCTTCTGGGAAGACGTGGTGCTCGACGCGATCCGGCGCGGCAAATGGTCTGGTCTGGAGCAGGAAGCCCGTGAAGGATTCGCCGCCTTGGAGGAGATCGAGTCCTCCGTCCGAGGACGAGGAATTCGAAGCGGCGGTGGAGGAGGCTGCCCAGGAGTTCCGGTACGCGCGCGACCTGGTCACTGCCCAGGAAATGGAAGACTGGCTCGCCGCCCGTGAGGTCGGCCTCCGAGAGTGGATGGAGCACATCCGCCGTTCCGTGGCCCGGGCCCGACCACGGCCGGGGTTGGTGCCCTCGTTGCCGCCACCCGGTGGACGCCGGACAAGCTCGATGATGCGCTGCGCGTGGACTTGATCTGCTCCGGGAATGGCGGAAGAGCTCGCCGCCGAGCTTGCCGGACGCGCTGCCGCCGCCGCCGCGAGCTCAGCTATCCCTGTAACGACGTCCGACAGGAGGGCCGACTACCGACCTGACTTCCTCCCGGACTCGTCTGTCGAGCTGGCCCAGGAACGGATTCAACTGCTGGCCCGGATCGATGAGGGTGCCGAGCAGTTCCGACAGAGCGCGGTGACGCCGCGAGGCGATCCGGCGCGAGATCGGGCATCACCACACCGAGTGGATCCGGATCGACTGCCGGGCCATCGCCTTCGATGATGAGGCGGGAGCCCGGGAAGCGGCGATGTGTCTGCGGGAGGACGGACTCCCGCTCGACGAGGTCGCCGACGCGGCACACGCGACCGTGTCCGAGTCGCGCTTCTATCTCGACGACCTGGACCCCGAAGTCCGTCCGATGTTCATGGCAGCCCGTCCGGTCGACGTGCTGGGACCCGATCCTTTTCGAAGGAGCCCATACGCTCTTCCGCGTGGTGGACAAGGTGATGCCCTCGGAGCAGGACCCCGAGATCCTGCGGCGTGCCGAGGCGGGAGTGGCGGACCGGCGCCTCGTGGCCGCGCAGGCCCAGCAACGGGTGCAGTGGCAATTGCCCTGGTGACCGGGATGGATACCGAATCTCTCGACGCGGTACTCCAGAGCCTTCCGGTGCTCGCGGGCCTGCCGCACGACGTGCGAGACCTGGTGGTCGCGAGCTTCGTTCCCGTCGAGCTACACCTTCGGCCAGGCCATCGTCCACGAGGGCGATGCCTCCGACGCGCTGTACGTGCTGGTCTCCGGTCGGGTCCGCATGGTCAAGCGGGGCGAGAACGGGGACGAGATCTCCCTCGGCGCGCTCCGGCCCGGGCGAGACCTTCGGTGAGGGCGGCTTCAGCGACCACGCCGTCCATCCTGCCACCGTGCGCGCCAGCGGGGACGTGGAGGTGGTCCGGCTCGACCGATCGGTCTTCGACGCGCTGCTCCGGCGGCGGCCGGAGGTGCGCAAGTTCTTCGAGCTTCAGTCCCGCCACCGCAACCTCCAGTTCTTCTTCCGGCAGTTCACCGTCTTCGCGAAACTCCCGCCCGAGGCCCTGAACGACCTGCTGCGCCAACCTGGAGCCGATCGACTTTCGCCAGGGCGACGTGATCATCCGCGAGGGCGATCCGCCCGGCCCGATGTACATCATCGAAGAGGGCCGCTGCCGGATCCACATCGGAGTGGACGGCCGGCGCCGCAACGTCGCGTTCCTCCGCCGAGGCGAGTTCTTCGGCGAGCTGTCGGTGATCCGCGACCAGCCGCGCGATTCGACCGTCGAGGCGGTGACCACCTGCCGCCTGCTGCGGCTCACTCGGGAGACCTACGAGGAACTCGCTGCAGCAGCATCCAGGCCTTCCGGGACGAGATCGAAGAGCGGGTCGCCCAGTACGACTTCATGCACACCGCGCAGATCCCGATCGACCTGTTCCGGGAGATGCTGCCGGCCGACGCCTCGGTGCTCAGCAAGGTGGGCGACGATCAGATCGACCAGGACCTGACCCGCACCTGGGCGATTCCGCCTCGTCCCGAGCGCCGCGCAGCGCCGGTGCACGGAACGACCGCTGCCGGCCCCCGCCCCCGAACCCGAGCTGGCCCCGTTCGCCGACGACGAAGGTCGCTTCGTCAAGCGAAAGCGGCGGATCCGCAAGTTCCCCCACGTCTGGCAGATCGACGAGATGGACTGCGGGGCGGCGAGCCTCGCCATCGTCTGCCGGCTACTACGGCAAGGCGGTCAGCCTCGCGCGGATTCGCCAGCTGAGCCACACCAGCCTCGACGGCACCAGCCTCCGGGCCATCTGCCAGGCCGCCAACGAACTCGGACTCGCCGCCCGCGCGGTCAAGGCGTCGCCGCGCCAACCTGACCCAGATGCCGCTCCCGGCCATCGTGCACTGGGACGGCAATCACTGGGTGGTGCTGTACGACGTCGACGAGACCCACGTCCGGGTCTCCGATCCGGCCACCGGCCGCCGCCGCCTGACCCGCGCCGAGTTCGACGCAGAAGTGGAGCGGCTACGCCGCGCTGTTCGACTACACCGACCGAGTTCGAGAAGAACAAGGAGACCAAGCTCGGGATCGGCTGGCTCGTGCCCGTTCTTCAAGCCGCACCAGAGCCTGCTTCTCCAGGCCACGGCGCTGGCGCTGATCGTGAGCGTGCTGCAGATGGTGATCCCGGTCTTCACCCAGGTCATCGTGGACCGGGTGCTGGTGGAGCGGGACGTGAACCTGCTCAACATCCTGATCGGCGGCATGGCGGGCGTGGTCGTCGTTCACGCTGATCGCCACGGTCATCCAGCGCTACCTGCTCAGCTTTACCGCGGTGCGCGTCGACTCGGCGACGCTCGACTTCCTCACCCGGCGGCTCCTGAGCCTGCCGATGAGCTACTTCAACACCCGGCGCACCGGCGACATCCAGCGCCGGCTGGCCGGCATCTGGCAGGTCCGCGAATTCCTGGTCGAGCACGGCGTGGCCGGCCTCACCGCCGTGGCCCAGCTGGCTGGCGTCGGTCGCGCTGATGCTGGTCTACAGCCCGCATGCTCACGCTGGTGTTCCTGTCCACCGTGCCGCTGTTCGTCCTGCTGATGCGCTACTCCTCCAACTGGCTGCTTCCCGCTCTACGCCGAGCTGGAGGAGTCGCACGGCAACTACCAGTCGTTCCAGATCGACGCCATCAAGGGCATCGAGACGGTGAAGTCGCTGGGCGCCGAGTCTGCCTTTCGCGACCTGATGCTGGGGCAATTCACTGGCGTCGCCCGCAAGCGCTTCAAGGCCGACTTCACCCTGATGAGCTACAACGGCGCCATCTACACCGTGACGCTGCTGTCCGTGGTGCTGTTCCTCCTGGTCGGGCGCCCACCAGGTGATGAACGGGCGGATGTCGATCGGCGGGCTGGTGGCCTTCAACTCGCTGGTGGCGCTGGCCAACGCGCCGCTCCTCACGCTGCTCTCGCTGTGGGACAACCTGCAGCAGGCCACGGTCTACCTGAACCGGCTGGACGACATCTTCCAGCAGGAGCCGGAGCAGGGCGAGGATCGCTCGCGGCTCATTGCCGGTCAAGTCCCTCGAGGGGCGGATCAGTCTCCGCCACATGGGCTTCCGCTACGGTGGTCCCGAGTCGCCCCCGATTCTGGACGACATCACCTTCGACATTCCGCCCAACACCATGGTGGCGATCGTCGGCCGCAGCGGCTCGGGCAAGACCACCCTGATCAAGTGCCTGGCCGGTCTGCTGGAGCCGACCGAGGGGACCATCCTGTACGACGGCGTGGACCTCAAGACGCTCAACTACCGTGATCTCCGGCGGAAGATCGGGTTCGTGCTGCAGGAGAATCACCTGTTCGACGACACCATCGCCCGCAACATCGGCTTCGGCGAACAGGAGCCCGACTTCGACGACGTCATGTGGGCGGCGCAGGTGGCCAACGCGCGCGAGTTCATCGAGCGGCTCCCGATGGGCTACGACACCCGGATCGGGGAGTCGGGCATCGCGCTCTCGGGCGGCCAGCGGCAGCGCGTCGCGATCGCGCGGGCCATCTACCACCGGCCTCCGGTGCTCATCTTCGACGAGGCCACCAGCGCCCTCGACGCCGAATCGGAGCGCGCGGTGAAGGAGAACATCGATCAGCTGCTCGAGGGCCGCACCTCCTTCGTCATCGCCCACCGGCTCAGCACCGTGCGGGACGCCGACGTCATCCTGGTGCTGGAGAAGGGCCGGCTGGTCGAGAGCGGCACCCATGACGACCTGATGAATCGCCAGGGGCTCTACTACTTCCTGGTGAGCCAGCAGTTGGGACTGTGAGTCAATTCAAGAATTGGCGGAATGGAGGAATGGCAGAATGATGCACGCCCAGACGCAGATCGCGCAGCCTCCGGTGGGAGACCATTCAATCCCCATTCCGCCATTCCACCATTCCGCCAATCAGCACCATGCCCGACGATTCCGCCCAGCCCTTCCTCGACACCACGCCGCCCCACTGGGTCGGCGCGGGGGCTGGCGTACGTCATCATCGCCGCCTTTGGGCTGGCCGTGCTGGGCGCGGTGCTGGTGAAGGTGCCGGAGACCGTGTCGGGGCCCTTCACCCTGGTGCCGATCCGGGCACCGACCCGGTGCGAGCGGTGAAGAGCGGGGTGCTGGTCGAGGTGCGCGTTGCCGAAGGCGACAACGTGACCCGCGGCTCGACCCTGTTCCTGCTCCGCTCTGCCAGCATGAGCGACCGGGCGGCGGACCGGCTCACGCTCGAAAGCCAGCTGCGCGCCAATGAGCAGCGGCTGACCATCCTCAAGAGCCAGTATGACACCCGCCGGCGCTCGGATGAGGCGGAGGGGCGGCGGCTGGCGAACCGGATCCAGTTTCTCGAGGGGCTGATCTCCTCCAAGAGCAAGCGCCTGGCGCTGACCAAGGAGCTGGCCGACAGCTCCTCTTCCGGCGCCAAGCGGGGAGCAATCGGCAAACTCGAAGCGAGCCGGCTGGAGCTGGAGTACAGCACCCTCCAGGAAGAAGTAGAGGGGGCACGAAACGATCTGGAAGAGGCGAGATCCGACATCACCAGGCTGGAGCGAGGACGGCAAGGCGAGGGACCTGGAATACGAGGAGACCCGGCGAGGTCTTACCGAAGCCATGGAGACCGGCCGCGATCCGGGCCGCGTCCCTCCAGCGGGATCTGGTCAATGCGACCGAGGCCGGTTTCTCGGTGGCTGCCCCCTGCGACGGGGCGGTACTGCGGCATGCACGTCAATGCGGCCGGCGCCGTGGTGCAGGAGGGCGACATCCTGAGCGAGATGGCCTGTGCCGGTGACCGGCTCCAGGGAGAACTGCGCGTCCCGGAAGCTGGAGTGGCACAGGTCCGGCCCGGACAGGGCGTCAAGCTGCGCTACGACGCCTTCCCCTATCAGCGCTATGGCGTGCGGTTTGCCACCGTACGATGGCTGGGACCCGCCGGGTCGACCGCCCGGGACAGCGGAGAATTCCGCGCCCTGCGTCGATCTGGCGGACGATTCCATCCGGGTGCACGGCCAGATGCAGGCCTCTGCTTCCCGGCATGGGCGGGCGCGCCGACATCGTGGTCGGCAGGCGATCGCTGGTGAGCTATGCCTTCGAGCCGATTCGCGCCTTGCGGGAAAACTTCGCGGAGCCACCTGCTCGATGACTGAACCAGGGCTCAACGGAGAACGCCACCGGGAGTGGCACCACACGCTCGACGATTTCCAGAGCGACGACGAGCCGATGGCCACCTGCCTCGGGCTCGCCCGGATCGCGGCGCGCACCGAGCTCCCGATTCTGATCCTGGGAGAGACCGGCACCGGGAAGACCTTGCTGGCCCGGGCCATTCACAACTCTTCCCGCCGTTCCAGTCATCCCTTCATCGCGTTCAACTCGGCCGCCCTCAGCGACACCCTGCTCGACAGCCAGCTGTTCGGCCATGAGAAGGGCGCCTTCACCGGCGCGATCCGGCGGGTCAAGGGGAAGTTCGAGCTGGCGGATCATGGGACGCTGTTCCTCGACGAGATCGCCGACATGAGCCCCGCCGGCGCAGGCCAAGATCCTGCGCGCCGTCGAGTACGGCGAGTTCGAGCGGCTCGGCAGCGAGCAGCTGCTCCAGGCCGATGTGCGGCTCATCTCGGCGACTCACCTGCCGCTGGCTCGTTATCTGGAGACCGATCACTTCCGGAAGGATCTGTTCTACCGGATCAGCGGGATCACCCTCAGGCTCCCTTCGTTGCGGCAACGGCCCAACGATCTCCGCACCATCATGGCCGCCGCGATCGCCACCGCGAGTGCCGCGCTCGACAAACCCATCGTCGGGCTGAGCCGGCCTGCCGCCGACCGGCTGTTGAGCTACGACTGGCCGGGGAACCTGCGGGAGCTGCAGCGGGTGATCCACACCGCGGTCGCGATCACCGAGGGCGACGTGATCCCACCGGAGGCGATCCTCCTGGGAACCTCAGTGGAAGCGGTCCAAGCCGAGGATACGAACGGCGCGGGAGACCACCCGGCGCCGAGTTCCGCACCCATCCCGCGCCTCTCCTTCGGACCTCTCCCTCCACGCCGCCGAGCTACGGCACATCCACGCGGTGCTGGATTCCTATCAGGGCAACAAGCGCCGGGCGGCTCGGGCCCTCGGCCTCTCGCGCTCCACGCTGGACCGGAAGCTTCACGGGGAATGAGCCGGTCTCGTCCTGAGACCACGGTTCCATGTTGGGACCAGCGCTGGTTTCAGATTGGGGCCGTGAGCTCCCGCCGCTTTTCCAGCCTGCGTCGGGAACTCGTGCTGCAGACTCAACTTGCAGTTTGGTTCTGTTGCGGCACGCGGCCTGCCTAAGGAGGGTCCGTCAGGCCGGAGCCGCCGGCCGCGAGCAACTCTCCGCTTCAACACCGCAAGTTCACTCAGGAGGATGTATGGCTGCCAAGAAGACCACCAAGGTGAAGGATCTCCCCCGTAAGGCAATCGACCCGAAGAAGGCGGCCAATGTGAAGGGTGGATTTCTGGCAGAAGCCTCGCAAGCCGTCGAAGTGATCAACTTGTAGCGTAGTGACCCACGTATTTTCCCCCTCGAGGAGGAAGTATGACGAGCAAGGACAAAGAAGTGCGCGATCTGCCCGAGCGTAAGATCCCCGACAACAAGGCGGATCAGGTCAAGGGCGGCGCCGTTACCACGGTGAAACCCAAGTCCCCGAAGTAAGGCAACCTTCCAGCGATCCCCGTTTGGCCGCGGCCGACGGGGATCGCCGGCCCTCCGATCAGGCAGGAATCTGGCCCATGACACGGGACAAGAACCGCAAGCCCCAAGAGGAAGAGAAAGCCGCCGATGAGGTGATTCGGCTGGAAGATCTCGCGCCTCGAGGGGACATCAAAGGCGGATCAAAGCTTCGCTTCGGCGAAGCGACGGCGAAGAATCCGCGCGGACGCTCTTTCGGCGGCTGATCTTCCAGGGAAGGAACTTCAGCCGATCAGCGGCTCGCTGTGAGTCGCATGAGTGCCCGCGCCCGGCAGCCGCCGGACGCGGTATCAGCAGCGAATCAGCTTTCTCCCACGCCCGGACCACCTCGCGGTAATGCGCCCGCCGCACTGTCCCTTCCCCCGGCAGGCTCCCACGCTCCACGCTGGACCGCAAGCTCCACGGAGAGTGACCAGCCAGTCTCGTCCTGAGACTACGATTCCATGTTGGGACCAGCGTTGGTTTCAGATTGGGGCCGCCAACCCCAGCCGCTTCCAGCTCTGAAGGGGGAACTCGTGCTGCGGCCTCGACTTGCAATTCGGTTCTGTCGCGGCACGCGGCCTGCCTAAGAAGAAGAGTACGCCAAGCCGGGAGCCGCCGGCCGCGCAAATCTGCCGCTTCAACCCCGCAGTTCTCTCAGGAGGATGTATGGCCGCCAAGAAGAGCAGCAAGGTGAAGGACCTCCCCCGCAAGGCAATCGACCCGAAGAAGGCGGCCGTTGTGAGGGGTGGAGCGAAGAAAGGTTTTGGCAAGCCGAAGTGAGCAGCCGACTGCAGCGAAGGATTCAACGTTCTTCCACCTCGAGGAGGAAGGTATGACGAGCAAGGAGAAGGAACAGGTCCGCGATCTGCCCGAGCCCAAGATCCCCGACAACAAGGCGGATCAGGTCAAGGGCGGTGGCACTACCACGCCGAAACCCAAGTCCCCGAAGTAAGGCAAGCTTCCAGCGATCCCCGTTTGGCCGCGGCCGACGGGGATCGCCGGTCCCTCCGACCAGCAGGAATCTGGCTCATGAGACCGCACAAGAACCGCAAACCCCAGAAGGACGAGAAAGCCGCCGATGAAGTGATTCGGCTGGAAGATCTCGCGCCTCGAGGGGACATCAAAGGCGGCGCCAAGCTTCGCTTCGGCGAAGCGACGGCCAAGAAACCGCGCGGACACTCTTTGGGCGGCTGATCTTCCAGGGAAGGAACTTCAGCCGATCAGCGGCTCGCTGTGAGTCGCGTGAGGGCCCGCGCGGCAGCCGCACGACGCGGTATCAGCAGCGAATCAGCCTTCTCCCACGCCCGGACCACCTCGCGGTAATGCGCCGCCGCACTGTCCCTTCCCCCGGCAGCCTGCCACGCCTCAGCCAAACGCTCGTGTAGCTCCGGCCGGGTCAAATACAGGTTCCCGCCTTCGAAGTTTCCCCGAATCGCCGATTGCAGCGGAGGAATGGCGTCCTTGGGCCGCTTCAGCCTGAGCCAAGCCGCCGCCAACTCGTAGTTGGTCCGGCTGAAGCCATCGCTGGGTGAACCCATCGCCTTCTCGAAGGCCTTGGCAGCCTCGAATGAGTAGCCCCGCGACGCGAGCAGCAGGCCGCGGATGTGATAGTGGAGCCGCGCGTCCCGGGCAAACCCACTGGCCTCGGCCAGAGTCCGAACCGAGTCGGCCAAGGCGCTGAGCCGGATGGTATCCCCCATCGAGGCGAGCGCATCCGCCATGTGGGTCCAGGCCCAGACCCGGTTTCGCGCCAGCGCCGAGGAATCCTCGAACCCCGAGGTGGATTTCGCGATTGAATCGAAGAGGGCCGCCGAGGCCTGGTACTGCGCCAGGTCGAACAGCACCTGGGCCTCGAGGTAGCCACTGGTCGGCGCGCTCCCCGGCGGGGTCGGTTCGGCGAGATCGCGCCGATAGCGGCGCGCCAGATCCAGCGCTTCGTTGAATCGGCCTTCCTGGCGCAGCACATTGGCCAGCTGCCAGCCCGCTTCCAGCCGAGTCTTGGGAGGGCCGCTCTGCAGCTCTACCCGCATGATCTGCTCCGCCTCGCTGTAGGCGCCGGTGAACAGATGGATTGCCATGACGGTGTGGGCCGACTGGAATCCGTCGGATCCAAGCGAGTCAGCCACATGGAGTGCGGCCAGGGAGCTGTCGGGCCAGCCCCGCTGGGCGAGGACATTGGCGTAGTACCGCCAGGCCTGCGCTGAACCGGGCTGCAGCCGAGTCCAGAGTCGCGCGACGCGAAGCGCGCCGGCAATCGAATCGGCCAGCAGGTAGGACTCGCTGAGCGCGACCAGTGCCTCACAGGCCATGCACCGTGGGCTCCGCCCCACCAGTCCAAGAGAGTCCCGGGCGATCACCTCATGGAGCGGCTTCCGCGCGCCGACCCAGTCGAGAGCGAGCAGCGCGCCCTGGCCGGTATAGAGATAACCCTCGAGCTCGGAGGGATAGCGAACGGTGAGAGTCTCCGCGATGGCTCGCAGCGTCGGCGAGGAGTTGGCAAAGGCCCAGCTCGCCCCGATCAGAAGTCGCTCCCGGTCGCTGGCGCCCGCCGCCAGGATCACGGCTCGGCGGAGCCGGCGAAAGTACTCGGTGCGAGTACCCGCTGAGTTGCTGTTCGCGTAGTAGAACTGGGCCATCGCAAAGGCGGAATCCTCCTTCAACGCCTTGGCGAAGAGCTGTTCGGCCTGGGGGAGATTGCCCGCGAAGTAGGTCCGTAGTCCCGCTTCGTAATAGCGATAGGCCGCCACCGAACGGGTGGACACGCTGGCGAGCGAACCCTCCGGAGCGCTGGCGCCAAGGTCCTGCGCCAGTCGACGGGTGCCGGTATCGGCCAGCGCAAAGAGGTCGCTCCCCTGAACCGTGTAGGCCTGCAACACGGCGCCCGTTCCCAGGTCGACCCGGCGGAGATCCAGTCGAAGCCGACCCGGACCCACTTCGTAAAGGGCCCCGTCCACCAGCTCATCCGCACCGGCCTTTCGGGCCGCCTCGACCACCACCGCGGCAGTGTCCCCTCCGGTCGCCAACAGACGAAGCAGCTCGTACATCCTCGCGCTGCTCACCACCTGCACCCCGTTGGCGCGGGCCAGATTGGTGGCGAGCATGTCGGAGAGCGGCAGTCCGGCGACGGGTTTCCCTCCGGGCTTGGTGTAATCGGTGATCCGACCGACCGCGACCAGGGTCGGGGGCGCAGAGGAAGTCAGCCCACTTGCCTGACTCGGCGTGGTACCCCGTCCTGACATCAGGTGGCGTCCTGCGACCCATCCCACACCGAGCAGCGCCGCGCCCGCCACGGTGATCAGCGCCACGGGAAACCACTTCCGGCCCTGGATCCCGCGACGCGGTATTGCTGCCGCGACTTCGGGCCCGGTCGGCGCACTCATTACCGCCCACCCGCTGGTGTGCCTGGAGGCGGAGACTCTTTCGCCGCGGGGTTCGCTGGGAGGAGTCGGCGCCGGAGGCGCGGGCGGGACTGGCGCGGCCACCGGCTTGGGCCCGGGATCGCTCCGCGCAACCCGACGCAGTTCCTCGGCAAAGGCGACGACTTCCCGATCTGGCGGGAGATCAAGCTCCTGCTGGAGCAAGGCCTCGTAAACCTTCGCGTGCTGGAGGGCCGCCGCGTGGTCTCCCTGAGCCACATGGGCCCGCATCAAGGCAACCGCCACGTTGGCGTTGAGGGGATCGAGCCCGGCGAGCTTCTTGAGCCATCCCATTGCGGAACGATGATCGCCGGTAGCGGTTGAGCGCCTGCCAAGCTGCTCCAGCAGATCGCTGTACTCCCTCGCTAGGGTCTGCCTTTCCTGCTCGGTCCACCGCTCGAACTCCTCGGCTCCGGGAAGATGGAACCCGTCGAGGAATGGACCCCGGTACAACTCGACCGCGCGCTCCAGCGCTCCGGCAGCGATCGCCGCCCGGAACTCTACCACGTCTGCGGAGATGATTTCGGGATTCAGCCGGAGGTCTTTGACCCCGAGAAAAGCCTCCTCGGAGCCGAGGTCCTGGCGTAAGGCGTAGAGGGCTTGGGTGAGGGCTCGCCTGGCCCGCTCCTCGTCCGCATCGGGCCAGAGAAAGCTGATGAGCTTGTCGCGGGTAATGCCCCTGTCCCCCGCCACTCCAAGCAGCGCGAGCAAAGCAAGACGCCGTGGCTGGGCCGCTGCCCCAGCAACGGGACGTCCAAGCTGGGTGACGTAAAGTGCACCTAAGACATTGATGTAAAGCAAGTTATGTCAGGTGACTTTGGAGTGACTTTTGCGCGTCCTTGCCGGGACTTCGCGGTGAGGGCGCTCTGTATACTAGGCCGCGTTGAAGCTGCCGGCAATAAACGGCGAAGGCGAATCCAGCGAAGGAGAGGCTCCAATGAAGTCGGTGATCCTGCCGCCCCTGACGGTTCTGACGATGGCCACGGTCGCGAGAATCGAAGGCCCATCGTTCACCGCCCTGGTAGGCGGATCGGTCCAGACTGTTCTGTCGGGCAACGCCGTCTTCGGCCCGGTTGGGAGCACGACCAGCGTCCCGGGATCTTTTTCGCTCACGCTAGGCGCCTATAGCGATATCGGCGCGGTGGTGTTCAGCCGGATAGCCAAGGGACAACCGAAGCCGGGAACCTACCGGGTGACGGCCTTCACCGGTGGACCGGAGAAGGATGATGAGTTTCATGCCCTGGTTTCTCTGGGTTCGGCCACGAATCCGCTGGGTGCCTTCAGGGGAATAAGCGGGACAGTGACGATCACCCAGTCGAGTCCGGACCGGATTGTCGGACGCTACGACCTGCACGCCGTCGGGTTCATGGCGGCAGACACGGATGAGGACGAGCGCGAGATCACGGTGCGCGGCTCCTTCGCGGCGAGGGCGAGCGCGATTCCCTCCAGCTTCCGCGCCGCGATCCGCGGTGCGGTAGGAATCGGCAATACCTTCTCGCTCACGATGGGCACTGATGGCGATGCGGCAATCGTGTTGTCACGGGGCGACGTGGCTCGTCCCGGTACGGGGGTCTATCACATCACGCCGGCGACCGCCCGGGATGACGCCGCCTTTCACGGGGTCGTGATCACTGGTGTACCCAGCAAACCGACCGGGGTGTTCCGGATCAAGAGCGGGACGCTCACGATCACCTCCTCATCAGTGGAGCGGATCACCGGGAGCTTCGAGATGCAGGCGGAAGGTTTTCTGGCGCAGGACATGGACAACGAAACCCGCACGGTAACGGTCTCGGGCACCTTCAGCGCCAGCCCGAGCGTTCCGGCGGTGCCTATAACCCTGAAGCAGTAGGAGTTGACCATGCGGACATTCAGCCGGGTCCGGTCGCTGGTCGCCTGGTGGCGGGCGCTACGGGCCATGAACCAGATCCTCGGATCGAGCACCTTGGGAAGGTAGGAGCATCATGCAGAACAATGATCGCGTGTCGCATCCGGGTGACCAGCGAACCACGAGGCCAGTGGACCGCACCAGTGGCCAGCTGGCACCCACGGTCTACCTGAGGCCGGAGAGGTAGAGCGATGCGACTGGGATACCTGGCCGACCAGCCGGAGTTCATCCTCCCGGTGGCCTCCTGGATCTATCAGGAGTGGCCGGAGGAATTCGCAACGGTCGGATTCGATGCGTGGCTCGCCGAGTTCAGGGGGACCCTGATGCGGGATGGGATCCCCACGACTTTCGTGGCCACGGAAGGGCCCGGCCTCCTGGGAACGGCGAGTCTGACCCCAAGTGACCTGCCGGATCGGCCCGGCTTGTCGCCGTGGCTGGCCTCGGTGTACGTGCTGCCCCGGTATCGCCGGATTGGGGTCGCCACCGCGCTGATCGGGCGAGTCCTGGCCCAGGCGAGCTGGCTGGGGAAGGAACAGATCTATCTCCAGACCGCGAGCCGGGTCGATTTCTACCAGCGATTAGGCTGGATCGAGCGCGAGCAGGTGGAATTCAACGGTCGGGTAGTCACCGTGATGTCCAAGAGCCTACGGCCTCGCCAGGAGGTCGGCGTGACTCCCGATGCGGCACGATTGATCCGGGTGTCGTGGCATCAGATCTCCACCCGGCGCGAGCTGACGGCAGTGATGTTCTATGGCCGGCTGTTCGAGCTCGAGCCCGCCCTACGCGAGCAGTTCCGCGACACCGATTTCTACCAGCAGCGGGCCAAACTGATCGCCATGCTGGACACGCTGGTACGGGTTGCGGACCAGCCCGATGCCCTGATCCGGGAAGCGGCACAGCTGGGACGCCGCCACGCGGGGCTCGACCTGAGCAGCCGGCATTACGAGGTGATGGGAGAAGCTCTCCTCTGGACCCTCCACCGGTCGCTGGGGCTTGATTTCACACCTGCGACGCGTGCCGCGTGGAGCGAGTTGTATGCGCTGGTCGCGTCCGTCATGCGCCGGGTGTCGGGCCGGATTTCCGGCGCTACCGCGGTGGTGCCCCACCTTCCGCCGGGTACCGGCTCGGGTAGCTTTCCCGGATGCACATGATCCAACGATTCTGCCCCGCCCTGTTTCTCTTCGTTCCACAATTCGCCACTCCACTGATCGGTCAAGCGGCCGCGGGCCGGGCCGTCACCATCGACGATCAGTTCGCGATCAAGGACGTGAGTGATCCCCAGATCTCTCCGGACGGCAAGTGGGTAGCCTATGTGGTGAGCCAGAGCGACCTCGAGGACGACCTCAACCAGAGCGACGTCTGGATGACGAGCTGGGACGGCGCCACCACGATCCAGCTGACCCACACCGAAGAAGGAGAGCGAGAGCGATCCCAGCTGGAGTCCCGACGGGAAATACCTGGCATTCCTCTCCGACCGCGAGGATGAGAACGACGCATCCCAACTCTGGCTGCTCAACGCGGCGGGAGGCGAGGCGGAGCGGCTGACCGATGGCAAGAACGGCATCGAGAGCTTCGCCTGGGCGCCCGACGGCAAGCGGATGGTGTTCACCATCGAGGACGGCGACTCGGTCGAAGTCGGCGGCGCCGACACCACGCACAAGGAAACCCCGAAGCCGATCGTCATCGACCGGTACTATTTCAAAGAGGACTACACCGGATACCTGGGCCGCAAGCGGACCCACCTGTACCTCTTCGATCTCGGGACCAGGAAAACCACTCCACTCACCTCGGGCGATCACAACGAATCGCTGCCCGTCATGGTCGCCCGACGGGAAGTCGATCGCCTTCGTCAGCAAAGGCGCAGAAGGATTGGGACCGGAACGACAACTACGATGTCTACGTCGTGGATGCCACGGCCGGCGCCACGCCGCGCCAGCTGACGACCTTCGAAGGGCCCGACGCCGAACCGGATTGGGAAAGCCCGCCGGCCTGGAGCCCGGACGGGAAGCAGATCGCCTACCTGCAAGGCGGGCCGCTCAAGCTGATCTACTACGCGGGACACAAGGTGGCCGTCATTCCCGCCGCGGGCGGTGCTCCCCGGATCCTGACACCGACCCTCGATCGCAACACCGATCTTCTCACCTGGTCGGCGGACGGGAACTCCCTGCTCTTCCTGGTGGAGGACGACAGAACTCAGTACCTGGCGAGCATGCCGGCAACCGGTGGGTCACTCAAGAAATTGTTGAGCGGTCGCAGTGCAGTTACCGACTACTCGGCATCCACCAACGGCCGGATCGCCGTACTGTGGGAAGACCCATCGAGGCCGGCTGAGGTCTACGCACTGGAGAACGGCAAGACTCGGCCCGCTGTCGCGCCAGAACGACTCGTTGTTCGCGACTCTCAAGCTGGGAAAGACCGAGGAAATCTCGGTCAAGAGCAAGGACGGCACGACCATCAATGGTTTCATGGTGCTGCCGCCCGACTACGAGCAGGGCAAGAAGTATCCCACGATCCTGCGCTTGCACGGTGGTCCCGTGTCGCAGTTCCCGCTCGACTTCAATTTCCTGTTCCAGTATTTCGCGGCCAACGGCTACGTCGTGGTCGCGACCAATCCCCGGGGCAGCTCGGGCCGCGGCGAGAAATTCAGCACCGCGATCTACGCCGACTGGGGCAACAAGGACGTGGAAGACGTGCTGGCCGGCGTGGACTACACCGTCTCCAAGGGCATCTCGGATCCCGCCCGGCTCGGGGTTGGCGGCTGGAGCTATGGCGGCATCCTGACCAACTTCGTGATCGCCTCGGATACCCGGTTCAAGGCGGCGGTGAGCGGCGCCGGCAGCGCAGATGTGTTCGCCGACTTACGGCACCGACATGTACATTCGGGAATACGATACCGAGTTGGGCCCGCCCTGGAAGAACACCGAGGTGTACCTCAAGCTGTCCTATCCATTCCTCCACGCCGATCGGATCACGACGCCAACGCTCTTCCTCTGTGGTCAGAAGGACTTCAACGTGCCGCTGCTCAATTCCGAGCAGATGTACCAGGCGTTGCGGACCCTGGGAGTTCCCACCCAGCTGATCATCTACCCCAACCAGTACCACGGCATCTCCAAGCCGACCTATGTGAAGGATCGGTTGGAACGGTATGTGGCGTGGTATGACAAGTATTTGAAGTAGTCGTGGTCGATAGTCGATGGTCGATGGTCGGTAGTCAGTGGTCGTTGGTCGGTGGATAATGGCCATCGACTCCAGACCATCGACCATCGACCGCCCTCTTCGAAGCGCAGCTCATGTCTATGGCAACCCAGTCCGCGACCCGGACCCTCGGCAAGATCGGCCTGCCGGCCCCACTCAAGGACCTCGTCTCACGGCGATGGGATGTCATCATCGTAGGCGGAGGACATAACGGGCTTACCTGCGCCTACTATCTCGCTCGAGCGGGCAAGAAGGTGCTGGTGCTCGAGGCGCGGGAGCGGATCGGGGGCGCCTGCACGCTGGAGGAGACCTGGCCCGGTTACCGGATCTCTCCCTGCGCCTACGTCGTCGGGCTCTTGCATCCGCTCGTCATCGAAGAGCTGGAGTTGCCTCGGCGGGGTTACCGCTGGACCCCCGCGATGGGCGGCTACTTCGTTCCGTTCGACGACGGCTCGAGCCTTCAGTTATGGGACGATGAGGCCAAAGCCGATGAAGAGCTGAAGCGGTTCAGTCCCAGAGATGTCGAAGGGCGGCACGGGATGCACGCCCTGATGCACCGGGTGTGTGACGCGATTCGGCCGTTGGGGGATCGGGACGTGTGGATCGGCCGGGCCCCGACCCGGGACCAGCTGGAGGAACGGCTGGGACACGATCCCGATGCGACAGGCCTGTTGTTCGAATGGTCCATGGCCGAGCTGATGGAGCGGTACCTGACCGATGAGCGGATGCAGATCGCGTACATGGGCCAGGGGGTGGTGGGAACCTTTGCGAGCCCCTATGACGCTGGGACCGCGTCGATCTACTTCCACCACTACTGCGGCAGGCTCGACGGCGGAGAGCCGGGCGGCTGGGGGTATGTCACCGGCGGGATGGGCACGGTCTCGTTCCTCATCCATGACGCCGCGGTGGAGGCCGGTGCTGTGGTTGCCGCGGGAGTGCCGGTGAGTCGAATTCTTCCGGGCGAAGGCGTCGAGCTCGCCGGGGGCGATCGGATTCAGGCTCCGGTCGTGATTTCCAACGCGGATCCGGTCGTCACTGCCCGTCTCCTCGGTGAGTCGGCGGATCCGACTTGGCGCAAACGGGTGGAGGCAGTGCCGATGCGGGGCTGCACCGTAAAAGTGAATGCCGCACTCAGCGAGCTTCCGAATTTCAAGGCGCGGCCCGGTACCCGGATGCCGCACCACCTGGCGACGATCAACACTCCGCTCACCAAGGCCGAGTGGCGGGAGTGTTACGCCGATGCGAGTGCCGGCCGGCTGCCCAAGCGGCTGTGGACCGAGATCTACCTCCAGACGGCGTACGATCCGAGCGTGGCACCGCCGGGACGTCACGTCATGAGTGTGTTCTCGCAGTACGTGCCGCACACCTTCGCGCAAGGCAACTGGGATACCCATCGAGCCGCGGCGGGCAAGCTGGTAGTGGACTCGATCGGCCGCTTCTGCAGCAACATCCCTGACGCGATCATCGACATGGAGACCCTGGGTCCGCCCGACGTGGAGGCCAAGGTGGGCCTGACCGGAGGACACATCTTCCAGGGCGAGTGCCTGCCGCCGTACATGTGGAGCAATCGCCTCGAATACCGCACGCCGATGAAGGGTGTCTACCTCTGCGGCGCCTGCACCCACCCCGGCGGGAGCGTGATCGGGATCAACGGGCGGAACGCGGCGATGGAGGTGTTGGGGAGGCTGTAGACGGGAGACGGGAGACGGAAGACGGAAGACGGGAAGTTGCAAGGTGAGTTGAACACAGAGGCACAGAGAACAGAGAGGACTCAGGCCGACTCTAGGATATCTAGTTTGCAAGCACGAAGACACGAAGAACACAAAGAACACAAAAACTCAAAGAAATGATCGTGTGGAGTTGCCCCGGTTTTGTAGACACACGGGTTACGCCGCAAACTGTTGCTCGTACTCCATCGGACTGAGGTAGCCCAAGCTCGAATGCTGCCGCCGCGGATTGTACCACCCCTCGATGTAGCGGACGATGTCTGCCTGGGCCTCGGCCGGCGTGCGGTAGTCGCGTCGGTGCAGCCGCTCGCATTTGAGGGTGGCGAAGAAACTTTCCGCCACGGCATTGTCCCAGCATTCGCCTACCCGACTCATGCTGGGGATGATCTGGTGCTTCGCCAGCACCGCTTGATAGCGGCGACTGGTATACTGCCGTCCTTGATCCGAATGGTGCACCAGCCCGGGCTGGAGGCGGCGCCGTCCCAGAGCCAGGGTCAGCGCCTCGAGGGGCAGGGTCTCGCCCAGGTGCCGCGCCATCGCCCAGCCGACCACGCGCCGGGTGCCGACATCCAGGACGATCGCCAGATACAACCAGCCGGCCCGGGTCTTCACGTAGGTCAGATCGGTGGCCCAGACCTGATTCGGGCCATGGACGCTGAAGGCGCGTTGCAGTCGGTCGGGCGCCGGAGCCGGTCGCGGCTTCCGGCACCTTGGGGTCCGCCAGCGGCGGCGGCTCACGGCCCACAGCCCGTCCGCCCGCATCAGCCGCGCGACCTGATGCCGCCCACACGGGACGCCCCGGCGCACCAGCTCCCGGTGGATCCGGGGACTGCCGTACGTCTGGTCGCTCTCGGCGTAGAGCGCCCGAATCCGGCCCCGCAGCACTGCCGTCGCCTGCTGGCGGCGACTCGGGCCCCGCGCGCGCCAAGCGTAGTAGCTGCTGCGCTTGACGCCCAGCACCCGACACATCAGCCCCAGGGGAAACGCGCCCCGCTGCTGGTGGATGCCCTGACACCTCAGGCCGAGCCCCGCGCGAAGAACGCCGTGGCTTTTTTTAAAAAGTCCCGCTCTTGGCGCACCACCGCCAACTCCCGCTCCAGCTGCCGCGCCCGCTCGCTCTCGGTCAGCGCCCGGGCGGGCTCCGTCACCAAGCCGGCGGCGCGATGCTCCTGCTTCCACTTGCGGAGCAGATCCGCCCGCACCCCGAGATCGCGCCCCACCGCCTCCGCGCTGCGCTCGCCCTCCACCAGGAGCCGCACCGCCTCCGCTTTGAACGCGGGGGTGTACCGCTGGCGTTTTCGATCGCTCATACCACACCTCCTGGCTCAGCCTAAGTTATGCTGCCAAGTGTGTGTCCACTAAATCAGGGCAAGTTCAGTGTTGTAATCTAGGAACCGAAAGCGGATTACGATCACTGCGTGCCCTTCGTGCCTTCGTGTTGAACAGAAATGCCAAGGTGAGTAGGCGCCTTGGCGACAGCGATTGACGAGAGGCTCCGAGTGACTTCGAAGTGGATCTGGGCCCTCTGTGCCCTCTGTGTCTCTGTGGTTCAATCTCATCCTGCCCTAGCACAACAGGCCGGCCGGGACTCGACCTTCGTCGTGCTCCTCGGCACCGGGAACCCCTACCCCGATCCCAACGCGCAGGGTCCGGCTACCGCCGTGGTATTGGGGAGTCGAGTGTTTCTGGTGGATGCGGGACCAGGGGTCATGCGACAGATGCGGGCGGCGGGCCTTGCGATTCGCGGTCCCGAGGCGGTCTTCTTTACTCACCTGCACAGCGATCACACCCTGGGCTATCCCGATTTGATCTTCACCTCCTGGGTGATGGGTCGCACCGCGCCCCTCGAATCGTACGGTCCTCCCGGTCTCCAGGCGATGACCGATCATCTCACCGCCGCGTACGCCGAAGACATTCAGATCCGAGAACAGGGCCTCGAACATCAGACGCCGGGCGGCTGGAAAGTGAATGTCCACGAGATCAAGCCCGGAGTGATCTACCGGAAGGACGGCGTCACCGTCACCGCCATCGCGGTTCCCCACGGGACCTGGAAGACGGCCTTCGGCTACCGGATCGATACTCCGGACCGATCAGTGGTGATCTCGGGAGACACTCGCCCCAGCGACGCGCTCGCGAAAGCCGCCAAGGGTGTGGACGTGCTGGTGCATGAGGTCTACCCGGAGGCGAAGATCAAACCGGAGGAGCGGATCGGGGGAAGCGACTGGCCCAAGTACATGCGAACCTTTCACACCTCGGACCGGGAACTGGGCAAGCTCGCTGCCCGTAGTGCTCCCCGCCTCCTCATTCTCTATCACATCGTACGCATGGGCGGAACCGACGACGAAGTGCTGGCCGGGGTACGAGCGGGTGGGTATAAGGGCCGGGTGGTTGTTGGGAAAGACTTGGGCAGATACTAGGGGCGGACGCGGCGGTCGGGGCGGACCACAAACAACCTTTGTACTAGGTACCAAGTACTCAGTACTCCTCTCACACAACCAAACGCAATGACCTCTCTTCGTCGTCTGCTCCGGACCGCGCTGCTCGTCCTCATTCTCCCGGCCCTCGAACTGCACGCCCAGGGCACCAGATTGCTTCGCCATCCGACCGCTAGTGCAACCTCGATCGCTTTTGCCTACGCCGGCGACATCTGGGTGACTTCACGCGAAGGCGGTGATGCGCGACGGCTCACCAGCTTTCCGGGCGAGGAGTACTATCCCCAGCTCTCCCCCGACGGCAAACTGGTCGCGTTCACCGGCCAATACGGCGGTAACGTGGATGTGTATGTCGTACCGATCGAAGGTGGAGAACCCCGGCGGTCTGACGTGGCACCCCGGGGCCGACGTCACTCGGGGTTGGACGCCCGACGGAAAGCGAATCGTTTTTGTCTCGGGCCGTACCAGCGCGCCGCGCAACTACAACGTGAAGTTGTGGACCGTGTCGGTTGAAGGCGGCTGGCCCGAACCGCTGCCGATACCGCGGGCCTCAGGCGGCCAGTTCTCCCCCGACGGCAAGTCCATCACCTATCGGGTGGTGAGCCCCTGGGACGTGGAGTGGCGCAATTACCGGGGCGGCCAGGCCCAGCCGATTCGGGTGATCAACCTCGCCGACCTTTCCATGACCAAGCTGCCGTGGGAAGGGAGCAACGACACCGATCCGGTCTGGCTGGGCGACACGATCTACTTCCTCTCCGATCGTGACTTCGCCGCCAATCTCTACTCCTACAGCCCCGGCACCAAGCAGGTAGCCCAGCTCACTCACTACAAGGATTTCGACGCCAAGCACCTGAACGCGGGCGGCGGAGTCCTGGTCTACGAGCAGGGGGGATACCTCCACCTCTTCGATCCCGGCACCAAATCCGACAAACAGCTGGTGATCAATGTCCGGGGCGACCTCCCTTGGGCCCTGCCTCACTGGGCCGACGTGAACGAAAACCTCACCAACCCTTCGCTTTCTCCCACCGGAGCCCGCGCGTTGTTCGAGGCCCGAGGTGAGGTGTTCACCATCCCGGTCGAGAAGGGCGACTGGCGCAACCTCACCCGCTCGGCCCGGAGTGGCGGACCGGAACCCGATCTGGTCTCCCGACGGGAAGTCCATCGCGTGGTTCTCGGATCAGAGCGGCGAATACCGGCTCATGATTGGAACTCAGGACGGACTCGGCAAGCCGAGGGAAATCATCATCGCGAATCCGACCTTCTTACTTCACTCCGGCCTGGTCGCCCGATGGGAAGTATCTCGCCTTCACCGACGAGGGCCTCAACCTGAGCATGGTGGAACTGGCGACCGGCAAGCTGACCCGGGTGGACACCGATCGGTTTCGCCCACCCGGACCGGACCGTGAATCCGGTCTGGTCTCCCGACAGCAAGTGGCTGGCCTATGCCAAGCGGCTCACCAGCCAGTTCCATGTCATCATGGTGTATTCGCTCAGGGATGGGAAAACCCGGCAGCTGACCGACGGGCTCTCCGATGCGGTGTACCCCGCGTGGGACCGGGAAGGCAAGTTCCTCTATTTCCTCGCCAGCACCGATTTCGCGCTAAACAGCGGATGGCTGGACTTGAGCTCCTATGATCGGCCGATCAATCGCGGGGTCTACCTCGCGGTGTTGCGCGCGGATCAACCGTCGCCGCTGCTGCCGCAGAGCGATGAGGAGACGGCAAAGGACACCACCGCTCAGCCGGATTCCACGCCGAAGAAGCCCAGAAGAAGCCCAAGCAGGACGCCAAGCCCAAGGCCGCTCCCGATTCAGCCAAGGCCGATTCAGCGGTCAACGTGCGGATCGACTTCGATGGGATATCCCAACGCATCCTGTCCCTCGGCGTACCGATTCGGCAGTACAAGAGCATCGTGGCAGCGGCCGACAGTGCGGTGTTCTACGCGGAGTCGCTCGCCAATGAGCCCGGGGTGACGCTGCATCAGTACGACTTCAAGAAACGCGAAGCAGCGCCCTGGCAGAAAGGAGTCCTGGCCTACTCTCTCTCCGCCAACGGGAAGAAGCTGCTGTTTCAGACCGGTGACGGCTGGACCGTGGCCGGCACGGAAGGCCCGCCGGCAGAGACCAAGGCGAAGAAGCTGAATACTGCTGTGCGCATGCGACTCGATCCACCGGCCGAATGGCACCAGATTTTCCGGGAAGCGTGGCGCTACGAGCGGGATTTCTTCTACGTGAAAAATCTGCACGGCGCCAACTGGGATTCGGTCTACAAGATGTACGAGCCCTGGGTGGCCGACGTGGGGCACCGGTCGGACCTGACTCACCTCCTCGACATCCTGGGCGGTGAGCTGTCGGTGGGTCATTCATTCACCGGCGGAGGCGATGCACCCGAGGTGCCGCGCGTTTCGGTCGGTCTTCTCGGCGCCGACCTGATCCCCGACAATGGGCGCTATCGGATCGCGCACATCTATACCGGGGAGAACTGGAACCCCGACCTGCGGGCGCCACTCAGCGAGCCCGGCGTCAGGGTGTCCGAGGGCGACTACATTTTCGAGGTCAACGGGGTCGAACTCAAGGCCCCCACCGAGCCATACAGCCTCTTCGAGGGAACGGCTGGCCGACAGACGGTCCTCCGGGTGAACAGCAAGCCGGTGTTGGAAGGGTCGCGGCTCGTCACCGTGGTGCCGGTCGAGAACGAAATCGCCTTGCGCTCCCGCGCGTGGGTGGAACGCAACCGGCGCCTGGTGGATTCCCTTTCCGGCGGCAAGCTTGCCTACGTCTGGATTCCCAATACTGCCGACGACGGCTTCATCTACTTCAATCGGTACTACTTCGCCCAGCAGGACCGGCTCGGCGCCGTGGTGGACGAACGCTTCAACGAAGGTGGCTACGTCGCGGACTACGTCGTAGACCTCTTGGCTCGAAAGCTCCGGGGCTATTTCAACAATCCGGTGGGAGACCACTACCCCTTCCTGACGCCGGCGGCAGGGATTCCGGGGCCCAAGGTAATGCTGGTCAACGAAATGTCCGGGTCCGGCGGAGACATGCTGCCCTACATGTTCCGCCAGATGAAACTCGGACCGCTGGTCGGGATGAAGACCTGGGGCGGGCTGGTTGGAATCTGGGATGTGCCGCCTCTGATGGATGGCGGATTCATCACGGCCCCTCGCGGCGGGTTCTACAATCTGGAAGGCAAGTGGGATGTCGAGAATGTCGGTGTGGCCCCCGACATCGAGGTCGAGGAGACACCGCTCACGGTAGAGGGAGGACGCGATCCGCAGCTCGAACGGGCGGTTGTCGAAGCGATGAGCCGGCTTCAGGCGGAGGCGCCCAAGATTCTGCCTGAGCCTCCCCCACCAGTACGGGTGAGGCGGCCGGGTTAGGTGGGTTGCCATGTAGGGGGGTTGGAGTAGGTGGTGGCGAGTGAGTCCCCACCACCTCACCCCGACATGTATACTTAGCTCTCATCTCCGGAAGCGGACTCACTACTCACGATTCTCACCACTACAACCCACTCACCAGCGGGTCGGGTAACGTACCCTCGCCAACCAAGAGCCACTAATGACAGGAGGGGTTTTCTACGTCGCGGGCAACCTCGCCCTGGGAACAGCGGCCTGGCTGATTGGAAACCTCGTCATGGAGGGCCGGGAGACCTGGCGGTGCCTTCTCGCTACCTTGACCGGGTTTGCCATCCTGGTAGTGCTTGAACTCCTCGTCCTGGGCAACCTCGCCATTCTCACCCCCGCGGCGGTAACTGTCACTTCTGGTGGGATCCTCGGGGCCATATTGCTCTTCCATCGGGGGCGCGCCAGGCGGACACTGCCTCGCATTGGCGACCCCAACCCACTCGCGGCTGATCGCCTGCTGCGGTCATTCGAGTGGAGGATTCCCTTCGTCTTACTCGCCTTCTTTCTGGGTCCGTTACTCGGGAGACTTGCCCTGGGCCCAACGATCTTCCACTTCGATGACTACACGTATCACGCGACGGGTCCGGCGCAATGGCTGGTGGATCAGCGGATCTCCCTGGCGCCGTTCGACTATCACGCACATTTCCCGCTCAATGCGGAGCTCTTCGCACTGTGGTTCATCCTGCCCTTGAGAGGGGACGCACTGGCCAGTCTGACGTCGTTTTACTGGATCGTGGTACTCCTCGTGGCGACATACGGGATTGGACGGGCAGCGGGGCTGACCTCGAGCCAGGCGCTGTGGGTGTTGGTGCTCCTGGTGAGCGCGGCTCCCCTGCTCGGAATGACCCGCACATTCTCGGCACACGACTTGGCTCCGGTCGCGGCGCTCCTTGCCGCGGTGGCCTTCTCGGCAGACGGCAGAATGCTCGATAGGCCGCATCCTCGAGTCTTCGACGCAGGCTATGCTGGATTGATGGTGGGGTTTGCAACAGGGTGCCGGGTGACTTTTCTCCCAATGGGCTTGTTGATCTTCCTGCGGTGGGCGCTGTACCCACCGACTGGATTCACGCGAGCGCAGCGGATTTCAACCGCATCGCTTTTCCTTTGTGGCTGGGCAGTGCTCGGAAGCTTCTGGTACCTGCGAAACCTGGCTCTGACCGGGAACCCGTTGTTTCCGGCCGCGGTGGGTCCGTTTGACGGCCCCTTCGGGCCCGAGCAACAGTACCACACCTCACTGCGACGTTTCCTGGTTGCGCGGCCTGGCCGGTTTTCAGAGGTGGTGTCGCAAGTGACGGACTGGCCGTGGGGGCTCTGGGTGCTTTCGGCAGTCGGTTACCTCGCTACTCTCGGTCGCATGCTTCATAGATGGCGGCGAGAAAGAGTCACCAACGCCGATTTGGTCTTGCTGCTCCTGCTCGGCCTCGTCTTCATGGTACAGTTTCCCTTCGCGCCCTTCTCAGGCACGGTCAACGAACCCGCAGCGCCGCTGACCGTTTTCCGCCGCTACCTGCTGGTCCCCTTCGTCATCGGGCTGTTGGGTTTCGGATTCTCCGCTCCCCAGGCATCTCGCTTGCGCTGGGTCTGGAGAGCGGCGGCCTGCGGAGCTCTGGTGCAAGCGGCGCTTGTGGACGAGGGCTCCAATATTCCGATCGGGATCGCTTTCGCCGGAGTTGCGGCGCTGACCATGTGGAAACTCCCCGGTGTAATCGCCTATCTGGGCCACCGTGTCGCACCGCTCACGGTCGGGCCGGTCATCCTCCTGGTCACGCTGGCCGTCGCACCACTTAAGCAGGGTATGACGAACAATGCGCTGTGGAGGTACGTTAATCGCCAGCGTCCCATCGGACGGGCTTGGGAAGCGTTAGAGAGTCTGCCTCCGGGGGCCAGGATTGCCTGGTTCGGACCCCTCGCTAACCAGTACTACCCACTGTACGGCCGGCACTTTCAGCTGACACCGTGGCCGGTAAACACCGACGGGACGGCCTTTCAGCCGGTGTATCTGGCATGGAAAGCCGGGGTCTTTAGATGGTGGGGGCCTGGGCCCGTGCCAGAGAAGAAGACGCTGATCCAGAACCTGATCACTGCCGGAGCGACCTATGTTCTGGTGACGCGGGGCGGCTTGCCATCCTGGCCGCCGCAGCAGGAGATGATCGAAACCTCTACCCGTGCAATGCCGGTCTACCAGGACCAAAACACCACGATCTGGAAGCTCAAGGCTCAGACGGATACCCTCCGTTCTGATCCGTAGGGCTCCATAGGCTGCAGCGCCCAATGTCCACTCGATTCCGTACCTCCCTCGCTCAAGGCCTCGCCAGGATGCCCGGTCCTTATAAGGACCATTATGACGTTCTGCTTCGGCATGGCACCATGACAGTAGGGCTGTATGCCCCACGCGGCATCGACGACCAGACACCTCACACTCGAGACGAGCTCTATGTCGTCATGGCTGGAACCGGCTGGTTCGTGAATGGTCCGGACCGGCACCGCTTTGCCCCGGGCGATGTCTTGTTCGTGCCTGCCGACGTGGTGCACCGCTTTGAAGAATTCACCGACGACCTGGCGCTATGGGTGGTGTTTTATGGACCGGAAGGCGGCGAGGTCGGAGGTGAGACGTGAGACGTAGAATCGTCGCCCAAGTTTGACGGTCCAGCAGCCCAGCCGCAGATTAGCTGCATGTCCTCGCCCAACTCCCCGCTCGAACCGACCCTTTCACGCGAGTACTACTTCTCGCCCGAGATCTTCGCCCAGGAGAAGGCCCGAATCTTCTTCGGGCAATGGATGTGCGTGGGACGGGAGGAGGAGGTCCCGAACCCCGGCGATTATCTCCTGCTCGACACATTGGGGGAGAGCGTCATCCTGGTCCGCACCCGGGATGGAAAACTGGCGGCGCACTTCAACGTCTGCCGCCACCGGGGATCACAGCTGGTGCTGGGAGTGGATCCTAAGCCCAGAGGTTGGGGCGACGAGGCGACAGGCGACAAGGCGACCGGCCGCCTGTCCATTGGGTCGCCAGTCGCCCGCCCTTCCGGCACGTTCACGAGTGGAATCAAGTGCCCCTATCACTCGTGGACCTACGAACTGACCGGTGCTCTCCGGACAGCGCCTTTCCTCGATGAAGGGTCCGGATTTCGAAAAGAGCAGCTCCCCCTCTATCCGGTGGAAGTTGATGTGTGGGGCGGCTTCGTGTTTGTGAGACTGGGCGCGGGAGGGGCGGAAGCGGGGGGGAAGGTGGGAGGCTCGTTGACGATGCAGCTCGGCGGAGCCGTCGATCGGGTCAAACGCTATCCGCTCTCGGAATTGCGGATCGCCCGGCGGATCGGGTATGAGGTAGAAGCGAACTGGAAAGTCCTTCTCGAGAACTACAATGAGTGCTATCACTGCGGCGGAGTGCACCCGGAACTGTGCAAGGTAGTGCCGGCCTTCAAGCAGAAGGGCGGGATGGAGCTCGACTGGGACCGCGGGGTTCCGCACCGGGAAGGTGCGTGGACCTTCACTATGAGCGGTACCACAAACCGGAGGCCCTTTGCCGGCCTGAATGAGGATGAGCAGACCCGCCACAAGGGCGAGCTGCTGTACCCCAACTTCATGCTGAGCCTCTCGGCCGAGCACGCGGCGGCTTTCACGTTGTGGCCCACGTCCCCCACGCACACCACCATTCTGTGCGACTTTCTGTTCCATCCCTCGGAAATGGCACAGCCCGACTTCAACCCGAACGATGCGGTGGAGTTCTGGGACATCACCAATCGACAGGACTGGGTAATCTGCGAATCGGTGCAGCGAGGGATGGCTTCACGGGTTTTCCGTCAGGGCTTCTACGCTCCCATGGAGAGCATGAGCCTGGATATTCGGAGGTACATCAGGGAAAGGCTGGAGTAGCCGCCTTGTTCCGATCCTTCCTGCTCGTGCTGGCGGCTCTTGGCATCGCCGTGCCAATCTTCCTCCGCACCCGAGCCCGAGCCGCCTTCTCGTCCGCGGCTCGGCTCAGAATCATCACCCTCAGCACAGTGGGGCTCGCGCTCGGGCTCGGCCTCGCGTTGTGGCTGCCCCCGAGAATCCCGGAAACCAATGGATCGCCGGCCAGTCTGGTGGCTGTCGCTCTGCTGTGGGTAATTGGCGGGAGCCTGGCCTTTTTGACCCTGCCGGCGCTGCTGGGCGCGCTCTTCGCGAAACCGGACACTAGTGCAAAAGACCTAAGCACTTAGGACCATCTCGCGCAGCGCCACTCCGCTGCTACATTCTCCATTACAGACCGTTTCAGGCCGTCTTCCTCAGGGATAGTCCATGGCCACGTTCGCTCGATCCCGGCCACCGCTATTCGCGGTGTTGCTTGTCGGCGCCCTTCTGCTGTCCTGCGCCTCTGCCTCGAAGCAGCCGGCGATTACCCAGACGCCGACCAATATCAGGTTGCCCGGGAAGTTTGTCTGGCGGGATCTGATCACCACCGACCCCGACGCGGCCCAGAAGTTCTATGGCGAACTCCTGGGATGGGAGTTCAAGGACGCCGGCGAGGAGGCGAGGCACTACATCGTAATTTCTCAGAATGGGCGGCCCATCGGTGGTATTCTCGACAGCCGGGGCAAAGAGGCAGAAAAGGTCCAATCCCAGTGGGTCTCCTCGCTATCGGTAGTCGATGTGTATCCGGCTCTAAGTATTGTGAAGGCTGCGGGTGGCAAGGTGCTCTGGGGCCCCAAGACCCTCGGTGCGCGTGGCCCAGTGGCCCTGGTGGCCGACCCAGAGAAAGCGCCGTTTGTTCTGATGCGGGCGCCGGAGGGAGATCCGCGGGACGACGAGCCCGTCATCAACGGCTGGCTCTGGACTGAGCTCTGGAGCCGGCAGCCGGACAGCGCGGTGGTGTTCTACTCTCGTCTCGCTTCGTACAAGTCGCGCCCGAGTGACAATCTCGACCGGCCCTATTTCGTGCTGGACGCTGAGGGACAGCCGCGAGCCGGAATTACCAAGTTGTTCGCCACCGATGTGAGACCGGTCTGGATGCCATATATCCGGGTGGCCGACGTGGCCGCGGCCGTGCGACAGGTCGAGGCGCTCGGTGGTCACGTAATCGTGTCGCCATCGGTCAATCTCAGGAATGGAACGGTCGCCCTGATCCAGGATCCGACCGGCGCCGTGGTCGCGCTGCAATATTGGGAGCCCAAATCATGACACAGTCTCGTGGATTGCTTCTGGCGGCGCTGCTCGCGCTCCTGGTTGTCTCCGCCTGCGCCAGCAGCACAGTCGGTGTGAGTTGGGGAGTGTCGATGGGGTACGGCGGCTACGGTGGATACGGCCCCTACGGCGGCTACCCTGCCCCGGGCGTCAGCGTCGGGATGTATGGACACCCGTAAACCGGCGCTGCTGCTGTTGCTCGCCGCCTGCGCCAGTCGCGGCGATGACACCTCGGCCGCGAAGGCCGCGGATTCGGCGGGCGATACCGCTTCGGAAACCGTGACCATCGCACCGCCACCCACCACGGTGGATTCCACGGTGGACTGGTCCCGACTCCAGGATCTGCTCCGCTACGAGACGAGCAAGGTCACGATGGTCATGGAGGCTCCGGGCAGGAAGGCGTCGGTGCGAATGAAAGACGGCAGGCTCTATCACGCGACCGAGCCAAGTTCCGGTGCCATCATCCGCCTGGTTCACGAGATCGACAAGACTGGCACGATCATGGTGGTGGCCGAATGAAGGGCGCGAGCGTGCGCGCAGTCGTGGCAGGCGCCGCCGTGGCCGCGCTTCTCGGTATAGCCGCGGGATTCCTGCTATGGCCGCGGCTCATCGCCAGCGGGGTGGTGAACCTCGAGCAGTTCAACCATCGAGTGCTCTACATCCTGGCCGGCGCGCTTGCCGGCTCTTCTGGGCGGCTACATCGCCGGACGCATGGCACCCGATCGGCCAGTGGCGCACGGAATTGCCGTCGGGACTCCTGCTCCTGATTCCACTTCTGGTGGCGCTGCCTGCGATGCTTCGGGCCTACCACTCGGTTCCTCAATCGCCTTTGCCCATCCTGCTGGCCTGGGTCATGCGCCCGGTGGCGGGCGCGGCAGGGGCCTATCTGACCGGACGCGCCGATACTGCCCCATCGTCATGAAGCGTGACTACGAGTACATCGTGCTCGGCCTCGGCGGCCTGGGCTCCGGCGCGGCCTATTGGCTCTCGCGTACCGCGGGCCCCGATGTCCTCGGCCTGGAGCAGTTCGAGCTGGGACATTCACGGGGTGAGTCGCAGGACCACTCACGTATCATCCGGCTCTCCTATCATACGCCCGGCTATGTGGAGCTCGCCAAGCGGGCCTATGCCTGCTGGGCTCAAGTCGAGGAAGACGGGAAGCAACCTTGCGTGCTCAAGACCGGGGGGCTCGATCTGGGGCCAGCCGGTTCCGCGATCTCGCTCGATACCTATCGCTCGAGCATGCGCGCAGCCGGCGTGCCGTTCGAAGACCTGGATTCCGCCGAGATCCGGTATCGCTGGCCGCAGTGGAGCATCCCGGAATCGGTGCAGGGGGTCTTTCAGCAGGAGGGCGGGATCGCGATGGCTGCGCGAGCCAACGCGCTGCATCAACGGCTGGCGCGGGAACATGGGGCGACACTGCGCGAGCAGGCCGCGGTCGGCGGAGTCCGCTCGGTAGGTGGCGAGGTGGAAGTCGTCGCAGGCGGGACCGCGTATCGCTGCCGCCGGCTCCTGGTTGCCGCAGGGCCCTGGTCCAACACGGTGTTGGAGTGGCTGGGCAGCCCGCTCCCGCTGGAGGTGACCCAGGAGCAGGTCACCTACTACTCGACGCCGCACCTGAGGGAGTTCGATCCCGCCCGATTCCCGGTCTGGATCTGGATGGACGATCCCTGCTTCTACGGTTTCCCGGTTATGGGAGAGGCGGCCACCAAAGTCGCGCAAGATGCCGGCGGGCGGCCCGTGTCGGCGGAGACCAGGACCTTCGACCCCGATCCCGACAACTTCGCGCGGGTGGATGCCTTTACCAGGAAGTACCTGCCTCGGGCGCACGGGCCGGTGTTGTATGTGAAGACCTGTCTCTACACCCTCACGCCCGATCGCGATTTCGTGATTGACCGGGTGCCGGGCCACCCGGAGATCACCGTGGCGATTGGAGCGGGTCACGCCTTCAAGTTCGCTTCGGTGATCGGAAGGATCCTGAGCGAGCTCGCGGTCGAGGGTCGGACCGAGAGCGACATCAGTCCGTTCTCCATCGAGCGGCCGATTCTGCGGGAGAAGGAACCGGCCAGGAGCTACATGGTGTGAGCGAGGTTCCGAAGGAAGCCGGCGGATTCAGGCCGAGGCTGATCGCCCTGTCCGTGGCGCTGGGATACGTCCTGCTCTGCGGGTTGTATGTCGAGTGGTCCACCAGTCTGGCGGAACGGTGGGCGGGCTCGGTCCATGAGTTGGCGGTCTACGAGATCGCGAAGGGGCTGACGTTCGTCGCGGTGACCGGGGTCCTGTTCTACCTGGTGACCTTCCTGCTTCTGCGGCGCATCGCCCGGCAGGAGGAGCGCTTGCGGCAGGATGAGTCCATCCTGGTTACGGCGGACCAGCAAGGCGATGGCCGGAGTGTTCGCCGGCGCCGTGGCGCACGATATTGGCAATACCCTGACGGTCGCCAACTCCGCGATTTCCTGGCTGGAGGATCCCTCGATGAGCGCGGAGGAGCGGGCGGCGGCGGTGTCCGACCTCAAGCGCGCGTCGCAAGAGCTGGCCCAGCTCACCCGCCGCCTCATGTTGCTCCAGGGCGCCCGGACGGCGAGCCCGGCCCAAAACGTTCTGCTGGCTCAGGTGATCAAGGAGTCGGTTCGTTTCGCCCAGCCTCATCCCCGGGTGCACGGCTGCCGGTTCTCCTATGCGCTGGACGAGTCCGCCCGCTTCAATCTCGTGCCTATCACCCTGGGGCGCATCCTGCTGAACTTGATCCTCAACGCGGCTGATGCTACGGACGGCCACGGCAAGATCCACATCCGGCTCTGGCAGAGCGACGGACAGATCCATGTCGAGGTCCATGACAACGGTCCTGGCATCCCACCCGAGATGCGCGACAAGGTATTCGAACCGCTCTACACCTCGAAGGCCGACGGCACCGGGCTGGGACTGGTCTCCGTAAAGGCGGCGGTAGAACAGGAGCTCGGAGGAGAGATTTCCATCGTCGATTCTCCCTTCGGCGGAGCCACTTTCAGAATTAGCCTTCCCAGCCTGGTTACCATTCCCGCATGATGCGACGTCGTGATTTCTGCCGTACCACTCTCGCGGCCGCGGGGGCCTTGGCCTTTCCTGGCTTCAGGCCTGGTGCAGCCGGGTCGGCGCCGACGAGTTGGACAGGATCGGCATTCAGCTCTATTCGCTGCGCGATCTCTTTGAGGTCGACATGGTCGGGACGCTGCGACAGCTCAGCGCGATCGGCTACGACGAGGTGGAGCTGGCGGGCTTGGGGCAGCGCACCGTCACCGATGTCAGGGCCGCGCTCGAACAAGACCCACATGAGCGCCCCGTCCGCCCACGTGCCCGCTCAGCGCGCTGCGCGAAAACCTGAGTCTGGTGCTGGGGAACGCCAAGATTCTCGAGGTGAAGTACATCGTCTGCCCCTGGATCGACGAGGAGTTCCGCACTCCCGCCGGGTATCGCCAGGTGGCCGCGATGCTGAACCAGGCCGGCAACGTCGCCCGGCGCGCCGGACATCTGGTCGCCTATCACAACCAGGACTACGATTTCGCCGACGTCGAACGGATAGCGGGGCTACGACATCCTGCTGGAGGAGACCGATCCCGAGGTGGTGAAGCTCGAGATGGATATCTACTGGATCACCAAAGGCGGCGGCGATCCCGCTGGCCTACTTCGCCAAGTATCCCGGGCCGATTCCACATGCTGCACCTCAAGGACATGGCGAACCGACGGCAGCATGACCGGCGTGGGAACCGGGACGATCGACTGGAAGCCCATTCTGTCTGCGTCGAGAAAGGCCGGAGTGCGTCACTACTTCGCCGAGCTGGATGATCCGGTCAACCCGATCAGCTTCGCCCGGGCGAGTTACGACTTTCTGCGAGAGATCAGGTGGTGAGAACGTGGGGAGGTGGGAGGCGAAAGAAGCGTGAGAAGCAAACGGCGTGAGAAGTGAGAGGTCAGACGGCCGGTTCGCCGAACGGGCTGAAGGGATGCTTCTCCTTCTCACTGTCTTACTTCTCACTTCTCACGCTGTTCCGGCTTTTCCCTTTCTAGTTCTTCAGCCTGAACGCCACGACGTAGTCCCCAAAGGTGGTTCCCAGGTTGCCGTGTCCCGCCGGCGGCGATGACGACGTACTGCCTGCCATTGGCGGCGAAGGTCATCGGTGTCGCCTGACCTCCAGCAGGCAGCTTCCCCTTCCACAGCTCGCTCCCGCGTCTCCAGATCGTACGCCCGCAGGTAGTTGTCCATCGCGGCGCCGATGAAGACCAGCCCGCCGGCTGTCACCATCGAGCCGCCCATGTTGGGCGAGCCCCAGCGACCGGCCCAGGGAAGCCACTTGAACTCGGGAATCCGGCCCAGCGGCACCTGCCAGCGTTGTTCTCCGGTGGCGAGATCGATCGCGACCAGGCTCCCCCATGGCGGCCGGTTGCACGGCAGCCCCTTGGGCGAAGCCAGCATGCCGCGGCTCATCCGGAACGGCGTCCCGATCTGGTTGCCGCTGCTATCGCCCGCCGCGCGCTGCTTCGAGCTTCACCCACAGCGGAATGCGAATCAGGTTGGTCACCAGCAAATGTCGCTCGGGAGACCAGCTCACTCCTCCCCAGGTCGTGCCGCCCGCATAGCCGGGATACATCACGGTGCCCTGGAGACTGGGCGGGGTGAAGAGCGGTCCGCTGCGCATCTGGTCGAACTCCGCGAGGCACGCCTTCCGCTCACCCGGAGTAACGCCCCACACATCGTCGCGCGTTGAGAGGAGCGGGAAACAGCGGCTTGGGCAGTACCGGGAATGGCTGGGTCGGCGAAGCCTGCTCGCCCGGGGACGTCGCTGGCGGGAACCGGGCGTTCTTCGACCGGAAAGAGCGGAGCGCCGGTGGCTCGGTCGAGAATGAAGAGGTGGCCCATCTTGGTCGCGACCGCGACGGCGGGGATCTCGCGTCCATCGCGCGGCACCGTGATCAGCGAAGGCTGCGAGCCGACGTCGAAGTCCCACAGATCGTGATGCACCACCTGGAAACTCCAGCGGACCTTGCCGGTCTTCGCCTCGAGCGCCACGACCGAATTGGTGTATCGGTTATCGCCCGGTCGCTCGCCGGCGAAGAAGTCGGGCGCGGCCGAGCCGGTAGGGACGAAGACCAGACCCATTGCCGTGTCGGCGGAAATCGGTGCCCAGGCGTTGCCAGCACCGGTTATCGCGGCCGCTTCCTTCGACCAATTCCGATATTCCGGATCCGCGGCGCTGCGGGGAATCGGGATCGAAACTCCACAACTCACGGCCGGTTCGGACGTCGAACCCCCGCACCGTCCCGTGCTCCATGTCCACGCGACGATTGTCGCCGATCGAGGAGCCAACCACCACCACGTCACCGATGACCGCGGGTGGCGAGGTTACCCCGTACTGTCCTTCCTGCACCCGACCGACCCCGACATCCAGGCGAACCGTCCCGTGCTCGCCGAAATCACCGCAGGGCTGGCCGGTTGCAGCGTCGAGTGCCAGGAGTCGCGCGTCCACGGTGCCGAAGAAGATGCGGCTGGTGCAGGATTGCTGATGGAGCTGGCTGGCGTAATCGGCAATACTCAATCGGTAATCCAATCCAATACGCCACTCCCCGCGAAATGAACCCTTCACTCCGTTCGAGATCGAGCTTGAGCTTGGGATCGTAGCGCCACAATTCCCGCCCCGTGGCCGGTTCGAGCGCGATGACCCGATTGAGCGGGGTGCTGAGGTAGAGTCGGTCTTCGGCCAGGATCGGTGTTGCCTCGAATTTGCTCGCCCCGGTGTGACAACGGCCGCAGCCGGTGGTGGGCCCTTCCTTGTGATCGTCATGGCTCGCGTCACCGGTGCGATAGGTCCAGGCGACTTGGAGCCGGCCGATGTTGTTTCTGGTGATCTGACCAAGAGGGGAGTAGCGCGAGCCGCCAGGATCGCCGCCATAACTGCTCCATGGCTGACCGGTCCCGAGTTCTCCGTCGGGGCCGCGGCGCCCGCCGCGCAAGGCCAGGAGGGCTACCGCCGAAGCCGCGAGGGCCACCAGCGCAAGGGCCCGCCAGGGATGATCGAATCGAATCCGCATCATTCTGCTCGACCGAAAGGGCTGCTCACACGGTGCTCGAAGGGGCTGTCAGACGCTACTCTTGGGGTGCCGCGAATGTGGGGAGCGGGGGCGCGCCGCGCTATGGCCGGCGGGGCGAGCGGGATTTCTGAAGTGGACAGACGGGACAAGGGGGAGAATTGATGATTGCAGATTTCAGATTGAAGATTGACCGACTGACTGCATCAGTTGACATTCCAATCAGCCCGGGTCGCCACAAATCGTCAATCTGAAATCTTCAACCTTCAATTCTCTGAATGTCCACCAATCCAGAGAACGAGACCTACGACGTCTGCATCGTGGGCTCCGGTGCCGGCGGCGGAATGGCCGCCCACGTCCTGACCAGGGCCGGCGCCAGCGTGATCATGCTCGAGGCCGGGCCCATGTGGGACAACACCAAAGACTCGGCAATGCTCAAGTGGGCTCACCAATCGCCCCGCCGGGGAATGAGCACCAAGGAGCGCGCCTTCGGCGAGTTCGATGCGGGCTTGGGTGGCTGGGAATTGCCGGGAGAGCCCTACACCAGGGCCGAGGGCACCGAATTCGACTGGTTTCGGCTCCGTATGCTGGGCGGGCGCACCAATCACTGGGGCCGAATTTCGTTGCGATTCGGCCCCGACGATTTCCGCCACCGCACGCTTCGACGGCCTGGGAGATGACTGGCCGATCTCCTACGATGACCTGAAGCCGTGGTACGACGAGGTAGATCGTCTGATCGGGTTGTTCGGCAGCGCCGAGGGTCTGCGCAACCATCCCGATGGCATCTTCCTTCCGCCTCCCCGACCCCGCTGCTGGGAGCTCCTCGTCAAGCGGGCTTCGGACCGGCTGAAGATCCCCTGCATCGCCTCGCGGCTGTCCATTCTTACCGAACCCATCAATGGCCGTCCGGCTTGCCACTACTGCGGCCAGTGCCACCGGGGCTGCGCGGTGAACGCGAACTTCACTTCGCCCAACGTACTCATCCTCCCGGCGCTGGCCTCGGGCCGGCTCACGCTGGTAACCGGAGCGATGGCGAGGGAGGTAACGCTGGACAGAAACGGGCGGGCCGACAGTGTGCTCTACATCAACCGGGCGGATGGCAGCGAACACCGAGTCCGTGCCAAAGTGATCGTGCTCGCCGCCAGCGCCTGTGAGACCGCCCGCATTCTGCTCAACTCCAGGTCATCGAGTTTCCCTCAGGGACTCGCCAACGCCAGCGGCGTGGTGGGGAAATACCTCACCGATACCACGGGTACCGACGTGTCCGGCTTCATCCCGGCGATGGTCGATCACGTCCCCCACAACGAAGACGGGGTCGGTGGCGCCCATCTCTACATGCCGTGGTGGCTGGACAACAAGAGTCTCGATTTCCCCCGCGGCTACCACATCGAGATCTGGGGTGGCCTCAGCGTCCGTCCTACGGGGCATGGACGGAATCCAGAGCTATCCATCCGGCGGAGGGTATGGAAAACAGCTCAAGGCCGATTATCGGAAATACTATGGTGCCACGATCGGATTCTCGGGTCGCGGAGAGCAGATTCCCAATGAGCACTGCTACTGCGAGATCGACCCCGACGTGGTGGACCGCTGGGGCATTCCGGTGCTTCGCTTCCACTGGAAGTGGACCGACCACGAGCTGAACCAGGTCAAGCACATGCAGCAGACCTTCCGTGCCCTGATCGAGCAGATGGGTGGCCAGGTTCAGGATCCGATGCCCCCCAAGGACAAGGGTTACGGCATCGCCAACGGCGGTTCGATCATTCACGAGCTGGGTACCGTCCGGATGGGCAACGATCCTTCCACTTCGGCGCTCAACCCATATTGCCAGACCCATGAAGTGAAGAACCTGTTCGTCACCGATGGCGGGCCCTTCGTCTCCCAGGCCGACAAGAACCCAACCTGGACCATCCTCGCTCTCTCCATGCGGGCCAGCGATTACATCGTCCGGCAGAGGAAGGCGGGGGAGCTGTAGCGAATGGCGAAATGGCTGAATGGCCGAATGGCAAAGGGTGAACCGAACGGCTCACCTCGTACCGACCAGGGAGTACCTCATCCCGAGCGCAGCGAGGGATCTCCCCCAGGCAGGCAAGGTCCCTCGGGCCTGACTGGCCCTCGGGATGAGGTGTTCCCGGAGCCCCCCCGCGTCACCCGGCGTCACGCAATACAGCTGCTGTCAGGGATTCCACTCCTTGTGGCCGGAGTGTCTCCCGAGACAGTACGGCGTGCGGCCTCCTTTGCTCGAAGGGCGCTAACTGCGCCATCGGCACCACCAGTCTTCTTTACCGCCCACGAATGGCAAACCGTCAGAATCCTCGTGGACCTCATCATCCCCAGGGATGAGCACTCCGGGAGCGCCACCGATGCCGGCGTGCCGGAGTTCATGGACTTCATTCTGAACGATCAGGCCGACATGCAGGAACCGATGCGCGGTGGCCTGGCCTGGCTCGACAATGAGTGCCGGGAGCGCTTCGGAAAGTACTTCGTGGATTGCGCCGAGGCCCAGCGCCGTACCGTACTGGATGCCATCGCCTGGCCGGAGCGAGCCCGACCGGAGATGAGCCATGGCGTCGAGTTCTTCAACCGGATGCGGGACCTTACCGCCTCCGGGTTCTACTCCAGCAGGATGGGTGTCGAGGACCTCCAGTACCTCGGTAACACCGTCGTTCCGGAGTGGCATGGCTGTCCACCGGAGGCGCTGGCCCGGTTGGGAGTGAAATACTAGGCGTCGCCCCTACCGAGAGCAGCGGCGCAACGAGAGATTCAAGCAATGCCTCCCCTTGGAATCGGATTCATCGGGAGCGGGTTCAACGCCCGCTTTCACATGCTCGCCTTTCAGGGTGTTCGCGACGCCAACGTGCTGGGCGTCTGGAGCCCCAACCCGAAGCACGCCGCGGAAGGTGCCGCCACCGCCCGGCGGCTGGACATCGGCCAGGCCAAACCCTACGGCTCCATCGGCGAGATGGTCGCCGATCCCGCCATTGACGCGATCTGGCTGTGCGGCGCGAACCACGCGCGGATCGAAAACATCGAGGAAATCGTGGACCCCGTGATGCGGGGTCACGCCGAACTGCGCGGCGTCGCATGTGAGAAGCCATTGGCCCGCAATGTCACCGAGGCCAAACGGGTCACCGAACTCGTCAAGCGAGCCGGCCTGGCTCATGGATACCTCGAGAACCAGGTATTCGCCCCACCGGTAGAACAGGGCAAGGCGCTGCTGTGGGGACGAGGCGCCTCACTCACCGGGAGGCCTTACCTCGCCCGGGCCGCGGAAGAGCACAGCGGTCCGCATAGCCCCTGGTTCTGGCAGGGCAAGCTGCAGGGCGGCGGCGTCTTGAACGACATGATGTGCCACTCGGCGCTGGTGGTACACTTTCTCCTGACCAAGCCGGGGTCTCCGCTCAGCAGCGTCAAACCGATGCGCATCACCGGCCACATCGCGAGCCTCAAATGGACTCGGCCGGAGTATGCCAGGCGGCTGCAAAGGGAGATGGGAAAAGAGGTGGACTACACCAAACATCCCGCCGAGGACTTCGCCAGCATCACCATCGCCTTCGAAGCGGAGAATGGAGAGGAGATCCTGGGAGAAGCGACCACCTCGTGGAGCTTCGTGGGTCCGGGTCTCCGGCTCTCCGCCGAATTGCTGGGGCCGGAGTATTCGATGTCGTGGAACAGTCTCGATGCCGGACTCAAGGTCTTCTTCAGCCGCGAAGTAAAGGGCAAGGCCGGCGAAGACCTGGTCGAGAAACAAAACGCCGAGACCGGCCAGATGCCGGTCGTGGCGAATGAGGCCTCGCTATACGGCTACGAGGCAGAGAACCGCCACTTCGTTCGAGTCTTTCAGGGAAAAGAGTCACCCCGCCTCACCTTCGACGACGGTCTCCAGGTTGTCCGGCTGCTCATGGCGGCGTACATGAGCGCCGAGCAGGGCCGCACGGTGAGCTTCCCACCTCGAGGACTGGATTCCTTCGTGCCCGCAGTCGCAAAGGGAACCTGGCGTCCATGAAGAGCCTCTGGAACGACCAGGAAGCCCACGGATGTGAGGGTGATCCGCTCCGGCTCCGGGTCTACACCTCACGCCTGCTGGGACAGGACCCTTCCCTCGTCCTCCACGGCGGCGGCAACACCTCCGTAAAGACCAGCGCCACGAACCTGTTCGGAGATCGGGAGGACCTGCTCTACATCAAGGGGAGCGGCTGGGATCTGGCCACCATCGAGGCGGCGGGATTCGCACCGGTGCGGCTTCAGGTCCTGACGAGAATGGCCGAGCTCGCGCGACTCACGGATACCGAAATGGTCCGGGCGCAGCGCGCCGCGATGACGGACCCCGGTGCCCCGACGCCTTCAGTCGAGGCGATTCTCCACGCCATCATCCCATTCACCTTCGTCGACCACACCCACGCCGACGCGGTCGTGGCGGTGAGCAACACGCCCGGCGGCGAAGCACGGATCCGCGAGATCTACGGCGACCGGGTGCTGGTAGTGCCCTACGTCATGCCCGGATTCGTGTTGGCGCGACAGGTCTTCGAGTTGAGCCGCGGGCTGGACTGGTCCCGCTATGAAGGAATGGTCCTGCTGCATCACGGAATTTTCAGCTGGGGGAACGACGCCCACACCAGTTACGAGCGAATGATTCAGCTGGTAACCATGGCGGAAGATTATCTCCAGAAGAAGAAGGCGTGGAGCGCGGTCCGCCGAGTCACCTCGACCACGGTTCACGGCATCAATGGCGTGGAGCTCGAACTGGCTCGACTGCGCCGGGCGGTTTCACTGACGCGGGGCGCTCCGATGATCGCGACACTCGATGACAGTGCCGAGGCTGCCGGATATGCCGGGCAACCGGAAATCGCATCGATCGCAGGCCGTGGTCCCCTCACTCCCGACCATGTCATCCGCACGAAACCGACGCCGCTGGTGTTGAATGGAGGGCAGGAAGGCTCGGTGGAGGCGTATGCCGCCGCGTACCGGGAATACTTTGCCCGCCACGCCCAGTCGGGAATGACCCCACTCGACCCGGCGCCCCGCTGGGTGGTATGGCCCGGAGTGGGCACGGTGGCGCTGGGACCTAGTGCCCGGGATGCCGCTGTTGCCGCCGACATCGGTCGCCATACCAGTCGCGCCATCCAATGGGCCGAAGCCCTGGGAGGCTGGCGTGCCCTGCCGGAAGACAACCTGTTCGAGGTCGAGTATTGGGAGCTGGAGCAGGCGAAGCTCAAGGCCGGAGGCACTCCTCCTCCATTCCAGGGAAAGATCGCTCTGGTGACCGGCGCAGCGAGCGGCATCGGGCTCGCTACCGCCGAGATGCTCCATCGGCAGGGTGCCGCCGTGACGGGGCTCGACATCAATCCGGCGGTGACCCTGGTGCTCAAGAAGCCCGGGCTGCTGGGTCTCACCTGCGACGTCACCGACGCCACGGCGCTCAAGGAAGCGGTCGAAGCCGCGGTCCGGCAATTCGGCGGGCTCGATATCGTGGTCAGCAACGCCGGCATCTTCTCTCCCAGCGAGCGGCTGGAAGACCTGAGCGATGCCAACTGGGAGAAGAGTCTCTCGCTCAATCTCACCAGCCACCGGATTCTCCTCGAGCTGGTGATCCCCTATCTCAAGCTGGGCTTCGATCCGACCATCATCGTCAATGCGTCGAAGAACGTGCCCGCTCCGGGGCCGGGTGCCGGTGCCTATTCCGTGGCCAAGGCGGGCCTGACCCAGCTGGCGCGGGTCGCGGCGCTCGAGCTGGCGAAGGATGGTATCCGGGTCAACATCCTCCATCCGCACGCCGTCTTCGATACCGCGGCGTGGACCCAGGATGTGCTCGAGGCCCGGGCGCGGAACTATGGCATGACGGTCGATCAATACAAGCGCAACAACCTGCTCGGCGTCGTAGTGACATCTCAGGACGTCGCCGCCCTGGTCTGCGCGATGGCCGGTCCCGCCTTTGCCAAGACGACCGGGGCCCAGGTGCCGGTGGACGGGGGAAGTGATCGGGTGATTTGAGACATGGAGAGATGTTGCAGATTTCGAGATTTCAGATTGACAGATTGAAGGCGAGGACCTCGAAAGCCTCGGATGACCCTGAGTGGAACTCACCGACTGCCTAGCGTCGCAAGTCTCAGTGCAACATCTCTCAATCCTGAAATTCTCATCTCAATCCCTGACAATTCCTCAGGCCACTGCCAGGCGCGTTCCACCAGATCCCGGGCCTCCTCCACAATGCGCGCCAGATGGCGCTCGTCGCGGAAACTCTCCGCGTAAATCTTGTAGATGTCTTCGGTACCTGAAGGCCGGACGGCAAACCAGCCGTGCCGGGTGGTGACCTTGAGCCCATCGATCGGCGCGCCATTGCCGGGAGCGGTCGTAAGGCGGGACTCGATGGGATCTCCCGCGATCGATCCCGCGGTCACCGAGCCTGCGGTGAGCTTCTTGAATCCCGCCTTCTGCGCCGGAGTACAGGGCGTGTCGATCCTGGTATAGGCCGGTGCGCCATACATGGCGGTCAATTCGCGGTAGTGTTCACCCGGATCCTTCCCGGTGGTCGCGGTGATCTCCGCCGCGAGAAGTCCCAGCAACAGTCCGTCCTTGTCGGTGGTCCACACCATCCCGGATCGCTTGAGAAAACTCGCGCCCGCGCTCTCTTCACCTCCGAAACAGCAGCTTCCGTCGAAGAGTCCCGGCGTGAACCACTTGAAGCCGACCGGCACCTCGAACAGGCGCCGGCCGACACCGCTCACCACCCGATCCACCAGTGCGCTCGTCACCACAGTCTTACCGACCGTGGCCTGGCTGCCCCATCCGGGACGGGAACCGAGGAGATAGCGAATCGCGACGGCGAGGAAGTGATTGGGATTGAGCAACCCGGCGGAGCGAGTCACGATCCCATGGCGGTCTGCATCCGGATCGGTGGCAAAGGCGACATCGAAGCGATCCTTGAGCCGCACCAGGCTCGCCATGGCCCAGGGGCTCGAACAGTCCATCCTGATTTTGCCGTCGTGATCCACGCTCATGAACTTGAACGTCGGATCGAGCTGAGTATTGGTGACCGTCAGGTCCAGACCATACTGCTCCGCGATCGGGCCCCAGTATCCCAACGACGCCCCACCCAGCGGGTCCACACCGATTCTGATCCCGGCGGCACCGATCGCCTCGAGATCGATCGCGTTGGCGAGGTCCGCCACGTAGGTCGCGACGAGGTCACCGTGCCGCGTGGTGCGTGCGCTTCTCGCCTTCTCGTAGGGCACCCGTTTGACACCGCGGTTCTCGTCGCGCAGCAGCGCGTTGGCCCGGTCCTGGATCCAGCGGGTGACCGTGGTGTCTGCCGGGCCGCCATTGGGCGGATTGTACTTGATGCCGCCATCGGACGGTGGATTGTGAGAGGGGGTGATGACGATCCCATCCGCGAGGCGCACCGCTTCACTGCTGGTGTGTCCACCGGCCCGGGAGGCGTTCCATGCCAGGATCGCGCGGGAGATCACGGGCGTTGGTGTGAATCCGTCCCTCCGCTGCACCACCACATCGACATGGTTCGCGGCGAGCACTTCGAGCGCGGTCCGCTCGGTCGGAGGCGAAATCGCGTGAGTATCCTTCCCGAGAAAAAGCGGTCCGGCGATACCGCGTCCCGTCCGATACTCGCAGATTGCCTGGGTGATGGCGAGTACATGGGCTTCGGTGAACGTGCCCTCGAACGGGGAACCGCGATGACCGCTCGTCCCGAAGCTCACGCGCTGAGCCGGATCCTCCGGGTTGGGTTGCCGCTCGTAATAGTCGCGCTCCAGCCGCGCCACGTCGATAAGCAATTGCGCGGGAGCGGGTTGGCCGGCGAGTGGATGCATGGTTTGGGTGGCCGGTTCGGGATTCTCCGCCGCGTGCTTGCGGCCCTCCCTACCTCATGATAACATGCTCATTCGGGACTCAGCCGGGTCGCAGGCCCAGGTCGGCCTGGGTCGCCTTGTCGAGCGGGGCGGAAGCCTCACGAGTCGAAGGCACGAATGAGCTGTCCGCTGCCGCGGAGAGTTTCGTTCGGGCCTTTTGTCTTTCCGGGAGTTCCGTCCTCATAGTCAGGGGGTGAAATGGACGATGCACTGAAGCCACTAGCTCACGGCTTCGATGCTGATGCCCTGGTAGCCGACAGCCGGGCCAGGTGGGCCGGCCGAGTGGCCGGGTGGCTTCTCGTCCTGCTGGGCGCGACCGGCGCCCTCGGTCTCCTCCCGGGACTTCAGTCTCTCAAGGAACCGGTCAGGGGATTCTCGCCTCTCTCACTCGTCACGGGGCTGAGCCTTTGCGCCCTCGGCGCAGGACTCGTGGCCCTGGTCAGTGGCAAGCGGACGGCCGGCGCGTTGGGCGCTGCCGGTGCCCTGGTGGTCGCTGCGGCGGCGCTCACCCAGTACCTCCTCGGCGTCGATCTGGGGATCAATCCCATCATCGGCGGAGGAGGACTCTCCACTGGGCTGACCTCACCGGTGCGGGTGCCGATTGCCAGCGCCATGCTCCTCGGATTGGCGGGCGCCGGCCTGCTCACGCTCGCCTCACCGATTTCTCCTCATCGCGGACGCCTGCTGGCCGGTGGACTCGGCTGTGTCGTGGTGGCCTTCGCCCTCGGCATCCTGCTCACCACCGGGATCTGGAATCTCGACCAGCAGGCCGGTCTCCTGGCCGGCTCCTCGCTGCAGACCCTGATCGGATCCCTGATCGGAGGCTCCTGCCTGGTCTTCATCGCCTGGAGCGCAGATCCCGTCGCCGCGACGCATCGGCCTACTGGGTGCCGGTATCGGTCGGAGCGGGGTGCCTGGTCACCGCGATTTTCCTCTGGCGCGCGCTCATCATCTACGAGGACGACCGGGTTCGGGGCCAGGCGACCATCGCGGCACGCACTGCGAGACGTGAGATCTACGGCCAGGTACAGACCGGCACCCGGCTCCTGGGTCGGATCTCGCGGTTCAGCTCGCCTCCCAGGCCGCAGTCGGTCAACTGGTCGAGCAGCATGGTGGCGATCACCCGGGATATCGACGGGCTGCTCGCAATCGCGTGGACCGATTCGGCCGCGAAGGTCACCTACGTAGCGCCTCCCGTCGTTCGATGCCGACACGCTGCGCTCCCAGCTGCAGCGCGGCCTTGAGGCGGCGCTCGGCGGAGCTCCGCCCGCGTCGTGGCACTCCGCCACCATGTACTTCGCGCATCGGAACGGAGGGACGGACCTTCGCCGCCGCGGTGCCAGTCTGTGCGCCAGATGGCTGCACCGGCCACGTACTCGGCGTGTTCGACGCCGCAGGCCTGCTGGAACCGGTGCTGGACAACCCCGGTGAGGGCTACGCCTTTACCATCTTCACCGCGAGGGGCGCGTCTCTCCTGACTTCGCGCGAGCCCCCGGCGGGATGCCCGGAATCTCATGGATCGGTCCTGCGTTCAAGCTCGGGCGATCTCAACTGGCAGCTCCAGGTTGGCGCCACCCAGGAGACGCTGCAGCGGCTTCACTCGAAGCTTCCCGATCTGCTCCTGCTCGCAGGGCTGCTGGTCACCGCTCTCCTGCCCCTGACCGTACGGCTGGCCCAGATGACCTGGTCCCGCGCCCGCCTGGTGGAACGGGTTCGCCTCAATCTCGCCCTGGAGACCGCGACCGACGGGATCTGGGAGTGGGACGTGCCGAGTGGCGCGGCGATCAGAAGCGCGGCGCTCTGGCGGCATCTGGGTTATGGCCCGTCGGAGTTCCCGGCCGAAGTCGACAGCTGGATGTCGCTCATTAATCCCGATGATCGCGCCAGCGGTGCAGGTCGGCGATGGCGGACCACCTCGCGGGGAAGACCGAAAGCTTCGAGGCCGAATATCGGATCCGAGACCATCTCGGCGGCTGGCATTGGGTCATCGATCGGGGCCGGGTGGTAGAACGAGCGCCCAGCGGCGTGCCGCTCCGGGTGCTGGGCATCAGCGCCGACGTCACCGAGCGGAAACGGACCGACGAAGCGCTGGAAGCCAGCGAACGGCGGTTCAGAGCCTGCTTCGACAGCGCCTACCAGCTGCAGAAGCTGCTCGACCTCGAAGGACGGGTGCTGGAGGCCAATCGTACCGCGCTGGATTTCTCGGCGTACCACGCTCGAGGAACTGCGCGGAGTGCCGCTCTGGGACACCGCGATCTGGCTGAACAGTCCCGCCAGTCGTGAGGTCTTGCGCGCCGCGTTCGCCGAGGCCTGGAACGGCAAGACGGTGCGGAAGGAGATGGAGCTGGATGCCGGAGAGGGCCGCCACGCCATCATCGACTTTTCGCTGACCCCGATCATGGATGCCGAGGGGCGTGTGGTGCAGCTCCTGGCCGAGGGGAGGGACATCACGGCGAGCAAGCAGGCCGAAGACCAGCTGCGTGAGGTCGAGTCGCTCTCGACCATGGGTCGGCTCGCGGCGCGCGTGGCGCACGAAATCAACAATCCGCTGGCCGGCATCCAGAACTCCTTCCTGCTCATCAAGGACGCGGTCCCCGAGAGTCACCCGCATCACAGCTACGTCGGCGCCATCGAGCGGGAGATCGGCCGGATCGCCGGCGTAACCCGCCAGCTCTATGAGACCTACCGCCCGGAAACCGACGGCGCGCGTGAGACATCCATACCTAACGTGGTCGGCGACGCGGTGGCGCTCCTCGGAGCAGGTCAATCGCGATGCCAGGGTGAGCATCAAGGTGGACTTGCAGCGGCGCGCCCCAAGTCGTACAGCTTCCCGACGCGCTGCTGCGCCAGGCACTGTATAACCTGGTGCAGAACGCGGTCGAGGCCTCCCCGAAAGGGGGAACCGTTTCGGTGTCGGCCGCGGCGGAGAGACGGCATGTTCGCCCTCCGGGTCAAAGACGGCGGACCCGGCATTCCGCAGGAGATTCGGGAGCGGATCTTCGAACCGTTCTTCACCACCAAGCCGTCCAGCACGAGGACCGGGGGGATGGGACTCGGTCTCTCGCTGGTCCGCCGCTCGGTCCACGCCCTGGGCGGTCACGTGGAAATCCTTGACGTTCCGGAAGGTGGCACCGAGTTCGTGGTGCGGTTGCCGCTCGGGACCCGATAAGCAGGAGATTACTCATGACGATGCGCGGCAGGATCCTCCTTGCCGACGATGAAGAGACGTTCCTCAGTTCTACTGCGGATCTCCTTCGAAAAGAGGGGTTCGAGTGCGATACGGTCACCGATGGCGCGAGCGCGCTTGCTCGGGCCTCGGAGCACAACTATGACCTGCTGGTCACCGATCTGGAGATGCCCGGCAACGCCGACCTCTCGCTGATCCGCCAGATCACGGCGAGCAGGGGTGGCCTGCCGGTGATGGTCATTACCGGAGTCCCGTCGCTCCGGTCGGCAATGGCCTGTGTGGAGCTGCCGGTCGCCGCCTACCTGGTCAAGCCGGTGGTGTTTTCCGACCTGCTGCCCCGGATCCAGACCGCGGTAACCCGGTTCCGCTCCTATCAGGCCATGCAGAGCGCGGAGCAACGGTTGCAGGAATGGCGCAAGGAGCTGAAGACCCTGTCCGGGCCGGAGGGCAACTCGACGTCGCCCACGGCGGGCATCGACGTGTTCCTTTCGCTCACGCTGCGGAACGTGATGGGATCGCTGACCGACCTGGAGCAGCTGGGCCGGGCCCTGGCCGGTCAGCCGGTCGGGACAGCACCCCTGCCAGCTGCTGAACTGTCCCCGGGGAGCCCAGCTTCAGGAGGCGGTCCGGGAGACGATTCGGGTCCTGGAGGAGACCAAGAGTGCCTTCAAGTCCAAGGCACTCGGCGAGTTGCGCCAGAGACTGGAGCTGCTGCTCGAGCACAATTGAGGTTTAGATCTGTTGTCTAAAGGCTTAGATCTACCTGTGACAATGGTCACTTGCGCGAATAGGGCGTTTTCTTAACATAGGCCCGCAGCCAAAAATCGGCGGGGGAGTGATCCCGCCACCTTGTCGGATGAGGCTTCGGCCTCATCAGTCGAAGGCGCGAACGATCCTCCTCGAGAGGTCGCCGCGCCTTTTGTGTTTCCCGGCTGCTGCAGGCATAGATCGCATTACCGGTCACCACACTCGGCCGGGCCTGACCCCGGCCGGGTGCGGTAACCACCAGCGAGCAAGCCTTGCCGAGCGGAGCGAAAAGGGCTTTGCGAGTCGAAGGCGCGGAATGGACGCTCTCCACGGGAGACGCGCGAATCCGCGCCTTCGTTCGTTCCGGGACCCGGCGGGCGTGATCAGAAGCAAGGGTTGGGATTCGATGAATCTGGATACGGTTGAAGGGCAGTGGACACGGCTGAGAGGGAAACTCCTGGAACGGTGGGGCCGGCTGACCGATGACGACATATCGATCATTGCCGGGCGGCGCGACCAGCTGATCGGCATGCTCCAGCGGCGCTACGGATTCGCCCGCGCGGAGCTGGAGCGTCAAGTCGAGGATTTCGAACGCCGGGTTCTGGCTGGCAAGTAAGCCCGCAGGCTGCGAGAGGAGGCATCGTGCTGCGCTGGGCCTTGGGTCTGCTCGTAGTGGCGCTGGTAGCGACACTGTTCGGTGCAGGCGAAGTCGGCTTCGCGACCGAAGCGTTCGCGAATTGTCTTCTACCTGTTCGTCGTGGTCCTGCTGGCGACCGTGTTGCCAGTGCTGGTTTCCAATCGTCGAAGCCTGGATGCATCCCGCAGAGAGACAGCCGCGCAGATGTCGCGAGTCGCGCCTGAGGCGGCTGCACGCTCTGAGATCTCATAGGAGAGGAAATGCCGCTCGTTTCGATGAAGGATCTGCGAGTAAGGGCTCGGGTGCCCCGAGCCTGCGTCGCGCGCTCAAGCCTCACCTTCGGCGGTTGATGCTGCCATCATCGCGGTCGCTCAGCGGATCTCCCATTACGAGATCGCGGCCTACGGATGCGCCAGGACCTATGCCACCTGCTCGGGCTGGACAGCATCGTCGACCTGCTGGCGATGAGTCTCCAGGAAGAAGCGGCCATGGAGACCGAGCTCACAGATATCGCGAACCAAGAGGTGAATGATCGAGCCCTCGTAGGAATGGGAGAGCACTTGAGCCCGCTCTGGTGAAGAACTTTCAAGGACCCCGCAGGACGCCTGCCAACATTGAAGGGAATCGGCACCGAAACCGGTGCCGGTTTCCCTCCCACCTCGACCGGGAAAGTTGAGCAGGAATGGTGTGACAGTTACCACATCCGGTCGAGGGAGACGCTGATAGGTTGACTTTGCGGATCGATAGGACGGGCTGACGGTTTTCCGTCCACCTTGTCGGATGGGGTTGAGCTCCATCAGAGGAAGGCGCGGTCGAGCTGAATTCACGCTCGTCGCGCCTTCACTACTTCCGGCCTCGACGGCGCACTCTGTAACCGCGCCTTGGAGGATGAATGTCAACAAGATGTCCACTTCGCATCGCTGCATCCGGGCTCATGCTCGCCGGACTCGCGACGATAATTCCGGCCCGGGCGCACGCCCAGAACACGCATGAAAGCAGTACCAGTCTGGGCATCTGGGCCGGCATGTTCTCGCCGCTGGGCACGGATCCCAGTGCCAGCTCGATCGGTACCAGCCTCGACCAGCGTAACAGCTTCGCCGGCGGCGCCCGGCTCACCTACTGGGGCACCAACATCCTTGGTGTTGAAGCGGTCGCCGGATTGACGCCGGCCAAAGTGGATGTGGCTGGTGCCACCGTGAACGAGACGCGCAGCCTCAACATCTTTGCGGCAGGTGTCAAGCTGATGGTCGGGCTGAGCCCCAGCATGTCGCCGGTGGGATTCCACATCGGTGCGGGCCCGGCCATCGTGCGTCGCGGGAACGAGGTGACCAGCCAATCGACCAGTGAGACCAACCTGGGCGCCGTCTTCGGGGCGGGCTTCAGGTTCCCGATCAATTCGACGCTGGGAGTCCGGCTGGACGTGGAAGACTACATCTACAATGGCACTATCAAAGGAGAAGAAAAAACTCGGAATGATTTGGTCACTTCGGCCGGCCTGACCATCAGGTTCTGATCAGCCCACCGTCCGGAGTGAAAGGGTCCAGTACCTCCCCGGTGCTGGGCCCTTACTTCATGTACAGCGGTCGATGGTCAATAGTCGATGGTCTGCCCCACCCCCACCTCCATCGACCATCGACCATCGACCATCGACCATCGACTATCGACTATCGACTTGCTGGCCTGAACAGCACCGCGAACACCGCCAGCACCACCACTGCCATCGCCGCCGGCACCAGCCAGATGCCGCGCCAGTCATGACCGCCGGCCGCGAGCGTGTGCGCTTTCACCACGGCGCCTGAGACGTAGGCCCCGATCAGATAGCCCACGCCCTGGGTCAGGAAGGCGAGGAAGCCCTGGGCCGCGGCCCGGATCCTGGGACCCGCCTGCTCGTCGGTGTAGATCTGGCCGGTCACGAAGAAGAAGTCGTAGCAGATCCCGTGCAGCAGGATGCCGAGGTAGAGCATCCAGATCATCTCGTGGCGCATCGCCGTAGGCGAACAAGGCGTATCGTGCCGCCCAGGCGACCATGCCGATCAGGAGGATCCGCTTGACCCCGAGGCGGAACAGGAACCAGGGCAGCAGCACCATGAAGCCGATCTCGCGACATCTGGCCCAGCGTCATCTTGCTCGCCGGCTCGGCCATCCCGCTCTCGTTCAGGAACAGGTTGGTGAAGGCGTAGTAGAACTGGAGCGGGATGCAGAGCAGGAAGGAGCCGACGACGAACGTGGCGAAGGAGCGGTCGCTGCAGCAGGCGCGAGCGCATCGAGGCCGAGCACATCGCGCACGCTCAGCGGCTTTCCCGGCGGCGTGAGGCGGAGTGTGCGGCAGCAGTCAGGGAGAAGAGACCCAGCACGAGCGAGGCGCCGGCGGCGATCCGCATCGGAATGGCGGTGGCCTCGAGCCCCAGCCGGCCGACGATGAGTCCCGCCACGATCCACCCGATGGTGCCCAGCACCCGGATCTGAGGGAATTCCCGGGCCGGGTCCTTCATGTGGTCGAACGAGATGGAATTGGTCAGCGCCAGCGTCGGCATGTAGCAGAGGCCGTAGCCGATCAGCGACCGGATAGAACGACGAGAAGGCGGTGAGCGTCGAGACCCAGTAGAGCAGAACCGCGCCAAGGCAATGTGCAGAAGGGCCAGGATCTTCTCGGTGGCGAAGAACCGGTCGGCCACCATGCCCACGAAGAACGGCGAGATGATGGCGGCGATTGCCGTGGCGCCGTACGCGAGGCCGATCTGCCGCCCATCGAAGCCCAGCGTCGTCCCGAGATAGGTGCCCATGGTGACGAACCAGGCGCCCCAGATGAAGTACTGCAGGAACATCATGGTGGACAGTTTGAGCTTGGTCATGGAGTCAGGATGTAAGGATGTCGGACGTGCGACTCCGAGGCATCGGGCGTTCACCTGCCAATAGGGAAGGCGGGACGGGAGTTAGCCGCGACTCGCCTGACCCTGAAACCTTGACCCCCCGTTACCTGCTCATCTGCAGCACTCTCGATCTTTATCCCCCGATACGCCACCCGATCGCCGTGATCCTGGATCGCGATGTGGCCGCGTGGTCGCGCGGCCGTAGCCTGGCCACTGGGCGAACTTGCTCGCCTTGACCCTGGCCTCCCAGTCTGGACTCCCCAGCTCGTACTCCACCGCCTTGGTGCCGTTGAGCCAGTGCTCCACGTGGTTTCCGTTCACGATGATCCGGACGGCGTTCCATTCGCCCACCGGCTTGAGGAGACCGGCAGGGGACGGGTAGAGGCCGAAGCAGGAGCCGGCCGCTGTCAGTCGGGATTGGCCATCCGTGTGGCCGGCGTCATCCAGCACCTGCATCTCGGGACCGGTTTCGTAGGTGGCGTCCGCCGTCCTCGGTGACCCGGTACATGATCCCGCTGTTGCCGCCCGGGGCGATCTTCCACTGCAGCGCGAGCTCGAAGTTGCCGAACTCATCGTTGGTGATCAGGTCGCCGCCCTCCCCGACCCGGGTGATCGCGCCGTCCACCACCTTCCAGCCGTCCGGCACACCGCTCTTCTTGAACCCGCGCCACCCATTCGTGGTCGAGCCGTCGAACAGGAGCCGCCAGCCATCCTGTTTCTCCTTCGAGCTCAGCATGTTGGGGTTCTCCTGCGCATACGCCGGGCGTCGGAGGGAGCGACAAGAGCAAGCACGAGCAGCAGTGGTTTGGCGGTGCGCATGGCGGACTCAGAGCTGGAGAGGATGTACGTCGGACGGAGACAATTTGAACACCAATCCATAGATGATCCCGCTTGCGATCCAGGCGAACGGAAAGGCGAGCAAGCAGCTGTCCTCCGAAGGGACCAAGGGCGAGACCTGCCGACCCACACGAGGACCGGTGCGAGCACCAGCGGCGAGCAATCGTGCGGTGATCGGGTGTCCCTGCCCCGGCCCAGAAGCGTGAACCGCCCAGCCGAGGAGAAGCACCGTCGGCAGCGCGACCAGCAGGAGGCCCGGCGCCTCGAACACCCCCCAGGCGCCCGACCTGATACCGAAGCTCGGCGGGATTGAACCCCCACATGCCCCTGACGGCGCCTTCTACCAGGCCGAGCACGCAGGTGAGCGGCAGGAAGATGGCCAGGTAGCGGGCGAGGTTGTTGAGGAAGAGCATGGGTGTCAGGTGTCAGGTGTCAGGTGTCAGGTGTCAGGTGTCAAAGGATACGTTTCAGTCGCACACTCCGAAAGGCAGGCTCGCTGGACGAGAACGGCCGAGCGAAGGGTAGGTTCGCCCACGTGTATCTCGTTGTCGTCTCGCGACTCCCGTTCCCCGTTCACCGTTCTCCGTTCACCTCCCTAAGACCGGCCCGATTCATGCCCCGTCCAATCCACTTCGAGATCCACGCTGACAATCCGTCACGCGCAGTGAAGTTCTACGAGAGCCTCCTTGGCTGGCAGTTCACCAAGTGGGAAGGGCCGATGGAGTATTGGCTCATCAAGACCGGAAGCGAAGGTACTCCGGGCATTGATGGCGGCCTCGTCAAACGGATGGGCTCGCCTCCGGCTGAAGGCGCCGCGGTGAACGGCTACGTCTGCACCGTAGACACGAACTCGGTGGATGAGACAGTCGAGCAAGCTCACGGCTCTGGGCGGTCAGGTCGCGCTGCCCAAGATGGCCGTTCCCGGACTGGGCTGGCTGGCCTATGGGAAGGACACCGAAGGCAACATCTTCGGATTCATGCAGGCCGATCCGCTGGCCAAATAGAGGGGCGGCACTGACGCGCCTGCGCGCTAGCCGTTCTGCTACTGGTCCCTGCAAGCCTCTGCCGCGCAGGTGAACCGGGGCGCCTTCTTCGTCGAGTTTGGAGGCTCGGCGGGTTACGGTTCGCCAACCTCGAATTGGGCTCGAGCCTCGGCTCCGGTGCGCGGCAGCCGGCCTCGAGTAGATCTGGCCTACCTTCCGTCACCGCAGCGGTGCTGGGGGACATGGTGCGCACCTGATCGAGCCGGAGTTGTCGGCTGCGCGTTCATCAACCCGCTCACGAGGCGATGATTCGATGATTTCATCGATCATCTTCGCGGAGGGGCAAGGTACTCTACCTCGACGGGGATCGTGGGCTACCGCTGGCAGCCGCGCATGGAGCCTGCGCGTGGTGGTTACTCCGCTTACTACGACGAACTGTCCGTTCTGGGGAGGGCTGTCCTCGGACTCCTTCTGAAACCATCGCGTTTGTCACCCGGCCGTCGTCCCCTACCTATAGCGTTCCCGCTCCAGACCCTCAACCCCGCTCCATGATTCGCATCTGCATACGTGCTGCCGCGCTTTGGCTTGCCGCTCTTCGGCGCCGATCCCCGTTCCAGCGCAATCCGCTCCGTTCGACTATGACCGGCTCCGGGACGAAGCGGTCCAGCTCCTCTCCCAATACCTCGCGATCAACACCACGCAACCCGCCGGGCAACGAGCTGGCCACCGCGCGCTGGCTGAAGGAGACGCTGGCCCGGGAAGGAATCGAAGGCCAGATCCTCGACACCGCGGAGCTGGGAGCCGGACGGGCCAATTTCTACGCCCGCCTCAAAGGCAACGGGAAGAAGAAGGCGATCGCCCTGGTGCACCACATGGATGTGGTACCGGTAACCGACAGTCAATGGACCGTTCCCGCCTTCCAGGGTCTGGTGAAAGACGGCTACGTCTACGGCCGCGGCGCCATCGACATGAAGGGACACGGCATCATTCAGCTGATGGCCCTGATCGCGATCAAACGCTCCGGCATACAGCTCGACCGGGACCTGGTGTACATCGGCAACGCGGATGAAGAGGTGAACGGCGACGGCGCCATCGTCTTCGTCAAGCGGCATCCCGATCTGCTGCAGGATGTCGAATACCTGCTCACCGAAGGGGCGGACACTCGGGTGGAAGGCGGCAAGGTCCGCTGGTTCGGCATCGACGTCGGGGAGAAGCGTCCCCTCTGGACCCGGCTCGTCGTCGAAGGAAAGACCTCGCACGGCTCGGTGCCGATCGGCAGATCAGAATCCGGTGCCAAGACTGGCTCGCGCCATCGAGCGAGTATCGGCCTGGCAGACGCCGCTTCGGCTCACTCCGGCGGTCGAGCGGTTCTTCAAGGCGCTCGCCACGGTCGAGACCGAGTCCCGAAGGCCGGAAGTGGCTGGCCGACCCAGGCACCGCGCTCAAGTCGCCGGCGGGGCGCGCCTGGCTCCTGAGTGAGCCGGAGCGCAACGCCCTGCTGCGGAATACCATTTCCCCGACTGTGCTGGTCGGCAGCAACAAGACCAACACCATCCCGCAGCGGGCCACCGCCGACCTCGATATCAGGTTGCTGCCGGATGAGGATCCGGTCGCCTTTACGAAGGAACTGCGCCGGATCATCGCCGACACCAGTGTCAAGCTGGAGGAGATCGCACCGATTCCTCCCCGCTATGACGCGCCGCTCGACACCGAGCTGTTCAAGGCGATCGAGCACGTCGCCGGAGAGATGCTGCCCGGGATCCCGGTGGCGACCCCGGTGAGTCCCGGCGCCAGTGACCGGCCCAGTTTTGCCCAGGCCGGGATTATTACCTACGGACTCGACCCGTACCTGATTCCCATCGAGGAGAACCGCTACGAGGTGCACGGGAACGACGAGCGGTTGTCGATCGACAACGTGGGCTGGGGAGTGAAATTCTACCTGCTGCTCTTATCCGGGATGCGCTAGCCATGGCGGAAGGGCTGAACTTACCACACGCTCGACGTCTTCACCGACCGCCCGTTCGGCGGGAACCAGCTCGCGGTGTTTCCCGAGGCGCCCGAGCTGACCACAGCCGAGATGCAGCGTATCGCAATCGAGTTCAATCTCTCGGAGACGGTCTTCGTACGGCCGGCGCGGGATCCCCGGAACACCCGGCGGCTCCGCATCTTCACTCCAGCCGAGGAGCTGCCCTTTGCCGGGCACCCGACGATCGGAACCGCTCACCTGCTCGCGGCGCTTCGGGAGGTGCCACTCAAAGGCGAGCGGACCACCATGGTGCTGGAGGAGGAAGCCGGCCCGGTGCAGGTCAGCATCACGCAGAGAAAGGGCAAGCTGCCCTTCGTGCAGCTGGCGGCGCCGGCCCTCCCTTCCTTCGGTCCCGCCTCCACCGCCCTCGACCGAGCTGGCAGCCGTCCTCAATCTCGAGCCCGGAGATTTGCTCGGCGGAACCGAAGCGCCTCAGGCCGGCGTCCTGCGGCGTGCCATACCTGTTCGTGCAGGTGCGGGATCGCTCCGTGCTGGCCCGGGTGCAGATCGATGGCGGTGCCTGGCGTGCGGTCCTGGCTCACTACTGGGCGCCGCCGGTCTACGTCTTCTGTCGGGACCCGGAGCTCAAGGGCTCAGACTCTGCGGGCCCGGATGTTCGGACCCGGCCTGGGAATCGTGGAGGACCCGCGACCGGCTCTGCCGCGGCGGCGATAGCGGGCTACCTCGCTGCGCGCGATTCCACACGGGAAGGCACGCTGCGCTGGCGGATCGAGCAGGGCTTCGAGATGGGCAGGCCCAGCCTGCTCGATGTCGAGGCGGATATTCGGCAGGGGAAGGTGAAGCAGGTGAGGGTGGGAGGCACCGCGGTGCGGATGAGCGAGGGAGTCCTGCACCCCCCGTCCGAGCACGAAGGGCTAGACGCCCGCCATAGCATTCCGTCTTCCCATGGAACTGCTCCCTCCTGAGATCTCCCGCTACCTCGATTCGCCTGGTCCCGCCTCGCGACGCCGGAACTGCAGGCCATGGAAGCCGAGGCAGCCAAGACCAACTTCCCGATCATCGGCCCGGCCTGCGGCTACTTCTGCTATCTGGTGACCCGACTCAGCGGAGCGCGGAACATCTTCGAGTTGGGCAGCGGATTCGGATATTCGACCGCGTGGTTCGCCCGGGGAGTCCAGGAGAACGGCGGCGGCGTGGTGCATCACACCGTTTGGGACGCCGAGCTCTCGGCCCGAGCCCGTCGCCATCTCACCGCGCTGGGACTCGATCGACCTGGTCCAATATCACACGGCCGAAGCCGTCGCCACTCTGCGGAAACACGCCGGGTCCCTTCGATCTCATCTTCAACGACATCGACAAGGCGGGGTACCCGGCCTCGCTTTCCGTCATCTATTCCGAAGCTCCGCGCGGGCGGGGTCCTGATCGTGGACAATCTGCTCTGGAGCGGAAAGGTGCTGGACCAGGGCGACCGGTCAGCCGACACCGAGGGGGTGCGGGAGTTGACCAGGCTGATCATGAACGATCCACGCTGGATCGCCAGCATCGTCCCGATCCGGGATGGATTGCTCTTCGCGACGAGGCGGTAGAGCCTGAACCCGGCGGTCGCCGGACCACGTACGGGTGCCGGTCCCTCCTCTCAGGTCTCGCATTCTCAGGTGCTCTCCATGCGCGTCTCACTCGGCTGTGCGATTCTGTTTCTTGCTGCCAATACCGCCTCGGCCCAGACGGCCGCGCGCGCAGCCACCACTTCCGACATCACCGCCAAGGACCTGCGGCTGCGTCTCTTTCTCCTGGCCGACGATTCCATGGGCGGCCGCGAGCCGGGATCGATCGGCAACTTCAAGACTGCTGAATACATCGCCAGTGAGTTCAAGCGGCTTGGGTCTGAAACCCGGTGGCGAAGGCGGCAGCTACTTCCAGCAGGTGCCGTTTGTCCGCGAGCAACTGGACGACCAGGCGCACGCTCGAGGGAGATGGGGTGCGGATGGCGGCGGGGCGGGATTTCATTCCGGCCCTCTGGATCTCTTCCCGGACCGAGCCGCTGGCGGGTGAGGTCGCGATCTACGGAGGAAACGCGGGGGATTCGGCCAGCTGGATCGACAGCGCAAAGGCCGCAGGCCACCTGGTGGTTCTCGACGTGCGGCCGGGACCCGGCGGCCGCGGCAATACGTCCGCACCGGGGTGACCGCACGGAGCGCGCGCTGGCGGGGGGCCGCTGCGCTCGCCATCGCCGAGCTGGACCTGCTCGATCCCGGTGTACGGCAGATGGTGAACGACGGTCGAGTGAGCCTGTATGCCCAGGAGAAGTGACCCAACCTCCGGTCCTGATGCTCACCCCCGAAGCCGCGCAGTCTCTGTTCGGCTCACCGCTCGAAGGCCTGTCGCCTGGTGCGGAGGGCAAAGCGCTGCGAGGCAGCGTCACGCCAAGACGGACGCCCACCGCGTATCCCGCGCGCAACGTGATCGCGATCATTCCGGGCAGCGATCCCAAGCTTCGCGGGGAGTACGTCTCACTCACTGCGCACAACGACCACGTCGGCTTCGGCCACGATCCGGTGGACCACGATTCGATCCGCGCCTTCAACCGGGTCGTGCGGCCGCTGGGAGCCGACAGTCCGGTGCGTGAGGCGACTCCCGAGGAGATGGGCAAGATCCGGATCATCCTCGACAGCCTGAGGGCGATTCATAAGCCCCGGGCCGATTCGATCCGCAATGGCGCCGATGACGACGGAACCGGCACCGTTTCCATCCTCGAGCTCGCCGAATCGTTCGCCAAAGGCAAAGAGCGGCCCAAGCGTTCGCTGATCTTTGTCTCCCACACCGGCGAGGAGTACGGCCTGGTGGGGTCGGCCTGGTTCACCGATCATCCCACGATTCCGCGCGATTCGATCGTGGCCGAAATCGACCAGGACATGATCGGCCGGGGCGACAGCAGCGACCTGCCCGCGGGAGCGGCCGTCGTACCTCGAAGTGGTAGGCGCCCGCCGTCTTTCCAACGAATTCGGCGACCTGCTCGAGGCGGCGAACGCCGCGCAGAAGCCGCCCTTCGTCTTCAACTACACGTACGACGCTCCCGGACATCCGTCGCAGTACTACTGCCGGGCCGATCACTACAGCTACGCCCGCTACGGTATCCCCAGCGTGGCCTTCTCCCGGGGAGAGCACCTCGACTATCATCAAGTCACCGACGAGCCCCAGTACATCGACTACGACAACCTCGCCCGGGTGAGCCGGATGGTGCATGACGCAGCACTCCGAGTCGCCAACGCAGACCATCGCCCCGCGCTCGACAAGCCCAAGGGAGACCCCAAGGCACCCTGCGTGCAATGACAGTATCCGAGTCCCGATTCGAGTATCGCCGACACCGCCCAGTGGGCGGCCTTGTACCGTGCGCAGGAGACCGAGCGGAAGGACGCGCTGTTCCGGGATCCCTACGCCCGTCGCCTGGCGGGAGAACGAGGAGCCGAGATTGCGCGCTCGATGGGAGAAAGGAACCGAGAACGAGTGGGCCTGGGTAACCCGCACCTTTCTGTTCGATCAGTTGATCACGGAGTCCCTCGCCCGGGGTACAAACCTGGTCGTGAACCTGGCCGCCGGACTCGATGCCAGGCCGTATCGCATGGAGCTGCCGGCATCGCTCAGCTGGGTCGAGATCGACATGCCTGACCTCCTCGCCTACAAGGAGGCGATCCTCAAGGACGAAAAGCCGCGATGCGGCCTCGAGCGGGTGCCGCTGGATCTCGCCGACGTCCCGGCGCGACAGGCTCTCTTCCACCGACTCGGTCGTCCCGGAGCACGAGGCCTCATCATCAGCGAAGGATTCCTCATCTACCTCTCGGCGACGGAGGTCGGGGCGCTGGCGCGTGACCTGGCGGCCACGCCCGGCTTCCGGGAGTGGACCTTCGACCTGTCCTCTCCCGGGCTGCTCAAGCTGCTCAACAAGACAGTCGGAGAGAAATTGAAGGCCGCATCCGCCCCTTTGCAGTTTGCCCCGGAGGAGGGTCCGCCGTTCTTCCAGCAATTCGGTTGGCGCCCGGTCGAGGTGCGCTCCCTGCTCAAGACCGCCGCGCGAGCCCGCCGGGTATCGCTCGTGATGCGGCTTCTGGCTCTGTTGCCCGATTCAAAAACAAGGCAGGGTTCCCGTCCCTGGTCCGCTGTCTGCCTCGCCGAACGCGCATGAACGACGTCGTTCCCTTCACCCTGAAGGTTGCGGGGAAAGACCAGTTCCAGGGTGTGAAGGCCGTCAGCACCTCCTACCGCTTTCGCGGCCTCCTGCGATTCGACGGTGCATCCCTGTGGATCGAGTGGACCGGCACTTACCGGGTGCAGGAGGTCGGCGCCCTGACGGCGCGAGACGAGGAGGCTCCGCTGCCGGTCGAGTCGTTGACGGTCCCCCTCGCTCGAGTACTGAACGTGAGATTCCGCGGCGGCTGGCTGCGGCCTCGACTCGAACTCTCGGGGCGGGACCTGGCCGTGTTTGAAACCGTCCCCGGTGAGGACGGGGGAATCGCCAGGCTGTGGCTGGCGCGTCAGGATCGTGAGATCGCAGCAAGCCTGACGAGCAAGATCAATCAGGCGATTGCGGAGCTGGATCGGGCGATTTCAGATTGAGGATGTTCAAGATGGCAATTTGAACAGCTAACAGCTAACAGCTGACGGCTGACGGCTGATGGAAGGGAAGGACATCGTGGAGACCGCCGAAGCACGGCTCGAAGCCGTCAAACTCTCCGCCGATTGGTGCAAGTGGATGGTGGCACTTCAAACCGGCATCTGCGCCGGGCTCTGGACCCCCCTCAAGAATAGCCCCAAGTCGCCGCTCCTCTGGGCCTGGGTCGCCTTCGCCTCTCAGCGCTGACGACCTCGTGGCTTCTGGGACGACTGCCGGGACTGGTGTGCGCTCCTGGCGGAGACCGGCGCCGAACCGCAAAGGTCCGCCCGCATCAAGGAGTTGCGGCGAATCGCCCTGCTCGCGCACGCGCTGTTCATTGCGGGCATCGTAATCGCGATCTACTTCGTGCTGGCCCGCGCGGCGGCGTAACGATGACCCGAGTTCCATCGTCTGACTGGACGCCGAGGGTGGGGGCACTGATTCTGCTCCTCTCCACCCTCCCCACCCTGCTGTCGGCCCAGGACAGCGCCTCCGCCCCCGTCGACCGCGCCGTCCATCACGAATTCAACCTCGGCACTTTCCGTATCGGCGAAGCCGACGTGCCGGACGCCAAGCTGGTGTACGGCACCTACGGCCATCTCAACGCCCGGAAAGACAACGCGATCCTGCTGCCGTCTCACTACATGGCCGATCACCATGGGTACGAGTGGCTCATCGGGCCCGGACTGGCACTCGACACCACCCGCTACTTCCTGATCGCGACCGAGCTGTTCGGCAACGGGCACTCTTCCTCACCCAGCAACACCGCCGAGCCGTTTCATGGTCCCCGGTTTCCGGTGGCGACCATTCGAGACAATGTGGAAGCGGTGCATCGGATGCTGCTGGAAGACTTGAAGCTGACCCATCTCAGAGCCATCATCGGCTTCTCGATGGGAGCCCAGCAGGCATTTCAGTGGGCCGTCTCCTATCCCGATTTCAGCGACTGCATCGTGGCCACGGCCGGCACCGCCCGCACCTGGCCCCATGGCATCGTGCGGCTCGAAGCCGAGATCGGGGCGATCACGTCGGATCCCGGCCTTCAAGGCTGGTGATTACACCGAGCAGCCGGTCCATGGCATCGACCAGTTCGCCCTGGTCTGGGCCGGGTGGCTCTTCTCCCAGGAATGGTGGCGGAAGGAGCTGTGGCGGGACGGCTCGCCGCCCACCTGGACCCTGGACTCCATGATCGTTCAACTGGAGAAGGAATTCAGGGAAGGCGCGGACGCGAACAACCTGATTCTTCAGGCCCGCACCTGGGAGCGTCACGATGTGGGCACCACACCGGGCTTGGTCAGCACCGAGAAGGCGCTCCGCTCGATCAAGGTCCCGCTGCTCTACATGCCATCAGCAACCGACCTCTACTTCCCTGTGGAGGACGCGCGGTACGAGGCGGGCTTCATTCCCAAGGTCACCCTGACGCCGATTCCATCGCTCTGGGGCCACACGGCGGGGGCCGCGCCCAACCCGGCCGACAAGAAATTCCTCAATGAGAAGATCGCCGCCTTCCTGAAGGCACACACGCACTGAACGTGTGACCGCGCTCGGGCCTTGGTGCTGTCCGCCGGCCAGGGCATGATCGTTTGCGAGGGCGCTTACAGAGGAGCACCGGAAATGAAAGCACTCTACCTGGGTCTCTGCGTGCTGGGGACGATTCTTCCCTACTCCCAGTTCATCCCATTCCTGCGGGAGCACGGCCTGGACGCGCGGCTCTTTCTGGAGCAACTCTTCGCGACCAGGATCGGCGGTTTCTTCGGAATGGACGTCATCGTTTCCTCGGCGGTGCTCTGGGTGTTCGTCTTTGCCGAAGGGCGCAGGCTCGGAATGCGACACCTTTGGGCTCCGATTGCGGCCAATCTCGCCGTGGGAGTCTCCCTGGGATTGCCCCTGTTCCTCTATCTCCGCGAGCGAAGGCTGCAGCCTTCCTGACCCGGGTCCAGTTGGTAAATTGAACGACCCCAATCTCAGAGCTCACGTGACCCACCTGAATCGGCTGCTTTCATTTGCCGTCGTCGTAAGCGCGCTCTCCTGCGGGAGTAGCGCTCCCACCATGGCGCGCCCGGTGGATTACATCTCGCCGACGGTGAACCTGACTTCGCCCGCGTCAGGCACCGCGACCGGCAACGTGACGATCACGGCCAACGCGCACGACGACCAGGGCATGGGAAGCGTCAAGTTCTTCGTGAATGGGCAGGCCTACGGCCCGCTGGATCAGTCGGCGCCCTTCACTACCCAGTGGAGCTCCAATACCGGAGGGACATTTACTTTCGGTGCGACGGCCTACGACAAGGCCGGCAACTCCACCTCCGCCACTCCGGTATCGGTGACCTACGTTCCTTGACGCCGTTCGAGATGGCCTTGTCCGATGGAGGTAACCGTGGGGCCGAAGGTGTTGCAGCTCAACGTCAAGCCGAAAACATCCGGAGAGTACGGCCTGCCCAAGCAGCCGGTTCCCGAATTACGGATCACGTCGACCGGAGCCGAAGGGGACTACAATCATTATCGTGCCACCAAGCTGAAAGGCGATCCGGATCAGGCTATCCTGCTCGTCACCCAGGAAATCCTGTCTCAGCTTCGGACCGAAGGGTGGCCGGTGGAGCCCGGGCACCTCGGAGAGAACATCACCCTCGACCAGGTATCCGAATCGGAATTGAGACCCGGCACCCGGGTCAGAGTGGAGGAAGTCCTTCTCGAGGTCACCAAGCCCTGCGATCCCTGCACCGAGCTGCATTCCCTGCCCTACGTCGGCGCCCGACGCGGCCCGGAATTCGTGCGAACCCTGGTCAACCGGCGCGGGTGGTATGCCCGGGTCCTCATCCCCGGTGTGGTGAGGGTCAATGCACCGGTTCAGATCCTTTCAAGCCTGCAGCGCATCCAACAGTGACCTGAAGTACGTTGCCGGTCCGTGCGCTCCATTCCTGGGACGCCGTATGCAAGACCACGTCACCCTCCTGCGTCCCGAGGCGCCTTCTTCGAGCGGCCGCGGACTCTCGGCCAGCCTCCCCCCTGATCTCATGGAGCAGGTCCGCGGCCGGCTGAGAGCGCTCGCCCTCCTCATCCTGCTCGCCTTCGCGATCGACCCGGCCTTCTTCTTTGGCACCTGGATCTACGTGAAGGTCAGCCACATTACTCCCCCAGACAAGTTCATTCGGGATGCAGCGTTCTATTGGGCCGACCTCGGCGTGGTCGCTGCCTCCGCAGGTCTCTGCTGGGTCGCGGGGAGCCGTCGAGTCTCTGCCGTTCGGCCCCTGGACCGAGGACCGGGCTCGGCAGTGGTGGACCCAGCACCGGCCCAGGCTGGGCAATGACCTGCCGCTCCTGAATCCGGTCGTCCCGGCATGAGGCTGTGTTTAATCCATGCAAGCAACGTAGATTTCGGGGACCCCCAATTCATCGAGCGCCCAAAGCCTGCCGGAGGACCCCATGACAAGGCCCACCTCTTCTCGCCTCCACCTGCTCATCCTGGGACTCGCGCTTGCTGTCGCAGTCTCATGTCGAGGACAGGATAAGCCCGCGGCCTCGGAATCGAAGCCTGCTCCTGCCGAGACCGATGCCCCGCCGGCCGCCGGTAAGGGCGCGTCTGCTACCACGACCGCCACTGCTACCACCCCGAAGGAAACCGAAAAGCCGGCGCCCGCAGCCATAGTGGACTCTACGGTGACGGTTGCTCCCGACACCGCAGCAAAGGGCCCCACGGCGGAAGCGGCGCTGACGGGCAAAGCACCCGCGGCGCGTGCCGGTGTACCCGCGGGTGCAACGGCGGAGTGCAACGACGGCAGTTATTCCATGAGCCAGCAGAAAGCTACCGCCTGCAGCGGACATGGAGACGTCAAGAAATGGCTCAAGCGCCAATGAGCCTGGCGGGCTGACGCCCGCGCCCGACAAGCCGTCACGATGCGACGTTTCGTGGTCTTTAGTCTCGTCGCGGCTGCATCGACGGGGCCAACTGTGGCTTCAGTCTCCCTCCTCCCAGCTCAGGCCGCTGCGGATAGCCTGAGATTTCCCCTGGGCCTCGCCACCGGCCAGCGCATTCGCCGAGTGGACCATGCGACCGGTGTGATCCGGACCATCGCCGGAAACCGGACCGAAGGTTCCGTGGGCGATGGCACTCCGGCGTTAGAAGCCCCCTTCAAGTATTTCGGCGCGATGATCGAGCTGGACAACGGTGACCTGGAGTTCGACGAATGGGCCGGAGTCAAGTTGCTGCGGCTGGATCAGCGGGAGCAGCGGATTCGGGTCCTCGCAGGCACGGGAGACAATGCCGCGGTGGATGCCGAGGGGTCCGAGCCACTCAAGACCAGGTTCGGATTGCTGGGCGGGATGGTGCGAGATGCGCAGGGACGCTACTACGTGGTTGAACCCGAGCCCGGTCGGGTGACTCGAATCGATCTCCACAGGCGGCGAGTGGAAACTGTCGTCGGACCGCGCCGGGGGTCAGTGCCCCGACAGTAGGAGGGCGCAAGCTGATCGCGACTAAAGTCGCGAAGCGACGTCCTGCCGAGTCGCTCCGCCAGTCTCCGCAATCACCTCGTCCGCCGCCCGTCGTCCCGATTGTAGAGCGCCCTCCATCGTAGCGTTCAGTCCGCCCCCACACATCGCTTCCCCAGCAAAGAACAGCGTGTGTTCGACCGGTTGGGCCAGGAGGCGATGTGCCTCCACTCCGCCAACCGCGACGTAGGTGTAGCCCCCGAGAGAAAAGGGGTCCCGATTCCAGTCGTGAGTCCACCAGGTGACTGCCTGCCTTCTCGATCGTTTCGCGCGGCATCGCCAGGGCGGCGCTCAACGAACCGAGAGCGAGGTCAGCCAATGCATCACGACTGGTATTGCCGAGTTGTGCGGCCCTGGGACCTCCCGCCCAACCGATCAGGACGGGATCATCCGCCAAAGAGGGGACCCACCACGTCGGAACCGGCTGATCGGTGGCCTGGACGAACAGCATGTCGCGCAGCGCCGGGATCCCGCGCCAGAACGGTTCTCTGAACTTGAACACCACCTTCGTCACCGTGCCCATTTCGATCTGGCCGAGTGCCTCCCGCTTGTCGAGCAGATCGGGGACGATCCGTAGCCCGGCCGGAGTGTCCGGCAGCTTCAGGATCGGAAGGGGCACCGTCACGATGACCGATCCGGCCGCCAGGGTTCCTGCGGAAGTGGCGATCTGCACTTCACCGCGCCGCCATCGGAGCTCGCGCGCGGTCGTCTCGAGGCGGATCGGACACCGGCCTTCCAGTTTTGTCACCAGGTGCTCGACCACCCGATCCAGCCCCTCCGGCGCCCGGACATCCGACTCCACTACCTCGTCGTTCTCCTCTGCCTCGAGGAGCCATCGAATGCTGAGTCGTTCGGGATCGGCGGCATGGAAGCCCTGCACATAGGAAACCAGCAAAGCGCGGGCATCGGCCCAGGCGGGGTCCCTGCAGCAATCGACGAGCGCGGCCGAGAGTGAGCGGTCAGTTCCCTCGAGTGACCGAAGCCGCCGGAGCAGCGGGCCGATGCCCGCTGAGAAGCCGCGGCCATCCCAACCGCCATCGCGGCGTACCAGGAATTGACCCTGTGACCTCGTGGAAACGGCACCGCTCTCGACAGCGAGGTCATGCATCGCTCCATGATCCGCCAGCCACTCGGGGCCCAACTCTATGGCACCCGAAACGGCCGGATCCCGATTCGTCCACACCCGCCCCCCGATGCGGTTCCTCGCCTCGATCACGGTTGCCGAACGACCGGCCTCGACCAGTCGCGCCGCGGCGGCGAGTCCAGCCAGGCCGGCCCCAATCACCAGAGTCTCCATGAGGGAGAATAATGGGTATCGTGGTGCAGTCCGGAACCGGCTGCCCGGAGTATGAAACAAGAGCGCCGGATCTTGTCGTCAGCCTTGGAGGCCCGCGACATACACATCAATCCCTCAATCCCTTCCCGGAGACGCTCTTCCATGACAGCTGGCTATTCGTGCTCCCGTTTCGCGGCGCTGACCGCTGCGCTGTTGCTCGGCTGTTCCCGGGGAACATCGACGGCATCAGACGCTGTGATGTTCCGGGAGAACCCGGAGCATACCGGCATCTCGCGCGCGAAGTTCTTCTCAGGGCAGGGCGGCATTCGGTGGCAGATGCAGACCAATGGGGCAGTCCGCTCCTCGCCCGCGGTTTCGGGAGACCGGATCTACGTGGGCAGCGGAGACGGAGGTCTCTACGCGCTTGATCGGCAGACAGGAAGACAGCTCTGGCGATTCGAGGCGGGCGGTGCGGTCTACGCCTCGCCGGCGGTGGCAGGCGGAGTTGTGGTGTGCGCCAATCTCGAGGGGCGAGTCTTCGCGGTTGACAAATCCTCGGGCAGACTCCGCTGGTCCTTCACCAGCGGCGCTGCACTCCCCTTCAACACAAAGCCCGCGGGAGGCTGGGACAATCTCGCCTCGTCTCCAGTCGTGGTCGGGACGACCGTCGTCATAGGCACGCCCGACGGCTTGATCCACTCCGTCGAGCTCTCCAGCGGAAAGTCGCTCTGGCAGGTAAAGACCGGCGGTCGAGTCCGCGCCACTCCGGCCGTGAAGGACGGCCTCGTCGTGGTCGGCTCGTTCGACGGCCGAGTGTATGCCCTCGACCTGAAGACCGGTGCCGAGCGATGGGTCCACCGGACTATCGGCGATACGCTGGACTCGTCCAAGTTCGGCTTCGACCGGAGAGCGGTGCAAAGCTCGGCTGCGATCGCCGATGGGATGGTCCTGGTGGGGTCGCGGGACGGCGGCCTCTACGGACTCGACGCAGCGACCGGCGAGCGACGCTGGCGAGTGACCCACAACGGTTCCTGGGTCATCGGGTCGCCCGCGGTGCGCGATGGCCGCGTCTACGTTGGCAGCTCGGACGGCCACTTCTTTCAGGCCGTTGACCTGAAGACCGGCCGCGAGCTGTGGCAGCTCCAGACCGAAGCGAACGTGCTCTCCTCTCCCCTGCTCGTGGGAGACGCGCTGGTCGTCGGGACCTATCGGACCGATGCCACCTGGGGAGACCTCATCGCTCTCAATCCGGAGAGCGGGGCGGTCCGCTGGCGCCTTCGGATGGACGGCACGGTCATGTCGTCGCCCGCCGCGGCCGACGGCGAGTTATACGTGGGGACCGACGCCGGGAGCATCGTCGCCGTCAGCGAGGCATCTCCTCTGGTTCCCAGGATGGCGGTGTTCTACGACGCCAGACTCGCGAAGGACGCCTCGGTACCGGGAGCAGCGCTCGCCGCGGCCTACTTCGCCGACCTCGGTTACCAGCCGCTCGATGCCGATTCACTACCGGTTTTTCTCTCGGCCCGCATCGCCGACAGTGTTCCGAGCGCGGTCGTGTTTGCGTTGGATGTCGTGCCCCACGCGACCGAACCCATCGCGGCGGACACCGTGCTGATCCGTCGCTACCTCAATGCCGGTGGCAAGATCGTGTGGCTGGGATCTCCCATGGGGTCGGTATTTCGAGACTCGAGCGGTGTCCTCACCCAGGACGCATTTCCCCGCACGGAGAAGCTCCTGGGCGTTTCCACCAAGTCCGTGGACTACAACGAGTATTCGGCCCAACCAACGGAGACCGGTCGCAGCTGGGGTCTGACTCACTGGTTCCGCGGAGATTATCCGATCGATACCACCGCCGTCTCCCACGCACTGGCCGTCGATGAGTCGGGCCAGGCCACGGCCTGGGTCCAGGTCTACCGGCCCGACCGGCCAGGATCTGGCTACGTGCAGTTGTGGGGCTTCGGGGCCACGGTCGAGCGGCTTCCCTTCATCCGGGCGGCAGCCGAGTACGGATTGCTTCGGACCGCTGCCCATAGGATCCAGCGCAACTCCGTTACCGACCTCCGCTTCGAACTCACTCGATCGCTCCGACGCTTGCGTCCGGCGCCAAGCCGGTGCAACGTGGGCGGGAAGGCGCTCGCTCGACCATATCAGGGAGGTCCAATGACTCGAGTGACCGGTGTCGGAGGCATTTTTTTCAAGTCCAGAGATCCGGATTCTCTGCGGGACTGGTATCGCAAGCATCTCGAGCTCCCCATCGAGGATTGGGGAGGAGTTGCGTTTCGTTGGCGCGAGTCGGAACAACCGGAACGGGAAGGCGCGACAGTGTGGAGTGTCTTTCCGGCCAGCTCGAAGTACTTCGATCCGAGCCCTTCGCCCTTTATGATCAACTATCGGGTCGCGAACCTTACTGAAGTGCTCGACCAGCTGCGGACCGAAGGATGTCAGGTGGACGACAAGGTCGAAGAATCCGAGTTCGGCAAGTTTGGCTGGGTGATGGATCCGGAGGGAAACCGGATCGAGTTGTGGGAGCCCCCACCAGGAAGGGTCGCGGGGTAGCACCTGCAAGGAATTCATCCACGAACGACTACCACGCAGGCCGACTCACCGACCGGACTAGTCACTCGACACTGCATGAGGCCGAGTGCCGATCCTTGATCTCCGGGTGAGAGCCGGCAGACATGGAAGTTCAGGAGACCCCATGGCAGCCAAGAAAATTATCGCGGTGGTCGGGGCGACGGGCGCCCAGGGCGGAAGTCTGGTCCGGGCCATCACGAGCGACAAGAACAGCGAATACACCGCCCGGGCGCTCACCCGGGATGTAAACTCCGACCGGGCGAAGGAGCTGGCCGCGCTCGGTGCCGAGGTAGTAAAGGCGGATGTGGACGACGTCGAAAGCATCAAGCGGGCGTTCACCGGGGCGTACGGTGCATTCTGCGTCACCTTCTTCTGGGCCCACTTCTCACCTGAGCGCGAGATAGCGGAGGCAGCCGGTCTGGCCCGCGCTGCCAAGGACGCCGGAATTCAGCACGCCATCTGGTCCACGCTCAACGATACCCGCAAGGATGTACCGCTCAGCGACAACCGCATGCCCACTCTCATGGGGAAGTACAAAGTTCCCCACTTCGATGCCAAAAGCGAAGCCGATCACTTCTTTACCGACCTTGGCGTGCCGACCACGTTCCTGATGCTCGCGTTCTATTGGGAAAACATGATCTTCGGGGCCGGACCCAAACGGGGCCCCGACGGAAAGCTGGTCCTCACGCTCCCCATGGGAGACAAGAAGTTGCCAGGTATTGCTACGGTAGACATCGGTAAGGTCGCGTATGCGATCTTCAAGCGGGGTCGGGAATTCATCGGAAAGACGGTCGGAATAGCCGGGGAGCAGTTGACCGGCGCCCAGATGGCCGCCGCGCTTGGCAGGGCGCTGGGGGAGGAAGTGCGTTACAACGCAATCAGTCCGGATGCGTATCGCGCACTCGGCTTCCCGGGAGCCGAAGACTTGGGCAACATGTTCCAGCATCATCGGGACTTCGAGCGTGAGTTCCTGCCCTTGCGCGATCCGGTGATCACGCGCGCCCTCAATCCGGAACTGCTGACATTTGACCAATGGCTGGCCCAGAACGCGAAACGGATTCCGCTGGAGTGAAAGCCGCACCGTTGCAACGCCTCAGAAGACTCTGTCTCGCTCTGCCCGAGGCCCACGAGGTCATGGCCTGGGGAGAACCGACATTCCGCGTCCGCAACAAGCTCTTCGCCATGTACGCCGATGCGGGGAATCATCACGGGCAGGGCCGCCCCGCGGTCTGGTGCAAGGCCGCGCCAGGGAACCAGGCGCTGATGGTCCGGGCCGAGCCCGACCGCTTTTTCGTTCCTCCCTATGTCGGCCCCAGCGGATGGGTGGGCGTGTGGCTGGACAAAGGAGTCAGGTGGGGAGAGCTCCGCGGACTCCTGGAAGACGGGTACCGACTCGTCGCCCCCAAGAAGATCCTGGCCCAGCTCGAAGGGAAGGACAAGCACTGAGGCATCCATGGCTGAGCAGCCTTCATTTCGTACCCCCCGCCTCCAGCTCCGTCCCCTGGTCGTGTCTGATGCGCCACGGGTAGAGGAATTGGTGAGTGACCCGGAAGTCGCGTTGACCACCGCCAACATCCCACACCCTTATCCGCCGGGAGCCGCCGTCACCTGGATCGAGCGGCACCGGCCGGGACCGGACCATGGGGGGGAAATCGTCTGGGCCATAACCCATGCTCAGCTTGGCCTCGTGGGAGCCATGGGCCTCCGAGTGGATCCCCATCAATTCCGTGGGGAGCTCGGATACTGGATCGGAAAGCCCTATTGGGGGCAGGGATTCGCGACCGAAGCCGGCGCCGCGTTGCTGAAGTACGGCTTCCAGACCCTGGGCCTGAATCGGATCTTCGCTCACCACATGCGACGGAATCCCGCCTCAGGCCGGGTGATGCAGAAGTTGCGGATGCGCTACGAAGGCTCCCTGCGCCAGCATTTCCGGCGGAACGATCGCTTCGAGGACCTCGAGTGTTACGGCATCCTGAAAGAGGAGTACTCACCCGAGGCGGTGAAATGAGACCCCCGCCGGGTTAAGATGCCCCGATGCGAAGACTCCTGAGGATTGTAGGCGTGGTGGGGTGCGTACTGGTCGCCACAGCCTGCCAGAGCAAGACGACTGCGGGCACTGGTCGGACTGAACACGAGCGCGACAGCGTCATCGGACAGTCCAAGCTGCCGGGCGCGCCCGTGGTGCAGAAGGCGCTGGACATCGCCGATTCCTCCCGCAACCGGGTGGCACAGGAAGATTCGGCGGCCGCGGCGCCCTGAACCGGGACTGGAGGTTGTTTCGGGTGCCTGGAAGCAGGGAACTAGGGAGGAGGTAGGGGATAGGGGGTAAGGACCAGGCTACCAGACCCACTCCCTACCCCCTACTCCCTACTCCCACTTTTCAAGCAACGGTTCGACGAGGGGAAGCCGATGGCGCTCGAGATGCGGGACCACTGCGAGAAATGCCAAGCCACGCTGACTCACGAAGACCTGGCATTCATCTGCAGCTATGAGTGCACCTTCTGCGCCGGCTGCTCGATGGGTATGGCCCAGCGATGCCCAAATTGCTCGGGGGAACTGGTGCGGAGGCCGAGACGTTCAGAAGTACCGAGTACCTAGTACCGAGTACCGAGACGGCCCGTGGCTTACTGCTCTTCGCATAGCGCTGATGGCTTATGGATGACGGCTGATGGCTGACGGCCGACTCAGTCCTCAGTCCTCATCCCTCGTTACTGACACCCAGTCCAAGCCGCTAACAGGAACCCAATGTCCGTCTTCTCCAACCCCATGGGCACCGCGGGTGCCGAAGCCGCCGGGTACATCGCGGCGCTGCTGCAACTGCTCGGGGATCAAGACCCGCTCGCAGTCCAGGTAGAGTTGCTCGACCAGGTACGCCGGCTCGTCGCGGGGTTGTCGCGCGAAGAGGTGCTCCAGCCCGAAGCGCCGGGCAAGTGGTCGATCCTCGAGGTGGTGGCCCACCTCGTCGACCAGGAGCTGGTGAACAGCTATCGGTTGCGCGCGATTGTCGCGGAAGACGAACCGGTGATCCAGGGCTACGATCAGGACCGCTGGGCCGCGCGCCTGCGCTATCGGGAGACGGAAATCGAGGACCTGCTCCGCGAGCTCGAGGCGCTCCGCGGCCGCAATCTTCGACTCTACCGCCAACTCAGCGAGACGGAGCTCGATCGGGTGGGAATTCACAGCGAGCGCGGCCGGGAAAGCGCGCGGCGGCTGCGCGCGCTGACCGCGGCACACGACCTCGTGCATCGGCGGCAAATCGAAAGAATCAGGAAGTTGGTGGTAGGGAGTAGGCAATAGGGAGTAGGGAATGGGGAGTAGGGAGTAGGGGGTAGGGCGTGAGGGGGGGCCCATCAGCGAGTTGGCTACAGGGCGGCATCCCGGATAAGACCCTACTCCCCACCCCCCACTCCCTACTCCCCGAAAACCTGCTTCCCCTCAAAAAACGTCTTCACCACCTTCACCGTGTGAATCTGGTTGGCCGGCACGGCGAACAGATTTCGGTCCAACACGATGAAATCCGCCGACTTGCCGACCTCGAGTGAGCCTCGCTCCCGCTCCTGGTGATTGGCAAATGCCCCGTTGATCGTGTAGGCCGCCAGCATCCGCTCCAAGTCCACCCGCTCCTCCGGAATCCAGGACGGCCCTCCCAGCGAGTCCGTCGTGTGGCGGGTGACGGCTACCTCGATCGCGTCGAGGGGATTCAGGGAGCTGACGCTCCAGTCGCTTCCGCCCACGACCACCGCACCGCTGTTCATCACGCTGCCGATCGGATAGAGCCAGCGAGAACGCTCCTTCCCCAAAGCCGGCTCGGTCAGCTCGGTGATGTACTCGTCCGGCTGGGCCCAGAAGGCCTGGAAACTCGCCACGACGCCGAGCTCGCGGAACCGCGGAATGTCAGCCGGGTCAATCAGCTCGAGGTGCGCGATGATGTGCCTTGCATCGTGAAAGCCGTTCTGCCTGGCGGCGTTCTCAAACGCATCGAGCGTCTCCCGGATCGCGCCGTCGCCGATGGCGTGCACGTGGACCTGAAATCCTGCCCGATCGAGCGCCGCTACCAGCGCATTCAGGGAATCCGGCCGGTAGTTGAGGGTGCCGCGGTCGCCCGGACGGTCGAGATACGGAGCGAGGAGCGCCGCTGTCTTCGCCTCGATCACTCCGTCGGCGAAGATCTTCATGGTCCCGATCTGGAGGTGGGGGCTCTCCAATTGCTCCTTGATGGTCTGGAGCCGTGCTCACCTCCGCATCGGGAGACCCCGGCTGGCTCGATAGCGCCGCGACGATCTCCGCCGTCAGCTCACCTCTGCGGTCCAGCTCGGCGTAGGCCTTGCAGGTAATCCGGGTCGGCATTGGCTTCGGACAGCGCCACGATTCCGAGTCGGTTGGCCTCGGCAATCGCTCGCTTTGCCGCCTCTACTTCCTGTGCCATGGTGTAAGACGGAAGCACCCGCGGTGACCAGGTCCACCGCACTCTCCCGCAGCGTACCGCTCGGCTCCCCGTCGGCGTCCCGCTCGATCCGGCCGCCGGGCGGGTCTTTCGTCTCTCGCTTGATCCCGGCAGTCGCGAGCGCCTTGGAGTTGAGCCAGGCCGAGTGGCCGTCCGCGGCCCAGAAGAACGCCGGCCGGTCCGGTACGATCCGGTCGAGCATGGCCTTGTTGGGGTTGGCGTCGGGGAAAACGGGCAGTTGCCAGCCATTGCCCCGGAGCCAGCCGGTATCGGGATGTGCCGCGACGTAATCCCGGATGACCCGCTCCGCCTCTTCCGGAGTCTTCACGTCGTAGAGATTGCACTCTCCCAGCTCGAGGCCCGCGGACAGCGGGTGCACATGGTTGTCGTGGAATCCGGGCAGGACCATGCGACCCGGGAGATCCAGCACCTTGGTGTGGGGCCCGATGAAAGCGGCCACGCCGCTGTCAGTCCCAACGTAGATCAACCTGCCCGTCCCGCACCGCCAGCGCCTCGGCCCAGCTGCGCACCGGGGCCACTCGATAGATCTGCGCTCCCCTCACCACGAGATCGGCAACGTTGTGCGGAGGCCAGCGCTGAACCGAACAGGCAGCGCTGATAGGCAAGGATGACACTGAGAAGCGCGAAAGCCTTAAGCCGTAAGCCGTAAGCCATTAGTGGTTTGTTGTCAGTGGTTGACCCAATCCTTGAATCGCTAGCGCTTCACCTCCCGGACCGTCACAATCTCACGTCCTCACGTCCTCACGTCCTCACGTCCCACGTCCCACGTCCCACGTCCTACCTCCCACCTCCTCACCTCCCACTTCCGGATCCCGCTCACCCACGAATACGGATCGATCACCACTCCGTCGAGCCGGTGGGAGACCGCCGCCACATTGGTCGGCGCGTAAAGAAAGAGGGCCGGGGCATCATCGTTGATCCGGTTCATCGCCTCGCGCCATGCGCTGCGGGCACTCTGGCAGCGATGCGCGCGGCCAGCGCCCGGGTAAACAGCGAATCGAAGCTCGCGCTGCGATAGCCACCGTAATTCAGGACATTGATGCCGGCCGTGGTCCACTGATCGGCCAGACCGCGTGGGCTCGGCTCGTCGAGATAGGCACCGATGTAAGCATCGAATTTCCCCTCGGCCAGTCGCTTCTGAAACACCGGAAATTCGACCGCGGCCACCGAGACCTCGGCACCAACTTGTCGCCACGCCTCCTGCAGAGCGACCGCGGCATTCTTGCGGCTGACGCTGGTCGCCGGAACCAGGATCTCGAACCGTAGCGGCCGGCCGGCCTTGCGACGGCTACCGTCGGCACCCCGGATCCACCCGGCCGAGTCCAGTTCGCGTCCGGCGGCGGCGGTGTCGAACGGTAGAGTCCGGATTCCGTCATCCCAGATCCAGAGCAGCTGCGACATGGGACCCGGCGGCGCCTTACTGTCGGGGCCGAAGATCGCCTTGGCCACCGCATTCCGGTCCACCGCCATGTTGAGCGCGCGGCGCACCGCTCGATCTCCCAGGAGTGTCGGCCGAGCCGCCGAGCCGCCGAGCCGCCGAGCCGCGGAGAGTTTGTAGCCCACGAATCCATAGGCTGCCGACGGATACCGAACCGCCGATAGCGACGTGTCTCCCTCGACTCGCGCGACCCGTTCCGGAGAGCCGACCGTCTCCATCAGATCCGCTTCATGACTCAGCACGGCGTTGAGCGCCGCGTCCGGGTCCGGGGCGAAGCGCCAGACGACACGCCTGATGGCCGGGAGCGGGCTCTGCGTCGAATCGGCATAAGCGTGAGCGACTGACCGTGTTCCCATCGCGTGATGCGATACGGTCCGCTCCCCACCAGGTGGGCAAGATTGCTGTCGTTGGCCCACTCCGCCCGCTGGATCTCGGTCCAGATATGGGCCGGGAGGATTCGGACGTGCCAAGTCGCGTCGAGCAGCTGTTCCGGATAGGCGCGAGCTAAAGCGCACCACCACCGTGGAGCTGTCGGTCGCCTCGGCTTTGAGTGAGCCGCGAATCTGTTCCCCGGCCGCGGTCTCGAGAGTCGAATCCGCGTAGGCATCGAACGAAAACACCACGTCGTTTGCCGTAACCGGCCGGCCGTCGTGCCAGCGGGCACCGGGGCGGAGATGAAACCGCAGGGTCAGCGAGTCAACCCGCTCCCAGCTTTTCGCCAGGCGCGGCTCGTATCCGGATGAATCGAGCGGCGCCTTGCCCGGCTCAAGGTCCGCCAGACGCTCGAAGACCTGGTCGCTGATGTCGCGCCCCACCGTTTCCCCGACCAGCGGCGGCAGCAGGGCGGATGGCTCGCCGGTCGCGGCGATGACGACAGTGTCACAATTGACGCATGGTGCCTTTGATCTACACCCGCCCAACAGCATCGCGGCCAAGCCCAGCCGCCGAGCCGCCGAGCCGCCGAGCCGCCGAGCCGTCACTTTGATCGTCTCGTCAGATACCTGGCCTTGATCACCTTAAGATGATGCCGCTCGTGGCCCAGAATGATGAAGGCAAGGGCGCGGACCGAGATCGGCTTTCCACTCGCCGTGCCGGTCAGGGCCAGCGACACGGCGTCCATGCTCCGGAACAACGTGAGGGTCCCCGCCCGAACCGAGGCCAACTCGGCGCTCACGTCCGCCAGCGTCCGCCGGTCGAAGCCCGCCACGTTCGCGTAGGCATTTTCGTCAAACGATGCCAGAGGCGTTGTGTCATGCCGCGCGATGCGCAGCGCCCGGTACGCGAAGATCCGCTCGCTATCGGCGATGTGGCCGATAATGTCCCGGATGCTCCACTTCCCAAGTGCGTAGCGGAACCCGGCGCGGGATTCGGGAATCGTGGCGAGGAATCGCGGAGTCGTCTGGGCCTGCGCCTCCAATTGGCTCAGGACATCCTCGTTCACCACGGGGTCGATGTAGGTGGCGTAGTGCCGGTCGTACTCGGTCGGCGCGGGCGCCTGAATCATGGTGGAGGTGGTCATCGGTTTGCTCCCGGAAAAGTGCAGCACGCAAGCTAGCTGAGACTGCGAAATCTGGCACGCCCCTAAGTGGTCGGTGGCTATGGCCCGGCCGGAATGCGCCAGTACATTTCGAGCCCATGTCCATCCCGGTTTCTCGCGGCATCCAGTCCGCCCAGCTCGGCCTGCTGGTCAACACCGTGCTCGCCGTGACCAAGCTGGTGGCCGGGATCGTGGGCAATGCGTATGTCCTGATCGCGGATGCTGTCGAGTCCACCGCCGACATCTTCTCCTCCCTGATCGTCTGGGGCGGGCTGCGAATCGCCGGCCGACAGGCCGATGAGGACTACCCCTTCGGGTACGGGAAGGCAGAATCCCTGGCCGCCGCCATCGTCTCCATGCTGCTGATCGGCGCCGCTATCGGTATCGCGGTCGAGGCGGTCCGCGAGATTCGGACGCCGCACCACACCCCGGCTCCATTCACCCTCGCGGTCCTGGTCGGCGTGATCGTGATCAAGGAGATCCTGTTTCGCCGAGTAAGCCGGGTGGGCGAGGAGGTCTCCAGCACCGCCGTCGCGGCCGACGCGTGGCACCACCGGAGCGATGCCCTTACTTCGCTTGCGGCTTTCATCGGGATCAGTGTGGCGCTGATCGGGGGTCCCGGATGGGAAGCCGCCGACGACTGGGCGGCCCTGGCAGCCTCAGGCGTGATCCTCTTCAACGGCATCCGACTGCTCCGTCCCGCCGTGTATGACCTGATGGACCGCAGTCCCGGCGGAGATCTGCTGGACCGGATCAGCGCTGCCGCGACCGGCACCTCGGACGTGCGCGCCATCGAGAAGTTGAAGGTCCGCAAGGCCGGCCTGGGATACTACGTAGACCTTCACGTGCAGACGGACCCCGCCATGCCGCTGCACGACGCCCACATCCTGAGCGGTCGAGTGAAGACCGCGATCCGGCAAGCGGTGCCCGAGGTGCTGGGTGTATTGATTCATATGGAGCCCCATGAAGGCGAGCGGCCGGTGTTGTCTTGAGGCCCCCTCCCTGTAACATTTCGTTGCAAGTACATCATTTCGACCACGCACCAGAGCCTGACCGCATAGTGCAAGTCATTGTTAACAAATAACTTGCGATCGGTGTCTCCGGGGCACCCCGATTGCCATCCCTTCAGGCCGACCATTCAACTCGACCGACCTGTAATGGGAGCCCTCAATGTCCAAGAGATCCAATTCGGCCCTCGCCGCTTTCACCGTTGTAGGGCTGCTCGCCTGCAGTGAAGGGACCGGACCGGGCAACAAACCGCAGATCAGCTTCAACGTCTCCACTTCCTCCGGAGCCGCCGCGAACCTCCAGTCGCTCTCCGATACTGTGGTTGGAGGAACCAACACGCTCGTCCTCGATCAGGTCGAATTGGTGCTCCGCGACATCCGCTTCAAGCGCGTCAACGACGATGTGTGCGAAGGTGACGATGATCAGAGCGAGGATATCGCGGTCCGTCCCCTGTCTCACGACGATGGCGAGAACGGCGATGATGGCAACGAGGACGCCTGCGAGACGGTCAACGCGGGACCGTTCCTGCTCGATCTGCCGCTCGGATCCGGAGTCGAGCAGGTCTTCAGCGTCGCGGTGGACACCGGCACCTTCGATGAGCTGCGGATCAGACTGCACAAGCCCGAAGACAATGGGCTCGATCCGGCCGACGCCGCCTTCCTGGCCGCGCATCCCGATTTTGCCGGCATCAGCATCCGCGCGACCGGCACCTGGAATGGAAATCCCTTCACCTTTACCAGCGACCTCGACGCCGACCAGGACATGCAGCTGGATCCGCCCCTGGTCGTGACCGACGCAGGTGCCAACGTGGACGTCACCCTGAAGGTGGACGTGGCGACCTGGTTCGCAGATGGGGCCGGCGGGCTGGTCGATCCCGCGACCGCGGGCCAGGGTGGGCAGAACGAGAACCTGGTGCGCGACAACATTCGCGACTCCTTCGACGCCTTCCAGGACGAGAATCACGACGGCGAGCACGACGGCCAGGACGACGGGGGGAGCCACGACTGAGCCAGCCTGACTGGTGGATGGCTGCGATTCGGCTTTCCGACAGCTTTCGCACCACGATCGGCGATCTGGCCGGTGATCTCGGCGCCGAGCTCCTCGAATGGAGCCGGGACGGGGGCACCGGTCTGCCGCCGCAGGCGTCGGCCGGACTGGTCCTGGCAGGAGGAGTCGAGAACGACGCGCTGGATCTGCTGGCTACGCTGAGTCCTTGTCCGATCCCGTTCTATGTGATCGGGGCATCGGGGGATCATCGACTCGCGGTCGCGGCCCTGCAGCGCGGGGCCCGGGATTATTTCGCGCTCCCGGACGACCTGGGGCTGCTACGCCGGTCGCTGGAACGGGAACGAAGTGAATCGAAGGGACGCCGCGCCGCGGCGCGGTTCGCGGAAGACGAGCGGGAGTCCTCCGGCTTCGGAGCCATCATCGGGCGCAGTCCCGTGCTGCGGCAGATCATTGAGCAGGCCCGGCGGGTGGCGCAGCATCGCGACGTCACGGTGCTGATCGGCGGGGAGACGGGGACCGGGAAGGAGCTGCTGGCCCGGGCGTTGCACTATCACAGCCCGCGAGCGGCGGCTCCATTTGTCGAAATCAATTGCGCGGCGATCCCCGCGAACCTGCTGGAGAGCGAGCTCTTCGGTCACGAGCGGGGCGCCTTCACCGGAGCAGTCGCGGCCAAGCCTGGCCTGCTCGAGCTGGCCCACGGCGGCACGGTCTTCCTTGACGAGATCGGAGCCCTGCCGCTCGAGCTGCAGCCCAAGTTGCTGAGAGCGCTCGAGACCCGGGAGATTCGCCGGGTGGGAGGCCAAAGTTCGCGCAAGGTGGACGTCCGGATCATCGGGGCGACCCACGTGGATCTGCCCGCGGCGGTCGCCCGCGGCGAGTTTCGCGAGGATCTGTTCTACCGGCTCAACGTGGTAGCGCTGTTGCTTCCGCCGCTGCGAGCCAGGGAAGGGGACGTCGAGCTGCTCGCCGAGATGTTCATTACCCGGCTCGCGGCGCAATACGGTCTCCCGCCCTGTTCGCTCGATCTGGAGACCCGGAGTCGGCTCAGGGCCCATCCCTGGCCCGGTAACGTCAGAGAACTGCGCAACGTGATCGAGCGGGCGCTGGTGCTTTCGACTCCCGGTCGGCTGGAGCTGGAGGATCTGGCGGCGAGTCGGGTGATCCCCGAGTCCGGAGGAGGGCTGCCCTTTCCGGCTCCGCTCCGGACGATCACTCAGATGGCGGTCGAACGGATGCTGCAGCTGGCGAATGGAAACAAGAGCGAGGCGGCACGGCGGCTGGGGATTTCCCGGCCCCGGCTGCAGCGCATAATCGATGGTCTGGGCGAGGATGAATGAGCCAGCTCAGTCCGAACCCATAGCGCGAGGACGAACCATGAAACCGACAGCGTATCTGGTGCCAGTGATCGCCACTGCCCTCGCGATCGGGTGCAGCAGCTCCACGGACGACGGTTCCGGAACCACCAAGCCGCCTTCGGAGCTGAACTTCCTCACGCTGGCACCCACCGCGCCCGCGCTGTGCAGCAACACGTGACCTTCGTGGCGACCAAGGGCATTGACGTGGAGGCGGCACTCCAATTCCCCGAGCCCGGTCACCCGGCCGACTGCTCGGGGGGAACCGAAGACTTCGTCCGACTCCGGATCGACAAGGAGAGCCTGCTCGAACTGCCGAATGGCACTCCACTGCTGGACGGCGATAAGGTCACCATCACCATGACCTGGGTCGGTGGAGACAGCATCATGGTCCAGCTCGAACCGACCGGGCTCAAGTTCAACCCCGCCAAGCCGGCCGAGCTGAAGATCGAGTACAGCGAAGCCAGCGACGACCTGGATCACAACGGCTCGGTGGATTCCGGCGACGACCTCATCGAGCAGGAGCTCGGTCTCTGGCGGCAGGCCACCCTGGCCGATCCGTTCGTCCTCATCGGCTCGATCAAGCTGGAGGACGTGAACGAGTTCGAGGCCGAGCTGAACGGATTTAGCCGTTATGCCATTGCCTACTAGCGGCAGAGCGCGGTGCCGTAAGCCATATGCCTTAGGCCGCATGCTCTTCGCCTATGGCCTAAGGCCTACGGCCTAAGGCAATCAAGATATGCCCGATCTCCCCGACGCGACCCCTGATCCTACCCGCCAGCTCCGCGAGCTGGTGGCGACGGGGCGTTTCCGCGAGGCCCTGCAGGAACACCAGGCCACGCAGGACCCAGCGATCCGGCATCGCCCCGAGGCGGAGTTGCTGGCGGCCACCGCCGCGACCCGGCTCGGCGAGTTCGGCGCCGGAGTAGCCCTGGCCGAATCCGCATTCCAGCGATTCCGCTCCCGGGCCGACAGCGACGGCCGGATGCGGGCCATGAACCTCCTCGGTGCGATCGCGTTCGAGCAGGGGCGCCTGGAGGAGGCCGCGCGTGCCTTCACCGAGGCGCTCGATCTGGCCCGGCAGCTCGACGATACGCTGATGGCGGCCCACGCTTCCAACAACCTGGCCTCGGTCGCTCACCTGCGGGGGCAACCGGAGACTTCGCTCAGCCTGTACCGAGTCGCTCTCCTCGCCTACCAGCGCCTGGGAGACCGGCGCGGCACGGCGCAGACCTATCACAACCTTGGCCTGTCCTTCCGGCAGACTGCGGACTGGCTGGATGCGGAGAGCGCCGCCTTGCAGGCCGTTCGGCACGCGACCCAGCTGGGAGAGGGTTCACTGATCGCTCTCGCAGTATCGGGGCGCGCCGAGATTCATCTGGAACGTGGCGAGCTGGAGCTGGCCGCGCGCGAGCTGGATCGCGCGACCGCCCTGGCCACTCAGGCTGGAGACGAGATCGGGCTGCTCGAGATCAGCCGCCTCCAGGCCATGCTCGCGCTGGCCTCGGGCGATGCATCGTCCGCTTTCGAACTGGCCGAAGCAGCTCGCCGGAAGGCGGAGTCGCTTCAGAGCCTGCAACTCGAGGGTGAATGCACCGCCGTGGCGGCGCTGGCCTGCCGAAAACTGGGGAGAGAGAGCGATGCGGTCGTTCGGCGGGAATATGCCCTGACCATCTTTGGCCGGTTGGGCGCCACGTGGCTTGCCCAGGAGCTGGAGCGTCGCTGGTAGCAGAACCCGGGGGCCGTCAGTCCTTCCAGATGTACATCATCAGATAACCAACCGTCGCCACACCGATCGACGCCATTGCGAATTTCTTGTGATCGGTCCAGCCACCGCGCTGGCCTTCCGCAATCCGCTGGTCAATTTCCTCCAGGCTCGGCGCAATTGCCGCCGAGTAGGCGAACCCCGCGTCCGCGATCAGCATCAGGACGCCGTGCACGGTGCGCCGGGTCTTGCCAGCTGGATCTCCCTTCGACTCGACCAGGTTCCACACCCCGGTCACGGTGTTCACCAGGAAGACCCCGCCCAGGATCATGGAGGTGGGCCGATGGATGTCCTTGGCCCACGATGGGGCGTCGCTCCCTTTCTGCAGGATGGCCTCGCCGCTGAGGTATTGAGCCAACAGCAGGGGGCCGGTCGCATAGCTCGTGAACTTGTGGATGTCGGCCCTGACCTCGTAGCCGTGACTGTACTCGATGGATTTCGGCCGTTTCACCGAATCTGGCAGTACGATGAGAATGGACTGCCCGGCGGTGGCCGCCTGCGCGGCCCAGGCATGAGCCGGTGGAGGAAGCTTGAAGCTCGAGTCTGGGGCGGGTGCGGAGTCCCACGCCGGCGCAAGCGCTATGAGCGTCTGCGCGAGAACTCCGAGCGGGAGACTCATTTGGGGAGAGCGAGTCGGGCCGCTGCCCAGCGCTCGGGCTCCTTGTCACTACGGATCAGCACACCGGTGTCTACCACGATGAGCTTTCCTTTTCTGCTCACCGCGAAGCGGTCCATGTTGCGGGTCGCTTTCCCGCTCATGAAGGTGCCGTCGGGCTGATATTTCGATTTGTGCTTGGGACACTGGAACCGGGAATCGTCCCCGAGCCAGCGCAGGGAGGTGTTCTGGTGCGGACACGAGAGCGCGAAGGCATACACCGCGCCGGCGTAACGGACCAGGATGACTTCGTTGTCCTTGTCGATGACGGCGCCGTCGGCTGGAGGAACCGGATAGCTGCGCTGGTTACCCCAGATCCTAAGGGCGGCCCCGGCCCGAATCGGAATTGCCAGTGCGTCGAGCGGAGCGCCTGCGATCGTCATCAGGGCCGCTGCGACAGTTGCCAGCGTATCTCTGAGGAATTCCCGCCGCCCCTCGGGGGGGCAGCCGTCGCACCAGGAGGAACCGAGCTCGCTCATGCGATGCTGAGCAGGGTTCCCGCCAGCACGACCGCAAACCAAAGCGCCAGACTCGCCGTCGCGGCGAAGCGAAGTCTGGCCCACAGCTGGGGCGCAATGCCACCGTCATGGCGCAGCTGGCGTGCGATCTGGGCCATGAACCATCCGTTGACCAGCAGGAGTGCGAGCAAACTCATCTTGAGCCAGAACCAGGGAGATTGGGCCAGGGTTTCCAGATCAGCCGCCAACATCAACACCCCGCTTATGCTCGTAACAGCCAGCGCCGCGATCACGGTGCGATGCGCGCCGGTGATGTCATCGATCCGGCGAAGCCGACCAGAACCCGCCTGTCGACAGGCCTGGAGCACCCCCCGATCGGCTGTTATCGCAGACCCTCCTGCGACCATCATGCCGCCGAAGTGTCCAAAAGCTATGAGGGCCTGAGCGGTCGAGCTGTCGTTATAGAATGATGCCCAAGGTGCTGCCGCAGCAGCGAGATGCCCCATGATGGACATGCGCGCCTCTCCCTAGCATAAGCCTAGAAATGGACAGGATTTCGACAGAAGCTACTGGCTGGGGATATCAGCTGAATGTGACCTAGATCACACAATTCAGCTAAGGCAATATTGTGACCTAGATCACAGATTGAGAAGGAGGGATCAACCCGGCTCCACCAGGACGGCAGTGCCGTAACAAAGGACTTCGGTGGTGCCCTGCATGACCTCCGCGGCATCATACCGGACCCCGATTACCGCATTGGCGCCCAGTTCCTCGGCGTGGAGGACCATGATCTGGAATGCCTCTTCCCGGGCGTGCTCGCAGAGCTCGGTGAAGAGCGAGATGTTCCCGCCCACCAGGGTCTGCAGCGTTGCCCCGATGGTCCCGAAGACCGACCGGGAGCGCACGGTGATGCCCCGGACCACCCCGAAATTCCGGATGATCCGGTAGCCGTCGAGGGTGAAGGCGGTGGTGGTAAACGTCGAACTCAGCGCCACCTGATTCCCACCCCGCGCTCTGATTGCCTTCGGATTTTCACCTCCCACTTCCCACCTCCACGTTCTCACGGACCAGCGGACGGCGGACGGCACCGGCGACCCCTTCTCACATCTCACGTCTCCACCTCCTACCTCCTACCTCCTACCCCTCACTCGTCCCCGTTCTCCTTCCCATCCTTCTTGTTATCCGCAGCCACCTTGGCCGAGACATCCGGTGGCGCCTCGGCATATCCGTGATGTTCGAGATGGAAGGTGCCGCGGCCATGGGTAATCGAATGCAGGGTCGTGGCGTACTTGTAGAGCTCCGCCTCAGGCACGATCGCCTTGATCTGGGTGAGCCGGCCTTCGGTGTCGGTCCCCAGGATCTGCCCCCGGCGGGAGCTGAGATCGCCCATCACGTCGCCCAGGATTTCTGCCGGGGTCCAGACGGTGACCTCGATGAGCGGCTCCAGCAAGACCGGCCGGCACTTCGGTGCGACGTTCCGGAAGGCGAGGATGCCCGCCATCTTGAACGACATCTCGTTGGAATCCACGTCGTGGTAGGAGCCGTCGAAGCATTCGGCCTGGAAATCCACCATGGGGTATCCCGCCACGACGCCACGCACCGCCGACTCCTGAATCCCGCGATCCACTGCCGGGATGTAGCGGTTGGGAATCACTCCACCCACGATGCTGTCGACGAACTTGTAGCCGGTTCCGCGGGGAAGCGGGGAGAACCGCACCCAGCAGTCACCGTATTGTCCCCGCCCGCCGCTCTGTTTCTTGTGTTTACCCTGCCCTTCGCCCTTCCCCTTCAGAGTCTCCCGATACGCCACTCGTGGCCGGGCCAGTTCGGCATGAACTCCGAACTTCCGTTGCAGCCGGCCCAGCAGGATTTCGAAGTGACGCTCACCCATGCCGTGGACCAGGGTCTGGCCCAGTTCCGAGCTGTATTCGAAGTGGAAGGTCGGGTCTTCCTCGTGAAGCTTGTGGAGCCCGGCGGCGAGCTTGTCCTCTTCACCCCGCATCTTCACGATCACGGCGGATGTGGCGAGGGCTTCGGGGAACGGAATGGGAGGTAACCGTACCGCAGCCTCCCGGCGGCAGAACGTGTCGTTGGTGTGGGTGTCGCGGAGCTTGGCCACCGATCCGATGTCACCGGTGGACAGCTCGGGGACCTCGAACCGCTCCTTGCCCTGTTGCACCGAGAGGTGATTGAGCTTCTCGGCAACGTTGTGCTCCGCGTTCCAGACCTCCTCGCCGTTCTTGATCGTGCCGGTGTAGATCCGGAACAGGGAGACATCGCCGACGTGCGGCTCGGAGATGGTCTTGAAGACGTGTCCGATCAGCGGCCCTTCGGCCGGAGCGGGAATCTCGGTCGGTGCGGGTAGCAGCTCGACCATCTTGTTGAGCAGGGCGCGCGTTCCGTAGGTGAGATCCGCGCTGCCGCAGAAGAGCGGCACGATCTCGCCCCGGAGCATCGCCTGCTTCATGGCGCCGAGCACTTCTTCCCGCGGGATTTCCTCGCCGCCCAGGTAGCGCTCGAGCAGGTTGTCGTCGCTGGAAGCGACAGCCTCGGTCAGTTGCTGGTCGTAGAGGGAGAACTGCTCCTTGTACTCCTCGGGGAGCGGGGCTTCGTCATACTCGCCCGTCTTGGTGCCCTTCTTGTAGAGGTGCGTCTTCCCGGAAAACAGGTTCACCACCCCGCGGAACTGGGGGCCCTCGCCCAGGGGGATCTCGACCGGCACCACCTTGGGCGAGAGGTGGTCCTTAATGTCCTGGAACACCCGCTCGAAATTGGCGTGCTCCTTGTCCATCTGGGAGACGAAGATGATCCGGGGCAGATGGAGCCGGTCGCATACCTCCCAGACCTTCTCGGTTCCAACTTCGACGCCGCCGGTCGCACTGATCACCACCACGGCCGAATCCGCGGTGTGCAGTCCGGTGACCGCTTCGCCGAAGAAATCCAGGTATCCGGGGGTATCGATGAGATTCAGCTTGACATCCATCCACTCGGCGTACGCAACGCTGAGACCGATGGAGTGCTTGCGTTCGATTTCGTCGGGGGTGTAGTCGGTGAGCGTGGTACCGTCTTTGACCGAACCGTGGCGCCGGCTGGAGCCGGAAACGAAGGCGAGTGCATCGACCAGGGTGGTCTTGCCGCTCGCCCCGTGGCCCACGAAGGCCACGTTTCGGATGGCGCTCGCGCCATAGACCTTCATAGGTCTGGGCCTCCTTAAGCTAGGTGGGATGGGGATAGTGCTGGCGCGGCGGGGAGTTGTCAAATGGGCGGGTCGTCGAGGGGCGCCGGTGACGAGTCGGCCGTCAATGGTCAATGGTCACGGTCGATGGTCAATGGTCCCAGCGGCCTGGATCATCGACCATCCCACTCCCTACTCCCTCTTGCCGACCATCGACCATCGACCATCGACCATCGACCACACCCCACGCGTCGAATTGGTACCATCCCGTCAACAAATGGTGGCGCCTCGGAACCACCTTGGTCCTATGCTGGCTGCCATGCAATTCGTCGCCGAGAGAATCCTGCCTGCTTACCTGGATGCGCTGGACCAAGCGCTGGAGGATGCCCTCGCGCGTCTGCCCGAAGGCGCTCTGCGGGCGACCCTGATGCGGCTCCGCCGTCGGGGAGGGAGGGAAGGAGCGTGGGATCGTTTCGGAGCGCTACATCGGCTGGCCATCCTAGGCGAGGCCCAGGGCTGGCTTCGTGCCGATGAAGCGATTGTCATCAGAAAGCTGGCTTACCGGGTGGCCTTCCTCACGATGCGAGCTGGCGGCTCGCACCGATCACTTCGTGGTCATCCGCTCGACGATGGCTGACGGCTGACGGCTGACCGCTGACGGCTCACCTGTACCCAGCCGCCTGCAGTCCGAACAGCTCCGAATAAAGTCCCTTGTGCTCCAGCAATTCTGCGTGGGTCCCCTGCTCCACCAGCTCGCCCTCCTTGAGCACCAGGATGCGGTCCGCCATCCGCACCGTGCTGAAGCGGTGGCTGATCAGCACGGCCATGCGCCCGTGGGTCAGCTCGGAGAACCGGAGAAAGACCTGGTACTCGGCCCGCGCGTCCAGCGCGGCCGTGGGTTCGTCGAGAATCAGGAGCTGAGCGTCTCGCAGGTACGCCCGAGCGAGGGCCAGCTTCTGCCACTCGCCTCCCGAAAGGTCCGCTCCGCCCTCGAAGCGTTTCCCCAGCAGCTGCTCATATCCGCCCTTGAACCGGGAAATCACGCTGTCGGCGAGGCTTCGGTTCGCCGCCACCTCGAGAGCCGGTTGATCGTGCAGGCGGCCGATGTCGCCCACGGCGATGTTCTCTCGGATCGGAAAGTCGTAGCGCACGAAGTCCTGGAAGATGACGCCCACGTTGCGACGCAGGCTTTCGATGTCGTATTCGCGCAGGTCCCGCCCATCCAGCAGGATGCGACCTTCGGTGGGGTCGTAGAGTCGAGCCAGGAGCTTAGCCAGAGTAGTCTTCCCGGCGCCGTTCTCCCCCACCAGGGCCAGGCGCTCGCCGGGGATCAGCAGGAAGCTCAGGCCCCGCACCGCCCACCGCTCCGCGCCAGGATAGCGGAATCCGACATTCTCGAACCGAAAGCCTTCCCGGATGGGGGACGGCACCGCCACCGCCGCAGGCGCGCTCCGAATCCGGGGCTCGAGATCGAAGAAGGTGAAGAGATCCTCCAGATAGAGCGCCTGCTCGAAGAGCTGGGCCAGGGAGAGCAGAAAACGCTGGATCAGGTCCCGGCTCTGCCGGAACGACGCGGCGAGAAAGGTCAGCACGCCGAGGGTAAAGGGACCGGCCGGCGACTGATAACGGGTTACGGTGAGGTAGATGATGGCGACGTAGGCCCCGTAATACCCGAGCGAGCCGATCAGGGCGAGGAGGGAGGAAACCACCGCGCGACGAATGGCCAGCTGGCGGTTGGCTTCGTAGAACTCATCCGAGAGCTGGGCATACTGCCCAACCAGATAGTCGGAGAGGCCGAACAGCTTCACCTCCTTGGCCGACACGTCGCTCGCGCCGATGTAGCGGAGGTAATCGAGCTGGCGTCGCTCCTGGGTCCAGGAGAAGAGAAGCGAATAGCCCAGCGCTGCGTAGCGGGTTTCCCCCAGGAAGGAGGGCAGGACGGCCAGTGCGAGGAGCAAAAGCAGCCACGGCACGTAGACCGTGATCGCCACCGCGAGTGAGGCCAGCGTGATCAGGTCCTGGAGGCTGGCGAGAATGCCGGTGAAGAGCCCGATCCGACCCACTGTCTGACGACGAGCCCGCTCCAGCTTGTCGTAGACCTCGGCGTCCTCCAGCTGCTGCAGATCCAGGGAGGCCGCGTGTTGCATTAGTTGAACGCTGGTGCGGTTGGCGAACAGGTCGCCCAGGAGACTCTCCAGCAGGGACGAGGCCCGCGCCAGGATCTCGCCCACGATCGCGATACCGAACTCGATGCCCACGAGCAGAAGCAGGTGACGATAGGCCTCGAGACCGGATGCAGCGGCCCCCGGCTCACCGAGAACACGCACCACTTCATCGATGATGAGCTTCCCGATCCACAGTGTCGCGATCGGGATCGCCGCCCGGAGCGCCCGGAGCAGCACGATGAGCACGCTGTACAGTGGATTGGTGTGCCAGACCAGCCGGAAGAACTCCGGGAGGAGACGGGTCGCCCGCATTCGCTCTCGCCAACTCGGCGCTTCCTGGACGAGCTTGGGCGGGCGGCGGGGCCGGAGACTGGCGGGACCGCCGGGGAAGGTCATGATTCAAAGTAAGGAGTAAGGAGTGAGGAGTCGACTGAGTAAGGAGTGATCCGGCTGTTACTCCTTACTCCTTACTCCTTACTCCTCACAACTATCTTCTCTCCATGCCTACGGCTCTCGTCACCGGCGCCACCGAAGGAATCGGCCGAGCGATTTGCTTCACCCTGGGGAAGGCCGGCTACAAGATCGGAGCCTGCGCCAGGACTCCGTCCCGGCTTCGTGCCCTGAAGGATGGGCTCGAAGCGGCAAGCATCGCCATAGCAGTTCACCCGACCGACGTCGGCATCGAGGCCGATGTGAAAACCGCTGTTGCGGCATTGGTCCATGAGCTGGGGACGGTCGATGTCCTGGTGAACAACGCCGGGGTGGCATTCCTCAAGCCGTTTGAGCAGCTGACGGTGGAAGACTGGGACACCACCATGGCGACCAACCTGCGGAGCCTGTTCCTGATGACCCGCGAGGTGCTTCCCGCCATGCGGGCTCGGAAGCAGGGTGCCATCGTCAACATCGCGAGCCTCGCGGGCCGCAACGGCTTCGCCGGCGGATCCGCCTATACCGCATCGAAGCACGCCGTACTCGGCTTTTCCAAGTCGCTGATGCTGGAAGTCCGCAAGGACAACGTCCGGGTCATCACCATCTGTCCCGGCTCGGTCGATACCTCGCTCATCCGAACCCAGAGCGTGCTGTCGCCCAACATCGACCGCATCCTGCAGCCCGAGGACGTGGCCCAGACGGTGCTCGCGGCCCTGGCTCTGCCGGAACGGGCGCTGGTGTCGGAGCTGGATATTCGGCCGACTAATCCGTAGGTCAATGGTCGATGGTCGATAGTCAGCCTCTCCGGTCTCAGATCTTGACACTGGACGAAAACGTCGACTCAAGACCATTGACCATCGACCATCGACCATCGACCATCGACCATCGACCATCGACCATCGACCATCGACCATCGACCATCGACCATCGACCATCGACCATCGACCATCGACCATCATCGACCATCGACCATCGACCATCGACCATCGACCTCGACCATCGACCATCGACCATCGACCATCGCCCATCGCCCATTGACCAGCATCCTCATCACCACCTGCATCTGCCGTCAAATGCCGTTCGCCACGCTGCTCCCCCTGGCGAGAGAGCATGAATGGACCCTCGAGGATGTCATGCGGGAGACTGGTTGCGGTGACGGTTGCGGGCTCTGTCGTCCTTACCTGAGGAGGATGCTCGCCACCGGCGAGACCCGATTCACCGAATTGCTTTCGGAGAATTCATGACCCTCCCCGGGGGGCCAACTCCCCGCAAGACCCTCTGGCAGCGCTTTTACAGCACCCGACCGATCACCGCCGCAGCCGTGATCATTGGATGGGTCGGGGTCTACATCATCTATCGCCAGCACTGGACCGGGTTTCTCCTCTGCCTGGTGGCCAGCATCCTCGCCCTGGTCGCACTCAGGCGAGGCCGGCGGGTCGCTCTGGAGCAGAGGCGGCGGCTTCAGCTCGCCCTGGATCGGGCCGCAGCGCGGAATCGCGAGCTCGAAGGCCTGCGTCACCTCGCCGCAACCCTGCTTGGCTCGAGCGACGTCAACTATCTCTTCCGCGAGATCGCGAAGGCGGCGACACAGCTGCTTGGAAGCCGAAGGCAGCGTGATCACCCTGGTCGTCGAGGAGGGCCGCTTCCTCAAAGCGGTTGCGACCGATGGGTTCCTGGACGGTGCGGCGGGCACCCTCCTGCCGGTGGACCATTCGCTGACCGGCTGGGTGGTCACCCACGACGAACCGCTGCTGAGTGACGATATGCAGGCCGACCCGCGAAGCTACAACGTCGAGGGGCTCAGCGCCCCCCTGAAGACGGCGGCGATCGTACCACTCCGGTCGAGCGGGATGGCGATCGGGACCGTCAGCGTGCATAACCGTCGCGATGGCCGCCCCTTCAGCGACAATGACCTGGAACTGCTCAAGACCCTGGGCGACCAGGTCGTCGTCGGGGTGGATCGGGCCCAGATGCTGGACGAAACCCGGCGTAACGAGCGAGCGCTGGAGGCCAAGAACCGGGAGCTCCAGCGATCAACCGAGCTCAAGAGCCAGTTCCTGGCCAACATGTCCCACGAGCTGCGCACCCCGCTCAACGCCATCAACGGTTTCTCCGAGATGATGCTGACCCCGGAGATGGGACCGGTCAATGAACTGCAGCGGGAATTTCTCGATTCCATTCTTCGCAACGGCAAGCACCTGCTCGGCCTGATCAACTCGGTGCTCGACCTCTCCAAGATCGAAGCCGGTGGTATGACATTGAACCTGGCTTCGACCGACCTTCACGAGGCGATCCAGGGCGTCGTGACCGACACGGCGCCGCTACGCACGATGAAGGAGCAGGAGGTCCGGGTGGAAGCCGGGTCGGCGCCCATCAACATCCTTGCCGACGGCACCCGAGTGAGGCAGATCCTCTTCAACCTCCTGTCCAATGCGTCGAAGTTCACCCCGGATGGAGGCTCGGTCAGCATTTCCGCTGTGTCCACCCGGGCACCGTTGCCCATCTCCACCGACAACGACGAGAAGCCTCGCCTGGTATCGCGGGAGGCGGTGTGGGTGTCGGTGCGGGATACCGGGATGGGGATCAAGCCGGAAGACATGCCCAAGCTTTTCCACGAATTCAGCCAGGTCGATACCTCGCACAGCCGGGCCCAGCAGGGCACCGGGCTGGGATTGGCACTGTCCAAAAAATTTGTGGAGATGCACGGCGGCACCATCGGCGCCGAGTCGGTTTACGGGCGGGGTACTACGCTGTGGTTCATCCTGCCGGTGGAAGGCCCGCTGCATCGGACGGGGACGAAGGTCTCAGGAGGCTGAACAGCGCCCTTCGCACGTAGACCGACACCATGTCCTTCCGCCAGCCAATCGTGAAGTCGGTATTGTCGAGCGGCTTGGCTCTCCGGGCGGCAGCGGTGGCCGCTGCGGTAATTGACTCCTCCGTGAGCGGCTGACCGATCAGGACTTTCGCCGCCTCCTCGCTCTCCATCGGCCAGGATCCAACCGCACCAACCACGATCCTTGCCCCACGAACCAGGCCCTGCGGATCGAGATCCACCCATGCGGCCACGCCCAGCACCGGAAAATCGAAAGCACCCCGGCGCCGAAGCTTCTGGTAGTCGGCGCGTAGCGCTCTGGAGCGGAGGCACCTCGATGTGCGTCAGCAGCTCGTCGGCCTGCTTGGTGAGATAGTCGATGCCATCGTTCCGGTAGAGCGCGGCGGCCGGGATGGTGCGGCTTCCCTTCGGTCCCATGAGTGTCACGCTGGCACCGAGCGCCACCATCACCGGCGCAAGATCGCTCGACTGTACCGCCCAGCAGCGGGGACTGGAGGGAGCCACCCAGCAGATCTTGCCATCCTTCTTCATGCAGAAGTCGATCGCCCGCCGCCACTCGTAGGTCTGGTCGTAGTAGTTGCAACGGGTGTCGAGCAGCAGGTTCCCACCCACCGTTCCCATGTTCTGAAGGATGGGGGTGGATATCGTGGCCGCGGCTCGAGTCAGGACCGGCCACTGCTGCCGCACCAACGGATGGCGAATCAGCCGCGTGAGAGTCACGGCCGATCCAATTCTCAGTTGCCCTTCCTTTCCCCGATCCAGCCCGCCCAACTCGGGCACTCGACGGATGTCGATCACATGGCGCGGTGTCTGTTGCAGCCGCTTCATGTTGGGATACAGGTCGGTGCCGCCAGCCACATACGACGCTTCCGCCCCGTGCTGCGGCCTTGAGCCGGACGGCCTCCGTCACTGTAGTGGGAAAGCTGGGCGTGAACGCGGGTAGCCGGAGCATCGTATCAGAGACCGGGTGACTTGCTGCGTTTTTCTGCGTTCATCCGCGGCTCTTTCATTTCCCGGCGACCGAAGCCGGTCGGACTGTCGCTTTGCCGTCTCCACCTTCGGCGGGCGTACGCACGTAGATCGGCTCCGGCCATGCGATCGTTGGAGTCTTGCTGGGGCCGAACCGCGGCTCGGCGCCCTTGGCCTTGGCTTGCAGCGCCTTGTACACCTTGGGCGGGCTCATCGGCACTTCGTCCACCCGCACACCAACCGCATCGTAGATCGCGTTGGCGATCGCGGGCATGATCGGCAGCAACGGACCCTGGCCTGCCTCCTTGGCGCCGAAGGGGCCGTTGGGGTCCGGCCCCTCGACCAGGTAGGTGATCACCTCCGGCATCTCCCACGTGGTCGGGCTCTTGTATTCCAGCATTGAAGGGAACTTGTGCACCACATTACGGTTCTCGCGGTACACCATCTCCTCCATCAGCGCCTCACCCAGACCCATGTAAACGCTGCCCTCCACCTGCCCCATGACCAGCGCCGGGTTGATGCTGCGACCGATGTCGTGCCCGATCCAGATGGTGGGGACCCGTACGATGCCGGTCTCGGGATCCACTTCGACTTCGGCGACGGCCGCCGAATAGCTGTATGCCGCCGAGGGGCCGACGCCGGCCCCGCGGTATTTCCCCGCCGGCTTGGGTGGGGTGTAGCTCCCCACCGAGCCGATCGTCCCGAAGCGCGTCTCGGCTACGACCACCGCCTCGGCGAAACTCAATCCCGGTTCGGGATTCTCCACATCGAAGACCCTGCCCTTCGCGAATACGATGCGTTCGGGACTGGCGTTGAGCTTCGCCGCGACAGCATCCGCAATCAGAGCCCGGGCCCGCTCCGTCGCCTGGATCGCTGCATGGCCGGTCATCAGGGTGACTCGCGACGAATAGCTGCCGAGGTCGACCGGGGTGAGATCGGTGTCGGCGGTGACCACCGCGATGTCGGCCGGTTCGATGCCCAGGATTTCCGCGACGATGAACGCCAGCACCGAGTCCGAGCCCTGACCGATCTCCGTTGATCCGCAAAACACCGTCACCCCACCCCCCCGGTCGCATTTGATCTGCACGCCGGAGTGGGGCATCTCGTTCCAGTAGATCGCGACACCAGCGCCCGTGATATAGGAGGAGCAGGCCAGCCCGATGCCGCGGCCATAGGGCAGCTTGCCGTAGCGCTCCTTCCATCGGGAGCCGGCGACGACCTTTTCGATGCATTCTCCGAGGCCGATCGACCCGACCCGGAGCCAGTTGGCCGTGATCGTGTTGGGCTTCACCAGGTGCTTGAGCCGCATCTCCGCCGGATCCAGCCCCAGCTCCTCCGCGATCTTGTCGAGCTGCACTTCCAGTGCGAAGCGCGGCTGCGGAGTACCGTGACCCCGCTTGGGGCCGCAGGGAGGCTTGTTGGTGAAGGCGCGGACGCCCTTGAAGCGGTAGGCGGGAAGATCGTAGGTCACGGTCTGCAGGGCGCCGGTGTAGTAGGTGCTCGCGACGCCATAGGAGCCGTAAGCTCCGCCATCCAGGTAGGACTCGAAGTCCATCGCGGTGATGGCGCCGTCCCTCGTCACCCCGGTCCGCACCTTCATGAGGACCGGGTGCCGCCCCCGATGGCAGTAGAACACCTCTTCCCGGGTAAGGCAGATCTTGACCGGGCGCCCGGTCATCAGGGCCAGCTTCGCGACCACGATTTCGTGACTGAAGGGATCGCTCTTCCCTCCGAAGCCTCCTCCATTCGGTGTGGCGATCACCCGGATCCGGCTCGGCGGTAACTCCAGCACCTTAGCCAGCGCCCGATGCACGTAGTGCGGGCACTGGGTCGAGCTCCAGACGGTGACCTTCCCCGAACCCGCCGAGTCTGCCACTGCCGCGTGCTGCTCCATCGGGAGGTGGGTGTTGCCCTCGTAGAAGAAGAGATCCTCCCGGATCAGATCAGCTGTGGCGAAACCGCCTTCGAGATCCCCGAACTCGAGGTGGACCTGCTTGTGGAGGTTCCCCGAGTCGGCGTAGTCGTGGATCTGCGGAGCAGGGGTCGCCGCGGCGTCTTCCACCGAGCCGATCGTTGTGAGCGTCTCGTAGGTGACTTCGATCAGCCGGCACGCCTCCGCCGCGATGTCCTCATCGCGCGCGGCAACCGCCGCGACCGGGTCGCCGATGAAGCGAACCACATCGGGACAGAGCGCATGCTCGTCCTGACTGACCGGCAAGCACGCCGAACGGGATTGGGAAATCGGCCCCGGTCACCACGGCGTGGACACCGGGCAGCGCCGTGGCGCGGGACGTATCGATCCGCACGATGCGGGCGTGCGGATGAGGACTTCGCAGCATTCTGCACCAGAGCATCCGCGGCAGGATCAGATCATCGGCGAAGCGGGTCTGCCCCGTCACCTTGGCCACGCCGTCAATCCTCGGCCGTGGCGTGCCTACGACGTGAAAGCTGGATCCGTCCTTCCCGCCGTTATCGCTAGTGGCCATAGAGACTCTCACGCGCCGGTTCTGCCGCCTCGCCGCGGAGCCGCGCCGCCGCCAGCTCCACGGCCTCGTAGATCTTCACGTAGCCGGTGCAGCGGCACAGGTTGCCGCCCAGCGCCGCGACGATATCAGATCGCGCCGGGGACGGTTTCTGCCTCGAGCAGTGCCTTGGCCGTGAGCAGAATGCCGGGAGTGCAGTACCCGCATTGGGCCGCGCCCAGTTCGGCGAACGCCTGCTGGAGAGGATGCAGAACGGCGCCGGCGGCGAGACCCTCGACCGTGGTTACCGCCCGGTTCTCGCAGGCCACGCCCAGCTCGAGACAGGAAAGAATGGGAACGCCATCGAGTAATACGGTGCAGGTCCCGCACTCACCGAGTTCACAGCCGTGCTTGGTCCCGGTGAGTTGCAAGATCTTCGCGCAGCACTTCAAGGAGAGTCTTCTGCGGGGCAATGAGACAATGCACTTGCTCTCCGTTCACCTCGAACGAGAGCGGGGATTTAGGCAGCGAAGGATTGAGCGTCACGATCGGAATGCTCATCGAGCCTCACTCTCTGAACATCAGAAATCTCCTCGCCTCTCGCCATTCCGCCATTCCGCCATTCCGCCATTCCGCCCGATCCGCCATGCCGCCATGCCGCCACCGCCATCTTACAACGGCTTCAACTTCGCCAACACCTCCGCCACCACCCCGGCCGGCACCCTGCAGGCCAGCTCCGCCTGACGGGCTTCCCAATCGGCGCTCCGCAGGTGATCGGCCAGGACCACACCGCGCACCGGCAAGTCGTCGGGCAACGCGACCTCGAAAGGATAGCCCTTCGCCGCCGGGGCGATCGCGCACATGAGGGCGAGGCGCGCCCTGCTGTTGTACAGCGCGGGTGAAACCACGAGCGCCGCTCGACGCGACGGCTGGTGCCCGCGATTCTCGGGCTCGACCGTCACCCACACTACATCGCCCCGATCAGGAGTCACACGACCTCACGGCCCGACCGGCTTGCCCCAGTCGGTTTCGCCGTGACGGTTCTCCGGGGTGATCTGATCAGCCAGCTCCTCGAGTCCGTACTCACGGCCCAATGGGGTGAGGACGATCCGGCCATCGGAGACGCCGATATCCACTTCAGATCCCTCGGTAAGCCCAGTTTCTAGGCTGAACGCCTTCGGGATCCTGATTCCTAAACTATTTCCCCACTTTGATATACGAGCGCGCATCTGAAAGTTGCCGTGTTGTATATACATTGAAGATACGACCATGGAACTCGAATCGGTCAAGAAGGATCCCGCAGTCATTTGAACTGGACGACATCCTGTCATCCCTACTAGGTTCGATCCCCATGCGATGCTCCTGATCGCCGCCGCTCGGCGCTCGACCCTGCTGGTTGTGGTCCTCCTTGGGGGGATCATCATGCCGGGCGTCGACGCCATCCTGTTCCACGGCCGCGGTGCGGGCACTGCATTCGGAGCCCGGCTCGAAGCGACCAGCAGCGGCGCGCACGCAATCCAGTGCCCGCAGGCCGATCAACTTCGCAGCGGACGTGCGCTCGCAGCGACCCCTGCCTCCGACCCACGCCGCGATCCCCGTCGGAGTCGCGGTCATCGTTCGCAACACTCCCCTTCTGGATGTCCACACCGGTTCACACTCCGGTACTCCCTCGAGCACCGCCGTCGTACCTCGCCTGATCAGCCCATTTCCCGATAACTGATTAACCAGTCCGGTCACGGCTTCCACCGGCCGGACCTTGCTCTGGAGTTCTATGACAGACCGCTCACGCTGTGCGGTCCTCCTGTTCGTCCTCCTGTTCACGGGTGGACAGATCGCCAGCGCGCAGGTTCCCGATTCCGCTCTCGGCGCAGTCCACGCGCTGAATGCGCGGCTCGATTCTCTTGGAGGCAGGTGTTTGTCCCGACAGGACCCGCGGTCCAGCTCCCTGCCATCCGACCGGCGATCCAGCGGCCGACAGTCTGGCCGCGGCGCTCGATCGCCTGAATCAGCGAGTCGAGCAGCTGGTTGCCCAGCGCTGCCTGGGAGCGGGCGCCCGATACCGCGAACGATGACCTCGCGGCGTTGCGCGCGGCGGCTGACTCCGCTGCGGGACGGCCGGTCGGCGCGAAGGTTGATACCGCCGCGGCCGGGCGCACCGAGTTCATTGGGCGTCAGCGCAACGGCTCCGCCCTGAATCCCGAAATCAGCGCGACGGGCGACATTCGCCTGGTGGGGCAGGACGGGGTTGAGCATTTCGAGGGCCAGGCGCGGGAGTTCGAGGTGGGGCTACAGTCCACCCTGGATCCCTACTCCACCGCCAAGATCTTCCTGACCTTCGAGGACGGGGACGTCGGAGTCGAGGAGGGCTATCTCTACTGGACCGGGCTTCCGGGACGGATCAGAGCGGACGTGGGACTCTTCCGCCAGCAGGTCGGCGATCTCAATCGCTGGCACCTCCACGCCCTCCCCGAATCGGAGTACCCGCTGGTCTATCGCCGGTATTTCGGCGACGACGGACTGTCAGGCGTGGGTCTCTCGCTCTACACCGCGCTGCCGGTTTCCCTGGCCCACGGCACCCACGAGATCTGGGCTCCAGGCCACCTCGGCCGAGAGCGATCCGCTCTTCGGCAGCCGACCGCCACACCACCCTGCTCGGCCGGCTGCAGAACTTCTGGCAACTGAGCCGGAGCACCTACGGCCAGATCGGATTCACCGCCCTCGGGGGAGACAACTCCGACAGTGCGCTTACCAGCCGAGTGCTGGGCCTCGATGCCCGGCTCACCTGGCGTCCTCCCAACGCGGGCACCCGGCAGGATCTCACCCTGAGAGCCGAAGGCTACCAGTTCCACTCCAAGGAGAGCGGGCCTCACCCAGACCCGCTACGGCGGCTTTCGTCGACGCTGCATTTCGCGTCAGCCAGCGCTGGATCCTCGGCGCCCGCTACGACTACGTCGAAACCCCGCGGGGCCCGGATACGAATGAATGGGGAATAACGCCGGCCATCACCTGGTGGGAGAGCGAGTTCGTCTATCTCCGCCTGGAAGGCCAGCACCACCACGACAGTGTCAACGGCGACCGACAACCGGGTTCTCCTCCAGGCGGTGTTCGCCATGGGCCCCCACAAGCATGAGACCTACTGACAATGCTCCTCGCCCTTCTCGCCATCGCTTCCGGGCTCTTCGCCGAGCCGCCAGTCATCATCCTGCTCCGAGCTCGCTGGCGCGCCGGGACAAGCTAGCCGCCGAGCCGCCATGCTGCCGCGCCGCTCAAGATCGTCACCAGCCTCACGACCTACGGCGCCATCGCGCGGGAGATTGCCGGCGATCGCGGCACGATAACCTCGATCGCCCAGGGCGACGAGGATCCTCACTTCGTGCAGCCCAAGCCGAGTTTCGTGGCGGTGCTGCGCGACGCGGATCTGTTCGTGACCACCGGACTCGACCTCGAGCTCTGGGTCCCGGCGCTGCTCGACCGGGCCAACAACCGCAAGGTGTCCGAGGGCGGGCCCGGCTACGTCACGGCCTACACCGGCATCACGCTGCTCGAGGTCCCCACCAGTCTGAATCGGGCCCAAGGCGACATTCACGCCGACGGCAATCCTCACATTCACACCGATCCGCTGAATGCGATCATCATCGGCCGCAACATCCTGACCGGCCTTGACCCGGGTCTCGCCGGGCGATGCGGCCTATTTCACCGACCGGGAAAAGGATTTCGAGAAGCGGATCCTCGAGGCCACCATGGGGCAGGACCTGGTCGGCATTCTCACTCCGGCCACCGCGTTCGACCTGCTCAAGACCGACAAGCTCTTCGACTTCATCGGTCGCACCAAGTATCAGGGCAAGCCGCTCGCGGATCGTCTGGGCGGATGGCTCAAGCAGGGTGAGGTCTTCCGGGGACGGGAAATGGCCTGCTACCACAAGGAGTGGGCCTATTTCAGCAACCGCTTCAAAGTCACCTGCGCCACCTTCATCGAGGCCAAGCCGGGCATCCCGCCCACCCCGAAGCATGTCGAGGAGGTCATCGCGCTTGATGAAGGAGCGGAAGATCCCCGTGCTCTTCGCGTCGAACTATTTCAACCGCAACCAGATCGAAGAAGTGGCGGCCAAGACCGGCGCCAAGGCGGTGATCGTGCCGGAGAACACCCATGGAGCGCCCGGGCGTCGAGACCTACTTCGATCTCATGAATACCTGGGTCTCCGGTCTCGCCGCGGGCTTCACGGCGGGAGGCGCCTGATGCTCGACCAGCTGGTCTCACAGCCTCTGGCTGGCGCCGCTCATCGCCTGCATGGTGATCGTGGCGATCCACTCGTATCTGGGGCTCCACGTCATCGCGCGCGAGGTCATCTTCGTGGACCTCTCGCTGGCCCAGATGGCCGCGCTGGGATCCACCATCGCCATCTTCGCCGGCGCCGATCCCGACTCGACCCGCAGTTTCGCCTACGCCCTCGGCTTCACCACGCTGGGAGCCGCGCTGTTCGCGCTTACTCGTACCGGCCAGCATGGCCGGGTGCCCCAGGAAGCGATCATCGGCATCGTGTTCGTCGTGGCCTCCGCGGCCGGGCATCCTCGTCGCCGACCGGTCACCCCGCGGCGGCGAAGCGATCAAGGACATCCTGGTGGGGAGCCTGCTCTGGGTCGGCTGGCCGGCGATCGGCCGTCTGGCGGTGGTCTATCTCCTGGTCGGGCTCTTTCACTGGATCCTGCGACACCGATTCCTCACCATTTCCTTCGAGCCCGAGATAGCGCTGGCCAAGGGTTGGAACCTGAAGTTGTGGGACTTCCTGTTCTACCTCTCCTTCGGTCTGGTGATCACCTTCTCGGTGCCCATCGTCGGTGTGCTGCTGGTCTTCTCCTTCCTGGTGGTCCCGGCGGCGATCGCATTTCAGTTCACCCGCCGGACCGGCGCCCTGGCGGCTCTGTCCTGGGTGGCCGGCGTGATCTCGTCGGCCGGCGGGCTCTGGCTCTCGTTCCGCTACGACCTGCCCACCGGGCCCGTCGTGGTCTGCGTGTTCGGTCTGCTTCTCCTGATTGCATATGCCTCTCGCAAGGTACTGCGAGTCGAGGTCGGGATGGACTCTAATGGCTAACCCATTGCCATCGGCCGGATTGGAATGGCGGCGCTCGGGCGTTCCTCGACGGTACGATGGTGAGAAATGACCCTCGCCCGTCGACAGGCCCCAAGCAGGCTTTCGCTTTCTGTTGTGCCTGTACTAGTTTAGGCGCATGACTCGGCATTGGGTCCGGCTCAAGGCACTGGTCCTGTTCGCTACCCTCGTGGGCGGCGGCTTTGGCCTGCCGGTGTTCGATGCCTTGGCCTTTCACTCAAAGCCCGGAGTCTCCCAACCAGAGGGCGGAACTCTGGCAGCGCCGGGCCGAGATGTCGGACACGGGGCGGTGTGCGCGCTGTCGCTGGCACGGAATGTCGGCCGCTGCACCCCCGCGATCCCCACCCAGATTCCCGGGCTGCTGCTCTCTGCAGTACGGACCTGCCCGGTCGCCGCTCCAATCTTGCTGGTCCACCAACCCCAATCGCAGTGCCACTCCCGCGCGCCTCCCGCCTTGCTCTGAGCTGTTCCCCTCACTCAAGCGAAGTAGAAATCGAAAGTCCTTGACGTTCCCGGGTTGACCGGGACGTCGCGATGCACCACCCGGACAACGCTGCCGGGGTGCATTGCGGAGGCCATGATGAATCTCCGGAGCGGTGTGGCTGCTGCCTTCCTGCTCGCGCTAGTCGCAACCCTTCCGGTTGCAGCGGGAGCACAGGAAACGCCGACAACAGTGCAGCTCTCGGGCTGGGTACGGGACTCCGCCTCCAGGCATCCCATCCCCGGAGCTTTGGTGGCCGTGCCCGACCTCAATCGGAGCGTCACGACCGATCAGGAAGGCCGGTACCAGATCAGCGGGCTGCCTTCCGAGGTCCTGTTGCTCACGGTGCGGGCGATCGGCTACGCCCCGCTGGCGCAGCGAGTGGATCTCACCCGCGGCAGCCTGACCATTGAACTCCTGCTCGGTGTTCGACCGATCGAGCTGGACACGATCGTCGTCACTAGCGAAAGAAGCGATTCCACCGCCCTGCACAACGAGCAGGCCATAGCGGTCCTGTCGGCGGAGGAGGTCGCCCGTGACCGCGGCCAGACCATCGGTGAAACTCTGAAAGAGCTACCGGGAGTCACGGTGATTCAGTACGGGCCAAGCATCGCGAAGCCCGTCGTTCGAGGGCTGCACTCCCAGCGGGTGCGGGTCATGAACGGGGACGTGCCGCAGGAAGGGCAGCAGTGGGGGGAGGAACACGCTCCGGAGATTGACGCTTTCGCGGCAAACGAGGTCCAGGTGATCCGCGGGAGTGGAACGGTTCTTTATGGCTCTGACGCCCTCGGCGGAGTAGTAAGGGTGCTGCCAAGGCCGCTACCGCTAACCGGGCATTTTGGCGGGCTCTTCTCGACCAACGTCTTCAGCAACAACCATCAGGGCGCGGGCTCCCTGTTGCTGGAGGGGTCCTCCCTGGCGCTTCCCGTGCTCGGACGGCTGGGCTGGCGGGTGCAGGGAACCCTGCGCCGCGCGGGAGACGCCCAGACGCCCGACTACTACCTCCCGAATACCGGTTTTGAAGAGAAAGACGCCAGCGCGGCGATCGGCCTGAGCCGCTCGTGGGGAACCAGCGAGGTGATCTTCTCCCACTTCGGCACTGACCTGGGGATGTATCTCGGGGCTCACGTGACCACCAAGGCCGACCTCGACCGGGCGATGAAAGATCCGCTCACGAGTGACAGCTTTTCCTACACAATCGGGCGCCCCTATCAGACCGTAAAGCACGATCTCCTGTCGTGGCGCACCGAACTGGTGCTCCCACCCAAGTTCCGACTGGAGCTGAACTACAGCTACCAGCACAACACCCGCAGCGAGTACGACGGTATCGGTTTCGCCAGCGGGTCGACCCGACCGGCCTTCGGCCTCGAGCTCTACACCCACACCCTCGACCTGCGGCTCCACCACGCCCCCATCGGCCGGTTCGCGGGAACCTTCGGGCTGAGCGGGATGCGGCAGGGGAACCTGTCTCCCGGCCGTTCGTTCCTCATTCCTCAATACCGGCTCTATGCCGGCGGCGTCTATGGCCTGGAGCAGGTCAGCCTCAGTCGGCGCTGGACCCTGACCGCGGGGCTCCGCTATGACCACCGCTGGCAGCACGCCTACCAGTACGGCGACCCCGTGGTGATCAGCCCCGACGACGAGCGGACCTGGGACGGTTTCTCGGGATCGCTCAGCAGCGCATATCAGCTCGGCCAGGGATGGTCGCTCGCCGGGAGCATCGGACGGACCTGGCGGGCGCCGAACGTGGCGGAATTACACAGCGCCGGAGTACATCACGGCACCGCACAATACCAGCTGGGGGATTCGACTATTCAGAGGGAGGACGGCCTGAATGTCGACCTGACCCTCCGGCACATCAGCCAATCGCTGCGCTTCGAAGTCAGCGCATATCAGAACCGGATCAACGATTACATCTTCCTGCGCCCCTTCGGTGACGTCACCACCGTACGAGGCACCTACCCCGGCTACCGCTACGACCACACCAACGCAAGACTCCGCGGCGTCGAGGCCTCGGCGCTCTTCTCTCCCGACTGGTGGTGGAGCTTGTACGTCAGTGGCACGCTGGTTCGCGGGATAGATCGCGGCACTGGCGATCCGCTGTACGACATGCCGGCCGACCGGGTCATCACCAATATCCGGCTTTACGGGCACAGCAGTGGCACGGTAAAGGATCCCTACCTCGAGGTGGGAGCCACATTGGTCCGGGAGCAGGACCAAGTGCCGCCGGTCACCATCTACCAGCTGCCCACCGACGGATACGCCTTGCTAAACGCGGAGGTGGGCGTCGGCGCCGTTCATCTCGCTGGACAACCCATCACCCTAAGCCTTGCCGTCCGGAATCTGCTCAACGCGAGATACCGGGATTACCTGAGTCGCTACCGACTCTTCGTAAACGATCCGGGTCGCGACATCGTGCTCCGACTTGCCGTGCCATTCGGCGATTCCGCGCCGGTAGCCACCCCATAGGACCGCAGCACACCTACAACCCCAGGAGCGCTCATATGCCGTCATCGCAAACCACTCTCTGGCACTTCCGTCCCTCTGCCGTTGGGCTGGCCTTCTCTGCAGCGCTCCTTGGGAGCGCTTGTGGAGATGACCCCTCTTCACCGCCCGCGGGCGCCGGAGATCCCGAAAACATCTCCCATGTAATCATCACCCTGACTCCCGTGGGTGGCGGAGCCGCGGTGACCTCGGAGACCATCGATCCCGACGGGAGTACACTGCCCGATCCCCCTGAGCCGCCGTCCGCTACTCTCGCCCTGACCAAGGGCACCGTGTACAACGGCACGATCACGTTGCTGAACGACATCGACCCCAGCAACGTCATCAACATCACGAATGAAGTTGTCACCGAGGCGAACTTCCATCGCTTCTTCTACACCATTACCGCGGACACCCTGCAGCCCGGAACAACATCAACATTCCGCCCGAGGACCCGACCAGGATGATCAGCATCGACAACCTCAACACCGACACTCAGGCCCCTCCGCAGCCGCTCGGTACCACCTACACGGTTACCGTTGATGCAGCGGCACCAACCACCGCCAGCACGACCCTGAATGTTCAGCTGCATCACTTCGAGCAGGCGAAGGGCGACGGCTTGGGCACTACCTTCGATACTGATCTGGAAGTGAACTTCCCGGTTTCCGTTAACTGATCGCGCCCCTGGGGTGGAGGAGGGCGGGGCACTGATGTGCCCCGCCCCGTTCCACTAAATTGCCCTACCCCCATAATCGTACAAGGAGTGACCCGTGTCGGTTCGTTCTGCTCTTCTGACTTCGCTTGCCGCGGCCTTGGTCACCATTTCCCTCGCCGCTGCAATGCACACTCACCTGGTGAAGGCCGAGCCTGCCGTGGATGGAACGGTGACGGAGGCGCCCAAGCAGGTTCGCCTGTGGTTCAACGAGCGGCCTGAGGTGGCGTTGTCGTCCGCCCTGCTGCTCTCCAGCGATAGCGCGCCGGTTGCCAAGATTTCGCTCAGCAAGACCGATGATACCTTGAGCGTGGCCGGCGCGGTCCCGGTCAGCCTCGCTCCCGGCGGCTACATCGTAGTCTGGAAGACCGGCTCGGCCGACGGCCATCCAGTACGTGGGTCCTACAAGTTCACCTACTCCGCTCCGACCGGCGCCAGTAATTGACGTGGACCATCAGGTCGCCGCACTTCCGCTCGACCTCTATGCCCTGGCCCGCTGGATCGCGTATGCCGCTACGCTGGTCACGATTGGCGGCGGGGGCTGTGCCTGGATGCTTGCCGGAATTCCGACCTCGGGCGGGCGGGCTGATCTAGCCCTCAGCGAAGCCCGCGAAACAACCTGGCGGCTGGCACTTGCGGCGCCGATCGTCCTGATCGGCGCCCATTTGCTTCGGCTCTACGGCCAGGTCAGAGGGTTCCTCGAACCTGGCGAGTCGATCACGTGGGATGGAGTCCATGCCATCGTCGCCGGAACCACGTGGGGCCGCGGGTGGATGATCCAACTCGCCGCCGCGATCGGCGCCGCCCTTCTCCTCGGCGTGGCTCGCTGGCGAGCTGAACGGAACGGCCCCAGAATCCCGGCGGCGACTGTCGCGGCAGTGGTGATGGTCGCTTTCGCGTCACCGCTCACCGGGCACGCGATGGAGAATCCCTGGGGCCGCGTCGCCGGTGTCCTGCTTCACGGGCTGCATTTGCTCGGCGCCGGAGTCTGGCTTGGCACCCTGTTTGTGCTCTTCGTGGCAGGCTTTCGTGGAGTGCGGGAGGGAGGAGTCTTCGAAGGCACGGCCCTGCTCGCCGGGCTGGTACGGGCCTTCTCCCCTCTCGCCCTGGGCGGGGCCTCTGTCGTAGTCGGAGCCGGGGTGCTGCTCGGGGTGGCCTACGTCGGCAGTTTCGAGGCGCTCTGGGGTACTACCTATGGGCGCACCCTGCTCATCAAGATTGCGCTCCTCGTGGGCACCGCCGCGCTGGGCGCCTATCACTGGAAGTCACTTACGCCGCGACTCGATTCCGCCCAAGGTGCATCAGCTTTCCGCAGCTCCGCTGCGGTCGAGCTGACGCTGGGCGCCCTGCTGCTCGGCGCCACCGCGGTCCTCGTCGCCCTGCCGGCCCCCAAACTATGATCCCCTCCAGAACCATCCGTTCGGTCGCCCTGCTTCTCGCCCTCGTGGCCTGCGACCACAAGCCCCAGGCATTCAATCCATCCGGGCTCGCGGGACCCGCACTCGGCCAGCCGATTCCCAAGCCCGATTTCACTCTGACGGCAACCGACGGGTCGCAGTTCAACTTCCGTGAAGCGACCAAAGGCCGTGTCACTCTGCTGTTCTTCGGCTATACCCACTGCCCCGATGTGTGTCCGGTTCACCTGGCGAACATCGCCGCGGCGCTCCACACCCTGGATCCGGAAGTCCAGCGCAAGGTGGAGGTTGTCTTCGTCACCACCGATCCCGACCGGGATACGCCGGAGGTGATTCGTTCCTGGCTCGACAAGTTCGATCCCTCATTCGTCGGGCTCCGCGGCAGCCTCGAGGAGGTCAATGCCATTCAGCGTGGCCTGAAGCTGGGTGAGGCCTCACGGGAACCCCAGCTGACACCGGCCGACACCGGTTACAGCGTGGGCCACGCCGCGATCGTCCTGGCCTTCACGCCCGATGATTCGGCCCACGTGGTCTATCCCTTCGGTGTTCGTCAGGCCGACTGGGCCAAGGACCTGGCGCTCCTGACAAAAATGGCGGGGCCTGGATGACTCGACGCCTGCTCGCCGGCGTCCTCCTCTTGTGCTGGAGCTGCGGCAAGCCGGCACCGCCAACCCTGAATGCCGACTTCGGCAACATCCGGATCACCGGCGGATTCGCGTATTCGCCGATAACTCAGGAGTCGGGTGCGGCCTACTTCACGATCCGCAACACCAGTGACAAGGCGGATACTCTCGTGTCGGTCTTGTCCCCGATCGCCAACACGGCCGTGATTCACGGCAGCATGGAGTCCGACGGTGCCTCCGGGATGGCAAGGATCGAACGGCTTCCCATTCCTCCCGGAGAAGAGGTGACCCTCAAACCCGGTGGGACGCACCTCATGCTCGAGCAGCTCAGCAAGCTCCCCAAGCCAGGTGAACGCTTGCCTGTAGTGCTCATCTTCAGCCGAGCCGGTACTGTCACGCTCGAGCTGCCGGTACGGGCGTACAACCAATGACCTGGTGGTGCTCGGCGACCGGCCAGCCATGGACCTGGGCCTGGAAGGCATATCCCGGTGTGTGGTTGTTCGTGGCGGGTCTGGCCGTTTTGTATTTCCTGAGTATCCGGCCGCCCGAAGCGAGGGAGTCCTTCAGGGCCGAGCCGCCGAGCCGCCTATTTCTTTGCGGCCGGCCTTCTCACCGTCTGGCTGGCGCTCGACTGGCCGATTGGGCCGCTCGGCACCGGGTATCTCATCAGCTTCCATACCATCAGCTACATCCTGCTGAGCCTCATAGCCCCGCCGCTCCTCCTGGTCGGCATTCCGAAGGAGGCGATGCTGCATGCCGCGCAGTCGTCTCGCGCTGGCCCACCCCTGAGGTTCCTTGCCCGGCCGCTGATCGCGCTGGCGTTGTTCAATGCCATCCTGATCGGTACTCACGTCCCCGATGTGGTCGATGGTTTGATGCGCTCTCAGCTTGGTGCCTTCACCATCGACCTCGCGTGGTTCCTGGGTGGCATCGTGCTCTGGTGGGCCATCATGGCGCCGCCGCCGGTGTGCCGCCTGACCAGGCCGTTGAAGATGGGATATCTCTTCGCGGCCACACTGCCGCCCATTCTGCCGGCAGCATTCCTCACCTTCGCCGATTACCCGCTCTACGCGGTGTACGAGCTCGCTCCCCGGGCCCTCGACCTCCCCGCCCACTCGGATCAGCAGATCGCCGGGCTCACCATGAAGATCATCGGCGACCTCCCGCTCTGGTTCGCCTTCGGCGTGATCTTCTTCCGCTGGGCTCGTGAGTCCGGCGGCTCCAACCCGGGACATCCCAGCGTGGTGCAGCGGAGTACCACCGGCAGCGCAGTTTGATGCTTCACCTCCTACGGCACGGCGCCGCTCTGGATGCCGACGGACGGGCGCTGGGGCATACCGATAGCCCACTGTCTCCGGAAGGAATCGAGCAGGTTTCTCGACTGGCGGGAGCATGGCCCAGAGCACCGGGTCGGATCTGGTCCAGCGATCTGCGCCGTGCCCGTGAGACTGCTGAGCGGATCGGTCAGCGCTGGGGCGTGAACCCGGAACTCGATGCCAGGCTTCGCGAGATGGATTTCGGAGAGTGGGATGGGCGCTTCTGGAATGCGCTGGAGCGGGAGGATCCCGACCGCCTCAAACACTGGATGGAGAGCTGGGTAACCGAACGAGTTCCCGGCGGCGAGTCTTTCACCCTCTTATCAGAGCGGGTTCGCGATTGGTACGCCCAATGCCTCGCCGACCCGGCTGAGGAGATCGTCGTTGTTGCCCACGCCGGGAGCATTCGAGCACTGCTTTGCCATCTGTTGGAGGTTCCGCTCTCGAAGGCGTTCGAGTTTCCGGTCGATCGGCTGCGAATCTCTACCGTCGAAATCGCCGAATCTGGGGTCCGGCTGCTGGCCTTGAACGGTCCGGAGGTTCTCTATGGAGCCGAGCTAGGCCAGTAGATCTGAGGGCCTTGCTCTGATGACTCGCAGCGCCGGCTCCAATGCGCCGACAACAGTCGCCACCGTAAGCAGCGCGGTGAATTGCAGGACCAGCTTCCAGTCCCACATCGGCAGTCCTGGCACCAGACCCGAGAGCATGTACCAGAGGGACGGACCGAACCACATCCCGGTCCCGGCTCCGACCAGGCTGACCAGTACCGCTCGCACAACCACGTACCCAATCACGCTCCGGGCTCGCGCGCCCACCGCCCGGCGCAATCCCAACTCCGCGTGCAGCGACCGCACCCAGAGTCGCATCAAGGCATAGGTGCCGGTCAATGCGATGAGAAGCGCGATCCATCCCTCGACCCCGAACCATCGGCCGAACCAGCGGAGCGGTCGGGCTTCGGCGGCGAGCAGCTCCGATTCCTCCTGGCTGGCGATGCTGCCGGGTGGGACTCCCAATTCGTCCTCAACCGCAGAGGCAATGACCCGAGTTCCGCCGGGATTCCCCGAGTCGCGAACCAGCAAGTCGACCTGTGGAACGGGGTGCTGCAGGACACTGAGATAGACGGTGTACTCGGGCTGTAGCGCGGCTCCGAAACCCGCCGGTGCTGGATCGTCCACGATGCCGACCACGGTATACCATTCCGATCGCCTCAAACCCACCATCAACTGACGGCCAATCGCCTCGCCGCGCTGAAAATGGCGCGCCGCGAGGGCCCGGTTCACCACGGCGACCCGTGGTGCGTCCCAACGGTCCTCCGAACCGATGCTCCGACCGGCGACCATCTTCACGCCGAGCGCGCGGAAGGTGTCGGCGCTGACCATTTCGTGAGTCGCCAGGACCTGGTGCCACGGCACCATGAGCGTGCCGAATGGGCAAAGCCCGCAGTCGGTGGTGATTCCCGCCACCGTGCCCAGACCGACAATTGATCCGGGGCTACTGAGACTGATCACGGAGTGCTGGGAGTCGGTCGAGAGCCTTTGAAGCAAGGCCTCGAGACGTGACGCTTGCTCACCCGGTGATGCGCTCGGCACGGTGACCTGATACACCTCACCGTCACGACGCTCTAAAGTCGCCGAGTTCAGCATGGTGCTCGCGTGTCTCGCCACGAGCGCGCCGGCGGTGAGGACGGTCAGGCTGATGCCGAGTTGGATCGCCGGCACCAATAGAGGCAGGGGATTCGCCTCCGCCTGAGTAAGACGGGTGCGCCGGGCGAACACCAGAGGAAGAATTCCGGCAAGCACCAGCACGGCGCTCACCAGGAAAAGGCTGAGCGGAATCATGGCCGGACCTCCGGGGCCCATCGCGCCGGGCCACCCACGAGCTGCCAGACCGGCCGCAATTCCACCGGCCGCACCGCCGAGCACGAGCACAACCGCGGCCACCAATCCAGCCTCGAGTAAGGCAGACGCCAGAACGCCGCGCCGCGAGGCGCCGACCGAACGCCGCACCGCGAGCTCCGGAGCCCGTTCCGCCGCACGCGCAGCGGAGAGCGTAAGCATGGTGAGTGCTGCGGCGGCAAGGGCGGCAGCGGCTGTGCCCAGCAGAAGCCGGAACAACTGCGTCAGGGCCGCCAGTTGCCCCGCCGCCGGCGTTCGCGCATCCGGGTTCCAGGGCATCCCGAGACCGGCTCCCCGCACGCTGGAGAACGAGAGCCGTGTACTCTCGCCGCCGGGAATCCATAGCGAGGTCACCGGGAGCAGCGCGATCAGGATCACGATTCCGGTCGCGGCGAGTAAGAGCGCGGTGCCTCGGTACATCCGAAGCGCCGCCAGCGCCGGAGAAACCACCCGGATCAGTCTTCCCCCTCTACGCATCATGGAGCCGATCACTGCCTCTCATTGAGCTCCGGTGGTCACGGCGCTGAGGCCGCCAAATTTCGCCGGTGGCTGATCCTGCAGCCTGGCCACCTGGGAGAAAGATCCCCATTGATAGGCTGTCGTCCCGAAGACCTCGACATCGTCACTCACCGTGGAAGCCGAATCCACCACGACCTCCAGCAGGCTCACCTACATCGCGGCGATTGAATCCGACGCTACCGCCTTGATCAGAGCAGTGTAGTGCTCCATCGCGGCGGCGACTGCCCGACTCGCCGCGGGATCTCCGGAGCTGGTCCGTCCAACCGTACAGGCCGATGCAAACAGGACGAGAGTAACCGCAGCTCGGTGACGATTCATGGGGATTCCGCTGCGTCGGAGTGCGGAGAGAACCTCAGGTCAAGCTACACTCGCCGAGCCGCCTGGGAAGCGACCCGCCGTTTCAATCAGAACGTAGACCGCTTCCACCCCGGGACGAAGAGCGGCGTGCTCGCGACCCGGCGCGCGACCTCGAAGTGTGGCGCCACCAGGTCGGCAAGCTGCTGGGCGACTGCGAGATCAGTCCGACCGAATGCGGTTCCCGGAGAGGTCATTGCCATAGCGCCGAGGATCGTGCCACCGACTCGAAGCGGCACCACCAGCACCGACAATGGCGGGGATTCCTGCGAGCTTAGCAGGTAGGGAATTTCTCCCCGTACCACCCGGGCTACTCCGGTCCCTTCGATGGGTTCCTGCGGCAAGTCCGCCAGTGGCGTGGCCTGGCCCGGCTTTACCACGGCGACCCGGCCCTCGTTGGAAAGTCTCACCGCGAACTCGATCGCGTTGACCGGCAGCAGCTCCGATGCCGATTTGACGAAGCGCCTGGTGGCTTCGCCCAGCAGCGGAGTCGTAGCAAGCTCCTCGGCAATCCGGCTCAGATGCATGGGGATGTGGCGCAGCATGTCGAACTGTCCCCTCACGACCTGGAGCTGCCAGTCCATCACGAAGACATCGACCCGCGGTGCGATCAGCGCGGCGATCGTGTCAAGCAGCATCAGGTCGCTCTCTTCGTAGAGTCCCGGTCCGGCGCCACCGAGAAGCAGGTAGCCGACGGGCCTCTCGAGGACGCGAAGCTGCACCCCGATGAGAGAGCGGGCCTTCTTCTCTGTCCCCGTTACCTGAGCCAGCTCCGGCATCGGGCCTCTAGGATCCGTCGTGCCGTCCCGGACCAGCACCTGGCCGATCCCCGCGAAGAGACGGTGGGGATCAAAGCTCTCATGCGAGAGCACCAGGGCCGGATCGGCCCAGAGCGGGCCATGACCGTGGAGACCCAGCCGATAGTGCTGATCCCCCGGCGGATTTCCGACGATCAGCTCGATACCGTCGTGCGGCAGCTGCTGCTGGATGGCGAAGGAAACCGCCAGCATGAAGTCCCGCGGCGTGCCCGGCGCCGGTCGTGGCCTCGGCGAGCGCGCGATACAGCGCGTTCAGCTCCTGGGCTTCGTACTGCTCCGCGCTCAAAGGAACGGCTGACGCCGCTGGTTTGGGCGTCTCGACGATGGAATCGCTCGAGGAATCGGACGGGATCGGCTCCTCGGCGGGTTCCGACGGATGACCAGCCCGAGAGTAGCGGGCCAGCATCGGCGCCATCGCTTCGGCCGCCGACTCGACCACCGCCGCTTCACGCATCCCGTACAGGTCGGGCCGGAATCCGGCGATCAGAATGAGGCCAACATCGTTGGGGCCATGACGAATCGAGCGACAGATCACCGAGCCGTAATGCGCCGATTGGACTCGATCCTCGATGCGGGCCAGCTCGTGCGGGTCGATGTATGGATTGGGATGGGGAACTCGCAGATCATCCGCGGCAAGTTCTTCCGGCGCGATCAGCGACGGCTCACCACTCGGCGAGTAGACCCAGAGAGCGAACAGGTCATGCGGTAGCTCGAACTGCAGCGCATCGGAGACGGCCTCATACCAGGTCCGCAGCGCCTCCAGGTCAGGGACCCGGTTGCGACTGTGAAGGATCGGGAAAAGGAAGGCAAAGTCAGCCGAGTCCGGGGACATACAACCCTAAAGTGCAGGACTTGTGCCCCCTGCCGCTATCCCTCGAATCATGAGGTTTGAGCGTGCCAATATGCCCCCAGACCTGGCCCCCAATGGCTCGGTGCAGGCGGCTCATGCGTGATGCACAAGACGATGGTGGGCTTGAAGTTATATCGTCAGCTACACGGGATAGGAGCAGAAGCACGCCAACTCCTGCCACCCTGGCCGTCGAGATCCTGGATTCCCCTCTGAGGTAGCAGCCGCGCTCATCCTGACTCTTCTGCGGGTAGAAGCCGTATTCTACCCCAGTCTACCCCAGTCTCCCACAGCTACACTCGAGGCCTCCATGATTCGCCGACCAGCCGCGGCAGCCCTGGCCTTCATCACTCTGGCTCCCAGCCTGGGAAGGACTCAGGACAGCATCGTGGCCATTCGAGCCGGCCATTGGCTGGACCTCCAGCCGGTGAGTTGAAAGGGGCCGCGCTCATTCTCATCGAGGGCGATCGGATCCTTCGAGTCACCCCGGGAGGGGATGGCGAGATACCCACCACGGCTCGGGTAGTCGATCTCTCGAAATTCACCGTGATGCCCGGGCTGATCGACGCTCATGTCCATCTCACCATCGGCACTCCCGACAGTACCGCGCGGGCGACGCTGCTGGCCGGGTTTCACCACCGTGCAGGACCTGGGCGCGCTCAACCACGCCAACCTGGATCTGCGCAACGCCATTGAGAGCGGGAAGGTGATCGGGCCCCGCATTCGCTCAGCCGGATCCTGGATCGGAGTGCGTGGAGGAATCTGTGATTTCGACGGCCGGGGGGTCCGGGGAGAGAGCGAGTTCGCCGCGCGCACCCGGGAGGACATCGCGAACGGAGCAGACCTGATCAAGGTATGCGTCACCGGCTGGCCGGCGGACGCCTACCGGTATCCGGATTCAGTCCAGATAACCGGGGCCGGAACTCGCCGCCGTCGTGAAGGAGGCTCGAGCCGCGAGACAAGAAGGTGGTCGCTCATGCCATCGGCCGGCGCGGAGCCTCAATGGCCGTCGCCGCCGGCGTGGATGCGCTCGTCCACTCGGCGTTCGTAGACAGCGCTACTCTGGCCATGATGAAGCAACGCGGGATCTACCTGATTCCCACCCTCACCTCATTTCAGGGCGACAAACCCCCACTCGTTGCTCTCCAGAAACACATGCGAAGTGTTCTGGCGAGCGGAATTCCTATCGCAATGGGTACCGACGCGGGAGTGACTCCCCACGGTCAGAACGCAGCCGAACTTCAAGCGATGGTCGCGGCAGGAATGTCGCCGCTCGCCGCCGTCCGATCCACGACGATCGATGCGGCGACACTGTTGGGGATTTCAGAGAGCGCGGGGACGCTAACGCCTGGAAAATTCGCTGACCTGATCGCCGTGGCCGGGAACCCGCTGGAAGATGTGCGCACGACGCAGCACGTCGTCTTCGTCATGAAGGCAGGCCGCATCTACCTCACGCCTTAGCCTCCTCGGCGCGCTGATCCCGGAACCGGAGTGCTGCCTGGTACTCGCTGGTGAGCCGCGCCATCATCTCCTCTCTCATCCCGTAGAGCCGCTTGGGAGGCCGAGGCGCGTGACGCGCGAGGGCATAGCTCGTGAGCAAAGGCAGCGAGACCGAATTATCGAGATAGCACACGACCGTCCCCGGGAGCATGGTCGGATCGATCTTGCCCCAACTGACTGCCTCTGCTGGGGTGGCGCCGGACAGGCCTCCAGTGTCAGGCCGGGCATCGGTCAGCTGCAGGAAGAAGTCATGTCCCTTTTCGTCGATCCCCAGCACCTCCTGGATCTGCGGTTCAGTCTGTAGCAGGAAATTCTTGGGACTCCCGCCGCCTACGATGAGTGCTCCGCTCTTCCCGCCGGTGCGTTTGGCATGGAGCACGATCGCCGCCGTCTCGTTCACATCGGCGCTGACATCGAATCTCAGGAGGCTGCCAGCCAGGGCCTGCTCCGCGACATTCATCCCGATCGAGCTGTCGCCGGGAGAGCTGGTGTAGATCGGCACCTCCAGCGCGTGGGCTGTCGCCAGCACCGAACGCCGCTGCAGGCCCAGGGCCTTCTCCCGCTCCCGCAAGTAGCCACCGAGCAGGTAGTGATACTCCGCCGTGCTCATAGGCCGTTGGAACTCCGGCCGCGCCGAAACCTCCCGCACGAATGCGTCGGTCGAGAGGAGAACCGAGTAGTCGAAGAAGATGTCATAGATCCGCACGACGCCCTTGTCGCGCAGCTCCACGTCATCGGCGTGCGGACTTCCCTGGTGCATCGCCAGGCCCAGCGCGAAGTGGGCATCGTGATAGAGATTGGCCCCCGTGGAAATGATCCAGTCCACGAAGCCGGCCTCCATCAGCGGGATCAGGCTGCTCATGCCGAGACCCGCCGGTGTCATCGCACCGGTGAGGCTCATGGCCACCGTGACCTCCGGCTCGAGCATGCGCTGGGTGAAGAGCAGGCATCCTTCGCGAAGCCGGCCCGCGTTGTAGGCGAAGAACGTGTTGTCGATCAGGTCGGCCGCGGATTCATGGCCCGTGATTCCGGTCGGATTGATCCTGCGGCCACGCAGGTACTGGGCGCTGGGTCGTGTCATCGTTCATCCCACACGATTGGTCGTTCCGTTCGCTTTCGCCGCGGCGATGATGCGCACCACCTCGCGCGGATCATCTGTGACATGGAACAGGTCGAGATCGGTCTGATCGATCTTGCCCTGCGCCGCCATCGTGGACTTGAGCCACGCCACGAGGCCCTCCCAATAGGCGGAGCCGAACAACACCACCGGAAAACTGCTCACCTTGCCGGTCTGGATCAGGGTCAAGGCCTCGAACAGCTCGTCGAGGGTCCCGAACCCGCCAGGGAACACCACGAAGGCCATCGAGTACTTCGCAAACATCATCTTCCGCACGAAGAAGAACCGGAAGTACATGCTGCGCCGGACGTACTGGTTGGTTCCCTGCTCGTGCGGCAGCTCGATGTTGCACCCGATCGAAAGCCCGTCTCCCTCGACGGCTCCCTTATTGGCGGCTTCCATGAGACCCGGCCCGCCGCCCGTGATGATGGGAAAGCCGGCCTCGGCCAGCAGCCGTGCGGTTTCCACCGCCGCCGCATAATGAGGATCGCCGATGGGAGTGCGAGCCGATCCGAAGATCGCCACCGCGTCCTGAACATCGCCCAGTTTCTCGAACCCCTCGACGAACTCCCCCATGATCCGCAGCACTCGCCAGGGATCCGTTTTCCGCAGCGCGTCAGGCCGTTCCTGGAGCTGAGCGCTTTCCAGGATCTCCTCGTCGGCGGTGGGCCCTCGAGGTCGGTCGCGGTGCAGCAGACGGGGATCTAGTGGTTTACTCACGGGGCAGACACTCGAGCAGAGCCCGGTGGTCGTCGGGCGTGTTGTAGAAGTAGGGCGAAACCCGCACGTGGCCCGGCCGCGAATCCACGATGAACCCCTGAGCCGCGAGCCGGCGCACATCCTCCTGCGGGCGCCACGCGGGGAAACATCACGATTGCGCTCCGATCCGCGGCTCGAGCAGCCACCCGGGGATTCAAGCCACGGGCCTGCGCCTCGCCGATCAGATCCTCGGTCAACGCCTGGGTCACCTGCCGGATCGCCGGGAGACCGATTTCCCGTAGCACCTCGAGCCCGCCGAGCTGGGCGTAGACCGCCGCCATACCGGGCGTGCCGGTATCGAATCCTCTCGCCCCGGGGCGCCGCTCGAAATGCCGGACATCGAAACGGAACGGGTCGGCGTGGGCGAACCACCCGGTCACTCGAGGCGTCAGTCGGCCGCAAGCTCGGGACGGACATACAGGAACGCGATGCCCGAACCACCCAGCAACCACTTGAGTCCGCCGGAGCAATAGAAGTCCACGTCCGCGGCATGTACGTCGACCGGCAGTTGTCCGGCTCCCTGATACCCGTCGATCAGGACCAGCGCCCCCCGGCGGTGCGCGATCTCCGCCACCGCGCGCGATGTCCTGGATGGCGCCACTGGTGAAGAACACATGGCTGGTCGCCACCAATGCCGTGCGGTCATCGATTGCCCGCTCCAGCAACTCGAGCGGGACATGAGTGCCGTCGGGGCTCTCCACCACCACAACCTCGACCCCTTCCTGCTGCTTGGCTATCCACTGGTAGGCGACCGTGGGGAAATCGAGACTGGTCACCACGACCGTGGGCCGGTCACGATAGTCGAGTGACTCCGCGACCACGCCGAGCGCCGACGAGAGCGAGGGATGAAGCGAGATAGTCCTCCGCTCTCGCACCCACCACCCAGGCGTATTCGCCGCGCAGCACTTCCAGCGCAGGCAGCCATTGGTCGTACCAGGCCGAGGCGCCCCGCTGCTCCCAGAGATCGAGATACTGATTGACCCGCAAGCGGGAACGCTTCGAGAGGGCGCCCAGTGAACAGCTGTTGAGGTATTTCGCGTGGCCGAACACCGGAAATTCGTCCCGGTATCGCAGCAGCGCGTGCGCAGGAGCCGCGGCTACGGACATGGGCGGGGAATATATCGTCGGGCTCGGTGATTCGCCCGGCGCGATGTATCTTTGCGCCCATGGCGGCGCCGGATTCCTGGTGGTCCCTCTTCCCGCAGCTGGCCGGCCGTGCCGTGCTCAATCCGCGGATCGCATGGGACCTGCTGACGCTCACTTGGGCCTTCCGGCGCCGCCGCTGGTGGGCAGCTCCGCCTTTCCTTCCTGTCCCCGATCGAACCTATCTCGAGTGGCGCATGCACACCGCCTACGGCGAGGAACGACGTGTTCCTCCCGCTGAAGACGTGATCAGGTTCGCCCGCTGGCGCCGCGAGATCCTGAAGCTGTGACGGCATCGCCCCATGTCGTGATCGTGGGTGCGGGCTTCGCCGGGCTCTATGCCGCCAAGGGCCTCGGTCGTGCTCCGGTCAGCGTGACCGTGGTGGATCGGCACAATCACCATCTCTTCCAGCCGATGCTGTACCAGGTGGCGACTGCAGGACTCTCCGAGTCCGATATCGCCTCCCCCGTCCGCTCGGTCCTTCGACGCCAGACCAATACTCAGGTCCTGCTGGGCGAGGTCGCCGAAGTTCGGCCCGGGAAACGGGAGATTGCCCTGAATGATGGTAGTATCCTTAGCTACGACTATCTGATACTTGCGCGCCGGGGCCCGTCACTCGTATTTCGGCCATGACGATTGGGAAATCCTGGCCCCCGGGCTCAAGAGCTTGGAGGACGCCGACGAGATACGCCGCCGGGTCCTCCTGGCGTTCGAACGGGCCGAGCGGGAGCCGGACTCAATCCGCCGCCATGCCCATCTGACCTTCGTCGTGGTGGGGGGAGGCGCTACCGGCGTGGAAGTTGCCGGCGCTCTTGCCGAAATCCGATCCTTTGCGCTGCGGCGGGACTTCCGTCGGATCGATCCGCGAGAAGCGACTGTGATGCTGCTGGAGGGCGGGCCGCGAATTCTGCCGACCTATCCTCCGGAGCTGAGCCAGCGCGCCAAGCAGCAGCTGCGGCGGCTCGGGGTCGAAGTGCGGGAGTCCATGTTGGTCACGGATGTCCGTCCCGGCTTCGTCTCCGCCGCCGGCTGGACCATTCCGACTGGCACCGTGGTGTGGGCCGCGGGCAATGTCGCGAGCCCACTGCTGAAATCACTCGACGTACCACTCGATCGCCAGGGCCGAGTCCTGGTTGAACCCGACTGCACCGCTCCGGGTCATCCCGAAATCTTCGTGCTGGGTGACGCGGCGGCCTACGTTCACCAGGGAGATCAGACTCTGCCCGGTATCTGTCCGGTTGCCATTCAGATGGGTCAGTATGCGGCCCGCGCCATTCAGGGCGACCTCGCCGGTCGCCCCAGAGTGCCCTTTTCCTATTGGGACAAGGGACAGCTCGCCGTCATCGGTCGGGGGCGCGCCGTGGCCGATCTGGGGCGTTTCAGGTTCGGCGGGTTCTTCGCATGGCTGGTCTGGATTTTCGTCCACATCTTCTTTCTGATCGGGTTCCGTAATCGTCTCATCGTGCTCTTCGAGTGGGCCTGGGCCTACTTCACCTACGAGCGCGGCGCACGGCTGATCACCGGTGCCTGGGCCCCAGCCTTCCAACTGCCTCCCTCACGACCGAGCGATCTGTGAACCGCACGACCCGGCTGTTGATCCGGCTAGGCCTTGCCTTGTCTTGCCTCGGCGGTACCCTCTCGGCCCAGACCAAGCCGTTTCAGCGAGCGCTGGTCCTGACCGGCGGCGGCTTCAAGTTCATGTACGAGTTCGGGGTCTACGACGCGCTGGTGGATCGAGGCTGGAAGCCCGACGTGATCATCACCACCTGCGGTGCCGCGGTAGTGGCCGCGGTGATTCACGGCGTACCGGACCGGACCGAGCGGCTGGCCGTCTTGCAGTCTCCCGCAATGCTCGAAGCGTTCCGCGCCTTCAAGCTCAAGCGCGGCGGATTTCGGGACATCGAACGACTGATCCGGAAGCTGTCGCGTTACCAGACCGGATGGCAGACCAACAGCGATGTGGTGCCCGACCTTTTTTCCCTGACGCTCTTCGACGACGATTCGATTCCGCTTCCGTTCTGGCACAAGTCCTTCGCCGATCGCGCGCCCCGATGCTCCCCATATCGTGGTGGTCGGCGCGACCGCTGCCTTCTCACCGGAGGACGTGGAGACCCCGCGCAAGGGACGCAAACTCTATCACGAGACGTATTTCACCGACCCCGAGGTTGCCAGACTGATCGAGGGTTTCAAGTCTCCGATCGGCCAGAACTATCCCAATAGTGCGGTCTCGGTTGATACCAAGGTCTTCACCGACCTCTCTGTCGGCGATGCCGCCTCCATCTCGATCCGCGACCCCTTCCTCATGAAGCCGCTCCGCCACGGTGATCAGTACTTCACCGGGGGCAACATCGACCTCTACCCGCTCGAGCTGGCCCGGCATCTGGCGTCCGAGGTCGTGATGACGTTCAATTCCGGGTATGGTGGATTTCGAGCTACTCGCGATCGACGTGACGCTGGGCTACAACATGAACGACCGCCTGCGGACCATCACCGGGCGGAGCGTGGACCACTGGGTGGACGCGACCGGGATCAAGGCCAGGGATTTCAGCCTCGATCCCAAGTTGAAGCGCGGCTTCCCCAAGCTCTTTGAGCTGAAGGAGAATTACCCTCAGGATCAACTCCTGATCATGAGAGACAGCGAGGGCCGACCCGGCAAAGCAGTCGTACGTCGTCACAGCCGAGATGGAGTTCATGCGGCGCGCTCTGGTCGCCTATGATCGCGGATACGACCGCGGGATTGAAGCCATTGGAGAGGTCGCCCCGGGGAGCACCGCGCGGATCCGGTACAAGGACAGCCGCAACTTCGAGGAGCCCCCGCCGCGCGCAGCCCAGTGAGCCCCGAAACCGCCCCACCTTTCACCGCAGCTCAGGTCAAAGCCGAGGCAAATCGACTGGGATTCTCGGCTTGTGCCATCACTTCCCTGGACCCTCTACCCCACCGAGAGGAGCTCGACCGATGGTTGGCGAGCGGCAAGGCCGGGAACATGCGATACCTCCACCGGCAGGCCAGAAAGCGGAAGAATCCCCAGGCCACCGACCAGTCAGCGAGGCGCGCCGTAGTCGTTCTTGATAACTACTACTACGATGTTACCGAGGATACGGCCCGCCCCAAGGTCGCGAGGTACGCCCGCGGCCAGGACTACCACTCCGTAACCCTCAGGCGCCTTCACCTTCTGGCAGAATTTCTCCGCCACAATGGCGCGAAGACGGCTCGGCCTTACACCGACTCGGGTCCGTTGGCTGAACGCGAGCTGGCGCAACGGGCAGGCTTGGGTTGGATCGGCAAGAACACGATGCTGATTCGTCCCGGCCAGGGGTCCTGGGTGTTCATCGGGACCGTGCTCACCGACCTCGAGCTTGAGATCGACCAGCCTTTCGAGACCGACCATTGTGGATCTTGTACTCGATGCCTCGAGGCTTGTCCGACTCAGGCGTTCGATGCGCCCCGGGTGCTCGACGCGACACGCTGCATCTCATATCTCACGATCGAGCATCGTGGACCGATTCCAGCCGAACTGGTGAACCGGTTCGAGGGCTGGAGCCTTCGGCTGCGACATCTGCAACGAGGTTTGTCCCTGGAACATCCGCTTCGCCTCAGAGTCCAGCGTGCCGGAGTTTCGGCCTCGCGGCGCCTTGGCTGAGGCCGGCCCCGAGTTCTTCGAAGAGCTGGATGAGCCGGAATTCGAGGCGCAGTTCGGTGACACGCCTCTGCAGCGCCCTGGGTTGGACCGCATGCGCCGCAACTGGCGCGCGGCCTGGACTTCTTTGAAACCTTGATCCGCGATGCCGCCGACTCTCTACAGCGTGGCCATTTTCGTAACCGACATCGAGCGAGCCAAGACGTTCTATCGAGACCACCTCGGACTCTCCCTCATCAGGGAGGGGAGCTTCGGCGCCGAGTTCTGCGAAGGGGAGACCCGCCTCGGGATTCATCCGGCGGTGCATCCCGAGGCACAGGCAATGGTGGGCCGCCACACCGGCGTGACCCTCAGGATCTCCGGCCTCCTGCCGTATTGCGAGCGGTTACATGAGCTGCGGAGTCCGCTTCGTGACGGAACCGACCCGGCAATCGTTCGGGGTCATGGCGATGATCGCCGACCCGGACGGGAACGTGTTCGCCCTCTGGGATGAGACGGTGCCCGAGTAATGGAATCTCTGCTGACAACTCTGGTCTCGATCTGGACCTGGACCGTCCTCGGCGACCTGCGCTGCTCATCTGGCTCCCGATCCTGGCCCTGATGCGCCTCGTGCTGGCTCCGTTCGATCGAGGACTCTACTGGACCGGACTCTTCTTCCGTCAAGTCGCCGTGATCACCGCGACACTGAACCCCTACTGGCGCTTTCGGACTGCCGGTAACCGGCCAGCCGATCCCCGGCGTCCCTACGTCGTGGTTTCCAACCACGAATCGTTCGCCGACATCCTCCTCATCAGCCACCTCCCTTGGGAGATGAAGTGGCTCTCCAAGGTGGAGATCATGCGCATCCCGGTCCTCGGCTGGGATATGTATCTGGCCGGCGACATTCCAGTGGAGCGGGGAACGGGGCGGAGCGCGGTGAAGGCGATGCACCGCTGCCAGGAGGTGCTCAAGACGAAAGTCTCAGTGATCATCTTTCCGGAAGGGACTCGATCGGCCAGCGGTGAAATGCTCCCCTTCAAAGACGGCGCCTTCCGCCTCGCCATCGACGCCGGTGTTCCCATCCTTCCTCTCGTGGTCTCAGGGACCAGCACCGCTCTCCGGAAGCACGACTGGCGGGTGGGACGGGTGAACGCGGTGGTGAAGGTGCTGGACCCGATCGAAACGACCGGTCTGACCCACAAGGATATCAGGGGGCTCCGGGACCGGGTCCGAGCCGTGATCGAGGCCGAACGCCGCGGGAACCCAAGTAAGGCTATTCCCGTCCCAGCTCAGCCGGAGACTTGACCCTTCCCACCGCCCCGACCAGCACGAGAAGCGTCAACAGGTAGGGCAGCATCAGGAAAAGCTGGTAAGGCAGATTCAGCAGGATCGATTGGAAGAGAAACTGCAGCGCCATGGCCGCGCCGAAGAAGAACGCGGCGCCGGCCACCCTGCCAGGCCGCCACCCGCCGAGCACCACGATGGCGACCGCCATGAACCCCCGACCCGCCGTCATCTTCTCCGCGAAGGTTCCGACCTGGGCCAGCACCAGGCTCGCTCCCGCGATGCCGGCGAACACTCCGCCGAGAACCAGTGCCACGATACGGATCCGCTTGACCCGAACCCCTGCGGCCCTCGCGGCCTCGGTTGATTCTCCGGCCGCCCGGAGTGCCAGACCCCACCGGGTGCGGAACAAGAGGAACCAGAGCAGCGGAACGGCAACATATCCGAGATAGGAAAGGACCGACTGTTCGAACAATGCCGGACCGAGCAAGGGGATTCGATTGAGGACCGGAACCGGAATCACCGGAAAGGTCGGCAGGCTGAGTCCCGACACCGGCGGACCCGTACACCTGACGGTAGACGGCTCCGGTTGCACCCACCGCGCCCAATGTGATCGCCGTGCCGGTGATGATCTGGTTGGCCCCTGCGGCGACCGCGATGAGCCCAAACCGAGCAGCGAGACCGCCGCTCCGGTCGCGGCTGCTGCGACGGTCCCCGCCCAGGGACCTCCGGCCGAGGAGCCGATCGCCGCGGCGAGAGCACCAGCGAGCATCGCTCCTTCGATTCCCAGATTGATCACCCCGCCTCGCTCGGCCAGCGTCTCTCCCAGCGCTGCCAGCAGGAGCGGAGTTGCGACCCGGACCGCGCTCGCAAGGAAAGAGACGAGAAGGTCGGAATCCATTTCTCAGAACCTTCCGTCGGTGCGCCGCCTGCGCGAAGGCGTCGGACAACAGCACGACGATGATGATGACCGCCTCGATCAAGTACACCAGCACCGCCGGCACGCCGGCCTCGCGTTGCAGACCGCCGGCGCCCGCCTCGAGCGAAGCGAAAAGCAAACCGCTCGCGATGATGCCCAGTGGATTCAGCCGAGCCAGCAAAGCCACGGCGATGCCGGTGAAGCCGTAGCCCGGCGAGAGACTCTGGAACAGGGCGTACGACACTCCCGAAACCTCAACGCCTCCCGCAAGACCGGCGATCCCGCCCGAGAGCAGCAGCGCCGTCGCAATGACCCGATCGGTGTCGATCCGCCCCGTAATGCGCGCGGCGAGCGCTCCGGCACCAGTGGCCCGCAGAGCTGAAACCCCACCACGTACGTCGGTAGAGCACCCAGAGGCCCAGGGCGAGACCGACGGCCAGCAGGAAACCGAGGTGCAGCCGAGTACCGGGAACCAGGGGCAGGCGAGTGCTCGCGGCGATGGGATCGCTTTGCGGGTAGATCCTCTTCGTCTCTTGCAGTGGGCCTTGCACCATCCAGCTGACCAGCGCCTCGGCTACGAAGTTGAGCAGCAGAGTACTGATGACCTCGAGCACACCAAAGCGAAGACGGAGGAACGCTGGAACCGTGACCCACAGGACGCCCGCGCCAACCGACGCGAAGAGAAGGAACCCGATGGCCAACGGAGCCGGCCAGCCGCTCAGATGAAGTCCCGCCCAAGTGGCGGCGATCGCGCCGGCGTAGAACTGGCCTTCCGCGCCGATGTTGAGCGCGCCCGCCCGGAAGGCGAGGCCGACTCCGAGTCCGATAATGATCAGAGGGATCGAACGAGGAAGGACCGCCGAGAGAACCGCATCCCACGATCCGAATGCTCCCCGCCACATGGCACCAAGAGCGAGGATCGGATCATGGCCCGTGAGCAACAGGGTGAGGGTGAGAACCACAAAGCCGGCCGCGACCGCGCTGAGCAGCGGTAAGGCCCGCTCAACTCTCACCCGGCACCTCTGCGAGCATCCGGGCCCCGATCTCCTGACGAGAAAGGCCGGGCGGGAGGTCAATCAACCGCCCCCCCTTCACTACAAAGACCCGATCAGCCAGTTCCAGCACTTCATCGAGGTCGCTGGAATGGAAAAGCACGGCGACTCCCTGTCTTGCCGCGTCCCTGAGGCGTGCGTGGACCTCGGCGGTGGCTTTGATGTCCAGGCCCCTGGTGGGATTTTCTGCGACGAGCACGGCTGGGTGACGCTCCAACGCGGCCGCAAGGACCACGCGTTGCTGATTGCCTCCGCTCAGCGCGGCGGCCGGAGACTCCGGACCTGGTACCCGCACGGAGAACTCGGCGAGGAGCTCCCCGGTGCGCCGCCCGACCGCTGGCCAGTCGAGCCAGGGGCCGCGGATCCACGAGGCAGCCTTGCCCTGACTCAGCGCCAGGTTTTCGGCCAGGCTGAACTCGCCGATCAGCGCTTCGCTGGTTCGATCCTCCGGGACGAACGAAACCGGAGCCGCGACTTCAAGCTGCCCATTGGAGGGCGTGAGCACTCCGGCTACCGCGCGCAGCAATTCACGCTGTCCGTTTCCTTCGACCGCGGCGACGCCCACGACCTCACCGGATCGCACGAAGAACGTCGCCTCCCGCAACGGAGCCCCGCTGGGTCCCAGAACGCTCGACCGCGAGGCCCTTGGCCTGGATCCGGACTCGCCCGGTGGAGGCCGAATGACTCACGCTCTGCGGGGCCCATGCCGGGTCGCCGATCATCAAGGCTGGCCAGACTGGAGGCCGTCGCTGCTCGTGTCGCCGGACCAGTGTGCACCACCTCCCCACGTCGCAGCACCGTGACCCGGTCTGCCACCCGCATGGCTTCGTCGAGTTTGTGGGTGATCAGTACCGCCGACACCCCTTGGATCGGAAGCCCTGGAGCCGGACGAGAAGCGCACTCGGCTTCGGCGGGTGAGAGGACCGAGGAGGGTTCGTCGAGCAGGAGGATCCGCGCGTCGGTCGCGAGCGCCTTGAGTACCTCCAGCCGCTGTTTGAGCGCCGCAGGGAGGTCCTCCGCCCGAGCGGCGGGATCGATGGGGAGTCCCGTTTGCTCACCAGCTCGCGCACCCGCCGCGCACAACGATCCCGGCGAAACCGCCCAGCCGGCGGCCAAACCGATGTTTTCCGCTACCGTCAGGGCGGGAACCGACGTGAAGTGCTGATGCACCATCCCGATGCCCAGTCGGCGGGCATCGAGTGGCCCCCGAATCGGTTGCGGAGAGCCCGCGAACCAGGACCTGACCCGCATCCGGACGGATCAGGCCGAAAGCGACTCCCATCAGCGTCGATTTTCCCGCGCCATTCTCACCCAGCAGCGCGTGGATCTCTCCCTCTTCGAGAATGAAATCGGCCCCGCGCAGAGCCTGCACGGGGCCGAAGTGCTTGGTTATACCGCGAAGCTCGAGAGCCGGGGCCATGCGTCGCTCACATCCCTGTGGGATGGTCGTGAAATTCCCAACTCAAGCCGAACCGGGCCGCGAGATGCGCGGCGAGCGCCCGCACTCCCAGGGTCTCCGTGGCGTAGTGTCCCGCGTAGATCACGTTGACCGCCCACTCCATCGCATCGAAATAGGTGTGGGCGGCCCCTTCTCCGGAAACCAGTGTGTCGCATCCGGCATCGCGTGCGGCCGCCATCATGCTGCCACCACTCCCGGTCACGACTCCGACCTGCTGAGGACCTTCCGGGCCTCCCGGGATCAGTCGCGCCGAACCGCTCGGCGCGTCCACGGCGCGCTCCACCTCGGCGAGCAAGGCCGTCACGTGACGGGACCGCGGTCTTTCCGGCGACCCCCAGGGCGATGCCTCGATAATTGCCGAACCAGCTCAGGTCCCGGAGTCCCAAGGCGCCGGCCAGCAGCACGTTGTTTCCCACTTCGGGATGTACGTCGAGAGGAATGTGGGCGGCGTAGAGCGCGATGTCACGATCGAGCAGAGCCCTGAGTCGCTGATAGTGGCGGCCCGTGACTCGAGGATTTCCATCCCAGAACAAGCCGTGGTGCACCAGCAGCAGGCTGCCGTTTCCGGTTCCGTCGATCGTCTGCTGAGACGCATCGACCGCGGCCACGATCCGCTGAACCTGCCCGCTGTTTTCGACCTGCAGGCCGTTCAGAGCGTTGGGGTCGTCCGGCGTTTCCCGGACCCGGAGGTAGGTATCGAGGTAGGCGGTAAGATCGGGGAGCCGACCGTCCGTCGCTCACGGCGCGACCGTGTCGTGCGCCATGATTGAATCGGTCGCCGCCTTCAGTCGCTGCTTGACGGCTGGCCGGAACGCCCGTCTCGAGCGCAGGGTTGGGCTCGTAGCGGATGACCCCGCTCTTGAGGCCGAACGATTCGACTCTTGGCGCAAAGGTCCCGCCGTGGACTTCCCGAGCCACGGTCAGGAAGGCGCGAGGGAGGTCGATGACCGCGGACCCCAAGACTCGCTCCGGAGCGAGGGCGCGCTGATCCTCGTTGGCCCCGAAGATGAACGCGTTGGGCGATTGCTTCACCGCCTGGAACACACCGAGTGCTGCGGCATCGGCGTTGTGATGGAACATGTCGGCACCGGCCCGAATCAGCGCAATCGCCGCTTCACGCCCGGCCGCGACATCGTCGAAGGTGTTGAGGTACGCGGAGCGACTCACGACGGATGGTCGAATCGCCTTGGCACCGGCAACCCAGGCGTTCTCCGCCTCTTTGATCGGCGGCAGCTCGATCCCACCGACAAAACCGATGCTCCCGGTCTTGGTCATGCCACCTGCCACCATGCCCGGCGAGATAGCTGGCCTCGTACAGCCGGAAAATGAGCGGTGAAACGTTGCCGTTCACCCGCTCTCCCGAGGTCACGATGAAAACCGTCTTGGGGTACTGGGCCGAGACCCGTTCGGCGAGGCCCTGGAATTCGAAGCCGTGGGCGAAGACCAGATTGAAACCTTGGGCGGCATAGGTCCGAAGCGCCTCCTCCTGCTCGGAGGGGGTCCGGGCTTCGACCTGGCTGATCTGGACGTGGAGGGAATCCCTGATCTGTTGCAGGCCGCGATAAGCGCCTGAATTCCAAGCCGCGTCGTCGATGGAGCCCGGAGTGACCAGCCCTACCCGAAACTCCCCGGAGGATTTGGGCCCGGCGCATGCTGTCCCCAGTGCAATGGTGCCGAGCCACAATAGCGACACTATCAGCAACAGTGATGCTATTATACCTTATACCATTCGTCACTCTAAAGTAAGAAATAGGAATGATTTCCACACAAAGTGATCACTTATCAACGATTGTGGGAATCACTGGAAATGGCCCTGTCAGCCTCACTGCCGCCAGTGTGACCGATATCCGGCATTAGCCCATCCGCAGCCGCCATTGAGAGCTGGCCATTCACCTTGCCGCCCTCGGCGATGAGGATGCGCTGGGTCATGATGTCCCCGTTCACGACTGCACCGCTCTGGATCTCGACTCGTTCCTCGGCCCGTACGGCCCCCTCGATCTCGCCCCCGATTACCGCTTCGCGGGTCAGGACATCGCCGTGGATGATCCCGCCCTTCGCAATCAGGAGCTGGCCGGCGGCCCGGACCGCACCCCGAATCTCGCCCTCGACCTTGACCACCCCTTCGCTTGCCACATCACCCACGACCAAGGTGCCCGCGGCAATGATCGTCAGGCCGGCGTTTTCGTAGCGGCGGCCCGAGGAGTCGGATGAGTGCCTCGAGGACCCGGAGAAGATTGCCATCAGCTTCCCTCCTTAACCAAAGTCGTTGGATCGAGCGACTGCCCGTTAAGGCGTATCTCGAAGTGAAGATGTGGAGCGCTGGAGCGGCCGCTATTGCCCGAGAGCCCGATGACCTCGCCGGCGCTCACCGGCCGCCCAGCTTGCACCGTTGTGCCGGTCCAGGTGTCCGTACATGGACTGATAGCCCTCGGGATGCTGGAGGAGCACGAACGTCCCGTACTCCGCGTCGCTCCCGGTGCGCAGCACGGTACCGCCGCCAGACGCACGCACCATGGTCCCGATCGGTACTGCAATGTCAAGGCCGGGATGCTGCTCATCCACGGTGCCGGTCCCGACCTGGCCCCGAGTCACGTAGCCCGGATCGTCGAGCGGCCAGTGCCGCGGGCACGCTGCTTCCGGTCTCGAAGCGAACCGGCCCGTCAGGGATTCTGGCGCGCACGGCCGGCGCTACGGGCAGCGATGTCGAGAGAGAAACGGGATCGGGGACGATGTCGGCGCCCAGCATCTGCCGGATCTTGGAGTAACGCTGCTCCGCCGAATCGAGGGCCGCAACCAACTCCCTGATGCGCCCGTTTTCCGCCTCGAGCCGGGCGATCTCATTCTCGAGGCCCGGGACCCGTGCGGCTGCGCGGAAGATGGGAAGATAGAACGCCGCGGCGAGGAGCACGGCGGTGCCGACTACGCACGGAGGCCAGCGCGAGCGAGCGAAGGACCCAGAGGGGGATTCGGATGGTGCGTGAGGCGAGCGCCCCGTCCGGTTGCAGGATGATCGTCAGCGAACGCCGTGCTGCCATTCAGCCCTCGAACGGTCTTCCCAGCAGAAGCTCGAGCAGACGGGCGAGATCGTCGTTCGAGTAATAGCTGAGCGCGATGAGGCCTCTCCCTTTGCGCCGCGCGGTCACCCGGACATCGGTGCCGAGCCGTTTCCGCAGCGCATCTTCCACCCGGCGATGCTCGGCCGAAGCCTCCTGTGGACCGGCGGGTCGGCGCGGGGCTCCGAGGAGCTCGTCCCTCGCGCACTCGGCTTTCGGTGTCGCGCACGGTCCAGCCGTTCGCGGCCGCATCCCGCGCCAGCCGACTCATCTGCGCCGTGTCGCTCACGCCCAGCAAGGCCCTGGCGTGGCCTTCCGACAGTCTTCCGTCTTCGAGCATTTCCCGCACGTCGGCTCGGGAGTCGCAGCAGGCGAAGCGCATTCGCCACGGTCGAGCGATCCTTGCCGACCAGCTCTCCCACGTCGGCGGGAGAAGCCTGGAACTCATCGATAAGGCGCTGGTAACTCCGGGCGGTCTCGACCGGCGAGAGATTGTCCCGCTGAAGATTCTCCACCAGCGCGAGCGTGAGCAGCGTGCGATCGTCGGCTTCCTTGATCACCGCCGGGATTCGCCGCCAGCCGAGTCGTTGCACCGCGCGCCAGCGACGCTCTCCCGCGATGAGCTGATAGCCACCGGCATGGGCCCGCACGACGATCGGCTGCAGCAGGCCGGAGGTCTGGATCGACGTCGACCAGCTCCTGCAGCGCTGCTCTCGTCCACCTTCGTCCGTGGCTGATACGGATTGGGTCGTATCGCGTCGATCGGTAGTTCCTGCAGTGCGCCCTCAGGCTCGGCCTGATGCCGAGCAACCGGTCCCAACAGGGCCTCCAGCCCTCGGCCGAGTCGCTTCGTCTCGCTCATTCGTTCACCTCACGCAGTGCAGGGCTCTCCGTCGGCGACAGTGCTTCGGTGCGGCGGACCAGCTCCTGTGCCGTCGCGAGGTAGCTCTTCGCACCGACCGATTGGATGTCGTACATGAGGATCGGCTTGCCGAAACTCGGAGCCTCGGCCAGCCGCACGTTCCGAGGAATGACCGTCGGAAACATCTTGGCGCCGAAGTACTCCTTCGCATCGGCCGCCACCTGGCGACAGAGATTGATCCGCGAATCGTACATCGTGAGCAGCACACCATCGATCGCGAGCGTGGGATTGAAATTCTGCTGCACGAGATTGATGGTGTTGAGCAACTGCGAGATTCCCTCCAGGGCGTAGTACTCGCACTGAATCGGGATGATGACCCCATCGGCAGCGGTCAGCACGTTGAGGGTGATGAGCCCCAGCGAAGGAGGGCAGTCGATGAGAATGAATTCGTAGGAGCTCTTGATCGGAGCGAGAGCGCGGCGCAGCACGGTCTCCCGCTCACGGCGATCGACCAGCTCGAGCTCCGCGCCAACCAGATCCTGGGTCGCCGGCAGAACGTCGAGGATAGGGAAGCGCGGGGTCGTTGATGATGATGTCCCCGGCCGGCCGCCCTTCGACAATCGCGTCGTACAGGGCGTAGCGCAGGGTTTCCCGACGGATTCCCATGCCGCTCGTGGCATTCCCCTGGGGATCGGCGTCGACCAGCAGCGTTTTCCGCTCGGCGATGGCGAGGGACGCGGCGAGATTCACCGCGGTGGTCGTCTTCCCCACCCCGCCTTTCTGGTTGGCGATCGCGATGAGTCGTGCCATTTGTCTCGTAAGTTATTGAATTACAGACAGTTACATGCTGTATTCAGGGGATTGCTGAACTACGGCGGCAGTTAGAATATAGATCCAAATGTCGTAACGGCAATGGAATGGACGCCGTTTCACGTGAAACGTAGGAAGGGCTTCGAGCTTTCGTGGGAGGGGCGGACTCGGAAGGCGGGTGCTTCAGGAGCCTGCGTTTCACGTGAAACAGGGATCGGTCCGCCGGCGCCATTTGGCGAGCTCGACCAACAGATTCTGGAGATCGCTCGGGGAGACTCCTGGAATTCTCCCCGCCTGGGCCAGAGTCATCGGCCGGATCGCGGTGAGCTTTTCACGCGACTCGAAAGAAAGCGATCGGAAACTCCGATAGGGAGCATCGGAAGGAAGTTCGACCGATTCCATGCGGTCGAGTCGCACGGCCCCAGCCCTCTCGCGCTCCAGATAGCCGGAATACTTCAGCTCAATCTCCGCCCATTCCAAGGCAGAATCCGAAAAGACCGCGACCGGCTGCCTGGCCAGCAGATCCCTATAATGAACGCCCGGCCGCCGAAGGAGCGTCGCAAGCCTGACCGGTTCCTCGATCGGAGCCGATTGATTGAGCGCCAGCAGGTCATTTACCGACTTCGGGCGCGAAGGATGTTTCCATTGCCAAGGCGAGTGCGCGGTCCTGCTCCTCCAGTACCTTGCTCCCCGTGCTCGCTTCAGCGTCCGTCAGCAGACCGAGCCGCTTGGCAGGCTCGAACAGCCGTCGCAGCGCGTTGTCCTGACGTAGGAGTAGTCGAAACTCCGCTCGAGACGTGAACATCCGGTAGGGCTCATCAACCCCCCGGCTCACCAAATCGTCGATCAGCACCCCGATCATGGCCTGATCACGTCGAAGAACGATCGATTCCTGATCCAGCGCGGTCCCCGCGGCATTGATCCCGGCGACGATTCCCTGTGCCGCGGCCTCCTCGTACCCAGTGGTACCATTGATCTGGCCCGCGAAGAAGAGTCCCTGGATCCCTCGCACCTCGAGAGTCGGCTCGAGCTGAGTCGGCGGGAAGTAGTCGTATTCAATCGCGTACCCCGGGCGAGTCATCCGGACCCGTTCGAGTCCGGGGACCGCGCGCAGGAATTCCTCCTGGACCTGGGGCGGCAGCGACGTCGAGAGGCCGTTCACGTACAGCTCTGACGTCTCGAGCCCCTCCGGTTCCAGGAAGATCTGGTGCCGTTCTGCGTCGGGGAACTTGACGATCTTGTCCTCGATCGAGGGACAGTACCGCGGCCCCTTCCCGCTGATCGCCCCGCCGTACAACGCCGACTGCATCAGGTGATCCTGAATGATTCGCTTGAGCTCAGGCCCTGCCCACGCCAGGTAGCACGGCAGCTGGGGTATTCGATCAGGCCGGGAGAAGAAGGAGAACCAGTAGGGCTCGGTCTCTCCATCCTGCCGCTGAAAGCGGCTCAACTCCAAACTCCGACCGTCGATCCTGGGAGGGGTCCCCGTCTTGAAGCGTTCTATTCTAAGTCCTTCTCTATCAAGCGCTTCCGCGATCTCGACTGCAGGGGCATCCCCCGCCCTTCCCGCCGGTATCTGGGTGTCGAGACCGAGGTGAATCCTTCCCCTCAGGAAAGTCCCCGCCGTCAGGATCACGGTTCGCGCGCCGAGGCGCCGTCCCTCGCGAGTCACAACCGCGCGCACTCTGCCGCTCTGAACCGAAAGGTCCGCAACCGTTGCCTTGAAGGAATTCGAGATTAGGCTGCGCCTCGAGCAGCGACCGTACCGCCCGCCGGTAGAGTCCGCGATCACACTGAGCCCTCGGAGACCACACCGCTGGGCCCTTGGACCGGTTGAGCATCCGGTATTGGATCGCGGCCAGATCGGTCGCCCGGCCCATGATGCCGCCGAGAGCGTCGACCTCGCGGACCAGAGTGCCCTTGGCAATTCCACCGATTGCCGGATTGCACGACATCTGGCCGATGGACTCGAGACTCTGGGTCAGGAGCAGCGTGCGCGCGCCCCGCCGTGCCGCGGCGTTGGCTGCCTCGGCACCGGCGTGTCCACCGCCGATCACAATGACGTCGTACTGCTCCATGGGCCACAAAATAGCAGGGGCAACCCGTTCGGGCCGCCCCTGCCAACTGTACGCTGGATTTCCCGGAGTTCGCCCTTCGCCCTCCGCGCTACGCCGTCCTCACCCACCTCCACAGCTCCGCCAAGCCGGGCCGCTTCCCATAGGCCAGGATCCCGATTCGGTAGATCCGCGACGCAATCCAGCTCATGATCAGGACGCCGCCGATGGTCGCCAGGATCGACAGAATGAGTTCAGGCAGCGGCAGCGGAGTGACGGAGTATCGGATCGGTGTCGCAAAAGGCGCGGTGAAAGGAATCAGGCTGAGCGTTCGCGCCAGGGTGCTGTTGGGATCGTTCATCAGCGGGAACATGGTCATGAGGCCAAGCACGATCACGATAGTGACGGGATGCTGAGTCTGGTTGGCGTCCTGCTGGCTATTGCACATGGCGCCTACCGCGGCGTACAGAGACGCGTAGAGGAAAAAGCCCAGCACGAAGAAGAGCAGGAAGATCGACAAGAGCGGCAGTGTGACTGTCGGCAACTGCACATCCTTTGCCGCATCGCTCGACAGGTTGAGAATCGCGAGGATCGGCACGACGTTGGCGGTGAGATACAATCCGGCCATGGCCCAGATGCCGAGCTGGAACAGTCCCACGGAGGCTACTCCTACAACCTTGCCGAGCATCAGCTGGAACGGCGTGACGCTGGAGGCGAGAACTTCCACAATGCGTGAGGTCTTCTCCTCGAGCACCGAGCTCATGACCTGGATGCCGTAAAAGAGCAACGCGAAGTACATCATCAGGGTCATCACGTAGACCAGGAAGAAGGAGGATTCTCCCGACTCCCCGGTGAGCTTCCCGTCGGTAATCTTGGAGGTCATCAGCTCAACCCGCCCCGACGCCTGCTGCACTGCGTCCGCGCCGACGCCTTCCCGAACCAGTCGTTCGGTCAGCACGACCGGACGGAGCGCGGTCTGGAGATTGCCCATTTCGGTAAGGCTTCCCACGTTGCCGCCGTAGTAGGGAATCTCTCCCGAAGCGAGTCCGTCTTCGGTGACCAGCAGGAACCCATCGAGCGCACCCGGCGCCGCTTTGCGTTTGCCGATAAGGGGAATGAGCGAGTCCTTCACCGCATCGATCCGTCCGGTCCCGGAGATTCGCTCAACCTGATACTTGTGAGCCGCGGAGGGGCCGCTTCCCACCTTGACCTCGCGCAACGCCGCTTCGATCCGCGCGCCGAACGATCCCTCGGCTGCGTCCACTACTGCGATGTGCCAGGCCCCGGTCCCCCGAGTGGACAAGAAGATCTGGCCCGCGATCATCAAGGTAAAGAAGAGAGGGATCAGCACAGTGCTGATCACGAAGGCCCGCGTTCGCACCCGCTCGCGAAACTCCCGGCTCACCACGGCGAAGAGCTTATGCATGGACTTCCTCCCGGGCCGGTGCCACTGCCGCCTCCGCTCCCACCTTGGCGATGAAGATGGATTGCAGGGAGGGCTCGACAATTTCGAACCGGCTGAGCCCGACGTCGGCGGTTACCAGGGCCCGAAGCAGCCGATCGGGATCCCCGTCGGCGGGCAGCTCCACCTCCGCCGACCCGCCGTAGTCGTCGGCCCGTGCGACCAGTGCAGGATCCCGGAGGATCTTCGCGGCGTTGGCCTGGTTCCGGTTGAATACCAGCGCCACATGCCTGGTGCCGAAGTCGCGCTTCACCTCGCTCAGGGTACCATCCAGCACCTTCTCCCCCCTTGCGATGATGGCCACCCTGTCGCACATCCGCTCCGCCTGTTCCATGATGTGGGTGGAGAACAGCACGGTGCGACCCTCGCGCGCGATCTCGACCACCACGTCCTTCATGAGCTGGCTGTTGACCGGATCCAGCCCGCTGAATGGCTCATCCAAAAGGACTAACTCCGGCTCATGGAGCAGCGCGCCGATGAACTGGACCTTCTGCTGCATGCCCTTGGAGAGATCCTCGACCTTCTTTCTCGACCAGTCGCCGAGGCCGAGCCGCTCGAGCCAGCTCCGGGAGCGGCGCACGCTGTCGAGGCGGCGCAGGCCCCGGATTTCCCCCAGGAAGGCCAGCTGATCGAGGACCCGCATCTTCCGATAGAGTCCCCGCTCCTCCGGGAGGTAGCCGACCCGGGCCGAAAGGTCGCGCGCGGCCGCCGAGTTGCCGAACAGCCGGATGGATCCGGTGTCCGGGACCAGGATGTTGAGGATCATGCGGATCGTGGTGCTCTTGCCCGCACCATTGGGACCGAACAGGCCGAAGATGCCGCCGGCGGGAATGCTCAGCGAAAGGTCGTGGACCGCGGTGTGGCCCGCGAACCGCTTGGTGATCCGATCGACTGTCACGACCGCGTCGGCCATGGTTCCCCGCCCGGGTTTGATGAGGCGCCGCTCCTACGCCAGCCCGCCCACCCCGGTTTCGGGGGCTCTGGCCGATCCACTGCCTGCTCCCTATTATTGCCGGCCATCCCGGGGAACGGCCTTTTCTGCCCTACCCATGCCCTACGAAATCATTATCAATCGGGAACTCTGCGAGAGCAACGCCGAGTGCGTGGCCTTGGCGCCCGAGGTGTTCGCGCTTGATGACGAAGATTTCGGTGTGGACGCGGCGCGGGCCTGCCCGGTAGACGCGATCACGTTGATCGATCACTACGGCGAACAAGCCTGGCCCTGACACAAAGAAGCCCTCCGGCTGACTGGCCCGGAGGGCTTGCTGCATCTGACTGAGCCGGCTGCCTCCCTACCATTCCGCCAGCTTCGAAATTCGCCCGACTTCTTCTCGAGGCACGATCAGGTGCCGGTGCTGGGGCCGCACCCCGAACTTGAGGGTGCGCGCCATGAACTCTTCCCGGGGCAACCCGCCGTTCTCGATACGATGCTCCGCCACGTCATGCAGCAGGACGCCCCGGTCGGTCTCTTCGTGATACCGCCCCACGTAGATGACATCGCCAGTGGTCTCCAGCACGACGGTGATGCCGTGCAGTTCCGAATGTCCGGGGTGAAAAACGTGACCGCTCACGTCAAACAGAGCTGGTGGCGCAGAACTTGTCGAAGGCGGCCACCAGATCCTTGGCGATATCCTGCGGGCCACGACCCTCGATCTGATGACGGTGGACGAAATGGACCACCTCGCCGTCGCTGAACAGGGCGAGGGAAGGAGAGCTCGCGGCGTAATCGCTGAAATACTGGCGGGCCCGAGCCGAGGCTTCCAGATCCACGCCGGCGAACACCGTGACCACCCGTTGCGGACGATTCCCGTGCTGCAGGGCCAGCGAAAGGCCGGGCCGGGCGCTTCCCGCCGCACACCCGCACACCGAATTCACGAACACCAGCGTAGTTCCACGCTGATCGCCCAAGGTCGTGTCTACCTCGGCAACGGTCTTCAATTCCTGAACACCCATGCGCACCATCTCCTCGCGCATCGGCTGTACTACTCGGGGATCATACGGCATTCAGCACTCCTTGAATGTGTGCACCGCCGCGAGCGATGCCTACTCCGTGGACACTCGTTCCTGTTCCCTGCCCTCCAGCGCCGCCTTCATCGCGTGCCAGGGCAGGCTCGCACACTTTACCCGGGCGGGATACTCTTGCACTCCGGCAAAGACAGCCAGTCGGGCAGGAAGGGCGTCCGTGGCTGCGGCCTGACCGGTCACCATCCGCTGGAAGCTCGCAAAGATTTCGCCCGCCTCCTCTTTGGTTTTTCCCTTGACCACTGTGGTCATCAGCGAGGCCGAGGCCTTGGAGATAGCGCAGCCGGAACCCTGAAAGCTGGCGTCGGCAATCCGGTCTCCCTCGAGCTTGAGCCACACCGAGAGGGAATCGCCACAAAGCGGATTGTATCCCTCCGCGTGGCGACTGGCCCCTTCCATTACCCGGAAGTTTCGAGGTGCGCGGTTGTGGTCCAGGATCAGGCTCTGATAGAGCTCACTCAAGTCACCGGTCATCCGAACACCCTCCGCACCTCACCCAGCGCCTCGACCAGAACGTCGACTTCCTCGCGCAGGTTGTAGAGTCCGAAGGAAGCCCGCACAGTGCCCTGGACTCCGAAACGTCGCATGAGTGGCTGAGCGCAGTGATGCCCGGCCCGGACGGCCACTCCCTTCGCGTCGAGCACCGTACCCACGTCGTGCGGGTGCACTCCCTCGAACACGAAAGAGAGGACGCTCACTCTGTCCTGAGCCGTGCCGATGAGCCGGATCCCGGGGAGCCGCCCGACCTGCTCGGTGGCATAGGTAAGCAGGCTCTGCTCATGCTGCGCGAGACTGTCGGCTGGGTGGGCGCGGATGTAGTCGATGGCGGCACCCAACCCGACGGCCTGGGAGATCGGAGGAGTTCCCGCCTCAAACCGCGCCGGCGGTGGCGCGAACGTCGTTCCTTCGAAGGAGACTCGCTCGATCATGCCACCACCGCCCTGCCACGGGGGCATCTTCTCCAGCAGGTCCAGCCTGCCATAGAGGAAGCCGACCCCGGTGGGCCCGTACATCTTGTGCGCCGAGGCGGCGTAGAAGTCGCACGCCAGCTGCTGCACATCTACCGGCAGATGCGGTACGGCTTGGGCTCCGTCCACGACTACGACAGCGCCCCGGGCATGGGCCAGGTCGGCAATCTCCCGAACCGGATTGACCGTTCCGAGGACGTTGGAGACGTGGGCCAGTGCAACGATGCGGGTCCGCGGACCGATCAGTCGAGCGAAGCTCTCTCGCTCCAGCTCCCCCCGGTCGTTCACGGGCAGGGCCAGGACCACCGCTCCCGTCTGCTCGGCCAGCAGCTGCCACGGCACCAGGTTCGAGTGGTGCTCCATCTCCGTCAGGAGGATCTCGTCACCCGGCTTGAGGATCGTCCGACCATAACTCGCGGCCACCAGGTTGAGAGAAGCCGTGGTGCCCGAGGTAAAGATGACCTCCGAGCCATGCTCGGCATTGATGAAGCGCCGCACCTTTTCCCGGGCTTCGTCGTAAGCTGCCGTGGCCTGCTGGCTCAGGGTGTGAACCCCGCGATGCACGTTGGCGGCGTGGGTCAGCTCGAAGTTGCTGATTGCTTCAATGACCCGACGGGGACGCTGACTGGTCGCGGCGTTGTCGAGATAGACGAGTGGGTAGCCACGGATCCGGGCGGTGAGCCCCGGAAACTCATCCCGCGCCCGTTCCGCCTGAAATGGCGTTGCGGCGCCGGTGATGCCGGGTACCCGAGCCGTCGCGGTCATGCCTCGGCACTTTCCTCGAGGCGAGCGCTCACCAGAGATTCCAGTCCTGAACGCACGGCAGGATAGGGAAGCTCCTCGAGGATCTCCGCAGCAAAGGCGTAGGTCAGGATCTTCCGTCCCAGCAAGGGGCCGATGCCGCGGCTTTTCAGATAAAAGGCCGCGAGCGGGTCAAGAGTTCCGACTGTGGCTCCGTGGGTGCACTTCACGTCGTCGGCGAAGATCTCGAGCTGAGGCTTGGTGTCCACCTTGGCACGGTCCGACAAGAGCAGGTTCCGGTTGGTCTGCTTGGCGTCGGTCTTTTGGGCCTCGGGAGTAACGAAGACCTTGCCGTTGAAGACCGCGTGGGCGTTTCCATCCAGAATGCCCTTGTATACCTCACGAGTGGAGCAGTTGGGCGAGGCATGGAGAATGGAGGTGTGGTTGTCCACCTCCTGACGCCCCCGACCCATGTAGAGGCCGAGCAGCTGACCTCCAATGCCCGGCCCGTTCAGGACCACGTCGAGATTGTTGCGGCAGAGGGCAGCACCCAGGCTGATCGAGAAGCTGGTCGAGTGGCTGTCCCGTTCCTGGTGGATGTGAGTCGTCCCCACATGGTACGCCTGCTCACTCTCCCGCTGAATCTTGCTGTGTTCGAGCCGGGCCCCTTCCCCGACTACCGCCTCGGTTACCGCGTTGACGAAATAGCTGCCACCCTGAAGTGCGACGTAGCTCTCGATGACCCCGCCTGACGCCCCGGCCTCGAGCAGAACGAAATTGCGGGGATACGCCGCCGAACCGGCGGTCGACCCATCCGAGATGAACACGGCGTGAACCGGACCCGACATCGCGGCTCCGGCCTTTACATGAACGAAAACCCCATCGTACCCCAAGGCCGTGTTGAGCGCGGTGAACCCGCTCTTCTCGATCTTTGCGTATCGGCCGAGATGGTCACCGAGCAGTTTGCCGTGGGTGGCGAAGGCCGCGCCAAGATTGGAGATCGTTACACCCTCTACCTGGACCGCAGGCATCGACAGGTGGGGGGAGAATCGCCCATTGATGAAAACCAGCGTGCTGCCACCGGGAATCGAATAGAGAAAACGAGCCACATCCTCCGCGGTCGGCGCTCTCGCCGGGACCGGGGCCAGCGGGAAGCTCCGTGACGTGATAGGCCCGAGATTGGTAAACCGCCAATCTTCCTCCCGGGCACCGGGAAAGCCCTGGGCAGCAAAGCGCTCGATGGCGGACCGGCGCAGCCCGGTTAGCCAGGGGGACTTGCTGCCCCCGTTTCGGGCAGAGGTCTCGAAATCGGTCAGGTACGAAGTCGTCACGCTGCCCTCGGTCCCCCCGTCAGCCAGTCGTAGCCCTTGGCCTCCAGCTCCAGAGCCAGTTCCTTGCCCCCCGACTTCACAATCCGGCCGCCGGCGAGCACGTGAACGACGTCGGGCACGATGTAATTGAGCAGCCGCTGGTAGTGGGTCACCAGGATGGTGGCGTTGTCGGGTCGGCGAAGCTGGTTGACGCCAGCCGCGACCACCCGCAAAGCATCGATGTCGAGCCCGGAGTCGGTTTCATCCAAAATCGCGAGCCGGGGCTCGAGCACCGCCATCTGGAGGATCTCGTTGCGTTTCTTCTCTCCGCCCGAGAAGCCTGCATTGACCATGCGACCCAGAATCTCCGGACCCCAATCCACCAGCTTCAGCCGGTCCTCGGCCCAATCCATGAAATCGATGGGATCGAGCTCTTCCTCGCCTCTTGCCTTCCGCAGCTCGTTCAACGCCGCCCTGAGGAAATAGGCGTTGGTAACGCCGGGGATCTCCACCGGATACTGGAAGGCGAGGAAGACCCCTGCCCTCGCGCGCTCTTCAGGCTCCATGTCGAGTAGATCCTGCCCGTCGTAGGTCACCGTGCCCTGGGTGACCTCGTACGCCGGATGACCGGCCAGGACCTGGGCCAGCGTACTCTTGCCGGAACCGTTCGGTCCCATGACCGCATGCACCTCGCCCGCGTTCACGCTGAGCGTGATGCCGTTGAGGATCTTCTTCTCGCCCGCCTGGGCGTGGAGGTTGTTGACCTGTAGCACCGTAAATCTCCCTTGGGTTCGCTAAACGCTGTCCGCCCTTAACCGACGCTGCCTTCCAGGCTCACTCCCAGCAGCTTCTGCGCTTCCACTGCAAACTCCATCGGCAGTTCCTTGAACACTTCCTTGCAGAAGCCGTTGACGATCATCGAGATGGCATTCTCGGTGTTGAGGCCGCGCTGCTTGCAATAGAAGATCTGGTCCTCACCAATCTTCGTGGTGCTCGCCTCATGCTCCACCGAAGCGGTGGAGTTCTGTACATCGATATAGGGGAACGTGTGCGCCCCGCAGCGGTTGCCGAGCAACATCGAGTCGCACTGGGTGTAATTGCGGGCACCCTCCGCCTTGGGGAGGACCTTTACCGATCCGCGGTAACTGTTGTTCCCCTGCCCCGCCGAAATTCCCTTTGAGACGATCGTGCTTCGGGTGTTCTTCCCGATGTGTATCATCTTGGTGCCGGTATCGGCCTGCTGCCGGCCGTTCACCACGGCGACGGAATAGAACTCACCGATGGCATTGTCGCCCTGAAGAATCACGCTCGGGTACTTCCAGGTAATCGCCGAGCCGGTCTCCACCTGGGTCCAGGAAATCTTCGCATTCCGAGCTGCCTTGCCGCGCTTGGTGACGAAGTTGTAGATCCCGCCCTTCCCCTCCGCGTCTCCCGCGTACCAGTTCTGGACCGTCGAGTACTTGATCGTGGCGCCCTCGAGCGCTATGAGCTCGACGACAGCCGCGTGCAGTTGGTTGGTGTCCCGCTTCGGCGCGGTGCACCCCTCGAGATAGCTCACCGAGGCGCCTTCGTCGGCCACGATCAGGGTCCGCTCGAACTGTCCGGCGTCGGCGGTGTTGATCCGGAAGTAGGTCGAGAGCTCCATCGGGCACCGCACGCCCTTCGGGACATACACGAACGACCCATCGCTGAACACCGCCGAGTTGAGCGCCGCAAAGAAGTTGTCGTTATACGGCACCACCGAGCCCAGGTATTTCTGCACCAGGTCGGGATGCTCCCGCGCAGCCTCGGAGAACGAGCAGAAGATGATGCCTTGCTTGGCGAGCGTCTCTTTGAAGCTGGTCCCGACTGACACGCTGTCGAAGATCGCATCGACCGCGACGCCCTCCAGCCGTTTCTGCTCGGAGAGCGAGATGCCCAGCTTCTCGTAAGTCTTGAGCAGCTCCGGGTCCACGTCCTCAAGGCTGCCGATCGGCTTCCTGGTCTTGGGCGCCGAGTAGTAGATGACGTCCTGGTAATCGAGGCGAGGATATGAGATGTTGGCCCAGTGATGCGGCTCGCTCATCTCAAGCCAGCGCCGATAGGCCTTGAGCCGCCACTCCAGCATGAAGGCGGGCTCCTGCTTCTTGGCCGAGATGATCCGGATGACGTCTTCGCTGAGGCCGGGCGGGAGGCTGTCCGCCTCGATGTCGGTCACGAAACCGTACTTGTACTCCCGGTTTACCAGATTTTCGACGGGTGAACTCATGCAGACTCCTCGTTCGACTCACGGTTCCAGGTAAGGTCGGTCAACTCTCCGGTTTCGGGAAAGCGAACCTTGTATTCACAGGCTGTGCAGCCTTGAAGAATGTGGGCCTCACGTTCCACCGCCGCCGCGAGCACCTCGTGCAGGAACTTCGCTTCCGCCTCGCAGATCTCGGGAAATCGCTCGGCCACCGCGCGAATGGCGCAGTGATGTTCGGTGAGCTTGTATTCGCCGAGTCCTTCGGTCCATTCGGCCATGAAGCCGCCGTCCGTCAGGGCTTGCCGCACCACTTCTCGACGCCGGGAGGGCGAGGCACCCGCCAGCTCGGCCTGGAGTTTGTGGGCAAGGTCGGCAAACCGGGTTTCCATGGCGGACACGATCGCCCCTCGGCCCGACTGAGCCTCCAGGCGTTCCAGGACCTCGGTCAGCAATTCCGCCTGACGTTGAGGGAACAGTCCCTCCCCCTCAGCTGTCAGATGGTACGCGAAGGTAGGAGCCCCCACTCCGCGCTGTTCCCGCCGATACCGGACCACCCCTTCCGCCTCCAGCTCCTTCAGGTGATGGCGCACCGCGTTTAGTGAAAGCCCGAGCTTGGCGGCCAGGTCCCGAGCCGTCAGATGTCCCGCCCGCTTCAACTCCAGCAGAAGGCCTCCCCGGGGTCCGTGATAGGCCGCCGGTAAGGGGCTATGTGAGGGCAGGTGAAGAGGTAGGGAGACCATGGTAGCGGGAATCCTAGCTTCTTGGTCGGCATTTGTCAAAGTAAACGCCAAGATATTGGCGCGAATAGTCTAAGCTGGCCTGATCATTGGACTTAAGCAAGTTTTGGTTCGGTATTTATGTGGGGTCTTGCTAGCTACTACTATCTAGGCCAAGTAGGCCTTTCTCGTTATTGTGGGTTTGGGCTCGGAATAGCAGATTAGACCGAGCTTTCCGGCCCACACACCAACCTGCGCCGATCATGACAATTCACCGCATCCGCATGCTGGGCGATCCGATCCTCCGCACCCGGTGCGAGCCGATCGCAAAGCCAGGTTCTGCCGCGGTTCGGGTGATCATCGACGACCTGCGGGACACCCTGCGGGACTTCCAGTCTCGATTCGGCTATGGCCGAGCGTTGGCTGCGCCGCAGATCGGTGCGCCGGTCCGCATTGTGTTTGTGGAGATGGAGAAGCCCTGGCCCCTCATCAACCCGGAAATCGTAGACGTGGGGAATGAGGATTTCACGGTCTGGGATGACTGCTTCTCGTTCCCCAATCTCCTGGTGCGGGTTTCCCGCGCATACCGCATCAAGGTGCGCTACCAGGATGTGAAGGGAGAGTGGCAGACGATCGATCTGGAGGGAGATCGCGCCGAGCTGCTCCAGCACGAAATCGACCACCTGGATGGCGTACTGGCGGTGGACCGACCGCACGGCCTCGACCCGTTCTGCCTGCGGGAGGAGTGGAACCGGCAGCACGCCCACGAAGGGCGGTACGGCGAGCCAGAAACCCGCAGTGAGAGCTACGCTGCTCCCCTGACCGGCTTACTCTGATTGGTCACCGAGGAGAAACCGACGACCCTCTCCGTCCCAAGTCGGAGAGGGTCGTTTGGCTTTCGGCCGTCGAACGGCCGGCCAGAAGCCGTTCGTCGAAGTCCAGCCGGTTCTCCAACTCGGCAACCCTCGACTGCAGCTCGTCCACCCGGGGATCTTCCTGTTCGACCACTCGCGATTCAGCCTGCGGGCGTACCGGCGGCGGCGAAATCCCGAGAAAAGGATCGCCACAATGACTATCCACGCCCAAGGGGCAAGACGCTCCAGTCAGCCATCGGATTTCCCTCCCGTCTCCGGGCCAGGCCTTTCCGCACGGGAGTCCCAGGCCCGCTCGATGTCCGCCGCCGCCTGGCGCAGCACCTCCACCACTCGCGTTACCGCGGGATCATCGGCGCTCTTGCGCCAGGCCCGACTGAATGTCACCGACGCGAGGCGGCCGAATGCGGACCCGACTTCTCCCAAGCCTCCGCCGGCCACGTCTCGAATCGTTTCCCGGACCCTTTCGAAGATTTCGTCCACCTCGTCCCGGCGAGAGTCGAGCAGGGCCTCACCCTCAGGAGTGATGCGGTAGACTTTGCGGCCGTCTTCGTCTGCGCCCCGGATGTACCCCTGGTCTTCGAGCAGTTGCAGGGTAGGGTAGACCGTTCCCGCCGACGGGGTGTAGCAGCCTCCGAACTTTTCCTCGAGGGCCTTGATGATCTCGTAACCGTGACGCGGCTTTTCCCGCAGAAGCCGCAGTATTACGAACTTCATTTCCCCGGATTCGAACATCTGCGCCCGGCCCTGCCGCCTGGCGTGGTGCCAGCCCCCACGCCACCATCCCCCCCAAGCCCCCGGTGCGATGTCTCCCAAGTCGAAGTCCCAGTCTTTTCTATGCTTAGACATGCTCCCTCCAGTAGCTCTAGCCCGCGAAGTCGCGCTATATCTTGCGATATATCGTACGATATAACGCGAATCGGGGTTTCGCCAGAGGACGGCCACTTGGAGGTTCAGTTGGAAGGCTTGCGGTCGGCGCCAGTGGTTTTCGGCGATGGGTGGGATCCAACCTGAGCCCGGCCCCGGGGGTCGAGCAGGCCAAGGTTGTCTCTGATCCGGTCGAGGTAGCTCAGGGTCTCGACGTGTCGCCAGCGCGGCACCTCCGGGGCAATCGCCACGATGCCGGACCAGGACCGCTCATCGAAGCCGCGCAGGCGGGCGACCCCCTGGGCTCGGAGCAAGGTCGTGCGGCCGGCATTGTAGCTACCGAAGGTGAAGCTCTCGTGATCTCCATCTTCGACATCCCCTCTCCACTGCAGCCACAAGCGGCGATCATAGAGGATTCCCGCCGCGATGTTCCACTCGACGTCATCGATCACCCCGAAGTCGGTGTTCTTCGACTGGATCTCGCCGTACGTCGCGGGCATCAGCTGCATGATCCCCCGGGCCCCCGCACGACTCGTTGCCGAGGCGTCGAGGCCGCTTTCGGTCATCGCCTGAGCCTTGAAGACCCGCCAATCGTAACCGACACCGAAATAGCGCTTGGAATATTTGCGGAAGATGTGGTCGTACCGGTCACGCGCATTTTGCGCGAGGCCGGGGGAGGGAAGCACCCCGCAGGCAATTGCGGCGAGGAGTACGGCCCACCCGATCAATTCAACGCTCGGCCGATGATGATCGCAATCGCGATGAAGAGCGATCCAAGCAGGATCGCGACAGCGATGTTGCCGCGCTGAAGCTCCGCCTGAAAATCCACCTGCCGGGAAAGACCGTCGAACAGGCGGTAGGACACATACATCATGATGACGCCCAGCGCGGCATAGAGGAAATTCATCCCAATGATGGACCACTCCATGCGGCCTCCTCGAGGGTGGGTTTGCGCCCAATATGCGGTCCCAGGCAGAATTCTGACATGGCAAAGATGAACCGATTCCTCCTCCTGCTTTTCGCTGCCGGCCTGGTCCCGATTTCACTCGCGGGACAGGACTCCACCTGGCAGACCATCACTCCCGAAGGCGTGGTTCGTGCCTCGGCCCTGGTCGACTCGGTATTCGTAGACAAGCGGGTGAAACGGGCGGCGGTCGGAGGGGGAGATTTCACTGCCTACCTCATGGCCCGTCTCGGAATCAATCGGATTCCACCCGATTTTCAGTATCGAGTCCAGGTGGACACCGCTCTCATTCACTTCGGGGGGCGCCTTGCCGACATTCCGGACGAGGCACGGTCAGCCCTTAGTCCGCTCCTGATGTTCCTGACTCCGGACACCAAACTCATGGCCGAAATCGACCTCCGTACTGCGGGACCGCGTGCGGTACACTTCCGTTTGCGGAGCGTCCTGGTTGACGGAGTTCCGGTGCCTGATGCGTTGCTGCAGCCCGTGATGGCCGGGGTAGGGGACCAGTACCCCGCCCTCACCTCTTCGGGTCGAGACCTTTACGTTGAAATCCCCGAGGGCGGTCGCATGACGCTCCGCCCCGATAGCGTCGAGCTGGCGCTGCCCTGACACCAGCCCGGGGGATTGCGCTACCTCGGCTCGACGCGGAACTTCGCCAATCGTGCCATCTGCCAACTCCTCTCCCTGCCGGAGGCGGACATGTTCACTCTGCTAACGCTTCTGCTCGCCGCACCGGTCCCCCTTCGGTCGTTCACCGATTCGATCCAAACACTGAGCGGAGTCACCATGCCGGAGACGGTTACCGTGAACGGGACCGAGCTGGTGTTGAATGGCATGGCGCTTCGCAAGAAGATGGTCTTCAAGGTCTATGTGGCGGGACTCTACCTTCCGGCCCGGAACTCCGACGCCGAGGCGATTCTCAACGCCGACACTCCGCGCCAGATGGTGCTTCATTTCCTGCGCGGAGTAGACAAGGGGAAGATGTGCGGGGCCTGGGAGGAGAGTCTCAAGAACAACAGTCCTGATGCTTCGGCGGAGGTCAAGGAGAAATTCACCACGCTATGCAGCTACATGGACGACGTCGACAAGGACCAGCAGATGATCTTTACCTACATGCCGGAACAGGGCACTGCGATCGAGGTGAACGGAGCAGCCAAGGGAACTCTCGAGGGCAAGGAGTTCGCCGATGCCTTGTTCCGCTCGTGGATCGGACCCAAGCCCGGCCCGGGAGAGGACTTCAAGAAGAAGCTGCTGGGCAAAAAGGGCTGAGACGGCCCTCGACTCTCAATACCGCTGGCCGATCCGTACGAAGAACTGGCCCCGATCCTCGGTGTTGTGGCCGTATTCAACCCGAACGTCGCCGATCGGGGTATCCAGCCCGAGGCCGATCCGGCCACCGCCGATCCAATCCCCCTGCGGTAGCCCACCGTCCGGCTCGGACGTCTGCCCCGTCGCTCCCTGAAGCCGGAGACTGAACGGGCCGATCAGCTTCCGGTAGGCGGTCAGCCGGAACATCAGGACACATTCGCTGCGGCGCTCCCCGATACGGAAGCCGGGGAATCCATCATAGCCGCCGAGCATGAAGGTCAAATGGGCCGGTAATTCGTCTCCGATTCCGTACTCTACCTCCGGAATCAGGTTCACGCCTTCGATCCTGAAGCGCTGCCTGGCCTCAACCAGAAACCGAGTGTAGCCGCTGGTCCAGGTGAACTCGCCGAAAGCCCCGGAGGGCCGATAGCGTGGTCCGGAAGCGAAGCTCATCTCCAGACCGGCTCCCGATTGCTCGGGGACATCGGCATCCCAGACATAGCCCGTGGCCCCGATCGCGAGAGCGCCGCGACTCCCGAACGTGTGCTCCAAGCCAAGGAATCCCCTGGCTTCCCTCTCTCGCACCGACCCTTGCTGGGTCCCGCTCGAATCGAAGAGCCGCACCGATTCACCTTCGATCGCGACCGAGAGCAGGGGACGCACCAGACGGTTCCCCACCACCGTTGGGCGGAGCGATGTCGTAACGCCCTGCCGCAACTCGTCGAGATTCACGATTGCGGAGCCTTCGATACCGGGCAGGGTCGCGCCGCGATCCAGCAGTCCCACCCATGCCCGCCCGCCGATGTCGCTGTCATAGTCAATGCCGAGCGCGGCGAGGCGAGGTGGCGAAGGACGGATTGCGAGGTTCAGAAGCAGTGAGTCGGGGCGACCGGTGGGGTTGAGCCAGACCTCCTCGAAATTGTCGAGGTCGGCGAGCTCCTTGAGCCGGTCGCGCAGATCGGACACGCTCACTCGCTCGCCCTTCCTGAGATCGAGTCTCTTTTCCAGGGCGTGCTGTTCAACCGGGGTCGCGTTGTCGGCGGTCACCCGACTGAGCACGAAGGGCTGCAACGGGACCGTGGGGGTCAGCGCCGCAGCGACACAGCCCATTCCGTCGAAGGCTTTCATCGCTGCCTGGTACCCTCGATCGATGAGGGAGTCCATTTTCGATTCGGAAAAGTCCAAGGCCGCAAAACTCTTTACATCCGGAACGATGAGCCGGTCCCCGGCGCGCAGCGAGTCGGTAGCCTGGCTGAAGAGAAAGCCGACCAGTTGGTCAATGAGCACAAGTGGAGACGCGAGGTTGACCGAGTCTCCCTCGTGCCACCCGACGTCAGAGATCACGAGCTGCTTGGCACCTTCCCCCCGGGCCGCTCCAACGGGGATGTTGGCCACCAAGCCCCCATCCCCCAACACGCGCCCATCGATCGTCTGGGGATGAAGTACCAGCGGGATGGACATGCTGGCCCGGACGGCATGAGCCAGGTCGCCACGGCGCAGGATTACCGCCTGGCGGTTGGTGAGATCGGTGGCGATGGCGCGGAAGGGGATCGGCAGCGAGTCGAAATTGCCTCTCGCCATCAGGTTTCCCGGCAACAGCGCGGCGTTAAGCTTGGCATTGAGTACGACCTCCTGCACGGCCGGCTGACGAAATTCGAAGCGCCCCGCTCCCTGCTCCCACATCAGCAGAGGCTGCTCGGCGCCTATTGAACGCGGCGCGCGGGGGAGATCGCGCCGAAACACATCCTGAATCAGGAGGGCGCGAGCGAGGGAGTCGATCGCGTGGCCGTGGTAGCCGCTGGAGTAGAGGGCGCCTACAATCGAACCCATGCTGGTGCCGACCACCAGACTGGGACGGAGGCCAAGGCTGTCGAGCACCTCGATTACCCCAATATGAGCCAAGCCTTTCGCCCCGCCGCCGGAGAGAACGAGGGCAAAGGGTGGGAGGCTACAATCCTGGGCTTGAAGCGGAGGGATCGAGCTGCCGAGCAGGCCAATCACACCTACCACGGCTAAGCGTAACCGCATGGGCCAGAATATAATGCTCGCCCCCCTTGCGTCCGTTCAGAGCACTCGTGATACTTGGCCTTCCGCGTAGGAAACAGCAGCCTTTCCGGCCGGTTTCGCCGGCCGGGAATCCGGGAGGTCGGTGGAATGACATATGTGATCGCCGAGGCCTGCATCGGCGTGAAGGATCGCGCCTGTGTAGACGTGTGCCCCGTCGACTGCATCTACGAAGGGGAGGATCAGCTCTACATCCATCCCGACGAGTGCATCGACTGCGGAGCATGCGAGCCGGAATGTCCGGTCAACGCGATCTTCCCGGAGGAAGATGTGCCGGCCAACATGGTCGCCTACATCGAGAAGAATCGCGAAGTGTTCGGCAGCGAAACCCCGCCTGGAAGACCGAAGAGATAGAGCGGAACTATCAGCTGGTAGGTTTACGTTATCGGCAGCTCCAATTGGCACGACCCTCTCGGGAATCCCGCAGAGGGTCGTTTGATATCGGAACGCGACTTTGTGATCGGGGCTACAAAGAGAGGCGGCCCCGGGGTCGTATTGCTTTGGCCGCGACCCCGGAGCCGTTCATGGAAGGACATCAACCGGCGGGGTTGCAGCGATTGCCGCGTCCGTCCGCCACATACATAGACGCCCGAAACCGGAAAATGGTTTCATTCTCTTGCCGCTGATGCTTCCGACCTGAGCCCGCGAAGGAATTCCACTACCAGAGCCGTGGTCTCGGGAGCCCGTTCCAGGGGTGTCAGATGACCGGCTCCTGACACGACAGCCAATCGGGCTCCGGGAATAGAATCCGCGATTGCTTTCGCAGAATCGGGCGGAGTTAGTTGGTCCTCATCGCCGACCACCACGAGGGTAGGAATCCCCCCGAGTTCTTTCAGCAAGGAAGTGCTGTCCGGCCGGTCCCGCATCGCTCCCAAGGCCCCGAGTATCCCCGCCACTTCGGTTGCCGCCATCATCGCGTGCACGCGTTCAGCCAGAGCCGGGTTCTCCTGAGCCGTGTTGCGCGCCAGCATCTTCGGCAACATGGCGCCAGCGATCGCCTCGGCGCCGCCTTCGCGGGCCTGCGCCATCGCCACATCGCGGGCACGTTTGCCCTCGGGAGAATCCGCTTCGGCCCGAGTATCCACCAGAATCAACCCCCGAACCCGGGCTCGGGCCCGGCGAAGCAACTCAAACGCGATGTATCCCCCCATCGAGAGTCCGCACAGAACAGCCTGCTTACAGCCCAGAGCATCCATCAATGCCAAAAGGTCTTGGGCGTAGGTCGCCATGCTGTAGCCGAGGTCGGGGGCGTCGGATTGTCCCATCCCGCGGAGGTCCGGGGCGATGCGCATCCAACCGTCGAGGGCGGCGACCTGATCCTGCCAGATGGAGTGATCGAGCGGGTACCCGTGAATGAAGAGAATGGCCGGGCCGGTGCCCTTGATCTCAACGCCGAGGCTCACGCCGTTCACGGTGAGCCGGCGCAGTGTCCCGCCGGGCGACCGTTGATTCATGAACTGCTCGAATCCGACCGGAACGGCGAGGGGACGTCCGTCCCGATCCACGCACACGAAGACGAATTCCGCGGTGGCTAGCAGGACATCGCCCAGCACCCGCCGCGCCGTCTGTCGCAGCGTGAAGCTGGTGTGTCCGAGATGCAGCAGCGTTGTCTGAAAGCGGATGACGTCGCCCGGGAAGGCCGGCGCGTGGTATTCGACTTCGGCCTTCCGCACCGCGGGCCATGCTCCTGCACGAGTGAAGAAATCCATGCCGGGGCCGCGAGCCATCATTTCCCAGCGCGCTCGTTCGAAAAGGCTCAGAAACGACGCCTGGTTGAGGTGGCCGAAGGAATCGCATTCATCGGGGTAGACCGTCAGATCAACTTCTGGTGGGGCCACAGGAACTCCGCGGTGGTACGGGCTCGGCGAAGCAGGGGGGTGTCCTCTGGGGCAATCGCGATCTGCGGGTCAAAGGTATTCCAGAAACAGGGAGCGTGGTAGGAACCTCGCAAGGCGTCGAGGGCCGCGAAGGTCTTGGCGCCGTACGTCTGTTCCAGGACGAGATTGTGGCCCGAAAGACGTTGGGCCGCCGCCCGAGCGGCGGAGGTGGGCGCACCGTATCCGCCGCCCAGAAACCCGGTCAGCACCCGCAGTCTGGCGCGACCTCGCCGCACGTCAAGGCCGCGGTTCTTCAGTAGCCGCCTGGTTCCTGACACCAGCCGCGCGACCTGCCACCGATTCGCGACAATCGGATCCGCCACTCGCACCCCGCAAATGGTCACGTCGGACTCGGCGATCCAGGAGCCGAGCAGCAGCCCAGCGACAGTTCCGCCACTTCCCAGGGGAGCGACGATCACGTCGGGCCGGGCCGCTTCGCCGCGATTCACCTGATCCCAGAATTCGAGGGCCGCATTCACCCCACCCAGGACGCCCAAGGGGTTGGCACCGCCGGCCGGTACCCAGGTTGGCCGTCCGTAGCGGGACGCATGCCGCCAAGCCCGGAGTACGGCGAAGGGTAACTTCCATTTCGCATCGGCAAGGAAGACCTGCGCGCGGCTTTCGGTGGCGGCCAGAGTGCCGGGGACGCTGCCCAACCAGGGCTGGGGAAAGAGACCGACCGCGACCTTCCGGCCATGGCGTTGGGCATAGAAGGAGAGTGCCGCGACATAGGTTGAGCCAAAGCCTCCCATCGACACGATCCAGGGCCCGGCCTCGGGAAGGATCCACTCAAGGGCCCGCAGCTTGTTTCCGCCCGGACCGTCGAGGGCGCTCATATCTTCCCGCTTGATGGCGAGTCCGGTGAACCCCAGCTCGCGAGCAAGTGCTTCATGCGACTCGACCGGGGTAGGGAAGCGCCCCAGCGCCACCCGCGGGATCGCGACACCAAGATGCTTCTCTAGGGGCAGCATGATCGTAGAGAAGAGTCCAAGGAGAAACTCACAGGCCGTTCTCCGATTGCAGATTGGAGATGATCCGCCCAATCTTCACCCGGCGATTTTGCCGTCGGCAATCTCTCACCTGGTGTACTCCATGAAGAACCTTCCTGATCGTGAGTGACGCCAGCCGGGCCCCAGCCATCAACCACGTCCTGACCGGGGCGGCATTCGATGCCCTGGTGGAGCGGTTCCAGCAGGAGCCCCTGGTCGCCGTCGACACCGAGGCGGCAAGCTTTCACCGATATCGGGACCGGATCTATCTGATCCAGCTGTCCTCGAGAGGTGAGACGGCTGTGCTCGACCCCCTGGCGGTTCACAATCTGAGCGGGCTCGGAGCTTTGCTGGGGAATCAGGGAATCGAGATCATTTTTCACGACGCCGATTACGACCTGCGCATTCTGGATCGTGATTACGGGTTCCACGCAGCCAATCTTTTCGACACCAGGATCGCTGCGCAGCTGCTCAATGAACCCGGCATCGGCCTCGCAGCGCTGCTCGAGAAATACGCCGGCGTGAAACTGGACAAGCGCTTCCAGCGCGCGGACTGGTCGGTCCGTCCACTCAAGCCCGGAATGCTGCAATATGCCGCGGACGATACCCGGTTCCTGCCGGCATTGCGCGACCTGCTCAAGGAACGGCTGATCGCGGCTAACCGCTGGAGCTGGGCCGGCGAGGAGTTCGAGCTGCTCGAAGGGGTACGCTGGAACTCCGGGGGACCGCCGGAGGAAGCCTACCTGCGGATGAAGGGCGCCCGCTCCCTCAAGGGAAGGCAACTCGCGGTGCTCAGCGCCCTGTTCCAATGGCGCGAGGGCATCGCCGCTCAGCTGGATCGCGCACCATTCCGGGTGGTTCACAACGACACGCTGCTGACGGTGGCGAAGGCTCAGCCTCGCACTCCGGCGGAGCTCCAGCAAGTAGCACGTCTCTCGCCCGACGTAATGCGCCGCTGGGGCGAAGGCATCCTCGGCGCCGTGGAGAGCGGGCTCAAGGCTCCCCAGAATTCGATCCCGGTGTTCGAGCGAACCCGGCGGCCCCCTCCGGATGCGGAGCGCGATGCACGACTGGATCGCCTCAAAGTCGTGCGCAACGCGATCGCCCAGCGACTGGACCTGGCGCCCGGGGTCCTATGCGCGAACGGGATCCTGGAGGCAATAGCTCAGCAGAACCCCAGTCGGCCCGAGCAACTGGAGGCGATTCCGGATATGCGGCGCTGGCAACGGGAGGTCTTGGGAAAGGAGCTTATCGAGGCGGCAAAGGCTACGACTTGATGCGAGGCCCGACTCAGCCCCCGAGCAGAGTCCGCAACCGGGGATCCATCTTCTCCGGAGTCCAATACGGTTCCCACACGATTTCGACTTCCGCCGAGCGCACCCCTTCCAGATCTTCCACGGTACGCTTCACGTCTCCCACAATCTCGGGACCCGAAGGGCAGCCCGGCGAGGTGAGGGTCATGTTCACATGCACGTCGCCCTCGTCACTCACCGTGATGTCGTAGACCAGCCCGATATCGATGATGTTGAGATTCAGCTCCGGATCTTTGACGCCCCGCAGCGCCTTCCGGACCATGTCGGCATTGATCATCAGCATTCCTCCTGATGAGGAAGCTACCGGCCCCGACGCGAGAGCGTCAACCGCGGCTAGCAGGAGGGTTGAATTCGATCAGAGCAGGCGCCAGAAACGGCTCGCACCGCGGCGTCGGCCAGGCGAGCGCGCACCGCTCGCAGTTCCGAGATCGAGCGGCCTACGCGGGGATCATAGGCCCGATTGGTGAGGAAGATCAGGTAGAGGTCCCGCACCGGATCCAGCCACAATTCAGTGCCGGTCCATCCGGTGTGGCCGTAGGTCGAATCGGTGAGAAGCGTACCGGCGGCGACCGGATCCTTCCCGGGCGGGTCTCGCCGCTCCCATCCCAGAAGCCGATTGCCACTCGAGGCGCCCGGCTGGAGAAATCGCCGAATCGTCCCGGATTCGAAGACTCTCCGGTCACCCACCGTCCCTTCGGAGAGCCAGAGTCTGGCATACCGTGCCAGGTCGGTCCCCGTCGAGAAGAGGCCGGCGTGTCCGGCAACCTCTCCGAAGCGCACCGCGTTCTGGTCGTTCACGACGCCGCGGGAAGGATGGCCATGCCACACGCCGGTCGGAACCACTGATTCGTAGAGCGCTCGAGGAGGGGTAAACATCGTGCGCAGCATCCCGGCTGGCACAAAGACTTCCCGAGTCGCGAACCGATCAAGCGGCTCAGCGGCAACCCGGTCTACCAGCAACCCAAGCAACAGGAAATTCAGATCGCTGTACTCCGCGCTCTTGCCGGGTGGGCGACGAAGCGGTTCAGCATAGAGCAGAGCGATGGCGCTGTCCCGAGTCGGGGCCAGGCGAAAGAACTGAACGTAGCTCCGCAGTCCGCTGGTGTGATCGAGCAGCATCCGGACCGTTACCTCGGCTTTTCTACCGCCAGAAAAACGGGGCAGGTAGGTCGCGACCGGTCGGTCGAGATCGACCCTGCCCTGCTCCACCAGCCGCATCACGGCCGGAGTCGTGGCGGTGACCTTGGTCAGCGAGGCGAGGTCCCAGATTGTCGAGTCAGGGGTGGGGACAGGCGACTTCGGGTCCCAGGTCAGATGGCCGTAACCCCGGCTGTAGAGCACCGACCCTCGGCGACCCACGACCACGACGGCGCCGGGATAGATCCCCCGCTTGATGCCGCCTTCCACGATTTCATCGAGCGGAGCGAATTGTGGCGCCGCCGCCGGAGCCTGTGCCGACGGCCGGCGGGTGAGAGCGAGAAAGCCGAGTGCGAGGATGGCGAACGGGATGGTACCGAGCCAGCGCTGCCTCATGGAGAAGGGCAGCGCCTAGTGTGCCGCGACTTCTTCCGAATCGCGCACCGACCCCGGAGGAAGCTCGTAGAGCAGCTCCAGAGTTCGACTATCGCGGTCCGAAGCCCGAGGAGCCATGGCCCCGGGGTGCATGATATCGGTGGTTTCCGCCGAGTGGGGCAGTCCCAGAGCGTGTCCCACCTCGTGCAGCGCGACGGCGCGAAGAGCAACCGGAGGTAGTTCGTTCCCTGTGGTGTCGTGGATGGCGAGGGCGATGACCGCACGGTGAATTCTGCCGCTGCGGTCCCAGGTGAGGTCGGTCTGCCCGGCACGGTCGATCGGGAAGCGATCGATCCAATGCACCGCAATGGCGGCGCCAGCGGTGTCATGAACTTCGGCCCACCGGAGTCCCAGGCGGCGCAGATCCCACGCGTCGAAAGCCTCCCGGACATACCCGGCCATGCTGGGCTGGTACCCTGGAGGACCACCAGGCATGATCGCTACGCCGAGGGTGACGCCACCCGCGCCATTGCCCCAGCGACGGATCACCGAATCGGTGGTGGCCAACAGGGAATCGAGGTAGACCCGGTCCTCCTCGCCACGGATCCGCTGGCGGACCGCGAGTCGCGCCAGTCGGTCGAGGGGAGATGCCGGGGGTGCTTCCGGCGCCGTGGCCGACGCGCGGTGAGCCGTCGCGAGCGGAGCGGCCGCCAGCCTGGTTCCCGCCTGGGTTGTGGCCTGAGCGGGAGGAGAGCGCAGGAGATCGCCCGCCTTGTCGACCACCACCAGGGCGACCAGCGCAACGACCAGGAGGACCAGTACGACGCGTGGCATGGGTGGAGGAAATATTGCGAGAACGGGTCCCCGCCCGCTATGGCTGGCGTGACCCTTCGGCGGCGCCTAAGATTTTCGCCGTGGAGATCCCGCCTCCGTGACCAAGTTTTTCGCACGTAACCTCATCCGATGGCGCTGGGCGGTGATCACCGTCTGGGCGCTGATCGGATACCTGGCCGCGGCCCGCGCTCCGCACGTGGTGGAAGTCCTCAATACCCGGGGCGGCAGCCGCGCGCCCACCGAGGCCTCCCGGGTCGACGAAATTCTGCGCAACCGATTCAGCAAGCCCCTCAACGACTTCTTCGCGGTAACGCTCGAAGCCCCTCAGCCATTCGACAGCGGGCTCTCGCGCGAGCTGCTGGATTCCCTGATCGCCCGATTCGAGCGGCGGCGGTTCGTGCAAGGCGTGGTTTCGTTTCGCTCCACGGGGGATTCGTCGTTCGTGGGCAAAGACGGCAAGGCTACGGTCCTGCTCCTCGGGCTGGTGCCCGCCAAGGGAGACAGCGTAGCGCGAATGGTCCCGCCGGTTCGCAAGACCGTCTCGGAAACTCTGGCGGATCTCCGGCTCGATCCCGAGAAGTACCGAGTGCGGGTCACCGGCCGATCGCCGCTCGACCTCGATATCCGGAATATCGCGGCCAGCGATAGCCGGAGAGGAGAGATCCGGCTGCTCCCGCTGACCGCGGGGATCCTGCTGCTGGCGTTCGGAGCCCTGGTGGCTGCCGTGCTGCCGCTGATCGTGGGATTCCTGGCCATCTGGATCACCCTCGCGATCATTTCCGTCCTCGCGAGCTTCACACCCATGTCGGTGTTCGTGCTCAACATGACCACGATGCTGGGGTTGGGCGTGGGGATCGATTATTCGCTGCTCATCGTCACCCGGTTTCGGGAGGAGCTCAATCGGGGTCTGCGACGGCGCGAGGCAGCGCTCCGGGCACTCAGCACGGCCGGTGTCGCGGTGCTCACCTCAGGCCTGACCGTTGTGGTCGGTTTCGCCGCTCTGCTTCTCACTCCATTAGTGGAGACGCAGAGCGTGGGGATCGGCGGACTCGTCGTAGTCGCGGTGGCGGTTGCCCTCTCGACCACGCTCCTGCCGGCGCTCCTCGCGGTACTGGGCCGGCAAATCGACCGGCCCCGCTGGCTGGCTCGGCGACTGACCTGGTATCACGCACCCACAGCCTGGGAACGGTGGGCCCGCAGCCTGAGCCGGAATCCCCGGCGCGCGCTGGCCATCGGCGGGGCTTCGATCGCGATACTCACAGCGCCGGTCTTCTGGATTCGGATCGGACTGCCGGCGCGCAATTGGTGGCCGGAGCAGACGGAAGCGGGGCAGGGGGTCAAGACCCTCGAGGCGATGGGGGTCTCCAACATGATTCTGCCGGTCCGGATGATAGTCGAGGCACCGGCCGGACAGTCGGCGGTAAACGCCACGAGCCTGCGCGGACTTCGGGCTCTATCCGACTCCCTCCGGGCCGACCCGCGGGTACGACAGGTCCGCAGCATCGTGGACCTGGAACCCGGAACATCCATCCTGCAGTACTCCCTGCTCTACAGCGACCTTCCCGCGGCTCGGGAGAAGTACCCGGGCCTCCTGGACGCCTATCTGAGTACCGATGGGAAGGTCGCGCTCATCGACGCCATCCTGAGTGACACCACGTCGCTCACCTCGGGAATGGATGTCTCGCGCAGGGCCCGCGCCCTCGCGCATTCGCCACCCAAACAGCTCAAGGGGGCCTCGATTCTGGTCGGGGGCTACACCGCGTCGAACCTGGACCTGCAGGACCTGATGCTGGCCCAGTTTCCCCTGCTCGTCTTTCTCATCCTGGCCTGCACCGGTGCCATGCTCGCCATCGCTTTCAAGTCGGTGCTGGTACCGATCAAGGCCGTGATCATGAACACGCTGTCGGTCAGCGCGACGTTCGGGCTCATCACCCTGGTCTTCCAGCACGGGGTCGGAGGCAAGGCGTTCGGACTCGACGGTCCCACCTCGGCGATTTTCGTCGTCGTGCCGGTGCTGGTATTCGCGGTGGTGTTCGGACTCAGCATGGACTACGAGGTCTTCCTGCTGGCCCGGGTGAAGGAGGCCTTCGACCGCAGCGGGAAGAACGATCAGGCGACCGAAGAGGGACTCTCCGCCACCGCATCCACGATCACCTCGGCGGCCCTGATCATGATCCTGGTCTTCGGAGTGTTCGCCTTCGCGCGAGTGCTGGCGATGCAATTCCTCGGCTTTGGGCTGGCCGTGGCGGTCCTGCTCGACGCGACGATCATCCGGATGGTGCTGGTACCGGCGATCATGCACCTGGCGGGTGAGTGGAACTGGTGGCCGGGAGGACAAAAGAAGCCGGAGCGGAAGCGGCCATCCCAGGCCGGGAGTCAGTCTGTCTCGCCAACCTGATCAGCGCTTGGCGTCGAGCCAATTCTCACCGATCCCCACGTCAACAACCAACGGCACCTTCAACTCGGCGGCGCCCTCCATGTGGCGCCGCATGAGATCCCTGACGCCTTCTGCCTCTGCCACCGGCGCCTCGGCAACCAGCTCGTCGTGCACCTGAAGCAGCAATTTCGCTTCGGGATACTCCGCCTTCAGCGCCCGGTGCATCCGCACCATCGCGATCTTGATCAGATCCGCCGCCGAGCCCTGGAGCGGGGTGTTTTGCGCGGTGCGCTCCGCGAAGGCGCGGAGGTTGAAGTTCTTGTCATGAATTTCGGTGATGTACCGACGCCGGCCGAACTTGGTTTCGACATAGCCGTTGTCTCGGGCCAGACGCACTTGCCGATCCAGGTAGGCTCTGACCCCGGCGAAGCGTTCGAAATACTGGGCGATGAATGCCTTGGCCTCCTCCAGCGAGATCCCCAGCATCCGGCTCAGCGCAAAGGGGCCCTGCCCGTAGATGGTGCCGAAGTTGATGGTCTTGGCCCGGCCTCGCATCTCGGAGCTCACCTGCTCTGCCGGAACTCCGAAGAGCAGCGACGCGGTCTGGCGGTGGATGTCGCCTCCCTCACGAAAGGCCTGAATTAGGACGGGATCCTCCGAGAGATCCGCCAGTAACCTCAGCTCGATCTGGGAATAGTCCGCCACAATCAGCCGGCGATCCGGGCCGGGGACGAAACCCCGACGAATCACCTCGCCGCGCGCGGTGCGCACCGGAATGTTCTGCAGATTCGGATCGGACGAGCTGAGCCTCCCGGTGGCCGCCCCAGTCTGATTGAAGCTGGTATGTATGCGGCCGGTGTTGCGGTTCACCCGCTCCGGCAGCACGTCGACGTAGGTGGATTTGAGCTTCTGCAGCTCCCGATACTCGAGGATCAAGCGCGGCACCTCGTGGCCCAGACCGGCGAGCTGCTCCAGCACGTCGGCGTCGGTGGAAGGTCCGGTCTTGGTCTTCTTGAGTATGGGCAGCTGCAGCTTGTCGAACAGCAGCACGGCGAGCTGCTTCGGCGAGTTCAGGTTCAGGTCGGACGCAGACAGCTGCGCGATGTTCCGCTCAAGCGCAGCCAGTTCCTGAGTCAGCTCGGAACTGAGCCGGCGGAACAGGTCCCGGTCGATCGCAACCCCGGTCCACTCCATATCGGCCAGCACCGGAACCAGCGGCAGCTCGATCTCCGTCAGCAACTGGGTGAGCTTGAGCTGGTCCAGCTGAGGCGCGAACCAGGCGTGAAGTCCGAGCACCGCCGAGCATTCGGCACAGGAGACATTGGCCACCACCGCCGGCGACACCTCCGCGACCGGCCTGGGTGGCCTGCCCCGCGCTGTTGCTTCGAGCTGGGGTAACTGCCGACTCAAGTGCTCGAAGGCCAGGTTGTCGATCGCGTGGGTCCGGCGGCCGGGATCCATCACGAAGCTGGCCAGCATCGAGTCGAAGACCACCCCGGCGAGCTCCACGCCGGCCCGACGGAGGACCTGCCAGTCGTACTTGATGTTGTGACCCGCCTTGGGCACCGCGGGATCAGCCAGGAGCGCGGCGACTGATGCCATCGCAGGGCTATCGAGCGGCGGGAGATTGGGGACTGCCGCCGGTGCCGCGAGCTCTCCGTCTTCCGGGCGATGGCCGAAGGAGAGATACCAGTGCCCGGACGGGCCGGCCGCGAGGGACAAGCCGATCAGCGATGCCTCGCGGGGATCGCCGCCGGATGTCCTGGTGCTCAGAGCAACCAAAGGCTCGGCGCGTAGTCGAGCGACAATCTCCGGCAACTCCGCCGGATCGAAGACGACGCGGGCAGGCGTGGTCGGAGCGGGAGCGGTTTCGGGCGTTCGCCCTGCGGGCTGCTCCGCCGGAGGTCCCGCGACCTCGTACTTTCGCACCAGGGTGTAGAACTCGAGCTCGCTGAAAATCCGAAGCAGAGCCGGAACATCCGGATCGCACTCCTCGAACGCAGCGGGGTCAAGCGTCGCCGGCACATTCGCGCTGTGATCGTGACCAGCTCCTTCGAGAGGCGAGCTTCGTCGGCGTAGGTCTGCAGGGCCTCGCGAGCCCGCTTGTTCTTGACCTCCGCTGCACGTCCGAGCAGAGTCTCGAGGTCGCCGAACTGTTGCAGCAGCTCGACCGCACCCTTTCCGCCGATGCCTTTCACTCCCGGAACGTTATCGGACGAGTCTCCCACCAGGGCCAGGTAGTCCGCCACCTGGGCCGGGGCCACGCCGAGCCGGTCGGCTGCGTTGGACTCGTCCACCCAATGCTCCTCAATGCCGGCGCTGCCCCCGCGCCCGGGATTGAGCAACGCAATGCCGGGACCGACGAGCTGATAGAAGTCCTTGTCGCCCGATACGATGACCACCTGCCAGCCCCGCTCAACGCCTTTCGTGGCGAGCGATCCGATCACGTCGTCTGCCTCGTATCCGTCGAGGGTGACAAGCGGGATGCGGAAGGCGGCCAGGATCTGCTCGATCCGCTCTACCGAACGGTCGAAATCGGCCTGGAGTTCATCATCGAGCTTTTCGCGAGTGGATTTGTACTCGGAGTAGAGCGCACTGCGGAACGAATCCCCGGCGTCGTTGACCCAGGCGAGGTAATCCGGCTGATACTTCTCCCGAAGCCGCAGCAGGAAATTGACCACGCCCCAGGCGGCCGACGTATTCTCGCCCTTGGATGGTGCGCAGCGGGCGCGCGATGAGGGCGTAGAACGCTCGATAGATGAGGGCGTAACCGTCGATCAGAAAAAACTGGGGAGGGCTGTGCGGCATGGAGGCGGAAACTTAATCGCCTCAGCCAGTTTCGCGGCTCAACCTGGCAGGCTATGCGTTCGAAGTCGGCGCGCGAGGCCTGGGTCAGCTTGAACCGGCCGAACCCGGTGTCGTCGCTGAAGAACAGGGTGAGCTGATACTGAGTGTAGCCCCACCGAATGATCCGCCCCTCGCTCATCGGGCTCGCGTCGAACACCTCGTCCGGCTCCCCAATGCGGATCAGCACTTCACCCCGATCGGTGCGCCATCCGGCGACGCCTTCGTCGGTGAACCGCTGATTGGCCAGCGCGATCCGCGAGAAGTATTGCTCCAGCGCTTCATTGGTCGGCGTTGCGGGGTTGGGATCGGTCCCATGGTAGAAGGCCCGCCAGCGCTCGGACCGGTTCTCCGGCGTAGCGTCCCGCAGTGAATCGAGATAGTCCGAGGCGGGGAAGTAGCGCAACAGGTTGACCATGTCCTCGTAGTTGCTGGTGACCCAGGCCCCGGAGAAGGAGACCAGGGCGGTCGTCCGCTTGGCATCCGTTCCGGTCCCCACAATGACTTTCAACTCACCGAGCGGCGCGCTGTCCGGCGAAAACCGGTAGACGAAGGACTCCACGGGACGGCCGCCGACCACCGGGAGCTTCTCCTGAGCCACGACGCTGTCATCTCCGTCCACCAGAAGGAGCGGAATGGTGTCGGGTCCCGTGCGGCTATAGGTCTCGACGTAGGCAAGAGCGGTGTCTCCGCCGTAGCTGAGCGCTCCTCGTGGATTGACCAGGATGCCGATGGCGTCGCTGCGTGAGAGCCGACCCTTGGCGCGGTAGGCCAGGATCGGCGCGGACACGCTCCCCGGAGGAAACGAGGGGACCACGAAGTCGCCCTCGGCGCGAGTCGAGTTCTTCGAATCATCATCCCGGATCGCGACGATGAAATGGTGGGGGCCCGGGGGGAGCTCGAGCGCGTCCTGGAACAGGATGCTCTCGTCGATTCGCTGGGTTTCGGCGAAGGTCGGCACCCGCACGGTCTGGTCCTTCCCCAGCGCCACCGGCGGGCGGCCCTGGGCTTGAGCGGTCACATCGACACGATAGTGCGCGACAAAGTCGTTGCCTTCTTTCTGAAATCCGAACGACCGATTTTCGAGGGAAATGCCGACGATCGCGACCGTGGTGTCTCCCACCCCGCCGAGGAAGGAAACCGACGCAACAAACGGCAGCGGGTTACCGGCGGTGAGCCGGCCGAGTCTCTTGAAGGCCGCCTGGACATCCAGGATCTGGGTGAGGTTTTCGCCGCGATCCGGAGGGGTCGTGCTCCCCTCGCGTTGCCAGCTTCCGCACCCGAGAGAAAGGAGGGCGACGGCGAGCCCAGAGGCGAGGGAGACTTTCATTGACCTAGCTTAGCGGCTCGTCGTCAACTGCGGCAAGCAGTTGTGCTTGCTCGGCTTCACGACGCCGGGGTAATTTTGCTCGCGATCTCATGAGCCAAGAGAACCTCGTCGGCAGAACCGTAGCGGGGTACCGCCTCCTGCAACACGTCGGCGAGGGCGGTACCGCCGCCGTATATCGCGCCGAGCATCCCGAGCGCGGCCTGGCGGCCCTCAAGGTCCTCCGCACCCGCCTGGGGCAGGACCCGGTCGCCGTCAAACGGTTCCTGCGGGAAGCCGAGTTCGGGACCCGGGTCCAGCACCCCAACGTGGTGAAGACCTACGAATTCGGCGAAACCGACGGGATGTACTATCTCGCCCTCGAATGGATCGACGGCGAGCCGCTGGAGAAATTCGCCCTTCGCTCCGGCCGCCTCGCACCTACCCTGGTCGCCACCATCGTCGAGCAGATCAGCGCGGCACTCACTTCGGCGCACGCGCTTGGCATCATTCATCGCGATCTCAAGCCAGCCAACATCATGTACGACCCGGCGAACCAGCGAGCCATGCTGCTCGACTTCGGGATCGCACGGGACTCGGACCTCAAACCTGAAGAGCGGTTGACTCGGACGGGGTTCTTCGTCGGCACGCTGCAATACGTCGCTCCAGAAGCGCTCTCCGGGGAGCTGGTGAATCAGCAGGCGGACGTCTACAGTCTCGCCACGATCGCCTACTACCTGTTGACCGGCACCCTGCCCTACACCGGACGCTCGCCGCGAGAGCTTTTTCAGCAACTCCTCACCCAACCACCGCAACCCCTCAATCAGGCCGTGAAGGGGCTCAAGTTTTCTCCCGCCGTCGAACAGGTCGTAATGACGGGACTCGAGCGCGACCTCACCAAGCGAAGTAAGAGCGTTGACGAGTTCTCCCAACGCTTTTGCACGGCGGCGCGGGAGGAAACCGGCAAGAAGGGGGGCTTCCTGAGCAACATTTTCGGTCGATGACGAGAGATCCTGAACTCGCCGCGCTTGACCAGCTGTTGCTCGAACGGTCGGTCAGGCGCGGCGATTTTGTGCTTGCTTCCGGGCGGACAATCCTCCTTCTACGTAGACGCACGACTCACCACGATGTCGGCACAGGGCCTGGTGCTCATCGGTCGAGCCGGGCTCCAGGCGCTGCGAGACCGCGGCTGGGCGCCGGACGCCGTCGGCGGCCTCACGATGGGTGCGGACCCCGTGGCCTACGCCATTGCCGCGGCCAGCGTCCAGTCGCCCCCCCAGGTCGAGGCCTTCAGCGTCCGCAAGGAGGCCAAGGCCCACGGTACCGCCCGACGCATCGAAGGGAATTTTGCCACCGGAAGCCGAGTTGTCGTGGTGGAGGACGTACTCACAACCGGGGGCTCGGCTCTGCAAGCGGTGAGTGCGGTGCGAGCGGAGGGTGGCCAGATCCTCGGCGTGCTCACGGTGGTCGATCGGGAGGAAGGCGGGCGGGAGGCGCTCGAATCCCAGGATCTCGAAGTAGTATCCCTCACGACTTCCAGCTTCCTCGGCCTGCCGTTAGCAGCCGATCACGTCTTCGGCCCTCCCCCGCCCAACGGATGGAAGGTTCGCAGGACCCTGCCCATAGGGCATGATCATCACATCGACAAACCGTTCGAGCGCGGCGCTGAACGGAAAGCGGCGGCGCAAGCTCGGTTGTGCTCATCCCCAACAGGGATCGGACATGCCGGCCGAAACTCTGCGGGGAGCTGAACTCCAGGCGATAGGCCACGTCCGCCACGGTGAGCCCGCGTCGCTCGAACAAGCAGGCTGGCGTGAAGCAGTCGGCACCGCCGCCAGGTAGCTCTTGGGAGACGGGAGCCCGGCCCGGGAGAACCGGGACATGAGCGTGGTGCAGCGGACCTGGAGGCGGTCGGCCAGGTCGCGCGCCGTCACCACCTCGGGGGAGAACCGTACCAACGCCTCGAAAAACAGGCGAGTGTCGGGAGGAACCTCCCCCAATGCCGCGAGGATCGGCGCCTGAAGCCGCGCAGCGTCTCGACTCGCGGGCTGCCCGAGGATCTGTCGTAGCCGTTGCCATCCCGCCGGAGTGCTCACGTCCACGACTTGCCGCACCCCTGACGCGCCAAGCTGGAGCAGGATTTCCGATCCGAGGGGATCCGGCTGACTCACCAGCGCCACCGTGGGGACCTCCGGAAAGTCCCGGGTGAGGTGGTCCAGCTGATCGAGAGATGTCCCTCGGCATTGCCGGACCGAGAGCAGCACCGCGTCGACCGCACGCTCCCGGACGGCGCGGACGACCTCTGGCAGAGACTCGTGATGGAGCGAGAGAAAACCAACCTCCGCTTGCGGCATCCAGTCGGGGCCGTTCTTCGGGGGAGACCACCGCGGCTATAATCGGGGCCGATTCAGGCGGTCTGGAGAGCGTTGCTCACAGGCGGGCTCCTGGGGTAGGACGGCACCCACGATAGGCCGGACGTTTCAACCGCCATTCAAGTCATCCCCATACCGCAAAGATTGTGTAGCGGTGTGCAACCTTTGGGGTAGGCAAAACGTCTAGTGTCTGGATGGATTGGCCGCCTATCGACCCATCCATATCTTGCCTGTGGATTACAAGATCCGGTCCCGGCAGTTGGCGCCCCGCATTGGGCGCGACGTGCCGGGACCGAGCCGACTCATCGGGAGCAACCCCGTGACCGGTCCTGACGAGCTTTCCTCCCGCCTCCAGGCGGCCCTCGGGCCCCAGTATCGGCTCGAGGCCGAGCTGGGGCATGGCGGGATGGGAGTCGTCTTCCTCGCCCGCGACACCACCCTTGATCGCCCGGTGGCGGTGAAGGTGGTGCACCCCGACCTCGCGGTGCACGCGGCAATCACCCAGCGCTTCCTCGCCGAAGCGCGCATGATCGCGCGTCTCCGTCACCCCAGCATCGTCTCAGTTCACTCCGCCGGCGAGACCACCGGGCTGTTCTACTACGTGATGGATTACGTCGCCGGGGGAGAGCCTCCGTCAGCGGCTCAACCGCGAGTTGCGTTTGCCCCCGACAGAGGTTTCACGGCTGCTGAGCGACTTGCCGACGCGCTGCATGCCGCGGGCCAGGCAGGCCTGGTGCATCGTGACGTAAAGCCGGAGAACGTCCTGCTCGACAGCGCCACGGGCCGGCCGATGCTGGCGGACTTCGGCATTGCGCGGGCCATGGTGCCGGATGGAAGCGGAAATGTGACCGCGGCGGGCGTCGCGGTCGGGACGCCGACCTACATGAGCCCGGAGCAGGCAGCCGGGGAGGCGGTGGATCACCGCAGTGATCTGTACGGTCTGGGCGTGCTGGGATACGAGATGCTGACGGGGCGGCCACCGTTCCGGGGGGCCAACGCGGCGGCGATCGCCTCGATGCACTTGTCGGAGCGTCCCACGCCAGTCGGTAATCTCCGTCCCGACGCGCCGGCCTCGCTTACCGTGGCCATCATGCGGGCGCTCGAGAAGAATCCGGCGGACCGCTGGCAGACCGGCGCCGAGTTCCGGCATGCGATACAAGGCGAGGCGGTCACCCCGCTGCCCAGTCGGCTGCGCCGGCGTGGTCTGGGTATCGGCCGGAGTCGCGGTGTTGCTCATGGCGATCGTGGTCGCTGCGTTTGCGCTGCGACCCGAACGGTCCGCCGGCCGGAGTGAACCCGCGGCACTCGATCCTGATTCTTCCCTTCGAGAACCTGCGGGGAGATGCCACGGTGGACTGGCTGCGGGAAGGGAGCGTGAACATGCTCACGCTGAACCTCTCGCAGTGGAATGATCTGACGGCGGTCGACCACGAGCGGCTGCACGACCTGCTGGCTCGCCGCAAGCTGGCCCTGGGTTCACCGGTCGGCCTCGAGATGGCGCGGCAGCTCGCCCGGGATGCCGGCGCCTGGACCGTGGTACTGGGAGACTTCACCCGCGCCGGCGATTCCCTCCACCTCGTGGCACGGGTCTATGACGTGGCGACGGGAAACCGGGTGGACGTGGCCCAGGTCGACGGGTCGCCCGGGCGAGGACGTGCGCCCGCTGTTCGACCAGCTCGCCGCGAAACTGCTCAACCTCTCCGGTGCGCCAAGCAGCACCCGGGCCGATCTCGCCTGGGCGCACGACATCATCGGTCGAAGCGTTCCGTTCCTATCTCAAGGGAATCGAGCATCTCAACCAGTGGAGCCTGGGTGACGCGGAAGCCGATCTGAGCCGGGCGACGCGGATCGATTCGACCTTCGCCCTCGCCTACTACAAGCTCGCGCTCACTCGAGGCTGGGCGACGGGACAAGGCGATTCCCTGGGAATCGAGGCGATCCATCGCGCCACGCAGTATTCCGACCGACTGCCGGAGCGGGACCGGACCATGATCCGCGCCTATCGGGCCTTCATCGACGGCGACTACGCGACCAGCCGCGCCACCTATCAGCAGCTGCTCTCGCGGGATTCCACCGATGCCGATGCGTGGTACGGTCTGGGCGACGTGTGGTTCCACGATACGACCAAGAGCGTGCAGGTCGGTCATCGGCATCACACCATGTCCTATCGTGCCTTCAAGAGGGCCATCGGGCTCGACCCCGGCTACTACCTGGCCTACGAGCACGTTCAGCAGTTGCTGAACACCGCAGCGCAGAAGGATCCTCCGATGGTCCTGATGCCCAACGATTCGTTCGCGGTGCCGGAGGATGATCGGGGCCGCCGGTTGCTCGACAGTGCGACGGTCTCCGCAGGCATCGACCGGGCCCGGTTGGCCGGGATCACCAGCGCCCGGAGCTGGATCGCGAGCCAGCCGGAGAATCCTCACGCCCAGAACGCGCTGATCGAGGCGCTCGCCGCGGCGCAGAACTACCCGGCGGCGCTGGCTGAGGTGAACCGGATCCAGAGCACATCCGGCGGGCGCCGCCCGTCCCGATCTTGCCCTTCATTCGTGCCCGCCTGCTCACCGAGTCCGGTGACCTCGGGGAGCGCGGAGCGTGAGGTTCGGGCCGCCATCGACTCCACGACGGCCGAGGACTTCGCGCGATACTCCGAAGGGACCCTGCCATCGGAGACGGTCGGCATCCTGAGCGCCGGCGCGAATCTGCTCGCCTATCACGGGAAGGTCCGCGAGGCACAGCAGGCGATCGAACTTGGCCGGCCGGGTGCAGGCGCAGTGGTTCGAGAACAGCATGTGGAGTCGCAAACTCGGCAGGGCAGCCGCGCCTGGACCCAGTTGTTCCTGGGTCACCTGTATACCTCGGTTGGCGCGCCTGTCTCGGCGCTGCACGCAACCTGGGATGCCGTATCGGACGGGGTAAAGGCCGCTCCCCGCGCCGATCGCAAGGAGCTCATGCAGTTCGGGTGGCCATCGGCGCTGGGACTCTTCCTGAGCGACGAGGCCGACAGTGCCGCGCTGCGGGAATTTGCCGGGACTCGAGGAGAAAAGCTTCCTCCGGAGGTTCGGGTCCTTCAGGCCATCGCGGAGAAGGACACGACATCGGCGCGGCGGATGCTGACCGACGCGGAGAAGAATCCCGAGTCGATCGATTCTTCGTACAAGTCCCGGCCCATGTGGTGGAGCTACCGCACACCGCTTCTGGCTCAGGCCCACTTTCTCCTCGGGGACTACGAGACCACGATCAAGCTGTTGCGTGATTTCGAGCCGACCCACTTTGCCTCGCGCTACTTCGATTCCCGCTGGGGCCTCGCCGGGAGAGTGCGGCTGCTCAGGGGAGTCGCGTACGAGAAACTGGGCCAGCCGCAGCTGGCACGGACGGAATACAAGGCTGTCCTGGAGCAATGGGCGGACGCCGATTCGGCCCTGCAGCCGTTCGTCCGCCAGGCTCAGGCGGGGTTGCTCAGGGTAGGCGGAGGCGTGGGCGTAACGGGTAGATTCCAAGGGCACAGGCAGGACGGATGGTCGCGGGTCCTCAGGGACTCGAGGAAAGTCCGAGCTCCAACGGGTAGACTGCCAGGTAACGCCTGGGCGCCGAGAGGCGACGGACAGGGCCACAGAGAACAGACCGCCTGGAACCCGCGCGCAAGCCGGGGGAACGGGTAAGGGTGAAACGGTGGGGTAAGAGCCCACCGCGCCGCTGGTAACAGCGGTGGCACGGTAACCCCCAGTCGGAGCAAGGCCAAATAAGCGGCGAGGTGTGACCCACACCGCCCCCCGGGTCGCGAGATCCGGCGAGCCGCGGGTAGGCTGCTCGAGGCGGTTGGTGACAACCGTCCCAGACAGATGACCATCCCCTGGCGCTTCGGCCCGGGGAACAGAACTCGGCTTACGGACCTGCCTGGGTAGACGGGCGGACGGGGAGATCCCGCCGCCCGTCTGCTGTTTTCGCCCCTCCCGCCATTTCCAAAGGCGACATAGCTTTGGGGCATCCTCTGGCCGTTAGTACCGGTATGGCGACAAAGCCCAGCCCTATGCAGGATAGAAACCGACCATATCCGGAGTCGTGGGACCGGGTGGCAGACGTCAGGGTCTTCCGGACGAGCGCGAAGGATTGGGAAAAGCTCATCACCTGGCGTGCCGACATGCGCAAGCGGGGCTGGAAGCTCCTCAAGGTGTCGAGCGACGATGCCGAGTTGGTTGCGGTCTTCGGCCGCACCAAGTCGGACCTGCACCCGGGCGGGGGCTGACTCCAGCCGGTTCCCGTCGTCCCTTCCCCTCTTCGCTTGAGGCAAGTCATGAGGTCACGCCCCTGGATGGCCGCGACCGTGGCAATCGCTGGCATCGTCGGCCTGGAAGGCTCCGCCGACGACCGCGGCCAAGCGCTATCGTCTGGACCTTAAGACCACCCAAGTCATCGACCTGAAAGCCGTGGGGCAGACCGAACAGCGGCAGGCGTTCGGCAGTACCGGGTTCCTCAGCGTTTCCCTGGCCGATACCACGGACGGGCAAGACGATCAGCATCGTGCTCGACTCTCTGAAGCCGGACAGCGCATCGCCGGTTCCGGCGGAAGCAGCCAAGGCAGCGGCCGGTACGACCTGGCACGGCGTCGTGGGGTCGAACGGGAGAATCACCGGCCTCAAGGCCTCCAGCGACAACCCCGTCGCCGTCCACGATGACGGGCTTGTTGCGGGAATTCCTGCCGCCAGTCCCCACCGGGGTGGCGCCGGGAAAGGCGTGGACCGACACAACCGAGAACGCCGACAACGTGCCCAACGGATCGATGGCGGTCCGGACCATCACCAATTTCCAGTCGTCCTCGGAGACTTACGGCGGAGTAAAGGCGCTCAAGATCGCGAGCGCCTCCAGCAGCTCCTTCTCCGGCAATCAGGAGACCGGCGGGGGATCCGCGGCAATTGAAGGCACCGGAACGGGAACCGGAATCTGGTACATCGGGCCGGACGGTACCTACCTGGGTGGGAACAGGAGCAGCCTGCAGAATCTGACGGTCTCGGGCGCCTTCGCTCCGGAACCTCTACCTGTGGTTGTGACGATCGAAGCGACGACGTCGCTGATCAAGTGACCTTATGAGGTCGCGCTGGTTGCTCGCACTTCGTTTGCGCAGGTTGCAGCAGCAGCGCCAGCCAGCCGCCGGGGAATCCCACCCCGAGCCCAGCCGGCCCGCCGACAATGCAACCGAGCGAGCCGGCTCCTTCCGCCAAGGGCATACAGCTCCGCACCGAAGGCACCTTCCGCTATTCGCTCTGGCGACGGGACAGCGTAGTCGCGCAAATGCCGAGCGGAGAAGCCCAGGTTCAGGTCACCGGCCAGACGGCATTTGTCACTCTTGCTCTGCAGCCGGTCAGCGATGGAGCGCAGTTGACCGCGACGCTGGATTCGGTGCGCCCGGACGCCGACGTAACGATCTCCACCGCCACCCTCGACAGTCTCTCCCGTTCCAAGTGGAGCGGGAAACTCAACCGTTCCGGCTGGCTCGAGTCGGTCACCTCGACGACTCACTCCCTCCTCGCCGATCAGATTCGGGACCAGCTCAAGCTGCTGTTTCCGATCCTGGGGGACAACGTCGGAGCCGGGTCCACCTGGCAAAGCTCGGCCCCGGCGGTCGCGGCTCGGCTCAGCGTAGTAGACCTCGACGAGAGCGTCCAGGTGGTCGGGACGGCCGGGTCCGCAGCCACGGCGAACGGAGAGAAGTTTCTTCCCATTACCGTGATTCGGACGACCACGGGGCAGGGAAGCGGAAGTCAGGCCGGCCAGCCCATCGATCTCACCGCGACGGGCCGGGACTCGTTGGTCTACCGATTGGGGAACGACGGCCAGGTGCTCGGCGCGGAGGGAGTGCGGGTGCGGGACATGACCCTGACGGCAACCGCCGTCGGTCAGACGGTCCCCGTCACCCAGGAGAGCCGACTGACGTTCGTGCTCCTCCACTAGGAAGCTTGACCCGGTTGATGAAGACGGCGCTGAAGGCGCTCGCGGTGGCCGCAGTGGGCTTCATCGTCTGGCTCAGTGCCATCTGGCCTCCGCCGCTGTGGTATCGGACCCACTGGCCGGCGGAAACCGCGTTCATGTGGATGCGGCGCGCAGAGGTGGGCCGGAGGGCAGACTCTCTCCGCCTATACCGGCCGGTTCCCCTCGATTCCATCTCGCGATCTCTGCAGGACGCCGTAATCATCGGCGAGGACAACAATTTCTTCACTCATGGCGGGATCGACTACCTGGCCATGGCCCATGCCCTCGGCTACCAGCGCCAGACGTTCGCCTGGTCCTCCGAGCGTGATCGCCGCGAGCTGATGGGTGTGATTGCCCTGGCCTGGAGCCGGCGGGACAAGCTGCGGGGAGCGAGTACGATCTCTCAGCAGCTGGCGAAGAACCTGTATCTCTCCTCGTCACGCAATCCGTTGCGCAAACTGAAGGAGGCGGTCACCACCTACCGACTCGAAGCGGCGCTGGGGAAGCAGCGTATCATGGAGCTGTACCTCAACGTAGCCGAGCTGGGGGACGGAATTTGGGGCGCGGAGGCGGCGAGCCGGGAGTACTTCAAGCGCAGCGCGGCACGGCTCACCCAGGAGCAGGCGGCGGCCCTCGCAGGGTCGCTCCCCTTCCCGCTCAGCTCCAATCCGGGGTTCAAGCCCGGACGGATGCGCTGGCGTCAGGACCTGATCCTGCGCCGGATGCATGGGGAATGGGTCGAGGTACCCAAGGTAGATGCCGAGGAGCTGCCTCCGCCGCCGGACTCGATCCCTCCAGCGGTAGACTCCGCAGACCTGTCCGTGGATTCCGCGGTGGTGGCCGGCGACACGACCGCGAGCGATTCCGTCGCGCCCCCACCGGATACCGCCAGCGCACCCATACCACCCCAGGACTAGGCGGGAGCGGCCGGAAGACATCCCGCGCCTGGTGCGTCATTTCACACAGCGCTTCGCACGCCGCATGAGCCGTCGGATCGAGAGCATCCCGTCCGCCACGATGGATGCTCTGGTGCGCTACCCTTGGCCCGGGAACGTGCACGAGCTTCAGAACGTCATCGAACGGGCTGTCATCCTCTCGCCCGGCCCGACGCTTCAGGCCCCCCTGGCCGACCTGCGGGCCGTGCCCGCGCAGACCCCGCCAGGGACTGCGCCGATCGCAACACCGATCACGCTCGTCGACGCCGAGCGCGAGCACATCGTCGACGCATTGGTCGCCACCGGATGGGTCGTGGGCGGACCCAGGGGCGCCGCGGCTCGCCTCGGGATGAAGCGCTCGACGCTGCAGAAGAAGATGCAGAGGCTCGGGATCGCCCGCTCCTCGTAGCGGACGCCACCCTATCGCGCTCCGCGGGCCACCGGGGCGGCACGCGCGCCACCTACTCGGTGGCGCGGCGCCCCGCAATATGAGAGTGATTCAGGCCGGGACCGGCCTGGAGCGCGAGCGGATCAGTACTTCTGTGGGATAAATCGCCGCTTCTTCATCGACTCGACATCGTCGTACTCGCCCTTCTTGGATCGCTTGGGCAGTTCGATCTTTTTCGCGCTTGACCTTCTTGAAGGGGATGACGCTCAGTAGATGCGCGATGCAGTTGAGGTGGGCGCGGCGTTGGTCGTCGGAGGGGACGATGTACCACGGGGCCCACCCGGTGTCGGTGGCCTCGAGCATCATGTCGCGGGCCCGCGAGTACTCGTACCATTTCTCGCGCGAGGGCAGGTCCATCGGACTCAGTTTCCACTGGCGCAGTGGGTCTTCGATGCGCGTCTCAAATCGTTTCTTCTGTACTTCGTCGCCCACCTCAAGCCAGTACTTGATGAGTCGGATGCCGAACTCGACGATGAACTTCTCGAATACAGGGCACAGTTCCAGGAAGCGACGCTGCTGCTCCTTGGTACAGAATCCCATGACGTATTCGATGCCGGCGCGGTTGTACCAGGAACGGTCGAAGATGACGATCTCGCCTGCAGCGGGGAAGTTCTGGATGTAACGCTGGATGTGCAGCTGTGATTTTTCACGGTCGCTTGGGGCGGGCAGGGCGACGACGCGGAAAACGCGGGGGCTGACGCGCTCTGTGAGGCGGCGGATCAGCCCGCCCTTGCCCGCAGCATCGCGCCCCTCGAAGACGACGATGATGCGTTCGCCCTCTTTCTTCACCCAGTCCTGCAGGTAGCAGAGTTCCGCCTGCAGGCGCTCCAGTTTGGCTTCGTAGTCTTTGCGCTTGAGTTTGTCGGGGCGATCGTCGTTCTTGCTCATGGTTCTCTCCTCGGAGCGTTCGCGCCGGCTGATTCTTGGCGCCGAAACGCTTCGACGGCGGCGTGGACTGAGGGAAAAAGCCACTCCTGGTTCAGGTGCCCACCGAGGCCGATGCGCTCGACAGTCGCGCGAAGCGGGCGATTGGCGCGCGCGAATCTCAGGGACACACCCTGGGCCGCGAGGTCTTCGACCAATTGCTGGACCACCTCAGCGCCGTTGACGTCGATCTCGGTCACTGCCTGCACATCCACGACCACCCACTTGACCGGTTGCGGGCTCTCGGCCACGAGCGACCGGATCCTTCGCGCAAAGTGCTCGGCGTTGGCGAAGAAGAGCGGGGCGTAGAAGCGGTAGGCGATCAGGCCCGGGACGGTGTGCGACTCGACGTCGGCGCCGACATCGTGGAAACTGCCCGTGCCGGGTACTTCCTGGAGCACGGCATCGGTGGGGCGGGCGAGGCGCGCCAGCAGGTAGCCCAGCGAGAGGCCGACGCCGACAAGGATGCCGGGGATGACGCCGACGATGAGAAGGCCCAGGGCGACGATAAGCGCCAGCCACCCTGCGCGCGGGCTGATGCGGAAGAATGTCCGATAGGCCTGCACTTCGACGAGGTGGATGCCGGCGCTGATAAGGATCGCGGCCAGCGCCACCGTGGGGAGCGGCTTGAGGGCAGGTGTGAGCACGAGAAGGAACGCGATGAGCAGCCCGCTGGCGACCAGGCTGACCATCTGGGTCTTGCCGCCGCTTGCATCGTTGATGACCGTGCGCGACTGGCTGGCGCCGACCGAGAATCCCTGGAACAGACCGGCAGCAAAGTTGGCGGCGGCGAGCGCGACGAGTTCCTGGTTGGGCCTGATCTCGTAACGGTTCTTGGCGCCGAAAGCGCGGGCGATCAGGATGGCGTCGGGGAACGTCAGCAGGGCGATGGCCAGCGCGCCGGGGAGCAGGGTGCGGATATCGTCCAGCGAAACCGCGGGCAACCCCGGCCGCGGGAGTCCTTGCGTCACCTCGCCGATGACCTTCACGCCGCGCGATGGCAAGTCGAACGCGAGGGAGACGCCAACCGCCAGGACGCAGACGATGAGCGCGCCCGGGGCCTTCGGCGAGATGCGCCGGAGCACTTCGAGGATCGCGATGAATCCGGCGCCGAGGACAAACGTGAGCCAGTGCGTTTCGCCGAGCCGGCCGAACAGTTCCCGCAGGATAGGGAAGAAATCTCGAGCGACGAGTCTGATGCCAAAAAGTTTTCCGAATTGCGTGGAGGCGAGGATCAGGGCGGCGCCGCTCATGTATCCGACGAGGACGGACTTGGAGAAAAGTTCGGCGATGACGCCGATGCGGAACACGGCGGCCAGGAGCAAGATCGTTCCTCCGAGCAGCGCTACGAGGGCGGCCAGGCTCGCCGCGCGCGAGACGTCGCCCGCGACCAGCGGGCCGATGGCGCTGGCCAAGAGCAGCGTGAGGGCGGCATCGGGGCCCGCGATGACCTGGCGCGAACTGGCGAAGAGGGCGTAGCCGATCATGCCGACGAGGGGAGCGTACAGCCCGTGCCGGGGTGGGAGGCCGGCGAGTTCCGCGTAGGCCAGGACCGACGGAATCATCACGACGCAGACACTGATGCCGGCGATGAGATCGGCACGAAACCAGGCGCCCCGATAGCCGCGGAGCGCGCCGACAATGGGAACCCACTTGGCCAGGGCGACCATGTGGTTAACGTAGTCCAAGGTACCCGAGAGCGCGAGCAAGGAGTCCGCTGTTCACCCCTCGCTCACGCGGGCTCGGGGATAGTCGGTGCAACCGCATGAACCCCCGGGTCGGGGCCGGTTGGGGCTATCCTCTCGCTCTCGATGGGCAGCGCCCGCGCGCCGTCGTGCTCTGCGGACTCCCGCCGAGGTGACGCTTCGGGTCGCGGCACGGAGCACCCGAGTATGCCGCACGCGGAAGAGGGCGCGAGCCAGGCGCAGGGAGGGGCGGAGCGCTCGACCGCGTCGCGGCGCATGTGCCTCAGAACGTAGCAATCCGCCGCGGAGAGAGATGAAGAGCCGCGTAGAGAAGTTCCCAGTTCCCAGTTGACCTGACCCACATCCAACTGGGAACTGGGAACTTACAGAATCTTTTTTCCGAAGGCCGATTGGATCAGCTCGACCGCGAACTGGGCCGAGGTGTTGCGGTCGTCGAGGATCGGATTGATCTCGACGATCTCGAGGGAGGTCATGACCCCGGCCGCGGCGACCAGTTCCATGATCAGGTGCGCCTCCCGATAGTCGAGGCCTCCCTTTACCGGAGTGCCGACGCCGGGAGCCAGACTGGGATCCACCGAATCCAGGTCGAAGCTCACGTGGACCAGGTCGGTACCCGCGGTGACGTTCGCCAGCGCCTTCTCCATGATGCTGTGAATGCCCTGACGATCGATGTCTGCCATGGTGTAGACATTGACGCCGAGGCGCTTCAGGTGACGCCGTTCCCCTTCATCGACGCTGCGAATCCCCACCAACGCGATGTTTGCAGGATCCACCTTGTTGAAGCGGCCACCGATGGCGCCCAGCTCGCGCGGCCCGAGCCCTAGCAATGCGGCCAGTGGCATGCCGTGGATGTTTCCGGTAGGCGAGGTGCCGGGTGTGTTGATGTCGCTGTGTGCATCCACCCAGAGGACGCCGACCTTCCGACCATTCGAGCGAGCCCAACGGGCGATGCCTGAAATGGTTCCTACCGCGATCGAATGGTCGCCGCCCAGGACCAGAGGAAAATGTCCCTGCTTCATCACCCGACCCATGCTGGCGGCCAGCAGCTTGTTGGCCCGGGTGATTTCGGCCAGGTAACGTGCCCGAAGCTTCCCGACCTTCAGCTCCTCGATGTTGTGAATGAGGAGATCGCCCTCATCCACGACTCGATGCCCCAGCTCGCGAAGCTGCTGATTGAGCCCGGCGATCCGGATGGCAGAAGGACCCATGTCCACCCCTCGGCGACCGGAGCCGAGGTCCATGGGAACGCCGAGGATGTGGATGGTCTTGCGGGAGGGAGGCATTGTCAAAGGGACGAGGGACAAGTGATGAGGTTCCTCGACCCTTTCACTCCTAATCCACCAGCCGCAGGGGCATCACAAGGGTGAGATACGACGCGGGATCGTTCCAGCCTACCGGTTCGCAGGTGGCGGCACGTTCCGGGCCCTTGAAGGTCATCCGCACCTCGTCGGTAGGCATGAACTTCAGGATCTCGAGGAGGTAGGTGGCGTTGAAGCCGATCTCGAGCGAATCCCCGTCGTAGGTGATGGCCATTTCCTCCTGGGCTTCGCCCAGGTCGGGGGTCTGAACCGAGAGCTTGCACGCCCCGTTGCTGAGCGCGAGCCGAATTCGGTGGGTCTGGTCGCTGGCGACGATGCTCATGCGCCGGATGGCCGAGGTGAAGGCGACCCTGTCCGCGGTCGCGCTCTTGTCGTTCTCCCTCGGGATCACCTGCTCGTAGTTGGGATAGGGACCCTCGATCAGCCGGGTGAAGACCTGGGTGGTAGCCGAGCGGAAACCGAGGTGATTTTCGCTCTTGGCGATCTCCAGCTCGTCTTGGTCCCCGAACAGGCGACGGATCTGATCCAGAGCCTTGGGGGGAATTATGAGATCGGCCTGTCCCTTAGCCATTCCACCGGTCGCCGGTACATCCATCCGGGCCAGCCGGTGACCGTTGGTGGCAACCATGCGCATCCGCTCAGGACGGAGCTCCCAGAGTACGCCGTTCAGAATTGGCCGGCTTTCCTCGGTGCTGGCCGCGAACGCCACATGACTGATCAGTTTCTGGACGGCTTCCGCTGCGCAACTCCAGCCCCCGCTGAAATTGATCGCCGGGAAAGCGGGGAATTCCTCACGGGGCAAGCCAAGGAGACGGAACTTGGCTCTGCCACATTCGATGGTGACTCTTTGCTCTCCCGAGCTGGTGACCCGGATGGCTGCACTGGGCAGCTCACGCACGATTTCCACCAGTTTCTTGGCTGGAAGAGTGAGTGCGCCTTCCTGGTCCACTGACGCTGGCACTGTAGTTGAAACTGCTATATCCAGGTCGGTCCCGGAGAGCCGGAGGCCGTTACCGGTGGCCTCAAGCAGGATATTGGAAAGCACCGGCAGCGTGGTCTTGGTCGGCACCGAGGCCGCCACGGCTACCAGTCCTTCCTGAAGCTGTTCCCGTGTGATGGTGAACTTCATCCCGCTCCTCAGCGTGCAGGAAAACTTCTGTTCTTACTATAAGAATAACTTGATAGCAGTAGCAGTAGAGTATCTGGAAATGTGGATCAACTGCCCAATCGCCTCTCCTGATCCATCATAGGGGTACTTGCCGGTGTCGACAGCATGTGGACCCTGTGGACCCGCCGGGGACAGATCGCACCAAGGCTCGCGACTTCCCACAGTTCCCACGCGATGTTCAATGTCTATTGTGCAACCAACTCCGCCCGAGCGCTTTCGATCTTGTCGCGGAAACCACGGTCACGGCTCATCTGCCGCTGAACCTTGTCGACGCTGTGGATGACGGTCGAATGGTCCCGCCCACCAAAGGCATGGCCGATCTCGATCAACTGCATCTGCAGGAGATCCCGGGCCAGGTACATCGCGATCTGCCGGGGGATCACCAGGGTCTTGATCCGGGCCTTGGAACGCAGCTGCTCCGCGGTGACTCCCCAGCGCCGGGCGACGACGTCCTGGATCCGGTCGATAGTGGGAAGGGTCTTGGCTGCGGCGAGCGAGTCGTCTCCGGGGCGGATCTTGTCCGCCAGGGCCTCGCGCGCGAGCTCAATTGACACCTCGCGGTGCTTGAGTGAGGCGTAGAGCAGGAGCTTGATGATGCAGCCTTCCAGCTCCCGGACGTTCGACCGGACATGCTCGGCGATGAAACGGAGCACGTCGTCCGGAATGGTCATCTCCAGGTGGTCCTGCTCCTGCTTCTTCCGCAGAATGGCGATGCGGTGCTCCAGGTCCGGCTGGCCGATATCGGCCACCATACCCCATTCGAACCGGCTGACCAGGCGGGCCTCCAAGCCGGGGATCTCCTTGGGAGGACGATCCGAGGTCAGCGCGATCTGCTTTCCCCCTTCGTACAGCGCATTGAAGGTGTGGAAGAACTCCTCCTGGGTCGCTTCCTTGCTTTCCAGGAAGTGCACGTCGTCCACCAGGAACAGATCGATGTCGCTGCGGTAGCGTTTGCGGAATTCCGGCATGGTCCGCCGGGTGATCCCCTCGATGACTTCATTGATGAACTGCTCGGCGCTCACATACAGCACCCGGGTGTCGGGCCGGGTCCGGACCATGGAATGCGCGATGGCCTGCATGAGGTGGGTCTTCCCCAGCCCGGTCGCGCCATAGATGAAGAGAGGATTGTAGGTCTTGCCGGGTGACTCGACCACGGCATGGGCGGCCGCGGCGGCCAGCTGGTTGGACTTGCCGATGACGAAGCTGTCGAAGGTGTAGCGATCGTTTAGCGGCTGCGCGCTGGGATTGGTCGCGACGACCGCCTGCTGCGCGGGAGCCGTCACGAAGAAATCCATCTGCGGCCGCTTCTGGCGATCTTCCTGAACCCGGAAGACAACCGAAGTTGGCCGTCCCACAAACGGCTCCGCCAGCCGAGCGAGGAGACCGGCGTGATTGGTCTCGTTCCACTTGGCGGCGAACTCGTCGGGGGCGGCCACGACTAAGCGCCCGTCTTCAAGCGCTACGGCTTCAGTAGGCTCGAGCCAGGCACGGACCACCTTGTCCGGAAGCTGATGGTAGGCCTCATCGAGGACCCGCTTCCAGACCTCTTTGGCTGACAGCTGCATGCTGCTCGGCGGTGGGACGTTTGCAAGGGCGCACGATAGTACGGGCCCCATGTGGAAAAGTCAACCTTGACCCAAAAGGTCTTGCCTGAGTAGGTTGTGCGGCTCAATTGAGGGGAACAGATCCATGAATCCGTCGTATCGCCCGCGCAACCGACGCCGGGTCAACAAGCATGGTTTTCGGGCCCGGATGGCAACCCGCTGGGGGCGGGCGACGCTTTCACGCCGTCGCAAGAAGGGCCGCAAACGGCTGACCGTGAAAATCGGCTCCAAGCACGGGGCGCGGTAACGACCAGCGAGCGCTTGCCGCGGTCCCACCGGCTGGCGCGCGCGGCGGATCTGAGGCGCTGCCTGGAGCAGGGCCGTCGCCGGCGGACGCGGCACCTCGAGTTCATCTGGTGTGACAACACAACGGGCCACCCGCGGATGGGACTCATCGTCCCCAGGTATCATACCTCCGCCGTGGCCCGCAATCGTTTGCGCCGCCGGCTCCGCGAAGTGTGGCGGCGGGAGGTGCAGTCGGCCCAGGGTGGAGTGGATCTGGTGGTGAGGACGCGCCGGGAGGCTTACGGCGCAAGCTTCGTTGAACTCAGGGATCAGTTTCGCGGCTGGGCCGGCCAGACCTTCGGAGCGGCGTGATGGTGCGCGAGGGGGAACAATATCCGTTTCACGGTATCACCCAGCTTCCGCGGCAGCTGTTGATTCTGCTGGTGCGCGGCTATCAGCTTACGGTTTCCCCCGTGCTGCCTCCCAGCTGTCGATTCAGCCCTTCCTGTTCGCAGTACACCCTCGAGGCGCTGCGCCGCTATGGCGCCCTGAAGGGCTCCTGGCTCGGTGCCAGACGCCTGCTCCGCTGCCATCCATTCAATCCGGGTGGCTTCGACCCGGTTCCCTGACCTAGAAATTCATCGCATGGATCGTCGAGTCCTCTGGGCGATCATTCTCATGATGGCGATCGCCATCGCGCCGACCTTCTTTCTGAAGAAGCCGGTTCCGCGCCAGCCCACGGCGGCCCCGCCCGCGGCGATGGGACCGGCTCCCGAACAGACCCCGCTGCCACGGGTCGCTCCCGACAGCTCCGTTGCCGGCGATACGGCTGGCGGCGATACGGTCGAGGTGATCTCGCAGCTCTATCGCTACGAGTTCGCGACCCGCGGCGCGCACCTGCTCCAGGCGACCATCCTGGGCTACCCCTCACTGACGCCGGCCGACCACCGGGCCCCGGCCCGCCTGGTCCCGGCCAAGGATACGTGGTACACCTACTCCCTGGTCGTGGGCAACGACACACTCTCGCTCGACGACTGGTCCTTCACCCCTTCGACCGAGACGCTGCGGGTCAATGAGCCCGGAAAGCTCACCTTCACCGCGTCGCGGGGTGAAGTGCAGGTCGAGCTTACCTACGGCTTCCGCCCCGATGATTACCGGGTACACGTCAGCGGTCACGTGTCCGGCATCGGCCCGAATGGCGCCACGTTGGTGGTGGGGCTGGGAAACGGGCTGGCCCATACCGAGGCGGATTCGGCCGGGAATCAGTACGAGTTCGGTATTGTCACGAAGACCGACGAGTCGCAGCTCAAGCGCTTCGCCTCGCTCAAACCGGATGAGGCGACGGTCTTAAGCGGTCCCTTCGAGTGGGTGGCGGTGAAGTCCAAGTATTTCGTGGCGGCGGTCCTGGCGATCGATTCGGCTTCTTCGGCGGTCAGCGGCGTTACTGCGGTCCCGCTGCCCGGCCCTTCCAAGCCGACCCGGGTGTCGGTGCATTTGGGGCTGCCGGTCCCGGCCGCGGGGAATTTTGCTTTCAGCGCCTACATCGGGCCCATGGAATACGCTCGACTCCGCGCCATCGGTCACGACTTCTACGACACCAATCCGTACGGGTGGCCGGGATTCCGCACCATCATCCGCCCGGTGGCGGTCGTAGCCCGTTGGCTCCTGGTCTGGATGCACCAGCACCTGCACCTGGCCTACGGCATGGTGCTGGTTCTCTTCGGCATCATGATTCGAATTCTGCTGTGGCCGCTCAACCAGAAGGGGATGCGGGCCAGCATCAAGATGCAGGCGATCCAGCCGGAGATGAAAGCGCTGCAGGATCAGCACAAGGACAACCCCCAAGCGCTGCAAGCCGAGGTCTTCAAGCTCTACAAGAAGCACGACGTGAACCCGTTCAGCGGATGCTGGCCGATGCTGCTGCCCTGGCCGATTCTGCTGGCGCTGTTCTTCGTATTCCAGAATACGATCGAGCTGCGGGGACAACCGTTCCTCTGGTTGCCCGACCTCTCGCTCAAGGATCCGTTGTTCATCCTGCCCGTGCTGATGGGACTGTCGCTGTTCGCCGTCAGCAAGGTGGGCATGATCGGGGTGCCGCCCAACCCCCAGATGAAGACGATGCTCTATGTCATGCCGGTCATGATGACCGTGTTGTTCCTGAACTTCGCCTCAGGGCTCAATCTCTACTATTTCGTTCAGAACGTCGTCAGCGTTCCGCAGCAGTGGATGCTGGCGAAGGAGCGGTTGAAGAATCAGCCCCCGCCGGCACCGCCGCCCGAGGTCAAGACGAAGAAGAAGGCCTAGGAGTCCTCCGGGCCTTTGGGCCGACAGGCGACAGGCGACGGAGGGTACATTAGGTATGCTGTCCGACCCCATCGCCGCCCTCGCCACCGCGCCCGGCCGCTCGGCCATCGCCGTGGTGCGGCTGTCGGGCGAAGGCGCCTTCGACATCGCCGCCACCGTCGTCCAGGGATTCCGCGCCGCCCCACCACGAGAAGCCCGCCTCGCGCCCTTCAAGGATCCGAGCGGGGAGGCCATCGATCGCGGACTTTACATCGTGTTCCCCGCTCCGCGCAGCTACACCGGTGACGATCTGGTCGAGTTCTCCTGTCATGGCGGGAGTGCGGTGGTCACCAGGCTGCTCGCGGCTCTCTATGCCGCGGGGGCGCGAAATGCGTTGCCCGGGGAATTCACCCGACGCGCATTGCTGAACGGCAAGCTCGACCTGCTGCAGGCGGAGGCCGTCGGGGACCTGGTGGATGCTACGGTCCCGGCCCAGGCTCAGGCCGCGCTGCGTCAACTCGATGGCGGACTTTCCCGCCGGATTTCCGGTCTGCGCGATGCACTTATCGATCTCCAGGCTCAGCTCGCCTACGATGTCGATTTCCCGGAGGAGGATGACGGGCCCATCTCGCGGGACCAGCTCGCCCACCGACTCGCGGAAGTCACCGCTCGTACTTCGCAGCTCCTCGCCAGCGCACCGGTAGGGACCCGGGTTCGGGAAGGGGCCGTCGTGGTTCTGGCAGGACCGCCCAACGCCGGCAAGTCTTCCTTGTTCAACGCGCTCCTCGGAGTGGATCGGGCGCTGGTGACTGAAATTCCCGGCACCACCCGGGACGCAATCGAAGCCCCGGCCGACTTCCACGGCTGGCCGGTTCGGCTCATCGATACTGCCGGCCTCGCCGAAAGCGAGGATCGGTTGGAGACCCTGGGCATGGCGATGAGCCGACGCTACCTGGCCGGGGCCGACCTCGTCCTCTCCTGCGAGGATGGCCGAACGGGAAATTCCCATTCTGTCGAGGGAGAAAACGTCCTCCTCGTTTCCACCAAGAGCGACGTGCGAGACTCCGCCGGTCCCGGTATTCCCGTGTCCGCAGTGACCGGCACGGGACTCGGGGCCCTCCGCCTCCGCGTCGCGCAGCGGATCTTCGGTGATCAGGTCTCGCTCATGGACCTGGAACCGTCGCTCTCCCGGGCTCGGCATCGCGAGGCGCTGTCCAGGGCGCGGGACGCACTGATCGCGGCAGAGCCGCATCTGGCTCTGACCGGTGATCCCGTTCTGGCCGCCCACCATGTGCGCGAAGCGACTCAGGCACTCGACGAGCTGATCGGCACGGTGGATCTGGAACAGGTGCTGGACCGGCTGTTCGCAGGGTTCTGCGTGGGCAAGTGAAACTGCGTGAGACGTAAGAAGTGAGACGTGAGAAGGGATGGGCACTTGCCGCTAACTATCTCTGATCTACCTTCTCACCTCTTACTTCTCACTTCTCACGTTCTCGGAGCATGCACCTCTCCGGCATCCACGTCTATCCCATCAAGTCGTGCCGAGGGCTGAGTCCGGATTCCTGGCCGGTGGATCGGTTCGGCTTCCAGTTTGATCGCCGGTGGATGCTCATTGACGAGCAGGGGGTATTTCTGAGTCAGCGGACTCATCGGCGGCTGGCTCTGGTGCGGATAACGATGGCGGTTGACCATTTCACGGTAGAGACCGAAGGCAAGCCCGCGATTCAGGTCAGCCTCCATCCGCCGGAGCTGCGTCCGGTTCGGGTGGTGGTGTGGCGGGATGTGATGGATGCCTGCTGCCCCTACCCCGAGGCGGATCGCTGGTTCAGCGAGTTCCTCGGCGAAGATGTCTACCTCGCGCACATGCCGGACCGGGTGAAACGTCCCCTCAACCCCTCCTGGGCGCCCAACGGGGGTCAGGCCAGCTTCGCGGACGCGTATCCGTTCCTGCTTATCGGCCAGTCGTCGCTCGATGACCTGAACCGCCGACTGGCGGCACCGCTGCCGATGAATCGGTTCCGGCCCAACCTGGTGGTCAGCGGAGCGCAGCCGTTCGCCGAAGACGGCTGGCGTCAGATCCGGATCGGGTCTCTCGAGTTGGAAGTGGTGAAGCCCTGCGAGCGCTGCGTGGTCACGACAACCGACCAGGAAACAGCGACGATCGGCAAGGAGCCGCTCCGTACCCTGGCCACCTTCCGCCGAGTGGGGAACGACGTACTCTTCGGGATGAACGCGGTGCACTCCGGTGTGGGGCGACTCGCCCTCGGCGACCCGGTCCTCCTGGCCTGAGATGACAGTCGCGATTCTGGGCGTGCCGTACGACGGCGCATCGTCCTACCAACGCGGTGCCGCCAAGGCCCCATCGGCGATCCGCGCGGCGTTGCGCAACGAGTCCAGCAACAGTTGGAGCGAATCGCTGGAGGACACGGCGGCGCCGGGCTTCATCACCGATGGGAGGGACCTGGTGCTGGATCGGTCGCCGGATCCGTTCGGCGCGATCCAGGCGGCGGTAAGTCACCTCCTCGATCTCGGCCATGCCCCCCTGGTGCTGGGCGGCGATCACTCCATCACACTCCCGGTGCTTCGGGCATTCCGTCCCCGCTATCGCCGACTCACCGTCCTCCATGTGGATGCTCATCCGGACCTGTACGACGAGTTCGAGGGCAATCGCTACTCCCACGCCTGCCCGTTCGCTCGGGTCATGGAGGAGGGACTCGCGGACCGCCTGGTGCAGGTCGGCATCCGGACGATGAACCGGCATCAACAGGAGCAGGCCGACCGGTTCGGAACCGAGATAATTGAAATGAAGGACTGGAGGGACGGGTGGCGGCTCGAGGCCGATGGAGCGGTCTACCTCTCCTTCGATATGGACGGGCTGGATCCGGCCTCGGCGCCCGGTGTGTCGCACCCCGAACCAGGCGGGTTCACCACCCGGCAGGCGCTGAGCCTGATTCAGTCGGTTGACGGGCTAGTGGGGGCCGACGTGGTAGAGTACAACCCGGACAATGACCTGCGGGATCTTACGGCTCGGGTTGCGGCGAAGCTGGTGAAGGAACTCGCTTGTGCGATCCATCGCAGAAAGGACGATTCCCCGACCGGCCGCACCCGCACAGCTTGACCACGGAGGGATCCTTCCTGGGAGGCAGAGGCAGTTCATTCCCGTCGGCGTCCTGGATCACCACCGGGCCGGGGATCACGATACTGCCGAGCGGTTTGCAGGTGATACGCAGCGGACTCGATCCCTCCACCACTAGCCTCCCAGACGCAGCCGGCCAATGCGCTCGTTGAGCTGCTGGCCAACGATCTGAAGTTCGGAGTGCTCGGGGTGGAGCGTCTTCATCTGGCCGCCGTCGATCGCCCCGATGAGCCCCTTGGTGATTTCGATGGCCCGGCGCAGCCGGAACCGCTCGACGTTCACATGGTAGTTGCTCGATCGTGAAGCGGAGAGGATGGCCCAGACATTATTCCGCAGGCTGTCCACCGCCGCCTTGAGATCCTCCAATCCTTCGGGGGCGTCGCCAACCTTGGTGAGCTGGTTGTCGATCGTGCCGAGTCGATTACGGAGGTCGATGATCTGCTGACTGAGAGGCTGGTCCGCCATTGTGTGCTCGGGCTCCAGAGAGAGTGATTCGCTCCGGACTCAAAGCTAAGGCCATTGGGGTGGGTGGGGGAGGAGAGAGGCTCCGCCCGTGGATCGCGGCTGGACAGCGTGGGAGGGTGGGACCGGAGTCTGACCGGGGCTCGAGCCGGCGTCAGGCGGTCTGAATGCCGCGCGCGGTGTCCTCGGCGGCCTGGAATTCCTGAGCGGGCGCCCGTAGCGCTGCGGCGATGCCCCGCTCCGCCACCAGAGCCTCGGTCATGCGGTAGCCCAGGTAATATCCCGACCGTTCGGGCAGCACCCGACCTCCCACCAGGCGGGCCGACGGGCTCATTCCGCCAGAGAGATAGCGAAGCCGCAGCCCGATTCCGGTCCCATCGAGCTCCAGATCCACCACCCGCCGCAGGAAGGCCTCGAGCTCGCGGAGCCGGCGATACTGTCGCCTGGGATAGCCGAAATAGTTGGCCGGGTCGAATCCCGGGGCGACGACCTCGGCGGCGTGGACCGCGAGTCCCTCGTTCACCAGGAGTTCTCTCAGCGTGGCCCGGCTTCCGGTGGTCCAGTAGTCGTAATAGCCGCCCTGCTCCGCAATCAGCCGCTTGAGCTCGCTCTCACTCGTGGGCGAGGTGTAGCGAACCGTGTGAGCCATCTCGTGCGCCACCCACAGCGGCAGCAACTCCGGTGGGAGACCCATCCCGTAGGTCTCGGGGTTGGCCCGCCCGGTGAAGTGCTCCAGGCAGATGAAGACCGCGCCGCGCCCACCAACCACCAGTTCTCCCGCATTGGCGGCACCCATCCCCACCATCAAGTACACATCGGTGGGGCGATCCACCTGAAGCAGGTCCTCCGACTGGGCAATCGCGTCTTCCACGATCCCCTCGACGTCGGTCGACGCGAGAAGCTCGTGCAGATCGCTCCGGTCGGCGTGGAGCGCGTAGGTGATGATCGCTGAGGCCTGCGGGCTGTCGAGGTCCAGGACGTAGTTATGCCAGTAGGCGCTCAGCACCGAGCGATGAGCGTTGAGGTAGTCCTGGAAGGCCGCTTCGCGATCCGCGGTTTGGAGTACAGCGAGGAATTCCGGGATGAGATTGATCAGCACGGAGCAGAATATCGGAAGTTCACGAACAGATGCAAGGGGCCGAATGGCGGGTTGGCGACGCCGCTTGACAACAGCGGAACGACTCGAGTATTGCTGATCGGCACGACGACCGCGAAAGTTCTAGTCCGCAGAAGGCCCGCTCCCGGGCCACCGACCACGGCCACCGTTCACGATCTGCTGGCGAGCGATGCGCTGGTGGGGCGGGTGCTGGAAGTCACCGGACGCTGCCTGGGGTATTCGTCTCCCACGGTTGCCAAGGGGTCACCGCCGGTCACCAGGAGCGATTGGCAACTGGAGGATGGCGGCGAGGCAATCTGGGTCAGCGGACCGTTGCCTGAGGGGTGTACCGCAACGGAACCGGCGGCGAACCCAAGCACAATTCAGGCGGCAGTAGCTCAGGATGAGCTGCCGGATCTCGGGGGGTACAGCAAGACAACGCGGCGGTACCTCATCCGGCAATAGGCGCAGGGAGGCCTGAAACGAAACCCTCCGGAGATGTTGGCCGGAGGGTTTTCGATTTCAGGAGGTGAAGGTAAAGGGGACTAATTCACCTCGCGCTGCTTCCGCTTCGATACCTCATCCAGGAAACGGCGCTCTTCCGGAGTCAGGCTTCCGATTCCCTTCGCGCTGATCTTGTCCAGCACGCGGTCCATCTCGGCGGCGACCGGATCGGATCCCGGACGGGGGATCTGGCGGATCGGCGCGGTGCCTCTCGAGTCGGCGTCACGGGAAGCGGTCTGCACCATGACGACCCGCTCCACCTGTCTCGGCTGGGGACCGGGACGGCGCTGTCGGAACGCGGCCAGCCGGAAGTAGAGCCATCCGAAGAGCAGCCCGCCCAGATGCGCCTCGTGAGCTATGCCGTCCACCGTTACCCGCGCGAGCACCAGGTCGATCAGCGCCAGCACGATGATCAGGGTCCGAGCCTTGATGGGGATCGGAATCGGGAAGACCATCACGTCGGCATCGGGCCAATAGGCGGCGAAAGCGAGGGCAACACCCATCACCGCACCGGAGGCGCCGATGAACGGCACCAGCGGGGTCAGCAGATTGAGGGTGAGAGCGAACAGCGCCGCGCCGACGCCGCAGTAGAGATAGAAGATGAGGAACTGCCGAGAGCCCATCCGGGCCTCGACAGCGGTACCGAACAGGTAGAGGACCAGCATGTTCGCGGCCAGGTGCAGCAGGCCGGCGTGCACGAACATGTAGGTGAAGAGGGTCCACGGGGCGAGAAGGCCCCGAGCTGGATCCAGCCGGAGTGCGGCGACTACGGCCGGGGAGGTGAAAAGCGTGGCCAGCAACAGTTGCACGACTACACACGCCGCGATGAGTCGAGCCACCACGGGAGTAGGTCTGGGCAGGGAAGGGTTGCCGATGGCCATTGCTCTTAACTACTTAAACCCGATGAGGTTACCTTTTGTTCCGGCGGGAAGCCCGCGCGTGCCGCCCGGCAGATCCTCTCACACAGGTCTGCAAACTCGATGCCCGCTGCCTTCGCCGCTTTGGGAAAGAGGCTGGCCGAGGTGAGGCCCGGAAGGGTATTGGCCTCTAAACAGAACAATCCGCCATTGGGTGTCAAGCGAAAATCGACCCGGGAGTATCCTCCCAGCTTGAGAACCTTATGGGAGATCACGCTCAGTCGGCCCGACTCCGCGGCTACCGACTCGGAAATGTCGGCCGGAAAGATTTCCTCGGACATCCCCTGAGTGTATTTGCACTCGTAGTCGAAGATCTCGTGCTTCGGAATGATCTCCCCGACCGGCAGCGCCTGGCCTTCGAGAATACCGACCGTCAGCTCGCGCCCGGGAACGAATTGTTCGATCATCACCTCATCATCGAACTCGCTCGCGTACCAGACCGCCGCATCCAGATCTTCGGGCCGCTTCACCACAGTCAATCCTACGGTCGATCCCTGTTTCGAAGGCTTTACGACGACGGGCCAGCCAAGTTCCCTGGTCACGTCGCCAGCGGAAACTGGGGCCATGAGCCACAGCGCAGTGGGCACGCCGGCGTCGCGGAATAGCCGTTTGGAGACGTCTTTATCCATGGCCAGCGCACTGCCCAGCGAGCGGCTGCCGGTGTACGGCACCCCGATCGTGTCGAGCAGGGCCTGAATCGTCCCGTCCTCTCCCCGGCCTCCGTGCAGGGCGAGGAACAGCACGTCCGCCTCCTGGACTTCACGAAGGGCCCCGAGTCCCGATAACAAGAACGCTCGCTCCCGCGCGACCAGTTCCCGAGTGGATGGCGGCGTCGTACCTACGCTCCCCCGAAGCACCTCCCGCTCTTCTTTGGCGGAGAGCACTCCCGTCACCGTGTCCACCACCGCGACCTGATGCCCCCGCTCCCGGAGGCCGGCCACGATCTGGACCGCGCTGGCGAACGCGACGTCCCGTTCTTCGGAGGCGCCGCCGGTGAGGACGGTGACTTTCACGGGTGAGCCGCGGATGAACGCGGATCAGGCGGAATCTGCTTTCGTGAGTTCGTGAAGGCCATTCTCTTGAACTCCGCTTTTGGTCCGAAGTTGAGCAGGAGGCCGACTTCAATGTCGGTCGCCCTAAGTGCATTCAGTAGTTGGGCAATGTGGGAGGCCTCAAGCGCTCGGGCAGCCTTTAGCTCTACAATAACCCGATCCTCTACCACAAGGTCAGCTCGAAACCTTCCGACTCGCTGACGCTGAAACCAGACCTGCAACTCCGCCTGCCGACACACTCGGAGTCCCGACCTCTCGAGTGCAATTGTCAACGCAGACTCGTAGACTGACTCAAGGAATCCGTAACCCAGCTCGTTGTAGACCAGATAGAAGGCCGACAGGATTTCACCGGTCAGTTCTTCGTGCGCCAAGCCGGTGCTGGAGTGGCTGGTCATCCGATCGACCTTGGGGGTTTTGCCCATACGGTGCCGCAACAATTCCCCGAGGTCAAAACCACTCCACTGCGCTCCGAGGCAGAAATCCGCGTTCATCCGCGGCTCCTTCTGGGTGTTTCCTACCGCGTCCCGATCAACTGCTGTAAGACATCGTAACGGCTTACGATCCCGATCAGTTTCCCGTCCTTTTGCACCAGAGCGGCTGGACTCTCGCGGGTCAGCAGCGGGGCCAGTCGGTCGGTGGAGAGTTGGGCGTCCACCACCGGGAACGGAGGCTCCATGGCCTCACGCACCGGCCGATCCAGGAGTGATGGCTGAGCCAGGGCCTGGGTCATGAGCGAGCTCTCCACCAGTCCCCCAATGCACTTGCCATCCTCCACCACCGGGATCTGGCTCACTTCCCAGGTGCTCATGAGGTTGAGCGCCTGGCGAACCGCGGCTGCCGGTGCAAGGCTCACGAGGGCTGGCGCATTGCCGTGCCGCCGGGCCAGGAGCTCCTCCACCGTGATCCGGGGGACTTCCAGCAGCTGGTTCTCCTGCATCCACTCGTCGTTGAACACCTTGGAGAGATAGCGCTCCCCTGTGTCACAGAGCAGGGTCACCACCAGGGCGTCGGGGTCGTCCAGCTCCCGCGCCACGTCGAGGGCAACAGCAACATTCAAACCGGAAGACCCGCCAGTGAGGAGCCCTTCCTCCCGCGCCAGCCGTCTCGCCATGGCCATCGATGTCCGGTCCGAGACCTGGCGAAACTCGTCGATGATGTCGAACCAGAGCGTGGTCGGAATCTTGTCTCCCCCGATCCCTTCCACCTTATAGGGGTGCCCCTCGCCCATGGCTCGGGTCCTGGAAAACCCGGTATAGAGGGAACCCTGCGGATCTCCGGCGATCACCCGCAGCTTGGGGTTCTTCTCCTTCAGGAACTTGCCGGCCCCGCTCACCGTGCCTCCGGTTCCCGGCGCCGCGACGAAGTGGGTGATGCGCCCTTCGGTCTGGGCCCAGATTTCCGGCCCGGTCGTGCGATAGTGGGCCTCGGGATTCACCTGATTGTAGAACTGGTTCGCCAGGATCGCGCCCGGGAGTCTCGGCCACGATCTGCTTGGCCTTCATTACATAGTTGTCGGGATGATCGGGCGGGACGGCGGTCGGCGTGATGACCACCTCCGCGCCGTAGGCCTTGAGCAGCCGCACTTTCTCCTGCGACATCTTATCCGGCATGGTGAAGACGCAGCGGTAGCCCTTGAGCGCCGCGGCGATGGCCAGGCCCACGCCGGTGTTTCCCGAGGTGCCTTCGACGATGGTCCCACCGGGCTTCAACTCACCCTTGCGCTCCGCATCCTCGATGATCGCGAGGCCGATCCGATCCTTGACCGACCCTCCGGGATTGGCGTACTCCGCCTTGCCATAGATGGGAGTGCGGATTCCACTGCCGATCCGCGCGAGACGGATCAACGGGGTCCATCCGATGGTATCCAGCACCGAGTCGTAGGCGCGGAGATGCGGTGGGGTCACGGGGTCAGCCCTCCGGCTTCCGGATGGCGGAAATGTACCGGCTGCAGGAAAAGCGTCGCGACCGGCTCTCCATTGCGGAGCGCCGGCGCGAAGCGAAACGACGGTGCGGCGCGCATAGCGGCGGAATCCAGCGAGGGATAACCGCTCGACTCGGCGATCTTGGTGGACTCGGGTACCACCGTTCCCGCGGTGTCCACGAACATGCGGAGGATCACTTTCCCCTCGATCCGTTGGGCGAACAACGCCGCCGGGTACTCGACCGGCGACTCAGGACTCACCATCACCGGCGGCTCGTCGCCACTCACGGCTGGGGTCTGGGCGGGCAGCCTCACCGTGCCATTGTCGGGATTGGAGCAGGCCAGCGTCACGCCGGCCACCGAGAGGGACACCCATCGCATGGCTCGTATGGTCATGGCCGGAATCCGAAGGCGAGCAAAGCCGCGACTCCGGCGGCGGTGATGACGAGCCACATGACCATGCTCTTGGCCACTTTCAGCAGGAAGAACATCACCGCGGCGGCCCCAAAGGCCAAGGCGGCGTGCAGTCGCAGCCGTCTTGGGAGGGTTCCCCTGGCTGAGCGATGCGCCCCCGGCGATCGCGCCGAAGATCGCGGCCATCAGCAGGATCCGCCCGATCTTGATCACGATCGCCACCAGCGCGATCAGCGCCAGGGCGCTCAGGACCGTGGGGCCGCGCAACTGGGCGAGCAGCTCGCCGGGGCCGGGCATGCCTACGCCTCTCCGGTGCGGCGCTTGAGATCGGCCAGACGGTTCAAGGCCTCGAGCGGCGTGAGCCGGTCGAGATCGATTCCGCGCAGCTCCTCCATCACCGGGTGCTCTCGCGCCGGTTCGGTGAAGAGCGGGAGCTGACCGGGATCCGAGAGCGGTGCCGGCGCCCCCGGCACCACGCGATGCTTCCCTTCGAGGGTGCGAAGCAGCTCGTTGGCCCGCCGAACTACTCCGCCGGGTAAGCCGGCGAGTTGCGCCACGTGAATGCCGTAGGAGCGGTCGGTCCCGCCCGGCTCGAGGTGATAGAGAAAAATCACCCGGTCTCCCGATTCCTTCACCGCCACGTTGAGATTCCGCGCGTGGGCCAGTTCTTCCGGGAGCTGCATCAGCTCGTGGTAGTGCGTCGCGAACATGGTGCGACAGCCGATCGTGTCGTGCAGGTATTCGGTCACCGCCCAGGCGATCGCGACCCCGTCATACGTCGAGGTTCCGCGACCGATCTCATCCAGCAGCACCAGGCTGCGTTCGGTCGCGCTGTGGAGGATGGCACTGGTCTCGCTCATTTCGACCATGAAGGTGGACTGGCCGCGGGCCAGGTTGTCGCTGGCGCCGACCCGGGTGAAGAGCCGGTCCGCCACGCCGATCTCCGCCGCGGTGGCGGGCACGAACGAGCCGAGTTGGGCCATCACCACCGCGAGGCCGATCTGCCGCAGGATGGTGGACTTGCCCGGCCATGTTGGGTCCGGTCACCAGCAGCACCCGCTGCGAGCCGGCTCGAAACGCACGTCGTTGGGGATGAACGATTCCCGCGGCATCAGGCGCTCGATGACCGGATGGCGGCAGGCTCGAAGTGCCAGGATCGGGCCGTCGTGCACCGCTCGGGCGGACATAGCGATTGCTCACCGCGACCTCCGCCAGGGCGCGTCCAGGCGTCGAGATGGGCCAGGATCTTCGCGGTCCGATGGACCCGAGTCGCGGCCGATCCCACCCGATCGCGCAAGTCGGCGAACAGCTCCGCTTCGCGCACCGCGATCTTCTCCTCGGCGCCCAGCACCCTGGCTTCGTAATCCTTGAGCTCCGGCGTCACGTATCGCTCGGCGCCGGAGAGAGTCTGCCGGCGCTCGTAGTCGTCGGGGACCCGCGCCGCGTGGGCGTTGGTGATCTCCAGGAAATACCCGAAGACCTTGTTGTACCCGACCTTGAGCGATGGAATCCCGGTGCGCTCGCGTTCTCGCTGTTGCAGTGTCGCGATGTACTGCTTCCCTCCATCGCGCAGCAGCCGAAGCTCATCGAGGCTCGCGTCAAAGCCCGGCTGAATCACGTTGCCGTCAGCCAGCGTTACCGGCGGCCTCTCGGTGAGTCCGGCCTGAAGTTCCCGCGCCAGGTCTCCCAACAGATCGAACGAATCGACCAGGAGTCCCAGCTCCGCACTCCGGTCGCGCTCGGCCAATCCGGTGAGCGCTTCCAGCGCGTCGGGGAGTCGCAGGAATGAATCGCGCAGGGCGCCCATTTCCCGGGGCGTGGCTCGGCCCGCGGCGGCCCGGGCGGAAAGGCGTTCAACGTCACGCACTCCGTCGAGCGCCTCGCGCACTCGCGCCCTGCCGCGGTGATCCTTCGCCGCGACTTCCACGGCATCCAGTCTGGCGTTGATGGCGACGGGCTCCGCCAGCGGTGAGAGTACCCATTGGCGCAGAAGCCGGGCGCCCATCGGAGTCATTGTCAGGTCTAGAGACTCGAGCAGCGTAACCCCGCGCGCACCGGCGCGGAGCGGCTCGACCAGCTCGAGGTTGCGGCGTGTCATCTCGTCGATCCAGAGATGGCGCGCGGAGCGCCGGATCGACGGACGGTCGAGATGCCGCAATCCCGCGGGCTGGAGCTCTCCGATGTAGCGCAACAGCGCTCCGGCAGCTCCCAACGCTGTCACGTCGTCAGGACCGACACCGAGGCCGTCCAGGCCCTTCAATTCGAAGCGCCGCGCCAGCTCTTCCCGCGCGAGCTCAGGATCGAACTCCCAGCGCTCGCGCGGCGTGCGGAGCACGCCGTCTCCCAATGCCAGTTCCCAGTCCGCCGGCAGGACGACTTCACTTGGTGCGATTCGGTCGAGGGTATCTCCGAGTGAATCGGGTGAGACGGTCTCCAGCAGGAACTCGCCGGTACTGAGGTCGATCGCCGCAACTCCAACCGATCGGGCATCGGGACCTGACTGACCGCTCACCGACGCGAGATAGTTGTTGCGGCTTCCCGGAAGGGTGCCTTCGTCGAGAATGGCTCCGGGCGTAATGGTCTCGACGACTTCTCGCCGCACGATTCCCTTGGCCAGTCGTGGATCCTCGACCTGTTCACAGATCGCGACCCGATGCCCCGCAGCGATCAACTGCCGGAGATAGTCGGCCGCCGCCTTGACCGGCACGCCGGCGAGCGGGACTCCATCGCCACGTGAGGTCAGGGTAATGCTCAATATCCGGGAGGCCAGGTGGGCGTCCTCGAAGAACATCTCGTAGAAATCGCCCATGCGGAAAAACAGTATCGCGTTCCGGTGCCGGGACTTGATCTCGCGATACTGCTGCATCAATGGAGTGCCGGCGGCATCCGCCACGCGTTCGGTCACTGCTCCTTCACCAGGAATGGGGAGCCGCCAACGGCTCCACGCACTTTCGCCACCGCCGCCTCGGCGGCAGGGCGATCGGGATAGGGACCGGCCCGTACCTTGAGCAGACTCCCGTCCTTCACGGCGTATCCTTTCAGGCCTGCGGCCTTGAGCGAGGCCAACAGCTTATCGGCGGCGGCCTGTGTAGTGACCGCGCCGACCTGAATGCCGTATCGCTCGCGAGAAGCGGCAGCAGGGGCAGGCGGTTTCGCGTTGTCGACCTGGGTGCTTTCTGCCGCCACGCCGCCGACGCAGCGCCCGTTGTAGAACTCGAGCTGGTTCCGAGCTCCACGTCGCCGCCTGTGGCGGCAAGACCAGTCGCGACCCAGCGACAGCCATCGGCGGGGCGCCGAGTCTCGAACGCAGCACGCGCCGCCCAGAATGCCGCGGTGGGGATCAGCGGACTCTGCGGATAGTCGGTTGCCACCTTCTCCATCTGTCGCAGTGTTCCCTGGGGATTCCCGCCGGCATAATCCAGCATGCCGAGCCGGACGAGCGCGTCGTCCGCCCAGTCGGAATAGGTGTATTCGACCGCCACGCGGGTGTACTGACGCCGCATCTCATCCACGCTTCGAGACACGAGGCCCAAGGTGTAGAGCGTCTGGGGATAGAGACTGTCGCCCGGCGTGAGCTGGGTGAGCACCCGATTTACCGAGGCACGAGCTGAGTCGCCCAGGCCTTCCTGGGCCAGCCTCACGGCTTCGACAAGGCGGGAATCGGTCTGCGCCTTGAGCGGAGTGGCGAGGCTCAGCATCCCGAAAACGGTCAAAAGGGCGGCAAGGCGGCAGGGCGGCAAGGCGGCTCGGCTTTGAAAATCCACGTTTCAGGCTCCTACCGGCGCGCCCTGATCCGCTCGCGCTCTTGTGCCGCCGAGCCGCCGAGCCGCCGAGCCGCCGAGTTGAAGGATCAATCCGATCAACACCCCTCCCTCGTCCGATACACGGGAGTCCTTGAGTACCTGATCGGTCGCGAGGGCTGCGGCGATCGCGGCCTTGAGGCGATCCGCGGGCCAGGTTTCCGCCCAGCGGCTCCAGTTGCGCGCTTCCTCTTTCCAGTCTCCCAACCCAAACGGTCTCAGCCGCCGAATCGCAATCGAAGACGGCCCGCTCGAGCGAGCTACCGCGCTGTTGCCGGTCATAGTGGCTTCGCGCGATCGAGATGCCGAGCAAGGTCGTGCCGAGCTGGCTGACGAGCTTGACCCCCGACATGCCGGATTGATTCAGCACCGGCTGGAGCAGGCGGATCGCGCGCGGCGTATCATCGTCAAGCAACGCGTCACGCCAATCCCGGGCGGTTTCCCCGTGGCGCACGCCAACCAGCTCTCCGACTCGTTGCGCGGTGAGCGGCTCGGCACCTTCGGGCAGCGAGGCGAGCTTCTCCAGCTCGGTCCGCAACGCGCCGAGATCGTAGCCGCACGCGATCGCGAGATGCTCAACGGCCTTGGGTTCCAGGCGAACCTTGAGTCGTTCGGCCCGATAGGACACCCACCGGAGCACGCGCTCGGAGGGCAGCGGCTGAAAATCCACCGCATAGCTTCTCGCGACCAGCTCACCATCCGGCTCCCACTCGCGAAGTTTTTCCTCGCTGGGAGCGTTCTCCACCAGGATGACTACGGTCTCTGAGGCGGGGTTCTCAAGATACTTGAGGAGCACCGGTCGGGGGGCGCTTTTTCGTTTCCAGACTTCGGTGTCCCGCAACTCGAGAACCCGCCGGGCGCCGAACATCGGCAGCGCATTAAGCGAGGCGTGCAGCTCGTCGGGCTCCAGACCTGCCACAGACCTTTGCTCCAGGCCGAAGGAACGGTCCGCGGCCGGGAGCGCGAGATCGAGGATCGTCTGGACCGCCTCTTCCCGGAGCACGACCTCCGTACCGTACAGATAGTAGACCGGCGACAGCTCGCTCCGGGAAAGTGCCCGGAGCAGATCATCGTAGGTGTGGCGCGGCATGCCCGAATTTTAGGGGAGGAGACGGGGGACAGGCTAGGCGGATTGCGGGGTTTTCTCGACTCTCCTAAGGGGCTCGGCGAAAGGCGACGAAGGGGATGCCTGGAATCATCTGGGGACGGGCAAGCACCGCCGGTTTTTCAGCGGCGGAAACAGCGGGAACGTCTGTGGACTGACGGATGGTGAACACCACGAGGGCCGCCAATACGAGAGCGGCCGCGGTGGCGGCCCAGGGAGATACTCGAGGTGGGATGGGTTCGGGAACGGCTTCGCCCGATGCGATGCGCGCGTTAAGTCGTTGGCGGAAGTCCGGGGATGGATTGAGCCGGGCACCCCGGAGTACGTCAACCCCGTGGCTCACCGCCCTGTCATACGCCGTGCACTCGGCACAGGCCGCGAGGTGATCCTCCATTTCCGCCACTAAGGCGGGGTCCGTCCCATCCCGATAGGTCGAATACAGGCGGCGGAAGTCTCGGCAGCGCATGGAGATCCGGAAGCTGAGGGAGGTCCTCCGATTACCAGCCCGGGTGGTGTCGGCCTCGACCCACCCGCTTTCCAGTATACAAGCCTGGCCCGGGAAAGTTCCTAAGTGACTGAAATTAATCGAGGTACGGCCCTATGAGCTCGGCAAATGCCTGCCGGGCCCGATTGAGCCGGCTCTTTACCGTTCCCAGGTTGCAGTGGGTGATCTCGGCGATCTCTTCGTAGCTCTTCCCCTCCAATTCCCGCAGGACGAACACCTCGCGATGCCGGGCCGCGAGCTTGACCACGGTCCGGTCCACCAGGTCGCGTAACTGGCGACGGGCATAGAGCTCGTCGGGCCGGTTCCCCGAATCCTCGTATTCGTAGGGGCGGGATTCGTGCTCGTTCTGGCGCTGACGGAAGTACTGGAAGAGGACCAGCGGTGAACGGCTGCGGTTGCGCAGCTCGTTCTTGGCCAGGTTGGAGGCGATGGTATAGAGCCAGGTGGAGAACTTGCGCGCCGGATCAAAGCGATCGAGGTGACGGTACACCCGAAGGAAGGCCTCCTGCACCAGGTCTTCGGCCCGCTCCCGGTCGCCGATCATGCGGTAGACGAAGTTGAGCAGACGGACCTGATAGCGGTCGACCAGGTGCTCGAAGGCGCGTGGGTCTCCTCCCAGGTGGGCAGTGATCAGCTCGTTCACCTCGGCTACCGCTGCCGCTGCCGCTTCCGGCTCCGACGCCGGGGCCGTCTTCAGCGCTGGAATAACGCCCTTGATCAGCCGAGTGAGAGTTGCCACCCTGCGCTCCTACCGGCCTGGTCGGCCAACCTGCGTGAAGCAGCGCAGATACAGCAGCGCTGCGAGTGTCTTCCCGTCGTTGATTTCGCCCTTCGAGATGAGAGTCATGACGTCCGACCACGGCGTCGGGCGCACGTCCATGAACTCATCGGCTTCCCGGCGATGCTGCCCTTCTATCAGTCCGTCTGCCACGAACAAATGGATTCGTTCGTCGGTAAATCCCGGCGTGGTAAGGATCGAGGTCAGGTGCCGAAGGCTACCGGCCTGCATCCCGGTCTCTTCCGCCAGCTCCCGGCGGGCGCAGTCTTCAGGGGTCTCCCCCGGATCGAGCCGGCCCGCCGGAATCTCCCAGAGATATCCGTTGGCCGCATGGCGAAACTGTTGAATGAGGAGTACCCGCGGGTCGGCCGACTCCGGAGGATCGAGCAGCGGCACAATGGCGCTGGCTCCGGGGTGGCGAACCATCTCGAGCTGTCCTTGGGACCCATCGGGGAACTTGACCGTGTCAACATCGAGGCTTATCACCCGCCCTTGATACTTCCGCTCCGAGGAGATCAGGCTCATCTGAGCCAACATGGGGCGCGTTCCCGGCTGGCACAAGGGCCTAGAGCACAGATCTGAGCCAGACTACCGGGATCTTGGCGGACTCGGCGAGAAGGTAGGGCAGCTCGCTGCTGAAGGAGCGGGAGATGGGGCTGGTGGTGGTGGGCGAAGTGTAAGCGTCAATTGCGACTCGGTGGGCCTCGAGCCGCAAGCGGAGCGAGTGGAACGGGTCGCTCACCAGGAGGGCGCGGTGGAGGGAGCGCTCGGCCAGCCACTGTGCCACCGAGGCCATGGATGCGTCGGTCGACCGACCTTCCGGACGCACGACGATATCACCCTCCCGCACCCGATTGAGGACCAGATAGCTCTGCCCGACCGCGGCTTCACTGACCCGGTCCCCCTCGCCGATGCCCCCGGTTACCACAATTTTCGGGGCCAGCCCCGCACGATATAGAAGGATTGCCTGGTCCAGACGGGCGCGCAGGACGGGTGAGGGCCTGCCGTTGTACTGCGCCGCCCCGAGCACCACAACCACGTCCGCGGGTTGGCGCTGATCCTGGCGGCTGGCCCGGAGCACTGCGATGAAGCATATGAGGTAGATGCTCAGCAGAGCGGCGATCGCAACGATCACCGCTCGACGGGGGTTGGTGATCAAAGGTCGAACCCCTCGCCCTGACGGGGTACGTCCACCTGCCTGATGCCCTCTTCGCGCAGGATCTTGACCATTGCCTGGGCGGCCGCGGGCTCACCATGCACCACAAAGGCCCGACGGATCGGCCCGCCGAGGCTGCGCACCCATGCCCGCAATTCGTCCCGATCCGCGTGAGCCGAATAGCCCGCCAGCGTTTCTATCTCGGCTTGGACGGGGACTTCCTCTCCGAACACCTTGATCGTCCGGGCGCCCTCCTGGATCCGTCGACCGAGGGTATGCTCGGCCTGGAATCCCACGAACAGCACCATGGTGCGATGGTCGCCGATCTGATTGGCGAGGTGATGCAGGATCCGGCCCGCCTCCGCCATTCCCGATGCGGCAATGATGATCGCCGGTCCGGGCAGTTGGTTCAAACGTTTGGAATCCTCTACCGAGCGCACGTAGCGAACCAGGGAGAAATCAAAGAAGCGGGCCGAGCGCAGCAGCAGGTCTTCGCCCCGATCGAACAGATCGGGGTGGAGCCGGAAGACATCGGTGGCGTCCACCGCGAGTGGGCTGTCGATGTAGACCGGGATCTCGGGAATTTGTCCGTCGCGATGCAAGCGGTGCAGGCTGTAGACCAGCTCCTGAATCCGTCCGATGGCGAAGGCCGGAATCAGGATTTTGCCGCCCCGTCCCGCTACCCGCCGCACCAGTTCGCCGAGGCGGGTCTCCGACTGACTCACCGATTCGTGGACCCGATCGGCGTAGGTCGATTCGATGATCAGGCTGTCGACCGGTCCCGCCGGCGGATCGGGATCGCGAATGATGGGAAGGCCGCGCCGCCCGATGTCACCGGAGAATACGAGACGATGGGCACCCGCTTCGGTCAACCGGAGATCGACGCTGGCCGAGCCGAGGATGTGGCCCGCATCGGTGAATTCGAAGGTGAGGTGCTTGCGGAGATGATGGGGCCGCCGGTAAGGGAGGCCGATGATGAGGTCCTGCACCGCGAACGCATCGGCCATCTCGTAGAGCGGCTCACACTCGGGTCCACCTTTGCCGTGGCGCCGCAGAAACTCCGCGTCCTTCTGCTGAATGTGCGCCGCATCGGGCAGCATCACCGCGGTGAGATCGCGGGTGGCCGGCGTCGCGAAAATGGGCCCGTGGAAGCCGCGATTCACCAGCAGGGGCAGCCGCCCGGAATGGTCGATATGGGCGTGGCTGAGGATGACGGCATCGATCCGGCGTGAATCAACCGGAAGGTTTGCGTTGAGACTGCGGGTCTCGCTCCGCCTTCCCTGAAAGAGTCCGGCGTCGAGGAGGATGCGGGCGCCGGCGGCCTCGAGCAGATGCATCGAGCCCGTCACCTGGCCGGCGGCGCCGTAGAAGGTCAGGCGGGGCATCAGAGAATGGCGGAATGGAGGAATGGCGGAATGCTGACCAATGGCGGAATGCTGACAAATGGCGGAATGGCTGAATGGCGGAATGATCGAATGGTGGAGTGTTCGAACAATGGTTGCCGACTCTTCCATTCCGCCATTCCGCCATTCCTCCATTCTATCATTTGTATTTATCTGGTTCCGAACAGCCGATCCCCGGCATCGCCCAGCCCGGGGAGGATGTAACCGTGTTCGTTGAGCCCGCGGTCCAGGGCTGCGGCGAAAATGGGCACGTCGGGATGCCCATCCAGCATGCGCTTCACCCCTTCCGGCGCGGCTACCAGGCAGAGAAGCCGGATCCGACGAGCACCGGCCGTCTTCAGAGTGGTCACCGCCGAGGTCGCCGAACCGCCGGTTGCGAGCATGGGGTCGAGTACAAAGTAGTCCCTCTCGCCTTCGTCTCCGGGGAGCTTGGCATAGTAGCGGACCGGCTGGAGGGAATCCTCATCGCGATACACCCCGATGTGCCCGACCCGCGCGGTCGGCAGCAGCTGGGAAATGCCGTCGGCCATGCCGAGGCCGGCGCGGAGAATCGGCACCAGAGTCAGCTTCTTGCCCGAGACCACGCGTCCGGTCATGCGCTCGAGCGGGGTCTCGATCTCCACCGGTTCGGTGGCCAGGTCCTTGGTCACCTCGTACGCCATCAGCATCGCGATCTCATTGACCAGCTGCTTGAAGTCCCGGGTGCTAGTGTTCCGGTCGCGAAGCAGGGTGAGCTTGTGCTGAATCAGGGGGTGGTCGAGAACTGTCAGGTTGGAGAATCGGGGGCGACCCATGCCGGGGAATATGCGGGAGAGGCGGGAGGGCGGGAAGACGGACGGGGCGATCACGGTGATCGAGGCGGGCAGGGCGGGCGACGCGGATGAGGTGGACCAACCAGTCAGCGTTTCCGTCTCCCGTCTCCCGTCTCTGTCTCCCCGTTCCCTGCCCCCCTCCCCCAGGGCTATATTCCCGCCCCCCAAAGGGCTAGGTAGCTCAGTTGGTAGAGCAGCGGACTGAAAATCCGCGTGTCGGCGGTTCGATTCCGCCCCTAGCCATTGTGTCGCCCTCGTTATTAGCCCGGTCACTGCGGCTGCGCGTCCGCCCTGACTAGGATCAGGAAAGTCTCGGGACGTAGCCCATGCCGGACCTCTCCGCCCAACTCCTCCTGAGTACGAAAGCCGTCACGATCCGGGATGTCATCTGCCGGGGCGAACATCGGTACAAGAGCGGTGAGGAGTTGTCCCACACGACCCACCTGGTGTTCCCCTACCGCGGCGTCTACGTGTACCATGTTGGCCCCGACGACGCTGTGGCCGAAGCCAATCAAGTCGTGTTGTTCAACGCGATGGAGAGCTATCGCGTCAGTCATCCCGTCGAAGGCGGCGACGCCTGCCTGTCCATCACCATCGGCCCGGATCTTCTCGGCGAGCTGGCACCAAAGGATCAGCTGCGCGAAGGCGACCCGCCGGCCTTTCGCCGGCTGCATCTTCGCATCGACCCGCGCGCGCAGGTGCTGGTCGCGCTGCTGCGCCATAGCTTGAGCCGCAACGTCGCGGAACCGCTGGAAGGGGAAACCCTCGCCCTGACCCTGATGCGGCGGGCTCTGGGCGAGCGGACCTCTCATGCCACCCGGGGAAGTTTTGCCCGGCAGAAGCTGGTGGATCGCACCAAGTTGGTGCTGTCCTCGGATCTGGCGCGGCGCTGGACACTGGCGGAAATCGCGGCGGAAGTCGGCGTCTCACCAGTTTATCTCACTCAAGTGTTCGCGCAGGTGGAGGCCGTGCCGCTGTACCGCTATCAGCTCCGGCTGCGACTGGCGCGCGCCCTGGACCTGCTTGGCCAGTATGACAATCTCACCGCGTTGAGTATCGACCTCGGCTTCTCCAGTCACAGCCATTTCAGCGCGGCGTTCCGGCAAGCCTACGGCCGCACGCCTGCCGCATTCCAGCAATCGGCGCACCTGCGCTGAACCCCCGCTAAAGCGCCACAAGATCGCTAAAGATTTTGATAGCCGGGTCCGTGGCGGAATGCTTCTTTGATCTTCGGGCCGAATGGTCGGCCCTCACAACGGAGATCGGAGCCATGACCGCGAAAACCTGTGCCGCTTGCGACAGCGAGCTGGACGCCAACGCCATCAAAGTAAGAATCGGCGGAAATACCGTCGAAGTGTGCTGCGAGGAGTGCGCGCAGTCACTGAGAGAGGCCCACGCTGCCGCGGGCCGGAAGTAAGCCGCTAAAGAGTGTCAACGCGTTAGGGATCGAGCCGCAGATGAACGCAGCAGTTGCTCTCAGGTTCCTCCTTTCGCTGGGTGTAGCCTGGAAGCTTAATGAGCAACCGCCCTTCTGCGATTCACTGCGTTTGCTGCGGCCAGATCCCCCGCGAGAACCGTAATTCGAGGGAGGATTACTCGTGTCCGTGTACTACATCGGGATGTACGATATCGACGACGCGGAACAATTCCAGGGTTATCCTCCGCGAGTTCTAGCACTGCTCCCCAAGTACGGTGGCGAGGTGCTCGCTTCTGATACCTCAGCGTATGTCCTCGAAGGAAAGCCTCGAAAGATGAACGCGATCATCCGGTTTCCCTCTCGGGAGGCGGCTCTGGGCCTGTACAATGATCCTGAGTACCAGGAGGCCAAGCGGATGCGTCAACAGTCGACCAGCAACATTACGATGGTGCTGGTGGAAGCGTTTGCCTTGCCTGGCACCCGCTGACCCTATTGAATTCGCAACACCGCGACCCGTGGCTTCACCGCCGTGGCATCCCCGCTCCGCCAGCGCACCCGGGGACGATCCGGGCTCCACGAGGCAGTTGCCCCCGGGATCTACGAGGTCCTGATCGGCTCGCTCGAGATTCCCTATTGACGAATTGGGTCAGACCCGCGTTCGTTAATTCAGGATTGTGCCCGTTCTGTTAGAAAGTCCGGGCTCGTCGGCTCCTAGCTTGGTCGAGCCTCGCTTCAAGTGAAACAGCCCGTGCCTCTCGCCTTACGCTTCTCGAATGTGGCCGCCGCCGCTCTCCTCGCCGGCCTTGTGGGCTTGGGGTCTCCCCTTCGAGCCCAGAACCGCGACGCGCTCATGGTGCTGCCTGCTGACGCCGCCCGTAAAGCGTCCGTCAGGTCCACGGCGGCACCGGCGTCAACAAACCACAGCACCGTGCTGTTTTCCGACTCGAAGCTGCTGTTGCCAGGATGGGCATTCACTGCGCCTGAGGCTCGCGGGGCATGGCAGGGCCGGCTGGAGCAGACGATCGACGACCGCCTCACCGTGTTCGGGGGCTATGGCCGTCGAGGCTCCCGCGGCTTCCTGGGTCTCCGACTTCGATTCTAACGCCCGCTGCTATTTGTAAGCGGCCCACACCCCACCTGGCCGCTCTGGTGCTCCGGCTCAGCAAATTCCCTCGGGCCGTTCAGTTACTCATGTGGCCGGCCGCATGATGATCCATGCGCTGGAAGGCCAGGAACTGGTGAATCGCGGCGACCGCGACCGAGTCCTCGCTGACGATCCTCAACTCTCCTCCCCGAGGACGATCGACCGCCGTATAAAGGATTGCCTCCCGTCGAGCGGCCATCACCTCAGTGCCCGGTACCTCGCGGTCGTGAACCACACCCGATAGCGCAAACTCGCCCGACGCGAACCGCCGTGCGATCTCCTGCATGTGCGCGCGTATCGTTCCGATCCCCACCGAATCGGTCGTATCATCCCGTTCCAGCACCACCCGGCCACCATCCGGAAGGTCTTCGAATACATGTTGTGAGGTGTACTGATCGACTCCCATGACCGCCTGACCGCGGGTCTGCACGCCTGGGAACCCGGTGTCGGTGGAGGAAGCTCTTGCGTCCTCCGGATTACGATGGTCGGTTCTACACGCCGAGAGGGGGAAGCCGATAATGATGAGGATCAGGCCCAACCGCTTAACGCCGGGCCGAGTATCGCGGTCTACTCTGCGAACCAGCTTGCCGATCCCTCGACTCTGACAGGAGCTAACTATATGGCCAGACACGGCTTCCTCCTCTCGGCCGGAGCCGCGCTACTCGCGGCTGGCCTGGTGGCGTGCAGTGACAGCAGTAGTCCCGGCTCTTCCTCGGACGAACTGACGAGCGCCCAGGCCGATTCACTGGCCGAGGTGATTACCCAGGATGCCGACGAGCTGGTAGCGGCGTCGGAGTTCAACTCCACCACGGCGGTCGTTCTTAGACATCACGTCAGGATCATTCCGCACTTCATCCCCGGTACTCCTCCCTGCGACCCAACCATCAGCCCCGACCCGCTCAGCAACGGCGACGGCGACGCCATCCCCGATTCGGCGCGGTTCGACTTCACCGGCTGCACCTTCACCCGGGGTCCTTTGGAGCTTTCGGTGAATGGGACCATCGACGTGATCGATCCGAGCCCCGCTCCGGCCGAGTTCGCAGTGCGTCTCGTCTTCAATGACTTCGGCCGGGCCTGGACCAATACCCAGACGAGCCGGACCTGGTCGGTGATTCACGACGGTACTCGGCAGGTAAGCGCCAATGGGGATGAACTCGATCACTCCATCAATAACTTCGTGACCGAGTACACCTTTCCCAATGGTGCGACGGTCACTCACGTGCGTAACTGGACCGGACATTTCGATGCCGACGTGCCAGGGTCCATCGAACTCGACTCGCCCCTGCCGACCGGAGACTGGTCGTTCGCCGGTTCATCCACCTGGAGCAAGGGTGCAAGAACTTGGGGCCTCCAGACCACGACCACCACGGCGCTGCATTACGACCCCGCGTGCGGTGTGGCTCCCCGATTCACCGCCGGGCAGCTCCTGCTGACCGTTACCCGGAACGGCGCTATCGTCAATGTTACGATCGATTTCACCGCCTGCGGCCAGTACACCGTGACTCGGACTGTCCCTACGACCTGACCAGGCGACGTCCCCTCCGGGTGGTCGGTCCTTGGGCCGGCCACCCGTCTTATTTCCCACCACCCCTCTCCGACCCCTCCCCGGTTTATATTCCCGCCCCGTTCCAAGAATCCATACCTGACCTGTACCTGGGAGACAGTATGAGGAAACTGGCCGCATTGGCCGCCTGCGCCGTTCTACTCGGCTGCAACAAGACCGGCGGGAGCACTGGCGGTGGCGCCAGCAGTCTCTCCACCACGGAAGACAAGGTCAGCTACATCATTGGCCTGCAGATGGGCAAGAGCCTCAAGGAGCAGAGCATCACCGTCAAGCGTGACCTGCTCATGAAGGGCTTCAATGACGGCCAGTCGGGCGACAAGGCTCTGATGACTGACGACGAGATCCGCAACACCATGATGGCGTTCCAGCAGCAGATGATGCAGGCCCAGCACGCCAAGGACTCGGCGTCCGCGCTGACCAATGAGAAGGAAGGCACCGATTTCCTGGCCAGCAACAAGAGCAAGGACGGGGTGAAGACCACCCTGAGCGGACTGCAGTACAAGGTGGTCAAGGAGGGCAGCGGACCCCATCCGGCCAAGACCAGCGTGGTGACCGTGCATTACCGGGGGACCCTGCTCAACGGCGATGAATTCGACAGCTCGTATTCCCGCAACGAGCCGGCGACCTTCCCACTGAATCAGGTGATTCCGGGGTGGACCGAGGGCCTGCAGCTGATGACGGCGGGGTCCAAGTATCAGTTCTGGATTCCGGCGCCGCTGGCCTACGGAGAGGGTGGCTCGCCGCCCAAGATCGGGCCGAACGCCACTCTGATGTTTGAGGTGGAGTTGCTGTCGTTTAAGTGACCGCCCGAAGGGCGGTCATCCCGAGCGAAGCGAGGGCTCCCTCGTGGAGTGACGAGTGAAAAGGACTGAGGACTGAGTGGGAGTCAACTGAAAACTCAATCCTCAGTCCTTTCTACTCGTCACTCCTCTCACCTCTCAAACTCCACCCTCGTAATCCTCCCCTCCGGTCCCACCAGCCATCCCGCCCGGGTGTTGGCGAACCCCGCACTCCAGTAACTGACCGTATCGACTGGCAGCCAGCTTTGCCCGTCGTCCTGGGAGTAGCTCGCGCCCTTCGGGCCCACCGCGACCAACAGCGGGCCGCCTTGAACGTAGAACGCGCCGTAGATAGGGCCGGCGAATGTCGGGGGATTGCTGCGAAACCAGCTGATGCCGCCGTCGGCGGTGAAGGCCATGTTGTCCCTCGAGGAATCGGGGGCTGCGATATCGCCACCCGCGGCCACCCCGTGTAGTCGGTCCCTCAAGGCGAGGGATGCGATTCCAGTAGTCTGCGTTCCGTCGATCACAGGAGTCTCGTGGCTGGTCCAGTTCTTTCCGCCATCACTGGTGACCAGCACGCGCGCCTGCTCACCTGCCGCGGTTCCAATCCACGCCTCTCGTTCGCCTATGGTAATGAGGCAGGTGCCGCTCGCCGCAAATGCGCCCTCACCCGCGGACGCCGGCGGCACGCGCTCGGGGGGAACCCGGGACCAGGAGGATCCACCGTCGGTCGTCGTCAGGATCGGGAGCTGGCCCTGAACCGCGTCGCCGACCACCAGGCCGCGCCTGGCGTCCCAGAATCCGAAACAGTCGTAGAATCCCTTGGGGTCCTGGTTGGTCCACTGGAGGAGCCAGCGCCGCCCTCCGTCAATCGTTTTGTAGATTCGGGAGCGATCGCCGGGGCCTGCGCTGAGCAGCCACGCCGTCTTGTCGTCCACCGCGTGCACGTCGCGGAATTCGAGAGAATCCGCCCCATTTACCCGGCCTGCGATCCAGGTCATTCCGCCGTCGGTGGTCCGGACATAGGTGCCGCCGGCACCGCTGGCCCACACCACCTTGTCGTCCACGACGCTCACGGCCTGGAGCCGAAACCGGGTGCTGCTTTCCTGAGGAATGAGACGGGGGACGTAGGTCCGGGGCGCGGTTCGACCGGGGCTCCCCCGGCAGCTGGCTAGGAGAATAAGAAGCATCCAGAGATGCACTCGCATGTCCCAACTTGGGGCTCGAATCCCCGGGCCGCCACTCGCATTACGCATTCTGCGTAACCCATATTGCGTAACACATGGCGCACCCTAACTTGGTCCATGCCCAAGGCCCTTCCCGCCGCCCCCCGCAACCCGTTCGAGTTTGGTCGGGAGCTCGGCGCCAATGAGCTGGTGGACCGGGAAGTCGAGCTGGAGACCATCGCGCGAGTGATCAGCAATCGCGGGAAGCTCTTTTTCATCGGTCCCCGCCGCTTCGGGAAGACCTCGATTCTCAATGCCACCGAAGAGCGGCTCGCCCAGTCCGGAATCGCGGTGCTGCGTTACGACGCCGAAGCCTACGAGAGCCTGGGCCGTCTCGCTCAGGCGCTGTTGGGCGGCGCAGCCCGGCACCTGGCCGGTCCGCTGGATCGGGCAGGAGAGACGACCCGGAAATTCTTCGCCAAGCTGCGCCCCAATGTCACCTACGATCTCGCCGATCATCGGCTCTCCGTCTCAATCGGGGTGGGGCCGGAAGGCCGGAAGACCGAATTGCCCCTGCTCACCGATGTGCTGGATGGCATCGAGCAGCTGGCGGCCAAGGAACGACGTCCGGTGGCCGTCGTGCTCGACGAGTTCCAGCAGGTGATTCGCGAAGGAGGCGAAGAGGCGGAGCGGCAGCTCCGGGCCGCGATCCAGCGCCACCGCCACGTGGCGTACGTGTTCGCCGGATCCAAGACCCGGTTGCTGGCCGACCTGACCAGTGATCCGGGACGGGCCTTCTGGAAACTGGGTCAACGGCTGTTTCTCGGTGCGATCCCGCGTGAAGCCTTCCGTCCTTTCCTCGAGCGAGGGTTTTCCTTCGCCGGATTCAGCTCCACTCCGGAAGGGGTTGAGCGGATTCTGGACCTCTCGGAAGACGTTCCCTACAACGTGCAGCGATTGGCGAGTGCCTGCTGGGAACAACTCCGGGTTTCCACCGACCGGACCCTGACCGTCGAACAAGTTGAAAGTGCACTCCGTACGGTGGTCCAGGGCGAGAATCCTGCCTACATGCAGGTGTGGCAGAGCCTGACCCAGGTGCAGAAGAAGGCGTTCAAGGCAGTGATTGAAGAGCAGGGGCGTGAACTGCTCGCTCGCGCGGTCCTGCACCGTCACGGGCTGGCCGCATCCTCCTTGCAGCGGGCACTCCGATCGCTGGACACCTTGGGCCTGATCCGGGAAGACGAATCGACCGAGGGGGTGCGGTACCGCCTGGAGGACCCGTTCTTTGCGGCGTGGCTGGCCATGGCGCAAAGGGATTGATGGGATTGAAGATTGAAGATCTAGGATTGAAAGATTGAAAGATTGAGGGATTGAGGGATTGAAGGATTGAGGGAGGATTCCCGTTCCCCGTTCCCCGTTCCCCGTTCCCCGTTGTCCGTTATACTCTGACAGCTTCCCGCCTGATTCGGAGTCGTCTTGGCCGACCTTCCTCCCGGTCTTCGAGCAGCGCTGGCCGATCGCTATGCCCTCGAGCGTGAGCTCGGGAGCGGCGGCATGGCTACGGTGTACCTGGCAGAGGATCTGCGCCACGGACGGAAGGTCGCGCTCAAGGTGCTGCGGCCCGAGTTGGCCGCGACGCTGGGCCCTGATCGCTTCGCTCGCGAGATCAAGATCGCGGCTCAGCTCCAGCACCCTCACATTCTGCCGCTGCTCGACTCCGGGGAGGTCCGGGGTCCCGAGGGTTCAGGACCATATCTCTTCTACGTCATGCCGTACATCGAGGGGGAGTCGCTGCGAGACCGCCTCACCCGGCACGGCGAGCTGCCGATTCCCGAAGCGGTGCGAATCCTCACCGAGGTTTCCGACGCCCTCGCCCACGCGCATGGTCGCGGGGTGGTACATCGCGACATCAAGCCTGACAACGTCATGCTGACCGGGCGGCATGCCATGGTCGCCGATTTCGGCGTGGCCAAGGCGGTAAGCGAAGCGACCGGACGGAACACCCTGACGACGGCAGGCGTGGCACTCGGCACCCCGGCCTACATGGCGCCGGAACAGGCCGCGGCGGATCCCCACGTCGACCACCGAGCCGACATCTATGCCGTCGGAGCGATGGCCTACGAGCTACTGACCGGACGTCCTCCATTCAGTGGCCTGTCGCCGCAGGAGGTCCTGGCCGCTCACGTCACCCAGATCCCTCAGCCAGTATCCACCCGTCGTGCCGCCTGTCCTCCGGCGCTCGCGGATGTCGTGATGAGGTGCCTGGCCAAACGGGCGTCGGATCGTTTCCAGAGCGCGGACGAATTGCTGCGCGCGCTGGAGCCTCTGGCCAGCACCAGCGGCGGTACTACCCCGACCTCTACCGCTCCCTATCCCGCGGTCGGGATGGATCCCTGGTATGGACATCCAGTCCGGGTGACCGGACTCTTCGTCCTGACCTCGATCGCCGTCCTCGGTGTGGTGTACTTCCTCACGATCCAGCTTGGTCTGCCCGATTGGGTGCTCAAGGGTGCTGTAGGTCTGCTGGCCGCCGGGCTGCCCATCATGGTGGTCACCGGCCTCATCGAGCGGCGACGGGCCGCTTCCCGGGTGAGCGGGGCTCTCCCGGCCGGCGAGCAAACCGGGCTGCGCGGTTGGGTCACTTGGAAGAAATCGATCCGCGGCGGAGTGCTCGCTTTCCTTGCTCTCGCTCTTGTTGTTGCCGGCTATACCGCAATGCGTCTCCTTGGCATCGGTCCGGTGGGAACACTGGTCGCGTCCGGCGCGCTCAAGGCGAAGGACAAGGTGGTAGTGGCCGACTTCACCAACCGGACCGCGGACTCCACTCTGGGCACTTCGGTGACCGAGGCGTTCCGGATCGATCTCGCGCAGTCCCCTGTCATCAACCTGCTGAGCGCTTCTGCCGTGGGGGACGCGTTGACCCGAATGGGTCGCAAGTCCGACATGCCGGTGGATCCGGGTCTCGCCCGGGAGCTTGCGGTCCGGGAAGGTGGCAAGGCGGTTGTGGCCGGTGATATCAGCCCAGTGGGGCGCGGCTTCGTGCTTTCGGCCCGGCTCCTGGCCGCCGCTGATGGCAGCGAACTGGTGGCGCTCAGGGAGACGGCCGATGACGACGGCCAGATCCTCAAGGCGATCGACCGGCTCTCGGGGCGGCTCAGGGAACGCATCGGTGAATCGCTGAAGTCCATCCGCGCCAACGAGCCGCTCGATCAGGTCACGACCTCATCGCTCGAGGCCTTACGCCTGTACACCGAAGGTGCCAGGCACAGCGATGCCGGGGAATATGCCGCCGCCGTATCCCAACTGCAGCAAGCCATCGCTCTGGACAGCGGCTTCGCGATGGCGTGGCGCAAGCTCGCGGTGGCGCTCAGCAACGCACGCGCGAGTGTAGCAGAGCAGACCGCGGCGGCTACGCGAGCTTATGAGCACCGGGACCGGCTACCCGAGATCGAGCGCTATCAGACCATCGCCTACTATTTCTGGACGGTGGACTACGATCCCGACAAGGCGATCAGCGCCTACCGCTCGATACTGGAGATCAATCCCGACGATCCGATCGCCCCCAACAACATATCGATTGTGCTGTCACAGCAGCGTCGGTGGGCCGAGGCTGAGTCTCTGTCCGGCGAGCAGGTCAAGCGGGGGGCTGGCGGCAACCTGTACAACCAGCTGGTCCATGCCCGGATGGCCCAGGGCAAGATTCGTGAGGCGCGAGCGAGCCTGGTCGATATGGAGCGGAGCGACAGCAGCCCTCAGTTCCGCGCGATGCGGGCGCTCTTTTTCGCCGGGACCGGCAGTTACGACAGCGCTCTGGCCGACGCCCGTTGGGTTCAGCAAAACAGCAAGGAACCCGACGACCAGTCATTTGCCGCCGGGATCCAGGCTAGCGCCACCCAGATTCAAGGCAAACTGCGAGAAAGTGAGCAGCACTGGAGGGACTTCATGGCGCAGGGCGAGCGTCGCGGCCTCCCTCAGGATTATCTCATGGGCGCCGCTGGACTCGCGCGCATTCAGGCGATTTTCAAGGGTGACAAGCAGCGCGCCCTGAAGACTCTGGATGCTGCGCTGCAGCGCCACCCACTCGCCGGGCTTCCCGCGCTGGACCGGCCCTACCCTGTGCTCGCGACCGCCTACGCGCTTGCCGGCCAGCCCACGAAGTCCCGCGAGTTGATGCGCGATTACAGCAACCAGGTGCCACCCGGGCTCCAGCGGGGGGACGAAATGCGCCACATGGGCAACGGATATGCGGCACTGGCCGAGGGGAAGGCTGAGGACGCGAAGAGCGAATTCCGCGCTTGGTGGGACGAATCGGGGTGCACCAATTGCGCACTCCCGGATCTGGCGCGCGCCTACGAGCAGGCGGGACAGGCCGACTCGGCGCTCGCGGCGTACGAACGCGCCGCCAACAATCCCGGCGGGATCCTGAGTGTGTTCCAAGTTGCCTGGAGCCGCCCCCAGGTCTATCGGCGACTGGGAGAGCTGTACGAGGAGATTGGGGATCGTGACAAAGCGCTGGATTACTACGGCCGGTTCACCGCGCTCTGGAAGGACGCCGATCAGGAACTGCAGCCTCAGGTGCGGGAGGTCAAGGATCGGATGGCAAAGCTCGCCGGCGAGCAGACGAGGCAGTAGCCATGGTTGAAGAGACGAAGCCTGCAAAGAAGAAAGGGACGCGCCGGAAGAAGACGGTGGCACCCCGCGGTCTCGCTGCCCCCGAAGTAGTCGGCGGCTCTGCGGAGGCCATCGACGAGCTGATGGCCGGTATTGTGGCGGACGGCGGGGCGGTGATTGGCTCCTATCGCGAGCCTCTCGGTGGCAAGTGGCAGCTGGTCGCGGCCCTCCCGATCGAGAAGGTGTCGGCTACGCCGTATCAACGGGATCTGTCGCCGGCCCACGTGACCCGGCTGTCCCGAGCCATCGACAAGCTGGGCCGCTTCATGGATCCCATCGTCGCGGTGCGCACACCTGACGGGCTGTATTGGACTCCTAATGGCCATCATCGGCTCGCCGCGATGCGGGCGCTCGGCGCCAAGGCAGTCACGGCCCTGGTAGTCCCCGAGCCCGAAGTGGCGCATCGGATTCTGGTGCTCAACACCGAGAAGGCCCATAACGTCCGGGAACGCGCCTTCGAGGTTATCCGGCTGGCCGAAGATCTTGCTCAGCTCGAGGACGGCCTCGAAAGCAGTTACGAGACCGAGTTCGAGGAGCCTTCGCTGCTGACCCTGGGCTGCTGCTATCAGGAGAACGGTCGATTCTCAGGCGGTGCTTACCAGCCGGTGTTGAAGCGGGTCGAGAGTTTCATGGACGTCAAACTCTCCCGTGCTCTCGAGCTGCGCCGGGAGCGAGCAGTCCAGCTCCTGGAGCTCGACGCCGCAGTCGCCGAGGCGGTCGCGGCGCTCAAGAAGCGGGGCTTTGAGAGTCCTTACCTCAAGGCGTTCGTTCTGGCCCGAATCAATCCACTGCGGTGGGACAAGTCGGATCGGAAGCCGGCGTTCGATGCCACGATTGCCAAGATGGTTGCTGCGGTGGGCAAACTCGATGTGGCGAAGGTCAGAGCAGATCAGGTGGCCCGAAGCGGCGGCCCGCCGGACGATTCCCAAGGCTAGATTCCTTTTTTCTCCAGGACTACTTCATGACCGATCACACCATCTCGGTTCGTCGCCGATTGGCGCTCGTCATCCTGCTGCTCATCCCGGCCGCACTTTCCGCGCAGGAGAGGGTGGTCATCGGATTCGGCGGCGGCGTTGACTTCCCCGCTGCCGAGACGGCCGACAACTTCACCACGGGGTGGCACGCCCTGTTGATGGCGCAGTACACCCGCGCCCGAACCCCGTTCGGCGGCGAATTCGCCATCGCGTATCACGAGATGGACCTGAAGGGCGGCGCCTTCGGCAAGACCCAGATCATAGCACTCACCACGGATCTCTTGGTCAGCTTCCCTACCGATCCGCGGTCGAAATCCGCGATTCGAATCAACCTCGCCGGCGGGATCGGGGGTTATTACCACGAGCAGGAGCTCCAGGGATCGAAATACACCGCCTTCCCCTTCGGGCTGAACGGTGGCGCCGGAATCGATCTCTACATGAACAAGCGACGGACCGCCGCGATTTTCCTGGACGTGCGGTATCATCACATCTTCGACAGCCACGACGTTGACATGGTTCCGATCACCTTCGGCCTGAAGCTCCGGGCGAAGTAACCGGCCACCCCACTGGATCATTCTATGGACACCATCCTTGCAAGAACGATCGCTCCCATTTCATGGCTCATCGCCTTCATGGCGGCCGCGCTGCCCTGCGCGGCACAGGATACTCCCGTCAGCGCCGGCGGAGACGTCGAGGTCTCCCGGGCCCAGATCCAGGCCGAACGGCAGGCGATCGTGAACCGGGCGATGGAACTCACCGATTCGGAGAGCACCGCCTTCTGGCCACTCTACCGGGAGTATCGAACCAAGATGGCCGAGGTGACCGATAAGCAGGTGGCCACAATCAAGGAATACGCCGCCGCGTTCAATTCGATGACCGACAAAGAGGCGGACCGCCTGATGTCGAACTACATGGACTATCAGAAGGACAAGTTGAATCTGGAGAGGGACTACGTGAAGAAGTTCAAGAAGATCCTGCCTACCCGGAAAGTCGCGCGGTACTTCCAGCTCGAGCACAAGCTCGACGCGATCATCGAGTACGATCTGGCGAAATCCATCCCGCTCCTGGAGTAGGCATCACAGTCAGGGTATTGTCCGCCTGCTTAATCCGACATAGAGGAGTCGGGCGAACCGCTGGCCGTACCGTTCTCCGCCGAAGCCCTGGTCGAACTCGCGGGTTGGATGGCCGGCCAGATATTGCTCTACCGACTGACCCGCCGCGATTGCCGCGAGGGTTCGCTCCCTCATCGTCACCAGCATCTTCCGATAGGCCGCGACTTCGGCGCGATTCGTCACCCAGCCGTGACCCGGAACGATTCGGGTCTCGTCATTCGCGTGGGCCAGGATGAGGTCCACACCCCGGATCATTCCGTCCAGCGTCCCGCCGCCCCACCAGTCGAGGAACGGAGGAGTTCCCAGCTCGACGATGTCTCCGGTGTGAATCACATTCGCGTTCCGGAACCAGATGACGGCGTCGCCGCTGGTGTGGGCCGAGTCCGCGTGCAGTGCCGTGACATGGCCCTCGAAGGGCAGGACCAGCGAGTCGTCGAACACACTGTCCGGCAGGGCCGCCGGATCGGCGGCCTCCCGGTGCCACTCCTCCCATTCGCTGATGACCGTGTCCTTCTTCGCCTCACCCACCAGCAGGCGTTGCGCGACGATCCGCGCCCCCTGCGCCCGCCAGTGGGGATTGCCTTCGATGTGATCGGCGTGGTAGTGGGTGTTCACCACCAGCTGAACCGGCAGCTTGGTCACGGTGCGGAGCACCGAATCGGCGAGGCCGACTCGGCGGCCACTCTGGCCATCAACCAGCAGCACCCCGCGTGAGCCAGCCAGGGCCACGATGTTGCCGTTGGTGAAGCCGGAGATGACATAGACGCTCGGCGCAACCGGGGCGATCCGCATGGTCATCACGTCAGCCTCCGCCTGGGCCTTGGCGACCGGCGGTGACAATGTGACGGCGATGGTGAGGGAGAGCAGGAAGCGAGGAGGATTCAGGTTAAGGGCTGCGCGATGCGGGTTGGATCGATTCCCGCGGAGGTTGGCGGTTCCCGTGGCGCAGCCACGGTCTGCCGAGCCGCGACTTGAGTCGCGGGGGGAGCAGAGCCCTGAGGTCCGCAACCTTCAGCGCCCGCCGGCCGGAAGATTTTCCCCGACGAAGCGGGTCAGCAGGCTGTAGAGGTGCAGCGTCGTGCCCTCCCCCTCGAAGATCCCGTGGGTCCGGTTGGGATACTCCATCATGGTGAAGGGCCGGTTCGCGGCCACCAGGGCGTTAATCAGCCGCTCCGTGCCCTGGTAGTGCACGTTGTCATCCCCGCTCCCATGAACGACGAGCAGCTTCGCTCGCAGATTAGCGGCGAAGTTGAGCGGTGAGCTCCGCTTGTAGTCCTCCTCGTTCTGCTGCGGGAGCCCCATGTAGCGCTCCTGATAGATCGTATCATAGAGGTGCACGTCCGGTACCGGTGCGACTGCCATTCCCATGCGGTACACCTCGGGATCGCGAAACAGGACGTTGAGGGTGGTCGATCCTCCGCCGCTCCAGCCCCAGATGCCGAGCCGGGTCGAGTCCACCCACTTCCAGCGGCCGATGGCCCGTGCCGCGCCCGCCTGATCGTCCGAAACCAGGAGTCCGAATTTCCGATAGATGCACTTTCGCCATTCCCGTCCCCGCAGCGAAGGCGTGCCGCGGTTGTCGAGGCTGATCACCACGTAGCCCTGCTGGGTCAGCATCAGGTGCCAGAGATAGTCCTCCCAACCCCAACTATCGACCACCGTCTGCGCAGCCGGCTCACCGTAGACGTTGAACAGCACCGGATACTTGACGGTGGAGTCGAACCCGGGCGGACGCATCACATAGCCGTCGAGGGTGACGCCGTTCCCCGCATCCACCTTGAAGAAATTCGCCGGCCCACGCTTGAGGCGGGCGACCGTCTCCTTGAGCTTTGTGTTAGCGACCAGTGTACGGACCACTTCATGACCGGGGAGACGGACCAGCTCGGTCACCGGCGGTACGCCGAACGCCGAGTAGTAGTGGAAGGCCCAGCCCGCTCCCGGCGCAATCGAATAGTTGTGCGTGCCCGGCTGATTGGTCGGCGTCAGCCGCTCGGACGGTGCACTACCGTCAAGCCGGGCGCGGAACAGGTAGCGCTGCGTCGGATTGTCGGGCGAGGCCAGGTAGTAGACCCATCCGCCGGCTTCGTCGATGGTCAGTACCTGCGCGATGTCGAAGTCTCCCGGTGTCACGAGATGCAGGTCGCTCCCGTCGCGCGCCACCGTATACATGTGGCGCCATCCGTCCCGCTCGCTGACCCAGGTGAACCGCTTGCCGCCATCCAGCCACCGCATGTCATCCACCACATCTACCCATGCACTGTCCTGCTCGGTCAGGATGGTGCGCACCTTCCCACTCTTGGCGTCGCCCAGCATCAGCTGCAGAGTGTTCTGGGGCCGATTGAAATGCTGCAGAACTACTTGATCCGAGTTGGCCGCCCACTCCATTCGGGCGATGTAGGTGTTGCGGAGATCGCCGGGAGTCTCCAGCCAGCGGGTCTTGCCGCCATTGGCATCCACGACCCCGACTCGGCAGGAAGAGTTGGTGGTTCCGGCCTTGGGGTACTGAACCGGAATCGTGAAGGAGTAGAGCGAGTCGGTGTTGTTGATCAGCAGGAAATCACGCACGCCCGAGGCGTCCAGCTGCCAGTACGCGATCCGCTTGCCGTCGGGGCTCCACCGGAAACCGTCTCGATCGTCGAATTCCTCCTCATAGACCCAGTCGAAGGTCCCGTTGATGGTGGTGCGTGACCCATCAGAGGTGAGCCTGGTAATCTTGCCGTCCTTGAGCCGCTCCACGTAGAGGTTGTTCTCTCTCACGTAGGCCACCCGATCCGCCTGGGGCGAGAACTTGGCGAACATCAACGTCGAAGGCTTGGCTTCCGAGCCTCCCAGTTTCCGCAGCTTCCCCGTGGCGACCTCGAGGACCCAGTAGTCCCCCTTGGTGTTCTGGCGCCAGACTCGCTTCGAGTTGGTGTAGAGCAGGACCCGTTGCCCGTCACTGGAGAACGCGAAGTTTTCCACTCGGAGAGGGACGGAATCACCCGGCGGGATCAATCTGGCCGCAGCCAGGAGAGCTTGCTTCTGCCCGGTGGCCGGATCGGTTCGCACGAGGTCGCGCCCCCGACCATCGGGAGCACGCTCGAAGGTGGTGTACCCCGAATCTCGCAGCCAGCGGGCGGGTCCGAAGAAATCAGCCGAGAAGTCTTCCGAGCTGAAGAGTCGTTCCAGGGTAACCAGCGAGGAATCCTGCTGAGCCGTGAGGGCAGGGGCCCCCACCAGGATGGCCAGCGTGGCAGCGAGAGGGTGCAGACGCATTCGGCGCTCGGTAAAGGGATTCGTTGTGACCGGGTTCCCGGGATACTACGACGGCGTCGCCCAGGTTACGGTGCTCGAGCCTTCTGCAGAGAAGTTGTGGCACTGTCGATCAGGCTCGCTGCCTTCTCGATGACGGCGGCGGTGCGAGTGACCTGCGTATCGACATCATTCCAGCTACCCTGCTCGATCGCCTCTCGCACCGCGGGCAGTGTCTTCACCGAATAACCGGTGTAGAGTCCCGGCGCATAGAGGTAGTGGCGGTACCAGGGCCGTCCCGGCAAGCCGTCCTCCTGCAGCAGCGTGCGTTCCAGCTGCGCCAGCACGGCGCTCACCGAGCGCGCGGCCGGGTTTTCCAGGCTGGCGCCGTCTCCCGCCGCGAGACTGTCGTAGGCCGCATCGTAGCGCAGGGCGCTCTCCCTGAGCCGAGCCCCCGCGTTTTCCAGCGGGGCAAAATTCAGGAACGGTGGTTCTGCGGCTTGTGTGGGAGGGACCAGGGGCTGACGGGGATCGGAGATCGCGGTATAGACTCCCTCGGTCAACTGGCGATTGCGCTCGGTAATCGAATCCCGGCGCGCCGTCGCGAGGGACTTCACCTGTCCGGTGTATCCCGCGACCGTCTCCGCGAGAGCCGAGGCCCGGAAGGGCAGAACGTCCGCGCCCGCCAGGCGCATGACCAGCGTTCCCGCTACCTGCGACAGCGCCCGGTTGTAGGTGAAGCCAGTGTCGGCGAACCGGGTGTACCAGGCGAAGCTGTCGTAGATGGAGTGGTAGACCCCATCGGAGCCCGGGCTCTCCCCGCCGAAGCCGAGGTGCAGGGAGGCAATGCCTAAGTGCTGGAGGAAGGGTGTGAAGTCCGAGCCGGACCCCAGAGCATCGATGCGCAGATCGGGCCGATCCCTAGCCTCGCGTCGAGTGGAATCGGTCCCGGTGGCGATCTGCTGAAGCTGGGCGCGTTTCCAGACGGAGAGCCCGGTTTCCGGATCGGTCACATCGCGGGCCGCGTCATTCACGGCCTGCTCCAGCGTATGAGAGCCGGCGGCGTTCAGGAAGCCGCGGTCATTCCCGTCGGTGTTGATGTAGACTGCGGCATGTTGTCGCAATTCCTCCCCGTGCTGCTCCGCCCATTCGGTCGAACCAAGCAATCCCTGTTCCTCTCCATCCCAGGCCGCGAAGACGATGGTGCGGCGCGGCTTCCATCCCTGGCGGGAAAGAGTTCCCATCGCGCGAGCCTCCTCGAGCAGGGCGACCAGGCCGGAGATGGGATCCTCTGCGCCGTTGACCCAGGCGTCGTGATGATTGCCCCGCACGATCCACTCGTCGGCCGCGTCTCCGCCGGGAATCCGGCCGACCACGTCGTACAGTGGTACCTGGTTCCAGTCAAACTTGACCTTGAGATGAACCCGCGCCGCGCCGCCCCCGAGGTGATACGCGAGCGGCAATCCCCCGCGCCATTCCGCCGGGGCCATCGGTCCACCCAAGGCAGCTAGAAGGGGCTGGGCGTCGCCCTGGGAAATCGGAAGCACCGGGATCTTGGTGATGCCCCAGGCCGAATCCATTGGCAGACGATGCACGCCGGGCTTGGCGCCGACGAAGGGCGTGAGGGGATCCCCCGAGGCAATCGGCTGATCCTTCACGCTGCCTCGCTGCACCCCTTCCCGGGGCCGGAAGGCTCCCTGGGGGTAGGTGTCACCCTCGCCATAGCCGTCGTCCTGCGGATCGGAATAGATGAGGCAGCCGACCGCGCCATGCTGCGCCGCCACCTTGGGCTTGAGTCCGCGCCAGCCGGCTCCATACCGGGCAAGCACAATGGCGCCCTGCACCGAGACCCCCATCCGCTCCAGCTGCTCGTAGTCTGCCGGCATCCCGTAGTTCACGTAGATGAGCGGCGCCGTGACGTCACCGTCACGGGAGTAGGCGTTATAGGTCGGCAGCTGCTCGGCGACTTGGGACGTTGTGGGATCGCCCCGTAGTGCCGGCTCCTTGAGCGTTGCGACGAAGCGGGTCGGCGCCACCAGCTCGACCAGCCGCTCTCGGGGAGTTGGGAACAGCACCCGGAAGGTGTCGATCGACGCCTCGAGTCCCCAGGCGCGGAACTTCTGGTACAACCACTCCGCATTGTCCCGGTCATAGGGCGAGCCCAGGTGATGGGGTCGCGCCGAGAGCCGCCGCATCGCCTCCCGGGCCGAATCGGGCGAAATCATGCCCTGGAACTTCGCCTCCCACCCCCGTTGCTCCCGGGACCGTGCCGCGGAGAAACCCCGCAGCGGAGTCGGGTCATCGGTTCGAGCAGCGAGAGTTGTGAGGAGGAGCGGGAGGACGAGGGTGGATCGAAGGAAGCGGGTCATTGTCGGCGTGGAGTGGTGGGAAGCGACCGTCAGCTATCAGCCGTCAGCCGTCAGCCGTCGGCCGTCGAGTGGACAGGACCGGTAGTGAGAACAAGCTAACCGCTAACGGCTAACGGCTGACGGCTTCTTACGGCACCGCCGATGTCGTGGGGCCCGCCAATCCCACGGCGTCCAGCATGAACGCGTAACGGAAGGCGGCTTCATGGAGGCGCTCGTAGCGTCCCGACGACCCGCCATGCCCGCCCGCCATGTTGGTCTTGAGATAGAGAGGATTCTCGTCGGTCTTGAGCGAGCGCAGTCGCGCGACCCACTTCGCCGGCTCCCAGTACATGACCTGGGAGTCATTCAGCGAGGTCGTCACCAGCATCCATGGATATGCCTTCGCCTCCACGTTGTCGTACGGCGAGTAGCTCCGCATGTAGGCGTACTGTTCGGGGACGGCCGGGTTCCCCCACTGTTCCCATTCCTGGGCGGTCAAAGGAAGCGACGCGTCCCTCATGGTGTTGATCACATCCACGAACGGCACGTCCGCCACGATGGCCCGGAACAGGTCGGGGCGCATGTTGGCGACGGCGCCCATGAGCAGCCCGCCGGCACTGCCACCGTTGGCGACCAGCCGGTCCGATGTGGTGTACTTCCGGCGGATCAGCTCTTCGGCGACGTCAATGAAGTCGTTGAAGGTGTTCTTCTTCTTGAGCATCTTGCCGTCGTCGTACCACCGCCGCCCCATCTCCTGCCCGCCGCGGATGTGCGCGATGGCGTAGACGAATCCCCGGTCCACCATGCTCAGGACGCTGGAATTGAACGTGGGCTCGAGGGTGAAGCCGTACGATCCGTAGGCGTAGAGCAGCAGGGGGTGGGAGCCATCGAGCCGGGTTCCCTTGCGCAAGAGCACCGACACGGGAATCGAAACGCCGTCCCGGGCCGGAGCCATGAACCGCTGAACCTCGTAACCGTTCGCGTCGTACCCGCTGGGAATCTCCTGCCGCTTCTTGAGCTCCCGCTTGCGGGTCGCCAGATCGTAGTCGTAGACCGAATTGGGAGTCACGAGTGAGGAATAGCTGAACCGGTAGGTGTGGGTGCTGAACTCCGGATTGCCTGCCGGGAAAACGCCGTAAGCCTTCTCGGGGAAGGTCACGTAGTGCGTCTTGTCGTTCCGTAAATCGGTAACTCGGAGCCGCCGAAGCCCGCCGGACCGTTCACTCACCACCACAAAGTTCTTGAAGGCGTCCATGCCCTCCACGAAGACCGAATCCCGATGGGGTAGCCAGTCCACCCAGTTGGCGGGAGCGGGATTGTCCTCCGGCGCCCGGACGACCCGAAAGTTGGTGGCGCCATCGTTGGTGAGAATGAGGAAGAACCCGTCGGCGTGATCAACGCTGTACTCGACGTTGGGCCGCCGAGCCGCCACCACCCGAGGCTCGCTGGTCGGGTTTGCGGTTGGGATGATCCGCCATTCCGAGGAGGTAAAACCGTCCGCGGTGATGAACACGAACTTGCCGCTCCGGGACCGCTGCACGCCGACGTTGTTGAGGACGTTGTCTTCCTGGAACACCTTGACGTCCTGCTCCTTCGGCGTCCCCACCACATGCCGCCAGACGGTGTTGCCCCGCTTGGCGGAATCGGGGGTCATATAGAAGAAGGTACGATTGTCGTTCGCCCACGCCGTGCCGTTCCAGACCTTGGGGATCTGGTCGACGATCTGGCCGGTCTTGAGATCCTTGACGTAGAGCGTGTATTCCCGGAAGGCTGTCAGGTCCTCGAGGTACAGCAGCGTCTCACCGTCCGGACTCACGTCCAGGCCACCCAGCGCGTGAAACTTCTTTCCCTCGGCCAACGCGTTCTGGTCGAGGTAGACCTCTTCCGACGCCGACAATGAACCGCGCTTGCGGCAGAAGATCGGATAGTCCTTGCCCTGCTCGGTCCGGCTGTAATACCACCAGCCGGTATCGAACACCGGCACGGACAGATCGGTTTCCTTGATACGGCCCAGCATCTCCCCGTAGAGCTTCTGCTGCAGCGCTTCGGTGTGCTTCATCTTCTGGGCGGTGTACGCGTTCTCGGCTTCGAGATAGGCGGTCACCTCGGGATTGGTCTTCTCCCGGAGCCAGAAGTAGTCGTCAACCCGCACCTCGCCGTGCAGGGTGTCGACCTTGGAGATTTGCCGGGCCACCGGCGGATCCTGGGGCGACGCGGCTTCAATCGGTAGTGCAAGTGCACACATGACAGCGACCAGGCGAAGCGACATTGGAAGTCCCGGAATCGGGAAGGGGAGGGAGCATAGAACCCCCAGGGACCGGCGGCAAGGCGAAGGGAAACCGCGAGCGGTGGCGAATTTCGCCGTGGCGAGGTAAGTCACTGGCATGTTTCAGGTTGGGTCAAGGGTCCGGGTTTGGATCTTTCACAACGGGCCTGCGTACGGAGGCTCCCCTCCTGGCCGAGAGAAGGCAATGGTTCATCTCCTCGCGATGGTCATTCCGGTCTGCGGGATTCTGAGATTCGATCCCTGCCCTGTCACGCTTCCGCCGCCATATGCGATCACCGGCGTCAGCGTCGTGCCCATGGATCGGGAGCGGGTACTCGAAGGCTATACGGTGATTGTCCGAAACGGTGCCATCGAGGTCCTCGGGCCAGGCGACAAGGTAACTGTGCCGGGGGATGTGGTTCGGATCGATGGCCGCGGGAAGTATCTCATTCCCGGTCTCACCGAAATGCATACCCACCTCGGTCAGGGTGAAGGAAACCCCAGCGACGCGCTGGGCCGGCAGCTGCGGCTGGCTCTGGCTAATGGGGTGACCACGATGCGCGGTCTGATCGCCCCGCCTGGCATCATCCCGATCCGCGACAAGGTGAATTCCGGCGCGGTTCTTGGTCCGACCCTCTACGTAGCCGGTCCCTCACTCAACGGAAAGTCGGTTCCCGATCCGGAAACCGGGCGCCGGATGGTAGAAGACGCGAAGCGGCAGGGATACGACCTCCTCAAGACGCACGGAGGTCTGACGGCCGAGAGCTATGATGCCATTGTAGCTGCTTCGAAGGCGACCGGTCTACGACTGGTCGGGCACGTGACCCAGGGCTACGGGCTGGATCGTGCGCTGGCCGCCGGTCAGCAGGTCGAGCATCTCGACGGGTATATCGCCGCCGCACTCCCTGGCGACGGACCCAAGCCCGATGACCAGATCATTGAGGACGAGATAGCCGCAAAGGTTACTCCGGAGGGGATTAGGGCAGTCGCGGAGATGACCCGGCAGGCCGGAGTGTGGAATGGGATGACCTTGGCCCTGTTTCAGGTTCTGGCCGGTGGCGCATCGCCGGCGGAGCTCGCCGCGTCGCCCGAGATGAAGTACGTGCCGCCTCAGGCCATCGCCGCCTGGAGCGATCAGATTCGCCAAGGTCCTGGAGCCCTTCCGGTCTTCCTGGCTGTGCGGGATTCGATTGCCGTGGCATTGTACCGCTGCCGGGGCACGCCTGCTGGTGAGCGGGGACGCTCCGCAGATTTTTCTGATAACCGGCTTCGGCACCCACCGCGAAATGCAGGCGATGGCCCACGCCGGAATCCCGGCTATGCAGTTCTGGAGGCCGCTACCCGCAACGCCGCCGAATGGCTGGGCCGCGCCGACGCCGGCACCATCGCGCCGGGAAAACGGGCCGATCTGGTGCTGCTCGACGCCAATCCCCTGGCGGACATCGCCAATGCCGCCAGGATCCGCGGCGTCATGCTGAAAGGGACGTGGTACGATCGTGCGGCGTTAGACCAGTTGCTGCGTGAGGTGGAGGTGAGTGCCAGGGGGAGGGAGTAGGATTGGGGGATTGGGGGATTGAGGGATTGAGGGATTGAGGGATTGAGGGATTGAGGGATTGAGGGATTGAGAGGTGAGGGTGAGAATTAGCAGCTCTTACTCCTACTCCTCACTCCTCACTCCTCACTCCTTACCCCTTACTCCTTCCGCCCTCCGCAACTTGCCCCGATCTATCTTGCCCAGGTGGGTCAGTGGGAGGATATCCACGAAGCGGATGACTCGGGGATGCTTGTACGGTTCGAGGCGGTCCCGTACGAAGGCCTTGAGTTCCTCCGCCAAATCCGGCCGCTGCTCGCGTGGCACCACGAAGGCGTGTGGCTTCAACAGTCCGCTCGAGTCCACCACTCCGACGACCGCCACCTGCAGGACAGCGGGATGTTGCGAGAGGCAATTCTCGACCTCCTGCGGAGATAGCCACTTCCCCGAGACCTTCAGCATGTCGTCCGACCGACCGCAGTAGCTGAAGAATCCATCCGGGGAGCGGCTCAACATGTCGCCCGAAACGAACCACTCGCCCCGAAATCCCTGCTGAGTCTTCTCCATCTGCTGCCAGTACCCGAGGGCGCGCGAGCCGCCGCGGACCCATAGGTATCCCACCTCGCCGTCGGCCAGTTCCCTGCCTCCCTCGTCGCATATCTTCACCTCAAAGCCTGGTACGACCTCACCCAGCGTCCCGGGGCGGATCCGACCAGGCCGGTTGGATAGGAAAATGTGCCACATCTCTGCGGTGCCGAGGCCATCGAGCAGGGGAACGCCGAAGGCCTTATCCCATCGGTCATGAAGCTCCGCCGGCAGCCCTTCGCCTGCCGAGGTGGCCAGTCGAAGCGAGGAAAGGTCGCAGCGGGCCGCCCTCGGGTCGTTTACCATATGGTTGATCATGGTGGGGACGTTGATCAGAATCGTGGGACGGTGGCGGGCGATTTTCTCGAACACGACCTGGGCGGTACAGCGTTCTGGGAAAAGCACCGCCGCGGCGCCTACCGAGAACGGAAACAGCAGATTGGACCCGGTCGCGTAACCGAAGAACAGTTTGGGGACGGAGAGCGTGACGTCGGTCTCGCTGTAGCCGATGACGTGCCGGGCGTAGCACTCGGTGGTATTGGCGAACGAGGTATGGGTCTGAACCACGGCCTTGGGATGGCCGGTGGTGCCGCCGGAGAAAAGCCAGATGGCGGCGTCGTCTCGGTGCGAGGGGAAATTCGCCAGCGCCGCCGGGGCATCCGCAAGCCGCTCCTGCCAATCCGCATCCTCAACTACGAGCAGCCGCTTGAGGTGAACGGAACGCCCCGCGGCCACCTCGAAGGCCTTCGATACGTCGCGATGGACCACAGCCACCGCGGCGCGCGAGTAGTTGAGAAAGTACTCGATCGCGTCGGGCTTGAGTTCCGGGTTGACCATGACCACGACCGCGCCAATCTTCAGGGTGCCGAACAGCGCCCCGACGAACGCAGGGCTGTCCGGCAGCGCAATCAGCACCCGTTGCTCGGGCTCTGCCCCTGCCTGGCGCAAGAGGTGGCCGAAACGGTTCGCCAGAACCTCCACCTGGCCATAACTCAGCCGTCCCTCATCGGTGATAAGTGCGGTCCGTTCTCCGCGGCCCTCGCGGACTCGCGCATCGAGAAAGTAGTCGGCGATGTTGAACTGCTCCGGCGGATGGAAGGGCATGATCATCCCGGGTTGGTTCTGGCGCTCTCCAAGGACACAATAACCGTGCGCGAACTCGCCGCAATGACGTGGGAGGAAGTGCGCGACCTCGACGGCCAGGGTCTAGTCGCCATTCTTCCCGCCGGAGCCGTCGAGGCCCACGGCCCCCATCTGCCGCTCGATACCGACGTTGTCATCGCCAGTGCAATGGCTCGTGCGGGGGCGCGGCGGCTTTCGGCGCGCCAATACCCCGTTGTGATCCTTCCGCCACTGGTCTACACCGCGGCCGAGTTCGCGGCGGGTTTTCCCGGGACCTTGTCACTCCGGCCCGAGACGGTCACCGCCACGGTGGTCGACATCGCCCGCAGCCTGGCGCGGCACCGAGTTGCCGTGCTCGCGATCGCGAACGCGCACCTCGATCCGGCGCATCTCGGTTCACTCGAAGCAGCCGCGGCGGCAATCCGGGGGAGCGGCCGGGTACGGGTCGCCTTTCCCAATCTCGCTTCCCGTCCCTGGTCGCTTCGTCTCTCCGCCGAGTTCCGCAGCGGAGCCTGCCACGCGGGCCAGTTCGAGACCTCGATCGTGCTCGCCGAGCGACCGGGCGCGGTACGGGAACGGCTGCGCACGAGCCTGACGCCCAATCCATCCTCGCTCTCAGTCGCAATCCGCGAAGGGAAACGGACCTTCGAAGATGCGGGCGGTCCTCGGGCCTACTTCGGAGCGCCGGCGGACGCCACGCCGGAGGAAGGCGAGGCGACGGTCGAAACTCTGGGAGCCATCCTCGAGGAGGCCGTGCTCGCGGAGCTTGGCCGGCCGGCGGACTCCGCGTGATTTATCTGGCGGGAAAAACGGCCGTGGTGACCGGTGCCGGCCGGGGCATCGGCGCCGCCTGCGCCCGCGCACTCGCCGGAGCTGGCGCCCGGGTGGTACTGGGGGCGCGGACCCGCGAGTCGGTTGAACGGGTGGCCGCCGATCTTCGGACACTCGGCCTCGAAGCAGCCGCGACGGTCTGCGACGTGACCGATCCCGCGAGCGTCGGCGCTCTCGCCCAGTTCTCAGCCGAACGCTTCGGGGAAGTGACTCTCCTCGTCAACAACGCCGGCATCGGTCACGCGGCCCCACTCGAGCGCCTCACGCTCGACGATTGGAATCGGGTCATGGCGGTGAACGCGACCGGCACGTTCCTTTGCACCAAGGCCTTTCTGCCTGCCATGGTCAAGCGGGGGTGGGGGCGGGTGGTGAATGTGGCGTCGGTTGCCGGCCTCAGCGGAGGCAGGTACATCGCGGCCTATGCGGCCTCCAAACACGCGGTGGTTGGATTTACCCGTTGCGCGGCGATGGAAGTCGCGGCCGCCGGCGTAACAGTGAACGCAGTCTGCCCGGGCTACGTCGACACCGAGATGACCCGAGAGTCGCTCGAACGCATTGCGATGAAGACCGGCCGGAGCCGGGAGCAGGCCCTGGAGGCCATCCTTACGGGAACACCCCAGGGCCGGCTGATTACTCCGGACGAGGTCGCCTCCGAGGTGCTCGGGCTCTGTGCCGAGGACGCGCGTGGGATCAACGGCCAGACGATCGTGCTGGATGGCGCCGGCCTGACCTGAAACCGAGTCCCCAATCCATGTCCCATTACCAGATCATCAATCCGGACTCTCTCGGAGTCCCACGCGGCTGGAACAACGGGCTCCTGGCAGCCCCGGGCGGGCGGCTACTCTTCATCGCCGGTCAAACGGCGCGCGATGACTCCGGGCGGGTGGAGGACACGGGCTTCGTCGAGCAATTCGATCGGGCTCTGGGGAATGCGCTCGCGGTACTGCGCGCCGCCGGCGGCAGTCCGGATGACGTGGGCCGGTTCACGATCTACGTGACCAGTCTGGACGAGTATCGCGGCAGCCTCAAGCCGCTGGGGGAGGTTTACCGCCGCCACATGGGTCGCCATTACCCGGCGATGGCGGTGGTAGAGGTCCGGGGTCTGGTAGATCCCGAGGCCAAAGTAGAGATCGAAACGACGGCTGTGCTCGCTCGAGAGTAACTTCGTCGATCCATTCAACGACTGGAGCCTTCGGCAACCATGCCCTTCGCCGCCCGTTCCTTTCAGTACCGGCTCGACAGCACAACCGGCGTGGCCACTATCACGCTGAACCGGCCTGATAGACTCAACGCCCTCACCTTCGAGGTGTACGCCGAGCTGCGTGACGCGTTCCGCGCGCTCGACGTCGAGGCAGGGGTCCGCGCCATCGTGATCACCGGCAACGGGCGCGCGTTTTGTTCCGGCGGAGACGTCGAAGATATCATCGGGGCGCTGTTCGCCCGGGACCACGAGGGTTTGCTCGACTTCACCCGGCTCACCTGCGACCTCATCCTGGCAATCCGCCGTTGCCGGCGCCCGGTGGTAGCCGCCTTGAACGGCACGGTGGCCGGCGCAGGCGCTGTGATCGCCGCGGCGTGCGATGTACGAATCGCGGCCGAGACCGCCAAGATCGCGTTTCTCTTCAGCAAGGTCGGTCTCTCCGGCGCCGACATGGGATCCGCCTGGCTGCTGCCGCGGATCGTAGGATTGGGCCTCGCAACCGAGCTCCTCATGACCGGAGACTTCTTCACAGCGGAGCGCGCCCTCGCCATTGGCCTTTACAACCGGGTAGTACCGGTCGACCGGGTGCTTGCCGAGGCGACCGAGTTCGCCACCCGTCTCGCCAAAGGTCCTTCCTTCGCGCTCGGCATTACCAAGGACGCCCTCGATCGAGAGGCGACGATGGATCTGGCTTCAGCACTCGAGGCGGAGGCCCAGGCGCAGGCCGCTTGCATGCTGAATCCGAACTTCAAGGAGGCCTACGAGGCGTTCCGCGCCAAGCGGGAGCCCAAGTTTCAGTAGGGCCATGATGCCCGATACCGATGCGGTTCGCGCCTTCCTGAGCCAGGGCCACCTCACGATGGCGGGGGAGGCCGCGACCTTCGCCAGGAACGACATCGCTCCCCGGCCGGAGCCGCCCGACGATCGCTCCGCACGAACCGAAGCACGGGAACTGCTTGGCATGCTCGGCCACGGCGGCTGGCTCCGCCCGATTCTGGCGCAGGATCTCCGGGGGTGCTGCCTGGTGCGCGAAGCGCTGGCGGCGGCCTCTCCGCTGGCAGACGCTGTCTTTGCGCTCCAGGCCCTCGGCTCCACTCCTCTCATCATCGCAGGCGGGCCGGCACTTCGGGATCGCTGGGTTCCTGGTGCGGTCGAGGGTCGGCTGATGTCCGCCTTCGCGATGACCGAGCCGGAGGCCGGGTCGGACGTGGCCTCGATGACCACGACGGCCACCAGGAAGGGCGATCACTACGTGCTCAATGGGACCAAGACGTTCATCTCCAACGCTGGCATCGCCGACTGGTACACGGTCTTTGCGGTTACCGACCAGAACCTCGGGCACCGGGGAATCTCCTGCTTTGCTGTCCCAGCCCAGACCCGGGGCCTCCGCTTCGTTCGTGAGCTCGAGCTGAGCGCACCGCATCCGCTGGGTGAAATTGCGTTCGAAGACTGCCTGATTCCTGCGGACGCCAGGGTCGGCGCCGAGGGAGAGGGCTTCAAACTCGGTCTCGCCACACTCGACCGGCTCCGCCCCACTGTGGCAGCGGCCGCCTGCGGGATGGCGGCTCGCGCACTCGAGGAAGCTCTGGCCCACGTGCGGCAGCGCCGGCAGTTCGGAAAACATCTCGCCGAATTTCAGCTGGTTCAGGAGAAACTCGCCACGATGGCGACCGATCTCACCGCGGCCCGTCTTCTGGTCTATCGGGCGGCTTGGGAGAAAGACGGAGGCCGCGACCGGATCACGGTTGAGGCCGCGATGGCCAAGGCCTTCGCCACTGAGGCCGCCCAACGTGTGGTCGATGCGGCTGTTCAGCTCCTGGGAGGCCGCGGGGTGCTCGCCGGCCATCCGGTAGAGCGGCTGTACCGTTCGGTGAGGGCACTCCGTATCTATGAAGGGACCACCGAGATTCAGCAGCTGATCATCGCGGGAGAGCTGCTCAAGGCCGCAGGACCGAAGACCTCTGATGCCCACTGATCGGCTCGCGCATGTGGCATCCGGATCCCCCTATCAAGCATGATCTTCCCGGCGCTCGCTGGCCCAGTGAAGCCGAGGCGGCGGGCTCCCGGTGGTTCAGTCCGGTGCGCATCGGGCCGCTCACGCTGGAGCAGCGTACCTGGGTGCCCGCCATGGTGCCGTGGCGCGCCACCGAAGAGGGCGACGTCACGCCGGAGGTGTTAGCCTGGTATGACCGCTTCGCCCGAGGCCGGCCGGGCGCCATCGTCGTCGAGGCGACAGGAGTCAGGGATATTCGAAGCGGCCCGCTCCTCCGGATCGGCCACGACCGATTCATTCCGGGCCTCACCAAACTGGTGGAGACGGTGCGGCAGGCTAGCGGTGGCCACACCCGATTGTTCATCCAGATCATCGATTTCCTGAAGATCCGCCGGCGTCCGGAGCCCGAGCGCTACCTCGGCGAATTTCTGGCCCTCACCGAACGACACCGAGCTTTGGTACCCGGCACCGACCGTGAAATCCGCTCGGCCCTCACCGCGATGTCGGAAACCGACCTGCGTGGCATACTCACACCCCGTGAGTTCGACGCACTCATGTACGGCGAGCGCGAGCTGGTAACCGATGTTCACGTTCCCCATATCAGAGATCTCCCACAGGTACTCCCCGACGTCTTTGCCGCCGCCGCGCGCCGGGCCGAGCGGGCCGGATTCGACGGCGTTGAGCTGCACTACGCCCACGCCTACACCCTAGCCTCATTTCTCTCGGCACTGAACGACCGCGACGACGGTTATGGGGGTGCGCGAGCGAACCGGGTGCGGCTTCCGATCGAGGTCTATCAGGCGGTGCGCGGCGCGGTCACCAGCCGTTTCGTGGTCGGCTGCCGGTTTCTGACCGAAGAGTGCATTCCCGGCGGCAACTCGGCGGAGGATTCGGCCTGGTTCGGAGCGGAATTCGCGCGGGCCGGGATGGACTACCTTTCGCTCTCACGGGGTGGAAAGTTCGAGGATGCGAAACAGCCCCGGATCGGCTGGGCGCGCTACCCCTACACCGGACTCAGTGGCTACGAATGCATGCCCACGGTGCGCTCCGATGCAGCGGGACCCTTCGGGCGTAACGTCGCGGCCACCGCACTGGTACGGCAGGCGGTGCGTGCGGCAGGCCTCGGCACTCCCGTGGTTCTGTGCGGGGGGATTTCCACCTTCGAGCAAGCCGAAGCGATTCTCCTCCGGGGTGAGGCCGACGTCGTGGCCTCGGCCCGGCAGTCGCTGGCGGATCCCGATTGGTTCCAGAAGGTCCGGTTGGGGCAGGGGACGCTGGTCCGGCGATGCGTGTTCACCAACTACTGCGAGGGACTGGATCAGGTGCACAAGCCGGTGACCTGCAAACTCTGGGATCACAAGGGACTCGATGAAGCCGGTCTGGCGCTCACCGCCGACGGCCGTCGCCGTCTGGTGGCGCCTCCCTGGCAACCGGGAGATCCGGTGTGAAGGTTCACATCGTCGGTAGCGGACCGGCTGGTCTCTACCTCGCCATCCTGATGAAGCGGGCCGACCCGAGCCACGAGGTGCTCGTCGTCGAGCGGAACCGAGTCGATGACACCTTCGGTTTCGGCGTGGTTTTCTCGGAGGCTACTCAGGAGAATCTGGCGCAGGCCGATCCCGAGACGGCCCGGGAAATGACCCGCTCCCTGGCCCGGTGGGACGACATCGACATCCACTATTGCGGTTCGGTCATCACCTCGACCGGGCATGGCTTCGCGGGAATCGAACGACGAGCCCTGCTCGGCATCCTGGCACGCCGCGCCTGTGAACTGGAGGTGGATCTCCGCTTCGGCGTGGAGGTGACCGATCCCGCTGCGCTCGGCTCGGCGGATGTGGTTGTCGCCGCGGACGGCATGAGCAGCATCCTGCGGGAAAAGTACGCCGCGCAGTTCGTTCCTCGCCTCGAGTGGCGGGCCAATCGGTTCGTCTGGCTCGGTACCACCCGGCCCTTTCCGGCCTTCACGTTCTTCTTCAAGCATTCACCGCACGGGCTCTGGCGGATTCACGCCTACCAGTATGCCACCGGCAGCTCCACGTTCATCGTCGAGACTACCGATGCCGCCTGGCGCGCGACCGGCCTCGCGGAGAACGACGAAGACGCCACCCTGGCCTTCTGTGAGGCCCTCTTCGCCGAGGAGCTGCAGGGGCACCGTCTGCTCAAGAACCGTTCGCTGTGGCGTCGGTTTCCCACCGTCCGGAACGCGCGGTGGCACGCGGAGAACGTTGTGCTCCTGGGGGATGCCGCGCATACCGCGCACTTTTCAGTCGGCTCCGGAACCAAGCTCGCCATGGAGGACGCGATCGCGTTGGCGGGGGCGCTGCACCGGCACCGGGCCGTCCCCGAGGCCCTCGCCGCTTATGAGGCCGAGCGGCGCCCCGCCGTCGAGAGTCTCCAGCGCGCGGCCCAGGTGAGCCTGCAATGGTTCGAGGACACCGAGCGGTACATGGACCTGGAGCCGATCCAGTTCGCCTTCAATCTCCTGACCCGAAGCCTGCGGATTACCCACGACAATCTCAGGGTACGCGATCCTGCCTTCGTGGCTAAGGTGGACCGCTGGTTCGCACAGGGCGCGGAGCAGCAAAGCGGCCAGCCGGTACCGCTCGACCCGCCACCGCCACCCCTGTTCACCCCGTTCCGCCTGCGCGACCTCGTCCTGCCTAATCGCGTCGTGGTCTCGCCGATGTCCATGTACAGCGCCGCCGACGGGGTGCCGAACGACTGGCACCTGGTGCATATCGGGAGCCGTGCCATCGGCGGTGCCGGACTGGTGATGACGGAGATGACCGACGTGAGTCCCGAGGGCCGGATTACACCAGGGTGCACCGGGTTGTACTCCCCGGCGCATGTAGCGGCCTGGAAGCGGATCGTGGAGTTCGTCCATACCAACAGCGAAGCGAAGATCGGCATGCAACTGGGCCACGCGGGCCGGAAGGCTTCAACCCGTCTGGCATGGGAGGGGATGGACGAACCGCTTCCGGCGGGCAATTGGCCGATCATGGCTCCTTCGCCGTTGCCCTATCATCCCTACGGCCAGGTACCGAGGGAGATGAACCGGGCCGACATGGATCGGGTCAGAGACCAGTTTGTCCGTGCCACCGAGGGCGCCGAAGCCGCCGGGTTTGACCTGCTTGAACTACACTTCGCCCACGGCTATCTGCTCGCCACCTTCATCTCCCCGCTGACCAACCGGCGGAGCGATGAGTACGGCGCCGGTTTGCAGGGTCGCATGCGGTTTCCGCTCGAGGTGCTCGCCGCGGTACGCGGCATGTGGCCGCCCCACAAACCCCTCTCGGTCCGAATCAGCGCGGTAGATTGGGCACCGGGTGGACTGGAGCCCGACGCCGCGGTTGAGGTGGCTCGACTGCTTGCCGCACACGGGGCCGATGTGGTGGATGTCTCGGCCGGACAGACCGTACCCGACGCCAAACCGGTGTACGGCCGCCAGTTCCAGACGCCGTTCAGCGACCGGATCCGCCATGAAGCGGGAATCGCGACGATGGCGGTGGGAAATATCTCCTCCTACGCCGACGTGAATACCATTCTGGCTGCGGGGCGCGCCGACCTGGTAGTGCTGGCCCGGGCTCATCTGTGGGATCCATATTGGACCCGCCACGCCGCGTCCGACCTGGAGTACCCGGTTCGCTGGCCCAAGCAATACGAATCGGTGGAACGCTACACGCCGCGACTGAAGTAGTCCCAAGCCGAGCCGGTATGCCTACCTACTCCGAATACCTCAAGCTCGACGAGCTCCTGGCGCTGCAACGCCCGCTTTCGCGCGGCCCCGAGCATGACGAGATGCTCTTCATCGTCATCCATCAGGTCTACGAGCTCTGGTTCAAGGAGATACTGCACGAAATCGGGTACCTCGAGCAGCAACTCGACCGGCACGACGCCGCCAGAGCGCAACACACCCTCAAGCGGATCCTGACGATCCTCAAGGTCCTGGTGGCCCAACTGGACATCCTGGAAACGATGACCCCGCTCGAGTTCCTCTCATTCCGGGACCGGCTCGAATCGGGCAGCGGATTCCAGTCATACCAGTTCCGCGAGCTCGAGTTCGCGCTGGGCCGCAAGGATCCCCGGGCCCTGGAACGCTACCCTTCCGGTTCCGGCGCGCGACTGGCACTCGAGCAGCGCCTGGGTTCTCCCACCCTCTGGGACGCGTTTCTCCGTTTCCTCGCCGCGAGCGGTGCCGCGGTTCCGGTCTCACTTCTCAAACGCGACGTGAGTGGGCCGATCGAGCCTTCTCCCGACCTGCAAGCCATCCTGATCGAGATTTATCGCAATAACCCGGCGTTGACCGAGCTGTGCGAGCGTCTAGTCGATCTGGACGAAGGCGTGATGGAGTGGCGATACCGCCATGTGAAAATGGTTCAGCGCACTATCGGCACTCGGCGGGGCACCGGCGGGAGCGCCGGGGCGGAGTACCTGGCCACCACGCTCAACCAGCCGCTCTTCCCCGATCTCTGGGCCATTCGGACCGAGTTGTGAATCCGGCATCGCTGTACGCCTCGCCCAATGCTCTCGCAGACCACTACCGCCGCTTCGGCGTGGCGGAACGGCTGCTGCTAACCGGGCACTCGCATCAGGCCTGGCCGGATCGCGGCTTCGAGGCCCAGGCTCAGGCCTGGCTGGATGCCGCACGATTCGTGGACGACAAGTGGGAGCATGCCTTCGCCCGGGCCGAACGAGTCCGCCTTGGCTTCCGTAGGCTGCTGGATGACCGGGACGGCCATATCGCGCTGGCTCCCAACACTCACGAGCTGGTAGTCCGCTTCCTGTCGGCGCTTCCCCTGCGCGAGCGCCCGCGCCTGGTAACCACCGACGGCGAATTTCACACGATCCGGCGTCAGCTCGATCGTCTGGCCGAGGAAGGCATCGAGTTGGTCCGGGTGCCGGAGGCTCCCCTCGAGGGATTGGTGGAGCGCCTGCGCCGGGCGGTGGACGACAGGACCGCTGCGGTACTCGTCTCCGCGGTGTTCTTCGACAGCGGTCGCATCGCGCCGAGCCTTGCCGATGTAGCCGAGCAGTGCCGGCGGCATGGGGTATCGGTGCTGGTTGATGCGTATCACGCGCTCAACGTGGTGCCATTCTCACTACGCAAAGAAGGGCTGCTCGACGCGTTCGTGGTCGGTGGCGGTTACAAGTACTGTCAGCTGGGTGAGGGAAACTGTTTTCTCCGATTCCCCGCCGGCTCGACGCTGCGGCCGGTGATTACCGGCTGGTTCAGCGAGTTCTCCGCGTTGACCGAAAAGCAGCGACCGGGGCAGGTCGCCTATGGAGAGGGGGGAGATCGTTTCGCGGGCGCGACCTACGACCCGGCAAGCCACTACCGGGCCGCGGCGGTCTTTGACTTTCACGACGAGGTGGGACTCACGCCGGAACTGTTGCGGGAGGTGAGCCAGCACCAGATCGGTGTGCTGGCCCGGAGCTTCGATGCCCTCGAAGCTGATCCGGCCGTGATCCGTCGCGATCGGACCGTGCCGCTCGACCAGATCGGGGGCTTTCTCGCCCTTGAGGCTCCAGCGGCGGGAGCCCTCGCCGCTGCGTTACATCGTGAGGGGGTGTTCACCGACTCCCGAGGCAACATGCTGCGGCTCGGCCCTGCCCCGTACCTGTCCGACAGTCAACTCACGGATGCAGTGACCCTCCTCGGAAAAACGGCACGGGGCCCCCTGTCGGCTGTCTCCTAGTACCTATAGTGCTCCGCCTTATACGGGCCCTCGACCGGCACCCCGATATAGTCCGCCTGGTCCTTCGAAAGCTTGGTCAGTTTCACACCCAGCTTGTCGAGGTGTAGTCGAGCGACTTTCTCGTCCAGCATCTTGGGCAGGACGTAGACCTGGCGCGCGTCGTACCGGGTGCCGGACAGCGTCGGCTGGCCGGTGGCATTGAGATGCAGGTCCAGCTGCGCCATCACCTGGTTGGAGAAGCTCGAGCTCATCACGAAGCTCGGATGGCCGGTGGCGCATCCCAGGTTGAGCAGCCGCCCCTCGGCCAGGATCATGACGCTGTGGCCATCGGGGAATACCCATTCATCGTACTGCGGCTTGATGTTGATCCGCTGGATCCCCTTCAACTTCTTCAGGCCGGCCATGTCGATCTCGTTGTCGAAGTGGCCGATGTTGCCGACGATGGCCTTGTCCTTCATCCGGGCCATGTGGGCGGCGGTGATGATTCCCTTATTGCCAGTCGCCGTGATGAAGATGTCGGCGGACTCGACGACATCCTCCAGCGTGATGACCTGGTAGCCCTCCATCGCAGCTTGAAGAGCGCAGATCGGGTCGATCTCGGTAATGACCACTCGGGCGCCCTGCGCCTTCAGTGACTGGGCGCATCCCTTGCCTACGTCTCCATAACCGCACACCACTGCCACCTTCCCGGCCAGCATCACATCCGAAGCCCGCAGGATGCCGTCGGTGAGCGAGTGTCGGCAACCATACAGGTTGTCGAACTTCGACTTGGTCACCGAGTCGTTCACGTTGATCGCGGGGAACCGAAGCGTGCCCGCTTGCATCATTTCATACAGCCGGTGAACTCCGGTGGTGGTTTCCTCGGAGACGCCCCGAAGCTCCGCCGCCACCTTGGTCCACCGCCCCGGGTGCCGCTTCTGCTCTGCGCGGAGCAGCTCGAGGATCACGCCCCACTCCTCGGAATCACGGGCCGGGTCGAACGCCGGCACCTTACCGGCAGCCTCGAAGTCCGCGCCCCTGTGGACCAGGAGCGTGGCGTCCCCACCGTCATCCAGGAGCAGGGTCGGACCGCTGCCGTCCGGCCACATCAGGGCCTGCTCGGTGCACCACCAGTATTCCGGCAGCGTCTCGCCCTTCCAGGCGAACACCGGCACACCCTGGGGGTTGGCCGCGGTGCCCTGGCGGCCTACCACCACCGCAGCGGCGGCATGATCCTGGGTCGAGAAAATGTTGCAGGAGACCCAGCGCACATCAGCGCCCAGGTCGACCAGGGTTTCGATCAGGACGGCGGTCTGCACCGTCATGTGCAGCGAACCCATGATGCGGGCCCCCGCCAGCGGCTGCCGGGCGGCGAACTCCTTCCGGAGCGCCATCAAACCGGGCATCTCGAACTCAGCGAGCCGAATTTCGTTGCGGCCGAACTCCGCGAGCGAGAGGTCCTTCACCTTGAAGGGTTCGCGTCCCGCCTCGCGCGCGGCGGCGAATGGGTGCAGCGTCATTGCGGTGGTGGCCATGGTGTCCTGTCTTGAGTCTTAGGTCTAAGGTCTTGAGTCTAAGGTCTAGAGTCTAAAGTCTAGAGACCGCATGCGTCGGACGTCTCACGTCCCACGTCCCACGTCCCACGTCTCACGTCTCACGTCTCACCCCACCCCCAACAAACAACCCCGGTCCCTTTGCCTTCGGGTCAGACGGGATCGGTGCGTAGCGGCACGACTCGAACCCCGCGTCTTCCATCCAGGCGATGATCTCCTTCGCGGCGAACCCCTGCCACAGGTGCCCCATCGTCTGCCGGTACTCCGCGTGATCATGGGGCTGCATGTCAACCACGATTAGCCGACCACCTTTGCGAACTACTCGCGCCGCATCGGCGAAGACCGCGATCGGCTCGGCCACGTAGGGAAGCACCAGGGCCAGCACCGCGAGGTCGAGCTCACCGTCTGCAATCGGCAGCGCCTCGAGCTCGCCGCGTCGCAGCTCCACATTGGGAAGATCGGACACCCGCGCCTTGGCCGCCTTGAGCATGGCGGGCGAGCCATCCACGGCGATCACCCGGGAGACGAAGGGAGCCAGGGTCTGGCTCAGCTGGCCGGTACCAGCACCCAGGTCGCCCACAACCCACGTCGGATCCAGCAGGCCGAGCGGCGCCAGCAACTCGGTACGGCCGCCGAACAGCTCTTCCCTCATCCGGTCCCACTGGCCTGCCGCGCCCGCAAAGAACTCGTCCGACTTGGTGCGCCGTTCAGCCAGGACTCGCCGGAGCCGATCCATGTCGCGGAGCGCTGCCGATGAGGCCGCCACCTGCTCCTTCACCACCTGCCAGAGCCGCCGAGCCGCAGGGTCCAGATCCTGGCCCGGCATGCGGTAGTACCGGCTGGCGCCGTCGGCCCGGGACACCACCCACCCCTCGTCGCTCAGCGTCTTGAGGTGGCGGCTGACGGTCGACTGGGGCAATTGAAGGGCGGCACAAAGGTCCGTCACCGACAACTCATTCCGCTCCAGTACCAGCAACAGCCGGCACCGCGTGGCGTCGGCCAGGGACTGCAAACGATCGAGAATGGTGGTACCCAGGTCCCGCTCTCATATCCTAGTATCCGGATAATCAAATATTAAGGACCGGAATCGTCAAGAGGCGGGTTGGGAGTGGCGGGTAATCAGGCAGGTGGTCGTTCCGTGGGCGTACAGCCGGCCCTCCCCATCGGTCACTCGGCCCTCGGCGGTCGCGACCCGGCCTCCCGGGTGAATCACCTTCCCCTCGGCCTCTACCGGACCGGCCTCGGCGGTCAGAGGCCGAACCAGATTCACCTTGAATTCCAGAGTGCTGTAGCCGTCGCCCGAGGCCAGGAGGGTGGCTACGGCACATCCCATCGCGGCATCGAGCAGTGCCGTGATCAGCCCACCCTGCACCACTCCCACCGGGTTGTAGAGATACTCGCCGGGCTCGCAGGCTCATCACGACCCGGCCCTGCTCTGCGACTTGAGGGCGCATGCCCAGCAGGGCGCTGGAGGGAGGGAGGGGGATTTCGCCCCGGATGATGGCCTGGATGAAGTCGAGGCCGTTCAACGCCCGTCCCAATTCGAGGGCAGCCAGCGGGTCGAACCAGGTAACCGTCCGGCTCCGTGGCGGGAGTCCGTGGGCTCTCATGGACGCTTGGCGGAATCCTGTCGCGTGGCAGCGGGGGCGCCGCGGATGAACGCGATATAGTCGGTAGGATTGGGTTCCTGTCCCGCGGCCCGTAGCGACCGAGCGATTTGACCCCGATGATAGGCTCCGTGCAGAAAGACCTGGAGCAGGATGTCTTCCACCCTGGAAGTGAACTGTCTGCCCGCGCTGTTTACGTAGGTGACTTCCTCGTCCAGGCCCTGTTCCGTTCTCGCCTCCACATAGGCCGCGAGCTCCCGTCGATTGCGTTCGGCCAATCGGGCGCACTCGGCCTTGCTCAATGTTGGCCATACCGCGAACTCAGCGGGCCTTCGCTCCAGTCGCGCGAGCCAGACGTGCTCCACGCCGAGGACGTGGGCCAGCAATTCGAGACTGTCGGCGGGCGGCTCCGAAGACCGCTCGAGTGATTCTAGAACCAATTGGTCGGCCCAGGCCAGGTGGGCCACCAGTCGCGCAAGGGCGTTCATAGCGATCCGATCGCGTGAAGAACCAATCCCGCCAGCTTCACGGCTCCCCAGATACCGAGGCCCAGGAGGGCGAGGAGTGCCAGAAGGAGGCCCACCAACAGGATCCGGCTCTCTCTTCTGGTGGGAGCCGGACGATCCAGGTACTGCTCCAGCAGACGATAGTTCCGGGTGTTGCACTTGTATCCGAAATCGAACAAATCCCCCAGTAAGGGAATTTCGCCTACCAGGGTATCAATGCCGATGTTGAGCACCATCCTGAGGAGAACCGATCCGGATGCGCCCGCTCTCCAGCCCACCAGGAGGCCATAGGTGGCGAGCGCGCCGCCGGCCAGGTCTCCCACTCCGGGTATCAGCCCCAGCAATGGATCGAGGCCGATACGAGTCCCGATGAGGGGAACCCGCACGGCCTCGTCCGCGAGTCTAGTGAGCGCGCGGTAGCGCTCCAGCTCCTTCGCCACGTGACGCCGCTGGGCGATCAGCCTCCCTTGATCGCAGTGATGGCTTTCTTGGCCATCGCTGCCACGTCATCGTTGCGGTCATCGAGCGCCTCCTCCAGCGCGGGGAGGGCGGCGCTTGCGGCGGGGCCGATTTCGCGCAGCGCGACACAGACCGGGAAGCGGACGGAGGCCTGTTCATCGTGCAGGGCTTCGATCAGGGCTGGGACCGCGGGTGCGGCGGCAGGCCCGATTCCGGCGATGGAATACGCGGCCGCGTTGCGAGTCATCGGCGCGGGAGCCTTGAGGTCCGCGATGAGCTCGTGAAGCGAGTGTCCCTGGAACGACGGCTCCTGCTGGGCATGGGCCGAGCTTGCCCAGAGCAGGGGGATGGTCAGCAGGAGCAAGGACCGGCGACGCATCTGGCTTACCTCCGAAAACATGAGTCTGTCTACTGCAGACAAGTATAACCCGGGAGACCCGGTGGCCTCTGTCAGTGGCCGTTTCGGATCCTGACCGAGAAATCTGGACGGTCCAAGTACTGGGTCGCCACGTCGTTGATCCGGTAGCGTGAGCGCGCCTCCACCAGCGTGAGGCTGCTGTCGATCAGCCCGAGGCTCAGGGCGACTTCGTCACCGTATCCGGGGAGGATCGTCCTCCAACTGGCCGGGATGCTTCCCGGTGCGATGCGGTTTACGTGCGCGATCAGGTTCGAGGTGCAGTTGTTGGTAGCCGTGTTGTAGAACTCGGGCTGGTCGCGAAGCTGGTTGGTCCGTTCGAGCATCGAGACGAAGACCTCGCGAATACGCTCCCTGGAGGCCCGTATCGGGTACAGAAACACCTCGTTGCCGTCGTACACTGCGCGGCGGCCGATGAGATCTCTCTCGTCTCCCACTATGTAGATCAGCTCGAACTTGCGCAGCAGACCCAGCAGCGTGGAGTACGATTCGCCGGTTTCGCGGCGGGCCTCCACCGAGATCGCGACGAACTGGGAGTCGGCGAAGCCGAAGCTCACGAAACTGTGCGCCGGGCCCCGCCAGTTTTTCGATAACGGCACGAGGATGAACCAGGCGGATTGGATCTGATCGAGGTCGTAGGCCCGATCCTCATAGGCACTGGTAAAATCCGTCGCGGAGGTCCAGCCGAAGTCCCGCACCCGGTGGATCGATACCTGGTGATCATGGAACTCCGCACTCGGCATCACCGCCTGATCTGGACTCCACGCCCGGTCACCGGAGGGGTGCCGAGTGGCCCCAAAGAGCCCGACCAGGAGGAGGATCGCAGCGGTGCCGAGCGATATTCGGCGAACCCCGACGCTCAGGCCATGCCCTTTCTGATCGCCTCCAGCACCCGATCGGCGAAGAGGTCGACCTCATCCACCGTGGTGTACACGTTCGGGGTGATGCGAAGACCGTCGAACTCGGCGTGTACGATCGGGGTGGTCACGATCCGGTGTTTGTCGAGCAGCCACCCCCCGAGTTTACCCGGATCCATGCCGTCGATATGGAGGAGTCCGATGCCACCCGTGTAGGGGGAATCGAGCTGGGTCAGGAGCTTGACCCGATCGCTTTCGGAGCGAAGCCGGTTGGCCCAACGGTCCCGCAGGTAACGGAGCCTGGCAATCTTCCGCTCCGCCCCGATTCCGCGGTGGAAGGCCAGGGCCGCGGCGATGGCGTTGTGGTTCGCGGCTGGGTGGGTGCCGATCTCCTCGTACTTGCGGATGTTCCCCTCCATGGAGACAGGGGCCGCCATGAGGGGCCACAGCGCCTTCTGCTTTTCCTGCCGGACGTAGAGGAACCCGGTGCCGATCGGGGCGAGCAGCCACTTGTGCAGGCTGGTGCCGTAGTAGTCGCAGCGCAGGTCGTCGCGCTTGAAGGGGAACTGGCCGAACGCGTGGGCGCCGTCGACAAAGACCTCGATGCCACGCGGCCGGGCAAAGTCCACCAACTCCCGGACCGGCATGATCTGGCCCGACAGGTTGGTGATGTGAGTGACCTCGATGACCCGGGTCCTCGGTGTCACCGCCTCCTTGAAACGATCGACCAGGTACTGTGGCGACGGAGGCGGGAGTTTGAACGAGACCTGCTTCAGGACGACTCCGTCCCGCCGCACCCGTTGCTCCCAGCTGGTGAGCATCCTGGGGTAGTTCTGGTTGGTGACAATCACCTCGTCCCCCGGCTTGAGATCGAGTCCGAAGATCATGATCTCGTTGGCCTCGGAGGCATTCCGGGTGATGGCCATCTCCTCCGGGTCGCAGCCGAATTCTCGCGCCAGGTCACGCCGGACGCTTTCGATGCGGGGCTCCAGGGTCTGCCACATGTGGATGACGGGAAGCTCGTTGCTGAAGCGGAGGTCCCGGATCATCTGGTCCAGCACGTGGGTAGGACAGGGGCTGCATCCGCCATTATTGAGGTTCACCATCGTCCGGTCGGCGTCGAACGCCCGCTGGATTTCGACCCAGAAGTCCTCGTCGTCAGGCCCTCCGGCCCCCTCCTTGGGCAGGGCCCACACCCGGCGGAGCGCTTCCGGGCGGAAGGCGGGGAGGGTGGCCACGGCGAGTGAGCCGATGAATGCCCGGCGTGATGACATGGAAGCTCCTACGGGAGAAAGACTTCCCCAATCTAGGCCGGCTCGCCCCTACCGCCAGAGCGGGACGTCCCTTTATAGTTGTGCGCGCCAAACTCGGGGGGCGGGGGCATTCACCGCCCGCCGATCACTTTTTTTCAGGCAGCAGGGACCATGGGTATCATCGCCAGCGAAATCCGCCGCGGTATGACGCTTCTATTCGACGGGGAGCCGGTCCGCGTTCTCGACTTCCACCATCACACCCCGGGCAACCTCCGGGCGATGGTGCAGACCAAGCTGCGGAAGCTTCGCACCGGAACCCAGTTCGAGCATCGCTTCCGGTCGACCGACACGGTGGATACCGCCAACCTCGAGACTCATGAGCTGGAATTCATGTACTCGGGCGGTGACAGCTACCACTTCATGAATACCGAGAATTTCGACCAGCTCGAGATGAATGAAGAAGACTTGGGCGACGCGGCGAAATGGATGACCGGCGGGATGAAGCTGATCGCGGAGTACTTCAATGGCCGGCCGATCGGCATTCAGCTCCCCAACGCTCTGGTCTATGAAGTGACGGAGACCGCGCCGGTGATGAAGACCGCGACCAAGAACGCCTCGACCAAGCCGGCCATGCTGGAGAACGGGGTCTCGGTCAACGTCCCAGAATTCATCCAGACCGGTGAGCGGGTCCGGGTCAACCCCAACACGGGCGAGTATCTCGATCGCGCGAAGTAGCTTCCGCCCTCTACCACGAACTCCCAGCCCCCCATTAGGTTACGAGTTACGGCACAAGGAGTAGTGCCGGGCCCGCACGCCCCGACGTCCCGGTGACCATGGAAGGTGGTCGCACTGATGTCGAGCCTGACGTGACCTCCACTCGTACCGGCCAGGAACGCGCCGCGCTTTCGCGCGACCTTTCGGTATTTCTGGTCCAATTCGCCATCGCGCTTCACAAGAACAGCGCCTATCCCGAGGGTCATCCCCTGCTGGGTTCGGCGGTGGAAGCGGTCACCCTCCGGCTTCACTCCCTGCTCAATCAGCGGCCCACGCTGCTCATCGGCGTCGCCCGCAATCAGCTGCTGATCGAAGGTGTCGCGACGGACCCGGACAATCCGGTGCTGCGCGACCTGGCCAACCGGCTGCATCGCCATCAGCTCGGCGCCCTCAAGTTCTCCCAGGGGGGAGCCCCGACGGAAATCGCCGACGTGATGCGCACCCTGAGCGCCGATTCCCGCACCGAGCCGTTGGGGACCCAGCCGCTCGAGCGGCTGCAGCGCTGGCCCCACATCCGGCTCTTCCCTCAGGCGTATGACCAGCTCGAGCTCAGCGAGGATGGGACGCCCAAGCTGGGCAATCTCAACAGCCCGGCGAGCCTCGCCGGCCGGCTGTGGCTCGGTCTGGCGTCCGCCGCGCTGATGCGGGAAAGCGGCGAAAACCTGCCCTCTGATCCCAAGGAAATCGCTCGAGCCATCAACGGCCGTCGCCGGGAGGCCACCTACGACCAGGTCATCGTGAACTACCTGATGCAGCTGAGTCAGGAGTTACGCATGAGTCACGGCTCGGAGGCGGTGGAGCTCAAAGACCGCCTCGGGTCTCTACTGGGCGAGCTGGATCAGGAGACGCTCAACCACCTGCTGGCGCTGGGCGGCGACCTGGCACAGCGGCGTCAGCTGGTGGGAGACGCGGTGCAGACGATGCCGGTCCAGGCGGTGCTCGCGCTGCTCAAGGCTACTGCCGCGAGCAGCCAGCAGACGATTTCCCACTCCATGGTGCGGCTCCTGTCCAAACTCGCGCTTCATGCCGAGCAGGGGAGCCAGCAGATCCGGAACGACGCGGACCTGGCATTGCGTGACACGATCCGGGAACTGGTCTCCAACTGGACTCTGGATGATCCCAATCCCGGCTCGTACACCAAGATGCTGGAGCGACTCGCCGGTCCGGTGCCCATCGGGTCCGGCGAGACCACCGTCACCCGGTTCGAGGCTCGGCGCATCGTGGAGATGAGCCTCGAAATCGGCACCATGGGCGCCAGCGTGAAGCGGGCGGTGGACCAGATGCTGGAAGAGGGAAATGCGATGGAGTTGCTCCAGCTGCTCGATGGGCCGCAGGCGCCGCCCGATCTGGTTGACGAAATCTGGGCCTATCTGGCGACCCCGCAGAGCATCCGGCAGCTGCTCATGAATGAGCCTCGGGACACCGAGGTGGTGGAGCGCCTGGTCGCGCGGATGGGCATGGACGCAGGGGAGGCCCTGCTGGATGCGTTGGAAATTGCCGATTCCCGCACTGCCAGGCGGCGCCTGCTGACCCGGCTGGGGAAGCTGGGCACGGATATCGGGCAGACGGTGGTTGACCGGCTCCCGGGCTCCCCCTGGTTCGTGCAGCGTAACCTGCTGGCACTCATCGGTTCCATGCCGTCCTGGCCCCGGAGCTTCTCCCCAACCACCTACGCCGCCCACACCGACCCCCGGGTTCGGAGGGAGGCACTGAAATTGATGTTGCGCCTGCCTGATTACAGGGACGAGGCGATCGGTGCCACCTTCGCGGACGACGACGAGCAGGTTATCCGGCTCGGCCTTACGGCCGCGGCGGAGGGGTGTCCCGCGCCCGCGGTTCCCCGCCTCATGACAATGCTGAGAGCCCACGCCAGCGACGGGGAGCTCCGGGCATTGGGCATCAGGGTGCTGGGCACCGTGCGGACGCCGACAACCCGGGACTGGCTGGTGGATCATGCGCTCACCAGGAAGAAGTTGTTCCGGGGTCGGCGGCTGATGCCCAAGTCGGCCGAGATTCTCGCCATCATCGCCGCGTTGGCGCGGGGGTGGCAAGAGGACAAGGTCGCGGCCGATGTGCTCCGCCTGGCGCGATCGAGCGGAGACCCGCAAATCCGCGCGGCGGCACAGCTCGGCCGGGAACCGACATGAACGATCCGGTCCGCTTCCTCAACACTCTGGGCCAGGCCCTCTCCGCGATGTCGTTGTACGGTCCCAAGCATCCAGCGCGGGAGCGGGCGGTTGATGCGGCTTACGACCAGCTGCTGAGCGTAGGGAAGACCGATCAGCAACCCAACTTTTCGTTCCTCGACGAAGAGGTACTCTACCGGCAGCAGGTCCTGCGGGAGCTGCGAGGGTGGGACTGGGGCCGCAAGCTTTCCAAGGTCGGCATCCAGCGGATGGAATTCGATGAAGAGGTGAGTCGGGAGGATTTCGAAGGATTCCTCTCCGACGTGCATCAACAGGTGTTCGTGGGCACCACGGATACCAGCGAAGCTCGGCAGCTGCGCAGGCCCAGTATCCGATTCGGCGCCGTGAGCGTTCGAGGCAGTACGGCGGACAACGCGGCCTCGGCCGTGGCGACCGCGACCATCGCGTACACCCTGGGTGACGAAGTAGGCGCGGTGCAGTGGGTGCACGAACAGGTCCGATCCGGCGCGGTGCTGGACATGGCGGAGGCGGAAGGCGTGGTCCGGTCGCTATCGCTCGCGATGCATTCGGAGAGCCACATCATCCTTCCACTGCTGCAGCTCAAGAGCTTCGACCAGTACACCACGACCCACGCCACGAACGTCGCGGTCTTGTCCATGGCGCTCGCCGAGTTCATCGGGCTGGGGCCCCGCGACGTGAGGGAATTCGGGACCGCCGGTCTGCTCCATGACCTGGGCAAGGTGCGAATTCCCAAAGAAGTCCTGACCAAGCCTGGCGCGTTCACCGAGCAGGAAGTCGCCATCATGCGGCGCCACCCGGTCGATGGCGCGCGACTGATCCTGGAGCGGGAGAAAGGGCTGGATCTGGCCGCCGTGGTCGCATACGAGCATCACATCATGCTGAACGGCGAGGGATATCCGCCGCTCCGTTACAAACGTGAGTGCCACAACGCCAGCAAGCTGGTCCACGTTTGCGACGTGTATGATGCGCTGTGCACCAATCGGCCCTACCGTGACGCGTGGATGGGTGAAGCGGCACTGGCTTACCTCGAGGAACGGGCCGGCCTCGAATTTGACCCTGAGCTGGTGACCTCCTTCGTCTCGATGATGCGGGACTGGAGTAACCAGAGGGTGCTGTTCCCCCCGCTGGAGGGAGAGACACCGACCTGATCATGGACACCAACCTGCGCTCGGCGATGCACGCGGTTCGGCATCTGCTGGGCATCGATAGAGCAGCTCTGGAGCGGCCGGTCAACCGGCCGCTCCGTTCGACTGGCAGCCGGGAACCCGGCGTGTCAGCGTACCAGGACCTCGCCGCCGGAGCGGAATCGGAGCGGGTCCAGCGCGCGCTCTATCGCATCTCCGAGGCGGCACATACCGCACCTTCGCTGCAGGCGCTCTTCAGCGAGCTGCACGCGGTTGTGGGCGACCTGATGCCGGCCCGGAATTTCTACATCGCACTTCATGACCCGGCCACCGACACGCTGAGCTTCCCCTACTTCGTGGACGAGAAGGATCCGCCTCCGGCGCCCCGGCGGCTCCGCAAGGGACTCACCGAGTTCGTCCTGCGGTCGGGCCAGGCGCTGCTCGACCGTCCCGGGGTGTACGCTGAGCTGGTACGCCGCGGGGAAGTCGAATCCATCGGCGCGGCGTCGTCCGACTGGCTCGGTGTGCCGCTCAAGACGGGAGACCGGACCATCGGCGTCCTCACCGCCCAGAGCTATGACGAGGGTGTCCGCTACACCGAGCGGGACCGCGACATCCTGCAGTTCGTCTCGACCCAGGTGGCTATGGCCATCGAGCGCAAACGGGGCGAGGAGGCATTGCGGGCGTCGGAGGGCGAGCTGCGGGCGGTGTTCTCCGCGATGCGGGACGTCATCCTGGTGCTCGACTCCACCGGCAAGTATCGGAAGGTTGCTCCGACCAATCCCGGGCTGCTCTACCGTTCCGCCGATGTGCTGCTGGGACGGACCATTCACGACGTGTTCCCTCAGCGGCAGGCCGATGAGTTTCTCAGACACATCACCCGGGCCCTTCAGACCGGGGAAGTAGTCCACGCGGACTACGCGCTGACCATCGAAGACCGCCGGGTCTGGTTCACCGCCACTGTCTCCCCCATGACGCACGACTCGGTCGTGTGGGTGGCGCGTGACATCACCGACCAGAAACTCGCGCTCGAGGCGCTGGCCGAGAGCGAGAGCCGCTACCGCGCTCTCTACAACCGTTCGCCGGTCATGGCGCACTCCATCGATCTGGAGGCTCGCATCGTGGCGGTGAGCGATTTCTGGCTTGCCACTCTGGGCTACCAACGGGACGAAGTGCTGGGTCGGCCTGCTACCGATTTCCTCACCCCCGAGTCCGCTCGACTGGCGCGGGAGACCGTACTCCCGGCTCTGATGCGGGACGGGTCGTGTACCGATGTCGAGCATCAGATGGTCACTCACGGCGGACAGGTTCTGGACGTCCTCCTTTCGGCTATCTCGGAAAAGGACGCCGATGGGAAGGTGACCCGGTCGCTGGCGATTCTGACTGACGTCACCGAGCGCAAACGGATCGCCCGGGAGCTGCAATACAGCCAGGAGCGGGTCGAGCAGTTTGTGCAAACCACCAACGATGTCCTGTGGGACTGGGAGCTCGAAACCCAGGAGATCTGGTGGGCCCCTACGCTGCGGAACCTGGTGGGGTTCGAGCCTCACGAATTCCAGGGAGACTGCTGGACCCGGGCCCTTCACCCCGAGGACCGCGAGCGGGTCTGGACCGGGCTCCGGGAGGCGATCACGGGGACGGGCCGCGCCTGGTCGGAGGAGTACCGCCTGCGCAAGCGGGACGGCGAGTACTGCCACCTGCTCGATCGCGCCACGATCCTGCGCGACCAGGGCGGACGGGCCGTGCGCATGGTCGGCGCGATGATGGATGTCAGCGAACGGAAGGAGGCCGAGCAGGCGTTACGGCACAGTGAGGACCAGCTGCGGCAGGCGATGAAGATGGAAGCGGTCGGGCGTCTGGCCGGTGGAGTCGCTCACGACTTCAACAATCTTCTCACCGCGGTGCTGGGCCACACCGACCTGGCGTTGGCCCAGGCCGATCCCAGCAATTCCTTCCACGAGGATCTTCAGGAGATCAAGCAGGCGGCGCTGCGCGCCGCAGCGCTGACTCAGCAGTTGCTGGCATTCAGTCGCAAGCAGGTGCTGGAGCGCCGGGTTGTGGACCTGAACCAGATCGTGGCGGGCATCACGCGAATGCTCGACCGGACCATCGGCGAGGACATCGAGCTGGTCACCGACCTGGCCCCCGAACTGGGGCGGGTGCATGCCGATGCCATTCAGCTCGAACAGGTGTTGCTCAATCTGGCGGTGAATGCCCGTGACGCGATGCCCGAGGGAGGCCGGCTCACCCTCGAGACAATGAATGTTCAGTCAGAGACTGGACCGGTGGTGCGAATCCGGGTCGCGGATACCGGAGTCGGTATGACCCCGGAGGTACTGGCCCACATCTTCGAGCCGTTCTTCACCACCAAGGAGCTGGGTAAGGGCACCGGACTGGGGCTCGCCACGGTCTACGGCATCGTGAAACAGTCGGGTGGCCACATCTCGGTGAGTAGCAGCCGGGGCCACGGCACCACCTTCCTGATCGACTTCCCCCGCTCGCCGGATGAGCCTCGCGGCGAGAGTCGTCGTGCCGGTGGTGGAACGTCGCTCGGGTGGAACCGAAACGATCCTGCTGGTGGAAGACGAGGCGACGGTGCGGACTCTCGCGCGCCGGGTCCTGGAGCAACGCGGCTACCGCGTCCTGGAGGCGCAGCACCCTGAGCAGGCCTTGAGCGTGAGCCGGGGCTTCGGCGAGCAGATCGATCTGTTGCTTACCGATGTGGTGATGCCGGGAATGAGCGGGCCCAAGCTGGCCGAACTGTTGGTGACCGAGCGGCGCACCATGAGCGTGGTTTACATGTCGGGGTATGCGGCGACCTCGGTCGAGCAACGGCTGCTGCTGGATGACAGCGTCCCGTTCATCCAGAAGCCCTTCACGCCTGACATCCTGGCGCGGCGGGTCCGCGAGGTTCTGGATGCGGCCGCAGGTCGAGTCGGCGCGGCTACCGCTAAGGTCCGGAGGTCTTGACCAGGGAAGGGGCGGACCCCGGGCTCCAGTCCACGGTGAAGGAATCTCCTTCATGCACTACGATGTGCCCATGGCCCACCACGGCACCGGACCGGCTGAACTGCAGGAATCCCTCCTCGTGGTACAGCTCCAGCTCCATCCGATAACTGTGTAATCCGGCCCCGAACTGGTTCACCGAGAGGGACCAGGGAATCCGCAGGTTCGAGATGCGGCCCACGCGGAGGCCATCCACCCAGAGCTGGGCCTCGCGGCCGCGTTCGGTCTGGCCCAGGGTGGCCATGTTCACGTTGAACGTGATCCGCTCAACCTCGCCGCTGACCGGTCCCACCTCGACCCCCGTCTCACCAATCCCGACCCTCTGTTCCCGTTCGTCCGGAGGAGTCGGCATACACTCGAGGATCCGGGCCGCACGTTGGGAGCCGGTCGGGTGCACCGCGTCGAAGCGGAAGGGACCCGAGTCGGGTGAAGAAGCGGATTGCGGCCTCGCTCGCGGCCCGGCCTCGGGGCTCGGTCCGCTGCGCCGCATAGCAATCGGCCTCCAACTCCTGCACCTGCAGCGCAGAATCCCGCGCTTCGTCCGGTAGCACGCTCAGCCCAACCCGGGTGTGGTGCAGCGCGATGTGGCCGTACTCATGGGCGAGGAAGAATTCGGTAAGCTGGGGGCCATACCGCCGGGCGCGAACCGGGTTGTAGTAGATGACGGGCTTCGGCAGGTCCACCGTCGCTATCGCGATATCGTCGATGGTATCGGTTGCGATTTCCGCGACGCCGGGGATCAGGTGCAACCCCTGGGCGTCTGCCGGGGCGGCATTCCAGGAAAGGAAGACACCAACGCACAACGCCCCGAAACGAGACGCCATCCTCATGTCAGGAATGTTGGGCTGGCCGTTTCCTGGGGCAAGTTGAGCTTGAGGGCAATGTTGCAGAGCCGGACAAAGGGTACGGCTCGACGATCGGTTACTCCGAGAGTGCGGGGCTCGGTCGGCAGGCACGCCAGGATTCGGGCCGCGCGCTGGCTCCCCGAAGGATGCTCCCGGTCGAACCGGTAGGGTCCCAGCTGTCCGAAGAACTGCGCGGCCGCCAGCACTGCGCGCCGATCGCTCCGTCCCAGGGTGGCCGCGGCGTAGCAATCCGCCTCCAGCTCCCGGCTCTGCATCAGCGCGTCATACCGGGCACGATCGGCGTTGAGCGCGTTCGCCCTGGTGTGGTGGAAATGAATGTGCCCGAACTCATGGGCGAGGAAGAAATCGCCGAGCTGCTGGCCAAACCGCTGCATTCTGGTTGGGTTCACGTAAATCGTCGGGTGCTCCCTGTCATAGAGCGCCACCGCCACGTCGCGCAGCGTATCGGTCGCTATTACCGTAACCGCGGCCTCGGGGTCCGGATATTCGGCCGGATCCACGCTGCCCGCGTACGCGAGCGAGAACAAACCTGTGAGCATCATCCCGACGAGCTTCATTTTTGTCACCTGCTTCCTGCTGCCTGAAAACGAATCCGCCCCCGCGTCCATTGGATCGCGGGGGCGGTGCGGCGGCGCTGTTGCGCGTCTGCCTTACCCTCGCGGTCCCTGATGGGTGTGGACGAGACCCCGGCTATTCTGCCGGCTGGCGTGCCCACCCCTACAGCCCACTAGGCTCAGTACTCTGCCGTTCAGAAAAACCTCCACACCGAGTCCCTGTGATTTAGCCCACTACTGCGGCCCTTCTGCGCTGCGAATAATGGCAATCCTCGTGCCGTGTCGTCTGTCAGCTTTTCACCACTTTGGAGCGAGCCGGAATCCCTACAGCCAGAATGGGTTCCGCCATCCGCCGGGATTGACCGCGCGGGGTGTCAGAATACCATTCACCTAGCCGCCAGGGGCATCGGGCAGTAGGAACTGAAGGCTTCCGAGAGTAAACGCGCGGGATGCCTGCAAAGTTCGACTCGGCCTGATTGAGATCGCACCCTTGGAACCTGATCCGGTTCAGACCGGCGTAGGGAGCGCGGTGCAGGCGCTCCTTCCGTTTCCGGCCCTTGGGAAGGAGTTCTTCCATGATTCACCGTACATCCCCCTCAGATTCCGTTGTCACCTACGGCGAGGCCTTCCCCGGCTCCGCCAAGATCCACGTCGATGGCTGCTTCGGGGTTCGGGTGCCGATGCGGGAGGTTACGCTCAGCGGGGGAGAGCCGCCGCTCCGGGTCTACGATTCGAGCGGCCCGCAGGGAACCGATCCACTGAGGGGGCTCCCCGCGATGCGGGCCGCCTGGATCATGGAGCGGGACGTGGAGCGAGTCCGGGAGGCGGAGAACCGGCAGGATGGATTGATTCCGGTTTCGCTGCGGCGCCCGGTGTACCGCGGACGCGGCGGAGTCACCCAGCTCCATTTTGCCCGCCGGGGTGTGATCACTCCGGAGATGGAATTCATCGCGGTCCGCGAGGGGATGCCGGCCGAATTCGTCCGCCAGGAAGTCGCCCGGGGCAGGGCCATCATTCCGGCCAACGTCAACCATCCCGAACTCGAGCCGATGATCATCGGCCGCCACTTTCTCGTGAAAATCAACGCCAATATCGGAAACTCGGTGGTCGCCAGCAGTATCGACGAGGAGGTCGAAAAGCTGCGTTGGGCCACACTCTGGGGTGCCGATACGGTGATGGACCTTTCGACCGGGAAGAACATTCACGAGACGCGGCAGTGGATCATTCGCAACTCCGCGGTCCCGATAGGTACGGTGCCTATCTACCAGGCCCTCGAGAAGGTGGGCGGCGTCGCGGAGGACCTGACCTGGGAGGTGTACCGCGATACCCTGATCGAGCAGGCGGAACAGGGAGTGGATTACTTCACGGTTCACGCCGGCGTGTTGCTGAGGTATGTGCCGCTCACGGCAGGCCGGGTCACCGGAATCGTCTCCCGCGGCGGCTCGATCATGGCGAAGTGGTGCCTGGCGCACCACACCGAGAGTTTCCTGTACACCCGCTTCCGCGACATCTGCGAGATCATGCGGGCCTACGATGTTTCATTCTCTCTCGGTGACGGCCTCCGTCCCGGCTCCATCGCCGATGCGAACGACGAAGCGCAGTTCGCGGAGCTGCGCACTCAGGGTGAGCTCACCCGGATCGCGTGGGAGCATGAGGTGCAGGTGATGAATGAAGGGCCGGGACACATCCCGATGCACCTGATCCGGGAGAACATGGACAAGCAGCTGGAGTGGTGCGACGAGGCTCCGTTCTACACTCTGGGGCCGCTGACCACCGACATCGCACCGGGATACGATCACATCACGAGCGCGATCGGTGCGGCGATGATCGGGTGGTATGGGACCGCCATGCTCTGCTACGTCACGCCCAAGGAGCACCTCGGCTTGCCGAACCGGGACGACGTCAAGGCTGGTGTGATCGCATACAAGATCGCCGCCCATGCCGCAGACCTGGCGAAGGGTCATCCCCGGGCCCGGGCCTGGGACGACGCGCTCAGCAAGGCCCGATTCGAGTTCAGATGGGAAGACCAGTTCAACCTTTCACTGGATCCGATCACCGCACGGGCATTTCACGACGAGACGCTGCCGGCCGAGGGCGCCAAGCTGGCTCACTTCTGCTCGATGTGCGGCCCCAAGTTCTGTTCCATGAAGATCACTCATGAAGTGCGGGACTACGCGGCGGCCGAGATGGCCAGGAAGGCCGCGGAGTTCCGGGCCCAGGGCGGGGAGATCTATCTGAAGGCCTGAGCGGCGTGACACCGACCTCTCCGCGCGGTATGGTAGTGGAGGAGACCTCCTCTAACTGGAGCTGACACTGGACCTGCCGGCTGGCCGCTCGCCTCGCCTCTCCTCGCCCGAGCGCCAGGCAATTCTCGGTCTGGTGATTCTCGCTGCGGTCGTCGCCTGCCTGCTCGGCCTCACCTATCTCGGATTCGAAACGCTGTCCTCCGCCCGCGCCTACGTGGGAGGCGAGGGCTTCTGGTCCAAGGCGCAGAAGGACGCGGTCTATCATCTGGTGCGCTATGCCCGCAACTCGGATCCCCTGGAATACGAGGCGTTCAGGAAGAGTCTGACCGTTCCGCTGGGTGATCGCGAAGCGCGACTGCAGCTCGAACGGCCCAATCCCGATCTGTCGCGCGTCAGAGTCGGCTTCCTGCTGGGACGCAATCACCCGGAAGATGTTGATCGGATGGCCACCTTCTTCCGGCGCTTTCGCCGGGTCAGCTTCGTGGACCAGGCGATCACCATCTGGGCCCAGGGCGACTCCCTGATCGGTCAGCTGGCTGCGGTTGGCTCAAAGGTGAACGGCGAGATCCTGACCGGACACCCCGACCCGGCACGGCTCGAGGCGCTGTTGACCGAGGTGGACAGCCTGAGTGGAGCGCTGAACCAGTTGGAAGACGCCTTTTCGCGGACGATGGGCGACGGTGCGCGCTGGGCCGCGCGGGTGGTTCTCACCGCGATCGTCACGGCGGCGATCCTGCTGGTCATCCTCGCGATGTTCGTGACCTGGCGGATGCACCAGCGACTGCAGGAGTCCGAGGAATCTCTCCGGGCCAGCGAGGCGCAACTCCGACAGGCGCAGAAGATGGAGGCCGTCGGCCAGCTCACCGGCGGCATCGCCCACGACTTCAACAATCTGCTCACGGTGATCCTCTCGACCGCGGAGCTGATCGAAGCCGAGCTGCCGGCCCATGCGACGGAGGCGCGGACCGACCTCAGTGACCTGAAGCACGCCGCCGAGCGTGGGGCGGAGATGATTCGCAAGCTGCTGGCGTTCAGTCGGAGCGGACAGATCCAGTTCCAGTCCTATGACCTGTCCCAGCTGGTGGTCGAATCGGTGCAAATGCTGCGGCGGGTGCTGCCGGCTCACGTCGAAGTGCTGGTGGACAGTGATCACACCGTCCACCCGGTCAACACCGATCCGGCCGTGCTCGAGCAGATTCTCCTCAATCTTGCGACCAATGCGCGCGATGCGATGCCTGAAGGAGGGAAGCTGCGACTCTCGGTCGATCTGGTTGGGCTGGACCAGCGCCACATTCGCCGGCTCGGCTGGGGACGGGCCGGTACTTATACGGCTCTGAGACTCCGGGATTCAGGGCTGGGAATGGAAACAGCGGTACGCGAACGAATCTTCGAACCCTTCTTCACGACCAAACCACCGGGTCAGGGGACCGGCCTCGGCATGGCGATGGTGTACGGCCTGATGAAGCAGCACGGCGGTTTCATCGAGGTCGACAGTACCCTCGCCGTGGGGACGACCGTCACTCTCTATTTCCCTCCCGCATTGGAGCAGCCGACCCCGCCACCTCACCTGACGGTCCCAGCCCCGGCCGGCTCGGAAACGATCCTCCTGGTGGAAGACGAAGCCGCACTCCGCCGTTCGGCTACGCGAATCCTCGAACGGAGGGGGTATCGGGTACTGACCGCTTCGGATGGGGAGGAGGCCCTGCATACCTACCGGATGCACCGGGACCGCATTGCCCTGGTGCTCTCGGACGTGGTCATGCCAAGACTCAGTGGTCCCGGTCTCTATTCGGCGCTGCGAAGAGAGGGGATGCAGGTCCCCTTCCTCTTCATGAGCGGGTACACTGCGCGCGACGTAACAACAGGGATGCAAATGCCGCAGGGGGTACGCGCTGCTGCAGAAGCCGTGGGATGCGGGGGACCTTCTGCTCTGCATTCAGGAGCTGCTCAGCCACCGGGCTCCGAGCTGAACCGCCTCGGTCCTGCCGTAGAGCCAGCGCAGCATTTCCGGTAGAGCCCCGCGCCAGGTGGCGAGATCGTGGCCTCCCGGCATCGTCACATGAATCACGTCCCGCCCGGCCAGGTAGCCCTTCCGCAGGATTTCCTCGACCAGATCCTCGGTGTCCTGTATGGAGTCGATGACGCCGTCCCCGTCCCGGTCGGCGGACTCGTCGCGCACTCCGGTCTCAAACCACATGCGAAGAGCCGGCCGCCCCGGAGTGTCCCGCACTCGGCGATGCATGATGCGCGACGCCTGTTTCAGCTCGGGCGAGCGGTCATTGGTCCGCCACCAGAATGAGCCTGACATGACCCCTACTGCGCCGAAGCGGTCCGGGTTGCGCCACGCCATGTCGAACGCCGACAGTCCGCCCAGCGACCAGCCGGCGATCGAGGTAGCCGGAGGCCCGGTCAGAACACGGTAGCGGCTCTGGATGAATGGCATCAATTCGGTCAGGAAGAACTGCTCGTATTGGACAGCGCGGTCTCCCTGGCCCTGAGCATTGGGCACTCCGGCCGTCCCGTACTCGCGTATTCGCTCACCGGTTGCATGGATCGCAACAACCACCATCGGCGCCGCAGACCCTTCCTCCTGCAACCGCTCGAGAGTGGCCGCCAGGTCGAGGCTCTCCGAGTCCTGTCCGTCATTGAGGTAGAGCACCGGGTACCGTGCGGTGTCCGGGCCGTAATAGCCGATTGGCAGGAAGATCTCCACTGTACGCCGTGGCTTGAGGAACCGGGAGCGGGTGTCCTCCAGCCGCTCGATCGCGATTCCGCCCCGCCGGGTACCGGATACTTTCGCCGCAATGGGCGCCTCACCGCCTCGGCGGGCCCGCTGCCAGATATCACGCCAGATTGTCATGGCAGAAGTATACTTCCGCGGCGCTTCCGGCTGGCCTTTCGCGCCCTTTCTCGGACTCGGCGGCAGCAGGTATTCTGTTGCGATGATCTTCCTCCGATTCTACCAGGAGCAACTCGCGCAGGTGAGCTACCTCATCGGCTGCGGACAGACCGGTGAAGCGCTGGTTGTCGATCCCAACCGCGATGTCGAGCAGTACATCAAGGCAGCCGATCGGGCCGGGCTCAAAATCTCCGCGGTAACCGAAACCCACATCCACGCCGATTTCGTCTCTGGGGTGCGCGAGCTGGCACAGCGAACCGGTGCCAAGCCGTATCTCTCCGACGCGGGCGACCGCGAGTGGAAATACACCTGGGCCGGTACCGGCAACGCGGGTTTGTTGACCGAAGGCACCGTGCTCCGTATCGGCAACATCAAGATCGAAGCGTTGCATACCCCGGGTCACACTCCCGAGCATCTCAGTTTCCTGGTCACCGACGGCGCCGTCGCGGACTCTCCGATGGGCGTTGTCACCGGTGATTTCCTGTTTGTGGGAGACGTAGGACGTCCCGACCTGCTGGAGAAGGCGGCCCGGGTGAGCGGGGCGTCCGAGCGCTCCGCCAAGGACCAGTTCGCCAGCGTTCAGCGGTTCCGCTCCATGCCGGATCACCTGCAGGTCTGGCCCGGCCACGGTGCGGGCTCGGCCTGTGGTAAGGCGATGAGCGCCGTGCCCCAGTCCACGATCGGGTATGAAAAGCGGTTCAACTGGGCCTTTCAGCTTCCCGACGAGGCCGACTTTGTTCGCGAGGTGCTCTCGGGCCAGCCCGATCCGCCGAGATATTTCGGCGAGATGAAGCGGCTGAACAAGCTGGGGCCGGCAATTCTCGGCGGCCTGCGCCGTCCTGCACGGCTACCGGAAACGCGGTTGCGACCCCTGCTGCGCGACGGTGGCCTGGTCGTCGATCTCCGCACGGCTGCCGATTTCGCCGGAGGCCACGCTCCCGGCTCGATCAATATCCCCCTGAACCGGAGCTTCACCGGGTGGGCCGGGTGGCTCCTTCCCTACGACAGGGACTTCTATCTCATCGTAGACGAGAGCACCACCGCGACCATCGACGCCGCTGTGCGAGATCTCGCGCTGATCGGGCTGGATCGGATCGGAGGCTATTTCGGCAGCGAGGCCCTGGCGGTCTGGGCGGAGAGCGAGGGGCCGCTGGAGACGGTTCCCCAGGTAGGGGTTGCTGCCCTCGCCGCTTCGCGTGATCGCCGCGTGGTGCTCGATGTGCGAGACGACTCCGAGTGGGCCGGCGGCCATCTTCCCGGGGCCCATCACATCCCGCTGGGCCGGCTCCCCGAGCGGCTGGGCGAACTCCCCCGTGATGGCGATCTCGTGGTGCATTGCCAGAGCGGATCCCGCTCCTCCATTGCCGCAAGCCTGCTGCTCGCTGGTGGGTTCGCGCGTTTGGCCAACCTTACGCCCGGATTTGCTGGATGGCTGTCGGCGGGGATGCCGGTCGAGCGCAGCTCGACTCCCTGACCCCGTTCGAACGCACGGCGTTCCGGTTGGTCCGCCGGATGAACCAGGGTCGCTGGAAGCGATTCTGGTGCTGGTGCGACCGGCAGATCGGCGCCCGGTGGATCGACGCCTTCGTCGGATCACGGCTCGAGGTCTTCGGGCTCGAGCGGGTGGCAGCTGCCCGGCGCGATCGGCCCCTCCTCCTCGCCGCCAATCACCGCAGCTTCTTCGACATGTATGTCGTGATGGCCCTGCTTTTCCGGCGGACCACCGGATGGCGGGACATCTACTTTCCGGTCCGCGGCCGTTTCTTCTACCAGTCTCCCCTGGGTGTCCTGGTAAATTTTCTGGGAGCCTGGTGGGCGATGTATCCGCCCTTCTTTCACACCTCCGCAAGGCGCCGTTTCGATCAGTATGCCTTCCGTCTCCTTGCCGAGTTGTGTCGCGAAGGGCAAGGGCGCCTCATCGGTTTCCATCCCGAAGGCACTCGCAACAAGAGCGAGGATCCCTACTCCTTCCTGGCCGCACAACCCGGCATTGGACGCCTGATTCTCGAGTCTCGGCCCCAGCTCATGCCGGTCTTCATTGCTGGTCTGTCGAACAGTCTTGGCCGCGAGCTTCGTCAGGGTGCGGGAGATGGTGCGCGAATCCGGGTGTATTTCGGGGAGTTGGTGGACTATCGCGAATCCCCGGAGCTGACGTGAGCGAATCCCGGCTCGTGCGGTCTCCGAGGACGTGATGCGGAGGATTCGAGCCCTGGCGGAGGAGGATCGCAACGTCCACAATCCGGTCAGGTGACCCGCCCCCTCCCGGTCTATTAGGTTGCAACATCCCTTCCTCGCCCAGATGACCAACGCCGCGGGTCTGATTTCGTACCTGGGAACCTGGGTACAGCTGGGCGGGATCCTTCTCCTGCTCACGCTGTTCCGATTGTTGTCCCGCCATGCGGGAAGCCGCTCCTATTTCGTCATCTGGGCTCGTGCCTGGCTCGTGCTTCTGGTCGCCGTCACGGCGATTCTGTTGCGCTATGCCCTGGCTCCCGGTCTCAACCCGGACCTGCTGGCCGAACCGAGCCTCGCGGCCACAGTACTCTATCTGGTCTACCAGGCCGCGAAGCTGTTGCATCTCGGTCTGCTGGTTTCCGGCACCATTGAATTCACCAAGGCCCGCCACGTGCCCCGCAGCTGGCTGCCGTGGCTGGGCGCGATTGGACTCTACGCGGCGATTACGGTGCTACGATCGCCGGACCTGGACCGGATCGTCTTCTGGCAGGGGCTGGTTGGCGTGCTCGCCTACAGCGCATGTGCCTGGCTGATGCTGACGCTGTCGGAGGAGCGACGTACGCCGGGTACCCGCGTCACCGGCGTCACCTTCACGCTCCTCGCCGTCCTGTGGGTGGTGTATCTCGTGGTCTTCGGCGGGGTGCAGAAAGTGGGGCCGCAGATCGTGGCCTCACCGCTTTCGACCTTCGCCCATTTCAACTCCTACCTCGACATCGCCCTGGCGCTGCTGCTGGGGTATGGGATGGTAGTGATTCTGCTGGAAGACTCACGGCGCGACGCGGAGCAGGCGCGGATAGCCCGGTTGCGGGATGTCGCCGCTTCGGAGGCCCGGATGGTCGGACTGATCGGGGCGGCGACCGAGGCCATCGTGACGCTGGATGAGTCCTACTGCATCGCGATCTTCAATCCCGCCGCGGAACGGATGTTTCATCTCCCGGCTCTGGACGCGACAGGCATTCCCTTCACCGACCTCATCTCTCCGCGAGCGCGCACCCAGGTCGAAGCCCTTCTGGCCCAGAGCGAAGACCCGCTCAATCGTCCTGGTCCCCCCTCGTTGTTTCCCGGACTGCGTCCCGACGGCAGCGAGGTACCGCTCGAATGCTCGGTTTCCACCCGACGTCTGGCCGACTCGTTGATGCGGATCCTCATCCTGAATGACGTGTCGGAGCGTCTGGCCGCCAAAGCGGAGCGCGAGGAGCTGACCAGCCGGCTGACTCAATCGCTCCGCATGGAAGCCGTCGGGCGACTGGTCTCCGGCGTGGCCCACGAGCTCAACAACCCGCTCGCGGCTATTCTCACCTTCAGTGAGGATCTGCTGCGCGAGCCTGCTCCGGGACTCCCAACGGAGCCGCTCGTCGTCATTCGAGATCAGGCGCACCGGGCGCGCGCCATCGTGCGCGACCTGTTGGCTTTCGTACGTCGGCGCGAGGAACGGCGGGAACACATCGCCCCGATGGAGCTGGTGGAGCGGGTTACCAACGCCATGCGGCGGGAGATCGACCGACTGGGGCTGCGACTCGAGCTGGAAGTGGGGCCGGAGCTCCCGGCGATCATTGGAGACGCCGTCGGCCTGGAGCAGGTTCTGACCAACCTACTCGACAACGCGATGCGGGCGGCAGGTAACGGAGGCTGGGTGGGGCTTCGTGCCGAGACGGTCCGCGAAGGGCTCCAGATCGTGGTCGAGGACAGTGGGACGGGCATTCGGCCCGAGCTCCTGCCCCGGATCTTCGAGCCGTTCTTCACTACTCGCGCGACCGGTCAAGGAACCGGCCTGGGGCTTTCCGTCTCGCTTGGGATCGTGGAGCAGCATGGAGGACGGCTCACCGCCGAGAACCGGCCAGGCCCCGAGCGCGGAGCGCGGTTCACGGCGTTGCTGCCCTTCGGCGTCGCGGCCACTGACCGTCGTCTCACTCCCCGGGTCCCGCCCAGCGTGCCGGACGACCCGCTCAAGTCTCTGCCCACCGTGGAGCCAGGCCGAACTCCGCGGGTGCTCATCATCGACGATGAGGCCCCGGTGCGCGCGGCGATGCGACGGTTCTTCGAGCGGCGCGGCTGGAGCGTCGAGGAGGCAGACGATGGACAACCCGGACTCACCGCCGTCCTCGCGGCTCCGGAGGACAAGCTCTATGATCTCGTCATTTCCGACCTGAAGATGCCGGGGATGTCGGGCATGGATGTCCACGATGGTCTAGCCGCGACCAAACCCGCTCTACTGCGGCGCCTGGTGATCGCGACAGGAGATACGGCTTCACCGGATGCCGCCGCCTTCCTCAGCAAGACCCGCTGCCCGATTCTCGAGAAACCCTTTGCCCTGGACGAGCTGGCCCGCATTGTGGACCGGGTGATGAGCCCCACCCAGCGGGGATAATCCGCTGCCCTCCGGTATCGGTTGGGTTTTTCCGTCCAGCTTCGCGTAGTCCCGGTTACGGCTGCACCCTCTCCGAACCCGAAATTGGTTCTTAAGGGGGGCCCCCTGCCGCTTTGAGTTCGTAGACCTGCCGTCTTCTCCTCAAGCCTGTCAAAGTGACCCATTCAGCCCGGCACACCGGCTGCATTAGCACCGCGTGCCGGCCCGAGGGAACGCTCGGGCCGATCTAATACTGCAGACCTTTTTGGAGGTAGATATGTCCCTGATGTTGCGCCGTTTCGCTCCCGCCAACGATCTGCTTGGCGTGCGTCGCTTGAATGCTCTGCTGGACGAGGCGTTCACCGGCTGGCCGAATGGCAATGGAGCCCTGGCGTCCGCGTGGCTGCCGTCGGTCGACGTCTTCGAGGACAAGGAGAGCCTCAAGATCGTGGCCGAGCTGCCCGGGTTGAAGCCCGAAGATGTGAAGATCACTTTGGAGAACAACACCCTGACCCTACGCGGCGAGAAGAAGCAGGTCGCCGAAGAGAAGACCGAGCGGGTGCACCGCTACGAGCGCAGCTACGGCAGCTTTGAGCGCTCGTTCGCTCTGCCTAACACCGTCGATGTCGAGAAGGTCGAGGCCGCGTTCGAGAACGGGGTGCTGACGATCACCCTGCCCAAGGCGGAGAAGGCGAAACCGAGGGAGATTGCGGTGAAGCCGGCGGCCGTTAGCCGTTAGCCGTTAGCCGTCAGCTGTTAGCTGTTAGCTGTTAGCTGTACCTCGAATAGAAACCCTCCGTGCCATTCACCGGAGGGTTTCGTTTGTTCCGGAACCGCCAACCGCTAACCGCTAATAGCTGACGGCTGACGGCCGCTTTCTAATACCACCCAATCGGCGCCTCATCGAGATTGATGTACACCTGCTTGGTCTCCATGTACTCCTCCACCCCCCAGTGGCCGAGTTCGCGCCCGAAGCCCGACATCTTGTAGCCGCCCCACGGCGCCTCGAGCATGGTGGGCTGCATGTGATTGACCCAGACCACGCCCGCTTCCAGACTCTTCACCACCCGGAACGCCTTGAAGATGTCGCGAGTCCATACCGCGGCGGCGAGGCCGTACGGCGTGGCATTGGCGATCTCGATCGCTTCCGCCTCGTCCTTGAAGGGGATGACGCTCATCACCGGTCCGAAGATTTCTTCCTGGGCGATCTTGGCACTGTTGTCGACGTCGTAGAAAATGGTCGGCTCGACGTACCAGCCCTTGTCGAATTGGTCCGGCACTCCGCCGCCTGCGGCGACCTTCGCCTCTTTGCGTCCGATCGCCTGGTACTTAACCACGCGGTCGCGCTGCTCGGCGCTCACCAGCGGGCCCATCTTCGTCTCCCGCTCGATGCCGGGTCCCAGCTTGATCGTCTTGGCCTTCGCCGCGCAGGCATCCACGAACTTCTTGTAGATGTCCTTCTGCACCAGCACCCGGCTTCCCGCGGAGCAGACCTCACCCTGGTTGATGAAGGTCCCGAACAGGGCGCCGTCCACGGCGGCCTCGAAATCCGCATCGGCGAAGAAGATGTTGGGTGATTTGCCGCCCAGCTCGAGGGAGACGCGCTTCAACTGATCCGCGGCGTTCTTCATGATCAGCTTGCCCACCTCGGCCGAGCCGGTGAAGGCAATCTTCCCGATGTCGGGATGGACTACGATGGGCCCGCCGGCATCGGGGCCCAGGCCGGTGACGATGTTGACTACGCCCGGGGGAAGGCCGATCGCTTCGAAGTCCTTGGCGAGATCGAGCAGCGAGAGCGGCGTTTGCTCCGCCGGTTTGATCACCACGGTGCAGCCCGCCGCCAGGGCGGGTCCGAGTTTCCAGGCCGCCATCGCGAGCGGGTAATTCCAGGGGATGATCTGCCCGGCGACGCCCATCGGCTCCTTCACCGCGAGCACCATGGCGTTGGTCGGCACCGGGATGACTTCTCCGTTGATCTTGGTGGCCAGCCCGCCGTAATACTCGAAGCAGGTGGCCGAATCATCCATGTCGTATTCGGATTCGACGATTGGTTTCCCTGAATTGAGGGTTTCGATCCGGGCCAGCTCGTCGCGCCGGGCCCGAATCCGTTCGGCCAGGCGGAGCAGGATCCGGCCGCGCTCCTGGGCCGAGGTGGCTTTCCATCCGCCGTAAAACGCCTTCTTCGCCGCTTGAGCCGCCCGGTCCACGTCCTTGGCATCGCCGGCGGGGCAGGTGGCGATCACCTCCTCGGTCGCGGGATCGTAGACGTTGAAGGTCTTGCGGCTGCTCGCGTCGACGAACTTGCCGTCGATGTACATCTGGTAGGTTGCCATGATGAGATCGGAGTCGAGAGTCCAAAGTCTAGAGTCAAGAGTCTACAGGCTGAAGCACATAGGAACCTTCAATCATGCGGCGTAGTTGTGCACATCGTTGCAATAAGATGGTTAGTGTCCCTGGGTATTCTTGAACAGTTTCAGGGCATGGGCTATTTCAAGCATCTTGAGGTTTGGAAAAGGTCCTATGCCCTGACCCTGGAGGTCTACAGATCGACGAAAGCATTCCCCGCTTCCGAAACGTATGGCATCACTTCCCAGATTCGACGCGCAGCCGTCTCTGTTAGCTCGAACATTGCCGAAGGTTGCGGTCGAGGCGGAGATCTGGACCTGATCCGATTCCTGAAGATCGCTCGGGGCTCTCTTTGCGAGGTGCAGTGTCAACTCATGCTCGCCGCAGATCTAGGTTACGGCAATCCCACGCTGCTTGGACAACTGGAGCGGGAAGCGCAGGAGATTGGCCTGATGCTCCGCGGGCTGATTTGTTCGCTGCAACCACCTCGCACGGTTTCCATTCCCGGGAGCATTCTCCGTCCGAACCCCAAACTCCAGACTCCGATGCTTCATCCGACTCCAGACTCTGGACTCTCGACTCCTGACTAGCTGTCCTTCAATATCTCCCTTGCCGCATTGTATCCACACGCTCCCATGACCCCGCCGCCGGGGTGGGTCGCCGCGCCGCACATGTAGAGTCCCCGGATTGGGGTGCGGTAATCGGCATAGCCGGGGACCGGCCGCATGAAGGAAAGACTCGACAGCGACATCGTCCCCTGCATGATGTTGCCGCCGGTTAGTCCGAAGCGAGTCTCGAGATCCGCCGGGGCGAGCACCTGATAGTTGATGACCGCCTTCCTGAAATTCGGCGCATACTCCGTCATGATGTCGATGCAGCGCTCTGCATAGCGCTTCTTGTTTTCCTCCAGAGTTCCCGCATCCGGCGCCAGCTTGTAGGGGAAATACTGGGTGAACATCGACATCACGTGCTGTCCCTTGGGAGCCACCGTGTCATCCAGTGAGCTGGGGATCGTGGCCTCGACGATCGGATTGTCCGAGATGTAGCCGTACTTGGCGCGATCGAACGCCTTCTCGATGTAGTCCCGGGTGGGACAGAGGTGGATCGTGCCGCGGTGCTGCGGTCCAGCGGTATTCCCCGGCAGACAGGTGAAATTCGGCACCTCGGACAGGGCCAGGTTCACCTTGCAGCTCGCGCTGGCGTAATCGAGATGGCGGACCGAGTCCGCGAAGTCAGCTGGCAGCTCTTTGGGATCCATCAGGCGAAGGAAAGTGACGTGCGCATCGACCGAGGACACCACCTTCGCGGCACGGTACTCGGTCGCCGTCGCTCAAAGCCACGCCGACCGCGCGTCCGTCCTTAGTCAGGATCCTGGCGACCGAGGCGTTCACCTTGATCTCGGCGCCCTTCTCCTTCGCGGCCGCGGCGATCGCGTTGCTGAGGCCCCCCATCCCGCCGCGCACGTATCCCCACACGCCGCGCACCCCGTCACATTCGCCCATCACGTGGTGGAATAGCACGTAGGCGGTTCCGGGCATCGAAGGGGTCGCGAAGGCGCCGATGATGGCGTCGGTCGCAATCGTCGCCTTGACCTCCTCTGATTCGAACCAGCGATCGAGGATCGGATTGGCGGCACCGGTGAGGATCTCCACCGCCTTCTGGCCGTCGGTGCCCAGCTTGCGGAAGGCGAGGCCCAGCTTGAGCAGCTGAATCAGGTTCCCCGGCGCCATGGACCAGGGATTGGGTGGGGTCTGGACCAGCGTCGGTTCGAGGAAATCGGCGACTCGCTCCAGCATCGCCTCGTACCTGGGAAGCGCCTCGGCGTCCTTCTTCGAGAACTTGGACACCTCCCGGTGAGTCATCTCCTTGTCGGGACCCATCAGCAGATATCGGCCGTCGGGAAACGGCGTGAAGCTCGAAGGGCTCCGGGGCAACATCGCGAAGCCGTGCCGCTTGAGCTCCAGGTCACGAATGATCTCGGGCCGGAAGAGGCTGTTGACGTAGCTGGCCGTTGAGACCTTGAAGCCGGGCCAGATCTCCTCGGTCACGGCGCAGCCGCCCACCAGCTCGCGCCGCTCGAGAACCAGCACTTTGCGTCCGGCGCGGGCGAGATAGGCAGCGGTGACCAAACCGTTATGGCCACCGCCGATGATGATGGCATCGTATTGGGAAGACATTGGGAATCTCGGAACGTGGTGAATGGTGTCGAGTCAACAGCCGTCAACCGTCAGCCGTTAGCCGTCAGCCGAAGAGCTCTGGTTGACGGCAGACGGCCAAGAGCCGAAGGCTTTTCACCATTCATCCTTGTCGAGCCGAAGCCCGACCCCGCTGTTGGAAGGTGTCACGACGGTCATCGGCAGAGAACCTAACGGCAGGCCCAGACGGCGCAACCTCATTTGGGACGAGCTGCGGACTCAGGAGCCGGTCTTCTCCCTCATCAGCCTGGCCCATATCACGATCACGACCACCGAGACCAGGAAGATCACCGTGCCGATTGCGTTGACCTCGGGCGTGATCCCGCGGCGGAGCTGCCCCCAGATCTGGAGCGGCAGGGTATTCTGTCGCCCGATCAGGAAGAAGGTCACCGCGATCTCATCGAGACTCAGAGTGAACACCAGGAGTCCGGCTCCCAGCACTGCCGAGCGGATATTGGGGAGAGTGACGAGCCAGAAGGTCTGCCACTCGCTGGCGTAGAGGTCCTGGCTGGCTTCCTCGAGGGCCCGGTCGAACCGCTGCAACCGGGCGTACACCTGGGTCACCACCACCGAGGTGAGCGCCGCGCCGTGACCCAGGACCACGGGCCAACCGGGAATGATGGGGAATCCGCTGGAAAGGCTCAGCCCGATAAATGAGAAATAGGTGAGCAAGGCGACCCCGGTAATGATTCCGGGGAGAATCAGCGGCAGGAGCACCAGGCGGCGAAACGCGGTTTTTCCGGGAAACTCGAGCCGGTCCAGCGCGAACGCGGCGGGTACCCCCACCAGGAGCGCGATCGCCACGGCCAGAGCGCGAGCTTCACGCTGGCCAGCGTTGCCGCGATCATGCCGCGATCGTGGGCCAGATCCACGAACCAATGGAGCGTGAAGGGCCGGAACGGCCAGGCCACGATGCTCGAGTCGTGGAAGGCGTAGAGCACCACGACCACGAGCGGGAGATAGATGAAAGCGAAGACTGCGGCTCCCGCGGTCCAGAGCGCGCTGGACCACCAGTCGGCAGCGGCAACGCGCCTCGGCGGCAAGCTTGTCCCGAGCGGCAGCGAGGGAGCGACTCGGGTCGCGTTCACTTGATCGGTCCTCCCGGGCCCACCGCCGCGGCTGCGGGAGCCTGGACCTTGGCGGTCGAGCCGGTGTAGTTCATCGCGGTCTCGATCTTGTTCGCCAGCCAGAGCAGGGTGAAGGTCAGCACCAGCATCACCACCGAGACAGCGGCCCCCAGCGGCCAGTTATACGCCACGCCGAAGAGGCTCACCACCAGGTTCGACACCATGAGCGCGCTGTCATTGCCGCCCAGCAGCCCCGGCGCGATGAAATCGCCCATGCTGAGCACGAAGCTGAAGGTGCAGCCCGCGACCACACCGGGGAGCGAGAGCGGGAGCACCACGTGCCGGAAGGTCTGCCAGCGGCTGGCGTAGAGGTCCTGACTCGCCTCCTTCAACCCCGGAGGGATCGCCTCGAGCACCGCATAGATCGGCATCAGGGTGAACGGCGTGTAGATGTGAATCAGCGCGATGATCACCGCCCACTTGCTGTAGAGCAGCAGGGTGACCGGCTGGTCAATCAAATGAGCCCACTGCAGAAAACCGTTGAGGATCCCCTCCTGGCCGAGGATGATCTTCCAGGCATAGGCCCGCACGAGATAGCTGACCCAGAGCGGGATGATCACCGCCATGTACATCAGATTTCTGTGGCGTTTGACCTTGAACGCCAGCAGGTAGGCCAGTGGGTACGCGAGCAGCAGTGCCACGATGGTGACCCGCGCGGCAATGCCGGCGGAGAAGATGATCGTGTTGGGGTAGAGCGGTGTCCCGAAGAGCCGGCGGTAGTTCTCCAGGGTCAGCTCATGGGTCAGTCTGCCGTTGGTGAGCCGGAAGAACGAATGGGCGAACAGGAACAGATAGGGCAGCAGGAGCAGGATCGTCACAAAGCCGACCGGAAGGCCCGCGCCGATGAAGGTGCGAATGCCCGGCCGGGCCCGAACCCAGTCCAGCCAATCGGGCTCGGCGGCAAGCTTGTCCCGAGCGGCTGCGAGGGAGCGGCGAGGCGGCTCAGTCCCCGGCATGCTACTCCCCGACACAGCGTCCTCGCTCAACCGGCCATGTAACGGTCAGAGTAGCTCCCCGTTCGGGCGCCGGCTGTTCCGCGGGCCAATGCAGGACCAGGGAGCCGCCGCCCTCCACCGTCGCATGTACCCGGGTTATCACCCCGGTAAAAATCACATCTACCACCCGAACCGGCAGCCAATGGGAACCATCGCCCGAGGTGACCGCATAAATGTGCTCCGGGCGAACGGCCAGCCAGGCCGGCTTACCCTCTTCCCACGACTTGGTCGCGGTGGCATCGAACTCGCGCCCCCCAACCGTGAGCCGAGCCGCTCCTTCGCTTCCGCTCGGGACAAGCTCGCCGCCGAGCCGCCGAGCCGTGGTACTCTGCAGCAGGTTGGTCTCCCCGATGAAATCCGCGACGTAGCGGGAAACGGGCTCCTCGTACATCTCCCGCGGTCCGCTCAACTGCTCGATCCGGCCGTTCCGCATCAGGGCGATGCGGTCGGACATGGTGAGCGCCTCTTCCTGATCGTGGGTCACGTAGATGAAGGTGATCCCCAACCGCTTGTTGAGCTCTTTCAACTCAAGCTGCATTTCCTTGCGAAGCTTCAAATCCAGTGCGCCGAGCGGCTCGTCAAGCAGCAATACCCGGGGACGATTGACCAGGGCACGGGCCAGGGCGACGCGTTGCTGTTGTCCTCCGGAGAGCTGACGCGGGGCCCGGTCTCCCAGATGGCCGAGCTGGACCATCTGCAGCGCCTCCTCCACCCGCTTCCCTATTTCCGGCTTCGGGACTCCCCGCATGCGGAGGCCGTATCCCACGTTGTCCCGGACACTCATGTGAGGGAACAGCGCGTAGTGCTGGAATACGGTGTTGATGTCCCGCTTGAAGGGAGGCAGAGGCGTGATTGAGCTCCCTTCCATCAGGATCTCGCCGGAGGTGGGGCGCTCGAATCCGGCGATCATGCGCAGCGTCGTTGTCTTCCCGGAGCCGGACGCGCCCAGGAAGGTCAGAAACTCTCCCGCCGCGATGTCGAGCGAGAGATCATCGACGGCGGTGAAGGCGTCGAAGCGTTTGGTGAGGTGGTGGAGCTCGAGGATGGGCGGGATGAGTGCGGCTCGCAGCTGAAGGTTGTGGGTAGTAGGTGGTGGGTGGTGGCGGTGGAAGTCAGACCCCAGGACCCACCACCTACCACCCACAACCGACTACCTATTTCGCGGCCTTAACCTCGTTCCACACTTCCTGGTACTTGTCGCGCCGCGGGCTCCACTGCCAGAAGTTGACCTTGGTGCCGTACTCGGCAATGTCACGCTGAGTGGCGACTTGTTCGGGCGACATGTACGCCTTGGCGCCCGGGCTGGCCACGATGTAGTTGGTCACATCCGCCATGAGCTTCTGGGTGAAAGGCTGCGAGGCATACTCCAGCCAGGCGTACGCCGCATTCAGATTGGCGGCGCCGGAGGTGAGGACCCAGTGGTCGGCCCAGGCGGTGGTGCCTTCCTTCGGAATTAATTCCCCTGCCGGGAAACTGGCCGCGCGCAGCTGAGCCGTCATGAGCGGCCAGCCTTCTCCGGCCACGATTTCCCCGCTCTGGAAGAGCTGCGTCATGTCGCCGGCGGTGGCCCAGTACTTCCGGACGTTGGGCTTGAGCTCGAGGGCCTTTGCCTTGACCTTGGCCAGATCCTCGTCGGAGAGATTGTACAGTTTGCTCCGATCGTTCGGATCGTCGAGGCCCAGGGTCTGGGCGACCATCCACAGCGTCGCGATATCATCCTGCAGCGACAGCTTGCCGCGATACTTCTTGTCCCACAGGTCGGCCCACGAGGTAGGAGCGGGCTTGACCTTCGCGGTGTCGTAGATCAACGGGTTGGGGCCGAATGCCCAGGGCAGACCGAAGACCAGTGAGTCCTTCCGCGCCATGGTGAGGCCGCGGAAGCTGGCCATGAGGTCGCCATAGCTCGGGAGCCGCTTCATATCGAGCGGCTGAGCCAGATTGGCTTCGATGATCTGGGTGATCGCGTCGCTCGAAGGCGAGACGAGGTCGATGGTCTGCGCCCCGCCGGCCCGAAGCTTGGCTACCAGCTCGTCGCTCGACTGCATGTAGGTGGCATTCACCTTGACGCCGCAGGCCTCCTCGAACGGCTTGGCGAAAAGCGTGTCGGTGTACCCTTCCCACACCATGAAATTGAGCTCGCCGCCGATCGGCTTGGGACACAGCTTGGCGAGATAGGTCTTGGCGTCGGCGCGCGCGTCCGATGTGGGCGTGATGCTGATCTTCTCGACGGCCCCGCCGGCCCGGCCGCCGGCCTTTTCGCCGCCGCAGGCCAGGCCGGCAGCAACGGCGCCGAGCAGCAAGGAGCGAAGCACGCTCGAACGGACTCCTGTCATGATTGGACCTCGAAGGGCATAGGTGGGACCGCTGAGGGCGACGGTAATGCAGAGAACCTACAGTGCAGTACTTGAATGGGAAGGCCGGTAGCGGCCCGACCCTCGACATTTCGGAGGGCGGCGGCTAAGCTCGGCGTTCCAGTCCCTCGCAGAGTTCGGAGCGTCCGATGCCCCCCGCTGATTCAACTCAAAACCGCGATCCCCGGTCCCAAGAGCCAGGCCTTGAATGCCCGACGTGCCAAGGCGGTCCCCCGCGGCGTGCCGTCCACTACGCCGCTCGCCGTGGTCCACGCGGAGAACGCCGTCGTCACCGACGCCGACGGGAATCGGCTGATCGACTTCGGGGGCGGCATTGGTGTCGTCAATGCCGGGCACCGGAACCCCCGCGTGGTCGAAGCGGTCCGCCAGCAGCTGGATCACTTCACCCACGTCTGTTTCCCGGTCTCCACCTACGAGCCATACGTGGAGCTGGCCGAAAAGCTCAATGGGCTCACGCCCGGAGAGCACGAGAAACGTACCTTCTTCGTGAACAGCGGCGCGGAGGCGGTGGAAAACGCGGTGAAGGCGGCCCGTCATTTTACCGGTCGTCAGGCGGTGGTCTGCTTCGAGCACGCTTTCCATGGCCGCACCTATCTGGCCATGGCGCTTACCTCGAAGGTGATGCCGTACAAGAAGGGTTTCGGTCCGTTCGCGCCCGAAGTGTATCGGATGCCGTTTCCGTACTGCTATCGGTGTGCGCAGGGCGGTCAGGGCGAACAGGGCGGACAGGGCGGACGAGGTGGGGCCTGTTGCATGGCGAGTCGCGAGTACCTGGAACAGCAATTCGCGGCCATGGTGGATCCGCAATCGGTTGCGGCGATCATCATGGAGCTGGAGTTGGGCGAGGGCGGATTCGTGCCGGCGCCGCCCGAGTTCGTCAAAGTCCTTGCGGCGTTCGCCAAGGATCACGGGATCCTGTTCATCGCAGACGAAATTCAGACCGGATTCGGGCGGACGGGAAAGATGTTCGCCTGTGAACACTACGGTCTCGTCCCCGATCTCATGACCACCGCCAAGTCGCTGGCCGGCGGACTGCCGCTTGCCGCGGTCACCGGCCGGGCCGATGTGCTGGAATCGGCGCAGCCCGGTGGACTGGGAGGTACCTACGGTGGTAATCCGCTGGCCTGTGCCGCGGCCCTCGCGGTGCTGCAAGCCATGGAGGAGGATCATCTCTCCGAGCGCGGGGCGAAGGTCGGCGAGCGGATTCGGGCCCGGTTCGAGAAGTGGGCTCAGCGTTTTCCGCAGGTCGGCGATGTGCGCGGGTTGGGCGGCATGATCGCTCTGGAGCTCGTCACCGACCGCAAGACGAAAGCCCCCGCCAAGGAACTGACCGGGAAGCTGCTGGCCGAAGCCCTGAAGCGAGGGGTGATTCTTCTCTCCGCCGGTACCTTGGGGAATGTGGTCCGGGTGCTGGTCCCGCTCACGGTGCAGGACGCCGTGCTGGATGAGGGACTGGATGCGATGGAGCGGGCGTTTGAGGTAGTGGTGGGGTGACGGTCGAGGGTCGATGGTCACTGGTCGATAGTCAATGGTCGATGGTCGTGAGTCTTGAGCAACGATTCCATTAACTCTCGGCCACCCTTAAAGCCTGACGAACCGAGACCCTCGACCATCGACCATAGACCATCGACCATGCTCGACCGCACCCGTCTAGTCCGCCAGTACGCTCTCGAACAGCAACGCTTCCTCGATACCCATCCCCGTTCGAAGGCTCTCTACGAACGCGCCCAGGGCTCGTTGCTCGAGGGCGTTCCGATGCACTGGATGAAGAAATGGGCCGGCGGATTCCCGGTATTCGTGGATTCCGCCCAGGGAGCGTATCTCACCGACGTCGATGGCCTGCACTACCTCGATCTCTGTCTGGGAGACACCGGTGCCATGACCGGCCATGCGCCGGCCGCTACCCTCGAGGCGATCAATCGCCAGGCCGCGCGCGGCATCACTACCATGCTGCCCACCGAGGATGCGCTCTGGGTCGCTGAGGAGTTGGGCCGGCGATTCGGCCTTCCCCACTGGCAGTTCGCGCTGAGCGCGACCGATGCCAATCGCTTCGCCATTCGGCTGGCGCGCATGATCACCGGTCGCCCCCGGATCCTGGTCTTCAACTGGTGTTACCACGGCACGGTGGACGAGACGCTGATCATCCTGAAGGACGGAGTGCCTCGCATCCGGCCGGGCAATATCGGTCCTGCTGTTGATCCGGTGGAGACCACGAGAGTGGTCGAATTCAACGACCTCCCCGCTCTCGAGCAGGCGTTGTCTCACCATGACGTTGCGTGTGTCCTCGCAGAGCCGGTGATGACCAACATCGGGATCATCCATCCCGATCCCGGATTTCACACCGCCCTCAGCGCTTTAGCGGCCAGGACCGGTACGCTGGTCATCATCGATGAGACCCATACCCTCTGCGCCGGACCCGGCGGGTGCACCGCGGCGATGGGGCTCCGTCCCGATTTCGTGACGGTGGGGAAGGCGATCGGCGCAGGGGTCCCCGGCGCCGCCTACGGGTTCAGCGCCGAAGTAGCGAAGGCGCTCCAATCACGCATTCCAGCGGCAGACTGTGATACCGGCGGGATCGGCGGCACCCTCGCCGGCAACTCGCTGTCGCTGGCTGCCATGCGCGCCACGCTGGAACGGGTGCTCACGCCGGACAGCTATCGGCGTACTATCCCGATGGCGGACCGCTTTCGCGACGGGGTCGAGTCCGCGATCGCCGAGTTTGGGCTGCCCTGGATCGTGAAACAGCTGGGCTCCCGCGCCGAATACTGGTTTCGTCCGGTGCCTCCTCGTAACGGCGGGGAGGCCGCGGCCGCCGTGGATGTCGAACTGGACCGGTACATGCACCTCGCGGCCCTCAATCGCGGCATCCTGCTCACCCCATTCCACAACATGGCGCTCATCGCGCCGATGGTGACCGAATCGGATATCGACCGGCACACGGCCGTCTTCCGCGAATCGGTCGAGGCATTGATCGGATGAATCTCTGGACCGCCAGCACGGCGCCACTCAACATTGCCTCACTGCCGAATCCACCCGATCGGACCGACGTGGCGATCATTGGCGGCGGCTACACCGGGATGGCGGCAGCACGGAGCCTTGCCAGCCATGGTGTCGACACGGTCGTGCTCGAGCAGGAGACGCTGGGCTGGGGAGCCAGCTCGCGGAACGGCGGCTTCGTTCTTCCGGGCTACAAGGCTGAAATCGAGGCTCTGGTGCGACGCCTTGGGCTGGAGCGGGCCCGCGCGCTTTGGCGATTCTCCCTCGATGCGGTGGACTTCGTCGAGCGGGTGATCGCCCTGGAGCACATCGACTGCGATTTCAGGCGTTGCGGCCACGTCGCACTTGCCGCGCGATCCTCGCATCTCAAGGGCCTGGAGGAGGAGTGCCATCTGCTGCGGGAGCGGTTCGGCCACGACACGGTCCTGCTGGACCGGACCCAGGTTCGTCAGGAGATTGGCTCCGCCCGCTATCACGGAGGCCTGCTGGATCCCTCGGCCGGTGGGCTCCAGCCGGCTGCGTATTTCACTGGTTTGGCTCGTTCAGCGATACGAGCCGGGGTCAGGACAGTTGAGCGCTGTCAGGTACGGAGAATCCGGCGGCAGGGCGATGGCTTCGAGCTTGATACCGCGCAAGGGATCGTGCGGTCGCGCGAGGTCCTGGTTGCCACCAACGGCTACGGAGGTGTGCTGCAGCCCGACCTGGCCCGCCGAGTGGTTCCCATTGGGAGTTACATCATCGCTACAGTGCCGCTGGACGAGGAGACGGCCCTGCGACTGGTACCCCGTGGCCGGGTGCTGAGCGACACCAAGAACCTGCTGTACTATTTCCGGGTGTGGAACCGCCGCCTCGTCTTCGGCGGTCGCGCTTCCTTCGCCGCGGACGCGGAGCGAGAAAGCCGGGCGATTCTCCGCCGGGGAATCGAAGAGGTCTATCCCGAGATCGCGCACATCCCGATCGAGTATTCCTGGGGCGGCAAGCTGGGCTTCGCTCTGGACTATCTGCCGCACGCAGGCACCTTCGAGGGGGTCCACTACGCCTTGGCCTACGCCGGTCACGGCGTTGCACTCGCCAGTTACCTCGGCCACCGTATGGGAGAGCTCCTCGCGGGTAAGGCAGAACAGCCTCCCCTCTGGGGACTCCCCTTTCCTGCGATTCCCCTGTACCACGGACGACCCTGGTTTCTGCCGATTGCGGGCGCCTGGTTTCAGCTGCGGGATTGGCTGGGGTAGCCGTTAGCCCTTAGCCGTCAGCAAGCGGCCGTAAGCCGTAAGCCGTAAGCCGGGAACGTAGATCTTCTTGCCTTGCGGAGCACCGGTGGCGCGATCTCCAACCCCAAGGGGTACGGCACGCCTAATCGGCGGACGAATGAAGCGCCTGGAATACCAGAAGGATCTGGGTGTCGCGATGGCGCTCTGGGATCAGATCTGGGGCGAGATCAAGAGCGCGTAAATACCGGGCGCCGAGCGCCCGATCACGGGAGGATACGAATTGCGGTTGCCCGACAGTGAGGTTCTGAAGCAGAGCGAGCGCTACCTACGGCTCATTGGCGGCCAGGAGATGTCGCTGGAGGAGAAGCAGGCCTTCATCACCGAGACGGTGGAAGCCTACGAGCAGTACGTCAACCGCGGGTTCATCGGCTACCGCAAGTCGGTCACCGAGGCCGGACAGTTCGCGGCGCTGGAATGGTCGGGCCAGGGCTCTGTGCTGCGGGATCTCCTGGGCCGGGAATACATCGACTGCCTGGGCGGGTACGGCATCTTCAGCGCGGGGATCAACCATCCGAAGATCGTCAAGGCGGTGACCGATCAGATGCAGCGCATGGCGCTCAACAGCCAGGAGCTGCTGGAGCCGTGGCGCGCGGCACTCGCCAAGCTGCTTGCGGCCGTCACTCCGGGTCGGCTCCAGAACTGTTTCTTCATCAACAACGGAACCGATGCCATCGAAGGCGCGATCAAGCTGGCCCGCCTTCACACTCGGCGAAACACTTTCCTCTCCACGCTGGGCGGCTTCCACGGGAAGTCGATGGGATCGCTCTCGCTGATGGGGAAGGCCTCGTTCCGGGAGCCGTTCCTGGGCGGCCTGCAGGACGTACGCTTCGTGCCCTACGGTGACGCCAACGCGCTCGAAGCAGAGCTGGCCAAGGGGGAGCAGGTAGGCACGCCAATCGCGGCCTTCGTGGTCGAACCGGTGCAGGGAGAGGCGGGCGGTGTGGTTCCTCCTGATGAATACCTGCCTCGGGTACGCGATCTCTGCACCCGCTTCGGCACTCTCATGGTGGCCGACGAGATCCAGACCGGTATGGGGCGCACCGGGCGGCTCTGGGGTGTGGACCACTGGGGCGTCCAACCCGACATCTTGTGCATCGGCAAGTCGATCGGGGGCGGCGTCATGCCGCTCTCGGCATTCATCTCGACTCCCGAGATCTGGGAAGTGCTGATCCCCAATCCGATCATCCACTCGACGACCTTCGGGGGGAATCCGATTGCCTGTGCCGCGGGAATCGCCGCGATTCAGGTGACGTTGGAGGAAGATCTGCCGGGCCAGGCCGCGATGAAGGGAGAGTTCCTCCTCGCCGAGCTGAGGAAGCTGATGCAGCGGTTCCCCCAGATTCTGAGCGACGTCCACGGCAAGGGCCTGTTGATCGGAATGGAATTCCACAGTGACCCGATCGGCTGGAAGTGCGCCTCCAGTCTGTTCAAGCGGGGCGTGCTGGTGGCCGGTACCTACTCCAAGGCTCGCACCATCCGAATCGAACCGGCCCTGGGTATCTCGATGGATCTGCTGAAGGAGATGCTGAACAGGTTGGAGGACACCTTCAAGGAGATGGCAAAAGCGTGAGAAGTAAGAAGTAAGACGTGAGACGTGAGAGGTAAAAAAGGGAAGGGGTGGTTAAGCCGTTGAGACCGGCCTCTCCACCCCTCTCACTTCTTACTTCTCACTTCTCACGCTTTTTCTACTCCGCCTCTTCGCTGCCCCCACCGAAGTCATGACTCCAGCTGACCGTGGCGCCGAACCAGATCTTGGTGTCTTCCTGGTTCACGCCCGTTGGGCCGCTGGTGGTCTTCGTGATCTTGGTGAACTCGTCGTCGTTGATCAGGAAGTGGAACTGAGGCGCGATGGTCACTGGCCCCGCAGAGAAAGGCAGACTCAGCGAGAGGTCTACGTGGGTCAGGCCGCTCTCGTTGAAGTTGGCCAGCTCGTTCGGGTCGCGGTTGTTGACTTCCTGTCCGGCGCTGAAGCCGGCCAGTGCGCCGAAGGTGAGGGGGAGAGCCGGCGTGAGAGTACAAGGGCTGGGAGACGCCGGCCTCAATGTAGGCGCCATCGATCTTGTCCACGTCGTAGTAGACCGAGAGCTTGGGGTTGAGGAAGATGTTGACGCCCGTTTTCAAGTAGACTTCGACCGTGTTGTTGTCCTCCGTCAGCCCGGCATCGTTGGGGTAGATGTACCCTGTGGCGCCCGGTGTGAGGGTGACAATGTCGAAGAGCGAAATTGCCGCTTCGGCCCACCAGTCGAATTCCGTCAGGTCCGGGCCCGCCAGGCCGCCGCCCTCGCTGATGTTATCCGGCACCTCGTCGTACTTGCTGGGCTCGATGTTGGCCCACCCGCCGACGGTGAGTCCGATCCCCAGGATCGGGATAGTCAGGTAGGCATCCGGCTGGATGACGAACTTGTTGGTCAGCGACAACCCACGCCAGACGTAGGCGCTATTGAAAGCAGCGTCTGCGCCGAGCGTCACCTGGGCCGTGGCGGAACCCGCGAGCCCGAGGGCTAGGCCGAGGACGGCCCCTCCGACGATGAACGAGCGTCTCATGTGGTCTCCTCAGGGAAGTGAATAAAGAACCGGCCCGCCCTCACCCCGAGCGGACCGGCGTCGGACCTTCGTCCGGGAACTGACACACGCCGCCGGTCGGGGTCTATCCGAACCGATTGAGAAAAATTGCGTTTCGATTGTCAGGGAAGGACATAAAGCTATATACCGGGGCCGCTTGTGCCTGTCAAGCAAGCGGCGCAGAGATACTGCCACGAGGGTTAGCAGGTTGACGAACCGATTGCCACACCCCACGTTGAGCCATCCATGGATGATCTCTCCGTCGGGCCAGCCGAGGACAGCTTCGAGCAGAGTCTGGGTGACCTCATCAGTCAGATGAGGGCGCACCCTGGCGACCACGCCGCGTTCGGCGCCGCCCTCGAGAAGGTCGTGGGCAGGGTGGCCGGCGCTCCCGCCGTCCTCGAGGCCGGGATCGAGAATAGCTGGTCGCTGGACGGCGACGACCTGAGAGGCCGGCTGCTTTCGCGCGGGGTCGACGCGATTCGGGTCGCGGCCGGGGCCAGTCGTGATGATCTCCTGGCACTGGCTCGGGCGCTGGCGGAAGACGATGGCCCGCTTCCCAGTACGCCCAGCGTCCAGGTCGATCTGATCCCGACTCTCGGTGAGATCCTCGGGGCCGTACAGGGAGCTGACGGGGAGCGTTTCACCGTGATCCCCGAGCAGACTTTCCCGGGCGACACTCCCCCCGTTCTCAGCGATCGAATCCGTCCCAGCGACCGCCTGGCGGTCGCCCTGCGTCAACTGCTGGATCTGGTCCAAACCTCCGTGCGACGGGGAGCCTGGCTCGCTGTGCTGCACAACGCCCAGGGTGTTCTACGCCTCCTCGCCGGAATGCCGGAAGATGTACGGCGCGGATATGGTATCGCACTCCGCCGCATCCTGTCCCGCCCGGTGTTGCAGGCGTTGATCGAGCAGGCGTATCGGGTCACCGAGGAACAGACTCGGACGGTCGAGCTGTTGCGTTGGGCCGGTCTGGATGCCGCGGAGCTGATCCTGGAGAATCTTCGTGCGGCGGAGGCAATTGGGCCCCGCGCATTCCTGCTCGATGCGCTGGGAGGCATGCCGGATGCCTATCCTCAGGCCGTTGCCCTGCTCTCCAACGACCGCTGGAGTGATCTCCGCCTCGCGGCCGACGTCCTGGGTCGCCTGGGTAACTCCCGCGCCATCCCTGCATTGCTCGCCCGGGCCAACCACCCCGACGAACGGGTACGACTGGCGGTCATCGACGCGCTGGCCCGATTCCGTGACAAACGCGTGGTTGACGGATTGCGCCAGCTGCTGAGCCATCCCTCGCCCCGCACCCGCGCGCATGCTGGAAAGGCGCTGGCCGGCCGCCACTCCGGCGCCATCGCCATGCCGCTGCTCGCCGCGCTCGATCAGGAGAAGGATCACACCGTTCGAGTGGAACTGCTCCAGGCGCTGGCGGGAATTGATGCGCCGGAGGCCCGGGCCGTGCTGGTCCGGGTTGCCACCGAGCGGCGCGGCCTGCTCAGCCGCGGCCGCCCGACCTCCGAGCGACTTGAAGTGGTTAGTGCTCTTGCTGGTGCGAAGACCGAGGCTGCCCGTCAGGCCCTCTCGCGCATTGCCGCGGAGGCCGACGGCCAGGTGCGCCAGGCAGCGGTCCAGGCCTTGGGTTCTGGCTAACTTTCCGGTCCGCCGGTCCGCCGGTCCGCCTTACATCCTTCCGATTTCCAGATTCTCCACGTGCACGCTCAGGTTGTGATTCATCCTGAGCCCCACGATCCCATCCGTATCCACGCTGTCCGCCGCGACTGAATAGACCACCTGGCCGTTGACCAGGAACTTCACCTTGTCCTTCCCAACCTGGAGCGAGAGGTTGTTCGCCACCGAGCCGTCGGTCGACACCATCTTCACCACCGGGCTCGGGGTCCAGTCCTTGGTCAGATCGGTAGTCTCGGCGCCGTTGCGGCGCTTCACCTTGTAGGTGCCATCGCCCCGGATGAGGAAGTAGGTGTAACGCTGGCCGGCGCCGTCCAGGTTCTGCCCGCCGATGAACAGCCCGAATGCCTCTTCGTGGGATCCCTTGCTGGGAAACAGGTGCATCCTGCTCGACACGCTGTACTGCCCCTTGGCCTGGTCAGCCGGCCGATAGACAATCGCCGAGCTTCCGGTGGTGGCGTGCCAGCCCGGTGGCATTGCCTCGTATTTTACGGTGGTGGCGGGCGCCTCTTCGTCGGTCCGCACCATCCAACCGGGAGGGAACTTGCCGCCGCCCTCGATCGCCATGCTGTGATCGTGCTCCTGGGCGTTGAGCGTCGTGGCGAGGAGGCTGCTGATCAGGACTGCGGTAATGGCGCGCATGGTTGGGGTCTCGCTGAATGCACTGTGGCTGTTGGGGTCCGCAATATTGAATCCTCGCCGGGAACCGGCTAAGCTATGTCTCGCCTCAAGCCCTGATCCTGGAGTGGACGATGGAAATCCTCGGTCGCATTTTCGCCGCTATCGGTGCCGGCGGCGTGCTCCTGGCCCTGACCTTCGTGTCGCTGCTCATCGGCGTGCTGGTCCACGGGATGATCCTGCTGATGGCGGGGAAGCCGATCGACGACTACCTACGCAAGAAGGGCCACGACGTTTTCGAGCCGGGGAACCTCAAGTAATCGCGATCAGGACTAGCCGTAGCTTAAGACCTTAAGGCTTACGGCTTAAGGCTTCTCAGCCTCCGCCTCCGCCGCACTCGCCGCCTTGACCGCCGCATCGTAGTTGATTTTCAGGCTTCCAAACAGCTCCCGCAGTCCCCGAATCTTCATCTGCTGCCCGCCACCCCGGCGCGCCATGGTGCTCATCAGGCCGGCGGTTTCGGCCAGGCCGTTGAGGCTCATCTGGCCGGCTCCCGGCTTTGATTTCATCCAGGGTGCGCCCCAGCGCCCGCACCGCCGTCTCATCGGCCTGCATGTTGGCCATGAGCTCGATGGTGCCGTGGATTTTCTGGAACCTCGGGGTGAGTCCCTGCAGGTAGGTCGAGCTGTGCCTGCTGGCGCGCATTCAGTTTGACTCCCATGGCTGAACAATAGTACGTTGATCCCCTCGCGTGAAACCTGCTGGACTCCGCTTCGTCAGGCAGTCGTTCCGCGTCCCAAGTAGCGCGTTCGGCCCCCGGCCGTCCCCTCCATTACGAAGTGTGGTGATCCGATGAAGCTGTCGGATGTGTCCATCAGGCGCCCGGTGCTCGCCAGCATGCTGAGTGTCGGGCTGGTCGTCTTCGGTATCATCGGGTATACCCGCCTTCCGGTCCGGGACTACCCGGACATCGACCCCCCCATCATCTCGGTCACGACCGTGTTGCCCGGCGCCGATCCCCAAGTCGTCGAGTCGGCTGTTACCGACGTCCTGGAGGAGGAGCTGAGCACGGTCGCCGGACTCCGGACCCTGACCAGCTCGAGCGGCGAGCAGCTCAGCAACATCACCCTCGAGTTCACCCTCGATAAGAACGTCGACGTCGTCTCCCAGGACGTCCGGGACAAGGTCTCCCGGGTCCGTGGCCGGTTGCCGCGCGACATCGAGGAGCCGGTGGTCGCCAAGCAGGAGGCGGACGCCCAGCCGTTCTACTGGATGGCGCTTTCGGGGGCCAACTACGACCTCTTACAGCTTTCTGACATTGCCGACCGGCGGGTAAAGGCCCGGCTGCAGAGCCTCTCCGGCGTGGGAAGTGCCCAGATCTTCGGTGAGCGCCGCTTCTCCATGCGGGTCTGGCTGTCGGCGTCGGAGCTGGCGGCCCGCGGCCTGACGGTGCAGGACGTCGAATCCGCCATCCAGAGCCGCAATGTCGAAGTCCCGGCCGGCCGGATCGAATCGGACCGTCGGGAGTTCTCGGTCCGCTCCCTGGGCGAACTCAAGACGCCGCTCGAATTCGAGGACCTCGTGGTCGCCGACCAGGGCGGTCAGCCGGTGCGGCTCAAGGACCTGGGCCGGGTGGAACTGGGCGCCCAGGACGAGCGGAGCGTGCTCCGCTTCAAGGGCAACGCGGCCGTCGCCATCGGGGTGGTGCGGCAGTCCAAGGCCAACCTGATCCAGGTCGCCAGAGAGATCCGGAGCGAATTGCCGGCGATCCAGGCCTCGCTGCCACCGGGCGTCGCCATCGAGACGGCGTTCGACGGCTCGGAGTTCGTCACCCGCTCGATCAGCGAGGCGCAGGACACGCTGCTGATCGCGGCGGTACTGGTGATCATCATCATCTTCGTCTTCCTGAGAAATCTCCGGGCCACGATCATCCCGGGCCTCGCGATTCCTACGTCAATCGTCGCGACGTTCGCGGTGATGTATTTCCTGGGCTTCTCCATCAACAACCTGACGCTGCTGGCCCTGACCCTGGCCATCGGCATCGTGGTGGACGACGCGATCATCGTGCTGGAGAACGCCTACCGGCACCAGGAGGAGCTGCACGAATCGCCGGATGAGGCGGCCACCAACGGCACCCGGGAAATCGCCTTCGCGGTGATCGCGACCACGATCTCCCTGGTCGCGGTCTTCACCCCGCTCGCCTTCCTGCAGGGCAACACCGGGCGACTGTTCAACGAATTCGGCATCGCGGTGGCGGGATCGGTGATCATCTCGGGCTTCGTGGCCCTGACGCTCACGCCGATGCTCTGCGCCAAGATTCTCCGGGTGCCGGAGCGGCACGGCGTCCTGTACCAGGCGTTCGAAAACGGCTTTCGCAAGCTCGCCGAGGGTTACACCAGTTCTCTGCGCGTGGGCACTGCGCCACCGGGCTGATCGTAGTCACTGGGGGCGGTCGCTCGTACCGTGCTTCGCCGTTGTTCTCTTCAAGAGCCTCAAGCGGGAATTCATCCCGGCGGACGACCAGGGATGGTTCATGACCGCGACCATCGCCCCGGAGGGCTCGTCGCTGTCGTTCACCGACGGATACCAGAAGCAGATCGAGCAGATCATCGCCAAGGTGCCGGAGGTCGAGAGCTACTTCGGCGTGGTCGAACTTCGGCGGCGGGGTGAACAACGGGCTGGTGTTCACCAAGCTCAAGGACTACAAGGACCGCAAGCGCACCGTGGACCAGATCATCGGCGAGGTGCAGCCCCAATTCTTCGGCGTCGCCGGCCTCTTCGCCTTCGCCTTCAACCCTCCGGCGATCGGCGGGTTCGGCAAGCCGGTGCAGTTCGTGGTGCAGAATCCCGACTACGCCGTGCTGGGCGCGGCCATGGACACGTTCGTCACCCGGGCCCGCCAGATTCCCGGGCCTGGTCAACGTCGATACCGATCTCCGGGTCAACAAGCCGCAACTCACCATCCATTTCGACCGCGACCGGGCCGAAGACCTCGGCGTGCCGGTCGAGGCGATCGCCAGCACGCTGCAGACCCTGCTGGGGGGCCGCAAGGTCAGCACCTTCACCCGGGACAACAAGCTGTACGACGTGATGGTGCAGCTCGATCCGACCGAACGCGCTACTCCGTCGGACGTTTCCGGCCTCTATGTCCGGGGCCGGAATGATCAGCTGGTCCAGCTCTCCGCGGTGACTCGGGTGGACGAGGGCGTTGGGCCGAAACAGCTCAACCACTACAACCGGATCGCCAACTTCACGCTGGATGCGAGCCTGGCGCCCGGCTTCACCCTGGGCGAAGCGCTCGACTCCCTGAATGCTCTGGCCAGGGAGGTCCTGCCGCGCGGCAGCACCACCGCTCTCGCCGGCGAATCGCGGGAGCTGGAGGAGAGCGGCGGATCGCTCTACTTCGCGTTCATGCTGGCGCTGCTGGTGGTGTTCATGGTGCTGGCCTCGCAGTTCGAGTCGCTGCTCCACCCCTTCACGGTGCTGCTGGCCGTGCCGCTCGCGGTGACCGGCGCGCTCGTCGTACTGAAGCTGGCGGGATCCACCATCAACCTGTACAGCCAGATCGGCATGATCCTGCTGATCGGGCTGGTAACCAAGAACTCGATTCTGCTGGTGGAGTACGCCAACCAGCTGCAGGAGAAAGGCCTGAATCCGGTGGAGGCAATGCTCGAGGCGGGCCGCATCCGGCTGCGCCCGATCCTGATGACGTCGGTGGCCACCATCACGAGCGCCGTGCCGATCGCGCTGGGCCTCGGCGCCGGCTCGATCAGCCGCCGCCCGCTGGGCTACGCCATCGTCGGGGGCGTGTTCTTCTCCACCGCCCTCACACTCTACCTCGTGCCCGTGGTCTACACCCTGCTCGACCGACTCCGCCACCGGAAGGAAGCCGAGGTTCCGGCGGTGGCTCCGCTCGAGGAGGTGTCGTGATCCTGCCGCTGCTGCTCCTGCTTCAGGCCGCGCCGGTAGCCCAGGATTCGATCCCCCGCGTCACTCTGCGGGAGGCCCTGCAGCGCGCCGTCCAGCTGAATCCCGACTACGTACAGGCCCTGGGCTTCGTCAATGAAGCGGAATGGGCCCGGACCGCCGCCCGGATCGCCTTCGTCCTGCCGTCGGTATCGGTGAGTCTCGACATCACCAAGTACTCGCAGCCGTTCTTCAACCTGGGCACCGGCGGACTTCAGTCGCACATCGGTCGTGTTCCAGGCCACTGCGCGTTACGAGCTGTCGGTCCGGAAATTCACCGATCTCTCCCGAACCAGCGCCGAGCTCGAATCGGCTACCGCGTCGGAGATGCAGCGCCGATTTGCCGCGGCGATGCTGACCGAGGCCGCGTACTACGACGTGCTGGCCCAGGGGGAGCTTACCCGGGTGGCCAGGGAGCGGATGGACCGAGCCAGTGAGCAGTTGGGGGTAGCCCGCGCCCGGGTAGAAACTGGTGCGGCGGTGCAGACCGACTCGCTCGAAGTGCGGCTCGAATTCACCCGCTCTCGCGTCGGACTGCGGATCCGGGAGACCGCCCTGTCGGTGGCCCGGCTCGAGTTGGGTCGCCGGATCGGACTCGCCGGACCGGCCGACGCGGTGCCGCTGGACACCCTGCGCGCGCCCGACCTTCCCATCACCCTGCCGGACGCGATCAGCCGAGCTCTCGAACAGGGGCCGGAGTATCGCGTGGCTCGGGCCAACGAACGAGCGTCGAAGGCTTTCCTCAAAGGACAGCAGGGTGCCTACCTGCCGGTCATCGCGCTCGACCGGGAATCATTCCCGTTTCGACACCAAGGTGTTTCCCAACGCCGCGAATTTTTCTTCGCTGAACCTGGGCATACAGCTGGCCCATCTGGGACAATGGCCAGCGCGAGCTGGCAATCAAGCAGGCCCGCACGACACACGAGGTATCCCGGGCGGTGCGTAGCGATCTCGAGCGGGCCGCGGCGCGTGACGTGACCTTCGCATACGAGGGATACGAAACCGCGCGCTTCGCCACCGACCTTGCCGCGGAAGCCGTGGCCGTCGCGCAGGAGAACTACCGGGTGCAGGATGTGCGCTATCGAGCCGGCGCCAGCACCATCATCGACCTGTTGAGCGCCCAGAATGGGCTGAGCGATGCCGAGGCTGGTCTGGTGCAGGCTCGCTATGCCAACCTGCTGGCGCTCGCCGGCCTCGAGAGTATCCTGGGCCAGCGACTGTTCCCGGAACGACTTGGAGAAGGCTTGTGATGCGTCTAGTCCTGGTGTTCCTCCTGGTGCTTGTCCTGCCGGCGTGCAAGAAGAAGACCGACGGCCGCGGGGAATGGAGGTCCTGGCGCCGGTGGCGGCGTGCCCGCGATGCCGGTGGAGAGCAGCCGTAGCGAAGCAGGACACGGTGGTCGATGCCATCAGCGCAACCGGGCAGGTCGAGCCGGTCCAGCAGATCGACCTCCGCCCCGAGGTCGAAGGACGATTGGTCGAGATCCTGGTGCGGGAAGGTTCGGAAGTGGCTGAGGGACAGCCGCTGTTTCGAATCGACGACCAGGAGCTGAAGGCCGAAGTCGCGCGGGCCGAAGCCGATCGTGACTCGCGAACCAGTCCCTGGCCCGGGCCCAGCAACTCACCGAGCAGAACGCCTCATCCGCGGCCGACCTGGAGCGCGCCGAGGCGACGGCGCGAATGAACCAGGCCCAGCTCGATCTGCTGAAAGTCCGCCTCGCGCGCACCACGGTGCGGGCACCGTTCGGCGGAACCTCGGGTCAACGGTTCGTCAGTCTGGGCGACTACGTGACCACCAGCGACAAGCTGGCGACTCTGCAAACGGTGAATCCCGCAGCGCATCGCCTTTGCGGTGCCGGAGCGGTACGCCAGTCGATTGGGGCGCGGGCCAGCGGGTCGTGTTCCGGGTCGCGTCGCTCTCCGGGCAGGAATTCCAGGGCACGGTGGATTTCGTGGATCCGGTGGTCCAGCTGCCCGCGCGCACCATCCTGGTCAAGGCGCTGGTGCCCAACGGGCGCCGTCAGCTCCAGGCCGGCATGTTCGTCGAGGTGCGCCTCGCGACCGAAGTACGGCCCAAGGCCGTCGTCGTCCCGGAGGATGCCATCGTCCCGCTGCAACGCGCCTACTACGTGTGGGTCGTCACCGACGGCAAAGCCAGCCGGCATCAGGTGGAGATCGGAGTGCGCTCGCCGGGGTTTGTCGAGATCAGGAGCGGCGGTCGAGGCCGGCGAGCAGGTCGTGGTCGGGGGGCAGGAGCGACTGGCCGAAGGGGCGCCGGTCGCCGCGACGATCGTCGAGCGCGGTCCGGTTGCTCCGGGGAGACAGCGGAGGCCCGGCCACCAAAGTGGATAGCGGCGGAAAGGACTGACGGCTGGGCAAATCACGAGGCGCATTGGGCGGGCTGCTGCTGGCTGTGGCGCTGGGCGGGTATCCGCTCGCGGCCCAGACCACCCGCCCGGAACGCACTCAGTTCCGCGAAACCTCGACCCACGCGGATGTCCTGGCCTTCCTCGATTCACTGCAGAGACTCGGCGCCGGCCTTCGGGTCGGGACTCTGGGCTCGAGTCCCCAGGGACGGCGAATTCCCGTACGTGATCGCGGCCCGTCCGATGGTGGATTCTCCCGGCTCTGCCCATCGCAGCGGCAAACCGATCCTGTACATCCAGGGCAACATTCACGCGGGCGAGGTCGAGGGAAAAGAAGCGGCCCAGATGCTGCTTCGCGATCTCACCCTCGGTAAGCTTCGTCCCCTGCTCGACAGCGTCATCCTGCTCGTCGTCCCGATCTACAACGCCGACGGCAACGATGACTTCGCCCCCGGCGAGCGGAACCGTCCCGGGCCAGAATGGTCCCGCCCAGCGTGGGGCGGAACACCAACGGCCAGGGTCTCAATCTCAATCGCGACTATGTGAAGCTCGAGGCTCCCGAGACCCGCGGGGCGCTCGCCCTGCTGGCCGACTGGGAGCCCGATTTCTTCATCGACCTCCACACCACGAACGGGAGCTATCACGGCTACGCGCTCACCTACGCGCCGGGTCTGAATCCCAACAGTGGTCCCGGCCAACGACTACGTACGCGATCATTTCCTGCCGCTGATCAGGGAGCGGATGCGCAAGCGCCACCGCCAGGAGACCTTCTGGTACGGCAACTTCCGCAACCAGGAGCCGGATTCGCTGGTTCAGGGCTGGGAGACCTACGATCCCCGGCCCCGGTTTGGCACCAACGCGTGGGGCTTGAAGGGACGGCTGGCAATTCTCAGCGAGGGATACAGCAACGCGCCGTTCAAGGACCGCATCGAGGCGACCTACAACTTCCTGCGGGAGGTCCTGTCGCTTGCGGCAGAGGAGGGGAGCCGAATGCGAGCCGTGGTCGCGGCCGCGGATGCATGGAGTCCCGACTCGGTCACCCTGCGCTCCGTGCTGGGGCCACCCACCCAGCAGGACGTGATCGCGGAAATCACCCAGCCGGACGGCGAGGGAAACGGCGGTTTCGCGCGGCGGAAGCGGAGCGGAGTGTACAAGACCATCCGGATGCCGGTCTTCGACCGCTTCGTTCCGGCACTCCGCGAGGCTCGACCCGCCGCCTACCTGATACCCCCGGAACACTCCGACCTGGTCTCTCTGCTCCGAGCTCAGGGCGTCGATCGTCTTTCGGGCCCGAGCATGGCAGGGCAGCGTCGAGCGGTTTACGGTGGACAGTGTGAACCTGACGACCACGGTTTTCGAGGGCCATCGGGCCGTCGAGCCTGGTGGGCCGCTGGGCCCCTGGTGAGGTCACCATGCCGGACGGATGGTTCTACATTCCGACCGCCCAGCGGCTGGGAGTGTTCGCGAGCTACCTGCTGGAGCCGCTGAGCGAGGATGGCTTCGTGACCTGGAACTTCCTCGATCGGGATGTTGCCGTGGGTGGCGTCTTCCCCGTGGCACGCCTCCGGCAGCCTCTGGTGGCAGGGATGGAGCTGGTGCCGTAGGTTGGAGTCGTCAGCTGGAAGCTCGGAAGCTGTTAGCAGCCTAGGCCTTAAGCCGTTAGCCATAGGCTACTCGGAACTCAGGAACTCGGTACTCCCCCACTCGTCCTTTCTCCTCGCCACTCCCATGCTCAAACCCGGCTCCCCAGCTCCCGATTTCTCGCTTCCCAGTGACGCCGGTGCGACCGTGTCCCTCAAAGGCCTCCGGGGCAAGCCTGTCGTGCTGTACTTCTATCCCAAGGACGATACCAGCGGTTGCACGGTCGAAGCCTGCGAGTTCCGCGATAGCTGGAAGGCGGTAGAGGGGCTCGGTGCCGTCGTGCTTGGCGTGTCCCCTGACAACGCTGCCTCGCACCAGAAATTCAAGCAGAAATACGCGCTCCCGTTTCCCCTGCTGGCCGACGAGGACCACGCGGTCGCGGAGGCCTATGGGGCCTGGGGGGAAAAGTCGATGTACGGTCGGAAGTACAAGGGGATCCTGCGAACCACCTACCTGATCGATGGCAAAGGCAGTATTGCCAAGGTTTTCGAGAAGGTGAAGCCCAAGGGCCACGCGAGGGAGGTCCTGGAGGCGCTGGAGGCCATGCGGTAGTGGCCCCAGAGGGTGACGGAAGTCACCTATCTACGTCTAAAGGGCAGTTGACTGGACGCCAGAGAGGGAGATATTAGGCCCGATCGTCCGCCTCAAGGCCGGGTGCGGACCGTCGGTTGGACAAGCTCCGTTTCGGGACGGGGCTCAGCTCAATTACGGATGGGGGGGTCGCATGCGACTAATACGTCGTGCCTTGGCGGGCTTACTGCTTCTTGCGGGCGCCGCACCGCTGGCTGCGCAAAAGCCCGGCGCTGTTGAAATCGGAATCTTTGGCCGGTTCAACAGCACTGATGAGCAACTGCATTTCGACGACCGAGCCGGTGTCGGCGGACGGCTCGGGGTCTTCTTCGTTCAGAACCTCGCGATTGAGTTGGACGGTTCGTACAACCCGCTGTATACCGCCGAGGGAGAGTTCGTTCGCTATATCCCCTGGCACGCGGGGCTAACGTACAACGCTCGGCTCGGCCAAACCTCGGCGATTCTCTTCGGCGCCCGCTACACCGACAACTGGTTCCGCGAAGCCTATCGGGAGACCGAACACGGCATCGGTGGCTTGCTCGGTTTCCGGTTGGGCACCGGAGAGTGTGCTCTCCATCAGGATCGACGGCACTATCGACTACATCTTCGATCCTGAGAGCCGCTTCAGCCAGGGTACTCCGATCGGCACACAGGGAATCCCCAGCATCGAACAGGATGACAAGAACCTCCACTACGGGGTGCAGATCGGCTTCAGCCTGATGTTCGGCGCCTATAACAAGGATTCCGACAAGGACGGCGTGCTGGACAAGGTGGATCAGTGTCCCAACACGCCTGTCGGCGACAAGATCGACGCCAATGGCTGCTCGCTTGATTCCGACGGCGACGGCGTGAAGGACGGCCTCGATCAGTGTCCCAGCAGCCCACCGGGAGACAAGGTCGACGCCAACGGCTGCTCGCTCGACACCGATAAGGACACGGTCCGCGACGCGATCGACAAGTGCCCGGACACTCCTGCCGGCGACAAGGTGGACGCCAACGGCTGCTCGCTGCCGAAGGACGCCGATGCAGACGGTGTGAGCGATGACGTAGATCAGTGCCCGAGCAGCCCGCCCGGAGACAAGGTCGATGCCACCGGCTGCTCGCTGGACACCGACAAGGACGGCGTGCGCGATGCGATCGATCAGTGCGCTGACACGCCGGCCGGTGACAAGGTCGACGCCAACGGCTGCTCGTTGCCCAAGGACACGGACCACGACGGCGTGGAAGACAGCCGCGATCGCTGCCCGTACACTCGGCCGGGTGCCACGGTCGATGCGAGTGGCTGCGAGGGCATCTTCGACATGGAGGGTACGCGGGGAATGGTGCTCAAGGGAACCACCTTCGCCACGGGCAAGTCCACGCTGCGGCCCGAAGCCAAGGCGACGCTCGATAAGGTTGCCGAGAGTCTGATTGACATTCCCGCAGCTCCGCGGTGAGATCCACGGGTACACCGACAACACGGGGAGCCGCGCCACGAACGATCGGCTGTCTATGGCGCGTGCGAAGGCAGTGAAGGACTACCTGATCTCGAAGGGCATCACTGCCGACCGGTTGGACACATTCGGGCACGGCCCGGATGACCCGATTTCGGATAACAAGCACCGCTGTCGGCCGCGCCGCAAACCGTCGCGTCGAGGTCCGCCCAGCGAACTAGAGAGTGGTTTCAGGAAGACAGCGGGGGGCTGTGGCCCGGGCAGTCCGGGTCATGCCCCCCGATTGTTTCGCCTCCCCGCTGCCACGATTATTCTTTCCGGCTCGGTTTTCGTGTTTGGGTGGCCTTTTTCAGGAGGGGATCATTCGTCGCACGGTTCTGATCGGGGTGGCTGGATTCTTGACGGCCTGCGGCCACAATTCGGCAGGGGCCCAATCGGCACCCCTTCTTGCTCCGGCGCCCGGGGAGCGCCATCTGCGGAACATCCGGCAGCTCACCTCCGGGGGAAACAATGCCGAAGCCTATTTCTCCCGCTCCGGTAAGCAATTGATCTTCCAGCGCCAGGAGAAGGTCGACTCCGGCTGCGACCAGCAGTACATCATGAACATCGATGGATCGGGCCTGCGACGGATTTCCAACGGTCTGGGCCGGACCACGTGCGGCTACTTCTACGACAAGCGACCGCCGGGTACTCTACAGCTCCACTTTCCGGAATTCTCCCGATTGCCCGCCGGTACCGGACAAGTCGCATGGATACGTGTGGCCGGTGGGGCATCTGGAAATCTTCACCTCACGGCCCGACGGGTCGGATCTGAAACAGTTGACCGACAACGGTGCGTACAATGCCGAGAGCACGGTCTCTCCGGACGGCTCCCGGATCATCTTCACCAGCACGAGGGACGGCGACATCGATCTCTACACGATGAAGACCGACGGCTCCGACGTGCACCGGCTCACCAACCGAATCGGTTATGATGGCGGTGCCTTCTACTCGCCCGACGGCAAGCAGATCGTGTGGCGGGCCGGATATCCCGTTACCGCGGCGGATACGGCTGACTATAAGGGGCTCCTGGCCCAGCACCTGGTGCGGCCCGGCAAGGTCGAGCTGTGGATCGCCAATGCGGACGGAAGCAATCCTCACCAGATCACCCATCTGGGCGGCGCCAACTTTGCCCCGTTCTTCCTTCCTGATGGCAAGCGGATCATCTTCTCATCGAACTACGAGAACCCGCGCAGCGGAAAGTTCGACTTGTTCCTGATCAACGTGGACGGGAGTGGCCTGGAGAAGGTCACGACCGACGAGGCATTCGACAGCTTCCCCATGTTCAGCCCCGACGGCCACAGGCTGGTGTGGGCCTCGAATCGCCACGGCGTGACCGAGGAAGAGACCAACCTCTTCATTGCGGACTGGGTCGAGTGACGGAAAACGCAGCCGCGCACAACATCTCCCGTTCTCTCTGGGAGTGGGTCAAGTCGATCTTCGTCGCGCTGATCGTGTGGTTCCTGCTCCGGACCTTCCTGGTCGAGGCGTTCCGGATCCCGTCCGGCAGCATGGAGAACACTCTGCTGGTGGGAGACTTCCTCTTCGTCAATAAGGCGGTCTACGGGGCCGAGGTGCCCCTGGTACACAAGCGACTCCCCGCGTTCCGGGAACCGAAACGGGGAGACGTGCTGGTCTTCGACTCAGTCGAGGATGAGGGGCTCAAAGTTGTGAAGCGGCTGATCGGAGTGCCGGGCGACACGCTGAGCATGGAGCACGGCGAGCTTTCCCGGAACGGCAAGGCGATCGAGGAGCCCTATGTGAAGCACGAAGATCCGACCAAGTCCGAGGATCCGATGCTGCGGGCCAAGATGCGGCAATGGCAGGTACGTCATCTGGCAGGGAGAGACCCCGGCTCCTACGATCCCGACCTGCAGGACTGGGGACCGATCGTCGTCCCACCGGATTCGTTCTTCATGATGGGCGACAACCGCGACAATTCCTACGATGGCCGCTACTGGGGCTTCCTGCCCCGAACCAGCGTGCGCGGCACTCCGCTCATCGTCTACTTCAGCTACGATTCGAAGAGCTGGCGGCCCATGCCGTTCTTCACCGCCGTCCGCTGGAAGCGCATCTTCGCGTTGCCGCGTTAGCGCCGCGGGCTCCATGCCCGTGCCGCTACCGGTACACCTGCCGCAATCCCTCCCATCCCCGCCGCCACCAGGAAAGCCGTACGCGGCCCCCAGTGACTGGTCAGCAGTCCGGCCAGGATCGGGCCGATGACCCGGGCAGCCGCGGCAACTCCCTGGAGCATCCCCAGGGCCCGTCCCTGTTCCTCGGCGGGAGCCACGCGTGACACGAGGCCGGTGGCGCTCGGCGCGACCAGGCCGGAACCCAGCGCGACGAAGAAGAGGCTGCCGAGCAGAGTGGGAAGCGGTTGCGACGTAATCACGCCTCCCAGGACCGCGCCCAGTCCGGCCATGCCCGTCGCGAGGAGCACGCCGCCCAGGACCATGAGCAGCCGCTCACCCGAACGGGGCACCAGCCTCCCTACCAGTCCGCCCTGCACCAGGGCGTTCACCAGTCCGATCATCACAAACAGGTAGGCGACCCGGTGCCTCTCATACCCCAGGCCACGCTCGACCTGAAGCGGGAAGACGACGTACAACACGGTGAAAGCCACGGTGGTCAGTCCGATCACCGCGAAAGGTTCCCACAGGAGAGACCAGTGCACCGGCACCTTCGCGACACGCGTGGATCGGTGCACCCGGGATTCCGGTAGCCGCCAGGCCGCGAGCAGGAAGTTCGCCCCGGTGAGAGCCGATGCCACGAGGCCAGGAGCGGCATCTCCCCAGCGACTGCTGATTCCACCGAGTGCGGGGCCCACCACGAATCCCAGGCCGAATGCGGCGCCAATGAGGCCCATCGCCTTGGTGCGCCGCTCGAGCGGAGTGATGTCGGCAAGATAGGCTTGAGCCACGTTCACCGTTGCTCCCATGCCTCCGGCAATCACCCGGGAAAGCAGCAGCGACCAGAACCCTCGGGCAAAGGCGAAGATCAGGTAGGAGATGGCACTGCCGGCGAGACCGATCAGCAGGATCGGCCTGCGGCCGATCCGGTCGCTCCAGCGCCCCCAGATCGGGGCGAAAATAAATTGCATGAGGGAAAAGCTGGCGACGAGCGCCCCCACCGCGGCATCGCTGACCTGATGGTGCGCGGCGTAACTCGGTAGCAGAGGAAGGACGATGCCGAACCCGATGAGATCCAAAAAGACGGTGAAGAAGATGATCGCAGCTGCGGGGGTCATCACTTCATCATCTTCCGGGGCTCCTCCGGGGAAGGCGGGGTGCCACGCGCCAGGTAGACGGCGCAGCGGCTGCAGCTCTTGCAGGTGAGGGTGATTCGACCCGACGAAAAGTCGCCACGTTTCGGGTTCCGTTCGATGGTGCTGGAGCCACAGGTTGGGCAAACCAAGACTTTGTGGTCGCGGTCGGCCGCGATCAACGCCAGCGCCTCGGCTGCCCGGAACTCCTTGACTCCGCGACGACCCACGGAAGGTCCTTCCAGCAGGCTGATAAACCGCCGGATGTCCGGCACCCGCCTTGCCCAATTTACCGGTCGGCCTCGCGGGGCGCAAAGCCAAGGGCCGTAACGTTAAGCGGCCTTTATCCCCTTCCCGACCCAAGGGGGGACCCATACATTGAAATTTGATCCCCTGACATGCTCAGGACCCGAGGACAGTGTACGCCCCGCCGGCGGTCCGCCCCACGCGGTCACTCCCCAGGACATCCCAGCCCGCGAAAGCCAGAGCCAGCGCAGCCCAACTGACCCCGAGCTGATGACCCGGCTGGGTATGGCCTACTGCGAAGCGAAGAATTACGGATTCAGCCCGGGGGCCTTGCACCACCGGACGCATCACGGTTTACGCCTGGGACTTCTATCGCACCGCGGGCGAGACAACTCGACATTGACGACGTCCAACAACGAGAACGTGTTCACGCTGGGGCTCTCCGGCGGATGGCCGATCGCCAGAAAGATCAGCTTGGAGCCGTTGGCCGAGGCTCGGTTCTGGTCGCCGGATCAGGGGAGCGGGCAGCTCTGACGGAGCTGGCACCGCCCTGCGCTTCAGCCTTGGCCCAAGTGGCCTTCGTGGCCGGCGGGAGAATTGATTTCGGCTCGATCAACCAGGGCGGAACGTCCTACTCCCTCAGCGGCTGGGGCTTCTCTGGTCTCCTGCGGTATAACTTCTAATCATATAAAGATTTACTGAGTACTGATTGCTGGCGGGTTCATTTTCAGGCATTAGTAGTAGCTATGGCTACACCTTATGAAGACAGCCGGATCAGCCTTCATTTCCCGCGCAGTTGGCCCGCGCGGCTCAAGCGCTTGACTGGCACCTAGGGCAACGATACGTTCGCCCGCCCGCAACGGAGGACGGCCTTGGCTTCGGAACTCGGCGGCTCCCAGATCACGACTCTTCTGGAGACTCTACCTGGCATCGCAAACGTGTTGCGAAGCCCGGTGGCCGATGCGTTGCTCAACGTGATTCGCTCTGCGGCGCGGATTGCGGAGTTTCAGATCGCCGATGCCGATGAGCTGGTGAAGTACGCGGTGCGGCGGGGTCTGGTGGGTGCCGAAGAAGGCGACCGGGTCCTGCTGGAGATCCACGCGGCGCATCAGCGCCGGGCGGAGAAGGCGGAATCGCGGGTCCGGCCGATTAAGGCGAAGGCGAAGCCCAAGGCCAAGCCAAGGGCGGCGAAGCGGCCGGCGAAGAAGCGCCGCTAAGACGGTCCGGCCTCAGGTTCGGAATCCCTCTACCAGTTTGCTCAGCCGGGTAGACGCGTCGAGCAGTTCGCTCGCCGAGCTTGCCATGTCTTCGGTTGACGCGCTCTGCTCCTCGGCGGCCGCGGAGACTTCTTCGCTGCTGGAGGCATGATCCGCCGCGGAGCGGGACACTCCGACCGTCCGCTCCGCCAGGTCGGCCACCACGACTCGATTCTCCTCGGTATGCTTGGCCACCATCGCCGCCGCTTCCTGGACCTCGGCGATGGCCTTTCCGATCTCCTCGAAGCCCTTCCCGACTGCTGCAGCGACGTGCTCGATGCCGCCGACCTTGGTGGTCCCCACCTGCATCGTCTCCGAGACCTCACGCACCTGAGTACGGATGAACTCGACCGTCTTGGTCACCTCTTCTGCCGCTCGCGCGCTGGAGTCTGCGAGCTGGCGGACTTCCTCGGCCACCACGGCGAAGCCGCGGCCGTGCTCTCCGGCTCGTGCCGCCTCGATGGCCGCATTCAGCGCCAGGAGGTTGGTTTGGGAGGAAATCTGCTTGATGAGATCGATGAACTGGGTGATCTGCTCCGACCGCGCGGCCAGCGCCCGCACCTGCTGGGCTGAGGTGTTCACCACTTCGCGGACGTCGAGCAGGGTGCGCCGCGCGGTCTCCACATCGCCATGGTTCCGGGCGGCGACGCGCCGGATCTCCTCGCCCAGGCGCACCGCGCGTCCGGCGGCATCGGCGTTGGTGGCCGCCCCGCTTCGCAGGGAGCCGAGCAGCTGATCTGCTTCGGACATGCCATGCCGCTGCTGCTCGGCACCAGCTGAGATTTTCACCATTGCGGCGGAGATCTGTCCGCTCGACGCCGCGATCTCCTCGCTCATCGCCGAGAAATCGCCGGCGCTGGCGCTCAGATGCTGGGCCTCCTTCACCACCGACGCGACCACCTCGCGAAGCTGTCCCGCCATGTTGTCCAGGGCCCGGGCCAGCCGGGCCAGCTCCTGCGGCATGTCAGAGAGCTGAATCGCTCGCAGGTCTCCCGCCCCGAAGCGGTCGGCCGCGGCGATCAGCCGGTTGAGCTGCCGGTCCACCTCTCGGACCGTCCAGGTGGAGGCGCCGGCGCCGACTACCAGCGCGATGATGCAGAGCAGGATGACGAGCGCCTGGTTGCGACTTGCCTTGGCCCGCAGCGCCTGGGCGCGGGTCAGGGCCTGTTGAGCCTGGGCGTCGCTCAGCCGGCGGACATCGGCGACCAGGCTGTCAGTCGCCCCGCTGGCCCGTGCCGCGATGGAGCGAGCTTCGTCCGGCTTTCCCACATCGGAGAGCGCATGGGCCGTGGCATATGCCACCTCGAGCGCGGCCTGATTCGCTCCGATCTCGTTCACGATCCGGCGATCGGCGTTGCTGAGGGTCTTGAGCTCCCGATAGCGCGCCTGATACGAATAGGCCGAATCCCCGTTGGCGACGAACTCCTCCTTCACCTCGGGGCGCGGGTTCAGCAGGTAGTGTTCGGCGGCGCGGATCTCGCCCAGGACCGAGGTCACGAGGGCGTTGGCAATCTCGGCGCCGGTCTGCACCGCCTGCATGTCCTGCTCGACGGAGTGACTGATCGAACGGATGGACCACGCCCCGAGCACCGTCATGGCCAGCACCAGGACCATCAGCGCCGCCATCATGACGCCGATCAGGCGGCGAAGGCTGTACGACAGTTTCACTGTCCCCCCGCGGGCTGAACGTTGCCTCCGTGCACGATACCGATGATCACCCGCTGGTCCGGCACGTCACCATTCTCGTCGAAAGCGATCTTACCGGTAACTCCCTCGAAGGCCGGCACGGTTCGGCCCACCGCCGCCACGGCGTCACGAATCGCCTTGCGATTGGTGCCTGCGGAACCGATCACGTCGCGCAGCAGATACACCACGTCGTAGGCCGCCGCCGCCGGCTGATTCGGCAATCCGGCGTCGGGATACTTGCGCCGGTACGACACGGTGAACTGACGATTCTTGGGGCTGTCTACGCCCGGAAGATACGCGGCCGAGACGTAAGTGCCTTCCGCCAGCGGGCCCGACTGTTCGATGCCTTCCAGTCCATCGCCGCCCATGAAGGGGACCTTGAGCCCGCGTTTGCGGGCGCCGAGCAGCACCTCTTCGGCCTCGCTGCGATTGCCCGCAACCAGCACGAACTGGCTCCGCTTTCGCAGAGTGATGCGGTCCAGATAGGCATCCACGTTCGGCGTGCTGCCCAGGTAGGGATCCGACTCCAGCACCGTGCCGCCCCGCTGAGTGAACTCGGCTGCGAAGGTGCGGCGGATTCCGCGGCCGTAGTCGTCGTTCAGGTAGAGGATCGCGACCCGATCAAACCCAAGCTGGTCGCGGGCGTAACGGGCCAGCGCGGCGCCATGGGCCATGTCGCTGGGGCAGACCCGGAAGGTGTAATCTCCGGCGCGGGTTACCTCGGGCGACGAGGACGAAGGCGATATCTGGACCACCGGAGTGGAGGCTCCGTTGTAGACCGGAGCGGCGGCGAGGGTGGTGCCCGAGTAAACATGGCCGATCACCGCGACGACCTTGGCGGCTTCGAGGGCCGAGGCCACCGCCACGGCTGAGTCAGGGTCGCCGAAATCGTCCCGGGTAACCAGCTCCAGGGGTCGGCCCCGGACCCCGCCCGAGGCGTTGATCTCCTCGACTGCGAGCTCCGCTGCCCGCTTCATCGGAGCGCCGACCGGATCGCTGAACGGCCCGGCCAGGCCTATGCGAATCGGGGCGCCCGTGTCACCACAAGCGGCCAGCGATAGAAGCAGGAGCGACGAGGTATGGACGGCAAAAAAGGTGCGGCGCAGGCGAGCGAGCACGTAGACTCCATGCAGGTTCGGATGAAGGGCGGACGAAGGCTACAGTTGCGTCCCTCTCGGGGCAATCCCTCTATTCCCATGATGCAGGAATGGACCTACCGCGCCCCGGCGGCGACCTTCGATCTCCACGGGCAAAGCGTGCTCGAGGCGGTGCGCAACGCCGAAGCGTTTCTGGCGGTGCAGGCACGAGTACGGCGTGGTGCGGTAGTGCGACTGATCACCGGTCGCGGCCGGGGTGGCCAGGGTGCGCCAATCCGTACCCGGATCCGCAGTCTCCTCAAACGGCTCAAGGCCGAAGGGAGCCTGGTCCGCGACTATCTGTTGGAAGACAGTGAAGGAAGTTTTCTGATTCTTCTGCTGCCGGACTGAGTCTACCTGCCGGTTTCCCGGGTTCTCCCCCAGTCATCGAGCAGGTGGCCATCCACCAGACTCACCGACGCCAGTTTCTGGCTCTTCTCGATGCGCCAGGTGAGCCGCAGCATCCGGCCCTGCCGCACCCACTGCATCATCCACTGGGTGCCCTGAACCCTGGCTCCGACCAGGCCGAATCTGTTTTCGAGGGTGTCTTTCCAGTCGGTCAGCTGTTCGGCGTTCACCGGCCCCGAGACCGTCAGCACCATGGTCAGGCTGTCGACCGCGGAGAGCCACAGTGAAACCGGGGTACCGGCCTTGGGATCCCAGAGATCGGCCCGGCACTCCGAGACATTGGGATCGCGCTTGGAGCGATCGCAGCGGAGCCGCTTGCCGCCGAGTTGCTGCACCAGGTCGGAGACCTCGGTCAGCGAGGCGCCGGCGCGAAAGCCCAGGAACTCGAGCGGCGGGGGATCGTCCGGCACAACAGAAGACTGCGCGCTGAGGCTCGGCGCCAGCGCGAGTGCCGCGACGAGCGCGGCAAGGCGTAGGCGACCGCCCCGAGGATCGCTCGGTTCGGCCGCCATCCGCCTCACAACAACTGCTGGAAGGGTACGATGGGGTACGACGCGTTCAGGCTTTGCGGACGTTTGACGCCTGCAAGCCTTTCGGGCCTTCGACAATGTCAAATTCGACCTGGTCACCTTCGGCGAGCGAGCGAAATCCGTCCATCATGATCGCCGTATGATGGACGAACACATCTTTCCCACCTTCCTGTGCGATAAACCCGAACCCCTTCGCATCGTTGAACCATTTCACAGTACCCTTCGCCATCGCTGCAACCTCTTTGAATGGGAGCTCACCGGCTCCGGAAAACATCCCAGCCCGAATGGCCGGGAAAAAAACGAGCCGTCGGAGCAGTTGTCCGAGCGGCGATGACTGCCAGAGATCTATGAACTGGAGTTCGACTGCGAAAGCATGGCCATAAGGTCAGGTTCAGGCCGAAACTTGTCAAGAAGGGGTAATAAGGCCTGGGGAACCCCCTGGGCGGTTAGACCAGGCGCACGCCGGAGACCCGGATTTCGTGGTCGAGGAGCCAGCGCTTCCGCTCGAGCCCCCCGCCGTAACCCACCAGGCCCCCACGCTTCCCGACTACCCGGTGGCAGGGGATGACGATTGCCAACGTATTGGCGCCTACGAGTTGTCCTATTTGTCGAGGATGGAAGCCCGTCGCCTGGGCCAGCTCCTCGTAGCTGCGGGTCTCTCCCAGGGGGATGTCGCACAGGAGGCCCCAGACTTTTTCCTCGGCGCCGGTCAGCTCAAGATGATCCCGAAGGTATTCCGGAAAAGGGAACCGGCGGGGCCGGCCCTGGAAATAGCTCTGGAGCAGTCCGACAGTGGTCTGGCAGCGACCGAGCTCGATCTGCGCTCCCGGGCGCCGCACCCGCAAGCGTTCGATCCATTTCATGCGACCCGCGCGCAGAGCGTACTCGACCACCAATGGTTGCCCATCCACCTCGGCCAATACCAGAGAGCCGATGGGGGAAGGAAAGGTGGTCCAGGTGTAATGGGAGGGCATGGGTGGTGAGGAGATATCCCGGGAACCAACTCTCGGCAAGGCGGCCACGGTTGAAACCGCTAAACCAGCTACCGTCGTAACCTCGCCGTAGCCGTGATCGTACGCTTCCTTCGGGAGCCGGAAAACATTCGCAAGATCCGGATGGCCAAGGGCCGTACCCGTTCCGTAGATTACCCCCAACTCCCCGCTCGAGGTTTCTCATGATCGCAGCACTGCTGGTCGTCGCCCTGCAACAACCCACTGCTCCGCCGCCGCCGCCCCGACCGACGATGCAGTCGCCGATCGCCAAGGCGGTGGTGCAGCCTGCCGAGGCAGCCGTGACGGTTGGCGACACGCTCCGGCTTTCGGTGTCCGCGTTTGATTCCGCCGGGCGGCCCTACACGGACTATTCCTCGAACTGGTTTACCTCGGGTGGATTCTTCGAGGGTGGAGTGGATTCGACTGGACTGGTAACCGGAGGGTCTACCGGAACTCTCAACGTCACCGCGCTGGTCCGGCCCCGGAGCGGCGGCAAGCCGGTCACCGCGATCGCGCGAATCACCATCCTTCCTCCTCCCGCTGCGCGAATTGAGCTGGACCCTGTGCCAACCAAGCTCTACGTGGGCCAATCCATGCTGCTCACGGCGACGACTTACGCAGCGAACGATGATCGGCGCTACGACCAGGTGGCATGGACTTCTGATCGGACGAGTGCGGTGACGGTCTCGTCGGACGGACGGCTCGTTGCCAAGGCAGCAGGCAAGGCCAACGTCACCGCGACGGCAGGGCGCGCCACCCGAACCATCCCCATTACGGTCGCGGCCAACCCCGTGACCAGCGTCAGTCTCGACCCGGCCAAGACCAGTGTCCGCGCCGGCGACGTGGTGCCGATCAAGTTCTCCGCCAAAGCGGGGAGCCGGGTAGTGGCCGATGTCGTCCCGGAGTGGTCGCTCAATCCGGGCACCGGGCAGGTCGAAAACGACGGAGACTTCGTTGCCGAGGTCCCCGGGCAATATCGCGTGGTGGCGAGCTTCGCCGGTCGAGCGGCGGAATCCATCATCGAGGTACGGCCCCGGGATGTCCGCCGGCCCACCGAGCTGGTCGGACGGCTTCCGATCAAGGGACAGACCGCCGAGTTCTGGCTCCACCCCGACGGGAAGCACGGTTATCTCAGCACGATCGGAGACCGGATTTACGCGATCGACCTCTCCGATCCGGCCAAGCCCTCGATCACCGATTCGGTCGTCGTCGACGCTCGCACCATCAACGATGTGATGACCACCGAAGACGGAAAGTACGGCGTGCTCACTCGGGAGGGATCCTCCACGCGCAAGAACGGGATAGTGGTTCTCTCGTTCGAAGACCCGGCCCACCCCAAGCCGATCGCGGACTTCACCGAGACGGTCACCGGCGGAGTGCACAGCACCTTCATCTACAAGGGCTATGTCTATCTGACCGACGACGCGACCGGCTCGATGCGGGTGATCGACATTCGCGATCCCTACAAGCCCAAGCAGGTCGCACGCTGGGAGACTCCGCGCTCCGCGGCGGGACGGATGCTGCACGACATCGATGTGCAGGACGGGCTCGCCTATTTGAGCTACTGGAATGACGGGCTGGTGATTCTCGATGTGGGGAAGGGCGTCAAGGGAGGCAGTCCGGAGAACCCCCAGTTCGTCTCCCAGTACAAGTACGACCTGAACGCGCTCTATCGCGACGTCGAGGCGGTCGGCGGACCGGGGTTCATTCGCGGCACTCATACCGCCTGGCGCGCGGGCAAATACGTGTTCGTCGGCGACGAGGTCTTCTCCGCGAAACCGCGGTCTACCGAAGGCGGGGGCGTCGTCGGACTGGGCCGGGCCTATGGCCGGCTGCACGTGGTCGATGTCTCCGACATCCAGCACCCGCGCAGCGTCGCGTACTACGAGCCGAAGGATGGCGGCACCCACAACGTCTGGGTCGCCGGCGACACGCTCTATCTGGGCGACTACCAGGGTGGACTCCGGGTACTCGACATATCGGGAGAGCTCCGGGGCGACCTGCTCGGCCAGGGTCGCGAAATTGCTCACGTCGTGACCGGAGATAAGGCAGGCACTGTCCCCAACGCGGCGAACGCCTGGGGGGCCATTTATCGGGACGGCTACATCTACGTCCCGGACATCAACTCGGGGTTGTGGATTGTGCGGGTGGAGTCGAAGTCGGAGCTGAATCCGTAGGGTGTTGGACCGTAAGCCGTAAGCCGTAAGCCATAAGCCGTAAGCCAAAAGCTGTGGGCAGATGGGCCCGAGCCGGGGTATATCTAGTTAGGGCTCGCCGCTTAACGTCTCGGCTTACGACTTAGGCTTACGGCTTACGGCTGTTACCTCGCCGGAACGCATTGGCTCCCGCGTCCCGCTATATTTGGGGCTCCATGACAACCCCTCAGACCCTTACCATCCGGAGCTTCACCGACCGCGCTGAGGCATTGGCGCACTTTGTCTTACGCGCCGGGGAGGCGCCCCGGATCCTCGCCTTCGATGACGCCGTTGGGTGTCCGATGGACATCGCGCTGGCGGCTCTCGAATGGACGAAGGTGGTCGGGATTCTTCATGATGACGACACCCTCCACGCCGCCCGGCTCACCAACGAAACGGCGGCGGCGGTAATCGAGCGGAAGGGCGAGAACGGACGCCAGTTCGTGTACCTCGGCCCTCGGCTCGACGCGCCACCGATGGATGTTTTCGAGGGGGCGGTCCTCTTTGACGAGCCCGGAGTGAAGGCCGTGGAGTTCAGCCAACGGGCCCACGCGCTGGCCCACTTCCTCCGCGCTACCGCGGGCGTTGGCGCTTTGCTTGCTCTGCTGGGACGCCGGGCACCAGAGGTGCGCCACCTGCGCCGCTGGCTGGGTCCGATTCTCGCCGAGTTGGATCAACCCCGGGCGCTCGTCGCAGGCTGGTTCGCCGCCAGTTCGGCGGGTTGTCTCCTGGCTCCGTGTGATACCGAGGCCAACTTTCGTTACATCGAAGTCGGAATGGAATCGTGACCGGAAAATCTCTCTTCTTTGCTCTCTTGCTGCTGGCTCCCGCAGCTCACGCCCAGCAGGTCGTTAATCCCAGTTCCCGCGCGCCGCTCAGTCCCGAGAAGGCGAAGATCCACACTGCCCTGGTCACGCTGCGCGACTCACTGCTCGCCGTCCAATCTGCCGGCGGCCGGCTGGAACGCGATCTCCGCAGCAGCTCGGATGCGGTCCTGCGGTCACGGGCGCGGACCATGAGCGCCACCTGTGCCAGCTCGAGCCGGGCGGCAGCCGGGGCGCAGCAGACCGTATCCTCCAGCCCGGAACCAGCCAAGGATCCCAAGCAGACCCGGCGAGCCCTGGTGGCGTCACTCCAGGAACTTCGCGCTTCACTCGACAAGTGTGCCGCCGACTTTACCTCCTACACTGATCCTGCCCACGCGGAGGCGCTCCGGGGTTACGGAGTGAGCCGCTCCAGTAAAACCGACGATGCGATTCAGCGTTACGGGACCCCGCTCCAGCAATACCTTGGCGCCGTAGACATCGTCATCGAGCCGACCGAACTCGGATCCAGACCCACCACGCCGTGACTTCGGGTGTTGAACCTGTGGATTCACATCTCCACATCGTGTGGAGATGCTCGTTACTTGCCTTGCACCACAGCAGTTACTGATCCACAATCCATCCACTTGCAGTAGCGTAACCCGAATAAAATCAGGCACTTGCGTGGTTTGTCCACGCCGGTATCTTGCACAGAACCGCTAGCTACAGCGCATCGGGGCCCCCTGTCCTGAAAGCGGAGGCTGGCGAGTCTGAGCGGGATATCAAGGTAGACCGTCTACGTACAAGGGCTCAGGCGGTCCGGGACCTTGGTGATCGCCCCGGTTCAGGCAGATGAAGCCAGTCGCGTGCTTCATCCACCCCGATCTAGCGCCTCGGGATGCAGTGCGAAGGGTCGGTCCGCGACCCGATCCGACTCGCAGCGCTCGCGCAGATGAACCAGGTGGGACGGCCATCCGGCCTGGGGATCCAAGCTGAGGCCCCACCCAAGCCCTACCGATCGGCGGAACAGCCAACCGGCGGCAGGTGGGAGAAGAACGGCAGCGCAAGCTCCGGCCTCGGGTAGTCAGCGTGTGAAGCAGCCGCCAAGCCCTCGTGCCTGGCGGCTGTTTCGTATTTCGGGTCACTCGGCCCGGTCCGCTCCCCAGTCGCTCGTGCCGCGATAGATCCGCCGACGGTCCAGCTGCCAAATCCCGCGACTGCTCACACTGCCTTCATCCGGAAAATTGCCGTCGGTAGTCAGGGCATCCGCCATGGCTCGGGTCTTGGCGCTGGCGTTGTCGGCATAGTGAATGACTTCGGCCTCGAGTGTCATCGGGCATACCGGTGCACCGAATTCGAGCTTGCCATGGTGGGACAGGATCAGATGGTGCAGGATCGTGCGCTCTTCTGCTGAACACGGCGAGACGCCTTCCTGCTCCAGTCTCCGGTCGAGCATGAGCGCTCCGAGCACGATGTGTCCCGAGCAGGGAGCCAGCCGTCGTCATCTCGAAGCAGCCATCCCACCGGTAACTCTCGAGTCTTCCCGATGTCGTGAAGCAGAATGCCCGCGAGCACCAGGTCCACATTGGCCCCGCACACCTCGGCGATCCGTCGGCCGATCGCCGCCACTTCGCACGTGTGCATGAGCAGCCCGCCCAACTCGGCGTGATGTCCCGAGAGACTGGCCGGACACTCCTCGAAACGGGTGCGAAATCCGGGATCGTCATAGAAGAGGGCCAGAGTCGTCCGGAGACGGAGGGCTCGAACACCATTCCGCCATTCATCGAGCAGGGTCCACCATGGGGTGACCTCTCCGATGGACGGCATGAGGCCCCTCCAATCGATTCGGTCTCGCGCGATGGGTTCGATCGAATCGACCTGGAGCTGCTTTCGGTCACGCCAGATTCCGATCTGGCCGCTGACCGCAACCGCATCTCCCCGCTTGAGCCCCAGGATCAGGTCGGACTGGGGAGGCCAGAAGGGGGCGGTTTGGACTCTGCCTCTGCGGTTCCCCAGGGTAAGCAGGGTGTGGGGTGCGTTTCCGCCCCGGAACTCGACCTCCTGTATCAGAAAGACATCGGAGAGGCTGGTGCCCGGGAGGACGGAGTCCAGCGGGGTCGGGGCAATGGAGAGGTCTCGATCACGGCGTACAGGGTAACGATCCCCGAGAGTGGTGTAATTTCGATCGGGTCGACTCGTCTCCCTATAAGCCAGGGGTTGGGTTGACCCGGCTGGCGCGGGGAGACCCGCAATTTCATCGTCTCTGTACATGGGATGCGACCGATGAAGACGAGTCATGTTCTGGTTCTCGACCGGAACCCGGCGCGTCGCGACGCTTTAGTCGGGGCGCTCAAGGTTGAAGGACACGTGCCGGTGGTCGTGGAGAGCGCGGCGGATGCCGCCCGCGCCCTTGCCGTCCCTGGGCTGGACCTCATGGTGATTGACCTCGGCAATCCCCGACCTCGCACTCAGCACCCTCCGGGCAGCGCTGGGGCCCGAGCAGTCGGGTGAACCGGAGCCGCTTGAGGCGGTGGAACGACAGCATATCGCCCTGGCACTCAAATTCACTGGCGGCAACAAACGACGTACAGCCCACCTGCTGGGTATCGCCCGCTCGACACTCCTCGCCAAGGTTCGGAAATACCGGCTCGACGCGGGGCCCGAAACCCCGGAATAGGCTGCTCCCCGAGGAAAACCATGGTGCGTTTCGCCTTGCTGGTCTTGGCGGGCCTTGGTCTGACTACGCCCGCCACTTCGCAGGTGCCCCTTCGTCCCGGCACGGTCCGGGAGGGCACCCTCAGCTTCGATGGGCACGCCAGCACCGGCGACTTCGTAGGAAAGACCTCGACCGTGACCGGCGAAATAACCGGGGGTGCAACGCTGCCTGAGGTCACAGGATGGGTGGAGGCGCCGGTGAATACCCTCGATACCGACAACGACCGTCGCGATCGGGATCTGAACAAGTCGATGGAGTCGGACAAGTTCCCCACCATGCGCTTCGAGCTTGCCGGGGCGGTGGCGCGGGGCGTTCTGGCCGACAGCATGGACGTCACATTGCGAGGTCGATTGATGATCCACGGGGTGACCAAAGACGTCGAACTTCCCGCCACACTGGTGTTCCTCAGGGACGGCGTGAGAGTTCGCAGCACCATTCCCGCTCAATCTCAAGGACTACAAGATCGGCGGCCTCAGCAAGTTCCTCGGCGTCCTCAAGATGTCGGAGAAAATCGAGGTGCATGTGGATGTGACGTTTGGGTACCAGTGAGGAGGAAGGAGTAAGGAGTCAGGAGTGAGGAGTGAAGACAGTTGGTTACTCCTCTACCCCCTTACTCCTCACTCCCGTCCTACCTCCGTCATTGAATCCTCACCCTCCCGTATCTCGACACCACAACCTGCTTGGATCGACTACCACGGCTCAGACCATAGGTGCCGTTCGCAAGACCGAAAGCCACGCCGATGGGAGCGAAGGGGATGGTTCGGGAGCCGCCGGTCAGCGTGACGCCCGTCTGTCCCGGGCCCGGGCCGGACCAGCGCAGCAGGGTATTCACTCCATCAATCACGTCCAGTCGAAGGCTGTCGCTCCGAATCGTGAGCAAGCGCGACTCGTCCCTCCACCACCGCGGTCAGCCGGGCCCTGGTGTGGGCGGCGGCGATGTCGTAAACCGCCTTATCGACCAGGAAGCGATTGCGCAGGTCGCCAGCCGAGGGCAGTGCGATGAGGAAGACCACGCCCGCGATCGTGAGCGCGAGCAGCAGTTCCAGCAGCGTGACTCCACGAGACATGGCGACACGATAGCAAGACGCGGGCGATCTTCCCGTCACCAGTCCGACGCAACGCGGTGCATCGATCCACGCGGTCTTGCATGGGCCCGGTCTCCCGCCCATACTAGCGCAGGCCGTACTCTCCTCCTCCATCGATCCCGTGTCCGCACCCAGCATACACACCACCGATCCGCTCGGCACTCTGCGACAGTACGCGGCGCTCGCGCCGTGGAGCCTGCGGGATCTTTCCAGTCTCGCCGGAGCGATCCTCGAGGCGTCGGCCACATTTCCGGTAAACGCGACCGCGCGCCAGCTGCCGACCGAACGCACCATCCGGTTCTACGTCACCCGGAAGCTGGTGAGCCCGCCCGAAGGCCGAGGCACGGCCGCGACCTACGGGTACCGCCACCTGCTGCAGGTCCTGGCCATCAAGCTGCAGCAGATGGAGGGTGCCACGCTGGAAACGCTGGGACGTGAGTTTGCCGCGACGCCGGGCGATGTCCTGGAGCGACGGGTCGCCGCGGCCCTGGGCCCGCGACTGCTCTCTCCCGCCCAGCTGCCCCTCGCCGCCGTCGCGGCGGCACCCCGGGGCAAGGTCGGCCGGGCGGTTCACACCTGGGCTCCCGCGGCTCCGCCCCGGGAGCCGGCCACGACCCGGCCCCGGACCTGGCGTCGCATCCTCCTGGGGCGGGGCGCCGAACTGCTGGTGGACGACGAACATCCGCTTTTCGACGGGGGCGACGAAGCGAAACTGCAGGCTTTGTTTCAACGCATTCTCTCGGATGCGATCGACGGCCGTCCCTCGCCGTCCTCCCGCTGATCCCCTACTTTTCGTTCTCTCCTTCCACCGCGAGAAGTCCGATGGGCCTCATACTGCTGGTCATCGTTGTCGCCATCGCCCTGTGGATGATCGGTGCCTACAACAAGCTGATCTGCCTCAAGAATCAGGTCGTGAACGCCTGGAAGCAGATCGACGTGCAGCTCAAGCGGCGGCACGATCTGATTCCCAATCTGGTCAACACCGTCAAGGGCGCGATGGACTTCGAGCGCGGCACGCTGGAAGCGGTGATCGCCGCCCGGAACAAGGCCGTTGGCGCGACCGGCGTAGCCCAGGTGGCAAAGGCCGAGGGTGAGTTGAGCCAGGCGTTGGGGAGGCTGTTCGCGCTGAGCGAGAACTATCCTCAGCTCAAGGCGACGGAAAACGTGAAACAGCTCCAGGAGGAACTCACCAGTACGGAGAACAAGATCGGGTTTGCGCGCCAGCTCTACAACGACGTCGCCACCGAGTTCAACACCAAGCAAATGCAATTCCCGACCAACCTCATGGCCGGCCTTGCCAAGGCTGAACCGGCGGAGCTCTGGGAGATCGAAGATGCCGGGGAGCGGGCGGTGCCTCAGGTGGACCTGTCGATGCAAAGACCTGCGCAATGAGTCAATGGTGGAATGGCGGAATGATGGAATGGCGGAATGATCGGACGGGCGCCTGGCAACACCTCCGCTTGCTCATTCCGCCATTCCGCCATTCCGCCATTCCGCCATTGAATGTCCGCCCCCAATCTCTTCGAGCAGCAGGCCAGTAATCGCCGGCGATCGTTCTGGCTGGTCGCCGGCTTCATCATCTTCTTCGCCTGGGTCGGCTTCGGGGGAGATGCGGGTCTCTATCTCGAAACCCGCAACACGGCCGCCGGCTCCTATCACCACGTCATTCCCATTCATCGGCATCGTCGCCACGCTGATCGCGGCCAGTGTCTGCTGGTACTCCTGGAAGAAACGGAGCCGAATCGCGTGCTTTGGGCCACCGGCGCCTGGGAGGTGATCGAGCCGGCGGATGATGACCAGCGGCGACTGGTGAACGTGGTGGAGGAAATGGCCATCGCGGCCGGGTTGCCTCGAGCCGCGGGTCTGGGTGGTTCCGGACTCCGATCCCAACGCGTTCGCGACCGGCATCGATCCGCGGAGTGCCAGCATCGCGGTGACCGAGGGCTTGCTTCGAACGCTCAATCGCGAGGAGCTGCAGGGTGTGGTGGCGCACGAGATGTCACACGTTCGCAACTTCGACACCAGGCTCATGACCCTGCTCGCGGGCATGGTCGGCGCGATCGCCCTCATGTCGGACGGCATGGGGCGGATGTTCCGAGGCGGCGTGAGGATCGGAGGGGGCGCGGCAGCGAGCGGCGGCGGAGGCAAGAGTGGCAAGGATGCGAAGTCCGCTCGGACTCATCATCCTGGTGCTCTGGGTTTTCACCCTGATCATCGCCCCGGTGATCTCCCGACTGCTCCAGATGGCGGTCAGCCGGAAACGCGAGTACCTGGCGGACGCGACCGCCGCTCAGCTCACTCGAAATCCCGGGGCACTCGCCGCCGCACTGGAGAAACTTGGCGCCGCGAGCGAACCGACCCGGTCCATCACCAATGGTGCCGCCCACCTCTGCATCGTCGATCCCGGCATCAACAAGTTCAGTGAGCGGGAAGGGGTCCTGGGCGACATCTTCGCTTCGCATCCGCCGATTGCGCAGCGGGTGATCCGACTCAAGGGCATGGCCTACCAGCAGGCCAAGCGCGAAGTCGCCACCGGCAGCGACGGCGAGCTGATGAGACTGCTGGCTGGCGTCGGCATTGCCCTGCTGGCGCTGGCCGGCGTGATCTGGCTGACTCGCCGCACTCATGCGGCGGTGCTGGCAAGGATGCGGCGTTCGGGTCGCACGCGCGATCCATCAGTTCCGGGCCCGGCTGGACCGCTACAAGCTGGTCGAGCGAGACCGCATCCGCGAGCAGCTGCTGCACGACCCCGAAATCCTCGCCGCGATCCAGCGTCACGCCGAGGAGTACGAGGAGGCGGAGTCCCAGGTCCGGATGAGGGTCAATCAGTACATCGACGAGATCGTCCCGTTCTTCAATGTCCTCTCCTACTACCGGATCGGCTACAACCTCGCCCGCCTGCTGATCAACCTGCTCTACAAGTCGAGCATCGAGTACCGGGATCACGACGCGCTGGACCGCATCCCCAGGCGGGACGTCGTGCTCTACCTCATGAACCACCGGAGCAACGCCGACTATGTCGTGGTGGCCTATGTGCTCGCCCGGGTGGTGAGCATCAGCTACGCGGTGGGCGAATGGGCCCGGACCTGGCCGCTGGAATACGTCTTCAAGAGCTTCGGCAGCTACTTCATCCGTCGGCAATACCGGGAGCCGCTGTACCACACGGTGCTGGAGCACTACGTCCAGCTCATCACCCGGAACGGGGTGACGCAGGGGCTCTTTCCCGAAGGCGGTCTGACGCGCGATGGCGCCTTGAGACCGGCCAAGATCGGGCTCCTCGATTATGCGGTGCGGACCATGCGTGATCCGGAGTTCGACCGGGATATCTGGCTGGTCCCGGTCGGGATCAACTACGATCGGGTACTGGAGGACCGTTCGCTGATCCGGGAGCGGATCGTAGGCGGGACGCCGGCTCTCCCGTTGGAGTCAGTTCACCGGCGTACTGAGCTACCTGGGCCGCAACCTGCTGCGGCTTCATGACCGGTCGGCTGCAGCGCTACGGCAAGAGTGGCGGTGAGCTTCGGCACTCCGGTCTCGGTTCGAGCGTGGCTGAGCAAGGAACCGGCTGGACTCCTCGAGCTACCGAAAGACGAGCGGTTGCCCCATGTCAGCGTCTTGCCGATCACGCCATGGACCGGATCGGACAGGTGGTGCCGATCACGCCGGTGCCGCTCGCCGCGGCGGCCCTGTTGTCGTTCGGCAGCGCCAGCGTCGTGCGTCGTGATCACCTCTTCGAGCGGATGGATGAGATCAGAGAGCGGCTGGCGGAGTTCAATGCCAAGATCGTACGCCGGGAGCTCCCGGTGCAGGACGTGTGGGACCGGGCCTGGCTGATGTTCGAGATGCGGCGCCTGGTGATCGCCCAGGGAAACGAATTCATCATCCTCCCGGCCCAGCGTCCGCTGCTCGAGTACTACGCCAACTCGATCCGTCACCTCCTCCCGCAGGAAGTGGTCGTGTGCCTTTCACCCGTGGACGAGGTGGATCCTACCCTCCCGCGGCTGGCCTCGCGCGAAGAGCTGGATATCATCACCCGCGAAATGCCGACGGTGGAGAGCCGGAGGCGCTAGTCGGCCGGGGAGGATGTCCTGCTTGTGGCGGAGGACTGGCAGAGTCGTGCCCTGGTACTGGCCGAGCTGCAGGAGGCCGGCTACGGGGTGAATGCGCAGGCGGGACTGCGGCAGGCCTTGAATCACCTCGCGCAACATCCGGAGCACCCTCCGCTCGTCGTCCTGGACCTGCATGGCGATGGGTTCGCGACTCCAGCAACGGTCGATGCGCTGCTCCGCCTCGTGCCCAAGGCGAAACTGATTCTGATTGTCGGGGTCTATGCGGAGCCGGTCTGGGATCGATTCGCCACGGAGGGAAGCATCGTACTGCGGCGGCCAGTCACGGTCGGAGAGATTGTGCAACAGGTGAGGCGCGTCGTGCTCCGCTAGGCTTTCATCCCCGCCAGTAGTTCGCTCACGAAGGTACCGGGATCGAAAGGCAGACTGACGACGAGATCGGCCCCGCCTTCCCGCGCGGCGGTTCCGTCTCCCGCCACCAGCGCAACCAGGGTGTATCCCCGATCCCCATCCGGGCGGAATCCTCCCAGCGCGTCTGCGCCGCCGGCGGCGGTACCCATCAGCACCACCAGGTTGATCCCCAGGCGGGAAGCCGCCGCGTTCAGGCTCTCCAGCCGTTCCACCCGCTCTACCTCGAAGCCGGCGTGCTTGAGCAGCAGGCTCACGACCCGGGCCAGGTCTTCATCGGGAAGGAACACGACGGCCTCCCCCAGCGCGAGCTGGGTGGCCTGAGTACGGCGGGAAAGATCGATCATCGACACGCCTTCCACATACTCCGCGGTCTTGTCATGGCGGAGTGCACTGACGCGCTGGAGGGTCTCCTGAATGGTCTTGAGGGCGCTGCGGATCGTCTCCAGCGATTCCCGCTGGTCCGGAGTAAAGTTGGTGGCGTCGCTCAACAGCAACTCGGCTTCCGCCGAGGCGGCCATGAGCGGATTGTTGATCGTGTGATGCAGGGTGACGTTGAGCTGTCCAATCGCGGCGAGCCGCTCCGCATGGACCAGGTCGCGCTCGGCCGCCGCAAGGGCTTCGCGCACCGCGCGAATCCGCCGGACCCGTTCCAGCACCTGGGGCAGCAGCTGCGCGAGTGATGCGTCCTTCACGAGGTAGTCTTCCGCGCCCAGCCGGAGAGCGGCCGCGGCGAGAGACTCGTTGCCGTGCGCCGTGATCATGATGACCGAGGGCTGTCCCGGGATAGTGCGCAGACTGGGCAGCAGCTCAATCCCGTTCCCATCGGGCAGGTTGTAATCCAGCAGCACTACGTCGGCATCGGCGGCCCGTTCCAGCGCCTCCCTCGCGGTGCGAGCGGTGCGGGTGGCGTCGAACCCGGCCGCGATGAGCACCATTTCGATCAGACGAAGAACGGCATCATCATCATCCACGGCGAGGACCCGCAACCGCGTGGTCTCAGGCACGCGCAACCTCCTGATGTTGCTGGAAGCCAACCCGCGCGAACTTCTCCCAGCTGCTCTTTCCCTGCCAGGCGTCCACCAGGCCGCGAAGCCGCCAATAGAGCGTCAGGAACCGCCAGAAGAGGGGTTCCAGGCCTGCGTAACCGAGAAGGATCAATACGTCGCGCCGCCGGTTGAAGGGCAGCAGGCCGCGCTGGTGACTGTCTGCGAGCCCAAAGCGGAAACGCCACGCCCCGACGAGCACGGCAAAGATATTCACCAGGGTGCCCCAGCCGAGCGAAGCGAGCAGAAAGGCGACGGCGTAGCGCTCGTTCAGGACCGGTATCCTCAGCACGAATTCGAGGAACAGGAAGGTGAGCAGGAAGAGGTAGCCGATGATCTCGATCACCGGGCCGTAGTATTCAAAGAGCCAGAAGGTCGGCAGAGCAAACCATCCGATCCGCCCGAACTTCCGGTTGAACAGCATCTGGCGGTGATAGAACAGCGACTCCCGCAGGCCGCGATACCAGCGACCGCGTTGCTTCCGCAGGGAATCGAGCCGCTCCGGCACCTCGGTCCAGGCGACAGGGTGCGGAAGAAAGGCGATCCGGCGGTCCCGCAGCTTGTCCCGCACGAAGCGATGAAGCCGGACCACGATTTCCATGTCCTCACAGACGGTGCCGGCTCCCTCCCCGACGTACTCCTCGACCAGGCGGTGCCGCACCAGCGGAGTGAGGTACCCGCCCGCCCGAATCACCGTTTCCTTCTCGAAGACCGCGAAGACCCCGGAGAGAATCAGGATCGAGTCCAGCCGGTCGAGTCCGGTACGGCCCGTGGTGAAGGACCGCAGGTACTCGACCATCTGAAAGCGGGCCCAGGGGTGGGACGGCAGGCCCACCGTCACCACCTTGCCGTGACGGATGGTGCAGCCATTCGCAATGGCCACCTGGCCGCCCACGGCGACGATGCGCGGATCTTCCTGGACCATCCGCATGAGTTCCTTGAGCGCCCGCTGGTCGAGAATGGAATCGGCATCGAGGCTGACAAAGTACGGCGCGGTGGAGGCGTTGATGCCGGCGTTCAGGGCGTCCGCCTTCCCCGCATTCTCCTTGTCGATCACCACGAGCTGCGAAACGTTCTTGGGCAGGGCGATCGTGGCCTGGTAAGTAGCCCGGACCTTGGCGGTGCCGATGGCGTCCCGGTACGGCAGATCGGTGCGCCGAAGACGGAAGGCGCGTTTCAGGACCTCCATCGTGTGGTCTTTCGAACCGTCGTTGACCACGACGACTTCGAACCGGGGATAGTCGCAGTGAATGAGATTGGTGATGCTATCGACGATCGTTACTTCCTCGTTGAAGGCCGGGATGACCATCGTGAGCGGCTTGGTGTAGTCGCTCTCGTCGATCAGGTCGAGGTCTTCGACGAAGTGGCCGGCCACTCTGCGCCGTACCTGGCGGGCCGAGAGGGCCACCAGGGTGAGCATGTAGCCGTTGTAGAGCAGGAAAAAGGTCAGGAAGAACGGCTGCAGGATGACCCCGATGATACCGGCGATCTGCGCTATGAGATCCCGGTTCATGCCTGGCGCCTGGCATCGGGAGACTCCCGCCAGCTCGCGAGCATCCGGGTTACCTGATCACGGATGCTGCGGAGCGGGTCGGCCCGCATGACATGGTAGGCCACCTCGTCGTCGAGGACGGCGAGCGCCAGGGCGGCGGGCGCCCGATCCTTCCCGTCGAGCGCGCCGCGAGCCGTTTCCCGGAGCCAGTCGGTGGGGCGAGCCCGGCGAATCGCTGTGGCGGCGGCCGGCCGGGAAATCGAGATGGCTCCGGCAGCCTCGCCGGTGTCGCCATGGAGCAGCCGCACCGCGAAGAGCATCGCGCGCACCATCTCGTCGGGGTCCTGCTCGAGCAGCGCGAGAGGCGCCACGTCGGGGGCGTCGAGGAAGGCCAGGGCCACGTCCTGCCGGATTCCGGGATCGGGGTCGTTCAGCATGAGGGCGAGCCGGTCCCAGCGCCGGGCGCCCCGCCACGACTGGACCGCGCCGCGCCGCACCGAGACCGTGGGGTCGGCGGTCATGCTCTCGAGAGCGGCCTCGTCAATCATGTCGGGTCGCCCGGCCCAGGCCCGGGCTACGGCATCGCGTACCTCTGGAGTCTCACTCCGGGCGATCACGCCCAGCACTCGTGCCAGGCCGGGATGGTGCATGTACCGCGCGACCCGTGCTACCATGATCGCTTCCTGCCCGTCGAGGGCTACGCCGAGCGCCAGGTCCACGAACGCGTCGAAGTCGGACTCGGCCCGCTCGGCTACGGCCTGCAGCGTGACCGGGTCGTCGTCGCCCTTGAGCTGGCGGATCAATGCCGGAAGGGCCTGCTCCGGGCCAACCCGACGGAACAAGTCGATCGCCGCGTGCCGCACGTCGCGATGGGGGTCCGCTAATGCGCGGGAGGCCGTGAGGAACAGCTCCTCTTCCTCCAGCATCCCACCTACTGCTCTGAGTGCAGCGGCCCGAACCGTGGGGCTGGGATCTCCCCGAATCACTTGGAGTAGAGCACTCCTGCTCCGCTCGCCCTGAAAGGCCTTGAGTCCCGCGACGAGCCGCACCCGCTGCTCGGCGCTCAGCACCCCGCGCATTCCTTCTGCCAGCGTGGCTTCCATCTGCTCCCGCGAAGTGGACGCCAGCGCACGCAGCTCCACGTGCCTCGCCTCGCGCAATCTGAGCCCAAGCAACCGGTATTCCGGGTCCTCCCGCAGTCGCTCGCGAACCATGTCTCGCAGCTCGGCCTCGTCAGCCATTTCCAGCACCCGGGCCACCATACTCTCCTGGTCGTAGGCGCCGATGGCGAGCGTGGCCGCAGCGCGGACATTCAGCGGCTGATCCGAGCGGCAGGCGTTGAGCAATCCCTGCTCGCCACCGGCGTAGCGGAAGATCCCCGCGGCGAGAGCGGCCCGTTCGCGGACCAGCGGTGAGGGATCACTCGCCAGCAACTTCACTATCTCTCCGCCGAGGTCGGTGCGACTGAGCCGCACCAGGCCATCAACCGCTCGGGCGCGTACCAGCGCTTCCGGATCGGTGAGGCCTCTCGCCAGCAGCGGGCCGGCATGTGCGGCGTCGAACCTGGAGAGGACATCGGCCACTGCGACCCGAACGGCCGGGGCCTCATCCCGCCAGAGCCGCTCCAGAAGATGAAATGACCGTTCGGACTTGAGATGCCCGATGGTCTCCACCACTCCGACGCGGCTCGGCGCGTCCTGCGATTCCAGAAGGAGGTCAATCAGTTCTTCCAGGGCCCCCGGATCGAGCCTGGCCACACTCTGGATCAGCGTCAGGCGCAGCGCGGGATCCGCGTCCCGAAAGGTTCGCAGCATGGCGGGAAGCGCGCCGCTATCACCCAGCGCACCGAGGGTCCGCGCCACCGCGAGGCGGACCTCGGGATCGGTGTCTCCCAGCAAATCGGTAAGTACCGGTATGGCCACTCGAGCGTTGGCGTCGGCGACTCCGTCGGCTGCGGCCGCCCTGACCTGCGGCTCGGGATCCCGCAGCAATCGGGTGAATTCCTCGGTCGCGTCACGGGCGCGGACCAGCCCGAGGGCGCGTGCTGCCGCGGCGCGAACCAGCGGCTGAGGATCGGAAGACCGGGGGCGAATGAATTCCGCCAAGTCCTGACCTCCCAGGTCTCCGAGCAGGGCCATGGCCTGCGCTCGGACCTTGGGGTCGGCATCGCCGAGGCAATCGAGCGCCGCGGGCACCGCGTCGCGGAGGCCCAGGGAGTGGAGTGCCTCGAGCGCCGCGGCCCGGACCCGCGGCTCGGGATCCTGGCGAGCTCGCTCGATCAGCTCGGTGCTCAGGTCACGGCGCTGCGCCACTCGCACGGCGTCGATGACCGCGCTGCGGACGTTGGCCGAAGGATGGTGCAGATGTTCCGCGAGCATCTCGCGGGCCCCGGCCACGGCGAACTTGGTGAGGGTGCCGAGGGAGTCCTGGCCGAGGTCGCCGCTCTCGATCCGCCCGATGAGCCGGGTCGGGACGCCGAGTCGCTCGAGGGCAACCGCGGCTCGAATGCGGATCTCGGGGTCCGGATCATCCAGTGCCAGCAGGAGGGGCGACTCGGCGACCGGACCGATCTGCTCCAGTGCCTCGACGCTGCGCATCCGAACCCACCAGGCGGGATCGCCCAGTGCCCGCACCAGCCGCTCGATGACTTCGGGTTCGTTGAACTGCCCCAGGGCGCCCGCGATCCGGGCCCGCACGAACGGGGCAGGGTCGGTGAGCAGCGTGTCGAGCAGGTAGGTAACTGCGCGGCGGTCTCCCAGGCGCCCCAGCGCTCCGGCTGCCTTGGCCCGAACCTCGTCGTCGAGATCTCCCAATGCCTGCACCAGCACCGGGAAGGCGCGGGGGGCGCGCAGCTCACCGAGGATGTTGGCGGCCCAGGCCCGGGCGGGATGGCGGGTGCTTTCGGTGAGGAAGGCGATCATCGGGTCGACCACGACCTCGCCGTGGCGGCCCAGAATGTCGGCGATCCGTGGCGCCAGCCAGACTTCGGCTTTCCGCAGGGCTTCGACGAGGGGTCCTACCGCTCGCGGATCCTTGATCCGGGCCAACGCGCGCAGCGCGATCTCCCGGACGTCGGCATCCTCGGTGCGAGTGGCCTGAATGGTTTCGAGCAGGGCGGGGACCGCCTTGGCATTGCCGACCCGTCCCAGCAGTTCCGCGGCAAAGGCGCGCTCCCGCCACTTCTCCGCTTTCCTGAGCCGCGTGACGTAGTTCTCGACCAGCCCGAGCCGATCGTACGCGTCGAGCAGCCAGGCGGGACGCTCTGTCGAACTCCGGGCCTGTTCCTCCAGCACCGCTTCAAGCGCCTCAAAATCCCGGAGGGTGCGGAGCTGGTGAATTTCGGGCTCGAGCAGGGCCCGTTCCCGGGTGGCAAGCCCGGCCACCACCTCACGATAAATCCCCTTCCGCTCGGCAAGGTGTCGCTCGACCCGGGCCAGGTGACCGGTATAAAGCAACCAGGTGAGAATGGCCAGGAGACCGACCACGGCGACCGCGGCCGTGAAACCGAGGATGATGGTCAGCCAGTTCACGAAGGCTCCGTGAGCCGTCCTAGCGTCTCCAGGAGGATGGGAAGGTCGATGGGTTTGCTGAGAAAGGCGTCGGCCCCTACTTCAGACGCCCAGTACTCGTCGGCGGCCTGATCTTTCGCGGTAAGCATGATCACCGGACAGGCCGCGGTGCGCGGGTCCTTCTTCAGCTTGCGGCAGGTTTGATAGCCGTTGAGGCGCGGCATCATCACGTCGAGCAACACTACATCTGGAGTCTGGGCCGCCGCCGCCGCCAATCCGGCTTCGCCGTCTGCGACCATGACCACGCGATAGCCGCCGGCCCCAAGCATCCGTTCCAGGAAGCGTCTCTGATCGGGATCGTCTTCAATCACCAGAACGAGCTTACTCACTGGGTACGCTCTGGGTGATCTTGCAGCCGAACCCGCGGGACGTTCCGGGAGTCGGTAGCTCAATAAAAGGCGAAGGCCGCCAACCGGGCGGCCCCGACATCGTGCTGGGGATACCGCGGCGCCGGCTCACGCCCTCGCGTCGTCCAGAAAGACCAGCGCCTGTCGGCGCTTCACCGCGGACTCCAGCGCCTTGTAGACGTCCGGATCGATCACGGTGCCCGCCAGGTCCCGCATCCGCTCCACCGCCACATCGGGCGGCATCTTCTCCTGGTAGGGCCGCGACGTGGTCAGGGCGTCGTAGATCTCGGCGGCGGCCAGAATCCTGGCGCCCATGGGGATCGCGTCGCCCCGAATCTTGTCGGGATATCCCTGTCCATCCCAGCGCTCATGATGGCTCCTCACGTAGGAGATGATTTCTCCCAGGTGGGCCAGGGGGGCCAGAATCTGGGAGCCCACCACCACGTGCTGCTTGACCGACTCGTACTCGTCGGTGGTGAGCGGGCCTTCCTTGTTCAGAATCTCCTCCCGCACACCGATCTTGCCGATGTCGTGCAGGCGACCCGCCATTCGGACCTTCTCGACATCCTCGTCGTTCATCCCCAGCTCGGAGGCGATCATCGCTCCCATGTCGGCGACCCGGGCGGAATGGCCCCGCTGATGGGCGTCTTTCGCCTCGAGGGCGTTGACCAGAGCCTCGAGGGTTGCCACCGAAATCCGCTCCAGCTTGCCGCGCTCGCGCCGGAGCTCGGCGGTACGGACCGCCACCTCTTCCTTGAGCCATTGATTGAGGTTCTGCTGCTCGATCATGCTGTCGCGCCGCCGGATGGCCCGCAGGATGGCCCGGGCCAGGTCGCTCAGATCGATTGGCTTGGTGAGATAGTCCATGGCGCCCCGCTGCATGCACAGTGCGGCGGTCGTGGCGTCGTTGACCGCCGTAAGCATGAGGATCGCGATCGCAGGCTCGATCTCGATCACCTGGGGGACCAAATCGATGCCGCTTCGGCCCGGCATCCGTACGTCCAGCAGCACGCAGGCAATCTTCTGCCGCTGTATGGCCTTCAGTGCCTCGTCTCCGGAGGCTGCTGTGCTGACGTCGTACCCTTGCTGTGTGAGGAATTTCTTCAGGGCGTTGCGGATCGGCTCCTCGTCATCCACCACGAGTATGCTGATCGGCGCGTCGGACAAGGGCACCGTGCCTCCGTCGGTCAGGACCCGAGGGCCCGCCTAAGCCTCAGTCTTCTAACAATATACAGCGCGTAACCAAGCTGAAAGGCTTGCTGGGGTGCTGGCGAATGGCGAACTGGGGTATTCGATAGTCTATGGTCCGGCGTCGGTGGTCAATACTACACAAACTCCACTTGCACTTTTTCCGGGACCACTCCCGAAGACCAGGCCCGATCGAGCAGGGCACGCACGGCTTCCCGCCCCTTGTCGCCGTAGTCGACGGTCCAGTGGTTCACATACATCCCGACGAACCGGTCGGTGCGCTCTTCGCCTATTCCCCGGTTGAACCGGCTGGCGTGGGCCAGGGCCGGGGCGCGGTGTTCGAGAGCATAAACGATGCTGGCCTTGAGGTCCCGGGCAACCTGCTGGATCACCGCCTGCCCGAGATCGCGACGCACCACGTTGCCCCCCAGCGGGAGGGGGAGTCCGGTGTCCTGGTACCACCATTCTCCCAGGTCGGTCCAAAGGTGGAGACCCCGGTCGCCGAAGGTCAACTGACCCTCGTGAATCAGCAGTCCAACATCCACCTCTCCCCGCAGGACCGCGTCTTCGATGGTTTCGAAGGGGAGGCCCACCTCGGTGAACTCGGGCTGGTAGAGCTTGAGAGTGAGATAAGCCGTCGTGAGCTTCCCCGGAACACCGATCCGGAGACCGCGGAGCGCACTCCGAGGATCGGCAGGGCGAACTGCCCGGGAAACCAGCCGAGGACCGTAGCGGTCTCCCATGGACGAGCCGCTGTTCAGCAGGGCGTAGGTCCGGTGGAGGTAGGCGTAGGCATGGATCGAAACCGCCGTCACCTCCAGCTCGCCTTTGAGGGCCCGGCGATTCAACGACTCGATGTCCGAAAGCTCGTGCACGTAACGCAGATCGCCGGTGTCGATCTTGCCCTCGGCGAGGGCGTAGAACATGAACGCGTCGTCGGAATCAGGACTGTGGGCGACGTGAATGGTCGTGGTCATGGTCTTTGGGAGGCTTGGCGACGGAACTCTTCGAGCGCCGCCTTGTGTTCCTGGTATTCGGGGCGATTCCGGGCGATTTCCGCGTCGTAGTGGGCCAGAAACGCCTTATGGGCCTGAGCAATTCCCGCCCGATCGCCCCGGGCCTCGGCGACAGCAGCGCGAATCATCGATCCAAAGAGGTGATCCTTCACCTCGGCAGTGATGGAATCGGCTAGAGCCGTCGCCTGCGGTAGATCTCCGGCCGCAACATTCAGGATGGCGGCGTGGTAGCGAAGATCGGTGTCGGTACGATCGAGCTGGCCATAGGCGGCAAGCGCCATCGGAAGGAATTGGGTCGCGGTGGCCGAGTCGCCCTGCTCGATCGCGCTCATGACCCGGTCGTTGAGCCGGATGAATCGCTCAGCCGGACTCATCTGGCTGATGTCCGGAGGCCTGGGGCCGGCCGGCCCATTCGCCGGAGCACCGGTGTTGGCCATGTCGGGCCGGGCCGCCTCGGGACGCTTGACCAGGACCCCGTAGAGAATCGCGCCAATCGATACGACGATGATCGACAGGGCCACGATCCAGGGCTGAGCCGAACCGGGTTTGCCTCCGTGGACCGCCTGGCCACAGCGGTGACAGAAGCGGGCGCCGGGCGACAAAGTAGCCTGGCAATTCGCGCATTGACGGGGGGCCAGGGCGGTCCCGCATTCGGCGCAGAAGTTTCCGGTGACGGTGGCACCGCAGGCGGGGCAAGTCATGAGTGGCGGGGAATGTAGGCGGGAAGGCGGTAGGGCGGTACGGCGGTCAGGGCGGGTAGGACGGAACAGGGCGGGCAGGACGGACAGGTCGGTCAGGGCGGACGAGTCGGACAGGGCGGTCGGGATCTGCATTGAGGTCAGCGTTCCGCCCGCCCTGTTCCGCCCCGTTTCGACTTGTCCGCCGCCGTGCGGGGTGGCGGCATTGCCCCGGCTTCATTACCCTGAACACATCCAGGAGGGAGTGACGATGGGAATTCCTCAGCACCCCCAACCGGCAGTTCTCCCCGAAGCCCCCGCCGCACGGCACTTGGGCGACCTGGCCCGGAGCCAGGTACGCTGGAGCGTGTATCTGGAGACTCGGAGCGAGGGCAGGCTGGCCGAAGGCCGGCTGCACTTCGTCGAAGGCTCCCGCCATCGCAGTACGGGCTGGATTTTCCGGGAATGGACCGAGCGCGACATCGTCGACCGGTTCAATGAGTTCAGCCCGATTGAGCTGTGGAAGATTCTCGACAGTTTGAGTTGAGTGACGAGTTGAAAGGACTGGGGACTGAGGACTGAGTGGACACCAACTCGGTTCTCAGTCCTCAGTCCTGAGCACTTTCTACTTTCTCTCATGCCCCAACTCCGCCCTCCAGCCAGCGACTTCCCCCGCCACTTCGACCGGGTCTCCAAGGCCGAGGTGCTGAAGCTTGCCACCGAGTTCCAGGTGGATTTCCTGCGGCTTCAGTTCACCGACATCCTGGGGATCAACAAGAACGTCGAAGTCCCGAAGAGTCAGTTCGAGAAGGCGCTGGACGGGGAGATCATGTTCGACGGCTCGTCCATCGAAGGGTTCGTCCGGATCGAAGAGAGCGATATGCTCCTGGTTCCCGACCTGCCGACCTTCCGGCTTCTGCCGTCGGACGACGAGGGCGGCCGGGTAGGGCGCCTCATCTGCGACATCTATACCCCGGAGCATGAGCAGTTCGCGGGCTGCCCCCGGCTCACCCTCAAGCGCACGATCACCAAGGCGGAGGAGCTGGGCTATACCCTGATGGCGGGCTGCGAGGTGGAGTTCTTTCTCTTCGAGAAGGACGCCGCCGACAATCCGACGACGACGACCCACGACGACGCATCCTACTTCGACCTGACGCCGGTAGACCGGGGCGAGGAAATCCGGCGGATGATCGTGAACGACCTCGAATTGATGGGTTTCGAGGTCGAGGCGGCTCACCATGAGGTGGCACCGGGCCAGCACGAGGTGGACTTCAAGTACGCCGACGCGCTGACCACGGCCGACAACATCGCCACCTTCCGCTTCGTGGTCCGGAACGTGGCCAATCGCCATGGCTACGTCGCTTCCTTCATGCCCAAGCCGATCATGGGCCAGAACGGCAGCGGCATGCACACCCACCAATCCCTGTTCCGTGGCAAGGACAACGCCTTCTTCGATCCGAAGACCGACCATCAGCTCTCGGCGGTTGCGCTGAGCTACGTCGAGGGATTGCTGCAGCACGCCAGGGGATTCTGCGCCATCACCAATCCGCTGATCAACAGCTACAAGCGGCTGGTGCCGGGTTACGAGGCGCCGGTCAATGTCGCCTGGTCCATGCGGAATCGTTCCCCCCTGGTCCGGATCCCCGAGCGACGTGGCGTGGGAACCCGCTGCGAGCTTCGGATGCCGGACCCCTCGGCCAATCCGTACCTCTCGCTCGCGGTGCAGTTCGCGGCCGGGCTCGACGGTGTCGTGCAGAAGCTGGAATGCCGGGAGCCGGTCAACCGGAACATCTTCCGGATGAGTTATCGCGATCGCCGCAAGTATCAGATCGACGATCTGCCGCGTGACCTGCACGAGGCGCTGGATCGATTTGAGAAAGACGACGTGATCAAGGCGGCGCTGGGCGAGCACCTGACCGAGCGGTTCCTTGAAGCCAAGCGGGAGGAAGTCCTGCGCTACAACACGCAAGTGACGCGCTGGGAGGTGGAGAATTATCTGGGGCGGTACTGAGGGGAGTGATGAGTGATGAGGACTGAGTGGAGAATTGAAGATTTCAGATTTCAGATTGAAGATTGAACGCTCGTGTCACTGGCCCGCGCTGTTCAATCTTCAATCTGAAATCTGAAATCTTCAATCCTCCACTCAGTCCTTTCCACTCATCCCTACTGTTTGGCCAGCATCTTCAGGATCGGCTCGGCCCAGGCGAACAGGAACTTCCGCAGCTCGGGGAACTCGGAGCTGAGTAGCGTCAGCAGAGGCAGGGCGCCGAAGGTCAGCAGGTTCATCACAAAGCCCAAGTTCCAGGTCACCCTGCCCGGCTCGGTGCGGTCGATCCGGCTCAGCACCTCGTCACGGTTCATCTGCACCAGGACGAAGATCAGGCTGCCGACCGTCCCTCCCATCACTATCAGCAGGATCAACCGCAACAGGCTCTGGGGCGGATAAGGGTAGCTGGAGAGGAGCAGTGTAGCGAGCAGGAGCGAGAGCAGCATGAACAGGGCAAGCTCCCGCAGGTGCCGGGTGACCCATTCGACGTACTCAACCATCCTGGTTCCGGCATACTCCTCGGCCGCCCGCAGCCAGAGCCGGACCGGTCCCGAAAACCCCCGGCGGATCAGGAGCGCCGTGGATGCTTCCTCGCCCCCGCGGGGTACCGGTCTCTCGAATTCCTTGTTCAATCCCTCGATCAGGGCGTTGACGTCCTTTTGCATCGGCTCGAGCCGCCAGAGCTCGCGCAGGATGTCGTGAAGCGTGCCGAATCGTTCCATCAAGGTCCGCCGTCCTCCAGTGTCCAGCCACAAGGCTTCAGCGGCCGGAGCCTTCATCAACTCGCCGATCTCCTTCGCAAGCGCCTCCCGCTCGGGCCCCAGCTCGGCGGCGAATTCGTGTTGCTTCGCCTCGTGGATTCCCTGCAAGTGGAGCCACTGGAGATCGGCCACTGCCCCTATCGCCGTCCCCGATGCCCGACCGGGGAGAGAGAGCCGGGTAAGGCGTGCCAGGCGCGGTGGCAGCCGGTCGAAGGCCGTGACGATCGGCATCCGGGCAAATCCTTCCAGGCACCGCCGAAGTCCCATCCAGACGGCGGCCAGCCGGAGGGCTCCCCAGGAAGTCGCGAGCAGCATGGCGAGGACCGTCACTCGGAACAACTTGTCGAACATCGGTACGCCATTCTCAGAGTCGGTCATGAGGGCCTCCAGCGACCGTCCGAATTGAGGCCCGAGCCAGAAACCGAGGCAGATAAACGCTACCAGCAGGCCAAGCGCCCAGTTGGTCGGGATAATCCGAAACAGCCGAAGCCGGATGGTCCTGATGTCGATGGCGGAACGTCTCAGGTCGTCCCGCAAAGCGGAGCGGAATGTCATGCGGTTTGGGGGGGGAGTGCTTAGCTCGGCTTCGCAGACGCTTTCGAAGATTGTACGCTGCTTGAGCAGGGCGATTCGCCGCAGGTGCCAGGTGCACCAGACGGCGTATCCGAGTCCGCCCAGCACCAACGGGAGAACCGGTGAGACCATGCTGTCGATTTCAAGGGCGCGCCGGAAAAAGAGCCAGAATCGCTGCGGGTCAGGAGTGGCGAGGCCGAGGACGTCAATGACGAATCCGATTGACAGCGACAGATACACTACTCCGAAGAGAGCGGTAGCGAGGCGGGCCAGCACCTCGACTCGCCAGGCCCATGGGTCGCTTGGAATCCGCCAGGGGCCACTTCCGAAATACTTGAGTCCCTGGCGTACCATCGGCTTGAGGAGCGTTGCCACTGCAATGATTCCACTCACCAGTGCGATAAGGCCCGTCGCACCGACAATACCGATCAGGATCGCGAGCACGTGGAAGAGGAAATCCCCGCGCCAGCGGAACACCAGCCTCAGGACCGGTGCGCAGGCAGCGAGCAGGATGCAGACCACGGCGACCACCCGCAGCAGCCCATAAAACCGGTCGTGGAGCCGAAGTGAACTCTCCATCAGCTGATCCGGGATCGGCCTCAGGTCATACTCCGAGCTGGCGCCCTTCGCGGCTGACCGAAGCTGCAGGTCGAGTTTGATGTTGCCGATCGCTAGAACAAACAGCCAGAACGAGGCGAGGATAATCGACGCCAGCGGCAGGAATGAGAGGTGGATCGGTGGATACTTCTGGGGAATTCTGGGGCAGAGCGAATCGGCCTGGCAGCCCCGCGCGAGGTATTTCGAACCGTATACGGGCTGGACAACGATCGGCAGGAAGGTCTTGTTGCCGACCGTGGACAACCATACTGGCGGGCGAAGTCCTCGTTGATTGATTTCAACGGTGTCAATCGTCTGAGTGGTGTCGATCTTCTGGGTGGTGCCACTTGTCTGGATAGTGTCAATCGTCTGAGTGGTAACAACCGTGAGGGTCTTCCGGGTTGGTCGGTAATCCAGCACCGCCTTGGTATAGCCGAGCTGAATCAGGGTGGCGTTGTAGACTCCCTGCACACCGTCGCTGCTGAAGGCAAAGCGCTGGTTCTGCCTGGCGTCCGCCGTCAGCTCCTGATTGTCCAGGATCAAAGGATAGGTCGAGAGAACCAGCATGCCCCGGAGAGCCAGATTCTTGTCCGATCGCAGATACAGCACGTTGCTCTCGTAGGTGAAAAACTGAACGTCCGGCATCCGCTTTCGGAGCTCCTCCCCCAGGAAGAGCTTGTCGCGCACGTCGGTCGCGAGGAGTCCGACCATCCGGATCCGGCGGCGGTTCAGAGTCCGAGCCAGGTCGTCCAGCATCAAGTCGAGCGCGAGCGGTGAAAGCCGGGATGTAACCGGGAAGTCCTCTTTGGGGCGAGCCGGATCGAGCAAGTCGAGCGGGAGGCGCGGCGCCTCGGCCCCGGGCAGCGCCGGTTCCGCCGCCTGGGCGGCCGGCACCTTCTGGTACTCGGTACGCAGGCTCGAGATGCTCATTGGGAAGGGAATGATGAGGAAATCCTTGGACAGGTCGACTAATGTCTGCCCGTATTGCGTGGACGATTCCCGCAGCAGCGCCACCTCGGAAGGCTCGATACCCAGCCGCGCAATCACGGTATCCAGTACCTCGTTCAGGCTCCTGTCTGTGTTGATGGTGGCCTTGAAACCCATTCCGCGCGGAAGGTCCAGCGTGGTGAGGTTGTCGGGGCTGGTCGCGGTGCCGCTCAGGATGTGGATCGAGTCCTGCGGATACTGGGCAAGCCATTTCTTGAGTCCCAGTTGCAGGGAGAGTGCCGAACCGGAGAAGGTGGGGCCGATGATCCGGACCGGAACCGGCCGGTCCGGACGGACTGGCAGCCCGGCCGCACTCAGCAGCTTGAGTCGCTCCTCCAGTGCGGCTTGGAGGGCGTGTTTGTAGATACCTCGTGTGGGCAGCTCGTGAACCAGATACAGCAGCAGGAGCTTCCGCTCGGTGACCTTACTGCTTCGGAAGAGTACGACGCCGGGGCGTTCCTCCCGTAGTCCGACCCGTTCTCCCTCTTTGGTCCGTACGCTGTCGCGTTCCCCGGGCAGCCAGAAGCGATCGGCGACATATCCTGCGGTTTCGAAGGCGCGGCGCATGGCCTCCATCGCGCCGTCGAAGGAATAATCAAGGTGGGAATCGTACGGATCCGGCACGCAAGCGATAAGGACGCCGAGGTCGAAGGTATCCGCGGGAGCGACGGAGTCACCGAAGAAACCGGCGACCAGATCCTGACCCCGCTCGAAGGGCGAATCAGCCGGTCCGGCTTCCTTCGCGGCGCCGGCTTGAGCGACGCTGGCCGAATCGGACGGCGGTTCGGGGCGCGGGGCGCCAGGCCGTGCGAGCGAGACGACCACCGCGGCAGCGGCGACGAAGCCGAGACCCACGCGCGGTTGTCCATCGCTCCTATCGCTCAGGGTAGAAGGCGGAGGTCATGGAGGCCGCGCATCATAAGCCGGTGAAGGCGTGCGCCAGCGCATACAGCTTGTCCAGGTCGAGGCTGAAGCCGAAGTTGCCCCGCACTTCATCCTCGTCGATCAGGTCGGTCCGACTGGCGTAGGTCACCGAGAGCGGCAGCGTCACGCCGGTCGTCACCGGAATCGAGACCTTCACCTGCGCGATGTGGATCGCATCATTCGCTTCCTCCAGGCGACTCAGCTGGTAGGCCGCCGAGATCAGGATGGGTTCCACCACGTCGAGCTTTCTCGAGCGACCAAAGGGATTCTTTACAGATCCGGCCAGCTCGACCGTTCCTCCGAAGTCCCGCACCGACTCCTGGTTGAAGGCCGGGTCCGGATCGTCATACCAGGAGATGAACCCGTTCACCACGGCGTCGAACGGGGCGACGTGGGTCTCGAAGAGCAGTTTGGCGTCGGAGAACGCCGACCCCTGCACCTTGGTGTGATGGGTAAACGCGACGGTGAGCAGCGGCGAGCGATTGAGCTCGTCCAGAATGCCCCCCAGATCCTGCTGGGCCTGGAAAAGATCTTGGTGGGCTTTGACGAGAGCACTCATCGCACCGGAGATCCCTCGAAAGGTTTCCTCGCTCATCACAATCCGGCGCTCTGTCACGGGATCGAAGATCGAGGCCTTGAGCGAGGTAAGAATCATCGAGGTGACAGTTTCGATCCGCTGCTCGTGGGGAATCCCGTCGCTGCCCTGCAGATAAACGGCGATCTCTCCCCGAAGCACCGAGTCGGCTGTACCGGCTGCAGCTGACAGTTCGGGGCGATTGGTTGAATGTCACGTCCATGCCGCTCTGTCAACGCTTTCAGCCTGGCCGTGATCTTCGGCTGAACGACCTCGCTCCAGCGCTGGGTGAATTTCCTGGTGCGAGTGCTTCGATCCCCGATGACCCGTACCCGGAGCGACCACTCGGCCACCTGATTGAGATCCACATTCGCCACCGTGGGGTCTTCGGTCCGCATGTCGAAGGTCACCGATCCTCCGATGCGCCTCCACAGTCCGTACTGCTCGAAATTCGCTGCGTTGTCCGGCTCGAGCAGCCGGACAAAGGCGTAGGGCGAGGTCGAGAGCGTAAGGCCGGTCCCGCTCACGGACTGCTCGATCGCTCCGTGTTCCAGCGCGAGGGCCAGGAGATCGGGAATACCGGGCTTCTCGGCAAGCGAAGTGCTGCCGGGCCCGCTGCTGGTCGCCCCGAGCTGCTTGTCGGTGCGGCCGAGCTCCGCCAGGTAGCGATATGCTTTCAGTCCGCGAACCTCATGCGGCTCATCGCCGGGCAAGGCATCCGCTACCGTGTAGAAAATCAGATCATTCCACACCAGACCTAGGTTTTCAGCCGCACTAATGGGATCACCTCGCAACTCATAGTCCGACACAATGTCGGCGGCACCGCGCGAGGCAGCATCTCGCAGCACGTCTGGAGGGTCTTGGTACTCTTGGCCGACCAGTTTTTCGCCGCTTGGGATGACCAAGCTCACGAAGGCGGCGAGCACGAGCGGCGCCTTCCGAGAAACCGAGATTGTCTCCATGATGCGAATCTCAGCTGGCGGGAACGATGAAGCGAAACCCAGGGTCCCAAACCTGATTGGTCTTTCGAATCACGACATCCTTGAACACGCCGCCGTTTGAACCGCGCACCTCGAACTCAAAGCGCGCCGTGGTGGGATCACCATCGAGGAAGCTGCATTCGATTTTGACGAAGTGGCTGTTGCCGGGGACCTGGTCCACTTCGAACTCGAATGTGGGCTGATCCGGGCCGTCAACATTCTTCAGCTCTTTCCCGTTTTCGGCGGCCGTGACTCTTGGTCCGGTCTCGATCGGGGTGACCCGGATCGTTACCGTCTCCTCTTCGCTCACTTCGTAGGTGAACTTGGTCTTCCGTTTCATGGGTTCCCTCCTTTTTAGACCAGCCGTTCCCACACCGCTTCGATTCCGTCGGCGAACAGCGTCCGGCACTCCGCCAGAGCCAGTCCCCCGGTGTACTGGAAGTGCGGGATGTCTTTGAATCCTTTCCAATCCCCGCCCCATTCCAGCCCCACCGATCGTCCCGCCTCCGCGGCTCGCTTCCAGCCCGGATGCGAGGTGTTCCATTCGGTCTTTCCCATGGAATCGAGCACGACGATGTCGAAGGCGAGGCCGAAGTTGTGGTAGCTCTGTCCTCCCTTGGCCTTGGTCACGATATGCGACGGACCGATAGGGGGAACCGTTCTGCCTTTGGCATAGAGCGCGTCCTGTTCCTCCCAGGTGCGCACCCCCTGAGTCACCAGGATCGCGAGTCCCGCCAGGCTGCAGAGGTCGAGCATGGCCCGGGCGCGACTGGCCACGATGGGATGCAGCCCGTTGAGCCGGGTGTCGCTCAACGCAGCAGGACGAGTCGAGGATCTGGCGGGGGAGTCGCGCGGAGGGAGGCGAGGAGCGGCGAGGCCGGTCTCCACGACCAGCGGGTCAGGAATGCTCAGTACCTGCCCCAGCGCGAGACGATCGGGGTCGGGAATGCGGTTCGCCGCGACGATCAGCGGGAAGCGCGCGGAGTCGCCATAGAACTTCCGCGCAATCTTGCCGAGTGTGTCGCCCTTCTTCACGCGATAGCTGGTCATAGGTAAACCTGAGGTCTGCTACGATTCTTTGGTTACCACGCCGGCCGCCTGCTGAGCCTGCGCCTGCATCCGGTTCTTGAGTCCGAAGAGCGTCTCCAGCAGGTCGTGCCAGAACGGAGCGCCGAGGCTCACTAGCAGCACCGACGCGACGATTCCGATCCACCACCTGAAATCCCCCAAGCGCCAGTTCGCTGGAGAGCCGAGGAAGGCGCCGGACCCGATCGTGGAACGGGCCACGTTCAGCACCGCAAGGTTCAAGCTGTCGCTGCGATGTCCGAGAGCCTGTTTCAGAGAATCGCTACCGGCGACCTTGAAGGAGTCGGCGACCGCCTGCGCCTGCTTCCGGAGAGCTTGAGCAACGCTAGTTGCCGAATCCACCCGCGCCCGGAACTCGGGGTCCATCCTCGCCTGCTGGAGGATGGTCAACGCATCGGCATTGAGCCCCAGCACTACAATGGCGCTGGTCAGGACCCCCCATCCCCGCATGCGGCGGCGGTAGCGCTGTTCCACCGGCGCCATGGAGAGATCGAACCATTCGGTAGCCCGGTCCGCGAGCTGCTTCAACTTGGAAGCCACCGCCGGATCGTGAGTCGCCGTCTGAATCAGAGAGCGGAGCTTCTCGGGAGTTATCCAGTCGAGCCGGACCTTGTCCTTCCGCACCCCATTCTGCGCCAGGCCCCGGAGCCGTTCCAGGATCTGCTCGAAGATCTTGTCGGTCTCCGCCTTGGAGAGACCGGATGCCTTGCCCGATTCGCGCAGCAGACCCTCGATCGCCTGGATCCGGGCCTTCCCCTTCAGCGCGAACATGACCTTGAGAATTTCCTGCAGGCTTTGGGCGGCGAGTGCCAGGACCAGGGCAGTCCCGACCAGGGAGAGCAAGACCTGCAACAGGCTCGACATGCGACCTCCACTCGGCTGAACCGCTATTCAACCACGAGTCCGGGAATGAACCGGCTGATCAGCCGCAGCCCGAACGACATGACGAAGGGGAGACAGCCGTCCACCAGGGACCACCCGAGGATGTATCCGAGATTTCCGGGGATGATGTGCAGGAAGTTGGGCCCGTCCCAGGTCCCGAAGAGGAGTTGTTCGATGTATTTCACGATCAGACTGAGCGTGGTGAAGGTGATGAACACCACGAGAAAGGAGCGGCCCCGGGTGGCGAAGTAGAGCCAGGGGAACCCCAGGCCGATCCAGAAGAAGGAGTGGAGGAAATTGTTGATCCACGGCAGGAAGGTCATCGCCCCGATCTTGAACAGCAGGAAGTTGGAGACGAACGCGAGACTGAACCCCGCGGCAAAGAGCAGCAGGAAGGTCTTCCGCTCCTCGCGGGTCAGCTTGCGGCCACTGATACTGATCACGACAAACAGCGCCGCGTAGAAGAGCAGGATCAGGGCGATGCGACCGGGAGTGAATGGCGTCATGGCAGCTTCCTCTCGGGTGGACGGTCAGACGTAGGTCTTCCGCCGGATGCCGTTCCAGAGGTCCAGGGTGGGGCCGCGATCGGCCCGCGCGGTCTTGTCTTCTTCGGTCTTGTAGAAGAAAGCCATCGTCATCTGCGAGGCGGTCGAGAAGCCGTCTCGCGACGCGGTTCGCTGAATCAGGGGCAACAGGGTGCCGGTGTTGATGTACATCCGCACCCTTCCGTCGAGCCCCGCCCCGAAGGCGAGGTGACGGGCCTTGTGGGTGTGGCCGTACAACACGTACTGGATCGGACCGGGCGGGTTGGCACCCCAGAACCTCCAGATTTCCTCCTCTTCGGCGCCCTCGGCGTAGTCGTCCTTGTCCGGGGTGACCTTGTCCACCAATCCCTGCAGCTTGCTCAGCGAGTTGACCCGCCCGCGAAATTCATCGAAAGAATTCCCCACGACGTGGTTCTTGAGCAGGGCCAGACGATCGGTGAGGTCGCCCTGGAGCAGCAGATCGGTGACCAGACGGTCCCACCGTTTGGCCAGGGTGGACTGCAGCACGCCATCCAGCGCCTTCTTCATGGCCTGGTGCAGCGCCTGCTTGTAGCCGGGTAGCTGATCCCGGGCGAACCACTCGAGCCAGGGGAAGACGTCGAGGGTGGGCCGGATGTTGTTGATGTCCTTGAAGGCTTCGATGAACTTGGGGAAGTCCGGGACGTTGCCCGGCTGGGCCGCCCGTGCGTAGTGCACCAGGCCCGACATGAGTTCCGCGGTCACCACCTCCCCGATCGCCATGATCTGATAGCTCCTGGCGTCGAAGCGTCCCAGCTGCGGCGCGCCGTCCGGGCGGAGCACCTTGTTGTAGAACATGAAACCGTGGCAGTTCTCGTCCCACTCGTGGCCATGCCGCGCGAGCACACCGTACTCATCCGCCTTGAACAGATTCGCGAACTCGATGCCGGGCATGACCGCTCGAACCTGTTGCTGCAGGGCGGGGAAGTTGTTGAAGACCCGGTCGTGATTGCCGACCACGTAGGTGAATTTGGTCGGCACATTGGTCAGCGCCGCCAGCCCGTTCAGCATGGCGATCAGGGCCTTCGACTCCGGTGTGGCGAGCACGGCGGCAAGCACCGCGGCAAACTGGGCCTGAATCAGTGCGGTATTGCGGTTCATCCCGGTCTCGGGATCGGGATCCCCGCCCCAGGGCCGCTGGTCCGGGGTGGTCGTCCGATGCCAGAAGTCGGTCCGCACCAGGTCGAAGATGTCTCCCAGCAGCACCACGTGGATCTCGACCGCGCCTTTGGCCTGCGCGGCGGTCGCGATCTCCTTGCACATCAGGTCGAACGCCGTGGCGTGGACGTTGTGCGCGGTGGAGAGGTCCGTGAGATGAATGTCACTGATGACGACCAGCATGGGTCGTGTCCTCCGATTGAAAACGCCGCGGGTGCGGCAGGTCACTCCATCCGGGTTGCCGCGTAGCGAGCCAACGACATCACCGTCATCTGCGGGTTGACCTGCACGCTGCCGGGGAAGACGCTCGCGTCGCAGACGTAGAGGTTGTCGTAACCGTGCACCCTGAAGGATTCGTCCACTACACCGTGATGCGGATCCCGGTTGATGGCGTTCCCTCCCTGGGGATGCGAGCTCGCCAGGGTGATGAACTCGGGGTCTTTGGTCAGCCCACGAATCCGCGCGATGTCTCCGGGACTCGCGATGGTGCCGTGATCCCAGGTGTTGAGCAGGACCCTCCGGGCGCCGGCCTCGAAGAGGACGGTTGCGAGGGCCTCCAGCCCGCGGCCCACCCGATCCATGTCCGACGAAGGCGGGGTGAAGCGGAAGGCGGCATCGCCATTAAGGGGAGACAGAAAAGCCCGCCCCTTGGCGCTAGTGCCGACCACGAGGCCGTAGGCCACGAGCAAGCCGGAGCGCTGCATGTTCCGGTAGTGATCCTCGAACCAACCCGCCATGGCAGTGGCGAGTCCCACCGGTGGACTGAACCAGGTCTCGATGATGAAGGCGTCATCGGCGTGGCGGACGTAATGGCCCATCTGGATTCCGGCATACGAGTTCTGCGGCGGTTCCGGAAACTCGGCGAAGACCGGCGTCAGCATGTTGAAGGAGAGTCCCTTGCCGACCGGGCGCCCCAGACCGATGCCGCTCCGAAGCAGCAGCGCGCTCGAGGCGATTGTGCCGGCGGAGATGATGAAGCGGTCGGCATGGATCCGGATCTGCCGGCCATCAGTACCGCGGGCCAGCAATTCCCAGGCGTGCATCCGCTTTCCGCTCATCGTGCGGAATCGTTCCGCGTCGCACTCGGCCAGGATGGTGACGCGCCCCGGGAACCGCTCCTGGGCCAGCGGGAGGGTGTGGTCGAGCATGGACAGCTTCTTGTCCCAGGCGCAACCGATGTTGCAATTGCCGCAACCGTAGCAGCCGTCGGGACCCACCCGGATGTTCACGTCGAAGGGTTCCGGCATCGCCAGGCCTAGCCGGTTCCCCATGCGAGCCAGGGCGGGCTCGATCACCTTCGCAGCGGGATGGTGGCCCCCCGGGCGAATGTCGCGCAGCGAACCCACTTCCATGAACCGGCGAACCCACTGGGTGGCCTGCTCGAGCTGCGCCTGGTCGAGGCCGGCACCGTTCCGGTTCCACCGCTCGATCCGGTCCGCCGGGGGGGCGAAGCAGATCGCGTTGTTGATCGTGGTCGAGCCGCCGACGCAATTCCCCTGCAGCACGTTGAACCGGAAATCCTCCGAGATCTGCAACATCCCCCTCTGGTAGAGCGAGCCGATCTGGCGCAGCTCGTCCTCGACGAAGAGCGAGGGGTTCACATGGTCACCTCGCTCCACCAGGAGCACCTTGTGGCCCCGCTCGGCCATGGTGTAGGCGGCGATCGCACCTCCCGCACCGGAGCCGATGACGCAGACGTCCGTTTCGCGAATCTCCTCGTTGCGATCCCACGGCCGCTCCACGGCGAGCGGTCGGTACCTGGGAGGCGGCAAGAGAAGTCCCGCTTCCCGGGCTCGCACCGTGAAGGGCTTGAAATGAATCGCCGACTGGACCCTCGAATCGTTGTAGAAGCCCAGCACCGAGAGCTGGTGGCCTACCCGGGTGAAGATCTGGACGGCGGTGCGGATCAGGCGCCAGCGCTGGCGGCGCCCGGAATCGCGGCGGAAGCGATCCCGGATGAAGCGGGACCTGAAGCCCCGGGCGCAGCTCCGGCAGTGGGGGATAGAGCGAGAAGAGTGGCCAGTAGTGGATCACGGCCAGCGCGATGCGGAAGCTGCCTTTTCGTTCGGTGCGGAGCCGGGCCAGCGCCTGATCCACATTCCGGGCCGCAGCTTCCGGCGGGATCGCTTCCTGATGGCCGGCGATCATCACCTCGGTGAGTGCCGTGAGAGTGCGGAATTCGAGCGGCCGGAAGAATTCGCTCTTGAGCCTGGACTGCCACGCGGCGTAATAAAGGGCGAAGAGCAGCACGCCGATGACGCCGTCCAGGACCATCGCCCCGATGAGGATCTGGCGCATCGGCATCAGGCGGCCGGCTACGGTGTAAACCTCCGCCAGCTGTGATTGGGGCACCAGGATCAGGTAGATCGCCTGCGCCACGACCGAAACGAAGTGCACCGTGATGATCGGCCCGACCAGCGCCATGCGGGGGCGCAGTGCCGCGGCGACATAACCGCACAGCATCGCCAGGGTCGAAACCTTTACCACCGAGTTGGTGACGAACGGCAGCTCGCGAACCAAATCGGGCGCAAGGCCTATGAGTGGTGCCACCTCATACCCAATCGCTCCGATCACGAAGACCACGGTGAGGAGGATGAGCAGGCGGCGCAGCCATTGTTCGGCGGGCGTGAGCCACTCGGACGGCTCGGATGGCCACTCCACGCTCGACAACGCCCGATTGGCGGGCAGGTACAGCAGGAGCAGCAGGACCATGATCACGCCATCGAGTGCGATGGCGCCCCAGAGTACCCGGCCCACCGGCTGCGGTCCGCCGATGCCGGGATCCACGATCCGGCTGGTGTCTCCCACCAGGAGGACGATCAGCATCGCCACGACTGAGACGGCGTGCGCGATGATGAGAATCAGTACCAGCCCCTTCCGCCGGATCAGATCTCCGGCCGCATAGAGGCATATGCACAGCAGCAGACTCACCTTCACGATGGAATTGGAAACGAAGGGGAGAGTCTGGAAGAACCCTGAAGTGCGGTTCCACAATGGCCCGACCTGATACAACAGCGCGCCCAGGACGAAGATGCCAGCCAGTATCCGGAGCACGGTTTCCAGGCTGGTTACGGCTCTTGAGGCGGGACTGGTCGTCATGATGTCCCCCATGATCCAACTGGCGGTGCCGCGTCCCGATATGCACTATGGAGTGCGCCATTCCGCACCCGGAGGTCTCCATGGCGATGCTCTCCATCGAACGCCGATTCCTCACCGCATTCGCCGAGGCGGTCCTGGGCCTCGAACCTCACGAGCTGGACCACGCGGCCAAAGCCGTCCGACGGCTCGACAAGTTCCTCGACCACTCGTCGTTCGGTCTTCGATTCACCTTTCACCTGGCGCTGCTCGTGATGCCGGGTACACTCCTGACCAAACTGACTTTCGCGGGACGACCGCTGGCGTGGCGACGGGCCTACCTGGACCGGCTCTTCCTGGAGAACATCAATCGGGCGCCGGGCCTGATGATCGATGCCCAGGGAGTTCTGGCCACGGTCAAATCGATGGTGAGCGGGAGCTACTGCGAGTTGCCGGAGTTCTGGGATCGTATCGGGTATCGCTCGCGCCCCGCCGCATTCCCGGTGTTCGACGGAGTGACGCTGGTGCCTCCCTCCGGCCCCGAGGTCGAGCCGACGGCGCCTTCCCAGCCGGGGAAGCTGCTGCACGAGCGGGCGGGATCGCTCGCCAGCCTGCCGGAGCGATTCCCCGGAGAGGAAACCATTCTCATCATCGGGGCCGGCGCTGCCGGTCTCGCGGCGGCTCATGCGCTCGTGTCCCGGCCCGAAGGACGTGCCGCTCGAATCATCCTGCTGGAATCCGGCGCGCTCCGCACCAATGAGAGTTTTCCCCGCACCACGCTCGACGGCTTCAGCCAGCTCTACGTCAATTCGGGAGTGACGCCAGGCCAGTCGCAGCGCATCGGATTCATTCAGGGCCATTGCGTCGGCGGAGGCACCACGGTGAACAACGCCGGAAGCCCGCAGCCCAAGGGACCGTGGGCCGAGATCATGCACTGGCGCTGGGGCTCCGAGGGTGCCGACCTCGACTGGAGCGGGCTGGACCGCGCGTTCGATGAACTGAGAGACCCGCTGCACATCCGGCCCATCGATCAGCGGATTCTGACCACCGGGACGAAGCGAGCCTTCAGCGGATTCGGCGAAGTACCGGGCAGCACCTACGCGGGACTGTTGCAGGCCAACCTGGAGGACTGCATCTCCTGCGGGCAGTGCAACCAGGGCTGCCCATACGATGCGCATCGGGCGCCGTTCATCACGCTCCTGCCGGAGACGCTGCGGACAAAGCGACCGGGTGATGCTGATCCCCAATGCCACCGCCACCCGCCTTATCTGGGAGGGACAGGGTGGTGCGCGCAGAGTGGCCGGGGTCGAGGTTCGAGGGGCCGACGGTCATACCCGCACTCTGCGTCCCGACAAGGTGCTGCTCACGGCGGGCTCCTTCGCGTCCAGCGCCCTGCTCCTCAAGAGCGGCTTCACCTCGGCGGACGGTCGTCGCCGGCTGGTGGGGCAGCGGTTCAGCTGCAACTACGCGAGTCCCGTCATCGGACGCTTCACCGAGCCGATGGACGCGGGTCGGGGGATCCAGATCGGTTACATCATCGAAATCCCGCCCCAGCGGATGATCATCGAGACCGCGTTCGCTCCTCCCACGGTGCTCGGCATGATGCTCCCCCAATGGGGCGCCGGATTCCGGGAGAAGGCCCTCCAGTACAACCACTACGGGGTGGCTTTCCCGACTCTTTCGAGCGACGGCTACGGATCGATCGACTTCGCCCCGCTCACTCCATGGAGCAGCCCGCAGATCAGTTTCGATCTGGGCCAGTCGGATTGGGCGAGGCTGGAATGGGGACTGCTGCAGTGCGCCGAGGCGATGCGGCAGGCCGGGGCGGTGGAGCTGTTCGACAGCCGGTACGACGGACACTCGGTTCCCCTGAGCGGCGACGTCCGGACCGACCGGGAACGTATCGCCGCCTACTATCGCGGCTTCGGACCCGGAACCTACGTCAAGGTCCAGAGCGCCCATCTGCAGGGTGGCAACGTGATTCATCGGGATCCCACCCGCGGTGTGGTGGACAACAACCTCAAGGTCCATGGCGTGAACAACCTCTGGATTCTGGATTCCAGCGTATTCCCGGCTGCGATTACGCTGAACATCCAGTACACCACGATGGCGCTGGCTCGCTATGCGGCGTTGCGCCTTCCACTGGGCCAGCGAGTCATGACATCCCACGCCGCTTGAGGTAGCGGTGCAGGCTGCCTTCGACATTGCTGGCGGTAGCCTGCTGCTGGATGTTTTGCTTGAGCTGTTCGGTCCCCAGGTGCTCGATCGCCGTGGTCATCACGGCGAGCATCTTCTGTCGCTTGGCGAAGAGCCACCACAGCACACCGCCCCCGACCACGAGCAGCGCAATCAGGCCCAGCAGCACCTTGCCGCCTACCGTCTTCAGCAGATCCTTCAAGCGGTCGGTGAAGCTCTTGCTGACCGTGCCGACGCTCCCCCCCGCAGTGTCGCCGGCTTCCCGGATCAGGGAGAGCAGGCTGTCCCGCAGCGGTCCCCGCAGTGCGATGGACAAAGCGATGGCGCCGTGGCTGATCGCGGAATCGGCGATGGCGCCGATCGCGGTGCTGCCTTCGGTCCGTGCCCGGGTCAACAGCTCGTCGAGCCAGACTCGCAACGAGCTCCGCACCGCGTCGCGAAGCTCGGCGTTTGTGCTACTCACCAGCAGCGACAGCGAATCCCGTAGCGCCTTCGCGACAGCCGCCTGGAGTCGATCCCCGATCACCTTGCCCAGTGAGTCGGCCTTCAGCGTCGCCGTGTCGCCGGCCGCGGAGAGGAGGGAGAGCAACTCCGGCCGCAGCGAGTCTCGGATATCCCGGGTCAGCCGGAAGGTGAACGAGTCAACGGCCGGCTGAGTCGCCACCGCCAGCGTATCACGATCGGACTTCACTCCCTTCACCAGCCCGGTGCCGAGGGACTTGCCCGCGCCGCTGAGCGAACACCCGGCGATCACCACCGGCAGCAGACCCAACAGGGTCCACCGTTTCCGGGTCCGCGCAGCGCCGTTCCAACGCATCAGGCCTGAGGCATGACGCGAAGGGTCGGCTTCGGCTCCGGGGCGGCCTGATCGAATACCGCGCCGCCTTCCTGCCACTCGTCCAGCAGCTTGATCAAGTGCTCGAGCCGGGTCAGCGCTTGGGCCGGCCACGGGTCATTGAGCGCAAACGGAAAGCGCGGTATGCCATCGCCACCCAGCTGTTCCCTGAGCAGCCCGGCATGATCGAATTGCGGGTCATGGAAGACTTCGCGCATCAGGGCGAGGCGTTCCTCCAGCCGTCCCATCAGCACCCGAAAGCGGACCCACTGGTGGATGCGGAAGTCGAAGGTGTCGCACAGGACTTCTCCCGCCCGCTCTCCCTTCTCGACGATCTTCGCGATGGTCTTCGAATCCATGGCGAGGTTGAGTCCTCCCTCGCCTTCCTCGAGCCGGACCTGGACCACGCGCTCGCGATAACTGGGCAGCAGGGACTGGCTGTTGTCCCGGTAGTTCTGCGCGGTGGCGAAGATCGCCATGAAAAACTTGAGGAGATTGTTGCGTGAGGTGGGATCGGTGGGGACCGAGGTGAAGGGAATCCACTCGGGAGACTGCTGGTCCTCGGGGCGCGGCATGTAGACGCTGCGGTCGATATTGATCTCGTTGCTGCTCGGCCGCATTCCCCGGGCCGCGCCACTGGTTGGCGGCGTAGCTCATGTACTGCTGGCTGACTCGGCCCTTGCCTGATGCTGTCCTTCGGGAGATCGGTCAGGCTGATTCCGAAGGTGGGACGTCGCGGCAGCCAGCCATCGAAGAAGTGAATCGGGAAGTTGCTGCAGATTCCTCCGTCGCTGAACCACAGCCGTTGCAGGTCGGTCTGCGGGATTGAGCGTGACGGTTGCTCCGCTGGTCCGCGCCAGGACGCCGCGGTCATGGCGAATGGCGTAGAGCGGAACACCGCTGAAGAGCAACGGAAAGCTGAGGCTCATCCGCGCGGCGAGCAGCACGGGGAGCTGCCGGGCCTCCGGCAGGAAGTGATAGCCCTCCGGCAGCTTGCAGTACGCCCGAATCTCGTCGTCGGGCGTTATCAGATGCTTCATCACCTCGTCGGGCAAAATCAGCGCGAGCTCATCCTCCTTGAACGCGAACAGCTCGCCTTCGAACGGGAGCGTATAGGGCTGGCCGTGACTGAGGCAGGAGGTCACGACCTGGAGATTGACGTCCGATCTCGCGGACGATTCGGCGGGTTTGTCGCGTCCGACATCCCACAACATCCCGAAGGTGAGCGGCGTGTCGCTTGGAAGGCCGGCGAGCATCTGGATCCGCTCGTGCAGCCACTCCGTCACCGCCGGACCGCCGGACGGATTGTTGCGCAGCCCGGTGCAGAGTCCGAACAGGTTGGCCGGCACCCGGTCCACCAACGTACGGCCGAGATGCCATATCGGGAGGAGCGGTCCCAAGGAGCAGGGCGGTGAAGAAGAGGATGCCCAGCGCGATGAGCCAGGAGACCCAATCCCACTGACTCGGAGGGACCAACTGGTGGCCGACGCTAAGATTCGGGCGGCGAGCACGGTGACCACCGAGACGCGGCAATGCTCGCGATCAACCCCGCGGCATAGACCAGAGCTCCGCATTTCCAGAGCGCGCGATGTACCGGATACAGCCAGCCCAACGGTAGCCGGCGCGGCGCAACCGGTCCGGTCTTGAGATAGAGGAAGAAGCGAAACAGGCTGCGGGTGGGACGCGACGGTTGAAAGAGGCCGAGCAGCAGTCCCGGCTGGCACAACTCGTCGCTGGTCTTCTTCAGCCCGGCGAATCCCTGGCTCTCCTTTCCGCCTTCCAGCCAGGGGCCGCTCTTCCCGGCATGGCGGCCGTACTCGGCGGCGGCGGTCAATGCCGCGGCCATGGCCCCGGCGGAGGTACCCCCGATGTTCCGGAATCGGTACTTGTCCTTGAGGCGGAGGATCGCGGCAGGGTAAACGATCCCGCTCGTGATCCCGCCCTTCATGACCAGATCACAATCCAACAGCCCGGATTGACCCACGATGACCCCTGCCCCGGAGCCCGTCGAAATTCGTAGGCTCCTCATGTGAGGCCAATATTTGACCGGGCGAAGGGCACGCAAGTGCTGATTTGTCATCAAAATGAACTAGACCGAGGATCTAGATCTGAAGGGCAATGGGTGCATTCGTCGACGTCAACTCTTGACACCCATCGGTACTAGTCGTGTATTAGCAGAGTACTCCTGTCCCAATTCCCGCACTCCAGTACCTGGCATGATCGAGACGCGCCTACTCATCGGCTCCGACGTCAGGCTCTATAGCGAGGGCCTCCGGCAGTTCCTCGGTACCCAGGCCGGGTTCGAGGTGGTCGGAACGGCGGTGCACGCGGCTGCCGTTCTGGCGGAGGTAAGGCGCTGGGATCCCGAGGTGGTGCTACTGGATCAGGCGTTGCCCGGAAGCCTGGAGACGCTGCGGGGCATCAGGCGCATCTCTCCCAGCTGCCGGGTGGTCGTACTGGGGGTTCCCGACCAGGAAGAGGCCATGCTGCACTGGGCCGAGGTCGGCGCGGTGGGATTCGTGCCGCGGGATGCTTCACTGGAGGATCTGGTCGAGACGATCGAGAGCGCGGTGCGAGGGGAACTCCGTTGCACCGCGACGCTGGCAGCGAAGCTGGTGCAGGCGCTCGCTTCGCGGGAACGGCCGGTCACCGGGCATGTGCCGCGCAGTCCGCTCACCGCACGAGAATCCGAGATCGTGCGGTTGATCGACGAGGGGCTGTCGAACAAGGAAATCGCCGTCCGGCTCGGCATCGAGGTCGCGACGGTAAAGAATCACGTGCACAACCTGCTGGAAAAGCTGCGGGTGCACCGCCGCTTCGAGGCGGCGGCCCGGCTGCGAGGCAAGGATCCGCGGCGCCCCACTCCCGAGGAGTTGTTCTCGACGACCGATTTCTGAGGGTCCGGTTACAGGACGATCGGATCTAGGTCCACTCCCTGAATCTCTTCTGAACCAAACCACCCATTCTCGCCGGGTGGACTCCTCGGCAGATTGTGGAGTTACCGCTTCCGGGCGCTCGGTTATGGTAGCCAGGTTTACAATCTTGTTGGGCAGGATGCCCCGGATGCTGCGAGAGATTCTGCTGCACGTCATGCGGCAGCGTTCCGATGTCGAGATCGTCGAAGCAGGAAGCAGCGCCAATCTCGCGGCGACGGCGGAGCGCACTGCCCCCGATGTAGTGGCAGTCGGCCGACCCGATTCCGATCCGATCAGCGCCAGGACCATTCTCGCCGTTGCCCCGTCCGCCCGCTTCGTGGAGCTGTCGGCCGACGGACGGAGTGCCGTGGTCTTCAGTGCCGGCGCAGAACCGCGAACCTTCCATGGGCTGGCTCCCGGTTCCCTCCTGGACCTGATTCTCTCCGATACACCCGGCGAACGTCGAGGCGCCCTCCGCTAGTCTTCCGTAGTACCTTCCTTTTCTCCATGCGTGGCTTCCTGCTGGACCTCGACGGCACGATGTACACCGATGCCGGCCCGGTACCTGGTGCGCTCGAAACCATTGGTACCCTGCGGTCGCGCCGGATCCCGTTTCGCTTCGTCACCAACACCACCGGCCGACCGCGGAGCAAGCTGGTCGAACGGCTGAGAGGCTACGGGCTCGAGGTCACGCTGGACGAGATCCTCACGCCGGTGCGGGCCGCGGTCGTTCTGTGCCAGGAACAGAAGTACAGTCCCGTTGCCCCTTATGTCCCGGAGGCGACCCTGGAGGATCTGCAGGGACTCGACCTCGTAGCCGGAACAACCGGACGACCTGCCGAGGGTGCGACTCGACCCGGTGCCGTTATTATCGGCGATCTTGGAGACCTGTGGACCTACAAGCTGCTGCAGGAAGCGTTCGGCTTTCTTCTCGACGGGGCCGAGCTGGTGGCCTTGTCGCGGGATCGCTACTGGCTCAAGGACGGCCGGCTGGTCTTGGACGCCGGGCCTTTCGTTGCCGCGCTGGAGTACGCCACCGGTAAGACCGCGCGGGCCACCGGAAAACCCACCAGACAGTTCTATCATGCGGCGGTAAAGAGTCTGGGACTTTCTGCTGACACGCACCCCGGGGACATCGCGATGATCGGTGACGACGTGTGGTCCGATGTGCGTGGAGCGCAGGAAGCAGGGTATCAGGGCTGGCTGGTGCGAACTGGAAAATTCCGAGCCGAGCAATTGAGTGAGAGTGGGGTGGTGCCGGATAGAGTGATGGGGAGTGTGGGTGAGGTGGTGGGGGGGCGGTTAGACGGTTAGACGGTTGCAGGGTAGAAGGTTGGGCGGCTAACGGGGTGGCCGGTCAGAACGGTTAGTGCTCCGCGTGGATTTGGTTAGGCAGGAAAGAAGGGGATTGGTAGATTGAGGTATGACGAGCACGGAGGCGCCTCACGAACGGCTTCGAGCCTGGCAGACTTCCTACGAAGATTGAACTGAGCAGACGCTCAGCGTTGGGGCTGTGCTGAGATATCGGCAATCTTCAATCTCCAATCTGCAATCAGCATCTCCTCCCTCATCCAAACATCCACATCCTACGTCCGCTCCCCTCCCGTCTCCCCCTCCACCTTCCCCATCATCTTCAGTACCGCATTCACCAACGCGTCCGGCTTCTCCTCGTGAATGTTGAGCCCGCAGTTCGGCACACTATCAATCGCAAAGTTGGGGATCCGGGTCTGCATCACACGGACTTTACCTGGGCTCACCCCTGAGTCGTGCGGACCGGTCCCGATCAGGAGTCGTACCGGGACCGTGATCTCGCCCAGGTGGGGCGCGATCGAGTCGGGCTCGACCGCATTGGCCATCCCCTTGAGCACCCGCAGCACGGCGCCTATGTCTCCCGCGGCACCCTCGGTATAACCCTCGATCACCTCCGGCGTGATCCAGGTGGTATCCACCGAGGAGGAGACCATCGCCTTCCGCACCTCGCTCCGGATCCGTCCCCGTCCCGCGAAGAGCTTGAGGAGGAAACCAAACTTTACTGCCTTCTTCACTCCGGCCGTGGCCAGCTTCTCGTCCGGCCCACCGTCAACCGCCAGGATTTGAGCGACCCGATCCGGCCGGCGCACCGCCATTCGCAATGCCATGGAGACCGCGACCGAGTGGGCCACGATCAGTGTGGGCGGAAGCTGGAGAGTGTCCATGACGGCGGCGATGCGATCCGCCTGCGAGGTCAGGGAGTAATTCGCCTTGGAGGGGCGGGAGGACTGCCCCACCCCGAGTGGCTCGATCACGATGACCTGCAGCCCCTCCTGCGCCAACGGCGGGATGACCTTGCGGTAGGCAAAGGCGCTTCCGGAGAGGCCCGGCACAATCACCACCGGCTTTCCGGTTCCGGAAATGGTGACTCGCAGCGATTCGGCAGGAGCCGTCTTCACGGTGCGCACGACCGCACTGTCCAGTGCCAACAAGAGCGAAAGAGCGAAAAGCATCAGGCTCCAATACGTCGAGGAACGGAGTCAAACCGGGCCGGAATGTGGTCGGGTCTGGCGTGGGGGACAATCGCCGCGGGCAGATTACAGATCTCTCGTGTGCGTCGGACACGGGTAGCTCTGACGCTGAACCGCAGGTGTGGCTCGAGGGGTGTGACTAACTGCTTACCCTGCCGGGTTTTGCGGTTGCCATTTCCACCCCCCGGCATCGGTCTGCCGCGGCCTGATCGTTGCCCCTCTTTCTCCCACTATGCCCCAAATGTCGATTCGTCAGACCGTCATCCTCGCCGCGGGCTTCGGCTCCCGACTGAGCGCCGCTCGGGGAGAGCTGCCCAAGCCACTGGTCAGGGTCGCCGGCAAGGCGCTCCTCGATCACGCCCTGGGACAGGCCGCTGCAGCTGGTTGCGATGAGGCAATCGTTGTCACCGGCAATGCCGCCGACATGATTCGGGATCACCTCAGCGTCAGAACTCCACTGCCGGTGAAGCTGGTGCACAACGAACGCTATCAGGAACCGAACGGCGTCTCCCTGCTCACCGCCGAACCGCTGATCGACGGCCCCTTCTTTCTCCAGATGGCCGACCACCTCTTCGCCGAGCCGGTCCTGCCGATTCTGGCGGATCGTTTGTCCGCTCCGGCCGGATATCAGAGACTGCTGGTGGACTTCAAGCCGGTGGGCATCGACGAAGACGACGCCACCAAGGTGAAGGTGCAGAACGGCCGGATCACCGCGATCGGGAAGGACGTCTGGGATTACGATGCCGTGGATACCGGATACTTCCTGCTCGATCCCCGGGTTTTCGGGGCGCTGCGCGAGGTCTCCATGGTTGAGCCGCCGTCGGTTACCCTCGGCATGCGCAAACTGATCGCGGCCAATCAGCTCGCGGCGGTTTCGCTCACCGGTGTCCGCTGGACCGACGTGGATACGCCGGAGGATTACTCGAAGGCGGAGTTAGTCCTCGCCTCGGCCCACCGTCGGCACGCGATCGGGGCGAGCTGAGGTAGCGGGAGACGGGAGAAGGGAGACAGAAGACGGGAAAAGCAGGAAGGGCTGTCACTCCGAACGAAGCCAAGAATGACAGCCGCTTCTCATTTCTGCTTTCTCCCGATCTCCTGTCTCCCGTCTCCCGTCTCCCGCTTCTCCGTCTACCCGCCTTCCGCCTCCCACCGCCTCCGGCCCACCCGCCAACACCCACTGCGCTCCTGTCGTCATTCCGGAAACCAGGAAAATCACCGCCGACCAGATCACCGCGATCAGGTCCAGGTGCAGCAGCGCGCAGGGCAGGTAGAGGAAGGTGAAGAAGTCCCGCCTCGCTCCCATCTCGATGAGATCATCGACCAGTTGTTTAATCCCCCGCCACGCGGTCGCCGGCTGACTCGTCGAGGCGGCCTTCTGTCCCCACCACCGAATCGAGGTGACGCTGCCGCTCCCCCCGCCGCGGGTGAGCAACGCGGCATAGAGCGCCGCCTGATAGATCAGATGTGAAATCACGCCGACCAGGGTGATCCAGCCGGCGGTCACCGATCCTGCCCGATAGAGTGTGTATCCCACCACGGCGAAGTAGCCCACGTTCACCACATCGTCGAATACCTGATCCAGCCATTCACCGAGCCGCGAGCGGAGATACTTGAGGCGACTGATTTCCCCGTCGCAGCCGTCGAGGATGGACTGGACCTGGAGCAGCAGGGCGCCGGGGATCAGTGCGGGCGTCCCTCGCACCGCCACCAACGCGATCGCGGCGAAGCCGAACAGCGCCGCGACCACCGTCATCTGGTTGGGGGTGACCGGAGACTTGAGCAGCAACCGGGTGACCTGGAGCGAGACGTGCCGATTGAGTTTCCGGGAGATGATACCGTCGGTGGGTTTGAACAGCGTCTTGAGCAGGAGGCGTTCGGCCTGATCGCGGGCCGCCGGCGTCTCGGTTGCCACGATGAACTCGCCGGGCTCGAGCTGTTGTCCTTCGATGCTGGTGCTCCGGTTCCCCTGGGCCAGGCGTCGGGGGATCGCCGGGATGCCACACCAGGCCGACTCGCGCGGTCAGCTCCGGCTGGTCGGCGGACAAGCTTGCCCCGAGCGAAGCGAGGGGGCGGACCGGCGGACCGGCGGACGTGACGCGCAGTGTGATTCTCGAATCCGTCGCCAGCTCGGCCGGCACCCCACCCACCACCTCGACGTCGGTGATGCCGGCGTCCTGCAGCGACAGCAACTGTCTCAGAAGCACTGGAAGTCCCGCGACCACGGCTTCCGGGTCGCCCGCGGCCGGACCGATCAGCCTGGCATGACGAATCACTCGCCGACCCTTCGCGGCTCGATGGCCACCAGGGCGGCGAGGTACACGTTGAGCACCGTCGCGCAGAACACCATGTAGACGGCGGTAGCGTCCGGCCAGATCGCCGAGAGTGCCAGAAACAGATAGGCCAGGGCGAAATGGGTTCCGATGCCGAGCCAGGTCCAGGCCCGCATCCGGCCGGCGTTCTGGCTGCGGTAGGCAACGGGATCGTTCACCGGGTCGATGCGCATTGCCGCGTGCTGAGCCCTGGAATAGCGTTCGTAGATCCAGAAGAGCAGCACGTCACCCCAGCGACCGGCGGCCCGCGCTGCTTCCCGGTTTCGGACCACCTCGGTCACATCCTCCTCGCGCTCCAGGTACCCGCCACCGACCCGCGCGATGTAGCGGGTCTTGGCGTGGTCGAACAAGGCCGATTGCAGCGCGGAGCTTGCCGCACCCGCCAATCCGAGCAGCCAGAACCACTGGCTGTGGTACTGCATCGCCATGAAGTAGGATGCGCCGACCGCCAGCGCGATTCCCACCAGATAATCCGCGATGCCGTCGAGGATGGCCCCCGTGGTCGAGGAGATACCCCTCGCCCGCGCCAGTTGGCCGTCACAGCAATCGAGAACCACGGAGAGAAAGAGCAACACCCCGCTGACCAGGCACATGACAGGCCGAGTCACGCCAAATGCCAGACATACACCGGCTAGAATGCCGGTGAACCCGCTGAGAATGGTGACCTGATTGGGAGTGATCGGGGTGCGAACCAGCAGCGGGATGAGCCGTGCCGCGAGCGGACGATGGATGCGCAGGTCGACCTGCTCCTCGACTTCGACTGGTTTGCTCACCTCGCCCGCCACTTCCCCGGTCACCGGCTGGCGAAGCGGGCGCAGGCGTCTTCGAAGTCCTCGTAGCTGTCGATCTCGGTCCATTCCGCGCTGCTCACCAGAACCGCGCTGAACGGGGTACCGCTGTCGATCATCCGCTGAAAACCCTCTTCGTAGAACACATCGGTCCGGCCCGAGCGCACCAGCTCATCCAGCGTGGGCCACAACCGGCCGAGGGCGGCGCCTCCGACTTTCTGAATGCCGATGGATTCTCCGGCCGCGACCCTGGGATCGATCGCCTTCGAGAGCCGCGTCACCCGTCCGCGAGGATCGAGAATCACCTTCATCTCCTCCTCAGCGAGTCGCGCCTCCTGATCCACCAGCAGGGCGCAGGGCTCCGACTCATCCATCAGCCGACCGATCGCGTCTCCCGAAAGCACCACGTCCCCATCGCAGATCACGAGCGACCCGGGGCCCAGGTGAGACCGCGCGGCGAGCAGGCTTACCACGTTGTTCGTAGTCGCGTAATCCGGATTGGGTGCGAAGGACACTTCGAATGGCGGTGCGTGCTGCGCGAGATGCTCTTCGATGCGGTGCGCGAGGTAGCCGGTCACCAGGACGCCGCGGGTGACACCGGCCTCGGCCAGGCGCTCCAGCAGCCGTTCAAGAATAGTCCGGCCGCCCACCTCGAGCAGGCATTTGGGGGAACTGTCGGTGAGGGGACGGAGGCGCAGGCCGCTCCCCGCCACGAGGACAACGGCCTGCCGCCGCATTCAAGCTGGAAGCTGTCTGGCCCGGAGCGGGGTCTCGCGCGGAGCGACGCCCGACACCTCGGCCACCGCTTCGAGGAAGTCGTCAGCCATGGCCGAATCCAGGTGACCCATGTTGGCGACGAGGAAGGTGTCATGGCTGATCGGACCCTTGCCGCGGTAGACGAGGAAGCCGCGGTTCCGCATGCCGGCGTAGAACACGTCGAACGGCATACCCGGCGGCAACTGCGCCACGGTGAGCGAGCAGGCGTTACCCGGTGTCTCGAACCGGAGCTTGATGCCGACCGCCTTGAGTCCTTCGCGGATCTGCTGGTGCAGCGCCTGGTAGCTCGCCCGGCGGGCCGACGTTCCCCCCTGATCCTCCAGCTCGGCGAGCGCTTCATCGAGCGCGGCAATCGCGGAGACCGGAGGAGTGAACGGCGTCTGCCCGCTTTCCCGCGCCGCCGCGCGATAGCGCCGCAGGTCGAGGTACATCGAGCGAGGCCGCACGTGCTCGGTGTCTTCCCAGAGATCGTGCTTCACCAGCACGAACCCGAGTCCCGCCACACTGTGCAGGCACTTGTTGGCGCTGCCGATGACGACTCCCGCCCGGGCCCGCACCGTGTCGAACTCTTCGGCGCCCAGGCTCGACACCACGTCCACCATGAAGCGAATGCGCCGCGGCGCAAGAAGGCGGCCCACCTCGACCACCGGATTGAGCCGCCCGACTGAAGTCTCGTGATGTACCATGGCGACCGCGCGAATCCGCGAGTCGCCGTCCAGCATTCCGGTGATCTGCTCGAGCACGACTCGGTCGCCCCACTCATAGCGCAGGTGGCTCACCGGAATTCCCAGTGCCACCGCGATCTCCGCCATCCGCTCGCCGAAGGCGCCGTTCGAAACCACGAGCAGCCGCTCTTCCGGCGCGATGAAGGTCGCGAATGCCGCCTCGGTCGCGGCGGTACCGCCGCCACCCAGCACCAGCGCTTCGTGCTCCGGTGCGGCCGCGATACCCTTGAGCCGGGCGCGCACTCGATCGAGCAGCTCCACGAAGAGATCATCGCGATGCGCGATGTCGGAGCGGGACATCGCATGCCGAACCCGCGGGCTGGTGAGAACGGGACCGGGGCAGAACAGTTTGAGCTGCCCCGATTCGACTGACACCTTGGTGCCGTGGCGGATGGCGATGTGTGATTTCATCACGATCTCGTTAGGGATGGCGACCAGGCTGGCGAACCTCAGCACCGGCCACCTATCTCGTTTGCCAACAATAGCTTAGAGGCGCGCCTGCTGCGTCTCTACCGTGTCAGATACACCCAACCTATAGGCCGGGAATGAGTTATGTGGCAGGAAGCAGGCCCCTGAGAGGCCTCAGGGGGTAACGGCGAGGCGGGCGGTGATGAAGTCGCGGATTCTCACCGCGCGGCTATCCCAGGTGAGCTCCCGGGCGGTGTCCAGGGCACCGGCGCTGAGTCGTTCGGCCAGGGCCGTATCGCCGGTGACCCGACGCAGGGTCGCGAGCAGTGCATCAAGATCTCCGGGCGAGACCAGGGCGGCGTTGACGCCGTCCTTCAGCAGCTCTGCCGTGTCCGGTGCTTGGGGCGCCAGCACCACGCGGCCAGCCGCGAGATAGAGAAACAGCTTGATCGGGAGGACGGTGTTTCCGTGACGCTGGAGCGGTTCGAGACTGGGCGGAATGATCAGCACATCGGCCGCGTAGAGGTACGGGGCGAGATCGCTGAATTTCTGCCAGGGCACGACCCGCACGTTGGAGAGTGCCTTCGCCTCGGTCTCGATGCTGCCTTCCCCTTCGGAGCCGACCAGGACCAGGGTCATTTCCTCCATCCGCCGGGCCGCTCCGAGCAGAATATCGAGCCCCTTCTTGCGATTCACCCGACCGGTGTAGACCGCGACCGGCTGCTCAGTCGGAAGCCCGAGCTGGAGGCGAGCCTCCCGGCGAGAGAGCCGCGGCTCCATTCGGCGCGGATCCCACCCGTTGTGCGCCACCATCAAGCGCTCGGGCGGCGCTCCCAGCTTGAGGTAGCTCTCCCGGGTGTGATCGGAATGGAAGACCGCACCCACCAGCTTCGGGTGATGTACCATCCAGCGCAGCACCGGCCGGAGCGCCGGGTATTGATCGCCCCAGGGGCGGAAGTGCTCGTACACCACGCGACGGCCCTGGCGGAGCAGGGTGACGAGACTGGGCAAATTGCGGGTGTACGCGACATCTGCAGCTCGAGTCCGCGGGTCTCCCGCCACTCGGAGCGCATGGGTCCATTTCTCGAAGAAGCGGGCGCCGAGCCGAGACTTGGGGAGCAGTCCGACTTCGAAGGGACCGTCGACCTGGAAGTAATCCTCCAGCGCCGCGGGCTGGGGCGAGTCGGGGAAGGCGCTCGGAATCAGCAGCTGGACCGCAACGCCGTTGCGGCCGAGGGCGGCCACGGTGTTGACCACCTGCTCGGCGTCCGCACCGGTGTGGGGCAACGGCTCGTCGTACGCGTAGGCGATGCGCATTGGGCTCGGCGCCAAGGTACTTGGTCCGCCCTCTGTGCCGCCACTACCTTGGAGACCGCATGCCAACGGTTCTCCTGATCACGCCGTATTTCCCTCCGATGAGCGTGGTCGGGGCGAAGCGGCCGCTCAACCTGGTCCGCCATCTACCTCATTTCGGATGGCAGCCGGTGGTCCTCGCGGGGAATCCCGCGGGGGAGAACGTGGATCCCGGGCTCGCCGATCTCATTCCGGCCAACCTGCCGGTGAGTTACGCCTACGGCGGCGCAAAACAGAAAGCTCCTGCTTCCATTCCCCGTCCCCGCGAGAGGGAGCGTCGTGTGCTGGGCTGGGACGCCGGCTACCTCACCCCGTTCGATCGCTATTTCTGGCACAATGGGTCTGCTCTGCGCGAAGCACGACGCCTCATTGCCGAGCACAGACCGAGCGCAGTCGTGGTCTGCGCCGATCCCTGGTCGCCGCTCCTCGTGGGCGTGAAGCTGGCGCACTCGCCCGGGCTTCCACTGGTAGTGGATTTTCGGGATCCCTGGTCGCTCCAACGGGCCAAGATGGCGCTGCGTCCGCCGCCTACTCGGTGGATCATCCGGTGGACCGAGGAGCGAGTATTCCGCACCGCGCATCGTGTCGTGCTCAACACCGAGGAGTGCCGCGGCGCCTACACCGCGGCGTACCGGGGCCGCATCCCGGCGGAGCGCTTCACCTGCATCCGGAACGCCTTCGATCTGGGAGTCTTCAAAGACACTCCAGTACAGCAGAACGATCGCTTCACCGTGCTCCACTTCGGGCACTTCCGTCGCCTGGTACCGGCCGAACCCCTGCTCAGGGGCTTTGCCCATTTTGTGAGTCGGGAAGGACTCACTCCCGACAAAGCGGCTCTGGTTTTCGCCGGGACGCCACGGCAGGAGGACCTGCGGCTCGCCTTGTCGCTGGGCATCGCGGACTACGTGGATAGCCGCTCGGAGATCCCCTACCGCGAAGCTCTGGGCGTGATGCGTGGGGCAGACGTGCTGGCCCTGGTGACTGTGGGAGACATGGCCCTCACGGTACCCGCGAAGCTCTACGACTACCTGGCAGCGCGGCGCCCGATCCTCGGGATCACCGATCAGCCCGAGCCGGGACGGATCGTGGAGCAGACCGGAGCCGGAGTCGTCGTTCCACCATCGAATCCCGAGGAGATTGCGGCGGGGCTGGTACGCCTTCGCGCGCGCTGTCAGGCTCCGGACCGCGGCGAAGTGTCCGCCGAGGCTGTGACCGCATTCGATGCCGAAGAGCAGGCGCGACTCTTCGCCGCGGTACTCAACACAGCGGTGTCCCGATGACGGGACCGGAAGCCGCCGAGCGCGAGCGCAAGGAGGTTGCGGCCGGGGCCGGCCTCGCCTCGTTCGGACAGTTGATCAGCGGAGTGTTCAATCTCCTCCTGTTGATGGTGCTCACCCGGTCGCTCTCCAAGGCGGAGTTCGGGCTCTTCTCTCTCGTCTACCTGATCCAGGATACTGCGAGCGCCCTGTTGCCGCTTGGGTTGCCCGCGGCCCTCGCCTATTTCGTTCCTCGCCGTGCCGATACCCAGGGGCGAGCGCTCGGGTTCTGGACCGGCATGCTGCTCGGCCTGCTGGCGATCCCCGCGACGCTTGTCCTCTGGTTCATCGGCCCTGTCCTGTCGTCAAACCCCGAGACATCCGAAGTCTTTCGGTTGCTCGCGGTGTTCGTGTTGCTGGACTTCCCGTCCCAGGCGCTCCCGGCCTATCTGCTGGCCCGGAGGGCCTATCGCGGGTTCTTCCTGATCACCCTGCTGTTCTCGGTAACCCGAACCGTGTCGCTCGCGTTACCGGCGATGCTCGGTGCGACGCTTCCGACGATCATGGGGTGGTTCTTGGTTGCGGCCGTGTTCCGCCTGGTGATGTATCTGGGCTACTTCCTGGGATACGCCGAGGGCCATCTGGACTGGAAGGAGGTCAAGCCAGGGGAGCTGTTCGGTTTCGGAGTACCGCTGTCGGCGGCCACCATTGTCTCCAAGCTCAACGTCCAGGCCGACAAGTACATGGTGTCTCTGGTCGCGGGACGGGAAGCGCTCGGGACCTATACCGTCGGCGCGACCGAGCTTCCGTTGGTTCCGTCGCTGGCCTATTCGGTGACCAACAGCCTGGTGCCGACTCTGAGCCTGGCCCACGCACGCGGGGATCGGGAAAGCTTCCTGCGCTACTGGCATGACTCCATGATCAAGGTCGCCGAGATCATCATGCCGGTCTTCTTCTTTTTCCTATTGCTCGCCGGTCCCGCGATCCGGGTGCTGTTCTCCGCCAGTTTTGAGGCAGCCGTCGTTCCCTTCCGCGTCTACCTGCTCCTGCTGCCCTTGCGGTTGTGCTCCTACGGGGCGGTGCTGCGCTCATTGGGTGAAACCCGGGCGGTATTCACCTCGGCGATCGCGGCCCTCGCCGCCAACCTGATCCTCATCCTTCCGCTCTACTATCTGCTGGGGCTCGCCGGTCCCGCCGTGGCCGCCGTCATCGGGCAATTGGTGATCGTCAGCTTGCTCCTGGTCCAGATCCGCGCGGCGCTCGGTATCCACTGGTCGGAGCTACTGCCCTACCGGCCATTGAAAAAGACCATTCTCACGGCGGGTGTTTCCGCGCTTCCGCTCCTCGGGCTCGCGGTCTGGCAGGCGCCCGACGGCCTCCGGCTCCTCATCGGCGCGGCGACGATGATCCCCCTTTATCTCATCCTGGGGCACCGGACCGGAGTCATCGGACCGAAAGACATGGAGTATCTGTGGCGCCTGTTCACTCTGGGGGGCCTCCGACGGCGTGAGAGTGAGGGAACGCAATCGTGGGACGATTCATGAAGACTGCGGGCAATTCCACCGCGGGATGCGATGGGACCTGAGCGCGGGGCATCGCGTTGCTGGCGATGGTCGGCGGCTCCATCTTTGGGAGCAGCAACCCTTCCCACATGAGCGATCTTGAGCCCATGAGCGATCGTGATTCAGCCGGCCACCGGGTTACGGTGGTCATCCCGGTGTACAACGCCGAGCGTTCGCTGAAGCAACTGGTGCATGAGTTGATCGAGGTGCTCGGAACTCTCGGTCCGGCCTTCGAGGTGCTTCTCGTCGATGACGGAAGCCGGGACGGCAGCTGGCAGGAGGTTGTCGGGCTGGCCGCTCAGTTCGCCGAGGTGCGTGGGATCCGCATGATGCGCAACTTCGGTCAGCACAATGCCATCCTCTGCGGAATCCGGGAGGCCCGGTTCGAAGTCGTGGTGACCATGGACGATGATCTCCAGCACCCCCCGCAGGAGATTCCCCGTCTGCTCCATGCCCTGGAGGGAGCCGACGTCGTCTACGGCACGCCGCGCGGTGAGCGGCACGATGTCTGGCGCGCGGTCGCGTCCCGGGTCACGAAACTCGCGCTGCAGAGTGTGATGGGGGCGGAAACGGCGAGGAGTGTAAGCGCGTTTCGGGCCTTTCGGACGCCGCTTCGCCGGGCCTTCGAGGACTATCGCAGTCCCTTCCTCTCGATCGACGTGCTGCTGACCTGGGCCACCACCCGGTTCACGGCCATCGAGGTGGAGCATCGTGAGCGGCAGTATGGCGAGTCGAACTACACCTTCCGTCAGTTGGTGGCCCACGCCGTCAACATGATGACGGGATTCAGCGTCCTGCCGCTTCAGATCGCCAGCATCACCGGCTTCGCCTTCACGGTCTTCGGTCTCGCGGTGCTCGTTTTCGTGGTCGGGCGTTACCTGATTCACGGCACCACTGTTCCGGGTTTTTCGTTTCTTGCGTCGGTAGTGGCCATTTTTTCCGGGGCCCAGCTCTTTGCCCTGGGCATCATCGGCGAGTATCTGGCCCGGATGCACTTCCGCATGATGGAACGGCCCACCTACGCGGTGTCCGAGACCACGGAGCAATGAGTGCACCGGGAGAAGTGCTGCCGTGGGATTCGGAGTTCTTCGGGGTCCGGGTTGCCCGGGCGGGGTCGGCTCGGCTGTCGCGTGATGCCAGCGATCGCCTTCTTGAATGGTGTGCGGCGGAGCGGGTCGAGTTGTTGTACTTTCTCGCCGATCCGCTGCCGGAAACCATTGGTGAAGCCGAGCGGTCAGGCTTTGGCCTGATGGATGTGAGAATCGAGCTCAACGTCCCCGCCGCCCAGTTGGCGAAGGCTCCGGCCGACGATGCAGTCCGCCCCGCGCGCCCTGATGACCTCCAGCAGCTGCGCAGCCTCGCGCGAGAGGCCCATCGGGATTCCCGGTTCTTCGCCGACCGCCGGATTCCCCAAGACCGCGCCGCGGATCTCTTTCGTACGGTGGCTCGAGCGGGATTGCGCCGCCCGTGCACTCGGGATGGGCCGCCGTAGTGGATGACGGCGCGGGAGCGGAAGGCTATGTCACGGGGAAAATCGCCGGCCAGGGAGTCGGACAGATCGGGCTGCTGGCGGTCGGCGAGCGGGCCCGGGGGCGCGGCCTGGGACAGGCCCTGCTCGGTTCGGCCGGCCGCTGGTTCCTCGCGCAGGGTGTTGAAGAGGTCCGGGTGGTGACCCAGGGCCGCAACCTGGTCGCCCAGCGCCTGTATCAGCGGGTCGGGTTTCGCACCGCGTCACTCCAGCTCTGGTACCACAAGTGGTTCTCACAGTGAGCACACCGATTCCGTTCAATCGGCCCCAGGTCACGGACCGGGGCCGAGAGTATGCGCTTGCCGCCATGGCCTCCGGTCACCATAGCGGTGACGGACCATTTACCCGCCGCTGTCACGAGCTGCTGCGACGGGAGCTCGGCGTGAACAAAGCGCTTCTCACGACCTCCTGCACCGCGGCGCTCGAAATGTGCGCCCTGCTGCTCAACATCGCGCCGGGCGACGAGGTGATTCTGCCCTCGTTCACCTTCGTTTCCACGGCCAACGCCTTTGTCCTCCGCGGTGCGAAACCGGTATTTGCCGATGTAAGACCGGACACCCTCAACATCGACGAGCGCCTGGTCCCCTCGCTGGTGACCGAACGCACCCGGGCCATCCTCCCGGTGCACTACGCCGGGATCGCCTGCGAAATGGACCAGCTGGTCACGATCGCCGAATCGCGCGGCGTCGCCGTCGTCGAAGACAATGCGCACGGTCTCTTCGGACGCTACCGCGGCAGGTTGCTGGGGACCTTCGGCCCGCTCGCGACCCAGAGCTTTCACGAGACCAAGAATTTCAGTTGCGGCGAAGGCGGCGCGCTGCTCATCAACGATCCCCGGTTCGCCGAGCGAGCGGAGATCCTGCGGGAGAAGGGCACCGACCGCAGTCGCTTCTTCCGGGGCGAGGTGGACAAGTACGGCTGGGTCGACCTCGGCTCGAGCTATCTGCCCTCCGATGTGCTCGCGGCCCTCCTGCTGGCCCAGCTGGAGCAGTGGAAGGAGATTCAGGATCGGCGGGGCCGGCTGTGGAATCGCTATCAGGAGAACTTGCGGGAGTGGGCCGGGGCGCATGGTGTGGCCCAACCCACGGTCCCGGCGCACGTCGAGTCCGCCCACCATCTCTACTACATGCTGGTCCCCTCGGCGTCCGACCGGCCCAGATTGATCGCGCACCTCAAGTCCGCGGGAGTGCATGCCGTGTTCCACTATCAGCCGCTGCATCTCTCCCGGATGGGAGTGGCCAGGGGGGGACGCCCGGGCCTCTGCCCGGTCACGGAGGACGTGAGTGACCGGCTGCTTCGGTTGCCCTTCTTCAACGGCATGACGGACGAGGAGCAGGATCGGGTGATCGAGGCGGTGCTCAATTTTCAGGGGTGGTCGTGATGAAGGGCATTGTGCTGGCGGGCGGCGCGGGCACCCGGCTTTTCCCGGCCACGCAGGCCGTGAGCAAGCAGCTGCTGCCGGTCTATGACAAGCCGATGATCTACTACCCTATCTCGGTGCTCATGCTGGCCGGGATCCGGGAAATCCTCGTGATCTCCACTCCGCAGGACCTGCCCCGGTACGAAGCGCTGCTGGGAGATGGTGCGAATTGGGGCCTCGCTCTTCGGTACGCGGAACAGCCGTCTCCCGGCGGGCTGGCTCAGGCGTTTCGGATCGGGCGGGACTTCGTCGGCCGGGATGATGTCTGCCTCATCCTGGGCGACAACATTTTTTATGGCGACGGATTGCGGGCCAAAGTGCGGGAAGCCGCCGAGCCTCGAGGCGGAGCCACGATCTTCGCCTACTCGGTGCGGGATCCGGAGCGCTACGGGGTCGTCACCTTCGACGGCGAGGGGCGAGTGCTCGATCTCGAGGAGAAACCGACCAACCCACGCTCTCGCTGGGCGGTGACCGGCCTCTATTTCTACGATAACAGCGTGCTGGACATCGCCCGGGACCTCCGCCCTTCGCCTCGGGGCGAGCTGGAAATCACCGACGTCAACCGCGAATACCTCCGCCGGGGAAGACTGCAGCTCCGCCTGCTGGGGCGCGGCTACGCCTGGCTGGATACCGGAACTCACGAATCACTGCTTCAGGCCGCCAACTTCATCCAGACCATCGAAGAGCGGCAAGGGTTCAAGATCGCGTGCCTGGAAGAAATCGCGTTCACCGAACGGTGGATCGGTCCAGCCGAGCTGGAGGCAGCCTCGGGACGCTACCGGAACACGCCCTATGGCGTGTACCTGGATGACCTGCTGCGCCGGGGGCGAGGTGGAGACGGCGTCAGGGCGCCCGCAGGCCCGATGGCCGGCTAAGAGGTTCTCCCATGCATCTCCTGGTAACCGGCGGGTGTGGCTTCATCGGCTCGAACTTCGTTCGCCTGGTGCAGCGGGAGCGGCCCGATTGGCGGGTCACGGTGTTCGACGCACTGACCTACGCCGGCAATCTCGCCAATCTCGCTGACCTCAAGGGCGAGCCGAGTCTCCGGTTCGTCCGGGGAGACATCGCGGTCCCCGACTCGGTCAAGGAGATCATGACCGGCGCCGACGCGGTGGTAAACTTCGCCGCGGAGAGCCACGTCGACCGATCCATTCTGGATTCCGCTCCGTTCATCAGGACCAACGTTCTCGGTACCCACTGCCTGCTGGATGCTGCGCTGGAGCTGCGAGTGGGCCGCTTCCTGCAGATCTCGACCGACGAGGTGTACGGCTCGCTCGGTCCTGACGGTCAGTTCACCGAGGTGACGCCGCTCGCTCCCAACAGTCCGTACAGCGCTTCGAAGGCCGCCGGCGATCTGCTGGTGCGCGCCTACATGCACACCCATGCCCTGCCCGCCCTGGTGATACGCTCCTCCAATGCATATGGGCCGTATCAGTTTCCCGAAAAGCTCATCCCCCTGATGATCGCCAACGCCTTGGGCGGACAGCGTCTGCCGGTGTATGGCGACGGTCTCCACGTCCGCGATTGGGTACATGTGCTGGATCTCTGTCAGGCGATTCTATTGGTGCTTGAGAAGGGAAGCGATGGCGAGGTCTATAATGTCGGGGGTGGGAGCGAGCTCACTAACCTTTTCGTCGTGCGGCAGATCCTCGAGTTGACCGGGGCCGACCCGTCGCTGATACAGTTCGTCCCCGACCGGCCGGGGCACGACCGGCGCTACGCGATGAATCATGAGAAACTCAGCGCGGATCTGGGCTGGCGGCCGCGGAGCGCATTCGCCGAGGGCTTACGGGAGACAGTCGACTGGTACCGAGGCAACCAGCCTTGGGTGCAATCGGTGCGGAGTGGCGAGTATCTGTCCTATTACGAGCGCCAGTACGCGGCGCGGCTCGCGGCGGGTACCGCGGGTCCTGTTTGAGGGGCCGCCGCCGGATTCCTACCGCAGATCGACCACCTCGAAGTGCTGGTTGCGGTACACCACTCCGCTGGTGTCGGCCCGCGGGGTTCGGAACACCGCGTACTCGGCGCCGTAATCCCGCCTGAGCGAGTCGAGCGCCGCCGGCGTCAGCTTCGCGTATCCCGCCTCCGCCTGCTCCAGTCCGGCCACCGCCGAATCACCGCTGATCCGGCCGATCCTGCGATACCACTCCAGTACCTCCGAAGCCAGCACCGGAGAGGCCTTCCAGTCGACCACCACGGCTCGTTCGCTCTGGAGGCGAAAGTCCGGCATGTTAGGCGGAATCAGGAACACCGCTGCCGGATCGGTGGTTCTCGCCCAGGCGTAAAGCTTCTGCTCCGTTGGAGTCCCCACGCCGTGGATCAGGGTCGACTCCTTCACCGAGACAACCAGGAACGCTGCAAGCACCGGCGCGGACACCAGCGCCGCAACGGTGTTGCCGAGCGAATCGGAGAGCGCCGTTTTGTTCATGCTGCGCCGCTTCCACCCCAGGTAGACCAGGGTGCCGACCAGGAGCAGGAGCGGCAGGACGAGATCGTCGGCGGTCGGCGGGTGGGAAACGGCGCGCACCAGGGGGAGCGCGAGACCGACTCCCCATAGCCGGTTCCGCCATGCCGGCCAGGGTGCGGCGAGCTCTGGCGGCCTTCCGGTCAACTTCGCCATGATCGCGTGGATCACTACCAGCTCAGCCAGCAGTACCGAGAACGGAGCCGCCCGGGTCAGGAGCAGCATCGAGACCTGCGGGATAAACACCACGGTCGTGAGCAGAGTGCTCACCGAGACGATCCCGACCAGGACAAACTGCAGGCGCCACAGGCGACGCAGCATCGGGTTCAGCGGGGCTTCCCATGGCGCGGCCGCGGCGATGGCCAGCAGCAGCCAGGCGATGTAGTGCAGGTAGTCGCCGAGGAAGCTTGGCGGGTAGAAGTGATGGGGCGCCCGGATCAACTGGAAGATGTGAAAACTCGCTTCGCGTTGCGGGTCCTTCGCCACGGTGAGGAGGACCGGTAGCTCCTTCAATAACACCAGCCCGGCCGGCACCAGCTGCATCAACCCACGCCGAATCAATCCCTCCCTGCCGAGCGTGAGGTGAACCAGGCCGAACACCATGATGCCGATCACGAGGTAGCTGTCATGGAATGCCGCGCCCAGCGCCAGGATGATTCCCGAGGCCAGGTATCGTCCGTGCAGGAAGCAGACGATGGCCAGCAACATTCCGAACACTGCGAAGGACGACGGCTGGAGGAAGTTGTTGAAGAGGTACGTCACCCCGACCGAGCGGGTCCGCTGCGCAACGAACGCCGTTGCCAGGAGGAGGGTAGCCGCGGTGGCTGAACGCGCATCGAGACTGCGTAACACGGTGCGGAACGCCAGCAGGGACCCGCTGACCATGAGCACACTGAGCAGCACCGTCAGCAGCGGAAGCGGCCCAATGCGCGCGAGGATCGGGATGAGAGCGGAGAAGACCGGATGGATCAGGTAAGTCTGGCTGGCCAGCCAGTCATGACTGAGCAAATCGGGGCGGATCGCGCGCAGACCCGCCAGCAGATAGACATTCTGGTTGTTGATACCGTAGTTCAGCCCGAAGTCCGCGCCGGCTACCAGCAGCGCGAGTATCAGTCCGGCCCATCCCCATGCCGATTCCCGCTCCGCGTCTCGATTCATCGGTTCGTCCGGGGTGAGGCGCAGCTGAGCAGAGCATGGGTATACGGAATACGAAGCAAATCGGTTCGAGTGCGACCTTCGACTCGGCCGAAGTGCGGGGTGGCGAGCTTGCGGTAGCCCTCCAGCGTCCGGACGTTCTGCCCGCGATCCCGGCGGATGACGGCGCGCGCGATGATGCTCTGACCCTCCTCCAGGCAGGGATCGACCGTGCACACCCGGCCATCCGGGCGCAGTGCCCTGGCGGCCATCTCGAACAGCTGATTCGCCTCCGCATCGCTCAAGTGATGGAGCAGCCCGATGGCCAGCACCAGGTCAAATCTGGGGAGATGGGCCAGGTCCGCCTCGGTGAGCAGTTGTCGTGCGAAGGAGCCGCGGTGCCCGAACCGCTTACGCGCGGTCTCGATGTAGGCCTCCGAGGCATCGAACCCGTGGTACTCGACGTCCTCCGGGAGGTATCGCAGGATCTCCGCCGTCCCGCAGCCGATGTCGAGGATGCGGCTGTTGGGCCCCACTCGGAGATGCTCCGACACGATGGTGCGCCGGAACGACTCGGCTCCGACGAGATTCTGGAAGAAGTCGTACGCCGCCGACGCCGACAGCACCGCCCGCAATCCGTGGGTGACCTGAGACATCTGCGATCAATCCCGGGTGATCGCGAAGCGCATCGGGGTGGTCAAACTGGCGGGGAGGTATCGAAACAGGCGAATCAATCCAGTGGTCTTGAGAGTGCGGAACACCAGGGCGGCGATCCCGCTGTCATGTCGCTCCCGGAACACCGGATCGCTGTCGAGCCGGAGCAAGGCTCCGTAGAGCAGTCCAGGTTCGAAGCTCACCCGATGTCCTTGCCGCCTGGCGAAACTCCGGATGTCTCCGTAGGTGAGAAAATTGAGCGAATCCCAGATGCCGGGGTTTGCGGCAATCCTCGTAGCAAAGACCCGGCGCGTCAGTCGGGGCGACCAGGCCAGGACCGGGATGCCGTAATGCGGCTCATAGGGAAACCAGTAATTGGGGCAGGTGTGGACCATTTCTCCGCCGGGGCGCAGCACCGCCAGCATGGCGATCAGCGCTTCCTGCCAATCCGGAATGTGCTCAACGACGTTGTTACTGAAGATGAGATCGAAGGTTCCATGCTCGTCCGGATTGAGTGCGCCGGCCGGTATCTCCAGCACGCTCAGGTTCACGGCCGCAAAATGCTCCAGGATGGCATTCTTGCACGCCGCGAACATTTCGTAACCGCCAATGGCAGGCTCCAGCGCGACGATGTCGTAACCTTCGCTCTTCAGAAAGGTGCTGAACAGGCAGATGCCCGCGCCGACCTCGAGCATCCGTTGCTTCCGGTCCAGCCGAGTCTCCACCAGGGCGAGTGTCGCCTGGGTCTCATTGACGAAGGTCTGCAACGTGGCGGCGATCGCGTCCCGGTTGAAGGATGAACTTGCCTGAATTCTGGACACCAAGGCATCCAGTGGCAGCCGGGCGAGAAACCCGTCGAGCCGCGGCTTCAGGGGAGGCTGGGCTGTCTCAGTCTTCGACAATGTCGGCACTGGGGGTCCGGGGAAGTCGTGTGAAGGATATTCGGTCGAGCCACGCGCTGCATCGTGCTGTTGTTAAATGACTTGGCTTCTTGCAGCGGGGGATTCTAATCCCCCGGACAGACTTTTACATTCCCCCCCGCGATTATCATTCTCCCCCCTTACGCCCGGAGTGCCGTCTGCGCTGCACCGTCTGTTGGCTGGCTCTGCTGCTGGCCCCTGTTGCGCTCCGCGCTCAGGACAGTGCCTCCACAGATACCACTCAGCTGTCCTCGCCCCAGAGGATTGATTCCGTCCTGACTCCGGTCGGAACGATGCCCGATTCTGTGGCAGTTCCTGATTCAGGCAACGTGATCAAGTACGTCGAGGTCCGCCGGTCCGACGTCTTCGATTCCGCCGAGACCAACAGCTGGGTCACCCGCTTGGTCAACGACCTGCACATCGTGACCATGCCCGGGGTCGTGAACCGCGAGCTCCTGCTTCACGAGGGCGAGCCGTGGGACTCGGCCCGCGCCGCGGAGACGGCGCGCAATCTCCGGAAACTGGGAGTATTCCGCAAAGTGTCGGTGGACTCGGTCACTACCGATTCCGGCCTGGTCATGCTGGTGCAGACCAAGGACGGGTGGAGCACCCAGGCCGACGCGCGCTTCCGCAGCACGGGTGGACAGACCGACTGGCAGATCATGCTGGCGGAGCGCAACCTGATCGGCACCGCGTCGCGCTTCACGGTCCGCTATCGCCACACGCCCGACCGCTCGCTGGTCAACTTCAATTTCCTCCAGCCCCGCCTCGTCGCCCGGCAGGTTTCCCTCGGACTCAACTACCAGCATCGCTCCGACGGAGACCGCTTCATCGTCGGGGTGGACCGGCCGTTCTTCTCGCTGGAAGACCGGCGGGGCATCGCGGTGCTGTTCGACTATCGCAACGAGCGGGTGCTGCAGTATTTCGACGGCATCGAGACGGCGGGTGATTCTCTGCGCCGGCGCTACCTGCTGGGCAGCGTCGAGGCCGCGAAAGCGGTTAAGCGGAGTACCTCGGGTTATCTACGAGTCGGGCTCAACGGGCAAATCCGCCGGGATGACTACACCACCTGGCCGGGAGACCCGAACTACGGCGGACTCACCGGGACGATTGGCGTCTTTACCGAGTATCGCCGGGCGAACTTCGCGATCGCCCGCGGGTTCCGGAGCGTCGGCCAGGACGAGGACATCGACCTCAGCAACTTCATCCGGTTCGGCCTCTATGCCGCACCCAAGGCCTTCGGCTACGACGAGAGCGGGGTCGGCGGCCTGATGTCGATTCGGCTGGGCACTCAGCTTCCGTTCGGCTTCGCCTGGTTCGATACCCGAGTGAACGGGGTGCTGACCGGTGCCGGCCTCGACTCCGGCTCGGTCATGCTGGGCGCCACCTCCGTGATCCGGCCGATGGCGAAGCAGATGCTGATCCTCCACGCCGATATCGGCTGGCTCAAGGATGCGATACCGGGCGCCGAGTTCGACCTGGGCTTCGCGATTGGACCGCGGGCCTTCCCGATCCACGCCTTCACCGGCGATCGGACCTACTTCGCGACCGCGGAGTACCGGATCAACTTCGTGGATGATCTCTTCAAGGTGCTGGCACTTGGAGCGGCGACCTTCGTGGACCACGGCGGGGCCTGGTACGCGGGCAGCGCCAAACGAACAGGAACCGACGTCGGACTCGGCCTCCGGCTGGCGCCTTCCCGCGCGGCCGACGCCAACACCACCCGTCTCGACCTGGCCTACCGGTTCGACAACGACCGGCTCAAGGCGGGCTGGGTCTTCGTGTTCGCGTCGGGGCTGGTGTTCTCGACGTCGCCGAGGGGCGGAGGGGGGTCGTAGGGAGTGAGGGATTGGGGGATTGAGGGATCGCAGATTGAAGATTGGGTGTCATTGCGAGGCACCCCGAGCGGAGCGAGGGGGCCGAGGAGCGATTGCAGATTTGAGATTGCCGATTGAAGATTTGAAAATCGCCGCAGTTCAATCTTCAATCTGAAATCTTCAATCTGCAATCCCTCAATCCCTCAATCCCTCAATCCCCCAATCCTCAACATCCCCAAAGGCCATCTCACGAGATTGCCCCGGACGAGGTATGTTAGCCCCATGACCGCACCCGACTCCGCGCCTCCCAAGCGAGGCCTCAAGGGCAAGACCAAGGCAATTCTGAGCATGCTGGTGCTGGTACCGCTTCTGTTGCTGACACTCTACACCTTCGCCGCCCTGACGTGGACCTACTCCTCGGGTTACCGGGCGGGAACCTTGATGAAATTCTCCCATAAGGGATTCATCTGTAAGACGTGGGAAGGCGAGGTCCAGCAGGCCGTGGTCACCGGTGTCGCGCCGGTGATCTGGAAATTCACCGTGAAGGACGACGAGGTCGCGAGCAAGATCACCGGCATGCTGGGTTCCAAGGTGAGCCTCCACTACCGCCAGCACCTCGGCGTGCCGACGAGCTGCTTCGGAGAGACGGGGTTTTTCGTGGACAGCGCGGTGGTGACGGCGAATTAGAATTGAAGATTGAGGGATTGAGGGATTGAGGGATTGACGGTGCGTTGGTTTGGGTAATGGTGCGCTCGAATGGTGATGAGGCGGCAGGGCTGGATAGCCATGATCTAGCATGGCAAACCGGCCGGCCGCTTTTTCTTCGGTTACTCCCGAGTTGTTGAAACAAAGGACTCGCGAGTTTGCGGTCTTGGGCGTCCGATTGGTCCGTGCGTTGCCGACCGACCAGGCGGCAAGGGTAGTCGGTCACCAGCTACTTCGTGCTGCGACGTCGGTTGGTGCGAATTACCGTGCGACGTGTCGCGCGAGGAGTCGCCGGGAGTTCATCGCAAAGATTGGAATCGTGATCGAGGAGGCCGACGAGTGCCTGTTCTGGCTCGAAATGCTGGAGTCGACTGACTTGGGTCCGGCGAATCTGCGAACCGCACTGCAGCAGGAAACAAATGAGCTGATCTCAATATTCGTCGTCACAAGACACCATGCCCGCCAGCGTAGCGCTAGCCGCCGGAATAACCCACCCTCGTAACCGCCAGCCCTAACTCCAATCTCCCCAATCCCTCAATCCCTCAATCTTCAATCCCTCAATCTCTCTCAATCCTCTCAATCCCTCAATCCCTCAATCCCTCAATCCCCTCCGCTCTCACCACTAGCATCTCGCCTTCCCTTAGTACTTCGCCGGTTACCACGACCGGCGTCCCCACCAATTTCAACAGCCGATCCTTGGGCAACGGCGCCCCGTCGGGGCCGGTCAGCAGGATGAACCCGGCAGGGCCGGTTGAGTCGTGCACGATGAGTAGTGGGGGTGCGCCGCCGGAGAGACACCGGGTGGCACAGCCGCGGTGGACCGCGCCGTTCCCCGGGCGCATGACGCCCAGGTAGCACTTGGAATCCACGATCTCGCCATGCAGGGTGAAGCGACCCAGGACCCTGGTCTGGATCGCGGCGGCGGAAGCAGCTGCATGGCTTGCAGCGTGCGTTACCTCGACCATCGTCTCCCCATCCCGATAAATCAGCGAGCCCTTGAGCTCGGCGCTCCCGCCATCGAGTCCGCGCACCGTCTCCTGCGCCCCGTGCTTTCCCTGCGCCACCAGCCAGTAGCGGGAGTAGGCGACGGCCCGATCGGTGATCCCGGGCCTTGGAACCAGGAGGGCGGGGTAGGGATGCTCCACGATCTGCCCCTCGAAGCTCCGTTCGACCCCGTACTCGAAGACACTCGGGTCGGCCTTGGGCTGCCGGCTTGCGATGAGGGCACCGAGCACCGCAGAGCCGCCGACGAGTGCCACGATGAGGCGGCGGCCGAGGCGTGCGGTAGTCTCGGACGCTATGGGCAGGTAGCCGATGTAGAAGCTGGAATCGTCGGGCATGAGTGGTCGTTTGGGTGCCGTCAGCCGTCAGCCGTCAGCCGTCAGCTGTTAGCAATCTTCAATCTGCAATCTTCAATCTGCAATCGTTCCTCGGCCCCCTCGCTTCTGTCATTGCGAGAGCCTGCCCCGAGCGTTGCGAGGGGGCGCCCGCGCCCGAAGCAATCTCTCCCGCGTTCCATCTTCACCCATAGCTGTTGAGATTGCTTCGGCCCCCTCACTTCGTTCGGGGTGCCTCGCAATGACAAAGCCCCCTCGCTCCGCTCGGGGTGCCTCGCACTGACCTCTGTTCTGTCATTGCGAGGGCGCTCGCGCCCGAAGCAATCTCTCCGGCGTTCCATCTCCGCCCATAGCTGTTGAGATTGCTTCGGCCCCCTCACTTCGCTCGGGGTGCCTCGCAATGACCTCTGTTCTGTCATTGCGAGGGCGCTCGCGCCCGAAGCAATCTCTCCCGCGTTCCATCTTCACCCATAGCTGTTGAGATTGCTTCGGCCCCCTCACTTCGTTCGGGGTGCCTCGCAATGACAGAAGCCCCCTCGCTCCGCTCGGGGTGCCTCGCAATGACCTCTGTTCTGTCATTGCGAGGGCGCTCGCGCCCGAAGCAATCTCTCCCGCGTTCCATCTTCACCCATAGCTGTTGAGATTGCTTCGGCCCCCTCACTTCGTTCGGGGTGCCTCGCAATGACAGAAGCCCCCTCGCTCCGCTCGGGGTGCCTCGCAATGACATCATCCGTTCGCCGTTCACCGTTCACCGTTCACCATCGCGGGCTCCACCCGTGTCCCCGGCGCATTCGGCCTCGGGTCCACATACACCCTACCATCCCTCACCTGAACCTTGAAGGTCGGGATCTTCTCGGTGAATGGCGGCGGAGAGGCACCGGTGTCGGGCCGGTACGTGTAGCCGTGCCAGGGGCAGGTGATGCAGCCATCCACGATGCGGCCTTCGCCCAGGGGGCCGTTCTGGTGCTGACAGACATTGGAGACGCAGGAAATCTTGCCGTCGTAGCGGAACACCGCGATCCGCTCTCCGCTCACCAGCGCGATCTTGGCCCGACCCTCCCGGATGTCGTTGACCGCGCAGACCTCGACATAGCCATCGCTGCCGGCCGGGCGATGCTCGCTGTCCAGTCGCCTTTCCTTGAATGCCGCAGCCAAATGGAGGCCGAGCACGAGCAGCACGCCAAGTGCCAGCAGGATCGCCAGCAACGGATCGGTCTCCGATTGCAGCGCGCCAAAACTCACGTGCACGATGAGCAGTCCGTAGGCGACGTACACCAGCATGTGCAGCGTCTTCCAGACCGGGGCGGTGAGGTTGGCCAGCCAGAAATCATGGCTGGTTGCCGCCATGAGGAAGAGAATGCCAAGTGCTGCGACACCAGCCAGCTCGAAGGGGAACTGGCTGACCCGCCGGGCATCGGCCGAGCCGATCAGGACGCTCACCAGCGGATTCACGTCGCCCAGGGCGTGGAACTGGATCGTCGCGAACGTCGCGTGAGCCAGCGCGAGGATGAACATCGTGACGCCCAGGTGGCGCCGGTTGTAGAGCAAGGGGAGGAATCTCGGATTCAGGCGGCAGAGCGGACCGATGCAGAGGATCAGGTGCAGCAGCAGTAGCGCGCAGGTTCCCAGCGCCCGGATCAGTGTCGTCTCGGCGGTGGCGTTGGGATCGAGAGCGAACGTCGTCGCCGTGAAGAGTCCCAGATAGAGCACGACGCCCGTCGCCAGCGCGGTATCGTAGATCCGCTTCTGCCGATTCCAGTTCACCGCCTGGTAGAAGTTGCTCATGGCCCACTCCGGACCGCAGGCAGCTCGGCGATTCCGACTCGCTCCCGGTGTGCCAGGCTGTAGAGGATCAGGTAGCCCCGGTTTGAACCGGGAAGCTTCCATTGCTTCCCCGCCTCGAGTGGACCAAGCAACAACGCGTCGGCAGGCAGTGTCGTCGAGTCTCCCGCGGTCTCCGCCCAATAGAGCAGGAGATCGGGTGGCGTGGGTTGCTCGACCGGATCCAGCGCGATGGCGGATGGTGTCGAGTCTCCCCGCTGAGCGAAAAACCGAGCCCGAATCTTGGGCGACTGGAGCAACGTCCACTCGGAACCGACGGGAGCCAGGCTCGTGTCCCGCGCATCGGTGAGCTCGCGAGGCAGGCCGGTAGGAGGAACCGGAGACCGTCCCACCAGGGCGACCAGCAGAATTGCCGGGAGAATCGGGGTGAGGAGAACGATCATCGCCCGATGACGGGCGCGGAGCCTCCGAATCATCGGGCCAGGTCCCGATGGGCGTTTCGCTCCCGGGACGGAACGCCCTTTGCGATGCGACAGGCCAGATAGGGCCAAAGTGCCATTGCCCCGGGGATTACAAGCAGGCGGAATCCTATGGTGCCGTGGCGCGCCACCGGATCGAGCCGCCCCACTCCCCGCGCGGCGAAGACAATGGCAAAGCACAGCCCGATCAAGAGATAGAGCAGTATCAGGCGCACGATCCAGACGGCGAGCGGCAGGCTGATCATCGACTGGTTAACGCCCCTGTTCGAGTAGTGGTTCCGGAGCCGGACGTCGGGACTCAGGAATACTGCATCCTTGCAAAGCAGGTGCATACAGGGGATCTTAAGGGCGTTCCTGCCTTTTGCCCTTTTGTAATCCCCCCTGGGCGCGGTCAATCTCGCCGGGTGTAGGTCTGCCTCGGTATCCCCGTTGTTTGAGGAATGTGAATGCGGAAACTCCGCATCGGTGTGCTTGACCTCGTTACCAAGAGCCCAAATCCGTCCCTCTACGGACGCGTAATGAACGCCAACCTGGCCAGCATCATGCCCCAGATCATCGGGGTCTGGTGCCGCCAGATGGGCCACGATGTCTCCTTCTGTGTGTACACCGGGTTGGAAGATCTGCTGGTCGAGCTCCCCAAGGATCTCGACCTGATTTTCATCGGGACCTTCACCCAGTCGGCCCAGCTCTCCTACGCCCTGAGCAATCTGTTCCGGCAGCGGGGCGCAGTCACGGTCATCGGCGGTCCGCACGCCCGCTGCTACCCGGAAGACGCGGCCAGGTATTTCGACTACGTGCTCGGCTTCACCGACAAGAACGTGGTGCTCGAGGTATTGACCGAGTGCGCCGCTTGGCGCCCGATGGGACGGCAGATCTCGGCGCCGACCCAGCCGCTCGAGCTACCCAGCGTGGAAGAACGCTGGCCCTTCATCGAGTCAACCCTCAAGAAGGCCCCCACCATCAAGTTCGTCCCGATGATCGGGAGCCTCGGCTGTCCCTACACCTGCAGCTTCTGCATCGACGCGACGGTGGACTACCAGCCGCTCAGTTTCCAGCAGCTCCGGGATGATCTCAAGTTCCTGCAGACCAAGATCAAGCGGCCAATCCTGGGCTGGCACGATCCCAACTTCGGGGTCCGCTTCGAGGATTACATGGAGGCGGTCGAGGAGGCCGACCCGCACAAGCGGATCCGGCATATCGCCGAGAGCAGCCTCTCGCTCCTCGCCGAGCCGCATTTGAAACGGCTCAGGGCGAACAACTTCAAGGCGATCCTGCCCGGCATCGAGTCGTGGTACGACCTGGGCAACAAGTCGAAGACTCGGAAGACCGGGATGGAGAAGGTGCTTCAAGTCTCCGAGCATGTAAACCTGATCCTGCGCTACATCCCCTACATCCAGACCAATTTCGTGCTGGGTCTCGATGGGGACATGGGACCCGAGCCGTTCGAGCTGACCAAGAAGTTCATCGATCTGTCTCCCGGCGCCTTCCCGGCCTATTCGCTGTTGTCGGCCTTTGGTCGCGCGGCGCCGATGAACCTGGATTACCAGCGGGCCGGCCGGGTGCTGCCCTTCCCGTTCCACTTCCTGAACAACAATCACGCGATGAATGTCCAGCCCAAGAACTACTCGTGGCCGGAGTTCTACGATGGCTTGATCGCCGTCACCGGCCATTCCTTCTCCTGGAAGGCCATCATGCGGCGCATCCCGGCCACGGCGGAGCCAATTCCCAAGTGGCTGAACGTGGTGCGGGCCATTTCGTCGGAAGGGTTCGGGCGGCTGCGGTATCACACCTTGATGCGCAAACTGCTCGACACCGATCGCTCGGTCCGCGCCTTCATGGAGGGCGACACCACCGAGCTGCCCGAGTTCTACCGGGCCCGGATCGAGAAGGAGCTGGGGCCACTCTACCAGCATCTGCCCGAGGGCGCGCTGATGCACGACCAGAACGCGTACCTGCATAGCCAGACGGCGGACAGCGTCGTCATCAAGATGGCGCCGGGGCGTCGGGCACACCGGCCGGTGGCTGCTGCGGTACCGGAGGAGACGACGAGTACCGAGGTCGTGAACTAGGCGGACCGGCGGACCGGCGGACGAGGCGGACCGGCGGACAACTGCAGAAGTGCTGAAACGCGGAGACGCAGAGAACGCAGAGAGGAGTCGACTCTGCGTTTTTTTGTTTTTGGCGGTGAACGGCGAACGGTGAACAGTGAACGGGGGGAAGAGCTGTCATTCCGAGCGCAGCGAGGAATCTCGATGCCAGCCCTTCTGCGGACTCATCGGCATTGAGATTCCTCGTCGCTTCGCTCCTCGGAATGACAGCGCTTTTCCCCGTCTCCCGGCCCCCGTCTCCCGTCTCCCGTCTTAGGTCTCCCGATCAACACGCGATTGAAATCGCGACTCGGCACACCGTGGCTGCGCCACGGAGCTGTCCCACCGCACGCGTCGTGAAGCGACGCCCTGCCGAGCCGCGACTTTAGTCGCGAGGGAAGCAGAAGTGCAGAAACGCAGAGAGCAGTCGACTCTGCGTTCTCTTTGTTTTTCCCCGTTCTCCGTTCCCGCTCTCCCCATCATCACGCGATTGAATCGCGACTCGGCACACCGTGGCTGCGCCACGGAGTTGTCCCACCGCACGCGCCAGCCCTTCTGCGGACTCATCGGCATTGAGATTCCTCGTCGCTTCGCTTCCTCGGAATGACAGCGCTTCCTTTCTTACTCTCCACCGTCTTCTGCTCCCGTTCACCGTTCACCGTTCACCGTTCACCGCACAACCGCACTCCCGCAAACAATCCCGCATGATCCGAAGGCCACAACCCGTTGCTGGTCTTCTCCTCGGCCCCATCTCCAAACAGCTTGACCGCCACCGGACCGCCTAACGGCCCGCCAGGGAACGCCGAGTTACGCACGAAGACGAAATCGATCCGCTGGCTGTGCACCGAGACCGGATTGCTCAGGTCTTCGATCTGGCAGCAGGTCGGTCCGTCGCCCGGCTCGGTATTGCGCCGGGTCCAGGTGTCGAGAAATCCCGCCTGCCAGCATCTGGTTGTAGGGCGCTTCCGCCTCGGGCGCCGATGGTTTGGAGTTGAAGTCTCCCACCACGATGAGGGGCAGAGTGGTCCCGGCGAGATCGGACATCAGCTCGGTCGGTCTGGGCCGCCTGGATCGGGAGCCCGGTGCCGCGGGGCTCGGTGTGGGTCGTCACGAAACGGTAGACACGGCCCCGCACCGAGACGTCGGCCGCGGCGTAGCCCCGCAGGATGTCGAGCGGGATTGGGCCGAGAGACGTGGAGAACTTAGCCTGGTAGTTCTTGGTGACCACGTTGCCGGTCGTGAAGTCGTGGCGGACCAGGATGGCATCGAAGTCCTTGAGCGCGATGCTGCCGAAGGACCCGTCGGGCAGCGGGAGCGGGATCGTGACGTCGGTGTTGTGACTCACCGCCACCACGTCGTACTGGAGCCCGCGCGCCGCGAGCTGGGCGCTCAGGATCGGGATGAAGTCCACGTCGATGTCGGGGAACCCGACCAGCGAGAGTCCCTGCACCGTGAGGTGGGAGACTTCCTGGAGACCGATCAGGTCGGGCTTCTGGACTCCGATCTCATCCGCGATGCGGCCCGCTCGACTCGGAAAATCGGTGGCGACGAACGTGGCCAGGGCCTGGAGCAGTGCGCCGGGGAGCTGGGCCGGTGGTGCCGCGATCACCTTGTCCACGTCGGCGCCGATGTAGAGGTTCTGGGTGTAGACCCGCACCGCCCCTTCTTTGACGGATGTGAGGTCGACGGTCGAGGACGAAATGCTGCTGTCCGACTGGCAGGCCGCGACACCGAGGGCCAGGGCCAGCCATGGGGCGATGCGACGCATGGTTCCTCCATGGGTCAGGTGGACCGGCAAGATCCTGCCGGCCCGTCATGGGAGCGTCAAGCGTCCACCCTGGAATGACTTGCGGAGGGCTGTCTGGGACGGGTAGCTTCGTCGTCCCCGGCGCCGTAGCCAAGTGGTAAGGCAGAGGTCTGCAAAACCTCCATTCGTCGGTTCGATTCCGACCGGCGCCTCTGTGTTGCTCCATTACTTAGGGCCACTCTTCGGAGTGGCTCTTTCTGTTCGGGAAGGTTCTTGGAGGTGCTCGGCGAGCCGATTTCCGCTGCGGACTCGTGAGGTGCGTGTTATACTCTCCGGCATGTCCCCTCTCCGGCGCTTGCTCCGCACGACGTGCGCACTTCTAGCCCTCATCGGGCTTGGAACCGCACAGCTTGAGGGTGGGTGGTGTGGCGATCTTGAAACTGGTGCGGTGGTCTCTTCGACCACAATCGGTGATAGCGCCGGTGACGCAGGAGGGTCGAATGGGCTAGCGCCCCGCACCGTGCCCTGCTGTCCCTGCATCCACTCCTACCCGGGTGCATTCCGCGCGGCGCTGCCGGTGGCGCCGCTCGCTGATTACTCGACCGTTTTGCCCGCGACGAATCAAGCACCGCCCGACCGCAACCCCCAACCGCTGGTCCCTCCTCCCATAGCCTGATCTCCTGAGTCACGGCGGACGCCTGTCCGGCGCTCCGTCCGCTTCTCGCCGTCCATCAGGAGATCACTCATGCATGCACGTCTGTCTCGGACAGGCGTGGGTCAGCCGCCGGATTCGAGGTGGCGCCCGTTCGCTTTCCGATTCATCAACCTGACTCGCAAGAGTCGGATAACCCGCCTGGCCGTCACTGCCATGCTGCCATGTGCCCCGAGCTACACTGCGGCACAAGTGTATGTGGACTCCGCTCTGCAGGCTCGAGCGCACGCGGAGATCCTTACGAGCAGTCCGGCGCTCGCTGCCGCGGATTCTCACATAACGGGTGCCCTTGCCCTGCGCCGCGCGGCGGAGAGCGCCCCTCTGACGAGCGTTGCAGCCGAGCTGGAGGAGATCCCCGACGGTTTCAATCTGGGCGATGCGGGAAACATCCGCCTCACGGTGGAGCGCGAGCTGTTTACCGGTGGGAGGGAAGGTGCCCTCGGGGGACAAGCCGAGGCAATCCGAATCGCGGCGGAACTGCAACGACGTGCACTCGCCCAACGCCTGATAGCCGAATCCGATCGCTGGATTGTCGGCTGGGCGGCGAGTCGCGCAGCCCTCAATCGGCTAGAGGCCGAGGATTCGCTTCTGGCCGCGGCGGAAGAGGCGCTGACTGCTCGCTTCGCCGCCGGAGAAGCCCGGTATGGTGACGTGCTCCGCCTGAGGACTGAGCGGCTGCGGGTACGGATCGGGACCGCCGCGGCGAGACGCGACACCGAGGAAGCGCAAGTCCGTCTCTCGGCCCTCGCACCGGGGCTGAGGTCGTGGGTGGATTCGGGGACTGCAAAGATTACCGTAGACTCCCTGGCGGCCGACATTCGGCCGGCACCAAGCCTCGACTCGCTGATAGTCTTGTCCGGGCGGGCCGTCATCCTGGACAACGAGGTTCAGCAGGCCGAGGCACTGGGAAACCTTGCACGTGCCGAGGGCCGTACCCGGGTTACGGCTGCGCTCGGGGCTCAGCGATTCGTCGGCGAGAACGGTGATTTCGTGGTGGGTCCGGTGCTGGGCGCGTCGGTTTCGCTCCCGTTCACCAGTAGCCGCTCGCGTGCCACGGTCGACGCCGCGGACGCCGAGTTGAGCTCGTGCTCGGGCCACACGCGTCGCGGCGCTTGCCGAGTTGCAGGCTTCGATGCATGCCGCACGGAGCCGCTACGAGATAGCTCGGGAGCAGGTCGCGGTCTACGACGCAGCAATCCTCGCGGCTGCCCGTCATGAGCGCGAAGCAGCCCTCGGCGCCTACCGCAGCGGTCAACTCTCGTTGCTCGAACTGCTCGACTTCGAGCGCGCGTTAGCGCGGGCTGAGCTCGATCGTCTCCGCAACCTGGTGGAAGCCGCGAGCGCCTGGGCCGCCCTGTTCACTGAACCCGATCAACCAGACGAGCCGATGCCTGATCTGTTCGGCTCCAGCGTGGAGTGAGGTTGGCATGCGCGTGATCTTCAGTGGGGCCGTTACCCTGGCTGCCGTGCTGGCTTGCGGTGATCCGAAGCCACCCGAGAGTGCCGCGTTGCCCGGTGTGGACACCGTTGCTTCGGTGGAACAGCCACTGTCGACGCCCCAGCGAGTGGAACTCTCCGAGGAGGCGGCCAAAGCGGCCGGCATCAGGGTAGAGCCGGTGAGGCCTGCCTCCAGCACCGGAACCGAAGGACTTGATCTGCCGGGCGAGGTCCAGTTCGATCCGAGGCGCGTGGCACTCATCTCACCTCGGCTGCGCGGTCGGGTCGAAGAACTCCTGGTGGTGGAGGGCGAACAGGTGAGCGCTGGTCAGGTAGTGGCGCGGCTGAGCAGCCCCAGTTCCTCACCGCCCAGTCCGATCTGGTGCAGGCCACTCGCCGCGCCGCGTTGTTGGCGGAGACCTCCGATTCCACAGGGGCTATGGCCGTTGCAGAGGCCGCGCGGCGGCGCTTGGTCCTTCTCGGAATCCCAGAGGCGGAGATCGCGCGATTGGAAGCCGGCGGAGATCCGCGACCAACTCTGGAGCTGACGGCTCCCTTCGCGGGAAGTCTGTTCGAGCCTGGCGCCCTTCCGGGCCAGGTGGTAGAGGCCGGAGCCCCCATCTATAAGCTCGCTGACCGGTCACAGGTTGACGTTGCCGCCCAAGTGCCGGAGCGGGCGCTCCCCTTCGTCCGGGTTGGTCAACAGGCCACGGTCACCATCGCCGCCTTTCCCGACATCCGGTTCTGCCGGTCATGTCGAGCGCCTCCATCAAGAACTCAACCCTGAGACCCGCACCGTCGAGGCCGTGATCCATACCGCGAATCCTCGCGGCGCGCTTCGCCCCGGCATGTTCGCCACAGTGACACTGTCGGTGTCGATGACGGCCACGGTGCCGGCCGGCGATCGCGCACGGGTCATGGTGCCCGAAACCGCGGTCCTCATGGACGGTGAAGACCGATATGTGTTCGTAGCGGTCGGCCCGCGCACCTTCGAGACCCGCCGTGTCACCGTCGTGTCGGTGCTACCGCCTGGCTCTTCAGGCGCCTCACCCGGGGTGGTCGCGGTCACCTCTGGTCTCGCCGCCGACGAGCGGGTGGTGGTGCACGGCGCGTTCACCCTCAAGTCAGAGCTGGCGAAGGCTTCGCTGGCGGAAGAGGAGTAGGCCATGATCGACGGGATCATCGCCTGGGCTACCCGCCGACCGGGAGTCGTGCTCTTCGGCTCGGCCGCACTGGTCGCGGCCGGGGTCTGGGCCACGACGCGCCTCAAGGTCGATGCCTTTCCCGACCTGACCGACCTGCAGGTACAGGTCCTGGTGGAATCGCCGGGGCTTTCGCCGCTCGAAGTAGAGCGGCTGGTGGCGTTTCCCATCGAGGTCGCGATGAACGGCATGCCCCGCGTTACCCAGGTCCGCTCGATCAGCAAATACGCCTTCGCCGCCATCACGATCGTCTTCGAGGACGACGTGGGGCTACAGCTCGCTCGAACCATGGTGGCCGAGCGGCTTCAGGGTACCCGGGAACAGCTCCCGCCCGGAACGGAAGCGAACATGGGTCCGATGTCCGCGGCCAACAGCGAGATCTACGGGTACGTCATCGAAGGGCCCGGCCGGGATCTGATGGAGCTCAGAACGATTCACGATCGGGTGGTACGTCCGCAGCTCCGAACCATTCCGGGGGTCACTGAGGTCAACACCTTCGGCGGCCTGGTGAGGCAGGCGCAGGTGGTGATCCGGCCGGAGCGGCTGGTGAGCTACGGTCTCACGCTGCACGACATCGTCGAGTCCGTGGAGGCGAACAACAGTGTCGCCGCCGGCGGGTATCTGGAGCACGTGGACCAGCAGTACATCCTCCGGGGACTCGGTCAGGCGGCCACACTGGACGATCTCCGCCGTACGGTCATTCGTGCCGATGTGGCTGGGGTGCCGATCCGGATCGGCGACGTCGCCGAGGTCGGATTCGGAGCCGAAGTCCGCCAAGGTGCGGTGAGCAGGGACGGAAAGGGCGAAGTTGTGACCGGGCTCGTGATCATGCTCCGGGGTGAGAATAGCAGGGATGTGGTGCGCCGCATCCAGGATCGAGTGGCCAAGATCAATCAGTCCCTACCCGAGGGCGTGAGGGTCCAGGCGTACTACGATCAGACCGACCTGGTTGCTGGAACCCTGCAAACGCTCCGTGCCAACATGCTGGAAGGCGGCTTACTGGTGGTCGCCATGTTGCTGCTCTTCCTTGGAAACGTGCGAGCCGCGCTGCTGGTCGCAGCCGTGATTCCGTTGTCGATGCTATTTGCCTTTCTCGGGATGCAGGAGTTGGGACTCTCCGCCAACCTGATGAGCCTCGGTGCGATCGACTTCGGCATGATCGTGGATGGCTCGGTGGTCATGGTGGAGCACTTCGTGCGCCAGCTTCACGCGCTTGACGGCGCCGGTTCCTACCCGCGGGGACGCGAGGCGGTCGCCAGGAAACTCCGCCAGTTGGCGCACGAGGTCGGCCGGCCGGTCGGGTTCGGTGTTCTGATCATCCTCATCGTCCACGTACCGATTCTTTCCCTTCAAGGGCTCGAAGGTCGGATGTTCCGCCCCATGGCGCTCACCCGGGGCATGGCGCTGTTCGGGAGCCTGCTTCTGACCCTCACATTCATCCCCGCAGCGGCCACCTGGATCTTTCGCCGCGATGCTCGCGAGTCTCGTTTCGCCGAGCGAGTCCTTGCGTGGCTGGACCGCCGCTACACTCCGGTGCTCACCTGGTGCCTGCGACACCCGTTGCCGACCGTTTCAATCGCGCTCGCGGGATTCACTGGCTCCTTGCTCCTTGCGCCTCGGCTCGGGACCGAGTTCCTCCCCGAGCTGGACGAAGGATCCATCCTGGTCGAGGCGGTCCGCGACCCCTCGGTCTCCCTGACTCAGTCGGTCCGGATGCAGGAGGAGATGGAAAGGACGATCCGACTGTCGCCCGAGGTTAGCACGGTCGTCAGCCGAGTTGGCAGGCCCGAGATCGGCAACGACCCGATGGGGATCAACAAGGCCGACGTCTTCGTCATGCTCCACCCGCAGTCTCAATGGCGACGTGGTCTTACCAAACAGGCGCTCGAGGCGGAGCTGGAAGAGCGGCTTACTGACCGGGTCCCGGGACTGGCCTTCAACTTCACCCAGCCGGTGCAGATGCGACTGGACGAGCTGATCTCCGGCGTCCGGGCGGATCTGGCAGTGAAGGTCTTCGGAGATGATCCCGACCAGAACCGGCGAGTGGCGGAGGAGGTGGCTCGCATCATCGCGCGAGTGCCGGGAGCCACGGAGGTGCGAGTTGAGGCGACCGAGGGTCAGGGCTACATGAACGTCAGGATGAACCGCGACGCGATGGCGCGATTCGGGATCCCGATGATGGAGGTGCAGGAGGCGCTGGAGACCGCTGTGGGTGGCCGACCGGTCTCTCGGCTGGTCGAGGGAAATTACGCCGTGGATGTGGTGGTGCAGTACCCGCCGGAGTTACGAACCTCGGTGGAGGCGATCGGGGCCATCACGATTCCGGCGGCGGGCGGCGCGCGAATCGCGCTCTCTCAGCTGGCAGACATCCGGATCGAGTCAGGTCCGGTGCAGGTGAGCCGGGAACGGGCCCAGCGGTTGGTCATCGCGCAGGCTAACGTATCGGGCCGGGATCTCGGTGGCTTCGCGGGCGAGGTGCAGGAAGCGATCACCACGAACCTCAGACTCCCCGCAGGGGTTTTCCTGGACTACGGGGGGCAGTTCGAGAATCAGCAGCGCGCGATGGCCCGACTCCGCATCGTGCTCCCGGCCGCGATCGCACTGATCGCCTTGCTGCTCTACACTTCGCTCGGCTCATGGCGGCTGGCGGCGCTGGTGCTCATCAACCTCCCCTTCGCCGCGGCGGGCGGGGTCCTGGCGCTCTGGGGCCGGGGCATGCACCTGAGCGTGTCGGCCTCGATCGGATTCATCGCCTTGTTCGGGGTGGCCGTGCTCAATGGCCTGGTTCTCCTGACCACCGTCGAACGGCGGCGCACTGAAGGCGCCTTGCCAGCCGAGGCCGCCCTTCAGGGTGCTCGTGAGCGGCTCAGGCCCGTTCTTATGACCGCCCTTGTCGCAAGCCTGGGATTCCTACCGGTGGCCCTGTCCCACGGTCGTGGGGCCGAGGTGCAACGACCGCTGGCAACGGTCGTGATCGGGGGTCTTATCACTGCAACCCTGTTGACCCTGCTGGTGCTACCGACGCTGTATGCGCGTCTCGCAGCACGGAGTGCTTACAGACGTCGGGCAACGTGACAAGCCTCAGTCAGGGGACGGCCCTAGACGCCCGTGCCGGATTGGTCCGACGCGGGGTTCGCTTGGGCTACATGACGGTGTTCTACAACAGCCTGGAAGCATTGATCGCCCTTCTGGCCGGCGTGCTGGCGGGCAGTGTCGCTTTGGTCGGATTCGGCGCAGACAGCCTGATCGAAGTCACGGCGGGGGTCGCTGCACTTTGGCGGCTGGGGCGAGACCGCGACCCCGAGAGGCGGAAACATGCGGAACGACTCACTCTCAAAATTGTCGGTCTCTGCTTCCTCGCCCTGGCGGTCTACGTGGCCTGGGACTCGCTCAAGGCCTTGATTGCGCACGAGGCTCCTCGGGCAAGTGTGACCGGGATCGTCCTTGCAGCGGCCTCGCTCATCGTGATGCCGCTCTTGGCTCGGGCAAAGCGAAGAGTGGCACTGGCCATGCAAAGCGGCGCTTTGGTGGCCGAGGCGAAACAGACTGCTCTGTGTACTTGGCTGTCTGCTATTCTGCTGGCGGGCCTGCTTCTCAATGCCGTCATCGGCTGGTGGTGGGCCGACCCCGTGGCTGCGCTGGCCATGGTTCCGATCATTGCGCGGGAAGGCTGGTCGGGGATTCGCGGCAGATCAGCCTGTGCCGACGATTGCTGTCAGATGTGAGGAGACGACTCCAGAGTAGAGAGCCTGGTTATTGGGAAGAACTTGGGAAGAACCGCGGCAAAGGGTCTCGAACCGGTGACAACAGTTCGTTAGACCTGGGCCGCCACAAGTGCCCCAACTGACGAGGAATGCAAGCATACGCAACAAACCGCAACAGGGGCGAGAGAACTGCAAAACCTCCATTCGGTTCGATTCCGACCGGCGCCTTGTTGGTGTCAAACGAGTTAGGGCCACCCTCCGAGGTGGCCCTTTCCGTTTTGGGAAGGTTTCTATCCCCGGCCTAAGCCTCACCAAGATGCTTTGGTGCGGTGGTCGTCAACTAGTGTCCGCAGGTTTCGTTGGGTCGAACCATGCTCACGCCTCCCACCGCACGATCTTGAGATCCTTCACCGCGATCGCGTAGAACACCGGCACCAGCAGCAGCGTGATCACGGTCGCGATCGCCAGTCCGCCGATCTGGGCGTAGCAGAGCGGCTCCCACAGCGGGCCGCCGTGCAGCGCCAGCGGGAAGAGCGCGAACAGTGTCGCCCCCACCGTGATCATGACTGGCCGGAGCCGCTGGATCCCGGCGTCGAGCAACGCCTCCTCCAGCCCTTCACCCTTTTCCCGCGCTTCCTCGATGAAGTCGAAGAGCACGATGATGTGGCTCACGATCACGCCCACCAGGCTCGCGATCCCGAGGAACCCCATGAACCCGAACGGCAGGCCCATGAGCCACAGTCCCGCGACCGCGCCGACGAAGCCGTAAGGGATCGCCCCGAAGACGATGAACGGCTTGATCGCGCTCTGGAACTGCACGGTCAGCGCCATGAAGATCAGCGCGATACTGACGAGGAGCACGAGGCTCATCTCGGCGAAGCCATCATCCTGCTTCTCCTGCTCTCCGGCGATCTCGAGCCTGACGCCGGGGGGCAGGCTATCGGCGAAGCGGCGGATCTCGTCCCGGGAGTGTGCCACCACCTCCGAGGGGAGCGAACCGTCGCGGGGCCAAGCCTGGACGGAGATGGTGCGGAACTGGTTCCGGCGCTTGATCTTCTCGGGCCGCATTTCGGTCGAGAGCGCGGCGATCTGGCGCAAGGACACCTTCTGCCCGCCCTGCGAGCTGTAGACGTACAGGTTGCTGAGATCGGCCAGGCTGGCGCGCTCCTCCATCCGGAGACGGGCGACGACCGGCACCCGCTGGTCGCCGTTGTACATCCGGGTCAGCTCCAGCCCGTTCAGTCCGATCGCGGTGCTGACCGCGACATCGGCGTTGGTGAGTCCGGCCCGGTTGGCGCGGTCGGGATCGATCGCCACATCCACGGCGAAGCTCGAGGGCCCCCAATCGTCGTTCACCCGCTCGGCGTAGGGATTCCGCCGGAGGATCTCCATCAGCTTGGCCGACTCGGCGCGCAGCGTCGGGATGTGGTCCCCGCTGACCCGGATGGCGACCGGCACCCCGATGGGCGGGCCGTTCTCCAGCTGCCGAACGTCTAGTCGTGCGCCGGGCACCTCGCGGGAGAGCACGCCCTGGAGAGCCCGGGTCAGACCCGGCGTGTCCCACTTGCTCCGCGTCTGCATCACGATCAGCGCGTAGTGGGTCTGCCGCGGCTCGGGGGCGAACGAGTACCAGAAGCGGGGCCCACCCCCGCCGATGAACGTGGTGAGCGAGACCATCCCGCCCTCGCCATGCTTCCCGGCGTGGTGCGCGAAGTACTCCTGCGCGTGGCTCTGGATCAGCCCCTCCACCCGGTCGGCGACCTGCCGCGTCGCGGTGATTGGCGCGTCCTCCGGCAGCCAGATCTCTACGAAGGAGAGGTACTGGAGGTCCTTGGGAAAGAACTGGGGCTTGAGCCGGCTCATGATCCAGCCGCCCAGCACCAGCACGCCGAGGGAAGCTACGGCCACCCGCCAGCGATGCCGGATGGCCGAGCGGCCCACCCGGAAGTACCAGCCGGCGAACCCCCTCTTGCGCTGTTCCTCGATCGGCAGAACGGGCTTCCGGCTGGGCCGCAGCAGGTAGTAGCTCAGCAGCGGGATGAACGTCCGGGAGACGATCAGTGCCGCGATCAGCGAGCAGGTGAGCACGATCGGGAGGCTGTGCAGGAACTGCCCGGTGTTCCCGGTCAGGAGGAGGATGGGAAGATAGGCCACGATGTTCGTGATCGTGGCGTAGAGCATCGCCCGGCTCAGCTTGGTGGGCCCGAGCCAGCTGGCGTAAATTCGCGGCTGCTTGGCGTCGAGCTCGCGCCTGATCGCGTCGCCCGCCACGACCGGGACGTCCACCAGCAGCCCCAGGGCTATGATCAGCGACGCGATCGAGACCTGCTGCAGGTCGATCCCCAGCACCGACGTCATGCCGAAGGTCATCGCCAGGGTGAGCGGGATGGCGAGCGCGACCAGGAGCGCCGAGCGCCATTCCCAGAAACCGATGAGCGCGATGAGCACCACCAGGGCCACCGCCTCCCACAGGCTGCCCATGAACAGCTCGATGTTCTCCTCGACCTGCAGCGGCTGGTCGGAGGTGCGCGCCAGGATGAGATCGGGTGGGAGGCGGTCGCCGAGCACCGCCAGGGCCGAATCCACCGCGTGGCCGAACACGCCGATCTTCTGGCCGGGCCGCATCTGCAGGGCGAGGGTGACCGCCCGCCCCCGGTGCCAGCGTCCGGCCGAGTCCACCCGGCTATACTGGTTGAGGTAGCGCGGCGGGTTCTGGTACTCGCGGTCCACGTCCACCAGGTCCCGCAAGTAGAGCGGCACCCCGGCGCTCGAGCTGCCGACGATGACGCCGCCGATCTCGCGCTCGTCCCCGAACTCGCCGGTCGGCGTGAGGGCCACGGTCCGGCTGCCCACCTCCATCTCCCCGCCGCCCAGCGCGGTGTTGCGGGCCTGCAGGACGTCCTGCAGCCGGCTCATGGTGATGCCGTAGGAGGCCAGCCGCTCCTGGGAGAAGCTCAGCGTCACCTGCTCGTCCAGCACGCCCAGCCGGTCCACCTTGCTCACCTGCTCGATGGTTTGGAAGGTGCGCTTCATCAGGTTGGTGAACTGCTCCATCTCTTTGTAGCTGTACTTGTCGCCGGCGACGGCCAGGAGGCTCCCCCGGGTGCCCGCTGGGTCGCGGACGATGGCCGGTGGCCACGCGTCCGGGTGGAACTCGCCCGCCCGGAGCCGCTCCTTGACGAAGCGCTGCAGGTGCGCCAGGATCGCGCGGTCGTCGAGATCGCTCAGCCCGTCCACCCCCACGAACTGCGGCCCCTCGAGCAGCCGGGCGTCGCGCAGGATGCCGTCCGCCTCGGCTTGGGCCCGGTACAGCAGCGCGGGCCGGACCGCCCGGCGCGCGGAAAGGGAGGGCGGGAAGTTGACAACCAGCGTCACCCGCTTCCCCGGGCGAGCGCCGGCGCGGAGGCGCTCGATGGCGGCGCGCATCTGGTCGGCGCGCAGCGAGACCTGCACCTCGTCCAGCGGCGGGCTCGCCACCGTGAGCATCAGCGCCGCGGTGCTGCCGAAGTCCTTGATGAACTGGATCGGGCCGGCGCCATCGGGCAGGTCCCGGATCTGGTTGAGTCGGAGCGCGATGTCGTCGAAGATCTCGCCGGTCTCAGTGAGGCCCTCCTTGAGATCCACGTAGACGAACGACACGTTGGTCCGGCTGACGGACTTGATGGTCTCGACGTGCTTGTTCTCGGCCACCACCTCCTCGATCCGCCGAGTGACCCGATCCTCGATGCGCTCGGCATCCATTCCGGGCCAGGGGGTGATCACGAGCGCGGTGACCACGGGGATGTCGGGGTCCTTGCGCTGGGGCATGCTGAAGTACCCGTAGACACCCCAGAGCACGGTCGCGATCATCGCGACCCAGGCGACCTGGCGCTGCTCGGTGCAGTAACGGGCGAGATTGCGGGTCTTCGCGATCAGGGTCGCGTCGTCGATATGAGCCATGGCTGACGCTCCGTGCTATGGGATGATGCGGACGGTCTGCCCGTCGGTCACGATCGTGGCTCCCCGCACCACCACCCGCTCGCCGGACCGCAACCCATCCCGCACCGCGATCCGATTGCCGCTCACCTCACCGAGCCGGACCCGGCGGAGCCGCACTCTCGGCGGCGAGCCCTCCTCGACGACGTACACGGCGTAGCCCGTCGAGTCGTCCGCCGGCCGCACGACGGCGTCGAGCGGCACCAGCAGGCTCGGGTCGCTCGCCCCGCCGGGAAGCCGCAAGGTCGCGAGCATGCCCACCCGGAGCCGGCCCTCGGGGTTGGGCAGGGTCGCCTCGACCTCGAACACCCGGCTGGTGGGATCGGCCGACGAGGAGATCTGGGTGATGCGTCCTTTGAGCAGGGTGCCGGGGATGGCCTCGGCCTGGATCGGGAGCGTCTCGCCCAACTTGAGCCCGGCCACTACCACGTCCGGTACGCCGAAGACCACCTTCACCACCCGCGTGTCCGCGATGCTGAACGCCGGCGCCGTCGGCCCCGCCAGCGAGCCGACCTCTACCGAGCGGCGCAGGATCACTCCCTCGAGCGGGGCCCGCAGCGTGGCGTCGCCAAGCGAAATTGCCGCCTGGCTCCGCCGGGCCTGGGTCGCGGTGTAGCGGGCGTAGGCCGCGTCGTACTCCGCCTTGCTGATCGAGCGGTTCTCGTACAGCTGCGAGGCGCGCTCGTAGTCCGCCTGGGCCTGGCGCAGGGCGGCGTCGGCGTCGGTCAACTGGTCGCTGTACTCGGTCTGCCGCAGGCGCGCGAGCACCTGACCCTTCCGGACGGGGTCGCCGTCCTGGACCGCGCGGATGCGGCCGTCGGCCCCGCGTACCTGCGTGATCGCGTCCACGATGCCGCTCACCCGGAAGGCCACGTCCACCGACTCGTCCGCCTTGATCGAGCCACTGTAGCGCGTCGCGCCGGGGTCGTCGGGCTTCCCGCCGACTTGCACCACGGTCACCGGCAGGGGTTGCACCGGCGGCGCCGAGTCACCGCCACAGGCCACGGCGCCGAGCGCCGCGGCCGCGATCCAACTAGTCCGGCTCATCGCTGCTCCTCCAGAGTGTGTAGCCGTTCGAGGAAAGCCTGCTGCTGCTCGGCCGGGCGGAGGGCGCCGAAGTCGCCCATGGCGCGCTCGACCCGCATGAGGTCCAGCAGGAAGTCGTGAACTGCGTTCGCCGCGGCCTCGGCCGAGCTCTCGGCCGCGTCCTGGGCGTCAATCAGCGCGGTGATGGACGCGGTGCCGCGGGCGTACGCGTCGCTCACCAGCTCGTAGTTCCGGCTCGCCGCGTCCGACGCCTCGCGGGTGAGCGCGATCGCCGCGTAGCTGCTCGCCGCCGTCTCCAGCGCGGCCCGGACCCGCTGCTCCACCGCCTGCGCCGCGCCGGCGCGCTCGACGTTGAGCCGCTCGAGATCGATGCCGGCCTGCGCCCGCCGGGCCGTGCGCTCGAACCCGGTGAACAGCGGCAGCGACGCCTCGACTCGGAACTGCCACCGCAGGTCGGAGCCGCTGCCCAGGGTGATCCCGCCCGGCAGCGTCGGCGGGCTGCTGCCGGCGCCGTCGCGGCTGAAGACGTTGTCGAGCCCGCCCCGCAGTGAGAGCGTCGGCATCCAGAACGCGCGCCAGGCTGCGGTCTGCTGCCGCTCCTGCGCGGCGATCGCCGCATTGGCGCGTGCGAGCTCGGGCGAGACTCGGACCGCCTCGCCCACCAGGAACCGGGTGAGCACCGCGTACCGCGCCGGGTCGCCGAACCAGGTGAGCACGGTCGAGTCCTGCGCCAGGAGCGCCGGATCGCCGAGCGTCACGGGTCGCTGGGCCAGGGGCCGGTCGAGCGGACGGTCGAGCACCCGCTTGAGCTCGAGCGTCGCGACGCGCACCTGGCTCTCCGTCGCGATCAGGTCGCGCCGCGCGTTGGCCACCTCGCCCTGCCACCGGTAAAGGTCGGCCCGGCTGGTGCTCCCCACGCTCTCGCGTACCCGCGCCGTTTCGAGGTTGGAGCGGTTGCGGTACAGGTTCGACCGCCGCACATCGGCCAGGGTGCGGGCCTGCAGCACGTTGATGTACGCCTGGGCCGCGTCGAGGACCACGTCGAGCCGGGTCTGCTCGCGCCCGGCTTCGCGGCCCTGCTGCAGGTGCCGCTCCGAGCCGTAGCCGGCCCACGCCTGCTCCGAGTACAGCGGCACGGAGAAGGAGAGCCCGCCGTCGAGCACCCGCTGGGGCTGCTGGCCCAGGCTCGCCGTTGCCGTCTCCTTTCGGGTGACCGTGCCGCCGAACCGGCTCTCGATCTCCGGGAGCAGGTTCGAGCGGGCGAGCCGCACGTCCTCCACGCCCGACTCCACCTCGAGGTCGGCGGCCTTGAGATCGAGATTGGCCGCGATGGCGCCGCGCATCGCATCCGCCAGCGACACCGTGTCGGCCGGGCCGAGCGAGTCGGTGCCGACCAGCTCCGCGTCGGTGAGGATGCTGTAGCCGGGCGAGAAGCCGATCGCCCGGGCGGTGGCGAGGTTGAGGGTGAGCCTCGGCGCGCCGACCAGCTTCACCGGAAGCGTGCCGGCGTCCTCGCCAGCGAGGATGCGCTGCAGGTCCACCGCCACTCGGCGGGCGCGGCGCAGCCAGTGCTCGGGCGGCTCATAGGACGCCAGGGCGCCCGCTGGCACGCCGTCCGCCATGTGGCTCAGTGTGGGGAGGCGCCGTGCCTCAAGCCCGGCGACCAGCCGCGCCGTCCCGGCCTCGCCGAGCGCCGGGAGCGGGGTGAGGTAGACGGCGTCGGCGTCGGCCGGCAGCACGGCCAGGATCTGATCGGCCGTGCCCCGCGCCGGTACCACCACGGCCCCGGCGCCGGCGGAGCTGACGAGATAGCGGACGTTGCCTGCGAAGTAAGGAATCACCGCCAGCAGTTCGGGGTCGAGCAGGACCGCCAGCCGGTGGAACGGGATCATCCGGTGGAATTCGGCAACCGTTCCGCTCAGAGCGTACGACTCGTCCACGTACGCCAGGTTGTGGACGCCGCTGGCGCCGTCCTTCTGCGGAATCCCCTGCCAGCTCGCGTCCACGATCGTCGCCGCAATCGCCGGCTTCTTCGGCTGGCCCGCGTGCGCGAGCAGGTGCGAGCCGATCGGACCCAGCGCCACGACCGCCGCGATGCTGCTGTCGCTGAGCGCGCGGTCCAGCGCCCGGCTCACGCCGGCGGCGGTGCCGTCTCCGGCCTGCGGCGGGAGCAGCGTGATCTCGCCGGGCCGAAAGAAGCCCTGGATCTCGCGCTCGAACGCCGCGACCTGCGGCTCGAGACTGGGGGCCTCCTGATCGAGCACGAGGGCGACCCGGGGAGCCGCCGACTGGGCCGGGAGCGAGGTCGCCAGGCCGAGCACCAGGGCGACGACCGAGAGCAGCATGCGCCACGGTGACCGCTCGCTGTCCTGTGTGGCCAAGCCGAGGCGTGAGAAGGTCGGTTCGATCCTGAATCGCGCGTCACTGATTCGAGTGGTGTTCACTCGGCCCTCCGCATGCGTCGCTCGTGGGGTGAGGTCGCCGGGCATTGGCCGGAGACTCCAGGATCTCTGTGGGGAACAGGATCTCTGTGGGGAAGGGGAAGGCAACCGCGAGGCCAGATCGGGTGGCGGGTCTCGCTCATGGCGCTAAGCTGTGGCTGGGCCTAATTGAAAACAAGAGCGCCCGCCCGGAATCGGGCGGCGCTGGATGCGGGATCATCACGATATCTCGCGGTCCAGCGAGATCTCGCGGTGGCTGGGAGCTGGTCGCGGTGGCGGTCGCCGATGAAGATGTCCATGAGCCGCGCCGCCAGAAACGCGCGGGCGTCCACCCGGTCGTCGGGACCGGCATCGAGACGCTGGAAGAGGCGCGTCGGCGAGAGCACCCGGCTGAGGCCGCCGGCGTCGTCCACAAATCACGGTAGTGCCGCCCTGCGAACGCCGCGGAGACGCCACCCCGGCGGTACTGCGGCCCGGGGATGACGGTGACGATGCTGTCGGCCCGGCTCGGGAGCTGGGGCGATTGGGCCTGGACCGGTCGGTCGCCACACCAGACCACGATCAGCGCGACCATCAGCGACGTGCGTACCAGCATCGGATGTCCTCCCAGCCTCTGCGAATCGTGGGGTAGTGGGCGGTGGCCGGGCGTCGCCTGCGCCGAGCGCGCTCTGTACCCTCTACAGTACGCACCGGTTCCAGGCGCACCATTCGGCAATCAGCTAGAAGTGGCTACCACTTTCGTAGGGTCGTTGCTCGCCCGAACGGAGCCTCCCGCCCGCGACCGGTGAGGGCGGCGCGCAGGGAGACGGCCGCCGTGCTCACGGCGGCGCAACGGCAGGAATTCGAGGTTGTAGGAGGAGGGCAGTGGAAGGGGCCTGCTGCTACTCGAGTCGAATGAAGCCGCGCCGCATCGCGGTGGTGACCGCGTCGGTCCGATCGTCGACGCCGAGCTTCTGGAGGATGTTCTTGAGGTGGACCTTGACCGTGCCCTCGGCCCGGCCGATGCGCTCGGCCACTTCGGCGTTGCTGAGCCCCTTCGCCACCAGCGAGAGCACCTCGGTTTCCCGCGGGGTCAGCGGGATCCGTGGCGCGTACTCGGCGAGCTTGGCCGTGACGGCGCGCGGGACACCGTTGCGCCCCTGGGAGACGGCGCGGATCACCGCCGTCATCTCGTCCACCAACATGTCCTTCAGCAGGTAACCCCGGGCGCCGGCTTCGAGCGCACGGTGAATGTCCTCGTCGCCGTCGTACGTCGTCAGCACGATGACCCTGGCGTCCGGATATTCGTCGAGGATTGCCCGGGTCGCCGCGAGGCCGTCCATCACCGGCATGCTGAGATCCATCAGCACGATGTCGGGACGGACCTCACGATATCGCTCGATGGCCTCTTCACCGTTGCTCGCCTCGGCGACCACCTCCAGCCCGACTTCCGTCCCCAGAAACGAGGACAGCCCCGCGCGGATCAGGGCGTGGTCGTCCACCGCAAGGACCCTGATCTTCGGAGAAGTGTTCATACCCGGAGATGATAGTGCCTCGCCGAGGTTGCCACATCTCCCAATGGAGGTAGAGGGGGCGAGGGGAGTGGCGAGACCGCGGTTACGGTGTACCGGGGCCATGACGCCCCCTTGTCCGGATGAGCCGGCTCCAAAGCACCGACCAGCCGGAGCGCTCAAGCAGAACGAGAACCACTTCGGTGCCAGCACCCGGCGCGCTCGTAACGGTGAGCCGCGCGCCGACCGACGCCGCCCGCTCCCGCATGCCGATCAGGCCCCAATGTCCCGTCGGCGGCGCCTGCGAGAGGTCGAACCCCTGTCCGTCGTCGCGCACGACTACGCGCAGCTCGCTGGGCGCATAATCGCTGGTGACCCAGACAGACCGACACCCGGAGTGGTGCTGCGCATTTGCCATCGCCTCGCCGGCGATGCTCGACGATCTCCGCCTCGACCGCCGGCGGGTAGGGGCGTGCCGTTCCCGTCTGCGTGAGGTGAACCACGATCTCCGTCCCGGAGAATGTCCGCTGCGCCGCGCCTTCCAGCTGTTCGTGAAGCAGCTGGGCGTCGGGGGACGTCCGCATGGCGACCACGGACTGTCGGGTCTTGGTCAGCGCCTCGCGGGCCTGGGAACCCAGGGTCGAGAGCAGGTTGGCGACGGCCGCGGTGTTGCTGTCGCCCGCCGCCAGGCGTCGGGCACCGGCATCCAGTTGCAGCACGACGCCGGCCATGCTGCCGAGCAGCGTGTCGTGCAGCTCGCGGGCAACGCGGGTGCGCTCCGCGAGCATCGCCTCGAACCGCGCCTGCGCGCGCTCCGCGGCCAGGTGTGCGCGGCGGCGCTGCCACCCGACCGCGGCGAGGGCCGGGGTCGCAACGAGGGTGAGGGCGACGAGCCCCAAGAACCACCACGTCTGGTTCCATGCCGGCGCGATGGTGAAGGCCAGCGACGCGCCCGCCCTGTTCCACACGTCGTCGTCGTTGGAGGCGATGACGTGGAACCGGTACCGGCCCGGAGGCAGGTTGGTGAAGAACGCCTCGCGCCGGCCGCCGGCGTCCTGCCAGGTCGTCATCGAGACCCTCGAGGCGGTACTTGAATCGTACCCGGTCGGGCACGGCCAGGCTGTAGGCCGTGTACGCCACGCTGAGCGCCGATGTGCGCGGCGGCAGCCGTAGCGTGTCGCCCGCCGACTGTTCGGCGATATAGCGCCGCCCCCCGGCGGTGAGCGCCCGCAGCTGCACCGGCGGCGGTACCTCGTTGCGCCGCACCCGGCGCGGGTCGACCCAGGCGACGCCACCCGCGGAGGCGAACCAGATGCGGCCGTCCGTGCCGGCCGCGGCCGAGGGCAGCGGACGGACTTGCTCTGCCGGGGGCTCGATGCCGTCGCGGTAATCGAGACGCTCGTACCGGACCTGGTACCCGGGCTCGGCGAGCGCCCGGCGAACCTCCGGCGCTGGAATCCGGGTGACGCCGTCGGCGCCGTTGAGCCAGAGCTCCCCATCAGCCGTCTCGACCAGGCCCGACACGCCGCGCAGCGGCTCCCCGGCCGTGAGCACCGGGACGAAGAGCCGGTGGCCACGCCCGCCCGCCTCGCGCGGGTCGAATGCGGCCACGCCGGACTGGCCTCCGATCCACACGTGGTCGCCGTACACGGAAATGGCGAGCACGCGTCCCATGTCGAGTCCCTCTTCCGCCGCGAACACGCGGACCGAGTCGCCCACCACCAGCGCCAGCTCGCCCCTCTGGTACCCCAGCCACGTGCGGCCGCTGCTGTCCGTGGTAATGACGTTGGCGGGACTGCGGTCGAGCCCTTCGCGGCGCCCCGAACAGCTCCCAGCCGCGCCCGGGCCGTCGGCGGAAGACGCCCTCATTGAACGCGATCGCCACCCACAGCCCGCCGTCCCGCTCACGCGCCACCGCCTGGATCTCGCGCCCGAGGGGAGATCCTCCCGGCTGCACCGGCGGCAGGGGCACGGGAGCGAACGCGTCACCCTTCCGCTCCCAGAGTCCGCTACCGCCGATCCAGAGGCCACCGCGGAGATCGCGGTAGATGCACGTCAGCATCGGAGGGGCGTCGAGCCGCGGGACGATGCGGTCACCGACGCTGAGCAGAGCCGCCGGCATACCGCGTCTTGCGGCGACCCACGCTGTCCCGTTGGTGTCCGGCGCGACGGCCGCCGATTCCAGGTACACCGGCGGTGCGATCGGGGTGAGCTTGGTCTCGCGAAACCGGTCGATGCCGGTCGGGGTCCCGACCCAGAGGCTCCCCTCCCGATCGTACCGCGCGACCACGACGAGATTCCCACTCATGCCCGCCGAGCGGGAGAACGGGGTGGTGAGCGCCCTTGGCGGAACGGCCTCCGTCTTCCCGACCTCGCCGCCCCCGAGAGGAGAGAGCCACAGACGGACGAGCCGGCCCGACGTGCCGATGGCCACCGCGGGATTGTCGCCGGACCAGGTCAGGGAGTAGATGCCGGTATCGGCGTAAGCGAGCGTGCGGGGTGGCGGCATCCCTCCGCGGCCGTCGGCCAGGGGGAACACGCCGTACGACCGGTGGACGGCCCAGACCGAGCCATCCGGCGCCGCCACCAGATCCACCTCACCATCGCGGCGGCCGGCTCCGGTCGCCTCGCGCTTCTCGAAGCGCGCTGCCCCTCTCGGTAGGACGTAGATCCCGTCTCCCGCCACGGCCCAGACCGACCCGCTCCCGTCCACGAGGACCGGCTCGGTGTAGCCTCCAGGATACCCGACCGCGGTGTCGATCGCCTCCCACCGTCCGCCGACGAGCCGGGCGAGCCCACGCGACGTCGCGACCCACATCGTGCCGCCCGAGTCTCGAGCGATCGCGGTCACGGCGCCGCCTGGCAGGCCGTCCCCGGTCCCGTAGGTGACGATCCTGCCCCGATGGAAGACGCTCACGCCCGCGGTCAAGTGGCCGATCCAGAGAGCAGTGTCCGGCAGAGCGAGCAGGACGTTGGGCGCGTGCGGCAGGAGAGTCTGGCCCGGCGGTGGCTCGAATCGCTCGAAGCGCACGCCGTCGAACTGGAAGAGGCCGCGCCCCGAGCCGATCCAGAGCACGCCGTCCGCCCCTTGCGCCAGAGTCCTGATCCCCCCCGGCGCACCGTCCCGCACCGTCCATGCGGTATGCGCGTACTGGGCGAGGTCGCGCGACTGTGCGGCGAGCGAGACGTACGGGCAGGACGCCACGGCGCACGCGATCCCGACCAATGCCCTCGAAACGCGGGCGGATCGCAGAGCGTGCCCCCGAGGCGCACATGTACGTCGGCTCATGGCTCGAAACATGTTCTCCAGGCTATAGCGAACGGCGGTGAGGTGCCAGAGCCGCAGGAACGCTCCCGCAGGAACGCTCCCGGTCTGCGGCCAAGCTGGAACGTGTGTCGGGCGTTGGAACGACGAGGGGAAACCGAGGCGCGGGACGGGGTGGACGGCCCCCTCACTGGGACCAGCTGGCCACCACCTCCGTTCCGGCGCCTGGCTCGGTGACGAATGTGAGGGCGACGCCGGCCCGGGCCGCGCGGTTCTGCATGCTGGTCAGCCCATAGGCGTCGGAACGAACATTCGCGACGTCGAAGCCGACCCCGTCATCGGCCACCGCGAGCCGCACTGCCCCTCCATCGCCGAACGCGAGCTCCACATCGACGCGCGTCGCATCGCTGTGACGCGCCACGTTGGTCAGGGCCTCACGGGCGATTCCGGCCAGGGCCGACTCGACCGACGCGGGAAGCAGCACTGCGTTGCCGGTGACGGCAAAGTTCAGCGTGGCCCCGAAGTGCCGGCGCACGCTATCGACCACGTCGCGAATGGCCCGGGCCAAGCCGGCCGCCGGCGCGCTGGGCTGCAGCATCGTGACCGAGCGCCGGGCGTAGGCCAGGCTCTCCACCGCCAACTCACGCACAATTCCCAGCGGCTTCTCGGCCCGGGCCCAGGCCGGTCCCAGCTTGGCCTCCGCATCGGCGAGCTGCATCACGATCATGGCCAGTCCCTGCGCCAGCGTATCGTGGATCTCTCCCGCCAGTCGGGTCCGCTCGGCCGCGATGGCGGATTGCTGCTCGAGCTCCAGCCGGCGCGCCCGCTCACGCTCCTCCTCCGCGCGCTTTCGGTCGGTGATATCCCGCGCCAGCGCCAGACCGAACTCTCGACCCCCGTGACGGAAGGGGCGCACGCGAACCTCGGCGGGGAAGAGCGTTCCATCCTTGCGCCGGTACGTGGTCTCGAATGCGAAGGTTTCCCCGGCCCTCAGCCACTGGTTGACCTGCCGGCTCAGCACCTCGTCCGCGGCGATCCCGGGGTCGAACTCGTGCGGATGCATGCCGATCAGCTCCTCGCGGGTATAGCCGAAATTCTCGCAGGCCTGCCGGTTCGCGTCGACGATATAGCCGGCGTCGTCGTGCACGGTGAAGGCGTCGCTGGCGTGGTCGACGAACGCTCTGAAGCGAGTCTCCGCGGCGCGCAGCTCTTCCTCCGCTCGTTTGCGCTCGGTGTTGTCGATCAGGGTTCCCATTACGCCGACCTTGCCGCCCAGCTCCATCCGCCGGCCATGCACTTCGACCGGGAACACGGAGCCGTCCTTCCGCAGTCCTCGAAACTCGTAGCGAATCTCCTCCACTTCGCCCTCGAGCCGACGCCGCATGTTTTCCCGTACCAGGGGGCGGTCTTCCGGGCAGGCTAGATCGGGCGCGCCAAGCCCGCCGCCCACCAGCTCCTCCACGGTGTAGCCGAACGCTTTCGCTAGCGCGGGGTTCACGTAGACGTAGCGGGTCCCCTCGGTGAGGTAGATGCCGGCCAGCGAGTTTTCGGCGAGACCGCGGAAACGCTCTCGCATCTCCGACAACTCGGCTTCCGCCCGCTTGCGCTCGGTGATGTCGCGCACCAGCGAGAGGCGGTACTGCTGATCTCCCTGCTGGAACCGGCCGGAGCGGACCTCGACCGGAAACACGGTTCCATCTTTCCGGCGATGGCGACTCTCGAAGGTGACGGTTTCGCCGCCGGCGACTCGATCTGCCAGCCGTCCGATCGTAGCCTCGTCCATGCCGACGTCGAAATCGCGGGGATGCGTGCCGATCAACTCGTCGCGGGAATAGCCCAGGCTGGCGCAGGCCTGGCGGTTCACGTCGATCACGAGCAGCTGGTCGTCATGCAGGAAGAACGCGTCCGTCGCATGGTCCACGAAGGTGCGAAACCGAGCCTCGCTCTCGCGGAGCCCTTCTTGGGCGCGCTCGCGCTCGGTGACATCCATGACCGCTCCGACGAACTCGCGGTGGCCTCCGTCATCCGTCACGGCATGGGCGACGACATGGAGATGCTTCACGGAGCCGTCCGGCATTAGCAGGCGATACTTGTGGTCGAAGTCGAGCCCGTTGCGCTGCGCCCACTCGATCGTCGCCTGGACGGCGGCCCTGTCCTCGGGATGCGTGCGCTGCACGACGAGTTCAACCGTCGGTGGCGTGCCGGGCTCGATGCCGAAGATGCGATGCGTCTCCTCCGACCAGTAGATCGTGCCGCTCGCTGGGTTCCAGCCAAAGCTCCCGGTGTGGCTGAGCCTCTGCGCCTCAACCAGGTACGACTCGCTCCGCGTCAGCGCCCTCTCCGCCTCGGCGCGCCGCGCCCGATCTTGGGCCTCGCGAAGTGCCCGCCGCACGGACGGGACGATCCGCGACATCTTCGTTTTAAAGATGTAGTCGGTCGCGCCGACCTTCAGCGACTCGATCGCAACTTCCTCGTCCAGCGTCCCGGAGACGAAGATGAACGGCACCTCGGGGCGCCGCGCCGTCGCGAGCTGCAGGGCCGACAGGCCGTCGAACGAGGGCAGGGTGTAGTCGGCCAGGATGAGGTCGAAGCTCCCCTCCTCGAGCAAGGCGGTGAACCCCGCCTTAGTGTCGACCCGGGTCACTCGGCAGCTGAAGCCACCTGCCTCCAGCATCTCGACGGTGAGCGCCGAGTCGGTGATGTTGTCTTCGAGATGAAGGATGCGCAGAGGACAATCCATGATCACGCCCGATCGATGCTGCCCGGCGGCGGCTCGTTGATGAGGGCCCAGAAGATCCCCAGCTCCTTGACCGCGTTCACGAACTCGTGGAAATCAACGGGTTTGACCACGTACGCATTCACGCCGAGCTTGTAGCTTGTCACCATGTCGCGCTCCTCGCGCGAGGAGGTGAGCACCACCACGGGGATCATTTTCAATCGCTCGTCCGTCTTGATCTGCTGCAGGACCTCGAGCCCGTCGACCTTGGGCAGCTTGAGGTCCAGAAGCAGGACGGCGGGGTTCCCGTTCGCGCGCGCCGCGAACTTGCCGCGCTGATAGAGATAGTCGAGCGCCTCTTCCCCGTCGCCCACGACGACGACCTCGTTCGCCAGGTTGTACTGCTCCAGCGCCGTCAACGACAGCTCCACGTCCCTCGGGTCGTCTTCGACCATCAGAATCCGCCGCAGTCCGTCCATCAGACTTCTCCTCTTCTCGTGTGCTTCGGGATCAGCGCCTCAGCGCCGAGGGAAAGGCGAGAAAGAACGTGGCACCGCCGCTCACCGAGCCCTCCGCCCAGACGGTTCCCCCGTGGCGCTGGATGATCCGCTGCACCGTCGCGAGGCCGATCCCGGTGCCCTCGAACTCCTCGCTCCGGTGAAGACGCTGGAAGACGCGGAACAGCTTGTTCGAGTACTTCATATCAAAGCCCACCCCGTTGTCCCGCACGAACAACACCACGCCGCGAGCATCCTCGAGCGACCCGATCTCGACCTTGGCCAGCTCGCGCGGACGGCTGAACTTGATCGCGTTGGCGATCAGGTTCACGAACACCATTCTCAGCATCGAGCGGTCGCAGTACAGGTCCGGCAGGTCACCGATGCGCCATGAGATGGTCCGTCCGGCCATGTCGGGGCGCATCTCCTCCACCACCTCGTTCACCACGTCCCGGAGGCTGACGGTCGACGCGCGCGTCTCCGCACGGCCGATCCGAGAGAAGGCGAGGAGGTCGTCGATGAGCGCGCCCATCCGCTTCGCGGCATCGAGGATGGTCGTCGTGTACCACCGGCCCTTCTCGTCCAGAGCCGTGACCGCGTGCTGCTGCAGCAGCTCTGAGAAGCCCACCATGTGGCGCAGGGGCGCCCGGAGGTCGTGCGAGATCGAGTAGGCGAAGGCCTCCAGCTCCTTGTTGCTCGCCTCCAGCTCGGCGCTTCTCCTCTCGAGCTGATCGTTGAGCTCGCGGATCTGGTCCTCGCGCGTCCGCCGCTCGATTACCTCCTTCTGGAGCCCGTCGCGCGATTGGAGGAGCTCTCTCTCGACGCGGCGCCGGACGGCGGTGAACCGCGTGATTATGACGGCGAAGAGCACGAACGCGACGTAGAACGGGACCTGGTTCGGCGTGATGCGCAAGGAATGATGGGAATCGCTCAAGAAGTAGTCGTACGCAAGAGCGGAGAGTATGGCTGCAACGACTCCGGGCCCGGCGCCCAGATACCAGCCGCTCACCGCGATCGCGTAGAGGAAGAGCGTCATCCTCATCTCGCTGGCACCGACGACATCGAGGCGCTGGAGGATCAACCTGACGGCGAGCGCCGCGGCGACGCACACGGCGGAGAGAAGGTAAAGGACGACGCCGTACCACAACCTGTGGCCGGCCCCGTCGCGCTCGGGCGGGCTACGGTGCTGGACTGCGGTGCCGAGTGCGAGCCACGGCGCGAAGTCTTTGATCCTTCTCATCGGAGGCTCTGCTGGATCAGGATGGACTGGCACTCCCTAATGTGCTCCCCGCGGCGCGGGCGTGTCCACCATCCCGCCTCCGAGCTCACCCCATGCGGATGAGACCCCGCTCCACCGCCTTGGCGACCGCGTCGGTCCGGCTGCTCGCGCCGAGCTTTTCGAAGAGGTGACTGAGATGGATTTTGACCGTGGCCTCGCTGATGAAGAGGGTCTCGCCGATCTCCCGGTTGGACTTCCCTTCGGCCACCTGTCGGAGCACGCGCATTTCCTGCGGTGTGATCTGCACCCGCGTCATCCGCGCCACCAGCTTCGACGCGACGGTGGGGGAGACCAAGGTGCCGCCGCCGTGCACCGTGCGCACGCACGCCACCAGATCTCCCGGGGCCACATCCTTCAGCAGGTAGCCCTTGGCTCCCGCGCGCAGCGCGCGATCGATGTCGTCATCGGTGTCGAACGTGGTCAGGACCACCAGCACCGCTTCGGGAAACTCCCGCCGGATCCGCTCGACCACCTGGGTCCCCTCCACCTTCGGCATCCGGAGATCCAGGAGTGCCACGTCAGGGCGTTCCTGGCGATACAGCGCGATGGCGGATTCACCGTCCTCGGCCTGCGCGACGACCCGAATGTCGGGCTGCTCGTCCAGGATCTGGGCCACACCGTTGCGGACGATGGCGTGGTCGTCGGCCAGGAGGACTCGGATGGGCACGCTCGCCAAGATCTCACCTCTGGACTACGCGGGGTCTGGAGCAACCTATCGCCACCCGGGAGCCCCGTCCATCAGCCGAACGACAAGTCGCGCCTACGACTTTTGCGCTATGCCCCCTCCGCCCCGACCTTCTGCCGACGGATGCGCCGACGAAAGTCCTAGCCACTTCTAGCCGTTTGCTGAATTGTATCCCTTCGTCCTCCATCGCATTCTGTACGCCGTCCCGGCATACCGCCGGTTCGGGTACGGCAGCTGACTGCAGACTTTGAGGCGAAGTCAGGCGAGCAGCCTTCGAACCGTGCTGTAACCAGAACACAACCGGCCGAAAACGACTCCAGTCGCCGGTGCTTGTACCTCTATCTGAGGAGAGGAGAGGAGTATGTCACCGACAACTGCGTGTCTGCCGCTCGCATCCGATGCACCAGCCAGGGAGCCGGCCATGGACCGCACCCGGCAGCGGGAGGCGTTCGAGGCGGAGGCCATTACACACCTCGATGCCCTCCTGTGCTTCGCCCTGAGGTTCACCCACACGCGCCCAGATGCGGAGGACCTGGTCTCGGACACGATCCTGCGGGCCCTCGATCGATGGCAGCAGTACCAGCTCGGCACCAACATGCGTGCCTGGCTGTTCACGATCCTGTATCGCCTCTTCGTCAGCCGGCGAAGGGTGCAGACGCGTGAGGTGCAGCTGGTAGAAGGTGAGAACGACCAGTCGCCGCACCGATCGGTGGAGGACGCGGATGCCGAAGCGCGCTTCTACGACACCCTGGTCGATGAGAGGATCACGCGCGCCCTGGATGATCTTCCCGGCCAGTACCGGACCGCAGTCGTGATGAGCGACCTGCACGGCCTGGGATACGATCAGATCGCAAAGCTGCTGGGAACCCCGACCGGCACCGTGAAGTCACGGATCTCCCGCGGGCGCCGAACGCTGCGGCAGAAGCTCGCCGGCTATGCTGCCGAGATGGGGTACATCCCGGTAACTCCAGCGGCGTAGGATGCGGCCCGTGCGACACAATCGCGCGCCGTCTACCTGCCGGGGACTATGCGCGGCAAGCAAAGCACTTAAGTGACCGGAAGCGAGCGATACGACCCGAAGGAGATAGTACTCATGGTGGCGGACTACAACGCCTGGACCGACGAGCGCGAGGAGGAGCGCGAAGCGCTCGACCAGCTCGAGATGCCACCCACCGCTGCTGCTGCCTTGAAACGCCGACACCTGCCGGGTCGGGTTCCATCTGACCGGACGCTGGAAAGGCTCAAGACCGCCTTCGCCGAACGGCACGCGCTCGGGCGCGATTCTGTGGCAAGGCTGCCATACCGGTCACACTCCTTCCGACCTTCCCCCACCAAGCCATCTGGAAGGCCCGCCGAGGGGGCATAGTCCCCTAGCGGCTGAACAGCCTCGGTTAGAGCCAACTGCCGCTGAACCCCGCTCGCCGCAGTCCAGTAACAACCGCCGGGCAACGGCGCATGATGTTCCACAGCAGGCCCGTCCGGTAGTTCTCGATCATCAGCACGACCGGACCTTGATCGATGCCGAAGTGATACGGCGTCACCCACCAACCGGTCGGGCTATCCGGCGCCGCAAACGATTGGTTAAAGGATGGCCTGAACCCGTATCTTCCCGTCATTCCCAGGTCCATCCCCGCAAACTGCTGCACCGTCGGGATGACGATTTCAGGCGCAAACGGTAATGAGGCGACGACGACCCATGGGGCCACAGTGCCGTCGTCCGGCCCGAATGGTGCGCCTCGCGCGATGTAGTCGAAGAACTCGCGTTCGACGCCGTTGACCGCACGCTTCGCCCAACCGGGCCCGTCGCAGGCGGTGAATCCCCAGCAGTGCTCGCCGTAGCCGACGAAGTTGAGGGGATTCCGGATCGCATACTCTTGCTGCACCAAGGTCGCCTGCCGGCTGTTCTCGAAGTAGTCACTGCGGTGTGCCCGCATGAATTCATCGCGAATACCGCGAAAGTCGATCCACATGTGCGAGAGTTGATGCGTGAACAGCGGCCCCGAGTAAAGCAATTCACGATCGTAGATTCTCTTCCATTGGTAGGTCGCACAATAGGCCCGGTAACTTTCGGGGGGCAACGGATGGGTTGGCGAACCGAGCCCGAGGATGTAGAGCAACAATCCTTCGTCGTACCCTTGCCAGCGGTGTCGGATGAACCCGGTCTCGGGTCGCCAGCCATGGGTCAGCGTCGCTCCACCATCCCGGGCCCAATTCCAGTCGGCGCGACGGTAAAGCGCGTCGGCCAAGCTTCTGAGCTCGACCTCGTCGGGCGTGTCACGGTCGAAATAGGTGCCGACTGTCAAGGCGCCTGCGAACAGAAACGCCGAGTCGATGGTGGAAAGCTCGCACTGCCAAACGCGCCGACCCGTCTCGATGTTCAGGAAATGATAGAAGAAGCCTTTGTAACCGGAGGCGTCCGGCTCGGGACCCTGGGGGCAGGCGAGCAGGTAGCGCAGTCGTTTCAGCGTGATCTTGGCGGCGAACTCCCGGTAGAGGACGCCGCGCTCGACGACGACCGGAATCGTCGCCAGCGCCATGCCCACCGCGGCGATACTGACCGGCGCGTTCCGGTCATTCTTGTCGCGCACCAGCTCATTATCCGGGTTGGTTTCGCGCGCATAGTACAGCACCGTGGAGAGCTGCAGCAGGTCCAGATCCTTGTCGGTGAGCACGCGATTGAGATCGTGGTCGCCGCCGGGAGTGTCGGCCATGAGTCAGTTCTTCCCCGTCAGCCCAATTGCACGCGGACGTTGTGTGTCGCCAAGCCGTCGCTTAGCGGCAAAGTGTCGCCTGGCAGCCGTTGCCCGTCCAACTCGATCCATCGGACGCCGCGACCGGTACCAGCCGAGTTGTCCACCACAATCCGATATGTGGCGGCCTGATGGCGGTAGGTCAGTTCAAACCCAGGCCAGCTCGGCGGAACGCACGGCGCGAAACGAACTGCGCGGCCCTGCAATTGGAAACCTAGAATCGTTTCGATAGCAACGCGGTAGAGCCAGCTCGCCGAGCCGGTGTACCACGTCCAGCCGCCGCGGCCCGTGTGCGGCGCGGCGCCGTATACATCGGCGCACACCACATAGGGCTCAACTCTGTACTGTTGCACCTCCTCAGCCGTCGTGGCATGGTAGATTGGGTTGATAAGGTTCCAAAGCTCCATCGCGCGATCGCCTCGACCTTGGAGCGCGGTCGCGAGGGCAACCCAGGTGGCGGCGTGAGTATATTGGCCACCGTTCTCTCGGATGCCCGGCACATATCCTTTGATGTAGCCGGGCTGAAGGACGCCTTTGTCGAAGGGCGGATCGAACAGCTGAATCACTTTGTCGCCTATGCGCACGAGTCGCTCTTGAACCGCGTCCATTGCCGATTGAGCCCGTGCCGGGATTGCTGCACCGGAGATGACCGCCCAAGCCTGTGGGATAGCGTCGATCTGGCACTCGTCGTTTTGACCTGATCCCAGGGGAGTGCCGTCATCGAAATACGCCCGGCGGTACCACGCGCCGTCCCAGGCGTTCGCCTCCAGAGCCACCCGCAACTGTTCGGCTCGCTCCCGGCACCACTTGGCGTCGCCGGCCTGGCTCCGCCGGTCAGCCAATTCTGCAAACGCCTTCAACACGCTAACGAAGAACCACCCATTCCAGACGCTCTCACCCTTTCCGTCGGCGCCCACTCTATTCATGCCGTCATTCCAATCACCGGTGCCCATGAGGGGCAATCCGTGCGAACCCAGCCGATAACCGTGCTTCAAAGCGCGGAGGCAGTGCTCATAAACAGTGCCACTCTGCTCGCTCACCGCCGGCAAGCTGAAATCTTCCTCCTGGTCTTCCCGAAGTACCGGCGCCGCGATGAACGGCACCACCTCATTTAACAAGTCCGTGTCGCCTGTGGTGACCACATAGTGGTGAACCACGAGCGGCAAGAAATAGAGGTCGTCGGTGATCCGGGTGCGAACTCCGATCCCGGACGGCGGGTGCCACCAGTGCTGGACGTCCCCCTCCTCGAATTGCCGCGCCGCCGATCGTAGGATCTGAGCCCGCGCCTCCCCCGGGGCGGAATAGACCAGGGCCATCACGTCCTGCAGTTGGTCTCGGAAGCCGTACGCTCCGCCGGATTGGTAAAACGCGGTGCGGGCCCAAAGCCGGCACGCCATGACCTGATACACAAGCCAGCGGTTGAGCATCAGGTCGATCCCCGCGTCTGGCGTGGTCACTTGCAGCGCGTTAAGGTAGCGGTCCCAGTCCTGTTGCACCTGCGTCAGTACCGCATCGGCTCGATGGAATTGTGTGTATTCGTTAATGAGCCGATGAACCTCCTCCACACTGCGCGCCTGACCCAACGCGAAAACGACTTCTCTCGTCTCGCCGGGAGACACGGTCAGTTCGGTCGTCATCGCCGCGCAGGGATCGAGGGCTGGGCCAACGCGGTCGGACAGCCCGACGGACCTGAGGGCGGCTGGCATCGCAGTCGAGCCGTGTTCCCCCAGAAACTCCCTACGATCAGCGGTGACCGACCGGGTCGGCGAACCACAGGCCACAAAGGCAATCTGCTCGGCGAAATCGCCAGCCCAAGCATTCCGCGCCAGTATGGCGTTGCTTTCCGGATCCCGCTCACAGACCACTTGCAGTGGAGCATTTTCACGCACGGTTCCCAGCACCCATTCGGCGTAGTACGTCGCCGACAAGCGCCGGGGCCGATCACCGTCGTTTCGTACCGTCAGGCACACCACCTTGATTGGATCGTCGGGCGGAACGAACACCTGAAGGTCCTGATTGAGATTACTACTGGCATGCGCATAACGAGTGTAGCCTTGGCCGTGGCGGACGGTCACCGTTGCCCTCGGTCCCAGCGGCAAGGGCGTGGGAGTCCAGAACTCACCGGTTTCCTCGTCGCGCAAATAGACTACTTCGCTTGGCGGATCCGAAGTCGGATCATTCGACCAGGGAGTGAGACGGTTCATTTGACTATTGCCCGCCCAGCTGCAGCCTAGCCCAGCCTCTGTCACCAAACATCCGAACTGCCGGTTGGACAGCACATTCGTCCAGGGAGCCGGCGGCAACGTCGGTCCGATCCGGGACGTGCCGTCGACGACGATCACGTACTCGCGGCCATCAGGGGTGAACCCACCGAAACCGTTCCAGAAACTCAATCCCTCACGCGGTCCGCTGGGCTCCGGAACGGGGCCTGTCGCGACCGCAACGGGAGTGAACTGCGGCGGCAGCCCAGGTGGCGAGGCCGCGCGATGATCGATCTGCTCGGTCAGCGAGCCGCGGCCACCGCCAAGGACAGCCCGCGCGGCAGCCGCGAGCAAAACCCCATCATCGGTCGAGACCTGGTCCGCAATCAGAAAGAACACACCACCGGACTTGCCAAGCATCGCACCGGCAATGCCCGTCTGTAGTTCCAGCCGTAACCGATCGGCAGGTTCACTGGCACGCTGGTCCAGAATCACGAGATCCAGTTTCAGGCGCCGGCGGCAGGTATAGGTGTGCCACTGAACCAATTGGCGAACGACCGGCTCATCGTCGACCCCTGCGACTCGGACCAGCACAATCGGCAGGTCACCGGATATCGAGTGCGGCCACAGGCTCCGCTGCCCCAGCCGGTTGGCGGCCACGGCATCAAGGTCGCGAAGTCCGGGATTCGTGAAGATCACGGAAGCTGCCAACCGGTTGAAGAGGGGAACTTGGTCCGGTGTGATGTCAAGCTCCCGCAGCTCGCTCTGACAGTAGGCTTCGGCGTCTGCAAATGCCCGGTCGATCGCTGCGAAGTCGCGGAATCGCTCAGCCAGGCCGATAGCGGCTTCACGGGTGTCAGCCGCTCCAGTTACAAGTGCGATCCGAGTTGTCATATCCGCATCGAGACCGACGCGCCGGCGCAAACTGAAGATCGGATCGAGCACCGGGCCCGTGGTTCGTGACAAGCGAGAGCCTGAGTCCAAGGCGGCGGGATCGGCGGGCGTGCGGCCGCGACCAAGGAATCTCATTCGATCCGTCTCGTATCCAATCTCTTCGGATCCCGAGACGCTTGCTGCCGAAGTGTGGATCGCCCAAACTGGACGCTCCTTCGCGCCGCGAGGGCGGCGTCGGGCCAAGAGTGCGCCGTACCGGGGGTCGAACTCCGTCTCCAGGAAGAGCTTTGCGAAAGCAGGGTGCGCCTGGTCGGCCCGACGGGCATTCAAACACACCTCGCTATAGCTCGTCAGTTCGAGTTCGCGGTGGCGAAGACCATGATTGACGAGCGTCACCACGCGTACTTCAGCATCTGCATCCGGCACGACACAAACGGCACAGCGGGTCTCGATGTCGCCATCGCGGCGGCGAAACTCGGCGTGGTCGGCGTGGACGTCGAATTCAGGTTCACCACCGGCCTGGAGCAGTGGTTGAGCGCCAATCGACCAGATGCTGTGGTCGATGAGGTCACGGACGTAGTAGAACTGGCCCCAACAATCGCGCGTGGCATCTTCGCGCCAGCGAGTCACATCCAAGTCGCGCCAGGTGCTGTAGCCAGCGCCGGCGCTGGTGATCATCACGCCATACGAGCCGTTGGAGAGCAGCGCTACCGCAAGATGCGATCTCATTTGTCTTGTCCTCGCGACATCGGAATCATGTTGAAGCTCGGCCCAGGAAGCAGCCCACGAGAGGGCGATCACCGTCGTGGCGTGCTGCCCATGCGCCTCTCTGTCGGCACCGTCGCTCGACCTCGGCCATATAGGGGCTGATCAACCAGTGGCCCCGGACACAGGAGTCGCCAATCCAGTGCGTTCGGTGGATGCGGTCGAAGTTCGCGCAATGGGGCCAGTAGGTCGAGGCGACACGGGGAAGATCAAGGCCCCTTCGACCACGGGCCATCAAGGTCGAGTAACGCTGCACCGGCCAAAAACCAGCAGACCGGCCGATCCTTCTCAGGCAAAGATTCCAGAGCGCTCACGATGCGCTCAAAGAGGTCAACGAAGATGTGCCCTTCCGTTACCATACCGGCTGTATTGAGGACGGCATCGTGATTCTGGAGAGTGGTTGCCAGAGCAGATAGAGACGTTCTTGCGAGGTCAGCCGTATGTACCACGACCTTCTCGCGAAGGTCCTCCGGTAGCTTCGCGGGGGGTTCGCACCAGGACCGACACTTCGTGGTTCGCTGAAACCGCTTGTCGGGTAACGTGCCTGCCGAGGGACCCGGTGGCCCCAAGGATCAGTATTCTCGACATTGGCGGCTCAGCACCACCCGGTGCGCCGGCCGCGGGCGCCTGGGCTCGACGATGAAGGCACCCAGAAGCCCGCTTCCGACCTGGACCGCCGAGTCATGGTGCGAGTGGTACTTGTGCGAGCTCGCGTTTCGGGACGGTGAACTCGTCGGTGTGGCTCTCCCCGGGCTTGACGGGCGCCTGGGTGATGAACGGCACGTCGTCCTGGTCGTTCGGCAGCTCCCGGCCATGGAAGTGGATGGCGGTGGACTGGGAGAGCATGTTGGTGAGTTTCACCCGGACGCGATCACCTTCGCGGGACCGGGACTTGCGGTCCCGGCACCTGCCGGTTGTAGGCCCACGTCTTCACCGTGCGGCCCGGCTCGACCGCCCATTCGATCTCCTCGGTGGTCAGCTCGTACACCTTGACCCCGCCTTCGAGACGCGGCTCCATGAGCTGGTTGCCCTGCTCGGCGGTCCGTGCCGGAAAGGCTTTGACGCGCTTCTCGTGCATCGCGTCCATCGCGTCGGCCTTCTGCCGGGCCGTGAGGGCGGCGGCCTTCATGGCCGCGGTGGCATTGGGTCTGGCGATGGGCGCGGCGGCGGCCCTCGCCTTACCGCAGGCGTTAAGGATGCTCGCCAAGGCGGGGAGGGCGACCGCCGCCGCGGCGCCCTTGCGCAGGAAGGTGCGACGGGAAGTCTCGGGATGGAACGGCACGCTGTGGGACATAGAGTTCTAACGGCTCAGTGGTGATCTGCTGGAAATCCACCCGAGCAGCCTGCGGTCGCGAATGAAGAAGCTGGGCATCACGACCCTCAGGCTGGGCCAGGGTGGGTCGAGGTCAGCTGTGGCTTGCTTCGAACTCGCGTCGGGTTTCCTCTCCGATGAAGTAGTACTTCTTGCCTCCCCATTCCAGGCTCGCGGCCGCGGCGTACCTCGGAAACCGCACCCCCGCCACCGGATCCTCGACCATGTGCTCTCTCAGATAGTACTCGTTCTCGTGGAGTGACAGGTAGGTCCTGACGAAGTCCACGATCCGACTGTCGAGCCAGTCCGCGGCCGTCTCCATGTCGAAGCTCTCGAGGGGCCACTCGGCCTCCTCGTGCGAGGCGAATTGCATGAAGACGGGGATGATCTCCAGGTCGTAATTGAGGATCAGCTTGCGGATTTCGCGATCGGTGGCCGCCGAGAAGCGCAGGCGAATGCGCGCCAGGTCCGACTGGAACTCCAGGGTCACCTCGCGACTGGTCGAGGTCAGCACCGGGGTGACCTTGATCTGATCCCCGAAGCGCTGCTGTAGCGCTTTCAGCCGAGGTTCCCACACCGGGGGCACCGCTTCCATCTGCTTCTCGAAGGCTGCCAGGCGCTTCCGTCTTTCGTGATGCTCCTGCAGCTGCTCTGCACGCGCATGCTCGATCTTCCCGTCGAGAGCGCCGAACTCGGCATCGATGCGCTTGAGTAGGTTCGCCACGTCGGCCATGGCTGGTTCTCCCGCGAAAGAGTTGGTCCGGTTCATCTGGGGCCCGAGGCGATCAGGGGACGGGACACGGCGCGGCCTGCCAGATCTCCCTGGCATACTCCGCGATGGTGCGGTCGCTGGAGAACTTCCCCGACGCGGCCACGTTCAGGATCGTCTTCTCCGCCCAGGCCTCCGGATCGGCATGGAGCGCGATCAAGCGCCCGTCGGCCTCGAGATACGCGCCGAGGTCGGCGAGGTGCATGTAGTGGTCCGTGACGAGCAGGCTGTCGCGAAGCGGGGCGAACACGCCAGGCTCCTCCCGGCTGAAATGGTCCTCGAAGATCAGGTCGAGCGCCGCCCGGGTCTCCCGCTCGTGCTCGTAGTGCCACCGAGGGTTGTACCAGGCGCGCGTCTCGGCCACCTGTCGGGCGCTCAAGCCGAAGAGGAACAGATTTGCCTCGCCCGCTTCCTCGGCCATCTCGATGGTGGCACCGTCGCGGGTCCCGATCGTGAGCGCGCCGTTCATCATGAACTTCATGTTGCTGGTGCCGCTCGCCTCGTACCCGGCCGTCGAGATCTGGTTGGAGACGTCGGTCCCGGGGATCAGCCGCTCCGCCATGGACACCGAGTACTCGGGCAGGAACAGCACCCGGATGCGGCCCCGCACCGTGGGGTCCCGGTCGATGGTGTCCGCGACGTTGTTCAGCAGCTTGATGATCAGCTTGGCCAGGTGATACGCCAGCGCCGCCTTGCCCGCGAAGACGAAGGTTCGAGGCGGGACCGCGAGCCCCGGATTCTCCCGCAGCCGGTTGTAGAGCACGATCACCCGCAGCGCGTTCAGCAGCTGCCGCTTGTACTCGTGGATTCGCTTGACCTGGGCATCGACGATGGTCTCCGGGTCCAGCACCTGCCCCGACGTGGCCTTGATCCATGCCGCGAGCCGGTTCTTGGCCTCGAGCTTGGCACGGCGGAACGCGCCCTGCAGCCCCGGGTCCGTCGCCAGCCGGGCGAGCTCCCGCAGCTGGCTCAGGTCGGTGATCCACCTGTCGCCGATGGCGTCGGTGATGACCTGCGCCAGCGCCGGATTGGCCAGGAGCAGCCAGCGGCGCCCGGTGACCCCGTTGGTCTTGTTGTTGAAGCGCTCGGGGTAGAGCTCCGCCAGATCCTTCACGGTGGTGCGGCCCAGCAGCTCGGTGTGCAGCGCGGCGACCCCGTTGGTGCTGTGCGAGCCCACGATCGCGAGGTTCGCCATGCGGACCTGCCGGATCTCGCCCTCCTCGAGCAGGCTCACCCGCTGGGCCCGTCCTTCGTCTCCCGGGAACCGGGATCGCACCTCGTCGAGCAACCGCCGGTTGATCTCGCTGACGATGTCCAGCTGCCGGGGGAGCAGCTGCTCGAACATCGGCAGCGGCCACTTCTCGAGCGCCTCGGGCAATAGGGTGTGGTTGGTGTACGCGAGGGTGCGCCGGGTGAGGTCCCAGGCCTCGTCCCACCCGAGGTGCGCCTCATCGAGCAGGATGCGCATGAGCTCGGGGACCGCGAGCGCCGGGTGCGTGTCGTTGAGCTGAATGGCCACCTTGTCAGGAAGGGTGCTCCAGTCCTGATTGCTCTGTCGGAAGCGCCGCACCAGGTCGGCGAGGGAGCAGGCCACGAGGAAGAACTCCTGCAGGAAGCGCAGCCCGCGGCCGCGCATCGTGGAATCGTCGGGGTACAGGACGCGGGTGAGCGACTCGGCCGCGATGATCGACGCCTGCGCTTCCACGAACTCGCCCCGGCTGAAGCGCTGGAAATCGAAGCTGTCCGGCGCGGCGGCGCCCCAGAGCCGGAGGGTGTTGATGGTCTTCCCCCCGTAGCCGACCACGGGTCGGTCGAAGGGGAGCCCGACCAGCCGGCAGGGCACCCCCGGCTTGATGTCGAGGTCCCCATTGCGGATCTCGAACGAGCACCCCAGGGTGACCTCCACCTGGTCGTTGGGCCGGGGCACCTCCCAGGGATCCTGTCGCCGCAGCCAGTTGTCGGGCCGCTCCTCCTGCCAGCCGTTCCGTATGGATTGGCGGAACATGCCGTGCTCGTAGCGCAGTCCGTAACCCATCGCCGGCAACTGCAGAGTGGCCATCGAGTCGAGGAAACACGCCGCCAGACGCCCCAGGCCGCCGTTGCCGAGCCCCGCGTCCGGCTCCTGTTCGAGGATGCCGACCCAATCGACCTGCCTCTCCATGACCTCCCGGGCCACGTGGGGATCGAGCAGCAGGTTGGTGATGTTGTTGGACAGCGAACGCCCGATGAGGAACTCCATCGAGAGGTAGTAGACCCGCTTCGGGTCCAGCCGGTCGTAGGTCTTCTCGGTGTGGATCCAGCGCTGGGAGAGCACGTCGCGGACGGAGCGGGCGACGGCCTGGTACCGCTCGCGCGGGCCCGCGTCCGCGACGGCCACGACGTCGTCGAACGTGAGATGGCGTTCGTACAGCGCATCGCCGCTGCCGGTGAACTGGACCGGCCCGCAGCCGTAGTAGGCCAGCAGCTTCGCGAGGCTCGGGCCGCCGGTGGCAGCCGGCGCCCGCCGTGTGGGGGGCTTCGCTCGCGTCGTTGTGCCCCCTCCCTGATGTCCAGCGGTCTTCTTACTCATCGTGCCATCCTCCCGTCATCTCGGCCAGCACCGGGTAGGCTCCCTGCTCTTCGTCCTCCGCGCTGTAGGTCCCAAGGGCGGCGAGGCTGTTGCAGCGCGCCCGGTGAGCGAGCGCCTGCTGAGCCTGAGGGAGGTCCTCGGGCTGTCCACCCCAGGTGGCCAGCGCGGAGTCCTGCAGGGCGCGCCCGTAGGAGAAGGTGAGGGTCCAGGGCTTGGGCCCGTCGGCCCGGTTGATGGCGTCGAGGTGCCGGGTCGCGATCACGTCGTTCTGGCCGCCGGACAGGAAGACGATGCCGGGAACGGCCGGGGGCACGTGGCGGCGGAGGCATCGGAGCGTGGCCTCGGCGACCTCCTCCACCGACGCCTGCCGGGGACACGCGGCCCCGGGGACCACCATGTTCGGCTTGAGCAGCATGCCCTCGAGGGCCACCCCCTGCTCGGCCAGCGCGGCGAAGACCGCCTGCAGCACTGTCCCGGTGACCTCTTCGGCTCGTTCGATCGTGTGGTCCCCGTCCATCAGCACCTCCGGCTCGACGATGGGGACGATCTCCTGTTCCTGGCAGAGGCTCGCGTAGCGCGCCAGGGCGTGGGCGTTCGCGGCGACGCACGCCCTGGTCGGGAGGGCGCTGCTCACCCGGAAGACCGCGCGCCACTTGGCGAACGACGCGCCCAGCCCCCGGTACTCCACGAGCCGCTCGCGGAGGCCGTCGAGTCCTTCGGTCACCTGCTCCTCGGGCCAGCCGGCCAGCGGCCTGGTGCCGGCATCCACCTTGATGCCGGGGAGCATGTCGTGCTCGTGGCAGAGGGCGACGAGCGGCGCGCCTGCCGCGCTCTCCTGCCGGATCGTCTCCTCCTGCAGAATTACGCCGCTGATGTACTCCGCCAGCCCCGGCGCCGTGAGCAGCAGCTGCCGGTAGTCCCGCCGGATCTCGGGGGTGGAGGGGATCTTGAGCGCGGCGAAGCGCTTCGTCAGCGTGCCGGGGGTCTCGTCGGCCGCCAAGATGCCCTTGCCGCGGGACACCAGCGCGCGAGCGGTGTGTTCGAGAATGGATGGCATGGTGGGACTCACCTCCTGGGGGTGATCGAGGCATTCCAGCGCTTGAGCGCCGGGGTGTCGTGGTAATAGCTGAGGACGCTCACTGTGGACGTGTCGAGCATGAAGTGCAGGCCCTCGCTGGGCGGGAGGCCGATCCAGCGCGCCGCGAAGACGCGGAAGACGTGGCCATGGGCGAACAGGGCGACTCGACCCACATGCGCGCGGACCTTGCTTATGAGCCGATCGACTCGGGCCCCGATCTGCTCCGGGCTTTCCCCGCCCGGGCACCCGTCGGTGAAGATCGTCCACCCGGGAGCGGTCCGCTCGATCTCCGCCGGGGTGAGGCCCTCGTAGTCTCCGTAGTTCCACTCGAGCAGGTCCGGATCGATCTGCATGCGGTGGCCCAGGCCGGCGAGCTCGCAGGTGGCCCGGGCACGCTGCAGCGGGCTCGAGAGCACCAGAGCGTAGTCCGACCCGCAGAGCAGCGGCCGCAGTTGTCTCGCCTGGTCGCGGCCGTGCTCGGTCAGCGGGATGTCGGTGGTTCCCGTATGCTGTCCCGAGAGACTCCATTCGGTCTCACCGTGGCGGACCAGCACGACGTCGCCCCGGCTCGCTGGTCCCAGCGTCACCATTGTAGTCGCGTTCCGTCGCCAGGGGTGACGAGACATGCCACGGATCGCGGCTGCACCAGGTAGCTGGAGTCGATGACCGTCTGCGCGGTCTCCCAGGGGACGATGTCCTCCGGCGCGGGGAGGGCGGCGTCGATCCAGCGTCGCCACGTGGCCCGGGTTCCCGGGGCGGTCGGCGGCAGCTGGAAGCGTAGCGGCTCCCAGTAGGCGTTGAGCATGGCGTGCAACCGGAATCGGTTGCCGGGGCTGGTGAAGCAGAGGGCCAGGGAGCGCGAATGGTGGCCCCAATCGGGGCGGTCCAGCTCCACCCCATGCCAGTCGATCCGGCAGCGACTCAGGAGCTGGTTCAGCGTGAGCTGCAGCTGATCCTCCACCACCTCCCGTCGCTGGCGAAAGGCGATCAGCGACTTCACGAAGCGGTGGAGCCCCGGGTGCCGCTCCAGCAGGGTCCAGTCGAACCAGCTCACCGGATTGTCCTGGCAGTAGACGTTGTTGTTCCCGTGCTGGGTGCGACGCACCTCGTCGCCCATGGACAGCATCGGGGTGCCCAACGAGAGCAGGAGCAGGGCGATGAAGTTCTTCGCTTGGCGGTTCCGGAGCGCCTCGACGGCCGGATCCTCGGTGGAGCCTTCGACCCCGCAGTTCCAGCTCGCGTTGTCGTTCGAGCCGTCGCGGTTCTCCTCCCCGTTGGCTTCGTTGTGCTTCTCGTTGTACGAGACCAGATCCGCCAGGGTGAAGCCGTCGTGACAGGTGACGAAGTTGACGCTCTGCTCCGGCTCCCGCTCCTCGTGCGCGTAGATGTCCGGGCTGCCGAGGAGCCGCGCGGCCACCGCCGGCACGGTGCCGGGGTCGCCCTTGAGGAAGCGGCGGACGTCGTCCCGGAAGCGGCCGTTCCACTCCTGCCAGGCGTCGCCGATGAAGCTCCCGACCTGGTAGAGTCCCGCGGCGTCCCACGCCTCGGCGATGAGCTTCGTCCCGACCAGCCGGGGATCGGACTCGATGTCCCAGAGCACCGGCGGGTTGGACTCCGGATTGCCCGAGGCGTCGCGCGACAGGATCGAGGCGAGGTCGAACCGGAACCCGTCCACGTGCATGCACTCGACCCAGTGGCGAAGGCTGTCCTGGATCATGCGGCGCACCACCGGGTGGCTCGCGTTCAGCGTGTTCCCCGTCCCGGTGTAGTCGGCGTACCGGCTCCGATCCCGTTCCAGGATGTAGTACGCGCCGTTCTCGAGGCCGCGCCAGCAGAACGTGGGCCCGTCGGCGCCGCCCTCCGCCGAGTGGTTGAAGACGACGTCGAGGATCACCTCGAGCCCGGCGCGGTGGAATGCCTTGACCATGTCGCGGAACTCGTCGAGCGGTCCGAGCCGGTCCGGCCGCGAGCTGTAGGCGTGATGCGGCGCGAACAGGGAAACCGGCGAGTAGCCCCAGTAGTTGACCCGGCCGGGGGGGGCGTCCTGGGGATCGAACTGGAACACGGGCAGGAGCTCCACGGCCGTGACCCCCAGGTCCTTGAGGTAGGGGATCTTCTCGATCAGCCCGGCGTAGGTCCCGGCCCGCTCGGGCGCGACCCCGGAGCTCGGATCCCTCGTGAAGCCTCGGACGTGCAGCTCGTAGATGACCGTCTCGCCGTGCGGCCGCCGGAGCGGACGGTCCCCCTCCCAGTCGTAGGTCGAGAGGTCCGCGACCACGCTCTTCATCGCGATAGCCATCGTGCCGCCGGCCCGGCGCGCCGCCGCGCGGCTGTACCCCTCGGGCACCGCGACGGCGAGGCCGTACGGATCCAGGAGGAGCTTCCCGGGATCGAACCAGAGGCCGCGCTCCGGTTCGTAGGGGCCGTGGGCCCGATACCCGTACAGCTGGCCGGGGCCGATCCCCGGGACGAAGACATGCCAGTAGTGGTAGGTGCGGTGCCGCTCGCGAGTCAGCGGGATGATGCGGCACGGGCGCGGCGAGTCTTCCCGCTCGAAGAAGAGCAGCTCGAGCAGGCTGGCGTGCTTCGAAAAGACGCTGAAGTTGACGCCTTCGGGATGGACCGAGGCGCCCAGCGGGAAGCTCGTGCCGCGGCCGACGCCCTTCATACCCCGATCACCCGCATCACGTCGTCGAGCATGGCCAGCTCTTCCCTCGTCCTCACCACCAGGATGCGGCCCCGCGAGCCGGGTCGCGCGACGTCGGCATCCGCGCGGCACGCCGCGTTGGCGTCGGCGTCCAGCTCGAGCCCGAGACACTCCAGGCCCCGACAGCTGGCACCCCGCACCTCGGGCGAGTTCTCCCCGACGCCGGCGGTGAAGACCAGCGCATCGACGCCGCCGAGCGTCGCCGCCAACCCGCCGATCGCCTGCCGTACCCGGTGGGTGTAGACGTCGAAGGCGAGCTGCGCCTGCTCGTTCCCGGCGCGGGCCGCGGCCAGGACGACGCGCATGTCCCCGGAGATCCCCGAGACGCCCAACAGCCCCGCCTCGCGATACAACGCCTCCTCGACCTGCTTCGCCGAGAGGCCGCAGCAGCGCTGCACGTACAGCAGGATGCCCGGGTCCACCGAGCCGCTCCGCGTGGCCATCATGAGCCCGTCGAGCGGGGTGAAGCCCATGGTGGTGTCGACGCACCGGCCGCCGAGCACCGCCGAGGCGGAGCACCCGCTCCCGAGATGGCAGATGACCAGCCGCAGCTCCTCGAGCGGGCGGCCCAGCATCGCGGCGGCCCGGCCGCTGCAGTAGGCGTGGCTCAGGCCGTGGAACCCGAAGCGGCGGATCTTCCAGTCGCGCGTCCAGCACCCCGGCACTGGAAACGTGTACGCGGCCGGCGGCAAGGTGGCATGGAAGGCGGTGTCGAACACCGCGACTTGGGGGACCTCCGGCAGCTCCGCCTCCGCCGCGGCGAGGGTGTCGAGTCCGGGCGGGTTGTGCAGCGGGGCCAGCTCCGCGAGCTCGGCGATGCGCGCCCGCACCGCCGGCCCGAGGCGCACCGCGGAAGTGAACTCGCCCCCGAACACGATCCGGTGCCCGACCGCCGTCAGGGACGAGGCTTGCTCGAGACCGGCGCGTGCCGGCTCCAGGTCCCCGACCGCCCGGCGGAGCGCCTCCGCATGGCCGCGCCAGGCGACCTCCGTCGGACCGATCTCGACGCCCGGTCCCGAGCACTGGTACCGGGTGACCGGACCGGCCCAGTCGGCCGAGGCCCGGGCCAGGACCGTGCGGTCCTCGGCCCGGATGAGCACGCCCTTGAGGCTGCTCGAGCCGGCATTCAGCAGGAGCACGCTCACGGCGAGCCCCCGCCCGCGCGGGGCGGGACGCCGTCAGACATTGTCGCCTTCGGTCGAGCTCCCGGCCGCGCTCGACGCACGCTCGTCGGCCCAGCGCCAGCCCGTGATCTCGGGCATGTCCTCCCCGTGCTTCTCGATGTACTGCCGGTGCTCGATCAGCTTGTCGCGGATCGCCTGCTTGAAGTACGCCGCCCTGGCGCCGAGCTGCGGCAGCCGGTCGATCACGTCCTGCGCCAGGTGGAAGCGGTCGAGGTCGTTCATTACCACCATGTCGAAGGGCGTCGACGTGGTCCCTTCCTCCTTGTAGCCGCGGACGTGGAGGTTCCGGTGGTTGGTACGCCGGTAGGTGAGGCGGTGAATCAGCCAGGGGTAGCCGTGGAAGGCAAAGATGATCGGTTTGTCCTTCGTAAACAGGACATCGAACTCCTGGTCGGTCAGTCCGTGCGGATGTTCTTCCGCCGGCTGCAGTCGCATCAAATCCACCACGTTGATCACGCGGATCCTGAGCTCCGGCAGGTGGCGGCGCATCAGCTGGACGGCGGCCAGCGTCTCCAGCGTGGGGACATCACCACAGCAGGCCATGACAACGTCCGGCTCGCTCCCCTGGTCGTTGCTGGCCCAGTCCCAGATCCCGATGCCGGCGGTGCAGTGCTTGATCGCCTGATCCATGGTCAGCCACTGCGGAGCCGGTTGCTTCCCGGCCACGACGACGTTCACGTAGTTGCGACTGCGCAGGCAGTGCTCCGTGACCGACAGGAGGGTGTTTCCGTCGGGGGGCAGGTAGACCCGGATCACCTCTGCCTTCTTGTTGACCACGTGATCGATGAAGCCGGGATCCTGGTGGCTGAAGCCATTGTGATCCTGGCGCCAGACGTGGGAGCTCAACAGGTAGTTGAGCGAAGCGATCGGCCGCCTCCACGGGATGTCATTGCACACCTTCAACCACTTGGCGTGCTGGTTGAACATGGAATCGATGATGTGGATGAACGCTTCGTAACAACTGAAGAAGCCGTGCCTGCCGGTCAGCAGATAGCCTTCCAGCCATCCCTGGCATTGATGCTCCGAGAGGACCTCCATCACCCGACCGTCGGGCGCGAGGTGGTCGTCCTCGGGGCGGATCTCCGCCACGTAGCAACGGTTGGTGACCTCGAGGATATCCTGCCAGCGGTTGGAGTTGTTCTCGTCGGGACTGAAGACCCGGAAATTCTGATGGTCCTGGTTGAGCTTCATCACGTCCCGCAGGTACTTCCCCTGGAGCCGGGTTGACTCGGCCGTCGCGGCGCCCGGGCTCTTGACCTCGACCGCGTAGTCGCGGAAGTCGGGCAGCAGGAGCTCCTTGAGGAGCAGGCCACCGTTGGCGTGAGGGTTGGCGCTCATCCTCCGCTCGGCTTTCGGCGCCAGTTCCGCCAGCTCGGGGAGGAGCTTTCCCTTCGCGTCGAACAGCTCCTCGGGACGGTAGCTCCGCATCCACTGCTCGAGAATGGCGATGTGCTCGGGCCGCTCCATGTCACCCATCGGCACCTGATGGCTGCGCCAGTATCCCTCGCAGAGTTTGCCGTCGATCTCGCGGGGACAGGTCCAGCCCTTTGGGGTGCGCAACACGATCATCGGCCAGGTCGGTCGCTCCTGGACGCCACGTTCACGCGCGTCGGCCTGGATCCGGCGAATGTCACCCATGACCCGGCATCGAGCGTCGCCGCCATCTGCTGGTGCATGGCTTCGGGCTCCTGACCCTCGACGAAGTGGGGCTGGTAACCATAGCCCTCGAGCAGTTTGGTGAGCTCCTCCTTCGGAATGCGGTCCAGGAAACAGGGATTGGCGATCTTGTAGCCGTTCAGGTGCAGAATGGGTAGCACGCACCCGTCCCGGGCGGGGTTCAGGAACTTGTTGCCGTGCCAGCCCGTGGCCAGCGGACCCGTCTCGGCCTCGCCGTCGCCGATAACGCATGCCACGATCAGGTCCGGATTGTCGAAGGCAGCCCCGAACGCGTGGGACAGCGCGTAACCCAGCTCGCCGCCCTCGTGGATCGACCCGGGGGTTTCGGGAGCGACGTGGCTGGGGATGCCGCCCGGGAAGCTGAATTGCTTGAAGAGGCGCTTCATCCCCGCTTCATCCAGGCTGATGTTCGGGTAGACCTCGCTATAGGTCTCCTCGAGGTAGGCATGCGCGACCAGCGCCGGGCCACCGTGTCCCGGGCCGATGACATAGATCATGTTCGCATCGTGCTTCCTGATCACGCGATTCAGGTGCACGTAGAGAAAGTTGAGACCCGGGGTGGTGCCCCAGTGTCCCAACAAGCGCGGCTTGATGTGTTCCCGCGCGAGCGGCCGGCGCAGGAGCGGGTTGTCGAGCAGGTAGATCTGACCGACCGAGAGGTAGTTCGAGGCGCGCCACAGCGCGTCCAGCTTCCGAAGCTCCGTGTCCGAGAGGACGGTCCGGCGCGGGGCCGGCTTTGCGACGAGGGGATGGGTGCTCATACGATCACTCGTGACCATGTGGTTGCCGTTGACGGCGCCCGACGTCGAGGCGCCTGGGGTGAGGTCCTGCGGTCCTTCCTATATCAGTACCTTGAGCCACGGAGAAGCGCGTACGCCCGTAGGCCCTCCCCGTGCCGGCTGCCCCGACCGCCTCGAGGGCGTGGAGGAAGGTCGGCGGATCCTGGCTGCAATCTACGGGTCGGATCGCGCAGCTGGACCTCGCCGCCGTGCGGCAGCCTCCTCTGAGTCGCATCCTGCCTCGCTGACCACTTAATGCTCTGCGTCCCCCGCAGTGTTCCCGCCAGTGAGCAGCGGTGGGTACCCTCATCGGAGCACCGCCGGGGGCCGCGACATTCGCGCACCACCAGGTACGCGCGCGCTCCTGCTCCCAGGAAGGACCGATCGTCATGCGGTCGAGCTCGGTGACGACCGTCGTCCGTAGCCGGCGAGCGTCGTCCGCAGCCTGTGGCGACCGCGGAAGATCCGTGATTTCACCGTCCCCGAGGGCACCCCCAGCAACTCCGCGATCTCGCGGTACTCCAGCCCGTTCATGTCGCTCAGCACGACCGCGGTCCGGAAGGGGCCAGGCAAGTCATCGAGGGCGCGTGATCGTCTCGTCGATGAGTGAGCCGTAGAAGTGTCCCTCGGGATCCACCTCCCCGACCCACAGGTCCGGCGAGCAGTCGGCTCACCTTCCAGCAGCCGCACCTCTCGCCGTTGCGCCCGCCGCCGACCGACGAAGAGGTGATACAAAATCGTGAATAGCCAGGCGCGCATGTTGGTTCCAATCCGGTACTGCTGCCGGCGATCGAGGGCCCGCAGGATGGTTTCCGACACCAGATCCTCCGCATCGGAGCGCGCGTGGGTGAACCTCAGGGCGAAGCTCAGCAGGGCGTCGAGTTGGGCGACCACCTCCGCCTCGAACCGTTCCACCGGCTGGACCTCTGCTAGCGCCAGTTCGCTGGTCCCCATTTCTCACTCCTTCCTTCACCAGCGGCCCTCGCCGCCAACGTGGCCGGTGTCTCCGGCGCCGGATGCTCCTGACGCCTGACGCCCTCTCGAGCGGTCCGGTTGTTGCCCGGGGGACCACGGCCAGAATGCCGAAGGCCAGGTTCCAGCCCCAAGAGACACCGATCCGGCGCTCCACCACGGCGGCACAGATCCCGAGCCCGCCTGTGAACAGGAGCCACCAGGCCACCCCACTGCGAACGCCAGCGAGAGGGCGGGATAGTAGTACAGCGGCGATGCCGAACATCACGCTCATGATGCCACTCAGGAGTGGCACGCACCAGCCATTGAGCACCGGCGGGACAAATACAACGCAAATTCTAGAAGCGGCATGAATCCTGAAATTTCGTTCACAATCGCGGAGGCACGCCTCACGAACTCAGCCCCCCGTGCTGGCCCTACCCTGCCGGCGGAACCTCTGCCGGGGCCTCGGAGCGTTGAGTCATCGGCAACGTCTCCGGCGGCCCACCGGAGATCTCACACGGAGCGAGGTACGCATGCGAATGTCGCAGTGATGCTGGCGACGAGTGCCGCGGCTCAGGACGTGACCTGGGACTATGCCAAGGGCACCGACTTCACCCGGCTCAAGACCTACGCCTGGACCGCCGAGCACCCGGACGCCCTGGTGGCGTACTATGCGGCTTTCGCCAAGAACTTCGCGCTCAACGAGATCGGCTTGGGCTGGGGCGGGCTCCACTTCGGGGGCACCTGGACCAACCGCGCCCGGGTCGAGGAAATCGTGGTCGGCAGCATGATCGTAGACATCATCGATGCCGGTTCGCGCACCATCGTCTGGCGCGGCACGGCGAGCAAGGACATCGACGTCCATGCCAAACCGGAGGACGTCGAAAAGACGCTCGCGCCCGTCCCATCCATGGGACTGGTCAGCGCCCGCGGGCTCGGGTCGGGCACCATCATCTCATCCGATGGCTCCGTGCTCACCGCGGCGCATGTAGTCCAGACCGCCGATCGAGTCGGCGTCGAGCTGCAGGACGGGCGTCTGTTTGCGGTGCGGGTGGTCGCCTCCTCGCCACGCGCCGACGTGGCGTTGCTCAAAATGGAGAGCCCGCCGCCCGATCTGATTCCGGCCCGGTTGGGCAACTCCGATTCGCTGATGACCGGCGACGAGGTCGCGGTGATCGGGGCGCCCTTCGGCCTCGGCTACAGCCTCACCGCCGGGCACGTCAGCGGACGGTTGCTGCCGAAGCAGACCGTGAGCGGCGTACCGCTGGAGTTCATTCACCATCGGCGCATACCGGCGGTATGGGGCAGGTCCGGACGACGTGACGATTGTGCGGCCATGCGAAGTGCACAGCAAGGACGGCAGCGGGGGAGTGCGGCCAGTCTGGCGAGTGCTCTATGTGGCGCCCTCGATCGTTAGTCGGGTACACGGAGGCCTGAGCCCGCGCGTTTGGGTCCCGTTGTCACTGACCCGACGGCGGCGGCCGAGCTTCGCAGCCTGCTAAGTCTCAGCTGCGACGGCGTTATCCCCGTGTCCGAGTTTCTGAGTCGGCTGATGCAGTGGCTGGAGCAGTTCCTGCTGCATCATGTCGACGATGCCGTCGCCCCCAGGCGGGCGCCCGCGGTCGAGCGTGCGCGGGCGTACCTCCAGAATCGCCCTACCGAGTCGGTAAGCTTGACCCAGATCGGCGCGACTTCCAGCGTGAGCCTTTCCTATCTGGTCCGGTCATTTTCCCAGCTCCTTCGGCACGCCTGCCGCCACGGCCGCCTTGAGGCCATCGTAAATGACCCGCTTGGCAGCGGCGATCTGCGCGGTCTGGTCCGGCGGGAGCCTCCTCTCCCACCCGAACATCGTCGTCTGGAAGGACCCACGATGATCGAAGGGCAGCATGTACGGCGGCTGATCGGTGCCGATCGCGGTCATACTGTCTCCTTCTGCTTCCGGTAGCGGCGGATCAGATTGGTGGTCGAGCTGTCGTGTGCGAGCCTGGGCTCGCGGGCACTCTCGAGCTCGGGAATGATGCGCTGAGCCAGCGCCTTCCCCAGCTCCACGCCCCACTGGTCGAAGGAATCGATGTTCCAGATCGTGCCTTGGGTGAACGCGGAGTGCTCATAGAGTGCGACCAATTTGCCAAGGGCCTCTGGCGTGAGCCGGCCGAGCAGGATGGTGTTCGACGGACGGTTCCCCTCGAACACCCGATGCGGCACGAGCCAGTCCGGTGTGCCTTCGGCCTTGACCTGCTCGGACGTCTTGCCGAACGCGAGCGCTTCGGTCTGGGCGAAGACGTTCGCCATCAGCAGGTCGTGATGCCGGCCAAGCGGGTTGAGCGGCTGGTTGAACGCGATGAAGTCGCAGGGGATGAGCCGGGTCCCCTGATGGATCAGCTGATAGAAGGAATGCTGGCCGTTGGTCCCGGGCTCGCCCCAATAGATCGGGCCCGTGTGACACGTCACCTCGGCCCCCTCGAGGGTGACGTGCTTGCCGTTGCTTTCCATGGTGAGCTGCTGCAAGTAGGCCGGGAACCGCTTGAGGTACTGCTCGTACGGCAGGACCGCCACGGTCTCCGCGCCGAAGAAATCGGTGTACCACACGCTCAGGAGGCCCATCAGCACCGGCAGGTTGCGCTCGAATGGGGCAGTACGGAAATGCTCGTCCATCCGGTGGAAGCCATCGAGCATCGCGCGGAACGCCTCCGGACCGATCGCCAACATGGTCGAGAGCCCGATCGCCGAATCCATGGAGTAGCGGCCGCCAACCCAGTCCCAGAACCCGAACATGTTCGCTGGATCGATGCCGAACTCGGACACCTTCTGGGCGTTGGTCGACACCGCCACGAAGTGCTTTGCCACGGCACTGACGTCGCCGCCGAGCCCGGCCAGCAGCCACGCTCGCGCGCTCTCCCCGTTGGTCATCGTCTCCAGCGTGGTAAAGGTCTTCGACGAGACGATAAACAGCGTCTCCGAGGGGTCGAGGTCGCGGGTGGCCTCCACCAGGTCTGTGCCGTCGACGTTGGAGACGAAGCGGAACGTCATGTCGCGGGCGCTGTAGAATCGCAGCGCCTCATAGGCCATCGCGGGGCCGAGATCGGACCCTCCGATCCCGATGTTGACGACGTTGCGAATGGGCTTGCCGGTGTGCCCTTTCCACGCGCCGCTCCGGACCCGGTCGGCAAGAGCGGACATTCTGTCGAGCACTGCGTGGACCTGGGGGACCACGTCCTCGCCGTCGACGATGATCGACGTCTCCCGGGGCGCACGCAGCGCCGCGTGCAGCACGGCCCGATTTTCCGTGACGTTGATCTTTTCGCCATTGAACATCGCGTCGATCCGGGCCCGCAGGCCGGATTCCTCTGCCAGACGTAGCAGAAGAGCGAGCGTCTCGTCCGTGACTCGATTCTTGGAGTAGTCGAGGAAGACACCCGCTGCCTCGGCGGTCAGCCGCTCGCCACGTTCTGGATCGGACTCGAACAAGGTCCGGAGATGGAGATCCCGGACGTTCTCGTAGTGGGCCTCGAGGGCGACCCAAGCCCGACGCGCGATCGGCGGTGCGTTACCGGCGCTCACCGCAATCCCTGCTCTCATTGGCCTACCCCTTTCTTCACGGGCTGCTAGCTCGCTTTCCGGAGGTCCGCGCTCTTGGCCACGAGCACCTCCATGAGGTCGTTCGAGGAATTTACGAAGGACGTCGTCTCCGGCTTGCGCGAACTGCGAGAACCTTCGCAGTCGCCCCGTCGACGGGTGGGTTCCCGGGAGGCTCCCCGTGATCGGCCAGTGCCTTGAGCGTGGTTTCGGGCATGGTGTTCACAGTGAAGGGCGCGGCCAGCGCCTTCTTGATGGCATGATCGAAAATCCTGGGACGCCGTGAGCCCCGTGAATGACAGGTCGTCGATGTAGCACTTCAGCGCGCCGCGATCCAGCAGATCGCGCGAGATATTGTCCAGCCAGAGGCTCTGGCCGATCTCGTGAAGCATCCGGGTTGCCTTCATTGCATCACCGGCGGGGAGAAAGGGATCGCACTGTGCTGCTCGGCCGAGCGGCTCGAAGCGGCTGTCAAGTCTCGCAACCCGTCGAGGGCTGGCCCCGCGAGCATCCGTTCCGTGCAGCGCCACCGCCAGTTATCATCGGCCCGGCCTGGCACGTTCATCCGGGCCTCGCGACCCAGGTTCAGGACGTCCTGGAGTGGCGCAATGGCGAGGGCGGCGATGGACGACCAGGCTAGACTCATCAAGGCAGGCGCCACCTCGCCGCTGCTTCCCTCCGGGCGGTTTAGCGCGCTCCAGAAATTGCGTCGCTGATCGTTCCCAAGCTCCTCGTACCACTCGCGGCTGGTCGGGTTGTCGTGGGTGCCGGTGTACACCGCGGTGTTCGCGACGTAGTTGGTCGGCAGATGCGGGTTGTCGGCATGGCCATCGAAAGCGAACTGGAGCACCCGCGTGCCGGGCATCCGGAAGCGATCGCGGAGCGCGTACACATCCGGGGTGATCAGCCCCAGGTCCTCCGCGATGAACGGGAGCGCACCCAGTTCGTGCTGCACCGCATGGAGCAACTCATCTCCGGGGGCAGGCACCCACTGGCCCGATTGCGCTGTCGGCGAGCCGGCCGGGACGTGCCAGGCGGCGGCGAACCCGCGGAAGTGGTCGAGGCGAATGATGTCCACGTGGGCGAGCAAGGCCCGCAGGCGATCCAGCCACCAGCGATAGCCGGTGGACCGCAGCGTGTTCCAGTCATACACGGGGTTGCCCCAGAGCTGGCCTTGGGCGCTGAAGTAGTCGGGTGGAACTCCGGCAACCACTCGCGGCCGACCGCGCTCGTCCAGCAAGAACAGCTCGGGAGCCGCCCACACATCACTCGAGTCGGCGGACACGAAGAACGGCAGGTCACCAATCAGCCGAACGCCCCGCGCCTTCGCGTGCTGCATCAGGCGCGCTCCCTGGCGGAAGAGCAGGAACTGGGCAAGCCGGACCTGATCGATCTGGCTTGCCAGCTCACGCCGGGCTTCAGCCAGAGCGCCCGGCACCCGACCCGCCAACCCGTCCGGCCACTGGAGGTAGGGAGCACCGCCATGCTTCGCCTTGAGCGCGCGAAAGAGGGCGTAGTCCTCCAGCCAGTGGGTATGGTCCAGGCAGAACTGCGTATAGGCGGGCCGGAGATCCGGCCGCCCGCCGCCCTGAGTGAAGTTGGCCCAGGCAACCTCGAGCAGCCGGTGCTTGAATGAGGCGACCGCAGCGTAGTCAACAGTCTCAGGCGGAAAAGACCAACCCCGGGTATCACTCGGCCGCAGCAGCCCATCCTCGATCAGCCAGTCCGGACTCACGAGGAGCCAATTCGCGGCAAACGAGGACAGCGACTGATAGGGAGAGTCGCCGTAGCCCGTCGGTCCCAGCGGGAGCGCTTGCCACCACCCCTGCCCAGCCTCATGGAGCCGGTCGATCCAGGCGACGCCCGCGGCCACATCACCGATGCCGTAAGACGAGGGTAGCGATGTGACGTGCAGGAGCACCCCGGATGACCGGTAATGGGTCGGGAACGGTGGGAGCGTCACTGCTCGGTTCCCAGCGCGCTGGTCACCATCTCCCGCGCTTCGCTAACGAGGGCCTCCAGGTGGCTCTCACTTCGGAAGCTCTCCGCGTAAATCTTGTAAATGTTCTCGGTGCCTGACGGTCGGGCGGCGAACCATCCACTGGCGGCGACGACCTTGAGGCCACCGATCGGTGCACTGTTGCCCGGAGCACGCGTGAGCTTGGCGGTGATGGGCTCGCCGGCCAAGGTCGAGGCCTTGACGTCCTCAGGCGAGAGCTTCGAGAGCCGTCTCTTCTGCTCGGGCGTGGCCGCCGCGTCGATGCGGGTGTAGCAGGGCGCGCCGAACTCATCCGTCAGCTCCCGGTAGTGCTCTCCAGGGTCCTTTCCGGTGCGAGCGGTAATCTCGGCCGCCAGCAGGCCCATGATGAGGCCGTCCTTGTCCGTGGTCCACACCGTGCCGTCATGCCGCAGGAAGGTGGCCCCGGCACTCTCCTCTCCCGCGAAGCAGTACGAGCCGTCGATCAGACCGGCCACGAACCACTTGAACCCCACCGGCACTTCGGCCAGGCGGCGGCCGAGCTTCTCGACTACGCGATCGATCATGCTGCTGCTGACCAGCGTCTTCCCGGCCGCCGCGTGGCTCGGCCACTGCGGTCGATGATTCAGCAGATACCGTATGGCGACCGCCAGGAAGTGGTTGGGGTTCATGAGCCCGGCCGAACGCGTCACGATACCGTGCCGGTCCGAGTCGGGGTCGTTCGCGAACGCCACGCGATACTGGTCCTTCAGATCGACCAGCCGCGCCATGGCGAACCGGCTTGAGGGGTCCATGCGGATCTTGCCGTCGTGATCCACCGGCATGAACGAAAAGGTCTGGTCGATTACCGGATTCAACACGGCGATATCGAGTCGGTAGATCGAATTGATCGGGTCCCAGTATCCCGCCGCCGCTCCCCCCAGCGGATCGACCGCCAGCTCGAGGCCGGCGGCCCGCACCGCTTCCATGTCCACCACGTTCCTCAGATCCCGCACGTAGGGCAGAACCAAGTCCTCCTGGTGCGTGCTCGCGGCCTTGATGGCGCTCGCGAACGGCATCCGCTTCACGCCGGCATTGCCGCCGCCCAGCAGCTGGTTGGCTCGTTTCTGTACCCAGTCGGTCACCTCCAGATCGGCCGGTCCGCCGTTGGGCGGGTTGTACTTGAAGCCGCCGTCTTCGGGTGGGTTGTGGGACGGCGTGATCACGATCCCGTCGGCGAGGTGGGTCTGGCGGCCGCGGTTGTACCCGAGGATGGCCCACGAAATGACGGGCGTCGGCGTGAAGCCGTCGTCTCGTTGGATGATGGTTTCCACCGAGTTCGCGGCCAGTACCTCGAGCGCGCTGCGTTGTGCCGGCCCCGATGCCGCGTGCGTGTCCTTCCCGAGATACAGCGGCCCGTCGATGCCCTGGCTGTGACGGTAGTCGCAGATGGCCTGGGTGATCGCCGCGATGTGGGCCTCGTTGAACGATCCGTGGAGCGGCGAGCCTCGATGCCCGCTGGTGCCAAAGCTCACGAGCTGGTTCGGATCGCCGAAGTCCGGTTTCCGCTCGTAGTACTCCCGCTCGAGCCGAGCCGGATCGACCAGCAGGTAGGATGGGGGCGGCTTGCCGGCCAGCGGGGAGATCCGGGCTGCGTCCTTCATGCCATGGGCGATCGCGGATGTCATAACTCGTCCGTGGGCTGCTGGTCTCCCGCCGCGAGGGCCGCGGCGCCGAGGAGGCCGACATTCGGGTTCATGATGACGTGGACCGGAATCCGGGAGAGCAGCCGGCACATCCGGCCCTTGCGGGTGAAGGCGGCGAGGAACTGGCCGTTGCGGAGCCGGTCCAGCAGGCGCGGTGCGATGCCGCCGGCGAGATACACCCCGCCGGTCGCGACGATCGCAAGTGCCAGGTTGCCGGCCTGGGCGCCGAGGGTCCTGCAGAACAGATTCACGGCCTGCTCCGACAGCGGGTCGGTTCGGGCCAGCCCGTGCCGGGTGATGACTGATGCCGGATCCTCGAGTTCCGCCTCGGCCTGGACCGCAGGATGCTCCGGCCCCTGGGTCAAGGCGAGGAAGCGATACATCTCGACCAGGCCGGCCCCGGAGAGCACCCGTTCCCAGGATACGTGGTCCAACCGGCGCCAGAGGTACTCGAGCAGGTCGGTCTGCAGCCTGCCATCGGGCGCGAAGTCCGCGTGCCCGCCTTCAGAGGGCAGCACCAGACGGCGATCCCCCGCCCAGAACACCAGGCCCTGGCCCAGCCCGGTCCCGACCCCGATCACACCGATCGGACCGCGAGGCACGGGGACGCCGGCCTGGAGCGTAGCGAGATCGGCGGCCCCGAGCAGCTCGAGTCCGTGGCCGACGGCCACGAGATCGTTGGTCAGGGTAGTCGCGGGGATGCCGATCTCCTCCCCGAGCGTGCCGACGGCGACAGTCCAGGGGAGGTTTGTAGCGGTACACTCCTGGTCCACCACAGGACCGGCGAGGCCGAAGCAGGCGCGACGGGGAATGCTCGGAAGCTCGCGGCAGAACCCTCGGACGAGCGGCGCCAGGGCCGTGTAGTCGCGGCTCCGGTACACCCGCTGGTGCAGGATCCTCGCGCCGCCCCCGTTCAGTTCCACGCTCGCGAGCCGCGCGTTGGTGCCGCCCACGTCACCCGCGAGCACGATCACGCCGGTCCTCCGGGCTCTGCGCTGGACTCCCGTGCCCTGAATCCTCCCTGCTCGAGCGCCTTGACCTTGGCGACTCGCCGTTCGTGGCGCTCCTCCCGAGTGTAGCGCGCGGCCAGGAAGACCTGGACCAGCTCCCGCGCCAGCGCCACGCCGATGACCCGGCCGCCGAGCACCAGGACGTTGATGTCGTCGTGCTCCACCCCCTGGTGCGCCGAATAGCTGTCGTGGCACAGGCCGGCGCGGATGCCTGGCAGCTTGTTGGCCGCCACCGAGGCGCCCACGCCGCTCCCGCAGATCAGCACCCCCCGCTCGGCGGCGCCGTCCACGATTGCCCGGCCCAGCGCCACGGCCAGATCGGGGTAGTCCACCGGCTCGACGCCGTGAGTCCCGAGGTCATCCACCTGGTGCTCGCGGGCGCGCAGCCAGGGGACCAGCTCGCACTTCAGGCCGTAGCCCGCGTGATCGGCCGCGACGGCGATCCTCACGCTACCGTCACGCCAATTCGGCGGCCGAGCTGGGCTCGGGCGACCTCGACGACGTGCTCCACCGTGAAGCCGAACTTCCTCTGCAGCTCCTTGAGCGGGGCCGACGCGCCGAAGCGGGCCATGCCCAGCATCGTGCCCGTGGAGCCGACGTAACGTTCCCAGCCGAAGGTGCTGGCTTGCTCGACCGACACCCTGGCGGTGACGTCGGGCGGAAGCACGCTGTCCTGGTACGCCTGGCTCTGCTGCTCGAAGAGCTCCCAGGACGGCATGCTGACCACCCGAACCGGTACGCCTTCCCCCGCGAGCCGCTCGTACGCCTCGAGGCAGAGCGAGACGTCGCTCCCGCTCGCCAGCAGGATCAGGTCGGGCTTCCTGCCGTCGGCATCGGCCAGCACGTAGGCGCCCCGCGCCAGCCCAATCTCGGAGGCGTAGCGGTTCCGGTCGATGGTGGGGATCGGCTGGCGGGACAGCACCAGCACCGCCGGCTGGTGCTGCAAGTTCATGATGACTCGCCACGCCTCCACGACCTCGTTGGCATCGGCCGGCCGAATGGTGATGAGACCGGGGATCGCCCGGAGCGAGGGAAGCTGTTCGACCGGCTGATGGGTCGGGCCGTCCTCCCCGACGCCGATCGAGTCGTGGGTGAAGACATGGATCGTCGGAAGCTCCATGATCGCGCTCAGCCGGAGAGCGGGCCGGGCATAATCGCTGAAGATGAGGAACCCGGCGCCGTAGCCGCGCACCTTACACAGCGAGAGCCCGTTCACCACCGCACCCATGGCATGCTCGCGGACCCCGAAGTGCAGGTTCCGGCCGCCCGGGTTCTCCGGAGTGAGGTCCCCGGCGCCGTCGACCGTCAGGCGCGTCTTGGTAGAGGGGGCCAGGTCGGCGGCGCCGCCGACCAGCCAGGGCACGTTGCGGGCGATGGCATTGAGCACCTTCCCCGAGGCCTCGCGGCTCGCCACCCCCTTGGGGTCGGCCGGAAAGCTCGGCAGGTCCTGGTCCCACCCGTCGGGGAGACGCCGACGCTGCATGCGCTCGAGCTGATCGGCCAGGGCGGGGTGCGCCTGCCGGTATTCGGCGTACCGGGCCTCCCACGTCGTTCGCAGGGTGCGCCCGCGGCGGCCGAGGCCCTCCCCCAGGTGCTCGCGAACACCGTCCGGGACCAGGAACCTGGCGTCTTCAGGCCAGCCGTAGAATCGCTTGGTGAGGCGGATTTCCTCCTCGCCCAGGGGCTCGCCGTGCGCGGCGCTGGTATCCTGCTTGTTCGGCGCGCCGTACGCGATGTGGCTGTCCACGATGATGAGGGTGGGGCGCTCGGTCGTGTGCCGGAAGACCTGCAAGGCGCGCTGGAGCATGTCCAGGTCGTTGGCGTCGCCCACCCGCGTCACGTTCCAGCCGTAGCCGAGAAAGCGCGTGGCGGTGTCGTCGGTAAAGGCCCAGTCGGTGTGCCCTTCGATCGAGATCCTGTTGTTGTCGTAGATCCAGCAGAGATTCGAGAGCTTGAGGTGCCCCGCGAGCGAGGCCGCCTCCCCCGAGATGCCTTCCATCAGGTCGCCGTCGCCGCAGAGGGCGTACACGTCGTAATCGAAGAGCTCGAACCCGGGCCGGTTGAAGTACGCGGCCTGCCAGCGCCCGGCGATCGCCATTCCCACGCTGGTCGCGACGCCTTGGCCCAGGGGACCGGTCGTGGTCTCGACTCCGGACGTCCAGCGGTACTCCGGGTGGCCGGGACACTTGCTGTCCAGCTGGCGAAAGCGCCGGATGTCCTCCAGGGTGACCGCCAGCTCGCCCAGGCGCTCGTACTGCGCGTTCACCGCCTTGACCCCGGTGAGATGCAGCATCGCGTAGAGCAGCATCGAGGCGTGGCCGTTGGAAAGGACGAACCGGTCACGGTTGGGCCATATGGGGTCGTCCGGATCGAACCGGAGGAAATTCTGCCACAGGCAGTACACCACAGGCGCAAGCGCCATGGGCGTCCCCGGGTGCCCGGAGTTTGCCGTCTGCACCGCGTCCATGGCGAGCGTGCGGACGGTGTTGATGACCAGGGCGTCGGTGGAGCGGGCATCTGGCGGCACGAGGGACCTCGGGAGTCGGACTGGGCAGCCTACGGCGAGTGCCGTGCGTGCACGATCGGGACACGTGACCGGTGCGACACGGGCCATGCGAGCCCGCGCGACCTGCACCGGTTATGCCCACTCAACGCTTTGCCCCATCTCCGATGTTCCCGCCCCCGGCGGATCGACCGAGATCCGCCGGCGACCGATACCGATCCCGTTACCACCGGCCGAGATTGGCGGTCCTCACGCGCGCTCGAGCGGCCACGTCGGAAGCCAACTTGGCAGGCGAGCGCACGAGGAGCGACACATCCTGGCCGGAGCTCCCGGCCTGACGGGCCACGTGACTGCCCAGGGATCCGGTAGCGCCGAGTAGGACGATGCGTGCGGAAACCGAGTGGTCCTCGGGTTGCCTCCTCGGTGGGCATGACGGAGACCGTTCGTAGCACTCGCTACCCGATCGACGGCCGCGCCCAGCGGATCAATACGGCGGCGTTCACCGAGTTCAGCCGGCGCGGGGTTCGCGCCGCGCGGATGAGCGTCATCCCGCGCGGGGCGGGCGTCTCGCTGGCCACCCTCCCTCGATAGTCCGTCAGTGATTCGAGTGCTGTCCACCTGGCCTCCGCATGCATCGTTCGTGGTGTGAGGTCGCCGGGCATTCGCCGGAGACTCGCGGATCTCTGTGGGGAAGGGGAAGGCAACCGCGAGGCCAGATCGGGTGGCGGGTCTCGCCCGTGGCGCTAAGCGCTTGGGCGGTGTGGGGTTGGAAACAGAAACGCCGCCCGGAATCGGGCGGCGGTGGAAGCGGGAGCATCACGATATCTCGCGGCCCTGCGAGATCTCATGGTGGCTAGGCGCGCCGGATCCTGATGTCGAGTCTGTTCATGGCTTAGGCCGCCTTCGGTCTGGCCGTCCACTGTGCTTTCTTGCCCCGCATCCCGATGGGCAGCGCCAACCCAACCCGGCGGCGAGACATCTCGCCGGAGGGAGTGAGGTTGGCGAGGATGAGCGCAGCGGCATCGGCATAGGGGATGATCATCTCGGGGACCCGTTGGATGAAGAACGGCAATACCAGAGGACCGGGCAGAATCCTGGTAGACGGAGGGATCTGGACGGGCACTCGGTCGAGCGATATCCGCATCCGAGCCAGACCGACAGGTGGCTGATCGACCATTGGCCCCGGACACAGGATTCGCCAGTCCAGCGCAGTTCGGCGGATGCGGTCGAAATTGACGCGATGCGGCCAGTACGTCGAGGCGACGCGGGGGAGATCGACCCCCCGTCGACCACGGTCATCGAGATCGAGCAGGGCCGCGCCGCCAAGGAACCAGCAGACGGGCCGATCCTTGTCGGGCAGTGATTCCAGACCGGCCACGACCCGCTCGACCAGATCCACGAAGGTTTGCCCTTCGGTGACCAGGCCGGCTGTATTGATGACGGCATCGTGGTTTCGGAAGACGGTCGCCAGACCTGAAACAGATGTTGTTGCCAGGTCAGCCTGATGCACCACGACCGTATCTCGAATTTCGGCCGGCAGCTTCGAGGGGGTACGTACCAGGGCCGATACTTCGTGGTTCGCCGCAATTGCCTGCCGCGTCACATATCTCCCCAAGGAGCCCGTCGCTCCGAGAATCAGCACTTTGGACATGAACAGCCTCCGGTTGCAAACGTGTTCGTTGTCAGGTCCTGCGAGCGAGCGAGCCAGGATGATGTCCAGGTGCTGCTCGCTCGAACGCCCGGGCGCGCCCTGATTACGCGCCCACGTGTTCCGCTTGTCCGCTCAGGGGCAAGCCAAGCTCGACGGCCGCGCGGACCGCGGCGTAGAACAGAACTTCGGCGTAGGTCGGGAAGGAGATCGCGACGCGCGCCAGCTCGTCCACCGGCATCTGCGCCGTCATCGCGATCGCCGCGAGCTGCGCGATCTCCACGGCTCGTTCCCCGACGACGTGGCACCCCAGCATCCGGCTGCTCGCGCGATCGACCACCAGCTTGCAGAAGCCGAACGTCCGCCCCTCGATGATCGCGCGCACCGCGGAATCGAACGGCATCACCGTGGTCACGATGTCGTGGGACTCGCGCGCCTTGGCTTCGGTGAGCCCCACCTGCGCGTACTCGGGGTGGGTGAAGCCGTCTGCTTGCCCACGGTTAGAAGGCAACCGCGGGGCCACGCCGGCTGGCGGTGTCGGCTAAGGTGGTAAGCGCTTGGGCGATGCGGGATTAAAAGCCGAAGCGCCGCCCGGAATCGGGCGGCGCGCGAGGCGAGACCATCACGACATCTCGCGACCTCGCGAGATCCCGCGGTCATTAGGCGCGCTGTGTCGTGATGCCGAGCTTCTTCATCCGGGACCGCAGGGTGCTCGGGTTGATTCCCAGCAGAGCGGCGGCGCCGTCGGCGCCGTAGACCCGTCCGCCGGTCGAGGCGAGCGCCTGCCGGATGTGCATCCGCTCGCTCTCCTCGAGCGTCACGACATCGGGCCGGGCCGCCGGTCCCGCGGGCGCGGGACCGCCCCCGCCCATGGGACGCAGCTCCTCGACGATCTCCACCATCGGCCCCGAGCTCAGCACGCAGGCCCGCTCGAGCACGTTCTGCAGCTCGCGGATGTTGCCCGGCCAGGCATACCGCTCCAGCCTGCGCCAGGCTCTCCGGCGTCACCGCCTTGAGCGGCTTGGCCAGCTTGCGCTGGAACTGCGCCAGAAAGTGCTTGACCAGCAGCGGGATGTCGCTGGGCCGCTCCCGGAGCGGGCGGCACCCGGATCGGGAATACGTTGAGCCGGTAGAATAGATCGGTCCGGAACCGCTGGGCGGCTACCTCCTGCTCCAAGTCGCGGTTGGTCGCCGCTACCAGCCGCACGTCCACCTGTTGCGTCCGATGACTCCCGACCCGCTCGAACTCGTGCTCCTGGAGCACGCGCAGCAGCTTCACCTGGGTGTCGAGCGGCAGCTCGCCCACCTCGTCCATGAACAGCGTGCCCTTGTCGGCCAGCTCGAAGCGCCCGATCCGGCGCTGCAGTGCACCGGTGAACGCGCCCTTCTCGTGGCCGAACAGCTCGCTCTCCACCACCCCTTGCGGGATCGCCCCGCAGTTGACCTTGATGAGCGGCCGGTCGCGGCGCGGGCTCCCCTGGTGCAGCGCCCGCGCGATCAGCTCCTTGCCGGTCCCGGTCTCGCCGGTGAGCAGCACGGTGGTCTCCACCGGAGCCACCTGCTGCACCTTCCGCAGCACGGCCCGGAGCGCGGGGCTCTCGCCCACGATCCCTTCGAACCCGTGCTCCTCGGCGATCGCCTCCTGGAGATAGGCATTCTCCAGCGCGAGTCGGTCGCGATACCGCTCGATTTCCCGGTAGAGCTGGGCATTCCGGATCGCGAGCGCGGCCTGGTCGGCGAAGATGCCGAGGAGGGCGAACTCCTCGGTCGTGATCCGGCGACGGGCGAGAAAGCCGATCGAGCCCAGCGGCTCGCCCCGGAACTCGAGCGAATACCCGGCCGCACTACTGATCCCCATCTCCCGCCAAGCCTGCAACGCGCCCGGGTCGATCCCGAACCGCTCGAACTGACCCCAGTCATCGATCAGGATGGGCTCGCGCAGGCGCCATTGGATCGCGGGCGGCAGCTCGGAATCCAAGGGAACTCGGTGAGGGATTCCTTCTTCGTCCATGTGCCCGGCGCTCGCGACGCAGTGCAGGGCACGCTCATACGGCGCCGGACCGGCGTCGCCGGGCCCATTGGAACGGCACACCGGGCAGTCGGCGTCGGTGAGGGCGAGGAAGATGCGCGCGTTGGTGGCGTCGGCCTGCTCGACCAGGGCTGCGGCGATCGACTGCAGCACGACCTCGAGACTCTCGGCGGTGGCGACGCGGCGGGTGACGCCGCGCAGCATCTCGAGCGGCGTGCGGGTCGAGCCGCTTGCTTCGTGCTCTGACACCGCGACTCCTTGCTGGCTGGACAGCGACATCTCGCGAGACTGTGGAATATCGCGGCCGGGTGGCGGGGCACAAGATCCCGATCCGAGGCTCCAGATGACTGTCACGCTTGGAGTTGGGCGAGCTGGTGCGGGGGCGGAAACCGAGTGGTCCTCGGGTTGCTTCCTCCGGTGGGCATGACGGAGACCGTTCGTAGCACTCGCTACCCGATCGACGGCCGCGCCCAGCGGATCATTGACGGCGGCGTTCACCGAGTTCAGCCGGCGCGGGGTCCGCGCCGCGCGGATGAGCGTCATCGCGCGGCGGGCGGGCGTCTCGCTGGCCACCCTGCGACAGTACTTCCCGACCACGGACGAGCTGTTCCGCGAGGTGATCCGCTCCACGATCGTGCGCCTGATCCAGCACCCTCACGACCCCGGCACGCCCACCCCGGGTCAGCCCATCGATCAATCGGATCCGGGATTTCATGCGGCAGTTCTGGCGGACGATGGAGGAGCCGGACCAGGCGGCCCTGCTTCGCCTGTCACTCAGCGAGCTGTCCGGGTACCCCGAGCTGGCGGTGTTCCATGCCACCGAGGTGATCGGCCGGGCGGTCGGTCGTCTCGAGGCCCTGCTGAGCGAGGGCGTCAGGCGCGGCGAGATCCACCTCCTCGACGTTCGCACCGTCGCGCGCGTGATCGTCTCCGCGCTGATCACGTACGGCCTGTGGTTGGCCTCACCCGGTATCTACGGCGACCTGACCGGGCCGGACCGCGAGCGGGCCGAGGAGGCGGTGATCGACGTCCTCGTCGGAGTGGCGGGCGGAGCGGCCGCATGAGCCTCTGCGACCAACGACATTCGACCGCGCTCTCTGCCCGGCAGGCATAATGCGCGGCAAGAAAGGCAACAAGTAACCGGAAGCGAGCGACACAGCCTGAGAGAGGATGTTGCTCATGACGGCGGTACTACAACGGTTGGACCGACGCGCGCGAGGAGGAGCGCGAAGCGCTCGACCCAGTGGTCCCCGGGCGCCTCCGACTCACCACGCTCCGGCTTGGTGCTCAGCCTCGTGCTGCGGAGACGGCTCGGCGATTATGCCGATAGGATCGGGCTATTTCCCCGTGTCCGTGGCGGCGTAGCGCCCCGGCGTGAACAGGAAGGGCTCTGGTGCCGGTTCCCCAATCGTGTATATCCGGTCGCCGATGCGGCGTGCCTCACGCCGACAACCCATTGGCGGTACACGACACCAAGCCAATCCCTCGGCTCGCGCCGACTTCGATTCCGACCGGCGCCTCTGTGCTCGTGAATGACTTATAGCCACCCTTCGGAGTGGCTTTTTCTGTCTTGGGAACGCCGGCGCTCCGCTTCTCCTCTTGCGGCCTAACCGTCGCTTGAAGGGGGGTCGTCAGGTAGCGCCCCACCGCGCCGTTCCATAGCTTGACAGCGCCCAGGCGACGTTCGGGCGAGGGCAGCACTGCGCATCGACGCCCAGGAACATGTGAGTCCTTCACGGGTCACCCATGAAGGACTGAACTGAAAGGAACGGAACACGATGAACGCGATGGCGATTGGCGTAGCGGCGGTGTCCGCACTTCTCACGACCACACTTCCGGCCCACGCCCAGAGCGACAAGGAGGTGCAGGAGGTGATCCAGGAGTTCGAGAAGGGCGACCCGGGCATGAAGGGCTGGTTCGCAGACGCCTACGGGTATGCGGTTTTCCCCTCCGTGGGCAAGGGCGCAGTCGGGGTCGGGGGCGCCCGCGGCAAAGGGCTGGTATACGAGCGCGGCAAGCTGATTGGGAAGACCACCCTGACGGCGGTGACAATCGGACTCCAGTTGGGCGGTCAGGCCTTCAGGGAAGTGATTTTTTTCAAGGACAAGACCGCCCTGGACGACTTCACGCGGGGCAACTTCGAGTTCGAGGCCGGAGTCTCGGCGGTAGCCCTCAAGGAGGGTGTGTCGGCAGACCTCGGCTACAACAAGGGCGTGGCAGTCATGACCGCCACCAAGGGTGGCCTCATGTATGAGGCCTCAGTCGGCGGCCAGAAGTTCTCGTTCGAGAAGAGCAAGGATTAGCCGACTGGTTCCTGACCCCTGCCTGCCGTCGACCGCCACCGGAGGCGGCTGACTGGACGGGCTATCCAAGCATCCATTCGTCGGTTCGATTCCGACCGGCGCCTCTCGCGTGTGAGTGAGAAAGGCCACTTGGGAGAGTGGCCTTTGGTGTGTTCGGATCACGAGTGGCTGCAATCCTGAAAGCTCGCGGGAGATCCGGATCGGGAGATCTAGTCAATCAAACCACTCCGCCAGCTCCTAGCTCTTGCGGAGGTTCTTGATGGTCGGATATTCCACGGCCTTCCCGCAACCTGAGAGGCGCTCAGTGCCGCAGCGCAGCGTGAGCGGCGGCGCCTCCCGGTCAGCCGCGCGGACCGCGAGAGGTAGCTGGAACCGGAGCGTTTCCTCGGCGATGCGGCGCTCCTCGACGGTGGCGCCGAAGCGGCGTTCCAACCACTCGACCGTAGATCCCACCAGGCGTTCCGGTACGCTGGCGCCGGCCGTGACGAGCACCACCTCCACATTCTCGAACCAGCTCGGCTCGAATTGTTCCGGCCCGTCGATCAGCCGAGCCGGGATCCCGCTGTCCCGCGCGACGTCGACGAGACGCAGAGAATTCGAGCTGTTCCGGCTTCCGATCACGAGTGCGAGGTCCGCTTCGCCGGCGAGGACCTTCACCGCCTCCTGGCGGTTCTGGGTGGCGTAGCAGATGTCTTCCTTCGTCGGTCCCACGGCGGCGGGAAACCGCTGGTGAAGCGCGGCGACAAGATCCCGGGTCTCATCCACCGACAACGTCGTCTGCGTCAGATACGCCACCTTCTCGGGATTCCGGACCTCGACCCGCGCGATCTCCTCTTCGGTAGCGACCACCCGGATCCGGTCCGGTGCCTCTCCGGCCACACCCACCGTCTCGTCGTGTCCGTGATGGCCGATCAGGATGATGTCATCGTCGTTGCGGGCGAACCGGCGCGCCTCGGCGTGCACCTTGTGCACCAGCGGGCAGGTGGCATCTATGACCCGCAGACTCGCGCTGCACCGCCAGCTCACGGACCGATGGTGCCACGCCGTGAGCGCTGAACACGACGGTGGCCCCCACAGGGCACGTCGTGGAGATCGTCGACGAAGACGACCCCGCGTTCCTGGTACTCCCGGACGAGCGTCTGGTTGTGGACGATCTGATGAAAGGCGAAGAGGGGCGTTCCGAACAGCACCAGAGCCCGATCGAGCGACTCGATCGCCATCTCGACTCCGGCGCAAAACCCCCGGGGATACGCGAGCAGGATGCGCACCACTTACCTCTAACGCCGCTGGGACTGGTTACCGCCATTCATATGACACGGTCCCCGTTTACGCAATGGCGGGCGCGGCGTCCTCTTGACCAATCCCGAACGGGCGTGAAACGTTGCCGGTGACGAGAGATGCTGCCATGCATTGTGACGCATGACCTACGACGAAGCACTGGTCAGCCGGGTCCTCGAGGAGTCGCGGATCGCGGTCCGTGCCGAGCTGGTCCAGGCCTTCCAGCAGCGCCGGGAAACCGGGTATGGTCCGCTGTACGACCTCCTGGAGGACTATCCGTTCCGCGAGGGCAAAGGGTTGCGCCCCGCCATCTGCCTGGCGGCGTGCCGGGCCGCCGGGGGCCGCACCGAACAGGGGATCACGACCGCCGCCGCGCTCGAGCTGTTCCACAACGCGTTCCTGGTCCATGATGATGTCGAGGACGGATCCGAGTTTCGACGGGGGCGCATCACCCTGCTCCGTTCCCACGGCGTACCCATCGCAGTCAACGTCGGCGACGCGACCAACGTGCTCGCCCTCGGCATGTTGCTCCACAACACCGAGCGGCTCGGGGTCCGGAAAACCCTGCTCGTGCTCCGGGAGGTGGAGCGCATGGCTCGGGAGTCGGCCGAAGGACAGGCCATTGAGCTGGGCTGGATCCGGGAGGGCCGGTTCGACCTCGAGGATCGTGACTACGTCCGGATGGCGTACAAGAAGACCTGCTGGTATACGGTAATAGCACCGCTGCGGTTGGGTGTCATCTGCGGCAGTCCCCCCGGGCCCGATGCGCCGCTGGACTCCGAACTCGCGCCCCTGATCGAGCTGGGACACCTCGCGGGGATCGCCTTTCAGATCAGCGACGACCTGCTCAACCTCGAGGCGGACGAGGCGCTCTACGGCAAGGAGAGCTCCGGCGATCTCTGGGAAGGCAAGCGCACGGTGATGATGATCCACTTCGTTCGTACCGCTAGTGGGCGCGTCCGCACCCGCGCCCTCAGGATCCTCGCCAAGCCGCGCACCGAGAAGGAACCCGCGGATGTGGCCTGGCTGCTTGAATCGATGCGGCGCGCTGGATCGCTGACCCACGGCCGGCAGATGGCGGCCAGCTACTCCGCCAAGGCGCTCGAGTTCGATCGTCGCATGCCGGCGATTCTTCACGACAGCGATGACCGCCGGTTCCTGAGCGAGATGCTCCGGTACGTGATCGACCGGTTGAAGTGACCGAGAAGGAGAGGATGATGCGAGTCTCGAGCGGGCCCGAGGGGCAGGAGCAACCTTCGGGAGCCTTCGCCGATTTGTTCCGGCTCCAGGCCGAGTTCCAGGCCCGCCTGGCGGAGGAAACGCTCCGCTATCTCCGGAGGCTTCAGGGAGCGATCGTGCCGGCCTCGCCGGGGACCGTGGTCCAGCCCAGCGACGGATTGATCCTCCGCGGTCGAGGGGAGCCCGGAGGCTCGGTTGACCTTGCGCTCGAAGTCGAGAACCTCCAGCGCGTGCACTGCATGCTGAACCCGCAGCTCTCTCCCCTCGTCTCCGACGCGGGTGTCACCTGGTTCCCGGCGCCCGACACGGACAGCGGCTCCCGGCTCCTCCCGCCAGGCACGACGGAACATCTGGTGATCACCGTGCCGGTGCCGGCCCAGCTTCCCCGCGGAACCTACCGTGGCGCTCTTCTGTTACAGGGATTCCGGCACAGCTCGGTGCCGGTGGTCATCGAAGCCGGCGCCGCACCCGTGAAGACCGCTCGCAGGGCTCGCAAGCGGCGGAAGAAATCATGAGCGACCGTGGCGATCGCATCCGGCTGATCGACGGCCCGGACGAGGCCGGTCGGACGACGAGCACCCTGGTGGCGTCCCTGGCCGCCCGCCTCGCCACCCTGTACGCCGTCTCGGGCGCCGCGGCAGTCGGCTCGATGGTCGCAGGTTTCGCCGCGATTGGTCGCGAAGTGAGCCAGACGGCCGAAGGCGCGCGGCTCCGCCGGGCATTGAGCCGAGGCCGCGTCGCGATGAACGGCGACGCTCTCTGGACCACGCTGCGGATCCGGCAATGGGCGTCGCTGGTTCCGGCGGCGCCGCTCACCGATCAGCTCCGGAATGACCTCGCCCTTCTGCTTGCGCCCAACCTGCCGGAAACGCTGCAGCTCCTTCCTATACCAGGCGAGCCCGCGGCGGGAACGGCGGCGTCGGACGAGCCGGTCGCGGAGTTCATGGACTGCCTGCTCGGCATGTGGGCATTCTCCCGGGAGCTGGTGCGTGCGACCGAGGCGCTCGCCGGTCCGACGATGACTCGGCGAGATCTCGAACGAGCCACGAGACCCTCCACCCGCGGGCGAGATCCTCCGCTGATGCTCGACGTTCTGCGGCCGCCGCCACCGCTCGACCCAACGGCCGCGGCCTACAAGGACTGGCTGCACCTGAACCTGTTCGATCCTGCGTCCGGTGCCATCATGCTGTGCAATGCGTCGCTCCACGGTGCGCCCGGGGATCCCCGGTCGCGGGTCATCGGGACCGCCCTGCTCCACTCCGAGGATCTCGGGTGGGCCGGCAACGTGGAGGTGGCGGGATTCGAAGAGGCCGGGATCGGGCCGAGCTCGATCGCCCTGGAGCACGTCGCCATCGCGAGCACGGCAAGCGGACCCGTCTTCGGCTCTGCCCAGCTGCCGCTCGACGGCCTCCACCTCTCCCTGCGCGCGCGACCCACCGCCGAGCCCATCGAAATGAGCTACCCGATTCCGTTCGGGCGCGGCTGGATCGCGTGGTACGTCGTCCCCCGTCTCGAGGTGAGTGGAACGATGACAGTTGCGGGACGCCGGCTCGCACTGGACCGGGCCGTCGCGTACCACGACCACAACTGGGGCCGCTGGCACTGGGGAGACGATCTGGGCTGGGAGTGGGGTGCCTGCGCATCCAGCGGGGAGCCGGCGACCATGGTACTCGGCCGAGTCACCGACCGCGGCCATCGCACCACGAGCGGCGCGGCGCTCCACGTCGACGTCGCCGGCGAGCGTCGCCACTTCATCCCGCCATCGCTGCGCATCGTGCTCGAGGGAGAGTTCTCGGGGGTGGTCCGTCGGGTGCCCGGCGCGCTCGCCGCACTGCACCAGGATCGCCTCGCGCCGCGCCTCCCTGGCCGAATCGCTGTGACGGCGGATGACGGCGTCGACCGGGTGGCGATCGAGATCGCGCCGCGGGCGGCGTTCCAGCTCATTGCTGCCGATCCGGTGCGGCCGGGCTATAGCTTCATTCACGAGATGGCGGGCCGCTTCCGCGCGCGCTGCCGGATCGCCGGCCGCGGCCACGAGATCGAGGGGCTGGCCATCTTTGAGTACCTCGACTGATGTCGCCGCCCATGCCCCAAGGTTGCCGCACCCTCGGTGAGTACATCACCGAGCTGGTGGAGCGCCTCCGCGCCGGAGAGCCGCGGCTGTTCCAGCGGCTCCGCCAGGTCGTCGGCGACCGGCGGGCTCGCATGACGCTGGACGACGAGTCCGTTGTGGTCGAATTCAAAGGCGATCGGCTGGAGATCTCGCCCGACGCGGCGGACAGCCCCGTCGCCGGCGAGGGCGGCTGCGATCGCGAGACCACGCTCCGCCTGCTGGGTGGCTACCGGGAAGTGACCGGGGCCATCCTGGAGGGCAGTCTCAGGGCCAGTGGCGACATCGAGAGTCTCGCGAGGATCTTTCAGGCCATCGAGATTCTGCTCGATGGCTCGTCCCGGAACCCCAGCCTCGTGGCACTCTCGCGGAGCTACGGCCTCGACCCATGCCGCCCACCCCCGCGGCCGGCTTTCCCCCGCGTCGAGCGCGACCCGATAGTCATGCAGCCCGGTACGCTGCCGGCGTTCGAACGAGCGCTCCTGGACCGCCTCGATCTCTTGCCGTGATCTATTGACTGCCCGCGCACCCGGTGCGATCATCGGTCAGGCGAGCAGGAGAGGTTCCCCGTGGGCGTCGATATTCCCCAGCCGTTCCGCACTAAAGTCGTGTCTCCCATCACCGTGGACGGAATTCCGGACACGTTCCACATCAACATCGACCATCTGCCGACGATCTCGCTAAGCGTGGAGAAGCTGCCGGCCATCCATCTCAGCGTCGACCAGCTGCCGAAGATCCAGCTCGGCTTCGATCCGGTCGAAATCCGCTTGACCGAGCTGCCGCGGATCCGGGGCCATCTCCCCGCCGACTTCTGCGTAGGCCTGTCGGTCTTGGGGATCGAGTTGATGAACCTGCGGCTGTGCGGCGAATCGCAGATCATTACCGAACCTTTTGTGCCCAACCCTTGTGAGATCTGCGGTCCGTCAAACGAGAGGCGCGGGTGAGCCGGGCTAAAGACAGCGTCCCCCCGCTCCGGTTTCGGGGCACGCCGTCAGAGCTGTCGGCGAGAATCCGGGACTGGGACGCTCCCTCCAGACTGGCGGTGCGCTTGACGCAGGGAGTGACGGGAAAGGCGGCGCTGCCCGAAAGGCTCATCGCCCGGACCGGTCGCGCCGAAGGCCTGCAGGAAGTGCGGCTGACACTCCCCCGCCATACTCCGCCCGGCGCCTATGAAGGCATCGTTGACACCGCTGAAGGGGAGCGTCCGGTCCGAATCGAGGTCGAGCCCGAGATCGAGCTCGACATTGTACCCGGTCAGCTTCTCCTGGCCGGTGCTCCCGGCGAGCGGGTGAGCACCGAGCTTACCCTGTCCAACCTGGGCAACGTGACGGTCGAGATCCGGCGTGCCTATCAGCTCGGGCTCTACGCGATCGGGGGGTTGGAGCGCGCCATTCGTCGCGCCTTCGCGGAACCGGGTGAGGCGCAAGGAGCCAACCGCGTGTTCGATCACATGGCCGACGAGCACGGCGGCCTGGTTCGGATCGAGATCGGCGAGGGAGCCGGAGAGCTCGAACCCGGAATGGTCCGGGACCTCTCCGTCACCTTCCGCCTTCCGGATGGCCTCGATCCGGCTCGGACCTACGCCGGCACCTGGGCGCTCTACGATCTGCGTTACTACGTCCAGGTCATGCCGTCGCGTGCGACCTGAAGGAGGGCAAATGACTGCAGCGACCCGGCCTCGCGCCTCGCTGGGAGGACTGCCGGAGGCATATATGAATTTGCTCCGAGCCGAGATGCGAGTCGGCTCCGAGCTGTTCCAGTCGCTCACCGGGCAGCCGCTGCCGTCGATGGCCGACCTCGCGCGCGAGCTCGGACTGCCCCGAATGGGCCGCCGCGCGGGGGGCTGCTGCACTATTCCCGAGCCCTGCTGGATGCCTCGCGACCTCGGCCGGTGCGTCAGCCATGTCGGGTCATGCAGCTCCGCCTGCATCGAGCTCGACATCGTGAACTGTGACAGGGAGGAACGCACGGTCACCGTGGAGGCCACGGGCGGAGGTGCCCAGAAGGTGACCGTGGACCCACCGTCAGTGAGGTTGGGACCCAAGGAGCACGCAACCGTCCGCGTCTGCGTCAAGACGGGTGAGTCGCCGGCGGCCGAGAGGATCGAGTCGATATTGTGGGTCCGGGGATGCCGCGAGCACTACCTGCGCTGGGACGTGCGCGTCGGGAGCTTCGGTCTCGACTCCTGTCACCGGATCGAGGTCGACGACTGCCCCGACTACCTCCACCACTGGTACGATCACTTCTACTGCCGGCGAGGGTGTGGCAGCCATGACTGAGTCGCGTTCGTCCGACGCTCTCTTTCGGCGCGTCATGGACGCGAACGCCGAATATTATCGGGCACTCGGTACGCTCTCGAAGGAGTACTGGCGCGCGATGTTCGGCGTCTGGCGTGACCTGCTGGGCGGCCTTCCCGCTGCCATCACGACGGCGGGCCGCGCGGTACCGGCCGACCGAGCAGGTGGCGGCTCCGCTGCATCACGGGATCCCGCCTTGGTGCTCGAGGCCGAGAGCGGTCAGGAGGCCCAGGGCGTCTTCCGGGTGGAGAATCGCCTGACCCGCCACGTCTCGACGCCGGTGGTCACCTCTGCCTTCACCAGCCGCGCAGGCCAGGGGGTCGCGCCGGTCCTGCGGATCGTCCCCGGAACGGTCGCACTCGCGCCGGGCGCGGGGACCATGGTCCAGATCGTCGCCGTCATCACCGACGACCTCGAGCCTGGAGTGGACTATCACGGCGAGGTGTATGTCCCCGATCTGTCCGAGCGGGGCATCCCGGTGCTGATCCGCCGGCGCGGAGCCGCCGCCGCAGAAACGCCTGCCTCGCCACCCGCCCGCCGGAAGCGGCGTAAGGCCCGGCGAAGCCCCTCCGGATCCTGACCCGTGCCGGACGGGCACGGCCATGCGCCCGGTGGCGCACTCGGCGAGGCCACGCTCGTGTCGGCCATGTGGTCGTACGCCGCTCAGGTGCTCTACCCGAGCCAGATGCTCAAGCGGGCCGGCCTGTGGCATCCCTCCATAGTCGGTAGCCTCCCGGAGCCCACCTCTCGTCCCGGCCTGGGCCCGTACTTCTCTCGACGCCGTCAACGTCCTGTCCTGCTCGACACCGAGACCGCCAACGATCATCTGGTCACCGAGTTCGACCGCATGGCCGAGGTCTACGACGCCTTCGTGCGCCCGTTCTCGACTCCGATTTTCGACGAGGCGCTGGAGCTGATCCGGCCCTACCTCCCGGCTGATGCCAGGGTCCTCGACGCCGGCTGTGGCGCTGGGCGCGAGCTGCAGCGGGTGGCGCGGCTGGTGCCTGACGGGGAAGTGGTCGGCATTGACTTGGCCGCGGGCATGGTGAACGCCGCGTGGATGGCCGCCCGGGCACACGGCCTCACCAACTGCGCCTTTTTTCAAGCGGACGTCGGCGCGCTTCCGGAGGAGTTCGCGAACCGCTTCGACCTGGTGTACAACTCGCTCGCCCACCATCACTACCCCGAGCCCGCGAAGGCCGCCGTGGCGATCCACCGTGCGCTTCGCCAGGGCGGAGTCTACTGCATCATCGATCCCGGACCGGCGTGGTTCAACGCCTTGAGTGCCCCGCTCGCCAAGTGGGCCGATCCAGGTTGGATTGGGTTTCACTCCCCCGACGCCTTCCGTCAACTGCTGTTGGAAGCCGGATTCGAGAGCGCGTCGTGGCACGAGTTGCTGCCGGGCTTCGGCGTCGCAATCGGGCGCAAGGGGCCTGCTGATGCCGACCTTCGGTCCGGGTTCCGCAAATAGTCAGGACGAGGCTCGGCGACTACTCAAAGGGCGTTACGAAGCAGCACCCTGCAATCCCATCCGCCACGGCGGTTTCCGGAGACAGATGATGGCCATCCTACGCGACCGTCCCTACCCCAGCATGAACTTCACCGTAGACCTCGGCACCGGCGTGGTTGAAGGTCCGGACGCCGGCCTGGTCGAGGTCATCTTTCCCGAAGCCCGCATCCAGGTCAACGAATACCGCAACGGCAGCGACAAGGTCACCGAGCCGGTCAAGACCCTTACCCTGACCCACTATGGCAACCTGCTGCTCCGGCGCGGAGCCATCGGCTCGCTGAATTGGTACCAGTGGTGGAATGAGGCGCGGAATGGCAATCCCGCTGTCGCCCGGAACGTCGTGGTCCAGCTGCTGGATGAGGATCGCACTGCGGTGGTGCTCACCTGGAAATTCTATCGTGCCATGCCCGCGAACTATCAATTCGCGCCGCTGAATGCGCTGGCGGCGGACACCCTGATCGAGAACCTCGAATTGGCGTTCGAGCGAATGGAGATGGAGTAAACAGCGGTGAACGGTGAACGGTGAACGGGGAGCGGGGAGCGGGGAACGGGAGGGGAAAAGCGGCACATTAAGGCTGGTCAGTCGTGAGTGAAGAAGGTCCGTCACTTGCCTCATTGCCCCTTTCCCTTCCCCTTTCCCCGTTCACCGTTCACCGTTCACCGTTCACTGTTCCCCGTTCCCCCTCCCTCAACGAATCACTGCCCCGCCCGGGGATCCGTGGTCGGGTCCACATAACGGGTCGCCGAGGGCCCAAATCCGGTGATCTGCACGATCACCGCCTGGTCCCTGGTCTCGGCGAAGTGGGAGCGATTGGGTGGTTCGGTATAGAAACTTCCGGGTGGCAGCGCCTTCAGGTCGGCGGCGTTGAATTGGTCGCCGTAACCGAAGTACCAGGTGCCGGAGACGACCGTCGCCACCCGGTCGTCGGGATGGTCATGCGCCGCGATCCGGGTGTGGGGCGGAACCCGCAGCATGATGGTGTAGGGGCCGGCCTGATCCGGATCTCCCTTCAGCACCACGGTCTGGATTCCCGCCTTCCCTGAGGTCCCGGTGCCCGCGCCCGCTTTGGCGGGAAACACGAAGCTGGCGGGCGTCAGCCGAATTTCACTCGCCGAGTGCTGCTGCTCACGCAGGAAATCGGTCACCAGCTTGACCGTGACCGCGGTCTGCTCTTCCATCAGCCAGTGACCCGAACCTTTCACCACCTCGCCGCGCACATTGGTCGCCACGTTGCGCATGACGATGGCCTCCATCTCCCCGAATGACTTCTCGCCCCCGATGGCGAGAACCGGCATGGTCAGCTTGGTAGCCGCGGAAGCCTTGTTGTCTTCCCCGTCCTGAGCGAAGGCCGTGAACTGCGCGAAGCCCGCCCGCATCACGCCCGGCTTGGCGTACTGCGCGGCGTAGTGAGCCCGGGTGGCCTCGTCGAGCTTGGACGGATCGGCTGCGAAGTCGTTCCAGATCCGGTCGAGATAGATCCGCTCCCGCCCCTCGACCAGCCGCTCCGCGTCAGGACCGCGGAAGTTGAAATGCCAGAGCCTCGGGTCCCGCACCAGCTTGTCCCAGGGCTCGATGCCGGGGATCGGCGCGTCCATCACGACCAGCCGGTCCACCTTGTCGGGGTACCGCGCGGCGTATGCGTAGGCGACCATGGTGCCGATGTCATGCCCGACCACCGCCGCGCGATCGTATCCCAGCGTGGTGAGGACCGACCTGATGTCTCCCGCCTGAGTCTTCTTATCGTAGCCGCCGGCCGGGTGAGAGGACCCACCCAGCCCGCGGAGATCCGGGACGACTACGGTATGCGTCTTGGCCAGCTCGGCGGCGAGTGGACCCCACATGTCGCCGGTATCGGTATAGCCGTGAATAAGCACCGCGACCGGCCCGGATCCTCCGGACCGGACGAAGATCTTGACGCTGTCGGAGACCGCGATCGTCTGCGCCTTGAAGCTTGACGGCAGCGACTGGGCAGCTGCGTTGGTGGTCAGCGAGGCGCAGAGGGCCAGGAGCAACCCGGCAACCGTGAAGGGTGAGAGGTGTACGGCAAGGAACCACCACCGCCTTGTGATACTACGCATCGGCCTTGTCTCCTTGTTTGGTTTACCCTTCCCCCTCACGGCACCGGTTCCGCCGCTTACTCCTTCAGAAATGCCAGGAGGTCCGCGTTGACCTCGTCCTTGTGGGTGGTGCACATCCCGTGTGGAGCACCCTTGTAGACCTTGAGCTTCGCGTTCTTGACGATCTTCGAGGAGAGCATCGCCGAGTCCGCGATCGGAACGATCTGATCGTCCTCGCCGTGGAGGATCAGGGTCGGCACGTCAAACTTCTTGAGATCCTCGGTGAGATCGGTCTCCGAGAACACCTTGATGCAATAGTAGGAAGCGGGGAAGCCGGCCATCATGCTCTGCAGCCAGAAGGACTCCCGCACGCCTTCGGAGATCTTGGCACCCGGCCGGTTGTAGCCGTAGAACGGCAGGCTCAGCTCCCTCCAGAACTGGGAACGGTCCGCCGCCACGCCGGCGCGCAGCCCGTCGAACACCTCGATCGGCAGGCCACCGGGATTGGCGGGTGTCTTGAGCATCAATGGTGGGATCGCGCCGATCAGCACCGCCTTGGCGACCCGCTTGGTGCCGTGGCGTCCGATGTAGCGGGCGACTTCCCCGCCGCCGGTCGAATGCCCGACGTGCACCGCGTCCTTGAGATCCAGGAACTCGACCAGCGCCGCCAGGTCATCGGCGTAGGTGTCCATGTCATTGCCGTTCCACGGCTGACTGGAGCGGCCATGGCCGCGGCGGTCGTGGGCGATGCAGCGGTAGCCCCGCGCAGCGAGGAAGTTCATCTGGTCTTCAAAGGCGTCGGCGGTGAGCGGCCAACCGTGACTGAAGACCACCGGCTGTCCGGTGCCCCAGTCCTTGTAGTAGATCTCGGTGCCGTCCTCGGTGACGATAGTGCAGGGGCGCCGTCCAGCGGGCTGAGTAGTCGGCCCGCGAGCCGGAGCCGCGGTGGGGGTCATCGTGCTGGTCATGAGACTATCTCCCTCGGTGCTAATGATGAAATGTGGATCTAGTGCCGATGCTGGACCGACAGGACGTATACCGCCGCCCGAAGTGCGGGGAACGGATCGTCGGACAGCTGGATGCCGTCGGTGAGCAGAATCGGGGTGAAGGCGAGCGATCGCTGCAGCTCGTCGTTGTTGGGTGCGATGGCGGTGAGACTTAGAGTCCCCAGCTCCACCCGTTTGCGGTCATCGGGCCATACCACGGAGCCATCGCTGGTGGGATCTCCGGGGTTGGCCAGTTGCACGAACAGCCGATACTTGATCGGTCCCTTGGCGATTCGACTATGCAAGTCGTCGAACAGATAGTTCGCCGACGTCTTGGCCGCGGCGGCAGAGTCGAGATTGGCCAGTCCCGCGACCGGGATAATCTGGTAGCGGCCGGCTCGTTTGGTTCCCGCACTATCGACGAATACGAACGCGTTGTTCCCGAAGAAAGCGAGATTCGCGAAGCTCACCGGCAGCGGTTTGCTGTCGGTGATCACCTTGAGGGCGCGCGGGTGGGCGCCCAGGAACTGCTCGATCGGCGACGGGTGCGGGCTGCTGGGAGTCGTCGCCGCGTTCGCCTTGAGGAAGGCCAGGAAATCCTCGCCGGTGCCGACGAAGAACCCGTTGTGGGAGTTGGCGACGATATCGGTGACGGCGCCTCCCGGCAGGGTGAAACGGATCGCCATCCCGCGGGGCCCCGCGGGTGGGGCGTTGTCCGGGATCTGCGGAACCCCGGTCCCATCCGAGAGCCGGACGGTTACCGGCACCGCGGCGCCACGCAGGTGTGCTGCCCGAGAGACCGAGTGGGCACCCGACGCCGGAGTGAAGGTCCCGGTCAGGACCAGACCCTTGGCGTGGGCGAAGCGGTAGCCGGTATGGACCCCACCGTTGAGCTGCACCATCACATCGGCGATCTGCTCCGGCAGGCTCTTGGTCTGGGCGGCGAGTCCAGGCGGCACTGAGATGAGGGTGGTGACAACCCCCAGCCCAGTGATCAACCGACCCGCTCTGTGTTTCATGGCGTGGTGACCTCGGTTCTCGAATGGCAGACGATCCCGGGTAGCCGCACCCTCTTCCGAGTACAACTTCGTGGTTGTCCGCGGGTGATGCGGTGCGAAACCCCAGCATGGGGTGTCAGCCCATTCGGACGTGACCCGGCCCTGGTGCCCGGTCTCCCCACTGGTTGACGGCGCTGGATTTTCGTGATCCATTGCTTCGCCTCGTCGGCCGGCGTCCTCGAGGGCCCGGAATGAAACACATGGCCTGAGCCGCCGCCACCCTGGAGGGCCGTATGCAAACCAAGATCACGCGGTTGGTACGTCAGAGGTGCGGTTGGGCCGCGCTCGTTGCGCTGGTGACCGCCCCCGCCTGCAAAGTCTCCCAGGACCGCGAGGTCGCCATCGGGAAGGAGAACGCGGCGGAGGTCGAGTCCCAGGTGCCGCTCCTGGGCGACACGGCGGTCGATCGATTCGTCACCGCGCTTGGGATGTCCATGGCATCCCGCACCAGTCGCGCCGACCTGGAATGGCACTTCACGGTGGTCAACGCGCCCGAGGTGAATGCTTTCGCGCTTCCGGGAGGTTACGTCTACGTGAATCGCGGTGCCATCGAGCAGGCCGATCGTCTCGACGAGCTGGCTGGTATCATGGGTCACGAAATCGGGCATGTGGTGCGGCGCCATGGAGTAGACCAGATGGAAAAGCAGGAGCGGGGGAAGGTGGGCCTGATACTTCTCTGCACCCTCACTTCAGCATGCCGGACCATCGGGGGTCAGATTGCGGTCGACGTGGGAGCCAAGGCGCTGGCGGCGCAGTACAGTCAGAAGGACGAGTCCCAGGCCGACTCGGAGGGTGTGCTCAACACCATGCGTGCCGGGATCGACCCCGAGGGACTACCAGCGTTCTTTCAGAAAATGCTGGACGAGGAGAAGGTACACCCTGGTGCGTTGGAAGCCTTCTTCTCGACCCACCCGACCGATCAGGCGAGAGTTGCCAGGACTCGCGAGCAGATCGCTCACCTCGATCCCCCACCCAGCCCCTCACTGCTGAAGGACAACCCCGAGTTTCACGCCATCCAGGAACACGTTCGCGGCCTTCCCGCCCCACCGAAGCCGACCATGCCACAGGCACACCCCTGATCGCGCTGCTGGTTCATGCGGGGCGCCCTACGTCCGGCCTCGATCGTTCTGGCAGACCCGGAATCCCGTGACGAATCCGTTACGGGGTTTCTTTTTGCGACCGTGCGACGCGAACCGGCAGCCATTGAGCCGCGAGCTAAGCAAACTTGCTGCCTCGCTGGCCGTAAGGGCCGCAGGCCGCCTGGTGATTTCGGGGTGACAAGGGCGTGATCCGCTTTTGTAGGTTTCGGCGCCTCAAGGGGGGCGGAATAGCATCGCGGGCAGGGGTATCCGGGCCATGAAGCAAAAGGAGCCATGACGTTCGATGAACCAGGTAAACGGAGCGGACACCGCCTGGGTCCTGATTGGGGCCGCGCTGGTGATGCTCATGACACCCGGGCTGGGGCTGTTCTACGGCGGGCTGGTCCGCCAGAAGAACGCGCTGTCCACCATCATGCACAGCTTCTTCATTCTGGGGCTGGTGAGCGTGCAGTGGGTGCTGGTGGGATACAGTCTGGCCTTTGGTCCGGACGTGGGCGGCGTGATCGGGGGTTTCGACTGGGTCGGCCTGCGGGGTGTGGGTCAGGATCCCAATCCGACCTATGCCGCGACCATCCCCCATCTGGCGTTCATGAGTTTCCAGATGATGTTCGCGGCACTCACCCCAGCGCTCATTTCGGGAGCCTTCGCCGAGCGGAAGCGATTCGCCGCCTTCGCGCTGTTCTCCGTCCTCTGGACCACGCTGGTCTACGACCCGATTGCGCACTGGGTCTGGGGAGACGGTGGCTGGCTCCGAAGCCTGGGCACCTTGGACTTCGCCGGGGGAACGGTGGTGCACATCAGCTCCGGTGTTTCCGCCCTGATCTGCGCCCGAGTTCTGGGTCGTCGGATGGGCTACGGCCGAGAGGCGATGGAGCCGCACAACGCCACCCTGACCATTCTCGGCGCGGCGTTGCTCTGGTTCGGCTGGTTTGGGTTCAATGCGGGCAGTGCGCTGGGGTCCGGCGTCATTGCCACCGCGGCCTTCGTGAACACCAACACCGCCGCGGCGATGGCGAGCCTTACCTGGCTCACGGCCAGCTGGATCCACCATCGGCGTCCCAGCGCACTGGGCGCGGCCGCCGGGGCGCTGGCCGGACTGGTCGGGATTACCCCCGCATCCGGGTTCGTGAGTCCGATGGGGGCGTTGTTGATCGGGTTCGTTGCCGGCCTGGCCTGCTTCGCCGTAGTCGAGTTCCTGGTCCGGGGCCGAATCGATGATTCGCTGGATGTCTTCGGAGTACACGGAGTGGGCGGGACGGTCGGCATGCTGGCCACCGGACTCCTGGCGACCCGGTTCGTAAACCCGGCCGGCGCCGATGGCCTGTTCTACGGCAACGCGCGACTGGTGCTGGTCCAGAGCCTGGCAGTCCTGGCGACGGCGGCGTACTCCGCCGCGATGACCTGGGGCCTGCTACGGGTGGTCGACGCGCTGGTCGGGCTCAGAGTCTCGCCCGAGGAAGAAGTACGGGGCCTGGACCTCTCCCAGCATGGAGAGCTGGCCTACAAGAGTCAGATAAGCTGAGGACGACGGGCAGCGCACGCAGGTTCCCGATCGGACGGGTTCAGTCGAAGTAGTCGAGCAGTCGTTAGTACAGTGATGGAGGTAACGGATGGCCATGGCAAACATCAGCGGCGCGCGGACTCCAGTTCCCCGGCCCTCGGGACCGAGGCTGATCGAAGCGGTGCGGATGATGCGAGAAACCCTTGCGGGCCGCTACGAGCTGGAGAACGAGATCGGCCGCGGCGGGACGGGGCGGGTATTTCTCGCCCGTGACCTGCGGCACGATCGTCCGGTCGCGATCAAGCTGCTCCATCCCGACATCGCGACGGCGCTGGGGCCGGATCGTTTTCTCAAGGAGATCACGATCACGGCGTCGTTCCTTCATCCCAACATTCTGCCGCTGTACGACTCGGGCTCGACTCCGGAGGGTGCGCTGTTCTATGTGATGCCCTACGTCGAAGGGGAGTCCCTTCGGGCCAGGCTGGAACGCGAGGGGCACCTGAGCTTGGGGGAGACGGTGCGCATCGCGGCGGACATTACCGCGGCGCTCGACTTTGCCCACGCCCACGGCATAGTGCACCGGGACGTGAAGCCGGAGAACATCCTGCTCTCCGGCGGCCGCGCCATGCTGGCCGACTTCGGGTTGGCCCGCTCGGGCAGCAAGAGCACGACGTTGTCGGGATACGTTGTTGGCACTCCGGCTTACATGAGTCCGGAGCAGGCCTCGCCCGGCGGGGAGATCGACGGCCGGAGCGACGTCTACTCTTTGGCATGCGTGGTCTACGAGATGCTTGCCGGAGAACCACCCTTCAGCGGCAGCACCGATCGGGTGGTGCTGGCTCGTCACGCGGTGGACCCGGTGCCACCCCTGCGCACGATTCGGCCGGGGCTGCCTGCTGCCCTCGAGGCGGCGGTGATGAAGGCCCTGTCGAAAGTCCCAGCCGATCGCTTTGCTGACGCGAAGGCGTTTGGGGCAGCCCTCGACACTGCGGCGAGTTCGTCGGACCCGGGATCGGCCCGGCGGTTCCCGGCCTTCTTCCGGTTCCTGCCGCTGGTGGGTCTCCTCTGCATCGCGGTGCTGCCCTTCGCGTTGCAATCACCACCCACGCCGGCTCAGGCGGGGCAGGCCGTGGTTCCCGCGAATCGGATTCAGGTGGAGGTGGGTTCCTTCGTCAACGCGACCGGCGTTCCAGCTCTGGACTCTTTGGGCCGGGTTGCGCGACTCGATCTTATCTGGTCGCTGGCGCGGACCGGTTACGTGGCAGTGGTGGACTCGGCAGTCCAAGCCCGGCGGCATTCGGTCGGGGTAGGTCGTCCCACCGGTGGTCCGCGAAGTCCGGCTCGAGCCTCCGGTCCGGATTTCGCGATCGGTGGGACCTACGAGCAGGTGAGAGGAGGCATCGAGCTTCGGGCCACCCTGACCGACCTGCGGAGTGGTGCGGTGGTCCTGGCCACTTCAGCTGAGCTCAGCTCGCGGGGGAATCAGTCCAGGGCCTTCGACCGACTGCGCGATCAACTGGTGGCGGGAATGGCCGGCCGCACGCCGTGAGATTTGCGGGGAATTCCAGGCCCTAAGAAGCCTGTCGCGTGCCGGCTGCCTCAGCTGCGAGCTTGTCTCGGCGCGCCAATTCGGCCTCTGTCGGCTCCTCGAGAGCGAATCGCGACATCACGTCGGAATCGGCCAGCGTCTCATACCCGATCCTCCCGGCGCGCTCGAACCTCGAAATGATCACGCCGGTGGCGGACGTCGTGCAGTCGAGGAGCTTGAGTCCGGCCGGAACCGCGCCGTCGGTGAACAGGCGCTTGCCGCTGCCCAGCACCAGCGGGAAGATCCAGAGCCGGAATTCATCGATCAGGTCGTGCCTCAGCAACGTCTGGATCAGGTTCGAGCTGCCATGCACCTGGATCTCCGGCCCATCCCCTCGCTTCAGTCGTCCGATCGCTTCGGCGACATCTCCGCGAATCAGGATCGACTTCTCCCAATCCACCCTCGTGAGCGACTTCGATGCGACGTACTTCGTTGCGCTGTTGAGTCCGTTTGCGACGAGGTCGTTCTTAACATTCGGCCAGTGCGCGGCGAAGATCTCGGAGGTCTTACGGCCGAGCAGTAGATCGAACGGCTTCCGCATGAATTCACTGATCCGCTCCACCATGGACTCGTCCCAGTAGTTCACGGACCATCCACCATGGGGTGAATCCACCGGTGGGATCTTCCTCGGGCCCGCCCGGTGCCTGCATCACTCCATCCAGAGTGATGAACGTGTTGATCAAGAGCTTTCTCATCGGGGCATCCTCCACTCATGTCTCTCAGTCCATGTCCATCGGGGACGGTGCTCCATCTCCGTCTACCAACCCGTCGAACGAGCTGGGGTAGATTCGAGACGAGTGCTATTCCGGCCGTCCTCGAATGAGGACTGAGCTATTAGACTACGCACTCAGTCCTCAGTCCTTTCCACTCGTCACTCGTAACGCCATGCCCGCACCTCTCGCCCGCCATCCACTCGCATGGCCTTCTCGCGCCGCGACGTTTGCGACCCTGCTGGCAGCCATCAATTGCCATAGCCCACCACAGACCACGGCGGCGGTCGGCGATAGCCTGACCTCGGACTCCCGCCGCCTCCCCACCGGAGTCACCCTCGATCCGACCGGCCGAAGCAGCGAGATCGGCTCCTTCCCTCTCGCTATGGTTGCCGCTCCAGGCGGCGATCGGGTCGTCGTCCTGCTGAATGGCCATCGGGAGCAGGGAATCCAGGTGATCGAAGTCGCGACCGGCCGAGTGGTGCAGACGATCTCGCAGCCGGCTGCCTTCGTCGGGCTCGAGTTCGATCATGCCGGGCGCCGACTCTATGTCTCCGGCGGCAACGGGGATGTGATCTACCGCTACGACTGGCACATGGGTGAAGCAACGCTGGTTGACAGCCTGATCCTCGCCGCTCGACAACCCAAGGCTGACGGCACCCGTTACCCCGCAGGCTTGGCCATCTCCCCCGACGACCGTTTCCTATATATCGCGGAGAACCTGGCCGACTCGCTGGCTGTCATTGATCTGGAGCGCGGCGCCGTGGTGCAGCGAGTCGCGGCTGGACGCTATCCCTACGGTGTAGTGGTGGCTCCCGACGGGCGAGTTTGCGTTTCGGCCTGGGGCGGATATGAAGTCCGCGCCTTTCAGCCGCGGAACGGCAGGCTCGAGCTGAGCGCCACGATTCAAGTCGGCCGCCACCCGTCGGCCCTCCTGCTCAACTCAAGCGGTACTCGGCTCTTCGTCGCCTCGGCCAGCACCGATCGGGTTGCGGTGGTCGATCTCACCAAGGCGCAGGTGATCACTCAGCTCTTCGACACTGTCCCGGGTGGAACCGGCGAAGGCAGCACCCCGAATGCCTTGGCGCGCTCGCCCGATGGGCACCGCCTCTTCATCGCCGAGGCGGATAACAACGCGGTCGCGGTGTTTGAGCTTTCAGGTGAGACCGCTGGCGTCACCTCCGGCGGGTCCAGAGCAGATCGGCTGATCGGGCGGATTCCTGTCGAGTGGTACCCAACCGCAGTGCTTTTGCAACACGACACACTCCTCGTCACCAACGCGAAGGGACGGAGGACCGGTCCGAATCCGCTGGGACCCCATCCCGGAATCCCTTCCCGCGATCCCCGGGGTTACACCCTCGACCAGACCAGCGGGACGCTGTCTGTCATACCGCTCGCGGGTCTCGACGCCTCGGCGCTCACCAAACTCTCTGACCGCGTGGCGCGAGCTAACGGGTGGGATCGACGACCTTCCGGCGGCGCTTGGCCGCCGTTCGACCACGTGATCTACCTCATCAAGGAGAACCGGACCTACGATCAGGTGTTTGGGGACCTTCCCGGTGCCGACGGCGACACCGCGCTGCTCTACTTTCCCCGCCCGGTCACTCCCAATCACCACGCGCTGGCCGAGCGATTCGGAATCTTCGACCGCTTCTTCGTCAACGCCGAGGTGAGCGCCGATGGGCACAACTGGAGCATGGCCGCCTACGCCACTGATTACACCGAGAAGACGCTGCCCCAGGTCTATTCCGGCCGGGGCCGTACTTACGACTACGAAGGAACCAATCGTGACGAGGCCACCGACGATGATGTGGCTGAACCCGCGGCGGGCTATCTGTGGGACCTGGCTCGCCGGCGCAACCTGAGCTTCCGGAACTTTGGCGAGTTCGTATTAGAGGAAGGAAAACGTGAGGGTCCGGTGCCGGCGTGGTACCGCGGACTGAAGCCGTTTCTCCAGGCGAACACCGATTCCAGCTTTCCCGGGTTCGACATGAACGTTCCCGACCAGGTTCGTGCTGACATCTGGCTGAAAGCACTTGAGGAGTGGGGGAGAAGCGGCGTGATGCCGGCGCTGCAGATTCTGCGGCTGCCCAACGACCACACCGCGGGAGCCAAGGCTGGGTCGCCGACACCTCGTGCGTATCTGGCCGACAACGACCTGGCCCTGGGACGGGTGATCGAAGGCTTGTCCCGCAGCCGGTTCTGGAAGAACACGGTGGTATTCGTCGTGGAAGACGATGCGCAAGACGGTCCCGATCACGTCGATTCCCATCGGGCGCCGTTTCTGGTGATCTCCGCCTACAACCGTCCGCATGTCTGGCACCGTTTTACCAATACGACCGACGTGCTCGCGACGATCGAGGGCCTGCTGTCCCTGAGCCACCTCTCCCAGTTCGATACCTACGCCCGTCCGCTTCGCGGAATCTTCGCGGAGCAACCCGATACGACGCCTTATGTGCCGCTCCAGCCCACGGTATCGCGCACCGAGCTGAACCCGCCGAACGGACCCGGTGCGGCGGAATCATCCCGCTTCGATTTCCGGGTTGAGGACCTAGCCGACGACGATCGTTTCAATCGAGTACTGTGGGTCGCGATTAAAGGCAGCCGGCCTTACCCCGGGCCGACCCGAATGACCGCCGCAAAATGATCGGCGGCACGCCGATTTCGACATGCCGCCGTCTTTCACCGTGGAGATCTGCTGCCAGGGCCTCTTGCCCGGCCAGATCGCGATGTTTCCTACTCATCGACCCGACTCACTCGGGGCCGGTTCCCGGGGGACCAGGCGTCGGAGCCGCGGCCCATCAGCGCCCGCTCGCCGTCAATTGGGAGATCCTGAGCCGCCGGACCAACCGATTGGATCGCTGAGACGCGATCGTCCGTGGCCCGACTCCCGAGCAGGGCCGTGGCGCCATCGATATTGCCCCGCGCCACCGGCTCGGCGCTTCGTATTTCGAATCCGAGCCGCGGGATGGCATTGAGCATCGCCTCTGCACCGGTAACGCTTTGTGCGTGGGCCGCCGAGGCGATCAGCGTGCCCAGTCCTGCCAGCGCGCCCGACAGGAGCACGCGTAGCGCGGGGAAATGTGTAGTGCGAGACATGGTACTACCCTCCTTCATGATGTGGGACTACTTCATTCAGCTGTCGGCCATCAGCCGTCAGCCGTCAGATTCAAAGCCATAAGCCCTAAGCCTTAGGCCTTGAGTCACTCCTTACTCCTTACTCCTTACTCCTTACTCCTTACTCCTTACTCCTCGTCCTCGTCCCTCGCTCACCCCACCTCCGGCCTCAGCACCTTGTACATCACCGGCGTCACCAGCCGAGCCAGCAGCGTCGAGGTCGAAGAGGCCGCCAATGATCACCCAGGCCAGTGGCGCATAGAGAGCCGCGCCCTGCCAGGCGATGGGCAGCAACCCTCCAACCGCGGTGAGTGTCGTCAGCAGGATCGGCAGGAAGCGGATTTCTCCCGCCTGTTCGATCGCCTCTTCGAGGGACTTGCCGTCGCGCCGCATCTGGTTGATCAAGTCGACCAGCAGGATCGAGGTCTTGATCTCGATGCCGATGAGTGCCACGAACCCGATCATTGCGGTGAACGAAAGGGTGTTGCCGGTCAGCAGCAGGGCGATGATGCCGCCTGCCACACCAAGCGGGATGACCGAAGCGACGATGAGCGTGCTGCGGAAGGTGCGGAACTCGAGCACCAGGATGGCCAGGATGAGGAACGAGGCGACGATGATGGCACCGCTGATCCCGCCGAAACTCTCCTGCCGGCTCTCGATCTCTCCCGCCGCCGTCACGCGATAGCCCTGGGGCAGGCGAACCGAGTCGAGTGACGCCAGGATCTGCTTCGTCACCCGGTCGGTGTTGAATCCGCTCTGCACATCCGAGGTCAGCGTGACCGAGCGTTCCTTGTCATAGCGCTGCACCTCGGGGACCGTGGCGGTGAACCGCAGATCCGTGACCTGGCGCAGCGGCGTGAGCGCTCCGCCATTTCCCGGCAGGTAGATCCGGTCCAGCGACTCCATTGTCGGCCAGGTCGCGTGGGCCAGGCGGACCACCACGTCGCGCTCGTCGGCCGCACTCTCCCGCAATTTCCCGGCGGCGAGTCCGGCGATTCCCAACCGGACGGTGCGATCGATCTCGAAGGTGGGCACGTCCAGCAGCCCGGCCTTCTCTCGATCGATCACCAGCTTGAGATCGGTGCGCGGGAGACGAACCGGGTTGTAGACGTATTCAGTGCCCCGGGTCTGCTTGAACACCCGCTCGACCTCGCCGGCCAGGATCCGCAGGGTATCGAGGTCCGGCCCGGACACCCGGAGCGCGATCGGCGCATCGATTGGGGGTCCATTCTCGAACTCGTGCAACTCGATCCTGGCGCCGGGATATTCGGCGAAGCTGGCCCGCAGCCGGTCCAGCATCCCGGGTGTCGATTGCGGGTCGTACTGCTCGAGCACCACAAACAATTGCCCTACATCCGGGTTCTCCTCCTTCGGCGTGACGTTGTAGTAGATCTGCGGGTTGTCCCTTCCGACCGAGGCGAAAATGCCCGCCACCTCCGGCTGTTCAGAGAGCACCCGTTCGGCGAATCGCGCCGCCTGATCGGTGGCATCGAGACTGCTGCCGTGCGGAGTGCGGATGTCTACCCGGAACTGTGGCGTTTCGGCCTTGGGGAAGAGCGAGAAGCCGACCAGTGGTATCAGTCCAAAACTCCCCACCACGATTCCCAACGCCGCGATCAGTGTCGCGCGTGGATGGTGGAGGGCCAGCCTCAGCATCGGCCCGTAGGTGCGGTCGATCCCCCGGGTCAGCGCCCTGAGAATGCGATTGCCGCCGGGTTCCTCGTGCCGGCTGAGCAGCAGGCTGCCCAACCAGGGAATGATCGTGAGAGACACCAGGAGGGAGGCCGCCACAGTGTAGACCACCGTGACCGGCAACGATCTGATGTACTTGCCCGGCAGCCCTGGCAGCACCAGGAGCGGCAGGAAGGCGACGATCAATGTCGCGGTGCAGCCCAGCACCGCGATCGCGATCTGTCGAGTGGCGAGGATCGCCGCCTCGCGCCGAGTATGTCCTTCGCGAAGGAAGCGGGTGATGTTCTCGACCACCACGATCGAGTCGTCCACCAGCAGTCCGAGCGCGATCACCGCCCCGACAATCGAGAGCTGGTTGATGCTGAACCCGGTGAGATCGAGCAGAGTGACCCCGATCGCCAGGGAGAGCGGGATCGAGATCATCACGATCAGCGATGCTCGGAGGCCCAAGGGCAACAGGGTCACCAGCACCAGGCCGATCGCGACCATGAAGTCGGTTCCCAGGCGGGAGAGCCGCCCGGTCACGTTCTTGGCCTGATCGAAGCCTCGTTCGAGCGAGACGGTTGGCGGGAGCGATTTCTGGAACGAGTCCAGCTCTTCCCAGATTCCGTCCCGCACCCGGACGATGTTCCACCCGTCCTGCTGGTTGGCGGTGACGAAGACAGCGCGGCGGCCGTTGTAGCGGCCCAGGTAAGTGGGATCGGCGTATCCCCACTCGACAGTCGCCACATCGGCCACCCGGACCAGGGCCCCGCGTGCGCCGCCGACTACCGTCTGCCGGATCTCATCCAGCGTGGTGTAGCTCCCGCTGGTCCGCACGCTGAAGCGCCGCAGCCCCGCATCCACGGTGCCGCCCGGGATGTCGGCGCTCTCCCCACCGATCGCCTGAAGCACGCGACCGGGAGGAACGCCGAGCTCGGCCAGGCGGCCCAGATCGAGGGAGACCCGCACCTGGCGCGCGGGCGCCGCCCACCGCTCCGCTCGACGCACGCCGGGCACCGTCTTGATCCGGTCCTCGAGCAGTTCGGCCAGGGAGTCGAGGGTCCGGTAGGATGCGACTTCGGATACCAGGGCCAGCTGGACGATGTTCACATCGAGCGAGCTGGCCTTCCGCACTTCGAGCAGGGCGAGCTCAGGCGGGAGTGACGAGCGAAGCGCATTCACCTCGCGCAGCACGTCGTCGTACTTCTTGTCCGCATCGCTCGAGGCCTGGAACTCGACCCGGACGGTGGCCAGCCCGTCCTCGATGCGCGACTTGATGTTCTTCACGTCGTCCAGCTCGTCTACCCGATCCTCGATCTTCTTGACCACCAGCCGCTCGAGGTCGATCGGGGCGGCTCCCGGCTCCACCGCCACCACCGTGAAGATCGGTATCGGAAAAGCGGGATCCTCGGCGCGGGGGATCGACAGCCACGACGTCACCCCGAGGGCCGCCAGCATCGCGAAGATGACGACGGTGAACTGATAGCGGTTGACCGCGAATTCGGAGATCTTCATGGCGTCACCCTCACGCTGTCGCCGTCATCGAGATAGGCCGCGCCATCGGTCACCACCGACTGCGCGTGATCGAGCCCGCCGGCCAGCGCGACTCGCGCGCCGTCGGTAAAGGCGATATCCACTTCTCGCCGCTCCACGTGGCGCTGGTCCGGGCGTAGCACGTACACCGTCCCCCGATCTCCGTCCGCTTCGACCAGTGCTTCTATCGGCACCAGCTGAACCGACTCGGCATCACGGGGCCGGATCTCCACCTGCCCAACCAGCCCGTTGGGGAGTGCCTCGCCACCGGCCAGAAGCACCTCGACCGGGAAAGTCCCGGTTCCCTGGGTCGCGGCGGCGCCGATTTCGCGCACCGTGCCGCGGAATGTCCGGTTGGGATAAGCGTCGAATCGAACCGCCGCCGAGTCGCCCACCCTCACTCGGACCACATCGCGATCCACCAGACCGACCCGAACCACCGCTCCCCGGGCCAGGCTGGCGATACTGAGCAGTGGGGTGCCGGCCGCGACTTGCTCGCCCGCATTCGCCATCCGGCGAAGCACGGTGCCGGACACCGGTGCGACGATCGTGGCATAGCGTTGATTGAAGGAGGCTGCATCGAGATCGGCGTGAGCTACGTCGACCGCGGTGGTCGCGTCCTGCAGCTGGGCCAGGGTGACGACGCTGTCCTGGTAAAGCCGGTTCAGTCGCGCGACATCCCGCTCCGCCTTCTCGGCAGCGCTCTGGGCCTTCGCCACCTGGGCGTCGATTTCGCGGTGCTCCAGAGTGGCCAGCACCTGGCCCTGCCGCACCCGATCGCCGGGATCCACCGCGACCCGGGCGATCACCCCGCCGATCTTGAAGCCCAGCACCAGCTCGTCCCTGGCTCCCAGTGTCCCGGTGCCCGAGACGGGGCGGGTCATGGTGCTCTCCTCGACCGCGGCGATGCGAACCGGCCGGCCGAGACTGTTTGCACCCGGAGATCTCTGCTCCGCCTGGGGCCCGCTGCAGGCAGCCAGAGCCAGCGCGGCCAGGACCATCAGTGAGTTGGTTCTCATGGGACTCTCTCCTCCGCCTGGGTCTCGAGACCACGCAGCGCGGCGGCGCGCTCCAGCTCGACATAGCGGGCAGCGTAGGTGTACTGGGTGATGATCTGGTTGAGGCCGGCGTTGGTGAAATCGGCGCGAGCCTGGGTGAATTCCAGGTGGGGAGCGAGGCCTTCCTCATAGCGGCGGCGGACCAGCTCGAAGGTGCGGCGGGCGGCTTCGAATCGATCGTGCGCGGTGGGAATCGCATCGCGGGCCACCGACGCCGCCTGGTAAGCTGTCCGAACCTGGAGCTCGATCCGGGTCCTCAGATCGGCCTCGGCCAGCCGGGCCCGCTCAGTCTCGATCTGCCCCTCCTTCCGCCGGGCCACGTCCTGTCCGCCGTTGAACAGGTTCCACTGCACCACCAGGGAGAGGACGGTGTAATCCTGACTGCTGTTGAAGTGGAGGTGCTCGCCCTGAAAGCCGTAGTCCACCGCCAAGGCGAGAGTGGGCAGGAAAGACGCCTCTGCGAGTCTGGTCTGTGCCTGGGCGGCCCGAATCCCGTAATCGGCCTGCTGCAGCTCTTCTCGCGCGTCGCGGGCGCGCTGCAGCGCTTCTTCCAGGGTTACGGTCATCGGAAACGTCAGCTCCGAGTCCCGGATGGCCTCGATCGGCTGATCGAGCGGACGACCCATCGTCTGGTTGAAGGACTGCGCCGCGGCGTCACGCCGCTGTCCTGCCTCGGCCAGGCGCTGCACCGTCTCGCTGAGATCGGCACGAGCCCTGGATACCGCATCAGGTGTGGTCGAGCCCGCTTCCACCAGTCGCTGACTGGCCCGGAGGTTCTCCTGCAGCACGTCAATGGTGGAACGGTAGAGTTCCACCACCTGTCTGGCGCCGGCGTACTGGAGGTACTGGAGCTGAATGGCAGCGGCGAGCTCCCGGGCTGCCACACCGACTCGACCCCGTTCGACCTCGCGCAGACTCCGCGAGAGCGAGTAGTTGGCGAGAATCGAGGCGTTGAAGAGCGGCTGCGTCACCCGAAGCCGGAGGTCCTGGGCATAGGGCAGGGTGATGTGCAGGTCGGTCGGAAAGCTGTTGCTGCCGGTGAGCTGGTTCAGGGCCCCGTAGGCTGGATTGATCAGGTCGCCCAGGTCGAGAACGCCGTTCAGGTGAGAGAAGCGGCCGTCCACCGTCGCGTTGGGCAGAAACAGCCCGCGAGCGCGATCCACTCTCAGTTCGCTTTGGCGATCGGCGAGGCGCTGTCCCCTGAGGCTAAAGTTGTTGTTCAGCCCCTCGTGGATCAGGGACCCGAGCGGGTCCTGCGCCGCGGCCGGAGCAGCGCCGTACAGCGCCCAGAGCAGACTCAACAGCGTGACCTTATTTAACATTGTTAAGTCTACCTCCAAAAAAAATCACCCGTCGTCCCGAAGGATCCCACGGGTAAGTGTCTCAACAGCGGCGGCGCCGGTGCGTTCCACATCGGGCCAGGTGAACCAGGGGTTTTCTGCGAACACAATCGTGAGCGAGACGATCCCGTGAACCATCGACCAGCACATCAGAGCCACCCGGTCCGGATCCTTGAGCTCGGGGCGGAGCCGGCCGCTTGCGATCGCATCTACCACCGTCTGCCGGAGGAACGCGAAGGCGTCTTCCTCGGGGTTTCCCTTTTCGATCTCACTCTTGTCCGGTGGGGCGACCATGAAGAGAAAACGGTAGTGCGCGGGGTGCTCCAAGCCGAACTTGATGTAGGCCATGCCCAGCCGGCGCAACCGCTCGATGGGATCTTCCAGCTTGCCGATCCGTTGAAAGGCCTGGGCCAGCTCCCGGGTGTCGTGCGCCACCAGCTCGCGCAGGAGGGCCTGCTTGTCCCGGAAATGGTGATAGATGGCCGTGGGAGTGTATTCGATCTTCTCGGCCAGGTTCCGCATGGTGACCGCTTCGAGCCCGTCCTTCACGAACATGTCCCGGGCCGCATCCAGAATCCGGGTGCGGGTTTCGTGACGCTCACGTGCTCGACGCTCCTTGGTGCCCATGTCCCAAACCTCCTATTTCTGTTACCCGATATAACAGTGTTAGGTATTTTCGTCAAGAGCTGACCGACCCGCGGCCCAAGGACAGGGATTCCAGGCACTTGCCCCCCGCCGCTTGACAAGCGCCCACTAGGGTGCGACAACGGGGAAGTGTGAAGACAACTTTACTGCTTTCCATGGTTTCGGTTCTGGGCCACTCGGCCCTTGCCGCGCAGGGTGGGGCACCGCCGCCGCTTCAATGGCTCGCCGCGCCCTCGATACTGCCTCCGGGCGCTCAGATCGCGGTGGTGTCCGGCGATCCCACCGGCCCCGGTCAGTCGACCATCCAGCTTTTAATGCCGGACGGTTACACCATGCCTCCCCACTACCACCCCACCGATGAACGAGTGGAGGTGAGGCAAGGGACACTGTTGGTCGGGATGGGAGACAAGCTCGATGCGAAAAAGACCCTGCTATTGAGCGTTGGTGATACGATCGCTGCGCCGGCGGGGTTCCATCACTATTCCCTTGCCAAAGGGGCTACGATCGTCGAAGTGACCTTCATGGGTCCGTACATCATCACTTACGTACATGACTACGAAGCCCCTAAGCAGCGTACTCCCTTCGGCTACTAGCTAGAAGAACTCAGGCCGCCATTGCCACGTGATTTGAGAACGGAATCGGTAGGAGGGGCGTCGCCGCTGGCACTGCTCGCCCTGGGCCTTGCCGCGCTGAGCGGCGTCCTCGACAGCTGCCGCAACAACGCGCCCCCTGCTGGTCCGCCGCCACCGGAAGTGACGGTGGTGACTATTCAGCCGCAGACGATACCCGCCCAGCTCGAGTGGGTCGCCGAGGCGGCGGCGTCCAAGAGTGTACAGGTGCGGGCTCAGGTCTCAGGGGTGATCGTCGCGCGACCGTATGTCGAAGGCACGGACGTACGCAAGGGAACGGTCCTGTTTCGCATCGATCCGCGCACCTATGAGGCCAACTTTCGGAGTGCAGAGGCTCGGGTGGCCGAGAGCGAAGCCGGTGAGTCCGGCGGATTCGCTCACCCAGTACTGAACCACCCGGAAGGAATGGCGAGCTTGACAACTCCGCCTCCGGGAGGCACGGTCCACCCAAGTATCTCGCCGCCAGGTTCCTGATCTGGCGAGCACTTAGGATTCCACAACAGGTGCATCATGAGTCCGACTTCCGCTACGTCCCATCCGCTTCCTGCGGGAACTCCAGCCCCCGACTTTACCCTCTCCGCCACACCGGACCAGAGGTTGTCACTGGACGAGCTCCGCGGCAAGCTGGTCGTGCTTGCGTTCTATCCCGCCGATTGGAGCCCGGTCTGCGGTGACCAGATGGGTCTCTATAACGAGCTGCACTCGGAATTCCATCGTCTGGGTGCTGAGGTCATCGGGATTTCGGTGGACGGGGTCTGGTGCCATGCGGCGTTCCGGGAAGAACGCCATCTGCACTTTACTCTGCTCAGTGATTTCGAGCCCAAGGGCGCCGTCGCGCGGCAGTACGGCGTCTATCGCGAGCAGGACGGCACCACCGAACGAGCACTGTTCGTGATCGACCGTGAAGGCATCATTCGCTGGTCTTACCTGTCCCCCGTCGGGGTGAACCCGGGCGCCGACGGTATCCTCGAGGCGCTGGAATCACTCCAACAGCCCGCGGTTGCGGGCGAGACTCGGAGCGTCCCATGAGCCGGCTTACCCTTCCAGTCAGCGATCGGGACCACAGGCAGGGAGATCCCGATGCCCCCCTGACCTTGGTCGAGTACGGGGACTACGAGTGCCCCCACTGTGGCCGGGCCTATCCGATCATCAAACGGGTCCAGACGCGCCTGGGCGACCGGCTGTGTTTCGTCTTCCGCAACTTTCCGCTCAACGAAATCCATCCCCACGCCGAGCATGCCGCGGAGGCCGCGGAATCGGTGGGCGCGCATGGCGGCGAGTAGGCGTTCTGGGCCATGCACGACCTGATCTTCGAACATCAACGGACCCTGGAAGACGCTGCACTGGCGCGGCTGGCCGCGGAGGCCGGCGTCGACGCTCCAGTCGTGCTCGACGACCTCCGCTCCGGTCGCTTTCGCGACGGGTGCGGGAAGACTTCATGAGCGGAGTGAAGAGCGGGGTGAATGGAACCCCGACTTTCTTCATCAATGGTGTTCGTTACGACGGATCGTGGGACGAAGAGGATCTGGTGGCGGAGTTGGAGGAGACACTCGCTCATCTCGCCTGAGTGGGGCCGTCAGCCGTCAGCTTAGCTGTTAGCCAATTCAGGCGACGGTACTCGGTACTCGATACTCGGTACTCGGTACTTCCCCGCTACTCCTCCCCCGGCCGGTATGACCGCTCGGCATTCGCACGAATCTCCGCCAGGGTGAACCACCCTGGTTTGAAGCGACCCGTCGCATAGAGCGGCGCCTGGTCGAAGAAGTGGGGCGAGTCGGGGTGGCCGCTCGCGCCAAAGGTATGCACCGTCAGCGCTCGCACCCTGGGGCCGAACTCCACGACGCTCACGTACGTGCTACCGGCCTGTCCGTACAGCGCCTTCTGCCCACTGGCTTCGTCGGCGTAGAACGTGAAGACCGCGCCGTCCCCGCCGCCGACCCCGGGCACGGGTAGACTGGGCCGGTCATCGGAGAAGGGTTGGTCCTCCGCCTCGTCGATCCGCTGCAAACGATTCAACTCTCCCCACCGCACCGTCCATCGACCGAAGCGTTGCTCCAACATCGTCTGAGCAGCCCCCAGCCGCTCGAGTCGCTGGGCGGGAGTCAACGAATCCCAGGGGCCCAGGGTACCTCGCCACAACACGAAGAGCGTGGTCGCCACCGATCCGGTGTCACTCCGGTGATTCCAGGAACGGAGGGTATCCATGGCATCCCTTAACCGGCGCCCATCGGGTGAGCTGTCGCGGGGAGACTTCGCATAATCCTGGGCCAGGAGCGGAATCAGGCTATCCGCCATGACGACCCGGGTATCGAAGGCGACCCGGGTCCAGTCCTCGAACGACCACTTCGGTTTCCCCGCCAGGATGCGTCGCGAGATGAGTGCCCGCGGATTATCGCCCTCCGTCGCCATGTACTTGGGAAACTTGGTCGAATCGGGATTGCCGTCGCTGGTGAGGAGGAATGGGGAAGCATTGCAGTTCTGCATCCAACCGGTGGCGGGATCGGTCAGCTGCGGCAGCTCGTCCATCGTGTGGTAGCCTTGCCACTCGGTGGCCGGATCACTGCCGTCCACCGGCGATTCCCAGTCAAACCGGGGATCGCGCCGCGGCACCGCACCGTTGTACATGTACCAGGTGTGCCCGTCACGGTCGGCGTACATGACGTTGCCGAACAGCATGTTGAGCGGCGCCATAGCCCGCTTCATCTCGGTCAGGTTCCGGGCTCGGGTCATGGCGTACCACTCGCCGAGCCATCCGTCGCCCTCCAGCTTGGCCATGCGCACCGCCAGCGGCTTACCCTGACCATCACCGAACAACGGGCCGTGGTGGGTTTTTCGAAAGGTCATGACCTGAACCGTCAGACCGCTGTCCGTCTTGACTCGGATGGTGTCCTGCCACGAGGTGGCCATTCGATACCCGCTGCCATAGCGGTAGGCGAGGGGGCGTGCGGGGTCATCGAACGTCTCGACGTAGCTGTCGGCTTGGTCCGCTGCGTTGTCCGTGCTGACCCAGCCGAGGTATGCGTTGTGGCCGACATAGGGAAAGGGAAATCCGAACCGGGTATAGCCGGTAAAATCCCAGCCCTGGTCGCTGTGGACGTGGCCCTCGTACACCTGGCCGCTGCCGAAGAAGGCGAGATGAGGATTGATGAACAGCAACGGATGGCCGCTGGCGCTCCGCGAGGGGCCGATCACCCAGCCGTTGGAGCCGGTGCTGGCCTCGAGACCATGGCCGTTCTTCCCTACCTGGAACTGGTTGCGATTCAATCCCGAGGAGTAAAGGAAACCGTTCTGATAGTAGTTGTAGCGAATGAAGGCGAGCGGATACCACGGTTCCATTCGGGTGAGCAGCCGGGGATGAACCTCCGGATGCTTCGCCAGGTAGTAGTTGAGTCCCTCCGCAAAGGCGTCCACCAGCGCCCGCACTTCGGGCGGCATCCTCGCGTACTCCTCGCGTGCCAGCCGAGGAATCTCCAGCAGACGAGTGATCCGGTCCTGGTTCAAGGCACCAGCTCCCTCGACCTCGGCGCGCCGCCCGAGCGACTTGATGAAGTTGTCCTCCACGCGAAAGAAGTTGTCTTCCGCCTGCGCGTACGCGAACCCGAACACCGCCGCCGCATCGGTCTTCCCGAACACGTGGGGAACACCGTAACGGTCGCGGTAGATGGTGACTTCGTGAGCGAGGGGAGGCGTCTCTACCCCGGGGAGAGCCGGCGGGCTGCCCTGAAGTACCACAAGACAGGCAAGGAGGAACTGCCTCATCATGGGATCTCCCTCAAGTGGCTCCAGGCCGAAGATACCAGGGACCTCTGGCGGCAAACACGATTGGGCTTTACTAGCTTTCTGTATACCAGGAACCGATTACCTCTTTTACGTACGAACGTCACTTGGAGTTACCGCCATGGCTCGCACCCTCGCACCCGATCGCACCACCCGCGTCACCAATCGCAAGACTACCGTGACCGACGACGGCCCCAGCCGTCTGTACTCCACCAAGAACGACCTTCCCCAGGCCACCCGGGTCCAGGTCATCGAGCTTCTGAACCAGCGGCTGGCCGACTGTATCGATCTCCAGACCCAGTGCAAGCAGGCCCACTGGAACGTGAAGGGTCCCGCCTTCATCGCGCTGCACAAGCTGTTCGACGAGATCAACGAGGACGTCGAAGAGTACGTCGATCTCATCGCCGAGCGGATCGTGCAGCTCGGCGGCATCGCGGAGGGAACCGCTGGGGTGGTGGCGGGCCGCACGACCCTGGTCGACTATCCCCTCACGCTCTCGACCGGCGCCGAGCATGTGGCCGCGCTCTCGGACGCGCTCGCCGGGTTCGGCCGGACCGCCCGGGTCGGGATCGAGGAGATGAACGAGCTGGAAGACGCCGGAAGCGCCGACATCCTGACCGAGATTTCGCGCGGAATAGACAAGTGGCTCTGGTTTGTGGAGGCGCACCAGCAGGGCGGGTGAGACGCTGCGAGCTTTTCAGGTAGTGTCCTGCTGCGATGACTGAATTCAGCATCAGCGTCGAGATCACGGCGCCCTGCGAGCAGGTGTGGGCGGTGCTGGCCGATCTCGAACGCTGGCCGCAGTGGACGCCGAGCGTCACGAGCATCGAGCTCCTTGAGCCGGGGCCGCTACGGGTGGGGACCCGGGCGAGGGTCGCTCAGCCCAAGCTATCGCCTGCAGTCTGGGAGGTAACCGAGGCGAAGGAGGGGAGGAGCTTCACCTGGGTAACCTGGCATCCGGGAGTGCGGGTGACCGGACTCCATCGGCTCGAGCCGATCGAGAAGGGCACCCTCGCTACTCTCGCCGTCCAGTTCTCTGGGATACTTGGCCCGCTCGTCGCATGGCTCACCAGCCGGCTCAACCACCGGTACTTGGCGTTCGAGGCGAACGGGCTGAGGCAGCGGAGCACCATGTAGGAGGGATCGGGGAAGGGCCGGTAAAAAGCTTACCGCGGAAGACGCGGAACACGCGGAGGGGTTGTGAGAGTAACGTAACATTACATGCGTGGTTCACTCCTGGCTGCTGGGTACCTCAACTGCTTTCCGCGTCTTCCGCCTTTTTCCGCGTGCTCCGCGGTAAGCTTTTCAATCGCCGCGGCCACCTAGTCACTTCGGTAGCAACTTGAACCCTTGACGTCTCACACATGTGGCTGCATTTCCGTTCCGTAGGTTCCCTCCCAAAGATCCGGATTCATTGAGGTCATTTTTTGCGCACTGTCACCGATGTGGACGGTGTGGTCTGGACCGTCATCGAGGACGAGGTGATCGGCGGCCAACCGATGCAGCAGCACGCCGCCGTCTTCACCGCCCCGGACGGCAGACGACGCTGGGTACCCATGCCGCGCGGCGCCCTCAAGAGACTGCAGGATTCCGAGCTTCGCTCCATCCTCATGACTGCGCCTGGGACTCAGGCTGACAGGTAGGGACCGTTAGCGAGTAGCCGTTAGCTGTCAGCTGTTAGCAAGCACCTCATCCCGAGCGCCGCGAGGGATGAGGTGCTTTGCTGACGGCTGACGGCTGACGGCTGACGGCCGACCGCTCTCATAGCCCGTTCCCTGTTCCGCTTTATCCTGACGCCTCGACCGCCTTCTTCAGCAACGCCACCTGTCCAAGATGATACGCATCATGCTGCAGCAATCCCTGCATCATCGCCGCGTAGGACACCCCGCTTCCCAGCGATGGATCCCGTATCGTCCCGACCACTTCGTTCATTTTCGTCTCCGGGGTGCGGAGTAGCTGCTCCCGCAGCTCGGCGTGGGCCGTCTCCAGCTCGTCCAGCGCCTGCCACCAGTTACCCTCGGTGGGCTCATCCACTGGGGGCCAGTCGCCGTCGTCGGGCTCGTGGGGATTCCCCTGCTCCAGGCGGCGGCGTACCTCGCGCACCCAGCTGGTCATGTGGAGGATGATTTCCCAGATCGAATGCGCGTTGGGAAGCGGGTGCGCGGCTGCCTGCTTGGCGCTCAGCCCTTCGACCACCTTGGTAATGGGAGGCCCATACCACGGATCGCCGGACTGGGTGGCCTCGAGTTGGGTGGCGTAGAAGGAGGTGTCGGACATGGGGTTCGAAACGGGAGAAAGGGAGAACAGGAGAACAGGAGAAAGGAAGATAGGCTGTCATTCCGAGCGAAGCGAGGAATCCCAATGCCAAGGTCGGCACTCGGATTCCTCGGTCGCTGCGCTCCCTCGGAATGACACCGTCAGTTCCCTTCCCGCTTTTGTCCGTCCTGTCCGCCCTGTCCGCCCTACTCGACTCGTCCCTGTAATTATCCCGTGTCGTACCCTGCACCGCCTTCTCACTCGCATTGGGATCCGGCTCCAGGTGCTCCTCGATCTGCTCCACCAGCCGGACCTTGCCGTTGAGCGTCATGGTCGAGTCTCCCCGCTTGATCACATAAGGAATCGCCAGGCTGTCCTTGCCGGCGTACATCTTCCGGTAGGCGGGCCCGAAATCGTTGGTGCTGATCTTGAGATCGCCCAGGGAGAGAAGGACGTCTCCTACCTTGACGCCGGCCTCCTCTGCGGCGCTACCGGGAACGACCTGGGTCACCTTGGCGGCCCCGCTCGCCGAATCGAGATCGGAGGCGATGCCGAGCCGCGGCACGTGGGTGGTGTCGGCCCGGATTCGGAGACCGACGAGCGGGAGGATGCTGTCCCAGGGATACGGTTCGCGACCGTCAACGTACCTTGCGTTGAACTGCTTGAAATCCTTGCCCCCCGCCGCTTTGCTCACCGCTCCCCACCAATCGGTGCCGGTGAAGCCCTTGCCCACCTTGTAGGTCGACCGGTAGACGCTCCGCATCACGTCGTCCAGCGATCGCTTGTTGTCGCTCGCGTCGCGGATCAGGATGTCGAGCACGAACCCGGCGAGGGAGCCCTTGGGATAGTAGATGTAACCGGTCCCGTCGGTGGGGTGGATCCAGGTCGAGAGTGAAGCATCTTCCAGCGCCACCGGCACCGTCTGGTTGACGTTCGCGATCTTGTCAACGGTCTGGGCGAAGAATGCCGTGGAGTCCACGATCCCAGCTGCGTACCAAGGTCAGGTCGGCGTAGTAATCGGTGATCCCCTCGCTCACCCAGAGCCACACGGTGGGCTGGGCCTGGTCATAACGATAGGGCACCATCTCCGACGGCCGCATGCGTTTCACATTCCACGAGTGAAACATCTCGTGCGCCGTGATCGATGGCAGCACCGGCGTACCGATCAGCTGCGGGGTGTAGACCCCGACGTGCGAATTCTGATGCTCCAGCGCCGATCCGCCCGGGGAAATCGGGCGAGAAGATCATCATCGTGGTGTAGCTGTCCCACGGCGTCTCCTGGAACACCGCGCCTTCGACGGGAATCATCCGCTTGATGTCGTTCCATACGCTGTCGCGCGCCGCGCCGAAGAGAGACCCGGCCGGATAGGTCGCGAGCCGGGCCATCTTGCCGTTCACCACGTTGCTGTCGTACTCGAACTTGCCCACGAAGAACGGCATGTCCACCAGATCGTGGAAATTCTTCTCGCGCGTAGGACCCTGCTTCAGCGCCCCGATGCATTCCCGTCGCGACCAGCCAGTCCGGCTCGGTATGCAGCTGGACCGTGGCGGGGAAGCTGAGACTGCGGCCCTCCGGGTACATGAAGACATTGGTGCCGTTGAACAGGGCGAAGTCGGGCCGGGACCAGGCCATCGCGTTGTCGAGCGTGTCGGCCTGGAAGTCGAAGGCGACGGTCATTGCCTTGGCCCCGGCGGCGTGGATCCGCCAGGTGTCGTAGTCCAGCTTGTCCCAGCCGAGCGGCTTGCCCTCGGCAGTCGGGGTGAAATTGGAGACCCAGCGGGCGAAGTTGGTGACCTCGTAAGCGCCGGGAGTCCAGGCCGGGAGCGACAGCAGCACATCGCCCGGACCGATGACGCTGAACTGCATTGAGACCTTGAGCGACTTCTGTTTTGCCGTGGTCGCGTCGAAGGTGACGTCGTAACTGATGTGGGAGATCGGGGCGGAGACGGCAGCCTTCGAAGCCTGGGCCAGGAGAGGGGTGGCAAGGACCAGACTCGCGATGGCGGCCACGGGAACAGCCTTCAGCATGGGTATTCCGGGTTGGTGTCGAGGGATGGACGTGGGAAGGAGGGAAATGGTTGCAGCGGGTATGTGTCTTAAGCCATATGCCATAGGTCACAAGCTGTTAGCTGTTAGCTAGAGCGAAGCTACCTCATCCCGAGCGCAGCGAGGGATCCAGCCTCCGTAGCCACATGTCGGGGGCCCGGACACTAGATCCCTCGTCGCTTCGCTTCTCGGGATGAGGTACTCGGGTGAACAGCCAACAGCTAATAGCTAATCGCTTAAAGCCTACGGCTTACGGGTGTTTTCACGCTTTACGGCCTCAGACTCACCGCCTGCGCCCCTTCCGGCTCCTCCACCACCTTCAACTCTCCCTCCCAACGCGCCATGATCGCCGTTGCCAGGCAGTTGCCCACCAGGTTGATCATGGTCCGCGCCATGTCCATGAACTCATCCACGCCCAGAATGACCGCGACTCCCTCCAGCGGAAGCCCGAACGCGACCAGGGTGCCGGACAGCACCACCAGCGAGGCGCGGGGGACCGCCGCGATGCCCTTACTGGTGATCATGAGGCTCAGCATCATGAACAGCTGCTGGCCCACCGAGAGATGGACCCCGGCGGCCTGGGCCACGAAGATCGAGGCCACGCCGAGGTAGAGAGTCGAGCCGTCGAGGTTGAAGGAGTACCCGGTCGGCATGACGAACGAGACGATGCGCTTCGGCACCCCGAAGTCGATCATCCGTTGCATGGCCAGGGGGAGGGCCGCGTCGGACGACGTCGTGGTGAACGCGATCACCGCGGGGTCCTTCACCGCACGAATGAAGGCCCGAATCGGAATCCGGGCGATGAGAGCCGCGGGAATCAGCGCCAGCAGCACGAACGCGATGAGCGCGCCGTAGAGCGTCCCGACCAGGAGTCCCAGGTTCTTGAGCACCTGGATCCCGCTGTGGCTCACCGTCACCGCCATCGCAGCCCCGATGCCGATCGGCGCGTAGCGCATCACGATCCCGACGAACTTGAACATCGTCTCCATCACCCCTTCACAGAAGCCGAGCATCGCTTCCTTCGGCTTGCCCTTGACCTGGGTCAGGGCGATGGAGAAGAGGGTGGCCCAGAAGACGATCTGCAGCACCTCGTTGTTGGTCGCTGCCTCGGCGAGGCTCCTGGGGACGACGTGTTCCAGGAATCCGTTGAGGGTCGTGGGGGCCGCGGTGGGGACCGGGGCGTTGGGATCGGGAGGGGCCAGCTTCACCCCGACGCCGGGCTTGGTGATGTTCACGGCGATGAGCCCGATGGCGAGCGCCACCGTGGTCATCAGCCAGAAATAGGAGATGGATTTGAGGGCGAGCCGGCCGATCCGCTTCAGATCATCGCCGTGGCCGGCGATGCCGATCACCAGGGTCCCGAAGATGATCGGTACCACGACCGACTTGATCATCCGCAGGAAGACGTTGGACCACGGCTTGAGGGAAGCGCCAAACTCGGGGGACAGCCATCCGATCATGATGCCGGTGACTGTCCCGATGATGATCCACCATGTGAGCGAGATCTTACGCAACGCCGCCCACATGGTTCTCAGCGCGCCCCTGCCAAGGCTCCCATCTTCGCCTCGATCCCCGCGAGGAGCGAGGCATAGGACGCCGCGAAGCCCGCGACACCTTCGACTTCGAGCGCGTGCGTGATGGCGTCGAGATCAATGCCGAGTTTCTTGAGAGCGGCGATCTGCGCTGGGGCGGCACGCTGGCCGGCGGCCATGCGCAACTCGGGAACGCCGTGGTCCCGATAGGCGGCGAAGGTCGCCGGCGGCAGGGTGTTCACCGTCTGCTCCGCGATCAGTGCTTCGACGTAGTAGATGTCGGGGAGACGGGGATCTTTGGTGCTGGTCGAGGCCCAGAGGGGGCGCTGGACCCGGGCCCCTTTCGCGGCGAGCGATTTCCAGCGCTTGCCGGCGAAGGTTTCCTGGAAGGCGGTATAGGCGGTGCACGCGTTGGCGATCGCGGCGGTAGCGCGGAGCGATTGCGCGTTCGACGCCGAATTCTTCTCCAGCAGCGGATCCACTTTGCCATCGAGCCGGCTCACGAAGAAGCTGGCCACTGACGCGATGCCGTCAATCGGCAGGTCCTGGGCCGCGCGACGTTCCAGTCCACTCATGAAGGCGTCCATCACCTCGCGATAGCGGGCGACCGAGAAGAGCAGCGTCACGTTGACGTTGATGCCCTGAGCCAGACATTCGGTGATCGCGGGCAATCCTTCCCTGGTGCCCGGAATCTTGATCATCGCATTCCCCCGCCCGATCCGCTCCCAGAGCCGCTCGGCTTCCGCGATGGTGGCTTCGGTATCTCGCGCCAGCTTCGGTGACACCTCGAGCGACACCAGCCCATCATGGCCCCGCTGCGCCCGATGCACCGGAGCGAAGACCTCGCACGCCGCCCGCACGTCGCTCACCGCCAGCGCCTCGAACATCTGAGCCGGAGTCTTCCCCTCGGGGCCCAGGGCCCGGATGTCACCGTCGTAGACGTCGCTCCCCGCCACTGCCTTCTCGAAGATGGTGGGATTGGTCGTCATCCCGCGGAGACCGTCCTGCTCGATCAGCCGCGCCAGCTCGCCGGAGGTGATGAGATCCCGGGTGATGTAGTCGTACCAGGGGCTTTGCCCGAGGTCGCCGAGCTTCCGTAGGGGGTTGGCGGATGTAGGTGTCATTAGGGCCAAGGTTATTAGAGATTGAAGATTGAAGATTGAAGATTTCAGATTGAAAAGCAGTCAAATCTTCAATCTGAAATCTGCAATCTGAAATCTGTTGAAATCTTCAATCTGAAATCTGCAATCTGAGATCTGTCAAAATCTTCAATCTCCAATCTTCAATCTGAAATTAGCTTCTTTACCGCCTCAACTATCCGTTCCGGGGTAAACCCGAACTCGCGGAACAGCACATCGCCAGGGGCCGAAGCACCAAAGTGATCGAGTCCGATCGCGACGCCTCGGTCTCCCACCCAGCGGCTCCAGCCAAACGTCGCCGCGGCTTCGACCGAGACCCGCGCCGTCACCGACCGGGGGAGCACCGATTCACGATACGCTTCCGGCTGCGCCTCGAACAGGTCCCAGCACGGTAGCGAAACCAGTCGCACCTTTTTCCCCTCGGCCTGTAATCGCTCGACGGCTGCGAGGGCGATGTGGACTTCGCTGCCGGTCGCCAGCACGATCGCTTCGGGCGTACCCTGGCAATCGAGCAGCACGTAGCCGCCGCGTCGAGCACCTTCGGCGGACGCGAGCTTGGTGCGATCCAGCACCGCGACCTTCTGCCGAGTCAGCGCGAGGACCGTGGGGCCATCCTTGCGCTCGATGGCCAAACGCCAAGCCTCGACCGTCTCGGCGGCATCGGCCGGCCGGATCACCCTCATGTTGGGCGTGGCCCGGAGTATCGCGAGCTGCTCGACCGGCTGGTGAGTCGGTCCATCCTCTCCCAGGCCGATCGAATCGTGGCTGCCGATGAAGATCACCGGCAATTTCATCAGGGCCGCGAGGCGAAGCGACGGCCGGCAGTAGTCGCTGAAGATCAGGAAGGTGCTGCCGAAGGGGCGGACTCCGCCATGCGCCGCCATTCCATTCAGGCAGCCGACCATGGCATGCTCCCGCACACCCCAATGGATGTTCCTGCCTGCCGACGCCGGCCCGAAGCTGCCGGCTCCCTTGATCTCAACTCCGGTGCTCTCGGCGAGATCGGCCGAGCCGCCGATCAGGTTGCCGAGCTTCCCTGCCAATACGTTGAGGGCTTTTCGCGGAAGCCTGCCGGGTCGCGACCTTGCCGTCTGCCGCTGTGTACTCGGGGAGACCATCGGTCCAGTTCTCCGGCAGGCGACCCGCCTGCCAATCGGCAAAGGTCCTGGCCAGCTCCGGATACTCGCGCCGATAGCGATCGAGCAGCGCCTGCCACTCGCCGTGTGCCATGCGGCCCCTTTCCAGGCAGCGCTTCCTCCACTCGGCCGCCTCGGGCGCCACCACGAACTTCTCCTGTTCCGGCCATCCCAGGATCGCCTTGGTCTTCGCGACCTCTTCGGCGCCGAGCGGGGCACCATGGGCCGCGGCCGTGTCCCGCTTGGTCGGTGCGGGATCGGCGATATGGGTCCGGAGGATGATGATCGAGGGCCGGTTGGCTTCGGACGCCGCGATATCTAACGCGCGGGCGATGGCTTCGAGGTCATTACCGTCTCCCACATGCTGCACCTGCCAGCCGTAGGCTTCGAACCGTAGCCCCACATCCTCGCTGAAGGCGAGCCCGGTCGATCCGTCGATCGTGATGCGATTGTCATCGTAGATCAGCTTGAGACTGCCCAGCCGCAGATGCCCCGCCAGCGACGCGGCTTCGCCGGAGATGCCTTCCATCAGATCGCCGTCGCTCGCCAACGCCCAGATCCGGTGCTTCACCAGCTCGAAACCGGGCCGGTTGAAGTGATCCGCCAGGAACCGCTCGGCGATCGCCATGCCTATCGCGTTCGCGACACCCTGGCCGAGCGGTCCCGTCGTGGTCTCGATGCCGACAGTGTGTCCCCGCTCCGGATGCCCTGGGGTCCGGGAGCCGAATTGACGGAAATGGCGAATGTCGTCGAGGCTGAGATCGTAGCCCGCGAGGTGCAGCAGGCCGTAGATCAGCATCGAGGCATGCCCGCACGACAGGACGAAGCGGTCCCGATCCTCCCACTCGGGATGGGCGGGATCAAATCGCAGCACCCGGTCCCACAGCTGGTAAGCCGCGGGCGCCAGGGCCATTGGGGTGCCGGGATGGCCGGATTGGGCCTGCTCGACCGCATCCATGGCCAGAACGCGGAGGCTGTTGATGGTCCGCCAAGCAGAGTCGGGATGTGTGGTCAGCTGATCGGTCCGGGGGATGGTGGCGGGCGCGGTCAGAGCAATCTCCGGTGGAGGCGCAGTGAAGATAGTAGTGGAGAGCGATTCAGTCACCCGTCAGAATTGTTCAGCGTTGCCTGACTAAACATTTGACGACGGTCCGATCGGCCTGCAGCTTCTCCCCCATGCCGGACAACCGAAACTACGAGATCAAGGAGGTCGCCGAGCTTACCGGCTTGGCGCCCGCACGGCTCCGCGCCTGGGAACGGCGCTACGAGGTGGTGCGGCCGCAGCGCCTCGCCAATCGCTACCGGGTCTATAGCTCGGAGCAGGTGGCGTTGCTGCGCGCCTTCGCCCGGCTGATCGCGGCTGGAGAGCGGATCGGGGATCTGGTGCAGGAGCCGATGGAATCGGTGCTGAATCGCGCGGAGAGCTCGCTCGACGATGGGTCTCCGCTTCCGGCGATGCTGGAGGCACTGAGGCATTTCGACCGGGACCGGCTCACGGCCCTGTTGTCGGAGGAGCGTCGGAGCCGACAGCTGGAGGGTTTCGTCCGCGAAGTGGTTCTCCCCCTGGCCGAGTTGCTCGGTGATCAATGGGCCCTCGGCAAGCTCTCGGTCGCGGTAGAACACCTGGCCAGCGAAGTGGTGATCTCCATTCTCAAGCGAGAGCTGGAACTCGATCGGGGGAAGGGACCGGTACTGCTCGCGGCCTGCCTTCAGGGCGAGCGGCACGAGTGGGGACTGCTCTGTCATCTGACCCTGCTCGCCCGGGACGGCTGGCGAGTACGGTACCTCGGCGCAGACCTGCCGCTCCACGATCTGGTGGACGCCGCGTGGACAGTGCATCCGGGGTGTCTGGCGATCAGTGCTGCGGATCCGGCCAATGTCGAGGCCCTGCTTCCCGAGCTGCGCCGGCTTCCGAGGCTGGTCCCGCCGGGACTGGTCATCGTCATGGCGGGACAGGGCGCCGATGCGCTCGGTTCGCGGTTGCGGCGCTATGGTTTCAGAGTGGGGGATTGCGCGGTGCCGGAGGCTCGGTGAGTCGCTATCCGCGGGTTCCACCGGAGCGTGAGTGAGGCAGGCTTGGAACCCAGAAACTGACTACCGCGGATCACGCGGATTACGCGGAGCACGCGGAAACAACTCAGGGTCTTCAATTCGCTACCATCCCTGCCTCGCTATGGAGAGGCACCACTCTTCTGCTATCCGCGTGTTCCGCGTCTTCCGCGGTATGTCTTTCGAGGCCTTGTCGGCCCGCGTGCCCGGTCCTCGAAGGCCCGAGCCAGACCATTCTCCCCTTCGTCCTTTCTCCCGTGTATCTTCTCCGGCGAACCCGTCCCACCGCAGTCTGGAGCTGTCACCGTGTCTGATGAACCTGAATACCTGAAAGCGCTTCGCAGGAGTCGCGAGCACAAGAAGCCCGGCACCGGCGCAGCCGAGGCTTCCAACGCAGGGAAGAACGCACCATCGCCCGCCGAGCGTGAGGCTACCCGCTGGGCGCGGGAAGTCGGAGGCCGCGATGTGCGGCTGGCTCCCACCCTTCGCGGGGCAAAGATCGCCATCCTGGTCCAGCCGATTACCCCATTCGGCACTCCGCCCGTGAGCCTGGAAGGCTTGCGGGAGTCGCGAAGCATTGACCGAACGGGTCAAGGCGGCACAAGGCAACGGGGAGAATGTGCTGGGGGTCTTCGAGCTCACCACCGGCCGGCCGCTCACCGTGGAAACGGTCGAGGGGAAGGTGAACATCGTTCCCGGCAAGCCACGCACGATCATGAAGGCGGAGAGCCCGGAGCGGATGATCCGCAAGGCCGCGGCCGAGGCGGCGCTGCTGGCTAAGACCCGCAAGCCGGATGAGGGGAGGAGGTGGGGGTCGGGGGCGTCGGTAGGAGTCACAGGCCGTAAGCCAGTCAGTCCGTAAGCCATAAGCCATAAGCCGTAAGCCATAGCCTAGCGCCTGAGGCTAATGGCTTAAGGCTTACGGCTGCTTGCGACATACCCCGATCCTCCGAGACGAACCACATGAGCACAGGGAAGCGCTTCACCAAGCGGACCATCGTTTTCCTCGTTCTTGCCACGCTGGTCCTGATTGGTCTGTTCTGGGATGGGAGTCCGCTGGGCTCCTTTTTGCTGCGGCAGGCGGTGAAGGCGAAGTTCTCCTCGGTTCGCTCGGTCAGCCCGGCCGAGCTGGTGGCGTGGAAGGCGGATCCCAATCGTCCGCCGGCGCTGCTGGTTGATGCGCGGCCCGACGCGCAATTCACGATGAGCCATATCGACGGCGCGGTCTGGATCAATCCGGCCGCACCCGATCTCACCGTCATCGCCAACGTCCCCAAGGACAATCCCATCGTGGTCTATGACGCCGCGGGCGCCATGGGTGCCGCGATGGCGCAGGCGCTTCAAGAGGCGGGCTACACGCGGGTCTCGTATCTCGAGGGGGGAGTCTTCGCCTGGGCCAACAGCGGCCAACGGCTGGTTGATGCCCAGGGTCCTGCCAAGGCGGTCTATCCGATAAACTGGAAGTGGGGACGGTTGCTCAAGTCCCGATATCATCCGTGAAGCCACGCTGGTCCACGGTCGTCGCACTCGTCGTATTCCTCTCGTTCGCACTCGCAGGACAGTTTCGACTCGGGCCACTCCCTCCGCTCGGGCCATTCCTGGATCCAGTACACGGAGTCTGGTCGGTCGCGACCCAGGCCGAGCTGCCGCGATCCAGCTCGGCACGCATTCCGGGCCTGACCGGCCCAGTGCAAGTGGTCTACGACGACCGGGCGGTGCCGCACATCTTCGCCCCGACGGAAGAGGACGCGATTCGTGCCCTGGGCTACGTCGTGGCCCGCGATCGCCTGCTGCAGCTCGAGGTGCAGGCGAGAGTCGGAGCCGGCCGTCTCACCGAATTGCTCGGCGCCCCGGTGCTCGCGCTCGATCGGGAGACCAGATCTCTGGGACTCGCGGATGCCGCCGAGCGGGTCCTGGCGGCGATGGATACTGCGGGGAATGGGTATCGCACGCTCACCGCTTACACCGAGGGCATCAATGCGTGGATCGATGGACTGGGGAGGACGGATCTGCCTCTCGAATACCACTTGTTGGACCGCCGCCCGACCCGCTGGGAGCCGATCGACGCGATTCACCTGTTGCACCGGATGGGCCTCACCCTCGCGTTCAACGATGCGGAGATTGTCCGCCAGGCCGCGGCAGAAGCGGTTGGCGACTCGGCGGCGGACGCGTTGTTCCCGATCAATAGCCCGATACAGGAGCCCATAGTTCCGGTTGAGAGCAAGCGGACTGGAGGCCGTCGATGGTCGATGGTCGATGGTCAAGCGTCTATGATCCATGGTCCTTGGTCGATTCTTGACCCTGACCGTCTGGACTATCGACCATCGACTATCGACCATCGACCTTTGACCGTCTCCCCCCGCCTTGGCCCCCACGCCTCCAACAACTGGGCCGTCTCACCCCAACGCAGCGCAAACCGCCACGCCCTCCTCGCCGGCGATCCGCACCTCCAGCTGACGCTGCCTTCGATCTGGTACGAGGCCCATCTGTCGGTGCCGAACCAGCTCGACGTCTACGGAGTAACGATTCCCGGGATTCCCGCCGTTATTATCGGGTTCAATCGCGATGTGGCGTGGTCGTTCACCAACGGCGAGAGCGATGTGCTGGACCGCTACGTCGAGACGGTGGATGACGAAGATCATCCGACGCGCTATCGCCTCGACGGAGAGTGGCGGCCGTTGCGACAACGGATCGAGGTCTATCGGGACCCCGACGGCAAACCGCTCGGCACGGATACTCTGCGCTTCACTCACCGCGGCCCACTCACTCGACTCGGTGACCGATGGGTGTCGATGCGCTGGACTGTGATCGAGGAGCCGAGCGAAATCGGGTTGTTTTCCCGTGCGGCAGGTGCCCGGAGCGCCGCCGAATGGCTGGACGCAATGAGCGAATACCGGTGGCCGGTGCAGAACATGCTGGTGGCGGATCGGGCGGGACACATCGCGATCCGGGCCACGGGTCGCCTGCCCATTCGTCCGGGAGATGGACCGGGTAATCGCTTCCAGGATGGCTCGCGCTCTTCTAACGACTGGATCGGAAACCGGAAGGTCGCCGACTACCCGCAGGCTATGGACCCGACGCAGGGCTTTCTCGCCTCCGCGAATCAGCAGCCGATCGATCCGCGATTCGATTCGCGGTACTTCGGATCCGACTGGTATGCCCCGTGGCGCGCGCTGCGCATCAACCAGCTGCTCCGGGCCGACAGCGCGGTCACGGTCCCGGAGATGATTCGCTGGCAGACCGATCCGGGAAGCCCGCGCGCCGATGTCTTGCTGCCTCCCCTCATTGCTGCCGCAGCCAACGCCACGGACGATTCGACCCGTCGGGCGGGCCGGCTCCTCGCAGAGTGGGACCGGCGGTATACCAGGGACGATCGGCGCGCCGTGCTGTTCGAGCAGAGTCTCCGTGAGCTGAGCGGTCTCCTGTGGGACGAGCTCGAAGGGAAAGCGTTGCCGAGTCTCGCGGCGATGGCCCAGCTCATGGCCGATTCCGCCAATCGCTGGTGGGACGATCGTCGCACCGAGGAGATCGAGCGGCGGGACGCCCTGCTCAGGAAAGCCCTTCGATTGGGGTATAGCCATACGGTCGAGCGGTACGGCCCGCCGGACGCAGGCTGGCGGTGGGATCGCATTCGGCAGGCCAACATCTATCACATGATGCGGATTCCGGCGCTTTCGGAGCTGGGTATCCCGATGCAGGGTGGCCCCTCCACGATCAATCCATCGGTTGGTGACGGAGAAGACGGGGCCAGCTGGCGGATGGTGGTGGATCTGGGCGAGGAGGTGCGAGCGTGGGGGACCTACCCCGGGGGGCAATCGGGGAATCCCGCCAGCTCCCGCTACATCGACCGTTTGCCGTCGTGGCGTGAGGGGACGCTGGATACCCTCCGCTATCCCCGGACTCAGGAAGAGCTGGGTTCGCGGGTGAGATCCACCCTGACCCTCGCTCCCGCCCCATGACCCGGAGCCCGTGGCTCCACGGGGCAGGCCTGTTCCTGGCCTTCGGGCTTGGGACCTGGCTCATGGGATGGTGGGCGATCCCCACGATAACGCTGGGCTGGGGGCTCCTGACGGCGGGCCGGATCCGGTCGTGGATCCCGGGAGTCTCGGCCGCCCTGGCTTGGTCGGTTCTGCTGGCGGCCGACACCCGTTCCGGGGCGTTTGGGCGGCTGCTGGGGCGGTTGGCCGGGGTGTTGCATACCCCGGAGGTCGTCCTGCTCTTCCTGACCCTCGTTTTCCCGGGGTTCCTGGCTTGGGGCGGGGCCAAACTGGGGGCCGAATTGGCCCGGCGAACCACCCAGGATACCGTTTCCGGGCCCGACTCATTACATTAAGTCTGTTCCTGCGGCCAGTTTAGGCCGCCTGATCGCAACCTAAACAAAAGCAGTAGGCAAAGTTTTGACGGATTTTCACCACGTGCCACGCAACCCCCGCAGACGTTCATCTTCGAATTCCCATCGTCAGGCTCGCAATCTTGGCCGTCGTTCCATGGACAGTCACCGTCAGTGGCTGATCGAGCAATACGGATCGATCTGTGCCTATTGCGGGAGTGAAATCGCGGAAGATCGAACCACGCTCGACCACGTTTACCCCCGCAAAGGCCAGACGGCCTACGACCGGCCGGATAACCTGGTCCTCGCCTGCCGGCCCTGCAACGCAGCCAAAGCCGACGTCCCCTTCATCTCCTTCATCGCCCAGCGGCGTTCCCGCGGAGTCTTCCTGCTCCACTACGGGGACCACCTCTCTGATTTGGTGAAGGACATGATCCGACAGGCCAGCGAGCGGGAGTTCCTGCCATCCAACCGTCCCCGGTTTGTCCAGCATACCAACGGGAATGGGAACGGGCCGGCAGCGACGACCTGAAGAAGCGGGAACCGGGAACAGGGAATCGGGAATGAAGCTGAGAGTTACCTCATCCCGAGCGAAGCGAGGGACCTACTATCCTGACCTTGGCGCAAGGTACGGAAATTAGGTCCCTCGTCGCTTCGCTCCTCGGGATGAGGTGTTACCTTCGGCCTTCCCGTTCCCCGTTCCCCGTTCCCGCTGTAACTCAGTCCTCGCCTCTCAGCCGAGCGCTTCCTCCACAATCCGCTTCTGCTCCGCCGCGTGTGCCGCCGGGTAACCCTCGGCGGGGCTGGCCCGTTCCGGCCGGCCAACATAACGGAGAGGAATCCCGGGCTTGAGCGCGTGACGGAGCCGCTGCTCCAGAAAATGCCAGGCGCCCATGTTGCGCGGCTCTTCCTGGACCCAGGTGACTTCGCGGATTGACGGATACTGGGCGAGGAGTGCCGTCAGCTCCGGGGCGGGGAAGGTGTAGAGTTGTTCCACCCGAGCTATCGCCACCCGGCTCCGGTCCTTGTTCGCCGCCTCGGCCATGATGTCGTAGTAAACCTTCCCGGAGCACAGCACCAGTTTCTCGACCTGATCCCGGTGCTCCGCCGCCACCGGATCATCGATCACGGCCTGGAAAGTCCCCTTGGTAAGCTCGTCGAGCCGAGAAGCTGCCTGCGGCAGACGCAGGAGACTCTTTGGTGTCATGATGATGAGTGGACGCTGTCGCGACCGACGGGCCTGCCGCCGCAGCAGATGGAAGTACTGCGCCGGCGTGGTAGGATTGGCGACCCGGATATTTCCCTCGGCGGCGAGCTGGAGGAAACGCTCGAGCCGGGCACTGGAGTGCTCGGGTCCCTGCCCCTCGTATCCGTGAGGTAGCAACAGGGTCAGCCGGGTGGTGAGTCCCCACTTGGAGAGCCCCGACACGATGAACTGGTCCAGGACGACCTGGGCCGCGTTCACAAAGTCTCCGAATTGCGCTTCCCACAGCACCAGGGTCTCGGGGGCGGCAGCGCTGTAGCCGTACTCGAAGCCCAGCGGGGCCAGTTCCGAGAGTGGGCTGTTGTGCAGCTCGATCGTGGCGAGGGCGCCGGGCAGATGCGCGATAGGCGCGTACGACAGCTCCCGCTCCGCGTCGTGCAGCACCAGATGACGCTGGCTGAAGGTGCCCCGCTCGGTATCCTGCCCGGTCATCCGGACCGGAATTCCCTCCACCAGCAGCGTGGACAAGGCCAGAGCTTCGGCGTGAGCCCAGTCGATCCCGCCCTCTGCTCCCAGCACCGAGCGACGCCGCTCCAGCTGCTTCTTGAGCTTGGGATTTACCGTGAAGTCCTGAGGCCAGGTCAGCAGCTGCTCGTTGATCGCGCTGAGCAGCTCCGCCGCAACCGCCGTCTCAACCTCCAAGCCGCTCGAGCGCTCCGCGGGGATCGGCTCCGCCGGTACCGCCTTCCCCATGCCTGCCTTGAACTTCTGCTGCACTTCCACCAGGCGCTGGTAAGCCGCCTCGGCTTCGCTCTTCGCGGCATCCGCCGAAACCACCCCGCGCTCGGCCAGGGTGGCCGCGTAGCGCTCCCGCACCGTCGGCAGCGCGCGAATCCGCTCGTACATCTGGGGCTGGGTGTAGGCCGGCTCGTCGGCTTCGTTGTGCCCGTGACGGCGATAGCCCACCAGGTCGATCAGCACATCCTCGCGGAACTTCTCCTTGTAGGCCATCGCCAGCCGGACCGCAGCGACGCATGCCTCCGGATCGTCGGCGTTCACGTGGATGATCGGCACGTCGAACCCCTTGGCGAGGTCGCTGGCGTGCCGGGTCGAGCGCGCGTCAACCATGTCGGTGGTGAATCCGACCTGGTTGTTGGTGATCAGATGAATCGTCCCGCCGGTGCGGTACCCGGCCAGCGCGCCCAGGTTGAACGTCTCGGCTACGACGCCCTGCCCGGCGAAGGCAGCGTCACCATGAATGATGACCGGCAAGGCCGCGCTGGGATCGTGATGCGCCTCGCGCCCGCGGCGCGAGGTCTGCTTGGCGCGAGCCCGCCCATCTACCACCGGTCCCACGAACTCGAGATGGCTCGGATTGGGAGACAGGGTGACGGTGAGACTCTTCCCGCCTCGAGTGCGGTAGGAACCCTCGGCGCCGTGATGGTATTTGACGTCTCCGGTGCCACCTTCCGGCGTCAGCTTGCCCGCCTCCACGTGACGACCGCCCTCGAACTCGGCGAAGATCGACTCGTAAGGGCGTCCCACGGTGTGAGCCAGCACGTTGAGCCGGCCGCGGTGGGCCATGCCGATCACCACCTCGCGAGTCCCCTGCTGGGCCGACAGCTCGATGATCAGATCGAGCATCGGGACCAGCATGTCCACCCCTTCGATCGAGAATCGCTTCTGGCCGAGGTGCGCCTTGTGAAGGAACTTCTCCAGGGTCTCTACCTGGGTGAGGCGCTGCAGCAGCCACTTCTGTTCTTCGGCGGGAAGCGGCGTCCGATGGGCGCCCGATTCGATCATCTGGCGCAGCCAGACCCGCTCGTTGTGCACCGCGATGTGTTCCAGCTCGTACGCGATGGTGCCGCAGTAGGCGTCCTGCAACGCGGGCACCGCATCGGCCAGCGTCTCTCCCGGAGTGGCTACTCGCAGCACCGCCGCGGGTATCGACGCCATCACATCCGGGGTGAGGCCGAGCGGTTCGGGATCCAGCGAGGGATCTCCCACCGGCTCGCTGCCCAGGGGATCGAGATGCGCCGCGAGATGCCCGTGAGTCCGATACGCCTTCACCAGTGCCATCGCCGCGGCGACGTCATACAGCGCGACGGTGGACTCCCGTACCGGCATCGACCCGCGGCCCAGCTTCGCGGTCGGCGCTTCGGCGATGCTGGTCTGCGTGCTCGGGGCCGGCAGGCCGAGACTCGAGAAAACATCCTGGTAAAATTTGCCTTCTCCCTGGATCAGTCCGTCGAGCGTTCGCAGGAACTCTCCCGATTCGGCTCCCTGAATCACGCGATGGTCATAGGTGCTGGTGACCGTCATGACCTTCGAGATCCCCAGCTCACGGAGCCGGTCGTCGGATAGTTCGGTGAACGCCGGGGGATAGCCGATGGCACCCACTGCGATGATGCTGCCCTGGCCGCCCATGAGCCGCGGCACCGAGGCCACGGTGCCAAGTCCGCCGGGGTTGGTGAGGGTCATGTTGGCGCCCATGAAGGCATCGGGCATGAGCTTGTTCGCCCGGGCCTTCTCTACCAGCGACTCATAAGTGCTGTGGAACTGGGCGAAGTTCCCGGAGGCAGCGTCGTGAATCACCGGGACGACGAGTCCGCGGCTTCCGTCCTTTCTCTCGACGTCCACGGCGAGGCCGAGGTTGACCTGCCCGGTGTTGATCCGGAGGGGCGCGCCGCTGGATTTCCCGAACACGGTGGTCATGACCGGGTGAGCGTGGGCAGCCCGGACCAGGGCGAATCCAATCAGGTGGGTGAAGGAGACCTTCTCGGGTCGGCCGGCATTCCGGAGGGCATTGTTGAGCTCGCGGCGCCGAGCCTCCAGGACTGCGACCGGCAGCTCGCGGAAGGTGGTGGCGGTCGGGACGCCAAGGCTCTCTTCCATGTTGGCAACCAGACGAGCCGCCGGCCCGGTCATGGGCGTGGCGCCGGAGGGAACCGCGGCCGGCGGGCCCTGGGGCGCGACCCGCTCGGGTGCAGCCGCGACCGTGGGCTGCGCAGCAGGCTCCGCGCTGGTCGGCGCAGGCTCGGCGGCCGGTGTGGTCGCCAGAGACTGCCCGTCCGAACCGCGGCCCTGGGGCTCGCCGTTCTCCGGTCGTACCCCCACAACTCCGCTCTCGAACAGCCGCCGCCACTCCGGTCCTACCGAGGCTGGATCCCGAAGGAACTCCTCGTACATGACCTGGGCGAAGCCGGCGTTGGCGGTTTCGAAAACATTGGGATCGGCTGACATACTGCCCTTTCTTGCTGCGAGCCTGCGTACCCGGGAGCGCTCCCGTGCCCGATTCAAGATAGCCAATCGTCCTATACCACAAATGCGAACCGCGCGCGCCCCGATCCACCTGCTGCTGCTGACCTCCCTGGCAGCCGGAGCCTGTACCGACCAGAGTCCGGATACACTAATGGTCCGCCCTTCCGAGTCGGCGAGCGGTAATGGGCAGACGCAGCTGGTGGACACCTATCTGCACGATCCCATCCGGGTGGTTGTTACGGAAGGGGGCGCCCCGAAGGCGGGGGTCTCGGTAGTCTGGGAGACGTTGGGCCAGGGGGCTACCGTGGGTCAACCCACACTCTCCGGGCAAGACGGCATAGCGCAGACGTTTTGGAAGCTGCCCAACACCGCAGGCCCCCAGCTGGCCACGGCCACGGTGGCCGGTGCCGCGGGATCGCCGGTGACGTTCGCGGCCACGGCGCTACCCGGTCCCCCCAGCAGGATTCTCATCGAGGCGGGCGATGGTCAGAGCCAGGCCTCGGGTATGGTCTTTCCCGAGGCGCTTGCTGTAAGGGTGACCGACCGTTTGAGCAACCCTCTCGAGCAGGTTCCGGTGGACTGGATGGTTACCTCGGGCTCGGTGATTCTCGGCGCAGCCGTCACCAGCACCGGCACGGACGGTATCGCTGAGGCAGTTCTTACCGCCGGGCCCGTTAGTCGGTGCGGCGACAGTCACTGCCGCCTTGGCGAGCGGTTCTCCCTCTGTAGTCTTCCGTCTGACAGTTGTGCCACCCTGATGCCGACCAGGCACCGGCGTGTCTCCTGCTTTGCACGGTTCCGTCTTGAACGTATGCTTGAGCTGTTCCGCTCGGTTGGACTGTTGCCCCAGGAACAATATGAAGGGAGGGTTTTGCGGTGCGAGTGCACGTTCCCCATAAAATAATTGTCGGGGTCAGCCTGCTGGTCGGCGGGTTGGCACTGGCCTGCAGTAGCGATGACAGTGGACCCAGCACGCCGAGGCCCGTGATAGCCAAGACTGCTGCGAACAACGGTGATGCTCAGACGGCCATGGTGGCTCAGGCCTTGGCACTCCCACTTCAGGTCGTTGTGACGTTGAGCGGCGCCCCTCAGGTGGGGACCACTGTCGTCTGGGCCACGACCTCCGGTGCTGTAACTCCGGGCGGGCCGACCGATGCCAATGGGGTCGCAACCGCGACCTGGACGCTGGGCAACGTCTCCGGCGCAGTGACGGCAACCGCTGCTGTGAGTGGTGCGACCGGTTCGCCGGTGACCTTCGACGCGACCGCGGATCCCGACGTGGCCGATGAGCTTTCGATCGCTGGAGGGAATGGTCAGACGGGTTCGCTCAACACCGCCCTCCCTCCGCTCCAGGCCAAGGTCGCCGATCAGTTCGGCAATGGCGTACCTGGAGTCGATGTGGATTGGGAGGTGACAAGTGGTGCGGGATCGGTGGCTCCTGCTAGCTCGACGACCAATGCCGGCGGGATCGCTTCAGCAACGGTTACTCTGGGGGGTGTGGCGGGAGATATGACGGTCGACGCCACCGCGGCGGTTCCCAACGGCTCGCCGCAGACCTTCACCGAGACCGCCGCCGCACTCCCGCTCGCGGTCACCGTCAGCGTGAACAGCAACAACTTCACGCCGAAGAACCCGGTCATTGGGGTTACAGGCACCGTCACCTGGAACTGGGTGGGATCGGGTCACAGCGTCACCGACGATCCGGCCGCGCCGTCATTCACCGACCACGACGCGCTGCAGAGTGCCGGATTCGTATTCGGGCCGATCCAATTCAACACTGCCGGTTCATACGGCTACCACTGCAGTGCGCACGGGTCTCCTGGCGCCGGGATGTCGGGGACGATTGTGGTGCAGTAGAAGCGGAAACAGGGAACGAGGGAAAGAAACAAGAGGCTGTCATTCCGAGCAAAGCGAGGAATCCAGATGCCAAGGCGGCATTCGGATTCCTCGTCGCCGTGCTCCTCGGAATGACAGCTTCTCCACCGTCTCCTGTTCCTTTCCGCTTCTCTAGTTCCGCTCCACCATCTTCCGGTACTTCTCACTCTCCTCCCCCACTCTCGCATCATCCCATCCCAACTCTTTCCCCATTAGCTCCGCGACGCGGCGCGCGGCAGCGAGGCCGTGGTCTCGGGTCTCGTGGTACAGGTGTATGCGCCGCATCAGGACGTCTTCCACCCGCTGCGCCATTTCCCGCCGAGTGACGTGAACGACCTCGGCCTCGATCGCGGGGTGAGGCGGTGCCAGCGGGGTCATCAGTAAGCGGTTCTCGCGCACCAGGTTGTTGATCGCCGCCGCTTCGGTGCCGAAGTGGGACAGCAAGTGCTCCACCGTTGCTTCCGGGAGTCCGAGGTCGAGTCCGGTCTGGCGGAAGGTCTCGAACGCTCTCGCCTCGCCACCGGGCAACGGCTCGGTATCGGTCCCCGCCTTTCCGCCTCGCGCGCGACCGTCCATCCGGTGCAGCTCTTCCTCCACTCGATCAACCATCTCCGCCGCCATCCGGCGATAGGTGGTGAGTTTGCCGCCAATGATGCTCAGCATGCCCTCCGGACCGCGCGTGATGAGATGCTCGCGGGGAACTTCGGAGGCTCCCATCGCCTCGGATGGGGCCACCATGGGCCGGAGGCCGGCCCAGGAGGACACGACGTCGGATTCCGTGAGGTGAGCGTTGGGGAAGTAGGCATTGGCCGAGCGCAGCAGGTAGACGACGTCCTCGGAAGTGACTAGGGCCTGTTCGGGCAGCTCGGCGCTATCGGTGTCCGTCGTGCCGATATAGGAGAACTTGCCCCAGGGCAGCGCGAACATCACCCGTCCGTCGATCGGACTCGTCATGGTGATCGCGGCCTCGTGTCCAATGCGGGATCTCGGCACCATGACGTGCGCGCCCTTGGTGAGCCGCAGCATCGGTTTCGCATTGGGATCTTCCAGCCGGCGGAGCATATCGCTCCAGGGGCCGGCGGCGTTAACCACCACCTTGGCCTGGATGGTTCCCGTCTCCCCACTCACGACGTCCCGCACCTTGGCGCCGTGAACCACACCTCCGGCCTTCTCGAGTGCGTCCACCTCCAGGTAATTCGCGGCCCGGGCACCGTGGCGCATCGCCGAGCGGAGTGTGGCAAGCACGAGACGAGCATCGTCGCACTGGGCATCGTAGTAGCGTGCCGCGCCCACCAGGCCGCGTTCCCGCAAGGCCGGTTCCGCGGCCAGCAGGCTGCGCTTGCCGAGGATGCGGATGGACCCCACATTGCGGAAGAGTGCGAGGAGGGCGTAAAAGCCCACCCCGGCCGTCAGCTTCCAGAAGGGCACCCGGTCGCCCCGATGTACCGGAAACACGAACGGCAGGGGGCGGACCAGGTGTGGGGCGATGTCGAGCAGGATCCGTCGCTCGCGCAGTGCCTCGAAGACGAGGCGGTAGTCACTCTGCTCGAGGTAGCGTAGTCCCCCGTGGACCAGTCGACTCGATCGCGAGCTGGTGCCCGCGCCAAAGTCCGACTGATCCACCAGCACGGTCATGAGCCCGCGCATCGCCGCGTCCCGTGCGATGCCGGTGCCCGTGATCCCGCCGCCGATCACCAGGAGGTCGGCGGGTTCGCTGGTCAGAACTTGTAATGAGGAACGATGCCAGATCTCACCCGTGGTGCTCCCGCGCCTGTGCTGTACCTGCCGCGTCCCAGCGCCTGGCTGCTCTGGCATGACTATTTGTTCGAGCCGGGAAAGCGGGTGCTGGACATCGCCTGCGGCGAAGGGCGGCATGCGCTGAAGGCGGCGCAGTGGGGCGGCACCGTCACCGGCATCGACCACGACGAATCCAAGCTGGACACGGCGCGTGAAGCCGCTTCACGGCTGGGCGTGAGCGTCGACTTCCGAACCGTGGATCTCGAGGGCGAGTGGCCGCAGTTGGGGTCCTTCGATGCGGTGATGGTGTTCAATTATCTCGACCGCGGGCGCATGACCGACATCGCGAGGCTCGTGGCACCCGGCGGGCTCCTGTTCATGGAAACCTATCTCGATTGGCAGCGCGATCTGGGCTGGGGGCCCACCCGCGAGGAGCATCTGCTCAAGCCCGGCGAGCTGGCGCAGCTCATCGCGCCGCTCGAAGTGCTGCACGGCCGGGAGGTTTTCGAGCCGATCGACGCGACGAAAGTTCGTGCCGTGGCCAGCGTCGTGGCTCAGAAGAGATAGATCGTTCAGCCTACCAACGGCTAAGGGCGGACCGGCCCAAAGACAAGGTGCCGCCCGGTTTCCCGGTCCCACTACCTTTCCCGCATGTCCCACCCCGCCCGCCGCCCGGTCATCGTCGCCGGCCTGCGCACTCCCTTCGCCAAGAGCGGCACCGTATTCAAGGACGTAACCGCGGTCCAGCTTGCCCGTCAGGTCACCGGAGAGCTGCTGCACCGGGCCGAACTTGACGGTGCGCTGGTGGACGAAGTGGTGTTCGGCCAGGTGGTGGCTTCACCCCTGGCGCCGAATGTGGCGCGCGAGGTGAGTCTGCTGCCGCAGTTCCCCGCGACGGTCCCCGCCTTTTCGCTCAATCGGGCCTGCGCTTCATCGGGTCAGGCGATCAGCTACGCCGCCGATCAGATCACCCTGGGGAACGCGGACGTGGTGCTGGCGGGCGGCGTCGAGTCGCTCTCCGACATTCCGATCCTCCACTCCCATCGGATGAGCCAGATCCTGATGGAGGCGAGCAAGGCCCGATCCCTGGGACAGCGGCTCGCCATCTTCTCGCGAGTCCGCTTCAAGGATCTCATACCGGTAGCTCCGGCGATCGCCGAGCCATCAACCGGAGAGTCCATGGGCCAGTCTGCCGAGAAGATGGCCAAGGAAAACCGCATCAGCCGGGAGGAACAGGATCGGGTGGCGCTGCTCTCCCACCAACGTGCCAGTGCCGCGACCCAGGATGGCCGGCTGGGACGGGAAATCGCCCCATGGTTTGGCGGCCGCGGCATGGATCAGGTGGTTGTCACAGACAACCTGATTCGGGCGGACACCTCGCTGGAGGCGCTGGCCAAGCTCAAGCCGGTGTTCGACAAGCGCTACGGCTCGGTGACGGCGGGCAACTCTTCGCCGTTGACCGACGGCGCAGCGGTAACGCTCCTCATGGAGGAATCGAAGGCGCGTTCCCTCGGGTACCAGCCACTCGCCGCCGTGCGGAGCTACGCGGTGGCGGCCGTGGATCCGGGCTGGCAGTTGCTGATGGGTCCGGTTTGGGCCGTGCCCAAGGCGCTCGATCGCGCGGGAATCAGCTGGAAAGACCTGGGTCTCGTTGAAATCCACGAGGCATTCGCGGCGCAGGTGCTGTCCAACGTGCAGGCCTGGGCCTCGCAGGCCTGGGCCGAGCGATTGGGTCGCAAGGCACCAGTCGGAGAGGTAGACTGGGATCGGACCAACGTGATGGGCGGCTCGATCGCCATTGGTCATCCCTTCGGCGCTACCGGCGCCCGACTCGCGACCTCCCTCGCCAACGAAATGCGGCGTCGCGATGTGGAATTCGGTCTGATCTCCATCTGCGCTCAGGGCGGGATTGGGTTTGCCATGGTTCTCCAGAATGTCAGGTGAGTGGAAACAGGTGGTAGGGAGTGGGGAGTGGGGAGTGGCGCCCCACAACCCACCCCCTACTCCCCACTACCCGTGCGGCTCATGAACACTATCTCCGTAAGCGCCTTCGGCTCGACCGCTGTGCTCACCCTCGACCTCCCGGGTGAGTCGGTGAACAAGCTGAATAGCACGGTGAAGACGGAGCTGGAGACGGCGTTCGACGAGATCAGGGGCGATGCGTCGTATGACTCGGTGGTGATCCGCTCCGGCAAGCCCGACACGTTCATCGCCGGGGCCGATATCGAAGAGTTCACCCGGCTCTCCACCCAGGAAGAATTCGAGCGGCTCTCCCGCGAAGGACAGGAGATGCTGCAGCGGGTAGCCGACTTCCCCAAACCGGTCGTCGCTGCGATCCATGGCGCCTGTCTCGGTGGCGGGCTCGAGCTTGCCTTGGCTTGTCACTATCGCATCGCGACCGATCACCCCAAGACCGAACTTGCTCTCCCCGAAGTACGGCTGGGACTCCTCCCGGGAGCCGGCGGGTGTCAGCGGCTGCCTCGGCTTATCGGTCTCCGCGCTGGGCTGGAGATGATCCTCTCCTCCCGGGGCAAACGCGGTACCCAGGCGCTTCGCCTCGGCCTGGTGGACGAGGTGGTCCCGCCGAGCATCCTGCTCGACATCGCGGTCCGGGCAGCTGGACGGCTCGCCGCGAGTGGCCCGCCGAAGCGGGAACCACCGGGCGGAATCATGGCTTGGCTGCTCGAGAAGAATCCCATCGGGCGAAAACTGGTCTATGCCATCTCCCGGCGGGGAATCGAGAAGGAGACCCGCGGCAACTACCCCGCTCCATACGCGGCGCTGGAAGCAGTCCGGACTGGACTCGAGCAGGGGGCCGCCCCGGGATACGAGATGGAGCATCGCAAGTTCGGGGAGCTCGCGGTCACCGACGTGTCTCGCAAGCTGATTCAGATCTTCTTCGCCACCAACGCGCTGAAGAAAGACGACGGAGTACCGTCAGGCACCGCGCAGGCACAGCCCGTAAAACGGCTCGGCGTGATCGGCTCGGGCTTCATGGGAGCCGGTATCGCCGGGACTGCCGTGACTAGTGCCGGCATCGACGTGCGCCTCAAGGACACCGACCTCACCCGCATCGGCAAGGGACTCAAGGCTGCCAGCGAGATTCTCAACAGCCGGCTCAAGCGTCGCCGGATCTCACGCTTTGAGCATCAGCGACTCTCGGCGCTGCTCTCGGGTGGCGTGGACTACGCCGGGTTCGGCCAGATCGATCTAGTGGTCGAGGCGGTGTTCGAGGATCTGGACCTCAAGCGTCGCGTCCTGATGGAGACCGAGGCCGCGACCCCGACCACGGCGGTGTTCGCCACCAACACCTCGACCATTCCCATCTCCGAGATCGCCGCGGAAGCCGCCCGTCCCGACCGGGTGCTGGGCATGCACTTCTTCTCGCCGGTGGACCGAATGCCGCTGCTGGAGATCATCCCTACCGAGCAGACCAGTGCCGAAACCATCGTCACCGCGGTCCACTTCGGCAGGAAGCTGGGGAAGACCGTGATCGTGGTACGGGACCGGCCCGGCTTCTGGGTCAACCGGATCCTCACGCCCTACATGAACGAGGCGGGATTCCTGCTGCGGGAAGGCGTCCCGATGGATGTGATCGACAAGCTGATGACCCGGTTCGGGTTCCCGGTCGGCCCGATCACGCTGCTGGACGAGGTCGGGATCGATGTGGGAGCCAAGGCTGGAGAAGTAATGCATCGTGCCTTCGGCGAGCGGATGATTCCGTCCGATGTGGTGGAACCCATGATCAAGGCCGAGCGATTCGGGCGGAAGAACGGGAGGGGCTTCTATCACTATCACAACAACCTGCGCACTGGTCCCGATGAAGCGGCGTACGATCTCCTCGGCATCCGGCCTTCGAAGCCCACGGACCTCGAGCGGATTGAGCAGCGCCTGGTGTACATCATGCTCAACGAGGCCGCGATGGCGGTGGGAGAAGGCGTAGTTCGTTCTTCGCGAGATGGCGATATCGGTGCGCTCTTCGGATTTGGTTACCCGCCGTTCCGCGGCGGCCCGCTCCGCTACATCGATGACCTGGGGGCCGCCAGGGTGGTGAGTGTCCTCCGGCAGCTCGAAGGCCAGTACGGGGCGCGATTCAATCCCTCTCCGACGCTGATGGAGCTGGCGGAGCGGGGCGGGCGGTTCTATCCCCCATGACCCTGTGAGGCCGGCCCGCCGCATCGTGTTCGCCATCCTCGCGATCGGTGTCGCGCTTTACCTGCTGATCCTGGTCTGGCTCTGGGCCAATCAAGACAGCCTCGTCTTCTTCCCCGATCGTGGCGGGATTCCCGATCCACCGGCCTACCTGGGCCGGGAAGCCAGGACCGTCCGCTTCAAGGGTCAGGATGGTGGGCTGGTGGCGTGGCTGATACCGCCATCCGTGGCCGATTCGGCCCGGTGGGTTCTCATCCTGCACGGTAACGCCGGCAATCTGGCGACCCCCGGTCGCCCCGAGCACGATCGCCAGCTCCACGACCTCGGGCTGGGCATTCTGGCGCCCGATTACCGCGGCTACGGTGAGAGCGAAGGCAAGCCGAGCGAGGCCGGCCTCTACGCCGATGCCCGCGCGGCCTATGACTTTCTACGCGACAGTCTGGGAGTTCCTCCGGCCCGCATCCTGATCTACGGTCACTCGCTCGGCTCCGCCGTGGCGACTCAACTCGCTACCTCGGTCGAAGCCGCCGGCCTCATCCTCGAGGGCAGCTTCACGTCGGTCGCCGACCTGGGCCAGGAGATTTACCCCTGGGTCCCGGTTCGTTGGCTCTCGCGAAACCGGTTCGATTCCCGAAGCCGTATTGGAAGCCTTCGCATGCCGTTGCTGATGATCCATGGTCGCAACGACGTGACCGTGCCTCCGGCTCAAGGCAGACGCCTGTTTGCCGCGGCTCCCCAGCCGAAGACATTCCTGGAGGTTCCGGGCGGGCATGACGACGCATACGAAGTGGGGGCCGAGGCTTACGAGGCGGGCATGCGACACTTCCTCGGCACTCTCCCGAGGCCGTGAACACGGCGCACCGGCGCGCGGTATACTTGAAGGCCTGACTTTTCGGAGGGCTGGGGCAGTGTCCGACCCGATTGATCGACTCAACGCCACGCTCGGAGCGCAGTATCGCTTCGAGTCGGAGCTGGGTCGTGGTGGCATGGCGACCGTCTACCGGGCCGAAGACCTGCGCCACTCCCGGCCGGTCGCCGTGAAGGTGCTGCGGCCGGGGCAACGAGGCGGCTACGAGCCGGAGCGGTTCCTCCGCGAAGTGCGCATCGCTGCCCGTCTCACCCATCCCCAGATCGTGCCGGTGCACGATTCCGGCGAGCGCGACGGTGTGCTGTACTACGTCATGCCGCTGATCGGCGGCGAATCCCTGCGCGACCGGTTGTCTCGCGAGACTCGTCTCCCGGTGGACCAGGCCCTTCGCATCGCGCGTGCGGTGGCCCAAGCTTTGGACTATGCCCACCGACAGGGCATCCTGCACCGCGACATCAAACCAGAAAACATCCTGCTGCACGAGGGCGAAGCGCTCGTGGCCGACTTCGGTGTGGCGCGCGCCATCTCCGAAGCGAGCGCCGATATCGTCACTGAGCCGGGACTCGCCATCGGCACGCCTGCCTACATGAGTCCGGAACAGGCGAGCGGAGACCGGGAGACCGACGGCCGCAGCGATCAGTATTCCCTGGCTTGCGTGCTCCATGAGATGCTGGCGGGGCAGCCTCCTTTCGCCGGTACCAGTCCTCGGGCGACGATGGCGCGCCAGGCCGTGGAGCCTCCGCCTCCGATACGCCAGCTCCGGCCCGAAGTGCCCGTGGCGGTGGAGCACGCCCTGCTCCGCGCCCTGGCGAAAGAACCGTCCCGCCGTTTCGCCAGCGCGGCGGAGTTCGCCGAGGCCCTGGTCACCCCGCTCTCCGGGCTGTCCGCGCCGGGTCCTTCGACCACTCGGACCCGGTCCATCGCGGTTCTCCCCTTCGTCAATGCGAGCGCCGATCAGGAGAACGAGTACTTCAGCGACGGGATGACCGATGAATTGATCAATGCCCTCGCCAACGTCGAAGGACTGGTGGTCGCATCACGGACCTCGGTGTTCGCGCTCAAAGGCAGGCGGGAGGATGTGCGTACCATCGGCGCGATGCTCAATGTCTCGGCCGTGCTCGAGGGCACGGTGAGAAAGGCGGGCTCCCGGCTCCGGATCACGGCCCAGCTCATCAATGTGAACGATGGACGGCTGCTCTGGTCCGAGCGCTTCGACCGGGAAGACCAGGATGTCTTCGCGATTCAGGACGAGATCGCGCGGACCATCGTGAACACACTGCGGGCCAGCTTCCTCGGCGAAATGGGGGAGCCGGTCCCTCGGCGGTACACCCAGAATCTCAAGGCTTACAACTTCTACCTGCGCGGGAGGTTCTGCTGGAACAAACGCACACCGGAGGGCATCACCGAGGCCATCGAGTACTTCGAGCAGGCTATCGCAGAGGACCCTGAATACGCCCTGGCCTATACCGGCCTGGCCGATTCCTACGCCTTGCAACTCGACTATCGCGCAGCGCCGGTCGAGGAGGGAATGCGGCGCGCCAAGGAGGAGGCGCTTCACGCCATCGCCCTCGATGACACTCTAGCCGAGGCGCACACCTCGCTCGGCTGGGTCATCTTCATCCACGACTGGGAATGGGAGAAGGCCCGGTACCACTTCGAGCGCAGTATCGCGCTCAATCCGCGCTATGCTACCGGGCGTCAGTGGTACGCCTGGTACCTCGCGGCGATGGGCCGTACCAGCGAGGCCCTGATCCAGGGACGGATGGCGATCGAACTGGACCCCGCCTCCGTCTCCATCCGCCGGGCCATGGGATGGCTCCAGTACTACGCGCACGAGCCCGAGCTCGCGATCGAGCATCTGGAACGGGCCCTGATGATGAACCCGACCTCGTTCGAGAGTCACATCATCATGGGGCTGTCGCTCTGCATGACGGGCCGCTACCCGGACGCCGAGGCGGCCTTCCGGGAGGCGCTGGTGCTCCAGCCCGAGGATACTCACGCGATGGCCGCTCTCGCGCGCGTGGCGATTCTCCAGGGACGCCCGGAAGAGGCTCGGGCAACGCTGGATGAGTTCCACCGGATGACAACCTACCGGTACGTATCTCCTACCGACTTCGCCAAGCTGCTGCTCGCACTGGGTGAAATCGACGAAGCCTTCCAATACGCGGAACGATCCCTGCTCGAACGTCGCGGTTGGCTTGCTTACATGCGGGTTGAGCCCCTCTTCGATGGACTGCGCCAGCACCCCAGGTATCGGGAACTGCTGGCCCGGATGGGACTTAGCTAGCGTCGTATTTTTGAGCAGGCCAGTCTGGCGTGATACGGGAACTCGATGTGGCAAGGCAACTTACCATAAGACATTGCAGTGTAATGGTATCAGCCATTGCGCCGGGCCGACGATCCCCTACCTTATGGATCGCCGCAAGTCATGAAATGTGCAGTTGTTAGACGGTAAATGGAGGTGGAATGTCCGTCCCTAGCCAAATCCCGCTTCGCAACTTCCCGTCGGCCCTGCGCACCAGGATCCAGGTGGCGCTCGCGCTGTATTGGGAAACCCTGGTGGATTCACACACGGGACAGGCACAACAGTTCATTGGAGAATTCGCTCACCGGGTGTCGCCCACCCAGGCGCTGGAACTCTATTGCGCCGTGGTGCCGGTTCCCGGGGAGATGCAGGAAGCGGTGTGGACCCGCACCCTCGCCACGCTGGACCTCGATAGTCTCTCCGCTCAGACTCCGATTCCCACGCTCAGCGGCATGCGCTGGCTGCGGCTCGATCTGATCCTCAAGCTGCTGCAGTACCGGCGTAACTACAACGAGAAGACTCACGAGCTGGCCCGCATGGTTGGCGCCCGGTCGTCCGAGGTGGTCACCGCCACCCATGTTCAGAACGCGGCCGATTTCGCGGAGCTGGTTCGGGGGGTGATGCCGGTCGAGCGGGCTACGGCGGAGTACCTGCGTGCCTTCGCGTTGCCGCTAGGCGCAGCGCAGACGGTGCTGCAGCGAGTGAAAGCGGCGGTGGCGGGGGAGCATCTCGCCGCGCAGTACGCCCAGGACCCTGCGCTGGATCCCGAACTGGTGGAGCCCGACGAGGGCTACCAGCACTCGGAAGACATGCACCGCCCCTCGACCGGTCACGCACCGGCCTGAGGTCTACTGCGGGTTTGCCTGGCTCTGCCGTTGGATGAAGTCCAGTACCGCAGCCTCCTCCCGACGAAGCGCGGCTCCCGGTCTCTCCCGCTTGGGGTCCTTCGGCTTGGGAGGAAGCGGCGGGACGATGCCGCGCAGATAGGCTTCGATCACCACGGGGTGAACGTAGTACTTGCGGCACACTGCGCGGGTGTTCCCCAACCGCTCCGCCACCTGATCAATTGCCCGGACCACATTGCGCTTGGCTTCCCGCTCCGCCTCGCTGGGACCCAGCTCCCGCAGCGCGGCGGCCGCGTGCATGGTGCCGGCCCAGGTGCGGAAGTCCTTTGCGGTGATTTCGCGCCCGGCGATCTCCCGGAGATAGGCGTTCACGTCTCCTGAGTCCACCGTCTGCCGCTTTCCCTCGTCGTCGAGGTACTTGAACAGCTCCTCGCCGGGAAGCGTCTGGCAGTGCTGCACGATGCGCGCGAGCCGGCGGTCCGAGATCCTGACCTGGTGCACCACCCCGCTCTTTCCGCGAAACTCGAACTCCATCGTGTCGCCGCTGACGTCCACGTGGCGCCGGCGCAGCGTGGTGAGCCCGAACGAACGGTTATCCCTCGCATATTCGGCATTGCCAACCCGGATCAGGGTCTTCTCCAGCAGCCGGACCACGGTAGCCAGGACCTTGGCCCGGGGATGGCCGGTCAATGCCAGGTCCTTCTCCACCTGTTCACGGATCTTGGGCAGCATCTCGCTGAATTCGAACATCCGGTCGAACTTGGTCTCATCCCGTACGGCGCGGTATCGCGGGTGATAGCGGTACTGCTTCCGGCCGGCGGCATCCCGGGCGGTGGCCTGGATGTGGCCGTCGGGAGTGGGACAGATCCAGACTTCGGTCCAGGCCGGAGGTATCACGAGCGCGCGGATGCGAGAGCAGGAGAGCCGGATCCTTGATCGGGTTTCCCTCGGAGTCGAGATAGCGAAACCCGGAGCCTGAGCGCATCCGCCGGATTCCGGGCTGCGAATCCGAGACGTAGCGCAGGCCGGCAAGCTGCTGCGGCTTCGACGTGCTCGTCCAGTGGGCTCACCGGGCTGCCCTCACCCGTTCACTTCCTTGACCAGGTCGCCGTTGGAGGGGGAACGCTTCATGAGGGTCAACACCTGCTGCATGGCATCGATGGGAGTCATCGGTGCGAAGCGTCCACGGAGGGTCTGAGAGACGGCAAGCAGGGCGGGCGGGAGCAGCAGCTCTTCCTTCCGGGTGCCGCTCGCCTTGAGGTCGATGGCAGGAAAAATCCGGCGCTCCGCCAGCTCCCGGTTCAACACCAGCTCGCTGTTGCCGGTGCCCTTGAACTCCTCGAAGATCACCTGGTCCATCTTGGAGCCCGTATCGATCAGCGCGGTTCCGATGATGGTGAGCGAGCCGCCTCCCTTAGCCGCATCGATTTTCCGGGCGCTGCCCAGGAAACGCTTGGGCTTCTCCAGCGCGCTGGAATCCAATCCGCCGGTCAAGGTGCGGCCGGTGCCCCGTTCGACAGTGTTGTAGGCCCGCGCCAGCCGAGTGATCGAATCGAGAATGAGGACCACGTCCTCGCCCTGCTCCACCCGGCGGCGCGCCCGTTCCAGCGTCAGCTCGGCGACTTCGACGTGCCGTTCGGCCGGACAATCGAAGCTCGAGGAAACCACCTCGCCGAAGCCGCACATCTCCATCTCCGTCACTTCCTCGGGCCGCTCGTCCACCAGAAGGATGAGCAGCATGGCGTGGGGGTAGTTCTTCGCGACTCCCTCCGCCACGGCCTGGAGCACCATCGTCTTGCCCGCCTTGGCCGGCGCCACGATCAGCGCGCGGGTTCCCTTCCCGAAGGGACACAGCAGATCGATCACCCGGTTGGTGTAATCGGCCTGGCCGAACCGCTTGAGGCTGCAATCGAGAGTGAGCTGCTCGTTGGGATGGACCGCGCCGAGGTTGGAGAACTCGGGCCGCCGGCGCGCCTCGGCGGCGGGCCGGCCGTTCACCGCATCGACCCGCTCCAAGGGAGGTGCCTTGCCCCGACCGGGAGAACGGCCAGCCTGACCGGTCAGCTCGTCGCCCGAACGGAGGCCGAGCTGACTGATGAGCCGCGGTGCCACGTAGAGGTCGCCGTCTTCCGGCAAATAACTGAACTGGCGGCGTCGGACGAAACCGGCACCGCGATCAGTGATTTCTAGGATTCCCAGGGGGGTGGTGTCGTTCATGCAGCAACCGCAATATAAAGGAGTCCCCTCGGACGTCTCTACGCCCCACGTCTTACCTCCCACGGTATTGGTGATGTCGTCTGAAATCCCCGCCTCCGCCCCGGTTCCCGCCCCGATCGAGCCCGATCGCCTGTTCTATGACGGAGAATGCGGCTTGTGCCACGGTGCGGTGCGATTCGTGGTCGGGCATGATCCCGCCGGTACTGCGTTCCGTTTCGCGCCGCTGGGCGGGCCAACCTTCCTCGCCACCTTCTCGCCGTCGGCCAGAAGCCGGCTTCCCGACAGCATCGTGATTCGTACCGCGGATGGCCGCACACTTACCCGCTGGCCCGCGGTCCTGCACATCGGGCAGCGCGCGGGCGGACTCCCCGCTCGCCTGGCGAACGCCGGGTGGTTGCTACCGGGGTGGCTGGGGGATCTGGCCTATGATGCGATTGCCCGGATCCGGAAGCAGCTCTTCGCTACGCCGTCCGATACCTGTCCGGTGGCGCCGGTGGAGTTGAGGCGGCGGTTTGATCCGTGAGGGGCCAGCCGTCAGCCGTCAGCCGTCAGCCGTCAGCCGTCAGCCGTTAGCCGTCAGCCGTCAGCCGTCAGCTTTAGCTATTAGCTATTAGCTATTAGCTATTAGCTGTTACGTCCCACGTCCCACGTCCCACGTCCCACGTCCCACGTCCCACGTCCCACGTCCCACGTCCCACGTCTCACTTCTCACGTCCGCACTATAACCGTCCCCTCCCGCTCCGTCAGCTCGCGAAAGCAGGCCTGCAGCCGCTCGGTCATCGGGGTGGGTTTTCCGCCCCCGATGGCGCGACCGTCGATCCAGGTGACCCCCGCGATCTCCCCCATCGTCCCGGTGCAGAAGGCTTCATCGGCCCGATAGATCTCGGAGGGTGAAATGTCCCGGACCTGATGGGGAATCCCCTGTTCCAGGCATAGCTCGAGCACCGCGGCCCGGGTGATTCCCTCGGGACAGGCCACGGTGCGACTGGTGCTCACCACACCACCCTCGACGAAGAAGAGATGGGTGGCGTTGGTCTCCGCGACGAAGCCATGCACATCGAGCATGATCGCATCGTCCGCGCCCGCCGTATTGGCCTCAATTTTGGCGAGGATCGACTGAATCAGGTTGTTGTGATGGATCTTGGGATCGAGACAATCGGGCGGGAATCGCCGGATCGAGCTGGTGATGAGCCGCAATCCCGTCCTGGCATACACCGGAGGCTTGTGCTCCGCCAACACGATGAGAGTGGGCCCCGACTGGTTGAGTCGAGGGTCCATGCCCGAGGTGATCTTGACCCCGCGGGTCAAGGTGAGCCGGATATGCACCCCGTCCGTCATCCGGTTGGCGTCGAGGGTGCGGCGGATTTCTTCCGTGATTGCCTCGCGAGAGGGGATTTCCTGGAAGGCAAGCGCCAGGGCGGAATGATGCAGCCGGTCGAGATGCTCCGCGAGACGGAAAATCCGTCCGCGGTACAGTCTCAGCCCTTCCCAGACCGCGTCTCCCCCCTGCACCGCGGAGTCGAACGGGCTGATGCTCGCCTGGTCGCGATGCACCAGCCGACCGTTAATGTTGACGACCAGATCCTTGTTCCGTGGATCGAAGGCCTGCAGCATGGGGCGTCGTGCCTCGACGTTCAGGGTGCGTTGTTGCCCAGAGTCGCTTCAGGCCGTAACCAGCCGGTACTGCGACAGCTCTTCATAGCTGGGCAGGCATTCGGCGAGCAAGGGTTCGAGCCCCTTCGGCACCGAATGGGAGCGCGGCTGAAATGGTTCGAAGCCGGTCGAGCGTTCTACTGCGTCGTACCAGTACTTGCTCCAGACGCCGTCGGTTTCCCTTGGGCCGGCAGGCCAGGTCAGCATTCTTTCGCTGAACTCCACCCCGACCGCCGCGCACAATCTGAGCAGGCTGCCCCGGGGATCGCGCAGCACGTCCTCCGCGTCGAGCACCGGCGGCGTCGTGCCCAGCCGTTCCCGTACCAGCCGGAAGATCTCCACCTGCTGCGGCAAACCGGTGTCCCGGAGCGACGGTGGTCCCATCTTCGCCGCGAGCGAGACCAGCATCTCGGCCGGATGCCGGATCAGGAAGGCGTTGGTCAGGGCCAGAACCCAATCACCCCGCAGGTGGGGCAGGAAGTGATGGGCCATGTGCTTCTGGTAGTAGATGGCACGGCCCCGGGGAATCTCGCCGATGAGCCCGCTCACCGCGCGTCGCCAGTCGGTATCGCCCGCGGCAATGACCTCGTCGACTCCGGGATGATTGACTTGGACCTGTGTGAGATAGTGCGCATACAGCGGCTCGTCCGCTACCCAGGTGTCCGGCCGGTTCTCCCAGGCTCGCATCATCGCGGTCGAGATGTTGCGCGGGCCGGACCACATCGCGATACGGGTCATTGGCCGGGCCTGGGAGCCGCGTGCATCTTTATGCAAGCTTGTAGGGGTCTCCGGGGAACGTTACGTTGACCTCCGCCCGGTCGTTTCCGACTTCCCACTCCCGTTTCCGATGCGCAAAGGCCTTCTCTGGCTCTCCGAGCAGCCGAAGATCTTCAATTTCGTCCGCCGCAATTCCCTCGCCCGCAAATTCGCCTCGCGCTTCGTGGCCGGAGAGACGGTCGACACGGCGGTCGAGGCGGTCCGTTCCCTGAATCCGAAGGGAATCACCGCGTCGCTCGACCTGCTGGGCGAGAGCGTGACCCAGGAGTCCGAGGCCGCTTCGGCGCGGGACATCTACCTCGGCATGCTGGATCGGATCGCGGAGACCGGGGTGAATTCCAATGTGTCGCTGAAGCTGACCCAGATGGGTTTCGATATCAGTGAGGATCTCTGCCTGGCCAATATGCGGTTGATCCTCGACAAGGCCAAGGCCCTGAATACCTTCGTCCGGCTCGACATGGAAGGCTCGGACTACACCCAGCCTACCCTCGACTTCTTTTTTGGGAAACTCTTCGAGCGCTACGCCAGTGTTTCCGGAGTAGTCATCCAGTCCTGCCTGCGGCGCTCCCCGCAGGACATCGAGCGGCTCATCGAGATTGAAGGCCCGGGTCCGACTCTGCAAGGGAGCCTACCTCGAACCGCCCACGGTCGCGTTCCCTGACAAGAAGGATGTCGATCGAGCCTACATTCAGCTCATGCAGCAGCTCCTCAGACGTGGCAACTATCCCGGTCTGGCCACTCACGACGAAGCGATCATCTCCCAGGCAAAGGAATTCGCCAAGGCCGAAGGCATCGACCCGTCCCGCTTCGAATTCCAGATGCTCTACGGCGTCCGGCGCGATCTCCAGGAGCGGCTCCGCCGGGAAGGTTGGAACATGCGGGTGTACATCCCCTTCGGAACCCAGTGGTATCCCTATCTCATGCGCCGGCTCGCCGAGCGGCCCGCCAACATCGCGTTCATCATGGGCAGCGTCGTGAGGGAAGCCGTATCCCGGTCGTGAGCGGCGAGTTCACCCTGGGCGGCTACATGGCGAAACATGGCCGTGCGGCCGCCTTCACCGGAGGGGACGGGCAACCGTATTCGGTTGGCATCTTTGTCGAGGACCAGCCCGACGAGCGGGGACGGTACGGCGCCTCACTGCTGTTCGTGCGCTGGTCTCCCGGCGGGGACCGCCCCATCGGACACGTGGACACCGAAGTGCTGGCCTGGGGCCGGAGCGCGAGCGAGGCGGAGGAGCGGATCAAGGCGCTTTCGCTCTACGACGTGAAGAGTGCGCTCGATGAAGCCATCGCCCGCGGTCCGGGGGAATGGTGACCCTGCTCCGCGGCACCGTGCTGGAACGGGACGGGTCCATGTACCGGGTCGCGACCGAGCAGGGAATCGTTCGCGCCGTGCTGCGCGGCAAGGCCAAGCGGGGCGAGACCCGCGTGGTGGTAGGCGACCACGTGCGGCTCGATGTCGAATCGGGCGTGGCCGACGCCTTCGGCATCTCCCTGGTCGAGGAGCGTCACAGTCTCCTTGCGAGGCGGATCCCCGACGGCCGCGGACCCCGTCCAGTAGCCGCGAATGTAGATGAAGTTCTCGTCGTCACTGCGACGATCAAACCGGCCCCGATCCCCCAGCTGATCGATCGTCTTCTGGTGGTCGCCGCGGCCAATGAGCTGCCGGCCGCCGTGGTCCTCAACAAGATCGACCTTGATCCAGGAGACGCCCTGGCGGACCGGTTTGAGCGGGCCGGCTACCCGGTGTTTCGTACCAGCGTCCGCACCGGAGCGGGCCTTGGGCCGCTGAAAGAGCGGCTGGCCGGCCAGGTCACCGTCGTCGCGGGTCCCTCCGGAGCGGGAAAATCGAGTCTGCTCAATGCCCTCGAACCGGGCCTCGAGCTCCGCACCGGAGAAATCAGCGCCCGGATCCGGCGGGGGGCCCATACCACGGTGTCGGCCGTGATGGTCCCGGTCGGCACCGACGGCTTCATCGTGGACACACCCGGTTTCAGCGACGTCGGACTCTGGGGGATCGACCCCAGTGACCTGCCCCGCTGTTTCCCCGAGCTGCAGCCGGTCCTGGGTTTCTGCCGCTATCCCGATTGCCGCCACATGGGTGAGCCGGGCTGCGCGGTGGCAGCCGCGGTGGAACGTGGTGAAGTGCGCCGCGACCGGATGGAGAGCTACCGAGTTCTCCTCGCCGAGTTGGAGGGCGCCCCCAGGCACTGGGAGTGATGTCCAGCTTCCTGCCACCCGGCACTGCTTCCGCGGTCTGCAGTTCCGGGGATACTTCGCGGAGGCGCGAGAGGGGTCACGCGGGCACCGCGGTGTAGGAAAACCAGGCCGACCACGAGGGAACGGAGTGCCCCTTGCCGATCCGGGCAATGGCGGTGCATATGGAGTTCATCTCCGGATCAATCTCATGACGAGCGTTGCCGCTGGATCTCCGCCCCAGGTCCGACGCTTCCACGCGATCCTGCTCTGGCCGCTGCAGCTGGTTCCGGTCAGGGCCAGCGCCGGAGCGCCACCGTGGGATGTCCTGCAACGCCTTGGCGGGCCCTGGCGGATGGTCCGCGGTAGCGGTCGGGCCGATCTCTCCGGTGAACGGCAGTACAGCGAATTCGTAAGCTTCCTGCCCTACGTGCAGCGCTGCCTGTACGGCGAGCCTCAGGGATCCGACGGCGCGGCAGGTGAGTCGCCGATCCGGATATTCCAGCGCGACGACATCGCCGCCGCCCGCCTCACCTTCGATCGCGGTTCGCAACCGATCGACTTCGCGGTAGAGAACGTCCAGCTCTACTTTTTCACGGATGTCGAGATCGTGGTACTCGCCCTCGAGATCCACGCGGACGATCTGCCGCTTCCCACCGTCCAGGACACCCTGTTCCGCTTCGGGCGTGCCTTCCCGGCCTTCTGGAATACGGACGGGCGGGGCGGTCATTGCCTCGAACGGGTCGAGTGGATCGCTCCCAGCGGAGCGGTTCTCGCCACCTCCGACTTCGAGCAGCGAGACCGTTACCTCCGCTTCGTCGAGGACCGCCGGGCCGCCTGCATCGCCTCTCACTGGGAGTACCTGCTGGAACCGCTGGTGGGTCATGACAGCGACAGACCGGGCCCGCTTCGCTACCGGCAAATCGAGTACTACCGCATGCCGTGGATGGCCTACCTGGCGCTCGACAATCCCTCGGTGCTCACTCGCGCGACCTTTGCCCGGCTCGCCCTCGGCGCGCCTCCCGGAGATGCGGAGACACTGCCCTTCTCGGCCCGATCGCTGATGGATTTCGAGTCCCGCTACTGCTATGACCGCTACTGGGCCCCGGCGGAACGGCCGCATGACACCAATACCCGGTATCTCTGCTCCGGGCATGCCTTCGCCATGGTGGGCAGCGCCGATGATCCCTTCTTCATGGATCCCGAAGGCGGTCTGCTCGGCCAGTTCCGCCACCAGTATGCGAGGCTGGGACTGCTGAGTCACTTCCATCGCGCCTCACTGCTGATGCTGTCCGACCGGCTGGTCGTCGCCATCAGCCGGCTCGACGTGCGGGATGTCGAATCGGTCAAACGCTTCAAGCGCGACATCCGGCGCTCCATGGAGACGTTCCTCCGGTTCACTCACCGCTACTGGTTCCACGAGGTTTCCACCCAGGATCAGGCGCGGGCGCTGTTCCGGATGTGGGCCAGCCACCTGGGGACCGAGCAGCTGTTCGCCGAAGTACGGGAGGAAGTGAAGGACATGAATGACTACCTGGACAGCGACAGCCTGCGGCGCCAGGCGAATACCGTGGTTCGCCTCACGGTGGTCACCGCGCTAGGCCTGATCGGAACGGTCGCGACGGGAATCCTGGGGATGAACCTCTTCGCCTACGCCGACCAACCCTGGCTGGTAAGACTGGGGATTTTTGTGGCGGTGCTGGTTCCCTCGGTGGCGCTGATACTCTACAGCGTCGTGCGCTCCAAGGTGCTGGCCGAATTCCTCGAAGCCCTTTCGGATGACCGCAAGAATTGGCGGGACCGGGTGGGGGCCCTTCGGGCGCCAGAATTGAGAAAATGAGAAAGTGAGAAAATGAGAAAATGACGGATTGACGCGCGCTCCAATCTGAAATCTTCAATCTTCAATTCCAATTTCTCAATCTCTCATTTTCTCATTTTCTCATTTTCTCAATTCCTCGGCTCCCCCGTCACCCGCACCAGCCCATCCTTCGCCTGTTGCACTCTTCCCTGGACCGTGGGATCCGCCTTGTCCCAGAGCCTCAGGAATTGTGAGTAGGCGTCCGCGGCTGCGGGGCGATTGCCGGCTGCCTCGTAGGCGCGACCCAGCGCGAAAAAGGTGAGGGGCAGGAGGCCGAGGTCGTTGTCGAAGCCATTCACCAAGAGGCGAATGCCTTCATCGCGCGTCGCGGCCTGGGAGGCCAGACCGAGTGCGAACTGGAGGCGTACCGCCCCGTTGAGAACCGGACCGCCCTGGTTGGCCAACACCTCGATGCCGCGCCTCATCTGTACAATCCCGCCCGCCGTGTCGCCGGCCGCCATCCTCTTCCAGCCCTGACCCGCCACCAGCGCCCCGCGCAGGAAATCCGGGTACTTCGTGGTATCGCTGGCCAGCAGGCTGTCGATGATCCGGCCACCGCGGGCTACATCGCCATGACCGAGATAGCTCTCGGCGACGACGAATCCCAGGAAGGGGCTGTTGATCGGAATCTTTGAGATAAGCGCGATCGTGGAATCGGCGTAGTGCGGTGGAGCGATTCCCAGGACCACGGGGAAGACATAGATAGCACCGGCTGTTTGCTGTGCCGCCGGGCCCATCGAATCGGCCAGGCGTCTCGCCTCGGCGAACCGGCCGAGACTGGTCATGAGCATCCCCCGGACGGCGATCGTCTGCAATCGGTTCTGATCGGTCGGCTGCGCGACCAGGGCTGTCTTCGCGACGATGCCGTAGCGGTCCAGCACCATATCGGAGCTGGTCGCAGGATCGACCTGTGCCGCTGTGAACGTGGCCAGGACGGCCCCGATATGGCTGGCGAGATGCTTGATTCCCTGGCTATCGGGCTGGACGCCGCCCCAGACCAGATTGCCCGCGGCCTTGAAGGCCTCGTACTCTTCCGGCGTAGCGCCCCTGCGGAACAGCGCGAGGTAGCGGCTGAACTTGACGGAGTCCCGGGTCGCCAGGGTCAACTCCATCGGGTGGATGATTGGCGGGGTGAGCGATGAATCCGCCGCGATCACCTTGTCGAACGGCTGCTCCAGCGTCGCCGGGTCGAGGCCGTTCCGCTCCCGGGTGTGATACTGGGTTTCTCCCAGCAGGTTCCAGCCCTCGATGTCGTCCGGCCACGCTGCGACATACTTTCGCATGCTGTCCACAGCCGTGGTACGCCCGTAAGAAAAGAGCTGGTAGGCCGTAACCAACGCTTTTTCTCTCGGTGGCAAGCGGGTCGCGAAGCGAAGGGCGGCTTCGCTGGCCGCGCGGGCCTGGGGCAGGGCGTACCCGCCCTTCCAACCGAGCGCCATCGCCAGCCGGAATTGCGCGAGGGCGAACGTCGAATCTTCCTCGACCGCGGCGCCAAACGCGGCCGCCGCCGAGTCCCATTCGGCGCGGCGGTAGAACTGCTCACCCGTCAGATAGTCTCGCATCGCGGTGAGGGAGCCCGTCGTCAGTCCACTCACCCGGAGTGAAGGCACCGGCTCCTTCGATCGCCAGATTTCTCTCACCAGCTCACGACTCAGGCCATCTACCAGCGGCAGCACGCTGTCCGCCGCTCCGTCTACCTGAGCGTGGGCCAGCGATTTCCCATCCTGGCCGTAGAGATCGGCGCTGATCCTCACCGCATTGCCGGTTGCCACGATGCTGCCCAGCACGACCGCCTGTGCCTTCACGTCGCGCCCGATGCTGAGTCCCGTTTGAAGGTCGATGCCCGACGTGGCGCCGGCCTTTTTCACCCGGGTCATCACGGTACGGGGATCCACCGCGCGGATGCCGCCCACGGAATTCAGGTTGGTGGTGAGGAGATCGACCATCCCCTCGCCCATCAGGTCTACACCCTGACCCGACGCCGTGAAGGGAAGCACGGCGATGGTTTCGGCTCCCTGCATCACCGGTCCGCTGCGTCGGGGTCCGAAGAGGATCCACGCTAGCGCCAGCAAGGCGACGCCCACGGGCAAACCGATCACCAGCCGCTTGAGCCGGCGACGCTCCTCGACCGCCCCTGCTCCTCCACCTGCCACCTTTTCCAGCGCCGCCGCGAATTCCTGAACGGTGGCGTAGCGGGCAGCCGGATCGGCGGCCATCGCTCGCTGTACCGGCGCGTCGGCTTCCTGTGGAGTCTGTCGGTTGACCCTGCTGACCCGCGGCCTCGGCCCCGTGAGGCTCTGGGTGATGACGGCCTGGACTTGGGCCCCGCGGAAGGGTGCCTGGCCGGTCGCCATCTCGTAGAAGACGCAGGCAAGCGAATACTGATCGCTTCGGGCATCGACCTCGCTGGCGGTCGCCTGCTCGGGACTCATGTAGGCCGGCGTCCCGATCGCGAGGCCCATGCCGGTGAGTTGGGGTCCCCCGTCGGTGGCGGCGCTGAGCGCCCGGGCAATGCCGAAGTCGGTCACCACGGCGTGCCCGCCCGACAGCATGATGTTCTCCGGCTTGATGTCGCGGTGGATGATGCCGTGAGCGTGGGCGTAGGAGAGCGCGCTGGCGACTTCGCCGTTGAGGCGGACCGCTTCTTCGAACGGCAGCTTCCCTTCCCGGGTGAGCCGGTCCCGCAGCGATTCTCCTTCGACGAAGGGCATCACGTAGTAGAGGACGCCGTTCGCGTCTCCCGAGTCATACACCGGCACGATGTGGGGATGCTGCAGGCGCGCCGACATGTCGATTTCCCGCAGGAAGCGCTCGGATCCGACCGTGGCCGACAACTCGGGGCGCAGCACCTTGATGGCCACCAGCCGGTGGTGCTTGAGGTCCATCGCCCGGTAGACCGTGGCCATGCCGCCCTGACCAGCCCGGCTCTCGATCGTGTAGCGGCCGGCCAGGGCGGCTGAGAGTCGTTCGAGCGAGTCGTCCATTCAGCGCCCTTTTTTGGTCCAGCGCGTCGTGTCCCGCTGCTCGACCTTGTCCATCATCCGGTCGAACGCTTCCTGCAGATCGATGCCTTCCCGGTTGGCCATGCAGATGATCACGAACAGAATGTCGGCCATCTCCATGGCCAGATCCCCCTCGGGCTCGTCCTTCTTCTTGGTCTTCTCCCCGAAGCGATGATTGATCTCCCGCGCCAGCTCACCCACCTCTTCGCTGAGGCGAGCCATGTTGGTGAGGGGCGGGAAATAACCTTCCTTGAACTGACTGATCCAGGCGTCGACCCGGGCTTGGCTGTCGCGGAGTGACATAGTCGATGGTCAATAGTCAATGGTCGATAGTCGGGTCGTGACCTAGGCCTTGGCTCGCAAGTTCTGAGATAGCGGCATTTCAATCCCGTTCACGGGCCTTCGCATCTGAACAATCCCCAGCATACCTCTTGACCACCGACCACCGACCACCGACCACCGACCATCGACCATCGACCATCGACTATCGACCATCGACCATCGACCATCGACCATTGACCATCGACTACTCCACCTTCCGCTCCTGCAATCGCCTCGATATCGGCGTCACCGCCCACCTCGGACTCAGCGCAATCACCCATACCAGCACCTTGTTGAGCAGTCCGGGAATGACCACCGCCTTGCCCTTCATGCAGCCGCGGTATCCGGCCTCTGCCACCGGTGCCGCGTCCATCACGCCCGGGGCATTGAACAGATTGGTGTTGGTCACGCCCGCAGCCGTTGCAAAACCAGTCCGGGTGGGCCCGGGACAGAGTGCCGTGACCGTGACACCGGTACCCTTGAGCTCGTTGCCTATCGCTTCGGAGAACGAGAGCACGTACGCTTTGGTTGCGTAGTAGATCGCCATCAGCGGTCCCGGAGCGAACGCGGCGGTCGAGGCGACGTTGAGAATCCTCCCCTTCCCGGCGGAGATCATGCGGGGCAGGATGAGCCGGGTGAGCTGGGTCAACGTCGTCATGTTCAGCTGGATCATTTCCAGGATCCGCCGGAGATCCTGCTGCGCGAACAGCTTGTTCTCGCCGAACCCCGCGTTGTTGACCAGCACCTCCACCGTGAGCCCCCGCCTCGCCAGCTCATCCACCAGGGCCTCGGGAACCTCCGGCTGGCTGAGATCGGCCGGAATGACCTCGACCTTGCAGCGGTACATCTTACCGAGATAGAGTGCGAGCTCGTTCAGCTTGGCTTCGTTCCGGGCAACGAGGATGAGATCGTGGCCGCCCTTGGCGAAGAGCCGGGCCAGCTCGAGCCCGATGCCGCTCGATGCACCCGTGACCAGCGCTGTGGGTCGTTCGGCCATAGTGTTTCCGGTGGGGTTGAGAGCCTTAAGACTTAAGCCCTAAGCCGTAAGCTGGGCACCTTGGCGTAAAGTCGGTGGCTGACACCTGACGGCTAACGGCTAACGGCTAACGGCTAACAGCTGACGGCTGACGGCTGACGGCTTGTGGCTTATGGCCTCTGGGCAATCCGCCCATACTTCTTCAGCACCCCCACCACCCGATCCTCCGGCATCGCAAACACCCGGAGACTGTCGGCGCCGGTCATCGTTTCCGCCGCCACCAGGGCGTTGGTTATGGCTTCCTCCGTGGCGTCGACCGTCGCCTCGAACAGCGAATTGATCCGGTCGTTGGGCCACAGCTGTACGGTGCGTGCGCCGCTGTCGGCAACCGCGGCGTGGGGATTGGCAGTCGAAAATGCGATGAAGATGTCTCCCGAGGAATCCCCGCCCAATCCGCCCATTCGGCCTACGCCCAGTGCCGCCCGCTTGGCCAGGCGCTTCAGCTGGTGGGGCAGGAGCGGCGCGTCTGTGGCGACCACGATGATGATGGAGCCGCGCTCAGCACCCGGGTCATCGGGGACGAGCCCAGTGGCTTTCCCGCCGCAGGCCGGATACTCCCGATCCGGCGACTCGGGCACCGCGCCGGCGTAGCAGGGCATCAGATCCGAGATCTCCTGACCGATCGGCACTCCCGCGATGTTGAGGCGACGGCGGATGCCATAGTTGCATTGCACCAGCACCGCAACCGTAAAGCCGCCGCTCGTGCTGCTCAGCTTGCGGGAAGAGGTCCCGATTCCACCCTTGAATTCGTGACATACCATGCCGGTCCCGCCCCCCACATTCCCCTCGGCCACCGGTCCTCCGGCGGCTTGGTCCAGAGCCTGGAATGCGTGCTGCTTGGTGACGTGAAACCCCGCGATGTCGTTGAGACCGCCGTCCCAGGTCTCGGCCACGACCGGGAGAGCCCAGAGAAAGTCGTCGTATCCCCGCTCGATGGCCCATTCGATCACTGCGTCGCGCACCACACCGACGCTCATCGTGTTGGTGATCACCACCGGCCCCCAGAGAAAGCCGGACTCCTCCACCCAGGTGGTCCCCGTCATCTCGCCGTTTCCATTCAGGGTCCACCAGGCGGCGAAGACCGGGTCGGAGTCCTTCTTGCCCCGAGGCAGGATTGCGGTGACGCCGGTACGGACTGGCCCTTTCCCGCGCTGCAGTTTGCCCTCGCCCTCGATCAGGGTGACCTGCCCCACCTCGATGCCCTTCACATCGGTGATGGCGTTGAGCGGACCGGGGACGCCGCCGAACGGTATCCCGAGATCCCTGGCCCGGGGTTTCGGTTGCTGGGAAGACAGAAGACTCGGTAGCAGGATCAGGCAGGCGAGACACAATGGCCTGACCGGAAAGCGACGCGCCATAATCCCGTTGGCGGAGGTTGGCGGAAGCGCAGGGATGCTTTAAGCTACTGCGCCCAGGAATCTCCCGCACATTCTTCGGACCACGACCATGCGCCCCCGAGATCGCATTCTCGCCAATCTCGAAGCGACGTATCGCGAGCAGTACGATCGCGCCCGCGCCGAGGAGCAGACCATCCGCATGGCGGAACTGGACGCCGGTTACCAGCGGGATCAGCTGATGCTGGAGATCCTGCTCGACATCCGCGACCTGCTGACCACCAGCCGTGCGCTGCCGCCCGTTCACCCTCACGAACCCAAGAGCTGATGGCCTATCCCCTTCGTCCCGCCCTGTCCGCCCTGTCCGCCCTGTCCGCCGTTGCCACAATTTCTTGCTCCTCCCTCAGTCACCCCGCCAACCTGGTGGTCTTCGGCCGGGTGTGGACCGGGGATTCGACGGCGCCATGGGCGCAGGGCATCGCCACCCGCGGGGATACCATCCTCGCGGTCGGCGACAGCGCGGACATCATGCGGTACATAGGAGACGGCACTCGGGTCCTCGCTAACGGAAAGGCACTGGTCACTCCCGGGTTCATGGACGGTCACGTCCACCTGCTCGATGGGGGCTACCAGCTCGCCAGCGTGGATCTCCGCACGGCAAATACCCCGGCCGAATTCATCGCTCGCCTCAAGGATTTTGCCGCCGAACGCCGTCCCGGGGAATGGATTCTCGGCGGTGACTGGGATCATGAGCGCTGGCCTGGGGCGCCGTTGCCTCGGAAGGAATGGATCGATTCGGTGACACCGCGGAACCCCGTAGTCGTGAGCCGCCTCGATGGGCATATGGTGCTGGCCAACAGTCTGGCCCTCAAGGCTGCAGGCATCGATCGCCACACTCCGGACATCTCGGGTGGAGTCATCGTCCGGGACCGGCGCAGCGGTGAGCCGACCGGCGTGCTCAAGGATCAGGCGATGGACCCGGCCTTCGCGGCGATGCCGGAGAGATCGTCCGAGGAAGATGACCGGGCGCTGGATCGTGCCATGGTGTTCCTCGCCTCGAAGGGCGTGACGGCGGTGGCATCGGTCAGCGCGGGGTGGGATCAGGTGGCGGCCGTCGAACGGGCGAAGCGCAACGGCAGCCTGACTCTGCGCGTCGCTCTCTTCCCCGCGCTCGCCGACTGGCACCGGGTGGCCGATTCCGTCGCGGCGCACGGGCCGGGAGACGACTGGGTCCGTTTGGCCGGCGTTAAGGGATTCATGGACGGCTCGCTCGGGTCCACCACCGCGTTCTTCTTCGAACCCTACAGCGATGATCCGACGACTTCCGGCTTGTTGACCAATCCGCCGGATTCCATGAAAACCTGGATCGGTGCCGCGGATTCGGCGGGTCTCCAAGTGGTGGTACATGCCATCGGCGAGCGAGCCAATGCGATGCTGCTCGACATTTACGACAGCGTGGCCACGGCTCACGGTAAGCGGGACCGCCGATTCCGCATCGAACACGCCCAGCACCTTCGCCCTCAGGACGTCGAACGGATTGCCAAGCTCGGCGTGATCGCCTCGATGCAGCCCTATCATGTCATCGACGACGGCCGCTGGGCCGAGAAGCGGCTCGGCCCGGTACGGGTGCACGACAGCTACGTCTTCCGGTCGCTGTTGGACCATGGAGCTCGCCTCGCTTTCGGCTCCGACTGGACCGTTGCTCCGATCGATCCGATCCTGGGGCTCTATGCCGCCGTCACCCGGCGCACGCTCGACGACAAGAATCCCGGCGGTTGGCTTCCCGAGCAGAAGATCAGCCTGGACGAAGCACTGCAGGCCTACACTCGTGGCAACGCCTACGGGGTCTTCGCGGAGGGGACTCGCGGCATGATTAAGCCGGGTTACCGGGCCGATCTCGTCGTGTTGGACCAGGATCTGTTCACCATTCCGCCGGAAGCGATCGAGTCGGCGCAGGTTCGGGTCACGGTGGTGGGAGGCAAAGTGGTATACGAGGCGGGCACCGCAGGCCAATAGGCCTCGCCGTTCGACCGGCACGTCAAGATCGTACCGGGGAATACTTTGAGCACACGGAATCGTACCAGTTTGATCCGCGTCCTCCGCGTCATCAGCGGTAAGCTGTTCAGGGAGTCAACTCCGCCAGCGAAGCCCAACCACTCGCCTCGTCACCAGCTTCGGTCTCTCCAGACCATCCGCCTTGTCCCACCTCTATCGGGCTTCCATCTTTGTGGCATGGCCACCCGCTCCCGTAACGCGCCGAAGACCTCCCGAATCCTCTCCAAGGCCGATCTCCTCGACATCTACCGACTGATCGTGCTCTCCCGGCGCCTCGATGACCGGGAGATTCAGCTCAAGCGCCAGAACCGGATCTTTTTCCAGATTTCCGGTGCCGGCCACGAGGCGGTCCTGGCCGCGGCATGCAAGGTTTTCCGTTCGGGCTACGACTGGTTCTACACCTACTATCGTGACCGGGCCCTCTGTCTCGGCCTGGGCATGACGGCAACCGAGCAACTGCTCTCCGCGGTCGGCGCCGCCGATGACCCGAACTCGGGCGGCCGCCAAATGCCCTCGCACTGGGGGCACAAGGACTACAACATCGTCAGTGCCTCGAGTCCGACCGGCACCCAATTCCTTCAGGCCGTCGGGTGCGCCGAGGCCTGGCTCCGTTACAGCAAGGTGCAGGGACTGCCTGATAGCGTGACCGGCCCCTACGGTGATGAGGTCGTCTTCTGTTCGTCGGGAGACGGGACCACCAGCGAGGGCGAGTTCTGGGAGGCGATGAACTCGGCCTGCAATCTCAAGCTGCCGGTCGTGTTCCTCATCGAGGACAACAAGTACGCCATCTCGGTTCCGGTGGAGGTGAATACTGCCGGCGGATCGATCTCCAAGCTGGTGACCGGGTTCCCCAACCTGCTCATCGAAGAAGTGGACGGGTGCGATCCTATCGCCTCATTCGAGACCCTGCACCGGGCGGTGGACCACTGCCGGAGCCGCAAGGGTCCGGCGCTGGTGCATGCCCACGTGATCCGGCCCTACAGCCATTCCCTGTCCGACGACGAGGTGCACTACCGCTGTGCGGCGGAACGGGATGAGGACGCCAAGCGCGACCCCCTGACCAGGTTCCCCCGCCACCTCCTCGAGCAGGGCCTTGCGACCGAGGCCGAGCTCGAGGCGATCCGCGCCGAAGTCGAAGAGGAAGTGCGTATCGCGACCGAGACGGCGCTCGCTTCACCCCAGCCCGCGCTCGACACGGTCTACCAGTACGTCTATTCGCCGGATGTCGATCCCACCTCGGATCAGTTCGACACCGAGGACGATCCGCGCTTCACCGGGGATCCGACCACGATGGTCGACCTCCTGAACAGCTGCCTCAAGGACGAGATGGCTCGGGATCCCCGGATCGTGGTCTTCGGGGAGGACGTAGCCGACGCCAGTCGCGAGGACCAGCTTGCCGAAGTGAAGGGCAAGGGAGGCGTCTTCAAGGTCACTTGGGGACTGCAGAAGGCCTTCGGTTCCGATCGGGTGTACAACTCGCCTCTGGCCGAGGCCAACATCGTAGGACGGGCCATTGGCCTCGCCACCCGCGGACTGAAGCCGGTCGTCGAGATCCAGTTCTTCGACTACATCTGGCCCGCCTACATGCAGATCAGGGATGAGCTGGCACTCATGCGGTGGCGCTCCAACAATGCTTTCAGCTGCCCCGTCGTGGTGCGGACCACCTACGGTGGCTACCTGAAGGGCGGCTCGGTCTACCATTCACAGACCGGGGCCGTGGTGTTCACCAGCGTGCCGGGCCTTCGCGTCGTGTGCCCGGCGACCGCGCTGGACGCCAACGGCCTCCTGCGGACCGCGATTCGCTGCGAGGATCCTGTCCTCTTCCTCGAGCACAAACACCTCTACCGCCAGACCTACAACAAGGCGCCGAATCCGGGACCCAATTTCATGATCCCGTTCGGCAAGGCCAAAGTTGTTCGAGAGGGAACCGACCTTACGGTCGTGACCTACGGTGCGGTGGTGCAGCGTGCCCTGGTCGCGGCGAAGGAAGCCGAGGAAGCGCACGGCTTGAGCGTGGAGGTGATCGACCTGCGGAGCCTGACCCCCGTGGACTGGGATGCTGTCCTCGGCTCAGTACGGAAGACCAACCGGGTCATCGTCGCCTACGAGGATTCCCTCTCCTGGGGCTACGGCGCCGAGCTGGCTGCTCGTATTGCCGACGAGGCTTTCGAGTGGCTCGATGCGCCGGTCCGCCGTGTAGCCTCAACCGATACCTTCGTCGCGTACGCTCCGCAGCTGGAAGATGTGATTTTGCCACAGGTCGAGCATCTCCGCACCGCGATGATCGAAATCGCGGGCTACTGAGCCGGGCTGGCTGCACCCGGCGCAGCCACTTCGATCCCCTCCGCCGGGTAGCCCAGCCGCTCTCCCAACCTGCCGTAGGTAAGTCCCGCCACGAGGTCGTAGATCGCGTGCACCACCATGGCGATGTAGAGCGACCCCGACCATATCACCATCCCGTGCAGGGCGAGCGCCACCGCTCCGACGATCACCGCGTTCTTCCATCCCTGCAGGATGTGGGAGAAGCCGAACACGATGGATGCGCCGATCGCGGCGGGGAGCGCTCCTCCCAGGAGTCGCGATAGCAGGATGAACATCACGCCGCGGTAAGTCACTTCTTCTCCAAAGCCCGCCGCAACCGAAACCCCGGCCCAGAGCCAGCGCTCCTTTGGCGTTCTGGGCATGCAGAGATGTAGCCGGCGTTCCCGCCGTTCGACGCTCTGTCGCCAGCGGGGCCCGAGGAGCGCGAAACCGACGGTGAGCACGCCAGCTCCTACCAGGAGGTCCTCCGGCCGGGGGTTCCACGGTGGAAAGAGGGTGATGTGTTCACCCCAGGCTACGAGGAGGGACAGGGCCGCAAATGCTCCCTGCTGGACCAACACCGAGACGAACAACCGCGGCCGCGGTGGGAGGGGCCGCGTGACGAATTTCCTACCCGAGCGGAATGCGGCCCAAGGCAGGAAGAGCCCGAACCACAGCAAGTGGTAGATCCCGGCAAAACCGATCGGCACGAGGTTATGGCTTAACGCGGGCCGTGGCCCTGCGTCTCCCTTGCGTGGTTCGGCAGCACCGCAGACTCACTCATGACAGAGAGGTAGCGATGCGAGGCATGACGCTCGGCCTGGCCGCCGTTCTCGCCTTGGCGCTCGGCCACGATGCTCAACGCTCAGGGGGTCACTCCTGACCGCGCCCCGCGTAACGGGCGGATGGAACTCCATGAGCGACGGGAATTGCGGCGGGATCGACGCGAAATCCACATGGATCACCGCGAGCTGCGATCCGACCGCCGTGAAATTCGCCGGGACATCCGGCATGGGGCCGGAAGAAGTGAGCTTCGCCGCGATCGTCGCGATTTCCAGCGGGATCACCGTGACTTGAGGCTGGATCGGCGGGATCTGCGACATGACAGGCACTAGGACCGAGTACGAGTACCTAGTACCTACCTAGTACCGAGTACCAACGGGGGCATCACAGCTTTGCACAGAATGAGAAATCGGGTCAGTTTCGGTACTCGGTACTCGGTACTCAGGTACTCGGTACTCGATTACTTGCCTAGGGCTTCACGGATCTCACTCGCCGCGACGATTGCGTTGTCCACGTCGCGCGAAAGCGCTCGCGCCTGCTGAGTGGCCATGGTGAGATCGCCGAGTGCCGCGGCCGCATCGGCTGAACGGAGCCGCAACAGGTCGAAGCGTACATTCTGCATCGCCAGGCAGCAGGACTCGAATTGGCCGGCGATCTGCTCCCGCCGCCCGCCCAGGTCCTGGATCGCTTTCTGTTGCCGCTCCAGCAGCCCGAGCCGGCGGGCCCGCTCCTCGTCATCGGGTTCCCGGGAAAGCGCCGCAATCCGCTCCCGGATCCGGGAGAGATCCTGAGTGGCCACGTTGCTGTCCATGGCCTGCATGGTCCTCGCCAGCTCCGAAGCGCGCAGATAAAGCCCATCAACAGTCGAGGCGACATCTTCCGGAAGCATCTGCCGCTCCGCCGGGGTCAGGCGATCGAGCAGCTTGTAAATCGCCATCCGGTCCCCGTACGCCTGGGTCACCGCCTGATGATGGCCGCCAAATTCCTCTCGGGTCGGCGGGGCGATCTGCTTGAGGCCCTTGGCACCCTTAGCCCCAGGGGACTTGCAACGCATCGGGAGCCGGCGGGCGGCTCAGCACGTCTCGCCAGGTATATCCCGCCTGCCAAAGCTTGGAGTAGTGGGTAACCAGTCCGAATCCCATTCCCATCATGGGGAAGAGAAACCAGGGCTCGGTAATCCCGGTGGCGATGTTGATCATGAAACAGCCCGCCGAGACCGCGGCCCAGCGCGCGAAGTAGGCGCGGGTCTTCTGGACGATCCTCGGCTCACCAGTGTCGGGTACCGGGAGCGGCGTGAGCTCGTCCCGCCGTTCCATGCGGCGGCTTGCCCGCTCCGTGTGCCGGTCGAGCCTGGCGCGCCAGTCGTCCCGGGCCCGTGGCGTGCCCGGAAGTGGCGGCGCCGGTTGGCCCGCCAGGGCTCGGCCTGCGCTGGGGCGAGAAGGACGCTCCAACCCCGAACGAGACTGTCCCCGCGTCTGCCCGGTAGGCCGGTAGCCGGTCACGGTACGGCTCTCGAGGGCGCGCCGGAGGGCGTCGGCCGAAGGCCATCTGCTCTCCGGATCCTTCTCGAGACACCGGGTCACTGCCAGATCGAGATCCTCCGGCACCTCGGTTCGCAGCGTCTTGATCGGCTCGGGCATCTCGCCGATCTGCTTCATCAGGATGCCCGGCCACCGTGGTGCATTAAACGGAAGCTCACCCGTCAGCATCTGGTAGCTGACGATGCCCAGGCTGTAGAGGTCGCTCCGGCCGTCGATCTCCTTTTCCCCCGCGGCCTGCTCCGGGCTCATGTACTGGGGTGTGCCAATCGCCACGCCGGCGCTGGTGAGGGTGCCACCCGAAGAGCCCGACATCGCCTTGGCGATGCCGAAATCGGTGACCATGACTCGACCTCGGGTGCCTTCGAGGAGGATGTTGTCCGGCTTGATGTCGCGGTGGATGACCGACATGGCATGGGCGGCGCTCAGGGCGTCCGCCGTTTCTTTCATGATGCGGCGGGCCTCTTCCACCGGGAGCCTGCCTCGGCGTTTGAGCCGGGCGCCGAGCGACTCGCCGTCCACGTAGCCCATGACGAAGTAGACCAGGCCGTTACCTTCACCGACCGAGTGAATGGGGACGATGTGCGGATGAGACAGCCGCGCTGCGGTTTCAGCCTCGCGCGTGAAACGGGCCCTGATTTCCTGTTGGAAGGCCAGCTCGGGAGGAAGAACCTTGATGGCGACGCGGCGCTTCAGCCGTTCGTCCCGCGCGCGATAAACGACGCCCATACCGCCGCGCCCGATTTCGCCCTCGATCGTGTAGGCATTGCCTAGCGCTTCGGCTAGGCGTGGTGCGAGCGGCGAAGTGGGATCGGTCATGAGGTATCGGTAAAAGCCCCATAGATTTAGCAGACCAAAGCGAGGGGGACAAGGCAGGGCTTCACGTTCGGGCCCGCCAATTCAGACAGTTAGGCAGTTCTCGCTCCTCGAAGGAGGCGCGATTGGCAGACGACGGCTGTTCCGAATTGGTACGGACCCCCAAATTGCCCAGCGCAAGGATTTGGCACACCCGGTGCACTTTGGGGGTGACTTGTCTGGCAAACCTGCCAAATTGCCTGTAAAGGAAGGAATAGGAATACATGAGTGAACGTCTGACGCTTCCCGTACTGCCTCTGCGCGAAGTGGTTCTCTTTCCGGGAATCACGGCGCCCATCGGGGCCGGTCGCCCTGGAACGCTGCGCGCCATCGAGGCTGCGTTGGCTACCCCGGATCGGCTGATCTTCGCCGTATCCCAGCGCCAGAATATCGAATCGGTTGCTCCCGAGGGTCTCCACACCATCGGGACCATTGCTCGCATCGGTCAGCTGCAGCGCGGTCTGGCCGGAATGCAGCTGCTGCTCCACGGTGAGCGCCGCGGCATCGCGATGCACGTGACCGAAAAGGACGGCTATCTCCACTCCATAGTCCGCGACGCCGAGGAGATGTCCCCGCTGAACGCCGAAGACCCGGCCTTCGTGGGCCTCTACCGCGAGGTACGCTCCCGCGCGGCCGAGCTGGGCCAGAAGTCGGGACTGCCCGAAGAGGTGGTGCAGCAGGTGTTGGCCGGAGTCCATGAGCCGGGCCGCTTCGCCGACCTGGTAGCGGGCTACCTGGACATCAGCCCTCAGCAGCGCCAGGTCCTGCTCGAAACCCTGTCGGTCGAGGAGCGGCTGCGCCGGGTGCTGGTGCACGTGCAGCGCCAGATCAGCGTGCTCGACGCCCAGGAGGACATCAAGTCCCAAGTGCAGGAGGAGCTGGGTGAGCGCCAGCGCGAGATGTTCCTCCGCGAGCAGATGAAGCAGATCCGCAAGGAGCTGGGCGAGGACGACGAAGGCTCCAACGAGCTCGAGGAGTTGAAGCAGAAGCTCGAGGCGCTGAACCTGCCGCGCCGAGGCGCGGAAGGAGGTCGACCGCGAGCTGGGCCGCCTGAGTCGGATGAGCCGGGAGTCCATGGAGTCGCAGGTGATCCGGACATTCCTCGAGAACATCGCGGAGCTGCCGTGGAATGAGCGTACCCAGGAGCACCTCGACCTGGTCGAGGCGCAGCGGATTCTCGACGAAGATCACTATGCCCTGGGGGACGTGAAGGACGGGTGCTGGAGTTCCTTGCTGTTCGCGCGCTGCAGGGAGTTCCCTCGGCGTCCAAGGGTGACGGGGCGAGTCCTCCGGCCTCATCCACCACGAGCGGTGACGGTGCGCCGGCAAGCGAGCCGGCCGCAACTCCGGAGGAGAAGGAGGAGAAAAAGCCGGAGATTCCGGGTAATCCCGACGACAAGGTTACCAAGGGTCCGATTCTGCTCTTTGTCGGCCCGCCCGGCGTCGGTAAGACCTCGGTGGCCAAATCCATCGCTCGGGCCATGGGACGGAAGTACGTCCGCATCTCTCTGGGCGGCGCCCGGGACGAAGCCGATATTCGGGGACACCGTCGCACCTACGTCGGCGCGATGCCGGGACGGATCATCCAAGGGATGAAGCAGGCAGGCAGCAAGAATCCTGTCTTCCTCCTGGACGAAGTCGACAAGCTCGGCGTCTCCTTCCAGGGAGACCCGGCCAGCGCACTGCTCGAGGTCCTGGATCCGGCTCAGAACGACACCTTCGTGGATCATTACCTCGGCGTGCCGTTCGATCTGAGCGAGGTCTTGTTCATCTGCACCGCCAACTTCGTGCAGGCCATTCCCGCGCCGCTGCTCGACCGGATGGAGTTCGTGGAGTTCACCGGTTACACCGAGCGCGAGAAGCTCATGATCGCGCGGAACTATCTCATTCCCCGGCAGCGGGCCGAGAACGGACTGAGCCCGGAGCAGATCGAGTTCCAGGATGAGGCCGTGGCCGAGGTGATAACCGGCTATACCCGGGAATCCGGGGTCCGTCAGCTGGAGCGCGAGATCGGCAAGCTGGCGCGGAAGGTGGCGCGCAAGATCGCGGCGAAGGAATCCGAGCGGGTAAGTCGTCACGGCGGCCCTGGTGCCCGAGCTGTTGGGACGGCCCCGGGTGCATCCGGAACGCGCGGCGCGGGAGGATCAGATCGGCGTCTCTACCGGGATGTACTACACCCCGACCGGCGGCGACATCATGTTCGTCGAAGCCTCCACCATGCGTGGCAAGGGCGAGCTGGTGCTCACCGGCCAGCTGGGTGACGTGATGAAGGAGTCAGCCCGCGCGGCTTGGACCTATGCCCGCTCCCACGCGGCCGGATTGCACATCAAGGAGGAGATGTTCGACCGCGACGTGCACATCCACGTCCCTGCCGGTGCCATTCCCAAGGAGGGCCCCTCGGCGGGCGTGGCTATGGCAACCGCGTTGGTCTCGGTGCTTTCGGGCCGGCCGGTGCGGAACGATATCGCGATGACCGGCGAGATCACCCTTCGGGGCCATGTGTTGCCGATCGGTGGGGTGAAGGAAAAGGTCCTGGGCGCGGTGCGGGCCGGCATTACGCGGATCGTAATCCCCAAGAAGAACGAGCCGGATCTCGAGGATTTGCCCGAGGAGGTGCTCAAGCTGATCGAGGTACACCCGGTGGAGAATCTCGGCGAGGCGCTGGCCCTGACGCTCCGGGGAGCCACCTTCAAGGAAGGTCGCCTGCTGTTCGGCGAGGAAAATCCGCGGGACGTTACCCCGCTGGCCCAGTTCCACCACTAAGCGGCCAGTGAAAGTCGTGAACTCCGGTCAGGAGCGAATCCTGGCCGGAGTTCTTTTTTCAGAGAGTCCGCAGGTACAGCCACACCGCCTTGATCTCATCGTCGGTCATGAGCCGGGTCAGCCGCCAGGGCATGAACGGATTGATGACACTGTTGTCGGGCCGCATGCCGGTCCGAAGGGCCCGGCTGAAGTCCTCCTCGCTCCAATTCGCCAACTGGCCGCTGGAGGTCAGATCAGCCGAAACTGGCGTGCCCGGCGGTCCCTCCTTGAGGCCGCCCCGCAGGTTGTCGCCGTGGCAATAGGTGCAACCGCTGGTGACCGCGAGATAGCGGCCGTATTCCGGCGAGGGTTGATGCGGCACCCCCGAAGGGATCGCCGCTTCGTGATCGATGCCTTCCGCCTGAAGCAGGCGTCCGGGCTTGGAGACGATGAGGAACCGCCCCAGCATGCCGAGTTGTGTCGCTGGGAGTTCCCGGTCCACTGGAGGCAGCTGCTTCAGGTAGGCGATCACCGCGGCCAGATCGGAAGCATCCATGGCGGCATAGACGCCGGAGGGCATGAACACTAGCGGACGCCCGGTCTTGTTCACGCCGTGTCGAATCGCGCGAATCCACTCGGCGTCGCTCATGGGCGCAACTCCACCCTTGCCGCTGGTCAGGTTACTGGGGTGGAGCTTCCCCATCGGTCCCATATCCATCGTGCTTCCGCCGAAGTCCTCACCGTGACAGTCCACGCACTTGTTGATGGCGGTGACAAGATGCCGGGCCTGCGCGAGGGTGGCGCTGTCATCGCGAATCTCGAGCGTCTCGGCTTTGATCACGTAGGTACGACGCAGCTTCGACCGGCTGATCCCGAAGATGCCGAGCAAGAGCGATGAGTAACAGGCCAGCGACGACGGCGACGGCGATTCCGATTCGGCGAAGGGCAGTGCCGGCCATTGGATTGCCTCCCAGGAGTCTGTTTGCAGCCTACCAGGTACAGCCCCGAACCACGAGATCCGCCGCTCGGTCCCGCCAGACGACGCGATCACCCCACGCGGCGGTAACCGGTTGAATCGCGAAGTATCCCAACTGCAGCACCAGCGCCTGCCTCGCGTGAGTCAGCGGGTCGATATCATCTCGGAAGAATCCAGTGGCCTGGCCCTCGGTGAGGAGATCGAGCACCGGACGGACCGCGGCGTCAGCCCATTCTTCCCCCGAATCCGCCTCCAGCAGAACCCGGGTGTGGGCATTGTGCTGGGCGAAGAAATCAAACTGTCCCCGAATGAGCCGACGGAGCCGCTCGACCGCGGTGAGCCCTACCAGCGGCAAGCTGGTCAGGGCCTGCGCCGCCTCCTGGGCCACGTGCACCAGGACCGCCGAGTAGAGCCCGTCCTTGTTTCCGAAGTAGTAATGGATCAGCTGCTTGTTGACCTGGGCCGCCGAAGCGATGCGGGAGGTGCGTGCGCCGCCGCGCCGGAACCGGGCGAACTCGGCCAGGCCGGCCTGGAGCAGCCGTTGAGTAGCGGGAGGGTCGCGGTGAGTCATGGGAGGCTATTTCAACCGTTGGGTTGAAAATATAGGCTCCCAGCCAACTTTGCTACTGGCGCACCGGCTCCGGGTTGGCGAAGGCGACCTGATCCCGGCCGGCGCCCTTGGCGCAGTAGAGCGCCCGATCCGCGCTCTCGGTCAGTGACCCGGCGGTGAGGGCGTCATCGGGGAAGCAGGAGATCCCGATGCAAACCCGGATGGAAATGTTCTCCCCGGCGCCGACCGCCGCCGGCTGCTCCGCGAGTGCCTGGCGCAGCTTGTTGGCCAGGACTCCGGCACCCTGCCGGTCGGTGCGACGCAGGATCAGACCGAACTCCTCTCCACCGTACCGGCCGATCAGGTCACTCGCCCGCGCCGTGGTCTGAAATACCTTCGCCACGTGGAGCAGCGCCTGGTCTCCGATCAGATGTCCGTAGCGGTCGTTCACCCGCTTGAAATGGTCCACGTCGATCATCATGAAGACGAAGCCCTCGCCGTGACGGCGGGAGTACTCGATGGTGTGCTCCAGCTCCGCCATGAGAGTGGCGTGATTGAGCAAGCCGGTGAGGCCATCCCGGTGGACCATTTCCCTGAGCCGTCTCCCGCGCTCGGCGCGATTGATCACCAGGTGCGCCAGGAGATCGCGATCCACCGGCTCGATGAGGAAGTGGTCGGCGCCGGCCCGCAACGCCTCGATCTGGGTGGAGACCCCGTCCTGCGCAGTCAGAAAGACGATCGGGGTGAGGCCGAAGCGCGAATCCTGCCGCATGAGCCGCGCGAGGGAGAGTCCATCAAGACCGGGTAGCCGGGTGTCCATGAGCACCAGGTCCGGCGTCTCGCGGACCAGGGTTTCCCGGGCGGTAAGCCCATCGCGGCAGTGGGTGACGCGGGCATTCACCTGCTCCAGCCACGACGTGATGAGATGGGCCTGCTCATTGTCCTCCTCTACCAGCAACACCCGGGGCGGCGGACTTCCGATCCGGGCGAGAGTCTTGGCATACTTGGGAAGCTCGACTCCCACTCGGGGGGCCGGCATTACCACGTCGATTCCGGCGGCAAGAGCCCGGACCCGATCGGTGGAATCGGTCTTGTCTATCAGCACGATGGCCCGCGGCCGCGCTACGCCGGCGCCGGACCACGCCGTCGCGGTGGCGTAGGGATCGGTATCGGGCTCGGCAACGATCACGACGAGGTCGGGGCGCTCCGAGAGGTGGGTTGCCCGCGGTTCACCCAGACCGGTTTCGGTGCGCACCAGGAAACCGCTCAGCCGCAGCGCGGTCTCGATCTCCTCCCGCAACTTGCCCGCCTGGCCGATCGCCAAAGCCCGCCATCCAAATTCCGCCATGGCTGGGCCGGCGTCGGGCAGGCCCATCTCGATCGCCGCCGCGTCGAAGGCCGCCGAGAGGCGGTTGACTGCCTCGTCCAGTCGGGCGGCATGCTCTGGTGTTGGGGAGGGATGCTCAGCCTGGAGCCATTGTTCGGTCTGCTTGCTGATCTCGCTGATCGAGGGAAATCCATACGATCCGCCCGAACCTGAGAGGCGGTGAAACCGGCGGGTCAGGGACTCCGCCGCGTCCGACTCCCCGGAGCGAAATGCCGCTAGATCCTTGCGCAGCTCCGCCAGCCGCCCCGGCGCCTCGAGCAGATACTCGCGCCGCAGCTGTCCCAGGGCCTCATCGAGCTCGTCCGTCATACGGATCCCCGCAGCCGGTCAAAGGCCAGACGTGCCGCCGCGATGAACGTCGGAGTCATGCTCCAATGCCCGCGCACATCGGAGTTCTCGCGCGAGGCGATGACGGCGCTTCGCTCATCGATGATTGCGACGAGGGGGACTCCCGGCCAATCGAATCCGCCGGGGATCGCTTCAATCCGTACGAACGGGAGGCTCACCTGGACCTGGGCGTAGAGGGAAACCGCGAGCTGGGCCGCTACCGCGCGCCGCAGCACGAGGGCCAGCAGGGGATAGGCTTCGGCCGGGGCGATGAGCCTGACGGAGCGTTCGGCCCGGCCGATGTCATGCGTGAGGAGCTGCAGGGCTGCCTTGGGTGATTCGATTTCAATGATCGCGGGGGAGGCCGGCGCCCCGAAGGAATCCAGCGCGCGGCTCAGTTCCTCGATGGCCTGTCCCTGTGCGCTCGAGATTCGCGCGATGACTGCCTGGGGTGGCTCAGGGCGGAACCGCTTGGGTTGCCCATCATCCTGCCTTGCAGCGCCCTTGGCGACCAGCCCTTCGAGGGCGCTGTACGCATTGGCCCGGGCCAGTCCCGCCGACCGGGCTATGGCGTACCCGGTGCCGGGACCATCCGCCAGGAGAACCTCATACACCCGGCTTTCGGTGGGAGTGAAGCCGAAGGGTGTAAGATCGATCGGCAGCGCCGGCATGGTAGTAGTATGGGCTACCGTCTGCGCCGTTGCAACTGGTTCGGGCGTGCGACTTCGTGAATTTCAGCAGGACGCGGGGACGGATTGAAGAGCTTACCGCGGAGGACGCGGAACACGCGGATCACGCGGAGGGATGAACGAATGAATGGTTTGGGCTAGTAAGTATTCGGCGGAACAGGTATACGATTGCCTAGGCGAAGGGTCTTTGGACCAGGGGAAATTCTCAAGTGTTTTCCGCGTGGTCCGCGTCATCCGCGTGTTCCGCGGTAAGCAGTTGCTGAGCCCTGCGTACGACGAAGCCCGAGTCGCGAGGACCTCGGGCTCTCGACTACACGTACTCGAGCTGCCAGCCCAGGGTCTTCGCGATCAGTGCCAGACGGAAGGTCACGTCCGCTTGCCGCGACTCCGGCTCCTTCCCCTCCACGTCCAGCGGGAAATAGTGGTAGGTGATCTTGTTGAGCGCCTTGGGAGCCCCGCGGAGGCCTTTGGGACTCCAGATCCCGGACTCATCGCAATCCTTGAGCAGGCGGGCCAGGACCTTGGTGGCGACGGGCGCCGTGTGCAGCGCACCGATTCGCGCCAGCAGCTCCGTGAAGTGCAGCGCGAGCGGCGGATCTTTCGGCGTGCCCTTGCTGTCGGCCTCGATCGGGTCTCCCAGCAGGAGATGCTGCGGCTTGATCCGCTTCTTCCCCAGCGCGATGGCAAATGCCTTCTTGGGCGCCGGCTGAGCCAGGTAGTGTCCCAGCCGTTCGGTGAAGCCGGCCCGCTCGCGCTGCAGGTTCGGCATGGCTGCGATCATCGCCACCGAATACCAGGTCGGTGGATAGGCCTCGGGATGCAGCAATGATGCGCTGCCCGATCGCACGAACGGCTTCTCGGCGATAGGACTGCGGAGGAACTGCGAGACGTTCGAAGCGATCTTGTGGGCCGCTCCCCGCAGCCGCGGATCGTCAATGTGGCCACCTTCCGCGAGTGCCGCGGAAGCAGCTTCACGGATGACGTTCCGGGCCCACTCCACCGCGCGCGGCTCCGACTTGGCAACCTTCTGGAACTCGAACAGCAGGCTGGGATCCTCGTCCCGCGACAACAGACGGAACAAGACCCGGTCGGCCATCTTGAATGCCCTGAGTGACTGCGGCAGCGCGAGCTGAATCAGCCGTCGGTACTGGGGGATGGTGCCAACGTCCTTGATTCCCTGCGCCGGCGCTGGGGCCAAGCCCAGCATGTTGCCGCCCCAAGCCCCGGTGTCTTTCTGCTTCTTGATGACGCTTTGAGCCGCCTTCCCCGCCTCGATGGCGCCCCGTTCGGCTTCGAGGACTTCCAAAGCCACGGTTCCAGGCGGTGCTAATTCGGCATGTGTTCGGTAACGAATGACCTCTCCGCCATGGGCCAACAGCCATGTCAGAGGAATCCGGTGCTGATTGGGTAGTTCCAGAAACGCCCCCAGGAAGGGAAATCGGGGCGCAAAAATAGTCGGAGGGTTGAAGTTACGCCACGTTTGTGGTCAAGATCGACAGGGTGAACGTGGCATTTCTGTGTAACCGCATTCATTTCAATGTCTTACCAAGCCGTGTGTCGGATAGGCAGCTGGCCTATTCGGCAGCCGACGGGGACGATCTGTCGCAACCGGGATGATCGAGGAAGCGCAGCATCTCCGCGGCGACCGTGTCCGGTCTGGTCTGCTGCGGACGGTGCAGCGTCGCGTTCAGGACCACGAACCGACGACAGGGAAGGAGGTCGGCGATCCGCTCGCCGATACCCAGCGGTATTGTCGGATCGTTGCGCCCCCAGATGAGCAGCACCGGCTGGTGCAGATCCGCGTATCTGCCACTCAGCGCCGAGAAATCGAATTGGTCCAGGATCTTTCGCGCTGCGGCGAGCGCGCGAGGGTCTTCGCTCGGAAGGTACTTGGCGTCCGCCCTCTCCTCGCCGAGCCAACCCGGATCATGAACCGGGAGGACGTAGCCGGCAGCGCTCGCCACCCATCGCGCCGCGGCGAACGCGACGCCTGTCGTGTCTCCGAAAAGCGGGCTGATTCCCGCTCCGCTCGGTGCGATGAGCACCGCGGCGATGACGCGGTCGGGATGAGCCAGCGCCAGCTGAGCCGCGAGCTGCCCGCCCATCGAGTGACCGACGACGACGATAGAGCCGGAGGTGGAGTGGGTGATGAGATCCGAGAGCACCGACTCCATGAATTGTGCCGTATAGGGTCCATCGGGCTTGTCGCTCAGTCCGAAACCCGGCAGGTCCACGGCCAGCACCTGAAGCGTGGAAGGAATCGATCCAGCACCAATCGCCAGCCGAGCAGCGATTCCCCGTATCCGTGCAGAAACAGCAATGTGGTGTCGCCGGGACCGGCCCGAAGCGCGCGCAGCCGGAGGCCTCCAGCCTCGACCCACTCGGCCTGGTGGACTGGATGCCTTCTGGCGGGCTGAATCCAGGCGACCCACGCGGCGAAGACGACGAGGGGCAGGACGACCCAGCGCTTTACTCGAGCCGGCGCGGTCTTCATGGCTCAGGGCATTCGACGACGCTCAGCGGCGGCGTCGGATTGAATCCCTGCACGGTGCTGATGATGAAGCGTCCCTTGTCCAGCCAGTCCACGCCCAGACCACTCTGCTCGCCCGCTGGGAGCTCGCAGACGGGGCGTGTGGGGTCTGGCACCATTCCGCTCTCCGCCCGCGTCAGGAAGGTCAGGCTGGTCGCGCTCCGCGCGACGAAGCCTCCGGTCGCGGTCCGCGTGATCCCGGTCAGAGCGCCGAAGCGTTGGATGTTCACGGCCACGGTGCCCGCGCTGCGCGCGTCGATCTCTGCTGCTGCCTCTGATCCAGGTGTCCGGGGGACTGAATAGAGTCGGGATCTCCCGTCGAACCCACTGGTCACGATCAGAACGCTGCCGTCGGCCATGACTACCAGTGCCCGGGCGTCGTGCGCTCCGTCGGGATAGCCCACGACGAGCTTCTGTACTCCGGTGATGCCGTAGGTGCGGGCGATCCGGTCGAACGCGAGCAATGGCTCCTCGAAGCGGTACAACTGGACCGTGCCACGCCGGCTGGAGGCTGTCACCCAGGTCTCCGATGTAGATGCAGGTCGTCTGGTCGCAGCGACCCAGCGCCAGCGCGGTCCACTCGGTGTAGAGTGCAGGATCCAGGCGCCAGGTTCCGAGGTCACGGCCCGACGTGTCGGTGGCATAGATCTCGGTCTCATCGCCCTCAGCCGCGAGGACCCAGAGCAGATTTCGTTGTGCCCGGCTCACGACAACCGGCGGACTGCGGTGTACGGTCGGAGGCGGTAGGCGAGACCTGACTCGTCCCCGGTCGAGGGGAATCGGAGATAGAGCGAATCCTCCTCGTCCGCTGACTTGGGGTTGGGACGACTGGGCGGTCTGCGGCCGATGCAGGCCCATGATGCGCGGGTTTCTGAGGGTGCCCGACTGGTGAAGTCGTGCCTTGGTGGTGCCCAGGCTGTCCTGCGCTGCTGCCGGAGTGACGAACAGAAGCGTCAACCCGCCGAGTAATACGGCGCTCGCCAGCCAAACACCGACGCTCGAAGGGCGAAGGCTGTAGCCATGGCTTCAATGGTAGCCCTGACCGAGGAGCGGTCCAATCCTTGCTCCCGCTGTTCGGTGGTTCCATCTTTCCCGCCTGATCAACCGAGTCTCCCGGAATGCTTGAATCGCTGAAATCCCGTCCCATACATCGCTTGTCGGAACAGGTGCGGTTCGACGGCCGGATCCTGTTTCTGACCACGGATCCCGAGCTCGATCCGCCGGCAGCTTGCCGGCGAGGATCTGAAGTGGACGCCGGAGATCCCGCTTCGCGACGACATCTCCACCGACGAGATCACCCCGGCCTACATCTGTTACTACTACGACGAGACCCTGGGCGAATTCCCCTATCTCGGACTCAAGGCCGGCCAGGACTTTCCCATCACTCGCGGCTCCGTCAAGCAGGGCGGCTTCGTCGCCTCCGTGAGCGGCAAGCGTCGGGGCAAGGGATCGAGCCGGGAGCAGTCTCCCTACGCGGAGATGATGGCCGGCATCCGCCTGGTGATCGCGGAGAACATCGAGCGGATCTACCGGGAGAACTGCCAGAACCTCGGGATCTTCACCAGCACCGACTTCTCGCTTGATCGACCGGGTCACGCCGGGGAGAGACCATTCCCGCTCTCGGTCTTCACCGACGGTGAAGGCGGAATCACCCGGGGCATCATCGAGCACGGCGGGCTTTTCAACTACAACGTTGCCCGGCTCCAGGGGAAGGTCGCGGTCCCGGTCGTCACGACTCCGGTCCGGCCCATGACGCTGGCCGAGAAGATCATCGCCCGCCACTGGGTAACCGATCTCGCGTCGGGCAAGATCGGAGTTCCGGCGGTGCGTCCGGGAGACGAAGGATTCATCCGCACCGACATTCGATTCAGCCACGAATACGTGACCCCGATGGCCGCGATCTTCTGGCGTGACAACGTCGGGCCGGATGAGAAGGTGGTGGATCCCGGATCGATCTTCTTCTTCCGGGATCACCTCACCTTCCTCGACCTGGCGATGACCGCCGAGCGGAAGGCGGAGGGTCTGCTCGACGTCGCGCTCGAGCTCAAGAAGAAGCAGGAGGAGTTTGCCGCGCAGCAGGGCATCAAGCTCTACGGGGAGCTGCCGCGCCTGGGTCGCAACATGGTCGCGCCGGGCTCCGAGGCGATCTGTCACTCCAAGATGCTGGAGCAGCACGCGCTTCCGGGCGAGGTCATCATCGGCAGCGACAGCCACACCCCGCACAGCGGCGCCATGGGCAGCCTCGCCTTCGGCGTCGGCACCACCGCGATCTTCAACTCCTGGCTGACCCGGGACGTGCGCATGACGGTTCCCGAGGCGGTGCTGATCCGAGTCCGCGGGCGCCAAGCCGGCCAACGTGACGGCGAAGGATTTCATGCTCCAGATCCTCCGCCATCCCTACGTCAAGACCGGAAAGGCGATCGGCAAGATCGTCGAGTACGCCGGAGAGGCGGTGCAGGCGCTCTCGATCGATGAGCGGGCCACGATGACCAACATGGCCGCCGAAGTCGGCGCCTTCACCGGCATCATCCAGCCCGACGAGAAGGCCGTGGAGTACCTGGTGACGGGAGCGGGGCATGCCCCGCCGCGATGCGGCCGCGCTTGCTCCAGGATCTCTACTCCGATCCCGATGCCGAGTATGCCGAGGTCATCGACATCGACGCCGCCACTCTGCAGCCCATGGTGGCGTTGCCCGGTGACCCCGGGAACGGCCTCTACATCAGCGAGCTGGGCAAGCTGGTCAAGGTGGATATCGCGTACGCGGGGAGCTGCACCGCGGGCAAGAAGGAGGACATGGACATGTACGCCGCGGTCCTGAAAGAGGCGGCCGACGCGGGAGAGAAAGTCCACCCCGATGTGCGGTTCTACATCCAGTTCGGCAGCCAGGACGTGAAGCGGTACGCCGAGCAGCGGGGTTACGTCGAGGTCTTTCGCGCGGTCGGAGCGGAGATCATCGAGCCGTCCTGCGGAGCCTGCATCAATGCGGGGCCGGGAGTGAGCTACGACCGGGAGACCGTCACCGTGAGCGCCATCAACCGGAACTTTCCGGGACGTTCAGGGCCTGGTCAGCTGTACCTGGCGAGTCCCTACACCACCGCGGCGAGTGCGTTGGCCGGTTACATCACGGCCTGGGAGAGTCCAGCAGTCGTCGGCAGAAGCTGAGGGAAGCTCAGCGGGCTTCGGGCTGGCGAGGCAGGCTGCGCACCGGCTCGACTGTGCTGACCGTCGCGCACCAGCGACCTTCGGTTTGCCGCCTCGAAGATCCTCGGGTCATACGCCGCCCGCGCGTTCCAGAGCACCCACGAGTCAATCCCCGCGTCATAGGCCGCCCGGATCTGCTCCCGCACGTGATCGGGAGTGTACCGCGGCAGACCCAGCGTGAAGGCCTGCAGATAGGGCCGGATGGCCGCCGTGGGCCCGCCGACCTTCTGACTCCGGCGGATCCCGTCCTCGAGCGCGCTCTTCACGATCCGATAGGGCTCGTTGTTGGGCCGTCGCACGCCGTAGATCGAGTTGTAGTAGTGGCTGGGATACACCATCGGGAGCACCACGTCCGCGGTGGTGACCAGATCCTCCCAGACCTGCCCGATCCCCATGTCCACCTCGATGTTGGTCGTCATCCCGAAGACATCGATGGTGAACGGGACTTCCAGCGGCTTGATCCGGTCGCGGAGCAGCATCAGGTTGCGGCGCACTCCATCCCGGGTCGTCTCTCCTGCCCTTCGAGCGGGAAACATCGCGTACGCCAGCCGCGCTTTCGGCTCGTCGGGGAAACGGACGTAGTCGAACTGCACCTCGGCGAAGCCCATCTGCACCGCTTCGGCGGCAAGCTGCGAGGCGTAGACCCACACCGAATCATTGAAGGCATCGACCCAGGCGAAATCGAGCCGGTCACGCCAGAGCCCTCCCCGGCGGTCCTGTACCGACCAGGCAGCCTTGTGTGAGGCCAGCAGTGGATCCTTGGCCACCACGATGCGCGCGATGGGATGGATGCCGTGAGCGAGCATGTAGCGGACTCGCGCCGCCGCATCGCGAGCGCGCAGCTGGGTGTTGGCGCCGATCTGGATTGCCGTGGGGACCGCAGACTTGTAGGTCAGGTACCCGGTGTCATCCTTGACGTCCACCACGAAGGAGTTGATCTCGGTCGAGTCGGCGAGGCGCACGAGATCGTAGAACCGTTTGCCTCCGAATGCCCAGGCGTTGAGGTAGATCGCGCGGACCGCGGCTGGTGAGGTGGTGCGGGGGGGCGCCGGCCAGTCGAGTGGTTCCAGTTGGCGAGGCGCCACCGGTATGAGCCGCTCGGGGGTCGGCACCAGGCGCAGCTCATCACCCCAGGAGCGATTGACCTGTGCCTCGGCAACCGGGGCGCTCAGGGCCAGAGCCAGAATCAGTAAGTTCAGCCGAACGCGTATCATGCTCAATGGCCTTGCAGATAGGGAGGTCCGAGGGAGCTACAGCCGGGATCTGGGCCATGGCTCCGCAAGGTCCGTGCTCGCCTCCCGGGTGGAGCCTGGTGTGTATCTCCCTATGGCTCCGCTGGTTGCAGCTTGATCTCGACCCGGCGGTTGATGGTGCGAGCCGCCTCGGTCGTGTCGGCTACAATAAGTGTTTGCGATCCGCGGCCCACCGCGGTGATCCGGCGGGCCGATACTCCCTTGCCCATTATATAGGTGCGTACTGCGTCGGCTCGCTGCTGGGAGAGCCGGAGGTTGTCTCCCGGCACCAGGCGGTCCTGGGCAAATCCCGAAACAGTCGCCTTGAGCGTCGTGTCAACCAGCATCGCGGCCACGACCGAATCGAGCACCGGCTGCGCCTTTGGTGATAGCGCGGCGCTCCGCATAGGGAAGAGAGCTCCCGGCACCATCCACCCGCGGGCCGCTCCCGGGGGGACCACGACCGGCGGTGGCGGCTTCTGCTGAGGCGCTGCCGCGACCGGGCACCCATCCCGGTCCACTCCGGTGGCAGGCGGTGTATTCGGGCATTTGTCCAGCGCGTCGAGGACGCCGTCCTTGTCGGTATCCTGACCCGGCGGACAACCCAGTGCATTCACCGTGGTGCCTGCCGGTGTATTGGGACAGCGGTCGATCCCGTCGAACACCCGGTCGTTGTCCGAATCGCTGGGACAGCCGAGAGAGTCGACCCTGGTGCCTTCGGGTGTCGCCATGCAGCGATCCAGCCCGTCGCAGGACTCCGTCGTTGTCCGCGTCCAGCGGGCACCCGGTGTCATTCACCGTGGCGCCGACCGGTGTATCCGCGCACTGGTCGATCCCGTCGAGGACCCCGTCCGCATCGCTGTCGCTGGTGCAGCCGGCGTCGTTTACCTTGGCGCCTTCCAGAGTGTCCGGGCAGCGGTCGAGCCCGTCAGCTACACCATCCGCGTCGGTATCGGTAGGACAGCCATGCTTGTCCACCAGGGCTCCCGCCGGCGTGCCGGCGCATTGATCCGAGCGGTCATAGACCCGATCCCCGTCGCTATCTACCAGAGGCTTGCTGCCGATCATCACACTGAGACCGCCGTGCACGGCGATGTTGGAAAACTTGAGGAAGGTTTGACTCTGATTGACCATCCCTTCGTAGCGCATCATCAGAGTCGGCGTCAGAGCGATACGCACGCCCGCACCGCCCTGTATCGCGCCTGCCGTGCCGCAGGGCCCCGCTCCCGGAACCGAGACCGAGGGGCAGCCGCTGCCGTAGGTCACCGAGGCGTAACCGCCCTTGAGGAAGCCGGAGGCGGACTTTCCGAATGGGACGTTGAGCAGGGCCCAACCTCCCAGGCTCTTCACGTCTACCGAATTATTGAGCGAGCTGGTGGTCTTCGGCTTGGCATAGCTGCCTTCGACTTCGACCGAGAGCGGGCCGATGATCCAATAGCCGGCCCGCAAGGAACCGCCGAAGGCATTGTCCAGTTCCGTCTTGTCGTCGAAGGCGTAGTACGCTGCGGAGGCCCCCAGCTCGAAGCGATACTGCCGCTGGGCGTGGGCGGGCACGGCAGCCAGTACCAGTGACGACGAAGGATGTGACATATGACCGCATGACGGCTCTAGGCGAAGGCATTTGCCACAATATACCGCGCTCCGGGCAAGTGGCACGGTGACTCAGCTTGGCAGCGGGTCGGGTTCGGGATAGGTTCGTCCCCATGCATATCTCCATCGAATACTGCGTGGTCTGAAACTACGGACCCCGGGCTACCAGTTTGGTAGCCGAGCTCAAGGAAAGAATTCCGTACGCCCAGTTCAGCCTCAAGAAATCTTCCGGGGGCGCGTTCGAGGTCACGGTCGATGGCGCACTGGTCTTCTCCAAGAAAGCAATTGGTCGGCATGCCAAGCCCGGTGAGGTGGCCGCGTTGGTGAGCAAACGCCTGAGCGACGGGCCGTGAGCCTCAGCCCGCATACCGCATGAGAATCGCCATATCCACGGGCGGCGGGGACGCCCCGGGGTTGAATGCCGTGATCCGCGCGATCGTGCTGTCGGCGCACGGTCGGGGCTGGCAGACCTACGGAATCCGTCGCGGGTACGGCGGGCTCCTCGGGGAGGATGGGATCATGACGCTCACCCCCGAGCGGGTCCGGGGGATTACCCACCTGGGAGGAACGATTCTCGGTACGACGAACCGGGGGAATCCCTTTCGCTGGGTGACCAAGGATGCGAGCGGGAAGGAAATCGAGGTGGACCGCTCGAATGATCTGGTCGACGCCTTCAATGCGAGCGGCTTCGATGCCCTGATCGCCATCGGAGGCGACGGGCAGCCTCACGATCGCGCATGATCTCTGGAAGATGGGCCTGCCCGTCGTCGGGGTTCCCAAGACGATCGACAATGACGTGGTGGGAACCATCGCCACGTTCGGGTTTGACACCGCGGTCAGCACGGCGACCGAGGCGATCGACAAGCTGCACTCGACGGCGGAGAGCCACGAACGTGTGATGGTCGTCGAGCTGATGGGGCGGAATGCCGGCTTCATCGCGCTCAACAGCGGCGTTGCCGCCACCGCCGATGTCATCCTCATCCCCGAAATCCCCTTCGAGATGAGTAAGGTGCTGGAGAAGATCCGGCAGCGGGACGAGGCCGGCCGCCGGTTCAGCATTGTGGTCGTGGCCGAGGGTGCCCAACCCAAGGACGGCGAGCTGATGCTGCTGGAGCGACGCACTGCCGGAAGCGCCGACCGCCTGGGAGGCATCGGCTCCCTGGTGGCCCGCGCCATCTCGGAGAAGAGCGGGCGGGAAACCCGCAGTCTGGTACTAGGGCACATTCAGCGCGGCGGATCGCCGACGACTTTCGATCGCTTGCTCGGTTTGCGCTTTGGCGCTGCAGCGGTACGCGCCGTGGCCGACCGCGCATTTGGAACCATGATTGCCCTCGCTCCACCATCAATCGCCCGGCTTCCACTCAGCGAAGTGATCGGCCGCGCGAGGAACGTCCCGCTCGACTCGGATACGCTGCTCACCGCCAGGGAGCTGGGCATCTGCCTTGGAGACTGATTCGGAACAGCGTGAGAAGTAAGAGTAAGAAGTAAGAAGGAGTTTCCGGAACTGTCTGCTCTCGTGCTTTTCCTTCTCACGTCTCACGTCTCACTTCTCACGCTGTTAAGACTATGCCCTCCCCTCCGCCTTCTCCGACGTACGGCGTGATCGATACGCTCCATGGAGAGCGAATTCCCGATCCTTACCGGTGGCTGGAGGACGGCGATAGTGCCGAGACCCAGGCGTGGACCGCCGCCCAGAACCGGTTCACCCGCGACTACCTCGACCGGGTTCCTGCCCGGCCCTGCATCCGGGCCCGGCTGGAGCAACTGCTCAAAATCGGCGCTCTGAGCCCGCCAACGCCGGTGCGAGGGCGCTACTTCTATCAGCGACGGGAAGGAACTCAGAACCAACCGGTGCTTTATGTCAGGGACGGCGTGGAGAGTTCTGATCGCGTCCTGCTCGACCTCAATGCACTGGATGCCGCCGGCACTACCGCCCTCGACTGGTATTTCCCCAGCGAGGACGGAAAGCTTCTCGCCTATGGTCTCTCGGAGAACGGGAGCGAGGAGAGCGTCCTGCACGTGCTCGAGGTGGACACCGGCGAGCTCAGGCCGGATCAGATCACCGGCACCCGGGCGGCGGACCTGGCCTGGCTGCCCGACAGCAGCGGCTTCTACTACACCCGCTACCCTCTGGCCGGAACGGTTCCCGAGGGGGAAAAGCAGTATCACCGCGCCGTGTTTCTTCACCTTCTCGGAACTGATCCGGCGGGGGATCGGCTCATCTTCAAGCCGCTGCAGAAAGAACATTGGCCCAGCGTGGACCTCTCGCCCGATGCACGCTGGCTGCTGATCGGGGTGGCCCGCACCTTCGATCAGACCGACCTCTATCTGCAAGACCTCACGAGCCGAGGTCCACTGGTCGCGGTCGCGCAAGACCTGCCCGCTTCCTTCGAAGGCCAGGTCGTGCGCGGCAGACTGTACGTCCGGACCAATCTCGATGCGCCCAATTATCGGCTCTATCGCGGCGACCCGGAGAATCCCGACCGGGCCCGGTGGGAAGAGCTGGTGCCGACCAGAAGTGATGCCGTGCTGGACGGGGCAATGGTGCTGGGTGATGCACTCGCCTTGAGTTATCTGGAGCGCGCCTCATCTCGCCTGGTTTTGACCGATCTGGAGGGGGCTAACCCCAAGCCGCTCGAGTTGCCTGCTATCGGCAGCGTGTTCGGCTGGGGCGGAGAGTGGGACGGTGACGAGCTGTTCTACGGATTTTCCTCCTACACCGTTCCGCCCAGCGTGTATCGAGTGGACCTGAATTCGCGGTCACAGGCACTCTGGCGACGGGTCGAGGCCGACCTCGATCCCACGGCCTATCAGGTGCGCCAGGTGACCTACCCCTCGCGCGATGGCACGGCAGTCTCCATGTTCCTCGTGCACCGAACCGGGCTCTCCCTGAGCGGCGACAACCCGACCTACCTGACCGGGTACGGCGGCTTCAACATCAGCATGTCTCCGGGATTCTCCCGGTCCATGCTGCTGTGGCTGGAACGAGGCGGGGTGGTGGCGGTGCCGAATCTGCGAGGAGGCGGGGAATACGGAGAGGCGTGGCACCAGGCCGGCATGCTGGCGCTCAAGCAGAACAGCTTCGACGACTTCATCGCCGCAGCCGAATGGCTGATCGCCCAGCGTTACACCAGGCCGGAGCGCCTCGCGATTGCGGGTGGATCCAATGGGGGACTACTCATGGGCGCAGCTCTCACGCAGCGTCCGGAACTGTTCCGCGCCGTCGTCATCCAGGTTCCGCTGCTGGATATGTTGCGGTACCACCGGTTTCTGATCGCGCGGCTCTGGATCCCGGAGTATGGCGACCCCGATAACCCGGAGCAGTTCGGCTGGCTCAGGGCCTACTCACCTTACCACCGGGTCGAATCCGGCACCGCGTATCCGGCCGTCTTGCTTGCGACAGCCGAGAGCGACACGCGAGTTGACCCGATGCACGCGCGGAAGATGACGGCTCTCCTTCAGGCCTCCTCCTCCTCGGGCCGCCCGGTGCTCCTCCGGCTGGAGGAAAAAGCGGGGCACGGTGCCGGAAAGCCGGTCTCCAAGGTGCTTGAGGAGCTGGTGGATACCTGGTCGTTCGTGTTTGCGGAGCTGGGCGTGGAGTGACTGAAGCACCGCTCACCTACAAGGAATCCGAGGAATCGTGAATAATCCCACCACCGTCGACATGTCGCATCCGAGCCGCTGGCTCGCCGTGCTGCGCATCCTGGTCGGCCTCTATTTCGTGAAGGCGCTCTGGACCAAGATGGACCTGGTATTCCTCGGCGGGTTCTTCCCCTGGCTCGGCGTCGAGCCGCGCTGGATCGAGGCGATGCCTCAGATCGTCACCCGGCAGGCTGCGGAGAACCCCATCCTGTGGTACAAGGCGTTCCTCGAGCACACGGTGCTGCCGAACTCCGTCCTGTTCGCGAAGCTGATTGCCTGGGGTGAGACGCTGGTGGGTATCGGGCTCACGCTCGGACTCTTCGCCGGGCTCGCTGCCCTCGGTGCATTCTGGTTGAGCCTCAACTACGGTCTGGCCTCTCAGCACATGGCGCCCGCGTCATTCGGATTCCACTACATGCTGCTGAGCGTGTTGCCGGTGCTGTTCCTGGCGCGATCGGGTCGAGCGTGGGGGTTGGATGGGTGGCTGGCGTGGAGGTGGCCGGGTGCGTGGTTTACCTGGAGGCCGTTTGCGTGAGGGCGGGGAACAGGGAACGGTGAACGGTGAACGGGAGGAGATAAGACGGCTCTCCTCCCACTACGACGACCCGCTGTTCCCGTTCCCCGTTCCCCGTTCACCGTATTGAAGGCCCGATCGCGATTCCCCACGGCACACTCCCCGCCGGAATCGTCTTGACGACCTGCATCGTTCCCGCGTCGATCACCGAGACGTCGTTCCCCGGCCCATTGGCGGTGTAGAGCTTTTTCCCATCCTTGGTGACTCCCACTCCCCAGGGCCGAGTTCCTGCCTTCCCCGTCACGAGGAGCGAGTCGGTGGCAACATCGAGGACCGAGACCGTCCCACCCCTGCCATTCGAGACGTAGACCTTCTGACCGTCGGGGGCCACCGCCAGCCCCATGGGGCGGGAGCCCTCGGGCATGGTGATCGTCTTTACCGTTTTCTTCGCGGTCATGTCGACGACGGTGACGGTGCCGGCGACTTCATTCGTCACGTAGGCCTTGGCTCCGTTCTGAACGAACCGGATGGAGCGCGGCCGCTGCCCGACCTCGATGGTCCCAATCACCTTGCCGGACTGGGTGTCGATTCCGGTAATGTTGTGATCGGTCTCCCCAGTAACCCAGACGGTCTTCCCGTCGGGCGACAGGGTCACGCCCTCGGGTTCCCGGCCGGTCTTCACATTGGCGATGACGGTGCCCTTCTCCAGATCCACGATCGATGCGGAGTCGGCGTCTTCGTTGGAGACGTAGAGCCGGGTTCCGTCCGGACTCACATCGAAGGTCTCGGGATCCTTGCCCGCGGGCAGGGTCTTTACGGTCTTCCTGCTGGCCACGTCCACCACGGCCACCCCGTCCTTCGAGGGATCGGTCTTGAGCGCCTCACACTCTGCGTCCGGCATGGTGGGGGGGCACTTGGGTGAGCCGCTGAGGGCGACATAGACCGTGCGACCATCCGGGCTCACCTTCACCCCCCGGGGGCGAGTCCCCACCTCGATCGTGGTGACGACGCTGTCCGTTGCCGCGTCTATGACCGTGATGTTGCGGGAATCCTCGTTGCTGACGTACACGTATTCCCCGCCTTCCGCCCCAGTCGCCGCCTGGGGTGGAGTCGCCTTGCGTTCCCGGCACCCCGCCGCGACCAGGACGACAACACCAAGCAGCAGACTCCCCCGCATGTAGTCAGTTCCGTTCATCGATGACCGCCTTGTCTCTATTGCGAGCCTGGTCGAGTCCCTTGAGCGTGGCGACTCCCTTGGCCTTGGTGAATATCGTTCCGTTGAGGTCGGCCGCTGCGACATTGGCTCCGGTGACGTCGGCTTCGGTCAGATCGGCCTGCACCAACTCGGCGTTTCTCAAATCCGCATTCACCAGCTTGGCGCCGACCAGCTTGGCATAGCCGAAGTCGGCCTTGAAGAGGTTGGCACCGGTGAAGTCGGCACCGGAGAGATCCGCGCTCCCGAACTGGGCCCGCATGACGCCCATGGACTGATTGCCGGGATCGGCGCCGATATTGGCGTTCTGCAGATTCGCTCCTCGCAGCTTGGCCGACTTGAGATATCCGATAATACGCGTGTCTCTCAGATCCGCCTCACTCAGGTCGGCGGCCTCGACGATGGTGGCAAAGAGACTCGCGCCTCGCAGATTGGCCCGCTGCAGGTTGGCGCGACGCAGGGTCGAGCCGTCGAGATTGGCGCGACTAAAGTCGGCGCCGACGGCGGTGGCGTCGGTGAGATCGCAGGCGAACAGCTTGGCCCCCGAGAGATTCGCGCTGTCGAGCCGGGCCTTCATCAGGTTGGCTTGCCGGAAGTCGAGGCCGCTCAGATCGAGCCGCCTCAGGTCGAGACCGGAGAGATCGGGTATCTCCGAGCCGGCAGTCTTGGAGAGCCGCTCCTGGACTGCCTCTCGGGTAAGCGGAGCCATTCCAGTCGGGTTTTGCGCGGCGAGCGGGAAGGTCACCGCCAGCAGCGCCCAGGCGGAAACACCGCGCATTCTCTGGTGCATGGCAGGCGCCGGGAAAGAGATCCCTAGCTGTTCTCCTTTACGGCCGGTCGTCCGATGCCGATCTTGCCATCGGCTCGGCCCTTCAGGTAGAGGTAGATCCACTGGATCTTGTCCATTTCCAGGCCCAGGGCGCACCAGGAAGGCATCCCCTTGTCCGGGCGGCCGGCGCAGACGGTGGTGATGAACAGTTCCTGGGTGGGGATAGTTCCGTCATCCTTCATGGACACGGTGAGCGTGGGAGCAAAAGAAGTCCCGACCCCATACTCGCCGTGACACCGGGAACAGTTCAGCTCGTATTGCTTCCATCCCTGGTACACATCGTTGGTGACGGTATCCTTCGGTGCCGGATGGTATTCGTCCCGCACCTGGGCCGCGAGTGGTGCCGTTAAGAAGATCAGCAGGGCGAGTACGGCGGTCGCTGCCAGCGCGCGAGGCCTGACCGGGGCGGAGGACGAAGGGCTCATGCGGGTGCACGATCCTTTCGGAAGCGAGGTACACCACCTGGTGGTATCCGGGTCATTGGCCGACTGTGCCGCGCTGTGCCGAATCGGGGGTGAGCGGCAGCATCGGTACGCTGAACTGTTCCAGAATCTTCTGAAGCTCGGGTTTCTTGGCGTCGACGAACTTCTGCAGGCTGTCCCGCAACACAGTCTCCCTCTTACGGGTCGCGAGACCCAGGCTGAAGGAGAAGGGGATACCACTCACGGAATCGTCAGGCAGCGGGCGCACCACCAGCGGAACCCGTGCGGTCTTGGCGAAGTAGCCCGCCACCGGACCCCAGACGATGGCGACATCGATCGTACTGTCGACCACCGCATTGATGATGTCTTCGGGGCGCAGGCCACCTTCGCTGTAGAAGGTACCGAATCCCACCAGGGTGCCGACCACGCCGTGCGAGCTCAGGGCCATCGCGGGCGGGGTGTTCTCCGCGTCGGCATTGAGCAGGTTCACGCCGATCTTGAGCTGCTTGAGCTTCGGGTCATCCAGGCTCGAAATGTCGAGTCCGCTGTCTTTGCGATAGACGATGACGTAGGACGACCGGAAATAGGGCTCGGTGACCCCAGCCATGTCGAGTCCGGCTGGGGCGGTAATGGCGACGTCGCAATAGCGGCCGTTCAGGCCCCGGCTGAAGAAGCCGCGGCGCACCGGCCACCAGACGTATTCGAGCTTGGAATTCCAGGTCTGCGCCAGCAGTTCGGCGATCTTGTTCTCGAATCCGTCTCCGGCCTGGCTGGAGAACGGCATGTTGTCGGGATCCGCGCACACCCGTAGCACCCCTTCGGTGAGGGGGCTGGGTCGCTGGGCTTGGGCGGGGAGGGTGATTCCCCCGGCCAGGGCGAAGGCGAGAGCGGTATGGCGCAGCATTGATGAACGCATCGGATATTCCGCCTGGGCACACACTTGCATGATTTAACCTGGCGGTGACCCGCCACCGCACCGGACAAACGGCGCCGGACACTGCAGGGCGGATTGCCTTGAGCCCCCGGTGGTGTCCGGCGCCGTCTGAACGACTAAGCGGGACAGCCGCCCGGGAGCAAGCCCCGGACGGCCGTTTGTTGCGAATTACAGCCCGAAGACTGTCAGCACGCCACCCTGGGTGGAGAACTGACCCGCGTCACCAAACGCGCCCAGCGCGCCGAGACCGGCGGTGGGATCTTCTGCGCCGATGCCCGCGGCCACGCCGATACCGGCCCAGCCGCCAATGCCCGACAGAACGGCGACATACTGCTTGCCATCCGGGGCCTTGTAGGTCATCGGGTTGCCGATGATGCCCGACGGGGTCTTGAACTTCCACAGCACCTTACCCGTCTTCTGATCAACGGCCTTGAGCCAGCCTTCCATCGTGCCGTAGAACACCACGCCGCCAGCGGTCGTGAGCACGCCGCCGTACGCCGCGAGGTTCTCCTTGATCTCCCACACCTGCTTGCCGGTCATGGGATCCCAGGCGATGAACCGGCCGCGATTGCCGCCGGGGCCCGGGAACATCCGCACGATCGCGCCGACGTACGGCTGACCGGCTGTGTACTTCACTTCTACGCCCTCGTAGTCCATGCAGATGTGGTTCGCGGGGACGTACATCAGGCCCGTGATCGGCGAATAGGCCGCGGGCTGTTGATCCTTGAACCCGATCGCGGCGGGGCAGATGCCTTCGCCGTTCTTCTTGGAGCTGGTCCCGAACTTGGGATCCTTGACCGGGACGCCGGTGGTCACCACACCCTCGACCGGGGTGCCGGTGCCCGCGTTCTTCGCCCAGTTGATCGGGCCGAATGCGTTGGCGACGACCACTTTGCCGTTGGTCCGGTCAACCGTGTAGGCGATGCCGTTACGGTCGAAGTGAGCCAGGAGCTTCTGGCCACCCTTCTCGAACAGGATGTTCTCGTTGACGCCGTCATAATCCCACTCATCGTGCGGCGTCATCTGGTACGCCCACTTCACCTTACCGGTCTGCGGGTTACGGGCGAATATGGTCATGGACCACTTGTTATCGCCGGGCCGCTGATCGGGGTTCCAAGTCCCAGGGTTGCCGACGCTGACGTAAAACAGATTCAGCTCGGGATCATAGCTGTACCAGCCCCAGGTGGTGCCGCCGCCCCGCTTCCACTCGTCGCCCTGCCAGGTCGAGACCCCCAGGTCCTTCCCCTTGTGGGACGCATAGTTGCTGTTGGCGTCGCCCTCGATCATGACTTCGCTGTCCGGGCCGGTGCTGTAGCCGGTCCACATGTGCTTGCCCGTGTTCGCGTCGAACGCCGAGACGCGGCCGCGGACTCCGAACTCCCCACCCGAAATGCCGGCGATGACGATGTCGCCGATCACGATCGGGGCGTTGGTCATCGTGGCGCCCTGCTTGTAGCCGTTCGCCTCGACGCCCGCGTTGGAGTGATCCGGGTGCTTCGCTTTCCACAGCTCCTTGCCGGTCTTGGCGTCGATCGCCGCGAGTTCACCCTGAAGCAGCTGGATATAGAGCTTGCCGCTCGGGTGATACGCAGTGCCGCGGTTCACGAGGTCGCAACAGGCGATTGGAATCGCGTCCGGCGACTGACTGGGCGCGTACTTCCAGATCTGCGGCGCGCCTTCCTTGGACAGGTCGAGCGCGTACACATTGTTCGGGAAGGACGTGTGAACGTACATCACGTTGCCGACAACGAGGGGGTTGCCCTCATGTCCGCGCAGCGTGCCGGTCGAGAAGGTCCAGGAGGCCTTCAGATTGGCCACGTTGGAAGTGTTGATTTGCGCCAGCGGGCTAAACCGCTGGAGGCTGTAATCGCGACCGGTCATCCACCACTCGCCCTCCGGCGCATTCAGGGTCCACTTCCCCGAACGTGCCTGGGCGTGAGCCGACGCCGCGAGGATCGTCAACCCCGCGACGAGCCCGCCAGACAACATCCTGCGGGTAATACGGTTCATAGCTGACCTCATGATGAAGGGTGACTGCCCTACTGCTGCGCTACTACAGCACCAAAGACTTCCGGCGGGTCCGCTCCTGCGTGAGCCCACCCGATCCGTCCGCCCTCAGTACCAGGAAAAAACTTCCCTGCAAACACCAACGGCCGTCCGACCCGTCTTGCTATGGCCGAACGACCGTTGTGTTGTCTGTCTCCGATACACCCCACCACCATCCCGTATTCACACAGCCATTATTGGGGAGACCGGCGTAGCTGGTGTCGCTCATCTCCGTCCGATGCGAACGGGCCGAGCGATTCGAGTAATCGCGAATGCAGATACCACACCCAACGCCCATAGTGCCTCAGAGCGTCGCTGAATGGCTTCGATCTCCCATTGAACCAAGGAGTCGAGACATAGGCAACAAATGTCGGTGTGAAACCAAGGCCAGGGAGGTTACCGCGATCCCTGTAGAGACTTCGGGTACACGAGTACGGTACCCGCAGCCCCGGGGAAGGTTCCCGGCCACGGAACCCTCCCTGTCAGGGAGGCACTACGTTATCAGCCGTCTTGAAACCTGTCAATCACGTCCCACGGCTGTCCAATCCGTATGCACTAGCGCCCCGCGCTGGGAGAACCCGGTCTGGTATACCACGCCCGATTCCCCCAATCTGGCCCGTACTCGACTGGCCAGATCCCGGGCCGAGTCACTGTCGGGAGTCAATCCGTAAACCGTTGGGCCCCACGAGCTTTGGCCTACACCCTGCGCCCCGAATTCCGCCAAGAGTCGAACCAGGTCGCCGCTCGCCCCCGCGGCGAATGCGCCTCCTTGCGCCCCCGAGAACCAGGCGCCGGTGATCCGCTGGATCTCCGAAAGCGCCGCGCCGAAGGCTGCCAGATCGGCTTCTGCCAACGCCGGCAGCAGCTGCATGAGGACCAGGTGTGCCACTCGCTCGACCTCCCGCTCCGAGGGCGGCGGCAAACGCGCGAAGGCCTCCGCCTCGGTCTCACCGCTCAAGCCCGGCTTCCCTTCCGGTATCGCGATCACCGCTTGCCAGCCGTTCGGTATCGGCAGCCGAGAGATGAGCGGCGCCACTCCATCACTGCCGGGCCGCCGTCCTCCTTCGAGCACGAAGCCACCGAGTGCGAAGACCCAGGTGCCGATGGCCGAGCGCACCCCTCTCCCGACGGCGCGCGCCAGTGCCGGCGGCTCGAGCTGGAACCCGTGCAACTCGGCCAGGGCGCGACCCACGGCCAGGGCGAGTTGAGTCCCCGAGCCGAGTCCGACGTGAGGCGGGATGGATTGGGCGACGCAAAGGTGGGCGCCGCCCTTGAGTCGGTAGCTCGAGAGAAAGCGACGGGCGAACTCCTGTGCCCGCCCCGAGTCGGGACCTTCGGCGGTGAGCGTCTGAGCCCGAGTCACTTCGAGTCGCACCGCCGGTGCCGGAACCGCCGCGCCAATGCCTCCGAATCGGCGACCGAGATGACCTCGCAGATCCAGCACTCCGAAGTGCAGCCGCGCCGGGGCCTCGACCGTGATCCGGGTGGGAAGCTGCTCGAGCGCGGTCATCCGGTCGGAGCGGCCGCGCCGAGCCGAGTGGCGACAACCGACTGGAGGAGCGACATGGCTTCCTGCTCCCGAGGGCCCGCTGTCTTGTCCACGATTACCTGGAGCCGCTCGTACTCCCGGCGGATCTCCTCCGGCGGAATCAGATGAGTGCGGGTGGCCAGAATCGCCGCCTCCAGCACCGCGTGTCGAGCCCGGTTGAAGCCGAGGAACTCCCGGCGGAATCCGTGATGCACAACTCGGGTGACGATCCGCGAGCGGGGGGGTGTGTCGTCGATGGATTCCACCTCGACTTCGCGCCACGAACAGGCCGCGTCGATCACCACTCCCCGCACGACCGTCGCTGGCCCCGAGGTGAAGGTCACGTTCTCCGTCGCCCCGCGGGCGAAGAGCATGACGTCGTCGGTGAGATTGACTACCGCGGCCCCGTTCGTCCTGAGGTTTCGGAAGGTGGTGGTCTCCAGAAACGGCTTGATGACGATCCTCTCTTCACCCCACTCTACGCCCATCGGCGCGTAGTTGACGACGCCGGAAGGGTCCATGGTGGTGAGGATGGATTCGATGATCATGGGTGTCGGGTGATAGAGGTGTCAGGTACCAAGGTGTCAGGTGTCAGGTTCCAGAGAGGCGCATCTTGCTGTGCCCTGACCCCTGATCCCTGACCCCTCTCACTCCTTGAGTACCGGCACCGAGACGTGGGATGAATACTTCGCGCTTCGATAGATCTTGTGCGTCTGGGCCTGAAAATCCGCTGGCTTCGCCAGAAAGATGTTTGGCACGAAGGTCTGCGGGTTGCGGTCGTAGAGCGGAAACCAGGTGCTCTGGACCTGCACCATGATGCGGTGACCCTTGAGGAAGCGATAGCTCTGCTGGTGCAGATCCACGGTGTATTCCGCCACCTTGTTCGCGGCGATCGCCACCGGTTTCTCGAATCCCTGGCGGAAACGCCCCCGCAGGATGTCGCTCACGACCATGAGCTGGTATCCCCCCATGGCCCAGTCGCCCGGTACGCTGTCGGGATAGACGTCGATCAGCTTCACCACCCAGTCGGCATCGGTGCCCGTCGTCGACGCGAACAAGTGCCCCGTGATGTTCCCCGCGATGGCCACATCCTCGGTCAGTGGGGGAGTCTGCCAGGTCAGCACGTCCGGCCTCCCCTGCACGATTCGCTGATCCTCGGTGAGCCACTCATACCAGTTTGAGCCCCGATCGTCATAGGTCTGCTGCACTGGCCGCCGGCGGTAGGGTACCGGATGGGCCGGGTCGGAGACGTAACTGTCCACCAGGCTCGTAGCCGACTGCTTGCCATCCGGGAGCGGCGGCGGTGCGAACGAGAGCAGGCCGTTCTCCCGGAGGTAGAGCCGCTTCTCCACCGTTTGCGACTTGGGCGGCCAGGTGCCGAAGGTTCTCCAGCGGTTGGATCCGGACTCGAAGACCAGCGCCTCGGGGAACCGGCCTTGGCCCTTGTCCTTGAGCCAAAACTGGAACCAGGGGGCCTGCACCGAGTCCCGGAAATACTCGCTGGTATTACCCCCGAACGAGATGCGGCCCAGCTTGTCTCCCTTACCGTGGCTCCAGCTGCCGTGGTTCCAGGGACCGAGCACGATGGAATTCCTGCCCGCGGTGTCGAGCGGCTCGAGCGTGGCGTAGGTCTTGAGCGCCCCGTAGAAGTCTTCCTGATCCCACCAGCCACCGACCGTCAGAGTGGGAACGCTTAGCCTGGTCAGGTAGTTGGGCAGGGCGCGGGCTTTCCAGAATTGGTCGTAGTTCGGATGGTCGACGAAATTGGTCCAGGTCGGCACCCGTCCAGCCAGTAACCCGGTCAGATTCGAAAGTGGTCCCCTGCTGCAGATACCAGTCATAGGTGTCGTAGCGATCGATCGGAAGTGGCACCGATTCGTCCTTCGACAGCTCGAGGTCCGCGGCGTACTCGAATCCATAGGATTGGCGGAAGGCTCCCTGGTGGAAGAAGTCGTCGCCCATCCAGGTGTCGGTCATCGGAGCCTGGGGGGACACGGCCTTCACCGCCGGATGGGGGTTGATGCCGGCCATGGCGGCGAGCCATCCCGGGTAGGAGATGCCCACTACGCCGACCCGGCCGTTGTTGTCAGGTACGTTCTTCACCAGCCACTCGACCGTGTCATAGGTATCGGTGCTCTCGTCGATGCTGTCGGGGGGATTCTCCGGATCATGAAGCGGCCGGTTCATGATGAACTGACCCTCGGAGTGGTAGCGGCCCCTGATATCCTGGAACACGAAGATGTAGCCGTCGTCGGCCAGGGCCTTGAGATAGCCGGTGAAATAGCGCGCCCGGTCGATGCCGTACGGGGTCCGCAGGAGGATGAAGGGAAGCGACCCGTGGCTGTCCTTTGGCATCCAGACGTCGGTGTTAAGCCCGACCCCATCCCGCATGGGAATCATCGTTCTGGTGACGGCGTATGGAAGACTGTCTGGTGTCTGGGCGGAGAGGGTGGAGAAGACGAAAATGGCCGGGAGGGCCGAGAAGAGAGTCCAGGACAACTTCGACATGCGGCGAGACTCCGTAGGGAAGTGACTATCGAACCAGATCGGCAGGGGGAGGCGCGCTAGCCAATCGTCCGGCGGTGCCGTCTGGGGAGCTGATGCCCGGTCGGCTCGCTCCGGCACATCTATCCCGCGGCCACCGGTCAGAAACTGATCCAGCATACGATACCCGTGCTCGGTAAGTACCGACTCGGGGTGGAACTGTACACCAACGACCGGATGAGTGGCATGGGCCACCGCCATGATCTCGCCGTCCTCTGCCGTCGCCGTGACCCGGAGTTCCGGGGGCACGGATTCCGGGGCAATGACCAGAGAGTGATATCGCGTGGCGAGAAATGGGCTGGGCAGGCCCGCGAAAATACCCTCGCCCTGGTGGTGAATGCGGGAGGTCTTGCCGTGCATCGGGCGTCCCGCCCGAACGATCTCGCCGCCATAGGCCGCACCGATGCATTGATGGCCCAGGCAAACGCCGAGTATCGGGATCGTGCTGCCGAACCGCCGGATCAGCTCGGTGGAGATTCCCGCCTCGGTCGGGGAGCAGGGACCCGGACTGATGATGACATGGCTCGGCTGGAGGTCACCAATTTCCTCCAGCGTAATCGAGTCGTTGCGCCGCACGACCGGCGCCTGGCCCAGCTCCGCCACGTAGCGCGCCAGGTTATACACGAAGCTGTCGTAGTTGTCGATCAGCAGGATCATGGGGTGGTGACTCCGCCGGCGAGTGCGTTCACCAGCGCGCGTCCCTTATCGAGCGTCTCCCGGTACTCCTGCTCCGGGTCGGAATCGGCCACGATCCCTCCGCCTACGGAGAAATAGACCCTGCCCCCCAGCGCGACCAGCGTCCGGATCACGATGCTGGTATCCATGGCGCCGGTGAGGCTCAAGTATCCGATCGACCCACAATAAACTCCCCGTCGTGACGGCTCGAGCTCCGCGATGATCTCCATCGCCCTCACCTTGGGCGCCCCGGTGATGGACCCGCCGGGGAAGGCGGCGGCGAGGAGATCCGTCGCTCCGCTGCCCGGGCGCAGTTGCCCCGTGACCGTGGAGACAAGGTGATGCACTGTGGGATAGTGCTCCAGTGCGAACAACTCCGGGACCCGGACCGTGCCCGGCAGGCAGGTACGGGAGAGATCGTTCCGCAGCAGGTCCACGATCATCAGGTTTTCCGCCTTGTCCTTCTCGCTGTCGGCGAGGGACCGAGAGAGCGCGGCATCGTGCAGTGGCGACAGTCCTCGGGGTCGAGTGCCCTTGATCGGGCGAGTCTCCACCCGGCCGGTCTCATCCAGACTGAGGAACCGCTCGGGCGAGGCGCTGGCCACCGTAACCCCCTCGAACTCGAGATAGGCCGCAAACGGGGCGGGATTCACTTCGCGGAGGCGGCGATACAAGTGCCAGGGGTCTTCTTCGAGCGGGACCTCGAGTCGTTGGGAGAGGTTAGCCTGAAAGATGTCTCCGGCGATGATGTAGTCGCGGACTCGGCTCACAGCATCCAGGTAGCCGCGATGAGTGAACGACGAGCGGAGTCCGATCTGCTCGGCATGCTCGAACCCGAGTACCGGATATGAGGGCGCCGGTGCAGCGATTCGGTGGGACGGGAGTACTCGGCCTCCGGCGCCGGCTGCCGGCCCCGCGAGCTGGCGCTTCACCCAGGCCAGTCTCTCGGCAGCGCGCCGCGGCCTCGCGGCTCCCTCGCCCGGCAGTCCGGTCGAGATGATCCACGCCCGGCCCTGGACGTGGTCCCATGCGATGACCCAGTCGTACAAACCCAGGGCGACATCGGGCAGCGCCAGGTCATCGAATCGGGGAGCAGGGAGTCGTTCCAGGACCGCGCCGAAGTCGTATCCGATGAAGCCCGCGAGTCCACCCTGAAAGGGCGGCAGGCCGGGAACCGGCTCCGACTGATGCTTTGCGAGCAGCGCGCGAGCCTGTTCCAGTCCACTGGGGCCCGGTCCGCGTCCCTTGCTTCGCACTATCGCCGCCGGCGCAGCGGTGAGGTAGGAATGCCGTCCCAGCCGTTCCCGGTCAGCGGCACTGTCCAGGAAAAGCAGATGCGGCTGACCGAGCAGTCGGGCGCAGGTCGCGACCGGATCGGGGCAGGGGATCAGCTCCTCGACCAGCGGGAGAGTCATTCCCCACCTCCCTTTCCGCCTCTCCCGCCCTTCCCGCCCCTCTTCGCAATCTTCACGTGCTCCCGCCTCGGCTCGTCCGGCGGCGTCAGGTAGCCCCACTCGAGTTGTCCCTCCTGCCGGTAGGTCTTTCCCAGAGTGATGGCCAGCCGAGCCTTCATCAGCTCCTTGCCGAGGTAGAAGGCGTGACTCGGGTCCTCGACGCCGAGTTGATCGAAGATCTCCTGGATGTCGGTGCCGCGGATGAACAACTCGTCGTTGAAGACCGTGATGGTCTCCCGGTCGGCGAAGATGCGGAAGTTGGGATCCGTCACCTGGGCCTGCAGTTGTCGAAGCTCGGCTTCATTGTAGGTCAGGATCTTCGGATCCTTCACCGTCACCAGCCGATCGTCCACGCCTTTAGGAAGGGTCTTCCGGGTGACGGCGTGGTACATGAGGCGGCGGGCGACGTCGATCTCCCGCACGGCGCCCCGAGCCCACGGGATCACTTCGGTGGTGAGAATCGCCTTGACTCCCAGCTCCTGGCCGATCGCGATGAGGACCGCGTTCACCCCCGTGGTATCGGCGCTGGTGAGCTCGGTGAGATTGCCGATCCCCATCATCTGCGGGACTTGGGGATAGCGACGGTGGATTTCGGCGTAGCGTTCGAGGGAGGCCATGAAGCCGAACCCGATCGGCTCGATAACCGGATCGATGAGGTAGGAGACGCCGGCTCGCTCCAGCGCGTTGAGCGTGGGGTCCAGGGTCTCGAGTCCGGCTCCGAAGTCGGGAATCGCGACGACCCGGGCCCGGTTCCGCGGAGGTCGTTCACCACTTCTTCGCGGTTGGACCCATTCACGCTGAGGACCAGCTCCGCACCCGCGCCCACGGCTCGGCGAATTTCGTCGGCATCAAAGGAATCAATGCTGACTCGTCGGCCGGCGGCTATCAGGTCCCGCACCACCCGGTCGAGCGACGGGAATGCCAGCCCGGGAGTGCACCCGACATCGATGACATCGGCGCCGGAACGGTGGTAATGCTCGGCCTCCGCGAACAGCTCCTCGGAGCTCAGGCGCGGCGCGTTATTGATCTCCGCCAGGATCTCGATGTCGTAGTCGCCGTATTCCACCGCGAGCGCGGCCCGGCCGAAGTACTGGGGAATCTCCCGCAGGTCCTTGGGTCCTTTTTCGACCTCGACTCCGACCCGATCGCTGATGAGTGCCGTGTCTCCCTCGCACAGTCCCGGGATGAGCACCAGCTCAGTGCCCTCCGGCACGGAGAGAAAGCGCGCAATCCAGGCGGTGGTCATGAGCGCCGCGACGGTGATCCGGAGAACCGCCACCTGCCAGGCAAACTCCGGCTGCATCTCCTCCAACACCCGCCGGAGAGCCGGTTCGGCGAGCTTGCCGGTGACGAAGAGCACGCGGCTCGGCGGCTCGGCGGCGACCGAGCGCCCTTGGGAGCGCGCAGCGCGACCCGGCGCGACGGAGTCCTTTAGGGCTCGGCGGCTGGACTGGTTGGCGGGCAAAGATGCAGGGATCGGTGGTCGTGGGCCGTGGGTCACAGGTCAACTAACTTCGGTTCGCCATTCCGCCATTCCGCCATTCCGCCATTCCGCCATTCCGCCATTCCGCCATTCCGCCATTCCGCCATTCCGCCATTCCGCCAGCTCACTTCGGATCGCCCGCCCGCACCCACTTGTTCGGCGTGCCTTCGAGCGCTCCGCCCGAGGGTCTCCACAACACGATGTCCTCGATCTTGCGCGCCAGCTCGAAATCCTTGTCGGTGATGCCACCGGCGGCGTGGTTCTGCAGTTTGACCCACACCTTGGCCCAGGTCACGGTGAGATCCGGGTGGTGATAGGCGGCCTCGGCCAGAAATCCTATCGTGTTGACCAGCGCGAGTGTCGTGAGCCAGCCGTCGGTCTTGTACTGCCGCCGAATCCAGCCCTCCTCGAGGTACCAGCCGGGAAGATCCTTGAGCTTATCCGCTATTTCAGCGTCGCTGTAGGTGCGCTCTTTCGTAGCCATCGGTGCTCTCCTTTCAGCCGTCAGCCGTCAGCTGTTTGCTGTTAGCTGTTAGCCGCTATCAGTCGCCTCGTCGCCTGTTGCCTTGTCGCCTCGTCCTTCCCAACTGTCCGCCCGTCCGCCTGTCCGCCCTGTCCGCCTTTTCCGCCCCGTCCGCCCTGCCCGCCCTGTCCGCCTCACATCACATCCCCCCCATTCACCATGATCATCTGGCCCGTCACGTAGTTGGCCAGGTCCGACGCGAGGTAGACGGCGGCACCGGCCACGTCTTCCGGTCGACCCCAGCGTCCCAAGGGGATTCCCTGGCGGACCTTTTCCTTGAATCCGCCCGGCGCAATCTCGCCGAACGCCGTCTCGATCCAGCCGGGACCAAGAATGTTGACTCGAATCTTCGGTGCCAGCGAGCGAGCGAGCGAGCGACTGAAACTGAGTACTCCACCCTTGGCCGCCGAAAACAGTTCGGGATTCTCACCGCCCAGGCCGCGAACCGCGCCGTCCCAGGACATGTTGATGATCGTGCCACCCTGTGGCTGGCCCCGCATCAGCTCGGCCGCGGCCCATGAAGCGGCCATGGTGCCCCTGAGATCGACTTCCAGCAGGGCGTCCAGCTTTTCAAACCGATCCTGGTCGGCGCCCTGGCCGGTCAGAATGTCGGCGCCGGCGTTGTTGATCCAGACATCCACCCTGCCGAAATGCTCCCGCACCCCGCTCGACCAACTCCGCAAGATCTTCGGCGTCGGTGACGTCCACCTGGAGCACCAGACACTCTCGTCCCAAGGCTCTTGATCTCCGCGGCCACCTTGTCGGCTCCCTCCCGGTTCGCTCGATAGGTCGTCGCGATATTCGCACCGGCCGTGGCACAGGCCAGAGCGATCGCCTTCCCAATTCCGCTCGATGCCCCGGTCACGACGACGATCTTGTCGCGCAACAGCAAGTCAAGGCCGGTGCGGGGGTTGTCTTGGGCCATGGGAGCCGTAACATACCGGGCACCGGGCGCCGAACAAGGGAGGCAAGGTGAAGCTGCTGGTAAGCGTTGCAGATGCGGTCGAGGCACACGCGGCTCTGCTGGGCGGCGCCGACATCATCGACGCCAAGGATCCGACGCGTGGCGCCCTGGGTCCGTGTCTCCTCCCGGTGCGCTGCGGGCGATACGCGAGACAGTTCCTGCCGAGGTTCCGCTCAGTGCCGCGCTCGGTGAAGTTCGGCTTCCGGAGGAGGTGTTCGCTCTAGTTCGATGGGATCGACGTTCTGCTTTCCTTCGTCAAGCTTGGGATTCGGGGGACCGATGCGGAGAATTGCCGACGGAGCATTTCCGGGGCGGTCGACCGCGCGTCACGATTGCCAGGGAGGCCGGGTCTGGTCGTCGTCGCCTTTGCGGATACTCAGGGCGTGGACGGGTTGTCGCTCGCCGAGATGGCGGATCTGGCCCTCAGGGCAGGAGCGCAGGGCCTTCTAGTGGACACGGCGAGGAAAGCCTCGGGATCGCTCTTCGACTTCTGTACGTCGGAGGGAACTGCAGGTTCTCAGGGCGACCTTACCCGCGGGGTTCAGCTTCGCGGTAGCTGGAAGTCTCAGGAGCGGGCACATCGCTGCCGCGATTGACGCTGGCGCGGACGTGATGGGAGTTCGAGGGGCCGCGTGTGAGTCTGGACGAGTGTCCCCGGTGAGTTCGGCGGCAGTCGCTCGTCTGGTCGAAACGCTTCGGGCACCCTCAACCGGAAAGCAGCTCCTCCAGGCCGCTCGAGTTGACTCGGTCCGATCACTCGCAGCTCCATTCCGTCCGGTAGCGCTCGAGTGAAATAGCTGTCCATCAGCTCCATCCCACCATCCCGCGGCTTGATCATGACCAGGCGGTGGGCGCCGAGCAGCGCAGCGATGTAGGCAACGAGACTGTCGCTCGTCACCGACCAGGTGTGCGGCAACTCATCGGCACTCTTGAGCCAGCGATATGGTGCAAGCACCGGCACGCCGCCCCGCTCGTGCACCTCGGCGATCCCTGCCGAGCCGTCAACGATCTCTCCCCCCGGCGATCTGTTCCGCCAGGACGTGGGCGTATTGATCCATCCCCAGGATCGCCATCCAGTGGGCTGATGACGGAGTAAGACCGAGGCTGGTGTCGAGACCGCGAACCGTGTCCGCGAATGGCCCTCCCCCGGGGAAAACCACGAGGCGAACCTTTCTCGATGCGATGGAGACCGCGCGGGTCACCCGCGCAAGCGCACCCGGGAGGCCGAGAATGCCGCCGCCGATCTTGATTACGGTAAGACCGGGCTTGGTCGGTTCGAGTTCCCGCGAGATCCGTCGGACGGAAGGACGCAGGCCGTTCGACTCACTAAGCAGAAGGGCAATCGCCGCCGCCGGCGCCACTCTCGAAGCCTCCGGGCCCAGGTGTTGGTCGAGGGAGCGGACCTCCAGACCAATTCGACGAGCGGCGGCGGCACCCAGGAAATCGCCTAGCCCGGTGACCACTGCCTGGGTGATGGAAGGATGGCGATCCCGCACTGCCCGCATCGAAGCCGCCACGCGCTCCACCTGCATCTCGGCGACATTCCGAGCCAGATCGGTGATCTCATCGTCCTGAAGCAGCTCCCGGTCGGCACAGATCACCCGGGCCAGCCGCTCACCGGCGAACGGACGCGTGGCCGGGCGGCGATCCGGCGTCGGCGCGGTGTAGTCCTCGGTCGAGATCTGCCCCAGCCAGAGATACACGTCGCCGCTCAGGGCGAATCCCTCGGCCGAGACGCCGATCGTGCTTCCGCGCCATGTGAGCGTGTTCGCTATCGCCTCGATCGGGGTACGAACGACTCCGGTATACGCCAGTTCACCCGACGCGAGGCGTTCCGGATCGGTCTTGCCCAGCGCCGCAATCTGGCCGGCAACGATGGGAATGAGGTCGGTCGTGGTTGAACCCGTGTCGACGAGAATGGAATCGGGGTAGAGACTGGCCACTGCCTTCGCGGTGGCGACCCAGTTGGATGCCGCCACCGCCAACGGATTCTGCCTGGCTTCGGCGATCGTGAGGAAACGCCCGTCGGTTGCGAAGATTCCGGTTTTCTCACCCAGCGTCTTCGCAACCACATCGAGAATCTTCTCGACCCCTTCCCGCTTGGTCCGGAAGGCTTGAGACAGTTCGGCGGTCATCGTGACCGCGTGACGGTCGTTGGGAGATGCCCCAACATCCCGACTCAGCTGGTCGAGCATGGCTGCCAGTGAATCGAGCTCGTGTTCGATGGCGAACGCTCGCGATTTCGCCGTCAGCGTGCCGTCGGGCGTTCGGCGAACCACCTTGGTGTGAACACCACCGATGTCCCAGCCGATGGTCGGCGTGTCAGTGAGGTGCATATTCAGGTCTGAAGGAAGTAGGGAGTAGGCAGTAGTGAGTAGGGAAGTGCCTCCCAGCCTGAGGCCGCAGCCCTACTCCCTATTCCCTACTCCCTACAACCTCTTTCTCTTTCCGACCAATGTCCACCGACCGCCTCATCCCCGTCCTCGATCTCGCCCACGGCCAGGCGGTCCACGCGGTTGGCGGACGTCGGGACCAGTACCGGCCGGTCGAATCAATACTGGCTCCAGGTGGGGCTGGCGACGCGCTGGCGCTGGCGCGGGCCTATCGCGAACGGCTGGGTGCCACCCAATGCTACGTCGCGGACCTCGATGCCATTCAGGAGAAGGGTCTGCAATCGGAGCTGCTCCGCCGTCTGGCCGATCCCGTTGAAGGATTCGGCCCCGGCCTTCTGGTGGACGCCGGGCCCCTCGGCATCGCCCGCGTGACTGACTTGCTCAATCTGGGCGTGACCCGGGTCGTGGCCGGCCTGGAGAGCCTGGAAGCGTGGAGCGATCTCGGGAACATGGTGCGTCTGGCGGGAAGAGATAGAGTCCTATTCAGCCTCGATCTCTACGCAGGCAGACCGGTCCACCACCTCGACACCGGTCCGCGTCTCGAGCGACTCACGCCTGAGGAACTGGTCGATCAGGCATTGGCCCTTGGAGTAGCTGGTCTCGTGGTGATCGACTTGGCAGATGTAGGATCGAATGCCGGCCCCTCAACGGGTCCACTGATTCGCCAACTCCGAGCGAAACATCGCGTCCCACTCTATGCTGGCGGAGGCGTGCGGAATCGGAGGGATATCGAGGCCCTGCTCGAAGCCGGAGCGGCAGGGGTGCTGGTGGGAACGGCGGTTCACACGGGAATGTTGGAAATTAGAAATTGAGAAAATGGCAAATTGAGAAATTGAGAGAGAGTTGTGATTCATTGCCGCTGGAATGATACCACCTTTTTGATTCCCTCACTCTCTCACTGTCTCACTCTATCATTTTTTCATTTTCTCACTTTCTCATTCTCACAATTCCCTCAGTCCATCGCCAGCCGAAACGTCGCCGACTGGCCGACCGACTCCTCCACCTCGAGCTCCAGCGCCGACAGGTTTCGCATTCCCATCGCTTCGAGGTCCTTACGCACCCGGCCCGCGAAATACTCCGCGATCGCCTCCGCGGTAGTGTTCTGGATTGGCATCATCGCACAGTCCACCTTGGGAAACACATAGGCGGGCTTGCCGAAGTAGGCCACGGCGAGATGGTCACCGTTTTCGCTGAAGCTCAGCTTGGGGTTGTTGAGGGGGAGGAGAACCTTGTGGTCGATTTCGTCCACCAGTTTCCGCACCAGCTTCTTCAGGACGGAGAAATCCACTACGAAGAGGGTCTCGTCATCTACCGCACCCTCGACGGTGACGCCGAGTCGGTAGTTGTGCCCATGCAGGGTCTCGCACTGGTGGCCGCGAAACGTAATGAAGTGGGCGGACGAGAAGACCAGGTAGTCCTTGCTGACCGACACCTTGAATTCACTGCGCACGGTGTCAACCTCTAGGTGGGGTTCCAACCATCATCCAGCAGGGTCACGAAGGTAGCTGCTGCGGTAAGGTCGGCCGTGGTGCCCGGGTTCCGTGAATTCTGGGGGTCACGCAGGCTGGCGTCAAACTCCGCGAGCGCCTTGCGTCCCACCGAGGTTCGAACTCCTCCCGCGGCGAGTACCGCCCGGGCTTCGCCAGACACCTCGAGTGACACCTCCTCGCCGGCTTTCCGGGCGATGAGCGTATCCGGTATCTCGGAGAGGAGAATGAGGCCCACCTCAGTCACGGCCTCGAGCCACCCGAGCCCCGCCTCCCGCGCAGCCCTCAGCGCGGGCACTCCATGAACGAAGGTGATCTCGAAATCGGTCACGTACTCCCGGGCGACGGCATCCCGCCCCTTGGCGAGGGCCATCGCCTCCAACAGCGTCACGTCCGGCGGCTTCGCGAGGTCCTGATCGGCAACCTTGCCCATCCCGCCCGGTTTGGCGCTGCGGATCGCATTGTAGACCAGGCGCGCATCCTCGATCGTGGTCGCCCGAAGTACCCGCTGCAGCCGTTGCCGGAGGCTGCCCTCTGCCAGGGTCGAAGCAGCTGCCAGTGGGGTCAGCAGAAGAACCAACCCGAGGTTGGTGTTGGCGCTGGTAACCCGTCGGGTCGCAGCCACCGCCCGCTCGATCGTAATGCCGAGGGGGACCTCTCCGGCTTCGCTCAGGGCCGGGCCGATGGCGAGCGCGCTGACGAGGAAATCCTCGTAGCTCATGTCCCGGAACCGCATTCCGGGAGAGACATTTCCCGGCTTGGGCGCGCTGACCTCGAGCAGGCAAGAGAGCTGCGCCAGGGTCGCTAGGTCGGGTCGGGCGGTCACAACCGATCCACGATTGCGCCAGCCACATCGCTGCCGGTCGCCTCGTGGAGCCCCTGCCAGCCCGGGATTCCGTTTACCTCGAGGACGTAGACCGTCCCGTCTCGCCCAGGGAGCAGGTCGACTCCCGCGTACTCGGCGCCGACTGTTTGCGCTGCTTTCACGGCGAGATTCGCGAGCACCGGATCCAGCGAGCAAGGCCGCGCGCTGCCACCACGCGACACGTTGGTCTTCCACCCCGGAGCGCTGCGATAGATGGCTCCGATGACCTTGTCGCCGACGACAAAGGCCCGGATATCCGCACCATCGTGGGGAATGAAGCGTTGCAGGTAAAACACCCCCCTGGTCATCTCGATCGCCCGGAAGACCCGAAAGGCCGTGTCTTCATCGCTTACCCGCATCATCCCCAGTCCCATGGAACCGAAGAGCGGTTTCACGACCACGTCACCCATTTCCCGCAATGCGACGAAGGCGTCTTCGCTCCGTTCGCAGACCACGGTATCCGGCGTGGGCAGTCCGGCCTGCTCCAGCAGCGCCGAGGTCCACGCCTTGTCAACCGAGCGCTCGATGGCGCGGGCCGAGTTCATCACCCGGGTTCCTTCGGCTTCGAGCCGATGAAGCAGGTCCACCCGGAAGATGATCTGTTCCAGCGAGCCGTTCGGAATGATGCGGGGGAGAACCCCGTGGATATCCCGCACCGCGATGCCGCCGGCCATCACCCCGCTACCGGATCCAAGCCTCGCGACGAGTGCTTCCCAGGGAAGGATGACCGGGTCCATTCCTCGCGCCCGGACCGCCTGCACCAGCTGGTCGGTGTGCCAGCCGGTTTTGGAAGCGAGGATGATTATTGCGGACATGGAGAAAATTTCAGATTGCAGATTTCAGATTGAAGATTTTCCCGCCTTCCAATCTTCAATCTGAAATCTGCAATCTTCAATTACTTACTGGTCACATGGCCCACCAACGCGACCAGCCCGCCGTCGGCGAACTTGGGCAGGTCGTCTCCCACCGCCTTGAAGGCCGCGGTTCCGGTCCCAGCCTTGAGCGCCGCTGCATTGGGGAAGTACAGCTTGGCCTGCCGATACAGCGACGGGGCCGATCCATCGAGGTTCTTGCTGTACTTGGTCAGCTCGGCCCGGGTGAAAGCGATTTCTCCGGCTCCCTGTACTACCAGGGGAACGTGGGTCGCCGAGTAGTACGATTCGAACGCGCGCCGCGTCCTTGGGATTGTTGTAGATCACCGTCAGGAAGGCAGTCGAGTCGCCCTGCAGCAGCTCGGAATGGTCGCCGGTTTCCTCACCCACGAGCGCGCTGAGGCCGCCAGTCGCGAAGTTGGCGAGGTCGTCTCCGATGGCCTTGAAGCCCGGAGTCGCAATGCCCTTCTCCAGGTCTGCCATGTTCTTGAACCAGAGCACCGCCTGCCGGTAGTAGGTCGGCTTCTTGCCATCCAGCGTGGCGTCGAACTTGGTCAGCTCGGCTCCCACGAAGCCAACTTCAGCCTGCTTCGCGCCAACCAGCGGGACGTGAGTCCCCCAATAGTACTTCTCGAAGGCGATGGTGTTCTTCGGCTGGTTGTAGATCACCGTGACGAAGGCCATCGGCTCCGGCTTGGCCGCAGCCGGGGCCATGGCGGTGGTGTCGGCCGCCGGCTTGTCCGCCGGCTTGCTGCAAGCCGCAACTGCCAACATGGCGAAGGCACTGACGAAGGAGAGACGACGCATGCGAAACATCCTTTCCGCGAAAGAGGAGAGAGTCAGGGATACAGCGACTGCTTCAGCACATCGGGATTCACCCCGCCCGCGTGATAGGTCTTCCCCGATGCCACACTGGTCAGCCATACCTCGGCGGGGCTGAAGAGAAGCGGGTCGATCTTGTAGAAGTCCTTGTTGTAGCGCTCGAAGATCTCGTAGAACGGCTTGCCATAGTCCCGCGACGCCGATGCGGGAACCTTCGGTGCGAGCTCGGCCAGCTCACCGTCATCCGCTCGCACCAGGTAGTGGGCCTCGCCGCCGTAAAGGATGCAATCGTTGGTGCGGCCGATCGCCCTCAGGTCGTTCTTGGCCGGAGGTGGAAGCGGCGCCGTACCGAAGCCGCTCACGATCCGCTGCACGTCGAAGCCAAGGGTTTCGATCTTATGCAGTCCGGTCTCCAGCACCCGCGCCGAGATCTGGGTACCGCCCGCAAGGCTCGCCGTAGGCGCGATGACGATGGTGAGCTGCGCCGGCTTGAGTCGCGCCTTGGTCGCGATCCACTCGGTGACTTCCGCAGTCGGCAGCTCCCGCCCTTCCAGCACCAGGACGCCATGCTCGGCATCCTCACTGTAGGTCAGCTTGGAAAAGAGCTCTTTCTCCACCCGCGCATGGGCGCGGAGAGGGCCCGATCCCATCGCGAAGTACTTGCCGGTAGAGATGGCCCAGCCGGCATACTGGGAAGCCATACAAGAAACGGCCGGGTGATCGGTAGTGACCTGGACTCCCGGCCAGTTTTCTTCTCCTATGGAGATGCTCGCGTTGACCACCCGGCCCAGACCGCCCATGCAGATCTCGCTGAGGATCAAGCCGGCTTCAAAGCCACCATCCGTACCGGCTCCCGCATCGATGACCCGGGTTCCGTTATCGAGCGTATGAACCACAACCCGGAGCCGGTCAGCCTCCACCATCATCTTGTCCGCCAGCAGGCGGGCCCGGCCGTTCATTCCCAGTCCGGTCATGCCGCGCACCATTCGAGAATTTCACCCTTGCCCAACTCCGCCAGGTCGCCGCTATGGCGGCGATACAAGCCGTGGACCTGTGCTTGGGTCATCGGCGCCCCAAACCCCTTTTGGAGGCGAGTAAGAATGAGGGGGACATGCGGGGGACGGTAGGTGCAGGCGAGGCGAAACCCGTCGGGCGGCTTGATTGAACCGAGCGTGACCAAACTTCCCCGCTTGATGCCCTGTCCCGAACCGGGCCCGGTTGACCGCCAACCACTAGCGTTCCGGCGATCATGCCACGTCCCGCAAACTCACCGGTCGAACCGCCCACGTAGACCAGTCCACGGCGCATTCGCTCGGCAACCCAGGAACCGGCCGAGCCGATGACCACGATCTCTCCGCCGACCACGCCGCGTGAGGCCCCGGGCAGCGCGCCGCGCCAGATGGTCTCCCGCGTCTCCTGTGACGCGAATGGTGCCGCCCTGCATCGCGGTCCCGCAGTGAGAGCCGACATTGCCTTCAATCTCGAGCTGCCCACCGCGCATTTCTCTTCCCAGCCCTTCGGCCATCCGGCAATCGCCCCGCACCCGCACCGTGCTCGACCGTTCTCCCTCGATGGAGAACACATCGCCCAGGCGCAGCGAACTGCGCGGAGCCGCAGCACTCCAGACCGGCAGATTCCCCAGGTCCTCGTTGGACAACCCGGCGAACCGATCCGGCACCACACACGACAAATCGATCGGGTGCGTCAGCGCCGCCTTCAGAGTCAGGACTATGTCAGCCATTGCAATCCGTCACACCTTTCGCCTTTGTCTCGCCATTCCGCTCCCTCGCTGCGCTCGGGACAAGCATTCCGCCATTCCGCCATTCCGCCCCTCACCCCATGATCTTCCGCAAATGAAAATGATGCGGCCCCAACTTTCCTCCGTAGTTGCCCGCCGTGATGGTTCGCACGCCCTCCCGACATGCCGCATCGATGCCGAGTCGCATCGCTCCTTCGATGGCAGGCCCATCCAGCCCGTTCAGCACAATTTCGAGTACCGAGTTTACTCCCTCGGGGATCTGGCTTGCCGTGACCCAGCGGAGTGTGGGACAGAACGCGTCGTTGGTCGAGGCAATCATCGTCTTCGAGGTCCGGCTCCCGACCTTGCTGCCGCTCCGCACCACTCCGCCGGGGAATGGCATGATCACCCCGGCGCGTCCTTCCATCGCGGTGACCGCGGCTTCAGCCGCAGCCAGAGCGGCCTCCGCCGTCTCTGCCAGGATCAGGAAGTTTCCGCCGGCCACCGCCTTCTGCATTCCGAAGCTTTCCTGGACCAGGAACTCCCCTTCCATCACCGGAATGCGCCAGAAGCGCTCGCCGTTGATCACTTTGCTTGCCTGAAATCCGTCGCCGAAATACTTGAGCGAACTTCCCACCGCGACTCGGTCGGGTGCCGCGGGCAGCCCGTCGAAGCAGGCGGTGGTAGGGCAGGTGAGCACCGTCTGGCCCACGCGTTCGACCAGGCGCTTGGGCATGTCATCCTTGCTCATGACCATGAGCAGCACGCTCACGCCCGGCCGGCCGTCCGGCGTCTCCGCCGGTTCCAGATCCCGGTCGACCCCCGCCTCGCATTTGCATTGAATCACCGAGGTGGCGAAACCGGTGAGCTTGGATGCGGCGTGGTGGGCCCAGGTCCGGTTACGGGCCGTGATGATGAGCCGCGCCGCCCGCATGGTGAAGGCTTCGGCGAACGTATCCTCGATGAAGGTTCCCCGGATCCGCACTAGCCTCGCCCTCCGTAATTCTCCAGCGAAACCGAGGAGTACTGTTCGAAGTGCCGCTTCAGGTGGTTCTCGATGGACTTGTCATACTGTGGCGTGATCGAGAAACGGGCGCCGGCCGGTGCCCGCCGGAGCTGGCCTTCCTCCACGATGAGCTCGCCGCCCTTCACCACATATCGTGGCGTGGCGAACATGGCCGCAAAGTCGTCGTTGCGGTTGTAGACCGTCACGTCGGCGTCAGCCCCAGGTGCCAGGTGCCCCTTGGTGCTCAGCCCAAGGAGGCGCGCAGGAGCAGCGCGGGTGATGATCGCAATCTCGTTCAGGGTGTATTCCCGAGTCAGGCCATCCAGCAGCGCGCTGCCGGCGAGCAACCGGAGGTTCACACTCTTGAGCTTCTCGTCCCGATAGGTCCGATCCATCAGCAGGCGGATCAGCTCTGGGTAGGAGAGGAAGGTTCCTCCGTTCGGATGATCGGTGGAGAGCACCACGCGCCAGGGGTCGGCGGAAAGCAGAAAGAGCTCGAGACCGACCCCCCACTGGAGGGCTGCGACGGCCGCCTTCTCCCGGTACGAATAGGGAACGATGCCGCAGCCGCTTTCCAGCTCGATGTCCACGTTCACCCATTTGCGGCCGCTGCTCGCGTGCAGGAGATACTCGACCGGGCTGTCCGCGGTAACGGTGGTGGCGGCGCCGAACATCACCTGCCCCACGTCCACGCTGACTTCGGGGTGCTGATTGACGTACTCGATCAGTTTTGGCGCAGCGGAACTCCAGCCCCCGGGCGCCCCGCCCCCGGGACCGTCCCCATAGGCGTGAAACTGGAGATGGGTGAAGTGAGCGCGGCGACCGGCCAAGGCCTTCATGCTCTCGAGCGTTACCGCTGAATTTCCCGGCCTGCCGAGGTTGTTGCAGTGGATGTGGATCGGATGAGGGAGACCGAGCCCATTCCCCACATCGGCGAGGGTCTCGAGAATGCGCCGGGGGGTGACCTTGGTGGACCCGACGGCGTCATCCAGGCCGTTGACGTTCCGCCCGCCGTTCTTCCACTGCTCGACTCCGCCCGGGTTGACGACCTTGATCGCGTAACCGCCGGTCCGTTGCAGCAGCCAGGCGGCGTAGTCCCGCGCGCGACTCGGCTCTCCCGCCGCGATCTGGCGCAACAGGAAGTCGTCATTGCCCAGCAGGATGAAGAATCCCGCATCGATGCAGGGCGTGTCGTCCAACTCCAGGTGGGTGTGCAGGGCGCTGAGTGGGGCCACCGCCGCATCGAAGGCCGTGGTGTAGCCCAGCCCGGCGTAGCGGTAACCGGTAGTAAAAGTGCTGGGCACCGTCCCGCCGGTCCCGGAACGAGAAGCGTCCTGCTTTTCCAGCAGTCGCGGAGCCGGCGCCGGATCTCGCATATGCTCTTCGGGCAGCAACCGCCTTGCGTGATTGCAGCTCGAGCTTGCCACGTGGGAGTGGATGTCCACTCCTCCCGGCATGACCACCATCCCGCTCGCGTCCAGCTTCCGCGCGCTCTGGGGCACGGTCTTCACGATCTTGCCGTTCTCGATGCAGATGTCCTGCACCTTGCCATCGACTCCATTGGCCGGGTCGTAGACCGTGCCGCCGGTGATTCGCAGTCTGCGTCATTGCGAACCTCCGTTGGCGAGCACGCGCGCGTGCAGAGCCTGAAGCACCTCTCGAGCGGAGGGAGGGCCGCTCAAGGCGGGGCGCAACGGAAGCGGGATATCGTCCATTCGGTAGGCTGTTCCCTCCTCATGGATCCCCGCGACTCCGGTGTCGATGGCGATCTGGCAGCCGGGTGATGCCTCACTGACTCGCGGTCCGATCGCGGCGACCTGCACCGAGCCCAGCGCTCCACGCACCGACTCGGGGAGCGTAGCGGGTGATCCCGCAAGCAGCAGCACGTCCACCACGCCGGCCGTGAGCAGCCTTGAAGCACTCTCCTCGGGGAGATAGCGGGGGAAGCCTCGAGAGAAATCCACCGCGAAGGGGAAGCCGGTCTGCCAGGTGGTGAGTGCTTCGATGCCGCTTCGATTGCCGCCCGCGCGGAGCGGAGTGAGGGCTGCGCGGGTTGGTCCATTCAGCGCTTGAGTCAGGGCGACCAGGGCTTCGGCCCGTATCTGACTGCTGGGCAGAGCCGAGGGCTCCGCGTCGTACACCAGACTCACATACCGGGCCTTCTTGAGCCGATCTACCAGGTCCGCGAGTGTCTTCTCCTCCGCCTGTTGGCGTGCCGCGACCGCCGCGCGAATTGTGCTCAGCGCTCCGATCTCCTGGGCGGCCGACAGAGAGACCCGCAGGTCGGCGTCCTTCGGCCCTTTGCTTTGACCCACATCAACTGCAATCAGGGTGCGGCTGGCCCGGCCGTCGGGTGCTGCAAGCCCCTTTCGATCGGCGGAATACCGCTCCCGGAAGCGCGGGTAGCGTTCGGCAGGATCCACCGCCCAGAACACCACCAGATCGGCCCGGTTGAACAACTCACCGAGGGTGGCGGTGGCTCGGCCCCGGGTCTGCTGCGCAAGCAGGCCTGCCGCCACAGTATCGGAGGCCGCGCTATCGAATCGGGCCCGAAGTCGGTCGGCGATTGCCAGGCCGCTCCGCGCTGCCTCCACGGTGAGATCGCCGGCCAGATAGACCATCGGATTCTTTGCGGCGGTGAGGATCGCCGCTGCTCGATCGAGCGCCTGATCCAGCGTTACCGGCTTGCCGGCGATCAGAACTTTCGTCGGTACCGAGCCATCGCCAAACCAGGCCCGGCCCAGGTCACAGGCATTCCCCGCGGCGACAATGCGTCCGCCTTCAACCTCGAGAGTGATGTCGTCGCAGGTGCAACCACACCCGAGGCACGTGCGGAAGGGCAGCGTTGCCTTGTCCTTCTTCACGCCGCCCGTCGCTTCGCAGTTGTCAGCTCGGAGTACACCAGCTCGGCCCGAGCTCGGAGGTTGAGTTCACAATCGGCTGCCGTGGTACCGGTGGCGAACACGGTACAGATCGGGTGGCCCGTGGGAATCCGCTCTCCCGGCCACGGAATGTCCGCGATGGTGGAATCATCCAGCCAGCGGCGAGTGTCTCCTGCAATCACCGGCCGTCGGGCATACACGATGGCCTTGCCCACCGCGGGGAAGTTGCAGGGAAGTTCTACCGTTGCCGGCAGCTTCTTTTGACAACCGAGGAGGTGCATCTGGAATGCGGAGATTCCGAAGGCCCGCTCTGCCAGCTCGAGTGAAGCCGAGTAGCGCGGATTCACTTCGATGGCGAAGGGTACCCCATGTCGGGCGATGAAGTCGATGCCATTCACCCCCTTGAGCCCGCAGGTTCGAGCCACAACCTGAGCCATTGCCTCGGCCTGGTCGAAGAGCGACTTCCCTTGCGGGAGATGGGGATCTTCCAGTGGCGCCAGGATGTTGCCGCTATACCAGTACGTCGAGGCGCCCAGCCAGCGGACTCCGATCAGTTGGCGTGATAGCGCGAGGGGAAGAATCCGTTCGCCATCCGCGGCGAATACGATCGACGCCGGCATGCCACGCAGGCGCTCCTGCAGGTAGCCCGTGCGGGGAACCGTTTGACCGCGGGTCCAGACCTTCACCCCGCGCCCGCCCCCCGATCGCCGTGCCTTGAGCAGCCATTCTCCCCTGGTCGGAGGGGTGGTGCGAACGACCGCTGCCGGGAGTCGGTGGCGCTGGAGCACCCTGGCCAGGTGGATCGGATTGCGCGCAAGACGAAGCGCGGCCGGCTCGTTGCCCAGCAGAGTGCGTCCGGCCGCCAGTCTCTCGACAGCAGCGGGGTAGTTCTCGAGGTTGGCGCCGTAGGCGACAAGCCCGGCCGTGACTGTTCTGGAGAGCCTTGTCAGACGCTCGACACTGTAGGGCCGCTGGAGGTCACGGCTTGGCGTAAGGACTCGATCCGACACTCGCACGGTGTCGAGGTCTCCGAAACCGTCGACTGCCGTAACCCGATAACCGGCCCGGAAGGCCGATTCGGCCATGGCCCGCATCGAAATGCCGGCGAGAAGGATTGAGGAAGGTGGAGAGTGCATCAGAGTCCCAATCGCTCGCGGGCCCGCGCGGGCGAGATCACCCTGAGATAGTCGAGCGCGGTACCCGAAGCCTCTCGAAGCCGCATGGTCTCCACCAACTCGGCCCAGCGCCCCCCGGCGAGACCGTCGGCGATGAGAGCGGCACCCTGGGCGCCCTGCTTGGTGACCTGGGCGAAGCCGGCGAGTTCCCGCACCGGTGCCACTTCTTCCAGTCGAGCGGTGATCGGCTGACGAATCCGGATATCCCGCGCCCGTCGCCCGGTGAGCAGAATCTCCGCCGGTTGGGGCACCGATCCCGTGAGCGCCAGCACCGCCTTGACGACGCCTTCGACATAGGCCTGAATCGCAGTCTCGCCGCCGCTCGCGTCCGCACGGTCCGAGGCTGCAATCGCCTCCACTCCGCCCTCAAACAGCATGGTCTTCTCCACCGTGCCCGCGAGGAAGGCGACTTCGCCATCCCAGGCCCCCGACGAATGCCACCCCATGGGTCCGCTGGTCCCTCCGATCCCGTCCACCACTTGTCCCTCACTCACCGCGACCAGCGCGGTGAACGCGCCACCCAGGTCAACCAGGATGAACGACGTGTCTCTGGGTGGGAGCTGTCTCCGTTGCGTCTGGTCCCAGACCCCGAGTGCGGCCGCGGCGACCTTTTCCGCGGTTCCCAGGTCCACCCGGTTGAGCTTGCGATGTCGGGGCACGGTTGGCAGGTGGATCACCGCCGGAGTGAACACCACCGGCAGGTGGCTCGCTGCGAGGGCGCGGGCCAGACGACTCAACCCACCGATCCCGCCCGATTTTCCGGGCCGAGATAGATAGGCCAGACGCAGGTCCGCCTCGCCGAGCCGTTCGGCGGGAACCATTGGAAGACCGTAGCCCGACGGGCCGGCGATGAGGTCCACCGGGCCTGCCTCGCGCAGCAACTCTATCAGTGATTGGGGCGACTCCAGCGCCGCAGCCGTGGGCAGCGATTGATCCAGCCACACCTGTTCGCCGTCCAACCCGCAAAGATCGAGGCTCACGGTGCCAGGGTCGATCCCGATGACTCGAACCATGGTGAAGCTCTACGGCGGACTGATCAGGAGCCCGCCAGCATCTCCCGTGCGATATCGGCGATTCCCTCGGCGTCCAGCACGAGATCATTCCTTTCAAACAGCTTGACCACACACCGCTTGTGCAGCTTGGTCTTGAAGTTGCCCACCCCGAAGGCGCCGAAGACCAGGGCACCGCCGCGCTTTTCGCCGGCGTCGTTGAGCTCGACTCCCTCAACCCCTACCGGCACCACCGCGTTGAAGTCCACCACCACCTTGACCCCGCGGTCGAACCAAGCGGCTTTGGGAACCATCATCACCCCCGCCGGTCCTGCATTGACCAGGATATCGGCCTTCTCCAGCACCTTGCTTGCCTGATCCGGACTGCTCAGCTCGACAATCTCGACCGGAATTTCGAATCGCTCGCCGATGCTCCGGCGGGCCTTCTCTCCCTGCTCCGGCTTGCGCGAGGTAATGGTGACCTTGGCGCCACCTTTGCCAAGCAATCCCGCAACGCGTTGCCCCACGGGGCCGGTTCCCGCGACGACCACGACTCGTTTGTCCTTCACGGTGTCCACTGCATGCTCGATCCTCACCACTGCGGCCACGGCCGTGGTGTTGGAGCCATTCGAGTCGAGCATGATGGAGACGGTGAAGGGCTTGAACAGGGCATCCTGCGCCATGGCGAGGAGCTGTTCGCCCTGTGACATGTTGTTTCCGCCGATCCAGACCGCGCTGTTGTGCAGGTCCTTGGGTCCGCGGGTGAAGATGCAGCCATGGATCAGGTCGCGGACGTCCTCCGGAGCGACTCCTCCGTAACTCAGGACCACGTCGGCGCCGGCATCGTACGCCACTATCTGATCAAACACGCTCGGCAGCCTCGAGCTGTCGAGCTGCAACAGAAGCTTCCGCATCATCCTCTCGCCACAAAAAGGACTGGACAGTGGCCGGGAAACACGAAGGGGCGGGACCGGCCCGCCCCCTCGTTGATTCCGTCTTGGCTGGCCGGTGAATCAGACCCCGTCGACCCCCGAGAACGGGTGCCGCGCCGTCTTGGCTCCGCTGATGACCGAATCGACGGTCGGCAGGCCCTTGAGCGCACGCTCGATCGACTGCTTCGTGGCCTCGTAGTTGAACTGATAGATCTTCTTGTTGTCTTCCGCCTGCCAGTGAATGAACACTCCGACCAGGACGCACCAGTCGTTGGCCTTGTCCTTGGGGATGACTCCCGAGGCCACGCTGTCCACTACCGCGCGGGCCACCGCCGTCTGGGCCGGGCCGAACATCTGGACCGCCTGCTTGGCGCCCTTGATGGTGACCTTGTTGAACAGAATGGTGTCCGGCTTGCACGGCAGGTTCGGGGTGACCACTGCGAGCAACGTGCTGAAGCCATCCTTTTGGTTCGAAAGCGCGTTAACGAAGGCGGCACCTGCAACGCCGCTCTTGGAGCCGATGATGAGGTCGACGTGGGCGATCTCGTTCCCATCCCCTACCAGCGACTCGCCAATGAAGAAATCCGCTGCCATGTCTGCCTCCATCTGCGTTTTAAAGAAAGAAAGGATCTGCTGCCACATAGTGTGCTCGACAGATCGGGAGCTGGGGCACAGGAGCGACGTGGGCAGCGGTGGACTCCGCACCACGCGGTCCCGCCAAGGCGGGTAGCTCGAGGCTCGTAAAACGGAACCTCAGGGGCCCCTAGTATGTCGGCCACCTGTAAGGCTGTCAAGGCGGCATGCAACCCGGTACGGGGCCGACGCGCTCGGTGGACATTCGCCAGCTCAACGTCCGGCTCAAGGGACGGTATCGCCGGAAGGCGTGCGGCCAAGTCCTTGTTCGATGGACACTTTCCTCCCGGCACAGGGTTCGCCTCGGCTGGGAGCGTCCCCTGTCCATCGAACGAGGTCAGCATGAAGGCCACATTGTTTGCTGCCGCCATCACCTTGGTCGCTCCGCACGCACTGAAAGCTCAAGTCGTAAGCGCGGAGATCCTGATTCATCAGGGACCGGTCGCCGCCCGCGTCGCCGTGAACCCTTACTACTACCCCCGGTATCGTGTAGCCCGAGTCTATAAGAAGCCTCGGCACCGGATGGTCGCCTGGTACGACCCGCGTGGCAATCGGTACTACGATCACTACGACGGCCGGCATCCCGGCCTGCGCGAAGTGTATCTCTATGAGTGTGATGGTCGGTACTTCCGGGAGAGCGACTAACTCGAACTGAAGCCGGCCGGTCCTACCTGCGGCCTGCAGTAACAAACGGCCGGTTTCACAGACCCGTGGCTCCCCGCCCGGGTTCGAACAGCCCCGCGCATTGCGGGGTTGTTTGTTTTACCGGCTCGGGGCCGCCGTCGCCCAGTAGAGCTGAACCTCGAGACCTTCTACCGCGCTGCCTTCTTCACTGGGGAGAATAGTGAATGTCAGTGGCTCGGCTGCCGCCTTGAGAATCTCGAGACACTTGCGGTCGACCGTGAGTTCCCAGTCGCCGGGGCGGATACCGATTCCGTAGAAGCTCCCGTCGCTGAAGGTGGTGAGAATCCGCTGCTCGCCCGAGGCCTTGTGCTTGAGCCGAAGGGTGATGCCACCCATGGCCTGGCCGGTGACCCGTCCTTCCACCACGCCGCCCGGGAGTACCGGGATATCCAGGGTGCGGTAGCGATTGGGTGAGGGTTCCACCGATACGCCCGCGAAGGCCGGTACCCAGAGCGGAGAAGCGAGGGTGCTCGAGTCCACGGCGACGAATGTCGGCTCGTAGGGAAGGAGATCCCAGGCCCGGTAGCGGCCGCTCGAATCCGAGGTGCTCCAGATCGGGCCGACCACGACACGAACGCCGGCCAGTGGCTGCTCACCCCGATCCATTCGCCCATTGCCGTTTATGTCGAGAAAGACTCGACCGGTAACCCCACCGCGGGAGAGGGCGGGACTTCCCGAAAAATCCATGCTGCCGCGAGTCGGATTGTAGATGGTCGAACCCGAGATGTACTGGGTGCCGAGCGGCTCGGTCCCGCCACCGGCGCTCACCGTAGTGTACGAGCGAACGCTCGGCAGTTCGGCCGCGATGAGCAGGGAGAAGCCCAGACCGCGTCCGCCCCGGAACCAGGTCATACCGGTTTCTGCTCGGAGACCGCGAAGCAGTGGCGCACCGATGTAGCCTGAGGCGCTGACCGCTCCGACCCCCGGCTGCATCTCGAAGGTGGTCCTTGCCGAGAGGCTACCCAATACCCGTCCCAGACTCGGATGGGGGAGCACGAAGGTATTGACGCCGAGGAATTTCTGACTGATCGCCGGCCCGATGCCCTGCTGGCGCTGAACCCGGACGGCCGGAAGGATCCGGATTTCCGCTACCTGAAATGAGGCGCCCACCCGGCCGCTGGTCAGGGTTCCGCTCGGGCCGGCAATCCGGTCCAGACTGGCTTCGAGGTAGTTGGCGCCCATGCGGCTTATCGGTCGGAAAAACGCCGATAGCGTCACCTGGTCCGTCCGTCCTTCGGGCGTCAGGATCGGGTCGCGAACCTGGGAGGCGAAGTGATACACGTCGGCCGTTAGCTGAAGGTCGGTCGAGGGCTCGAACCTGAGTCCACCGCGGACAACGGCGTCTCTCACCGCCTCGGCTTCGAGGCTCACGGAGTTGGTCACCGAACCGTACAGGCCGGCGTACGGATGCATGAGGTTGCCCAGGCTGTCCCGGGAGAATCCGTCGAACCCCGCCCGCGCGGTCCACCGGGTCGAGAGCCCGTATCGGAGATCGACATTGCCCGTGGCGTTGCAGCGTTCGGTACGGCACTGGCCGAGGGAAACCCCGTACTCGAAGCGGCGGGCCGGAAGGCCATCGGTCCGCAAGCGATAGGTCTGATTGAACTCCCGGATCTCCCCGAACGGGCCGTAGGCGATGAAATCAACCGGATTCTCGCCGTACTGAATCGGCAGGTCGAAGGAGAACTGGCCCAGCGCGTTCACTGAGTCGAAACCAACGAGCCGGCCGCCGCGGTACGCCTCGATGCTCCAGCCGGTGCCGAGCTGACCGTTGAAGGGCACGTTGCCGAGAGTCATGGGACGCACGAACGGGCTGTTCGTGAGCGAGAAGCCGCGCAGCGAGCGGGAACGCGGGCCGCTGCTGATCCCGTCACCCAGTTGGACCTGGGTCACATATCGATTCTCCCGCCAGATCCCGGTCCAGCCGACATCGGCCCTCGGTGGCTGTCCGGTGCCGTTCTGACTCTGCAGTCCGAATCCGAACGAACCCCCGAAGACATCGAGGCCGAGCATCGTCGAGTATGCGCCGGCGTCGAATCCGGTGGTGGGAGTGAGCAGCGAGTAGTCGAAGACCAGGCCATTCACCCGGGGACGCTCCAGGCCCAGCCGCAGGCCGGTGTACTCGGGGGTGCTGGAGCTGGCGAGTCGGCTGCCGAGCATCGACTCCCGTTGTAGCCGGCGCGCCACAGGGAGCGATCCCGCGTCGAGCACAGTCACCTGTAAGTCCTCCCAGCTCACGTCCCAATCGAGCTGAAGGGCGCGGCCCAGGACTCGCGTGTCGAGGTAGATATCGATGGGCGAAGCTTGGAGCTCGTCAGGGGTAAGGGCGATGCGATCCTTGCCCAACCTGAGGCTCTTGCTTGCGGGATCGAGGACGAGCGGCACATTCCCCGGCTGGACCAGGGCCTCAAGGGTACCGTCGGTATGGCGTGAACCGTGGATCTCCGCCAGGTCGAAGAACGCTCCAACCGGGACGAGGGCTGCGTCGCCGGAGCGAAACGCCTCCACCGTCCTGCTGGTCAGGCGACCCAACTGCAGTTCGATCAGGACCGGTTCCGCCTGCTGTGCCGCCACCCGCCGACCGGAGCCGACCAGCAGGAGCAGCAGCAGAAGGCGGACGGCCCGGCTCATGGCACGTTCAGGTCGATGGAATCGCGGACAACCGGCGCCCGGAGCAGGAGCTCAGGAGCGATATCCGACCGCTCGGTGGCGAGTTCAAGGCGCAGCCGATAGCGTCCCGAGGTGTGGCCCGCCAGCGACAGCATGAAAGACGGCTCGGCGGTGTAATAGACGGCGACCGGCTGCTCAAACTTGCTGACCTCTTTCCCTCGCTCGTCCACCAGGGTGGCTTTCGCGGTGCCGACGTATGCGGCTTCACCACGGCGTTCCATGCGGACACGGACCTGAAGCGAGTCTCCCTCGGGTGTGGCGCGGAGATCAGTAACCGTGATCCCGGTCTCGAGCTGACCCTTGCGGTAGATCAGGGGCAGAATGGTGCGAACCTCGAGGGTCAGGCCGATAGAGATGTTGGTGGAATCCGCCGAGGCCAGGGACACGTTGCCGCCTTTGGCGGAGATCATGATGCGGGACCAGTACTCCCCTTCCTCCAATCCTTGCGGCGGCCGCGCGAGCAGACGGACCGTCTGCCGCTGCAGCGGACCGAGGGTCATGCGACGGGGGAAGGCGTCGATCCATCCTGCAGCGGAGGGCATCCCCGCCTCGACGGAGTCGGGCGTCAGAATCGAAAAGTGACCGAGCGAGTCGGTCACCGGATAACCAAAGAAGAAGCTGACCGTGACCTCGACCGGCTCGGCGCCGGGGTTATACAGCGTCAGCGACCCGCTGCGGGTGCGATGATCGAGGTAAACGGCATGCGGTGCGACCAGGACGCCCTGCGCTGCGGCGGCGCGGGCGAACCCCACGACGACGGCGATAATGGCGAACAGTCGGCGCACCGTCAGAAGAAGGTGCAGGTGAGCGTGATAGTCCCGGTGTAGTTCCCGGTCGCCTGGTTGGCGGCGGGGGAGACCCGCCCACCCAGATAAACGTTGAAGTCCGCGCTGGTGACCAGATTGAACGTCTGGTTGTTGTTGGGATTGAAGGTGAGTGGAACCGAGTTGCCTGCCGTGCCGTGGGCGATCCCGTCGGTCGCGGCGAAACTGATGGGCATATTGCCACCTCCACCGACCCGGTTGAGCCGGTTCGGCAAGGTAAAGCGGAGACCGATCTGATGGTTGATGATGTGTCTGATGTAGAACCTCCCGCGACGTACCGGATCGTTGGGGGACACCGAGGTGGCGACCCCGCGGATCACGATGCCGAAGGCGAGGTTCTGCATGCCGGTGACCGACGACTGGCCGGCCAGCGGCCGGGCCACCAGGCAGAGCGCCAGGAGCGGGAGGAAACGAAAGCATTTGGACATGCGGGAATCCCGGGGCGGGCCCCACGGGTGGATGACTCAGGCAAGATAGCCGAGTCCTGGTCACCCGTGAGACGCCCGGAAAGCCCTCGGCCGATCCTAGTAATTCGCCGTCAGGGTGACGGTGCCCGTGTAGGTCCCGGCGGCCTGGCCTGCGCCCGGCGAGACGGTGGCACCCACGAACACGAACAGGTTCCCCGCGCCGCTGAACCCGGTCGTGGTGGCCGCGCCGGACGGGGTGAAGCTGGTGCAGCCCGCGGTGGTATTGGTCGGGCTGGTGCAGCCAGTCCAGGTGCCGATCGGCAGGTTGTTGCCGGCACTGGTCAAATTGGTCGGCAGGGTGAACGCCACCTGGACGGGCGTGGTGTTCTGGCCGGTGAGGTCGAACCGGCCGGCGGTGCCTGCGGTGACCGGGATGGTCTTGTTCACGCCGGGGAAGACGTTGCCGAAGTCGAGCGTCTGCGCTCCAGTCACGGTTATGGCCTGGAACACGGTTGCGGTGGCCGTGATGTTGGCGCTCTGAGCCATGGCCGGCAAAGCGCCCAGGCTCAAGACAGCGGCCAAGACGGCCGATACTCGGGTAGTAGTGCGCATTGCCCTAGCCTCACCTTGTTGGAGTTGAGAGTGCCAAGTGCCGCAGTCGGAGTGTCAGCTCCGGACGCGGGAAGGTAAGGCAACCACTGTGCCGCATGTCTTAAACCTGTTGGGCTACACGAGGTAAGTGCCTCAAAACATGCGATTTCTAGTGTCTATCTATTAGACACTTTCAGCCGCATTTTGGGCAGTTTCAGTACCTCCGCCAGGAAGGCCAAGTCGCCATGCGTCAATCTCTTCCATTCCGATCACTGGGTTGGGGCACCCGTGAGCAACGTCACCTTGGCCCGGCCCGCAGGCTGGGTGGCCTCGCGCTCGTCATCGCATTCACCGGGCTGGGGCCCATTCCAGCCGCCCAAGCTCAGAAGCAGGGCGCTCTGCAAGTGTCGGCCAGGGTGGTCTCAGTCCAGCCAAGTCTCCTTGCCCTGAAGCAGGCCTTCGACCCCGCAAGTCGGCCGGAGGACAACTCCACTGGTCCAGATCACCCGGACTGTGGTTCCCAGTGACGATCCCATTCGTAAGGGCCGGCGTCCCCGGGCGATCGTCACCATCGCGTTCGTGCGCAACTAGAGCACATTCGCGGGAGGCGCGCCGACCGGCTCTCGCCTAGCTTTAGCTGTGCACCCCGCCCGCAATCACCAGCTCCCACTCGATCCCGAGGCATATCGCCGCGCCCCGCATCCGCGAGGCCGCGTCATCGTTATTGCTCCGACTCGCGCCGCGTGCGAGACCATTGAGCTGGCGACCGCACTTCACATCGATACTCTGCTCGAGAGGGAACACGGCCGGGAGCTGAGAGAGTGGGCCGCTGCGGGGAAGGGCTTCGGCATCGTGGCCGGCACCGGTGTCGGCAAGACGCTCGGCATCCGGCCTATCGCCGAATCAATTCTGCAGGCGCCGCTCAAGGTCGGCGTGGTGAATCGGGAGCGCGAGGCGACTCCGGAGACGCCCTCGTGGAACGTGGTGATCGTGACGACCGGCATCGCCCGTCGCTGGTTCGAGGACGGGCTCATCACCGGACGCGACACCCTCATTGCGGATGAGATTCACCAGACCTCGGCGGAGCTCGAGCTCTGTCTCGCTCTCGGGAAACGGGCGGGATGCCGCTTCATCTGGCTCAGCGCCACGGTCGATCCCGCCTTCTATGCCCGCTACCTCGGCAGCAGCGAGGTCCTGGAGACGTCGGCATTCGATCCAGCTCTCAAGGCCCGGGTAAAGGTGATCCCGGTGCGGGCGCAGGAATTTCTGGACGAGAAATTCCTGCGTCACGTGATCCGGGAGAAGCGCGGAGTCGCGGTGTTCGTGCCTACCCGATCGGAAGTGGAGCAGCTGGCCCAGGGTCTCGCCGAGCGATGGCCCCGTCTCACTGCTGCGTTCTATCACGGTGGCGAGCCGATCAGGGTGCTGCGACCATTCCTGGAAGGTGAAGCGCGACCGCCATTTCTCCTGGCCATGACTGCGGCAGGTCAGTCGGCGCTCAACATCCGGGGACTCGACACCGTGGTGATCTACGACGCCCGCTACGCCAATGTGGTCGAGCGCGGGCGCAACGTCCTGCACCGGCTCTACCTCGGTGCTAACGAGATTCTGCAGATGGCTGGGCGGGTACACGGCCGGGTTCCCGACGGCGAAGTGTTCATCCTGAGCGACCGTCATCTCGTCTTCGAGCAGTTACGGCCTACTCCTCCCGAATTCCAGCTGGCCGGAGACGCGGAACGGGTTGCGATTACCTGTGCCGCCATCGGGGTCGATGCCAGCGATCTCGATCTTCCAGTCCCGCTGGATCGAATCGCCTATCGACGGGCACTCGCACTGCTCACGGCCCGCGGCTTGGTCGCCGAGGGGAAACTCACCGACTACGGCCGCGCCGTCGAAGCGATGCCGGTCGAGCGTCCGTGGGGCGAGCTGCTGGTGAACGCCGGCGGCGATCTCCTCCCGGTCGTGGCGGTCTGCTCAAACATCGACTCCTTGCACCGGATGACCCGGGAGGAGCGGAACCTCGAAGGAGTGAAGGTCAACGGGAGCGATCATCTCACCGCCTACCGCCTCTTCGCCGAAGCGGTGAATCGCCATGGCTACCTCGGCGAGGTGTACGGGCTTCCGCGCCACCTGTTCGACGAAGGGATGGAGGAATGGGCCGAACGACGCGGAGTCCTGGTCAAGGCGATCGAAGACGTCGCCCTGGGAACGGCGTCGGTGTTTCGGGCGCTCGACCTCGACTTGCCAAGTCAGTTCCCTGACCTGAGCCGAGAGCTGCAGCAGGAGTTCATCGACCTGGTTGCCCGCATCATGCCGTTCGACCTGGTGATCGACGAACACACCGCCGACGGCCAGGAAGCTCGAGTCAGTCGTGGAGCGATGGCGGGAAGCTGGGGTGCGGTAGCGGGGAGCCTGCGCTACTTCGCCGATCGTTTCGGCATCTCCCGCGCCGCGATCGAGGGAACCACCATTCCCTATGACCTGGTGCGGCGATATGCTGCCCGCGGCGCGCCGCGGATCGAGCTGGGTGGGTCGCGACGTGATCAGCATCTCGTGGTTACCAGGCGGCTCGACTATTTCGGGTTTGAGCTGGAGCAGGTCCATGAGCCACTGCATGGCGAAGTGCCGCCGGAACTGCAGGCGGCGTTGCGCGAGGGACTGGCCGACGCGCTGCTGGCCGGGGAGACCATTCATCCCGATCAGCCGCGCATCCGGCGCGCGTTGGAAGAGCTGGGTGAGTTGTGGCGGAGATCGGGCGGGACGCTTACGGCAATTGAGCCGGCAGCGGTACGATCCAACCTTCTGGACCAGTTGAAGCACGTCACCAGCTGGCAGGGCTTTCTGGCCACGCGGTTGTCGCTGGAAGTCGCAGCGCTGGTGGCTCCGGAGGTTCGCGACCGGCTGCTGTCCCTTCCGTCGATAGTCCGATTGCACGGCGACGCCGTCCCGCTCGATTACGAAGTGGAGTCCGGTACCGGAGTAGTGCGACTCCGGCTCCGTGAAGGTCAGGCGCGGCGATTACATGAGCGCGAGATTCCCCCGCTCGATCGCCCGGTCCGATTCACCGTGGTGCGCGGTCGGCACCCGGCGGTACGCGCGGCCTCGCTCGTGGAGTTACGAGCCGCCCTCAAGACACTCCCTCGCAACGAACCCCGCGCGCGGCCTCATCGCCGCGGGCGCCGCTAGGAGGCCGCATCGTCCACCTGGTGCTGATCCTGGTTCAGGCCCTCATGGCGAGTCTTGCCATCGCGGGAAAGCTGGTCATGCGGGATATTCCGCCCGGGGTTCTGATCCTGGCCCGGGTGTGTGGAGCGGCCACGGTGCTGGCCGTCGCTCACCGGGCTCTCCGGCTTCAGCCGGTGCGAGACCGCGATGATCTCCGCAGTCTGGCGCTGATGGGTTTGCTTGGAGTCGCGGCCAATCAGTCGCTGTTCCTGCTCGGTCTCCGCCATACGACCGCGGTCAACGCCACGATCCTGGTCACGACCGTGCCGGTGTTCACCGTCCTCGGTTCCCTCCTGTTCCGGAGGGAAGCGCCCTCCACCGCCAAGATTCTCGGCATCCTGCTCGCCGGCTCCGCCGCCGTTTACCTGATCGGACCGGACCGGGTCTCCCTCGCGCCGGGCCTAGCCTTGGGAAACGCGATGATCGTGGTCGCCATGATGGCGTACGCTGCCTACCTCGTTCATGTGAGGCGAATGCTGGATCGCTATCCGGCTGTCACGGTCAGCTACTACGTGATGCTCTTCGGGGCGCTGGGTGTCCTGCCGGTCGGGTTGTACGGGCTGCACAACCTGGGGCCGGTCCAGGCCAGCAGCTGGCTGCTGGTGGGCTACATCGTCCTGTTCCCCACCATTCTGGCCTACTTTCTCAACATCTGGGCGCTCAAGCGCGCGTCCTCGAACCTGGTGGCCGGTTTCACTTATCTGCAGCCGGTGTTCACCGCGGCGGTCGCACCCCTGCTGCTCGAGGGGGAGAGGGTCACCCCGCGGGCTGCAATCGCCGCCCTCGGCATCTTTGCCGGATTGGCCCTGGTGATCTGGGGCGAACGGCGGGAGCGCCGCGAGGTCCCGGTCGCTTCGATGGTCGGTGAGTAACAGAGTTGTACAACCGGCAGCGGGCTTGTTCGTCCCCTCGGCAAAGGCCAGTGAAGTGGGCCGGCTGGATTCGTTTGAACTGATTAGCTCAGAATAGGTTGCAATGAAGTCGCGGAGCAGGTCGCCGGGTAGCGGCCTGAAACCCGCCTCGACCCCGGGACGTAGAGCGCGATATGCCGGATACAACTACACCAACCCAGCTTCCCTCCGTTTTTTCTCCGTTGGCGAAGGCGCTTCTGGACGGGTTCAGTGAAGGGGTCGTGGTTTTCGACCCTGACGGCCGGATCCTCTATGCCAACACTCCTGCTCGTGAAGCACTGACCGACATGCTCGGGCCGGGAGAGGATGCCTCGGGCCTTATGCCCCGCCTGGCCTCTTTGGGTGGCCGGCTGCGTCCGCTCCGGGTGGGAGCGATTGAGCTGGGAGAAGCGATGTTCATCCCCGGGATCGATGGCCCGACTACCCTGGCCGATCGGGAGCGAGACGCGATCGTCCGCTCACTAGACACCCATGGCTGGAAGCTGGCGGAAACGGCGAAGAGTCTCGGAATCAGCCGCACCACTTTGTGGCGTAGGCTGAAGGCCTACGGGCTACATCGCGACGGGCGCTCGAAATGGGCGCGCACCGCGAGCTGAGCGAAGCGATTAAGAAGAGAGTCCGTAGCGCCGGGCCCCGCGATGAGCGGGGCCTTTCGCTTTCCCGGCGCCTGACCTCATACTCTCGCGTATGACCCGCACCTCACCGTGGCGAGCCTGGCCCGGTAGCGCCACCCTGCTTCTTGGACTGCTGCTCGTCGTGCTGGCGCTTGCCGGACTGGTGGCCTACGAGGCCGTCGAGGCGGCCCGCTCCCGGCGGGTGACGGCAGAGCGGGCGCTCCGGGACTATGCCACCTTCGCGTCCTGGGAGCTTATCGCCAAGGCCACCGCCCGGCTCGACAATGAGGTGCGTGACGGCTTGAGCCCTGCCACCGGCACCCGGGCCACGTCACCCTACGACCGGCTCCCGTCCCCCCAGGTGATCGTCGCCTCTGCGGCTCCGCTATTGCGCTGCAACGAGTCGGGAGCCGATTCGGAGCGGCTGCATTTCAGGCTCGATCTGCGGGACAGTGCTCTAGCCATCATCGGACCGACCCCCGGACCGGCGCGGCGCCGATGGATCATCGATACCCTGACTCGGGAGGCGCTCCAACCCGGACGGCGGTTCGGGGTGGTAGGCGGGGTTGATCAGGATTCGGCGATGGTGCTGGTCTACGGGATCAAGCATGCCCAGTACGGAGCCTTCGCCGAGCCTGGGGCACCGATCGCGGTGTACGGTTTCTTCACTTGTCGGAGCGCGGTGGGACTTCAACTCCTTCAGAGCGTCTTTGCCGGTGAACCGCTGCTGCCGCAGGCGGTGAGTCGCGGGCTTCCCAACGATTCCTTGCTTACCCTCACCGTGTACGATCCGGGCGGACGGTCGATCTACGCCTCGGCTCCCGGCGCCGCCGATCGGTTTTCTCACGAGGTGGCGATGGATCCGCCCGCCGCACTCCGGGTCAGGGTCGGGCTGCGGGAGACCGCGGCCAGCCGACTCGATGTCCCCGTCACCCCTTCTTCGCGTCTACCACTGCTATTGGCGTTGTTGGCGCTCTCCGGAGGCCTGGCCGCGATCGGGCTGCGACAATTGCGGCGGGAGCACGAGCTGGCACGGCTGCGCTCGGACTTCACCTCGAGCGTCTCCCATGAACTCCGCACTCCGTTGGCCCAGATTCTTCTTTATGGGGAAACGCTGACCCTGGAACGGGCCCGGAACGACGATGAACGGCGTGCGGCGGCGGAGACGATTGTCCAGGAAGCCCGGCGGCTGATGCGACTGGTGGATAACGTCCTTCAGTATGCCCGGCTGGAGCGCGGACTGACCGGGCTGGCGCCCGAACCGGCGCTGCTCGCGCCCCGGCTGCGCGGCATTCTCTCCTCCTTCCTCGCCACGGCGCCGCCGGGCACCCTTCGAGTCCGCACCGATCTCGATGAAGGGGTGGCCGCCCCGGTCGATTCCGGAGCGCTGACCCAGATCGTGCTCAACCTGCTCGACAACGCCGTGAAGTACGGACCGGCCGGCCAGACCGTGACGGTCTCGCTGGCGCGACGCGATGGCATGGCCCGCATTTCGGTGACCGATCAGGGCCCCGGTGTTTCCGCCGAAGAGAGGGACCATATCTGGGAGCCATTCGTTCGGGTAACGCGCCCGCGGCAACGATACCGATGGCAGCGGCCTCGGCCTCGCCGTGGTGCGCGAGCTGGTTCAAGGACATGGCGGAACCGTAGAGCTCGAATCCTCTCCCTCGGGAGCTTGTTTCATCGTCGCATTGCCGGCCTGTCAACCTCCGACCGCACCCACTGACCGATGAGCCGGATTCTCATCATCGAGGACAACGCTCTGCTGGCGCAGGGGCTTGCCAACAACCTCGAGCTCGAGGGCCATACGGTCCATTGCTCGCCCGACGCCGCTCAGGGCCTGCGTGAAGCCGCATCGTTTGCTCCCGACCTGATCGTCCTCGATCTCATGCTGCCCGATCAGAGCGGCTATCGGGTCCTGCGCGAGCTGCGAGACGGCGGCAACGATGCCCCGGTGCTGATTCTCACTGCACTGGGGGACGAGGCCGACAAGGTCCGTGGGCTTCGAGTGGGGGCCGATGACTACGTGACCAAGCCGTTCGGGTTGATGGAGCTGCTTGCCCGGATCGACGCGCTACTGCGCCGCGCCGGACGCACCGCGGCGGCTCACGGGGGAGTCACGGAATCGGTGCGCTTCGGGGCGGTCACCGTGTATCCCGCTACCCACAGCGTCATCCGAGGCGATGAAGTGGTCGCGCTCCGGCCCAAGGAGTATCAACTATTGCTCGCCTTGATCGCTCGGGCCGGACGGGTTGTGTCGCGTACCGAGCTGCTTACCGAAGTCTGGGGCTATCAGGATGAGGTGATGAGCCGAACGGTTGATACTCACATCGCCGAGTTGCGGCGCAAGCTGGAGGATGATCCCGCCAGTCCGCGCCATTTCCTCACGGTGAGAAAGGCCGGATACCGATTTACCATGGAGCCGGCTCCATCCGGGCAGGTCAAGGAGTCCTGACCAGCCTCGGACGTTCCCCGAACACCATTCTTCCCTGCGTTTCTCATCTTGGCTCTCGAACCCCACCGGAGAGCCATAGTGAGCCTGTTCCATCGCAAGGCCGTCGCCGACCTCCAGGCCGAGGCGGACCGCGGCGGATTGCGCAGGGCCCTCGGTCCCTTGAACCTGACCGCGCTCGGCATCGGTTCGGTCATCGGGACCGGGATCTTTGTTCTGACCGGCACGGCGGCATCACAGAACGCGGGGCCGGCGCTGGTCCTGTCCATGATCATCGCCGGCGTGGGCTGCGCCTTCGCAGGGCTCTGCTACGCCGAGCTCGCCTCGATGATTCCGGTGGCGGGGAGCGCCTATACCTATGCCTATGCCACGAGCGGTGAGCTGGTAGCGTGGATCATCGGCTGGGATCTGGTGCTGGAGTATGCCCTCAGTACCGCGACGGTAGCGGTGGGGTGGTCGGGTTACTGCGTCAGCCTGCTCGACGATCTCGGCATTCACCTGCCGCTGGCTCTCACCGCGGCTCCCGGTGTCACGATGAGCGGTCCCGATGGAGTTCCGGTGCAGGGCGTGTTCAATCTCCCCGCCGCCTTGATCGTGCTTGGCGTGGCCGGATTGCTCATCCGCGGCATCAAGCAATCGGCGAGTACCAACACGGTCCTCGTGGTGATCAAGACCGGCGTGCTGATTCTGTTCGTGGCAGCCGGAGCAGCGTTCGTGCAGCGGGAGAATCTGACGCCGTTCATTCCGGCCAACCTCGGCGAGTTCGGCCGGTTTGGATGGAGCGGGGTTCTGCGGGGAGCCGCGGTGATGTTCTTCGCCTACGTCGGATTCGATGCGGTTTCCACCGCCGCGCAGGAAGCTCGACGTCCCCAGCGCGATCTGCCCATCGGAATGCTGGCCTCATTGCTCATCTGCACCGTCATCTACGTGGCCGTCGCGATCGTGCTGCTCGGCATCGTCCCATATCCCGAGCTCAACGTGGCGGATCCGCTGGCCGTTGGGATCGATCGCACCGGACTCAAGTGGCTGAGCCCGCTGGTCAAGGTGAGCGCGCTCTTTGGATTGTTCAGCACCATGCTGGTGACGCTGCTGGGACAGACCCGGATCTTCTACTCGATGAGCCGCGATGGTCTGCTTCCGGCTGCGTTCAGCGCCGTACACCCTCGATTCAAGACCCCCCATCTCAGCACCGCCCTGGTTGGCGCGATCGTGGCCGTGGCCGCCGGCCTCGTGCCAATCGGAGTTCTGGGGCAACTGGTGAGCATGGGGACCCTGCTCGCGTTCGTGCTGGTGTGCATCGGCATCCTGATACTGCGTCGTACCTCGCCGGAAATTCCCCGACCCTTCCGGACGCCAGGCCTGCCCTGGGTTCCCATCGCCGGAGCGTTGATCTGCTTGGTGCAGATGTTCAGCCTGCCGGTGGCTACCTGGGAACGACTCGTCATCTGGCTGGCAATCGGGCTGGTGATCTACTTCTCTTACAGCCGACACGGTGCCGCGGTGATCCGAGCAGCCAGGCGGGCCGTCGCAACCTGAAACCTGCGAAGGCCCTCACCCGTCCGACGGAGCGACGGTTCTCACCTTCGCTCCGCGGACCGGCTCCATGCTGTTGGTACTTCTGGCCGCGCTTCAAGGCACGGCTGCTCCACAAACAGATACGACGGTATTCGCCTCCAGCGCGACCCAGCTCCTGGTGGAGCGCGCGATGGAGCGGCACCAGAACGCGGATACCGAAGTCCAGGACTACCTGGCGACAATCCGGTACCGCCTCTCATTCGGCTTTGGCCGCCGGCGGTGGGCCGAGGTGCCGAACGCCGCGGTGGAAGAGCAGGAGGGGCGAGTCCATTGGTCGGCGCCCAACGACCTGAGGGTGGAGATTCTGGGGCGTCGCGCCCGCTCCCGGTCCGAGCAGTTCGACATCTCCTCGGTGTTCGACCGTCCCTGGTTCGTGCCTCGATCGCTGGGGGACTCGGTCCGGGTCTTCGGCAACGATTTCCCCGAGCGCGCGGCCCTTCATCCGCTCGCAGCAGACGGTCCCGCCTGGTACCACTACGCTCTATCCGACAGCCTCACCATCCACGCGCCTGACGGGACTACGGCTCATCTGCTGGCGGTTGAAGTGTTGCCGCGGCGGAAGGGCGGGTCGCTCGTTGCCGGGCGGCTCTGGCTCGACGCGGTCACCTACGATGTGGTCCGCTTCTCCTTCCGATACGTGGGGGTCGATCTCTGGTTTGCGCCGGAGGGTGAAACCAAGCACGACTCAGCCGAGGCACGGCGGGCCAACAAGCTCGTCAACAAACTGCTGAGCTTGAACGCGGATCTGGAGTATTTCCTGCTCGAGTCGCACTACTGGATGCCGTACAAGCAGGTGATCAGCGGGCGAGTCGAGCTGCCCTGGTTCGGTGAGCTGGTGATTCCGTTCCAGGCGTCCACCACCTTCGACGACTATGAGGTCAACACCGGCAAACCGGTGCGCTTCACGGTGGAATTGCCGGACTCGGTGACCGATCAGGACAGCATCAAGGCGCTGGTCAGGGCGCGACGGGATTCGCTTCGCGAAGTGGGTCGGGAGCGGCGCAAGGAGGGAGGATCGCTCAAGGAAGACCAGATGGAGCGGGATGATGCCGGTCGGTGGCCGGGCGGCCGCTACGAGATTCATCGGGCCCCAGGCGATTCTCTCAAGCAATACGCCGACTGGGGCGACTCGCTTCAGTTTGACGAGAATTCCGCCGAAGCGCGCCAACAACGCGAGCTGGCTGCCGACCTGGAGAAGATGACCGCAGAGCTGCCCTCGGATCTGACCGGTCGCCAGACCTCGGGGATCGACTGGACCAAGTTCTCCGAGATCGTGCGCTACAGTAAGGTGCAAGGCTTCAACCCCGGATTTGCTTACCGGGTGCAGTGGCCCGGTGATCCATTCACCTCGATCACCGGAGAGGCACGCTTCGGCATGAGCGACAAGCGTCTGACCGGTGCCCTCACCGTCACCCGTGAGGCTCCAGGCGCGCGCTGGAGACTGCGCGGCTACCGGGAGATGACGAGCGGAGACCCGTTCGGCCGACCCCGAAGCCTGGGCAACTCGCTGGGTGCGATCTTCGCGGCGCATGACGATGCCGACTACCACCTCTCGCAGGGCGGAGCGGTGTCCCGGGAAAGCTCGGTCGGTCTGGGAGTCGAGCTCACCATGAGCGCACGAGTCGAGGTACAGAGCAGTGTCAGGACCGAGGCGTTTTCCCACGTGAACGACTTTCTCGGCGGCTCCGGCGAATTTCCGGACAATCCCGCGATCGACGAGGGGACTTTCGCCGGTGCGACCGTGAGCCTCGATGGGTCACGATTCCGCGGCCGCTGGCGGTTGGGTGCCGACGTGCTTGCCGGCGAAGGAACCGCCACTGGTCGACTCTGGGGCAGCCTGAGACACCCGGTGGGGAGCGGAACTCGACGCCCGGTATTCGCGCTCAAGGCCGGCATTGCCACATCGCCGACTTTGGCGCAGCAGGAGTTCCGGCTTGGCGGTGTGCCGACTGTTCGTGGATTCGATTACGGCACTCGCAGGGGGCAGGCCTTCTGGGCGTTGCAGGCAGACTGGCCTCTGACCAAGGGCCTCATTCGTCCGGTTCCTTTCATCGACGTCGGCCAGGCCGGTGCGGCAGACGAGCTCTTCTCGACCGGTGTTCTGTCCGGCGCGGGACTCGGATTCTCGATCGCGGGTGGACTGCTGCGCTTCGATTTCAGCTATCCGATCACCGATGGCGGCGACGGACTGCGATTCGATATCCGGACCGGTTTCGGCTGGTGATCGGCGCTGCGACCCTCTAGCTTCCCGCCATGCCGGCACAACCGTTTTCCATCGAGGAGTATGTCCGCTGGTCGGACGTGGACCTGGCGGGGATCATCTTCTACGGTTCCTACGTTCGCTTCTTCGAGTTGGCGGAGACCGAGCTGTTCCGCAGCGCCGGGCTTCCCTACAGCACCCTGTTCGAGACCTACGACATCTACCTGCCGCGGGTCCAGGTCCACACCGAATTTCACTATCCGCCGCGGCTGGATGATCATCTGCAGGTCGCGGCCTACTTCGGCCGGATCGGGAACAAGTCGCTGACCATGAATTTCGAAGTGATCCACACCGCGACCGGCCGGCACTGCGCGGATGGCCACCTGGTACTGGTCTGCACCGACCGGCGCAGCCTGGTTTCCCGTCCACTGCCGGAGGGAGTCGTCGAACGGATTCGTCCCTTCGCGCTTTCGGTGGAGGAGGCGCGACGTCAGTTGGGAATCCCGAAGTGATCGGCCGGTCGATCATGCTCGGTGCCGCCATTCTCGCCGGCGCGTGCCACGGCTCATCGGCCGGTCCATCTGCCGGGCAGCTGCAGGCGCAGTGGGCCGGGTCGGACAGCGGCAAGCTCAACGCCAAGGCGCGGGCTATCTGGTGCGCCCCGGGCCGGTTGCTGGAGGTGATGGGGGTGGACTCCGACGCGGGCCTGGGCCTCGCGATTTATCCTTCCGACAGCCTTGCGGAGGGTGAATATCCGGTGACGGTTCCCGGAGCGGATTCCGCTCAGCGGCCCAGGGCGGCAGTCGGGATCCGGTGGTTCACCGAGACCCAGATCAAGGGCTACCAGGGAGACTCCGGTTGGACTCAAGCTCACCCGACGTGATAGGACTGCTGGACGGAGCCCTCGAGGCCAAGCTCCATGCCGCCTCGACGCCGGAAACCATCCGAGTGACCGCCAGTTTTCGCGGCGTGCCACTCGTGACCGACTCGACCCGTTGCCGCAGCGACAGCGTGACCGTGGCACCGGCCGACAGCGCACCCGAGGATTGATGACCTACTTCAGGAAGGGCTTTGGTCTCAAGGCCGCCATCGAAGGGCAGCTCACGGCCGACTATCACAGCGCGGTGGTGGAGCAGTTTCGCGCCAACGATTACCGGCTCACCGCCGGAGCCGCTCACCTTCCTGCTCGCCCGGGAATTCGGCTTCTGCTACGGGGTGGATCGCGCCGTCGAGTACGCCTACGAAACACGGCGGAAGTTTCCCGACCGCCGGTTGTTCCTGGTGGGAGAGATCATCCATAACCCCCACGTCAACGCAAAGCTGCGCGACATGGGCGTGGTGTTTCTGGAGCGGAGTCCCGCCGCCGTGTTCGATTTTTCCGGGGTCACCCCGGATGACGTGGTGATCATGCCGGCTTTCGGGGTGACGGTGGACGACTTCGCCCGACTGCGCGCCATCGGTTGTGTCATGGTGGACACCACCTGCGGCTCGGTCCTCAACGTGTGGAAGCGGGTCGAGTCCTACGCCAAGGACGGCTACACCGCGATCATCCACGGCAAGTCCTACCACGAGGAGACCAAGGCGACCGCGAGCCAGGTGACCAAGTATCCGGGCGGCCGGTATCTCGTGGTGTTCGACATGGCCGAGGCCCGGCGGGTCTGCGATTTCATCGAGCAGGGTGGAGACGCGGCGGAATTAGCGCGCCACTTCTCCCACGCGATGTCTCCCGGGTTCGATTTTGAAAGGGATCTGCAGCGCGTGGGACTCGCCAACCAGACCACGATGCTGTCGGGAGAATCGCTCGCCATCGCCGGCGAGGTGCGGTTGAGCATGACCCGCCGCTACGGAGAGGCAAGCCTCGCAGAGCATTTCCGCACCTTCGACACCATCTGCTCCGCCACCCAGGAGCGGCAGGACGCGATGGAGACTCTGCTGCGCGAGCCGCTCGACCTGATGATCGTGGTGGGTGGTTACAACTCCAGCAACACGACGCATCTCGCGGCCATGAGCCGCACTCGCGGGGTACGGACCTATCACATCGAGGACGCGGCGGCCATTGATGTGGAGACCGGCCAGCTGCGTCATCAGCCTCACGTGAAGCAGCCGGAGCAGGTGGCCGACGACTGGCTGGGTACCGCTCGACTCATCGGGGTGACGGCCGGCGCATCGACCCCGAACAACAAGATCGGCGAGACCATTCTGCGGATTTGCGCCGTGGCCGGTGTGGAGCCCGACCTCGAGCGGTAGCGCATCCAGAAAGAGCGAACCGCCCGGCAAAACGCGAACCGCGGAGTGCGCTGAGTGTACTCAGCACGCGGAATGAACTCTAATAATTGTTCCGTGTCGTCCCTCGTAATCCGCGTCGTCCGCGGTAGGTAGTTTCGACCCCGAAACCGAGCTTTCCTCCCGCTTCGCTTCCAACAATTCGCTGCAGAAGCCCGGGTTCCACCCGCCGCGCGCCACGGCGGCGCTTGGGCTTACGACTGGCCCCGATGCTGCGTAGCTCGATGGCGAGATTGTTACGTGCTACGGGGGTTGTTCGGGCATTGGGCTATAGCGGAGCGTACCGTCGCGCGGTACTTTCTCCGCCCCTTGCAGTCACCCACACCCGGGAATCGAGCAATGCCTGGCGGAAAGACTGACGTGCACAACCTGGTGCGTGCAGCCATCCTCTCGTTGCCCGATGTGAGCACCAAGCGGATGTTCGGCGCCGACGCGTTCTTCACCCGGAGCCGCATGTTCGCCTTTCTGTTCGACGAGGCGATCGTGCTTCGTCTCCCCGAATCGGATCGTGAGGAAGTGCTGGCTGCCCGGCTGGCCCGCCCCTTTCTCACCGGCCCGACCGCGTCGTTCGGGCGGTGGGTCGAGGTGAGCATCGCCGACCGCGTTGGAGCGGTTCAGGCATGCCGACTGTCGGCTTCGGCTCACGCCCTCGCCCAGTCTCCCGACCACGATGGTCCCCGGACCCGCCGGCCTCCGCTCAAGCGCCGGACACCATCTCGGCGATCGCCGCAATCGTAAGCGGCGCGCTCCCCTCCGCGCGGTTGTTCACCAGCACATAGGCCGGTATCCGGAGTGCGGCGGCTTGCGCGATGAGCCGTGCCACGTCGTGTCGCAGCTCAGGATTCGGCTCCCGGATCCGGTCGTAGGGCGCGAAGGCGTTCACCGCCTGGTTGTAACTCCGGCCTGGTCGAAGCAGCACCCGGGCAACCATGAAGGGCGCGGTGAACACTCCCGGCACGTCGAGCTGGTCCCCGATCGACGGCATCCTGGTCCATGAGTTGAACACGTGGGCGACATTGTGCTCCCGGAGCACCGCCAGGTAAGCCGGGGTAAGGAACTCGCGATTCCTGATCTCCACGGAGTAGCTCGCGTCGCGCGGTAATACGCTCAAGAACCGGTCCAGCCGGTCGGCGAAGATCTCGGGGCTTATTCCGCTCGAGCGGCTGATGGTCTGGAACTCAAACACCAGCGGGCCGGTGTGATCGCGGAAATGGGTCAGGTAGAAATCGAGCACCTCGGACCGGAACAAATCGGCGTTGAGAAAATCGGGGTTGAGCTCTCCACCCTGCGGCCCGTAACGGGCCCGGGGCAGAGTATGCACCGTGAACCGGTCCCACACCTTCATGACACAGGGGAAGCCTGGCGGTAACCGGTCTGCGTATCTCTGGAGCTGCTCGGGTGTCGGCGGGGCGTAGAACGATGAATCGATTCCGATGGTGCGAAAGAGCGGGAATTTCACATACTCGGCGAGCATCTTCGCCGCGGCGCCGTTCTTGGGATAGTCCTGGTGATAGACCAGGCCTTTCCAACCGGGATAGTTCCACGACGAAGTGCCAAACAGAATCTCCGGCGGAAGCCGTTCGGCCAACGCCTGGAAATCGGGGAGCTCCTCCGGAGGTGGGGAGAAGAGGTCGCCGAGCACTGCTACGGCTCGGCGACGATCTTGTAGACCCCACCCTGACGGGTCAGAATGTACACCTCGCCCGCTGCATCCTCCCCGAAGCTGGTGACGTTCCCCGGCGGCTCCGCTCCCGGCCAGGAGTGCTGCTCGGAAACCATCCCGCCCTGCCAACTTAAAGCTGCGAAGGAACCCTGAGCAGTAATCCGAATAGAAGTAGGTGCCTCGGATTGTCGGCAACGCGGCCCCGCGATAGACGTAGCCTCCGGTGATAGAGCAGCCCGAACCGTGGCTGTAGTCGACGACGGGCAGGGTGAGTCCACTCTTGTTGCAACTGGAACCCGGAGGGTAGCAGGCCAGACCTTCCATCGTGTTCCATCCATAGTTCTCGCCACCGCCCGTCGCCGGCTGCACGTCAACCTCCTCGCGGTCTCCCTGTCCCACGTCCGCGATGTACAGCTCTCCGGTCTGCCGGTCGAAGCTGAAGCGCCAGGGATTCCGCAGGCCGTAGTTCCACAGCTCGCTCCTTACTCCCGAAATGCCGACGAAAGGATTGTCGGGGGGCGCGGCGTAGCCTGGGCCGCTCACGTCGAGGCGAAGCAGCGAGCCCAGCAGATCTGTCCGGCTCTGACCATGGCCTTGCGGGTCGCCGGCGCTCCCACCGTCTCCGAATCCGATGTAAAGAAACCCGTCGGGTCCGAACGTAATCATGCCGCCGTTGTGATTGTCGTAAGGCTGATCCACCTCGAGGATGGTGGTGTCGCTGGCGGCGTCGGCGAGATCCGGGTTGGTCGATACGTGGTATCGTGCGATGACCGACTTGCCTCCCAGGGTAGCTCCGGCGGTGGTGTAGCTGACATAGAAACGACCCGACGTCCCGTAATCGGGCGCGAACGCGAGGCCGAGCAACCCTTGCTCGCCGCCTTTCGTGGTGACGGCGGTCAAGTCGAGGAAAGGCGCCTGGAGGATGGATCCGTTCGTGAAAATCCGGATGAGTCCATCCTTTTCCACCACGAAGAGACGAGCGGCATCGCCCGGGGCGTGAGTGAGGAACACCGGTTCGTTGAAAGAGGTGGAGATGGTTTCCAGCAGCAGGCCGTTCGCGGGGGCAGGACCTCCGCTGGAGCCGGCGGGGTCCGACTCGCAGCTTGCTGCTGTCAGCGATGCCGCGGCGATTAGTCCGACACCCAGCAGGAGGCTGATCGCACTGAACGATCGTCGCATGCTACGTCCTCTCGGGAGCTTGGTGGATACCGATGAGATGCCGCTGGGAGTCGTCACGTTCACCTGGCGGGTGATAGGTGCTCTGGAGTTACCTGCTCTTCAAAATGCTCGCCGAGCGCTGTGAAATAATCGTCCATCGTGGCGTGGTGGCCCATCAAGCGCGACATGACGCGGAAGATCGGATTCGAGACCCATCCATCCTCGGTGACGGTGACGGTGCTACCGCCCGGCACAGGGTCGATCCGGGTGGTCCATGAGCCTCCAAACGGAGCGTCGTCGGCCACGATCACGGTCTTGAGCAGGGTGGGCGGCTCCGCGGTCGCGACCTCGATGCCCATCTCGAACCCGTCGCGCATGGTCTCATCCCAGATCTCTCTCCCTTGGGGATCGTCTCGCCGGCTCACCTGCTTGACCGTAGGCCACCAGGTGGGGATGGCAGCGACGTCGCGGATAACCGCATAGACCGACTCCGGCGGCTGTTTGAGAGAAATGCGGCTCGAGACGTGATGCTCGCGCGGCAGGGCCAGGCCAAGGAGGGTCACCAGGAGAATCAGGCCGACCAGCACTCCGGCGACGATCAGGATCCATTTGGTCACAGGACAGGCTCCTTGTTCGCGACCAACTCAGGAAATCAAACGCAGAGACGCAGAGGGCGCAGAGGACTGCAACCCTTCAACACAAAGAGTACCGGGACATCATCATCCACGAGACTCTTTGTGATCTTTGTGTCTTTTTGTTTGTTTCGCCTCGCCATTCCGCCATTCCGCCATTCCGCCATTCCGCCATTCCGCCATTCCGCCATTCCGCCATTCCGCCATTCCGCTCCCTCGCTTGCGCTCGGGACAAGCATTCCGCCATTCCGCTCCCTCGCTTGCGCTCGGGACAGCATTCCGCCATTCCGCCTTCCCGCCCTGCCCGCCTTGCTCGCCCTCTCCACCATCCGCTCCAGCCGATCGAGTCCCGTGATTGTCACCGTCAGGGCGCCGTACTCCGCATCCACCTTCCCCCGGAAGACGAAGGGGCCCTGGTCGAACAGGATGTGTCCCCGCTGGCGGAAGACCCGGGGGAACAACACGGCTTCAATCAGGCCATAGCCATCATCAAAGGTGGCGAATTCCATCGGCTCGTCGGTGATAGTGCTGACCGGCTTGGAGGTCGTCAGCATTCCGGCACAGAGCACCGATTGTCCGACATGGTCTCCCAGCTCGGTGCTCTTCGTGATCCGGAACCGGGCCAGGTCGGCCGCATGAAGATGCATCGGATGACTGTCGGTCGTGAAGCTCAGCAGCTCGTACTCGGCGCGGCGGCGGCGTTCGGGGTCGTACTCACGAAGACTTGGTGCGTCGGGTGAACGGTGAACGGTGAACAGTGAACGGGGGGTAGAGGGGTCCGCTTCCCGTTCACCGTTCACCGTTCGCCGTTCACCGCTGTCTACGGCCCACAGCAGCATTGGGCGCGAACAGTCCCCTTTTATTGAATCCAGCGCGCCCACCTTGACCAGGGTGCGAAGGTCGTCGGGAGTGAGCGAGGCGCGGGTGCGGAGATCGTCCAGAGATGTATAGGGATTGCTGATTGCCGATTGCTGATTGCCGATTGATGAGTCGGTCGAACAATCTGCAATCTGCAATCTGCAATCAACAATTCTCTGGGCCGCCGCAGACGACAGTCCTTTGATGAACTGCAGCCCGATCCTCACCTCCCGCCCGCGACCCGTGGTGCGGTATTCGCTCGCGTTCACATCGGGTGGCAGGATGGTGAGCCCCATCCGCATCGCTTCCGCGACGTAGGCAAACGGGTGATAGAACCCTCCGCCGTTCGCCAGCACCCCGGCCATGAACTCGGCGGGATAGTGCGCCCGCAGATAACAGGAATGCTGGGCGACTCGGATGTAGGAGCACGAGTGTCCCTTGCAGAAGCTGTATCCGGCGAATGACATCACCATCTCCCAGACCTTCTTCGCCGTCTCGATGTCGCGTCCCAGCGCCGCCGCTCCAGCAAAAAATTCCTCGGCATATGCAGCGAGGTGCTTGACCGGCCGTTTCTTGGAGAGCGCCTTGCGCAGTCCGTCCCCAGTCGCGAGCGGCATCCCGGCGAACGTCGCGCTGACATTGACCACGTCTTCCTGGTACACCATCACGCCGAAGGTCTCGGCCAGGGTCTCGCGGAGACAGGGGTCGAGCGGCTCGTAGGGCTTTCCGTGCAGCCGATCCAGGTAGATCCGGATGAAACGGTTGGATGCCGGACGGATGATGCTGGTGTTGAGCACCAGGAGCTCGAAGGTGTCAGCCCGGGACTTGGCGCAGAGCTGCCGAGAGGCGGGGCTCTCGGTGTAAAAGACGCCCATCGTCTTACCGGTACGGAAGAGAGCCCTGGTCGGCTCGTCGTCCTCCGGATCCGAGGTGGTATAGTCGATCTGCCGGCCGGTGTGGTCCTTCACGGCGGCGATCGCGTCGCGAATGACGGCGAGCGAGCGGTTGCCGAGCAGGTCGATCTTCACCAGGCCGGCGTCTTCGGTGCCATCCTTCTCGAACTGGATGACCGGCACCGTGAGGTCCGGATTGTTCTCGAGCTCTTTGGCCGCGCGCTCCACCGGTACGTAATCGGTGAGTGTCGTGGGGACGATCACGACCCCGCCCGGATGCAGCGATAGGTGCCGGGGCGTTCCCACCAGGGGTTGGGCCAGCTTCGCCAACTCGCACCAGATGGCCGGCAGCTCGAGCCCCTGGAAGTTGGGATGGTTGGCGATCACTTCTTCCAGCGAATCGTCGTCGCTGAACCAGGGAAACCGGCGGGTGATCTCCCGGATCTCTCCCGGCGGCCGACCGTGCACCTTGGCCACCTCCCGCAAGGCGCCGCGCAACCGGAAGCAGTTGTGATTGGCCACCATCGCCGAGCGGTGATGGGGATACTTCCGGAACACGTAGGCGAGGACATTGTCCCGCTCGTCCCAGGGAAAGTCGAGATCGATGTCGGGCGGATCCTTTCGCTCCGGATTGAGAAAGCGCTCGAACAGGAGGCCGGCCCCCAGTGGATCCACGTGAGTGATCCCCAGGGCGTAGCTCACGATCGAATTGGCGACGGACCCGCGGCCGCAATGGGTAGGGCCATTCTGCACGATGTCGTGCACTACCAGGAAGTAGTCGGCGAACTGCTTCTGTCCGATGATGGCCAGCTCGTGCTCCAGCCGGTCCCGGGTCACCGGTGCGATGGTGCCGTATCGCCGCGCGGCACCCGCGTACGCCAGCTCGCGCAGCCGCTGGAACGCGTCGTCCGCCTCGGCAAAGCGTGGTGCGACGACCCTCCGCCCCAGTGGCAGCAGGTAGCTGCAACGCTCGGCGATTTCCTCACTCGCGCTTAAGGCCTCGGGACAGTCGGGAAAGAAGCGGGGAAGGTCGGGACGGAGCCAGGAGCCGGGGGGAGAATTTAAGATTGAAGATTTCAGATTTAAGATTGAGTTCCGTTCATTTTTATGATTCCGCTTTACAATCTTCAATCTGACATCTTCAATCTGAAATTCCGAAAGTGTTGTGTTTCGCGCGATGGCGACCCGCAGTCGATGGCGTTGGAAATCTTCAGGGTTCGCGAACATCACCGCGTTGGTTACTACAGTCGGGATTCCCAGCCTCCGAGCGGCGGCCAGGACCGCATGGCGCTCCTTGCCGGGGCGCAGCTCCGCATAGAGGTCGGCCGGACCGCTCAGTGCGACGACGCGTTCGAGGAAGGGGATGCTGTTCGAGAGCAGGATCAGGCCGACACGGTCGATTCCTAGAATGGCGGATAGGGCGGGCGAGGCGGTCACGGCGGTCGAACCTCTTTGCCCGCCTTGTTCGCCCCGACCGTCCTGATCGCCCTGTCTGACCGACCAGTGAATCTCAGTAACGATCCGACACAGCGCCCTCCAGCCTCTTTCATCGGTCGCCAGCGCCACCGCTTCCTCGTCCTCGAAGACGAGATGGGCGCCCAGGATCGGCCGGATGCCACGCGCGAGCGCCGCCTGCTGAAACTCGACCGCACCGTAGACCGCATTGGTATCGGTGCAAGCGAGGGCCGTGAATCCCCGCTGTGCCGCAGCATCCAGCAGCGCCTCAGGGCTGGAGACGCCGCTTTCGAAAGAGAAATGCGAGTGGACGTGCAGGTGAGTGAACACAGCCGTCAGCCGTTAGCCATCAGCGATCACAAGCAATAAGCCATAAGCCGTAAGCAAAGCCGCGATCCAATAGGCGTAAGCCAAATGTTGATGGTCGAGCATAAGGCTTATGGCTTAAGGCTTTTTGCTGACGGCTGACGGCTGATGGCTGACGGCTTCAACCAATCGGCTTCTTCTTCAATATTCGCAGATAGACCGGACAGGATTCCGCATGGGCGCCCGGCAGGTAGCCGATACTCATGAGGAACTCGCCCACGATTTCTCCGCCGGTGAACCGGAAGTTCTGCTTGAACAGCTTCACCCATTCCGGCTTGGACAGCGGGTGATGGGCCTCGAGCCAGGCGTGAAACCCGCCGTGTGACTCCCGCAGCTCGAGGATCTTCTGCGCGTTGGCGATGGCTGCGTCCACCTTCAGCCGATTGCGGATGATCCCCGGATCGTTGAGCAGCCGTTTCCGATCCTTCGCCTTATATCCGGCTACGATCTCAGGATCGAATTCGTCGTAGGCTCGGCGAAACGCGTCCCGCTTCTTGAGAATGGTGAGCCAGGAAAGCCCCGCCTGATTGATCTCGAGTATCAGTCGCTCGAAAAGATCGGCGTCGCTCGTGAGAGGGAATCCGTACTCGTTGGCGTGATACGGACCGTGCCATTCGTGGCCGGGGGCGAAATCGCAGTAGGTGGACATTTCGGGGTCCTTGTGTTCGACGGCAGCCATAAGCCATAAGCCTTAAGCACTAACCATTAAGCACGAGCCTCGGCTGTACGCTTATGGCTTACGGCTTAAGGCTTACGGCACCACTTTATTACACATGAAGGCCATCACCTACACCGCCGCCGGCGACCCCTCGACGTCATCCAGCTCCGGGAGGTTCCGACTCCTGAGCCCGAGCCGGGGCAGATACGAGTGCGGGTGCGGGCCGCCGGTCTCAACCGTGCCGACATGCACCAGCGGCGGGGACGCTATCCGGCTCCTCCGGGGTGGCCCGCCGACATCCCCGGCATGGAGTACGCCGGTGAGGTGGAGCAGCTGGGTGTTGGTGTCACCCGCTGGCGCATCGGCGATCGGGTGATGGGTCTGGTCGGAGGCGGAGCCCACGCCGAGTTCGTGGTGGTCCATCAGGACGAGACTCTGCCGGTGCCCGAGGGGATGTCGTTCACCGACGCGGCGGCGATTCCCGAGGCGTTCCTCACGGCGTGGGATGCGCTGGTGACCCGGGGCCGTCTCGGCAGTGGAGACCGGGTGCTGATCCACGCGGTCGCGAGCGGCGTCGGTACGGCGGCAACCCAGATCGCGAAGCATCTGGGTGCCGTCACGATCGGAACTTCCCGTAACGCGGCGAAGCTCGACCGGGCGCGCGAATACGGGCTGGATCGCGGCATCGACACCAGTGCAGGTCCCTTCCGAGCCGCGCTCACCGAGCCGGTGCATGTCATACTCGACGTCCTGGGTGGCCCGGCCTTCAGCGATAATCTCGCCGTGCTGGCGCCACGGGGACGCCTGGTGATGCTCGGCTTCCTGCAGGGAGCCGAGGCGCAGGTGAATCTCGATCCTCTCCTGCGGAAACGGCTCGAAGTGATCGGCAGTGTCATGCGGACCAGGCCACTCGCCGAACGAGTGCCGCTGGTGCGCGAGTTCACCGAACGGGTGCTGCCTCTGTTCACGCAGGGGCGACCCGGAGGAGTCGCCCCTCCGTCCGGTGGTCGGCGCGACCTATCCGATGTCCGCCATGGCCGAAGCTCATCGTGCCATGGAACGTGATGAGACTTTCGGGAAGGTGGTGCTTACGTGGGGATGACATCGTGAGACCTGAGACGTGAGACGTGGGACGTAAGACGTGACCCGTTCACCGTTCGCCGTTCACTGTTCACCGCTTTTTGTGACACCTTGTCAGCGCGGCAACTCTGGCTGGCGCAGAATGACCCGACGCGTGACATCACCATTACCGACAAGATCCAACCTCTCGGTTCACCGGGTGCTTGCGCGTCCTGCTCCATGGCGCACCGTTTGCGACCGTTCGCAGTAAACCGGAATCTGATCCGGTGAGACTGCACCAAAGGTCATTATGTCTACCTCTCATGGACTGATTCTGATCGCCGCGCTCGCTGCGGGAATCCCCCGCATGGCGTCGGCTCAGCTTGCTGATCCGATCATTCCGGCGATTTCTCCCCCGGCTGTTCCGTCGGTGAAACGTGATCTCAGCGCGGCCAGCAGGGCGCTCAAGCGGGACGAGCAGGTCGAGCATGATCTGAACCGGGTGATCGATAAGGACAGCGATAAGCTGAGCAGCGACGAGCATCAGCTCCACCAGGTCCGCTCCGCCATTGTCCGAGACAGCACCAAGAACCGGACTGCCATGCTGGCCGCCGATCAGGTGGAGGGCGCCCAACTCGAGCAGTCGGTCACTGTGCTGAAGGGTTGTCTCGCGGCCGAGCATGAGCTGGCTCTGGAGGACAGGCGTGACATCCGACTGGATCGCCAGGAGATCCGGCTCGACGGACGGGGATAACATGACGGATCTCACCGCTTCAGCATCGGACCCATCCCGATCCCCCGGTTTCCCCAGCGGGCGCGGATCTGGTCGATGGCGGACTGGAGATCGGTCTGACGATTCAACGGTTCGTCAGAAAGCGTGAGACGTGAGACGTGAGACGTGAGACGGTCCGCCGGTCCGTCGGTCCGCCGGTCATTAACACCCCTTCTCACTTCTGACTTCTCACTTCTCACGCTCTTCCCGTCTCCCATCTCCCATCTCCCGTCTCCCGTCTCCCATAGATCCAGCTGCAGATCCGCTTCCAGCAGCCGGTCCACACTGATTCCCAGGGCACGGATCGCGACGGTCCGGGTATTGGCCAGCGCGAAGGCCCGGCGCGCCGCATCCCACAGCTCCACGTCCAGCGCCGCGAGCGGCAGCGACACGCTCCGCCGGGCGGTGGCGTAATCGGTATAGGCCAGCTGCAGGGTGAGCCGCCGGCTGACCAGCTGTCGTTGCCTGAGCCGCTGTCCCAGGCGCTCGGTGAGGTGGCGCAGCAGCGGGTGAATCAGATCCAGGTCGTTGCTGTCGCTGGCGAGGGTGTGGGCGGCGCGAAACTCCGCCTTCACTTCGGGCGGCATCACCGGCCGAGGATCGATGCCGTGAGCGTGCTGGTGCAGCACTCGGCCCGGCGTACCGAACACCGAGTAAAGCTGCTGCTGCTCCAGTGCCGCGACTTCACCGATCAGCTCGAGCTGGTAGTCGTCGAGCCGTTCCCGCATCTCCTGAGAGAGATCGGGAAGCAATCCCGGTGGGATGGGGTGCAAGGAAGGGGGCCTCGCTGCCGGCGAGGACGTCGAGAAGCGGCGGCTTGGCGGCTCGGCGGCTTAGCGGCTCGGCTGAGATACCTTTGACGACTTCTGAAGCACTACGGCTCACCAGTTTATTGGCCGCCGAGCCTACGGCCAGCTCCAGGCCGATGCGCTCTGCCGACTCGCGCTGAATCCGCCGCGCTACATCCACCGCCGGACCGAATAGCCGGCCGGTTCCGGTGAGATCGAGATAGGCGTGGCCGTATCCCCTGGGCTCGATCACCGGAGCATAGCGGCGCAGAATCTCGAACAACGCCCGCGAAGCCCGGGCGTAGAGCCGCGGGTTGGGTGCCCGCAGAATGAGATCGGGGCAGAGCTTCTTGGCCTTGGTCACCGGCATCCCGCGCGTGATGCCCGCCGCCTTCGCTTCGGCGGAGAGCGCCAGGATGGTGGCACGGTCGGCTCCCGGCGCCGCCACCGCGACGGGCCGCTCCCGGAGCGCGGGTGCCACCAGGCCTTCGACAGCAGTGCAGAAGGCTGGGGGGTCGATGAAAAGGACAGATCGGAGCACTGAGGTGAACGGTGAACGGTGAACGAGTGAACGGGGAACAGGAACGGGAACGGGAGAACGGGAGAACGGGAAACGTCACCACCCCGTTCACCGTTCACCGTTCACCGTTCACCCTAAAGCAGCGTCGCCTGCCACTCCTCCTTCATCCACCGCGGCTGCCTCCCCTCCAGCTGCTCCCGGCGGCGCCGGCTCTCGGCGACCGGAAAGCCGAACTCCCGCTGCAGCTGGTGCAACCGGTGCATGAGAGCGTCCTTGTACGCCGCACTCACGTAGTTGCCGTGGCCGTAGTGTTGCCGGTAGCGCTCGACCAGATCGGGAAATTCCTGCTCCAGCACCGGCATGAACTGCGGCACGATCGCCGGGCCCAGGCGGAGCGGCTGGCCTACTGCGTACTTGGCACCGGCGGCCTTGGCCGCGCGCATGAGCGTCGCCAGCCCGGCCCGGTCGTCGGTGATGCCGGGCAGGATCGGGGCGATGAGGAGCCCGGTGTGGATTCCGCCGTCGATCAGGGTCTTGAGCGCGCGGATCCGGGCATGCGGCGCCGGAGAGCGGCGCTCCAGCCGGCGCAGCAGCGGCGCGTTGAGCGAGGCGAGGGAGATGTTGACGCTCACCTCGTGCCGCTCGCTCAGCCGCTGCAGCAGATCGAGATCCCGGGTGACCAGCGGCGACTTGGTGATGAGGCCGAGCGAGAGTCCCCGCCAGCCGAGCAGCGCCTCGAGAATTCCCCGGGTGAGCTTGAACTTCCGTTCGGCGGGCTGATAGGGATCGGTGGCGGTGCCGATCACCAGGGACGCTCCCGCCAGCTTCGCGGGATCCAGCGTGCGCAGCAGCACCGCGGGGGCGTCGGCTTTGACGAAAATGCGGTGCTCGAAGGCCTCGGCAGGGGTGAACGGTGAAGGGTGAACGGTGAACGGGGTGGGGCTGGGTCCGTTCACCGCGCCTGTTCATCGTCTCCGTCCTGTTCCCCGTTCACCGTTCCCCGTTCACCGTTCCCCTCAGTCCTCTCACTCGTCCACCGATGCGTCTCCCTCGCATAGCAGTAGCTGCACCCGAACTCGCATCCCACGTAGGGATTGAGCGACCAGAATCCCATGCCGGTGGTGGCCGGGGAATTGAGGACGGTCTTGACCGGAACTTTGTGAAACGTGCTTCCCCGAGCGGCTCTAGTATCGAGGACGGGCAGGGCGGTACGGCGGGAAGGCGGTAGGGCGGTCAGCAAGGAAGCTGCGTGGCATCGTCGTGAGTCGTGTCGACGTTCTCGTCGATGGTCGATGGTCAATGGTCACGTCGGCGCTCCGTTGAGTCCGTCAGTCCGCCATTCCGCCATTCCGCCTCCGCCCTTCCGCCTCCGCCGGTCCGCCGTGTCCGCCCTGTCCGCCCTGTCCGCCCCGTCCGCCTGTCCGCCCTACCCCGCCGCTTTTTGTCTAATCACCGCCAAGTGATACGCCGCATGGGCCACCGCGCCGATCGGCTCCACCCATCGCTTCCTCGCTCTCGAGGGCGTGCTGCTCGATGGCCTGGGTCAGCTCGCCGTAGGCCTGGCGCAGCCGGTTGCGCAGCTCAGCCCATTCGTTGCTGCCGACGGTGCGGACCTGCCAGCTCTCGTCCCAGTTCCACCGTCGCCGCTCGCCCCGGATCCAGGCCGCCGAGGCGTGGAGGCTGAAGGCGAGGTGATGCACGTGGCCGGCGATGGTGGTGCCACTTTTTCCCTGCGGCCGCGAGACATCGGCCGGACTCAGCGGGCCGATGGTCCCGAACAGTCCGGTGCCCGGCTGGTTGTCGGTGAAATAGGTCCAGCTGTGCTGCGGTCCTTCGATCGCTTCGCGAAGCACCGCCACCAGCTGGCCGGTGATGTTGGAGGTTGCGAGGTCGGGCATGGTGGGTTCTCTGTTGGTTGATGGTCGAAAGTCGAGAAGCGGTCAGAGCGGTCAGGACGATCAAGGCGGTCAGGTGTTCCTCGTGGTTGATCGGCTTGGATAAGGCGGTAGAAGCGGGAGCGTCGGGAAAAGGCGGGCGAGCTCCGCTTGGTCTGAGGCGGTCGAGCCTGTCCCGAGCGCAGCGAAGGGGCGGGAAGGTGGGAGGGCGGGAGGTCCGCTTCGCTGATCGATCAACATCGCTTTGCCTTTCCGTCTTCCCGCCTGTCCACCGTCTGCCTCGTCCGCCCTTCGCCCGCCCGCCCTGTCCGCCCCCTCTGCTCCGCTCCCGCCCGTCCGCCTGGTCCGCCCCGTCCCGCCAGTCTACCCACATTTTCCCCATCCACATTGGGCACACGTCACACAGCCCGAGTTGCGGATGACCGGGCCGGAGCACTCAGGGCAAACTCTTATCCTGTAGTAGGTTAGAGTGCTTGGCCTGGAGTGGGGTCTTGGTGGGGGGTGGAGGGGTCGAGGGAGACACGGGAGCCTGCCGTTTCGGTGTTTGTTCGGTTGCCTCCGGCAATATGGGAAGGGGAGGGAAGACGTCAAGAAGGAGCCAGGTGGCTGCTTGTGTGTTCCCAAAATGGGAGGTATCATTCCCAATATGGGAAGCAAACTGGAGTCACCCTCTGCCCTCGCAGGGGCGCTCTTCTCGGCCGTAGAACTCCGGGTACTGGCGCTCCTGTTCGGACAACCCGATCGGAGCTTTCAGGGGGCGGAACTGATCCGGCTGGCTCACTCGGGAGACGGGGCGGTGCACCGGGTACTCACCCGGCTGGCGGGGAGTGGGCTGGTGACGGTGACCAGGATCGGGAACCAGAAGCACTATCGGGCGAATCGAGAGGCGCCCATCTTCGAGGAACTCCATGGCCTCATTATCAAAACCGTTGGGCTGAGGGGACCGCTTCAGGTTGCCCTCGCACCCCTCGCTCGCCGCATCACGGCCGCTTTTGTTGCTTCATTGCGAAGGGAACCGATACCGCCAACAGCGACGTGGATCTCATGATCATCGGTGATGGCCTGGATTATCTGGAGGCCTATGGTGCGGTACGGGAAGCCGAGGCCGTGCTGAATCGACCAGTGAACCCGACGATCTATTCCTTGCTGGAATTCAGGAAACGGCAGCGGAGCGCAATGCATTTCTGGGGAGAGTGCTGGACGGGCCCAAGGTGTGGATAATCGGTTCAGAACATGACCTCGCCTGAGCGCGCTCGAGAACCTGGCACGCGCAGGCCAGCTCCGTCAGGAGCGACCCACCCGGGAGGAGTTCGATGGCTTGCTGCGCTCGGGAAAAGCGCGACTGGTGGATGCCAGAAAGACGACTCTCGCCCTCGAGAGCCGGTTTGATCTGGCCTATAACTCCGCCCACGCCCTGGCGCTCGCGGCCCTCCGCTGGCACGGATACCGCTCGGAGAATCGTTACACCGTGTTTCAGGTCCTGCCCCATACCCTCGCTCTGCCCCTGGCCCCGTTCGAGTGCTATCCAAGGCGCACACCGTCCGCAACGCAGCCGAATACGAAGGGCATCTCGAAGCCGACCAGAGACTGGTCCAGCTAAACATGGTCTCGGCGACCGAGGCCGTCCTCAAGGCAGTCACCGCCCTAAGCCCCTTGAAGGACTGACATGATCAGGAGACGCAGATCGCATGACCGAACTCATCTGGGACGGCAAGTACGACGCCGAGGGCCGCAAGGTGGCCCCGCCCAGGATCGCGCTGCCGTTCCAGACCGTTGAGACGGTGAACGAATCCGCCGCCGACCGCGACCGGAACCTGGGCCTCTTCGCCGGCGGGAAGCCCACCGAATGGCGCAACCGGCTCATCTGGGGCGACAAGAAGTACGTCCTCCCTCGCTCCTGGACGAGTTCGCCGGGAAGGTCAATCTCATCTACATCGATCCGCCGTTCGACACCGGCGCGGATTTCTCCTACACCGCCACGATTCCGATCATCCTGACATCGATGGAGATCATGGCGCAACCTTCTGACAAGGAGCCGAGCGTCATCGAGCAGAAGGCGTATCGGGATACGTGGGGAAGGGGACTCGATGGATACCTCAAGTGGTTCTACGAAACCGTACTCTTGGCGAGGGAACTCCTCGCAGAGAATGGCAGCCTCTACGTTCACTTCGACTCCCACGTTGCACACTATGCAAAGCTAGTTCTCGACGATGTATTCGGCGTCGACAACTTCCTGAATGAACTCATCTGGCAACGGACTTCAGCTCATAGCGATACCCACAGATATGGGATGAACTTTGACAACATTCTGTTCTACTCGAAGGCGACTACTTTCACTTGGGATGTTCTATACCACAAGTACACAGAGAGGCAGAAGGCTAAGTACAGGTCAGACTCGACCGGTCGGCTCTTCGCAGACTTTGACCTCAGGAGATGATTGGAGCCATCTCGAGCAATGTGGCGCAGTACATGACGTTAAACGCGTTTGGGAAGGCGCTTCGGAAACTGGTTGTGGAGCAGCAGGAGCCGAAGCTTGTTGCCTCCCGCCGGCTCAGTGAAACGCCAGCGTTCCCCTACTCGCGGAAGACATTCAAGGCTCCGAAGACCGTTTTCAACCTCGTTACCTGTGACAACGAATTCGAAGGCCGGTTCGCCCGGTTTCTTCAGGCTGCGGGCGATGTCGTAGCATTCGCGAAGCTGCCACCGCAGTTTGGCTTTGCCATTGAGTACACCGACAGCCGGGCCAGCCTGCGCTACTACGAACCAGATTTTGCGGCCGTCCTGAAGGACGGCTCCCACCAGCTCATCGAGACCAAGGGCCGGGAGGATCCAGATGTGGCGCAAAAGGATCGCGCCGCGATCCTATGGTGCGAGAACGCCTCGGCACTCACTACCACCAGGTGGCGATACCTTAAGGTGCCCCAGGCGGGATTCGAAAAGCTGGAACCCACAGCGTTCCAGGAGCTACAGGTGTTCGACCTCTCTGAGTAAGCGTTGTTCAGGATCCTTGTTAACCCTGCTCCTCGACCGCTCCTCCAATCCGCAGTAACTCCCGCAACTTGGCCACTGCACGCACCAGCCCCAGCTGACGAAGTGTACTGAGCACCTCGGCCACCGTCTGCGATGGGTTCTTGAGTACCGCTGCCTGTTCGGTGAGGCAACGAACCAGGGTGCCAGGAGCGATGTCGAGGGAGTCCAGCAGGAAGTCGTCCGGGTGTTTCGCCTCGATGTCGTACTGGGCAAGCACCGCAGGCGGGAAATCATTCAGATTGAATGTGACGATGACTTGGGCGTTGGCCCGTATGGCGGCGGCCAGCACGTGACGGTCGTCCGGATCGGGAAGCGTAATCGCTTCTTCGAGCGGCTCGAACCCGGTGACGAGGGAGTCAGGCACCGCCTGGCCCATTAACGCACGGGTACGGTCGAGTGCCCCCGCGGGCAACTCCGGCCGCTGGCGCTCGATGCTGTCGAAGCACTCGTCAAGAATCCGCTCACTCCACCGGGCTTGAACGACACGCGCGTTGGCGACTCGGATCAGCAGGTCCCGCAGGGGGGCGGGGTGAAGCACGCAGGCGTCATATACGACAATGAACGCCATCTGAAACGAAGCCGGAGCCCGGTGTCTTCCGGCGCTCTTCGCGCCAACTCGGCCATAACTGCTTGGCGACGCTCAACATCCTTCCGCTGATACTCCACCAAGTCAGCGAACAGAACCCGGCGGTGGGTGCGACCTTCCCGAACGGCAAAGCACCCGTTTCCAGCAGGCGAACTAGGTATGGGCGCGAAACATTCAGGAAGTTCGCGGCCTCCTGACTGGTCAGCTCTGCATGGACCGGTACAATCGTGACCGCGTTGCCGTTTGCCATCTGGCCGAGGATCTCCAGGAACAGCTCGAACGCATGACGAGGCAGCGTCACGCTTTGGTCAGCACTTCCATCCTCTGGGCGCACCCGCACGCGCTTTTGGTTAGGGCGCCGGAGGAATGGCTCGAGTTGGCGGAGCGCAGTTTCGGCTTCCGCAGCCACTTCAGGGGTTGGAAGCTCAAGGGTGGTTGTCATGGGCCTAGATTTAATTAACATTCGCAATATTCGCAATATCCGAAATATTAGGCATACATGAACGCGACAGCTAATCAGCATATCCTACTGTAACACAATATCTTAAGGCGTGAAGCCGGGATCCACTACAACGCGGAACCAAGCTAAGCTGACGATTTGGGAAGGGGGCCGAGGACGTCAAGCCGCCTCCAGCGCCAATGACACCAAGCGCGGGCGTTAGCCAGCAGGGAGGCGCGGCCCCACCTACCGGTAAAGGTTTTGGCATTCAGTGGCTCTTCCTTAGGAAAACAGCCTGAGGGGGAGCTTATGTGGAACCGCCGTCAGATCCTGCTCGAAGTCGTGTTGTGGGTATTCGCCCTGGTTCTCGCGTGGGTGTTCGCCAGGCAGGGGATTGCCAGTTTCAAACACGAGCGGCTGGGCGCAGGCGTTCAACCAGTGGCATTTCCCAGTGTGGTTCCGGGTCGTCATCGGTGTCGCCGAAACCGCGGCGGCGGCATTGCTCTTGTGGAAGCGAACCGCGTTGGCGGGTGCGACAATCATCATCGTTGTCATGATTGGTGCGATGGGGACCCATGTCTGGTGGGGTCAGCCGGGCCGGTCACGAGCGAGATTCTACCGCTGGTTCTCGCAACGGCCGTAGCCGTTGGGCGACGCAAGTCTTTCCTGTTGCATCGCCCGAGGATGCCACCCGGTGAGCGTGAAGGTCGCGGTGCCCACCGCCCAACTGGTCGAGAAGGCGCGAGATCCGGCTGCGCCCCTGCACGAGCGACACGCCGCGTTTGCGCAACTGGTGGAGCAATCGCAACACATCGTGTTTGGTATTGCCCTGGCGTCGCTGCGCGAGGTGGAAGACGCCCGTGATGCCGCGCAGGACGCCTTCCTGACGGCGTGGCTCCGGCTGGGCCAGCTTCGCGATGCCTCACTGTTTCCGGCGTGGTTGCGGAAGATCGTCGCGACCCAGTGCCTGCGCTCACTGCGGCGACGGACGCGGGCGCGTGAGATCGCGTTGCCAGATGCGATCGAGGCCGACAGCCGACGACTCGACTACGGGTCGTTGCTCACGGCCGCGCTGGCCACGCTACCGGCCGGCGAGCGGGATGTCACGGTGTTGTTCTACTTCCTGGGGTACAGCCAGGCGCAGATCGGCCGCCTGCTGCGGCTAAAGCCGGGAACGGTCGGCAAACGCCTGCACTCCGCTCGGCTGCGCATCCGGCGCCGGTTGCCGCCCTGGGTGCGAGGGGACTTCGTGCGTCATACCCCCTCGCCCTCGTTCGTCCAGCAGGTGCGGCTCGGCCTCTTCGATGAATACGTCGGCGAGTATCGATTCGACCGGCGTCCCGAGCACGTCGTCTCGATCAGCCGAGAGGGGCAATCGCTCATCAGCCAGGCCGGCGATCAGCGCCACGTTCTTTCGTCCGTGGCCGAGGACTCGCTTCTGACCAGCCATTACGATGGGGAAGGTCGTTTTCACCGCGACCGCCGCGGCAACGTTACTCATTTCGTGTATTACGAGTTCGGCAAACGCCTGGGGATCGCGCGAAGGATCGACAGGAGGGAGTGAGCGGAACGGTCGCCGCTTCGGCCGTCCTCTCCATCGTCTTGTCGCTGATCATGGCAATCATCCGCCCTTCCCGTTAGCTGAATCCCGGGCACCAGCCGCCCAGAGTCGCACAGCCACGTCAGACGGCGTACATTTGTTTCAATGCCCCCTACCAAGGAGTCTCTCGCCGAGGCTCTGTCTAATTCTTATGCGCTCGAGCGAGAGCTCGGTCGCGGGGGCATGGCCACGGTCTACCTCGCCCGCGACCTGAAGCATGACCGCCAGGTCGCGCTGAAAGTGCTCCACCCCGAGCTCGCCCGCGCTGGGCCCCGAGCGGTTCCTGCGCGAAATCACCATCACGGCCCGATTCGACCATCCGTACATCCTGCCCCTCCTCGACAGCGGCGTGGTCGAGCCCCCCACCGACAATGGCCGGCGCCTGCTCTACTACGTCATGCCGTTCGTCGCCGGGCGAATCGCTGCGCGACCGCTGGCGCGGCAGAAGCAGCTCCCGTCGACGACGCGCTGCAGATCGCCCGCGAGGTCGCCGAGGCGCTGGGTTACGCGCATGCACGGGGGGTCATTCACCGCGACATCAAGCCGGGCAACATCCTGCTCTCGGGCGGTCACGCGCAGTTGCCGACTTCGGCATCGCGCGGGCGGTCGACGCCGCCGGCAGCGCAAGCTCACGGAGACTGGCCTCGCCGTCGGCACGCCGGCCTACATGAGCCCCGAGCAGTCGACGGCCGAGCGGGAGATCGACGGCCGGAGCGATCTCTACGCATTGGGCTCCGTGCTGTACGAGATGCTGGCGGGTCAGCCGCCCTACACCGGGCCGACCGCGCAGGCCATCATCGCCAAGCGGATGACCCTGCCTGTCCCTTCCGTGCGCACCTTGCGGGAAACGGTGCCAGCACCGGTCGACCGCGCGCTGGCCTCTGCGCTCGCCCAGGTCGCCGGCCGATCGGTTCGCCACTGCGGCACAGTTCGTGGAAGCGCTGGAGTCGCCGACGCACCTGGGTCGGTCACCCGGATCGGCGTGCGCGACGGGCGGCCGCGCGCCTGGGTCCTCGTCGCCGGCATGGTAATGGCGCTCAGTCTTGTCGGCGGCTGGCGCTTCATGCGCCACCGGCCACCGGTCGAGCCCTCCGCCTCGTTCATTGCGGTGCTGCCGCTTCCTGCCCAGCAGCGCCGACTCCGCGCTGGCGCACCTCGGACGCGACCTCGTGATCACCATCAGCGCCAACCTGGACGGTGTCGGTGGCATCCGGGTGGCAGATCCGCGGCTGCGTCCTGGCCAAGGCTGATGGCTCGACGTGACCGCGGCACCGCCGACGTCGTAGCGCTCGGCAAGAGCCTCAGCGCCGGGAGCGTGGTTGTTGGCGATCATCGTGCGTGTCGGCCCCGCCGTTCGGCTCGACCTGAAGCTGCTGTCGACCAGCGGCGATTCCGAGCCGCTGGCCCGGGCCTCGATCACCAGCGCCCCCGATTCCATCGGTTCGCTCACCGATTCCGTCACTTGGTCCGCTGCTGCATCAGGTCTGGCGCCGTGGCGAGCCGCCGTCTGCCCAGTTACGCGAAGCTCGCCACGCGTTCAGTGCCATCGCTGCGCGCTTTCCTCGACGGCGAGCGGTTCACTAGTGCCGGGCGCTGGCCCGAAGCCGTCGAGGCCTACGCCGCCGCCATCAAGGCCGATTCGAGCTTCTGGCTTCGGGCTGGCGATACAACTCGGCCTCAGGGATGGATGCTGCGAGGCCAGACCGGACTCCGACCTGCAGCGCGCCTACTTGTCTCACCTCGCGGCGTTCGGCGAGCGCGATCGGCTGCTCATCGAAGCGGAGAGAGCCGGTGGCTCCCTGACCGAACCGGCGTGTCACGCGCGGCTCCGAGCGCATTGCGCATCGCTTCCCCGCCGACTGGTCCGCCTCGTTGAGGTACGCCGACGTTCTGCATCACTGGGGGCCGGTGATCGGCGCCACCAACGCCGAGGTCCGGGCCGCGTTGCAACGCACCGTAGACCTGAACCCGAAGCTCGTCCCCATGTGGGACCACCTCGCCGACGCCAGCACCGGCCGCGATTCCGCCCAGGCTGCGCTCGCAGTCAGGTCGCTCACCGCGCTTGAACACCGAGTGGGGCTTCGATGCCGGCCTGATGAGCCGTCTTCTGCTTCCGCAGGCGACCTCCGATGGCGCGGCCGACAGAGTGGTCGTGGCGATCGCAGGCTCTGCGATCTGCGCGTGCTCGCGGCATGTCGGCCGTCTTCCTGCACCTCAGTGGCTTCCCCGTAGCCCAGGTCGAGTTGAACCGGCGACTCCTCGCGGTCGTCCCGCACGATCGGTTTGCCTGGATTTTGCACGCCACGGCGTACCCGTGGGCCGCTCGGGGTGCGTGGGATTCCGCTCTCAGCGCGCTTGACAGCTCGACAGCAATCGGTGCGGGGAGGAGTGTCTGCGGCCCAAGTCTACCAATTCGCGGTAGTCGGCGCCTGGCTGGAGGCGCTCGACACGGCCGCCGCCGTGGGGCGAAGGGCAGCGGCGGCGAAACAACTCGCCTCGATGTCGCGCGAGGACTCCATTCCCGCAAGAAGCTGCGCGGGCGCGCGTGGCCTGGGCCGACGGGATTATCGCGCTACTCCGGCGCGACGCCGGCGCGCTCAGGGCAGCACGCCTGGCGGTCCGGCAAAGTGGAGCCGGAGGCGCCGCATTCATGGCCGCCTTCTTCTCTCCTGCTCTCGGTCGTACTCTCACTCCTGTTGTCGCTGATCATGGCAGTCATCCGCCGCTTCCGGTGAGCTGAATCCCGGGCACCAGCCGCCCAGAGTCGCACTGCCACGTCGGACAACGTACATTTATCTCAATGCCCCTTTCCAAGGAGTCTCTCGCCGAGGCTCTGTCTAATTCTTATGCGCTCGAGCGAGAGCTCGGGCGCGGCGGCATGGCCACGGTCTACCTCGCGCACGACCTGCAGCCACGACCGACCGGTCGCACTGAAGGTGCTACATCCGGAGCTCGCGCGCGCCTGGGGCCGGAACGCTTCCACCGGGAGATCCGCTCGCCGCGCGCCTGCAGCATCCCCACATCCTCGCCGTCCTCGATTCGGGCGAGGTCGACGGGCAGCTGTGGTTCACCATGCCGTACGTGGAGGGCGAGAGTCTGCGCGGACCGGCTCGCGGCGAGACGCCAGCTACCCGTTGGCGAGGCCGTGCGGATGGCCCGGGAGGTCGGCCGAGGCGCTCGGAGTACGCGCACCGCCAGGCGTCATCCACCGCGACATCAAGCCCGGAAACATCCTGCTCACCGCACGGCCACGCGCTGGTCGCGGACTTCGGCATCGCGCGGGCGCTGCGGGCGGCGCGGAAGAGCGTCTGACCGAGACCGGCATGCCGATCGGCACGCCCGCGTACATGAGTCCCGGAGCAGGCCGCGGGCGGCCGAACATCGACGCTCGCACCGACGTCTACGCCTCGGCTGCGTGCTCTACGAGATGCTGGCCGGCGAGCCGCCGTTTGCCGGGGCGCCGACGAGCCGCGGCCATCCGTGAAACGCGCGATGACCGAGACGCCGCGGCCCAGCGTGCGGGCGACGCTCGTCGGTCATCGACCCGGATGGAGGCGAGCGCGATCCGCAAAGCGATGGCGCCGCGTGGCCGCGGACCGATTCGCGTCGGTGGAGTTCGCGCTGGCGCCGAGCAGCGTCCGACGAGACCGGGCGACGCAACGTGGCCGCGTCGCCTCGCGACCCCGCGCGATCGAGCGCCCCCGCTCTACCGCCGCATCCCGCCCCGAGCGACGCCGGTCGCACGCCAGTCGCCGCCGATGCTCGGCATCCTCATCGGACCGTCGGTGCCCGCTTCGCGTGGTGCCATGGCCACCAGCCGGCGGACGACGAGTGCGCGGCGCGGACGTGGCGGTGCTGCCGTTCGAGAACCTGGGCGACTCGGCGGACGACTACTTCGCGGACGGGATCACCGACGAGGTGCGGGGGAAGCTGGCCGTAAGCTCCCGGGCTCGCAGGTCACCGCGCGGGCCAGCGCGAACGCAGTACCCGGAAGCGGCAGCGAAAGCGCCCCAGCAGATTGCGCCGCGAACTGGGCGTCGAGTACCTGCTACCGCCACGGTGCGATGGGAAAAGAGGCGCAGGGCGGCGCCCGGCGAGTCCGGGTGAGTCCCGAACTGATTCGTCGTCCCGGTGACGGCACCGCACGGTGGCAGCAGCCGATTCGACGCCGATCGCTCGCCGACGGTCTCCAGGTCCAGGCCGACATCGCAACGAAAGTGGCCAGCGCGCTCAACGCGGCCCTGGGCGACAGCGTGCGGCACGAGCTGGCGGCCAAGCCCACCGAAAACCTCGCGGCCTACGACGCCTATCTCAAAGGCGAGGCCGCCTCGCAGGGCCTGTCGGGTGGGAGACCCCCCCAGCCTGCGCCGGGCCATCGGGTTCTACCAGCAGGCTGTTGCCGTGGACTCGGGGTTCATCCTGCGCCTAGCTCAGCTCGCTCGCGTCTACGCGAGGCTGTATTTCAACGGCACACCGACGCCCCAGCTGGCGGCGCAGACCCGGGACGCGGCGAACCGGGCGCACGCACTCGGCCCGGACCGCCCCGAGGGGCAGATGGCGCTGGGCGAGTACTACAGCAATGTCCTGCTGGACAACCGGTCAGGCGCTCGCGGCGTGTGAAGCGGGTCTCAAGCTGGCGCCCGGTACAACGTGGACTTGCTGGTGACGGCGGCGCTGGCCGAACAGGGTCTCGGAGATCGGGACGCGGCGCTGGAGCATCTTGCCAAGGCGGGTGCGCTCGACCCGCGCTCGGCCAACACGGCACGGCGTAGCGCCGTCACCCTACTGTGGCTGCGGCGCTACCCCGAGGGACGGGCGGCCGTAGACCGCGCGCTCGCGCTCGCCCCCACCAACCTCAACATCATCGAGGCTGAAGGCCCAGATGGCCCTGCTGAGGGCAATCTTGCCGGGGCCCGGGCGGTCATCGGCGCGGCCTTGGGGACCGTGGAGCCGGCGGCCCTTCTTGCCAACTTCGCGCTCTATTGGGACCTCTACTGGGTGCTGGACGACGCCCAGCAGCGACGAGCTCCTCGACGCTGCCCCCCAAGCGCGTTCGACGACGATCGGGGGGCCTGGGAGATTGTGCGCGCCCAGACGTACTGGCTGCACAAGGACTCCGGCAAAAGCGAGGGTATATGCGGACTCGGCCCAACTTGCGTTCGAGGAGGCTGCTCCAGGTGACACCCCCGAAGGATGCTCCAGCGGCACGTGCTCCGCGGTCTGGCCCTCGCCTACCTCGGGACGGAAAGCCGAGGCAGTCGCCGAAGGCCAGCGCGGCGTCTCTCTCCTGCCTATGAGCCGCGACGCCTACAGCGCCGCGTACAACCAGCACCAGCTCGTTCGCATCTATATCCTGGTGGGCGAACCCGAGAAGGCACTCGACCTATTGGAGCCGTTGCTCAAAATGCCGTACTACCTCTCCCCCGGGTGGCTCCAGATCGATCCCGACTTCGCGCCGCTCAAGGGCAACCCGCGCTTCGAACGGTTGGTGGCAGGGGAAGAGCGGCAGGTCGAGCCGCTCGATTTCGGCGAGCGCCTGCTCGCCCAGCTTCGCGAAGGCCAGCGAGAACTGCCCAGGGATGCTTCCTGAATTCCGCTGGTCCAGACAATCGGCATATGGTCCGGCCATCAACAGGATGTCTATGATGCCCCGCCCCGTGAGTCCATCTACCGCCGAGCAATCGCCTGAGCCGTCCTGACGAGGGCGCTCCGTTCCCCAGGCCCCCGCACCAATCGGCCGGTCGGATCACGCCGGGACGGCTGGTGGCGCTCGCGGCGGCGGCCCTGCTGGCTCTGCTGGTCTATGCGGGCAGCTTCGCCTTCCCCTACGAAAACCTGTTCCGCCGCGAAGATCCCTTCCTGAGGAGCGATGTTGCGCGTCTGGCACCCGCCCGGGTGGTGGAGGTGGATACGGTCCACCAGGTCGAGCAACTCCAGGCCCTGGTGCGCTACGCGAAGGCCCGTCACCTCAAGGTCTCGATCTCCGGCAGCCGACACAGTCAGGGCGGGCACACCTACACCGCGGGCGGTGTGGTGCTCGACATGCGGGGGTTCAACCGGATCATCGCGATTGATACCACGGCGCCGAGCATCACAGTTGAGAGCGGGGCGACCTGGGACGAGGTGCAGCGCGCCATCGCGCCCCGGGGACTGGCGATCAAGGTGATGCAGTCGTCGAACATCTTCACCGTGGGTGGCACGCTGAGCGCCAACGCGCACGGCCGGGATCTCGACGTGATGCAGGTGGTCCAGGTGGTCGAGCGCTTCCATCTGCTGCTGGCCGATGGCAGGGTGGTCGAGGTGAGCCGCCGGGAGAACCCCGAGCTGTTTGCGCTGGTCATCGGCGGCTACGGAATGTACGGCGTGATCCTCGACGTGACTCTCCGCGTCACCCGCGACGAGCTGTACGAGCAGCGCGCCGTCTCGATGGACTACACCGAATTCCCAGCCTACTTCGCCCAGCACATCAAGACCGACCCGGACGTGGTGTTCATGCTGGTGCGGCCATCGATCGATCCCGATTCCGCCTCCTTCTTGAGAGAGCTGGTGGTGGTCACCTGGCGGCACGCCGCTCCCGGCGTGTACGGGCAGTTTCCAGCTCACCGAAGAAGAACACGTCCTCCGCGACCGGTTCTTCTTGAACCTGTCGCGCAGGTTCGACTGGGCCAAGTCGCTCCGCTGGTCGCTGCAGAAGAAAGGTGGAGCTGGGCGCCGGCGAGGCTCGCGATCGTTTCCCGCAACAACGCGATGCGCCCGCCTCTGGCACCGCTTGAGCTGCTCCAATACCACGCTCGGCACGACACCGACATCATCCAGGAGTACTACGTCCCGATCGACCGGTTCGTCCCGTTCATGGACCAGTTCAGGGACATTCTGGTGGCGGGCAGGATGAACGTGCTGAGCTCGACGGTGCGCTACGTGCAGCCGGACTCGACCCCGGCCCTGGCCTATGCTCCACGCGGCGACGTGTTCGCGATCATCCAGATGAGCAACGTCGGGCTCTCGTCCGAGGATCAGGCGCACGCCGAGTCGGTGACTCAGCGGCTGGTTGATGCGGCGCTGGAGAACGGTGGGACCTACTACCTGACTTATCAGCTCTACCCCACGCCGGAACAACTGCATCGCGCGTACCCCAAGGCTGCGATGGCGTTCGAGCGCAAGCGGTTCTACGACCCCGATGAGACCTTCTCCAGCCAGTTCTACGAGAAATATGGGAACACCCAGCCCCACTGATCGGGCACCCAGGCCGCTCCGGCGCAAGATTCTGATCGCGATTTCCCTCGCGCTGGCGCTGAGCGCCGCCTGGTGCTTCGGCTATGAGCCCCGGTATCAGGGCTCGCTGGTGACCAAACCCTCCCGCACGCTGATCTTCGGCCACCGCGGATTCGGGGATCACGCGCCGGACAACAGTCTCTACGCCGCGGAGCGGGCACTCGACGCGGGCATGGACGGCGTGGACTTGGACGGTCAGCTCACCCGGGACGGGGAGTTTGTCATCTTCCACGACCTGAGCGTCGACCGGCTGACGTCGGACACCGGACACGTGCGGGACAAGACCCTGGCCCAGATGCTCGCGCTCGACCTGGGACCCAAGGCCGACTCGGCGATGACCGGGAGCCTACGTCCACACCTTCGAGGACGTGGTCAAAGCGGTGAAGGGCCGTGGCATCCTGATGGTCGAGCTCAAGGTGCCGGGCTCCGCGGCCACCGGGATCGAACGGCGTGCGGTCGAGATCATCCAGAAGTACGATGCCCGGGCGGATGTGGTGCTGAGCTCCTTCAACCCGCTGGTGCTCTATCGCGTGAAGAAGCTCGACCCCCAGGTCCGGACCGCCCTGATTTTCATGGACACCAACTGGAATCCGCAGCTGATCGCGGAGATCAAGCAGGGGGATCTGGTGAACCTGCCCTGGGCGCTTCGCCAGGAATTCATCCGTCGAGCCATCCGGAAGATCGTTCGGCCCGACCTGCTCAGTATCAATCACGAGGTGGACGAGGCGGTCACCGACCGCCTGATCGCGAAGGGGTGGCCCGCGTTCATCTGGACCCCGGATGACGAGGCCAGCATTCGGCGCGCGCTGCGGATGCGGCCGTACGGCGTAATCTCGGACGAGCCCGTGCTCGCGCGCCGGCTGCGGGACCAGTGATCGACCCACTGGCCCTGGCACCGGGCTCCGGGATGAACCTGTTCGGCGTGACGATTCACGAGCCCGACGTCGCGCTCACCGATGTCGGCCTGTCAGTGCTGGGCGGTTACCTTGGGTGGCGATTGTGGACGGGGGCGGGACGGGGGATGCTGGAACGGCACGGTGCGATCATCATGGCGGGCCTGGCCAGCGCCGCGTTCTGGGGTGCCATCTTCCACGGCTTCTTCCCGGCCCACACCGCGACGCCTCCCGGCTTCGTGATCTGGATGCTCGTAGCGCTCTCGATCGTGGTCGTGGCCGCGACGCTGATAGACCTGGGTCTTCGGATTCTGGTCCCCGGTCTCACTCCTTCTCTTCGTAGCGCGATCGTAGGGATCTACGCTTTCAGCTTCGCGACAGTCGTGGTTCTCGTGGATGAGTCGTTCACCAGCATCGTGCGATTTTACGGACCGGCCCTGGTGCTGGTTCTGATCGCGGCGGCGGGGCAGGCGGTCCGGGGCGGGAGCGCTGGGTGGAGGCTGATCGCGATCGGCTTCGCCGTCTCCATCGGCGCGGCACTACTGCAGCAGGCTCACGTCGGACTCGATCCGGTGTACTTCAACCACAACGCGGTGTACCACGTGCTACAGGGTATCGCGCTCGTGCTGCTCTACCTCGGCTTTCGCCGGGCGCAACCCGTGGCGTCGAGGGTCCAGGGCTGAATTCCAGCCGGCGACCGAGAGTGTAGTGGATACGGGCTACTCCGGGTATCGTTCGACTGAGGTGGGGTTGCAAGCCGGCCAAGCCAACGTCGGGTACCGCTGCCCGAGAGACCGCAGCACCAAAGCCCCATGGAATACCTGGTATACCTGAGCACGTTCTTAGCGCCCTTCATCCCATTCCTGGCGATGGTACCCCCGTCGCTGGCCGCGGTGTGGATTGCCGACAAGTGGCTCAAGACTCGGCGCGCGAGTTCGGAAGTGCAGGCTGAGCTCACGGCACTGCGAAATGAGGTCGGGGCCCTGCGCCAATTCCAGGCCGAGGCGCAAGAACGGCTCGATTTCGGGGAGCGCCTGCTAGCCCAGCTTCGCGAGGGCCAGCGAGAACTTCCCAAGGGCGCTTCGGAGCTCTGATCGCGCCGAGGAACGAATCCCTCTCTCACGCCGCTCTGCTCGCCCCGATTCGCTCCGCAATCGCCTTCACCACCGTTCCGCGTACCGCCCCCTCCATCCCTCACAACCTCCGTTGGGTGAGAAGTTGGGCGAGCCTTGACGAGGCGGGACCGACCAAAGGGATAGTCGGGCGGAACTTCCGTCCATCCCCTCCGTACAAGAGAGTACCCGCTCAGATTCGATCCCATTCAAGGAGGCCGCCATGACCGCCTCGCCGAGTCAGTTGTCGATGCCAGCCCTGGCCGTAATGGTGGGCTTGGCCAGTTTCGTCGCCTCGCCGCTCGCGGCTCAGGCCGTCAGCGATTCAGACGAGTTCGCCGCCTGGCGCAAGGTGCAGAAGGAAGACATCGACGGGCTCAGAGAAAAGTTCCTGGCGCTGGCCAAGTCCGTGCCGGCGGACAAGCTCAAGTGGAAGCCGATGGAGGGAACCCGGTCGTTCCGCGACGTGTTCGCCCACATCGCAGCCGAGGGGAATACCGAGACGGCGATGTTCGGGAAGCCCCTGCCCGCCGGTTCCCTCGCCGACTTCGACGCCGAGGAGGCTCGGCTCGGCAAGCTCACGGATGATCAACTGATCGCGGCGATGGATAAGTCGATGCAGAGCCTGAGCGCCACCTTGGCCGGGCTGTCGCAGACCACGATGAACAAACCGATCACCTACTACGGGCAGTCCACCTTGCCCCGGGTCGCGACCACCTACACGCTGAACGACCTGCACGAGCACCTGGGCCAGCTGGTGGCGTATGCGCGAATGAACCAGATCGTGCCGCCGTGGAGCAAGAAGGGGTGAACTTGGCGCCCCAACCGCAAACTTCGACGCAAGCGCTGACGGCCTCCGACCAAGCCGCGATCCGGGCACTCGACTCCACCTTCGTCCAAGGCTGGCTCCAGGACGACACCGCCGCGGTCCTCGGTGTCTTCAGTCCAAATGCCGTACTGCTTCCGCCCGGATCTCAGCCCGTCGCCGGACTCGCCGCGATTCGCGCCTACTGGTGGCCCACCGATGGCTCCCACACGCGGATTACGTCCTTCGATCGCCAGATTGTCGAAATCACCGGTACGAAGGGGTTGGCTTTCATCCGCGGCACCGGTGCGCTTGGCTGGGAGTACGTCAAGGATGGCACTCGCCAGGTTCAAGCGAGCCGTTCGACCGACCTGATCCTGGTGGCCCCGGATTCGGCAGGCCGGTGGCGGGTGGTGCGGCAGATGTGGAGCCAGCTCCCGTAGACCTTCACCGCGGAGCCAGATCGCGGCTCGCGCCGCGCGTGCGGTCTCGCCCTGGTTGAGGAATTCCTGGTGGGCAAGGCGAGCCGCTCGAGGTCTTCGGCGCAGAGTGCCGAGTCGCGTGCGGGTCGTGGGGCAATGACGTTCTCCAAGATTCCTGGAGGAATTATAAAGGCGGACGGGGCGGACAAGACGGACAGGGCGGACGGTCTGGACTATCTGACGAATGGGTTGCACATCTACGGACGCCCTGACCGCCCCCTCGCAGTCGCTCGGGGCAAGCCTGACCGCCCTGACCGCCGTGTTCGCCCCGACCGCCCCACCAGGAGCTCTTCAATGAAGGTGAGTTACGCCATCGTCTTCGTGAGCGACATGGCGAAATCGGTCGCCTTCTATCGCGACGTGATTGGTCTTCCGCTTCGCTTCGAGTCTCCCCATTGGACCGAGTTCGCGACCGATGGCGCGACGCTGGCCCTGCACGCGAGCGAAGGCCCCGGCCCCAAGGACGATCCGGAGAAGGTGCCTGCCGGTCGGTGCCGCCCCGGATTGAGAGTGGCCGACCTCGACGCCTTCCACAAACGCATGATCGAGATGAAAGTGCCCTGCATCCAGGAGCCGACCAATGTCTTTGGTGCGCGGCTGGCCCAGTACCTGGATCCTGATGGGCTGGGAATATCGGTGGGGGAGGAGAGGCGGAGTCCTTAGCAGCGCCGCGTCCATGGTCTCATAGCGGTTCAGAACGAACGACCCTCCGGCATCCATCGCCGGAGGGTCGTCGTGCTTCAGTACTACAGAACTGCTCTAGAACCCTGGCTCCAGGGCACATCCCTGCTGCGGCGTCGGGTTCCGGGCCAGGCAGTCGTTCCGCGGGAACGGCATCCGGGTGAAGATCTTGAAATTCGGCAGGTCCCTGGGAAGCGTGTTGAGCAGCCCATAGTGCCGAAGGTCGATCCAGCGGTGGCCACCTTCCAACAGCAGCGAATAGCGTTTGTTGTACAGCAATTCATCGAGCAGCGCCGGCTGCGTCACCGGCCCTGAATAGGCCGGCAGGTTCCCCGACGTGGTACGGATAAAGTCGATGTCCGCTACCGCCGCCCCCAGCTGATTCAGGCCGATTTCGGCTTCGGCCTGTCAGCAGGACGTTGTCAAGACGGACGTCTCGTGTGAACGTGATATCGGTCACTATCCAGTCATCGGGGCGCCAATGGCGAGGCCGGTGCCGGGGCCCGCGATTGATCGGGCGCTACGGGGAGGCCGGGGTGCGAGAGGGCTTCAGTTGCTCCAGCGCTTCGGGCGGATGGGTCTGATAGAGGCGCCCGGCCAGGCCGACGTAGAGCTCCAGGATGACCGGTCCCATCTCGCCGCTGGGACCGTAGCCAAATTCCCAGCCGAGGGTTGAGCCCTCTCCCGCCTCGCTGTAGTGGAAGCCGAAGTCGGATTCGACCAGCCCCAGATCCGGCGCAATGCGGAGCGCCGCCCGTGACGCGGTTCGGGACGCCAGCACATATGAAGTGCCACAGGCGAAACCCAGCACGCCGCCGATGATGGCGATCACGATGACGGTCAGCCGCAGCATTGGGTTCCCGGTCGCATCCTAGCGGCGGGGGCGGGTAGTGTGGGGTGCGATTTCCCGCGGGGTCTCATAGTCCTCGGGCTCTTTCGGGCGAAAGGTGAGATCCACGGCAATAAAGAGGGTCTTGGAATAGGGGAAGAACAAGACCGGCACGATCGCCGCCACCGCAATGTCGCCGTACACCAGCAATTCCCACGGCGGCTGGGGCCAGGTGACCCACATCCCGATGAGGAATGCCGCGGCCAGCGCCGCCTCCGTCACCATGAGATTGATCGTGTAGGAACCGACCCAATAGCCCCCCTCCGGCTCCCGATCGAAGTGCAACCCACAGGTGGGGCAACTGGGGCACATGCGGAACCAGGAGACGAACACCGGGCCGCCGCCACAGGCGGGACAGCGCAACCGCAGCGCGCGGAGATAGTAACGCAGAGTAGGAGACATGGCGCCGTGCCCTCGGTGGAAGATGCCTCGGTTCCTTCCGTCGCGTCAGGGCAAGACCAGAATCGGCTTTCCTTCCCGCAGCCACCCCTCGGGGTTTGCTCGAACTTCGCTGACACGCTGAGCCGGAGGCTCACCCGGGTCAAGGGCCCCCAGGGTGCCGTCGTGAGAGAACTGGAGGTAGTAGAGGGTCGGTCCCGCATTGCGGGCGTGCTCTGCCACGAAGTCGGCTACCACTCTCGGCCAGAATCCCGCCGGTTGGGTTCGCCCGGCCGCGGTCCGGCGGTGGCGCTCCAGTGCCGAGAGGACGGCACTCCGGGGCAACCCCTGTTCCCGGTAGCGTCGCCGCAGCCAGGCCTCGTCCTCCCGGCTTACCGGGTGCCGCTGGACCACCAAGTCACAGGAACAGGCGCCATGGACCAGCCGTGCGGCGGTCTGCGCCTCGGGATGGATCTGTTTCAGCGTCCGCTGTTCGGCCGGATCGAGCAGATCGGCCGCGAGCCCCTTGGGCAACATCGACCGTACCTCGCTCAGGGTGAGCGGACTGGCGAGGTAGAGGTGGAAGCACATGTTGGCGGTGAACGGTGAACGGTGAACGGTGAACGGTGAACGGTGAACGGTGAACGGTGAACGGTGAACGGGAACGGGGAACGGTGAACGGTGATGGGGGTCAGGTGTCAGGTGTCAGGGATTAGTCAGACACCTCGTCTGCCATCGTCGAGGAATCCATGGTTTCTGCCCGTTCACCGTTCCCCGTTCTCCGTTCACTGTTCCCCCTTCTCCTGTCTCCCTTCTCCTGTCTCCCTCGCAACACCATCTCCGCCGCCTCCCCTGCCGGCCCGCCCTTACCGGCGATTCGTTGCAGCACGGTGTCGTCCTGCACTCTCAACTGATTGGCGAGGATGACGAGCATCGCCGAGTAACTTTCCCGGTCCCGCTGCAATTGCATCTCCCGCCGGGCCTGGAGTCCCACCAGGGCGCCGAGTAGCACGCATGCGAAGAAGGTGAAGCCGCCGGCGACGCCGAGGGGGAGAGGGATTATTCGCCGGGCGCCGAGGAAGGCGGCGAAGAGCCCAGGTGAGCCGAGTGCGACGAGCCCCCACATGCCCAGCCGGTACGCCCGCCGGGGCAGGCCACTCATTCGTCGTCACCGCCCAGCTCATACCGATCATCCACGATGGCGCCGAGCCGGCCAAGTGCCTCCCGCAGCTTGCCCACGACGTCATCCCCACTCCGGGCCCAGCAAACGATGTCCCAAGGCCGGTCGGCGAAGGCGTCGGGCGGCATAGCCTCTTCCGCCGCAGTCCAGAGCACTTCATCCAGCGGGGCCTCAGGATCTACCCAGATGCTGATCTCCTCGTCGGGTCCGCGCACGAACTCGCCGTCCTCGATGGTCTGCTCGAAGAGCGAGGCTGCCTGCTCTGAGGCGGTCCCGCCCAGCACCAGGGCAAGGGCACCATGGTCCAGCAATTCCATGGCGAAATCAGGGCTCAATTCGTCGGCCGATGGGGTGTCCCGATCGATCCACAGCACCGCCACTGACAGACGGTCGCTATGCGCCCCATCCGGAGGTGGCAGGTTGAACGACAGCACGGTGGAAAGGAAGACCCGCTTGTCTTCATGGTCGGGGAAGCGGGTGAGGGGCATGGTAGGAATTGCAGATTGAAGATTTCAGATTGAAGATTGGCGCTTTCGATTGATGATCGGGCTTAACCTGCAAATCTTGAGTCTTACACCTTCAATCTTCAATAATCGTAATGATCGGACCGAACCCGCAAACCTTCAATCTTACATCTTCAATCTTCAATCCTCAGATCGGCAGGTCTTCCCTGACCAGCACCAGAATCGCCGCCTGGGGGACGACGAGGTACCGTTTTTCTTCGAAGGTGATTTCCACCGCCGCCTTCCGGAAGAAGATGGCGTGGTCTCCCACCCGGGCCTGCATGGGCCGCCACCGCGGCTGGCGTTCGCCCACCTTCCAGGGTTCCTCATCGCTGCCACTCATGTCGGGAACCGGGTCGCCCGGGCCCACCGCGATGACCAGTCCGGACTGCACCTGCATCGCATCTACAGCGGTTGGCGGCAGGTAGAGGCCGGCGCGCATCCGTTCCTCACCCTCTTCGGGAGTGATGAGGACCCGGTCGCCGACCAGGAGCAGCTGCTTCTTGGGGAATTCCATAAACCGATCAGAGTCGGTCAGGGCCCGACTCCCGTCTCCAGCTCGACCACTCGCAGCGCGCGGATCCCCCGGGGAATCCGGAGCTCGATCTCATCGCCCACCTTCCGGTCCTTGAGCGCCCGCCCCAGCGGGGAGGCGAGGGAGATGTGGCCGGCATCGAGGTCCATCATTTCCGCGAGCACCACCATGAAGGTCTCGGTTTCCTCCGTCGCGAGATCCACCACGGTGACCCGGGACCCGAGGCCTACCCGGTCGGTCGGGGTTTCGGTGCTGGCGAGCTGACTCAGCTGGCTCAGCCGCTGGTGCAACTGACCCAGCCGGGCCTGAACGAACTGCTGCCGCTCGAGGGCCGCTTTGTACTCCGAATTTTCCCGCAAATCCCCCAATTCGACCGCCTGGGCGATCGCCTGGGGAATGACCACATTCAATTCGTGACTGAGCTGCTCGATCTCGCTGCTCAGCTTCAGACGCATCTCGCGTAACATTGGTGCACTCGACAAAAAGGAAACGGCCCGGGTTCAGGGAGATCACCCGGGGCGTCGCGGCCAACTGGATGACAAGATAGCACATGGCTTTAGCCTCGGCTATCGGATTATCCTAATGACGTGTCACCAAATGGCTTAGGCAAACCTGTCCGACGTTCCAATCCGGGCGACTCGCCTTTCCCGTCCACCATTTCTTTTCGTTCAATGAACCGACTGCTCTCCGCCCTGCTCAGCTCTGCCGTTCTCGCCGGCTCGCTCTCTGCCCAGGACTCGGCTCAATACATCGCTCCCGATTCCGTGGCCCTGCGGGAGCTGGTCGACGTCCGCACCGAGGACAGCACCATCGTGGTCGAGGCGCGCTATGCCACCGCGACCAACTTTACCGGTGCCGTGCTCCCCGGTTACGAGGCCAACAAGGCCTTTCTGCGGAGAGAAGCGGCGGAGGCTCTCCATCGGGTCCAGCAACGGCTTCGGAGCGGTGGGATGGGACTCAAGATCTTCGATGGCTACCGGCCGGTCCGCGCCACTCTGGCCATGGTCGAATGGGCTCGACGCAACGGGCAGATGCACCTGATCCAGGACGGCTACATCGCAAGCCGGAGCCGCCACAACCTCGGTCTGGCGGTGGATCTGACCCTGGTGGATTTCTCGGTAGGCGGACGTGAGGTGGATATGGGGACGCCGTTCGACACCTTTTCCGAACAAGCCCACTGGGCCAACGCCACTGGCCGCACCCTTCGTTACCGGCAGTTGTTGCGCCAGGTGATGGAAGCGGAGGGATTCAAGCAGTACGATCAGGAGTGGTGGCACTACACCTACGACGCCCCGGATCCCGTCGCTTTCGACCTGCCGGTCCGCTAAGGAAAAAGCGTGAGAAGTAAGAAGTGAGAAGTAAGAAGGAACAGCGTAAAACTGGACAAGGACCCTATGGCTCGTGACCACGGAGGGTGGATCGGTAGTGGAGTCCCCTCTCACTTCTCACGTCTCACTTCTCACGCTGTTCCAAGTAAGCCTTCAGGTTCCGTTCGATCTGTCGGGCATGCACCTCAAGGTGTTCCCCGTAGATCTCGAGCCACTTCTCGGCGCCATAGCTGGGATATTCGGTGTGGCGGCCGACTCCGGCTCCACTGCTCCTCGGTCAGCCGTCGCAACAGGGGCACGGTGTTGGCGCGGACGGCGCGGATCGTGGCGAGGGCGGGCTCCAGTGGTAGATCGTGGTAGCCAAACACATTGGCCCAGCGGTCCTGATCGTATCCCACGATGAGCGCATCGGCTTCGCCGATCACGTAGCGAATCCGCATGTGGGCGTTGGTCTCGCTGTCGGCGCAGTGGATGATGACTTCGTGAACCGACCATTTTCCGGGGGCGGGTTGCCACTGGAGGGCCTTGCTGGGGACCTGGGCCAGGGCGGCCTCGAGAATCCGGGGACCATCCTGGTAGCGCTGGATCAAGGCGGTTCGCTGGGCGGGGGTCATATTTGACACTCCTGAGGTGCTGCTGCCGCGGAATAAGCTAAAGGTCGGCTGGCGCGATTGCATTGTGACACATTAGATTAGCGCGCTCTTTATCCCCGGCCAATCTTGACGCAGATCAGGTGAATAAATACAGTGGAACGCTGCATTTGCATGCATTCGCCGCTCCCCGCTGACAGGACGATTTCCTAAATGTCCCTCCGGACCGTGGTGGGCCGGTGGCCATCGCGTTGGGTGCTGCTCGCCGTAGTCGCGGTGGCGGTTCTCGCCTGTGCCAGCGACTACCCGCAGACCACGCTGCTGCCGCGCTCGGATTTCGCGCATCTGCTCGACGCCAGCTTCCGCAAGACGGTTTATCTCGCGGCTATCGTGTTCGTCCTGGTGGAAGGCGTTCTGCTCTTTGCCATCTGGAAGTTTCGGGCCCGGCCGGGCGCCGCCGAGCCGACTCAGACCCACGGCAACACGACGCTGGAGATCGTGTGGACGATGATCCCGGCGGTCATTCTCGCCCTGATCGCCGTCCCCACCGTCCGCACCATCTTCCGGACTGCCACGAAGCCTGGGCCCGAAGCACTGCAGGTCGAGGTGATCGGCCACCAGTGGTGGTGGGAGTTCCGCTACCCCGATCTGGGCATCGTGACCGCGAACGAGCTGCACGTGCCGACCGGCCGCACGGTGAACCTCGAAATGACCACGGCCGACGTAATCCACAGCTTCTGGTTGCCCCAGTTCGCCGGTAAACGGGACGTATTCCCCAATCGGCACAACAATCTCTGGTTCAAGGCTGAGGTCGAGGGGAACTACCCGGGACAGTGTGCCGAGTTCTGCGGGCTGCAGCACGGCCGGATGGCGTACCGGATCGTGGCCCAGGCTCCGGAGACGTTCGACGCGTGGGCCGCGAATTTCAATACTCCGGGCCCGGACTATTCCGATACGACCAAGGCGCCGGATCCCACGCTCCGCCGGGGCCAGCAGCTCTTCACCGAGAAGGGTTGCGTCGGCTGTCACTCGCTTAATCCGCCCGCGATTCCCGGCCTGGTCGGACCGAATCTCCATCACATCGGTAGCCGGAGCTACATCGCGGCGGGCACGCTGAAGAACACCGACGAGAACCTGGCCAAGTGGCTGCATAACCCCCAGGATTGGAAGCTGGGCGTCCTGATGCCCAACCTGCTGCTCAAGGATGACGAGGTCGCCGCACTGGTGGCCTTCCTTCGCACGCAGCAATAACGACAGCACGAGACCGCCATGGCAACGACCGCTCTCCCCGCGGAAGAACAGGTAGCCGAGAAGTCCGTCCTGTGGTCGTGGCTTACCACGGTTGACCACAAGCGGATCGGCATCCTGTACGGCGCGACCGCCTTCTTCTTCTTTCTGGTCGGCGGCCTCGAGGCGCTGATCATCCGGATCCAGCTGGCCAAGCCGGAGAACACCCTGGTTTCGGCGGAGACCTACAACCAGCTGTTCACGATGCACGGCACCACCATGATCTTCCTCGGGGTGATGCCGCTATCGTCCATGTTCTTCAACTATCTCATCCCGCTTCAGCTCGGGGCCCGGGATGTGGCCTTCCCCCGGCTCAACGCCTTCAGCTACTGGGTGTTCCTGGCCGGTGGTCTGATCATGAATGCCGGCTGGCTCTTCGGCGCAGCCCCCAACGGCGGCTGGTTCGGCTACGCCAACCTGACCAGCAAGCAGTTCTCTCCGGGTCTCAACATCGACTTCTGGACGGTAGGCCTGCAGGTCCTGGGCATCGCCTCGCTCGCGGCGGCGGTCAATTTCTTCGTGACGATCATCAATCTCCGCGCCAAGGGCATGAAGATGATGTACATGCCCATGTTCGTGTGGATGAGCTTCATCACCCAGATCCTCCTGCTGCTCGCCTTCCCGGTCATCACCGTCGCGCTGATCCTGCTGATGATCGACCGGACCTTCGGCACTCACTTCTACGTGCCCTCCGGGGGCGGCGACCCGATTCTCTGGCAGCACCTGTTCTGGATCTTCGGCCACCCCGAGGTCTACATCCTCATCCTGCCGGCCTTCGGGATCATCTCGGAAGTTCTGCCGGTCTTCTCCCGGAAGCCGCTCTTCGGCTACGCCGCGATGGTGTTCTCCGGGGCGTTCATCGCCTTCCTCGGCTTCGGGGTCTGGGCGCACCACATGTTCTCCACTGGAATGGGCCCCTTCGCCGACGCCTTCTTCTCCCTGGCGACGATGCTCATCGCGGTCCCGACCGGGGTGAAGATCTTCAACTGGATCGGCACCATCTGGGGCGGGCAGCTCCAGCTCAAGACTCCGATGCTGTTCGCCCTCGGGTTCATCGCGATGTTCATCATGGGCGGCCTGTCGGGCGTGATGCACGCCTCACCGCCCGCCGACCTGCAGCAGACCGATACCTATTTCATCGTCGCACACTTCCACTATGTGCTCTTCGGCGGGTCCATCTTCGGACTCACCGCCGGCGCCTATTACTGGTGGCCCAAGATGTCGGGCCGGATGCTCGACGAGAAACTGGGCAAGCTGCACTTCTGGCTGATGCTGATCGGGTTCAACCTGACGTTCTTCCCGATGCATTTCATCGGACTCAACGGCATGCCGCGCCGGGTGTACACCTATGCCGCCGAGAATAATTTCGGGTTCTGGAACATGATGGAGACGGTCGGGTCCATGATCCTCGGCTTCTCGTTCCTCGTGTTCCTGGTAAACATCTGGCGGACCATGAAGGGCCGGGTTCCGGCCCCGGCCGATCCGTGGAATGGCGCGACCCTGGAGTGGTCGATTCCGTCGCCGCCCCAGGTGTTCAATTTCGCCGAGGAACCGGTGGTGCACGGCCGCGACGCGTTGTGGGAAGCCGAGCGCCTGGCCGGCGGCAGTGTGCCGGAGCCACAGCGGGTGAGTGGGAAGGGCATCCATCTGCCCAACCCCTCGTACTGGCCCGCGGTAACGGCCCTCGGTGTCGCGACGACCCTGATCGGCTTCATCGGCGGGCTGCATCTGCCGGTCACGCTGACGGGAGTCGCGATCCTGTTCTTCGGAGTGTATCGCTGGGCATTCGAGCCGGCAGGCTGACGCGTCAATGGTCAATGGTCAATGGTCGTGAGCACGCACCGACCCTGCCGTTGACCGTCGACCATCGACCATCGACTATCGACAACCATTGATTGGACCGGGACCCTTGGCCGAACACGCACACGCACTCGAACACCCCACCGCAACCGGCATCGACAGCCGGAAGCTGGCTATCTGGACCTTCATCGGGTCGGAATGCCTGTTCTTCGCCTCGCTGATCGGGACCTACCTGGTCTACAAGGGCCGGGACGTCGTCGGGCCCAAGCCGCATGCCGAGTGGCTGCTGAACGGGAAGGTGCAGGAACAGATCCTGGAGATCCCGCTGGTCACCTTCGGCACCGCCCTGCTGCTCTTCAGCTCGCTGTTCGTAGTGCTGGCGCTCAACGGGGCGCAGAAGGGCAACCGCCGCCAGCTCATCACTTGGCTGCTCGCCACCATCGCATGCGGTGGTGTTTTTCGTGGGAATGCAGGTCTTCGAGTTCACCCACTTCTATCACCGCGGAATGGGCTACACCACTAACCTGTTCAGCTCGACCTTCTACACGCTGACCGGGTTCCACGGGACCCACGTCACGATCGGGCTGATCTGGCTGACCTCGGTGCTGGTGGTGGCGCTGCGCGGCAAGTTGCCACCCGAGAAATCCCTGAATCTCGAGATCGCGGCCCTGTACTGGCACTTCGTAGATGTGGTCTGGATCGTAATTTTCCCTGTCGTGTACCTCATTCGGTGACCGTCATGACCTCTCACGCCGCCGCGCGCGATGATGCCCACGCGCACCCCGCGGTCGGGACCTATCTCAAGATCGGCATCACCTTGTTCGTGCTGACCGCGCTGGAGGTGGGGGCCTACGAGGTGGTCCATCGAGGCCAGCCGGCCGGCTTCGCTCACCTGCTCGAACCGGTCGTAGTCCCGGTGCTACTGCTGCTATCCGCCGTGAAGTTCGCCCTGGTCGCGATGTTCTACATGCACCTCAAGTCCGACGGACGCCTGCTGAGCAGCGTGTTCGTGTTCTCCCTCATCATCGCGGCAGTCGTCATTACCGCCCTGATGCTGCTCTTCGCGTACATGTACCACGTCGCGCCGACCAAAATGCCTGGGACGTAGGACGTGGGACGTGAGGAGGTGGGAATGCAAAAGGGGGTCGCTGAATCGGCGGCCCCCTTTTCGTTCACGTCCTCACGTCCTCACGTCCCACATCACCACGTATCTCCCCCCTCCTTCGGCGGCCAAACTCCGAGCGCCCGGCGTAGCGTAGCGACCTGCCCGATGTGATAGCTGTTGTGGGCGACCATCTGCCAGAGCACGTCCTCCACCGTCTCTCGCTTGGCTGGATGAACCAGGCGGGCGCCCAGCCGGTCGCTCTCGAGCCGGTCGGCCAGGTCAACCATCTGCTGGATCTGGTGTCCAAATCGGCGCACTTCGTCGGTGTAGGCCGATCCGGAACCGGGGCCATCCTCGCTTGGCCAACTTTCGGTGGCGTGCTCCGGATAGGGTACCTCAGGTCCCGCGATCGAACGCAGCTCGTAGTCCATCCAGTAGTTCATGTGAACCAGCAGCTGCCAAATGGTGTGCTCGATCCCGGTGAGCCGCTTTCCCGCGAGCTGGGGAGTCAGCCCTGAGACGCAGGCGACGGGGTCGGCGTGGGCGCCGCGGCCGCGGAGGAGGAGCTGGAGAGTGGTGGGCATGGGTCGTGGGACGTTGGACGTAGGCCGTGAGACGTGAGCAGTCAGACGCGCATAAGTGGCTCTCTACGATTCACCTCTTGGATTCCCGGCCCTGCACTCACTCCGCTGTCACGTCCTCACGTCCCCACGTCCTACGTCCTACCTTCCCGCTCATCTTAACACCGACGTCGTCCCCGCCAACAACACGGGTTGCCGACCCCGCAGCTTGTGCCCCAGCGCCGTGATCAGCATGCAGAGCAGGGCGCCACAACCGGCCAGGGCCATGTCCTTCTGGGCGTCCCAGATGTCGCCCTGGGTGCCGAGGTAGGCGTCGCCGGCGCTCGGCGCGATCACCACAGCAACCAGCATCTCGATGATCTCGTAGATCGCGCTGAAGGCGAGGGTGACGTCGAGCGGCAGATAGTAGGCCCAGAACCCCCGCGTGCTCACGACGCGCAGAAACACTTCGCGGACCGGATAGGCCATGAGCAGCCCGAAGCAGAAGTGGACCACCCGATCAAAGTGATTCCGGGAGAAATGGCCCCAATCCTTGAGCCAGTAGCCGAGCGGGACCTCGGAATAGGTGTAATGCGCCCCCACCGTGTGCAGGGTGAGGAACAGGGTGATCAGCAGGTAGGATATGTCCGAGAGCGGGAAGCGACGATAGCTGAGCACCAGGGCCGCCACCAGGGTTACCGCGAGGACGTTTTCCAGCACCCAGTCCTTCCGGTCCAACGGATTGATGGCGGTGATCACCCAGACCGTGAGGTACCAGACGATTAGAACCTGGAGCAGCCGGTTCTGTCGAAAATTGGTCTCGATGTGGGTGGTCGCGGTGGAGATCATGCCGGGGACCCCGGTGAGGGTTATAACTTCGGGCGACAGGCGACAAGGCGACGTTGGCTGAGGGTCACATCCGTCGGGCCGCGAGCGCGAGGCAGACCCAGCCGGCCATGAAGGCAACGCCACCCAGAGGAGTGATGGCGCCGAGGGAGCGGATACCCGAGAGAGCCAACGCGTAGAGACTCCCGGAGAAGAGCAGAGTCCCGGCCACGAAGAGCCAGCCGGCCCAGAGCGCGAAAGGGGAGGCAGCACGGGAAGCAATCCATGCCACGCCCAGAAGTCCGAGCGCGTGATACATCTGATACCGGGCTCCGGTTTCGAATACGGCGAGAAGGTCGGGCGATAGGCGAGCGCGCAAGGCATGGGCTCCGAATGCCCCTGCCGCGACGGCGATCAGCGCGGAAACCGAACCGAGGGTCGCGAAGAGGCGGTCCATCGAGGCTCCTGTCACGAACAAGCTCGCAAATACCTTACCACGGAATACGCGGAGACCACGGATTCCGCGGAACCTATTGGGGCGCTGGCGCACTTTGCCCCGAATTAAGAAGCGCGATCCTACACTATCCGTCAGCTCAGCGCGGTCCGCGGTTCGCTTTGCGGTCCGTTCTCCAGGACTCGTCGCCAGAAACTTCGGGATGAGGTCCAAAATTGAATAGCAGACCCACTTCGATGTCGGTGGCATTCAGGTAGTTGAGAAGCTGGGTCTGATGTGCCTCCGTTAACTGCTTGGCGGCCTTCAGCTCTACCAACACTGCGTCCTCAACTACCGCGTCGGCCTTGAACTGTCCCACTTGCCGTCCCACGAAACCAAACGGCGATCGCGACTTGCCGGGAATACCTCATTCCTGATTGGGCCAGCGCGACCGCAAACGCCTCTTCGTACACCGACTCGAGAAACCCATGTCCCAGCTCTCGATAGACCTCAAAGAACAGCCCGATCAGGCGTTCCGTTGTCCGGGCATGCTTGAGGTCTATGCGAGAAGGCATCCCGCACGCTAGACGTCACGACTCAACCAATCGTCAACTCATCTCTATTCGGCGTCTTCAGCCGCGAGATGGCAGTGGGTGATAGGGCGCCAAACTGCCTACCGCGGAAGATGCTGACCAAGCGGAACTGTGGTGGTTTGTGTACTCAATACCTAGCGCCATCCAAGCATTTCCGTAACTACAAACCGTAGGCGACGCGAAGATGTACTGCTTCAACCTTTCCGCGTGTTCCGCGGTACCATTTACCATTCCCGTCAGCGACCCGTCCGCGGTAGAGCTCTTTCGGTCTCAAGCTGTCGCTATTTCGCCTCCTGCCCCACCGCCATGCCCATCGCGTGATAACCGTTGTCTACATACACCACGGTCCCGGTGATCGCGGAGGCGAGCGGGCTGGCCAGGAAAGCTGCAGTCGCTCCTACCTCTCTTGCATCGAGCTCCCGGGGCAGGGGTGAGTTGGTCTTGCAGTACTCGATCATCATGTCGATGAAGCCGATAGCGCTCGCGGCCCGGGAGGCCCAGGGCCCCGCCGAGATCGCGTTGATCCGCACACCGTGGCGGCGGCCGGCTTCGTAGGCCAGAGTCCGCGTGTCTGACTCGAGCGCGGCCTTGGCCGAGGACATCCCGCCACCATAACCTGGAATGACTCGTTCACCCGCCATGTAGGTGAGAGACAGGAACGAGCCGCCTGGCCTCATGAGCGGCGCGAAGGTGCGCACCATCGAGACCATGCTGTAGGCACTGACACTCACCGCCGTGAGGTAACCGGCTCGGCTGGTTTCGATCAGCGGCTTCTTCACCTCCGGGCCGTTGGCCAGACTATGCACCAGGATGTCGATCGGCGTGGAGCCGAAATCCCGCACCAGCGCCTCAGCCGAGCCCTGGATACTGAAGTCGCCGCGCTCCTGGTACCGCTTGTTCTCGCGAATTTCCGCCGGGGCATCCGCCAGCGTGTCGTAGGCCGCGTCGAGTGGGTAGATGCGCTCGAACTCGAGCTTCCCGCCGCCCGCGAGCTTGAGCGACTCGTCGATCTTTCCCCGCTCCAGCAGATTCAGGAAAATCCCCATGGCAGGCGGCCAGGTGCCCAGACAAATCGTGGCCCCTGCTTCGGCCATGGCCTTGGCTATCGCGAAGCCGAACCCGCCGTCGTCCGCCACCCCGGCGACAAAGGCGCGCTTCCCCGTGAGATCAATTTTCAGCATGGCAGTACCGTCGTTGAAAACCTGGTCGCAAAGTTTCCCTTCCCGCTCTCTCTCTCTCTCTCTCTCTCTCTCTCTCTCTCTCCTACTCCTTACTCCTCACTCCTCACCCCTTACTCCTCACCCCTCACTCCTTACTCTTTCCCTCATCACTCTTCGCCTCGACATACGCCGCCAGCAGCGCCGAGCGAAAGTCGCCGTCGGGCCGCCGGCTGTACGGAGCCAGGGACTCGAAGGCTCGTCTCGCGCCTGTTACGTCGCCGGTCATCAAGCGCGCCACCACCAGTCCGTCGCGCAGCTCGTCCGGCGGAAGCCAGCTCTTGTGGGCGAGCGCCGCCGCCTCGAGCGGTTCGGCCGCCTTCACGGCTTGAGCGAAGTCCCACCCGCTCACTCCGTGCCGGAAATCGACTACGGCCCGAACTTCAGCAGGAGCCTTGTGCCGCTCGAGATAGCGGTAGATCTGGCGGTAGAACTCCGGGTCGGCGTAGCCGGTGGTTCCGCCGTAGCGATCCCGCTCGATGTCTGACATCCACTGCACCCACACGCGCCAGTTCCCCGGGGCCTCGGAGGCCGCCAGCGTTGCGAGCCAGGCTCTCTCCCGGGCCAGCGCAGTCACCTTTCGGTCGTCGTCGGGGATCGTATCCGTCGTGACGTAGGACCCCGGGTCCCGCAACGCCGCGCCCAGCGCGAGGCTGTACATGCGGGGAACGTCCGGCGCCGGCGCGCTGGTGAAGGACACCGGTCCGATTCGCCGGCCCTCGAACGGAGCCGTCAGGTCCATGCGCTCGTTGGACAGGCCCCAGAGGCCGATGGCACGACTCGCCAGGTACCGCGTACGCTCGGCGCCGTTATCCAGGTGGGGGAAGAAGTCCGAATTGACCTGCGGCGCAGCCTCGACCAGCGGCCCCAACGAAGCGCGGCTGCCCAGGCGGGTGGCCTCCATTGCCTCGGGGGTAAACGGCAGCTGGTGACAGAGATCCTGCTGAATCCCGGGCCACTGGAAAATGCTCCAGTCCGGCGCCGGCAGCTTGGGCGCATTGGTGGCGATCACGATCATGTCCGATCCCACCGGCATGAACACCTGGTAGTCCCGGAATTTCTCGTGCAGCGCCGCGAGCACGGTGGTGACCAGCCGGTCGTTCAAGTCGTAGAGGTGAATCCACTGGGCGAAGATGCCGTTCGGCTTGAGATACTGGGTGACCCGATCGTAGAACTCCGCGGTGAACAGGCCGGAGACACCGCTTACCCACGGATTGGAAGGCTCGGAGAAGATGAAGTCGTACTGTCTCCCTGCCGCGGCGAAGTAGGACTTGGCGTCGTCGATGATGAAGATGCTGCGCGGGTCCTCGAACACTCGCCGGTTGGCGGGAAGGAACGCCCGGGACGCCTTGATCATCTCCGGCTCGATCTCGATCGTGGCCAACCGCTTGAGATGGGGGTTCCCCAGCAGGATATGGCTCGACATGCCGGTGCCCTGGCCAATGACCGCTCCCTCCTCGGCGTTCGGCGCATGCGCCGCGGTCATGAGAGCACCCAGCACCATGGTGGCCATGTCGCCTCGGAGCGGATGGCGCGCCGAATCGGCGGTGCAGGGGGTGAGCCAGTAGGCGCCCAGTTGTCCGTCTGACTTGCCGTTCGTAGCGATGAAGATGTCGCCGGTGGAGGTGATCCTCTCGGTCGAAACCGTGGCTGTCCTTCCGTCCCGGGTGTAGAGGATCTCCCGGCTTCCCGGAGGCGGCACGACACCGAAGCGGTAGACTCCGCTCAACAATAGCCGACGATCCAGCGTGGGAGTCAGCGCTGCCACCGCAAAGACGACCCCGAGGCCGGCAAGGGAGAGAAGTGCGAAGCGCCGCGCTCGAGCATCCTGGCTCAATCGCGCGGTCACGAAGAGGATGACGACGCCGATCGCCATGTCGAGCAGGGCGCCGAAAGAAAGCAGGGCCTTGAGCCCCACCAGGGGCATGAGCACCAGGGCCGCGATGCTCACACCCAGGATCGATCCCAGGGTGTTGACCCCGTACACCGTGCCGATCGCGCGTTCACCGAGGCCGCCCAATACCAGGGTGCGGGTGATGAGCGGGAGGGTGATGCCGGCACAGAACGTCGCGGGGATCATCACCAGGAGGCAGATGCCGTAGCGGGCGATGGTGAAGCCGTTGTAGCCCGCCTCGCTCTTGGCGAAGGTGTGCAGCAGGTCGCCGGTCCACCCGAAGGACATCACATAGACCGGCAGGGTCGCGAGCGCGAGGAAGCCCATCGCCCACTGGGTGATGCCCAGGACGCGGAGCGGATCGGAGAATTGATCGGCTTTGGTGCGGACCCAGAGCGAGCCCATCGCGATACCGAGAATGAATGCCGACAGCATCAGCTCGAACGCGTGGGTGGCGCTGCTCAGGACCAGCGAGAGCATGCGGATCCAGGCGATCTCATAGATGAACGACGCGACCGCGGTGCCGAAGGCGGTCCAGAGTAGCAGGCGGGCGATGGTGGTCGAAGCGGGGGAGGCCGGCATGGCAGGATGGCTTGTCGCTGCCTTTCGGGTGGCCGCCCCTCCCGCCCCTTCCGCCTCTGCTGCCATTCCCCGGTGCGCCCGCGTCGCGACGATGGCGCCGATGGCGACGAAGAAATTGAGGATCGAAGCCGCGAGGATGGTCCCGGGCAGTCCGGCGACCTCCACCAGGTAGAAGCCGGCGATCAGCACGCCGACCGCTGCGCCGAAGCTGTTCGCGAAGTAGAGGATGCTCAGGGTCCGGCCCGGACGATCGGCGATCCAGCGCAAGGCGCCGGCGGTCATGAGCGGAAAGGTCATGCCCAGCAGGATGGACTGGGGCAGGATCAGGGCCGAGGCGATCGCCCACTTGGAGATGGTGAGCGAAACGGATCCCGCGGTATGCGGGAACACCGACTGATAGGCCCAGTTGGTGACGGCAATGTAGAGATCGTGAAAGACCAGTCCGACCGTCCCGATCAGCCCCTCCACGATGGCGTACCAGAAGAGCGGCTCCTTCAGTCGCTCGGTCCACCGGCCGACCAGCACGGCGCCCAGCGCCATACCGCCCAGGAAGATCACGAGGACGATCACCTGGGCGTATGCGTTGTGGCCGACGAAGAGACCGAGATAGCGCGACCAGACCGACTCGTAGAACAGGCCGGCCGCGCCGGACAGAATGAAGAGCAGGGTCAGTACGACCAGCATGCTGATCCTCGTGTTGTAGGGGGGTGGGGCAGGAGAAGTCTACCTAGGAAGGGGGAGGGATTGAAGATTGCGAAGTGAGAAATTGAAGAGTGAGAGATTGAGAAAATGGGCCTTTCAATCCCCAATCCCTCAATCTCACTTTCTCAATTCCTCACTTCTCACTTTCTCACTCCCCTCTAAGCACCTCGAGCGGCGTCCTTCGGAACACCTCGACGCTGTTCCAGATCCCGGTGATCAGGGTGAGCGCGATCATGCCGAGGGCCAGGGTGAGGTATCCGACCCAGGGAACCGAGAAGGGGACTTCGAAGACGTACTTGGTGAGGGCCCATCCCGCCGCCGAGGCCAGAACCATCGCCACGAACGCCGCGAGGATGCCTAAGGCCGCATACTCCGCCAGCATGATTCGAAGGACCTGGCGGCGAACCGCACCGAGCGTCTTGAGCAGCACCGCTTCGCGCACCCGCTGGAACCGGCTGGTGGCGAGCGCCCCGATCAGCACCACGGTCCCGGTGGCGAGGCTGAACAGAGCCATGAAGCGCACGGCGAGAACCACGCTCGATACCACCCGTTCGACCGCGGACTGGATGGTCGTGAGGTCGATCGACGTGACGTTGGGGTATCGTTGCACCACCAGCCGTTGGATGTCTCCCAATTCCAGCTGGGTGGATGCCCGGGTGAGGACCACGTAACTCTGCGGCGCCTCTTCCAGCGCCCCGGTGGGGAACACTACGAAGAAGTTGGGCTCGAACCTGGCCCAGTTCACCTCCCGCAGATTTACGATCCGGGTTGTGATCCCGACTCCCTGCACGTCCCACACTATGGTGTCGCGCACGGTGACACCGAGGTCCCCCGCCACACCCATCTCCATCGAGATGGGGAACACCGGCCCTCGCTGGCTGCCTGGGTTCCACCAGGTTCCCACCACGACCTTTTCCGAGCGCACGATCGAATCGCGATAGGTGGAACGGAACTCCCGGCGAAGAGCCCAGCGCTCGATGGGCTCGCCTTCGCGATTCTTCGGCGCACTGTCGGCCAGAATCTCCCCGACTGGGCGGCCGTTGATGGAGCGGATCCGCATCGGCACGATGGGGACCGGTGCGCTGGCTGGACGTCCCTGCTGCTGGAGGATGGCAGCCAGCCCCTCCCGCTGATCCGGCTGGATATCGAAGAACACCAGATTGGGTTTGCCGGGGCCGGCATCGAGGTTGAGCTGCCGCAGCAGGTTGTGCTGCACCAGCGCGAGGGCGCCCAGCAGGAAGGCGCCGAAGCCGAGTGCCAGGACAACGGCCACCGTCTGGTTCGCCGGACGGTAGAGATTGGCCAGGCCCTGGCGCCAGACGTAGGGCAGCCGTTTCGGGAACCAGCGCCTCACTCCGCGGATCAGCGCCAGTGCCGCGAGCCAGAGGACGAGCAACGCGAAACCGATTGCCCCGGCGAAGAAGAGGCCCTTCCTGACTTCTCCAACCTGGTAGATCGTGAGCAGCACCGTGCTGGCGACCAGGGTGATGCGCGCCAGCCAGGTCCACAGGTCGGCGCGTTCCCGCCGCGCAGTCTCGTACGGCCGCCGCAGCACTTCGAGGGGCGGGACTGAGCGCACCCGGAGCAGTGGCAGCAGCGCAAAGATGGTCGCCACCCAGATTCCGATAAACAGTCCGGTGAGAACTGCCCGAGGCGAGGGCCTGATCTCCACGGTGAGCGGCAGGAACTGGCCGAAGACGTGGGGAAGCACGAGCTGGAGCAGTAACCCGAGGCCCACTCCCAGGATGCTTCCGACCAGGCCCATGATCAGGGCCTGGAGCAGATACACTGCGAACAGTTGTCGTGAGGTGGCTCCCAGGCACCGGAGGACGGCGATCCCTTCACGCTTCTGCCCCAGGAAAACCTGGATCGCGCTTCCCACTCCGATGCCTCCCAGCAGCAGCGCGATCAGTGCCACCAGGCCCAGATAGCGTCCCAGCTGGTCGAGCGAGCTGCGGAGATTCTCCTCGTTGTCGCTCGCCGTTCGGAGAGAGAGCTGTCGCTGGTTCACCCTGGTGCGCCACGCCTTGGCGAGCGCCACGACATTGGTCGAGTCGGGGAATCTCAAGTACCACTCGTATTCGGCGCGCGCACCGAAACTCAGCAGCGATGTCTCCGCCAGGTATCGCGACGGGATGAACACCCTTGGGCCGAACGCGCTCTGGATGCCAACGTCGCCCGGAAAGTTGTCTACCGTGCCGGCCACGACGAACCAGGCCTCCCCCAACGAAAGCGTATCGCCGATAGAGGCCTGTAGTCCGGTTAGAAAGGAGGGATCAACCAGCGCGATCTTGCCGTCGGTGGTGAGGCTGGTCCATCGGTCGACCGGCGTGGTGCGCACCGTGCCGTAAAGCGGATACTCGCCGGCTACCGCAGTGACTCGCACCATGCGGGTGGCACCACTGCGCTTGATGTAGGCCATCCCGGCAAAGCCGGTGACGCTGGCGACGTCGCTCGCCGTGGCACCGCCCTGCCTGGCGATCGAGTCCACCGTCTCCGCGGTGGCCTGGGTGGGTGCGGTGCGTGAGGCGATGCGAGCATCGGCGCCGAGTAGTGCCCGCGACTGCTCGGCTACGCCGGTGCTCAGGTTGTCGCTGAAGGATTCGATCGCAACCAGCGCGGCGACGCCCACCGAGATCGCGGAGGTCAGAAGGAGAAGGCGGCGACCGCCGGCTCGCCCCTCTCGCCAGGCCATGTTGAGAATGAACTTCAGGGTCGTCATGTCCCCGACGATCCGTCGCCCGAATCGGCGACCACCGCTCCGTCGGCCAAACGGATCACCCGGCGAGCCTTGGCCGCGAGGTCGGCGTCATGAGTGACCAGGACCATCGTGGTGCCGAACTCCTGGTTGAGCTCGGTCATGATCGAGATGACTCGAGTCCCGGTCGCCGCATCGAGATTTCCGGTCGGCTCGTCGGCAAAGAGAATCCGGGGGCGGATGCTGAACGCCCGGGCCAGGGCGACCCGCTGCTGCTCCCCACCGGAGAGTTGCGTTGGATAGTGATGCTCCCGCCCGGCCAGTCCGACCCGCTGCAGCAGCTCGGCGGCCTGCTGTTCCGCCTCGTCACCCCGCAGTTCCAGCGGGACCTGAACGTTCTCCTGGGCCGTGAGCGTCGGGATCAGATGGAAGGACTGGAACACGAATCCCACCCGCTCGCTCCGGAATCGTGCCCGGCCATCTTCGTCGAGCGTGTTGAGATCCTGCCCGTCCAGGACCACACGGCCCCCGGTCGGACGGTCCAGTCCGGCGAGGAGGCCCAGTAGTGTCGTCTTCCCGCTGCCCGAAGGGCCGACGATGGCGACGAAGGCCTTCGGCTCGATCTGGAAGCTGATATTCTTTACTACTACGAGCGGGCGGCCACCCGAGAGGAAACTCTTGGTCAGGGATTCGGCGCGAATCATTCGATGAAGCGGTGAACGGTGAACGGTGAACGGGGAACGGGGAACAGGGAACAGGGAACAGGGAACAGGAACGCCAAATCTAGAAGTCAGGTTCAGAATGGCGAAATCTAGGACCATACGCCTCTTGAGGCTTTTCGCTCTGGCGGCGCTCCCGTTGAGCGGTTGCGGTAGCCCTGACCGCGGCGCTGTCGCTCGTGATACCACAACTGAATCGCCCGCCTCGCCCGCCCCGACCGCCTTGCCCGCCATTGTGTTCTTGGGTACCAGCCTTACCGCGGGACTCGGCGTGGATCTGGACCAGGCCTATCCCGCCCTGATTCAACACAAGATTGATTCGCTGGGACTCCACTACCGGGTGATCAACGCCGGAGTGAGCGGAGAGAGCTCGGCGGGGGCACTGCACCGGATCGATTGGGTCTTGCGGGAAAAGCCCGCGGTGTTGCTCATTGAGACCGGCGCAAATGACGGGCTGAGGGGCCAGGACCTCGACTCGCTGAAGGCCAACATTCAGGCGATCATCAACCGGGTTCGCGAGCAGGCCCCTGACACCCGCATCGTCCTGCTCGGCATGGAGGCGCTTCCCAATCTGGGCGCCCAGTACACGAGGACATTTCGCGACATCTATCCCGACCTTGCCCGGGCCAATCACGTTCCGCTGGTCCCTTTTCTGCTGGCGGGCGTTGCCGGGGTGGACTCGCTCAATCAGGGGGACGGGGTGCACCCGACCCCTGCGGGGCATCGAGTCATAGCGGGTAACGTCTGGCCCACTCTGGAGACCGTCCTGAATAAAGGAACCTGATTGCGTCCGAGAACCCTCGCGATTCCCCTCGTGATAGCCCTTCTGGGCATGGTCGCCTCGTGTGACAAGGACGCGCCGGACCAGCGTGCCCGCTCCTACTTCATGGGGTTCTCCGCTTTCCCTCCCAGTAACGACCCCGCGCTCCAGGTCCCGACCCTGAACATGGCGGCGGCGCATTCGGACGCCGGTTTGATCCAGCTCTCGATGTGACCAACGGGCTCGATCGTTCCGCCGAAGACCCTGAGCTGGTCGCATTGGGCAAGAGCATCACTGACCCTGCAATCCAACAGATCTACCGCGAATATGTTGCGGCGGTGGATACCATTCTCCGGCCTGAGTACCTGAGTCTCGCGGCGGAGACCAATCTGGTGCGCGCCATCGCGCCGGCTTCGCTCTATTCCGCGGTGGTGACCATGGTGAATGCCGCGGCTGCCGAGCGGCGCGCGGACGCGACGACGGCGAAGCTCATGGTCTCGATGCCCTCGGCCTCTCCTCCTATCCCTACCTCGGCGGCTTCGTCGACCCGGACGATGTTCCGGACGACTACTACAGCCGGCTGGTCATGGGGAATCCGCTGCCCGAAGTTGTTCTGGAGGGTGGATGGCCTTCCAAGAACATCTCTCCCACAAACACTAGTACTCCAGCGGAGCAGGCCCGCTACATCGCGCGACAGGCCACGCTGCTGGACAATGCGGGGGCCGCCGGAGTCATGCAGATCACCTTCACTGATCTCGCGCTCAGCGCCTTCCCTCCGCCCACCAACACCGCGCTGGTGCCCTTTGCCTATCTTGGCCTGGTAGACACCGTTCTCGCTCCGAAGTCGGCACTTACTACCTGGGACAGCGTCTTCGCCGTTCGGTATCGGCCCTGAAGGCATTGCTCGAGGCAATTCTGCTTCTTGCTCTCTACTGACGGGGCCCGGGCGGCAGGAATTCTCACCCGGGGGAGTAAACCGTGGGAGGCGGGATGGCGCCGGCCCGGAATCCGGGCCGGTCAGCCGATGCCTATTCCAGCAGGAGTGCATCCAGCTCGAAGGCGACGTTGCCCTTCAACGCATTGGATACCGGACAGCCGTTCTTGGCATCCTCGGCAGCGCGGGTGAAGGCCGTCTGCTCAATCCCTGGCACCGTCCCCCGCACCACCAGCTTCATCTTGGTGATCTTAAGCCCGCCACCCACCGCCTCGATGGTGCATGATGCAGTCGTGCTGATCTGCTTGGGTGGGGTGCCGGCCTTTTCCAGGCCCGCGGCGAGTGCCATGCTCAGGCATGCGGCGTGAGCGGCCGCGATTAATTCCTCAGGATTAGTTCCTTTTGCTCCTTCGAAACGCGTGGCAAAGGTGTAGGGCCCCTGAAATGCGCCCGAACCCGCATTAAAGTTTCCTTTGCCGCCCTTGAGGCCGCCTTCCCAGATGGCAGAGGCAGTGCTGGTGGTCATGCTCGGCTCCCCGGTGAGTCAAAAAAAGTAGAAAGGACTGAGGACTGCGTGCAATAGAATCTAGTCACTCCTCGGTCCGCATTCCTTCTCCCTTGTACCTCCCTCAGTCCTCAGTCCTCAGTCCCCGACTCTCGTCACTCCTGACCCTAAGTGTCGCTACCCGATGCGTTTCCGGAGTCCCTTGGCAGCGAGGAACAGTAGAAGCGCCGCCATCAGGGCCAGCACGGCGAGTTTGGGGAATAGCACATCGAGGCCTGCGCCCTTGAGGAACAGGCCACGCAGAATCTCGAGGAAATACCGGATCGGATTGATCAGGGTGATCAGCTGGATCGGGGCCGGCATGCTGGAAATGGGAAACATGAATCCCGACAGCAGCATCGCAGGAAAGAAGAGCAGGAACATCGTCATGAACGCTTCCTGCTGGGTGCGGGAGATCGAGGAGATGAGGAGCCCCATGCCGAGCCCGGCCAGGATGTAGAGCAGGCTGGCGACGAAAAGCAGCAGGAAACTTCCGCGGAAGGGGATCTGGAACCACAGCAGCGCGACCGTAGTCACCAGCACCAAGTCGATCAGTCCCACGATGGCCACCGGGATCGTCTTGCCCAGGATGAGCTCCGCCGGCTGCATCGGGCTCACCATGAGCTGCTCCAGGGTGCCCAGCTCGCGCTCGCGAACGACCGCCAGCGCGGTCAACAACAGACACATCAGGAGGATGATGACGCCCGCCACGGCCGGGACGTTGTACACCTTGCTCTTGAGGTCGGGGTTGTACCACACCTGCGGCCGGAAGTCGGCGATAAGGACCGGAGCGCGCTGCGATTGCACAACCCCGAACCGCTGGATGATCCGCAGGGCGTAGCCTCGGACGAGATTGGCCGAATTCGAACGGCTCCCATCGACCAGAACCTGGACCGCGGGAATCCGGCCGGCCCGTAGCTCCCGTTCGAAACCGGGCGCCACCAGCACTCCGGCCAAAGCGGATCCATCGTCGAGCGCCCGATCGATATCCCCGCTTCTGCTGGAGCGCTGGGTAATCGCAAAATTCCCCGACGCGGTCAGCGCGTCGGCCAGGGCCCGAGACGTGGCGGTGTTGTCCTGGTCCACCAGGATGGTCGGGGCATTCCGGACATCGGTATTCACCGCGTAGCCGAACACCAGGAGCTGGATTACCGGAGCCGCGAAAATGATCCGCTTCATTTTCGGGTCCCGCAGCATCTGCTTCATCTCTTTGCGGACCAGTTCCCGCACCCGGCCGGGGCTCACGGCTCCAGCTCCTTATGGAAAGTTCGAACCGCGAGCGTGAGACCCCCGAGCGCGAAAAGCGTCAGGGCGAGAACCGGCGGCCACAGTACCTCGAGGCCCACTCCCTTCAGGAAGATTCCCCTCGTCACCACGATGAAGTAGCGGGCCGGGACCAGCAGGCTCACGCCCTGCAGGACCAGCGGCATGTTGGCGATGTCGAACGCGAAGCCGGAGAGCAGGAAGCCGGGCAGAAAGGTGATGAGCATACTCATCTGGGTCGCGACCAGTTGCGACTTGACCAGCGCGCTCACGAAGATGCCGAGTCCCAGTCCGCCCAGCAGAAAGAGCAACGAGGTCACGAAGAGGAGCAGCAGACTCCCTCGAAACGGGACCTGGAACACGAAAAGGCCGAGGAAGACGGTCATCGCCATGTCGATGAGCCCAATGGCGAGGTAGGGAAGCAGCTTCCCGCCGATCACCTCGAGCGGATGAACCGGGGTGGAAGCGAGCTGCTCCATCGTCCCCCTCTCCCATTCCCGCGCGATAGTCAGCGAAGTGAGCATGGCCGCGATGACCATCATGACCACCGCGATCAATCCCGGAACGATGGCGAGGCGGCTGTCGAGGGTCTCGTTGTACCAGGCGCGGATCTCCGCCCGGACTCCACCCGGATCCGCCGTCCCCCTCGCCCCCACCCGCTGGCCCCAGCTCCCGACCACTGCCTCGGCGTAGGAGACCGAGATCGAGGCGGTGTTGGCGTCAGCCCCGTCCACCAGCGCCTGGATCTGCCCTCCACGACCCAGGGCGGCATCTGTGGCGAAGCCCTCGGGGATGACGATGACGATCTGAGCGTACCCCTTGGTCAGCAGCCGGTCCGCATCCCCCCGGCGAGAGATCGTGCCAAGATCACGGAAGACCTTGGTCTCCCGGAAGGCATCGATCAGCTCCCGGCTTGCACTGGTCCTGTCCTCGTCGAGAATCGCGAGCCGGATGTCTTTGACGTCGAAGCTCACGGCATAGCCGAAGAGCAGCACCAGCAGGACCGGCAGTCCGAATGCGAGGGACAGGCTGCGCGGGTCACGGCGAAGCTGAATCAGCTCCTTCCGCGCGACAGCGAAAATCCGCTCAGTCATCGGCTGCGCCGCCGGCGCGACGGATCAGACTGACCACGGCGTCTTCCAGACTTGGTGCCACCGGTTCCAGCGAAGTCACCGCTATTCCGCCTTTGTCCAATAGCTCGCGGATTCGACGGTCGGCGTCGGCCGCTTCCCGGAGCGTGAGGTGCACCTTCCGACCGAACAAGACCGCGTCCACTACGCCCGGATCTCCGGTCAGCACCTCGACCGCTCGGAGCGGATTTAGTGTCTCCAGCTCGAACAGAGGGTCCGTAGCCGCTCCCCGGAGCTGCGCCGGACGATCCAGGGCGATCAGGCGGCCCCGATTCATCAGCGCCACTCGGTGGCAGTACTCGGCTTCTTCCAGGTAGTGAGTGCTGACCAGGACCGTGGTACCTGCTTCGGCGAGGGCCTGAATCAGATCCCAGAAACGGCGGCGGGAGAGCGGATCAACGCCCGAGGTGGGCTCGTCGAGAAAGAGGACCGGAGGTTCATGCAGCACGGCGCAACCCAGGGCCAGCCGCTGCTTCCAACCCAGGGGGAGAGCGCTGGTCATGGTGTCACGCTGGCGATCGAGGCCGGCCATGTGCAGCACCCAGGCCCGCCGTTGCTCCAGTCGCGCGCCGCCGACCCCATAGAGACCGGCGAAGAAGACAATGTTCTCTTCGACGGTGAGGTCGGGGTACAGGGAGAAGAGCTGAGACATGTAGCCCAGCCGCCGTTTCACCTGCTCGGACTCCCGCTCGACGTCGTATCCGGCGATTCGGGCAGTGCCTTCACTGGGCTGTATCAGACCGGTGAGCATCTTGATGGCCGTGGTCTTGCCCGCGCCGTTTGGCCCCAGGAGCCCGAAGATTTCTCCGGTCTCCACCGCAATCGACAATGCGTTCACCGCGGTGAAGTCACCGAAGCGACGAGTCAGTTGAACGGCTTCGATCGCCGCGGTCATCGGCCGCCTCCTCCGGTCAGCTCGATGAACACATCCTCGAGTGAAGGCGTGATGGGCCGGACCGCGATCACCGGTTCGCCGCCCGCGGACAGCGCCTCGGCCAGCGGGGGCCAGTCGGTCTCATGGGATCCAACACGGACGTGCAGCGTGTCGCCGAAGGCTGACACCCCGGCTACTCCCGGTCGTCCCGTCAATAGACGGGCTGCCTCGCGGGGGTTGTGGGTGCGCACCTCCAGCATCTGGCCGCTCAGGCTGGCCTGCAGCGCTTCCGGTGTATCCAGAGCCACCGCCTTGCCCCCATCGAGCAGCACCACCTGATCGCATCGTTCCGCCTCGTCCAGATAGGCCGTGGACACGATCGCGGTGACGCCTTCGGCCACCATTTGATGCAGGATCAGCCACAGATCGCGGCGGGAAATCGGATCGACACCGAAGGTGGGTTCGTCGAGCAGCAGCAGGCGGGGCTGGTGGATGAGGGCGCAGCAGAGAGCCAGTTTCTGTTTCATCCCGCCGGAAAGCTGGCCGGCGAGCCGGGTCTTGAATTGACCCAGGCGGGAGAACTGGTACAACCGCTCGAGGCGGGCGGGGCGTTCCGCCTGCGGAACCCGATAGAGATCCGCGTAGAACGCGATGTTTTCCTGAACCGTGAGATCGGTGTAGAGCCCGAAGCGCTGCGGCATGTAGGCAGTGCCCTGTTTGATCCGCTCGGGATCGCTCACCACACTCACTCCATCCACCCGCGCATCGCCTCCCGTCGGGCGCAGCACTCCGGCGAGCATGCGAAGCGTCGTCGTCTTACCCGCACCATCGGGACCGACGATCCCGAACAACGCGCCCGTCTCCACGGAGAAGCTCAGCTCCCGCACCGCTTCGGTCTCGCCGAAGCGACGGCTCAGGCCGATGGCCTCGACCAGCGTGCCCACCACAGGCTCCCTTCGCCCCTATTGCAGGTACACGTCGGCCGGCATACCCGGCTTGAGTTCGAGCGCGCTGTCGGCCAACACCCGGACCTTCGCCGCATAGACCAGCTTCACTCGTTCTTCCGTGGTCTGAACATTCCGCGGAGTGAACTCGGCTTCATCCGACACCCAGTAGATCTCTCCCTGGTAACGCTTGTCAGGGTAGGTGTCGGTGCGGATGGTCGCGGGAGTGCCCAGTCGCACGGCGCCGATCCTGGGTTCCGGGATGTAGATCCGGACCCAACGGTCGCTGGGGTTCATGAGTGACAGGACCGGTGCATTGGCCGACACGGCTTCACCCGGCTCATGGTGCCGAGTGGAGACGATGGCGTCGAAGGGCGCGGTGATGATCTGGTTCGCGAGGGTTGCCTCGAGGGACTTCACCTGGGCCTCGGCCATCGCTACCTGAGCACGCTGGGCCGCGATGCGTTCCACCCGAGTGCCGGCCTCGAGCAGCCGAAGCTGCGCGCTGGCCTGGTCTCGCCGTGCCTTGGCCACATCGTAGGTCACCTGGGCCCGGTCCAGCTGCTGCTGGGCCACCACCTTGCTTTCGGCCAGCTTCCTGGTCCGCTGCAATTCACGTCTCGGCATCGGTGAGCGTGTGTTCGGCACTCTCGAGGGCTGCGCGGGCCTCCTCGATCTCTTCTATCCGGCTCCCATGCTCCATTTCCAGCAGGGCCGCCTTGGCCGCCTGTACCTGGGCGTGGGCCTGTTGCAGCCGGGCACCGGTTTCCAGCGTGTCGAGACGGGCGAGCAATTGACCGGCGGTGACCCGATCGCCCTCTCGAACCCGCACCTCCGCGATTCGCCCTCCGGTGGCGAACCCCAGAACCGCCTCGGTCGCTTCCACCGTGCCGGAGGCCTCGATCGTTCCCTCCGTCTGCTGCTGGCGGTGCGAGTAGTACCAATAGGCCCCGGCCGCGGCCGCCACGAGGATCACGACGGGGATGACTTTGCGATTCATGCTACCTCCACCGCTTCGGGGGCCAGTCCCCGGCGCACGAAGTCGACTGCATGCTGGATCAGCATGGCCCGAAACTCTGGCTGCTCGAACTCAGGCCCTACGATCTGGCCCACCAGACGGCGGACCATGGCGAAGTAGAACGGTTGCGCCAGTATGCTCATGATGATCGGCACCGGCGGCCCGCCTCGGATGCTGCCTTCGGCTTGTCCCTCCTGAATCAGCTTGAAGAGCGCAGGTTGGACCCGCTCGAGCGTCTCACGAATCGGGGGAGGGAGCTTTCGTCCCAAGGCGAGCTCGTGAATGATCAGGGCGGGGAAGTCGGGGAAGCGAGCGAACTGATCATAGTAGGCCTCGATCACCGCGCCGATCCGTTCCATGGCTGACCCCGGAGTAGTGACAATCTCCACGACCTTCTGCCCGAGGGGGACGGTGAACTCGCTCAATACGGCGTAGTACAGCTGTTCCTTGGAGCCAAAGTGGTAGGTGACGGCACCCAGGTTTGCCTTGGCCCGGGCGGTGATCAGGCGGATCGATGCGCCCTCGTATCCCCGCTCGGCGAAGACCCGGCGGGCGGCGGTCCGGAGGCGTTTTGGCGTGGTTTCAGTATTCATACGGTCGTATGATTAGTTCATACGATCGTATCAGTCAAGAGGATCGATTCGGAAGACCGGGCTCTCCCCCGGGAACCACACCGGGCCCATTATTGGCCCATGCGTATTCAGGGGAGTGGCTTGCTGCTTCTGGCCCTGGCTGCCTGCGGGAAGGGCGAACATCGGGACGGGCTTGGGTCCAGCCGGTTCGGAGGCCCACGCCAGCCCCCTGTCGTGGTGCAGAAGGCCACCCTCGTCGTCTTCTGGCTGCCCGCCTCGGACACCTTGGCCTCGGCCGATGGCGCCGACCTCCTGGACGATTTCCGGTACTACACCTCTGCCGCTGTCCCCTGGTTCGAGGATCAGGGCATTCCCGTCGTGACCACCAACGCGGATACCATCGTGGTGGAAGCCGAAGGGGCACCTCGCCGGATCATCATGCTCTCGGGGCTGGACTATCCCTTCGGATACGTGCTGGTGGAACCGGGCTATCCGGAGGAAATCCTGACTGGTGTGCTGACGGACGACGAGCTGGTAGATGAGGCGGACGGTTACTTCGGATCGAACGACGACTCGGACGACGGAGAGACTCAGCGAGTCCAGCTCCGCCGCCCAGGATCAGCTGCGCCCGAGTACCTCCTGCACTTTGCTCACCAGCGTCGCCGGGGAGAACGGCTTCTGAAGGAAGGCGGTGTTGGGAAGCAGCCTGCCGTGCTGCAGGATGGCATCATCGGTATAACCGGACACGTAGAGCACATTGAGTCCCGGTCGCTGGGCGACCAGCCTGGCTGAGAGTTCCTGGCCGCTCATTCCCGGCATCACCACATCGGTTAGCACCAGGTCGAGGGGCCCGGGGTGCGCGGCTACGGCACTGAGTGCGGCTTTCCCGTCTCTTGCCTCCAGAACCTTGTACCCGCTTCCCTCCAGCACTCGCCGCGCCAGTTTGCGGACTGCCTCCTCGTCTTCAACCAGCAGAATGGTCCCGGCGGCGAGAGTTTCCGACACGTGGGCTTGCGGCGTATCCGGTTCTTCCAGCTTTCCCTGAGCCTTGGGCAGGTAGATCCGGAATGTGCTCCCCCGGTCGGGCTCGGTGTCGGCGAAGATGTACCCACCACTCTGCTTCACAATTCCATACACCGTCGCCAGACCGAGGCCGGTGCCTTTCCCTGGCTCCTTCGTAGTGTAGAACGGTTCGAACAGGTGACGCTGGATTTCCGGTGACATTCCGATGCCGGTATCGCTCACCGACAGGACGATGTACCGGCCGGGCGGCATGATGGACTCCACCCCTACAGTAGTCTGCTCGACCCGGGCATTCCGGGTCGAGATGGCGAGAGTTCCGCCCCGCGGCATGGCGTCGCGGGAATTGACCGCGAGGTTGAGGATTACCTGGTCGAGCTGACCCGGGTCAGCCTTGATGAGCCCCAGGTCCTTGGTCAGATCGGTGACGAGGTTGATATCTTCCCCGATGACGCGGCGCAACATGTTTTCTGTCGCTCGGACCACCGCATTGATGTCCAGGATCTTGGGCTGGAGCACCTGCCGCCGGCTGAAGGCCAGGAGCTGCCGAGTGAGCGATGCGGCCCGACTCGCCGCGCGCTTGATCTCCTCGACGTCCGAGCGGTGCGGGTCTCCCGGTGCCAGGTCACCCAGGAGTAGATCGCTCATCCCGAGGATCGCGGTCAGGAGGTTGTTGAAGTCGTGCGCAATCCCACCGGCGAGACGCCCGGCGGTCTCCATCTTCCGCGCCTGCCGGAACTGCTCCTCCAGCACCTTGCGATCGGTGATATCGCGCTGGGTCCCCCAGACCCGCACGAGCATTCCATCCTCAATGATGCCGACCCAGTTGTTCATGAAGTATCTGGTGCGGCCCTCGCGGTCTCTCTCGGCCGACTCCATCTCCATCGCCCGAAATCCGCTCTGAACGCATGCGGTCAGGTATTCGATGGTGCGAGGATCATCGGCGGGCTGCATTTCCGTCACCCGGACGCCGATCATCTCCTCCGGTCGCTCGTATCCGTACATCCGTGCCAACGCGCCATTGCACTCCGCTACGTACGCCCGTTCGAGCAGGAGACGGACGGTGTCTTCAACCGGAAGGCCGACCGGAATCGGCTTGGTAAACTCCGTGCGCCACACTCCTTCGCTCGCCTGTTCGACGAATGCCCGGTACCGCTCCTCACTCTGTCGCAGCTCGCATTCCGCCGCGAGCCGGTCGGTGATATCGGTAAAGGAGGTCACCGCGGCGTAGGGGCGGTCCTCTCCCGGCTTCATGAGCGGTCGGCTGCCAATGCTGAGCCAGCAGAGTTCGTGCTCGCTCTTGTTAACGGCCATCACCACGTCCGACAAGGTGCGCCCGGTCCGGAGCGCCACCATGGCGGGCTGTTCTTCCTCCGGGATGGGATTGCCGTCCGAATCCAGCGCCGCTCCGCTCAAGCTGAGCGATTTCCGGCCGGTCAGCTGGCCCGGGGCGAGACCCAGAATCCGCTCGGCGCTGGCGTTGCAGGCCATGATCGTGCCGTCGGCCTGATGCATCACGATGCCTTCCTGCAGCGCCGCGACCAGTGCACGATACAGCTCTTCGGAAGCCCGGAGCTGTTCCGTCGTCTCCCGGATATCCGTCACATCGATATGGCAGCCGACGTAGCCGGCGAAGCTGCCATCTTCCAGCCATCGAGGCACCCCCTTGTCCAGGACCCGGCGCCACACGCCGTCATGCCGTTTCACCCGGTATTCGGTAGAGTAAGGCTGACGGACCTCGGCGGCTGCGCGATACCCTGCCAGCATTCCCTCCCGGTCATCCGGGTGCAGGTTCTCGAGCCAACCCAACCCCTTTTCCTCCTCGAGGGTTCGGCCCATGAAATCCAGGGCCGTCCGGTTCTCGAAAATGAGGTTCATATCCGGACCATCGAGCCAGATCATGACCGGCGCATGGTCCGCCATGAGTCGGAACCGGGCCTCGCTCTCCTGAAGGGCCCGCTGCATCCGTCGCCGTTCCGAGGCATCGTGCAGCTCGAGCAGCAATGAGCCGGCGGCTGGCCCACTCTTCAACATGACGACCGCACCCTCCATCTCGAGCCAAGACCCCTGCTTGTCCTTGACCCGCAGGGAGCAGATGCCCGCCGGCTTGGAATCGGTCAGGGCCAGGGCAATGCGAGCTTGGAATTTGGACTTGTCGTCGGGATGAAGCAGGAGTTCGATGCCCCGGCCTGCGACGTGACTGGGTTCATACCCCAGGAGCCGGCTGAGTGCCGGGTTCACGTAGCGGACGACGAGCTCGGTATCGAGGAGGGCAAAGAGGCTCGGCGCGTGCTCAATCAGCGCGCGATGAAGCGCATCGGCCTTCACTGGTCGTTCATGCTGATGAATCCCGTCGGCTGTAGGGGAGTAAATCGCTGCTGGAATTGGGGTATGCGGGGCCTTGGTGTCAAGCCGTGCGGCGGCGCCTCAACGTTTCACAGGTGCTACCGCCACAGGATCGTGGCCCCGCCCACGGTGGTCTTGTTCGGCGGGCTGCTCAGGGTCACGCCGTTTCGACATGTTGAGGATCCCCTTGCCCCGGTGGACAAGTCCCCGACGACCGATACTGAATGCCCGTTGAGCACCGAGATGCCCCCGTTAAGGGAACCCAGCGATACTGTCAGGCAGGGTCAATCTGCCCACCAGGACCATGCCCAGAAACCCGGCCAAGCGAAGAGAATCCAATTGGGGCCAGGAAGGGCCTGGCCCCAATTGGCAGATCATCAATTGAAAGGATGTCAACGAGGCACAGGCACCCCAGGCAGTGGGTCGGGCTCAACGGCGGCGCAGCGTCATCAGCATTCCCAGTGGAATCAGCGCAAGTCCTGCAAGGGCAAACGGTGAAGCCGGCGAACCATGGTTTGAATCTTCGGCCGCCAGCTGCTGGCGCAGCATCGCATCGATCTGGGCTGGCGTCACCGCATCAGGAACCAGGTAACCGCTGTTCCTCCGGGTAGGAACCTGGGCCGAGTTCACCTCGCCATTCCGCACCGAGACCAGCATGGTGGCTTGCCCCATCTCGCGATCCTTCTCGCCGATGCTGATGACGAGGAGCCACGCACCCTCCTTGTTCGGCTCATAGCGCACTGCGTAGACCCCGGGGATCGAGGTCGAGACCAGCTTGAGGTCTACCGATTGGCGCACTCCATTGATCAAACCTTCGGCCCTCCCAGTTACCGGGTAGTAGGCGGCATCGCCATGATGGTAGACCCGGACCAGGGCAAAGGCGCCGCGGGTAGTCTCGTTGTACGGGTTGGCGGGAATCTCCAGCGAGATCCAGGGCGGCCCTGCGAAGGCAGGAGTGCTTGCCAGCAGGGACAGGGCGGTTACAGCAAGGAACGGGCGGAGCATAAGGCCTCCATCGGAGAAGGGAGGAACGGTCAACGGGATTCCGCTTCCGTGGATGAGATGCCGGTTGGCCTCGTGGCGTTTAAGGTCTTGGATCAGCCATCAGCCATCAGCCATCAGCCATCAGCCGTCAGCGGTTAGCGGTTAGCTGTTAGCTGTTAGCCATAAGCCTTGGACCCCAAGTGAAAGTCGATCTCACCGGCAGTCGGTACTCGGTACCGGGTACTCAGTCCCCCTCAGTCCTCAGTCCTGTCCACTCGTCACTTCTTCTTAAGCTCCACCTTTCCCTTGAAGGTTCGCACCGTCACCGTCGCCTGGCCCGACCCCACCGTGAAGCGCCACTCGCCTTTAGGGGGTGCTGGGGGAATGCCCTGGAATTCGGTGCTCAGCTGACCGGCGTAACCGACCAGCGAGTAGGTGGCGCCTAGTCGCTCGGACAGGCGCAACTCGATGTTCCCGCTATGGCTCTCCGCCTCCAGTACGCCATCGGGATCCAGCTCACCCTTGAAGGCGATTTCCCCCGAGACCGACTCGAAACGGGCACGCGAGATCGGGCCCTCCATGCCGATGAACAGCGGGCCGCTCACACTCGAGGCACTCGCTTCCCGAATGACCCCCCGCAGGACGATCGTACCGCTTCCCGTGCGTGCCCGCGCGCTGGGCGCCTCCACGGCGAGTTCGATATTTCCGTCCAACGATTCCGCGGTGACCACCGAGGGCGACCCGGCGACCCGGGTATGCCCGCTCACGGTGAACACGTCCACCGTTCCGGAGACCGCGTTCACTTCGACATCCGCATTGGCCGTCTTGATCCAGACCCGCGCCGCCCGGGGTACGCTCACATCGAGCACCGCGGTACCGACCGCATCGGTCTCCGGAGTCTCGATGCCGAGTTTCATTCCGTCGCCCGTGCCCCCGATGAAGAAGCGGCCGAGGGAAGGATCGAGGTAGCCGCTCACCGCGACGGAGTCTTTGGTCCAGCCGGTGACCCGAAGGGTTCCACTGGGACAGTAAATCCGCAGCGCCACATCGGGACGTGCCGGACGCCGGGCGGTGATATCTCCCTGGGCCGCCGCACTTACCGGGACGAGCAGCATGAGGAGCAACGTGAGTGGACGGTCGGCCTGGTGGCGCATCTCAGCTTTCCTGCCCCGCCCGCGCGGCGCGCTGGAGCAACTCCAGCCGCTGCTGGTAGCGAGCCAGCAGCATCTCCTCCAGCGTCGGATCACCCGGATCGGTCTTGAGGGCCTGCTCCGCTTCCCGGATCGCGGCATCCACGATCGCCAGATTGCGATCGAGGATGGCGAGAGTTCGAGGCGAAAGGCCGGCCGGACTCTTCTCGATTTTCTGGGCCAGCTCCGCGGTCGCGCGGGAATATTCGGCCTGGGATGCCGCGAAGCTGGCTCCGCCGCCGTTGCGCTTGATCCATAGCGACGTGACCGCCGACGAGAGAACCATCAGCACGACCGCCGCCGCGGCGAGAAGGAAGATCCGCCAGCTCCTGGAGCGACGCCCGGAGAGCGCGACGACGCCGGTCTTCGAACCGCTCTCGATTCGTTGCTCGATCGCGGCCCAGGTCCCTGCCGGGGGCGTGATGGCCCTGGGGAGCGCCTTGGCTCCTGCCAGCAGCGTCTGAAGACTCCCGAGTTCGGCACGGCAGCTGGAGCACTCCTTCAGGTGAGCTTCCAGCGCCGTGGCCCGCTCCGGCGTCAGCAGTCCGTCGGCGTAGTCATCCAGCAGGGTGACCGCTTCATCGCATGTCATCGTTGCAATTTCTCCCGCAGTAGTCTGCGTGCCCGGTGCAGCTGGGCCTTCGAGGTTCCTTCAGCGATCCCGGTCATCGAGGCGATTTCCTCGTGCCGATAGCCCTCGACATCGTGAAGTACGAATACGGCGCGGGCGCCCTCCGGGAGTCCGCGCAATCGCAGCGTCGAGGTCCCAATGCCCGCCGTGTCCTGAGTCAGTGCCGGGTCGCTCCAGCGACTCGGGCTGATCGGTGGAGAGCACCGCGGCGAGCGCGACGGGAAGCGCTGCGTTTCTCACCCAGCACTTCGTTGACCGCCAGCCGGTGCAGCCAGGTGGAGAAGGCGCTCTCTCCGCGGAAAGTCTCCAGCTTCTCCCATACCCGAACGAAGACATCCTGGGTCAATTCCTCCGCCGCCGCACGATCACCTGAGAGCCGGAGGCACAAAGCGTAGACTCGACCACCGTGTTCCTCATACAGCATGCGGAACGCGTCGGCATCTCCCTCCTGGGCTCGGCGGACCGTCTGGTTCACGGCGACGAACAGCGTAGGGTCGTCATCGGTGGTGAGATGCCGCAGCGGAGGAGGGAGGTTTAGGCCGGACTGCCCCAAACTAGCGCACCCGATTTGAGTCCGACAGGTGTAGATCTCGCCACCAGAAGGATTTGGCGCCAGTATTCCAACCATTGCTGCGGGTTGCCTGTCCAAATCCCCGCATGCAAGTCACCCAATCCGGAACTGTGCCGCTGCGCGCTACCACCCAAAGCGACGCCATTGACGGAGATGCCGTGGATGCCACCTTGGCCGCGGCCGGGGACCCGCATGCCTTCGAACGGTTGTACCGCCGGCATCTGGGACGGATTCACTCACTCGTGCGGCGGATGATCGGTGACGATTCCGAGGATGTGACGCAGGAGATTTTCATCAGGACCTGGCAGAAGCTGAGCACCTTTCGCGGCGATTCGGCTTTCGGCACCTGGCTGCACCGCCTGGCCCTGAACCTGATTCTGACCCGGCGAGAGTCGCTGGGGATCAAGCGGCAGCGTCACACCGATGATCCGGAGTCGCTGGACCGGATGCCCGGTCGAAACCTGCCGGCCGGCTTCACTCTCGATGTCGAAGCCGCCATCCAGCGACTCCCTGATGGAGCGAGGCAGATCCTGGTGCTTCACGACATCGAAGGATACCGGCACGAGGAAATCGCCGGGATGCTGAGCATCACGAGCGGAACGTCGAAGTCGCAGCTGCACCACGCGCGCATGGCGCTGCGTCACATGCTCGGGCACGGCCCGGGCGGGAGAGAGAAGCCATGACCCATCTCACTGAACGACTGTCGGACTACCTGGACGGCAGTCTGTCTCCCTCGGACCGGGAAGAGGTCGAACGGCACCTCGCCGAATGCGAGGAGTGCGCCAACACTCTGGCCGATCTGCGCGGAGTTGTGGCGCGAGTCCAGGCGTTGAACGACCGGCCCCCCGCAGGCGACCTCTGGCCGGGCATCGCCGCCTTCATCGGTGAGGGCGAGCTGGTGCGTCCGCTCAGGCGCTCTCGACGGGTGGTCTTTACGGTTCCCCAACTGCTGGCCGCGGCGATCGCGCTGATGCTCCTCTCTGCCGGCGGGGTTGCCTGGTTCCTTCGCGCTCACGCGCCCGAACAGTCCCAGGGTGGTACTCCCGCGGTGATTCAGGCATCCACCGTGACTCGGAAGGGCTACGACTCGGCGGTGAATGAGCTCCAGCGCGTTCTGGTCGAGAACCGCGGCAAGCTCGATTCCACCACGGTGCGGGTGCTCGAATCGAAGCTGGCGCTGATCGACAAGGCCATCGGCGAAGCCCAGCAGGCGCTCGCGGCCGACCCCAAGAACCCGTATCTGCACGGACATCTGGCCGAGACCCAGATGCAGAAACTGGAATTGCTTCAGCGTGCGGCTCTTCTGGCCGCGCGGAAAAGCTGACCTCGAAAGGACTCGTATCCATGTTCGCACTCCTCGCGTCGGCTCTCATCGTGGCGACTGCAACGCAGCAGATCGACACCACCGTTACGGTGAGGCCGGGCTCCCGACTCGATCTCAACAACTTCGAGGGGTCGGTGACTGTCGCCACCTGGGCGAAGAGCGCGGTGCGAGTGCAGGCCGATCCTGAAGACGACGGGAGACGTGGACGTGGACGTGTCGGGCCAGAGTGTCTCGATTCGCAGCTCGGGCCGCTATGGGCCGGAGACGGTGGACTACCATCTCACCGTTCCAGTCGACATGCATCTTTCGATCAGTGGTCAGAGCGGAGACGTCACCATCGACGGCACCAAGGGCGAGATCAGCGTCGAAACGGTCGAAGGTGAAATCCGGGTCACCGGAGGGGCGGGCCTCATCTCCCTTCGGTCGGTGGATGGCTCCATCACGCTGAGTGGAGCCCGCGGAAGGATGGAGCTGAACTCGGTTGACGGTGCGATCCGGCTGACCAACGTCGCGGGGGAGATCCGGGCCCAGGCCGTGGATGGCGAGATCACCATGGACGGGGTGGAATCCTCCTCGGTGGAGGCCCAGTCGGTAGATGGCGAGATCAGCTACCGCGGCCCGATAATGGATGGGGGGCGCTATCGTCTGGTCTCCCACGACGGCGATGTCACCGTGATCACTCCGGCGATCAATGCGAGCGTGTCCGTTTCCACCTATAGCGGAAACATGGAATCGGACTTCCCCATCAAGCTGGACGGTATCAGGCCCGGGAAGCGCATGGACTTCACCATGGGTACCGGAAGCGCTCGCCTGGAGATCGAGTCTTTCGATGGCACGGTGAGCCTGCGAAAGGGCGGCACGGTCCGATAGGCTCCCGGCCTCGTCCGGGACGAACGAGTTCACCACCTTGGAGTGCATCATGAACCGCATGATTGTCGCCGCGCTCATGGCAGCCGGCCTGGTCCCCGTGCTGCACGCCCAGGAGCCATTCAAATGGCAGGGCAAGCTGGCCGCCGGGAAGACGATCGAAATCAAGAACATCAACGGTGACGTCCACGCCACCGGAGGGTCCGGCAGCGATGTGACGGTGACAGCCCGTAAGAGCGCGCGAAAGAGTAATCCGGACGATGTAGAGATCCGGGTGGTGGAGCACGAGGACGGCGTCACGATCTGCGCGGTCTACCCATCCCGGAAGAACAAGCCGGCGAACGATTGCAGGCCGGGGGCTCATGGTCACAATGACAGCGATAACAACGACGTCGAAGTGGACTTCGATGTCTCGGTGCCCAAGGGCGTGCGGTTCGTGGGCCGTTCCGTCAACGGCTCGGTTACCGCCGAATCGATCGCCGCGGACGCCGAGGGATACACGGTGAACGGAGATGTGCGGGTAACGGCGAGCGGCGTCGTGGAAGCGACAACGGTGAACGGCTCGATCGTGGCGACCATGGGCCGCAGTGACTGGGCCAACGAGCTCGAATTCAACACCGTGAACGGCTCGGTGACGCTCACTTTTCCCGGGGACCTCAACACCGAACTGGATGTGAAGACTGTGAATGGGAGCATCGACAGCGATTTCCCCATCACTATCAGCGGCAAGGTGACTCCCCAGAGCCTCCGGGGGCGGGTTGGTCAAGGAGGAAGAGACCTCAGTATCGAAACCGTCAACGGGAGCATTCGGCTCCGGAAGCGGGCTTGAAACCGGGGGGCATTCATAAACGTTAGTTGGCGGGCGGCACCGGATATTCTGGTTGCCGCCCGCCTTCATTTTGTTCCAGACCCGACAACTCGAGCCCGATGCGATCTCCCGGCTGGTCGTCCTGTATCCTGCTCGCCTGCCTCGTGAGCGTTCGCGTCTCGCCGGCGACCAGCCAGACTTCCCTTCCACCGAAGCAGGCCCAGGCCCGACGGCTCACAGCCACTCCGCCCACCGTGGACGGTTCGCTGGATGAGGAAGCGTGGAAGGCCGCGGCGTGGTTCAGTGACTTCGTCCAGAAGGAACCGGAAGAAGGCGGCGTCCCCCAGGAACGGACGGAGGTGGGCTTCCTCTATGACGCCGACGCGCTCTATGTCGGCGCCCGGATGTGGCGCAGTCCGAGCGGCGAGCTGCCGCATCCGGTCACCCGGCGAGATCAGTTCAGCAATGCCGAGCAGCTGATAATCTCGCTGGACACCTATCACGACCGGCGCACCGGATTCACCTTTTGCGTCAGCTCGGGAGGAGTCCGCAGCGACTACTATCACCCCGGCGACGCCGAGGACTATCGGGACTTCGGGTTCGATCCGGTCTGGGAGGCGAGAGTCGCTCTCGATTCGATCGGCTGGACCGCGGAGATGCGGATTCCATTCTCGCAGCTCAGGTTCACCAACCGCTTGGAACAGGTGTGGGGACTCAACATCAACCGCTGGATGCCGGGTTCGAACCAGGACCTCTACTGGGTGATGATTCCCAAGCAGGAAACCGGGTATTTCTCGCGTATCGGGCAACTGGTGGGAATCGAGGGAATCCGGCCCTCGCGTCGTCTGGAGCTTCTCCCCTATGTGGCCGGCGATGCGCGCTATAGCAGCAACATCGATCCGCGGGATCCCTTCCACGACGGGAGCGAATACGTCGCCCGGGCCGGCGCAGATCTCAAGATGGGTCTGGGTCCCAATCTGACCCTCGATGCCACCGTCAATCCGGACTTCGGGCAGGTGGACGCCGATCCCGCGGTGGTCAACCTCTCGGCCTTCGAAATCTTCTTCCCCGAGCGACGGCCGTTCTTTACCGAAGGCAACAACCTGCTCAGGGGTAACGGGCCCGGGTACTACTACTCGCGGCGCATTGGGGCTCCGCCGCACGGGGAGGCCAGCGGCGACTATGTCAATTCGCCCGACTACACCACCATCATCGGCGCGGCCAAGGTCACCGGCCGGACCGCGCGAGGGCTTTCGGTAGGCAGTCTCCTGGCCGTGACGGCCAACGAGTACGCCGAGACATTCGATACTCTGGTCACCGGGCACGGCAGCAACCGGGTGGAGCCCCTCACCGGATACGGCGTGGCCCGGGTGCAGCAGGAGTTCGGCCGCTCGACCTCGACGGTGGGTGTCACCCTCACTGGCGTCGAGCGGGATCTCGGGCAGGACATCCTCGATTCGGTCTTCAGCCGGCGCGCGTACAGCGGAGGGGTCGACTGGAACCTGCGCTTTCAGGGTGGGACCTACGAGCTCTCCGGCTACGGCGGCTTCAGCCATGTCGCGGGCGATTCGACCAGGATCTCCGACGTGCAGCAAGCCAGCGCCCGATACTTTCAGCGGCCCGATGCTACCCACGTGAAGTTCGATCCTTCGCGCACCTCACTGACCGGGTATACCGCGGGTCTCGGGTTGAGCAAGTTGGGCGGCAAGCACTGGGTATACGATCTCTTTGCCAGTACCGAATCACCGGAGTTCGAGTTGAACGACGCGGGCCAGTTGAGCTCGGCCGACGACATCGACGTGGACTGGAACCTGCGCTACCGGGAAATCCAGCCGGGCAAACTGTTCCACCGGTATAACGTCGGCGTGTTCGGACACGTGAATTGGAATTACGGAGGGGAGCGTCAGTTCACCCGCTTCGCGGTCAGCAGCAGCCAGACCTGGAAGCGGTTTCAGCAGACCTTCCTTGGTGCCTACCTCCTGCCCCGTTTTGCCAGCGACGAACTCACCCGGGGTGGCCCGCTCATGGGGTCGCCCATGGCATGGGGAACCGACGCCGAGTTCTTCAGCGGAGAGGCGGGGAATTTCCAGTGGCGGGTGAACGGGAACCTGCAGGGCGACGAGTTCGACGGAAAGCATTTTCGGGTGGGAGGCGGTGTCTCGTGGCGTCCCGCGCCGCAGTGGTTCGTCTCCATCAATCCAAACTACGAGCGCACCAAGGAAGAGCGGCAGTACCTCGACACCCAGCCCGGGCGGTTCCGCCGCAACATTCGGGCAGCGCTACATCTTCGCCGCCCTGGATCAGACCACCATCTCGGCGCAGCTGCGGGTCAACTACATCATCACCCCCAATCTGAGCATCGAAGGGTACCTGGAGCCGTTCGCATCGAGCGGGCGCTACACCCGACTCGGCGAACTGCCGGAGCCGCGGAGCACGACGCTTCGCCGCTATGGCACCGACGGGACTACGATCGAGCGATTCGGCTCCGACTCGATCGTGATCACGGACAACGGCGGGGCCGACTCATTGACCCTGAGTGATCCGGACTTCAACGTGCTCAGCTTTCGGAGCAATCTGGTGTTGCGCTGGGAGTGGCGCCCGGGGAGCACGCTGTTCCTGGTCTGGCAGCAGAATCGCGGCTCGGAAGTGACGTCGAGCCACCGGGTCACGCTGGACGACATGTGGGATTCCTTCCGGACCGACGGCGACAACTTCCTCGCCCTCAAGATCACCTATTGGCTGGGGATCGGCTGAGCTTGACTCGCAACGTCGGGTGAAAGCTCCGCCAGTGCCCGTCGCACCCCAGCGACCTGCGGGACCAGCCTGGGATCGGGCTTCCGGCGCAGCCTGAGGTAGTGCTGATAGGCTTGGATGGCCGCTTGCCGATCACCGCTGAGGGCGGCGAGGCGGCCTTCCTCCCGCAGCAAGGTCGAGAGCCCGGCCACCCCGAAGCTGTCATAGTAGTACATGCGGCGCCGCACCGCGGCGAGGGCTGCATTCACGTCCCCGGTCGCTTCACGGAGCTGGGCAACGGTGAGGTTACCGGCCAGCAGGATATAGGCGTTCCCCGCTGGGAAGGTCTGCATCAGCGAGTCGAGTCGGGCCAGCTCGGCGCCGCTACCGCGCCTTTCTGCGGCGGCCAGCTGGGCGGAAAGGACCGCCTTGCAGACCGCGATGTAGCGGGTGGCCTGATTTTCGCCGGCTCTCCTCGCCGTACCCAGTCTGAGCAGCCGGTCGGCGACCTGCGACCACTGTCCCGCAGCTGCCTCCCAGAGCCCGACGGTGCAGAAGTCCATGTATCCCGCCCAATCTGGCGAACCGTCCGGTGGCGGCGGCCGGAATGCGGCACGGCGGCGGTCCACCGCCCGAGCGGCTGAAGCGCTGTCACCGTCCCAAAACAGCGCGTCCACCACCTCGAACAGCTCGAGGAACGGCACCTCAAAGATCCGGTCCGTGGGGAGCGGAAGTGCCTCGTCGGGACGGCCTAGGTTGATCGCAAGCTCCCGCTCGCCCAGACCCGCGACCAGGAGCTGACGGGCGCTACGGGCCCGGCTCCGCAACTCGTCGGCCGCCCTTTGCGCGTCGTCGAGACCAACGCCGTCCAACTGCGCAGCACCTCTGATCCGTTCCAGCAGGCCATCGGAGAGCTGCGGCAATCTTTCGAGGACGGGGTCGCGGAGCCGCGAGTCCTGCAAGGCGAGACCGGCCCGCCAGCGGATGAAATCGGCGCGGTCGCCCAGTGAATCCACCGCGAAGTAGCGTTTGACTAGCTTCCGAACCTCGGTGGTGTCGCCGTCCATCGCCGCCAGGTCAATGAGGTGCTCAAGGGCCGGCGCAAAGACCGAGTCGCCTTGCAGTGCCCGGCGAAAAGCGTTGCCTGCGACCAGTTGAGATGACTGCCTGCCGAGCGCTGCCCCGTAGTGAAACAGAAGGTCGCCGAGCATGTAGGAGGCTTCCCAGCGGTCGGGGATCGAGTCCACGGTCAACTCCCAGAAGTGGAGATCCTCGAGGGCGGTTGATGGCTGTGGGTAATGAACCCCGGCCATCGCCCGGAGAAAGAGCCGGCCTCCCGGGCTGAGGCGATCCTGGTGAGCCCATGCGACCTCGAGGCCTTCGACGTCGGCCTGCTGTTCCTCCGACAGTCCGGTCGTCGCGGCGAGCTCCAACCCTGCCAGGGCGAATGTCGAGTCGAGCTGAATGGCGCGCCGGTATCGGTCGGCGGCCTCGGAGTAGTGGCCGTGGCGGTAGAGATCCGCGCCCGCCAGGAACGCCCGAAGAGCCTCAGGGCTCTGGGTGTAGAGGTCGGCGAGTCGCGGTGAGGAACCTCCGGCCGACCGGGCGAGCAGCTGGACGCTGAATTGATCGAGCAGGCCGAGGAGTTGCTCGGCCCTTCCGGAAACTCCGTCGATTCGCTGCAGCTCACGCCCCGAGGGAACCGCGAGAAGCCGTGCGGAGAGCGCGATGCTGTCTCCCGCGCCGAAGGCCTGACCAATCAGGACCTGGCCCGCTCCGACCCGCCGAGCCACCTGCACCGCGCTGGTCGCGTCGAGCGGGCCCTGCGCGTCGCGCGTCACCCGGCGCCATTCCTGGAACACTTGGCTCGGATCCACGGCATGCAGCCCTCCGCCCGAACTCCCCGACAACTTGGTGAACAGCAGCTCACCGAGACCTTCGGAGCGGATCAGCGAGGTGTCGACCGTGCCGGAGACCCGGAATGGGAGAATCGCGATCGCATCGGGGTCCAGGACTGCGTCATTCGATCCGCTACAGCTGCGCTGCAGCAGGATTCCCGAAACGGCTAGGACGCCGGCCGCGAGAATACCGCCAAACCAACCGCGCGACCGAAAGCGCGCTGGCCTCGGCGGTGGGCGGAGCGGTGTGGAGGGCGCCGTGACCGCCTGCTCCAATGCCTCGACGAAGGCGGTAATCGTCTGGTAGCGATCGACCGGTAGCTTGGCCAGCGCCCGGAGTACCACGCCTTCTAATGCCGCGGGGACGGTTGGACGCTGGGTACGAATCGGGGGGACCGGGTCCAGCGTGTGGCGCGCCACGATGGCTCGCGAGTCACGGCCGGTGAAAGGCGGCTGACCCACGAGCATCTCGTAGACTACACAGGCGAGGCTGTACTGGTCGGTTCGGCCGTTGATGTGGGGATCGCCGACCGCCTGCTCCGGGCTCATGTACACCACGGTACCGAGCGCCAACCCGGTTTCGGTCAGCCGGTCACTGCCTGCTTCGCCGATGGCGCGGCCGACTCCGAAATCGGCGACCATGGCCTGGGCGCCGGCCAGGAGGATGTTCTCCGGTTTCACGTCGCGGTGAATGATCCCATGTATGTGGGCGTACGCCAGCGCGTCGCCGACTTGGCGGGCAATGGCGACCGTTTCGGCGATGGGGATCATTTCCTCCCGAGTGAGGCGGGTCCTCAGCGTCTCCCCTTCGATGTAGGGCATGACGTAGTACAGCAAGCCGTCCTCGTGACCGGAATCGAGCAGCGGAAGGATGTGGGGATGGGTGAGACTCGCGGTAAGGCCGATTTCCCGAAGAAACCGTTCCGGTCCGACGGCCGCGGCGATATCCGGATTGAGGAGCTTCACTGCCACCTGGCGCGGGTGCCGCAGGTCGCGCGCGAGAAAGACCCTCGCCATGCCCCCACGCCCGACCTCTCGAAGAATCTCATAGCTCGAGGCGACAGCGACACGCAGGCGATCGAAGGGATCGGTCATCGGGCCGCCTCGTACAGCGGTATGGCCGACTCGTCCGGCCGCTCCAGGTCTGCGATCAACACGGCCACGCCGAGGTCACCGCGGAACAGGCTATGCACCGGCTCCGGGTGAGACGGTGACGGACCTTGGAGGGCCTTGGCGGCAGCACGCTCGGTGAGCGTTCGGGCTCGATCCAGCCACACGCGGTCGCCGGTGAAGCGATACAGATTGAGGAGACCGTAGGCGTTGCCAGCCGCGCCACAACACAGGTGAGTCACTTCCAGTTGGGTGGCCCACGCGTCCTCCGCGGCGAGCTCCGCCCAGCGGGAATAGGACTCATCGCCGGTGACCCGGGCCGCGAGAGTCCACAGCGACACCATGCCCGCACTACCGTTGCACCAGCCCGGCATGTAGGACGTTGTAGAACCGCCATTCACCGCGGGAACGAACCATGGCCAGCGCGCGCCGGATTTGCCCCGGGTTGCGAAACGACGGAGCTGATCCAGGCGCGCTGCCAACGGGGTGTGGTCTCCATGTCCGGTTACGGCTTGCCAACGAAGCATGGAGTAGAGCACGCCGGCCCACCCGTGGGCCACGCCCAGATTGCCGAGCGCGTCGCTGGCGGACATGTCGCCGAGGCGTTGGAGCCGGGTCATCAGGCTGCGGTGCACTCGAGCTCCCGCCTCGAGGATTCGTCGCCGCAGTTGGGGGTTCGAATCGTCAACCAGCTCCAGAGCGAAGCCCGCCGTGAGCAGGATTCCCGCCTGACCGAAGGCCAGCTCCACCAGCGCGGTCGGGACCCCAGTGACCTTGAGCCAGCGGCGTATCGCGCGGTCGCGGTGGTCGCAATCTCCCAGGGCATCAGCGAATAGCGCAGCCAGGTATTGGATGCCGGGCCGCGCATGCCAGGTGGAGACTCGCCCGACAAGAGCCGGCGTAAACCCCTGCGCCGGATTCAAGAAGGCCCTTCGGCGACCCTCCATCGCGCTCGCGGCGTGAGCCCACCGTCGGGCCACCGCGAGGAGCCGAGGATTCTCCTGGCCGCAGGCGATCCGCAGGAGACCAAGCGCAGTGCCTGCCATACCTACATAGAAGGAGGACACTGGTCCAGTTTCCGCCGCAGCGTGGCCAGGAGCTGCTGGCCGGGTCAGGCGTCGGAGCGTAACGGCGAGCAATCGGCCGCAGGCACTCCGCCTCCCGGGTCCCGGTTCTCTCCTCCGTTGCCGGCCTGCCTCCGCGAATGCCGTACGAAACTCGGCGATGGTCTCAAAACGGTCTCCGGCATGCTTCGCGAGGGCCCGCCGCAGCACCCGCTGCACGGCGGCGGGTACCGTCGCCTCGTGTGACACCAGGCCGATGGGTGGCTGGTCTCGAATCTGAAGCAGTGCCCGGCGTTCGTTGAGCGGGAATGGCAGGTAGTCGCGGCCATTCACGAGACGACAGAGTAGTGCTGCGAGAGCATACTGGTCGCTGGCAGATGTGGGTGATGGTGGAGCCTCTCCAGCGAGCACCGCCCTGGCATACTCAGGCTCGAAGAACTCCGTTACACCGGCCCTCGCCCGTTCACGACCGGCGATGGATGACCATCCGAAGTCGATCACCGTAACTCTCGCATCCGGGCTTACGCGGACGTTGTCAGGCTGGACGTCGCCGTGGACCACTTGGTGGCCATGGAGCTCCGCGAACGCGTCCAGAACCGACAAGCATAGGTCGAAGATTCCCTCCGCACCCTGAGCAGTCCCCGCCTCCCGGAATTGGCCGGCTGCCGTCTCGACATCGGTCCCCTCGGCCCACTCGGTAACGATGTAACGGCGCCCATCATGAACTCCTTCCGTGAGCAACCGGGGTGCTGAATGGCCCCCGAGATGGCGCAGCACAACCGCCTCGTGGTGGATCGTCTCGCACTCTGCCGACCCTGGCCCAGGCCGGGCGATCTTGAGCGCCGCCGTAACACCCAGCGAGGTGCGGGCCCGGTACACCTCTGTGTCGGTGAGTGCGGCCAGGCATTCCTCGATACGGAACCCGTCCAACTGTGTGTCACGCCGTAGGGTAGGTCGGACCGGTGCCGCCTCGCGGGAGCCGGCTTCAACCAGGAGCTGACTGGCGACAAGCTCCCGCAATAGAGGAAAAGCTGCTCGCAGCGTCTGCTCCGGATCGAGTCGTCGAGCGAGGCTGAAGGCGAATACCGCCTCAACCAGACGGCAGGGTCTGGTGAACTCGCGAAGCAGTGCGGCGCCGTCTGCGTCCAGGACCTTGGTAGGAAGTCGTGATCGGCGCCGCGTCACGATCCAGGAGTCGGCCTGAGCGCCGAGCCGCTCGCGGATTCCGGGCGATAGCTCGCGGACCGCGACCACCACGGCATCGGCCGGAAGCGTGAGGCTTCGGGTGGGATCGGTCACGCTGGGACACCCTGCACAGCCGATGGCTGATCAGTCTGCGGGCCAAGAGAGAGCGCCGTGGCCGATACCCCCGAGAGTCCCAAACGACCGACGGCGAACTGCCAGACAGGGACTGTTGAGCCATCGCTCCGAGCTGCTGTAGCGAGCGATGAGGCGAGCCGGCGCACCGTCCACTGACGCCAACTCTCCCGTTCCTCGAGAAGCAGGTCCGGCGCTGGCGGATCTATCGCCCAGCTGAGGAGACCCTGGTCATCCAGGGCCTGACTGAACGGCACCCCTTGCGCCTGCATCCTCGCGAGCTCAGCGCGCAACTCAGCTGCCGCCCCAAACAACGCGTCCTTCGAGGAGAAGTACGCCACCAGCTTGTCAGGGCGGAGAAGCCCACCAAGGCCTCGGCCGAGTTTCATGACTGCGGCTTCACGAAGCCCCCGGACGCTGAGCGACGCTCGCAACGCCTCTCGAAGGTGATCGCAGACGGGGCTCAGGTACAGCTTGAAGCGGGCTTCTCCTATTGCGCGTTCTGCTGCCACTGGAAACCAGTAAGTCCACGCTCGCTCGGAGGGGACTGGCTGCACTCGCCAGCCCTGTCGCCGTGCAATGTCGCTCTCATCCAGATCGTAGTAGCGATTCCGACGGGCCAACGAGGCGGGCACGGTGTTATAGCCGTAGAGAAAGGCGGCGAAGACCGACGCCGGCTGATGACCTAATGATGCGGCTTCGGTAAGCGCCTGAACCGCCAGCCGGCCCAGGCGATGGCCAACTTCCTGGAAAGTCTGACCGACGAAGAGGGTGGAGTACGACTCGATCCCGGTGACGAAACGCCCGCCGGACTCGATTTCCAGGATTCCATCGAGAATCATTGCGGCTGCGGCCTGGTTGGCTGCGGGCCCAATTGGTCCAGGAAGGACACTGCTTAGGGCGGCCGGCTTCCCGAGCCCTGACCAGAGTTGCCGACCCGCGGTGGTGAGCGCGATCAACTCCATGCCTCCGGGCGCATTCCGCCGGAGGATCCCGCCATAGTCAGTAAGGGTCCGAAGCCAGGACAGCGCATCCCGACCGCTGTGAGGCAAAGGTGCCTTCCCCAAGAACTGATGGCCCGGAGCGGCGCGCAGGGTTGCGTCTCCGAGCCATCGAATAGGGGAGTTCATCCGGCTTTGGGCCGGGCACCTCTCAGCGCGCCGGACCCTCGTATATGCTGAGACGATGCTTCTCTACCAGGGCGTTGAGATCTTCCAGGAATCGCTCGAGCGGAAATTCCTCACCGAGCGGTTTGAGATACAACACCGCTGAGGGTGTCCCGCACATGAGCAGAGTCGCCGCTGGACAGATACGGGTGGGTCTGGGGCACTGCGTCTTGCCGGCGTTCCTCAGCACCTGCACGCTGAGGCTTTCGATAGTGAACCGTATTGGGTAATTGGGTTCGTCGTCGTCGTCATTCATGGGGACCTCCCAGTCCGTTGGGGGTCGAAGGAGGCAGCGGGCGAATCCCTTCGCCATGGGGGCTGGGTTTGATATACCGGCCGTTCGGAGTGTCGTCAACGGCTGGACAACCTGACCGTGCAATGGCCAGGGAAGCGACTCTTTCAGGGGTAGCCGTCGCCTCGCATATTGCAGCTACTCCGTAGCGTGAACGGCAGGGAGCTATCCCCCGCGACATTCTCGCGCTCGTGCGCAAGGCACTCGAGGGTACCTACGCGGTCGATCGGGAGATCGGCCGGGGTGGCGCGGCGCGTGTCTTCTATGCCACCGATCTATCAGGGAAGCCGGTCGCCCTCAAGGTGTTGCACCCCGAGCTGCTGGTGAGCATCACGGCCGACCGGTTCCTGCGGGAGATCACGCTGGTGCGGCAGCTCGACCATCCCCACATCGGCCGATTGCTGGATTCTGGCGACCGCGATTGGCTGGTGTACTACGTGATGCCGTACATCGAGGGACCCACCCTCAAACAACTCCTCGCTCGCGACCGCCTCCTGGACGTCGCGGCGACCCGCCGCCTCGCCCGCGACCTGCTGGGCGCCCTCGGCCACGCTCACCGGGCCGGCATCGTGCACCGGGATGTGAAGCCGGACAATATCGTGCTTGGTCCTGACGGGGCGGTCCTGGTGGATTTCGGCATTGCGCGGGCAGTGCAGCTCTCCGGCTCCGATCGAGTCACCCGCTCCGGTATCGCGGTGGGCACCTCCGCCTACATGAGTCCCGAGCAGATTGGCGCGGTGGACGACATCGATCACCGCACCGATCTCTATGCGATGGGTTGCCTCCTCTTCGAGTGCCTGGTCTCCCGTCCTCCCTATGTCCACAAGAACGAGAACGTGGTGCTGCAGATGCACCGCCTGGACCCGATTCCCGATCTGAAGGCCTTACGAGGAGACGCGCCGGACGATCTGGTGCGGATGATCACTCGCGCCCTGGCTAAGAGCCGGGAGGATCGGTGGCGTGGCGCGGAGGAGATGGTGGGGGCGATGGAGGTGGGGGATTAGCCGCTCACTTTCTCACTTTCTCACTTCTCAGTCCTCAGTCCTTTCAACTTTCTCCTCCAGAACCAGAACACCGGCACGCCGGCGGCCAGGATGACCGAGCCGCGAAGCGCGTTCCCTGGATTCGACTGGATCGAGCCGGCCACGACGTAGACCGCTGCGGCGACGAAGAGCAGAGGGGTCAGGGGATAGCCGGGCACCCGGAAGGCGCCTGCAGGAGTTGGATCACGACCCGCGTGCCGGTCCCGCTGGCGATAAACGAAGAGGGCCGCGACCGCACTGCCGAAGAAGATCCAGTCGCAGAACACCACGTAGTCCAGGAGCTGGCCGTAGGAACCGGAGAACAACAGCACGATTGCCCACAGGCCCTGAACCACGATCGCCGTACTCGGCGTGCGGAACCTCGGATGGAGGGTCGCCAGCTGGGGGAAGAACAACCCGTCGGCTGCCATCGTACGATAAACCCGAGGCGAGACCAGGATGACCAGGTTCAGGAAGCCGAAAGTCGAGGCCGCGATGCCGGCCGAAATGAACGTGGCGCCAATGGGCCCGACGGCGACTCGCATGGCGTCGGCCGCTGGAGCCGTGCTCGCGGCCAATCCGCCGGCTCCGAGGGTACGCAAGTACGTCAGGTTGGCGAGCACGTACACGATCACCACGATGATCACGCCGAGCACGAGGGCCCGGGGGAGGTTCTTCTCCGGCTCTACGATCTCTTCCGCGATGAAGTTGGTCTGCTGCCAGCCTCCATAGGCGAACAGCACCGGAACCAAGGCTGCAGCGAGCGCCAGAAAGAGTGAGTCAGGAACCTGGGCCGAAGGAGTCGCTGCTGCTCCAGGAGCGGCGACCAGCCCTGCAATGATGAGCCCTCCCAGCGCCGTGAGCTTCAGGATAGAGAAGAGGTTGTTGGTGATCGCGCCCGGCTCGACTCCGACGTAGTTGACCGCCGACAGCAATGCAATCGCGCCGGCAGCGATCGGCATCACCATGTTGTTACCAAGGCCCAGCAGGGCGGAACAGTATGTGGCGAACGTGACCGCGACCGCGGCGGTCGCACCAGTCGCAATGACCAGCAGAAGGCTCCAGGCATAGAGAAAGGCCGGGAGGGGTCCGAAGGCATCGCGAAGATAGACGTAGCTGCCGCCGGCCTGTGGGTTCCGCTGGGCCAGCTCGCCGAAGCAGAAGGCCCCGATCAAGGCGATGACCCCACCCAGGATCCAGACGGCAAGCGTCAACTCGGCGGTCCCCACCCGCTGGGCGACGATTGCCGAGTTCATGAAGATGCCGGACCCGATGATGCCGCCGACCACGGCCATGGTGCCGGAGAAGAGGCCGAGGGATCGGCGGTAGCCGGTGGGGGAAGTCACGAGGCCAAGGTGGGGGCGGAGGTGGGAAGTGGGAAGTGGGAGGTAGGGGGCGTCGGACGGGGGACGTAGGACATGAGCGGTTGGGGTGGAGGGGCGTGAATGGGGTCTGTAGGCGAATAATGTTCGGCGAATGTGACGCTTTACCGACGATTCGTTATTGACCGGCCCGTTCAGTAGAATTATCTTGGCTCAAGTTTCGGAGTCCAAGACCATGCTCGACGCCACTGATATCCGCATTCTCGACCTGCTCCAGGGCAACGCGCGCATCTCCAACGCGGACATCGCCCGGGAGCTGGACATGGCCCCCTCCGCCATCCTGGACCGTATCCGGAAGCTCGAGGCGCGCAGTGTCATCACCGGGTACGAAGCCCGGCTGGATGCCCACGCCGTCGGCTTCGGGCTCACCGCCTTCATCCTGGTCAGAACCGAGGAGCGAGTCGGCTCGGCCAGCGTAGGGCAGTCCATCGCCAAATTCCCCGAAGTACAGGAAGTGCACCACGTCGCCGGCGAGGATTGCTACCTCGTGAAGGTCAGAGTCCAGGATACCGACGCGCTGGGAGAGTTACTCCGCGAGCGTTTCGGCCGGCTCAAGGCGGTCCGCAACACCCGGACGACCATCGTCCTCTCGACGGTGAAGGACAGCTCGCGAATTCCGCTGAATCACTCGAATGGAGCCGGCGCATGACCGACCACGCCTCGGCTCCGCGCTGGCAGATGATCGCGGCCTTCGCCGCCATCTACCTCATCTGGGGCTCGACCTACCTCGGTATTGCCCTCGCGATCCAGAGCATGCCCCCATTCATCATGGCCGGGTCCCGATTCGTGCTGGCCGGTGCGGCGCTCTACATCTATGCCCGGCTCTCCGGCAGCCCGCGCCCGACCGTCATGCACTGGAGCTGGGCCCTGCTGTTGGGAGCGCTGTTCTTCCTGGTGGGCAATGGCGCCGTCGCCTGGGTTGAAGACAAGGGAATGCCCTCGGGACTCGCCGCCCTCATCGTGGCGATGGTGTCGGTGTGGACGGCACTTCTCGAATGGCTCCGTCCGGGTGGCACCAGACCCAGCCCCGTCGTGTTGGCCGGCATTGCACTGGGATTCGGCGGCGTCGCCTTGCTGGTGCTGCCCGGGCAGGCTTCGGGCCCGGTGAATGCCGCGGCCATCGGGCTGCTCTTGTTTTCGACACTCACCTGGGCCAGCGGGTCGGTGCTGAGCCGCGACGCGAAGCTGCCCGAGAGCGTGGCACTCGCATCTGGCATCCAGATGCTGGCCGGTGGAGCCTGGCTGTTCCTTGCGAGCGTCGTTAACGGCGACTGGGCGCAGCTCAACCTGACCGCCGTAACCGCCAAGTCATGGATCGCCTTCGGCTATCTGACCCTGTTCGGGTCGCTGGTGGCCTTCACCGCTTTTGCCTGGCTACTCCGAGTCACGACGCCTTCCAAGGTGTCCACCGCCGGCTACGTCAATCCGATCGTGGCAGTGTTCCTCGGCTGGGCTATCGCAGGAGAAAAATTGACCGGCCGTACCCTGGTGGCCTCGCTGGTCATTGTGGCCGCGGTCATTCTGATCATTACCGGCAAGGAGCTGGTCGCAAGCCGAGCTCGCGCATCGGCCAAGGCGGTCACAGCAGGCAGTGGGGTCGCGCCGCGGGCCACCGCCAGCGACTGACTGTTGGGCCATCAGCCATCAGCCATCAGCCGTAAGAGGTAACCCTAGGGCTTAGGGCTTTTTGCTTCTGGCTTCGCTAGCGCCCAGGAGCATTGACCCTTCGAAGGGGGAGCGCAATTTTCCGGCGAACGTTCTCGCCCGAAAAGGCTCTCCCTCATGCTGTACTCCCGCCTTCGTGCCGTGGTGGCCCTCGCCGCGCTGGCGGTTGCTCCACCCTCGAATCTCCAGGGATTGCGTTACTCGCCGATGGGAGAGGCAACGCCAACCGCGCAGATCACGGTCACGTTCGATCGCCCGGTCACCGGATCGCTCGACCGCGGTTGGAGGCTGGACGCGCGAGCGATGAGGTGGAGGTTATCGTTGAGTAAGGTCAGCCGGTGGTGCAGTTCAATCTTCAATCTGAAATCTTCAATCCCCAATGCCTCTCCCCTCGCGTCCTCTCGGCAATACTAACCTGCTGATCAGCACAGTCGGCTTCGGTGCATGGGCCGTCGGCGGGGGCGGCTGGGCCTTTGGCTGGGGAGAGCAGGACGACGCCGAATCGCTCAGCGCGATGCGGCACGCGGTCGAGCTCGGGGTGAACTGGATCGATACCGCGGCGGTGTACGGTCACGGACACTCCGAGCGCGTCGTCGGACGGCTGCTCAAGGAGCTGCCTCCCGCGGACCGGCCGCTCGTCTTCACCAAATGCGGACTGGTATGGGACGACCAGCATCCGATGACTCCCGAGCAGTTGGTGTTACGTCCAGCGTCGATTCGCAAGGAGTGCGAGGCCTCGCTCCGACGCCTCGGGGTCGAGCGTATCGATCTCTATCAATTCCACTGGCCGGACCAGACGGGTACGGCGGTCGAGGATTCCTGGGCCGAGATGGGCCGGCTAGTGAACGAAGGAAAGGTGCGACACGCGGGGGTGTCGAACTTCGATGTGGACCTGCTCGAGAGGTGTGAGCGGCAGCGCCATGTGGCATCGCTCCAGCCACCCTTTTCGATGATACGGCGCGAAGCGGCCGCTGATGTGATTCCGTGGGCGAAATCCCACCGGACCGGAGTCATCTGTTACAGTCCCATGCAGGCGGGGCTTCTGACCGATCGCTTCTCGGCTGAACGCATGGCCGCACTCGCTACCGATGACTGGCGCCGGCGAGCCGAAGAATTCCAGCCGCCCAGGCTGGAACGGAACCTGGCGCTGCGGGATTCCTTGAAGCCGATTGCGGAACGGCACGGAATCGCGGTTGCTGCGGTCGCGGTAGCGTGGACCCTCAGCTGGCCGGGTGTAACCGGCGCGATCGTCGGGGCACGCTCGGCGACACAGGTAGACGGCTGGATCGCTGCCGCCACCACCAAGCTCACCGATCAGGACCTCGACGACATCGCCGCAGCAATCCGTCAGACGCGGGCCGGCTCCGGGCCGGCTCGCCCGTAACGCAGCGCGCTTTCGGCTACGGCCAGGAGGCGCGAGGCGTCGCGATGGTCGGCATATCCCGACTCATCCCGCACCGCGACGGTCAGGCCCATCTCCCCAGCCAAATCGAGAGTTGCGATGACCGTGCGGTGACACTCGAGGAAACGCTCCGGCCCCAGCAGCCTCGCGTAGTGGGTCTTACAACTGGCATGCCAATGCCAGCCAGTGAGGCCCGTGGGCAGCGTGCGCCCCTCACAGCGGATCTCTTGGGGGTAACGGGCCAGACCGAGAGTCATAGGTTCGACCCGGCTGCCGATCCAGGCCACGAATCCCATGAGTTCCAGTGGATCGATTGAGATGAGCCGGTGAGGGGCCGCTGGGTCGTCGAGATGGCCCCATGCACAGGTCTTGAGGAACTCGCCGGGGCTGCTCCATCCGCCGCTGCCATCGGGGCCGCAGTCAGGCCCGGCGTAGCACAGGACATTGGTCAACTCGAGGACGCCCAATCCTTCAACTCCTCTCCGAAGATCTTCCAGCCGCTGCACCGCCATCGTGCGAGTACTGGAGTCGGGGAGCCCGAGTTTGTAGTAGACGGCAAGTCCCATTCAGTCCTCGCGACGTCGAGACGCTGCACCGAGAATAGGCGGGCTGCGCAGCAGAGTCGCATCATGGCGACGCGAGACGTCTCAAGGTGACGCAGGGATTGCTGGCGTCCTCTCGCGGCAGGGAACAGATTGTGCCACCTCAACCGACCCAGGTCTGCATGCATCGCTCCGTGTGCCTGTCGCTGGCCCTTTCCCTCTCCCTTCCGCTGACAGCCGTCGCTCAGGACGACAAATCCACCAGGTTGCGGGATCTGGTGGAGCAGCTCGGCCAGGCGACTGCCGTCACCGGTTACGAGCAGAGATTCGCGCAATCGCTGATGGCGATGATCAAGGGATCGGTGATGGACCGGAGTGACAACGTCATCCTGACCCTGGGCAGTGGAACGCCAAAGCGCCTCCTTGCCTGTCCGATGGACGAGGCGGGCTACGTAGTCGGTGGGATTCGGGATGACGGCTACCTGACTCTGCGGCGGGTTGGCTCCGCGCCCGGGCCATTGTTCGATCAGGCGATGGAAGGCCAGAGAGTTACGATCGTCGGGCGTCGGGGCGAGGTCCCGGGTGTCGTGGCGGTGCGCTCAGTCCACCTGACCAGGGGACGCGCCACGGCGGACAATCCCTTCACTGTCGATGATGTGCTGGTGGATGTCGGCGCGGTGAGTCGCCAGGAGGTGGAGCGACTGGGAATCCAGGTCTTGGCACCGGTCACCCTGACCAAGCGGGTGCGCTGGTATGGTGATGATCTCGTCGCTGCCCCGGCCATCGGCCGAAGGGCCGCATGCGCCGCAATGCTGAGCGCCGTCGCGCGCAAGAGACCGACCGAGGGGACGATCGTCGTGGCCCTGGTCACCGAGCAGCGGTTGGGCGGGAGCGGATTGCTCGCCGCGGCTCGAACGCTCGGGCCCTTCGATCAGGTCCTTGTGGTAGACGGTCAGGCCGATTCGCTCGGGCGGAATTTCGAGCCCCAGCCGTCTCGCCTCCCGCCGTCGGAGAGCATGCGGGAAGTGCTCCAGTTGAGTCTGCCTGCGCGATATCCCGATACGCCGGTCGAGACGGTGGCGCTGGCGGACGTGGCGCGCATCGAGGAGCGCCTTGCGCAGTGGATCGGTGGGACGGAGTCTGCAACCGACCTGATCAATACAGCTCGGACAAACCCGACGCCCGTTGGCCGATCGACTGTCCAGCCGTCTCTTGCGCTGGCCGACAGCGTACTCGGCATTTTGGTGGAGAGCTATGGCGCTTCTGGTGCGGAAGACTCAGTGCGCGAAGCCGTCAAGAGACTGCTTCCCTCATGGGCTCGTCCCACGGTAGACACTGCGGGCAACCTCTGGCTCGACTTGGGCAAAGGCGACCCGGTGACGGTCATTATCGCACACCTCGATGAGATCGGATTTCGCGTCTCCGCCATCCGCGATGACGGCACGCTCGATCTCACCGCGCTGGGCGGATTCTTCACATCGTTGTTCGAAGCGCAGCCTGCGTTGGTTCACACGGCGGGCGGGCCGGTGCCTGCCATCTTTCTCCCCAGAGAAAAGGTCGATTCGGCGCCGCGCCGTTCGCCCTCGGTGATCCGCGCGGATCCTGGGGTAGGAAGCAGAGGGAAGGCGGAGGCTCTGGGGATCGCGGTGGGCAATACGCTCACCATGCCGAAGCAGTACGTGCGCCTCGCCGGCAACCGGTCTACCGGCCGGTCATTCGACGACCGGGTCGGCTGTACCGCTCTCCTTCTAGCCGTGCGGCGACTTGATCCTGCCCGCCTCAAGCACCGGGTGATCTTCGTCTGGAGTGTGAGGGAAGAAATCGGCCTGCAAGGGGCCCAGGCGGTGGCCAATTCGCTGGGCGTTGCGACCTCACGGGTTCACGCGATCGACACGTTCGTGTCGGCGGACAGCCCGCTCGAGCCCAAGAGCTTCGGGCTCGCCCCATTGGGCAAAGGGCCGGTAGCCCGGGCGCTCGACAACAGCTCGGTGACTCCTCCGGCCTATCTGGATTCGCTGGTCACTCTGGCTCGCGGATCCGCCATCCCGCTCCAGGTGGGCACGACGAATGGCGGGAATGATGGTTCCACCTTCTCGGCGTGGGGCGTCCCCGATATCGCTATCGGTTGGCCCCTGCGCTACTCGCACTCACCCGCCGAAGTGATTGACCTCCGCGACGTGGCCAACCTGGGTGCCCTGGTGCGCGCGCTCGCCGAGCGGTGGTAACTCCTTCCTCTAATTCCTTACTTCGAAATCCTTGGTTCCGGCCGACGCTCCGTTCAGGAGAACGGCCACCCGGTATTTCCCTTCGGGCCAGGGTGAGGCCTTGGCGATGTGAAACTCGGTCTGGGCCGGGCCGGTGGGCGAGATCGACTGCGAAGCCTGGTTGATCTGCTTCTCCGTGGTTCCCAAATAGGTCCAGATGGCTTCGACCGACGCATCGGTGGCCGTTCCGGTCGTACTGACTACGACATAGATGGTATCGCGCGGCGCAAAGGTGGTCTTGGGCGCGGTGACTGCCTTGTCGGCCCCGATCTGGCTGCCGAGCTGGATCGAGGCTACGGCGACTCCGGTCGGAGCGGCCGGTGCGGGCGCCGCGGTTTCCGCTGGAGGCGGTGGTGCCGGCTTCTTGCACCCGAAAACAATCAGGGCGCCCAGCAACACCAGCCGGGCGCCTTGGTTGAGTCGTTGGGCTCTCATGATGGCATCCTATCGGTTCATGCAGCGGGAATCTTGAGGACCTGACCGGGATGAATCAGATCAGGATTCCTGATGCTGTCGCTGTTGGCCTCGAAAATCTTCCGCCACTGTTTGGCGTCCCCGTAGAACTGCTTGGCGATCTTGGAGAGGGTGTCGCCCTTGGCGACGGTGTAGGTCTGGGCGCCCTGTCCGCTCGGGGCAGTCGAGGAACCGCCACCTTGGACATCGGAAAAGTCGGGATCAGACGGAACCATGGTTGGTCCTTGCAGAAGGCACCTCAAGCGTAGGGGAGGAGGCCGGGGGGAGCAACCGCGCACTTTGTCCGGTGATGCAGGGCACAATCGGGGGCAGGGGCCGGGTCGGGGTTGCGAGCACAGAGCAGATTGCATAAATATCTAGTATGCAAACCATCGCTCTGGCCTTCTCCGGCGGGCTGGATACCTCGTATTGCGTCCCCCGCCTGGCCCAGGCCGGGGCCCGGGTCCACACCGTTTACGTCAACACCGGCGGAGCCACCGCCGAAGAGCGCGACGCCATTCGACGGCAGGCCGAGGCCGTCGGTGCCGCGCAGCATCATGAGGTCGACGCCCGCAGCCAGGTCTACCAGCGCTTCGTTCGCTACTTAGTGCAGGGGAACGTCCTGCGCGGCGAGGTCTATCCGCTCAGCGTGGCCGCCGAACGCACCCAGCAGGCCATGTCGGTCATCGAGGTGGCGCGGAGCATCGGAGCCACGGCCGTCGCTCATGGCTCGACCGGTGCCGGCAACGATCAGGTCCGGTTCGACATCGCCTTTCGGGTCCTGGCCCCCGACCTCGAAATTCTCACTCCGATCCGCGATGAAGGGCTTTCGCGGGACGCCGCGATCGCATTTCTGCGGCAGCGCGAACTGCCGGTCCCTCCCAAAGCCGGTGCCTACTCCATCAACCGGGGGTTGTGGGGCACCACTTGGGGTGGTGGGTGGACTCACGATACCTGGGCTGGCCCGCCGACCGAACTGGTCGATCCTCCGGCCGACTCACCGACTCCCACCGAAATCGTCCTGGGCTGGGCCGAGGGGCTACCGGTGTCGCTCGATCAGGACGCGCTGGAGGGCCCGGAGCTGATTCGCCGCCTCGGGGACCTCGGCCTCGCCTACGGATTCGGCCGCAACATTCACGTAGGGGAAACCGCACTCGGCATCAAGGGCCGGATCGGCTTTGAAGCCGGAGCCGCTCTGCTCCTCATCGCCGCGCACCGCGAGCTGGAGAAGCTGGTGCTCACTCGCTGGCAGACCTTCTGGAAGGATCAGCTGGCCCGCTTCTACGGAGACCGGCTGCACGAAGGGCACTACTTCGATCCGGCTCTGCGGGACATCGAGGCGATGATCGCGAGCTCGCAGCAGCGGGTCGAGGGTGAGACTCGCGTGCGGCTCATGCCGGGGCGCTTCCTCGTGGTGGCCGCCCGGAGTCCCAATTCAATGATGGATCGCAGTGTCGCGACCTACGGAGAAGAGAACCGGCTCTGGTCGGGTGACGAGGCCCGTGCCTTCGCGCGAGTCTCGGCGATTCCGGAAGTGCTGGCGGCGCGTGTTGGGGCGAAAGCCTCGATGGTCGAGGGTCAATAGTCGATCGTCGATGGTCGGTAGTCGATAGTCTCGCGACCGACGACTCATGACCTGCGACCATTGACCTCGACCATCGACATTGAACTCAACAGAGATCTCTAATGGTAAAGACGACAAGACTCCGCCTCGACCGAATCGCCTCTTCCACCCGGAATGCGCACCTCACGCCCGATGTCATCGTGGGCGACGAGATCGTTGCCGGCGAAGGCTATGTGCTCGCCGTGCGAATCCTGGCGGACAAATCCACCTACAACACCGTCGAGGACGTGACCGGCCGGATGGTCTCGCTCCGCGCGGGCGACCTCCTGGCGGGTACCCTCGGTGCCCGGCGGGCGCTCCGCGGCTATGCCGGGCAGGTGCCGAACCGGATCGTCGTGGGCGACACCATCGAAGTGCTCAACCTCGGTGGAATTCTGGGACGCTGCACCTCGGCGAATCCCGATATTGGTGCGCCTTTCCGCGCCGAAGTATTGGGGGCCGTGCTCAGTTTCCCCGACCTGGGGGATCGGATCGGCCGCCCCGCGCATATCAAGGATCACGCGGTGCCTCCCGCGGATCGCCTCGAGTCCCAGGTTCCGGTGGTGTATGTGGCGGGTACCTGCATGAACGCGGGGAAAACGGTCGCTGCAACAGAATTGGTCCGGGGCCTTACCCGCTCGGGTCTGCGGGTTGCCGCGGCCAAGCTCACCGGTGTCTCGCTGATGCGCGATGCCTTGTCGATGCAGGATGCCGGCGCGATCGCGGCCCTCACCTTCAACGACATCGGCATCGCGACGACCCGCGCCGGGATTACCGTTCCGGCGGCCAAGGGAATCCTGAACCGGCTCGCCGGATTCAAGCCCGATGTCATCGTGGCCGAGCTGGGCGACGGCATCCTGGGCGACTATGGGGTGCAGGATATCCTGCGGGACCGCGAGCTGATGGCTATCGGTGTTGCCTACGTCATGGCCGCGCCCGACCCGGTGGGCTGTTGGGGGGCCGTCACCCTGATGCGTGATCTGTTCGGACTCGAGGTGAGCGTTCTCACCGGTCCCGCTACCGACAATGAGGTCGGGCGGGATTATGTGAAGGCACAGCTCGGCCTCCCGGCTCACAACGCGCTCCGCGACGCAGGCAACCTCGTCGCGATCGTCCGGAGCGGCATCGAGACCCGACAGGCGTCATCGACGGGTGGTCAGCTGGCCGCCGTGAACGCCTGACTGCCGACGGATCGAGCCTGATGGGTCTTCGGATTGCGGTGATCGGCGCCGCCGGTTACGTCGGTGGAGAGCTGCTCCGTCTGCTCTCGCAGCATCCTGGCGTTGATGAATGCATCGCCACCAGCCGGAGTCAGGCCGGGATGCGGGTGGACGAGGTGCATCCCGGGCTCGTCGCCTTCTCAGAAGCAACATTTTCCGGAACGAGTCCCGCCGAGGCTGCTGCGGGGCGGGATGTTGTATTTCTGGCGCTGGAGCACGGAGAGTCGTCCAGGATTGCGGGGGAAATCCTGAACGCGGGCGCGGGCCTGCTGATTGACCTCGCCGCCGACTTCAGGGTTCGGGATCTGACGCTCTATCAGAAGTTCTACGGTCCCCACGGGGCTGCGGACCTGGTACCATGCTTCACCTATGGGCTGGCTGATGTGCTGGGAACCACGCTTCGTGGCAAGCGCGCTCTGGCAATTCCCGGCTGCTTCGCTACCGCTGCGGAGCTGGCGCTCTATCCGCTGGCCCGGGCTGGAATCTCGACGCCTCCTGCCCTCTTCGCGGTTACCGGCTCGAGCGGCGCGGGCGCACACCCCAAGGCGACCACTCACCATCCGACCCGGGCGCACAATCTCTTCGCCTACTCGGCGATGGGCCACCGGCATGAAGCGGAGATCGCGGGGTGCTGGCGCGAATGGACCGGCAATCACACTGCCGGCGCCCGCCTGATGGCTCACTCGGGCCCATTCGTTCGTGGGATCTACCTGACGACCCACGTGCAGCTCGCGGCGGAGGGAGGCAAGGAGGCAACGAAGCATGCCCCGAGCTTGCGCGAGGGGGATGCGAGCGCATGGTATCGCACGGTGTATCAGGGCAGGCCATTCGTGCGGATCCTGAACCAGCCTCCCGAGCTGACCCACGCGGTCGGAACCAACTATGCGCTGATCCACGTGGCTCAGTCCAGCGACGGTCGGGAACTCCAGGTGAGTGTGGCGATCGACAATCTCGTCAAAGGCGCATCGGGACAGGCGATCCAGGCAATGAACCTGGCGCTGGGACTGCCGGAGGAGGAGGGGTTGCGGGGAGGAGGGATATTTCCGTGCTGACTCTCTCGGCGGCTACGCGGCAAGGCGGTTCGCGCCTATTGGTCCGAGGCTGAGCTGGCAATGCGCATCTCAAACTCCATAAACACCGAGCCGTCCATCCGCCGAGCCGCCGAGCCGGCCAGCCGGCAGGCCGCCCTGCTCCCGGTCTATGCCCAATTCCCGGTTCGTCCGGTCAGCGGGCGGGGCTCCTGGCTTATCGATGAGTCGGGGGAGAGGTGGCTGGATGCCTACGGCGGCCATGCCGTCTCGTCCACCGGCCATTGCCACCCCGAGGTAGTTCGGGCCATCGCTGAGCAGGCGCAACGCCTTCTATTTTATTCGAGCGCCGTCCCCCACCAGAACCGCGAGCGGCTCGCCGAACGACTCGCCGAGCTCTGTCCCCGCCCTCTGGATCGAGTCTTCTTCTGCAACTCGGGTGCGGAGGCCAACGAGAACGCACTTCACATCGCGCGTAAGCACACCGGTCGACAGCTGATCTGCTCGCTGGAGGGCGGGTGGCATGGCAGAACGGTCGCCGTGCTCGCCGTTACCGACGGTGAGAAATACGCCTCCGGAGCCCGCCGCGCCGGGATGCCCTTGTCCCGCAAGATCCCGTTCAACAACGTCGAGGCACTGGAAACAGCGCTCGATGAGTCTGTCGCGGCGCTGATCCTTGAACCGGTGCAGGGCATGGCCGGCGCGAGGGACTGCTCCGAGGAGTTCCTCGCCGCCGCGCGTAATGCCGCGGACCGGGTCGGAGCGGTGTTGATCTTCGACGAAGTGCAGTGTGGAGTCGGGCGAGTGGGGACGTTCACCGCGGCCGAGTCCTTCGGCGTCACGCCGGATATCCTTACGATGGCGAAGGGCCTGGCGTCGGGCCTGCCGATCGGAGCCGTTATCTCCTCCGATCAGGTGAGCGCCTCCATTGCGCAGGGAGATTTGGGCAGCACCTTTGGCGGCGGGCCGGTCCCCTGTGCCGCTGCACTGGCCACCCTCGACGTCATCCAGCGGGAGCGGCTGATGGACAATGCGGGAGAGATGGGCACCTACCTGAGCCGTGAGGCGGTCCGATCCGGTGTGGTGTCGGTGCAGGGAAGAGGCCTGCTTCTTGGTCTCCGCATGCCGCGTCCGGCCGCCGAGGTACAACAGGCGCTGTTCGCCCGCCGCATCCTTGCCGGGACCGCAAGTGATCCAGCCGTCCTCCGCCTGCTGCCGCCGCTCAGTTTTTCCCGGAGCGAAGCCGATATTCTGCTCGGCGCGCTGAAGGAGATCCTTTCGTGAGTAAACGGGACTTTCTCGCCGCCGAGGATTGGCAGCCGGAGGAGATCGACGCCCTGCTCGCACTCGCGCAACGGATCAAGCGGGGCGAGGTTGCCGGCGGCCTCGAGCGGAAAATCATGGCCATGGTCTTCATGGACCCGAGCCTCCGGACTCGCGCCAGTTTCGAGGCGGCGATGTTCCTGCACGGAGGCCACGGCATCGTGCTCGAGCCGGGTCGCGGAAGCTGGAGCATGGAGACTCGGCAGGGTGCTGTGATGGACCAGGACACGGTCGAGCACCTGGTTGATGCCGCACGGGTTCTGGGACGGTACGCAGATGCGGTCGGGCTTCGCTCCTTCCCCCGAGGGACCGACTGGTCGCTGGTCCGGAACGACGGAATTCTGCGGGATTTCGCCCGCCATTGCGAGAAGCCGGTGATCAACATGGAGTCGGCCCGCCGCCATCCCTGTCAGCAGCTCGCGGACGCGATGACGCTCAGGGAGCGCCTGGGCGACCCACGCGGCAAACGCTTCGTGCTGACCTGGGCCTGGCACCCCAAGGCGCTCCCCACCGCGGTTCCCGCCAGTGCGGCGCTCGCCGCCGCGCACCTCGGCATGGAGATCGTCATCGCTCGTCCCGATGGATACGAGCTGGATGCCGAGGATACGGCCCTGGTGCGCAAGATCACCCAGCGTCAGGGCGGAGAATTCGTCCACATCATCAATGACCCGGACGAGGGTGTGGTCGGCGCCGATGCGGTCTATGTGAAATCGTGGGGATCGGTGAAGCTCTTCGGCCAGCCGGAAGAGGAATCCGCCTTCCGCTCCACGCTGCGTGACTGGCGACTCACCCCGCAACGGCTTAAGTCCACTCGTCAGGGGAAGGCGGTCGTGATGCATTGTCTACCAGTCCGCCGCAACGTAGAGATCGACGACGCCGTGCTCGACGGCCCCAATTCCGCGGTCGTGGATGAGGCCGAGAACCGGCTTCACGTGCAGCGGGCGTTGTTGTTGATGTTGCTGGGCGAAGCGGGGGGTTGAGGATCGCGCGGTCGATGGTCGATAGTCGATGGTCAATAGTCAATCGTTGCTCGCCTCGAGGGATCTGCACTCATGACTCACGACCCTAGACCCATCACCGTCGACCACCGACCACCGACCATCGACCATCGACCATCAACCATGACCATCGACTCCACCCAAGGAATCGCCGGCCTCAAAGGCGCGCTCCGCTACGTCCGGGCCTATCGAGACCATGTCTTCGTGGTCAAGCTCGGTGGCGACGTGCTCGCCGACCGCGAAGTGCTGGACCGGGTGGCCGCCCAACTCGCCCTGCTGTACTCCCTCAGCATCAGGCTCGTGGTGGTGCACGGTGGCGGTCCCCAGGCCAGCGCCATGAGCCGGAGGCTCGGCCAGGAGCCGCAACTCATCGCCGGCCGGCGGGTGACGGACAACGGGGCGCTCGAAGTGGCCAAAATGGTTTACGCCGGGTTGCTCAACACGGACCTGTTGGCCGCCCTGCGCGAGCATGAGATGCAGGCCGTCGGATTGAGCGGGGTCGATGCCGATCTTCTCACCGCGCGCCGCCGTCCGCCGGCCCGGGTGGTGGACGACAATGGCACCGCTCGCGAGGTGGACTTTGGCCATGTGGGAGATATCGAGCTGGCCGATCCCCGGGTGCTCACCACCCTCTTGGATGCCCGGTTCGTGCCGGTCGTGGCGAGTCTGGCCGGAGACGGCGACGGCAACGTGTACAACGTAAATGCCGATACCGTGGCGGAATCGCTCGCGGTCGCACTCAAGGCTCAGAAGCTGATCTTCCTGACCGGCGCACCGGGCGTGCTGCGCGATCGGGAGGACCCCACCAGCCTCGTCACCTTTGCCGATCCCGACGAGCTGGCTGCGCTCATGGCCAGCGGCGCCCTTTCCGGCGGGATGCGGCCCAAGGTGGAGGCCTGCATCCGCGCCGCGACCGGTGGGGTCGAGCGCACCCACATCATCGACGGGCGCGCCCCCGATTCCCTGCTGCTCGAGGTGTTTACCGGAGCGGGATGCGGCACCATGATCGTCGGGCGCAAGGAGAAGGCGACCTACCTTGGCGTCGACCTCGCTACCTGAACTCGCGCTGCTCGAGGATCTGGTCGCGATTCCTTCAGTCAGCGGGACGGAGGAGACGCTGGCCCGATGGCTCGAGGCGCGGGTGCGCGGTTGGGGGCTCGAGGTTCTGCGGGACGATGCCTCGGTCACCGTCACGGTCACGGGTTCTCGACCAGGGCCGACTCTCGCCCTCGTCTCCCACCTCGATACCGTACCTGCCGGAGACGGATGGACCCGACAGCCCTTCGTTCCCACCATCGAAGGCGATCTGCTCTACGGCCGCGGCTCCGGTGACGCCAAGGCGTCGGTCGCCGCCATGCTCAGCGCGGCTCGCGACCTCGCCGCCGAGCGTCTGATCCGCAGCGGTCGACTGCTCGTCATCCTCGGCTACGCTGAAGAATCCCGCCACACCACGATGCCCGTGGCAGTCGAGCGCGCCGGTCCTGTCGACGCCGCCGTGGTGGGCGAACCAACCAACCTCGACTTTGCGGTCGCCCAACGCGGCCTCATGATGGTAGACCTGGTTGCACGGGGAGTGCAGCGACACGCAGGCTACGCCGCCGATGATGGCGAGTTTACCAACGCGGTCGTCTCGTTGAGTCGTGACATCGTTCGGCTGGAAGGGTTGTTTCGGGAACGGCTCCATCCGACCCTCGGCCGCGCTACCGCTACACCGACCATGCTCGAGGCCGGCATCAGCCGGAATGTGACTCCGTCGGTCGCACGTGCTGTGCTCGATGTGAGGAGCACTCCGGCCTGGACCCATGCGGAGCTGGCGGAGGAGATGCGCCGCGCCCTGCAGTGCGAGGTGGTGGTGACCTCCGATCGGCTGGTCCCTTGTGAGACTCCGGCGATCTCTCGCCTTCTCCCCTTGGCCGAGCGAACCCGACCCGACTCGCGCCGGTTCGGCAGTCCCACCTGCTCGGACTGGGTTTTTCTCCGGGACCACGACACTTTCAAGTGCGGCCCGGGAACCAGCCGGCGCTCGCACACGCCCGATGAGTGCGTGAGTCTGGCAGAAGTCAGCACTGCACGCCGGTTCTACAGACAACTCGCCGAGTCCTATCTCGCATGACTAAGCGCGCCCGGGGCACCGCCCGCCCGCCCACTACGTTGTGGATTCCGTCGGCCTCACTGGACCGGCACCTGCTCGACTATACCGCCATCGAAGACCGCCTGTGGGACGCCAGGCTCCTCGCCTGGGATGTGTTCGGCAGCCTGGGCCACGTCGAGAGTCTCCGGGCGTCGAAGCTGCTTTCTCCCGCGGAGTACCGCCGGATTCGAACCGGCCTTCGTGCCGCGCTGGCGGAAGTGGAAAATGGAAGCCTTCGAGTCGGGCCCGAACACGAGGACGTCCATACCGCGGTCGAGGATTGGCTGACCAGGCGGATTGGAGCTGCCGGAGAGCGGCTTCATACCGGCCGGTCCCGCAACGATCAGATCGCGTGTGACCTGCGCCTCTATCTCAAGGACTGTCTCCTCCTTCTTCAGGACGAAGCGCTGGATCTGGTGGACAGCCTCCTGTCCTTCGCCCAGAAACACCAGCACGATCTCTGGCCAGGATACACCCACCAGCGGCGCGCCATGCCTTCCTCGGCGGGATTGTGGGCCTCCGCGTTCGCCGAAGGCATTCTGGATACCGTCGAGGCTCTCCCCTCACTCTGGACCCAGGTCGATCGCTCTCCGCTGGGTAGTGCGGCGGGCTACGGAGTTCCTCTCCCCTTGAAGCGTGAGGTAGCCGCCCGGGCCCTCGGATTCGGCGCCATCGAGCACAACGTCGCCCTGGTGCAGAACGGGCGGGGCAAGCTCGAGGCGGGGGTGCTCTTCTGGTGTACCCAACTTGGTCACGAGCTGGCCAAGCTCTCCAGCGACGTCATCCTGTTCAGCGCCGATGAGTTCGGCTTTCTGATCCTGCCGGCCGATCTGGCGACCGGCTCGAGCATCATGCCGCACAAGCGCAATCCCGATCTTTTTGAGCTGACCCGGAGCCGAGCCGCAGCAATCGAGGGAGACCTGGTGACGTTGCTGCAGATCAAGGCGAAGCTTCCCAGCGGGTATCACCGTGACTTCCAGCTGCTCAAGGAACCGCTGATGCGCGGGGTGGACCGGCTGGAGGGCATGCTGTCGATGATGACTGTCGCGGTGCCGCGGCTCTCGGTGGATCCGGCGGTGGGGCGGCGGATTCTTTCGGGCGGGCCGTTGGCTACCGACGAGGTGATGCGGCGCGTCGAAAGTGGGCGTGCCTTCCGCTCAGCCTATCGCGAGGTGGCTGCCGCAATCCGGGAGGGCGATTTCTGGCGGGAACCCGCGACCGCCGAGATTATCGGCCGGCGCAGGTCCACCGGCGCGCTGGGCAACCTGGGACTGCCGGCCGCGCGGGCTCGGCTCAGCGCGGGCCGCAACTGGTGTAGCCGCCAGCGCCGCCGGTTCGAGTCGGCGCTCGGCCGGTTGCGTGGCAGGGGAGGCAGACGGCGAGCCGAATGACGGCGGACCGACGCAAGCGCCAGCTCAAGATTCTCGAGCTGATCAGCACCCGGCCCATCCGGACCCAAGAGGAATTGGCGGACGTTCTGGCTGCCGAAGGATGGAATGTCACGCAGTCATCGGTAAGCCGGGATATCGCGGCGCTGCGGCTGGCGAAGGTCGACGGAGCCTACCAGCGTCCGAGTCGATTGGTCGATACTCCGGAGCATCCGGATGAACGCCGGATCGTGGAAGGAGTCCTGACTCTGGAAACGGCGGGCGACGCCCTCATCGTCCTGCATACTCCTCCGGGCGAGGCCAACCGGGTTGGCGCGGCGATCGACCGGCTGGCGTGGGGTGACGTGATCGGGACTCTGGCGGGCGACGATACCATTTTCATCGCGGTGAAGCACTCCGCTGCTCAACAGCGGGTCCTCCGAGCTCTGCGCCTTCTGGGTCGGAGAAGGTAGCAGTCGGAGTCTCTCTCCGATGCCTCTCCACGATTTCCTCCGCGACCTCGCCATAGTCCTGGTCACCGCCGCGATCACGGCGCTGATCTGCCAGCGGCTCAAGCTGCCGTTGGTGCTGGGCTACCTCCTCGCGGGATTCCTGGTTGGTCCCCGGACTCCTCCCCGACTCATCGCGGACGAAGGCTCGATCCAGACTCTCTCGGAGCTGGGCGTCGTCCTCCTGATGTTCAGCATCGGCCTCGAGTTCCGGGTTCGACAGGTGTTCGCGCTGGCGCCCACAGCCGGGCTCACCGCGGCGGTTGAAGTCGGTGGCATGCTCGTGCTCGGCTATGCCGTCGGCCATCTCCTCGGATGGACTTCCCTCGCCAGTCTCTTCGCCGCCGGAGTCGTGGCGATTTCCAGCACCATGATCATCGCAAAGACCTTCGAAGAAGAACCACCGGCCCGGGAATTCAAGGAGTTCCTCTACGCCGTGCTGATCTTCGAGGACCTCACCGCTGTGCTCCTGCTGACGATCCTAACCTCGGTCGGGTCTACCGGTGCGGTGACGGTGTCCCTGGTTGCCCGGGTGTTTGCGGGCCTCGCACTGCTGCTGCTGGTCATGCTCTCGGCCGGCATGCTCGTCGTTCCCCGTGCGGTGCGCGTCGCGGCGCAGCATTGGCGGCCGGAAACCATTGTCCTGGTCGGCGTGGGTTTCTGCTTCGGAATGGCCGCGTTAGTCCGGGCCGCCGGCTACTCTGTCGCCCTCGGCGCCTTCTTGGCCGGCTGCCTGGTCGCCGAGTCGGGCACCGGTCGCCAGATCGAGCGGGAAATCCGCCCGGTTCGCGACATGTTCGCCGCGATCTTCTTCGTATCGGTGGGCATGCAGTTCGACCTCGGCGGCATACGAGACCACTGGCCACTGGTCCTGCTCTTTCTGCTCATCGTGGTTCTGGGCAAGCTGATCTCGGTATCGGTGGGCTCCTTTCTGGCTGGACGTGGGGTCCGCACGGCCGTACGCACCGGTATGAGCATGGCCCAGATCGGGGAATTCTCGTTTATCATCGCGGCAGTGGGCTTGCAGCTTGGCGCGGTGCCATCCGAGCTCTACGCGGTAGCCATCACCGTCTCGGCCATTACCGCTTTCACCACACCCTGGAGTGTGCGCTACGCTCCGGCGCTCGCGGGATATGTGGACCGGAAGCTGCCCCATCCGCTCCAGTCCTTCGCATCGCTGTATGGGTCATGGGTCGAGGCGTTGCGCCGTAGCCCTTCCCGCGGTCCCCGCCCCGCTTTGGGCCGGTCGGTCTGGCTTCTGTTACTCGATGCCGTCGCCGTACTGGTGATAGTGCTCAGCTACCCCGTCGTGCACCGACGCTTGCTTGATCTGATCGGTGCGCAGCTGACCCTCTCGGCCGGCGTCGCACGCGTGGTACTCGTCCTGCTGACGCTGGTTCTGTTGGCGCCGTTTGTGTTTGGAATCGTGGCCCTGGCCCGGCGGCTCGGGCTCGGACTTGCTGCTGCCGCTCTCCCGCCGCCGGGGCCCGGCAAGGTGGACAATGCCTTCGCTCCTCGGCGGCTCATGGGGTTGACCCTGCAGATCGCGGTGGTACTCCTGGTCGGCGTGCCCCTCGTAGCGATCACTCAGCCGTTTCTGCCGGCGTTCGGGGGACTTCTGGTGCTGGCGGGAGTGCTTGCCCTGCTCGGGTTCGGATTCTATCGCAGCGCGAGCGAGCTGCAGGGCCATCTGCGGGCCGGCGCGGAGGTCGTCGTTTCCGCTCTCGCGAAACAATCGGCGGCCGAGCAACCCAGCGTCGACCTCGCCCGCCGCCTGCTGCCCGGCCTCGGAGACTTTACGGCGGCACGAGTTGGCGAGGGGAGTGAAGCGGACGAGCGAACCCTAACGGACCTCAATTTGCGTGGCCGCACCGGCGCCACGGTCCTCGCTTTGCTCCGGGGAGACCATCGCATTCCATTCCCCGACGCCGCCGAACGCCTTCAGGCCGGAGACCTGGTTGCTCTCACCGGCAGCCACGATGCCATCAACGCCGCGAAGACCCTACTTACAGCCCGGAAACCCGATGCGGTCCCCTCTGACCTCAAATCTTAAATCCTCAATCTTCAATCCCTCAATCCCTCATTCTCCCATTTTCTCATTTTCTCATTTCCTCAATCCCGCCCCTTCCTCACCACCCGTCCCGGCATCGCTCCCGTGTGCTCACCGTCCTTGAGCACCTGAGTCCCGTTCACAAACACATGAACCATCCCCGTGGCGTACTGATGTGGCTTGTCGAACGTCGCGTGGTCCTGAATCTTCGCCGGATCAAAGACGGCCAGATCGGCAAAGTAGCCGGGCTTCAGGTTGCCTCGATGCTTGAGCCCCAGGTTGGAGGCGGGCAGACCCGAGAGTTTGCGGATCGCTTCCGCCAACGGCATGAGCTTCTGATCGCGGGTGTACTTGCCCAGCACCCGGGCGAAGTTCCCGTAGGCTCGCGGATGCGGGTTGGATTTGAGGAAGACACCCTCCGGCGCCATGGACTCGGCGTCTGAGCCGAAGCTCACCCACGGCAGTGCTACTTCCTTCCTGATGTTGTCCTCGGACATGAGGAAATACACGGTGCCGACCCGGCTGCCGTCCTCGACCACCAGATCCATCGCCGTCTCCTCCGGCGATTGGTGACGCATCTTCGCCACTTCAGCGAGCGTCTTTCCAGTGAGAGGCTTGAGAGAATCTTCCTTGAAGGCGACGAGCAATATCCGATCGGGGGTCCCGGCGGCTAAGAAGAGACTTTCCCATTTGTCGGTCGGCGTTCTCATCTCCTGCGCTACCCGGGCCCGGATGGCAGGATCCTTGAGCCGCCGAATCCACTCCGGCAGCCCGCCCTCCTGTACCCACGGCGGCATTGAAGCATCGAGCCCGGTGGCACCGGCGGGGTAGGTGTACATGTCAGCCGTGATCCGCCGGCCCGCCGCACGCGCCGAGTCCACTTTCTGGATCACCGCATCCATCTTCGTCCAGTTGGCCTTTCCCGCGGCCTTGAGGTGATAGATCTCGGCCGGTATCCCGGACCGCGCCGAAATCTGAATCAGCTCGTCGACGGCTTCGAGCAGCCGATTTCCCTCGCTTCTCATGTGGCTGATGTACATCCCCCCGTAGGGCGCCGCGACCTTGCACAGCTCGACCAGCTCGTCGGTGCTGGCATAGAACGCCGGGGCGTAGATGAGCGAGGAGCCGATACCGAAGGCACCGTCCTCCATTGCCTGATGCACCAGCGCCCGCATCGAGTCCAGCTCGGCCGGTGTCGGGGGACGGTCGTCGAAGCCGATCACGTTTTCCCGGATCGTGGTGGCTCCCACAAACGATCCCACGTTGGTGGCGATGCCCTTGCGTTGCAGGAAGTCCAGGTACTCGCGCAACGTGGTCCACTGAATGTCGTACTTGATGTCCCCCTGATTGGCCTTGTTGTAGGCCTTGAGTGAATCGGACCAGGGCCCCATGGATTCTCCTTCACCCATGATCTCCAGCGTGACGCCCTGGCGGATCTCGCCCTGGGACTTGCCATCCTCGATCAGCGATTCGTTGGCCCAGCTCAGCATGTTGATGAAGCCCGGTGCCACCGCGAGGCCGGTGACGTCCAGCTCCACCTGGCCGCGAGCACTCGACAAGTCTCCGATCGCGGCGACCGTATCGCCTTTGATCGCGACGTCCGCCGTCACCGGCGCGGCGCCGGTGCCGTCGTAGACGGTTCCGTGTCGGAGGATGGTGTCGTAGCGCGGGCCCAGACACCCGAGCGTCAGCCCACCCATCAAACCGATGAACCCGACCGGCGGACGCAGCATTGTTGCTCCTCAGCTGAGTGTGGCCCTGCGGATATCCGGTACTTCGATGACTCGGACTCCGCTGACCGGCTGCTCGACGGCGTGCACCAGGGCGCGCACCATCTGGGTTCGGGAGACGAGGCCTATGCGCCGCGCCGTCGGGCGAATCGAGGGGATCAGTTCTGCCAGCCAGTACCCGGGCAACAGCAGCACGGGCCACCAGTGTCCCGGACCGAGCACATACCAGGGGCGGATGAATGTAGCGCTGAGTCCGCTGTCCCGAATCAGCTGTTCGGCGCGAGCCCGCGCGGCGACATAGGCTTTCATGGCGGGTGCCGGCTGCGCGACGCTCACGTAGACGAAATGCTTCACCCCTGCGGTGACCGCGACCGGTACCGCGGCCGCGACGGACGCGAGATCGACGGTCAGGAATTGCTCCGCCTTAGCCGGGCTCGGATGCGGTACACCGACCAGGTGCACGAAGGTATCCGCCGGCGCCACCTGTGGGGCATAGGAGAGGCCGTGGAGCGCGTCCCCGATGACGGGCATTGAACCTGACGGCAGGCGGTTGACCGAAGCTTGTCGAGTCAACGCCCGCACCGAGTGGCCGCGGCTGGTCAGCTGGCGGATCAGTTCGGCGCCGAGGTAACCGGTTCCGCCTGTGATGAACACGGTGCGAGAGAGTGTAGACCTACCTCGCTCGATCATCGCCCATAACGGACCGCGGTCATCTCCGCCGCAATCGCGAGCGCGACTTCCGCGGGTGATCGGCCGCCGAGGTCGAGCCCGATTGGCCCATGGATTCGCTCGATGTCGGCCTCTCCGAATCCGGCTTCCCGAAGGCGGGCCTTCCTCTTCTCCTGCGTCCGGCGGGACCCGATTGCGCCGATGTATCGGGCCGGCGACCTGAGCCCTATTTCGAGCGCCGGCTCATCGAACTTGGGGTCGTGAGACAGGATGCAGATGTAGGTGGCCCGATCTATCCCGGTTCGGGCAAACGCGGCCTCTGGCCACTCGAGGATCAGTTCATCCGCCCCGGGGAATCGATCCCGGGTGAGAAACGCTTCGCGGGCGTCCGCCACACTAGTGTGGAATCCCAGGGCCTTGGCCAGCGGCACCAGCGCCATGGCGATATGGGCGGCGCCGAAGATCACCAACCGCGGCTCTCGGGCAAACACCTCCAGAAAGACCTTTGCGCTGCCACTCTCCGGCTGCTTCAGCTCAATCGTCTGACTGGTCTCGGTGCGAAGCGCTTCAAGGGCAACGCCTTGAACCTGATCGGCGAGCCATGCAAGATCGCCCGGAGTGGTCACCGCGCCGTCCTCCCGAACCACAACCGATCGTCCCACGAACCCCGCACCATCCAGCACCGTCGCCACCACCGATCCACTCTCTCCGCTCGCTGCCGCGATGACTTCCTGGCGAAGCCAGGGTTCGACGAAGACTTCGATCGTGCCCCCGCACGCCAGGCCAACTTCCCAGGCTCGCTCGTGGGTCACGCCGAAACTGACCAGGCGAGGAGTGTCTCGCTGGATCGCCTGGGCGATCTCCTGCAACACGGCGCTCTCGACACAGCCTCCGGATATCGATCCCGCAAAGGCTCCACCCTCGGTGCCGAGCAGGCACGCGCCGGCTGGCCGCGGAGCCGAGCCCCACACGCTGGTCACCACGGCTCGGCCGACAACCTGACCGGTCCCGGCGAGGCGCTCGTACTCCTTTAGAAGCTCACGCACGAGATGGCACGCGGACCCTCGTCCTGCATTGGTTCACCTGCCGAGCGTCAGAATATCGTATAGATGAAAGGAGCCAACACCGAGCCCTTGGCGAGCACGAGCAAGGTTCCCATCAGTAGCATGACCAGGATGAGCGGAACCAGCCACCATTTCTTCCTGATGCGCATGAAGTCCCACAGCTCCCGGGCCAGACTTGGTTTTGCCATGGTGCCTCCCGACTTCGCTGGTTCGACGGCGCTCAGAACTGGCGCCGGAGAGATTCGGACTGATCGGATCTGGGTTCCCGGGCGATCCAGTACCCGGACCCAGCCGCGTGGCGCTTCAGCGGGTTTCGCCCGACCAATCGCATCAGCGCCCCCATCGGGGTGATCACCAAAAAGTACACGGCCCCCATGAAAATCGGGGTCGTCACCTTGGAAAGGAGCAGCGCCAGCTTCATCCAGGCCCGATACACTGGCCCCAGCAGAGACGGCACCAGCAACCCACCGAGGGTCAGTGCCCCGCCCAGGCTCCAGAGCACGAGCGGTACCATGTCGTGGCCCCGCCAGCGCGATACGCCGCCCAAAAGCAGGAACGCGATACCGACGGTGAGGCCGAACTTCCGCCCTTCGGCCGTGGTCAGTCGAGTTGGAATTGCTTCCGCCAGTCTTCCGTCTCTTTCCATTCCGGTTGTCCTTCCTTGTGCAGGAGAAAAGGGAAGAGCACAAGCGCGTCGATGTGGGTGCGCATGAAGCAGCGATAGGCATCGGCTGGAGTGCAGACGATCGGCTCTCCGCGGACGTTGAAGGAGGTGTTCACCACCACTCCACACCCGGTCAGCTGCTCGAACTGCTTGATGAGATCGTAATAGTTCGGGTTGGTCTCCCGGCTCACGGTCTGGATTCGAGCCGAATAGTCGATGTGCGTTACCGCTGGTATGTCTGACCGGACCACGTTGAGCTGGTCGATTCCCCAGAGTTTTCGTTGAGCCTCGCTCATGGGAATCTGACGGTCTTTCTTGACCGGAGCGACCAGGAGCATGTACGGCGATTCGCGATCGAGCTCGAAGTAATCCCCGACACGATCGCCCAGCACACTGGGCGCAAAGGGACGGAACCCTTCGCGAAACTTGATCTTGATGTTCATGTCGGCCTGCATCTTTGGGCTGCGCGGGTCGCCCAGGATGCTGCGCGATCCGAGGGCGCGGGGTCCGAACTCCATGCGGCCGTCGAACCAGCCGACGATCTTCCCCTCCGCCAGCAACTGAGCAGTGCGTTGGAGGAGGTCCTGACGGTCCAGCCGCTGGTACGGTGCGGCAATACTCTTGAGATAGCGCTCGATCTCCTCCGGAGAAAATGACGGGCCAAGGTAGGCTCCGCCCATCGCGTCCCGGCCGGGAGTGACCGATCGGGGCTGCTTCTGGAGGCGGTGCCACACCAGCTGGGCCACGCCGATCGCTCCCCCGGCATCACCGGCGGCAGGCTGAATCCAGATCTCCTTGAAGGGGCCCTCTCGGAGCAGGCGTCCGTTGCCCACGCAGTTCAGGGCGACGCCTCCCGCGAGGCAGAGATTGGTCAGGCCGGTCTCCCGATGGGCCGTCCGTGCCATGCGGAGCATGATTTCCTCACACACCACCTGGACCGACCGCGCCAGATCCATCTCCTTCTGGGTGAGATTGGTCTCCGGCACTCGGGGGGGGCCACCGAATAGTTCATCGAAGGCCGGACTCGTCATGGTAAGTCCGGAGAGGTAGTTGAAGTATTTCTGGTTCAGACGAAACGATCCGTCTTCGCGGAGGTCGATCAGCTCCTTGTAGATAAGGTCCACGTACTTCGGATCCCCGTAGGGAGCCAGGCCCATGACCTTGTACTCACCCGAATTGACCTTGAAGCCGGTGTAGTAAGTGAAGGCGGAATAGAGGAGTCCCAGCGAGTCCGGCCAATGCAGCTCCTTCAGCAGGCTGAGGTTCGCTCCATCTCCGAACCCGATCGAAGCGGTGGCCCATTCACCCACCCCGTCCATGGTGAGAATGGCGGCCTTCTCGAACGGCGAGGGATAGAACGCGCTGGCAGCATGAGACTCGTGGTGTTCCGCATAGAGGATGTCGCCATCGTATCGCAGCGGTTCCCGAATCTCGCGGTCCAAATACAGCTTCTCTTTGATCCAGAGCGGCCCGGCCATGAGAAACGACCGGAACCCACGGGGTGCCACCCCGAGATAAGTCTCGAGAATCCGCTCGAACTTGAGCAGCGGTTTGTCGTAGAACCCTACGGAATCGACCTCTGCCACGGTAATCCCGCCGGCCTTCAGGCAGTAATCGATCGCATGGGACGGGAAGGCCGCATCGCCCTTAATCCGGGTGAAGCGCTCCTCACTGGCGGCGGCCGTGATGGCACCGTCCACCAGAAGGCAGGCCGCGCTGTCGTGGTAGAAGGCGGAGATGCCGAGAATTCGGGACTGTCGGGACGGGGACAAAACGGCTCCTCTTCAGGAGGACGATTCTAGTTAGCAAGAACAATACCAAGGGGACTTAGTCGCTGGGTGATCACACTGGGACCGACTGGTCCTGGCTTCATGCCCGGCACGATCAGGTCGATTATCCTCATCGTGAGTTGGAGCGGACCCGCAGTGTGTGTGGGACCACACAGCTCACGTGGAGCACTCGCGACCGGCAGCCACTGCCCCATTTGGATCTCCCATGAAGCATACCACACCCGCTTCGGTTGTTCGTGCCCTGGTGAACCTGCTCAGGGATGGTTGGCTCATGCTCGGCCTCGCGATGCTCCTCTTCGCTGTGTTGGAGCGAGGCTACCGTCTCTTTACGGGAAACGGGGCTGCAAGATCGGGGAAGGGGGACGCCTTGGCGTTGCACCCTTACGCTCACGAATCCTGGTGGCGCGAGTTCATTACCACAACCGGATTTCGAGCCCCTAACCGCTACGATGCCTATCGTACCTGGACCGCCGAACCATATCACAGTCCGAACCTTCACGTCGACTCGAATGGCGTGAGAGTGACAATCCCCGGCCCGGAGGATTCCCTGACCGCCCGCAAGATCTTCATGCTTGGCGGGTCCGAGATGTTCGGAGTCACCGCTCGTGACTCCTTCACCGTAGCGTCCTCCCTCGCCGCGCGGCTCCATGAGCTGGGTTTCCGAAACGTCGCCGTAACGAATCTCGCTCTCCCCGGCTACAACACGACGCAGGAAACAGTGACCCTGATGCTCGCACTCGCCAAGGGGAACGTGCCGGATGTCGTCGTGACTGTGGACGGGTACAACGACATGCTTACGGCTCTCTACTTCGGAGAGCCGGGGCACACCTTCGCGGAACCGCAGGTCGAAGCCATCGTCGCCCGGTCCAGAGCTGGATTCTGGGGTGACCTTCTGGGTCTCGGGCGGCACTCCAGGCTGATCAAGCATCTCGCCGGTCCGGCGCCTGAAAAGGACGCCGGTCTCGCCAATCCAGATGCCGTGTGCCCTCGAACGGCGGCCTATTATCGGTCGATGACGCAGATCATGGAAGCGATGGGAAAGCGATATGGCTTTCGGACTCTTTTCTTCCAACAGCCTCTGGATGTCTTGTCGGAAAAGCGTCGGACTCGATGGGAATCAAGCTTCGCGAGGCCGCCCAAACGGGCACAGTTCTTCCTTCAATGCAGTCACGCCATAGACTCGGTGATGGCCGACCACCGTGGCCTCAGCTACTTCCCGCTGGCACACTTGTTCGATGGGGACACAACGACCGTCTTTGTAGACCGTGACAGCCATATCACCGAGGCAGCCAATCGCGTAGTCGCTGATCAGATCGCGGAGCAAGTCGCTCCCCTGCTCAAGGGAGTTGCACCAGCCCCTTAGCCAGTCGACGGGACGGCGTCTCGGGTGGTGCTCGATTAAATTCGAGTTTACGGCCTTGTTCGCTGCAGAACGGCCGTTTGCCCTTGGAATCCACGTTAGCGAAGTCCCGAATGACCCCTCGCGGTGCCCCTTGCAGATCAAAAGGCGCGTACTCTCGCTCCTGCGCCGGTAGTCCTGACATGTCCCAGCCGGGGCCTGGCGCCTGGAACATCCTTAATCGGTACGATCTCCGTCTCGAATCTCCACAGGAGAGAGCCGATGACTGAGGCCACCAGGCTCTCCCCCGCGAAGCGCCTGCTGTTTTCCGTGGCGCTGATCGTCGGACTACCCACAGCAGCCTTCATTCTGCTGGAGGGCGGAAGCAGCCTCGTGTTGTTCGCCAATGACCTGCGACGCGCACGAGTGTCGGCGAGGGCGCAGCCTCCCAACGCGACATATGACTCTCTCCTGGGATGGACGAACCTCCCGAACTTCTCGTTGCAAGACTTGTATGGTCCGGGAGCCAGCCTTCATACCAATTCCTCCGGCTTCCGCGGATCCGCGGACACGCCCGACGACCCCCGGCCCGGAACTCGGCGAGTGATCTGCTCTGGAGATTCATTCACGTTCGGGTTCGGAGTCGATGATGACCAAGCCTGGTGCGCCCAACTCCAAGCTCTGTGGAAGGGGGTAGAAACCGTGAACCTGGGCCAGGGGGGCTACGGTGTGGATCAAGCCTACCTGCGATACAAACGCGATGCCCGGCGCCTTGCGCACCAAGTGCATCTCTTCGCCTTCATTTCGCAGGACTTTGCCCGGATGCAGCGCCCTGCGTTCCTGGGTCACGGAAAACCGGTACTGACCCTGGTGGACGATTCACTCGTCGTGGGCAACGTCCCGGTGCCCAGGCGCGCGATACTTTCCCCGCTGCTCCTGACCTCTGCATCAGCATTTAGAGAGCTGCGGGTAATGGAACTGCTCTCCAAGCTCGGCGGAGGCCCAACCGAGGTCGGGCTCGAGAAGGCTGACAGCCCGACCTTGGCAGTAGCTGAACAGATCTTCGATGATCTCAACCGCACCAATCGCGCGAAACGGAGTGTTCTCGTTTTGGTGTACCTCCCCACGGTCATGGACTTCTTCGGTGGGGGCTCGAACGTGTGGCGGCGCCACCTCGCCGATTTTTCAGCCCGCTCCGGGATCCCGCTGGTGGATCTCGCCGAGGACCTGCGGCGTACCCCACGCGATTCGATTGATGCGCTCTTCTTCCCCCAGTATTGGCCACTGTCTCCCGGTGCCGCTGGACACTATACGGCTCAGGGTCACGCGTGGGTGGCCGAGCGATTGAGGACTCACCTCGCGGCCATGCCGGCGGTGGTTGAGCGATTGGGGCAATGAGGCGTGGAGCGCGGGCGCAGACCATCTTCTCAGGTATTGGGGCCCTGAATTGAATCGAGATCGCCGGGTGTGTTGATATCGGGATTGGCACCCCGCACGTCCAGCAATTCGACGGCGCCCGGCATGGCACTCAGGGCTGCACCCAAGCCTCGGTCCCCTTTCGCCTGTCTGGCGATCGGCCAGAGACTTCGATCAAGCAGGACCGGGTGGCCCGGGATGTCAGGTTGGGCCGCATAACGGGGGCGAACCGAAATTCGGAATCGCCGCCAATGCGCGACGAGGTCGCCGATCACATCACTCTTCAGCAGCGGCTGGTCCGCCAGGATGATGACTGCTGCTTCGGGGGTGGGACTGAATTCGGGCGACGCCAGCGCCGTGAGCCCGCACCGGAGCGACGAACCGAGACCTTCCTCTGGGTGTGAGTTCGTGACCAGCGCGAGCCCTGCGGTATCGAGATGCCAGCCGAGCCGGGTATCGCTCGGTCGCACCACGGCGACTCCTCCCGCCAGAAATCCGTTGGCCATTGCTTGAGCAACCGCGATCCCTACGTGCGCGATAAGCGGCCTTCCTCGCAGCGGCGCGAGAAGTTTGTCACCGCCGAAACGGGCTCCGCGCCCGGCCGCTAAAACGAGCGCGTAGGCGGCAGGCTCCTGCGCCGGCAGGCTCACGCGGCTGGCTGCCCGGTCAACGGCACCCCGGTCTGCGGCCTATGGCGCATGTGCAACCCTGCCAAGGCCTTGACCCGTCGCGTCGCGGTTCTTACCATTGACGGCCCATGATTGGAAACGCTGCCGGTCCCGCGAATCGAAACGCGAACAATCCGCCGACCAGGACGGGTTGGGAATAGCCGGCGTTTGTAGCCCGCGCTGACCCGACCCGTCGCCCGGCGGGTCGCTTTGTTTTTGGGGTGTAGCTCAACTGGCAGAGCGCCCGGCTGTTAACCGGGAGGTTGCAGGTTCGATTCCTGCCGCCCCAGTACTTCAGCTGTTAGCTATTAGCCGCTAGCTGTTAGCTGACGGCTGACGGCTGACGGCTGACGGCTAACAGCTGACAGCTCCCCCCACGCCTCACCCCAACACCTCATACGCCGGAATCGTCAGAAACTCCTCCTCCACATCCCCGATCACCAGGCGATCCAGTAGTCGCGCCGCATCCTGCATCCGACCCGGAGCCTTTCGCTCCGCTACCAGACTCTCTGATTCCTCCTGCCGCAGCCGCTGGTACAGCGCACTGGTGCAGCGACTGCCATCCTCCAACAGGACTCCCCGCGTTACCCACTGACGCAGTTGCATCCGGGAAATCTCCGCGGTGGCCGAGTCTTCCATGAGATTGGCGATGCCGACCGCGCCGCGTCCCTCCAGCCAGTTTTCGATGTACTCCAGCGCCACCCGGATATTACCCCGGACTCCGCCGACCGTAACTCGGCCGCCGGGGATCCGGACGTCGAGCAACTGCTCGCGGGTCACCTGCACTTCTTCGCGGAGTCTGCCTTTCTGATTCGGCCGGTCGCCGAGGACGGCGTCGAACGCTTCACGGGCGACGGATACCAGGTCGGGGTGTGCCACCCAGGAGCCGTCGAATCCGTCGGCGGCCTCGCGGCTCTTGTCCTCCCGTACCCGCGCGAGAGCGCGGGCATTCGCCTCGGGATCGCGGCGTGAGGGTATGAACGCCGCCATGCCACCTATGGCGTGCGCCCCTCGGCGATGGCAGGTCCGAACCAGCAGCTCGGTGTAGGCCCGCATGAACGGCACCGTCATCGTAATCTGGATGCGATCGGGGAAGGCGAACTCGGGCCGGTCGCCAAAATTCTTCAGCATACTGAAGATGTAGTCCCAGCGTCCGGCGTTGAGTCCGGAGGCATGGTCTCGCAGCTCATACAGAATCTCGTCCATCTCGAACGCGGCCGGAGCGGTCTCGACCAGCACAGTCGCCCTGATGGAACCGGACGCGATCCCCAGGGTCTCCTGCGCAAACCGGAAGACCTCATTCCACAATCGTGCCTCGCGGTGACTCTCCAGCTTGGGGAGGTAGAAATACGGCCCACTGCGACGGCGCAGCAGTTCGGCCGCGTTGTGGAAGAAGTGGAGGCCAAAGTCTACCAGGCTCGCCGAGACGGGACGCCCATCCAGCTGCAGGTGTTTCTCGTTCAAGTGCCACCCCCGGGGGCGCACCACCAGGGTCGCCGGACGAGGGCCCAACGCGTAGTGCTTCCCCTCGGGAGAGGTGTAGCTGATCCGCCCCCGTACCGCTTCCTGGCAGTTCCTTTGGCCGCCGATCACGTTCTCCCATGTGGGGGACAAGGCGTCTTCGAAGTCGGCCAGAAAGACCTGGGCACCCGAATTGAGCGCATTGATCATCATCTTGCGCTCGACCGGGCCGGTGATCTCGACCCTCCGATCCAGCAGATCTGCCGGAGCGGAAGCCACCTGCCAGGAGCCCTCGCGAACCACGCGGGTCTCCGTCAGGAAATCGGGAAGCTCCCCCGCCCGGAAGGCCGCCCGCCTTCGTGTGCGTGCGGCCAGCAGCTCCGCTCGTGGTTCGGAGAAACGCTCTTCCAGCGCCGCGAGAAATTCGAGCGCCTCTCCCGTGAGGACATCCTGATCGCCCTCAACCGGGGGTCCGGCGACGCTGAGTTGGTTTCGGGGCATAAGGCTGTTCCGGCGGGTTGTCCACCGAATGATAGCAGGCTGGCCGGTGTTACCTTCTGTCGGTGAACGGTGAACGGTGAACGGTGAACGGTGAACGGTGAACGGTGAACGGTGAACGGTGAACGGTGAACGGTGAACGGTGAATGGTGAACGGTGAACGGTGAACGGTAAACGGTGAACGGGGAACGGGGAACGGGGGACAGGGAACAGCTAACGGCTAACAGCTAACAGCTAACAGCTTGACGCCCATGGCCTCCGGCCTAAGGCACTCTCCCTTACTCAATTGACCACCACCACCACCCACGACAGCTATGCCGCGCTGCGAGTCCGGAATTTTCGGCAGCTCATCTACTCGGTGCTTGGCGAGACTCTCGGCACCCGGATTCAGACGGTCGTGGTCGGGTGGCAGGTATACGCCTTCACCCATGATCCTCTGTCGCTGGGCCTGATCGGCCTGGCCGAGGCGGTTCCGTTCATCTCGTGTGCGCTCTTGGCTGGCCATGTGGCGGACGTTGCGAATCGTCGCCGAGTCGTCACCGGCGCCCTGAGCGTCCTCACGGTCTGCTCCCTCTCGCTCCTCTTTCTTACGGTGTCGCGCGCGGTAGGGCCCGGCCGGGTATGGCCCTTCTATGTCGTGATCTTCTTGAGCGGCATCGCGCGAAGCTTCCTCATGACCTCTCGCACCGCGCTGTTCTCGGAGATTGTGCCGCGGGAGCTCTACGCCAACGCGATTCCCTGGCGTAGCTCGACCTGGCAGTTCGCGGCCGTTGCCGGGCCTGCGGCTGGCGGCTTGATCTATGGTTTCGTGGGACCGCAGGCGGCCTACGGAACGGCGATCGTTCTCATCGGTCTGGCGAGCGCCGCCATACTCATGGTCCGTAGCCAGCCGCGAACGATCCTGGCACGCGATGAGCCTCTCGCGGAAAGTCTTTTTGCCGGGGTTCGCTTCGTGCGACGGCAGCCGCTGCTACTCGGGGCGATTACTCTGGATCTCTTCGCGGTACTGTTTGGTGGGGCGGAGGCGCTGGCCCCCGTCTTTGCCGCCGAGATTCTGCATGTCGGCCCCCAGGGCCTGGGGTTGATCCGTGCTGCGCCGGCCGCCGGGGCCGTGCTGATGGCGGTGTATCTCTCGCATCGCCCGCCCATTGAACGGAGCGGGCGGGCCCTGCTGACGGCGGTTGCCCTGTTCGGCTGCTGCATGCTTGGCTTCGCGCTCTCTACCCACTTCATTCTCTCGCTGGTATTCCTCGCGATGAGTGGCATGGCCGACAATGTGAGCGTGGTGCTTCGCTCCACCCTGCTGCAGACCTTGCCGCCGCGCGAGATGCTCGGACGGGTTGCGGCGGTCAATTCCATCTTCATCGGCTCTTCCAACGAAATCGGCGCCTTCGAGTCCGGGCTCGCTGCCCGCCTGCTCGGGACAGTCCCGTCAGTGGTCTTCGGCGGCTGCATGACCCTGCTCGTCGTAGCGGTTGCCGCATGGCGCCTTCCTCAATTGCGCAAGCTGGGGCGTCTGGCATGACAACGACCGTGGCTTTTCTCGGCCTGGGTGCGATGGGCACTCCGATGGCCGCCAATCTCGCCCAGGCCGGATTCCGGCTTCGGGTTTGGAACCGGACTCCGGTGCTGGATCGAGTCCCCCAGGGGGCCTGGTCGGCCACCACTCCCCGGGAGGCGGCCGAAGGCGCCGCCTTCGCGGTCAGCATGCTGGCGAACGATGACGCGGTCGAAGCGGTGACCAATGGACCTGACGGGTTGCTCGCCGGCCTCGACGCTCGTGGCGTGCACATCGGGATGAGCACCATTTCGCCGGGCCTCTCTCGACGCCTGACCGAAGCCCATGCGGCGCGGGGCGGCGCGTACGTCGCCGCTCCGGTCTTCGGGCGGCCCGACGCAGCGAAGACCAAGGCCCTCTGGATCGTGACCGGCGGTGAGCCCTCGGACCTGGAGCACTGCCGCCCGGTGCTGGAAGCCCTCGGTCAGGGGATCTTCCCCATGGGCGCTCCTGCCCAGGCCAGCCTGGCCAAGCTGGTCGGGAATTTCCTCGTGGCCGCAACCATCGAGGCTTTGGGCGAAGGGTTCGCTCTGGCCGAGAAGGGCGGGCTGGATCCGGCCCGGCTTCTCGACATGCTGGTGGCAACTCTGTTCGGCTCTCCGGTGGTGAAGAACTACGGCACTCGAATCGTGCGGGGTGAATTCGTTCCGCCGGGATTCACGCTTCCTCTCGGCCTCAAGGATCTGCTGCTCGCCCGCGCCGCAGGGCGCGAGCTCGGCGTTCCGCTGCCACTCGCCGAGGTGATTACCCGCCATATCAATGAGTCGATCGCCAAGGGGCGGGCCGGATACGACTTCGCAGGATTCACCCAGGTGATACGAGAGGCCGCGGGATTGCCCGACCCGAAGCGATAGCCAGTCACTTGTGCCCCTGCTGCGTGAACACTAGCCTATGACAAGGCAGTCACTGCACTGTCACACTCTTCACTGGCCGTCGTGACAGGCCAGCGTCAATTTTGTCCCATGCGCATTGCCATCTTCTCGGAAGTCTACTGGCCAATGGTCAGCGGGGTTGGTGTCACCCTGCTGCGTCTGGTGAATGCGCTCGAGCGGCGTGGTCATGCGCTGCGCATCTACACCGCCAATTACGCGCTTCCGGAAGGGGTCGCCGACCGGCCTGAAGTACACCGGTCGAGCAGCGTGCCCTTCTTTCTGTATCCCGATATCCAGTGGGCCTTCCCCCGCGCTCGTGACATCGAGGAAGATCTGGCGGCCTTCCAGCCCGATGTGGTCCATGTGGCGACGGAGTTCGCCATGGGCCTCGCCGGCCTCAAGGCGGCCGAACGGCTCGGTCTCCCGCTGATCGCCTCCGCTCACACCGACTATCAGAAGTACGCGTACCGCTATGGAGTGCCCTGGGCACTGGACATCGGCTGGATCTACGGCCGCTGGTTCTACAATCGGACGGCGAAGGTGCTGTGTCCTTCGCGGCTCTACGAGGAGTACCTGCACACCCGGGGGATACTTCACACCGGACTCTGGACTCGCGGAGTGGACCCGGAAGAGTTCAATCCCGCGTTCCGGAGCGACAGTTACCGTCGGTCGTTCGGCGTCGGGCCCGATGACCTCCTGGTGACTTACATCGGGCGCCTGGCCAAGGAAAAAGATCTGGGCCGCCTGCTGGACGCATGGCGCAGTCTGGAAAAGCGGAGAGGTAACGCTCAGCTGGTGCTGGTGGGGAAGGGACCTATGGGGGACGAGCTGGAGCGGCACCCGGTGCCCGGAGTTCACCTCAGCGGACTCCGCCACGGTCGTGCGCTGGGTGAAGCCTATGCCTCCGCCGACCTCTTCGTGTTCCCCTCGTGCACCGAGACCTTCGGCAATTCGCTGCTCGAAGCGATGGGGTCCGGTCTTCCCTCCCTGGCCGTCGCGGATGGCGGAGTCCTCGAGTTCGCCCAACCGGGAGAAAATGCCCTGCTGGTGAAACCGCGGGACACCGCGGCCCTGCTCACCGGGCTCCAGCAACTACTGGGGGATGCGGACCTGCGTCACCGGTTGGCTCAGGGGGGACTCAAAACGGCGGCGGAGCGCGCGTGGGGGCCGATCCACGACCAGCTGCTGGCGGACTATCAGTGGGTAGCGGAAGCGAGGCGGACCCAAGCGGCGTAATCAGGAGGTCGATGGCCGATGGTCGATGGTCGGGCACCGTGGTTGGACCATGACCTATGACCCAAGGCTCATGACTATCGACCATTGACCATCGACTATCAACCCTCAAGAAGATCAAAACTCCCGTCAGCCGCGCGCCCACGGCCTCGCATTCGCTGGCCACTCTTGGGACCGAGGCCAGGGCCAGCCTCAAGCTTGCCTCATCGAGGGTGCTCAGCCTCAGAATCAATTCGGACTCTCCGGCGGTATGACCCTTGGCAGTGAAGCGAACGGCTTGTTGTAGCGCACGAAGCGCCCGGCCGTCACGAGCGCGAGCCGCCGTTTCAATCAGGTGACGAAGCCGCTGGAGGAGCCGGAACTGTCCCGGCGAGGGATTGATCGTGGCCCACCGAGTGGTATTCCCATCCCGGATGCGCCGTGCGATCACCGGTCGCAGAGTTTCCAGCGCCGCGGTGACCTGCTGAAGTGAGGCCGCTCGACTCGAGGCCACGCTCGCGGCAAACACAAGTCTGGGTTGAACCTCCTCCGGCGCCTCGGTCCACTCGCCTCCCGTCGCAAGCCAACCGACCGTGGCCGCCCGCAACATCTCAGCCCCGCGCCGGGCGGTAAGCTCCAGGCCCGCGAGAATTCCCGACTCATCGGAAGGGACCAGCCCAACGCCCGGACGTGCGGCTCCGTTCGGAAGGCAATCCGAGAGTTCCTCTCGCCATCGAAAGAGCCAGCGTCCTGCCTCTCCCAGGCCGGCCAACTTCGGAATACGGCTCTTTCGCGACAGGATCTCGCGACCGTGCAGCCTCTGCTCGCCGTCGGGACTCGGCTGGTAGCGAATCGCCTCGACCTGATGATGCCGCGATCCCAGCCGTACCGCGCGGCCCTCGCGCTGGGCCAAACCGACCGCGGTCCATGGCAGATCGTAATGAACCACACGTTCAGCGAGCTGAAGATCCAAGCCTTCAGCCGATACGTCGGTGGTCAGCAGGACCCGTGGCCCCGGTTCGGCGGGACGCCGCTCCGGGGAAAACCAGGCGAGGACATCATCTCGCGCCATGAGGCTGTGTCCGATACCGGCCCGATCGCCGGTGCACCAGGCCGGCCCCAATGATGCGAGTCGCCTGCGCAGATAACCGACCGTCTCGCGGTAGGCGGTGAAGACCAGCGTGATTCTGCCATCCCCCAGCATGGCGGCGAGGCGTGAAGGCCTTGCATCGATTGTTGCCCACGTCGCGGAGGCTTGAAGGATGCCGGGCAATACCTCCCCGTCCTCGACCACCAGCTCTGCTTGCTCTTCTCCTTGAGGCAGCAAGGCCCACAATACCAGTTGCTCGTCGGCTCCCGCGGTGAAGCGTCGGAGGGCCGCGCGATCCAGGGGCCGCCCGGCCGCGCGAGCATCCGCCGCGTGATGAAGCAGCGCCTGATATCGCGTCAGCCCTGCATGCAATGCCGCGGGACTCGACTCCATTGCTCGATAGAGAATGCTGCGAAGGATCGAGGCGGTACCTGGCTTGGTCGAGAGAGCCAGCCGATCCAGTCCTGTCAGGATCGCTGCCGGCCGGCCCGACTCCCGATTCGGAACCACCCTCCGCGATAGGAGTGGACGGCCACGAACCTGGTCCGATCGAGTGATGACGAGCTCCCCCAGTGCGGGGTGACCAGCCTCCCCTCGAAGCAGAGCCGTGAGCGATGTTACCCCATACCACGCCAGGCTGTCGTCCGGTACCGCAAGCAGCAGCTGGTGCCCGAGGTCGCTCAACCGGTTGACGATCGGCGTAGCACTGAGCAGGAGGACGGGTCGCCCCACCAGGAACGGGGCGAGCGTTTGGTAACGCCGGGCAGTAGGATTACGGAACCAGTGCGATTCGTCCACGATCACGAGGCGGGGACACAGCTCAGGCAGGGCTCCGCGACTGACGCGCTCGTGAGAGTAAACTTCGATGGTGATGGCGAGCTGGCGTGCGGTGCGCCGCCACTGCGGGACCAGCGCAGCCGGGGCCAGAGCCAGCAAGGGGCCTCGACCTGGCCAAAGCGATCCCACGGCCAGAGCCGAATAGGTCTTCCCGCTACCGGTCGGGTCCGCCAGCAATGCACCGCCGTAACGTTCCATCGCTTTCACGAGTCGGCGGACCCCATAGCGCTGATCTTCCCGCAGCCATTGGGGGACTTCCGCGTCGCTTTGGGGAGACTCGAGGCTCGCGGCGATGGATCGAGCGACGTCTCCTGCGTCGCCCGGCGGAAGCGAGACCACAGGGTCACGTCGTTCGTCAGTGGTGGTCACTCGCTCCCGCGATGGCAACCAGTGCATCCCTGGCCGATTGGGGCAGGTCAAGCAGTTCGGCGCAGTGATCGTCGATCGCGTCCTGGACGATCGCTCCCTGGGCGCCGAGGCGGGCGAAGTGGGCCAGCTTCGAGTCGCCCGGGACGGATGCCGGAAGGGGCAGCGAACCGACTACTCTCGCGTTGAATCGGGCGAAACCTCCTCGTGCCGGATCCGCCACGGCTCGCGCTGCCGCGCGGACCCAGGTGCAGTTGAGCCACGCTGCCAGCGCTCTGGCCTGATCCGCTGACTCGGCGGCGATGACGTAGCAGGTGTTCAGCGGCACCCGGTCCCGGTCGGCAGGTTCGGTGAGCGCCGCGGCGGTGAGTCGGCGACGAATGTCGGCCCAGATCACTCGAAACGGCGCCGATGCCGCCCGGGTGCGGAACAGCGTCCACGAGGGTCCTCCCACAAAATCCGCCCGAGCGCGCAGGGTTCCGTCATGAGTGGTGAGGTATTCCAACGCCCGCCGCGGCAACTTCCGGTAGACCCGGCCGCGCTCATCGTGGGGCCAGAGGAGCCGGATTCGATTCGTGGTGCCGAAGGGTCGCACGTCCCGTCCCCGAATCCCCCAGCGAATGAGGCAGCCTTCGATGAACTCCGGCGGGTCGAGGAAGATCTGATTGGCACCGGTCTTGGCACCCAGCTGGAGCACGAAGCGCTCTCCCAGGGCCGGATGGTCAGACCGAATCAGATCGAGGGCTTCGTGGGCCGCCGAAGGGAGCAGAACCCAGGGGGTGCCGCCCAGCAGCCGGCACTGTGAAACCAGGTGGCTGCCGCCGGAGCCCAGGGTAGTACGGATCAGGTGCTCACGAGAAGCGGTGGCCTTGGAGGCGACGAGCGCGAGAGGATAGACCGTGGCGTCGAAGCCATTCTGCCCCGGCGCCGTGAGGTCGGTCAGGCGATGTATGGTGCTCTGGGCGGCGAGACCACGTCGAGCGGCGCTCCCGTATGCGGCAGTGGCGAGCTTGGCCGGCAGGAGGAATCCCAGCACACCTCCATCGCCTAACAGCTCCATGCCGCGCTCGAGAAAGGCGATTGCAAGATCTGGTTGATGTCCAAAGCCGGCCCCCGCGCTGTGCCACCACCGGTAGCGTGAGCCGAGGTTGCTTCGTTGTGCCGGTGCGAGATCCTCGGCCCGTACCCAGGGCGGGTTACCGACGATGATGTCGAACCCGCCCCGCGACACGACGTCTGCGAAGTGGCACTCGAACTGAAACCACGACACCTGACCGTCTTCGGTAACCCGCCGGCGAAGCCGGCGAAGATGCTGCAACTGTCGGCGAGCGCTCCGTAGTCGCTCACGGGTCTCCCGATCGAGGCCACGGCGTCGGCCGAACAGATCCGATGCCCTCGCCTCGGCGAGGCACTCCGCCACCGTGGCCTCGACCCGGGTCATTGCTCCGTCGAGACATTCGAGCATGGCGCTGAGCTCGGTCTTGCGAAGCCGTCGCGCCAGGTCCCGCTTGTCGTCGCCTACGGCGATCACGAATCGGCGGCGCAGGTCGGCGATCACCTGGGCAGCGGCCATCGGTCTGAGTGGAAGCGCCGTCACCATGCGGGCCGGATCGAGGAGACTGTCACCCTGCCGAATGAGTCCGTCTAGATTGGGCAGGGGTTCGACCTCTTCCGGTTCCTGTGCCGGATCGTGCGCGATCACGGCAAGCCAGAGCCGCAGCTCGGTGAGCCGCACTGCCATCGGATTCAGGTCGACTCCGAACAGATTGCGCGCCAGCACTGTGCGCCGGATTCGCGAGCCGGACTCGACTCCTCCGCGAAGCTCGGCCAGCCGCTCCAGCATCCCCAGCAGAAAAGCTCCAGATCCGACCGCGGGATCCAGCACGGTCACATCCGTCAGCAACCGACGCACCTCGTCACCCGGACACACCAGGCGCTCTGACGCAGTCTCCAGCGAACATCCCAGCCGGCTCGCGAGATAAGCCTCCAGCGTGGCGTCGACCAACTGCGACACGAGATGGGCCGGGGTATAGAAGGTTCCGCTTCCGTGGCGCGCCTCGGGTTCCATGACGCCCTCGAAGACCCGTCCCAGCATGTCGGGCGCCACCTGACCCTCCGCCCCATCCTCGCTCACGGTGAAGGCGAAGCGCTCGAACAGGTGGTCGAATGCGTCGCGCCAGAGGGCATTAGGGACTTCGCCGCCCCATTGCCGCTCCAGGGCGTGCGGCTCGAACAGTCCGCCATTGAGAAACGGGATCCGTCCGAAGCCTCGAGCGCGTCCTCGCGCCTCCGGACGTCGATTCAGCGTGCCGAAGAAGAGTGGTTGAAACAGATGGCGGTGGAGGCGGCGCTGGCGAGCCAGACAATCGTCCACCGCCTGGCGGAGAAAATCGCGGCGTCCATCCAGCCATCCCTTGCACTGCACGAAGTAGAGGAAGAGGACCCGGGTGAGCTGGAGCAGCGCGAGGTGATGGCGTTGCTCCGGCCGGAGTCGCCCGGTCAGACCCTCGGAGAATTGCAAGACAAGCCCACGAAAACTGGTGAAGAACCGCTTTCCGACGTCCTCCTCTTCCAGGATTTCCGCGAGGCGGAGCGCAAGGCCGAGCCCGGTCACATCGCCACAGCGACCCAACCGTTCGAGCCGCTGGACCACGCGGGGGTCTGGCGTCCGCAGGGACAAAGTGGCCGTAGGACCCCTGCCGGCCGCAACGGAAAGCGCCAGCGTTTGGCGGTCCTCGTCGAAGGCAATGACTCCTACCAGCCTGCCTTGTCCGATGAATCGTGCTGCGAGCTTTCGGGCGGTGACCAAGGGGTCACGAGTGGAGACCCCTAACCACTCAAGGCCGCTTGTGCGTCCGAGCACCGACGCCGCCGTCACCTCGAGACCCGAGTGGCTATGTAATAAGACGCTTGGGTCCAATTCTTCCCACAGGCTCACCTGGCCGAGGTGAGGCATCAACGCCGTGAGATCGGAAAACCTGCGGATAGCCCCCAGGGTGAGAGCCAGAGACACGGACCCTCCGGTGCGGTGGGGGTCCATGGTAGGCGCGACAGGCCGTTAAGTTGGTATCCGGGTGCTGCGCTGCGAGGCGGCAAAATTGCGGCTGTACTTCAGACTACGGGGTCGATGTCGGATGCGGTCACCATTGCTTTGCGTCGCAGGATCCATCCTGGCAGGTGCATTCGTCGCTCCCCACAGCGGCGTGGCACAGACCGGTCAGGTTGATAGCGCGTTCTTCGCGGTGCTGCGTGGCACCGATACGATTGCGGTGGAGACCTTCGCCCGGGAGGGTCACGAGTTGCGGGGCCAACTGGTCAAGGTCGCAACCGGCCGGGAACGCACCCGCTATCGCGCCGCCCTGATGGACGACGCATCAACCCCTCTGGTCGAGTTCAGCGTGTGGAAGGGTGAGGACCTGCCCAACTCGCCGGCTCGTCAGACGGGACGGGTGATTTTCAAGGAGGATAGTGCAGCCGTCGACGAGGCCGACTCCCGGGGACTGCGCACCCTCATGTTCCAGACCCAGCGGCGGGCCATTGCCTATCTGAATTTGTCGTTCGCCTTCCTGGAGCAGGCAACGCGACGGGCCCGGACCCTGAACCAGGACTCAGTGGCCGTACCGTTCTTCAATCTGGGCGGGGGCCAGACTTTGGACGGAACAGTCCTCCGCCTCACCGATGATTCCGCGGCGGTGCGTCTCGGAACCGTGGAGTTCCGGTTGCAGATCGACTCGGCCGGGCGCATCATGGGTGGAACGATTCCCTCGCAGAGCCTGGTCGTATCGCGAATCCGCTGAGGAGGGTCGACTGACCACGGGTCAACACATTCTCCTGGTCGATGACGAGGAAGGCCTCCGGCGGGTCGCCAAGCGCGCCTTGGAGCTGGCCGGCTATACCGTCACCACGGCAGCCGACGGGGTGGAGGCCCTGGAGGTATTCCAGACTCGGAAGGGTGAGTTTGCTCTCGTGGTTTCCGATGTCACGATGCCGAACCTGGATGGCGTCGGCCTGCTTCGGGCGATCCAGCAGCAGGACGATCGGATGCCCTTCCTGTTTATCTCCGGCCTGGCGATGGACGATGTCCTTCAGGCCTCTTCCGGCATGGTCACCGAGGTACTCGGGAAGCCCTGGACCGTTGCCGAGCTGACGGATCGGGTAAAGCAGATTCTGGCGCGGTCGAGCCCATGAGGCCTTCTCCCCTCCTCCGTCCTCTCGCTATCCTGCTCGGCCTGGGCAGCCTGATACTGGTAGGCGCCGCCTCGTTCCATCCCGTTCTTCACGGCTCCGCCTCGGATCAGCTCAAACTCATCAGCGACACCACCCACTGGCGGACCATTCACCTCCTGCTGTCTCTGGGGACCGGACTCTTCATCGTCGGGCTCGGATCCCGGGTTCTTGCGACACCCGACTCCCTGCGGCTCGAATACGGAATCGTCTTAAGTCTTCTCGCCTTGGGTGAACTGCTGAACGGCGTCAACATCGCGTTCATGACTGCGGCCGGTACCGAGCTTGCCGCGCTGGAGCGGCAGACGCCGGGCTCTTCAACGTTGTTGTATCAGGGAATTCACCCCGCCACCCTCATGGCGGCGCGGCTGGGCGCCTTTCTCGTGGCAATTGCCGCGCTATTTCTCGCCCGGCTAGGTCGTCAGGATCCCGCCGAGCCCCGCTGGGAGCGTGGCATCACTCTGGTTGCTGGACTGGTCGGATTGACTGCGGTTCTGCTGCTCCCCGAAACCAACGTCGCGACCCCGATCGGGATCGGTATCATGGCACTCTGGGGTATCGCGGTGGCCGTGCGGCTGCTGCGGCAGGGGTCCTAGTAGTTCTCCATCACCATCAGGGAGAGATCATCCAGGGCCCGGTGCTCCGGGAGAACGTTGCCGTCCTGATCGAACCGGATGTTCATCGCGCACAGTTCCTCGAGTGCGGTGCTCTCCTGCGTCGCCAGGGCGAGAACGTACGGCTCCCCGGCGGCACGGATGTCAGCCAATCGCTGAATGAGCCAATCAGGCTTGTCAGCCGCCCGCTCGAGCGACTCGAGCATGTCAGGCGTAAGGGCCAGTTTCAATTGCTCAATTGCTCAATTTCAAAATTGCTCAATTTCTCAATCACCTGTGCCTCACCACGCTCGCCAGCTCCCCCTCAATCAGCTCCAACTGCCGTTCGATGTCGGTATGATCGAGATCGGTATCGGGGGCGGGGACGCCGTTCTGGGAGAAGAGCGTCGCGACCAGCGCGTCGGTGTAGCCCACCACGGCCACGGCGATGCCCTTGTCCAGCGTGCGGTTCAGGTGAAGAATGATCGCCATTGCCTGGCGAGGGCGGAGACCCGCGAAAATCGGCGCCAGCTGGCGGGTGAGCAGCTCGCGGAGAAACTGGACCTCCTCCACGACTTCCCCCGCGGCGAGCCCGCGCGCGGCGCCCACCCGCCCATAGTGCTCACAGGCGTGGAACCAGACCTCGCGAACTTCCTGGCGCATGGGCCCGACCGTCTCCACGAGCACGTCCATCAGGAGCCGCAACTCGCGTTCGACGGTGTGGGGAGGCACGTGGGGCGCGGCGGTGAGACGGTCGCCGAGCCAGTCGGCCCATTGTGTGACTACTTTGTCCCGCAGGTCGGACATTGCACGACCGACCGTTTGTAACGTCGGGTGAGACGCTCGCAAATGCCACGACTCCGTGGTGTGGTGAAAGCAGGCGACAATCTAAACCGGAGCCAGAATGGGGTCAAAGGACGTTGCGCGTCCCCGCATGCTCAAGGCCGGCAGCCGCATCGCGCTCATCGCACCGGCCGGACCGCTGCTCAATCGAGACGATCTCACCCGCGGCGAGGAGTTGTGTCGCGCGCTGGGTTATGATCCGGTTCTCATGCCCAATGCGGGACGAGCCTACGGCTATCTCGCCGGGACCGATGAAGAACGGCTCGCCGACCTGAACGCCGCACTGCGGGATCCTTCGCTCGACGCAGTCTGGTGTCTCCGCGGCGGGTATGGCATGACCCGCATTCTCTCCAAGGTGGACTACAAGGCGCTCGCTCGCGCGCCCAAGGCAGTGATCGGGTACTCGGACATTACCGCGCTGCTCATGGGGATCTATCGCGATGCCTCGCTGGTGAGCTTTCATGGTCCTGTGGCCCATTCCAGTCTCTCGCCGTTCTCTCGCTGGCACTTCGATCGGGTGCTCACCATGCCGGCTCCCGCCGGCCGGCTGGGACGAGTCGCTCCACCATCCGATGTCCTGGTGCCCTCGGATCCCCGTATCGTGACCCTGAAGGGCGGGGTGGCCGAAGGACGGCTGCTCGGCGGCAACCTGTCCCTGCTGCAGTGCCTGGTCGGCACCAAGCATCAACCTGACTTCGATGACGCCATCCTGTTCATCGAAGACGTGGGGGAAGCGCTGTACCGGGTGGACCGGATGTTGTCCCATCTCAAGCTGGCGGGTATTCTCGACCAACTCGCCGGCGTCGTGATTGGCCAGTTCACCGAAATGGAAGAAGGCGGAGAAGACGGCGCACTCGGCTTCGACCAGGTCCTCGCCAACTACTTCCTTCCGCTCGGCATTCCTGTGGCGTACGGCTTTCCCTTTGGGCACGTCACCGAAAAGTGGACCCTGCCGGTCGGCGTGAAGGCGAGGCTCGACGCCGGGGCGGGAGAAGTCGAGCTCCTCGAACCGGCGGTCTCCTGATCCGACATGGCAAACGCAATGGCAACACCTACACTCACCAAGCACGTCCTGGCCGGCTCGCTGGGGCCGATCCTGATTGATGTCCGCGCCGCTGGCAGGGCCTCGCCCCAGCCGGCGGTTCTCGTCATTCACGGGTTCAAGGGCTTCAAGGACTGGGGAATGTTCCCGCCGCTCGCCGTCCGCCTGGCCCGGGCGGGCCTCTCCGCCATTTCGTTCAACCTGAGTGGCAGCGGGGTGGACGACGCCGGAGACTTCGCCTTTCCCGAAAAATTCGGGCACAACACCTTCAGCGCGGAGCTGCACGACATCGAGGTGGTGCTGGAGGCGCTTCTCGCCGGTCGCTTGGGCGTGGCGTCTCCCACGGCGGTCGGCCTGTTTGGTCATTCGCGAGGCGGCGGAATGGCTATCCTCTGCGCGGCCGGCAATCCGCGCATCGGAGCGATGGTCACCTGGTCGGCGATCTCCACGGTGGATCGGTGGCCATCTCAGAAGGCGCTCTGGCGCGCGACCGGCAAGCTCGAGGTGGTGAATACCCGGACCGGACAGGTGCTCCCGCTCTACACCGATGTCCTGGATGACGTGGAGCGCCATGGACGAGCCCAGCTCGATATCCGCGGTGCCGCAGGGAGGGTACGGGCGCCCTGGCTCATCCTGCACGGAGCCGCGGATCCCACGGTGCCGGTCGCCGAAGCCGAAGCTCTGCGGATGGAGGCCAAGGCCGACCTCACCCGCCTCCTCGTCATTCCCGAGGCTGGTCACACCATGGGTGCCGTACATCCCTTCGCCGGCATAACCCCGCAGCTCGCCGAAGCGATAGATGAGACGGTGAAGTGGTTCGGGCGGAACCTGTGATTGAAGATTGCAGATTTCAGAATGAAGATTTGACGGAAACGTCCTTGCTGGCCAATCTTCAATCTGAAATTTTCAATCTTCAATGATCTGACGCATGCCCATCTACGAATACCACTGCGCCACCTGCGGCACCGATTTCGAGCTCCTGGTGCGCGGAGGGACCGTGGTGCAATGCCCCTCCTGCGAAGCTCGGAAGGTCGAGCGCCGTCTCTCCGTTCCCGCTCGTGCTGGCGGCGCGGCGGCAACGGATTTCTCCAAACTGGGTCCGCCCTCCGGCGGCGGTTGCCATGGAGGAGGGTGCGGCTGCCACTGAGTCCGCTTCAGCAACTGCTCGCCAATCGGTTGGCCCAACGCCGGTCCGTGAACGTCGAGCTTCCTGACGCATCACTGGCCGGCGTTGCCGTTGTATTGGCGCCGGATCCGGATGCCGTACTGCTCATCCGGCGCGCGGAGCGGGTGGGGGATCCCTGGTCTGGGCACATGGGCCTGCCGGGCGGGCGATTCCAGGCCGGTGACGCAGACTTACTGGCCACCGCCGTCCGGGAGACTCGCGAGGAGCTATCCCTCGCTCTCCCCCCCGCCAGCTTGCTCGGCGTCCTTGACGATGTGTCTCCCAAGACGCCAATCCCGAGACCGATCGTGGTAAGGCCATTCATTTTCGCGGTCGGGCAGCGTCCTGCCCTCGTGCCCAACGACGAGGTGGCCTTCGTGCTGTGGGTCGATCTGGCCGAGCTCAAGAGGGAGGGCGTGTACCGGGAGACTCGGATCAAGATCCGGGGCGAAGACCGCGCCTTTCCCGCCTACCACTTGGGGGACCACGTGGTCTGGGGCCTGACTGAGCGGATTCTCACCCCGTTGCTCGAACTGACCGGAGGCTAGGGTATTCCTGCCAGCAAATGTTGACTTTCGGTACGAAATAATCTAAAATTAGTCCGACCTAAATTATGGTACGGGCTTCATGACCACCTCACTCCTCCACGAGCCCCTCACTCGCTCCGTTGAGGACTACCTCAAAGCCATCTACCGACTGTCCCAGAAGGGGCAGCCGGCCACTACCAACGATATCGCTCACCAGCTTGAGCTTTCCGCCCCCTCAGTCAGCGGGATGATCAAGCGGCTCTCGGAACAGGGACTGCTCGAACACCTGCCATACAAGGGCGTGGTCCTCACGCTCGACGGCCGGCACGCCGCCCTTCGGACCATCCGGCGTCATCGAATCATTGAGGCCTATCTGGTGGAATTTCTTGGCTACGGCTGGGAAACCGTCCACGAGGAGGCGGAGCGCCTGGAGCACGCCGTCTCCGAGATGCTCATCGAGCGCATGGCGGAAGCACTGGGCAATCCCCGCTTCGACCCACACGGAGATCCAATCCCTGATCCCGACGGCTCGGTCAGCGAGCTGGTCTATACTCCGCTTACCGACATCCCGGCCGGAGAGTCGGTCGAGATTCGCCAGGCCGACACCAGCCAACCCGACCGGCTCCGGTACATCGCTTCCTTTGGACTCAAGCCCGGTGCGCGAGTCACCATCGTCGACCGCCAGCCCTTCCAAGGCCCCATCACGGTTCAGGTAGGGGGCCAGAGTCACGTGCTCGGCAACGAGATCGCAAGGCTGCTCCTCTGCTCCCGGCCGGAGATCGCCTCATGACCACGATTTCCGCTCCAGTCCAGGAGCAGGTAGCCTGGCGATATCCCCGGCGCAGTCCGAGTCTCCCGGAGTCGCATCACTCGATTGCCGTCCCCAAGGGTGTCAGCGTACTGCGCAAGATGCTGGCGTTCGCCGGACCCGGTTACATGGTCGCCGTGGGGTACATGGATCCGGGCAATTGGGCCAGCGACCTGGCCGGAGGCGCCCGCTTCGGCTACACCCTGCTCAGCGTGATCCTGCTCTCCAACCTGATGGCGATCCTGCTGCAGTCCCTCGCCGTCAAGCTGGGAATCGTGACCGGGCGGGATCTGGCGCAGGCCTGTCGCGACCATTACTCGCGGCCGGTGAGTTTCGTGCTCTGGGTGCTGTGCGAGATCGCCATCGCGGCGTGCGACCTGGCCGAGGTGCTCGGATCGGCGATCGCGCTGAACCTGCTGTTCGGCGTTCCGCTCATCTGGGGCGTGTGCCTGACCGCGCTCGACGTGCTGCTGATCCTGCTGCTCCAGAACAAGGGGTTCCGCTACCTCGAGGCGTTCGTCATTTCCCTGGTGATCACGATCGGCATCTGCTTCGCGGTGGAGCTGGTGCTGGCCCGGCCGGAGATCGGTGCGGTTCTCGGAGGGTTGATCCCGTCCACCCAGATCGTCACCAACCCGACGATGCTCTACATCTCGATCGCCATTCTGGGCGCGACCGTGATGCCGCACAATCTCTACCTGCACTCTGCCATCGTGCAGACTCGCAAGGTGGGTCCCGAGCCGGCCGCGAAGCGGGAGGCCATCAAGTACGCCACGATTGATTCCACCCTGGCGCTGCTGTTCGCGTTCTTCATCAACGGGGCGATTCTCGTCCTCGCTGCCTCGGCGTTCCATAACAGTGGATACCAGGATGTGGCCGACATCGGTGACGCCTACAAGCTGCTGACACCGTTGCTGGGCACCTCGGTGGCTAGCACCCTCTTCGCTCTGGCGCTGCTGGCTTCGGGGCAGAACTCGACCATCACCGGCACCCTGGCCGGCCAGATCGTGATGGAGGGCTTCCTCGACATTCGGCTCAAGCCATGGCTCCGCCGGCTCATCACCCGGCTCATCGCGATCGTCCCTGCGGTAATCGTGACCGCGATGTACGGTGAAAAGGGAGTCGGCAGTCTGCTGATCCTGAGCCAGGTCATCCTCAGCCTGCAGCTCTCCTTCGCCGTGGTGCCGCTGGTGCTCTTCACCAGTCAGCGGTCCAAGATGGGTGACTTCGTGAACCGGCGGGGCCTGGCGGCGATGGCCTGGAGCGTCACTGCGGTGATCGTCGGACTCAACGCATGGCTGTTGTTGACCACGTTCCGTGGTTGGATGAGTTGATTGACAGGACGGACGGGGCGAACGGGGCGGGCAAGGCGGACGGAACTAATCGGATGGTAAAACCGTCCGCCGTGTCCTTCCTGTCAACCGTGTCCGCCCTGTCCGTCTCGTCCGTCTCTCACCTGTCCGCCCAAACTCCTTCTCCCTCACCCATCTCCGACAACAGCTTCCTCGTCGAAGAGGCCTACAACCAGGAATCACGGGTAGTGCAGCACATCAGCACCTTCAGCCGCGGTTCTGACGGTGGCTGGCTCTACACCTTCACCCAGGAATGGCCGTTCAGGGGGATGCGGAATCAGCTGAGTTACACCATCCCCGCGCTGCACACCGACGGCACCGGGATCGGGGACATCCAGCTCAACTACCGCCTCCAGGCCATGGGTAGTCCGGATGCACCAGTAGCGCTGGCTCCACGACTCACGGCGATCCTCCCCACCGGCTCCAGCTCCGATTCGCGCGGTTTCGGCAGCGCAGGGCTCCAGGCGGCGCTTCCCGCCAGCATCCATCCCGTCCCGGCGTTGGTCTTTCACCTGAATGCAGGCGTGACCTGGCTCCCCAACGCCAAGAATCCCTCCGGCCGGGAAGCTTCCACCACGAGCTACAATCTCGGCGCCAGCGCCATCTGGCTGGCGAAGAGCCGGATCAACTTCCTGATGGAATGGGTCTGGCTCGATGCCGAGTTGGTGAACCCGAACGGAGGTACTCGGCGGGAGCAGGCGATGCTACTGAATCCTGGGGTCCGGGTCGGTTTCGACTTCAAGAGTGGATTGCAGATCGTGCCCGGAGTGGCCTACACGGTGGGAGTCGGGCCCAGCGAAGATGTAGAAGCGTTGTTTTTATATCTGAGTTTAGAGCACGGGTTTTAGGTTGTGGGTGGTGGGTAGTGGCTGGTCCCTACTCCCTACTCCCTACTCCCCACTCCCCACTCCCCACCACCCACTCCCCACCACCTACTCCCTCAACGCCTCCAGCAGCCTGACCAGCCGCTGATTTCGTGCCTCGGTGAGTTCCGGCAGGTGGGCGGCGTAGGCGTTGCCGACCAGCCGCATCAGCCGGAGTCGATCCTCGTCGCTCAGATGTTCAAACTTGGCCAGCGTCGTCCACTGCGCCTCGCTCTCCGCAAGGAGCCTGGAGAAGTACACATCGGCGCCTTCCTCGCCGGCGTTGATCACGTGTTCCAGGTGAGGCCCTGAGGCCGCCCAGATCAGCGCCGGGCCCACCGAGAGAGCCCGATCCACGTCCTCCACGTCCAGGGCTCCCTCGAGCACCAGGTAGATGCACTCCCGCCAGACTGCTGCGGTGATCCGACCGAGGATGTTACCGGGAACCTCCTTCTGGAGCACGATCGGGGCGCGTCCCAGCATGCTCAGCCAGAACCGCAGATCTTCGATGCAGGCCGGGTCGGTGTTCGGTCCCGAGACGACTTCGACCACGGGAAGCAGCTCGACCGGTGTGAGCGGGTGAGCGACCATCACCCGGTCCGTGTTGGCTACCCGGGCGCACAGCTGGGTGAGTGGGAAGGAGCTGCTGCTGGTGACGACGGCGGCCCGGCGGCACACCGTCCCGATCTGCTCCAGCAGCTTCTGTTTGAGGTGGAGGTCCTCGTCCGCCGCTTCGATGATCCAATCGGCGTCGGTCACCGTCTGCAAGAGGCTCTTTCCGATTCGCATCTCGTTGAGCGCCGACTCGGCGATGCTGCCCTCCGCTCGACGCAGCCGAACCAGCGTCTCTACCCGATCACCGATTTCCTGCTCGGCACTCGCCATGGTGCCGGAATCAGGATCGAAGATCGCCACGGGCCAGCCGGCACCAATCGCGAGCGCCGCCCACCCCCGGCCGACATCGGTGGCACCGATTACCGCGACTCGAGGTGTTTCGAATCGGTTCATGGATGTTTGAGGATAACGCTGGACCGGACGGCGGCCAAGGAGTACTAAAGGCTAAGTCGCGCGCTGAGGGACCCGGTGAAATAGCGGAATGCCCCTGTGGTCGAGCTTGCCGCGCTGTTGGTCCAAGCCAGAAACAACGCCACCTCGTTGGAGTAGCCCCACTTTCGAGCGAGTCGTCCGTCGAGGTGCCATTCGGCCTGTACGTCGGCTCCTTCGAAAGTCTGCTGGACGCCCAGACCCGCGCCCGCGCGGACTTCCCAGCCCGGCCAGGTGTAGGTGTAGGAGCCCCGGCCTTCGCCGGTGAGGAACCGGTCCGGGGAGAAGTAGCCTACCCCTGCCTCATCGTACCCAAGCAGCCGCCCATACACTCCAGCGGTCCAGCGCGGCGGGAACCTCTTGGTGAGCGCGACGGCGAAGGAGTGCCGCAGATTCCCATCGGAAAACCATCCCAGGCCACCTCCCGCGCCGAGCATCAGGTGCTCGGCCAGGTTCACATCGCCGTCGGCGCTCACCTCGTCGATATCCAGATCCTGACCCGCCAGAAACGCGGTCTCATCGAACGGGTAGTGAGCATAGCCGACCCCGACTCCTGCGCCGGGCGTGATCCGATAGCTCACGCTTCCGCGCCAGGTCGCCGGGGTCCGGTCGCTCGCGAAGTCAGGCGAGAGGTGGCGCACCCCGACAGCGCCGACAATGCCGAAATTCCCGACGTTGTATCGCGCACCAACTTCGGCGCTCGCCCGATTGGCGTCCCGGGTCGGATCGCTCAGCTGCGCCAGGCCGACACTGGCAAAGCCCTGAAGCCCGTCTCCCACGTACATCGAGACGGCAACGGTCTCCCACCAGTTGTTGTTGTCGTCGGTGTCGTGGCTCCAACCGACGGTGGGCTCGAGGAGCGGTCTCCGGGCATTGCGGGCCGAAATCTGAACCTGGCGGGCATCACGGTTCCCACTCTCGATCGCGAGCGCCCGGTCGCTCATTCGCATCGCCTCGTGGTGCCGACCCTGCCAGCTCCGCACCTGGGCCAGTCCTACCAGCGACCGTACGTGATTGGAATCGACGGCGAGGGCCGCGCTGTAGTACTCCACCGCCATGGAGAGATCCCCGTTCCATGCCGCGAGCTGTCCCCGTCCCGCCAGGGCGTCCAGATCCCGTGGGTCCTCCGACATGAGCCGGGCATACTGCTGATCCGCCTCGTGAAACTTGCCAGCCCACCCCAGGACCTGAGCCCGGCCTAACGCGGCCTCGCGATTGTCCGGGTGCTGGGCGAGAACCGAGTCGTACTGCAGCACAGAACCCTTGTAGTCGCTCTTCCAGGAGAGCACCCTGGCCTCGGCGATCTGGAGATCGGGATCCTCCGGCTCGTAGCTCCTTGCCTTTCCCAGCAGAGTGAGCGCCGAGTCGAGCTTGCCGTCCCACGAGGCCAGGATCCCGAGCCGGTAGAGCGCCCGGACCGAGTTCGAATCGCTTGCCAGGGCCCGCTCATAACCGATCCGAGCGGTGTGGAAGTCGCCCGCAGCCCACGCCGAATCCGCGGCCGGTACTTGAGCGGTGGCTCTGGGAACTACGAGTAAGGTGACGGCGCAGAGCATGATCGTGCCGACCGCCCTGCCCGCCTTGTACGCCGCGTCCGCCCCGCCCGCCCTGTCCGCCCTGTCCGCCGCGGTCACTCGCTGCCCCACAGCACCTTCAACGAGTCATAGACCGGCTTGAGTTCTTGGTGGTACTTCGGAGTATCCCAGGTGCTCCACGTCCAGTTCGGGAAATCCGCGGCATGCCAGGCTCCGTCGGGTCCCAGTCGGGGCAGGGCTCTGACCGGCTTACGGTCGGGCCCTGCCACGGTCACCACACCGAACCGGAATCCATCGGTGCGCGTCGTCTGGATCGCGCCGTCTGGCTCCGCGCCGAGAATCAGTGTGCCGGTGGAGGGGTCGGTCACATTGATGAGGCCCCACGGTAGTCGCAACTCCAGCAATCCCGCCTCCGGTTCGTAATACCAATCGACCAGCGTGCTCTCAGCGTACCGGCCGAAGCGGAGGCGCCCCCGGTTGTAGCCGCTCGCCGAATGAAAGCTCCCGTCCCGCCCATAACGGGCTCGGTTGGTGATAATGAACAGCGAGTCGAAACGGCCGTCGTTGCGCTGGGTCACCATAATGGGCCGTCGCGCGAAGTGCGCGAAGTCGTCTCCATCGACAATTGCCTCGGCTCCCACGAACGGATTGTAGTCCGGGGTCACCAGAAGCTGCGCGTCCTCGGGAGAGCGAAACTCTACCAGGAACTCGAAGCCAATGTCTCCAGCGGGCTGATCCGCGGAGAGCCTGGTTTGCCCCTGGCTTCGACTCCAGGTATCCAGCGCTATGCGGATTCCGAGGCTGTCCCACGGGAATGGCGTCCCATTCATATCGGCCAGTTCAACCGCCAGGTACAGATACGATTCGTCGCTTCCGACTCGGAGGACCCGGGGCGCTCCCTTCTGGGCGGAGGAATCGGTGCCATAAGGCTCGAGCGCCAGCCAGCGGGAGGGAGATCCCCCGGGCACTGGTGTTCGCTCCTCCTCTCCCGCGTACATCCCCAGGAGACCGTAGTTCTGCTCGGCGTCCATCATGTTGTGCCACTGCCGGGTGTTCTCCGGAGGAATCTCGTAGTCGATCACGATCCAGTTCTTCTTGAACCATTCGTCGATCCAGGCAAAGACAATCGCGCCTGCCGCTCCGGATTCTCTGATCTCTCGAGTCATCCGGGCATCGATTCGGGCCATGTCAGTCTCGTCGTGGCCCCCGTGATTCCATCCTTGCGGTTGAAGGTGTGCCAGTCCCCGGCTGGAGGGTACCCCGTATTCGGATATGACCAGTGGGATTCCGACGTGATGCTGCTTCAGGTCACGGAGATAACCGAAGTAGTTGGATCGGCCTTCGCTCGACTGGGCGGTGTCATAGCCCGGGTCGTTGATCATGAAATCGGGATAGTAGGGATACGCGTGATAGCTGGCGAACCACCCCGCAGGATTTGCCGCAGTCGGACGGACCAGCATGGCGTCCAGTCCGATCACATCGTTCTCATACTCATGAGGCTCCGCCGGCACCGGGTGAGCGGCCTTTTCCCGCCAGCCACGTTCCTCTTCGCCGGTAGACTCCGTCACGTGATGCAGCGGGTCGAGGGTCGGCCAGTTGGTATAGGCGATCGGCTTTAGGGCGTTATAGCGACGCTGCTCATACCCCAGCAGGTAGTCACATTGCTCGGCCATCCACGCATCCATGGCAGGAGCAGAATCGGTTTCGAGGTAGCGCCCGCGGAAGGTGCGAGACCCGGGATGCCTGCCATCGAATTCCTTGACCGCAAACGGCTCCCATTCCCGGCCGATGATGTAGGCGAGTATCCAGCGCGAGACATCGGCGTCATACCGGCCTGCGGCGTGCCCGGGCCGGACGGGCAATTGCGCTGCGCCGTGAAGCAGGTCCACAACCCGCCGCATCTCCTCCCGGAAGTCGGCCTTCCAGGTGGAGTCGTCGAAGTCATGGTCCGGAGGCAGCTCGGTCCAGACTCCGTGAACGAGCCAGAGTTGTGCCTTGGGGTGCGATCGATTCCAGCCTCGGAGCGCCCGGTAAAAGGCTGGGGGAAGGATGGTGTAGACCCTCAGCGCATTGGCATGCAGGGCGGCAATCGTATCGAGCCATCCCGCGTAAGTCGTCGAGTCCGTGGGGAATTCGGACGGGAATTTGCCGGGCAGCGCGACACCCATGTTTACGCCCTTGATGTAGAATGGGCGCCACGTTTCGCCGGCCAGGATTTCGAATCGATCCCCTCGGGTGCGCGAGGTCAGCTGCAGGCGAGAGGGCCGAACCGGTGCTCGCAACGGTGGGCGGTCCCAGTCCGGATCGATGGAGTCGAGGATATTCCTGGTGGTTGGATTCTTCGGGTTCAGCCTGATCGCCCGCCGGCCATAGATCAACGCCTTGGGGTGATCGCCGTCCTGCCACGCAGCCAGCGTAAGGCCATCCCAGGCGTCGGCGTTGCTGGAGTCGGCCTTGATCACCAGGCGAAAAAGGGAATCGGAAGCGCCCAGCTGACCTGCACGCAGCGTCACATATCCCAGGCCGACTTTAGCGTCGAGATTACGGGCGCAGAGACGATCGGCTTGAGTGAAACGCTCCTTCGCCGCGGCGAGTGAGTCGGCCCGGAGGAGGGTCCAGGCCTGGGCGGCGAGCGTACCGGCACGGGGCGGGCAGGGGGTCTGGGCCACCCCGGTTTCCCAGAGGCCCGCAAGGGCGAGCGCGATGACCCACGCGAGCGATATCCGGTGTAGATTCGAGGCCATGCGGTTGGGTGAATCATCAACCCCTGCCATTCGCTGAGCAAGCTATCGGAGCGGCTAGCCCATGACCGACACCGCACTCGAGACCACCCGAGCCTTGGGGCGCCAACTGATTGATGAGTTTGGCAGAGGGTGGAGTCGAGGCAAAGTCGATCAGATGATGGCGGTCTTCTCAGCCGACGCCGTGTTTGTCGAAACTCCGTTCTCCGAGCCGCTCCGCGGTGAGGCGGTGAGAGCCTATTGGGCCGATGTGCCCGCGCATCAGTCGGAAATCACGTTCACCTCGGGAGAGATCTTTGCGGCCGGCCCGTGGTTTTCGACCGAGTTCAAATGTGTGTTCCGCCGCCGCCGCACTGGGGAATGGGTCGATGCCAGGGGTGCCATCTTCTGTGAAACCGATGGCGACAAGATCACCGAGATGCGGATGTACTGGCACCGCCAGTGAGGGGTAGAACCATCCAGGGGAGTTCGGCAGACAGGGTTCGGCGGGATCCGTAAGTGCTGTTCCGGAGGACACTTGCTCCGCGTAGTTGTCCTAAACCGAATCCAACGTTGCCGGCACCTGGTTCGTAACTACAATCAGGGACTGTAATTTGAGGGGTGGCATGGGGATCGCATTCCGGCACTTGGCTGTCTCCCTTTCGCCCCGTCTCACTTTGGCACCGAGGACACCATGTTCCTCGCACTGATGCTGTCGGCGCTGACTGCCGACCCCGGTTCCGCTACTCTCCCGCCCACGCGGGCCGTCGCGACTGTTCGAATTTCCCTCGACAATGACGGGTATTACGACCTGGGAGACCGGGTCACGGTCAGAGTCAGCTCGTCGGAAGACGGGTATCTGATCGTGTTCCGCGCCACGACCCGAGGCCGGGTGCGGGTGCTGTTCCCGCTCGACCCTGGGCTCGACAACTTCGTGCGTGGCGGTAAGACCTACGACGTGATCGGCCGGGGCGGGAAGGAATCCTTCCGAGTGGATGACGAGGAGGGATCGGGGGTCGTCTACGCGGCGGTCTCCGATTATCCGCTGCAGTTCAATCAGTTCATGCGGGGAGACCACTGGGACTACCGGGCTTTTGAAGACTATCAGGTGAGCGACGACGCCGAGGCCGTGTTCGGAGACCTGATGGAAAAAGTGGCAGCCGGGGGGCGGTATCAGTACGATCTGGTGAGCTACCATGTGGCGGGGAACAATTATTCCTCCGACCAGAACTACCACTCAAACGACTACGACCATTACGGGCATTACCACTACGACGGCTATGCCGGTTTCTATGCCCCGTGTTTCGGTTGCAGTCCTTACTACGGAAGCGGCTTCAGCTTCAGTATCGGCTTCGGGTTCGGTGCGCCGTTCTATCCGTACTACTACGCTCCGTTCTACCCCGCTTACTATGGGTACTACCCATACTATTACGGGTACTACAGCCCTACTACTACCGGCCGTACTACGGCTACAGTCCGTACTACTATCGCGGCACCTACGGTTACATGCCCGGTGGACCGAATTACGGCGGTCGTCCGCCCTACAGGTTCAAGCCAGGGATTCCTGGAAATCCCGGTTCCGGGAACTCCGGTTGGCTATCGACCCCGGCTTACGGCGGGAGGGAGAGACCCGCGTACCGGTAGTCCCACGATTGGAATTGCTCCCCGCGATCGCAATTCCGGCATCGGTGGGCGGGGCGATCAAGGAACGCTGATTCGTCCGGTGTCTCGCACCGATGGTGTAGACAGTCCGCGGCGGCGGGTTGGAGTCGAGGATAAGTCGCCGCGGCCCATTCGGCGTGAGCCCAAAACGCGGCCTGGCGGCCCGACACCGAGCACGACGCGTCCCAGCACTGCCAGGCCGAGCGATGGTTCGAGTCGTCCCGACGGCTCTGGGTCCGGCACCTATCGCCCTCGGACTCGGGTGGAAGATCGCTCGCCCTCCGGCGATCCGTCCTCTCGTAGCCAGTCGTCGCCTCGCGCGCAGCCTTCACCGCAGACCGATGGGTCGTCGAGATACTACTCTCCTCGTCGGGCTGATTCTCCGAGGATGGATCCCGTCGCAGGGGCGGGACGCCCCACGTCGGGCCGCCCCCTCGCGGGATGGCTCACCTTCCTACCAGCCGCCTGCGCGTTCGAGCGGTCAGCCGAGTAATGGTGGTCGGCCCAGTTATAGCGGTGGGGGTCGGCCCAGCTATGGTAGTAGCGGCGGGAGTCGGCCTAGCTATGGCGGTGGAGGTTACGGTGGCGGCGGTGGGCGGCCTAGCTATGGGGGTGGAGGCTATGGTGGTGGGCGGGTGACCAGCGGAGGGTCAGGGAGACCCCGGTAGCTGACGGGATGGATCTCGACTTAAATCTTGATGGGGCGGCCTGAATGGGCCGTCCCTTTCTTTTCTAGCTGTGTCTGCGCACGTAGTCCAATCCCCATTCGAGATACTCGGCCGATCGCAATCCCACCTTCATCGCCATCGCAACTGCGTCCTCCTCGGCCATCCCCTGGTCGAGCATGAAATGCGCGATCAGCGCTCCACCCACCCGGTTGCCGCTCCCGCAGTGCATGAAAATCTGCTTCTGGCCCTTGTCGCGCAGGACCGTGAGAATGCGCTCGAGTGTTGTGTCATCCAGCCGGCCTCCGCTGACCGGCACGTTCACATACTCCATGCCGGTCTGCGCAACTTTGGCTGGTTCATCAATAGGCCGGGGCTCCATCGGCTCCCGCAGGTCGAGCACAACGGATACTCCCGCGGCTTTCATTGCCTCGAGTTGGGATGTGTCGGGTTGGCCTCCAGTAACCAGCCCGGAAAGCGGCTGGCAGGCGTTGGCGACTCCGCGAATGGCTTCGAGCAGGGTTGGCATGGCAGGTCACGCAAAATATGGGGTGCTATCTTTTCGGGCGGACATGGGTCGAAGGTCGAAGGTCGATTGAACTGTGAAGCACCGGCTACGAAAGGGGAAGGGGTGATCTGGTACATCGCGCTGGGGAGTGCGCTCGGCGGAGTCGGACGGTACCTGCTGGGTGGACTCATTCAAGACTGGAGCGGCGGGACCTTCCCCGTGGGTACTGTCCTCGTCAACATCAGCGGATCGTTTCTCCTCGGTCTCATCAGCGGGTATGCCCTGAATTCGGCGGCCGTCAGCCCTGAAGTCAGAGCATTTCTCACCATCGGCATCTGTGGCGGGTATACCACGTTCTCCACTTTTTCTCTGGAGACGGTGAACCTGCTTCGCGATGGTGACTATACCCGGGCTGCGACGTACCTGCTCCTGAGTGTTCTGCTTTCGCTGGTAGCCGTCTTTGTCGGGATCGCCGCCGGCCATCAGCTCGTCTTCCTCCGGCGAGGAGGCTGAGGTCGTATGCACGGGTTGACTGGTGAACGGGTCCTCATGCGAATCCATATCGGGGAGCGGGACCGGCACGACGGGAAACCGCTCTACGAGGCCATCGTCAACCTGCTGCGCGAGCGGCACTACGCCGGTGCCACCGTGACCCGGGCAGTCATGGGCTTCGGTGCGACGGCGCGGCTCCACACCGACAAAGTGCTGCGACTCTCGGTGGATCTGCCCATCGTCGTGGAATGCGTCGATACCGAGGAGAAGATCCAGGCCATCCTTCCCGAGTTGGATCGCATGATCGGGGGCGGACTGATCACGCTCGAGAAGGTGAAGGTGATCGTCTATCGAGGCGAGTGAGGGGAGCGACGCCTCGCCCTTCCCCTTAAATTCATTGCATGCTTACCCTCGCCATTGTGCAGTTCCGGCCCGATAAGGGGGCGTACGCCCGGAACCTGGCACGCCTGGGAGAAGTGTTCAAGGACGTCGGCAAGTGGCCGGAGCCGCCCGGTCTGGTTGTAGCCCCCGAGTCGGCGTTGACCGGCTACTTCCTAGAGGGGGGAGTGCGCGATCTGGCGCTGCCGGCCGAGCAGCTCTTCGAGGACCTGGCCCGGGTTCACGCCGAGTCTGGTGCGCCTCCCTTCGACGTTTCGCTCGGGTTCTACGAGGTCTATCGCAATCACCTGCACAATTCGGCGCTGTATGCGAGCCTCGGTGGCGCCGACGCGGGCATTCGCCACGTGCATCGGAAGGTGTTTCTCCCGACCTACGGGGTGTTCGACGAAGAGCGCTTCGTGGAGCCGGGGCAGGAGATCGCCGCCTTTGATACTCGCTGGGGAAGAGCCGCCATGCTGGTGTGCGAGGATGCCTGGCATTCCCTGACCCCGACCCTCGCGGCGCTGGACGGGGCGCAGCTCATCATCGTACCCAGCGCCACCCCGGCCCGCGGCATCACCGCGCCGGGCAACGGTGGCCGGCCCGCCAACCTGGATCGCTGGGACCGGCTGGCTCAGGGAATCGCCGAAGAGCACGGCGTGTTCGTGGTCGTGGCGCATCTGGTTGGGTTCGAAGGCGGCAAGGGCTTCGTGGGCGGATCCGTGCTCGTCAATCCACGGGGCCAGGCCGTGGTTCACGCTCCGCTGTTCGAGCCCGCCACGGTGCCGGCGGTTCTCGACTTCGAGGAGATCACTCGCGCGCGAGCCGAGACTCCTCTACTCTCCGATCTCAGGCTTCGGCTGCCGCACCTGCTGGCGTCCCTCGCGGAAGTGCGCGAAGGCGGGAAGGAGGATGGGGACGAACCCGAGGCGCCAGCGGTGAAGAGCACGATCGCTACTGCCTCACGAAAGGTCTCCCGTCCGGTCCGCGCTGCGGATTCCCTGGCGATTGATCCCGGTCTCACGCGACGCTGGCTGGTGGAGTTCATTCGCGACGAGATTCAGCGGCGACGCCGATTCTCCAAGGTGGTGATCGGCCTTTCAGGTGGTGTGGACAGTGCGCTGGTCGCCTTTCTCGCGGCAGAGGCCCTGGGCAAGGACAACGTCACCGCGGTACGCATGCCGTACCGCACCTCGAGTCCGGACAGTCTGGAGCACGCCCAGCTGGTGATAGATCAGCTCGGTGTTCGGAGCCGCACCGTAGATATCAGCGCCGCGGTTGACGGACTGGTTGCGAGTATCGGAGGTGAGTCGTCTCCTTCCCGCAAGGGAAACATCATGGCTCGAATGCGGATGATCACCCTCTTCGATCTCTCCGCCGAGCTCGATGCGCTGCCACTGGGCACCGGCAACAAGACCGAGCGGCTGCTGGGGTACTTCACCTGGCATGCCGACGATTCGCCGCCAGTCAATCCCATCGGGGACCTCTTCAAGACCCAGGTGTGGGCATTGGCGCGGTTCGTCGGCGTACCGGAGGTCATCGTCAACAAGCCGGCGAGCGCCGACCTCATCAAGGGCCAGACCGACGAAGGCGATTTCGGTATCTCCTACCCCAAGACAGACCAGATCCTCCACGGCCTCCTGACCGGTCTCAGTCCCGACGAGGTGGTGGCGCAGGGGCTCACTCGCGATGAGGTGGAGCTGGTGCGCAAACGCCTGGAGTCGACCCACTGGAAGCGGCGCCTGCCAACCGTGGCGATGCTGTCGCAGACGGCGATTGGGGAGTATTACCTGAGGCCGGTGGACTTTTAGGAAATTGAAGATTGAAGATTTCAGATTGAAAATTGCAAATAGGCACAGCTCGAAAGATCTCTAGGGAAGCCAGTACCATGGTTCATCTCGCTCTCCATTCCTGCCGTGGTTCTCCAACCTTCAATCTGAAATCCCCAATCTCTCAATCTCCTATCCCATGACCCCCGACTCCCACCCCATGTCCTTCAGCCGATCCGAGCTGACATCGCTGGTCATGCCTCATATGCAGAACGTCCTGGGCGACCTGTTCGGTGGGCATCTGCTGGCCATGGTGGACCAGGCGGCTGCAGTTGCGGCGATCCGGCATGCCGGCGGTCCCGCGGTGACGGCGAGGATGGATCGGGTGGATTTCCGGGAGCGGATTCCCGTGGGGGCACTGGTCACGTGCGCGGCGGCGGTGGACTACGTGGGCAACTCGTCGATGCACGTTTCGGTGGATGTGTTCGCGGAAAACGTCGCGACTGGTCATCGGCGCCACACCCATACCGCATCGGTCATCTTCGTGGCCATCGATGAGCACGGCAAGCCCAAACGGGTACCTCGGTTGATTCCCGAGACTCCCGAGGAACAGGAACGCTATGACCGGGCCCGGCTGCTCGCCGAGAAGAGGCAGCCGTGAGTACCGGGAAGGTTGTGCTGGTCCTGAGCGGCGGTGGTGCGCGGGCGGCGGCGCAGATCGGCGTCATGCAGGCCCTGCTCGCCGGTGGGATTGCCCCGACCAATTTCGTCGGCACCTCGATGGGTGCGGTGATCGGCGCGATGTTCGCCTCGGGCATGTCTCCCGACGAGGCGATACTCCGGGTCGGAGGATTGGAAAACCGGGATGTGGTTCACGCCAGCCGGTTGTCGTTCCTGCGGGGTCTCTGGTCCCGCAAGATCCTTGAAGAAGCGCCGCTACGGGCCGCAATCAAGCGACTGGTTCCCGCGGAGCGCTTCTCCGATCTCAAGTACCGGCTCACGGTGACGGCGACTGACATCGACTCCGGCGGGCTCATGTGCTTCGGCGAAGGTGGTGCCGATGCGCCACTGCAGGACGCGCTCTATGCCAGTTGCGCATTGCCCCTCTTCTATCCTCCGGCGAACATCGGCGTTCGCCGGTTTGCCGACGGTGGGCTGCGTGCGGTGCTTCCGCTCCAGGTGGCAGCCTGGTTCGAGCCCGGTTTGGTGGTTGCGGTGGACGTGGGCCCCGGATTCGATGAGACGTTGCCGCCCGACGCGCCCAGTTTTCCGCCCGTGGTCGAGACCCACAGCAACGCCACCCGGATTCTGATGGCGAACCAGACCGCCCAGGCGATTTCGCTCTGGAAGCTCACGCCCGATCGCCCGCCACTGGTCTATATCCGTCCCCCGGCCGAGCGCGGTGCTACCTTCCGGCTCGACCTGATCCGGCGGTATGTGGAGGAGGGTCGTGAGGCCGCCCTGAAGTCGTTGTCGGGCTTGATTCCATCGTGATGGTAAGCAGATTCGGGACTACCTATTAACCTGATTCGGGGCAATGCGCGCTTCTGAAGTGATGGTTCCAAATCCTTTCGTCGCCGTCGCCAATGCTTCAGCGAGCGAGGTGGCGATCATGTTCCGCAGCCGCAATATCTCCGTCGTGCCGGTGGTGGATGACCATCGCACCCGTCGCTTCCTCGGTGTGCTGAGTGATCGCGATCTGGTGACCCGCTGTCTCGCCGCGGGCAACGATCCGCTGTACACCCGGGCCGATGCGCTTATGCGGACCGATAGCTGCGTCGTGACCCCAGACCAGGACCTCGAGGGATTCGTCCTCAAGATGAATCAGGACGCCAGCGAATCTCACCTGCGAGCCACCATCACCGTGATCGACGGTGACCACCGGGTCGTCGGCTTCATCAGCCACCCGGAAGATGTCGCCGGGATCACCATCGTCTGGTCCTGACCGTGGCAACTCCCAAGATCTTCACCGTGGCCGAGGCCGAGCGGACCCTGCCTCTGGTGCGCCACATCGTGGGAGATCTCCTGCTGGCCTATCCTCAGTGGCGGGAGGCCCTGGCGCGCTACGAGCTGCTCACCGGGCCGGCCCGCGCCGAGTGGGGAGAAACCCAGGAGTTGCTGGCTGCCCGCGAGGCGGTGACCAGTCAGGCCGAGCGCATCAACGGATTCCTGCAGGAGCTCGACCAGATCGGCTGCGTGTTCAAGGGGTTCGAGGCTGGTCTCGTGGACTTCTATTCCCTGCGGGAGGATCGGCTGGTGTTTCTCTGCTGGAAGCTGGGTGAGGAGCGGATCACTCACTGGCACGACATCGATGCGGGCTTTGCGGGACGCCAACCGATTGACAACACTATGCTGAGTGAGACCAGAGCCTGATGCGAATCTGGATTCTGCTGCACATAGCGGGCTTCGTCGCCTGGATGGGTGGGGGCTTCTCCAACATGCTGATGGGCATCATGGGACGAAGGGAGGACCGGGTGACCCAGGGCGCGATCGCGCGGTTGCAGGCGCAGGTCGGGCGGCGCCTCATGGCGCCAGGGGCGCTCGTGGCCGTGGTCTCGGGTGTGTACTTGAGCGTAGTGGTCATGCGCTCCGGCGCCGCGCCTTCGGCCTGGCTCATGCTGATGCAGGGCGCCGGCCTCCTGGCGGCGCTCCTGGTACTCTTCGTTCTCCTGCCAAACGGCACTCGGCTCGGGAGAACCGATCCGACCGGGCAAACGGCACCGCTCTTCGACGCCCTCAAGAAGCGGCAGGCGATTGCCGGGAGCATTGCCGGAACACTCGGTCTTCTGGCGTTGTTGGGGGGAGTGTTTTCGAAGTACTAGTTCCGAGTTCTGAGTTCCGAGTTCCGAGTTCCGAGTTCCCGGTTCCGAGTAGCGCGGATGAGCCCCTAGGATTCCTGCGCTCCACGGCGACTGCGACTTCAGACTCGGAACTCGGAACTCGGAACTCCCACCTACGTCCCCGGCACCCTCACCGGCACCGTACTGTTGGTTCCTCCCGCACCCAGCTCCCCGCTCGTTCCCCGTCCCCAGCAATAGACTCCGCCGCTGGTCGAGCTTCCGCAGTAGGTCGCGGTTTCGCCCCAGATCTGAGAGAACTGGATCCCGCCGCTCACGGTGACGGGCGTGTCGAAGCGGAAGGTGCTGCCGATCGGAGTGGTGCCGACTTCGCCGGAGCCGTTGACCCCCCAGCAGTAGGATGCGCCTGCGTCGTTGAGAGCACACTCGGTGAACCGGGCCGATTCGATAGTCGCAAACCGAAGCGAGGTGTTCACCCGGTTGGGGACGTAGTACTTGAGGTCGCCGGAATTGAGCAGCGGCAGCACGTCGATACCCCAGCACCACGCCGTCCCGTCTCCCGTGAGCCCGCAGGTATGAAGTCCGCCCGCGCTCACCTGCCTGAAACGCAAGCCGCCGGCTACCTGGAGCGGCGTCTCCACGAACTCGACCACAATGCCGGCGCCGAGCTGCCCCTGGTGATTGATGCCCCAGCACCAGGCCTCGCCCTGGTCGGTGAGACCGCAGACGTGGCCATTCCCACTTACGCTCGATTCGGCCGAAGTGATGGCCGCCAGAAACGGCGACCGGTGCTCGACTGCAGGGGCCATCGGGACAATTCTCCGGCGCCGGCGCTCCCAGCTGGCCGAAGTCACTCAATCCCCAACACCAGGCCGATCCGTCGGCGGTGAGGCCGCAGGTCTCCTGGCCGCTTGCGGCGAGTGTGGTGAAGACCAGGTTGCCGGCCACCGGGGTGGGCGTCGTGGCGCAGGGAGAGCCCCCGCAATCCCCAGTCGCCGCGGTACCGCCGCCCAGCTGGCCGTTCTGGTCCAGTCCCCAGCACATGGCCGCACCCTGCAAAGTGAGGCCACAGGTGTGGAACCGGCCCGCGACGAGAGCGGTAAAGATCTCCTGACCGCTCACCAGCGCGGGGCCCGCTTTGGTTGGGGTCGAATCTCCACCCAATTGTCCTTCGGTTCCCCGGCCCCAGCACAGCGGCGAGCCCCGACCCGTCGATCACGCAGCTGTGCGCGTCGCCGACGGCTACGGTGGTATTGATGGGATCGAGCCCGGTGAATCCATCTCCGGAATTGCTGGTGCCTTCGCAGGCGAGGAGCGCGATGAGTGGCAGCGCGATCTGGCTACGGCAGCGAATCATGGGCTAGTCCTGGAGAGATGTGGCGGGTTGCCACCTCCTTCCTGACGCACAAACCGCCCGGACCGGACACACCTCGCACCGCACCACGCGGGCGGTACAGACCCGGGCCCCCAGCTCCATGATCGCCTGGTTGAAGGTCCAGGCCGGCTTGCCCCGCCTCGGCAGCAATGTCTGGGCGGTCTCCCAGATTTTTCGCGCGCCGCGGGCACCGGCCGCCCGGGGATGGAAAGCGCGGCGGATCACCCGGGCTACGTTGGTGTCCACCGTGGGAGTCGCGTGCTCAAACGCAAAGCAGGCTACGGCACCGGCGGTGTACCGTCCCACGCCCGGCAGGCTGCGTAGCGTGTTCACATCGTCCGGGACGATGCCGTCGTGATCCTGCACGACCACCTGGGCCAGCCGGTGGAGATTGGCGGCGCGCCGGTAGTATCCCAGACCCTCCCAGCTCTCTCGCACTTCGGCCGGGTGGGCTCGCGCCAGATCATGGATCGTGGGATAGCGCTGCAGAAATTTTCCGTAGTACAGCTCGACCCGCGACACCTGAGTCTGCTGCAGCATGAACTCGGAAACCAGCACCTGGTAGGGATCGCGGGTGTTCCGCCAGGGCAAGTCCCGACCGTGCCGGCGATACCACTGGATGAGTCGCTGGCGAAAGGTGCGATGTGCGGTGATAGTCACGGGCCTGGGCATGGAGGAACAGGGAGGCCGTAAGCTACAGGCCGGAAGCTTGAGGCAACACGGTGTGCAGATAGCGAGTCGGCTGTACCTTACAGCCCATGACCGCCCCCGGCGCTACCCTGGACCCTCGTCGGCCCGTCGGCAAGTTCATGCTGAACGCCGTGGCCCACGTGGGCCGGCTCAGCATGATGGTCGGGGACATGGGTCGGTCCCTGGGCGAGTGGCGGATCTGGCTCCCCCGGACCATCACCGAGATGTGGAATATCGGCGCGGGGAGCCTGCCGATCGTGGTGCTGGTTTCCGGTTTCGCCGGGGCAGTCACCGCACTGCAGACCGGTTATCAGTTCAGCGGTAACATCCCCTACTACGTGGTCGGCACGCTCATCGTCGAGTCCATCGTGCTCGAGCTGGGGCCGGTGCTTACCGCGCTGGTGCTGGCCGGCCGGATCGGAGCCCGCTACGCGGCGGAGCTTGGCACCATGCGGGTGACGGAGCAGATCGACGCGCTGGAGACCCTGGGGCGCTCACCCGCTTCCCACCTGGTCATCCCGCGAGTGCTGGCGGGTGCGATCATGATCCCGGTGCTGGTGGTGTTCGCCAACGTGGTCGGGGTCTACGCCGGCTGGGTCTCGGTGCAGGCGGTACTGCCGGTAACCGACGCGGACTTCACCTACGGGGCCCGGGTGTTCTGGCGTCCGTTCGACGCCTACTACTCGATCATCAAGGCGTTCGCCTTCGGCAATTGCATCACCATCATCTCCTGCTACATGGGATTCAACACTCAGCAAGGCGCCGAGGGCGTCGGCAAGTCCACGACGGGCGCGGTGGTCTCGAGCTGCGTCATGATCCTGCTGCTGGATACCCTGCTCGCCAAGCTGCTCCTCACTCAATGATTGAACTGCGCGAAGTGTACAAGCGGTTCGGGGTGCAGGTCATCCTCGACGGGGTGAACCTGACTGTGAATGACGGGGAAACGCTGGCGTTGCTAGGCCCATCCGGCACGGGCAAGAGTGTGCTCCTCAAGCACATCGTGGGATTGATCCGTCCGGACCGGGGGCAGGTCATCGTGGACGGCAAGGAGGTCCGGCGGCTCAATCGCCATGACCTGAGGGATCTCCGGGAGACCATCGGCTACGTCTTTCAGAACGGCGCCCTGTTCGACTCGATGTCGGTGTACGAAAACATCCGGCTGGGCATCACCGACGACGCGAAGTATCGGGACGAGGAGTATTGCCGTGAACGAGTCGCGCGCTGCCTTAAGATGGTGAACCTGTCGCCCGAAACCGGGGACAAGTACCCGGCTCAGCTCTCCGGCGGCATGCGGAAGAGGGTGGGGATCTCCCGCGCCATTGCGGGGACGCCCAAGTATCTGTTGTATGACGAGCCGACTTCGGGTCTGGACCCGGTCAATTCCGACATCATCGACGACCTGGTCAAAAGCCTGGCTGACGAGCTTGGCGTCACCAGCATCATGGTGACCCATGACGTGAAGGGTGCCTTCCGCACCGCGGACCGAGTGGCCCTGCTCACCAATGGCAAGATCGTCCAGATCGGCACTCCCAAGGAGTTCATGGCCTCGACCGTTCCCGAAGTTCGCGAATTCCTGGAACGCGACTTCGGCAACGTCACCTTCGCCGCCTGAGTCACCCATGGATCTGAACTACAAGCAGGAGATCACGGTCGGCACGATGGTTCTGGTCGGCATCGGGCTCTTTGTCGGAGGCGCGATGTGGCTCAAGGGGACCAAGATCGGCAGAGAACACCTGCTCCGTGTCGAGTTCGAGGACGTGGGGGCCCTCAAGGTCGGGGCCGATGTGACGGTGTCGGGTGTTTCTCAGGGGAAAGTGAAGCGGATCGAGCTGGAACCCAACCACAATGTGCTGGTCACCTTGAGTCTCCCGCCCGCCGTCACGCCCAAGGTGGATGCCTCGGCCAAGATCTCGGCCGGATTCTTCAGCGCCGATTCCAGGGTGCTCTTGAATCCGGGCAGCGAGGGAGCGCCAGTGCTTCCCGAGGACCGGGTCATTCAGGGCGTGATGGACGCCGGGATCACCGGCAAGATGGCGGGCCTGGGGGACCGGGCCGACTCGGTGATGATCGGGTTGCAGTCCATCGCCAACCAACGGACGGCGGACGATCTCCATACCACGCTGGTGGCCATGCAGCGGGCCTTGAACGCCATGGAGAGCCGGCTCAAGACGACAGGAGACGAAGCAGAGAAGACGATGCGCTCGCTGCAGACCCTCTCCGCCAGGCTGGATACCACCATTCAGGCCTTACCGCTGAAATCGGCCATCAGCAACGCCGACACCCTGACGCGGAATCTCTCGGACGTGTCGATTCAGCTTAAGAGGGCAGGCGGCCAACTCGACACGTTGCTCGCGGGCATCAATGCCGGTCAGGGGACTCTGGGCAAGTTCGCCACCGATTCCGGCCTCTACAACGACATGCGGGCGGTGAGTCAGAGCCTCAAGACCCTGATCGACGAGTTGAACAAGCACCCGGGCAAGCTGACGGTCCAAGTCAAAATGTTTTAGGAGCGTGAGAAGTAAGAAGTGAGAAGTGAGAAGGAACAGCGGGAGACAGGAGAGAGGAGACGGGGAAAGCGGGGACAGGGAACGGGGACGGGGCTGAAAAAGAGGCTGTCATTCCGAGCGAAGCGAGCAACTGTCTTGGTCTCGGGGTGGGTTTAGGCATAGCACCAGGGCCGGGCATCGCGCAGGATGGCGTTGAGGAGCACCAGGAGTTTGCGGGCCACGGCGGTGAGGGCGAGCTTGGCGGGCTTTCCGGCGGAACGGAGCCGCTGGTAAAACGCGCGGAGCAGCGGATTCCAGCGGGCGGCGACGAGGGCGGCCATGTGCAGCACCGCGCGCACCGGGGCGCGCCCGCCCCAGCAGGTGCGCCGGCCGTGGCGAGTCCCGCTGTCGCGGGCCAACGGCGCGACCCCGACCAAGGCGGCGATCTGCCGCCGATCGAGGTGGCCCAGTTCGGGCAACAGACCTAACAGGGTCGAGGCGAGCGTCGGGCCCACGCCGGGCACGCTCTGCAGCAGGGCGTCCTGCACCCGCCAGACCGGGCTGGCTTCGATCAGCTGGCGCAGCTGGTCATCGGTGTCGGCGAGGCTGCGCTCGAGCCAGTGGATGTGGCTGCGGAGATTGGCCCGGACCCGGCCCTGACTGCGCGGATGCCGCTGCCGCTCGGCGTGGAGCATGTCCAGCAGCTGGCGGCGCCGCAGCAGGACGGCCTGCAACTCCTGGGTGGCGGCCGTGGGGAGCGGGCGCGCCGCGGGCCGCACCCGGGCGCCGAACAGCGCGAGCACGTGCGCGTCGATGGTGTCGGTCTTGGCCAAGCGCCCGAGGGCCTTGGCGAAGTCGCGGACCTGGCGGGGATTCACCACCGCCACGGGCAATCCGGCGCTGGCGAGCGCGGCGACCACGGGCGCTTCATAACCGCCGGTCGCTTCGAGCACGAGGAGGGTGACCGGCTGGGCCTGACACTGGGCGACCAAGGCCGCGAGGCCCTCGCCATCGGTGGGGAACTGACCAGTCACACCCGCTGGCTCACTCGCCAGCTCCACGGTGGCTTTCGCCACGTCGAGACCGAGGTACATAGCGGCTCCGCGGTGACGGTCGCGACGGCCCGGCCTTGTGGGTGCGGAGTGGACTCCAGGCAACTGTACGGGCTCGACGGACCTGGACGGGGAGGGCCCCAGCTCGCTTACGGGCTCAGACCCTGAGGAATCCCGGGCTCCTCCCGTCCCCAACCTACCGTACGGAGAAGACACAAGGAATCCCGATGCCAAGATCCGCATTGGGATTCCTCGGTCGCTTCGCGCCCTCGGAATGACAGCCTTTGACCGCCGTTCGCTTTTCCCCGTTCCCTGTTCCCGCTTTTCAGTGTCCTAGTCGCTCCACCTGCCTCTCGTGAATCCCTGTCAGCAGCGCCAGCGACAAACACGCTCCGATCATCGCCAGCATCATGTCCCACTGGGTATCCCAGGGATCCCCCTGGGTGCCGAGGAAGGCGTCGGCCGCGGTTCCGGTAGCGGCGGCGGTCCACCACTCGACCAGCTCATAGAAGCTGGAGAGCGCCATGCAGAAGCAGATCACCAGGAAGGTGAGCCATTTGCCCGGCCGCAGTGGCGAGGTGCGAAGCAGGATCTCGCGGGCCACGATGGCGGGGATGAATCCCTGGGCCAGGTGGCCGAGTCGATCGTAGTTGTTGCGGGTCCAACCCATCAGGTCGCGCACCCAGAAGCCGGCCGGCACTTCGGCGTAGGTGTAGTGTCCTCCGACGGCCAGGATGCAGGCGTGAATCGCGAGCAGGGTGTACGCCAGCGGAGTGAGCGGGAAACGCTTCCTGGTGAGCAGGAGGATCGGCAGGCCGATCAGGATTGGAGCGACTTCGAGGAACCAGGTGAAGCGGTCGTGGGGGTGAATCCCCGACCAAACGAGGACGGCTAGAACTACGGTGAACAGTGAACGGTGAACGGTGAACGGGGATGTTGTCACTGACTCCTCGCCATCGGCGAAAGGCACCTCCACCACCATCCCATCCCGCGCGACGATGGTCTCGGGAAAGATCATCTTCGCCTCGGCGAGGAGCTCGGGAGCCTCCCGGGAATACCGGGGACTGATGTGGGTCAGGACCAGTCGCTTTACGCCCGCATCGCGCGCGATCGTGGCGGCTTCTTCCGCGGTGGAATGACCGGTTTCCTTGGCGCGCTCCAGATCCTCCTGGCTGAACGTCGCCTCATGCACCAGAAGATCGGCACTGGTCGCGACCCGCCGCAAACCATCGACGGGGCGGGTATCACCCGAGATCACGATGGTCCGCCCCGGACGCGGTGGACCGACCAGGTCGCGTGGGCTTACCGTGTTTCCCTCCGGCGTGGTGACGGTTTCCCCCTTGTGGAGCCGGCCCCAGAGCGGTCCTTCCGGGACGCCGAGCTCCCGCGCCCGCTCGGGGTTGAAGCGACCGAGCCGTTGGTGTTCGACCAGCGCGTAGCCCAGGGTGTCGGCTCGATGATCGGTGGCGAAGGTGGCGATATCGTACTGGTCCCGCTTGATCACGTCACCGACCTTCAGCTCTTTGATCTCCACCGGAAACTTGACCCGTTCAATTCCCACCTCCAGCGCATGGCGGAGGATGCGCTCCGCGCCCTTGGGTCCGTACAAGACGAGCGGATCACGGCGCTCCTGGCCTCCGAAGATGTTGAGCAGCCCCATGGTGCGCAGCAGGCCGATCACCCCCAGGAGATGATCGGAGTGCCAGTGGGTGAAGAAGATGTCCCGGAAGGCAAAGCTCACTCCGTAGCGCATCATCTGCCGCTGAGTGCCCTCGCCACAGTCGAACAGCATCGTCTCTCCCTCCCTGTGCACCGCGATGGAGGCGACGTTGCGTTCGATCGTGGGGCAGGCGGCGCCGGTGCCCAGAAAAGTCAGGGAGAGCATGGGCGGGAAGATAGGGACGGGAGAGGGGAGACGGGAGAAGGGAAAGCGGAGAAGGGAGACAGGCGAAAGCTGGAAGAGGAAAGTGGGGAGCACCCGGAGCTCTACTTTGGTCATTGCGAGGGAGCGGAGCGACCGAAGCAATCTCAACCGCCCAGCCTGCTACAGTGTGGGTGGTCGCGGACACCGGGAGAGATTGCTTCGGCCCCCTTGGGGGGCCTCGCAATGACTGAAGCCTCGATCTCACCTTGCAATCCCCTTCTCCCTCCTCCCTTCTCCCTTCTCCTTACCCCCTTCCCCGGGCCGAGTACCTTACCTCCCCATGTCCGCCACCCGGGAACCCGAATCGACCGAAGCTGAACCGGCCATCGTCCCGCTGCCGGATATCCGGACCTTGGCGCTGGTGGTGCTGGCGGGCCTGGCGCTGGTTTACACGCTTCACGTGGCGAAGGCGTTCTTCCTGCCGGTCGTGCTCGCGGTGATGCTCGACTTCCTGTTGAGCCCGATCATCCGTTTTCTCGCGCGGCTGCACATCCCCGAGTCCGTCGGTGCCCTCATCGTGATGCTGGTGCTTTTCGGGGGGATTTCCCTCGCGGTATGGCACCTGTCCGACCCGGTTCAGCAGTGGCTCAGCAAGGCGCCCCAGAGTCTGACCGACGTGCGGACCAAGATCCGCAAAGTCACCAAGCCGGTGCAAGACGTCGGCAAAGCGGCGGAACAGGTGGAGAGCGCAACCCAGGCTGCCGCAGGAGGAGCCCAGCCGCAGCAGGTCGTCGTGCGCGGTCCCAGCCTGTCGCAGCGACTGTTCGGCACCACGCAGGAGTTCGCCATCGGCTTCTTCGAGGTGGTGGTGCTGCTCTACTTCCTGCTGGCGGCCGGCGATCTGTTCCTGCAGAAACTGGTGCGGGTGGTCCCCGAATTCACCGACAAGAAGAAGGCCGTCCGCATCGTGCGCGATGCCGAATCCTCGGTGTCGGTCTACCTCGGCACCGTGACCCTGGTGAACGTCTGCCTCGGCGCGGCGATCGCCGTGGCGATGGCGCTGGTGGGTATGCCGAACCCACTCCTCTGGGGAGTCGGTGCCTGCCTGCTCGAGTTCGTCCCTTACCTGGGCGCCGCCACGATGACGGTGATGCTGACCATAGCCGGACTCGTCACCTTCGATGACGTGGGTCGAGCCCTGCTGGTGCCTGGAGTTTACATCGCGATTGACCTCTTCCAGGCCAATGTCATCTCACCCATCATCCTGGGCCGTCGCCTCACCCTGAACCCCGTCGCCATCTTCGTGGGATTGTTGTTCTGGACGATGGTGTGGGGTGTTGCCGGCGCATTCCTGGCCGTGCCGCTCCTCGCGACGCTCAAGATTTTCTGCGATCACATCGAGAGGCTGAGGCCGGTGGGGGAGTTCTTTGGGACGGTAGACGGGAGACGGGAGACGGGAGACGGGAAGAGCGTGAGAAGTAGAAGTGAGAAGTGAGAAGTGAGAAGGAACAGCGCCGGGAGACGGAAAGGGAACGGGGAAGCGGTTGGAATGCTAAGAGTACCTCATCCCGAGCGAAGCGACGGGATCTAGTGTCCCCTAGCGTCAAGGTTTGGACGCTAGGTCCCTCGCTTCGCTCGGGATGAGGTCCTCCCACTTTTTCAGCTGTTCCCGTCTCCCGTCTCCCGTCTACTGTCTCCCGAACGTATCGCACGCGCGCGGGTCGCTGTTCTTGAACCCGCGCTCGAACCACTGCTGGCGCTGCTCCGATGAGCCGTGGGTGAAGGACTCCGGGTTCACCCGACCGGTGGACATCCGCTGCAGCCGGTCATCGCCTACGCTGGCGGCGGCGCCCAGGGCTTCCTCGAAGTCTCCCGCCTCCATGATGCCGCGTTGCTGCGCGGTGCCGGCCCAGACTCCGGCGTAACAGTCGGCCTGCAGCTCCATGCGGACCGACAGGTCGTTCTGCAGGTCGGGGCGCTGCTGCTGCAGCTGGCGCACCTTGCCCTCGGTGCCCAGCAGCTTCTGCACGTGGTGGCCAATTTCGTGGGCCAGTACATAGGCCTGCGCGGCGTCGCCCGGAGCGCCGAAACGGTCCTTGAGCTCCTGGTAGAAGCCCAGGTCGATGAAGACCTTTTCGTCTCCCGGACAGTAGAAGGGACCGGTGGCCGCCTCCGCATAGCCACAGGCCGACTGCACGGCATCGCGGAACAGCACGAGCTTGGCATCGCGATACTCGGCACCCATCTGCGGAAGGATCTTCGCCCACTGGGCCTGCGCGTCGTCGAGCACTTTCCCCACGAAGATCACCATGGGTTCTTCGGCTGCGTCGTTGACCGGCGCTTCCTGGTCGGCACCGGGTGCGGCACCCCCGCCACCAGCCGCCAGGCTAAGGAAATCGCGCTTGAAGATGATGCTCAGGATCACGAGGATCACGACACCGCCCAGTCCGAGACGCATGCCGGGACCGCCGCCGCGGAACCCGCGCCGATCCTCGATGTTACCGCTACGTTGATCAGGACCGCCGAAACGCATGGGAGGGAGACCTCAAAAGCAGGGAACGGTGAACGGTGAACGGGAGACGGGGAACAGGGAACGGGGAACGGGAAGGGGAACGAGGGACGTGAAGGGAATAGTGTGGCGGCGGACCGAAAACCGAAAGAGGAAAGGGCTGCCCGTTCCCCGCTTCTAACCTCACCCCCTGTCCCCCTCTCCGTAGCCGGAGAGGGGGAACCGCAAACCTATCATCCCCTCGTAGCAGGAGAGGGGAACCGCAATCCTGTCATCCGCTCGTAGCCGGAGAGGTGGAACCACAACCCTACATCTGCTCCTGCAGCCGGGAGGATTCGTGACGAGTTAGGAACGTCTAACCAGAACGATCGTCCGGCTTACCCCGCAACGACTCGGTTAGAAATCCTGCCGCATTCGCGACCTGCCAAACCACCAGTAACGCTCCCACTCGGAGATCAGCCCCGGTGGCCTGTCGCCGCATGGCGTCGAGAGCGCGGGCCACAAAGCGCCCGTGGAAGGGTAGATCCCGCAGCAGCTCGCCCCGCCCGCGCTGGCGGAGCGCCGCGTGGTAACGCCACGCTCCCCGTCCATAGGCGAAATGCTGTTTCCAGAATCCGGCGAGCCCGAGATCGTGAGCGTGATAAACCAGTGCTTCGGCCGCGGAAACGAGGCCGAGGCCGTGGTCACGCCATCGGGCGCAGAATTCGCGGTCTTCCGACGCGACGCGGAAGGACGCATCAAATCCGCCGATCCGCTGAAATCCTTCAGCCGGCACCAGCATGTTGTTGGTCGCGAAGAATCGAGCGTGGTCCGGATCTGGGTTGTGATAGGCGTAGGCGCGTTCCAGGATCAGCTGGCTGGCCACGGCGTACAGGTTCCCTTTGAGGGCATTTACGGTGGCTCCGCCGTAGAGGACGTGAGGATTCCTTTGGATCCGCCGGGCGAACATTTCCAGCCAATCCGGGGCCGGGCGGCAGTCGTCATCCACAAAAGCATAGAAGGGAGCCGTTGACTCCCTGGTGCCGCGGTTTCGGGCCGCCGCCGCACCCTGATTCTCCTGGCGCACCAATCGTATTGTGAGCCCAACGCGGAACGGGGCGATGGTCGGCTCCAATGGCGCCTGTCCTCCGTCGTCCACCACGATGATCTCCCACCGGTCGCGGGGATATGTCTGCCCCGCCAGTGCCTCGAGGCAAATCCTGAGCGGTTCCGGCCGGTTCAGCGTGGGGATGATGACGGAGATCTGGGGTAGCGGGGGACTCATTCCGGCTCCCTCGCGCCGATTGGTCTGGACCAGCCGCCCAGCAGCAGCATCCGGCCCGCCTCGATGTCTTGTCGCTTCCATTCGCCGAGCAGGTAGAAACCGAGCGGCACGACCGCGGCGAGAAGGATCAGCTTCAGAACCAGCAGGCTGCCGGTTGCGGGCCATAGCCGAGCCAGGAGGATCATAGCCGCTCCCAGGAGCAGGCTTCGGACGAGCGTCGCGATGGGGAACCGGGTGTGCCAGGCTATCATCGCACCCACATTCGCGCCGATAGCGAAGGCCAGGCTCGCGCCGAGGGTTACGGCAGCGGCCCCGCGACCCCCGTATTGGGGGATGAGTATCCAATAGGCCACGAACGCCCCTCCTACCGCGATAATGGCGAGCCAGGCGGCCAGACGGGGACGGTCTGCCCCGAGAAGCAGCACGTTGCCAACCACGACCATGATCCGGGCGAAAGCAGCAGTTATGAGGATTGCCAGGAGTGGACCCGCTGCCGCGTATTGAACCCCAAGGACAAGGGTAGCCAGTTCCGTCGCCGTTGCGGTGACGAGGGCCACGAAGGGCAACACCAGCAACCCGAAGCGCACGCCCAGCCGTGCCAGATTTGCGGCGGCGGGACGTTTACCCTCGCGCATGAGGATGCCGAGAGTGGCGAGGAGAGGGCCCGCGATTGCGACACCATAGAGGCCCACGACCAGGGACAGCCGCTGAGCCGCGCCATAGAGGCTGACCTGATCATTCGGCGCTCCCAGCCAGCGGAGGACCACCAGGTCGATTCGCGCAAGCACCAGCTCGGCCACGCTGGCGACGAACACCGGCCCGAGATAGCTCTGCCGGGTGAAGCCAAATACACCCTTCCAGGCTGACAGGCGGGGCCTCACGTGCCTGCGGCAATACACCAGCTCCGCCACACTGCCGCCGATGGTGCCCGCAATGGCGCTGGACACGGTAGGTGACGCCAGCACGAATGCGACGGTCAGCACCATCCGGACCAGAGTCCCAACTGCAGCGGAGTTGGCGCGCTGGGCAAACCGTCCGGTGCCGCTGAGTATGTCGCGGTGAGCGCGGGCCAGCCCGAACGGCAAGAGGTCCAGCGCGAAGAATCTGAGGTCGGGCTCGAGCGCGGGAAGATGCAGCGAGAGCGCGATACCATGAGCCAGCGCGATGAGGATGAGCCCGGTCGCTCCGGCGACTGCGAGGTAGATGCCGAGCACCGCATCGCCAACCGGACGCCAGTCCGAGCTGGTGCTCACCGCCTTGTTCGCCGAACCCGCGAGCAGCGAGACGACGAACAGCTCGGCCAGTGACACGATCGCGAAGGCGAGACTGAAGCGGGCGAAGCCGGAGGTATCGAGTCTCCGGGCCAGGACGCCGACGACGACAATGCCCGCGGGAAGCACCAGCGACTCGGCGCCGAGTACCCGAAAGAAGCCGTGCACCATCCGCCCATGGAGAGCTTCCACCGGCAGGGATTGTTCGGCTTCCCGGCTCACAGGCCGAACACCTCGCGACGGTCGCGCTCGGTGACGTGGTTGACCCGGGCGAACTCGAAGGAGGCCAGGCGCTCAGGAGCGTCGCCAGGCCCGAGGACGTAGCCGACCAGTTGCCCCACGCCATCGAGGGCGAGACCAATCATCAGGGCCGGAAGCGTCGTGAGCAGCCTCGCTCTCAAGGTGGACGCCCGGGTAAGGCGGATCGTGCGGAACATGCGCACCAGCGGAATCAACGGAGAGCCGAGGATGTAGAGAAGTCGAAGAGAAGGCGTCATCGCTTTCCGTCGCGCGCCGGCAAACGCCCGCCCGTTGAGCAACTGGACCGGTAACCAGGAGGACCAGAGCGAGAAGTTGGTGTGGGCCACGCGGACTGAGGGTTCGAGGTACAGGCGGTGGCCTTTGGATCTCAGGTCCCAGTGCAGCAGCGTCTCGGCGCCGAGCATGGACTCTAAGCGTTCCCCGTACTCCAACAACAGACCCCTCTTGTAGCTGGTGTTGTGTCCCGGGAGAAAATCGGCTTCACCTCTCGCGACCGGCTCGAGCCACGGACCGTAGCCGATGAACAGGTCCGCCCAGCTCACCGCAGTAGCGGGATTGGCGTTCCTGACAGCCGGTCCGACGGCGGCCCAAGGTCCTTCATGGGCCTGGATCAGGTGCTCGGCCCAGTCCGGCTCGGGAAAGCAGTGATCTTCCGCAAGGGCGACGAGCGCTGCCCTGGCGTGCCGAACTCCCGCCGCGTTGGCCCGGCCGATCTGCTGCATCGTCCCGAGCTCGACGACCTGATGGCCGGCGAACTCGGTCATCATGTCCTCATCCAATCCGAGCGCCTGACGGGAAGTCGCCACGATGACCAGCTCAACGCGGTCCCGCGCGGTCTGCGCTCGCAGGCATGACACGACTCTTCGGATGATGTCGAAGGAACCAGGAGTCGCGAGGATGACGGAGAGAGCAGGACCGGACTGGGTGGGCTCAGGCATGGCTAATGGTAGGGGCAGCCATCAGGCGCGGCCAGCCGGTTTGCCCCGAGTTACGGCGTCGCCTAGGTTCTCCGTTCATGACCCGACCATCTCCGCTGCGGCTCGGCTTCGTGGGTGGTGGCCGGGCGACGGTCGACCTGCATCTGCCCGCGATCGCGCGGGTTCCCCAGATCCTGCCGGTGGCCCTCTGCGACAGCGATCCGGAGCGGCTGAAGTCGGTGACCGCCCGATTCCCTGAGATCAGGAGTTTTCCGTCGCTCGAGGCGATGATCGAACACGCCGAGCTGGATGCCGTTGCGGTGTGCACGCCGCCGCATGGCCACCCGGCGGCGGCGCTGATGGTTCTGGACGCTGGAAAACACTTGTTCGTGGAGAAGCCACTCGCGCTCTCACCGGAAGAGTGCGATCGGGTGATCGCGCGCGCCGCCCAATCGACCACGGTCGCGGTCATGGGCTTCAACCTCAGACAGCACCGTCTCCTTCGTCAGGCTCGCGAGCTCATTCAAAGCGGGGCTCTGGGACGAATCCAGGTTATGCGAAGTTCGCTCACCACGGATATTCGCCTTACCCACAAGCAGCCGGCCTGGCGAGATCCGCGACAAATGTCCGGTTCCGCTTTCTTCGAGCTCGGAAGCCACCACTTCGACCTCTGGCGCTGGCTGCTGGGGCTTGAAGTAGAAGAGGTATTCGCCCAGCAGGGCGGAGAGTCCGAAGCACCGACGGCTTTGGTTACGGCTCGTCTGACTGACGGTGTGCTGGGGAGCGCCCAGTTCGCGGAGCGGACGTATCCTGGGAATGAGATCGAAGTCCTCGGAGAGGCGGGCCGGCTCAAGGTTTCGCTTTACGAATTCGATGGGCTGGAATTCCTGCCCCTCGCCAGGCGCCCGGGAAGTGCCGGCACCCACCTGAGCCGCATCCGTCGTGCGGTGACGAGCCTCCCCAGCGGTATCCATGGGGCGCTTCGTGGTGGCGACTACCGCGCGACCTTCGTGGAGGAATGGAGACGGTTCGCTGACAGTGTCAGAAACGGCGGACCGATCGCGGCAACACTCGAGGATGGCAGAGCAGCTTCGCTGATCTCCCGCGCGGCGGTCGAGTCTGCCGCGAAGGGCGTGTTAGTCCGAGTGGACCCCACTGCATCGAAACAGCCTATCTGAACCGCACTGTTGCATAGTCCTCGCTACGGCTTCACCGCTTAATCAGCGCCACTGGAACGTTTTAGGACTCGAGAGACAAAGTGGCGTGTCGATTGCCTCCCCCCCGCGTTGACTCGACGGTCAGGCACCGGGTCATTTCCGAATCAATCAATCACGTTCCAAGGGAGGCGAATCATGAACAAGATTTCACTGGCGCTGAGCCGAGTGGCTCTGGCTGTCGTCGTAGCCGGGCTGGGTGCTTGCGCCGACAACTCCTCGACGCCGTCGGGGCCCACCGATCCTACAATCAAGTCGCAACCGCAAGCGGACCTTTCCGCGGCGGCCGTCTCGATCCGGCTCCGCTGCGATCGGCGTCCCAACCGCTCGAGGATCTCGGTGGACGGTGCTGGGCTGGTCCCCGGCGCAGGTAACTTCAGGGCACGGGTCACCGCCTCGGGTGGAACCGTGACTTCCGCGCTTAAAGAGGGCAGTAGGTGGTCAGGACGAGTTCGATTTCGACAGCAACCCGAATGACATCCGGGCCGGAGCTACCCGTATCGCGGCCAACCTTCATCACGGCGCGCACCGGTCCCGATGTGGTGGCCAGGATTCTGAACGCGAGCGGCCAGGTGGTGGCTACGCAGGGGGCGAACTGCACGATTCGGTGAGGGATGTGAGGATGTTTGGATGTTTGGATGTGAGGAGGTCGTGAGGACGTAAGAGACGTGAGGACGTAGGACGTGATTACCTAGACTCGAGGGGCCTACTCCGCTTGCAATCAGGCCAGGTGACGGTAGGTCCCTCTCTTGCCTCGGTATCGGGTATATCCTATCCCGACGCCTGATCCTACGCCGACTCGCCATTTCCGTTGAAAATTCCCGTCTCCCTCACTAGGTTAACTCCCGTTCCGGGGCTGTAGCTCAGCTGGGAGAGCGCTGCAATCGCACTGCAGAGGTCAGGGGTTCGATCCCCCTCAGCTCCATTGAACGGTGAACGGTGAACGGGGGAGTAGTTCCCGTTCCCTGTTCACCGTTTTCCGTTCGCCCTTCCCGTCCCCACTACGGCTCAATCACCAGCACCGGGGAGAGTTTGTTTCCGCCGGTCCCGGTGCCTAGTTGGCCGTTAGCATCCCGGCCCCACCCGTAGGCCACACCCGACGGATCGAAGGCGAGGGTGTGCAGTCCTCCGGCGTTTACGCTCGCGAAGGTTCGGCTCCCCTGGACTGCGACAGGTGACTGCCGGTCGCTGGTGGTGCCGTCGCCCAGCTGGCCGTCGCTGTTCTGTCCCCAGCAATACGCGGTTCTTGCCGTCACAATTCCGCAGACGTGGCGGTCACCCGCGTCGATCCGGGTGAAGCTCAGGCCACCGGAGACCGGGGTCGGGGAAGAGCGGTCCTGGGTCGTGCCATTGCCGATCTGTCCCTTGTCGTTGCGGCCCCAGCAAAAGGCGCTGCCACCAGAGCGGAGGGCGCAGCCGAAGTCTTCTCCAACGGTCAGGTCGCTCCAGCCGCCGCCTCCGGCCACCGCGTCTGGAACTCGGTGATCCGTCCTGGTTCCGTCTCCCAGCTGCCCGTCCCGTTATCACCCCAGCAGTAGGCGGTGCCGCCGGTGGAGACGCCGCAGGTGTGACGGGCGCCCACGGCGATGGAGGTGAAGAGAATGCCTCCTGCCACCGGCACCGGGGCATCCCGGTCGCTGGTGGATCCATCACCCAACTGGCCGCGGTCATTGCGGCCCCAGCAGTAGGCCGCACCGTTCTGGGTCAGCGCACAGGTGTGCGACTCACCGCCGTCAATCGTGCTGAACTTGAGATTGCCGTCCACCGGGTTAGGAGTGCGCCGATCTGACGTGGTCCCATCTCCCAGTTGGCCATCCGAGTTGTCGCCCCAACAGAACGCTGCGCCGCTGGCGACGATTCCGCAGGCGTGGCTGTTGCCGACGCCGATCGCCACGAACTGGAACCCGCCCGCCACCAGCGCCGGTGCCATCTGATCCGTCACGTTGCCGTTGCCGATCTGACCCCGGTCGTTGCGTCCCCAGCAATACGGGATTCCCGCGGTACTGATGCCGCAACTGAACTCCAAGCCGGCGGCGATCGTCTCGTAGGCGAAGCGCGCCAGTTGCGGTGAAGGTGATCGGCGAGCCTGTCGAGCCCGGGAGCGGTGGCGGTAAGGCTGTTGTTCCCTTTGGCTGGGCCCAACCTCCAGCTCCCGACCGTCGCGATTCCGCCGGCATCGGTGACGGGTCTGGCACTGGTAACGCTTCCTCCGCCTGTCGACGACGGCGAACGCGACCGAGAACCCGGCCACCGGATTGCCGCTCGCATCAGTGACTTCTACCGAAGGCAGACACCGCGACCGCGGTCCCAACCGGAGCCGACTGGCCGTTTCCGTCGTGGAGGGCGATGGCAGCGGCTGGCCCTGATTTCAGGTTGACTGGCGCGGACGCGACGGCCTGCAGTCCCGTAGCGCTGAACAGGAGAATGCGTTGGCCGACCAATCCAGAAAGCGCCAAGTTAGTGAACGCTGCGACGCCGCTGTCATTGGTGGCGACTGTCGTGTTGCCGTTCAGGCTGCCGCCGCCCGAGGTAATCGAGACCGTTACCGCGACGTTCGACCGACTGACTGGATTCCCCAGCCCGTCCTCCAATCGAACCACCGGTTGAGGGTTGAACGGAACCCCGCTCGCAGGCGCCGCCTGTGGCTGGGTGACGATGGCGAGTTGCGGCGGCGGAACCTGGCACAACGCCGAATCCGGCACTGGTGGCGGAGTGGAGCCCGCCTGAAGTGGCAATCAGGGTGTATCCGGTTCCCACGCGGTCAACGTTCAAGCCGCCGAAGGTGGCGACGCCGTTAATCGCGTCCAGTGCAGTGGGCCCGCTCAGAGTGCCGCCTGCCTGATTGTTGCCGAGGGCGAGTCGGACAGTCGCTGACGAACTCGGTACCGTGTTGCCGTTGGCATCCTGGACCGCGACGGTGATCGCGGGGCTGATCGCTTGACCCGCCACCGTCGTCCCGGGTTGCTGGAGGAAGGCCAGCTGAGCCGGATTCCCAGGGACGCCGACGCCAGTGAAGCTGACGGGGCTCCCGGAAAGGGGCCCGGATGGTCCAGTCGCCCGCGCTTCGACCGTCCCGGATCCCGCAACCGGACCAAGGGTCCAGGACCCCACTTTGGCGATCCCCGCAGCGTCGGTGCTGGTGTTGATACTGGTGCCGTGGCTGCCCCCGCTGGAAACCTCGCCACCACCGGAAACCACAGTGAAGCTGACGGTGACACCGCTCACCGGGTTCCCGTTCGCGTCCCGCACCTCGACCGAAGGGGCGGGGGTCACCGGCTGGCCTGCGGTGCCGTTCAGCAGGGTGCTGCTGGCGGCCGCGATCGTGGTCGGCTGCAGAGACTGGGCGTTGGCAATGAAGGAGACCGGCGCAAAACCGGGCACGGCCGCGCGAAGGACCTGCTGGCCCGCGGTGGGCCCCAGACTCCAGCGGGTGAACGCCTGGCCCATGGCGTCGGTAGTGCCGGAGCCGGGGTTCACACTGCCACCGCTGGCCATGAGTACCCAGCTCAGGCTCTGTCCCGGCACTCCATTGCCGAAGGTGTCCACCACCCGGACCACCACGGAGTCGGTAAGATCGCTGCCTACCGGGGCGCTCTGGCCATCACCGAAAACCTTCTCGACTGCGGCCGCGGCGCCGGGAAGAGCCGTCGCGGTGACGTCCAGCGGTGTGCCGGGAAGGGCGGTGATCGTTGCGTGACTGGTCTGGAGTCCGGCCTGATCTCCCAGCTGCCAGCGAATCCCGGCCCGGCCGAGCGCGTCGGTCGAGGTCGTGGCGTCGCTCACGCTGCCGCCGTCCTCCGCACTCCACGAAACGACCTGATTCTCAATCGGGTTGTTGAACTGATCGACCACCCGCACCAGGAGGGAATCGTCCAGCATGGTGCCGACCACCGCGGTCTGTCCCGCACCACTTACCAGAGACAATGCATGCGGCGCACCCGGCTGTGCCGTGGCGGAGAAGGTCACCTCTATCGGGGAGCGCCCCAGCGCCCGTGCCTTGACCTGTACCGCTCCCGCCCGGGTGCCCAATACCCAGCGGCTCCAAGCTCGGCCATCCGAGCCGGTCAATGCCGTATCCGGAATCAGGTCCTGGGCTGCACCCGTACCTACCGGGGCGAATTCGACCGGCTGATCCACCACCGGACGATCCTTCGAATCGGTTATGCGAACAACAAGCGAGTCGGCCAGCGTGCCGCCGACCAGACCGCTCTGTGCATCCCCGCTGATGATCTCGATGTGACTGGGCAAGCCTTCGGCGGGGACCGTGATATCGCCACTGCAGTGGAGAGCCACGGCGAGCACAACAAGAAGGAGGTAAGGCCAGAACCTACGTGAACTGGACACGGGGAACCACCTCGGGCGGGAGCACTTAGCTCCACTGGAGACCCTCTAGTCTCATTGTACAAATCCTTCGCGAGCCCCGCTAGACTGGCAAAAGCCCTACTTCGGCACACCGCTTGCCAATCCATGGGGCATGACGTTTAATAACAATGACTTACCAACCATCCCGGGAGCCAGCCGCCGCGTTTTGCCGGAGCGGCGGGGTCGGGGGAGGCTCGCTTTCATCCTATCCAGCGCCTTCCACCCCTCCTGCCGCTCCCGTCCCGTCCGCCCCGCCCGCCCCGTCCGTCGCTTTTCCGGAATCCGCCGTCCGCCTCTCCGAGGTGGTCTCCGCCCTGAGCTACGCCCTCGACATCACCGAAGGCCAGCCCCAGGGGCACGCGGTCCGGACCTGTCTTATCGGGATGCGGCTCGCCGAGGTGGTGCGGCTGACCGACCAGGAGCGGTCGGCTCTGTTCTATGCCCTGCTGCTCAAGGACCTGGGCTGTTCCTCCAATGCGGCCCGGCTCTGCAGTCTCTTCGGCGCCGATGATCTCACTCTCAAGCGGGCCCACAAGCTCACCGACTGGACCAGCGGCTTGGCGTCGGTGGGCTACGCGCTGAGTCACGTCGCCCCGAACAGCAATCCCCTCGCGCGCGCCTGGCAGGTCTTGCAGCTCGGCACCGGCGAAAAGGGATCGGGACGGGAAATGACCGCGACCCGCTGCGAGCGCGGTGCCGACATCGCGCGGATGCTGGGGCTCGATCCCGCGACACAGCACGCAATCCGTGCCCTGGACGAGCACTGGGATGGAAGCGGTATGCCGCTCGGCCTGAAGGGCAACGACATCCCGCTGCTGGGACGAATCGCCGGGCTGGCGCAGACGGTCGAGGTTTTTACCCATGCCTTTGGGCCGGACGCAGCCCACGAGATCGCCCGCCGGCGTCGGGGGCGCTGGTTCGATCCCGAGCTGGTTTCGGCACTGCAGTCCTTCCGGGACGATACCGGATTCTGGTCTACCATCGGTGCGGTGGATGCGATCGATCAGGTGGGAGACCTCGAACCCGCCGACCGGGTGATTCTGGCAGACGACGAGCGGCTCGACGGCGTCGCCGAGGCGTTCGCCCGGGTGGTGGACGCGAAGTCGCCGTATACCGCGAGGCATTCGGAGGGGGTCGCCAACATCGCGCTGGGAATCGCGCGAGCAATGGGTCTGAACAAAAACGATCAGACCACGCTTCGTCGCGCCGGCCTGCTCCACGACATCGGCAAACTCGGCGTCTCCAACCTGATCCTGGACAAGCCCGGCAAGCTGAGCCCGATGGAGATGGACGAAATGCGGAAGCACCCGCGGTACACTGCGGAGATTCTGGAGCGGGTTACCCGATTCCGTGCTTTCGCCGGGATCGCTGCGGCGCACCATGAGCGGCTGGATGGCAGAGGATATCACGTCGGACTCGAGGCCGGCGACCTCTGCCAGCTCAGCTCGCATTCTTGCCGTGGCCGACATCTGTGAGGCGTTGTCCGCCGAGCGTCCCTATCGTGCCGCGATGCCGGAAGAGCAGGTGCTGGACATCATGGGGGAGATGGTGGGGACGGGAATCTGCCAGGTGGCGTACGAGGGGCTGTTGGCGAGCATGCATGGTGGGGTGGTCGGGAGACGGGAGACGGAAGACGGGAGACGGGAGAACGGGAGACGGGAAGAGCGACCGCGGCGAAGGGGGGACGGCGGACGTGGGGCGTGAGAGGTGGCGGTGCCGGTGGCATCGTCCGAGAAGTGAAGCGATGTGGGACCTGTCTTGCTTGCATCAGCTTGGACGTAAGGTCCCTCGCTACGCTCGAGATGACGTTCCTCATCTACTCCAATTCCCCACCTCTAAACCCCTCTTCACCTCGGCTTCACCGTATCCTCCGCCGGCCTTCCCCACTTTGGTGCTTGCCACCTCAATAGCGCGAGGATCCCATGCGAGTCGCCGACCTGATGTGTAAGCCAGTCCGGACCATCTACCCCGATGCCACGATCGAGGAGGCACTGGTCACATTGGCGGACTATCACATCTCCGCCCTTCCCGTGGTGGATACCAAGGGACGCATGGTTGGGGTGATTTCGAGCACCGATCTCATCGTTGCCGAGGCGGAAGCCACCCAAAAGGATGCGCTCCGCGAGCTGGCCGAGGACACCGCGGTGCGGGAGGTCATGACCCCGCGGGTGCTCACGATCGGGCCGGAGGCGGATGTGAGAGAGGCCGCGGAGCACATGCTCTATGCTGATGTACACCGGCTCTTCGTGACGGAGGAGGACCGCCCGATCGGAGTCATCTCTGCGAGCGACATTGCCCGTGCGGTGGCGGCGGGAAGGATCTAAGCTAACCGCCTCACCCCCTGTCCCCCTCTCCGTGAAACGGAGAGGGAGGACGGCAACCTGTCATTGCGGGGCCCGGACGCTAGATCCCTCGCGGTGCTCGGGATGAGGTGCTTGGTCGCCTCGTCGCCTCGTCGCCTAGTCGCCTGTCGTCTGTTCCCGTCTCCTGTCCCGCTTTATCTGGCCCTTCTCCCTTCTCCTTTCTGCCCTCTCCCGCAGTTCTGCCCCAAGGTCCGATAGACAGTCCGGGGGCGAATGAATAGGGTACACCTAGTGGGTGTGTGCGGGGCGGCGTAAACCCTTCAAGACCATTTTGCTGGACCGTCACGCCACCGGTGAGCGCGTCCGCCGGTCGACCTACCATGCTGGTGAAACAGTCCCACCGCAGCACTGTGGTTGACCACTCGCTGATCGTTCGGCGCGCGGGTAAAGCTCTCCAGCCCTCCCTCAGTCCGCACTGCCGCCGATCCGGCAGCGCAATCCCCGACTACTCGCCGACTTGGTGCCGCAGCCCCCGACCGGGGTATCCCGCACCGAGTGAGAGTCCTCTTTTTCGGAGGTGAATCATGTCCACGAGTTTACTCGATGGCCTCAAGAGCCTGGTGACGCCGGAGTTCCTTTCGGGCGCGGCCCGGAATCTCGGCGAAACCGAGGGGACGGTTGCCACGGGTCTCGGTGCGGCATTCCCGGCCATTCTCGCTGGTCTAGCCGGGAAGGCCGGGGATTCCCAGGCGATGCGCCCCCTCTTCGACCTGATTTCGAGCCCTGCCAATGATGGCAGTGTGATACGGGACCCGCGGCTGGCGCTCACCGCGACACCGCAGTCTCCGCTCGGTGCCGCCGGCAGCAAGCTCCTTTCCGGTGTCTTCGGCGGGCAGATGTCCTCAATCGGCGATTGGATCTCCCGCTTCGCCGGTTTTCGCTCCGGATCGGGCGCGTCTCTCCTAAGCATGGCAGCACCCCTGGTGCTCGGGCTTCTGGGGAACCGGGTTCGCACCGGCGGACTGAATCCGGCCGGGCTCGGCAACCTGCTGCTCGGCGAGAAGGACTCGATCATGCGGGCCCTGCCGGCAGGGTTGGGATCGATGCTCGGTCTCAGGGACATCGGCATGGCGGTCCCCCAAGTCACCGCGCCCAGCACCAAGCGCTGGGTGGTGCCGGCGTTGGCTGCGCTGGCGCTGGTGGCGATCGTGTGGGCGCTGGGCCGCAACCGGCGTCCGGCCGACCAGGCCGGCGGAGAGATGGCTGCGGGAATGGCTCCACCAGACACAGCGACGGCACCGGTCGCCGATCTCAAGTTCGTCTGTGGCGATCAGCGGATCTCTTTCAGCCACGTCGGGGAGCGGGCCGTGCTGACGACGAGTTCGGGGAGCTTCGACCTGCGTCCGGTCACCACGGCATCGGGTGCCAAGTACCAGGCAGTAACCGATTCGACAACAAGCTTCTGGAACAAGGGCGACCGGGGGACCCTGGTGATCAAAGGGACCTCGTATCCGGAGTGCACTCCGGCACGGTAAGTCTCTCCGTTGTCGGATACACTCTCATAGCAGGACGGCTTCGGCGTCGGCTGCTGCTTTGATCTTCCCAGCGGCAGCTCACGCCGGCGCCATGCTAAAGCGTGGGACGTGGGACGTGGGACGTGGGACGTGAGACTGTCGCGCCGGTCCGCCGGTCCGTGGGACGTGGGGGACGGGAGAAGAGATAGGAGTGGGAATACTCGTTTGAGCGAAGCGCAGCGAGAGGGTTTCGCGAGCGTAGCGAGGGGGACCTGATCACCTGGCCATTCCAGGTGATTGAGTCCCCCATTCGCGTCCCGGGGTACGGAGCCGGGTAACGCGCCTTCTGTCATTGCGAGGCCCCCCGAGCGCAGCGAGGGGGCCGAAGCAATCTCACCCGCTAGAGGAAGGCCACGTCTGCTTCCGCCATACTCTCGCCTTCCGTCTCCCGCTTTCACCTCACCCCCTGTCAGCGACGGCTTCCATCGACCAACAGCTGTCATCCAGGCTCTCGGTCTTCGCTTCCTCGGAATGACAACGGTGCCTGTTCCCTGTCTCCCGCTTTCCTCCCCCCCTGTCCCCCTCTTCGTGGGACGGACGGGGGAACGCGCCTTCTGTCATTGCGAGGCCCTCCGAGTGGAGGGCGGGGGCCGAAGCAATCTCACCCAGAGGAAGGCCTCGTCTGCTTTCCACCATACTTCGTCTTCCATCTCCCGCTTTCACCTAACCCCCTGTCCCCCTTCCCTATTGGGAAGGGGGGACGCGATTGACGGCACTTTCAAAAGGGGGGAACGCGTTTCCGCACCACTCATACAGGCCTGCCTTGCGAATTTTCGCCGGTGCGGTAGACTAGGCCAGGACGTTGAGCTACTAACCTGCCAGCGGGATTTGAGGTCAGACCTCGCCCTGTAGTCGGCGTTGATCGCGCCATACGGGGGGCGAGGGCAGTAGCAGATTGGCGACACTGGCCCGGCTGGTGACCCGTGGCGGCACCTATCTCCCTACCTGTCGCAATTCCTTCCGACCGCCGCCGGCCGGCGGAGAGCAGTGCGCCCTCGAACCGGGTCCTCCCCTTCCTTACCCTGTTTCTCCTGACGGCTGCGCCACTCAGCGCACAGGGCGTCGACGGCGCGGCCATCGGGGGCCGAGTGCGCGGCCCCGACATCCCGGGGGGCTGCTTTGTAAACGACCCGCGCCCGTATTCGGGCTTTGGGTTCACGATCGCGCCCGGCGACACACTCGTGGTCGCCTTCGAGGTCAAATGCTAGCCCGAGGTCCGCTGGTCTTGGCTGCTGGTCTGGCCTTGGCCGCATGCGATGGGACTGGTCCCTCGATGGACGGTACGCTGGTCATCGCAACCGCCACCGGAGGAGGAGACCCGGATCTCGATGGATACGCGCTCATGGTTGACGGCAGGAACGCGACTCCACTCGCGCCCAACGCCACGTTGGAGATCGCGCTTCCGCCCGGCCAACACACGCTGCAGTTGCTCGGCGTCGTGGCGCATTGTTCGGTTACGCCGGGAACTTCGCTCCAGGTGGATGTTCCGTCGCAGGAAAGGATCTCAGTGGCCTTCGACATCAGCTGTCCGGGGGCCGCGGCGCTGATAACGACCACGACGATTGGACTGGACCTCGACTACAACGGTTACGTCGTCGAAGTGAATGGTACCGATCTGGGGCGTGTTCCCGTGAGTGGCACGCTACTGGCGCACCTCGATCCGGGCACGTGGACGGTTACCCTGACGGACCTCACGCCCAACTGCGTGGCTGACGGCCCCCTCTCGCGCAGCGTAACCGTTGCAGACCAGGCCATCGACCCGCTCCCATTCTCGGTGATCTGCACTGCAACGACCGGAGTGATCAGCGTCGTGGTCAATGCCTCGGGACCCGATGTGCCCTGGGCCTTCAGCGGGAAACTGGATACCGGGCAATTCCAGGTCCTCGCCGGTTTTCCGGCAGATCTCCAGGTATCCCCCGGTGATCATGTCGTCTCGTTGCCTGCTCCGCCGAGCAACTGCTCGGTCCAGCCTGACTCGGTATCGGTGACCGTGGTCAAGGCGGTGCTCATTCGTGATACCGTCGAAGCGGGATTTTCAGTGACCTGTATTCTCGGATCAAGTCCTACCGGCGAAGTGCGGATCACTACTCCTGTCACCGGCTCCTTGCCGAGTGCGGCACGTTTCCAGGTCTGGTATACCCATTTCGATCTGTGGGACTACTTTGGCCCATTGATCCTTCTGGACACCATTGACCCCAACGGCACTCTGGTAGCCACAGTGCCCGCGACCGGCTCGTCGGACGTGTATTGGTACGACTTTTGGCTCGAGAGTGTTCCCGGGAACTGCACGGTGCAGAAGCGACCAGACAAAGGCCAGGCACCTGGGTTCACGCTGATGGCGGGTGAAACGCTGGAGGTTGAGTTCGCGGTGAGTTGTTAACCGGTGGGAAGTGGGAGGTAGGAGGTAGGAGGTAGGAGGTAGGAACAAGACGGCGCTTGGGCCGCACCTGACCTGCTCACCGACCTCCCACCTCCCACTTCCCACTTCCCACTTCCCACTTCCCACCTCCTACCCCTTTTACCGCGGCTGCGGCACGATCCTCAGATACGGCCGAGGCGCCTTCCAGCCGGCGGGATACTTCTGTTTGGCCTCGTCGTCCGACACTGTGGTCAGGATGATCACGTCCTCGCCCCGCTTCCAGTTGACCGGAGTTGCCACCTTGTGCTGGGCGGTGAGCTGCATCGAGTCGAGCACCCGCAGCACTTCGTCGAAGTTGCGGCCGGTCGACATCGGATAGCTGAGCATCAGCTTGATCTTCTTGTCGGGTCCGATCACGAACACGGTGCGCACTGTCGCGTTGGTTGCCGCGGTGCGGCCTTCGGACGAGTCGCCCGCATCGGCCGGCAGCATATCATACAGCTTGGCCGTCTTGAGCTCGGGGTCCCCGATCATGGGATAGTTGATCTTGTGGCCCTGGGTCTCCTCGATGTCCCCGATCCACTTCTTGTGGCTGCTAACCGGGTCCACACTGATCCCGATGACCTTGCAGTTGCGCTTGTCGAATTCCGGCTTGAGACTCGCCATGTACCCCAATTCGGTGGTGCAGACGGGGGTGAAATCCTTGGGGTGGGAAAACAGGATCGCCCAGCCGTTGCCGATCCACCCTCCCTTCTCCCGTATTTGCTGTTCCCGCCTTACCTTCCGGTGCCCCTCCAACCAGTCCTAGGCCTCACTTAACCAGCCCCGGAGCCGAATGCTCGACGCCGATCCTCGTCTCGTCGCCGCGCTCGCCGATCACTACCGCATCGAACGCAAGCTCGGCGCCGGGGGGATGGCGACGGTCTATCTCGCCAAAGACCTCCGCCACGATCGCAACGTTGCCCTCAAGGTGCTGCGGCCCGAACTGGCCGCGGTGATCGGCGGGGAGCGGTTCCTCGCCGAGATCAAGACCACCGCGGCGCTCCAGCATCCCCACATCCTGCCGCTGTTCGATTCGGGCCAGGCCGACGGCTTCCTCTATTATGTGATGCCGCTGATCGAGGGGGAGAGTCTCCGCGACCGGCTGAACCGGGAGCGTCAGCTGCCGGTAGAGGACGCTTTGCAGCTGACTAAGGAAATCGGAGCGGCACTCGACTACGCGCATCGCCACGGCGTGATTCATCGCGACATCAAACCCGAGAATATCCTGCTGCACGACGGCTCGGCCCTGGTTGCCGACTTCGGCATCGCGCTCGCAGTGAGTCAGGCCGGCGGACATCGGATGACGGAGACTGGCCTCTCCCTGGGCACCCCGGGCTACATGAGCCCCGAGCAGGCTACGGGGGAACGAGTTCTGGATGCCCGCGCGGACGTCTACAGCCTGGGGTGCCTGCTCTATGAGATGCTGGCCGGCGAGCCGCCCCACACCGGTCCCACTATCCAGGCGGTGATCGCCGCCGTGGTGACCAAGGAGCCCGAACGACTCGGCCTCCGCCGGCCGTCGGTGCCGGCCAATGTCGAGGCGGCGGTGCACAAGGCCCTCGCCAAGCTCCCGGCCGATCGATTTGCCACCGCGGAGGCCTTCGTCCGGGCGCTGAACGAGCCGGGGACGGCCGCCACGATGCCGGTGACGAGCCGAGTGGCCCCGGCGGCCAAGGCGCCGGACAAGAGGCGCGCACTCCTGGTCGGCGGCGCACTGCTCGGGCTGGCCGCGGTCGCGATCCTGGGATGGATGCGGCCTCAATCGTCGCATCCGTTCATGAACCGTTATCCGATCTTCCTGCGAGACAACGAAGCTCTTGCCGTCGCGTCCCTGGGAGGTCACATCGCTACCTCTCCGGATGGGCGCCGGATCGTGTATGTGGGGCGCGGCGAAGGCAACACGCGGCTGTGGATGAAGGAACCCGACCAGGTCGCTCCGACACCGATATCTGGTACGGACGGAGCGGTCAGCCCCGTTTTCTCTCCCGACGGCCGCCAGCTGGCCTTCCCGATCGGGGGACGGACGGTGCGCATTCTTTCACTGGAGGGCGGGTCGCCGCTCACGCTCACCGACAGCGCCAACACGACCGCAGTGGACTGGGGAGACGACGGCTACGTCTACTTCGAGGTGGACTCGGGAATCAGCCGGATTCGTTCGACGGGCGGACCTGCAGAGCCGGTCTACAAATTCGCCGAGCATGTGATCGGTGCGGAATGGCCGATTGCCCTTCCGGGCGGCAAGGGAATCGTGTTTCGCATCCGCCACGACGGGCAATCACCGGCCGACTTCGAGATCGTGGCCCAGCCGCTTCCCAAGGGCGAGGCCCGCGCGCTGCTTCGCGGGGTGTATGCCCGCTATTCTCCCACCGGTCACCTTATCGTCGTGACCTCGGATGGCAAGCTCCTCGCAGTGCCGTTCGACCCGGGCAAGCTGGCACTCACCGGTCCTCCGGTGTCGCTCTACGAAGGACTACAGTCCAATCCCTTCGCCGCGGGGTTCGCCCTCTCGCCTACCGGCACTCTCATCTACGAGACCGCGTCGCAGTCGTCGAGCCGGGAGGTGGTCTGGGTCACGCGGGATGGGCTCGCCAGTCCGGTGGACCCGGCGTGGAAACAGGATGGCACCACCACCTCGATCGCGCTCGCCCCCAACGGAAAGGCGATCGCGGTGGAGTTGCAACGGAACGCGAAGTCGGACATCTGGGTCAAACAACTCCCGGCCGGACCGTTTTCACGGATCACCTTCGGGGACACGAATTACTTCCGACCCTCCTGGTCTCCTGATGGATCCCAGGTCCTCTTCCTCGGCGATCGCGGCGACGGCGCCGGCGTGCCGACGGTGAGAAGGGCCGACGGGGTCGGTCCGGCTACCCAACTGCTTCCCCGGACGATTGGCTTCGGACATTTCTTCGAGTCGAACGACGGGCGGTGGCTTATCCTGCGACGGGTCGTGACCGACCTGGGCAACGGCGACATCATGGCCGCGAAAGTTGGGGATACCTCAGTGGTTACCCTGGTGGGTACTCCGGCTCGTGAGACGTCTCCCGCGCTTTCGCCTGATGGCAAGTGGCTGGCGTACGCCTCAGATGAGTCGGGGACGTTCGAGATCTATGTGCGCCCGTTCCCCGAGGTCTCGACCGCACGCTGGCAGATTTCCGCCGCCGGCGGTTCCTACCCCCTCTGGTCGCGCAGCGGGAAGGAGCTCTTCTATCGCAACAACAAGAACGAGCTGGTCACGGCGACGGTGATCACCTCGCCGTCTTTCTCCGTGGGAGCGCAGAAGTCGCTTTTCTCGTTGAGTCCCTTCACCGCCGCGGGACCGGTCCCGCTCTACGCTGTGGCACCCGACGACAAGCGGTTCCTGATGCTGCGCGAGACGACGGCGGGCCAGTCGGGGCTCCTGGTGGTGAGCCAGAACTGGTTTGAGGAGCTGAAGGAGAGGGGGAAGAATTAGAGGACGTGAGACGTTGGACGTGGGACGTAGGACGTGGGGACGTGAAGCATTGGGGGCAGGTTGTCATCCCGAGCGCCGACGTCACCTCATCCCGAGCGGAGCGAGGGGTCTACTCTCCCTGGCTTTGTGCCAAGGTGACTAGATCCCTCGGTCGCTCTGCTCACTCGGGATGAGGCGTCTGCTTTCCCAGTGTCTTTCGTCCCTCGCTCGCCTGACCCCCGTCCCCCGTTCTTCGTTCCCCACCTTCCACCTCCCACTTCCCACCCCCCAATCCCGGTTTTACTTATTACCGCCCCTGCCCCTTGGTGTAACTGGCAACACGCCTGACTCTGGATCAGGAGAGTCCTGGTTCGAGCCCAGGAGGGGCAACTGAAAGCGCCGCATCGGGTTTCCCCGGTCGCGGCGCTTTCCCTATTTGCGGCTCATGGCGGAGCAGAGTAGCCGGCCGGTCGCGTACCCCTTGCGCTCCAGTTGCCAGGTGTGTATGATGATCATCATATGAGAGCCGCCACCTCGAGAGGACCCGCCCCCAGCCGTAAGGAAGCCACCCACGAGCGCATCGTGGAGACCGCCGCCCGTGCCATTCGGCGGAGCGGGTACGATGGCGCTGGCGTGGCCGAGATCATGAAGGAGGCAGGCCTCACCCACGGCGGCTTCTACGCTCACTTCGACTCGCGCGAAGGGATGTTGGCCGAAGCGGCAGACCGGGCCGGCGCTGACACAGTGGCCTTCCTGACGCGGGTCGCCGCTGCGGCACCGGCCAAGCAGGAGCTCGAGGCCATGCTCCGCAGCTATCTCTCGAAGGAGCATGTGGCAGCCCTCGACGGCGGATGCGCCGTCGCCGCGCTCGGCTCGGAGATGCCACGCCAGTCGACCAAGGTGCGCCGGGCCGCCACCCGCCGGATCAAGGAGATGATCGATCTGGTCGCTCGCCAGTCGCCCGATTGGGGCCAGCCTGGTGCGCACCAGCGCGCGCTTGTCACCATGGCTACAGCGCTCGGAGCCTTGGTCCTGGCCCGCGCCGTGGACGACCCCAAGCTCTCCGATGCGGTGCGCGAGGCGGCCCTGAACCATCTCACCCGAACAGGCTGATACTATGCGCCGGTGCCGGATTTGCGTTTGCCTAGGAATATGATGATCGTCATATTGCAGCTGAAGAATGGACCCCAAGAGAAAGCGAGCACGGTATGGCAGACAATCAGCAGCAGACTCGGCCCGTGGCGATCGTGACGGGCGTATCGGGAGGGATCGGCGAGGCCACCGCGCGGGCGCTTCACTCGGCCGGCTATCGGGTGTTCGGCACCTCACGCCGGGCGCCAGCGACGAAGTCGCCGGGGATCGAATACCTGGTGTGCGATGTGACCAGCGAGGAGTCGGTGCAGGCCGCGGTCGGTGAAGTGCTGTCCAAGGCAGGCCGCGTCGATCTCCTGGTCAACAACGCCGGGGTGGGATTAGTCGCCGCCGCGGAGGAGTCGTCGCTAGAACAGGCGAAGTCCCTCTTCGACGTCAACCTGTTCGGCCTGATTCGCATGACCAAGGCCGTCCTTCCCACCATGCGGAATCAGCGGGCGGGACGGATCGTCAACCTCAGCTCGGTCATGGGGCTGATCCCGGCGCCGTTCATGGCCCTGTACGCAGCCAGCAAACACGCGGTGGAAGGCTATTCCGAGTCGCTGGACCATGAGATCAGGGGCTCGGGTGTCCGAGTGGTGCTGGTCGAGCCGGCTTATACCCGGACCGCTTTCGAAGGGAACGTCTACCAGGCAGACCAGCAGCTCGATGTCTACCGGTCGGCGCGAACGAATGCCGAGGGAGTTCTGCGGGATGGGATGAAAACCGCCGACACGCCGGAGCTGGTCGCGAGCGCTGTGGTGAAGGCCTCCACTGAGCTCAATCCGCGCCGCCGCTACACCGCAGGACGGGCCGCGCGCCAGATCAGTCTGCTCCGGCGCTTTGTTCCCACCGCGGCGTTCGACAAGAGTCTGCGGAAACAGATGCGCTTACCCGCTTGAAGCTATTCACGATTGCGCCTGAGGAGGCCCAATGTTCACCAGAATCCAGAGTCCTGCGTTTGCGGTGCTGAGCCTGGGGCTCGTATCCATCGGACACTCGCCGAATCGTCAGATTGTGACTCCGGCCGATACGGCAAGTCAGAATAACAAGATCGAGTTGTCCTATCATGTGAAGGCGATCAAGCGCGACAGCTCGGGACAGTACACCATGTCGGGTACGGTGAATGGCGAGCGGCAGGGTAAGGCGACCCTCGTGTTCGGCTTCGACGAGGGGTCGTCCGGGCAAGCCGGCAAGATACTGGTTCATTCGTACTGGGTAGTCACCGCGGTGCCGGCTTCAGAATCGTTCAAAGCAAAGTTGAGTGGAACCGCCGAGGCGGTCTCGGGTCAGACCCACCTGGTCGGCAAGATCACCGAAGGCGCCAACAAGGGGCATCGGGTCGAGACCAGCAGCCGGCTGCTCAACTTCGGACCTAACCATTCGCTCAGTGACATCGACGGCAACATGACTATTGACGGGAAGTAAGGGGTCGCAGAATGACCCCCATATCATGGGCTTTGCCGACAGGGTTGCCTCAGACAGCGCCAGGGGCCCCCGACGGTGCGGTGTCCCACCGGGCGCGATGTTCGTGCCCCGGCCGCCCACGTAGCCGAGCCAGATGTTGAGCATGCCGAGCGGCTCCAGGTAGCGAGCGTTGGCGAGCGGGCCGCCATCCACCGGCTCGAACCCTATGCTCCCGGCCAGTCGGCGCACCGTATCCTTGGCGCCGGCTTCGTCGCCCGCGTAGAAGACCTCTGACAAGAGATCGGCGCAAAGCCTCTCGGTTTGAGAGTGTGACAAACTCTAACATTTGAGTGAGTAAAGTACGGCAAACTCTAGCATGAAACCCAGCAAACCCTAGCATCGGGTGACACGAACTCGCGAAAAGGGTTGCAAGTTGCTGGAATTGGGGTGGTTACCACGGCCCCTCTGGATCAGGAGAGTCCTGGTTCGAGCCCAGGAGGGGCAACTGGAAGGTCCGATACCATTTCGGTGGATCGGGCCTTTTCGCTTATGCGCCCGCTCTAGCCGTTTCTGCGACCATTTCTCCAGTGGCGGGCAGGCACCTGCACCAAGATCCAATGGTCGGCCCAATTCCGGCTCCCTACCTTCGGCCTTGGAGCCGGATTGCATTCCTACCTAGTCTGGTTTCATGCCTACCCATTCACTGGAGAACCCTATGGGTACTTACACGCGTGGCACTTGGCCACTTGCCCTGTTTGTTCTATTCGCCAACCCGTTGCTGGCACAGGACAAAGACCCTCCGCTCAAGATGGTCTACGCCGTCTGGAAAGACATGGGCGGAGCCGCTTACAGCGTAGCGCAGATGAACAAGAAGAACTACGACAAGGTCGAAGCCTGGGCGGTCATCGTCAAAGACTCGACTGGCAAGGTGGAGGTCACGCAGAGGCACAATAAGGCCGGCGGCTCCGCCAGGGCAATGCAGGCCAGCGTGACCATCGACACCGCGGTCGCGAGGCTGGGCGCGCTGCCGGCGAATGCTGGCGAAAACGCCAGCCAGTACAGGCCGGCGAGTGGGCCCGCCAGCCGCTTGTCGGAGGGGGATCTGAAGAAAGTCGTCAGCATGCTCCACCCCAACGAATCCGCGCTCCTCGCGATCACGCCGAAGCCGGACGTCGCGGATGTCGAGTCGTTCATGGGGATGGGGGGGCATGGTACCCCCGAGATCGTCGTAGTTGACCTCCAGCAATAGGCACGGTATGGCGTGCGAGGCGGCGGCCGTGAGGCCGTCGCACAGCTCGCGCGAAGAGTAAGTGCCGGAAGTCGGGGGTATGGCGGTCCCTGGACCAGGATGGTCCTGGTTCGAGCCCAGGAGGGGCAATGAAGCCCGGCACCGACTTCGGTCGTGCCGGGCTTCGCCTATCTGCGGGGTGTGTGAGTTGGTGTGTGAGTCAGTGAGTGAGTTGGTCCGTGAGCCTCCACGGAGTCACTTGCTGACTTGGAGCCATCGCCCGACTGGCCAGCTCAACAGATGCTCAGGTGGGTCCCTGCGAAGGTCCAGACGAAGTTCGGGCGGACGAGATCAAGCACGGTGAATGGCGAGTACCTGAGCTTGAAGTTGGCCGACCTTACCAAGATCATGAAAGCGATGGAGGCGGTCGGCTACGTATGTCGCCGGGACGACGATCTTATCGCAAGTGCACACGGGGCGTAGAGTACGCCGCGAGTTATGGAGCCTGAGCCGTCTGATAGACAAATATCGACATCTGTGCGAGCAAACGACAGCAAAGTCCAGCATCCCAGTCAGCAAACTCCAGCATCGGGTGACACGAACTCGCGTGAAGGGTAGCAAGTTGCTGGAGTTCAGACGGTTACATCGGCCCCTCTGGATCAGGAGAGTCTTGGTTCGAGCCCAGGAGGGGCAATGGAAGCCCGGCAACGACTTAGGTCGTGCCGGGCTTCTACTATCTGCCGATGTGTGAGTTGGTGTGTGAGTCATCGAGCTCCACACTGCGCGCATCGTTCCCGCGGAGCGCCGAGCTGCTGAACCGTCAGTGGCCGGAGCAGCAGGCGCCGCCGCAACGGCCCCAGGTGGTTTCGTCATCCGCCATCCACCGCCACCGCGCTGTGCCGGGCACAGGAACGTGTTCTGGCGCGCTTCGGCGGACGATGCACCAGTATCTGGGTTCCGTGTTGTCCGCTGGGATAGTCTTGGCCCACCAATGGATGGTCGGGACTGCGGCCTCCGGAGCGCAATTCGCCGCCTGTCGGAGGCTTTCAGAAATGCCCTCGCACCCTTCGCCGTCGAGGAGTGGAGTGGTCCCGCCCCAATGTTCCATACAGAGCGAGATCGTAGTGACGCTACTGCCCGCCATGGGGACGAAACTCGCCGCAGCGTTGTATTCGTTCGACGGTTCACTCAGATTGACATACGCGATAGTCTTCCAGGTGTGGTCGAAGTCCGGGGACTCGAGCTGAGCCAGCCCGGGAACCGGGACGATGGTGCCCACCACGGCTCTCGGGTGTTTCCAGTGTTGCCACCAATGGCGCTCTGTCGGGGAGAGCCGCTGGTCGTCGTACCAGCCCTTGACCTTCAGGACTGGTGAGTCGCCAAGCCCGGCGATGCTGCCCATCGTGGCCGTCAGGTCCGGACCGGTTTCCGGCTCGTGGCCCAATTCCCCAACCTCACACCACCCGTCGAAGCACCCGAATCCGATGACCTGGGTATTACTCCTTTCGTCCCAATCCCAGCGAGCGACCGCGGGAAAGTCCTTCCACTCAAGCTTCATATCATTGGCGCTAATTCGCTTGATCGACAGTTTGTGGGCATTCTGAAGCGCCTCGACCTGCTTCGGGGAGCGACAATCCTCCTCGATTGTGCCGAAGTTCACCAGTACAGCGAACCAGGTGTTGCCTGGCTTGAGGACGTAGAGACAGCTGAATCCGGACTCGATCCCAAGGTGATCATAGTCTCCACCAAGACTGAGGATCTCGACCATTGGAAATGCCAAGCCCGAGTCCAGCGCATTCATCGCATTCATGATGCTAAGAGTGTCTTCCATACTGTCCCGAGCCCAGACGGCATAGAGAGAATCGTACTGGGCGGTCTTGCCCTTGCCGAGAACTAGTCGCTGACAGTCGTTGAACTCGGGAACATTTGTCTGCAATCCGGGACCTGACAGATAGGGGGATCCGTTGAAGGTTTGCAGCGTTTCCAGCTGTCTCTTCTCGTTAGGGACTTGAATCTTGGAGAAGTCCCAGTCATGGGGGCACTCCGGCAGGCTCTGCTTGCCGCAGGTCGACACGTAACCCGCCATGAGGAGGGGAGCAACGATGACGAGAATAAACAGCCTCTTGGACCCGGCGGTGATACGCATCTGACCCTCCTGGTCTGAATACCAGCTTCAGGCTACCCTGCGAGAAATTGCATTGGTTCCAGTGCCGCTGCTGAACCGTCAGTGGTCGGTACAGCAGGCGCCGCCGCAACGGTGCCAAGAGGTTTCGTCATCCGCAAGCCACCGCCACCGTGCCGTGCCGGGCACGGGAACCCCGGGTGGCGCAATTCGGCGGGTAATGCACCAATACTTGGGATCCGGACTGTCCCCTGCGGGGTCAGTCCTCGCCCACCAATGGATGGTCGAGGTGACGGTCGGGGCTGCAGCCTCCGATGGGTTGGTCGCGGCTTGGCGCTCCGCACCGCATTTCGCGGCCTGTCGGTCCTCTTTGGAAATTTCCGGGCACCCTCTGCCGGTGGGTAGTGGATCGCTGCCCCCCCAGTCTTCCATACAGAGCGAGATCGTAGTGACGCGACTGCCAGCCATAGGGACGAAGCGGCGCGCAGCACCGTATTCGTCCGATGGTTCACTAAGATCGACGTACGCGGTAGGCTGCCAGGTCCTGTCGAAATTGGGGGAGTCGAGCAGATCCAGCCCGGGAGCGGGGACGATGGTCCCCACCACAGATCTCGGGCCCCAATATTCCCAGAACTTCCACCTGTGACGTGTTGCCGGGGAGAGCCGCTGCTCGTCGTACCAGCCCTTTATACGCAATACCGGTTGTCCGGTGAGGGCGTCGATGCTGTTCATTTTGTCAGTCAGGTCCGGTCCGGTTTCCGGATCGTGACCCAGCTCCCCTACCTCGCACCACCCTTCGAGGCACATGAAGCCGATGACCTGAGTGTTACTTCCAACGTCCCATTCCCAGCGAGCGACCGGAGGATAGTCTTTCCGGTTCATGCTAGGAGTAGTGCGTTTGATCGACAGCTCGGGGTAATCCTGAACCAGATCGAGCCGCTTCGGCGAGTGACAATCCTGCTCCTGTGAGCCGAACGCCACTAGCCTAGCGCGCCAGGTGTCGCCCTCCTTGTAGACGAAGAGGCAGTTGAATCCGTCCTGGAGCTGAAGTTGGGGATAGGTCCCCCCAAGACTAAGGATCTCGACCATTGGAAATGCTTTGCCGGACTCCAGCGCAAGCTGGATCTCGTGTTTGGGGTCATCCAAACTGTCATGGGCGAAGACGGCATAGAGCGAGGTGTATTGAGCGTCATGACCGGAGCCGATAACTAGTTGCTGACAGTCGTTGAACTCGGGAACATTCGTTTGTGCTCGCGGACCTGATAGAAGAGTGTCTCCCTGAATGCTGTGCAGCTCGGCGTGGTGAAAAAGTGGCGCTTCAATCGTCGACACGTCCCAGTAATGCGGGCACTCCGGTATCTCCTTGCATGCTGCCGGGTACAGTAACAGGAAAATGAGGGGGACAATGAACAACATCCACAGGAGCGTACGCATCTGACCCTCCTTGGTCTAAATGAATCCATCAGAACGTCGGCCTACGGCGCGAGGGCTTGCATCCGTGCAAGTGTCGGCCGCAGGAACGGGTCACAGTCACGCCACAGGCGTTGCGCTGGACGCGCCCACCGGCGGGCAGTGACGCTGTCGCCGGCCTGTACAGCGAGATCGGCACGCAGCACCAGCGTGGGCACCAGGGTCGCGGCGCGAATCGGATCGGCCAGTGCATCCGTCGCCATGTCGCCCACGGCGGCAAGCGTTGAGTCGATCCACGCGACGGCGCCCGCACGGTCTCCGGCGCGGGCGTGCAGTGCGGCCTCGGGATATAGCGCGTCGAAGGTGACCTCGTTGGGAGGTACGCTCGCCCGCATTTGCCCAAGTTGAGCAAGGAGCCGACTCCGTTCCGCGACATCTCCCCGCTGGTCGGCGGCCTGCGCGTCGAGCAGCGGATCACCGAGTCGGTTGAGATCGCCGATCTCGGGGAGAGGGTGGACCGGATAGGCGAGGGTCGCAGCCCGGGCGAGCCAGGCAGCGCTGGTCTCTTCACGAGCCGCCGAGTCGGGCATCCGCGAAATAGCCGTGCGAACCTGCCTGGTGAGACGGTCCAGAGTGTCACTCGGCCCACCGACGGTCGAGTAGATCAGGAGCGAAGTTGCCAGGCCGCCCAGTTCCGGTGGAGCGCTCAGGCTGGCCAACGCCCGCGGCTGGCGCAGGTACTCCGCGGCGAGATCGAAGCGTCCGGTCAGGCTCGCGAGTCCGGCGAGGCGCACCGGATCCGGTGTCGTAGCCGGCGATTGTTCCGCAAGCAGCGAATCCAGCAGCGCCAACGCCCGCTCCAAACCGGCCGCGTCCTCAGGGAGCGACTCCTTCAGAAGAACCCATGTCAGAGTCTGACCGACCCGGGGCCGGTCGGACGGATCATGGCTCATGGCCAGCGCCTGGCGCAGGGCCTCAACGGCGTCCCGTCGGTGGAGGAGATCGAGCGCAATACCCTTCGCCTCGAGGGCACGCGGATCGCCAGGCGCGGCCGCCGTCCAGCCTTCGGCTATGTCAAGCAGCATGCGTCGCTGATGGAGGCTCGCTCTCATGCGGGTAGCCAGACTCCGGCGGTCGGGAATGACAGCCGTCATGGTCAAAATGGGTGCGAAGGCCAGGCTATCGGCCGCCTGGATCGGAAAGGCGGAAAAGCGGAATTGCCCGTCGAGTGAATAACCCTGGTGGAAATTGTTGCCGTCCACGAAGAAAAGTTCTCGCAGCGCGGCGTAGCTGCCCTCCCGGTACGCCGAAAGAATCTCGGGGTGGAGGTGATACGCCTGGACCAGTGCGAGCAGGCCACTGTAGTAACTGCTGCGGAATCGCCAGGCACCGGGGCTCCGCGGATCGCGAATCACCGCGCTATCGGTGACCTGACAGAATCCCAGGCCGTACCATGCGATAAAGTCCGATGGATCCCGCTGAGTCAGGCTCTGCCAGACGGGACAGGCGGCTGCGCCGCGCGCAGAGGCGAGCAGGGCATCGGCCAGCAGTTGCTCCCGTGCCGCGAGCGTGGCGCGCCCGCTCGCGGCTTGCTCCGCGGCGGAACGCCAGCGCCCCGACTCGACTTGCTCCCACTGCCGTGCCAGGCCCAGCCAGAGATAGGCCCGTGCAAAGTCCCGGTCGAAGGTGGTGGCCCGGTCAAAAGCAGAGTCGGCTGCCGGGAGGTTCCATTCCTGGAGCGCGCGAGTTCCGGCGGAGAAGGCCTGCACCGCGGGCAGGGATCGGGAGCCGAGCTGGTCCGTTGCCGAGTCGGGCGGGAGAGCATCACGCAGTACCAGGAGGTCGGCGATCCGCGCGAGGGTCCCGCTCGCCTCCCGCGTATCCGCAGACAGACGCGCCGTCGCGAAGCTGAGCTGGGCCCCGCCGCGCGTCGCGTCATAGAGGCCCGCGAGGATCCGTAACGAGTCTCCCACGCGGGTCACTGTCCCGCGGACGAATCGACCGGCGCCGAGGGAGAGGGCGGCCTGATAGGCATCACTCGTGGTCCAGCTCTTGGTGGCCTGGGCCTGCAGCAGCTCCGCCTCCCGGAACTCTTCCACCAGCGTGATGCCACTCCACTTGCTCGCGAGGGCATCGCGGATGGCTGGGCGCTCGTTGAGCGAGGCTACACCACTGTCATAGGCGAAGGGCAGGACCGAGTAGCGAGTCGAGTCGAGTGCGGTTTCTTGCGAAAACAGCCCTCGGACGGTTGTTGCCACGCGAGGCCCTACGAGGCCGACAAGAGCGGCGGAGAGCAGCAACCAAGCCACCAGCGTGCCCCACGACTTGGAGCGAAGGCGCGCGGCGAGCCTAACCTGAGCATGATCCGCTGTGGAGGTCGGAGGTGGCAGAGGCCACGCCGTTGCTAAGTCCGGCGGCGCGGTAAGAACCCGACCCATTTCGTCGGCGAAGACAGTCGCCGAACTGAAGCGGTCCGCCGGAACCTTGGCGAGCGCCCGCATCACCAGCGCCTCGAGGGCCGGCGAGATCGTCGAGCGCACGACGCGGAGCGATCGAGGTGGCTCCACTTGATGCCGGGCAATGATGGCCTGCGTCGTCGGTCCGGTGAACGGCGGCTCCCCCGCGAGCATCTCGTACAGGACGCATCCCAGACTGTAGATGTCACTCCGGCCATCGATGCGCGCATGGCCGCCGCCCTGCTCCGGGCTCATGTAGGCCGGAGTGCCCACGGCCAGCCCAGCCGACGTGATCTCCTCGGTTACGTGGCTCAACGCTTTCGCCACACCGAAGTCGGCCAGAAAGACGTGGTCGCCATCGAGCAGGATGTTTTCCGGCTTGACGTCCCGATGGACGAGATGCTCGTCGTGCGCGCAGGCCAGTGCCTCGGCGATCTGCTGCGCGATCCGAAGCGCTAGTTCGATAGTGAACTCCCCTTCACGCTTCAGACGGTCACGCAGCGTGCCGGGCACCGCCGGCATGGTAAACCACAGCAGAGTGCCCCCCGGCGGGAAGTCCGCACTGCCGGCCTCGAGTAGCGGGAGGATATTTGGATGGGTCAGGCGGGAGGCGATGCGGACTTCCTGGAGAAAGCGCTCCGGCCCGAGAATGTTGGCGACGACCGGCTGGAGGACCTTGAGGGCGACGGGGTGCTCGTTGGCGAAGATCGGTGGCCAGATAGACTTCGGCCATGCCACCGCTTCCGAGCAAAGGCGGGCGGCCATCTTCCCGTCGCTCGAAGGAATAGCGACCCGCTAGCGCTGCCTCAATCGCACTGAAGGCGTTGGGCTGCGCTCGTTTCTCAGAGGTCGCCTTGACCGCACCGGCGCCATCGGATGGCATCCGCCGGTCTGGCACGTTGGCCGCCAGATTGTGGGGTGCTCTAACATGGGGCGGCCCTGACAGCTTGGCTAGTCAGGCAGCGGAAGGCCAAGGATGACCTGGTACCGCAGCCTTCGGCATTTGTGCGAGTGCATCCGACTAAACCTGAGCATCGAATCCAGCCAGACGCGACCAAGGTGGGCACGCCCTCGCAGTTGATTCTGCAAATTGCCGGAAAACGGTAGGTTACAGCCCCCCTTTGGATCAGGAGAGTCCTGGTTCGAGCCCAGGCTTGTCCTGAGCCGAAGGCGAAGGGAGGGGCAATCGAAAGCTCTGCAACGGTTTCGGTTGCGGAGCTTTCTTCGTTCCCAGGCGGTGAGTGCTCCGTTGTGGGTAGCATCATTCCGCGGAAGCGGGGGCCCTCGCTGAATCCCTCGAAGTGCGTGGCACCGGGAAGCATCGTCGGTGTCCGCGCGCGGCAGCCTCACACGTTGAACCGGATACTCATGATGTCGCCGTCGGCGACGACGTAGTCCTTCCCCTCGAGCTTGAACTTCCCCGCCTCCTTCACCGCGTGCTCCGAACCGTGCGCGATGAAGTCCGGGTACGCCATCACCTCCGCCCGGATGAAGCCGCGCTCCAGGTCGGTGTGGATCTTCCCCGCCGCCGCCCGGGCGTGGGTCCCGCGCGGGATCGGCCAGGCGCGCACTTCGTCCTCCCCCACGGTGAAGAAGGAGATGAGGTCCAGCAGCTCGTAGGCGGTGCGGACGAACCGCGCCCGCGCCGACTCCGTCAGGCCGAGGTCGGCGAGAAAGGCGGCCTGGTCGGCGGGATCCAGCAGCGCGATCTCGGCCTCGACGCTGGCCGAGAGCACCAGCCCGGCCGCACTCAGCGCGGTCAGCCGCTTGGCCAGCGGCTCCGGCATCGGCTGGACCACCTCGTCCTCGCTCCGGTTCAGCACCGCGAGCAGGGGCTTGTCGGTGAGGAAGGCGAACCCCGTGAGCATGTCGCGGTGCAGGGCGGTCTCGGGCAACGACCGGATCGGCCGCTCGGCCTCCAGCGTCTGCTTCATCAGCTCGAAGGCCGCAATTTGAAGGGGGTCGGTCTTGTCCTTCTTCGCGCGGTCCAGCTTCCGCTCCACCATTTCGAGGTCGGCCAGGACGCACTCGGTGTAGAACGCCTCCAGCTCGGCGGCGGGATCGGCCTTTGCCTCCACCGCGGGATTGGGGAACGCCCGCAGCACCAGGCACAGCACGTCCTGCGAGCGGATGGGCTCGAGCGCTTTCCGCGAAAGACTCTTGTGTTCGCCGCCGTGCTCGCCGGGGATGTCGCTGAAGACGATTTCGGCGTAGGTCGTCTTCTTCGGCTTGAAGATCGCGCTGAGCCGGTCGATGCGTTCGTCGGGCACTTTGGCGGTGCCGAGATGGACCGACCCGCCGAAGCCGGTGGGGATGTTCAGGCCGGTCAGGGTATTGAACACTGTGGTCTTTCCTGAACCGGCGAAGCCGACAAGACCGATCTTCATCCTGACGCTGGTGCGTGAGACGGTCGCGCGGGCTCGGGGCGGAGGACCTTGCGGGCGGCTTCCGTCAAGTCGGCCTCCATGGCCGGAGACAGGGATGTCCGAGAGTCGCCCAAACATACGGGCCGGGCGCGGCTCGGCCAGCCCCAGACCCTCCCCGGTGCGCAGCCCGGTCTACGGTCGGATGTTCTGGTTCAGCCGGAAGAAGTTCGTCGGGTCGTGCTTGCGCTTGAGCGCGCGGAGCCGCTCGTACTTGGCTTCGCCGTAGGCCGCCCGCACTCGGTCCTGCCCCTCCTCCCCGAGAAAGTTCACGTAGACACGGCCCGTGGAATACGGACGCACCGCCTCCCACAGCTCCCGCGCCCACGCGATGCACGCGGACGCGCGGGCGGGCTCGGACCAGACCGCGTCGATGTTCACCGCATGGGCGGCCCGCCGGTCTTCGAAGGCCGATCCCTCCGGATCCTGTCGACCGACGGCGCCGCCCAGGTGGAAGATGATCGTATAGGACTCCGGCGTCGCGACCTCCCAGGCCCGCTCGGCCAGCGTGTCGATGAGGGCATCGCTGAGCGATGGCACGTACTCCGATTTCCAGTAGTAGCCGAGCCCGTGGGGCGCGGTGGGGTCGAAGAGCGCCTGGTGTGAGACGTACGGCGTCGGCCGAATCAGGTCCACCAGTGGCTTGCCGAACCGCCGCAGCGGGGCAACGGCTCGCTCGCCCTCCACCACCGAGCCCGCGTAGCACGCGCCGATGACCACGACCGGTTGCCCGTGCACCGACGGAGGAAGGAATGGCGCGGGCGGCGCCATCCGGAGGACCACGATGGTCGTGAGCTCGTCGGGCGCGCGCTCGATAAAGTCGCGGTAGAAGCGCAGGACCTCGCGGGCCTTCGCTGCGGGGTGGAGCATCACGCCGGCGAGGACGATCGGTCCGACGGGGTGCAGACGATACTGGAAGGACGTGACTACCCCGAAGTTGCCACCGCCACCGCGGAGCCCCCAGAAGAGGTCGGCGTGCTCCTCAGCGCTGGCGCGAAGGAAGTCGCCGTCGGCGGTGACCACATCGGCCGACAGGACGTTGTCGGCGGCCAGTCCGTGGCGGCGCATCAGCCAGCCGAGCCCACCGCCGAGCGTGAGACCCGCGATGCCGGTGTGGGTAATGATCCCGCCGGTCGCGGCGAGCCCGAAGGCCTGGGTCTCCCGGTCGAACTCGCCCCAGAGGAGTCCCGCCTGCGCTCGCGCCGTTCGCCCCGCCGGATCGACCCACAGGCCCTTCATCGGTGAGAGATCGATCACGAGCCCGCCGTCACACACCGCGGTGCCGGCGACGTTGTGGCCGCCGCCTCGCACGGCGACGAGAAGATCGCGCTCGCGCGCGAAACGGATGGCGGCCCGGACGTCGGCGGCGCCGGTGCAGCGCGCGACGAGCCCGGGATGACGATCGATCGCACCGTTCCAGATCGCGCGGGCGGCATCGTAATGCGGGTCGCCGGGACCGATGAGCTCTCCACAGAAGTGTCGCGCCAAGTCAGCGAGGGCCGCATCGTCAATAGCGGTGGCGTCGCGACGCTCAGTCTCGAGAGCTGATAGAGCAACCATAGGGCACCTCCTGGTGACCGGCAGGATAGCTCCGGCTGGCCGCGCGATAAAGCACAAAAAATGGACTTGCGACGCCCGCCGCCGTTCACTATCGTCGGGCCAAGATGAAGGGGTACGGCCAGTTCTGCCCGGTCGCCAAGGCGGCCGAGATCGTCGCCGAGCGATGGACCCCGCTCGTCCTGCGCGAGCTGCTCTGCGGGAGCCGTCGCTTCAGCGACCTCCACCGGGGTGTGCCCTTGATGTCGCGCACGCTCCTCGCCGGACGTCTCGAGCAGCTCGAGGACGCCGGGATCGTGCGGAGCGTGCCCAGGCCGGGTGGCCGCGGGCGCGAATACAACCTCACCTCGGCGGGTGAGGAGTTGCGGCCGCTTATCGAGGGCCTCGGCGAGTGGGGCCAACGGTGGGCCCGTGCACAGGTCGGCCGCGGTGACCTGGATCCGGGCCTGCTCATGTGGGACATCCACCGGCGGGTGAACCTGGAGGCGCTGCCCCCGGAGCGGGTCGTCGTGCGCTTCGACTTCCGCGGGGTGCCGGCGACCACGCGTTGCCCGAGATATTGGTGGCTCGTGCTCGAGCGACGGGAGGTCGACCTCTGCCTCAAGGACCCCGGTTTTCTGGTCGACATCGTGGTCAGTGCCGACCTCCGGACTCTGACACGGGTCTGGATGGGTGATGTGCGGCTGGCCGAGACCGTCCGGGCTGGCCTGATCCGGTTCGATGGGCCGCCGTCGCTCGTCCGAGCCTTTCCGACCTGGCTCACGCTGAGCGCATTCGCCGGCGTCGAGCGCGTCGGGACCGCGGTCGCCCCCGGCCCAGCATAGCGACCCTCTCGAGGAGTCATCGCCTGTTGCCCTCGACCAGATCACCGAGCGCCGGGCCTTTTACTATCCCTCGCGATCCTCGCCCATCCGCCAGCGGCAATATCAGGCCGTGAACGGGAACCCCGCTTTGCACCCAGCACTGAGACATTCCCCGCCAGGCAAAGCAGCACGCCCAGCACCAGCAGAGCGTTCCAGTGCAGCCCCTCGAATAATCCCGAGAGGAGGAGGGCCACCACCGGAATCGCCACCGTCACGTATCCCGCGCGATCGGCCCCAATCCGGCCCAGCAGGGTGAGAAAAGCGCTGAACGCCACGACAGAGCCGAGCAGCGTGAGATAGGCCAGGGACAGCAGGTAGCGCTCGGACCAGTCGAACCGGAAGGGCTGCCCGCCGAGCACGGCGTACAGGGCCACGAACATGGCGCCATAGAGCATGCCGTAGGTGTTCATCTGTACCACCGGAAGACCTCGGCGGTGATTGCGCGACGCGACGAGGTTTCCCATCGAGGCGGTCACCGCGCCGGCCACGGCGTACATGAGGCCGAGCGTCGCCTCGCCCTTCGCAGTGCCCTCCCGCAGCTCGGGAAGAAACACCAGTACCACTCCGCTCACCCCGAGCACCGCTCCCACGACGGTGGACGACCTGAACGGTGTGCCGAAGAAGACCCGGGTCCCGGCGATGTTGAGGAACACCACCAGCGAGAACACCACTGCCACGAGGGCCGAGGTGATCTGTACTTCGGCCAGGTACACGCAGACGTAATTCACTCCGAAGAGCAGCATGCCCTGGAGCGCCATCCAGAGATGCTCGTTCCTCGAGAAGGCCAGCCTCAGTCCTCGAGCCCGGCACCAGGCGAACAGGACCAGACTCGCCAGGGCGAACCGGTAACACACCGAGATCGCCGGCGGCACCGGGCCGAACTGGAAGGTGATGACCCACCAGGTTGACCCCCAGATGAGGACTGAGGTCAGGTAGAGGCCAAGAGAGTTCATTAGGGGAGTGGTGACGGGCTAGAACAAAGTCACCCCGAATCGGGCTTTGATCGCGCGCCGACCGGCGTTGGTGAGACGGAGGGCAGCGCGGCCGAGACGGCGCCCCTGCCGACCTAACGCCTCGACGTCGATTCCCAGGTCGGCGAAGGCCGCCCGGCCACTGTCGGTGAGAACGAAGGAATGGTCGTAACAGAGTCGGGCTCTCCGAATCGGAGCCGGGTGCTGTCGGTGCCCGACGCGGTCCGCCCGCCGGGGCGGCGCGAGTGCCGCGAGGGTCTCCAATGCCTCCGCCAGATTGGAGTTTGCCAGCCGGTAATAGCGGAACCTCCCACGCCGCTCCACGGCCACCAGCCCGCCCGCGACGAGCTTCGCCAGGTGCTCGCTGGCCGTGGCCGGGGTCACCCGGGCCAGATGGGCGAGCTCACCGGCGGGGCGGATGCGGCCGTCGAGAAGCGACAGGAGCATTGTAGCGCGCGTCCCGTCCGCCATCAGCGAGGCGACCGTGGCAATATGCCTCGCCGATCGAAAGCAAGACCGGGGACCGCTGTCATACCCTAACCTAGCACCGCGACACTTCGGCGGGCGCCGAAGCTTTGGGTTCCGATCAGCCGCATCCCTTTGCCTGTCAGCCGCGCCCCTACACGGCCCGGACTGCGGCGGTCTATGTCAGGGAATTTCGGACATCACGACGCACCGCCAGACGAAACCCTTTGCAGCAACCCCCCGTCTAATGTTGAACGATGGTTTCAAACTCGATAGCGTCACAACGTGAAAGGATCAGAGTATGGTGTTCAAGTTTCTGGCTCCCGCAGTAGTTACCGGTCTGTTACTGAACGCGACGGTTAGCGCCGCCCAGACGACCGCGCAGGATGCGGCGCTGACCGCGGACAGCAGTTTCATCGCGACGGCCGGCAGCCTCGGTCTCTTGCAGGTGCAGCTCGGGAAGCTGGCGCAGCAGAAGGGGTCCAGCCCCGCGGTGAAGGAGTTCGGCGCACGGATGGTGGCCGAGTATTCGAAGGTGAACGAGGAACTCGCGGCGGGAGCGAAACAGGCGGCCTACCCTGCGCCCGTCATACTGCGACAGCACCAGCAGATCCTCGACCGATTCGTGAGCACGGGCCGCTCCTCCTTCGACAAGAAGTACATGGCCGAGATGGTGAGTGAGCATGGAGAAGCGGCGCGGCTGTTTCAGCAGGAATCCGAGCGTGGACGGGTGACGTCGCTGAAGGAACTAGCCTCGAGGCTGTTGCCGACGGTGCAACAGCATGCGACCCTGGCCACGGAGACAGCCGGCTCAGTCGGCGTGGAGGTCACCGCAACGACCGCGCAAGCGCGGCAGGGTTCCTAGACCTCACCCCCCGTCCCCCTCTCCCTCGCGGGAGAGGGGGAACGGGCCTTCTGTCATTGCGAGGCACCCCGAGCGAAGCGAGGGGGCCGAAGCAATCTCACCCGGTGTCCCTGCCACGAGCGCTCGCTGCCAGGTTAGGCGGTTGAGATTGCTTCGGTCGCTGCGCTTCCCTCGCGGCGCTCGGGACAGGCTCCTCGCAATGACAAAACCACCCTTCGGTGTGCGCCCATCTCAGTTCCCGCTTACTGCCCCTGACACCTGACCTCAACGATCGACCATCTTTTCCGAGTTTTCCGAGTACCGGTGCCCTTGGACGGTGATCTGCGCGGCGGCCTTTTCAATCTCAGCGAGATCGCCTGCCGATAGCTCGAGCGCCCCAGCACCCAGGTTCTCCTCGAGACGCGTGAGCTTGGTAGTGCCGGGGATCGGCACGATCCACGGCTTCTGCGCCAGCAGCCAGGCGAGCGCGATCTGCGCCGACGTCGCCCGCTTCCGCTCGGCGATCCTGGTCAGCAGGTCCACCAGCGCCTGATTCGCCTTACGATTCTCCGCCGAGAAGCGAGGGACGGTGTTCCGGAAGTCGGAGCTGTCGAAGGTGGTACTCTCGTCGATCTTCCCCGTGAGGAAGCCCCTGCCCAGCGGACTGAAGGGCACGAACCCGATGCCCAGCTCCTCGACGGTGGGCAGCAGTTCCCCCTCGGGTTCCCGCCACCACAGCGAATATTCGCTCTGGAGAGCGGTGACGGGTTGGACCGCGTGCGCGCGCCGGATCGTCCGCGGCGAAGCTTCGGAGAGGCCGAAGTGCTTCACCTTTCCCTCGCTGATCAGGTCCTTCACCGTGCCCGCGACGTCCTCGATCGGTACATTCGGATCTACCCGGTGCTGGTAGAAGAGGTCGATCGCCTCGATCTTGAGCCGCTTGAGCGACGCTGCGGCCACATCTCTGATATGTTCGGGCCGGCTGTCGAGCCCGGTGCTGGCCCCGTTCTCGATCCTGAACCCGAACTTGGTGGCGATCGCCACCCGGCCGCGGAACGGTGTCAGTGCCTCACCGACCAGGTCCTCGTTGGTGAAGGGACCGTAGACTTCCGCGGTGTCGAACAAGGTGACCCCGCGTTCAGCGGCCGCGCGGATCACCTTGATCCCCTCCAGCCGGTCGATCGGCGGACCGTAGCCGAAACTCAGGCCCATGCAGCCGAAGCCGAGTGCCGAGACTTCGAGGGTGCTGTTGCCGAGTCTGCGGGTGGGGAGCATCAGGGGTCAGGGGTCAGGTGTCAGGGAACTGCGGGAACGGGCAATGGCCGCTGCCTGGTAATCTATTGGTCTACCCGTTTGACGGAGATTGCCACGGCCCCTTCGCTCGCGTTGCTCGCTCAGGGGGCCTCGCAATGACAGAACACCGGAGATTGCCACGGCCTCTTCGCTCGCGCTGCTCGCTCAGGGGGCCTCGCAATGACAGAACGCCCCTGACACCCTGACACCTGACCCCTGACACCCCTGTTCCCTGTTTCCCCGTTCCCGCTGTTTCTTACAACGACACCTTCAGGCCCTGACCCACAATGTCCATCCTCCACGTCGCCATCACCGGCCGCGACCGCCGTCACCTGACTGCCCTCGGCCCCAAGCTCCGAATCGTCGTCACCGGTTATAAGGAAACCAAAAGCGGCATCACCGTGGATGCCTACGTCCGCTCCGAGAAGGTCGAGTGGCTGAAGAAGCAGGGCTATGGCGTTATTCCCTTGGAAAACGTCGCGCCGCATGACCGGGAGCGGGTGGCGGAGGAGCAGGCCGCGGCCAAGCGTCGCCTCAAGACCGGACGCTACGGCGACGTCATCTGGAGCGGTGGCTATCTCACCGCCGAGGAGGTCGAGCGGGCACTCGAGATCGGCGAGCACAACCACGCCGGGTACCTGGAGCGGATTCCGTTGCCCAATCTGACTTGGGAAAAGCGTCGAGTTCATGCGGTGCGGATCGGGAAGGGAGATGGGAAGAAGCGGCCCGCGGTCTGTTTCATCGGCGCGGTGCATGGGCGGGAATGGGGCGGCCCCGACATCCTGATCTATTTCGCGGTGCGGCTCCTCAGGGCCTACCGAGACCGGAAGGGTTTTCGCCTGGGCAAGCATGTGGTGTCGCCGGCGAGGGTCCGCCAGCTGGTGGAGACGATGGACATCGTGCTCCTGCCCCAGGTGAACCCGGACGGCCGTCGCTTCAGCATGGACGGGCACCCATTCTGGCGGAAGAACCGGCGGCCCGCGCCGAGGGGGAAGGACCACCGGTCGATGGGGGTCGATCTCAACCGGAATTTTCCGATCCTCTGGCGTTTCGACCGGCACTTCGCCCCAGGTACCGTCGAGAGCTCCCACAAGCCGGGCGATTACGAGACCTACGTCGGCCCGCGCGCGGCCTCCGAACCCGAGACCCGGAACGTGATGTGGCTGCTGGACCGGTTCCCCAACATCCGGTACTACGTGGACCTGCACAGCTACGGTGAGACCATACTCCACAGCTGGGGCAGCGACGATAACCAGTTCGAGAACCCGCGGATGTCTTTCCAGAACAAGGCCTACGACGGCAAGCGGGGCAAAATCAACGACCAGGGGTATCGCGAATTCATTCCCGCCGCCGATGAGGAGGAGGCCATCCGGATGGGCCGCCACATGGCAGCGGCCATCAAACTGGTCCGGGGCCGGAAGTATCAGGTGAAGCAGTCGGTGGGCCTCTATCCGACGGCCGGTTCGTCAGACGACTACGCCTACAGTCGCCACTTCGTCGATCCCCGGAAGGAGAAGCTGATCGCCTACACGATCGAGTGGGGCCGGAGCCACGCGTCCACCCCGTTCCATCCCCCCTACCCGGAGATGCGGAAGGTCATGAAAGAGGTAAGTGCGGGGCTGCTGGCGCTGTGCCTGCGGGCGATGCGGAGAAGGGCGGGACGGCGGTAGGGCGGTAGGCACAACAGGTGTCAGGGGGTCAGGTGTCAGGTGCATCAAAGGGACAGATCTGTTGCTGCCATCCACCAAAGAGGAGCGCCCGGCCTCAACCGAACCGGGCGCTTCTTTCTACCTCTACCGCTTACTTCTTCTTCTTTTTCTTCTTCTTCTTGGTCGTAGCCACTAGATCCTCTCGGTCAGAGGAATCGGTCGAACTTCGGTTGACACGGCCATCGGTAAATCCAAGGTACAACTTTACGTTGCAGGGGCAATGGTCGGAGTTGGAGAAATGCGGGAAAAGGGAACGGGGAAACGGGGAAACGGGGAACGGGGGTGAGCGGAGAGACCGGGGGCTCTCTTTGGTCATTACGAGGCCCGCTAGGGCCGAAGCAATCTCACCCACTATCCATGCAACGAGATCTGAGCCAATCAGGGTTTCTGGTATGGAGGGCGGTTGAGATTGCTTCGGTCGCTGCGCTTCCCTCGCAATGACAGAACACCCTGACACCTGACACCTGGTCCCTCACACCTACATCACAACAGCTCCCCCCCGCGTCGCCATCCCCGCCGGGATTGCCAGCACGGGCACCGTCCCACCACGCAGCACTCGCTCTGTAGTCGAACCGCGCAGACCGTCGAGGAAGCCGTCGCGACCGGCCGTGGTCATGACGATGAGGTCGGCGCGGACCTCTTTGGCCGCGGCGAGGATGGTATCCACCACCTCGCCATCCCGAGTCAGCTTTCGCCAGGTCCAGCCCTCCTGCTCCTCGGTTCTGATGGCGGGCATTTCCCCGGTCTTGCCCACGTGAAGCAGGGTGAACGTGACCTCCGGGCACTGGAGGGCCCAGATGAGTCTCTGCGCGGCCTCGATCGCCGACCCCGGGCTCGGCGCCGTGTCTACCGGGATCAGCACGTTCTTGAGCGAAGGGTTCCCATCGGCGCGGGAGATGAATCCCTCGCACCCGTAGGGAACGAAGAGTGCTGCGGCCTCCGAGGCGCTGGCGATCGGTTGCGACAGCACTTTCCCACGGCCCCATCGCATGCGCCCGTTATGGGTATGTGCGGCGAGCACCACGAGATCGGTCGGGTTCTCCTCGAGAAAGTGCTGAGCGGCGTGGACCGGATCCTTCCCCTGCATGACGACCTTCCGCACCCCGATTCCGATCGCGGCGACCGCGTTCTTGGGACTGTTGGGGGGGAGCACCCGCCAGCGCTCCAGCATCTGGCGCACTCCAGGGAATTCGCTCCATGCTCGCTGGTCTTTCTTCGACACATGCAGGATGTCGAGCTCGGCCCTCGCGATGAGCGCGATCTTGAGCGCGTGGGCGAAGGCGACCTCGCTGCCCTCGGAGAAATCCGAGGGGTGGAAGATCACTTTGATGGGACGCTGGGAAGAAATGGGCACGGGGCCGTCCGGTTGCGTGTCGTTCGAGGTTACGGGCGTCCAGAATCGTCCGCAAGGAGGGGTGACGCGACTTCTGTCATTGCGAGGCCCCCCGAGCGGAGCGGGGGGGCCGAAGCAATCTCACCCGCTAGAGGAAGTCACCGTCTGCTTCCGGGGTACTTCCGTCTTTTGTCTCCTCTCTCCGACCTAACCCCCTGTCCCCCTTCCCTATTGGGAAGGGGGGACGGCAGCGAGGAGTTCGTCCGCCGGTCCGCTCCCTCAGTCGCCATAGCGCCGATAAAACCAGCTCTTCACCCCCTGGGTGAGCAGCATGTACGTCAGCAGAATCCCCGCGAGCAGCGGCCAGTACAGGGGCGGCAGCGCTACAAAACCCAGCATCGGCGCCAGTGGTGAGAGGGTCAACCAGGTCCCGATCGCCGGGATCACCAGCGACGCCACGATCAGTGGCCAGCTCGCCCGGCTCTGCAGGAACGGAACCTTGTTGGTCCGGATGATGTGGATGATGAGCGTCTGAGTGAACAGCGACTCCACGAACCACCCGGTGTGGAACAGCGCTGGCTTGTCCCAAGCATGAAACACCGCCAGCATCATCCAGAACGTCAGATAGTCGAAGATCGAGCTGATCGGCCCGATGCACAGGATGAACCGCCTCAGGTTACTGATGGTCCACTTTCGCGGGCGGCTCAGCCACTCGGCGTCCACCCGGTCGCTGGGGATCGCGGTCTGCGAGAAGTCGTAGAGCAGGTTGTTGATCAGGACCTGGATCGGCAGCATCGGCACGAAGGGCAGGAAGGCGCTCGCGCCCACCACGCTGAACATGTTCCCGAAGCTGGAGCTGGCCGCCATTTTGATGTACTTGATGACGTTGCCGAACACCCGGCGGCCCTCCACCACTCCCTTCTCCAGGACCAGCAGGCTGGTCTCCAGCAGAATGATGTCGCTCGACTCTTTCGCGATGTCCACGGCCGAATTGACCGAGATGCCCACGTCCGCCGCCTTGAGCGCCGGCGCGTCGTTGATTCCGTCCCCCAGGAACCCCACGACGTGCCCCTTGCTTTGCAGCGCGTGAATGATCCGCTCCTTGTGGGCCGGCGCCAGCTTGGCGAAGATGCTCGTCGTCTCCGCCGCCTCCGCCAGCGCCGCCTCGCTCATCCCATCGATCGCCGCGCCGAGCAGTAGCCGTTCGCCCCGCATCCCCACGCGCTGGCAGATGTACTGGGTGATGATTTCGTTGTCCCCGGTGAGCACCTTCACCGCCACTCGCCGGCTCTCGAGGAGCGTCAGCGCCTCTTTCGCCGTCGCCTTCGGGGGGTCGAGGAAGGCCAGGAACCCCAGCAGGGTCAGCTCCGACTCATCCTTCACCGTGTACACCGGCTCATCCGGCGCTCCTGGCATCTCCTTGTAAGCCAGCGCGATCACCCGGAAACCCTCGGCGTTGAGCCCATGGACGATGGTCTGGCCCGCCGCGATGTCCTCCGCCGTCAGTGGCCTAACCGTTCCCTCGATATCCGCCGTGTGGCAGAGTCCCAGGACCTCCTCCACCGCTCCCTTGCAAATCAGGGTGTTGGTCCCGCTCGCATCCTCCACGATCACCGACATCCGGCGGCGCACGAAGTCGAAGGGAATCTCGTCGATCTTGCGGTACTTCTCCTTCGCCTCGAGCCGCTGCTCCAGCTCCTCGTGGTCGAGGATCGCCTCGTCCATAAGGTTCTTGAGCCCGGTGTGGTGGTAGCTGTTGAGGTAGCCGTAGTGCAGCACCCGCTCGCTCTTGTGGCCTCGCACATCCAGGTGCTGCTCCAGCACGATCCTCCCCTCGGTGAGCGTCCCGGTCTTGTCGGTGCACAGCACGTCCATCGCGCCCAGGTTCTGGATCGAGTCGAGCCGCTTGACGATCACCTTCTCCCGCGCCATCGCCAGGGCGCCATTGGAGAGGTTCACCGTCACGATCATCGGGAGCATCTCCGGCGTGAGCCCCACCGCCACCGCCAGCGCGAACAGGAACGCCTCCACCCAGTCGCCCCGGCTCAGTCCGTTGATCAGGAACACCGCCGGCACCATGACCCCGATGAAGCGGATCATCAGCCAGGTGAATCCGCTGACCCCCTTGTCGAAGCTGGTGAGCTGGCGCTCGGCCCCGATGCTCGCCGCCAGCGCGCCGAAACAGGTCCGTTCGCCGGTATGCACCACCACCGCCGTCCCCGCGCCGCTCACCACGTTGGAGCCCAGGAAGCAGAGATTGGGCGATTCGAGTGGTGAGTCGATCGCGGTGGGGGCGGTGCCCGCGCGCTTCTCCACCGGCATCGCCTCGCCGGTGAGCGCTGCCTGGTTGAGGAACAGGTCCTTGCTGGTGAGCAGCCGGACATCCGCCGGGACCATGTCGCCGGCACCCAGTCGGATCACATCCCCCGGCACCAGCCCGCCCAGCGGGATCTCCTGCTCCTTGCCAGCGCGGACCACCGTCGCCGTGCTGCGCACCATCGCCTGCAACCGCGCCGCGGCGGTGTCGGCCCGCATCTCCTGCACGAAGCGCAGCACCACCCCCAGGACCACCATCACCAGCATGACTACCGCCGACCTCAGATCCCCCGTGAGGTAGGAGACCAGGCTCAGGACGAGCAGCAGGATGATGAGGGGATTGCGGACGTTGTCGAAGAGCAGCAGCGGCTTCGACCGCCGCCTGGTGCGGGCGATCTGGTTCGGGCCGTACCGGATCACCCGCGCGGCGACCTCCGGCTCACTCAGCCCCTCCGCCCGCGACTCGAGCCGGGCCAGCACCGTTCCCTCGTCGCACCGTGCCCACTCCAGCAGTGCCGCGGTGATCGCTGCCTGCTTCCCGGCATGAATCTCGTGGGGCTTGCCCGGGTGACGGGGAGTCGGCGTGGTGGTGGTCATCTCGGTCTCGCAGCAGGATGGCTCAGCCACGCCAGCCAGGGTCGACCAGCCTTTGGTGCGGCGTTCACCATGGCTTCAAAGTAAGTAAGCCCGACAACGCCTTCGCTGTTGTCGGGCTTTTCGCATGCCGTCACCGGTCTGCGCGTGCTTAGCCTGGCCCCACTCCCGGTGGACACCCGTCCAGCCAGGCCCTCTCCACTGGATCGAAGACCCGGGAGCGGGTGAGGAAGCGGACCCCGAGCGGTGCTTCCAGCGAGAAGCCGGCGCCGCGCCCGGGGACCACGTCGATCAGCAGCTGGGTGTGGCGCCAAAGCTTCGAATTGTGCCGCGCCGATGTAGAACGGAGTTCCAGCGATATCGCCGAGCCGCACGTCGCGGGAGCCGATCCGGAACTCGTCCCGAGGGATAACACATGGGGGCGCTGCCGTCGCAGCAGCCCCCGGACTGATGAAAAAGCAGCGGGCCGTGCTGCGCCTCCAGCTGGCGCAGCACGGTCACGGCCTCCGGGGTGATCTCCACCCGAGCGACCTCCATCGGTTAGAAGAACCCGAGTTTCTTCGGGCTGTAGCTGACCAGCAGGTTCTTGGTCTGCTGGTAGTGATCCAGCATCATCTTGTGGGTTTCCCGCCCGATGCCGGACTGCTTGTACCCGCCGAAGGCCGCGTGCGCCGGATACGCATGGTAGCAGTTGGTCCACACCCGTCCGGCCTTGATGGCACGGCCCATCCGGTAGCAGGTATTGGCGTCACGACTCCAGACCCCGGCGCCGAGGCCGTAGAGCGTGTCGTTGGCGATGGCCAGCGCGTCGTCCTGGGTCTTGAACTTGGTGACCGACACCACCGGCCCGAAGATCTCCTCCTGGAAGATCCGCATCCGGTTGTGGCCTTCGAAGATCGTGGGCTGGACGTAGTAGCCGTCCTTCAGCTCGCCGGCGTGCACCCGACGGGCGCCCCCGGTCAGGACCTTCGCCCCTTCCTTCTTCCCGATGTCGATGTAGCTCAGGATCTTCTCCAGCTGATCGTTGGATGCCTGGGCGCCGACCATGGTCTTGGGGTCGAGCGGGTTGCCTTCCACGATGGCCTTGGTGCGGGCGACCGCCCGTTCCATGAACCGGTCGTAGATCGACTCCTGGACCAGGGCGCGCGACGGACAGGTGCAGACCTCGCCCTGATTGAAGGCGAACATGACGAAGCCTTCGAGCGCCTTGTCGAAGAAGTCGTCGTCCGCCTCCAGCACGTCGGCGAAGAAGATGTTGGGCGACTTGCCGCCCAGCTCCAGGGTGACCGGGATCAGGTTCTCGGCAGGCGTACTGCATGATCAGCCGGCCGGTCGTGGTCTCGCCGGTGAAGGCGACCTTGGCGATCGCGCGGGCTCGACGCCAGCGGCTTGCCGGCCTCGACGCCGAAGCCCTGCACCACGTTCACCACGCCGCTCGGCAGGATGTCCGCCACCAGCTCCATGAACGCCATGATGGACACCGGGGTCTGCTCCGCCGGCTTGAGCACGACACAGTTACCGGCCGCGAGTGCCGGTGCCAGCTTCCAGACCGCCATGAGCAGCGGGAAGTTCCAGGGGATGATCTGCGCCACCACACCGAGCGGCTCATGGAAGTGGTAGGCCACGGTGTCGCTGTCGAGTCTCGGAGATGCTCCCCTCCTGGGCCCGGATGCGCACCCGCGAAGTAGCGGAAGTGGTCGATGGCCAGCGGCAGGTCGGCGTTGATGGTCTCGCGGATCGGCTTGCCGTTGTCGATCGTCTCGATCAGCGCGATGGCCTCGAGATTCTGCTCCAGCCGGTCGGCGATCCGATTGAGGATGTTGGCCCGATAGGTGGGCGAGGTGGTGTTCCAGCTGAGCGCCGCGGCATGCGCGGCATCGAGGGCCTTGTCCACGTCCTCGTGGGTGGACCGGGCCACTTCGCAGAGCGGCTGCCCGGTGATCGGGGTCGGGTTGTCGAAGTACTGGCCCCGGACCGGGGCGACGTACTCGCCGGCGATCCAGTTGTCGTACCGGGCCCGGATCGGGAGCTGGCTCTTGAAGCCGGCGGCGGCGGTCGGCAGCACCGCCTGGATTGGCTTGGTCGTCGATGTCATGGGGGAACTCGCGCGATTGAGGTTCCTACTAATCAATGCGCGGGGTATGAGGAAAGCGTGAAGGCGGGGGGAAGGGGGGGATAGGTTTCGGTGGGAGGTGGTGCTTCCTACCTAACCCCCTGTCCCCCTTCCCTATTGGGAAGGGGGGACGGCGTCCTCCAGCCTCGCTACGAGTGAACGCGGTGGTGTTGTCCGAGATCTGACGGCCCCGAAGGGGCCACGCAACGTAGCCCGAGGACGCCACCGGAACTCCAGCGCCCCGAAGGGGCGCCGCATGTTCTGTCATTGCGAGGCCCCGCCAGGGGCCGAAGCAATCTCTCCCAGTGTCCTTACCGCGACCTATCGGAGTGATCCGTTTGCCGTTCGCCGTTCACCGTCACCGTTCGCCCGTCTCCCGTCTCCCGCTTCCTACCTACCCCCCTGTCCCCGGCCCCCTCGTTTCGCTCGGGGCGACTTCGTCGCCTATTGGGAAGGGGGGACGGCGTCCTCCAGCCTCGCTACGAGTGAACGCGGTGGTGTTGTCCGAGATCTGACGGCCCCGAAGGGGCCACGCAACGTAGCCCGAGGACGCCACCGGAACTCCAGCGCCCCGAAGGGGCGCCGCATGTTCTGTCATTGCGAGGCCCTCCGAGCGAAGCGAGGGGCCGAAGCAATCTCACCCGGTGTTTCTGCCACGACCGTTCCCTGCCACGTGAAGCGGGAGAGATTGCTTCGGTCGCTGCGCTTCCCTCGCAATGACTGAAATGGTCGCTGCGCTTCCCTCGCAATGACAGAAGCCGTACCCTCACGCCAAGTTCATCTTGCGAAGCAACGCCTTGAACCGGGGGTGCTCGCGCAGGGGCGTGAAGAGAAAGGATCCTTTGACGCCGAAGATCCCGCCATGCGGTGCGCCACTGGGTCAAGCACGTGGGCGTGGTGCTGCATCGCGATGGCCTCGTCATAGTGCCCGAGCGCGGACAACATCAGCCCATAGATATCGTAGGCGTCTCCACTGTTCGGGTTCAGCTCGATCGCCCGCTTGAGCTCCTTCTCCGCTCCGGCCCAGTCATAGTCGCAAGCGTACTTGAGGTGACCCAGCACGGCATGAGCCTCGGCCAGTCCGGGGTCGAGCTCGAGGGCCTTGGTGGCCGCGGCCTTCGCTCGGCGGAACGCCTCCTCCGGCCGAAGCGCACCCGCCACGCCGAGCCCGATATCGGTATAGGCGTACGCGATGGTGGCGTACGCCAGCGCGTAGTTCGGATCCAGCGCGATCGCGTGCTCGAAGTGCTTGATGGCCTGGTCGATGCCTTCGTCGGTCCAGCGGCTCAGGCAGTGCTTCCCCAGCAGGAACAGCTGATAGGCCTGCAAGTCGTCGGTGGGCTGCTTCTGGATTCGGCTTTGCTCTTCGGGGGAAAGCTCCGCCTCGAGGGCACCCGCGATCTGCAGCGCGACATCGCTCTGGATGGTGAAGATGTCCGTCAGGTCGCGGTCATAGGTCTGGGCCCAGAGGTGCTGGTCCGTTTCGGCTTCGATGAGCTGTGCTACGATCCGCACTCGACCCCCGGCCCGTCGGACGCTCCCATCGAGCAAGGTCGTCGCGTCCAGTCTCGCTCCGATCTCCCGCAGGCTCTGCTCCCGCTTCTTGAACGGCATCACCGAGCTGCGGGAGATCACCTTGAGCGAGCGGATCTGCGAAAGCTGGGCGATCACGTCCTCGGTCATGCCGTCGGCGAAGAACTCGTTCTCCGGGTCGGTGCTCATGTTGAGGAAAGGCAGCACCGCGACCGATCTGCCGGCGTGAGATGGGGGAACGGGGGTCGGTGTTCCGGGTGCGGCGGCGATCTCAAGGCCCGCCTTCCGGAGCCCGTCGACCTGGTGCTCCACCAGATCATGGTCGAACCACTTCCCCAGCTCGTCGCGCACCGTCCTGGCGTAATCCGGCTGGAGCCTGAGGAGTTCACGGAGGGCCTTGCTCGCCGCCTCACGCTCCCCGAGCTGCCCGTAGGCGATCGCCAGTGCCTCGTGGGTCGCGAAGAATTCCGGCAAATTGATCTTGAGCCCCACGCTGAGCGCGCCGCGGTAGTCGCCCTGGCGATACGCGTTATAGAAGAGAGGAAACCAGTACCCTCCCGGGTGACGGGGATTGAGCCGGGCGGCCCTTTCGGCCTGGGCGCAGCCGTACTCCCAGTCGCCCGCATAGGCCATCATCCCGCCTAGCCCGGCGACGGTGGGACCGTTGAGGGGATTGAGTTCGATGGCCCGGTCCGCTGCGGTTCGAAACGCCTCGAACTCCTTGCGGAAGAACAGCGCCCGGGCGAGAGCGTTGTAGGCGACCGCGCTCGATGGCGCGGCGTCGGCCGCCCGGCGCGCCGCCTTAAGTGCGCGGCCGAGCGGATCGGGCCGGGCGTTGAATCCGTTGGAGAACTCCTCGATGTACACCAGCGAGAGCATGCCCCAGGCCTCGGCATATCCCGGCGCTTCCTGGACTGCCCGTTCGAGAATGGCCCGCACCGCCTCGTGTTCCTCCGGGGTCATGCGATAGCCATACCCGAAACTCCGGAGCACTGCCTCGTAGGGGCTCAGCTGTTCGGGACTCTTGCTCCGGAGCGCTTCACTCAGGGTGCGCGGCAAGACGCCATGCGCGTCGGCCAGCGTGGACACGATTCGGGGAGCGAGATCGTCCTGCAGCGCGAAGATGTTCTCCGGCTGGAAGGGGCGATCGTAGGTCTCGGCCCACAGATGGGCGCCGGAGCTCGCGTCGACCAGCTGGGCCGACACACGGAGCGCGGAGCCCGCCTGACGGAGGGTTCCTTCGATGACGTAGCGGGCGCCGAGCTTGGCACCGATAGCGCGAACGTCCACCGCCTCGCCGGCGGAGGGCAGCGTGGAGCTCTGAGCGATGACCCTCAAGTAGGAGAATCGCGACAGGCCAGTCACGATTTCCTCGGTCAGCCCTTCGGCCAGTGCCGTGATGTCGGGATTGCCGCCGGTGTACTTGAACGGCAGCACGGCGACCCAGAACTCCTCGATCGCGGCGGGTCGCGCGCCCGAGGACCGGGTGGGAGCCGCGAGCGCGTCGCGCAACTGCTCCGCGGTCGCGAAGCGATCGGCCGGCGCCTTGGCCAATGCCCGGTTGATCGCCGCCTCGAGCGCGGGCGGTACCGTCTCCCTGAGAGTAGAAATCCGGGGCACCGGCTCCCGGAACCGCTTGGCGATGATGGCCTGAGCCGTGAGCCCGGTATAGGGCGGCTCGCCCGCGAGCATCTCATACAGCACGCAGCCCAGCGAATAGAGATCGCTCCGGCCGTCGAGGTCGGTCTCCCCCACCGACTGTTCCGGGCTCATGTAGGAAGGGGTCCCGACCGCGACTCCGGTCTGGGTCAGCTTGTCGGCTCCCGCGCTCGCCACTGCCCGCGCGATGCCGAAGTCCGCCACCACCGCGTGGCCCCGCTCCAGCAGGATGTTTTCCGGCTTGATATCGCGGTGAATGACGCCCTGGCTGTGGGCGTAGCCGAGGGCGTCCGCCACCTCGCGGGTAAGGCGCAGGGCCTCATCGAGCGGCAACTGCCGCTCGCGGGTGAGCCGGTCGCGGAGGGATTCGCCTTCGACCAGGGGCATGACGTAATAGAGGGCGGTCCAGGGTCGGGGGTCTAAGGTCGAAGGTCTAAGGTCTGAGGTCTCCCTCGACAGGCCTTCGTCCTTGGACCTTGGACCTTGGACCTTGGACCCAGGACCTTCGACCTTAGACCCAAGACCTTCGACCTGCACCGTCCCCGAATCGTACAGGGGCAGGATATGGGGATGCCGCAGGTTCGCCGTCGTAGTGATCTCGCGAAGGAAGCGCTCCGGGCCCAGGGCAGCGGCCAGCTCGGGACGCAGCACCTTCACGGCGACTTTCCGGTGGTGCTTGAGATCCTCGGCTTGGTACACCGTGGCCATGCCGCCCCGTCCCAGCTCCCGATTGATGTGGTAGCGTCCCGCGAGCGCGGTGCGGAGGCGTTCTAGCTGGTCGACTGGCACGGGAGGTGGATGAGGGTGTCGGGTGTCAGGTGTCAGGGAGCAGGTGTCAGGGAGCAGGTGTCAGGGAATCGGCCCCGGAGACCATTCGGCGTGTCGTGCTAGAGGATGATTGTACTCGGTTTTGGGGTCCGACCTAACCCCCTGTCCCCCTTCCCTAGACCTCACCCCCTGACCCCCTCTCCCTCGCGGGAGAGGGGGGACGGCAGCGAGGAGTCCATCCGCCGGTCGCCCGCCAGGGTTCCCGCGTTTCCTTGCGGCGACATGCGGCACCGTGATGTCAGCCACCCATCGGCCAGGCGCCATGCTTGGCCATGCGATCTTGCCCACTCGGCGCCGAGGAGACCAGCTTATGGGTATGGCACAGGCCAGTACCACCTGGACCGGGGAGCGGGTGCGAGCGCTGCCCGACGACGGGCTGCGCTACGAGTTGGTGGACGGCGAGCTGCTGGTGACTCCGTCACCCGGCTGGACCCACCAAACTGCGGTCGTCGCCTTGTTTCGCCGGCTCGACGAATATGTTAGGTCAAATTCGCTCGGCTGGGTCCGGTTCGCGCCGGCCGACATCTCGCTCGGCGAAGACGAAGTGCTGCAACCCGATCTCTTCGTGATCCCGGCCGCCCTCAACCCGCGGAGCTGGCAAGAGGTCCGGGCTCTCCTCCTGGTCATCGAAGTCCTCTCCCCGGGAACGGCACGGTACGACCGGCTGGTCAAGCGACGCCGCTACCAGCGCGCTCCGGTGCCGGAGTACTGGATTGTGGATCTCGACGCACGGCTGGTCGAGCGCTGGAAACCCGTCGATACGCGGCCTGAGATTCTCACCGAGACGCTCGAGTGGACGCCCGCCCCGGGGCTCAAACCGCTCGAGATAGAGCTTCCTGGTTTCTTTGCGGAGGTGTGGGGGGGCGAATAATAGGCGGTGAGGAAAAGGGAAAAGGGGAAAGGGGAACAGGGTTGTCATCCCGAGCGGAGCGAGGGGGCCGAAGTGGCGGACCGGCGGACCGGCGGACGTGTGGCCGTACGCTCGGCCGTCGCTCTGCTCCTACTTCGGTCATTGCGAGCCCCCGACAGGGGGCGAAGCAATCTCTCCCAGTGTCCCTGCCACGACGCTCCCTGCCAAGTGAAGCGGGTGAGATTGCTTCGGTCGCTGCGCTCCCTCGCAATGACCAAACCCGGTGTCCCTGCCACGACGCTCCCTGCCGGTGAAGCGGGTGAGATTGCTTCGGTCGCTGCGCTCCCTCGCAATGACAAAACCACCCTTCGGTCATTGCGAGCCAGCGAAGCTGGCGAAGCAATCTCACCCGCTCACCTTACCACGGCCTTCCCAAGTCCCGCCCGAGATCTCGCCACGTCGGATTCATTGCCTGAATCAGTTCCATCTTCTTCTTTCGGGAGCCAGCCTTGAGTCGCTTCTCCCGAAGGATCGCTGAGGAGGGATCCTCATGAATCTCAAACCAAACAAGCCGGTGGGCGCGATAGCGTTTGGTAAAGGCTCCCCCGACGCCGGAGCGATGGCGGGCCAGGCGAGCCCGTAGATCACGGGTTACGCCGGTGTACAGGACGCTCCGGGTCACGTTGGTAAGGAGGTAGACGAAGTAGTACCGCCGGCCGGGCATGAAGCCAACCTGCAAGCCAAGCCTCAACCGCCCGTCAAACCACTGATCGGCCCTTGCCGGGCTAGAGCGGGGAGAGATTGCTTCGGTCGCTGCGCTCCCTCGCAATGACAAAACCCGGTGTCCCTGGCACGACGCTCCCTGCCAAGTGAAGCGGGTGAGATTGCTTCGGTCGCTTCGCTCCCCCTCGCTACGCTCGGGGCAGGCTCTCGCAATGACCAAACCCGGTGTCCCTGCCACGACGCTCCCTGCCAAGTGAAGCGGGTGAGATTGCTTCGGTCGCTTCGCTCCCTCGCAATGACCAAAACCCGTCCGCCTTGTCCGCCCCGGTCCGCCGGTCCGCCTTCCAGCCCCGCTATATTCGCCAAGATGCACGGCTTCGAGCTCGCCGTGGCTGACTCGGCAGAGTGATTGAAGGAGAGGAACCACATGCAACTCGGCATGATCGGATTGGGACGCATGGGGAGCAACATGGTCCGCCGGCTGACGCGGGCCGGGCACCAGTGCGTGGTCTACGACGTGAATCCCCGCGCAGTAGAGGAACTCGCTGGCGAGGGGGCGACCGGTGCTGAGTCCCTCGCCGGCCTGGTGCGCGCGCTCAGCCCGCCTCGGGCGGTGTGGCTGATGGTACCAGCAGCCCTGGTGGATCGGGAACTCGCTGCCCTGGCTCCGCAGCTCGGCAAGGGCGACACCATCATCGACGGCGGCAATTCCTACTACCACGACGACATCCGTCGCGCGGGGGAACTGAAAGCGAGCGGCATCCATTACCTGGATGTGGGGACCAGTGGCGGAGTCTTCGGGTTGGAGCGGGGGTATTGCCTCATGATCGGCGGCGAGGCTCCGGTAGTCGAGCGTCTGGACCCCGTGTTCAGGGCACTCGCTCCGGGGATTGAAGCCGCGCCCCGGACCGCCGGCCGGGACTCCGCCAGCGGAACCGCCGAACGAGGGTATCTGCACTGCGGTCCGCCCGGCGCTGGACACTTCGTGAAGATGGTGCACAACGGGATCGAGTACGGGCTGATGGCGGCGTACGCGGAAGGACTCAACATCCTGCACCATGCGAATGTGGGTCTCCATCCCCAGGAGACCGACGCCGAGACCACACCTCTGCGCCAGCCGGAGCACTTCCAATACCAGCTGGATGTGGGCGAGATCGTGGAGCTGTGGCGCCGCGGCAGCGTGATCAGCTCCTGGCTGCTCGACCTCACCGCCCGGGCCTTGCACGAGGACCCCGACCTGTCCGGCTTCAGCGGCCGGGTATCCGACTCCGGTGAGGGTCGCTGGACCCTTACCGCCGCGATTGACGCGGCGGTTCCGGTGCCGGTGTTGAGTGCCGCGTTGTTCCAGCGCCTCAGCTCGCGGGGCGAGGGCGACTTCGCCAATAAGCTCCTCTCCGCGCTCCGCTATCAGTTCGGCGGCCACAAGGAGAAAGGCTCCAGTTAGGCGGATCGGTTATGGCAGAACCCCTCTCCGACGCGCTCGTCGTCTTCGGTGTAACTGGCGACCTCGCCTTCAAAAAGATCTTCCCGGCGCTGCACGCCATGATCCGGCACGGTAATCTCAACGTGCCGGTCCTGGGCGTAGCCCGTGCCGGCTGGAGCCTGGAGCAACTCCGGGCCCGGGCCCGAGAGAGTCTCGAGCATTACGAAGAGGTGGATGCGGCGGCGAGCCAGAAGTTATGCGGACTGCTGCGGTTCGTAGGCGGAGACTACGAGGACCCCGGCACCTATCAGCGATTGCGGGAGGCGCTGAATGGCGCAGAGCGGCCGGCATACTACCTGGCCATCCCGCCGAGCCTCTTCGCCACGGTGGCCTCTGGTCTGGCCCGCGCTGGTGTCGCTTCCGGCGCCCGCGTAATCATCGAGAAGCCCTTCGGCCGGGACCTCGCCTCCGCCCAGGCACTGAACGCGACCCTGCACCAGTATTTCCCCGAGTCCGCCATCTTCCGAATCGACCACTTCCTCGGCAAAGAGCCGGTCCAGAACCTCCTGTACTACCGGTTCGCCAACTCTTTTCTGGAGCCGGTCTGGAACCGCACCTACGTCGAGCGGGTCCAGATCAGCCTGGCCGAGCGGTTCGGGGTGCAGGGGCGGGGACGGTTTTACGAAGAGGCCGGGGCGATCCGCGATGTGGTGCAGAATCACCTGCTTCAAATCGCGAGTCTTCTCGCGATGGAAGCGCCGGCCGGAAGAGGCACCGAAGCGATACGGGACGCCAAGGCGCAGGCGTTCAGGGCCATGCGTCCACTCCAACCGTCCGATGTAGTGCGGGGACAGTTCCGGGGCTATCGGCAGGAGAAGGGAGTCGCGCCCGATTCCGACGTCGAGACCTTCGCCGCGGTTCGGTTGCAGATCGATTCGTGGCGCTGGGCCGGCGTCCCGTTCTACATCCGGACCGGCAAGTGCCTGCCGGTGACGGTCACCGAGGTGCTCATCGAGCTCAAACGGCCGCCGCTGGCGCTCTTCGCCGACTCTGCTGCTGCGCCGCCCAACCGCTTCCGCTTCCGGCTCAGCCCTCGCGTCGTGCTCTCGCTCGAAGCGCGCGCGAAACTACCCGGTGAGTCGATGCGGGGCGAGGATGTCGAGCTCATCGCCTGCCACGATCAGGCCGACGAAATGGGGCCCTACGAGCGATTGCTGCGTGACGCGATGCGGGGAGACCAGAGCCTCTTCGCCCGGCAGGACACGGTGGAGGAGGCCTGGCGTGTGGTAGACCCGATCCTGGGAAGTGCCACGCCGCTTCTGGAATACGAGAGCGGCACCTGGGGACCGGCCGAGGCGGATCGCCTGCTGCAGAACGGAGACGGGTGGCACAATCCCCCACAGGATTGGGCCTGCTGACATCCGGGGAACAGGACCAGTACAAAGAACAGGCCGCCCTGCGGGCGGTGGAACTGATCACATCCGGGATGGTTGTCGGTCTCGGCAGCGGGGGAACGGCGCTCTACGCCACTCGGCGGATCGCGGCGCTGATTCGCACCGGAGAATTGCGGGACGTCGTCGCGGTGCCGACCTCGATCGCAACCGAGACGGAAGCGCGTCGGCTCGGCATTCCCTTGCTGGCTGAGGCAGACGAGGCAGCGGCCGATATCACTATCGATGGCGCCGACGAGATCGATCCTGCCATGGATCTCATCAAGGGACACGGAGGCGCCTTGCTGCGGGAAAAGATCGTGGCCCAGTCCAGCCGCCGGCTCGTCATCGTGGCCGATGAGAGCAAGCTCTCTCCGGTTCTGGGCACCCGGCGGATCGTGCCGGTCGAGGTGGTGCCGTTCGGCTGGCGCTCCCAGATGGCGTACCTCAACACGCTGGGGCTTCGGGCCGAAACCTCGATCCGCACCACGCCAACTGGCACTCCGTTTACCACGGACCAGGGGAACTTCATCCTCGACTGCCAATTCGGGCCGATCGAACAACCGGGGGAACTGGCTGCGGCGCTGCAGGCCAGGGCAGGGGTGGTCGCGCACGGACTCTTTCTGGGCCTCGCGACCGATCTGATCATCGCCGGACCTTCGGGGGTCGAACACCGAAGGCGCCGATGATCGAACGCTTCCCGACGGCGGAGGCGCTGGCGGATGGGGTCGCCCGGTACGTCGTCGATCACGCCGCCCGGGCGATCGCGGCGACCGGCCGTTTCACTCTCGCCCTGGCCGGCGGATCCACCCCACGCGCCGCCTACGCGCGGCTCGCCAGCGACGACCTGGCTCGACAGGTGGAGTGGCGGCTGGTGGATGTCGTGTGGGGCGACGAGCGCTGCGTCCCGCCCGACGATCCCCGCAGCAATTACCGCATGGCCCGGGAGACGCTGCTGGACAAGGTACCGATTCCGGACCAGCAGATTCATCGGATCCGCGGTGAGGACGAGCCGGAGCAGGCCGCGCTGCAATACGAACGGGAGTTGCGCGCGCTGCTCGACCGCGGCGCCGGTTCGGCTCCGGCTGGTCTCGACCTGGTTCTGCTCGGCATGGGGGAGGACGGCCACACGGCCTCGCTCTTTCCGGGCGAGAGCGCCGTGCGTGAGGCTGCGCGCTGGGTAGTGGCAGTCCCGGCTCGGCAAGATGGGACGCGGCGCGTCACCCTCACGCCGGTCGTACTCAACGCGGCTAAAGCAATCGGCTTCGTGGTGTCCGGCGCGGCGAAGGCCGCGCGGCTCCAGCAGGTGCTGCGGGGACCGTTTACTCCCGACCTGCTGCCGGCCCAGGCGATCCGGCCGGTTCGTGGTCAGGTCACGTGGATGGTGGACGAGGGGGCGGCCTCCCGTCTCCCGTCTTCTACCTAACCCCCTGTCCCCCTTCCCTATTGGGAAGGGGGGACCGTGTCCTCCAGTCTCGCCTGCGAGTGAACGCGGTGGGTGTTGTTCTGGAGCTGACGGCCCCGAAGGGGCCACGCATCGTAGCCAAGGACGCCATCGGAACCCCAGCGCCCCGACGGGGCGCCGGATTTCCTCTCATTGCGAGGCACCCCGAGCGGAGCGAGGGGGCCGAAGCAATCTCACCCGCTGGAGGAACGTCACCTGTATCCGTCTGCCGCTTCCTACCTAACCCCCTGTCCCCCTTCCCTATTGGGAAGGGGGGACCGTGTCCTCTAGTCTCGCCTGCGAGTGAACGCGGTGGGTGTTGTCCTGGAGCTGACGGCCCCGAAGAGCCTGCCCCGAGCGCAGCGAGGGGGGCCACGCATCGTAGCCAAGGACGCCATCGGAACCCAGCGCCCCGACGGGGCGCCGGATGTCTGTCATTGCGAGGGCCCCCGAGCGGCGAGGGGGCCGAAGCCATCTCACCCGCTGGAGGAGACCACCGTCTTCCGCGGTACTTCCGTCTCCCGCTTTCTACCTCACCCACTGTCCCCCGGCCCCCTCGCTTCGCTCGGGGCGACTTCGTCGCCTATTGGGAAGGGGGGACCGTGTCCTCTAGTCTCGCCTACGAGTGAACGCGGTGGGTGTTGTCCTGGAGCTGACGGCCCCGAAGGGGCCACGCATCGTAGCCAAGGATGCCATCGGAACCCAGCGCCCCGACGGGGCGCCGGATGTGTGTCATTGCGAGGCCGCCCGAGCGAAGCGAGGGGGCCGAAGCAATCTCTCCCGCTGGAGGAACGTCACCTGTATCCGTCTGCCGCTTCCTACCTAACCCCCTGTCCCCCTTCCCTATTGGGAAGGGGGGACCGTGTCCTCCAGTCTCGCCTGCGAGTGAACGCGGTGGGTGTTGTTCTGGAGCTGACGGCCCCGAAGGGGCCACGCATCGTAGCCAAGGCCGCCATCGGAACCCAGCGCCCCGACGGGGCGCCGGATGTGTGTCATTGCGAGGCCCCCCGAGCGGAGCGAGGGGGCCGAAGCAATCTCACCCGCTGTCCCTGCCACGAGCGCTCCCTCCCAGGTTAAGCGAGTGAGATTGCTTCGCTCGCTCAAGCTCGCTCGCAATGACAGAATCCCGTTCGCCGTTCCCCGTTCGCCGCGCCCACCTCACGCCAGCGAGGCGCCCGTCCGCCGTGTCCGCCGTGTCCGCCCCGTGACCCCCCGACCTACGAGGTCGCAAAATGCAGCCCATCCCTCAGATTCTGTAACTCCCGGTAGTAGTAGAGGGCCGTCGGCTGCCTGCCCTTGAACCGGAGCTGCTTGAGAAACTCGATTTCCTCCTCGGTCGCCGTGCTGCTCATGGCAGGATTCTCCAGGAACTCGTCGAGCCCCGGTCTCCCGGCCGACAGCTCGTCGGCCGTCCGCTCAACAAACTCGAATCGCCTCACGTGGAGCGGGACCACCCTGGGGTTGAGGACGATGTCCAGCGCAAACGTCGTGAGGTCGATGTCCCAGGACTCGATCATGGGATCCAGGAACGAGTCGCAGTGGTCCCGAGACAAGTGGAAAATGTCGGTATCGAGGAAGTCGAGGACGATGACCCGGGTTTCCTCGAAGCTTCGGCCACTCAGGTCCGCCACCTGCCGGAGCCACGAGTCGTTCGCCAATTCTTCCTTGGCCACCGTTGCGAGCACGTCGAGGAGCCGCTGGGTCACCAGCCGCTCCAGCTCACCGAAGGGCTGCTGTTCGAAGATCGCGCGGACGTGGGGTTCCTTGTCGGCGTGGACCTTGCGAAGGATCAACTCGCGGACTTCCCGGAACAGGGGTGCCCGCTCATCGCCGAATTCCTGCTTTAGTTCCTCCCTGCGCTGAACCTCCACCAACCGCGCCAGCTCCCCGCGCGGCAGTTTCAGAAACCGGTCCATCTTGGCATAGATGTCGGTACGGCCCGGCGCGGGAGGCGCCTTCTTCCGGGTGAGCAACTGAGAGATGTACGACTCGGTCACCCGCGCGGCGCGAGCGAGCTCCCGCTGCTCCAGGCCGAATGCCTCCAACCGCTGCCGAATCACCAATGAGACATCCACGGCGTGCCTCCTGGGCGCGGAATCGTGGTTAACTAATCGAGGTTAATCATAATCAAGTAACATAATGTCGACTTGACAAAGACAGTACAGTCTCTTAACGTTCCATTCGGTAAATCAGACCAGTCACCCCGCATAACCCCAAGTGCCTCAAGGAGTTCAACTATGTACGCACGGAATGTGTCCATCAGTCTCAAGCCCAACACCGCCCCCGAGTTCACCCAGACCTTCGAGAAGGACATCCTGCCCATGCTGCGGAAGCAGAATGGCTTCAAGGATGAGATCACGTTCGTCGGCGCCAGCGGCAAGGATGCGCTCGCCATCAGCTTGTGGGATCGCAAGGAGAGCGCGGATCAGTACGGCCGCGACACCTATCCCCAGGTACTCAAGGGCCTGGCGAAGGTGGTTGAAGGCACGCCAGAGGTGCACGGGTACGAAGTTCTGAACTCGACCTTCCATAAGATCGCTGCTCAGAGCTAAGCCCGACCGCTTGGTTCGGACGAGGGGGCGGATCCAGTCCGCCTCTTCATTAAAGTCCATTGAAGGAGAGGTAAGTATGGTATACGCAACTACCCTGACCGCCCCCGCATTTGCGCTACGGCGGCAGATCGATCGCCTGTTGGAGGAGTCACTCGGCCACGGCCACGCCGGCCAGGGTGACTGGGTTCCCGCGGTGGACATCTGCGAGACCGAACGGGAGCTGACCTTCTCGGTTGAGCTTCCCGGTGTCCGGCTGGAAGATGTCGAGGTGACGGCAGAGGAAGGGATCCTGACGATCCACGGTAGGAGGAGTGCCGTGCGGAGCGAGGGCGAGGAGGAGCGCTATCACCTGGTCGAGCGCAGCTACGGGTCGTTCCTGCGCCGATTCCAACTCCCACAGGGCGTGGACGCGGATAAGATCGAAGCCGACGTCAGGGAGGGTGTTCTCCAGGTGCGCATCCCCCGGATGGCACTGCCCGAGGCGAAGCGGATTCAGGTCAAGGCTCGCGTGGAAGCGGTCACCCGGTCGTCAAAGGCGCTCGCTGACGAGAGCCGCCCGGCTTCGCCGAAAAAGCTGAATGGGGCAGGGCGGTCGAAGTAACGCAAGCAGTGGGGCAGGAAGAGCGGAGTGGAGGAAAGGGGTTGAGAGCTGAACCTCATCCCGAGTGAAGCGAAGCGAGAGCCTGCCCCGAGCACGGCAAGAAGGATCTACTATCCGACGGTGGGAGAGTAGGTCCCTCGCTGGTGCTCGGCGGCTAGACAGACTGGCTGGTCCGAGTGAAGATGGGCCTCGTCACCTGACCCCTGGCTTCAATCTCACCGCTAGAGGAAGCCCCCGCCGCTTTTGTCCGCCCGTCCGCCTTGACACCCGGTGGCCCGACCTATATCCAAGGGTTGAGGTAGTAATCGAAGTTCCCAGGTAGTGCCATGAAGAGACGTCTACTCCCCCCGACATCATCTTGCGAAGGGCTCTGGCCCGAAGGAGGCCGCATGCCCACCCTCGCCATACGCGTACTCACCATGCTGGGTTGTCTCTCCACTCTCGCGGCGATGCCCGCTCCCGCCCAGGGCGGTTCCGACGGCGAGTGGACGATGCCCGCCAAGGACTTCGCCTCGACCCGCTACAGCGCGCTGGCCCAGATCACCGCCGGCCAACGCGACGCGGCTGCGTCCGGTCTGGACCTTCTCCACCGGCGTCCTGGCGGGTCACGAGGGGCAGCCGCTCGTGGTGAAGAACACCATGTACGTGGTCACGCCCGTGGCCGAACGTGCTCTACGCCTTCGACCTCACCAAGGAAGGCTATCCGCTCAAGTGGAAGTACCGTCCGGACGTGAGCCCCAACGCGATCGGCGATCGTCCTGCTGCGACGTGATCAACCGGGGCGCGTTCTACGCCGACGGCAAGATCATCTACAACCTGCTCGACGGGCACACCGTCGCCGTGGACGCGGCGATCGGGCAAGGAGCTGTGGAAGACGCAGATCGCCGATCTCGGCGAGGGCGAGACGACGCCGATGGCGCCCTTCGTCGTCAAGGATCGCGTGATCGTCGGCGCCTCGGGCGGCGAGTTCGGCATCTACGGCTGGGTCAAGGGGCTCGACCTCAAGACCGGCAAGATCGTCTGGACCGGCGCGCAACATCGGTCCCGACGCCGACATGCTGGTCAAGCCCGGCACCTTCAAGCCGTTCTATGACAAGGGCACCGACCTGGGGAAGACGACCTGGCCGGAGGACGCCTGGAAGATCGGCGGTGCGCCGGTGTGGGGATGGATGTCCTACGATCCGGAGCTCGACCTGGTGTACTACGGCGTCGGCAATCCGTCGCCCTACAACCCCGAGCAGCGCGTCGGCGACAACAAGTGGACCGCGAGCGTCCTCGCGCGCCGTCCCGTCGCGACGGCTCGCTGGTGTGGGCGTATCAGTTCACGCCGCACGACAACTGGGACTACGACGCCGTCTCCGACCATGATCCTGGCCGACCTCAAGATCGGCGGGCAAGGTGCGGAAGGCGCTGGTCACGTTCAACAAGAACGGCTTCCAGTACACGCTGGACCGCGCCACCGGCGAGGTGCTCGCGGCGCCGCCCTACGTCCAGGTGACCTGGGCCAAGAGCATCGATCTCAAGACCGGCCGCCCGGTGCTCGATTCCACCAAGCAGACCGGCGCGTCCAAGGGCAACGTGAAGGGTGTCTGCCCCAGCCTCGAGGGCGGAGTGAGCCCGGCGTCGCCGGCGGCCTACTCGCCGCGGACGGGACTGTTCTACACCTCGACGAACAACATGTGCATGGACTTCGCGGCGGTCGCCGGCGCAGCACTTCCGCGGGACGCCGTTCATCGGCGCGGGCACCCCCTACTTCGCCGGGCCCGGCGGCAACCTCGGCGCGTTCATGGCATGGGACGCGAGCACCGGCAAGAAGGTCTGGGAGATCAAGGAGCACTTCCCCAACTGGAGCGGAGCGCTGGTCACCGCCGGCGACGTGGCGTTCTACGGCACGCTCGACGGATGGTTCAAGGCGGTGGACGCGAAGACCGGCAAGCTGCTCTCCAAGTTCAAGGTCGGCTCTGGAGTCGTGGGCAACCCGATCACCTACCGCGGTCCCGACGGCAAGCAGTACGTGGCGGTGTACGCCGGCATCGGCGGCGACTGGTTCCTGCTCGCGGGCGACGTCCGCTCCGACGATCCGGCCGACGTGCGCCCGCCGTCCGATCCCTACAAGGACATCGGCCGGCATACCAGCCAGGGCGGCATCGTCTGGATCTTCGGGCTCTAAGGAGAGGAAGCACACCATGCCAACCACCAGACGCGTCATCGCGCTGCTCGCGGTCGTTCGCCGTCGCGCGGCCTGGAAGTCAGGGGCGACAGCCCCAGGAACCACCGCCGGACCGCGGCTCGCGTCTACGACCGGATCCCCGCCGGCGGCGTCGCTCCCGGCCGCCAACGCGCTCAGGCTCCGCGGCCAGCCAAGCTCAACCCGGACGCCGGTGGCTAGTCTGTTCGGCTCGATGAACTGCGACGGCTGCCACGGCGGCGGCGCCGTCGGGTGGGTCGGGCCCGAGCCTGGTCGACGGCCGCTGGCGCTACGGCGGCGCGGACGACGACATCTTCACTTCGATTTTCTACGGGCGACCGAAGGGAATGCCGGCGTACGGCGGGGTCATCGGCACCGACGGCGTGTGGATGCTGGTGGCCTACATCAAGGCGCAGGCGGTGCCGGCCGTCGTGCCGACGACGTCCTGGTTGCCCGGCGGCAACGCGCCGCCCCACGCCCGCGGCAGCCGCGCCTGCGGCAGCCGGCCCCCGCCGCGCCGCGGAGCAGGCCGAGGCGGTCGCCCCGGACCAGATGCCCGCGAAGTACGGCTGCACCGCGTGCCACGCGGTCGATCACAAGGTGGTCGGTCCGGCGTTCAAGGACGTCGCCGCCAAGTACCCGGGCAAGGACGTGGAAGCGACGCTGGTCGAGAAGGTGAGAATGGGCGGATCAGGGGTCTGGGGTCGAGGTTCCGATGATCCCCAACCCGCAGGTGCCCGAAGCGGACCTGCACGCCATCGTCAAGTGGATTCTGACGCTGAAGTAGGCCGAACGGCAGGTGTGACCCTGGCCCTGAACCAAAAAACAAAGAAAACACAGAGGCACAGAGGGCACAGAGAAATGCAACGTCCCGGCCACCCGGTCGGCAGTCTCATGAGGGAGGTGTGTTATGCGCATGATTTCCATGCTGTCGCTGGCGGCCATTGGCCTGCTCGTGGTGGCGGGCCGTCCGCAGCCGCGG